>CAWJXK010000008.1:0-2020439 GCA_963846855.1 uncultured beta proteobacterium
TATGAAGCGCATCAGGGTCGTACCGGACGATCTCGAGGCCGCTGCAGCGGAGCCATCCTTCGGGACCGAAGGTGGCGACGATCACATGCCCGCCAATCCTGACGGCGTGCGCGACCTGGCGTACGTACGGCGCGCGCCGCGGAACTACGATCCGCGCGCCAGCGCGCCAAGCGCGTCGCGGTCGACGATACGAATGCGCTCGCGGCCGAGGTCGACCCAGCCTCGGTCCTCGAACGTGCGCAGCAGGCGGGATACGATTTCGCGCACGCTGCCGAGCTCGTCAGCGAGCGTCTGGTGCGTCGCGCTGATCTCTCCGGCGACAGCCTTGTTGACGAGAAGCACTGCGAGACGCCGATCGAGCTTCTGGAATGCGACCGCCTCTACGAGCTGCAGCACCGCGGCAAACCGCTCACCGAAAAGCGAGAACACGTGTCGCCGGAAAGTCTCGTCCTCGGCGACCAGCGCGTTGAATTCGGCGGACGGCAGGACGAGCAACTCGACATCGGACTCCGCGATGCCCGAGGCGGCATAGTCGGTGCTGCCCAGCAGGCAGCTTCCCGACAGAAGACATGACTCGCCGGGCTTTACCCGGTAGAGCTGGAGCTCGCGCCCGTTTGGATACCGCTGCAGGACGCGGACCGAACCGGAGAGCAGCAGCGGAAAGCCGCTGCAAGGCGACCGTTCACTGAACATGACGGTACCTGCCTGCACTTTCCGGTAGATTGCCGCTTTTGCGATCCGTTCCAACGTCTCTGGTGACGCCGCGGCAAGCGTCGGAAACACGGCGACGATGCGTGCAGCGAGCGGCGAGAAGCCGATGGCGGCGGACGATGCGGAAACGTCGGACATGTTCGGAGCCAGGGAATCGCGGCGGCGAATTCGATTCTACCGCGCCAGCGCGCAACGCTGGCCGGACGCCGATCCTGACATCCCGATCTCGTTGCATCTGCCATTGTGGCCGCCCGAGGAACGGCCGGGACCACACAACGATCCAAGTCAGGCCATGGGGTGAGCGGGTGGTGCAGCCCTTACAGTGTGGACGGGGCGCCAAGCCTGCGGTTACTATTGCTGCCGATGCGACCCGCCGGAGGGCCCGGGGGCGATCCAACCCGACCGACTTCGCAAGGAAAGACCCGATGAACAAGCTGCTATCGATTCTCGTTGCTTCCGTAGTCGCCGCCGCTTCCGTGCACGCGATCGCGGCCGATCCGCCAAAGGACACTGGCATGGCGAAGACCGCGCCAGCGAAGCTGGAAAAACCAGCCAACGTCACCGCCGAAGCGTGGGCCAAGATGACCGACGCCGAAAAGCAGAAGGCCGTCGACAAGGCCAAGGCCGCAGCGGCGGATCCGAAGAAGCCCAAAAAGGGCGGCTGCTAGTCCGATTCGCTAGGGCGCACGAGGAGAAGAACGGGGAGCTTGGCTCCCCGTTTTCGTTTCCGGCGCCCCGGGGGCGCGGAAATTCTCACGCGATTCCTCATGGCCGACGCGAATCGTTCGCGCGCCGCGGCCAGCGTAGACCCGGGCGCTTTTCCATCCGGCAGCCTCCGGGGCCGCGCCCCGACGCCGCCTATTTGACGACCGGATAATCCGCCTTGACCCAGTCCTCGAGCTTCATATCGACCGCGGCGACGCTGGTGAATCCGAGATCTTGCAGCGATTTCGCAGCAAGCGCACAGCGCCCCCCGGTCTTGCAATACAGGGTCAGTTGGCGAGCCATGTCGGTTTTGTCCGGGAACCCGACGTGTTCCCAGATCGTGAATTCGATCAGGCCGCGCGGAACGTTCACGGCGCCGGCGATGTGACCCTCGGCGAACTCACCGGGCTCGCGCACGTCGATGAGGGTGCCAGCGCCGCCATGATCGAGTGCCGCCTTGAAGTCTGCCATGCTGATCGTCTTCACCTGTTTCTTGGTGCTGGCGACGAGCTGGCCAACCGACGGGGGATAGTTCTGCGCGAATACCGCTCCCGGTAATATTAGGCAGACAGCAGCGAGCATCGCGACTACGAGCGTTCTTCTGTTGGTCATCATGACGACCTCTCCTTGTTCTGATGGACTGCTGGGGATATGTACCGAAAGGCACGCAACGGGGCTCCGGGGTCCGTCTTCCGCTCCATGACGTTATCGCCGCCGGGCGCGGTGCCGCTCATTGGATCGCGGCCTGGACGATGTGACTCGCCTGGCCCGCACTCACCATCACCCAGCGCAACGTGAAGCCGCCGACGAGCACCAGTAAGGCGGGCAGGACGGTATGCGGAATCCGGTGGCCGAGTTCCAGCCCCTGCAGCGCGAGCGGAGCAAGAATGCCCAGCCCGACGATCACGCCCCAGAACGCCCATGCATACGGTCCCCTCACAATCAGTGCAGCGGCCGCTGCCTGCGACGCTGACGATGTATAGAGGTTGACGATCAGCAGCGCGATCAGGACGAGCTCGATCGCGAGGAACGCGACGTCGGCTCGGATCAGCGAATTGGCGTGACGCCGCGCGGGTGGTTCTTGGCCGAGGGGCTGGATCATCGCGGCCAGGGCGCCGCCGATCATCCCCTGCGATGGGAGGCGTCTGCCGCGTGCGACGCTCGCAAGATGAAGCATTGCAGCGCCTGCCGACAATCCGGAGAACAGGAACAACGGCCCGAGGATCGCGCTGTTCCAGAGCGGCCGCGCGACCATCGTGTCGAGCAGAATCCCGGTGTAGATGCCAAGGCCGACGCCAAGCAGAATGTTTGCCCAGGCGAGCCCGCGAACGAGCCCTGGACGTGCTAGCAGCGCGTCCGACACGCGGCAAACGAGCGGCGCCTTTCGCCCGATCCACGGCCATGCATCGGGCAGCCGGATCGTCGCCGACGCGAGCAGCACGCCGTAGACGACGATCAACAGCCACGAACCCCACGACATCGGCGAGCTCGGCTGGAACGTGAGATAGACGCGCCAGACGTACAGCTTGTGAGTGAGATCGAGGAGCAGCGCCCCCATGCCGAGGTTGATCATCACGAACGAGAGGAGCGGCGCATGCAGCGAGAAGTAGTGCCTGGGATCGTCACCGCGCGCGAGCCTGAGCATCGCCGCGCCGGCCAGGATCATCATTCCGGCGACCAGACCGCCGAGGAAGAGATATACCGGGATCTCCCAGCTCCATACGGCGAGATGCGGGTCGATCAGCAGATTGTGTCGCGTCGTCGTGAATTCCAGCATGGCGGTCATCCCTTACGTCAGATAGAAGACGCGCGGACCGGTGCCGGCCTCGGGCAGCAGCGTGTGATGCGGACGCGTGCGCAGGAGCTCGCCCACGCGACTCTTCGGGTCGTCGAGGTCGCCGAACGTCATGCAGTGCGTCGGGCAGACTGACACGCACGCCGGGTCCTTTCCATCCTTCGTCCGGTGGTAGCAGAACGTGCACTTGTCGGCGTAGCCGTCGGGGTGGATGAAGCGCGCGTCGTACGGGCAAGCGGACACGCAGGCCTTGCAGCCGATGCATTTGCCCGCCGTGATGAGCACGACCTTGCCGAGATCCTCGACGTGGCTCGCACCCGTGGGACAGCAGGACACGCACGGCGGGTTGTCGCAATGGTTGCAGCGCTCGGAACGGATCTCCATCGTCACCGACGGAAACGTGCCGCGGACTTCAGTGGTGATCCAGTCGCGGCAATAGCCGAGCGGGACGCCGTTTTCCGTCTGGCAGGCGACGACGCAATCCATGCAGCCGACGCACTTGCGCGTGTCGATGACCATTCCGAAGCGGGACATGTCAGTGCCGTCCCGGCCGCCCGAAGGCCACTGTGCGCCACCTCGGGGGGCAGCGAACGAAGTGAGCATGGGGGTTGTTCATCTATGCTTCCTTCTCGAAGGTCACGAAATTGCTATGGAGGCTCGTGCCGCCCATCAGCGGATCGGTCACGTAACGTGTCGTCAACTGCGTCGCATTGGCCCCTTTTAGATACGCGCTCTTCAGCTCCTTGCTGGTGTGGCCGAAGCCGTAGACCATGTAGACGCAGTCGGGTCGGATGCGTTGCGTCGCCTTTACTTTGATGCGATTGCTGGTCGCGCCGTCCTGGTTCCTGAGCTTCACGTACTGGCCATTGGCGAGGCCGGCCTTCGCAGCGGTGGCCGTGTTCACCCAGACCTCGTTCTCGCGCATCAGCTGATGCAGGATGGGATTGTTTTGCGTACGGCTGAACGTGTGCACCGGCGCGCGCCCCGTGATCAGCGGCAGGTAACCCGGAGGCGCCGCCATCGGGGGCGTGTATTTCGGCACCGGGTCGAATCCCTTGGCTTTCAGCTGGTCGCTCCAGAACTCGACCTTGCCGGACGGCGTGTCGAACTTGAGCTCGGCGCCATCCTCGACGTAGATCGGCTCGGGCTTGCCGAGGATCACGCCCTCGCGTTTGAGTTCGTCCCAGCTCATCCCGGACTTCTCGACGCGATAGCGCAGGAATTCCTCGATGTCCGAGAACGGCAGGCATTCGGGAATGCCGAGCTTTTTTGCAAGCTCCTTCGCGATCCACCAATTCGGCTTCTGTTCCTGCGGCGCCGGCATCACCGGCTGACGCAGCGATGTCCAGCCCTGGCGCCCGGACCCGACCAGCAGCTGTTCGTAGCGCTCGAGGAATGTGACCTCCGGCAGCACTACATCCGCGTAGCCGGTGATCTCGGAGGGCAGCGTGTCGATGACGACGAGAAGATCGAGCGCGTCGATCGCTTTCAGCGTCTCCGCCGGATTCGGCAGGGCGTAGAGGATGTTCGTCGAATAGACGAACCAGCCCTTGATCGGATAGGGCTTTCCGGTGAGCGTCGCCTCGCGGATGCCGTTGGTGATGCCCTCGTCGGCAAACGGATATTTTTCGCCGTTGGGATTGTCGGCCATCGGCTTGCTCGGCTTCGGCGGCTTGGGCAGCGGGTACGGCGCCACGTTCATGCCAGCGGCGAAGTAGAGCCCACCCTTGCGGCCCCAATTACCGAGCAGTGCAGAGAGCAGCGCTATCGCGCGGCTGCGCTGCGTGTCGTCGCCGTTCCATGTGACGCGCCGGCCCGGGTGGACCAACGCGGCAGGTCGCGCGTTGGCGAGCTCGCGGGCCGTGACCCGGATTACGTCGGCATCGAGGCCGGTTTCCTGTGCGGCCCATTCGGGCGTGTTGTCTCTGATGTCGGCGGCGAACTGGTCGAAGCCGTGACCATGCTTCTCGACGAAGTCCTTGTCATAGCGGCCCTCGCTTACCATCACGTTGCACCAGGCCAGCAGCAGCGCGAGGTCGGTGCCCGGCCTGATCGGCAGCCAGTACTTGGCCTTGCTCGCCGCGACCGAGAAACGCGGATCGACGACGATGATGGGAATGCGTCGTTCGACTGCCTGCGCGAATTCCTGCACCTGCGTGTTGTGCATGTTCTCGCCCAGGTGCTCGCCGATCAGCGCGAGGCAGTTGGTGTTCGCGATGTCGACGGGCTCCGGCGAGCCGAGGCCCGTGCCGAACGTGAGCGTGAAGCCGACGTCGCGCGGACCGCGGCATTGCGCAAACGACGATCCGGCGAAGTTGATGGCGCCCCAGGACTTCAGCGCATGCTGGAGGAAGAACTGGCCGATGCCGTGGTTGAACATCGCGACTGACTCGGGCCCGTGTTGCGCCTTGATCTTGTTCATCCGGTCGGCGATGTAGGTGAACGCCTCGTCCCACGTGACGGCCGTCCATTTCTCCTGCCCGCGCTCGCCGCGGCGGATCAGCGGCTTCTGCAGCCGGTCGGGATCGTAATATGAACCGACGGCACCGGTGCCGCGCGGGCACAGGCGGCCGCGACTCTGCGGGTCGCGCGGGTTGCCCTCGAACTTCCACAGCTTGCCATCTCGCACATGAGCGAAGCCGGAGCAGCGCCAGAAGCACATTTCGCAGAACGTCGGTACGATCTTCACGGTTCCCGCGGGCGCGTCCGCGGCACGCGCAACGCGCGCGAGAGGCTCCCATTGCGTCGCGACGGCAGCAGCTCCGAAAGTGGCCGCCGAGATCTTGAGGAAGCGCCTGCGGGAGAGATGTTCCATGTACCGGTTTCCCTGTCTAGGGGACCGACCGGACCGTGTGCAGAAATGTTGCGCGCGATCCGGGAAGTCGGATCAGCCTTCTTGACACCGCCATTGGACCGCAAGGATTGCATCGCGCAATGTGACGAAGGTCACATAACGACGACGTGCAAACCAATGTTTGCGCTAGCGCAAAGTTCACGCATCCCGCGCGAAGCGGCGACAGTTGCCCTCGCGACGAAATGTCGCAAGGGCGGGAGCTGCCCGCGATGTCTACAGTCGGGACGCCGTCAGCGGGATGTCGGCGTTGGCCCAGGCGGTTTTGGCTCGCGCCTCCGTTGCGCTCGCCGCGGCCGATTCGCCCTGACGACGTTGCGCATCGGCAAGGCCGCGCAGGGACCAGCCGTTTTCCGGATAGTGGCGAAGGTCCTCACGATAGACTTTCTCGGCGTCGGCAGGGCGCCCCGCGGCGAGCAGCGCGGCGCCCAGCGCATGCCGCGTCGGCGCGAGCCAAAGGTGCGGCTCGTCATAGGCTAGCGCGTCCTCCAGCGAGGTCGCCTCGAGGAGCGGTGCGATCGCGTCAACGGGCCTGCCTTCGGCGGCGACAATGTCGGCCGTCAGCGTCAGCACCGCAATCTTCGCCAACGTCCGGGCCGGATTGATGTTCTTGATACGGACGCGCTCGAGCGCCGGTTCCGCCGCCAGCCGCTCGACACTTGCGAGCTCGCGGCGCGCCAACGCAACACGCCCTGTGCGCGCAAAGGCGGTTCCGCGCGCGTAGTGCCAAATCGCCAACGCATACGGCTCGGCGACGTCAGGCGGCAGCGTGTTCTCGAGGATTTCCTGCCATCGGCCGAAACGGACCAGCGCATAAAGCGGCAAGACATAGTAATGCTGGAGAATTCCGGTACTCCGGTCGCCAGGACTCGGTCCGCAGGCCGCCGGCCAGGCGGCGCGTGCCGCGGCGATGGCCTCGACGCTCCTGCCTTCCATTGCGGCCGCTGCCCACAGAAAGTGCTGATTGTGAGCAATGTATCCGACGCGGTACGCACGTTGCGCATCGACCTGCTCGAGGTACCTCTTGTCGGCGGCGATCGATGTCTCGTTGGCAGTCACTGCGCCCTCGTACTGTCCCATGCGCATGTAGATGTGCGCCGGCATGTGCAGCAGATGGCCAGCGCCGGGAACCGCATCGCGCAGGCGATTTGCGCTCGCGAGCGCCCGCTCCGGATGCGGTGACGATTCCATCAAATGGATCCAGTAGTGATTGGCCCCCGGATGCTCCGGCGCGAGCGCGAGGGCGTGCGTCAGCAGCGCCTCCGCCTCCGGGGTCCCCGGCCGCGCGTTGCCGTTTGCATCCCACCAGTCGTAAGGATGCAGGTTGAGCATAGCTTCGGCGGCGAGCGTCACGATGTCTGCATCATCTGGATATTCGCGGGCCAGATCGCGCATGCGTGTGGCGTACGCCTTTTCGTCGGGCGGATCGGTCGGATCTGCCGAGGAATGCCGCATCGAAAGCGCTTCGATGAGCGCGCGAGCGCGGGGCGCGGGCCGCGGTGACAAGCTGCGCGCTCTTGCCAGCGTGGCGCGCACGCGGAGCGCGGCAGCGGCATCCATGTCGGAATTGATGTTCGGTCCCAATGCCAAACCGAGTCCCCAGTAGCAAAGCGCGCACTTCGGGTCGGCGGCAACGGCTGCTTCGAAGCTTCGCGCCGCCTCTGCCGGATTGAAGCCCCAGGCCAGCATCATTCCCTGGTGAAAATACTTCTGCGCGAGGGGCACACCGCTCGCCACGGGGCCGCGGTCGCGTCCCATGCCCTGGAGCAGCGGAGCCGTGACTTCTCCCGCCGCATGGGCGGACCCCGCCAGCATGCTCACCACGACGAGCGACATTGGGGAAAGCGCGATCCGCATCACGGCGCGCGACATTTCGCCGCACCATTCCGAAATCTTAGCCTGGATCAACAAATGCTCCGAACGAGAACTCGCGGCTGCTGCTGTGTGACCAAAGTCACAGTCACGCGCCGCGCATTGGAAGAGCCTTTCTGTCGAGACGTCATTGCCTGCACTGCGTGGTCGAACGGTCGACCGGAGCGCTTGTCACTGGAATCATCGCACATGGCCCATACCCTGACGTACAGCAGCAAGCATGTCGCGCCAACGAAGGTAGCGGACGCTGCGGCGAGTCCCTACTGGAATCCTTACGTCGCCGGCGCGCTGCTCGGCCTCGTTCTGCTTGCGACCTACGCAGTCACGGGCCGCGGTCTGGGCGCGACCGCAGCGTTCGGCGCGGTGGACGCGTGGCTTGTGAGCCTCGTCGCGCCTGAACACGCCGCCGCCAGCGCGGCACTCGCGAAATACTTCAACGACGGCTCGCCGTTGATGTCGTGGACACTGTTCCTCGTCGCAGGTGCGTTCGTCGGCGCGCTGATCTCCGGCGCGATCGGCCATCGCATCCGGTTCATCGTCGAGCGCGGCCCGCACGTGTCCGTCAACCGCCGGCTCGTGCTGGCCTTCGTCGGCGGATTGATCGCGGCCTACGGCGCCAAGATCGCCAAGGGCTGCACCAGCGGACAAGCGTTGACCGGCGGAGCGATCCTCAACGTCGGCAGCCTCGTGTTCATGCTGGCGGTGTTCGTTGGCGCCTACGCCCTCGCGTATTTCGTCCGGAAGGAATGGCTATGACGCTCCCGCTCTCTTCCTCGATTGAATTCACCCTGGGTGTCGATCTCGCGCTCGCCTTCGTGCTGGGGACCGGATTTGGTTTCAGCCTCGAGCGCGCGGGCTTTGGCAGCACGCGCAAGCTCACCGCCGTCTTCTACCTGTACGACATGGCGGTGGTGAAGGTGATGTTCACGGCAATCGTGACCGCGATGACGGGCCTTTTCGTGCTGTCTGCCGCGGGCATGCTGGACGTCGCCGAGCTTTACGTCGAGCCGACGGCCTATGCGGCCCAGGCGCTGGGGGGCCTCATCTTTGGCGCGGGGTTCATTGTGGGCGGCTATTGCCCCGGCACGGCGATCGCCGCGCTCGCGACCGGACGCAAGGACGCTCTCGCATTCGCGCTTGGCATGCTCGCCGGCGTCCTCGCGTACGTCGAGCTCACTCCGGGGGTTGACGGCTGGATCAAGGCGAACACGCAGGGAGAGATGACACTGCCGTCTGCGACCGGCATCGGCATGGGCTGGTTCGTGCTCGTGTTCGTCGCCTTCCTGGCCTTCGCGGGCTGGGGCATGAGCCGCCTCGAGCACCGCTTCGGCGGCCTGCGCCCGCGCGCCTGAGAGCCGTGCGCCACCCGGCGAGCGGCGGAGTTGGAGCCGCCGCCGCCCATTGCGGCGTCGATTCCGGCCACCGTGGGCCGGCGATTCAGCGTTGACCCGATCCCAATGTGACACAGGTCACAGATTTTCCTCGCTGCCGAGAATATCTTGGCGACAGGTTCCTTATTTTCCGAAACGGAGATTGCAATGCAGCAGAACGTGGGCGGTATCGATCGCGGCGTCCGCATCGCTGTCGGACTGGCGCTGGTGGCGTGGGCGATATTCGGCCAAGGTGAGGCGCGATGGTGGGGCCTGATCGGCATCGTGCCCCTGGGAACGGGTTTCGCCGGGTGGTGCCCGGCGTACCTGCCGTTCGGCATTCAAACCTGCGGCAAGCGGTAACGGGATGGTCCTTCGCCGGAACACGATTCGAGTGTTGGCGCTGCTGGCCGTACTGGGTCCCGGCCTGCCCACCGCAGCGGCCGACGACCACGGCACGATCGCCGTCGGCGCCACCCTCGAAGTCGCCGTTCGCGAGCTTCCGCGCACGATCGTCGCCGAGGGACAGGTCGAGGCGATCCGGCAGACGACGCTGGGCGCGCAGGTCGCGGGCCGCATCATCGCGCTCGACGTCAGGGCCGGCGACACCGTCCGCGCAGGACAGGTGCTGGCGCGCATCGACGCGCGCACCGCCGACCAGGCGGTGGCGGCGGGGCGCTCGCAGATCGCGGAAGCGGAGGCCAATCTCGCCAATGCGAAACGCAAATACGAACGCAGTCGTGACCTCGTCGCGCAAAAATTCGTGAGCCAGGCCGCGCTCGACCAGGCGGAAGCCGAATACAAGGCTGCGCAGGCGCAACTTGCGTCGATCACCGCCAATGCCGGCCAGGCCATTGCCGCGCAATCCTTCACAACGATCACCGCGCCTTATGCCGGTGTGATCGGCGCAACGCTGGCGGAGCTCGGTGACATGGCGCAGCCGGGCCGGCCGTTGATCATGATTTTCGATCCCCGTGAGCTGCGCGTGGTTGCGACGGTGCCACAGGCGGCGCTCGCGACGCTGAAGCTCGACGCGCCGATCCGCATCGAGATCCCGGCACTCGACAAGGCACTGACGGCGGTCAAGGCAACCGTGATTCCGATGGCCGATGCCCGCACGCACACGACACGGATACGGCTCGACCTTCCGGCCGGCGAGCACCTGCTGCCGGGACAATTCGCGCGTGCACGATTCGTGACCGGCACGACGCGTACGCTCGCGATACCGTCCACCGCGCTGCTGAGGCGCGGTGAGGTGACGGCCGTCTACGTCATCGATCGCGACGGCCGGCCTTTGCTGCGGCAGGTTCGCGTCGGCGAGCGTGTCGGAGACGAGCAGGTGGAAATCCTTGCCGGATTGACCGCGGGCGATCGCATCGCGGCGAATCCGATGCAGGCGGGCATGGCATCCGCCGTGGCGGCCACGGGCCGCTGACCCGTCCGTCGCGAAGCGGACATCCAGGAGGAGATGAAAATGGCACACATCGTCGTTCTCGGCGCGGGTCTCGGCGGCATGCCGATGGCCTACGAAATCAAGGAACAGCTGCGCGCAGGCGACCGCGTCACCGTGGTCGGCAATGGTCCGAATTTCCACTTCGTCCCGTCGAACCCCTGGTTGGCGGTCAACTGGCGCAAGCGACCGGACATCGAGTTCGCGGCGGCGCCGTACCTCGCGAAAAAGGGGATCGCGTTCGATCCGCGCGCGGGCAAGCGACTGCACCCGGAGCGCAGCCAGCTCGAATTGGGCGACGGCACGATGCTCGACTACGACTACCTGATCATCGCGACGGGGCCGAAGCTCGCGTTCGACGAGGTCGAAGGACTGGGCCCGGACGGCCACACGCATTCGATCTGCCATGTCGACCATGCCGAAAAGGCCGCCGTCGCATGGGACGCGTTCGTCAAGGACCCTGGCCCGATCGTCGTCGGCGCGGTGCAGGGGGCATCCTGCTTCGGGCCGGCGTACGAGTTCGCGTTCATCATGGAGACGGACCTGCGGCGGCGCAAGATTCGCGACAAGGTTCCGATGACGCTCGTCACCGCGGAACCGTACATCGGACATCTCGGCCTCGGCGGCGTCGGCGACTCGAAGTCGATGCTCGAATCCGAGCTGCGCGACAAGCACATCAAGTGGATTTGCAACGCCAAGGTCGCGAAAGTCGAGGCCGGCAAGATGTTCGTGGTCGAGCACGACGACGAGGGCAAGCCGAAGAAGGAGCACACGCTCCCGTTCAAATATTCGATGATGCTTCCGGCATTCAAGGGCATCGACGCGGTATTCGGCATCGATGGCCTCACCAATCCGCGTGGATTCATCCTGATCGACGCGCATCAGCGCAATCCGAAATACCAGAACATATATGCCGTCGGAGTCTGCGTCGCGATCCCGCCCGTCGAAGTGACACCGGTGCCCACGGGCGCTCCGAAGACCGGGTACATGATCGAGTCGATGGTGACGGCGACCGCGCACAACATCCGGTCCGAGCTCGACGGCAAGGAGCCGGCCGAGAAGGCGACGTGGAACGCAATCTGCCTCGCCGACCTCGGCGATACCGGCATCGCGTTCGTGGCGCTGCCCCAGATCCCGCCGCGCAACGTCAACTGGTTCAGCGAGGGGAAGTGGGTCCATCTCGCGAAGATCGCCTTCGAGAAGTACTTCATCCGCAAGATGAAGAAAGGGACGTCGGAGCCGTTCTACGAGAAGTACGTGATGAGTGCGCTCGGCATTGCCAAGCTGAAGTCGAAGTGAGCGCTCGAGCCCGATGAGCGACGCGCTGTCTCTCGGCATCTCGGGACGCATTGCGCGGTTTTTCCTCGCGTCGCAGCTCACGCCGCTGCTGGCGCTGGTGCTGATGCTGCTTGGCGCGTTCGCGATCATCGTGACGCCGCGCGAGGAGGAGCCGCAGATCGACGTCACGATGGCCAACGTTTTCGTGCCATTCCCGGGCGCGTCGGCCGGCGACGTCGAGCAGCTGGTCGCGATCCCGGCGGAGCAGGTGCTGTCGCAGATCCAGGGGTTGGATCACGTGTGGTCAGTCGCCCGGCCCGGCGAGGCGATGATCACCGTTCAGTACAAGGTCGGCGTGCACCGCAACGACGCCATCGTGCGCCTGTACGACACGATCCTGTCGCACCGCGACTGGCTGCCAAAGGAGCTCGGCGTCGGCGAGCCGCTGGTGAAGCCGAAGGGCATCGACGACGTCCCTATTGTCGCGGTGGCACTCTGGACGAAGGATCCGGCACGGGGCTCATTCGAGCTGGAGCGTGTCGCCCACGCGGTCGAAGCGGAGCTGAAGCGCGTCCCGGGCACACGCGAGGTGACGACCATCGGCGGGCCGGGCCGGACGTTGCAGGTGCTACTCGACGTTGACAAGCTCAATGCCTCCGGCCTTTCGGCAGCGGATATCGGGCGGGCGCTTCAGTCGGCGAACACGGCGCTGCCGGCCGGCAACATCGTGCGCGGCAACCAGACCGTTCTGGTCGAAACCGGCGAATTCCTGAAATCGGCGAAGGATGTTCGCGACCTCGTCGTGGGCGTGCACGACGGTCAGCCAATCTACCTCGCCGACGTCGCGCGAGTGGTCGACGGCCCGCCGCCTCCGGCGCACTACGCATGGCACGGCATCGGAAGCGCCGGAGCCAAGGACGCCTCCGAGGCCGGGCGCAGCTATCCCGCGGTGACCATCGCCGTGACGAAGAAGGCCGGCGAGAACGCGGTCGTCGTCGCGGAGCGGGTCGAACAGCGTCTCGCGCAGCTCGCCAACACCGTGATTCCCGCCGGCATCGAGACGACCGTGACGCGCGATTACGGCCAGACCGCGAACGACAAGGCGAAGCTGCTGATCTCGAAACTGCTGTTCGCGACGCTGTCCGTCGTGGCGCTGGTCTTCCTGACCTTGGGCCGCCGGGAAGCGGCGATCGTCGGTATTGCGGTGATTCTCACGCTCGCCGCCACCCTGTTCGCATCCTGGGCCTACGGATTCACGCTGAACCGGGTCAGCCTGTTCGCGCTCATCTTCTCGATCGGCATCCTCGTCGACGACGCAATCGTCGTCGTCGAGAACATTCATCGGCACCGCGGGCTTCATCCCGAGGAATCTCTGGCAGCGCTGATCCCCGGTGCGGTTGACGAAGTCGGCGGACCGACGATCCTCGCCACTTTCACGGTGATCGCGGCGCTCCTGCCGATGGCGTTCGTGACCGGGCTGATGGGGCCATACATGAGCCCGATTCCGATCAACGCGAGCATGGGCATGGTCATCTCGCTCGCGGTCGCGTTCATGATCACGCCGTGGCTCGCCTCGAAGTTAATCCCTGCGCATGTCGACGCGCATGGTCCTGGCCGGCTCGACCTCTGGCTCGTGTCGTCATTCACGCGGCTCCTGACACCCTTCGTCGACGCCGTGCACGGCGGGCGCCGCCGCAAGCTTCTCGGCGCGGGGATCGTCGTAGCCATACTGGCGTCGGTCTCGCTGGCGTTCGTGCAGCTGGTCGTGCTGAAGATGCTGCCGTTCGACAACAAGAGCGAGTTCGAGGTCGTCGTCGACATGCCGGCCGGCACGCCGGTCGAGGCAACGGCCGCTGCGCTCGCGGACCTGGGGGCCGAGATCGCAACGGTCGCCGAGGTCGTCGACTACCAGGCCTATGCGGGCACGGCGGCTCCCATCAATTTCAACGGCCTCGTGCGGCAATACGACCTGCGCCAGCTGCCCGAAGAGGGGGAGCTGCAGGTAAACCTCGTCGACCACAAGCATCGCTCGCGCAAGAGCCACGAGATCGCACTTGCCGTACGACCTCAGCTGGAGGCGGTCGCGGCGCGACACGGCGCGAAGGTCAAGGTCGTCGAGGTTCCACCGGGCCCGCCGGTGCTCTCGCCGATCGTCGCCGAAGTCTATGGGCCCGACGAGGCGGGTCGGCACGCCGTCGCGAAGTCGTTGCGTGCCGCGTATGCGAAGACCGCCGGCGTCGTCGGCATCGATGACTCGATCGAGGACGATGCTCCGCGCGCGCTGGTGCGCGTCGACCAGCGGAAGGCGGCGGTGGCCGGGGTGACCACTGCCGACATCGTGGCGGCGCTGCGCGCTTCCCTCTCCGGCGACGACGTGACCGCACTGCGCGACGGGCACGCGAAGTATGGGGTGCCCGTGCGTGTCACGGTGCCGCCGGAGAAGCAGGGCCGGCTCGACACCCTGCTATCAATGACGGTGCGCGCGGCCGACGGCGCAAGTATTCCGCTGTCCGAACTGGTCGAGGTGCAGCCAGCGTTGCGCGAGAAGACGCGCTACCGAAAGGATCTCTTGCCCGTGACGTACGTCATCGGCGACATGGCCGGCGGTGCCGACAGTCCTTTGTACGGGATGTTCGGCGTGCGCGGGCGTCTTGACACCGTGGTCGTCCCAAATGAGGGAACGCTGGCCGAGTACTTCATATCGCAGCCCTTGGATCCTTACCGCAGCTACGCGCTGAAATGGGACGGCGAATGGCAGGTCACCTACGAGACGTTTCGCGACATGGGCATCGCCTACGCGGTCGGCCTGGTGCTGATCTACATCCTGGTCGTCGCCCAGTTCGGCTCGTACGTGACGCCGCTCGTGATCATGGCGCCGATCCCGCTCACGATCATCGGCGTGATGCCTGGTCATGCGCTGCTGCGTGCGCCGTTCACCGCGACGTCGATGATCGGAATGATCGCGCTCGCGGGCATCATCGTCCGCAACTCGATATTGCTCGTCGACTTCGTCAATCTCCAGCTCGCGAAGGGCGTGTCGTTTCCGCAGGCGATCGTCGACGCGGCGGCGGCGCGCGCGAAGCCAATCGCGCTGACCGGCCTCGCCGCGATGCTGGGCGCATTCTTTATCCTGGACGATCCGATCTTCAACGGGCTTGCCATTTCGCTCGTATTCGGGATCCTCGTCTCGACACTGTTGACGCTGGTCGTGATTCCCGTCCTCTATTTCGCCGTCAATCGCCACCGCCACGCTTGATCAAGGACCATCACCACAACACGACGTCGAATGACGCCGGACCGTCGTTCCCGCTACTAGACCTATCGAAGGGGGTACAAATGAAAAAACATCTCAATGCTGCTGCCGTGCTGCTTGCCGTTGTGCTGAGTGCACCTGTCGCTGCCGCGCCGGTGCTGATGTCCGCGGACTGGGCGAAGGACGCCTGCGAGGCGTGGAACAAGGATCCCGTGCTCACGGACAAGCTCGTCGAAAGCGGCTGGATGAAGAACGACGCCGGCCGCGGATTCAAGGTAATGGGAATCTACCGCTCCGATTGCGGTAGCGCGCCCACTGCCGAATTGCGCATAGCGCTGAAGGATGGCAAGGCAATGTGCGTCTACGGCGGAGCGCCAGAAACAGCGAAGCTCGATTCCGCTGCGGACTACGTGATGAAGGCCGAGACCGCGCGCTGGGTCGAGATGGGCAAGGGTGAGTACGGCCCGATGAAGGCGATGATGCTGGGTCGACTTGGCTTCGACGGACCGATGATGGAGGCCATGGGCAACATGGGTCCGTTCGAGAACTTCCTCCTGCTCGTCGGCAAGGTGCCGGGCGAAACGAATTCATGCCCGGCGAAGTGAGTCCTCGATCTGGCCGACGCGCGCAGTCCGCGCGCGTCGGTTGACGCTCGCACGAACATATCAATGCATTCCATAGCCGCATCTGTACACGGCTAGCGCCACGGGAGGCCGACCAGCGGCGTATCGATGAAGGCGGGCGGGCTGCCGCAAATCGACACAGCCCCGCTGGCGCGGTTCGACGGTCGCGGCGGTACGTGGTCTCCCGAGACGCTCCTGTGCGCGTCTGTCGCCGATTGCTTTATTCTCCTGCGGGGAACGCGAGCGCTGGAGATAGAGATCATCCACGCGAGTAAAATCCGCGAACTGCGCAGGGATCACTATTTGATTGCCTGGTGGCGATCCAAACGGAATAGCGCAACCAAGAGCCCGATTGTTGCGATCACCAGAAATATCGGTCCGAACAGCCAGAACACTAGCGGAACTGCGACGAACAGCGACCGGATCCCAACCGACATCATGTAGCCTGCGCGGTTAAGGCGGCGTGCGACCGTTTCCGGCGCCAGCGCCTCGTTCGCCTCCCGGAGCTCCTTCGGCACGTTGATCATGAACAGGACGTGGTTCGCGAGGCGAATGGACATGATGAAGGCGAAGAAAGCGACGAGAAAGTCCGCCAGCAGACACATTACTTTGACGTTCCACAACTCTGCGGAAGGTGGCCCCAGATGATTGACCGAGTGCCAGCCGCGGGCAATGCTGTCCGCCTGGCCGGAGAGCGTGAGCGTGCCAATGATCAACAATGTGACGGTCGAAACCAACAGGATGCCGGCCATGATGAAATTGCGCAGGGTCTGCACAGCCATAACGTCCCTGGACGGATTGGCCATCACGTGCTCCACCCACAACCGGCGGGCGGTTTCGTTGATGAAATGGATGGAATAAGCCGGATTCCGCCGCACCTGGATACTCAGGTGGTAGTAATAGGCGCCTATCATCAATGCGCTTATGGCTACGGCGAGAAGATCCAGCCCTAACGATTGGACCCATTGCTGATCGAACCAATAGCCAGTCACGTTCACTCCTTGATCTGCGCACCGATGAGCTGCGACCGGACGCCTGACAATCGCATTGAAAAAGCATACTCTTGCGCGCTACTCAGTGGACATTACCCCGCGGTGACGTGCAGCGGCTCGACCAAGAACGCACCCGCCTCCCAAGTCGCTACATTTCTGAAACCCGCGACGCGAAATCAGGACGACTGATGGGAGATTGTTACTCGCATCGGCCAGAATGGGGCGTCCGGACTCGACGAGCACATCGAACAAGCCATCCCGAAACCGCTTGGGCTGCGCGTCTCGATGTTCAATTGTTTTCGGCCGTTGCCGTGAGCGATCGTCCGTCGGGCACCGCGCGCGGCGCAATGCCGCACCATAAGAGTCGAACGTTTGATCGCAGTCAACTCGCTGACCAAGGCGCCGGGTCAGCATAGCCATGTACTGCGGAGGCGTCATGAATGAGCACATGTTTCAGCGCGAGCTCTGCAAGGCCCGGGCCAACCGCGACCGTGGCGCGCGAACGGATTACTGGCTTGGCTACGAGCGCGGATTGATTCGCGGCCACCGAGGCGAGCGTTTTGGCACCTGCCAGGAGCACGAACTCTGGTTGACCCTCGCGGCGGAGGCGGAACCTACGCTTCGTGAGCGTGGGCGCGGCTATCGCGACGGGCTGGTTGTGGCGACGGCGGAAGAGGCTGCTTAGCGCGCCTTTGGTTCGACCAACTCCGATCCGCCGTTGGCCACCAGTTATCGCGGGATGCGCAGCGGACCGCAAATCCAAATAGCCATTTTCCGCGCCGACTACCCTCAGCGCCGCTCGAACGCCGGTGCCGCAATCTTCACCAGCACTTGCTCGAGGTTGCTCACCGTCCGCGCGACGTTGCCGAGCTTGTCGAGGCCGAACAGGCCGATGCGAAAGCTCTGGAAATCGGCCGGCTCGTCGCATTGCAGCGGAACGCCGGCGGCGGCCTGCACGCCCAGCTCGCGGAATTTCCTGCCGTTCTGCACGTCTTTGTCGTCGGTGTCGCTGACGACGACGGTGGGCGACTGAAGGGCCCATGAGCGCGCTTTTGGTGACATGGGATGAACACGGCTTCTCATTTAAGTATGAGAGAGTTCACGCGGCCTAGGCCCTAAGATAATTCCGCTCTTGGCCACCAACAAGACAAAGGCGTGCACGCCCGCCGTGGGCGGCAAGCCTATTCTCTTCGTGTAATTCCGGCCTAACGCTCTCGATCAGGGCGATCCGAGGTGTTCTTGGGGGGCGGGACGGTGCCGGAGTGATGCGTACCGGGTGTTCCACTTGGTCCGCCCGGCTCGATCTGTCGGCGTGGGGCGTCCCATTGCACGATCACGCAGAAGCGTCGCGGAACGCCCTGCGGCCACGCCCGGCAGCCGAAGGGGTCACCAAGAAGAGATGGGCGTTCTCGACGCTCCCTTGCGGGGCATCGAGAACGCCTGCGAACCGAACTCAGGGTCCTGCGTAACGGAGCGCGCCGCTTGTGAGCAGATTGAACGCGCCCAAATCCACCTGATGCGTTCCCGCGATTCTGGGCGCCGCGAGGATCTTCTGCAGATCGATCACGGCGAGATACGTCGGGACACTGGTGACCCAGTCGGCGATCACGCCATACGCGTTTCCGTCATTCGGGCTGGTGTAAGCCGTGACGGTATGCGGGTCAAACCCCGCCGGAGAAGGTGAATTCCATCCGGCGTATTCGGCATCGCCGACACGAAGGCCCAATCGACAAACGCGGGCGGCGTGCCGCCAGATGCAGGCGCGCTGGGCAGCTGGAACACGGCGAAAGTCTGCCCGCCGAACTCACCCGTCACGATGCCCAGGTGTCCGCCGCCCGGCGCCACCGAAATTCCCGAGGTGCCCGCCGCAAAAGGAGGCTCCGGGGAGGGGGCATCACGGTGAACGGCGAGGTCCAGCTTCCCGGCGAGCCCGCAACGAGCGTCGCCTGGTTGAGATCCGCCAGGAGCACGTTGGACGTGAATTCGTTCGCTGCAAGCGCGATCCCCGTCGTGCAATCCTCGGCGGCGGAATCGTATTCACCTCCGCCTCCCATCGTGGCATTCCCCAGTTCCCCCGTGATGGCGCCCGCGGCGTTCAGCTGGAGCAGGGTCGTAATTATTGAATTCGCCGGGCGAAAGGATCAGATTACGGCCGGGATCCACCGAGATGTTCTCGGAAACGAGGAATGACATCGGGAACGGCGGGGCCAGTGTATTCGTATTGAGATTCAGCCCCTGGATGCCGTCACCTGACGCCCCGCCGGTCACCCCCATCGCGATGTAGGCCGTGTTGGTCAGCGCATTGATCGCGACGCCGCAATTCCTGCAACTGCCACCCGAGAATCCGGCGGACTGGTTGGATCCGCTCGTCAGCGTGGTGTTCAGCGTCGTTCCGGTAATGAGGTAGATGTCGGTGTTGTTCGCGGTGCAGACCGTCTGTCCGGTCGCGGGATTGGACGCGCACGAGTTGACCGGTTGGGTTGTCGGGATGGTGGCCGCGGCACCGGCGCCTTCGATGGGAACTACCTTGACGCCTGTGGTTGGGTTGCAGGCCCAACAGCTTTTCGGAACATAGGCATTGACGTTGGTTCCCAGCGCAATGGCGAGCGAGCTGGTGGGCAGGCAGGCGTTGAGCGTCGTGCTGGAATGGGACACCGCGAGAGCGGCGCAACCGTTGCTCGCGAATACGGTGCCGTCGGTCGCCGTGCCCTTGATCGAAATCAGGTACGTGTTCTGGGCAAGCGACGCGGGAATCTGGAACTGGACCCGTTTGATGCTGGGAGTGATCGTGGTGATCTTCGTTGCCGTCGTGTCCACTTCTCCCGAGACGGGACCACCCGCGCCGGCGGGGCAAGTCGGCGCAATGGCGATCATGACTTCGCCAGGCGTCGTCGTGGCCGGCAGCCCGGACACGGTGAGATTGACGAACGATACGCCGGCCACGCCGGTGCTCGGCGTCGCCGCGGTTGCAAGCTTGACCGACACCGCCCACGAACTCACCGGTACGAGCAGCGCGACGGCGGCGATGGCGGCCAGGGCGGTCCGGGCACGCCCACCGGAACGCGATCCGCGCGAAAGCCTCTTGCGGTGGAAGAAAGCCACCGCCAGCAGCGCCGTTCCCAGCAGGAGCAGCGTGCCGGGCTCGGGTGCCGTGCCACCCCCGGTCACCGCGTAGATCGTCGCAAAGTCGCCATCCTCCAGCGGCCCGCCGGTTGGATCCGTAAGCGATGCAGGGGCGAACGCCAGGTTGACCGTTACGGAGCCGCCTCCATCCACGTCGATCAGCGAGGGACTGAGATGCCCTGTCAGGG
Source organism: uncultured beta proteobacterium (assembly GCA_963846855.1). Lineage (GTDB taxonomy): Bacteria > Pseudomonadota > Gammaproteobacteria > Burkholderiales > Casimicrobiaceae > CAIWHR01. Next base: position 20,212 of record CAWJXK010000008.1, read on the forward strand.
TCGCGGAGACTGGGACGACGAGACCTCCGATCGCGATTGTCGGGCCGTCGAACGACAACCCGTCGAGGGCAAGGGTGAAGGCGCTGCTGGAGAAGTCCTCACTGCTGCCGTCGGAAAAGATTACGACCAGATCGAGGGAAGATAGGTCGACGGATGTCGTTACCGGGAAATCCGGTGGAAAAGAATTCGGACCCGTCAGATTGAGGATGTCGAACTCTGCGGTGCTCCCGGGGATGGTGACATCGAAGAACAGCCCCCCGATTGGGATCAGTGAAGCTTGGGCACTTCCGAAAAAGCCCGCTGCGAAGACAAACGCCGCGAAGCGCAGGAAGCGCGCGGCACGCGCGCGAAATGACAATTTCATAATCCCCTCCCGAAGATCATTGGCCGGCAAGCACTTCGTTTGATCGATTGCCAACGCCTGTCGATCACAAATGATGCGCAACGCAATGAATGTGCCGATAATATAATTAGGTAAAATCAAACACTTGGCGAACGCCCGTCAACGGAACTGTAAAACCGATCGACACATCGACGGGCGCAACAGACGGCGACGCGTTCGCAAGAGCCGCCCTCTGAGCAATGGCGCCATGGGTCGGCAACAGGAAGGGCTTGCGCGGCCGGGGCCGCGAGCCTTGCGTGAATATCGGTTTATTTCGCCGGAGACGCGAACGCCGGGTCGGCGGCGATATTCGAAGCGGGCGCTCCGGCGGCCGCGGCAGCGATGCGGCCCGGCGGCGTCAGCGGCGCTCGAGCGCCGGTACGGCGATCTGAATCACCGCCTGCTCGAGATTGCTCACCGTCCGGCTGACGTTGCCCAATTTGTCGAGACCGAACAGACCGATGCGAAAGCTCTGGAAATCGGCGGGCTCGTCGCATTGCAGCGGAACGCCGGCGGCGGCCTGCACGCCCAGTTCCAGGAACTTCTTGCCGCTCTGCACGTCTTTGTCGTCGGTGTAGCTGACGACGACGGACGGCGACTGAAAGCCCTCGGCCGCGACGCTCGCGAAGCCGTGGCGCGCCAGCAGCGCGCGAACCTTCGTGCCGAGCTCGATCTGGGCAGTGCGAGCCTTCTCGAAGCCGAACCGCTCGGTCTCCTTCATCGTGTCGCGCAGCCTCGCCAGCGAATCCGTCGGCAGCGTCGCGTGATAGGCGTGGCCGCCCTTCTCGTAGGCCTCCATGATCGACAGCCATTTCTTGAGGTCGCACGCGAAGCTGGTGCTCGTGGTGGCATCGATGGCGTTGCGCGCACGCTGATTCAGCATCACCAGCGCGCTGCCGGGCGTGCTGCTCCAGCCTTTTTGCGGCGCGGTGATCAGGATGTCGACGCCGCAGGCCTCCATGTCGACCCACATCGCCCCCGAGGCGACGCAATCGAGGACGAACAGCCCGCCGCCGGCGCGCACGGCGTCGCCGACGGTCCGCAGGTACGCGTCCGGGAGAACGATTCCCGACGCGGTTTCGACGTGCGGCGCGAAGACCATGTCCGGCTTCGACTGGCGGATCGCGGCGACCGCTTCGTCGGCCGGGACGGGCGCGAACGGCGCGCTCTTCGCGGCACCCGCCCGGCGCGCCTTCAGCACGGTCGATTCCGCGGGAATCGACCCAGCGTCGAAGATCTGCGTCCAGCGATAGCTGAACCAGCCGTTGCGCAGAACCAGGCACTTTCGGTCCGTGGCGAATTGCCGCGCCACCGCTTCCATCCCGTACGTGCCGCCGCCGGGGACGACGATGGCGGAATGCGCGTTGTAGACGTGCTTCAGGATCCCCGAGAGATCGCACATGACGCGCTGGAAGCGCTGCGACATGTGGTTGAGCGAGCGGTCGGTGAAGACCACCGAATATTCGAGAAGGCCGTCGGGATCGACGTCGGGTAGAAGGCCGGGCATGGTTTCCCCTGCGGGAGTGAGACGGGTCGCGCGAGCGGCAAGTCGCTGCGGAATGTCGAGCTTAGCACGACTCGTGCACTGCGCCGAAGCGCGCGGAGCGCCGCCCCGTTCCCTTCGCCGCGCGGAACACGTATAACGGCGCTTGCCTTGCGCCGGCAGGACGCCGCCGACCGAACATGAAATCGCCACCTGTGAAGCTCGACCTCGGCGCGCGCGGCCCGGTGCGCGCGCTCGTTGCCTCGGAGATTCGCGAAGTCGCGAACGCCGGGATGGGTGATTCGGGCATCCTACCGTTCTGGTTCGGCGAGCCGGACGAAGTCACGCCGGCGTTCATCCGCGATGCCGCCGTCGCCGCGCTCGCGGCCGGCGAGACGTTCTACACGCTCAATTTCGGCATTCCCGAATTGCGCGATGCGCTCGCCGCGTACGTGTCGTCGCTGCATCGCGCGCCATCTGCGGACCCGATCACCCGCGACGCGATCGCGGTCACCGCGTCGGGCATGTCGGCGCTGATGCTCACCATCGAAGCGCTGGTCGGTCCGGGCGATCGCGTCGCATGCGTGACGCCGCTCTGGCCGAATCTCACCGAGATCCCCAAGATTCTCGGCGCCGACGTCGCCCGCGTGCCGCTCACCTTCGGTTCCGGCGGATGGACGCTCGACCTCGATCGGCTGCTCGCGGCGCTGACGCCGGGCACGCGAGCCGTGATGATCAACTCGCCGAACAATCCCACCGGATGGACGCTGCGGCGCGACGAACAAGCGACGATCCTCGCGCACTGTCGCAAACACGGCATATGGATCGTCGCCGACGACGTCTACGAGCGGCTGCATTACGGCGAAGACGCGGAAGTGGCGACGGTCGCGCCATCGTTTCTCGACATTTCCACGCGCGACGACCGTCTCATCAGTACGAACAGCTTTTCCAAGGCGTGGCTCATGACGGGCTGGCGCCTGGGATGGATCGTCGCGCCGGACGATCTCATGCCGGATCTCGGCAAGCTGATCGAATACAACACGTCGTGCTCGCCGGTATTCGTCCAGCGCGCGGGGGTCGTCGCGATCACGCAGGGTGAGCCGACGGTCGAGCGCACGCTGCGCCGATTTCGTCGAGCGCGCGACTTTCTCGCGGCAGAGCTCGGCCGAATCCCCGGCATCGAGGCGCCGCCGCCGGCCGGCGCGATGTACGCCTTTTTCCGAGTTGCCGGGGTCCACGACAGCCTGGATTTCTGCAAGCGGCTCGTCCGCGAGGCGAAGCTCGGACTGGCGCCGGGGAGCGCGTTCGGTCCGGAAGGCAACGGGTTCGTCCGGTGGTGCTTCGCCGCCAGCGAGGACCGCCTGGCCGAGGGTGTGGCGCGGCTCTCGCGATTTCTCGGCAAGGCCCGCTGACCGCCGCAATCGGCAAGGTTAACGCACCGCGATCGCCGCGCGTGCGGCGCGCCGCAGCGCGCGATCAGGATCCCGCCACAATTGGCCGGAGCCTTTCCCGAATGCCGTCACGACGGCGCCACGTAGACCCGTCCCAATGCAGGTTGCCGATGCGGCGCCCTGCCATGCGCCGCGTCCCGTCCACCAGAACAACCGTACACGATGGCTTGCAGCGTCCCAAGGGGAATGTCGATGAGATTCGCGGGAGTCGCGCGCGCGTTGCGCATCCTGGCTGCGTTCTGCGCGGCGTTGGCCGGAGCGGCTTCGGCGCAGACGGTGCAATTCTTTGCGCCGCAGGGTGAGGTCAAGGGCGTGCGCCAGGTGACCGCCCGCTTTGCGGTGGCGATGGTGCCGTTCGGCGATCCGCGCGAGCTCGACCCGTTCGACGTCGACTGCGTGGAAAAGGGCAAGGGACGATGGGCGGACACGAAGAACTGGGTGTACGACTTCGCCCGGGACTTGCCGGCGGGGGTTCGTTGCGCGTTCACGCTCAAGACCGGTCTCACGGCGGTCGACGGCACGCCTCAGGAAGGCGGCGAGCGGTTCGCGTTCAGCACCGGCGGCCCCGCGATCCTGAGAAGCCTGCCCTGGGAAGGCGCCAGCGTCGACGAGAACCAGGCGTTCATCCTGGGGCTCGACGCTCCCGTGAACAAGGAAACCATCGTCGAGAACATGTATTGCGTGGCCGCGGGCGTCAACGAGCGCATTGGCGTGCGCCTCATCTCGGGCGACGAGCGCAGGATCATTCTCGACAACCGCAAGTCGTTCGCGGCGAGCTACCTGCGCTCCCTGTTTCTCGACGGCGACGCCGGCCACACGCGCTCGTTCACGTTCCGGCTGCCCGTCACGGGGAGCGACGACGAGAAATTCCTGCGCCTGCGCGACGCGGACGATTCGCCGCTCGTGACGCTCGCCTGCGCCCGCACGCTGCCGCAGAACGTCGAGGCGAAGCTCGTCTGGGGCGCGGGCATCGAGTCGACATCGGGCGTCGCGGCGAGCGCGAATCAGGTGCTGGCGTTCAAGGTGCGCCCGGCGTTTCGCGCATCGTTCTCCTGCGACCGCGTCAACAAGGACGCGCAGTGCATTCCGATCCTGCCGCTGTCGCTGTCATTCACCGCACCCATCGCGTACGCGGATGCCAAGCGCATCCGTCTGGTCGACGCCACCGGCAAGGTCTGGCCGTCCAGCGTCACGTCCGGGGATGCGGGCGGCGCCGACGGCGTGAGATTCGGCCCCGGGTTGCCGGAGCGGCAGACGTTTCGCCTCGAAGTGCCGGTCGGGCTCAAGGATGATGCGGGCCGGCCGTTGAGCAATGCTGCGTCGTTCCCGCTCACGGTTCGTACTGACGAAAATCCGCCGCTCGCGAAGTTTCCGGCGGATTTCGGCATCCTCGAGCGCGTGCTGCCCGGGGGTGCGATGCCGCTTCTGCCGGTCACGCTGCGCAACGTCGAGCCGGCGGTCGGCGGCAACATCGCGACGCTTGCAGCGCAGGCAACGGCGCCCGTGCCCGCCCGGGTGGCACGCGTCGCGCCCGGCGACGAAATGAAGATCGTCGAATGGCGGCGACGCCTCGAGGTAGCCAATCGCGTCGATGCGCAATACGATCAGGCCACCGAGAAATGGATCGTTTTGTACGACGGCCACGCGAGCTCGGTCTTCGCGGAGGACGACGTCCGCCGCGCGTTGTGGGTGCCGAAGCCCCACGGGGGCAAGGCCTTCGAAGTCGTCGGCATTCCGCTCAAGGGCCCCGGCTTCTACGTCGTCGAGCTCGCGAGTCCCGGCTCGGCGCCGCACTCTTCGGCGCGCCCGCGCCGTATCACGTGCGCACGTCGACGCTGGTCACGAACCTCAGCGTGCATTTCAAGCTGGGCCGCGAATCCTCGCTCGTGTGGGTGACCTCGCTCGCCGACGGCAAGCCGGTCGGCAACGCGAGCGTCGATGTGCGCGATTGCGCGGGGTTCACGTACTGGCACGGCACCAGCGACGCATCCGGGATCGTCCGCGTCGAGAGCGCGCTGCCGGCGCGGCATACGCTGCCGGAATGCCGGCGCTACGAGCACGAGTACTTCGTCACGGCCCGTACCGGCGACGACATGGCGTTCGCGTTTTCCAACTGGGGCGAAGGCATCGCGCCGTGGCGCTTCAACGTCCCGACCTGGAACGCGGGCGGCGCCTATCTCGCCCATGCCGTCCTCGACCGATCGCTCTTCCGCGCCGGCGAGACCGCGTCGATGAAGATTTTCGTGAGAAAGCCCGTCGGAACGGGCTTCGCACCGGTGTCGCCGGAGGCATTGGCCGGCACGCTGACCGTACGCCACCAGGGCAGCGACAAGGAATACACGATCCCAGTGAGCTGGGCCGGTGCCGCGTACGGGGAAGCGGCCTTTGCGATCCCGAAGGACGCCGAGCTCGGCACTTACACCATTTTCGTGCGGGACACGCTGGAGAGCGGTGTGAACGTGCGCCCGCGCTTCGCAGGAACGTTCCGCGTCGAGGCCTTTCGCGTTCCGCTGATGCGCGCTCGCCTGCAGGCCGTTGGAATGCCGCTCGTCAACCCGGCGGACGTCGCGATCGATCTGCAGGTGTCGTACCTCTCCGGTGGCGGCGCCGGCGGCCTGCCGGTCAAGCTGCGCTCGCAGCTCGAGGCCAAGGTGCGTCGCGTTCGCCGATTACGACGGCTACGTGTTCGCCGCCGGCGACATCGCCGAAGGCAGTCTGGAAGAGGGTGACTCGATGTTCCGTCTGGGCAGCAATGTGTTCGCGGACCCGGGCGAATACGACGACGACGAGGTGGCCGAGGCCACGGGCGAGACGGTGAGGCCGCAACGCGTCAACGAGCTGGGCCTCGCGCTGGATGCGTCCGGCGGCGCCCGCGCGACCGTCAAGGGCGTCGGCAGGAGCGACGTGCCGCGCGACCTCGTCGCCGAGCTCGAGTACCGCGACCCGAACGGCGAGACGCTGACCGCGGCGACCCGGGTCGCGCTGTGGCCCTCGCGTGTCGTGCTCGGCATCAAGCCCGATCACTGGGCGTCGTCGAAGGAACGGGTCAAGTTCACGGTTCTCGCGGTCGACCCTGCGGGTCGCCCGGCCGCCAATGTTCGCGTCCGGACCGACGCGTTCAAGCGAGAAACCTATTCGCATCGACGCCGGCTGATCGGCGGGTTCTACGCCTATGACCACGGCAGCGAAACGCGGCGGATCGGCGACCTTTGCGCCGGAACGACCGACACGCACGGCATGCTGATCTGCGAAGTCGCGGCGCCCGCATCGGGAAATCTGATCCTGCGCGCCCGCGCGACGGACGGCGAGGGCGATGCGAGCGTCACTCACGCCGACGCCTGGGTCGCGACGGGCGAGGACTGGTGGTTCGCCGCATCCGACAACGACCGCATCGACCTCCTGCCCGAGCAGAAGCGCTACGAGCCGGGCGACACGGCGCGGCTGCAGCTGCGCACGCCGTTCAAGGTCGCGACCGCGCTCGTCACCGTCGAGCGCGAGGGCGTGCTGGAGTCGTTCGTTCGCACGATCGACCGCAGCGATCCGATGATCGAGCTGCCGATCAAGGGCAGCTACGCGCCGAACGTCTTCGTCTCTGCATTGATCGTGCGCGGACGCATCGCCGACGTCGCGCCCACCGCGCTCGTCGATCTCGCGAAGCCGGCATACAAGATGGGCCTCGCCGAGATCCGCGTCGGCTGGTCCGCGCACGAGCTCGCGGTCAAGGTCGCGCCGGCGCAATCCACGTACAAGGTGCGCGACAAGGCGAGCGTGACGATCTCGGTGCGGCAACCGGACGGCAGCGCGCCTCCCGCCGGCAGCGACGTCGCGCTCGCGGCAGTGGACGAAGGCCTGCTCGAGCTCCTGCCGAACGATTCGTGGAAGCTGCTGGACGCGATGATGACCCGGCGTGGCGAGCAAGTGGTGACGTCGACCGCGCAGATGCAGGTGATCGGCAAGCGGCACTTCGGGCGCAAGGCGATCGCCGCCGGCGGCGGCGGCGGGCGCCAGTCGGCGCGCGAGCTGTTCGACACGCTGCTGCTCTGGCAAGGCGCGCGTTCCGCTCGACGCCGAGGGGAACGCCACCGTCGACGTTCCCCTCAACGATTCGCTGACCAGTTTCCGGATCGTCGCGATCGCCTCGGCCGGCGCCGACCTGTTCGGCACGGGAAGCGCGTCGATCCGCTCGACGCAGGACCTGATGCTGCTGTCCGGGTTGCCGCCGCTGGTGCGCGAGTCCGACCGCTTTCGCGCCGTGTTCACCGTGCGCAATGCGTCGGAGCGGCGGATCCGCACGACGCTCGCCGCGAGCATCGTGCCGGATAGCAAGGGCGCGGCCGCGCGGACGCTCGACGGCCGGCAAATCGATCTCGCGGCGGGCGAAGCGCAGGAAATCGCATGGGAGATCAGCGTGCCGGTGGGTGCCACGAAGCTGGCATGGCAGGTCGAAGCGACCGAGGATGGCGCACCGGCGGGCGCCGGCGCCGGCGTTGCCCGGACACGCTGCGGATCGCGCAAGCGGTCGTTGCCGCGGTGCCCGAGCGAACGTATCAAGCAACGATCCTGCAGCTCGGGGAGCCGCAGTCGATCACCGTGCAGCGCCCGTCCGATGCGATTCCGGGGCGCGGCGGCGTCAACGTGCGGATGCAGGCCAAACTGGCGGGCGACCTGCCGGGCGTCCGCGAGTACTTGTCCTGGTATCCGTACAGCTGCTTCGAGCAGCGCACGTCGATCGCGATCGGGCTGCGCGATCCGCAGCGCTGGGCGAGCCTGATGCGCGCGCTGCCCGACTACCTCGATCGCGACGGCATGGTCAAGTATTGGCCGATCCTGCGCGACGGCGACGATTCGCTGACCGCCTACGTGCTCTCGGTGTCCGGCGAGGCAGGCTGGGAGATTCCGGAAGACCTGCGCCGCAAGCTGGAGCGCGCGCTGATCGGATTCGTCGAAGGGCGGGTCGTGCGCTACTCCGCACTGCCGACCGCGGACCTCGCGATCCGCAAGATCGCCGCGCTGGAAGCGCTGTCGCGCCGCAGGGAACCCATCGACCCGCGATGGATCGACAGCATCGCGATCGAGCCCAACCTGTGGCCGACGTCGGCGGTGATCGACTGGTATCTGGTCCTGAAGCGTTCGCCGAATCTCGCGCAGCGCAACCTGCAGATGAAGCACCTCGAAAGCATCCTGCGCTCGCGTCTCAATTTCCAGGGGACGACGATGGGGTTCTCGACCGAGAAGAGCGACGCGCTGTGGTGGCTGATGGTCTCCGCGGACAGCAATGCCAACCGCGTGCTGCTCGCGCTCCTCGACAACGCGGACTGGCGCGAGGATATGCCGCGGCTCGTGCGCGGCACGCTCGGCCGCATGCAGCGCGGCCGCTGGAACACGACGGTCGCGAACGCCTGGGGCACGCTGGCCGTCGACAAGTTCTCCGCGGCGTTCGAAAAGGACGAGCTCACCGGCACGACGACCGCGGCATTGGGCGAGAATCGCTTCGCGCACGCATGGCAGCCCGACGACGGCGCGAAATCGTTCGAGAAGAAACTGGCGTGGCCGTCCGGACGTGCCGACGCGACGCTGGTACAGGACGGCCATGGCAAGCCGTGGGTCACGCTGCAGAGCATTGCCGCGATACCGCTCAAGGAGCCGCTATCGAGCGGCTATCGGATTACGCGTGAAGTAACTCCGATCCAGCAGAACGTGAAGGGAAGGTGGACGCGTGGCGACGTCGCCCGCATCCACCTCGAAATCGAGGCGCAGTCGGACATGAGCTGGGTCGTTGTCGACGATCCGATTCCTGCGGGCGCGACGGCGCTGGGCAGCGGGCTCGGCGGCGATTCGACGCTGGTCGTGCAGGGCGAGAAGCGGATGGGCTGGGTCTGGCCGGCGTTCGAGGAACGGACCTTCGAGAGCTTCCGCGCCTATTACCGGTTCGTCCCCAAGGGCCGCTTCGTCGTCGAATACACGGTCCGGCTCAACAACGCCGGCGAATTTCGCCTGCCGGCCACCCGTGTCGAGGCGATGTACGCGCCCGAGATGTTCGGCGAGCTGCCCAACGCGAACTGGAAGGTCGCGCAATGAGCTTGTCGACACGATGGCGCGCCGCGGTGATTGTGCTCGCGCTCAGCGTGGCGACGCCCGCGGCGGCGAGAGACATCGCGCTGCCGTCGTTCGCCGACGTGAAGGCGTCGTACGTCAGTTCGGAGGCGATGCTGCTCGACCGCCATGGAATGCCGTTGGCGGAAGTCCGCGTCGACGCGAAAGTCCGCCGGCTCGACTGGGTCGCGCTGACCGGCATTTCGCCGGCAATGGTGGCGACGCTCGTCGCGGCCGAGGACAAGCGCTTCTACGAGCATCGCGGCGTCGACTGGTCAGGCCTCGCCGGCGCCGCGTGGGACAGCGTGTGGCGCACGCTCGACGGCCGGCGCCCGCGCGGTGGATCGACGCTGACCATGCAACTCGCCGGAATGCTCGATCCGGCGCTGGCGCGTCCCGGTGCAACGCGGACGCTTGGCCAGAAATGGGACCAGGCGCAGGCCGCGCTCGCACTCGAGCGCGCGTGGTCGAAACCGCAGATTCTCGAGGCGTATCTCAATCTCGCATCGTATCGCGGCGAGCTCCTCGGACTCGCCGCCGCGGCGCAAGGTCTTTTCGGCAAGACGCCTGCCGGAATCGACGCGCGCGAGGCTGCGATCCTCGTGGCGCTGTTGCGCAACCCGAACGCGCGCGCGGCGACGGTCGCACAGCGTGCATGCGCTGTCGCGACGCTTGCGCACCTCGGCGTCGCGTGCGCGGACGTCGGCACATCGGCGACGACGGCACTGGCGGGCGCCTACCGCATCGCGCCGCGTTGGAACGACGCTTCGCACGTGGCGGCGCGGCTGCTCAAGAGGCCGGGCGAGCAGCTCACCACCACACTCGACGCCGATCTGCAGCGCTATGCGGTGGCGGCGCTGGGAGAGCGGCTTGCCGAGCTTTCCGGACGCAACGTCGGCGACGGCGCGCTGATCGTGCTCGACAACGCGTCCGGTGACGTGCTGGCCTACGTCGGCAGCGCCGGCGCGCTCTCGTCGGCGCCGCAGGTCGACGGCGTGACGGCGCTAAGGCAGCCGGGCTCGACGCTGAAGCCGTTCCTGTACGCGCTGGCGCTCGACGCGGGCGTGCTGACCGCGGCATCGCTCGTCGACGACAGCCCGGTCGCGATCGCGACCGAGCGCGGCATGTACGTGCCGCAGAACTACGACCGCGAGTTCAAGGGCCTCGCGAGCGTGCGCACGGCGCTCGCGAGCTCGCTCAACGTGCCGGCCGTGCGTACGCTCGAGCTCGTCGGCGTCGACCGCTTCCATGGCACGCTGAGGGAGCTCGGCTTCGACACGCTCGTCCGTGACGACAGCTTCTACGGCGCCGCGCTCGCGCTGGGCGACGCCGACGTGACTCTGCTATCGCTCACCAACGCGTACCGCACGCTCGCCAACGGTGGCGTGGCCGGCCCGACGCGATTCATCGCGGCGCCGAAGGCTGCGAAGGCCGGCGCACCGCGCCGCGTCTATGGCCGGGCCGCGAGCTTCATCATCTCCGACATCCTCGCGGACCGCGGCGCGCGGGCGCTGTCGTTCGGCCTCGAGAATCCGCTGGCGACGCGCGCGTGGAGCGCGGTGAAGACGGGCACCAGCAAGGACATGCGCGACAACTGGTGCATCGGCTACACGTCGCGCTACACCGTCGGCGTGTGGGTCGGCAATTTTTCGGGCGCGCCGATGCGAGACGTTTCCGGCGTCACGGGCGCGGCGCCGATCTGGCGCGACGTCGTTCAATGGCTGCACGCGGCCGACCCATCCGGTCCCCCAGCGGTCCCTGCCGGCGTCGCGCGGCGCACGGTCGCGTTCCTGCCGCCCGTCGAGAGTGTGCGCGACGAATGGTTCGTGCGCGGCACGGAGATGGATGTCGTCCGTAGCGGGCAGGAGCCCGGGCACTCGATGGTCGGCGGTGATTCCGCCGGCGCCACGCCGCGGATTCGCTATCCCGCCGCCGGCGCGGTCATCGCGCTCGACCCGGACATTCCCGATGCCGCGCAGCGTGTCGTGTTCGAGGCCGCGCCCGCGATCGAAGGCCTGCGCTGGCGGCTGGACGGCGTCGAGATGCGCAGCAGCCGGCGCGGGCGCGCCGATTGGGCGCCGGCATCCGGACGGCACACGCTCGCGCTCGAGGATGCGACGGGCAAGGCGCTTTCCAGCGTCGCGTTCGAGGTGCGCGGGAACGTGGCTGCCGGACAGAGTCATGCCTCCAGCCCTCGCGAGGAGCCGGCGCCGGCCGTTTCGGCTGACCGCGACTGATGCGTCGCCGTTCACCGCTTCGCTGATCGAAAGCGGCGAACCGGATCCTGCGAAGCTCATCAGCCTTGCCAGCCGGCGCCGGTGGTCGGAGCCGGCGCCTTGAGGCGTCGCCGCTCCGCGAGAGCGCCGTCACGCTGTATGCTTTCGGACGGCCGCCACCCGGCAACCTCCGCGAAGACGCGATGCTCTGGTCCGACCTCGTTCAACTCTCCGCCGCGATCCTCGTCGTCGTCGGCGCGGTCCTGCCCGTGGTCAATCCTCCGGGCGATGCCCCGATCTTCCTGCGGCTGACGGCCGGCTGCGACGAGCCGACCCGGCGCGCGCTGGCACGGCACATCGCGGTGTACTCGTTCGTGCTGCTGCTGGGATCGATGCTGCTGGGCTCGCTCGTGCTGCGGCTGTTCGGGCTGTCGGTTCCCGTCATTCAGGTGGCGGGCGGCGCCGTGGTCTGCGCGCTCGGCTGGAAGCTCCTCAACGACGACTCGAAGCCGGCCGAGGCCGTCGCGGATCCCCGGCAGGCGTCCCTTGCCGCGCTGGGCAAGGCGTTCTATCCGTTGACGATGCCGCTGACGGTCGACCCGGGCGTGATGTCGGTGGCCGTCACGATCGGCGCCAACCATGCGCACACGCTCGATCGCCTGATCGTCCAGCTCCTCGCCGCATTCATCGGCGCGTTCATCATCGCCGTCACGATCCTTTTCACCTACCGGTACGCGGACCGGTTCGCTGCGCGCATCGGCCACAAGGGAATGATCGTGGTGCTGCGGCTGTCGGCGTTCATCGTGCTCAGCATCGGCGTGCAGATCTGCTGGAACGGCATCAGGGCGATGCTGAAGGAAATCGGCATTCCGGCGTGACGCGCGTGATCGTTGCGCGGGTCTGCGTCAGCCTGAGAGGCAGGTCCGGTCGATGTCGAAGCGCAAGGCGGTGGTGCTGTTGAGCGGCGGGCTTGATTCGGCCACCGCGCTGGCGATCGCCGTCAGCGAAGGATTCGACGCGCACGCGATCAGCTTCCGCTACGGGCAGCGCCACGCCGTGGAGCTCGAATGCGCAGCGCGCGTTGCCGCCGCCCTCGGCGCGAGCGAGCACGTCGTCGTCGACTTCGATCTGCGCACCTTCGGCGGATCGGCGCTGACTGCCGACATCGACGTTCCGAAGAACCGCGCACCGTCCGACATCGCGCATGGAATTCCGGTCACGTACGTTCCCGCGCGCAATACGATCTTCCTCAGCTTCGCGCTTGCCTTTTCGGAAACGCGCGGCGCGACCGACGTGTTCCTCGGCGTCAACGCGCTCGACTACTCGGGCTATCCGGACTGCCGGCCCGAGTTCATCGCAGCGTTCGAGCGGATGGCGAATCTCGCTACCCGTGCCGGCGTCGAAGGCGCCCGCCCGTTCGTTCTGCACACGCCGCTGATCGCGCTCACCAAGGCCGACATCGTCCGCCGCGGACGCTCGCTGGGCGTCGATTTCTCGCTGACCTGCAGCTGCTACGACCCCGCGCCGGACGGCGCGCCCTGCCTGCGCTGCGACGCATGCCTGCTTCGGCGGAAGGGCTTCGCCGAAGCAGGTATCGTCGACCCGGTGCTGGGGCGCTACGGGATCGCGTGACCCATTGCGGGGAGGGTCCGTGCCCGGGACACCTGTATGCCACGGATGGCACGGACATTGCTGCTATTCACCTGCGATAGGCGAATTGGCGTCTAAATCTGGTAGATTCCGAGTCATTCGGGATTCTCGCAAGAACTCCCGATCCATCGCTTTCCTGGGGATTCGCAACAGCATGAGCCACGTGGCAGCAATGCCGCGCACGGGCAGATTCTGCCTGCGCACGCGAACGGGACGCCCCGTGGCCGCGGCATGGCCGGCGCCGGCAGAATGAGCCTATTCGCCTGCGGCCCGCGCTCCCCCCGGCGCCTTGCCGTCCTGCTGGGAGGCGCGCTGTTCGTGCCAGCGCTCGCCTTCGCGTCGGTCGGGATCAACAAGAGCTTCACGCCCAACTCAGTCATCGCCGGGCAGGTCTCGGTCCTGACGATCGTCCTGCTGAATCCCAACACCTCGATCGCGACGGCGGTCGCGGTGACGGACACGCTGCCCGCGAACGTGGTGGTGGCGAACCCGCTGACCATCGGCAGCAACACCTGCGGCTTCACCGTGACCGCGACGCCCGGCCTGCGCCCGATCGCATTGACCGGAGGGTCGATTCCCGCGATCAGCGGCGGCAATCCGGGCCAATGCCAGTGCTGACGATCAACGTCGTCTCGAGCATCGCCCAGCACCTACCTCAACACGATCCCCGCGAGCGCGGTCAGCTCGTCGCAGGGTACGAATCCGCAGGACGCGCAGGCGACGCTCGTCGTGTCGGCGCCGGCGAACATCACCGGGCGCGAAGGCGTTCGCGCCAGCGGTCGTTCACGGCAACGGGGTGACACAGACCTCGGTGTCGACGCTGACGATCACGCTCACCAACCCGAATCCGGTGCCGCTGACCAATGCGGCGATCACCGACACGCTCCCCGCGACGCTCACCATCGCCACGCCGTCGAATGCGGCTACGACCTGCGGTCCGGGCACGGCGACCGCCTCCGCCCCGGCGACCAGTCCCTCGACGATCGCCCTCACCGGCGGGACGATTCCCGCCAACAGCTTCTGCACGATCACCGTGCAGGTCATCGCGCGCAATCCGACCGCCGCCCAGAACAGCGCGGTGACCAACACCATTGCGGCCGGCGCGCTGACGACAACGGAAGGCGCCACCAGCCCGGCGATCCAGGCCAACATCACCGTGCAGACCGGCGCGTCGGTCACCAAGACGTGGTCGCCGAATCCGATTCCCGCCGGCGGCGCGACGCCGACGACGATGACGCTGACCCTGAACAATTTCACGCAGACCACGCTTGCGCCGCTCAACTTCAGCGACGCCTGGCCGGCGACGATGACCGCGACGGCGGCATCGACGACGTGCGGCGGCGTTGTCGCGTTCACGGCCAACTCGGTCACATTGACGGGCGGCTCGCTCGGCCCGGCGCCGGCGGCCGCGGGGGCAACGTCTTGCACGATCACCGTGACGGTCACCGCGACCGCGACCACAGTCAACGCGGTGCCCGCGGGCACGATGGGCGGACGTGAACTATGCCGCCGCAAGCGGCACGCTGACCGTCAGCACGATCACCGGCAGCAAGTCGTTCCTCGCGCCGATTGTGCAGAGCGGGCACGACGACGATGACCATCACGCTCGTCAACAACTCGGCTTCGGTGCCGGACCATCACGTCGGTCACCGACAACCTCGCCACGATGGGCGCGGGCTTCACGGTTCCGGCCGGCTCCGATCGCGGGCGGCACCTGCGGCTCGGTGTCAGCTCGACGTCGCCGCTGCCCGCGACCGTGACGTCGGTCACGTTCGCCGGCGGCACGATCCCGGCCGGCGGCAGCTGCACGATCACGATCGCCGGTCGCGATCGCGGCCACTGCCACGAGCGGCAATCACACCAACACGATCGCGGTCAACGGCGTGCGTGACGGACCAGGGCAACAACACATCGCACGATCACCGGCGTGGCAAACGTCGCCCGCGCGCTGACCGTCGCCAAGGCGTTCAATCCCGACGATCGGTGCGGGCCGGCACCAACTCGCGCGTCACCGTGACGCTGACGAGAGCGGCCGGCGCGGTCGGCGCTGACCAGCATCACCTCACTGACTCTGCTGGCGACGATGGGTGCGGGATTCACGGTGACCAACGCCGGCCACCGCGACGACCACCTGCACCGGGGCCACGCTCAATGCCGTCGACGGCGCGACGAGCTTCGGCATCACCGGCGGGAGCCTCGCCGGCGGCGTGGCGGGCGAACACGTCGTGCACGATCGCGCTCGACGTGGCGACGCCAGCCGCCGGCCACGCTCGGCGGACCACACGAACTCGCATTCCCGCGGTCAACGTGACGAACGGCCAGGGCGTCGTGCCGCGGCGACGCCTCGCGCCGTGCTGACGCTCGCCAACTCGACGGTCACGGTCAACAAGTCGTTCAGCCCGACGACCGTCGCGGTCGGCGGCACATCGATGATGTCGATCCAGATCCGCAACAACAACGCCGGCGCGATCAGCCTGACCGGCGTCGGACTCACCGACAACCTTCCGGCGGGCATGGTGGTCGCCAATCCGCCGGCGCCGACAACGGCGGTGTGCGGTGCGCCGGCCGTGACCGCCGTCAACGGCACGGCCACGGTCATCGTTCTCCGGCGCATCCATCGCCGCGAATGCGATATGCACGGTGAACGTGACGGTGCGCGGCGAACGTGTCCGGCAATCTCATCAACACCATCCCGCCTGCGGCGATCGCCTCGGCCTGCAGGGCGTGTCGAATCCGCTGCAGGGCACGGCAACGCTGGCCGCGACCGGAACGGTCAATCTCACCGTCACCAAGACCGACGGCGTCCTTTCGGTGACGCCCGGCACGTCGACGACCTATACGATCGCCGTCAGCAACGCCGGGCCAAATACGGTCACGGGACTCGGCGTCAACGACACGCCGCCGGCGGGCGTGACGTTCACGTCGTGGACGTGTGCGGCGGTCGGCGTCGGCGCGTTGTGCACGTCCGCCGGCTCGGGCGCGATCGCGGACCTCGTCACGATTCCGAACGCGGGCTCGGTCACTTACACCGTGATCGCAGCTGTTTCGCCAAGCGCCACCGGCTCGATTACCAATACTGTCAACCTCGCGGTGCCGGGTTCCGTCATCAACAATGGCGGATCGACGACGGCGAGCGACACCGACACGCTCGTGCCGGTGACCGGACTTGCCATCGGCAAGACCGACGGCAGCGCGACCTACACGCCGGGGACCGGCGCGACCTACACGATCACGGTGACCAATGCCGGCCCGTCGGACGCGACGAACGTCACCCTCGCCGACACGCTGCCCGCTGGCGTCACGCAAAGCGTGAATGCGAGCTGCGTCGCCGGGCCGGGCGCCAATTGCGGCGTGATCACCAATCTCGGCACCGGATTCTCCGTCGCGGGCGCCTATGTTCCGGCGGGTGCCAGCAACCTGGTCTACACGGTGCCGGTCAGCTTCGGAGCCGGCATGCTGGCGCCGTCGATCACCAATTCGGTGACGGTGACGAACCTCGCGAGCAGCGGCGCCGGATCCACCGCGACGGCGACCGACACCGACACGCTGGCGCTGGTCAGCGACCTCGCGATCACCAAGACGGACGGCAGGCGACGTACACGCCGGGCAATCCGATCAGCTACACGATCGTCGCGTCGAACGCCGGCCCGAGCCCGGTCACCGGCGCGACGGTCGCCGACGTCGTGCCGGCGTCGATCACGGCGCCGGCGTGGACCTGCGTGGCGTCGGCGGGAAGCAGCTGTCCGGCGAGCGGCAGCGGCAACATCGCGGCGGTCGGTCAATCTTCTCGTCGGCGGCACGGCCACGTTTACGCTGACCGGCACCGTGTCCGCGAGCGCGGTCGGCAACCTCGTCAACACGGCGACGGTGACGGTTCCCGGCGGCGTGACCGACCCGAATCCGGGCAACAACAGCGCGACCGACACCGACACGCCGAATCCGATCGCGGATCTCGCGATCACCAAGACCGACGGCGCGGTGTCGACCACACCCGGCGCCCCGATCACCTACACCGTCGTCGCAACGAATAACGGCCCGAGCGCCGTGACCGGCGCGACGGTCGCCGACACGGTGCCGGCGACGATCACGTCCCCGGCGTGGACATGCGTTGCCTCGGCCGGCAGCAGTTGTCCCGCGAGCGGCAGCGGCAACATCAGCGCGTTGGTCAATCTGGCGGTCGGAGGGACGGCGACGTTCACGCTGACGGGCACCGTGTCGGCAAGCGCGAGCGGGCTCCTTTCGAACACGGCCACCGTGACGGTGCCGGCCGGCACCACCGATCCGACGCCGGGCAACAACACCGCAACGGACGTCGACAATCTCGTGCCGCAGGTTTCCCTCGCGGTCGCGAAGACCGATGGCAGCGCGACCTACACGCCCGGCGGTAGCGCCACGTACACGGTCACCGTGACCAATGGTGGGCCGTCGGAAGCGAGCAACGTCACGATCACTGATCCGCTGCCGGCCGGCGTCACGCTTTCGGCGAATGCGACGTGCACGACCAGCGGGACCGCAATCTGCGGCACGGTGACCGGAACGACCGGTCAGGTGAGCTTCGGCACGACCGGAGCGAGCATCGCCGCCGGTGCCGGCAACAGCCTCCTCTTCACCGTTCCGGTGGCTTTCGCCTCCGGCATGGTGGCCGATCCCCTCGACAATACCGCGACCGCGACCGATCTCGCGGCGTCGGGACCGGGCAGCACGGCGACCGGCACGGACACCGACACACGTAGCGTGGTGGTCGCGCTGACCGTGCTGAAGGACGACGGCGCGACGACCTACACGCCGGGCAGCACGGCCACCTACGCGATCACCGTGCAGAACACGGGAACCTCCGACGCCATCGACGTCACCCTGGCTGATGCGCTTCCACCGGGTGTGACGCTCGCCGCCAACGCGACGTGCAGCGCGAACGGCACATCGAGCTGCGGCACCGTCACCGGCACGACCGGACAGACATCGCTCGGCACGACCGGCGCCCACATTGTTCCGGGCGGCGCCAACACGATCGTGTTCCTCGTCCCGGTCGCGTTCGCCCCCGGGATATCGACGAATCCGCTCGTCAACACCGCCAGCGCCACCGACGTGCCGACCGGCGCCACCGCGAGCGGCCAGGACAGCGACACGCTGTCGGCGAACGTGACGCTCGTCGCGACGAAGGACGACGGGAGCGCGACGTACACGCCGGGCGGCACCGCGACGTACACGGTCACCGTCAGCAATACCGGCGTCTCGGACGCGCTCGCCGTGACCGTCGCCGACCCGTTCCCGGCGGGAATGACGCTTTCGGCCAACGCGACCTGCGTCGCCAACGGCACGTCGAGCTGCGGCGCCGTGACCGGCACGACCGGCCAGGCGAGCTTCGGGACGACGGCGGCGCGCGTCAACGCGGGCGCCGCAAATTCTCTCGTGTTCACGGTACCGGTCGCGTTCGCGCCGAGCATGTCGGCGAATCCGCTGGTCAACACGGCGACGGTAACCGACGTCGCGAGCGGCAATGCAACCGCCGCGAGCGACAGCGACACGCTGGCGGCCCTGGTCACGCTCGCGGTGACCAAGGACGACGGCAGCGCGACGTACACGCCGGGTGGCGCCGCGACCTACACGGTCACCGTCGCCAACACGGGTCTCTCGGACGCGCTCAATGCGACCGTCACCGATCCGCTGCCGGCCGGCGTAACGCTCTCGGCGAACGCGACCTGCGTCGCCAACGGCACGTCGAGCTGCGGCACGGTGACCGGAACGTCCGGCCAGACGAGCTTCGGCACGACGGTCGCGCGAATCAACGCGGGCGCCGCGAATTCGCTGGTGTTCACCGTGCCGGTCGCGTTCGCATCGTCGATGACGGCGAACCCGCTGATCAACACCGCGAGCGCCGCCGACATACCGACCGGCACCGCTGCGAACGGAACCGACAGCGACGTCCTCGTCGCCAATGTCGCGCTCGCCGTGACGAAGACCGACGGCAGCCCGACCTACACGCCGGGCGGCACCGCGACGTACACGGTGACGGTCGCCAACACCGGTCTCACCGACGCGGCGGACGTGACTGTTTCCGATCCGTTGCCGGCGGGCGTCACGCTGTCGGCCAACGTGACATGCACGGCGAACGGAACTTCGAGCTGCGGAACGGTGAGCGGCACGACCGGGCAGACGAGCTTCGGAGCGCTCAACGCGCGCGTCAACGCCGGCGGCGCGAATGCCGTGGTGTTCACGGTTCCCGTGGCGTTCGCCGCGGGCCTCACCGCGAATCCGCTCGTCAACACGGCGACCGCCATCGACACGACGACCGGCAATACGGCCAACGGCTCGGACAGCGACGCGCTCCTGGACAACGTCACGCTCGCGGTGGTCAAGACGGACGGCGGCGCGACGTACACGCCGGGCACGGGGGCCGTCTACACGGTCACCGTGACCAACACCGGCGTGTCCGATGCGATCAACGTGACCGTCGCCGATGCGCTGCCGGCGGGCGTCACGCTCTCTGCGAACGCGACGTGCGTCGCGGCCGGCACGTCGACCTGCGGCGCGGTGACGGGCACGACCGCGCAGACGGCTTTCGGCACGACCGGAGCCCAGATCAACGCGGGGGGCGGCAACGCGCTGGTGTTTACCGCGCCGGTGGCCTTCGCCTCCGGCATGATGACCGATCCGCTCGTCAACACTGCGACTGCGACCGACCTCGCGAGCGGCGCCAACGGCGGCGGATCGGACTCCGACACGCTTGCTGCCGCCGCGGGGCTCGCCGTCACCAAGACCGATGGCAGTGCGACCTACGCGCCGGGCGGCACGGCGACCTACGTGATCGTCGTCACCAACGCCGGTCCGAGTGCGGCGGGCAACGTGACGGTCACGGACAGTCTCCCACCGGGGGTCACGCTCTCGGCCGCGGCCACCTGCGTCCCGGCCGGGATCGCGACGTGCGGCGCGGTCGTCGGCGCGACGGGCGCGACGAGCTTCGGCACGACCGGCGCGACGATGGCGGCGGGCGCCGGCAATCAGCTCACGTTCACGGTGCCGGTGAATTTCGCGCCGGGAATGGTGGCCAACCCGCTGGTCAACACGGTGACGGTGACCGATCCCGCCGCCGGAGCGCCGGCGAGCGCCTCGGACAGCGATGTCCTCGTCGCCTCGGCCGACGTCGGCATCCTCAAGGCTGGACCCGCGATCGTGACGCCGGGCAGCGCGATCACCTACACGCTGCTGATCACCAATGCGGGGCCGAGCCCCGCGAACGGCGCGACGTTCATGGACAACGTTCCCGCGGCGATAAGCGGCGTGGCGGCGAGCTGCGGCAGCGCGGCCGGGGGCGCCGCCTGCGGCGCGGTGAACGTCTCGGGCAATTCCGTGAGCGGCACGGTTCCGGTGCTGCCCGTCGGTGGCAGCGTGGTGATCACGATCACGGGGACGGTGACGGGCGCCACGACGTTCACCAATACGGGGACCGTGTCGCCGCCGCCGGGGACGCTCGATCCGAATCCCAGCAACAGCTCGAGCTCGGCGACCACCAGCGGGACCCTGGCAGCGAATCCGATCCCGGTCGACTCGCGCTGGGCGCTGGCGCTGCTGGCCGCGCTGCTGTCGGTTGCCGGCGCGGGCCGCGCGGCGCGGCGGCGAGCTCCAACCCGCTAACGCGGACGACAAAAAAGCCGGGCAAAGCCCGGCTTTCTTGTTGCGGAGGATACCCGCGAGCGGGTATCAGGCCGCCTGGATGTTGCTCGCCTGCTTGCCTTTCGGGCCCGTCGTGACTTCGAACGAGACCTTCTGGCCTTCCTTCAGCGACTTGAACCCCGGCATGTTGATCGCCGAAAAGTGCGCGAACAGGTCTTCACCGCCGCCGTCCGGCGTAATGAATCCGTAGCCCTTCGCATCGTTGAACCATTTCACAGTGCCTGTTGCCATTTGCTTATTTCCTCAGGAAAAAATGATATCGGGATGGGTTCCCGTCAATGTTTCGATCTCAAGGAAAGAACGGCGACGACTGCAAAATGGTCGCATGGAATGCTTACGGCCTTGGGACAAAACACGCGCAGGATCATACCGCAATCGGGCTTTGCCAACCACCGGGGAACCTTTTTTCGCCGATCCGGTCCTGTGGCGCCGGAGCGCCAAGGCCGGGCCGGGGTGCCAAGGAGGCGGCCGGGCGACACCGAATCGCCGCCGGCACCCGCGCGCGGTCAGCGTGCGGCGCCGAGCTCCGCCCGGACGATCGCCGCGCCCGCGCCCAGTGCCTTGAGCTTGCCCCGCGCGATGTCCCGGGCGAGCGGCACCATGCCGCAGTTGGTGCACGGCTGGAGCCGCTCGGCGGGCACCCACTTCAGCGCCGTCCGTATCGTTGCGGCGACGTCCTCCGGCGTCTCCACACGATCGGTGGCAACGTCGATCGCTCCGACCAGCACGTCCTTGCCGGCCAGCAGGCCGATGAGGTCGATCGGCACGTGCGAGTTCGCGCATTCGAGCGACACCTGGCGGATCGACGACGCGGCGAGCAGCGGGAAGGTGTTCTCGTACTGGCGCCACTCGCTCCCGAGCGTCTTCTTCCAGTCGACGTTCGCCTTGATCCCGTAGCCGTAGCAGATGTGCACGGCCGTCGCGCAGGGAAGCCCTTGCGCCGCGCGCTCCAGCGCCGCGATGCCCCAGTCGCGGACCTCGTCGAAATAGACGTTGAATGCGGGCTCGTCGAACTGGATGACGTCGACGCCGGTCGCCGCGATCGCCTGCGCTTCCGCGTTGAGGATCTCGGCGAACGCCCACGCGAGCTTTTCCCGGCTCCGGTAGTGCGCGTCGTAGAGCGTGTCGACCATCGTCATCGGCCCCGGCAGCGTGTACTTGACCTTGCGCGTTGTCGCGTTGCGCAGAAACCGGGCGTCGTCGACGTAGATCGGACCGCGCCGGGCGACCGGGCCGACGACGACCGGCACGTCGGCGTCATAGCGGTTCCGGATGCGCACCGTGCGCTTGTGGGCGAAGTCGACGCCGTCGAGACCTTCGATGAACGTCGTGACGAAATGCCGACGCGTCTGCTCGCCGTCGCTGACGATGTCGATGCCCGCCTCCTCCTGGTCGCGCAGCACGAGGCGCACCGCGTCGCGCTTGCCCTCGGCGAGCGCGTCGCCTTCGAGCTTCCAGGGAGCCCACAGCTCGTTGGGTGTCGCGAGCCAGGCCGGCTTGGGTAGGCTTCCGGCGATGGTGGTTTGCAGGAGCTTGGGCATCGGGGGAGGGGCCCGGGCATGCCGCGATACGGGCCGACTTCGGTTCAGGGGCGCCGATTATAGCTGTGCACGGCGTGGCGGCGGGTAAATTGGCCTGACCACTTGACCATCGCGGGCGCGGCCACGTACCGTGCGTCACTGCGCTTCAACGCGCCCGGCCGCTTTCACCGGCGCCGTCCCCTCCCGATGCCCAAGGTCCTCTTCGCCGACAACGATTTTCCCGACATCGCGCAGGAGCGCGAGATCTTCGCCGCCGCAAAGGTCGAGCTCGTCACCGCGCAATGCCGCTCCGAGGACGACGTGATCGCCGCCGCCCGCGACTGCCGGGCGATCCTGCTGCAGTACGCGCCGATCACCGAGCGCGTCGTCGCGGCGCTGCCCGATCTCGGCATCGTGAGCCGCATCGGCGCCGGCTTCGACACCGTCGACACGGCGGGCTGCGCGAAGCATGGCATCTGGGTCGCGAATTCGCCGGACTACGGGGTCGGCGAAGTTGCGACGCACGCGCTCGCGCTCACGCTCGCATTGATCCGCAACATCGTCGCGTACCACCGCGACATCCATTCGGGCAAGTGGCATTATCTGTCGTCGGGAACGTTGCGGCGCGCGAGCGACATGACGCTGGGCATCGTGGGCCTCGGCCGCATCGGCAAGCGCTTCGCGCACATCGGGCGCAACGTGTTCCGCCGGGTGATCGCCTGCGACCCCTACCTCATCGACGGCGACTTTCCGGCCTACGTCGAGCGCGGCAGCCTGACCGACGTCTTCGCGCACAGCGACGTCGTCTCGCTGCACGTGCCGCTCACCGCGGAGACGCGCGGGATGATCGACGCGGCGGTGCTGGGCGTGATGAAGCCCGGTGGTTTTCTCGTCAACACGGCGCGCGGCGCGGTCGTCGACGTCGACGCGGGACTCGCGGCGCTCGAGCGCGGCACGCTCGCGGGCATGGCGCTCGACGTGCTGCCGGTCGAGCCGGTGCCGCCGGGGTCGAGGCTCATCGACCACCCTCGCGTCATTCTGTCGCCGCACGCCGCGTTCTATTCGATCGAGGCCGAGCGCGAGCTGCGCCGCAAGGCGGCGCGCAACATCGTCACCTGGCTCGAGAGCGGGTGCCCGGACTACGTGGTCAGCGCCGGCAGCCGAAGGCCCTGAGCCGGCGGCGGCCCGCCCTGAACCAATGCGGCGAAGGTAGAATCATTCAATGGCGGGCGTTCGCATCAGCGCGGTGCACAAGCGTTTCGGCTCGACCCACGTGATCCGCGGCGTCGACATCGCGATCGACGACGGCGAGTTCTGCGTGCTGGTGGGGCCGTCCGGCTGCGGCAAGTCGACGCTGCTGCGGATGATCGCGGGCCTCGAGGAGATCACCGGCGGCGAGGTCTCGATCGGCGACAAGGTCGTCAACCGGATGGCGCCGAAGGAGCGCGACATCGCGATGGTCTTCCAGAACTACGCGCTCTACCCGCACATGACGGTGCGCGACAACATGTCGTTCGCGCTGATGCTCGCGAAGCAGCCGAAGTCGGAGGTCGAGGCGCGAGTCAACCGGGCGGCGGACATCCTCGGGCTGGCCCCGTATCTCGACCGATACCCGCGCCAGCTCTCCGGCGGCCAGCGGCAGCGCGTCGCGATGGGGCGCGCGATCGTCCGCGATCCCCAGGTCTTCCTGTTCGACGAGCCGCTGTCGAACCTCGACGCCAAGCTGCGCGTGCAGATGCGCACCGAGATCAAGGAGCTGCACCAGCGGCTCAAGACGACTTCGATCTACGTGACGCACGATCAGATCGAGGCGATGACGATGGCCGACAAGATCGTCGTGATGAAGGACGGCGTCGTCGAGCAGACCGGCGATCCGCTCGCGCTCTACGACCGGCCGGTCAACACGTTCGTCGCCGGGTTCATCGGTTCGCCGGCGATGAACATGATTCCCGGCATTGCGCGCACGGGGGGCACGGCGCCCCACGTCGCGTTCGCCGACGGCTCGACGCTGCCGCTGCCCGCCGGCACGCGTGTCGAGGATGCACAGCAGGTGCTGTACGGCACCCGGCCGGAGCATTTCGCGCTCGCTTCGACGGGCGTTCCGGTCGACGTGGTCGTGGTCGAGCCGACCGGCGCCGATACACAGCTCTATTGCCGGTTCAACGGCAAGGAAGTGACCGCGACGATCCGCGACCGCACCGACTGCCGTCCGGGACAGCGCATAGCGCTCGCGCCGGACCTCGCGCGGGCGCACCTGTTCGACGCGACGAGCGGCCAACGTCTTGTCGCGTGAATCTTTTTTACCGGGCACCGAAGAAGACGCCCATTACCTGAGGAGGAATGAATGAGCACTTTCAAGCGTCGCAAATTCCTGAAGGCATCCGCTGCCGTCGCCGCGAGCGCGGCCGCGGGGCCGTTCATCTGGGTCAAGGATGCCAATGCGCAGTGGAAGAGTGCGCCCGAGAAAGGCGCGAAGCTTCGCGTGCTGCGCTGGAGCCGATTCGTCCAGGGCGACATCGACCGCTACATGGTCAACGTGAAGACATTCACCGGAGAAGTACGGCATCGAGGTTCGCGTCGACAACGAGGGTTGGGAGGACGTGCGCCCGAAGGCGGCGGTGGCGGCGAACACCGGCGCCGGCCCGGACATCATCCTGTCGACCAACGACGATGCGAATCTCTATCCGGAAAAGTTGGTCGACGTCACCGACGTCTGCAATTATCTGGGCAGCAAGCTCGGCGGGTGGTACCCGGTCTGCGAGCCCTATCTCAAGCCGGACGGCAAGAAGTGGATCGGCGTTCCGCTCGGCGTCGCCGGCGTCGCCATGGTCTATCGGATCAGCGCCCTCAAAGCCGCGGGATTCGATACGTTCCCGAAGGACACCGACGGCTTCCTGAAGATGTGCAAGGCGCTGAAGGAGAAGGGCACGCCGGCGGGAATGGCGCTGGGCAACGCGACCGGCGACGCGAACACGTGGTGCCAATGGCTCGTCTGGTCGTTCGGCGGCAAGCTCGTCGACAAGGACAACAAGGTGGTGATCGACAGTCCGGAGACGCTGAAGGCGCTCGAGTACGCGAAAGAGCTCTATCCAACCTTCGTTCCCGGCACGCTGTCGTGGCTCGACCCCAATAACAACAAGGCATTTCTCGACGGGCAGCTTTTCTGCACGAACAACGGCATCTCGATCTACTACGCCGCAAAGAACTCGACCGACCCGAAGGTCAAGGAAATGGCGGCGGACATCAACCACGCCAACATGCCGATCGGCCCCGTCGGGCATCCGACCGAATTCCAGCTGTTCTTCAACCAGATGATCTTCAAGTACAGCAAGTATCCGAAGGCGGCCAAGGAATTCTTGCGCTTCATGATGGAGCCCGAGCAGATGGACCCGTGGGTGCAGGCATCGATCGGCTACGTGACGCCGGCGCTGCGCTACTACGAGAAGAACCCGATCTGGACGGTCGACCCGAAGCACACGCCGTACCGCAATTCGATGATCAACATGATCCCGTCTGGATATGCCGGGAAGATGGGCTACGCATCGGCGGGCGCGCTCGCGGACTTCATCGTCGTCAACATGGTCGCGGAGGCAGCGTCCGGATCGAAGACGCCGAAGGAAGCGGCGGAGCGGGCGCAGAAGCGGGCGGAGCGCTACTACAAAGTCTGACGTCGGCGAAGCCGATGTCGGACTTCGCGTGCGTTCAAGCGGCGCCAGTGACGCCGCTTAACGCACGCAGGTGGCACGTTGACCCGGCGTCGATGACGCCGCTTCTCGCGCACTCGACCTGCGTTCTTCGCGGGCTGCTCAGCGCATCGAATCGGCGCGCGAGACGCACTTAGCGGACTCGCTTAATCCTGCTGCCTGATGGCCACAAAGCAAAGCGCGCTCGCGCGCGCCCTCGACAACCGGCATCTGCTCGGTGCGCTGTTCATGCTGCCGGCAGGCGCGCTGCTGCTGGTCTTCCTCACCTATCCGCTCGGTCTCGGCACCTGGCTCGGCTTCACCGACGCGAAGATCGGCCGCCCCGGCGAATGGATCGGGATCGAGAACTTCCAGTTCCTGTGGGGCGACGACGTGACGCGCCTCGCCCTTTTCAACACGATCTTCTACACGACGGTCGCGAGCGTGATCAAGTTCGGGCTGGGTCTCTGGCTCGCGCTTCTCCTCAACAAGCACCTGCCGTTCAAGGCGTTCTTCCGCGCGATCGTGTTGTTACCGTTCATCGTTCCCACCGCGCTTTCCGCAATAGCGTTCTGGTGGATCTACGACTCGCAGTTCTCGATCATCAGCTGGGCGCTGATGAAGCTTGGAATCATCCACACCTACATCGATTTCCTCGGTGATCCGTGGCACGCGCGCTTCTCCACGATCGCCGCCAACATCTGGCGAGGCGTCCCGTTCGTCGCCATCACGCTGCTGGCCGGGCTGCAGACGATCTCGCCGTCGTACTACGAGGCGGCGAGCCTCGACGGCGCGTCCGAGTGGCAGCAGTTTCGCCACGTGACGCTGCCGCTGCTGACGCCGATCATCGCGATCGTCATGACGTTCTCGGTGCTGTTCACCTTCACGGATTTCCAGCTGATCTACGTGCTGACCCGCGGAGGGCCGCTCAACGCGACTCACCTGATGGCGACGCTGTCGTTCCAGCGCGCGATTCCGGGCGGCGCGCTGGGGGAGGGCGCGGCGATCGCCACCGCGATGGTCCCGTTCCTGATCCTTGCGATCATGGTGAGCTATTTCGGGCTGCAGCGGCGCGCCTGGCAGCAGGGCGGGGTGGACGCATGACGGCGGCGAGCGAATCGACATGACGACCGCGAACGCCGCGCCCGACGTCGTCGACTCGCAGGGGATGACCTACCTCGTCTCGCTGCCGCGGCGCATCGTCACCGTCTACGTGCCCATCGGCGCATTCCTGATCGTCCTGCTCTTCCCGTTCTACTGGATGGTCATCACGACGCTTAAGCCGGACCAGGAGCTGCTGTCGCGCGAGGGGAATCCGTTCTGGGTGATCAACCCGACGCTCGCGCACGTCAAGAAGCTCCTGTTCGAGACGTCCTACCCCGACTGGCTGTGGAACACGATCCTGATCTCCGTGGTCTCGACCTGCCTGTCGCTGCTCGCGAGCGTGCTCGCCGCGTACTCGATCGAGCGCCTGCGCTTCCGCGGCTCGCGCTGGATCGGCATGAGCATCTTCCTTGCCTATCTCGTGCCCCCGTCGATCCTTTTCATTCCCCTGGCGACGATCATCAACCAGCTCGGCCTCTTCGACACGCGGCTCGCGCTCATCCTGACGTACCCGACGTTCCTCGTGCCGTTCTGCACGTGGCTGCTGATGGGGTACTTCAAGTCGATCCCGTTCGAGCTCGAGGAATGCGCGCTGATCGACGGCGCGAGCCGGCTGCAGATCCTGGTCAAGATCATCCTGCCGCTTGCCGTGCCGGGGTTGATTTCCGCCGGCATCTTCGCATTCACGCTTTCGTGGAACGAGTTCATCTACGCGCTGACCTTCATCTCGTCGTCGGAGGTGAAGACCGTGCCCGTCGCCGTTATTACCGAATTGGTCGAGGGCGACGTCTACCAGTGGGGATCGCTGATGGCGGGGGCGCTGCTGGGCTCGCTGCCGGTGGCGGTGCTGTACTCGTTCTTCGTCGAGTACTACGTCTCGGGGCTCACCGGCGCCGTCAAGGAATAGCGGCGCGAGCGGCGAGCAGGGGCCCCAGGGCGCGCAGCGCCATGGGGATGCGAGCAAGCGTGAGCCGACGCATGAGGCCGACAACGCGAGGGTGACAAGCCTCGACTGATGTGGAGGCTGAGGCGCGAGCGGCGAGCAGGGGGAACGCGCAAGCGGCGAGCAGGGGCCCCGGGCCGAAGGCACGGGGATGCGAGCGTGCGCGAGTCGCGGTCGGAGGCCGACAACGCGACGATTGCCACCCTCCACCGTTAAGGAGGCCGAACCAGGGCGCCGGCGCCGTGGGGATGCGAGCAAGCGGGAGTCGACGCATGAGGCCGACAACGCGAGGCTGACGCGCCTCGACCGGTGTGGAGGCCGAGAAATAAGCGCCGCGTGGCCATTGAAATCCCGCAGGCCGCCGGCAATTCTGTAAAATTGCCGCTTGGCGCCAAAGGAGCAACCCCATGAGCATTCAGGACATCATCAGCGAGCAGGTCAAGTCCAAACGCGTCGTGCTGTATAT
The DNA here is from genome assembly GCA_963846855.1 of uncultured beta proteobacterium. GTDB lineage: Bacteria > Pseudomonadota > Gammaproteobacteria > Burkholderiales > Casimicrobiaceae > CAIWHR01. Next base: position 48,874 of record CAWJXK010000008.1, read on the forward strand.
GAAGGGCACGCCGCAGGTTCCCCAATGCGGATTCTCGGCGACCGCCGTCGAGATCCTCAGGCGTTGCGGAGTGTCGGATTTTCTCGCCGTCGACGTCCTCGCTGACGACGCGATCCGCCAGGGCATCAAGGATTACTCGAACTGGCCCACGGTTCCCCAGCTCTATGTAAACGGCGAGTTCGTCGGCGGCTGCGACATCATGCGTGAGATGTTCCAGTCCGGGGAATTGCAGCCGGTGCTGTCGAAACAGGCGGCGTAGTCCGCCGCCTCGCCGGGGCCGGCGTTCCTGGCGCCGGCGCGGCGGCCACGCGCTCAAGGCCCGCGATAAGCCGCCGCAAAACGCGCCAATTCGGCGCTGTCCGTATCGGAGACCGCGGCATAGCTCATGTCGCCATCGCTCCGCGCGATCACGTTGAAGCCTCGAATCGTTGTCTCGCGCCCGGGTCGCGGCTGAGAACGCCTGCCCGCCGCGCCTGCCGCCCGCGAGCCGGCAAGCGGTGCCGCGTCTCGCGGCGCGTCAGTTGTAGGTGACCGTTCCTGCGACGATATCCTGATATGTGCCCGCGGTCGGCAGCGAGCCGACCGGGCCCATCGCGCCGGCCACGGTGAATGTGGCGATCCTGGGTCGGCGCAAGATGATATGAGTTGCATCGTTCCCGAGGCGGTGACCGTCCCGCCGGAGCCGTCGCCCCAGACGTTGGTATTGAGTATGGCCGGAACCGTGCCGAGATAGAGGTTGTAGGGCAGCGTGTCCGGCGGCGCGCCGACGTGCGTCAGGCGTCGCTGCACGTAGCTGCCAGCGCCCGTCGACAGCGTCGCGGTGAAGTCCACGTTGTCCGCGCCGCCACTGGTGAGCGTGCACGTTATCGTCATCGTTGTCGACGACGTGATCTGGCTGCCGGTATAGGCGCCGAAACTCAGGTTTCCGATGCCGACGGTGCACGTGTGCACCGCATGCGCCGAAGCGGCGAACGCGATGCACGCGATGCCGAGCGCCGCGCGTGCCGCGCCAAGGGTCCGACTGCGATCAAGGGACATCCAAGGCATCTCTCCTAGTGCAATGCGCAGGCGAACGGACCGAGGTCCGCGACCGGCGAAGCGGTCTTCGCGAGCGCCACCGACACCCGGCACGACTTGCCGTGCCAGGTGACATCGATATCCTGTTCATCACCGAGATCGGTAATGTAAACCTCTCCGCCCATTGCCACCGGATACGGCTCGGCGCGGCCCGCAACGCGCGCAACAGCGCCGGCCGGCATCGGCGTGCCATCCGCCTGCGTCAGCCGGATCAGTGCGTTGCGCTCGCGGTGCGACTCGAAGCGGATGACGATTCCGGTGCGGTCGAGCAGAACGACCTTCTGCACCGTCCGCCCCATCGTCGAATCCAGAGGAATCGTCGTCGGATCGATCGCGACGTTGATCGGCGTGTACGACGGCAGTCGGGGCAGGATCAGCGTTCCGTCGGCACCCGTGAGACCCACGTCGTTGTTTTCCTGCAGCACGCGGGCGCCCGCGACGTCGCCGACGGAAACGAGCGCAAAGCTCTGGTCGATTGGCGGTGCGAGGAATGCGTGCCCGCCGACGAGACCGATGCCACCCGATACCGCTCCCCGCACCGCGCTCTGGCCATTCGCGTGCGATGCGTCGACCGCGTAGCGCCCGTATTTGCCCCAGTACGCGGCGCCGCCGGTGTAGTTGTCGTCGGTCTGCGCGTGGAGATAATAGCCCCAGCCCTCGCCGACCGGGTTGGGATGCTGCAGGTCGAGCGTGCCGTAACTCGTCGACTGCGTGTCCCCCCGGTTGCTCTGGCCGCCGAGCGTCATGGTCGTGTCGGACGGACCCGTGCTCGTCGTGCCGAACGGGAGCGTATAGAGCGCGAGGAGCTGCGTCTGGTCGGACAGGCCGGAGGAGCGCGACGCCGACAGCGTCAGATATCCGTAGCGGCCGAGGCCGACCGAATACGACGCGGTGTAGATGTTGAGCGTTCCTGTCTGCGAGTCGTGCGTCGGGCTCTGCGGAATCGAATCGCGGAAGCGCTGCCCGCTCCAGATCAGCGCCAGCGATCCGGCCTCACCGGGCAATGCCACATTGAATGACGCGCGCGTCATCTGCGCTTCCTGCACCGGGGTGTCGCCGATCTCCCGATAGTTCGGCGTCGCCCAGGTCGACTCGACGGCAAAGCTCGCGAGATCCGCCTGCCGGCTGAAACCCAGCAGGAATCGCTCGCCGGATCCCGTTGCGCCGATGACGTCGCCGGTGGTGCTGCTGGCAGCGATGCCGGCGCTCAGGACGCCCAGATATCCGACGACATAATCTGCGCCGACGCCGGCGCCGCGCACATTGTTGTCGCCTTCGGCGCGCGCCTGTACGGTCAGCACATCGGTGAGCCCGTAACGGTAGTAGGCCGATCCGATGAATCCCTGGTAGTCGGCGTTTTTCAACCCGTAGTCGAATCGCTCGGATCCGGCGCTCAACGAGAACTCGGAAAGACCGGGCTTCAGCAGCTGGCTCGTGACGTAGAAGGGCTGCGTGATCACCTGCTGCTGGCCGAGCGCGTTGGTGATCACGACCTGCAGCTCGCCCGCGCCGTTGAGCGCCGGCACGTTGGTGATCGCGAATGGCCCGGCCGGGACGTTCTGCGTCCCCATCCGCATATTGTTCGAATAGATCTCCGCGGCGGTCGGAATCGACGAAATGCCGGAGACGCTCAGCAGCGGGTACGTGACGTAGCCCGGCTGCAGTGCGTAGTTGGAGCTGTACTGCACGCCGCCGAAACGCACCGCGCGTCCCCACCAGCCGGGTGCCGTGATGGCATCGCCGACCCGCAGCGTGCGCAGCGTCGCGGGATCGTCCCAGCGCCAGCCGGCGTCGAGCAGCACGACGCTCTGCGCGCCGCCGTCGACCGCCGCGGCCGAATTTGCGAGAAAGCTGGCGCCGAACGTTCCGGCGGGGCCGAACGCGACCGCCTCGAACGCGCCGGCGATCGAGTTGGAAAGGCCGGTGCCGAAATTCTGGCCGCTCGTGCTCTGGCCATAGACTGTGTAATTCAGGAAGCCGCCCCACGCCGGCGTCTGCGGCAGCTGCGGCGCGGGAAGTCCGTATTGCAGTCGCGTCGCCGGCAGCAGATCCGGATCGATGTCGAAGTCGAGTCGCTGCGCCTGCTCGGCGATTTTCGCCCGCACGCCGCGCATCGTCGAGAGCAGCACATACCGGCGGCCCTCGACCTGCGCGGTATCGCCGGCGCGCCATTCGAGCTTCAGCCGCGCGAGGGTTTCGGTGTCGACGAGAAGGCCCCTGGGATCACGCAGGACGAACGCGATCCCGGCTTCCGGCGTGCCATTGACGCTGATCGACAGGGCGGCGACTTCGGCCGCGGGTGCGGTCTGGCCGGCCGCGATCGGCTCAGGCGGCCGGGATGTTTCCGGACCGGCCATCGCAACGACGGGAAGGCACATCGCCAGCCATACGGAGGCGAGCGCGGCGCGGCGGCATTTACGGTTTGCCAACGGGCACGGCAAGTTCGACCCGGCCGGCATTGCTTTGCGCTTCGACCCGCAACGGCGCGCCCGGGTGCAGCCGGTCTTTCGGCAGCGGAACGAATCGGGTTGCGCCCGGCAATACGACGAAGACGTCCTGCTCGACGAGTGTGTCCTGGCCTTGGGCGACGGTGAGCGGGGCAAGGCGGAGGTTCCCGGTGCCGTCGTTCGCGATGCGCAATCGCGTCAAGCCGTCGGGCCCGGCATCGGCGGTAAACGCCGGTTTCGGCGCAACCGGCGTCCGGATCGGCGCCACGTACATGGGAATGTTGAGATTGAGTGCGATGTGGAACAGCGTACGATCGGCGGCCGATTCCTCGGCCTGCGGGACCTCGCGGAAGATGAGCCGGTAGGCCCCCTCCCTGTCCGCGGGCGGCGCGCCGCGCAACGCAATGCGCAGCACCTGCGCTGCGCCGGGCGCGATGGTGAAGATCGGCGGGCTCACGATGAATTCGCGTGTCTCGGCGTACACGTCGTCACCTTCGGGCTGCGTCCAGCCGTAGGCCTGGACCTGAATCGTCACCGGGGCGTCGCCGGCGTTGTTGACGGTGACGACCGCCGTGGGGGCGGCAGCCGAAAGTTCAACCCGCATCGGGGTCAATCCGAAAGTCGCGGCTGCGGCGTCGAGCGAAAAGGCCAGCAGCGCCGCCGCAGCCCACGAAACGATCCTCGATCCCATCGCCCGCCCGTTGCCTCAGTTATAAGTCGCGGTGACCCGCACGGTATCCGAGTAGTTTCCGGCTGGAGGAAACTGTCCCGCCGGAATGGATGCGCAAATGTTGATCAGCTTCGGCCCGCCCGTGGTCGTGAACAGCGACGTGGCCACGATCCGATTCGCATTGTTCCATTCCGGTCCCGCGCCGGCGACCGGACAGGTGTCAAATGTAGCACCGGTGGGTCGGTCGATCTTGTAATTCAGAAAGCTGGCGGAAACGGGATCGCGCATCCGCTTCTGGGTTCCGGCGGCATGCGATCCGTTGTTGAGAGAGACCCGCGACACCGTCGCGCCCTTGTTGCACGTCAGCGTGACCCGGCCGGCCGTGTTGGCGACCGCGACTCCGGCGTTTACCGTGCCGAACGCCACGTTGGTTGCGGATACGGTGCAAAACGTGGCGAGTGTCGCCGCCACGCTAAAATTCGCCGGGCCCGCCGTCGCCGCATTGGCCGTGCCCATGGGCAGCCAAAGCGCAATGGCGAAGCTGGCGGCGGCAATGCGTGCGGTGCGGGCGCCGAGGGCGAGCACCGCCCCGGCCCGAGCCGATCCGAGTCCCATGGCGATCAACGCATCGTGGCCCCGCGAATCCGGCAGCGCTTGATCTGCCGGGTTCGCGCCAGCCGGATGCATCAGTTATACGTCGCCGTGACGGACACCGTATCCGAGTAGCTGCCGGCTGATGGGAACTGTCCGGCGGGAATGGATGCGCAGATGTTGATCAGCTTCGCGCCGCCCGTCGCCGTGAAGAGCGGGGTCGCGACGATGTCCGCTGGCGTTCCATTCCGGACCCGCGCCAGCGGCGGGGCAGCGTATTGAATGCGGCGCCCGTGGGCTTGTCGATGTTGTAGCTGAGGAAGTCGCCGCTGACGCCATCCTTCATGCGCTTCTGCGTGCCGACGGCGTTCGAGCCGTCGCTGAGAGACGACGACGAGACCGTGGCGCCCTTGTTGCAGGTCAGCGTCACGCGTGCTCGCGGTATTGGTCGCGGCCGCGCCGGCGTTGACCGAACCGAACACGACATTCGCGGCCGACACCGTGCAGAAGTTCGCGACGGTGGCCGTGACATTGAAATTCGACGGGCCGGCGGTCAGCGGCTTGCGCGGCGCCCAGCGGGAAGGGCAAGCGCCACGGCGGCTGCGACGGATGCAATACGGGGGGTCCAATACTGTCGACATGACCATTCCTTTTACTTGGTTATCAAAGAGTTGCATTGTTAGGGCCCAAGAGCGATACACCACTCTTGCCCTAGGCCACCCTCTTAAAGCAAGCCTCATGCCATCATGCCCGCTGCGATCGCAAGCCAACGAATTTTCCCAGTAACCTCACCTGCTAGATGCGACAAGTCGACGCAGCGTCATCGCGATGACGCGGTTGCGTCAATCTTGGCGAGGGAGGTCACACTCGCCTGGATGAAACAACTATTCGATGCCGGAGCGCCTCGCGCGACGCGCAAGCTTCAGAAACTGGACTGAATCTCATTCGCGTGCTCGTGGGCGGGGCATGGTTCTTGCGATTCAATGCTGGTATCGCAATACCGCGGTGCCGCGATGATGTGGCAGCGCGCGCAGCGGATACGTGCCGAACGCTCTCACCGAACAACCACCATCAGACGTCACGACGCATATGCAGCACACCAGGGTCAAGTATTTCGCGAATCGATTCCGTGATCGTCGCAAGGAACCGCGCGAGCTCGCGGCCGATCTAATTCGGTCGCTGGAGCTTGAGCCGGCCGATCGGCGCTGGGTCGAGGCCCTCTGCTCGCGATGGAGCGGGTTGCGCGATGTGCTTGCGTCGGCCGCCGGGCCGCGCGAGCCGATCGGCGAGCTTCTCGTCGCGGCTGGCCGTATCACGCGCGGGCAACTCGACGAGGCACTCGCCGCGCAGCGCGGCGCCGGGACCAAGCTAGGAGAAATCCTGGTGGCCAATGGATGGCTGACCGAAACGGAACTGCGCGCGCTGCTCGCGTTCCAGAAGCGCCTCGGGAAGACGGGTGCCAGTCGCGCGGGCCCGATGCAACTCGGGAACCTGCTGATTGCCACAGGCGCCATTACCCCGGAGCAGCTCGAATTCGCGCTGCTCCATCAGCGCCAATCCAACCAGCGTCTGGGCGACGCCCTCGTCAGCCGGGGTTACGCAACGGAACACCAGGTCGCACAGGGGTTGCGGCTGCAACGAACGATGCTCGAAGTGGCGCTTGCGGTCCTGCTGACGCTCACCGCGCAACCCGCGGTGGCGGGTACCGCGGCGGGCGGCTCCGCGCATGCGATGATCGGGCTCTCCGCCACCGTGCTTCCGTATCACCGGCTCGAGGTGCTGCGTCAGGTTTCCACGCTGAACGTGACCCGGTCCGATATCGAGCGCGGCTACGTCGATGTTCCGGCCGGTACATCGCTGCGCGCGCGGTCCAACGATCGCCAGGGCATGACCGTTAACTTCGACGCGCGCGCGAACGTTTTCGAGCGCGTGACGGTCGCCGGGCTCGGCAAGCCGCTCGATCTCGGCGCGGGAGGCGGTGCCGCGCACTACGCCTATGTCGGGCGCGAGATGGCGCTGGAGCTGAGCTACCGGTTCTACCTCGCGGCCGGGATTCCGCCGGGAAGCTACCCCTGGCCGCTGCAGATCTCGTCATCCATCACGTATTGAGCCGCGACGGACGCGCCTTGACTCCGCGCGGCGTCAGGTCCGCGCGCGGTGGATCCGCCGCACTCCGGGAACACGCTTCAGCGCACGCATCACCTGGGCGAGGTGGCGCCGGTCCCTCACCTGAACGCTGAAGAACATCGCCAGGACCTCGCCGCCGTCGGGGCGCTCCATCGAGACGTTGTCGATGTTGCCGTCGGCGTCGGCGATCGCGGTCGCGAGATCGGCAAGCATGCCGCGCCGATCTTCGACCAGCAGGCGGATACCGGCGTCGAACACGCCCTGGATGTCGCGCGCCCATTCGACGTCGATCAGCTGGTCGGGATCCGGGCGCTGCTTGCGCAGCGTGACGCAGTCGCGCGTATGCACCAGCAGGCCGTGACCCTTGCGGAACTGGCCGACGACGCTGTCGCCGGGAATCGGACGGCAGCATCTCGCATACTGGATCGCGACGCCCTCGACTCCGCGCAGCGTCAACGCCCCGGTCTTCGACGGCGTTGGCGAAACCGCGGGCGTGGATTCTTCCCCGTCCTTGCCCGGCGTGCGCGTCAGCGCCTGCGCGACGACGAAGGAAAGTCGCTTGCCGAGCCCGATGTCGGCGAGAATCTCGAGCTGGCTTTTCGCGCCGTATTCCTTCTGCAGCGCCTCCCAGCGCTCCCAGCGGACGGATTCCGGCGCCATCTTGAGCGTCGCAAGCGCCTGCGTCAGCAGCCGCTCGCCCAGCGCGGCCGACTCCTTCTGCTGCAGGCCCTTCAGGAAATGGCGGATGCGCGAGCGCGCCTTGCCGGTGCCGACGAACGACAGCCACGACGGATTGGGGCGCGCCGTCGGCGAGGTGAGGATCTCGACGTGGTCGCCGTTCTTCAGCTCGGTGCGCAGCGGCAGGAACTCGTAGTTGATCCGCGCAGCGACGCAGTGATGGCCGATGTCGGTGTGGACCGCGTACGCGAAATCGACGGCGGTGGCCCCGCGCGGCAGCGCCATGATCTTGCCCTTGGGCGTGAACACGTAGATCTCGTCGGGGAAGAGGTCGCCCTTGATGTTCTCGAGGAATTCCTTCGAGTCGCCTGACTCCGACTGGATCTCGAGCAGGCTCTGCAGCCAGCGGTGTGTCTCGCGCTGCGCTTCCGCGAGGTCGAGCGTTCCGCCGGACTTGTAGAGCCAGTGCGCGGCCACGCCCGCCTCGGCGATCCGGTGCATGTCGTGCGTGCGGATCTGCGCCTCGAGCGGCGTGCCGAACGGGCCGAATAGCGTCGTGTGCAGCGACTGGTAGCTGTTGGCCTTCGGGATCGCGACGTAGTCCTTGAACTTCCCGGGAATCGGCTTGTAGAGGCTGTGCAGCACGCCGAGCGCCGCGTAGCAGGCGGTCCGGTCCGGCACGAGCACGCGAATGCCGTAGATGTCGAACACCTGCGCGAACGTGTAGTGCTTCTCGCGCATCTTCTTGTACACCGAGTAGATCGTCTTCTCGCGGCCGCTGACGATCGCGGTGATGTTCGCCTTGGCGAAGCCCTCGCGGATGACGTCGAGCAGCCGGTTCATGACCTCGCGCCGGTTGCCGCGCGCCGCCTTGATCGCCGCCGCGAGGATGCGGTAGCGCATCGGGTTGATGTGCTTGAAGGCGAGGTCCTGCAGCTCCAGGAAGAGCGCGTTCAGGCCGAGCCGGTTCGCGATCGGCGCGTAGATCTCGAGCGTCTCGCGCGCGATGCGGCGCCGGTGCGTGGGCGCCATCGCATCGAGCGTTCGCATGTTGTGCAGGCGGTCGGCGAGCTTGATCAGGATGACGCGGACGTCCTGCGCCATCGCCAGCAGCATCTTGCGGAAGCTCTCGGCCTGCGCGTCCTCGCGCGACGTGAACTCGATCTGGTCGAGCTTGGAGACGCCGTCGACCATGTCGGCGACCGGCTGGCCGAACGAGGTCTCGATCTCGGCCTTGGTGACGGTGGTGTCCTCCATCACGTCGTGGAGGAGGGCGGCGGCGAGCCCCTGCGCGTCGATCCGCCACTGCGACAGGATGCTCGCGACCGCGAGCGGGTGCGTGATGTATGGCTCGCCGGACTTCCTGAATTGGCCGCGGTGGGCCGAATCCGAGAACTGGAACGCGCGCTCGACGAGCGCGACGTCAGGCGGCGGCAGGTAATTGCCGAGGTGTCGGGTGAACTCCGCTATTTCCGACATGCCTCATCAGGGCTGACCGGGCGAACAGACCCTGTGCGTCAGCTCTGCGCCTTCAGCAGCATTTCGATGCCGACCTTGCCGGCCGCGATCTCGCGGAGCGCAATCACCGTCGGCTTGTCGCGGTCCTGCTCGACCAGCGCCGCCGATCCGGCGCTGATCTGACGCGCCCGGTTGGTCGCCGCGAGCGTCAGCTCGAAGCGGTTGGGAATCTTGTCGAGACAGTCTTCGATCGTGATGCGTGCCATGGTCGCCTCTAGCGTTCGGATGGTGGGAGCATGCGTTGCAAGAGCGCCGCGATCCGCGCGGTTTGCCGCGCCGCAGCGAGGCGCGCTGCCCGCACGATGGCGGACAGGTCGTCGACGGCTCTCGCAAAGTCCTGATTCATAATAACATAATCGAACTCGCCGCAGTGCGCCATTTCTTCGCGGGCCGCCTCGAGCCGCCGGGCGATCACTTCGCGGGAATCCTGTCCCCGCCGTTCGAGGCGCTCGCGCAGCGAATCGAGCGAGGGCGGCAGGATGAAGATGTGCACCGCGTCGGGGATGAGCTTTCGCACCTGGGCCGCGCCCTGCCAATCAATTTCGAGCAGGACGTCATGACCGAGTTCCGTCTCGCGCTTCAACCACGTCGACGACGTTGCGTACCAGTTGCCGTGCACGTGCGCGTGCTCGAGGAATTCGCCGGCCGCCTTGAGCGCCAGGAACCGCGGCTCGTCGACGAAGTGGTAGTCGACGCCGTCGGCTTCGCCGGTGCGCGGCGGCCGCGTCGTATACGAGACCGACAGCCTGATGCCGGGCTCGCGTTCGAGGAGCGCGCGCACGAGGCTCGTCTTGCCGGCGCCCGAGGGGGCAGCGAGAACAAACAGGCAGCCGGTCGCGCCCTCGCTCGAGCCGTTCATTCGCGGCCTCCTTGGACCACGGTGCAAGGCGCAACTTCGGCGTCTCGGCCGCATTCAATCGTTCGGCGACGCGCCCTTCGGTGCGGCCTCCGCTCACTTTGCGGGATTCCGTCGCAACCGCGTGTCGGCCGCCGCCCGCGCTCGCAGACGCGCCCTGCGGGCCTGGGCTTCGCCCTGCTCGCGCAGGCGTCCTTCGCTCGACCTGCGCCCAGCGCCTCTGCGGCCTCCTCGTGTATGTCTCGTGGTCTCGTCATGTCTCGAGTCGGCCGCGGCCGTGATTCGCGTTTGCTCGCATCCCCGTGCCCGCGGCACGGGGCCCCTGCTCGCCGCTCACACGGCTATTCGAGATTCTGCACTTGCTCGCGCATCTGCTCGATCAGCACCTTGAGCTCGAGCGATGCCTGCGACAGCTCGGCGTCGACCGACTTCGACCCAAGCGTGTTGGCTTCCCGGTGGAGCTCCTGCATCAGGAAGTCGAGGCGCTTGCCGGCGCTGCCGCCAGCGCCCAGCACGCGCCTCACTTCGGCCACGTGCGTCGTGAGCCGCTGCATCTCTTCGGCGACGTCGACCTTCGTCGCGAAGAGCGCGAGCTCCTGCTTGATGCGGTCCTGATCGGGATCGAGGCCGGCTTCGCGCAGGCGCGCGGCGAGCTTCTCGACGTAGGCCGCATGGATCGCCGGAATGCGCGGCGCCACGCGCTCGATCTGGACCTCGACCGCCGCGCAGCGCTCCTCGAGCGCCTGCGCGAGCTTCGCTCCTTCGCGCGCGCGCGACGCGCGGAGCTCATCGAGGGCGGCGCCCACCAGCGCCTGCGCGCGCTGCGCGAGCTCCTCGGGCGGGACGCTCGGCTCGGCGAGCACGCCGGGCCAGCGCAGGATCTCCGCGATCGATAGCGGAATCGCGTCCGCGACCTGACGCGCCACGTCGCTCGCCGCACGCGCGAGCTGTTTCACGCGGTCCTGGTCGACGGCAAGCGTCGTCGCGCCTGGCGTGGTCCGATTGAGGGAGACCCGGCATTCGACCTTGCCGCGCTTCAACTCGGCCCCGATACGCTCGCGCAGCGCGGATTCCTGTGCGCGAAGCTCGTCGGGAAGGCGTATCTGCAGGTCAAGATACCGATGATTGACGCTGCGCAGCTCGACCGAGAGCGCGACGCCGGGCAGATCCGCGGCAACCGCCGCAAAGCCGGTCATGCTGACGATCATCGGGTATTTTTCACGGGTTTATGCACGATTTCCGCGCTCGCGACATGGCGCGGGGTGTTCCGAATGTATGCGTTATCCCCCCGCCACGCAAGCTCGGGCGGCGCGTTTGGCACGCGAATTGCGAGCGCTTCCTGAGGATATCGCTTATTATTTCCGCCCATGGCAGTCACCAATCAGGCACTTTCCGGCGGTTACCAGCTGCTCAACTACCGGATCGATCGGCAAATCAGCCGCGGCGGGTTTTCCATTGTCTACCGCGCCTTCGACGATACCGGCGCGCCGGTCGCGATCAAGGAATACCTGCCGTCGTCGCTGGTGCTGCGCACCGAAGGGGACATCGTCCGCGCGAGCTCGGCCGAGAACCTCACGTCGTTCCGGTACGGGATGAAGTGCTTCTTCGAGGAAGGCCGCGCGCTCGCCAAGATCAACCACCCGAACGTCGTGCGCGTGCTGAACTTCTTCCGCGCCAACGAGACCGTGTACATGGTGATGCGCTACGAGCGCGGGCGCACGCTGCAACAGCAGATCCAGATGCGCCAGGACCAGATGTCCGAGAGGCTCGTGCGGCACGTATTCATGCACCTGCTGAACGGCCTGCGCGAAGTGCACACACACAAGCTCTTGCACCTCGATATCAAGCCCGCCAACATCTATTTGCGCACCGACGGCACGCCGGTGCTGCTCGACTTCGGCGCGGCGCGGCAGACGCTGACCACGAGCCGGCCCAAGCTCGCGCCGATGTACACGCCGGGATTCGCCGCGCCGGAGCAGTATCGCGAGCCGGACCGGCTAGGCCCGTGGACCGACGTGTACGGCGTCGGGGCTAGCATGTTCGCCTGTCTTGCCGCGTTCGCCCCGCAGGCGGCGGATGCGCGCCTGCAGGAAGATCACCTGGTCTCGGCGAAGAAGATCTGGTCGGGCCAGTACTCGGACAACGTGCTCGAAGTCATCGACTGGTGCCTGCGGCTCGACCCGCTCGAGCGGCCCCAGTCCGTCTTTGCCCTGCAGAAGGCGATCCGCGAGATTCCGCCGAAGAAGCGCAAGCTCACGTTCTTCGGCAACCTCAAGCGAAAGCTGTTCACCGAAATCGGCGCCTGACGCGCACTCGAGACGGCGTTCCATGCGCTTCACGATCTTCCAGGAAAGCCGCAAGGGCTCGCGCAAAGTCAACCAGGACCGGATCGCCTACACGTTCGGCCGCGACACGCTGCTGCTCGTGGTCTGCGACGGCATGGGCGGACACGCCGGCGGCGAGATCGCGGCGCAGATCACCGTGCGGCTGTTCATCGAGCGCTTCCAGCAGGAAGCGAAGCCGATCCTCAAGAACCCGCTCAAGTTTCTGCAGGACTCGATGCTGCGCGCGCACGCGGCACTGGGTTCGTACGCGAACCAGTTCTCGATGCTGGAGACGCCGCGCACGACCTGTGTCGCCTGCGTCGTCCAGGCGAGCCATGCCTACTGGGGGCACGTGGGCGACTCGCGGCTCTATCTCTACCGGCAGGGCGGGCTGATCGGTCAGACCAAGGACCATTCGAAGGTCCAATACCTCGTCGACCAGGGCATCATCGGCGCCGACGACGTCGCGCTGCATCCTGACCGCAACAAGATCTTCAGCTGCCTCGGCGGCCTCGTCGATCCGGTGATCGACCTCGGCAAGCGGACGCCGCTGCGCGAGGGCGACATCCTGATGCTTTGCACGGACGGCCTGTGGAGTGTGCTGAAGAAGGAGGAAATCGCGACGTGGCTCACGTCGACGCCGATCCTCAAGTCGGCGCCACAGATGGTGCGCGAGGCCGAGACGCGCGGCGGCGACGAGGGCGACAACGTGTCGACGATCGTCGTCCGCTGGGGTCCGGATTCGATGGCCGACCTGCCGTCGACAACGATCACCGAGACGATGGGCCTCGGCGAATTCCAGACGCAGATCGACCGAACGCTGACGCTGACCGATCGCAAGGGCGCGCAGCGCGATCTCTCCGACGACGAGATCGAGCGCGCGATCGCCGAGATACAGGCGACCATCCAGCGCTATCGCAAATGACAGTTGACAGCGGTCAGTTGACAGTTGTCAGTAACACCGTTCGGTCAGGTGGTGTTCCTGCTGTCAACTGTCAACTGATTTCTGACATCTGATGCGCCAGATCGTCCTCGACACGGAAACCACCGGCCTCGACCCCAGGCAGGGCCACCGGATCATCGAGCTCGCGGGCATCGAGCTCGTCGATCGGCGCGCGACCGGGCGCACCGTCCATTTCTATTTCGATCCGGAACGCGACATCGACGTCGGGGCGACCGAAGTGCACGGCATGACCTGGGACGATCTCAGGGCCAAGCCAAAATTCCGGGAACTCGCCGACGAGTTCATCGAATTCGCCCGCGGCGCCGAATGGATCATCCACAACGCGCCGTTCGACATGGCGTTCCTCGAGGCCGAATTCTCGCTCGCCGGTCTGCCGGCGTGCGCGGGGCTCTGCGTGAAGCTTGTCGACACCCTGGCGCTTGCGCGCGACGCGTTTCCGGGCAAGCGCAACAACCTGGACGCGCTGTGCGAGCGCTTTGCGGTCGACCATGCGAGGCGAACGCTTCACGGCGCCTTGCTCGATGCCGAGCTGCTGGCCGAGGTCTACCTGGCGATGACCCGCGGGCAGGAGTCGCTGACCATCGACATCGCCGTGCCCGCGCGCGAGCAAGGGTCGTTCGCGCATCACGACGCGCTGTCGCCCGACGTGCCGCGGCCCGCCGTCGTGATCACGCCGAGCGCCGAGGAGCTCGCGCTGCACGAAGAATACCTGGCCGCGCTCGATCGCGAATCGAGCGGCCACTGCGTCTGGCTCGCGCCGTCGGCTGCGGCGTCCGGGACGTCGCTCTCCTCCGCCCGAGCCTAAGTCCCACGCGACGCCGTAACATAGCGGTAATCTGCGACGGTCATTCTGATGGACGCCTTGCACGCCCCGATGCGGCACCTCCCCCTCGCCCCCGAGGCGGCGGGAATCGACCGTCCCATGCCCACGTCCGCCGCCGCCGCGCCGCTGCTCAATCGCGAGCTCTCGCTGCTGGCGTTCAACCGCCGCGTGCTGGCGCTCGCCGCGGATGCGCGGGTGCCACTGCTCGAGCGCCTCCGGTTCCTCTGCATACTCGGCAGCAATCTCGACGAGTTCTTCGAGATCCGCGTCGCGGGAATCAAGGAGCAGCTCCGCGCCAAGGTGTCCCCGACGGGCATGACGCTGCAGGAAGCGCGCGGCATGCTGGGCGAGATCGGCGATGAGGCTCGCGCGCTGATCGCCGAGCAGTACGCGCTCCTCAACCGGGAGGTGCTCCCGGCGCTCGAGAAGGCCGGCGTCCGCCTCGTCCGGCGCACCGAATTCACCAAAGCGCAGAGGGCGTGGGCGGCGCGGTACTACGAGCGCGAAGTGCGCCCGCTGCTGACGCCGATCGGCCTCGACCCGGCGCATCCTTTCCCGCAGGTCGTGAACAAGAGCCTCAACTTCGTGATTGAGCTGTCCGGCCGCGACGCGTTCGGACGCGATTCGGCGATCGCTATCGTCAAGGCGCCGCGCGTGCTGCCGCGGATCATCCGCATCCCGCCCGAGGTCGGCGGCCGCGACAACGACTTCGTGATGCTGTCGTCGGTGATTCACGCGCACCTGCACGAGCTCTTCCCGGGACGCGACGTCGTCAGCTACGCGCAGTTCCGGGTTACGCGCGATGCCGACCTGTGGATCGACGAGGAAGAGGTGAAGAACCTGCGCCAGGCGCTGCAAGGCGAGCTGCCGCAGCGCCAGTTCGGCTCGGCAGTACGGCTCGAAATCGCCGCCAATTGCCCGGAGCCGCTCGCGCAATTCCTGCTGCAGCAATTCGATCTCACCAACGCCGACCTGTATCGCTGCGACGGCCCGGTCAACATCGCGCGGCTCGCCTCCCTCGCGGACCAGGTCGACATCGACGCGCTCAAGTACGAGCCGTTCGTGCCCGGAATTCCCGACCGGCTGCGCGAGCAGCCGGACATTCTCGCGGCGATACGCGCGCGCGACATCCTGCTGCACCATCCCTACCAGTCATTCGAGCCGGTCGTGGAGTTCATCCGCCACGCGGCCGAGGATCCCGACGTCGTCGCGGTGAAGCAGACGGTCTACCGGACCGGCGTCAACTCGGTGCTGATGGAGGCGCTGATCGAAGCCGCCCGCCGCGGCAAGGAAGTGACCGTCGTGATCGAGTTGATGGCGCGCTTCGACGAGGAAACGAACATCAACTGGGCGGAGCGACTGGAACACGCCGGCGCGCAGGTCGTCTACGGCGTGTTCGGCCTGAAGACGCACGCCAAGCTCGCTCTCGTGATCCGGCGCGAGCCCGATTCACGAGGGCGCGTCCGGCTGCGGCCCTACGCGCACCTGGGCACCGGCAATTACCATCCGCGCACGACGCGGCTCTACACCGATTTCGGGATGCTGACGTCCGATCCCGCGCTGTGCGCCGACGTCAACGACGTGTTCCTCCACATCACGAGTCTTTCGCGCGCGGGCAGAATGCGCCGCCTCCTGCTGGCGCCGTTCACGATGCACCGGCGCGTCATGGAGCTCATCCGCCGCGAAACCCGGCACGCGCGCGAGGGCAAGCCCGCGCGCATCGTCGCCAAGATGAACGCGCTCCTCGAGGAGGGCGTGATCCGCGCGCTCTACGAGGCGTCGCAGGCGGGCGTCAGGATCGATCTCGTCGTCCGTGGCGCCTGCGCGCTGCGCCCGGGCGTCAAGGGCGTCTCCGAGAACATCCGCGTGCGCTCGATTCTCGGGCGCTTCCTCGAGCACCACCGCGTCTGGTATTTCGAGAACGCCGGCACGCCGGATGTTTGGCTCACCTCAGCCGACTGGATGGGCCGCAACATGTTCCGCCGCATCGAAGTGGCGTTCCCCGTGCGCGACGCGGAGCTGCGCCGGCGCGTGCTCGACGAAGGCCTGCGTGAATATCTCGCCGACACGCGCGACGCCTGGTCGCTTCGATCCGACGGGAAATGGATCCGCATCGCGCCGCGCGGCCGCGCCCGCGCGCGCTCGGCGCAGCACGAGCTGCTCGCCCGCATGCGCGAGCAAGACGAGGGGGACTGACCATGGACCTCATCCTGTGGCGGCACGCGGAGGCGGAAGCGGGCGAGCCCGACATGGGCCGCCGGCTGACCGCGAAGGGGGTGAAGCAGGCCGATCGGATGGGCGAATGGCTCGACCATCATCTGCCGGAGACGACCCGCATCCTCGTATCACCTGCCGACCGCGCACAGCAGACCGCGCTCGCGCTCAAGCGAAAATTCCGGACCGTCGACGAGGTCGCGCCGGGCGCGTCCGCGACGGCACTGCTTGCCGCCGCGGGCTGGCCGGACTCGCGCGAGCCGGTGCTGATCGTCGGGCACCAGCCGACCATCGGCGCCGTCGCGTCGTTCCTGCTGTCCGGCGAAGAAGCGTGGTGGTCGGTGAAGAAAGGCGCGGTGTGGTGGCTCTCCAACCGCGACAAAAGCGGCGCCTCTTCGGTCGTGCTGCGCGTGGTGATCAGTCCGGATTTCGTCTGACGCGCTGCTGCCGGCGAAACTGAGATTCGCCGGAGCGCAACAAGAAGATCTGCTGTCCCCTCATGACGCGGCGGCGCTAATGCTCGCCGCGCCGCAGCACCTCGCGGGTTCGCCGGCTGGCAAACAGCGCAACGTAATCCTTGATCCGCGCGGTCGCCTGGAGCGCCACCCACTCGCGTTCGTAGACGATTTGCACCTTTTCGACCGGCTCGTGGATCTCGTCGGCGAGCGTCTGCACGGCGGTTGCGAGCGCTGCTTTGGGGTCGGTGTCGCGGGGAGTTTCCAGCATCGTCGATCTCCGTGGTGCGTTCGTGCCAGGCTCGGCGCGGCTGCGGGAAGACCATGCGCCGTTCTGCAGCAACGAAAGTGTACACACGAAAATTGCGGAATTCTCATGGACATTCCTGTCATGAAACCGTCACATTGAATGCTTTGAATGGAGAGATTCGGCTAACCCCCTGAGTGGCAATTGAATGGCAATTCCGCGACCGTAGTCCGTTCCGGCGAACCGCGTGCGGGGCACGTCAAATCCGCAGCGAAGGGCAGTGAAGCGTCCAATCCAGGCGACGCTGGCGTGACCTCAGGATTCGCCGCTCGCAGAGGCGCTGTCTTCGTGCGGAAACCTGGAGCGATCACGATGAGGCGTGTGAGAGACCTCCTGTCGCACGTCGCACCTTCGGGCCGCCCGGACCTCCTCCCGGGCGGCTCCCTCTTTGCAAAGGGACCGATGCGAAATTTCTCGGATCGACCGCTCGCCATCGTTGTCGGCGCAACGGACGTCGGATCCGCGGCGGCGATCGCGCTGCATCGCGCCGGCTATGGTGTCGTGCTCTGCGAGCACGTCGATCCGGCGTGGCCGCGGCGTGGCATGGCCTTCACCAATGCGTGGTACGTCGGGAGCGCCGAAGTCGACGGGATCACCGCAGTGTTCTGCTCCAGCGTGCGCAGCATTCCCACCGTCCTCGCGCGCGGAGAGCTCATCGCGGCCACGACATGGTCCTGGTCCGGCGTGGCCGAGTCGCTCGCTCCCGCCGCCGTCGTGCACACCCGCTCGCGCGACCGGCCGCCCGGCGATCTGCGCGCCGAGGAATCGAACGGGCGCGTGACGATCGGCGTCGGGTCGGGGTTCGTCGCGGGAGGCAACGTCGACATGGTCATCGAATCCGCGCCCGGGCCCTCGCTCGGCGAGCCGATTCGTCACGGGTCGGCGTTGCCCCGCGACGAAACCGCACAAGGTCTTTCGTCCTCCGCTTGCGAGCGATGCGCATATGCGTCCGCGAGCGGCCGCTTCGTGACTCAGAAGCCTATCGGAGCGGCCGTCGCGAAGGGCGAGATCGTCGGCGCGATCGGCATCATGCCCGTGTTCGCGCCGATGGCAGGCGTGCTGCGCGGGCTGACTGCGCGCGGCGCGCGTGTGATCGAGGGGGCCCGCGTGGTGGAGGTCGACCCGCGCGGGGACCCGGCGCTGTGCTTCGGAATCGGTGACCGGCCCCGCGTGATCGCGGACGGCGTGATCGCGGCGCTCGTCGAGCGGGGCATGCTGACCCCGTCGTCGCGCCCCGCAACGCAGCCGTCGCTCGTGGTTACGACCTGACGATCAATTGGCTCGCAACGGGTGGCCCTGCGCCGCCCATTCGGCGCGTTCCTTCGCGAGCAGGTGCATTGTCAGCGGATGTGCCTTCAGCCATCGCGCCGGCACGCGCAGCACGCTTCCCGGGCTCATTTTCAGGACGACGCGCGGGGCGTCGATTGGTCTTCGCGCATGATGAAACAACACGGCAAGGCGCAGTGCCGCGAGCCGTGCACGCAGGTCCGGATCCGTCAGCGCGGGCGCCACCTTCGAGAGCCCGCCGCGACAGCCCAGCACGAGCAACGCCAGGTCGCCCTGCTCGCGCGACGAGAATCCGGGCATGTCGGCGTTCTGCAGGATGTACGCGCCGTGCCTGTGGAAGCCCGTGTGCGACACGGAGAACCCGGTCTCGTGCAGCAGCGCCGCCCACTCCAGGCGCTGCGCGGCGGCGGCGTCGACGGCGCGGACCGCCTTTCGATACAGCGCCACCGCCATCGCTGCGACCCGCTCCGCGTGCTCGCGGTCGATCCGGTAGCGCGCGAGGAAATGCAGGACGGTCGCGGCACGCTCGTCGCGATGAACCGTACGGCCGAGCAGGTCGTAGAGGACGCCGAGGCGAAGCGCCCCGCCGACGGGATTGATCCGCGCGATGCCGAGCTCGGCGACGGCCGCCGCCATGATCGCAAGTCCCGCGGCAAGCACGGGCGCGCGCTCGGGCTTGAGTGCCGCGAACGCCAGGCGATCGACGTGTCCGCAGCCGATCATCCGCTTGCGCAGCCGGGCGAGGCCGTCCGGCGTGATGCCGGCGGCGGAAAGGCCGTTCTGCTCGAGAATTTCGGCGAGCGCGAGCGCGGTTCCCGACGACGCGTACGCGGCGCTCCAGTGCTCGCGGCCGAACTCCTTCGCGATCACCTCGATCTCGGCGCGCGCCACGGTGTCGGCCGCGGCGAACGCGGTGGCGGTCAGCCTGCCGTTCGCGAAGAAGCGCCGGGTCAACCCGACGCAGCCGATCTTCAGCGAATCGAGCTTCTGCGGCGTGTGGCCGCGGCCGATGATGAATTCGGTCGAGCCGCCGCCGATGTCGACGACGAGGCGCGGCTCGTCCGTCGCGGGGAGTACGTGGGCGACGCCGTTGTAGATGAGTCGCGCTTCCTCGGCGCCGGTGATGACGTCGATCGGGAACCCCAGCGCGCGCTCGGCCAGCGGCAGGAAGACGGCCGCATTGGTCGCGAGGCGGAACGTGTTCGTCGCGACGGCGCGCACCGCGCGCGGATGCAGGCCGCGGATGCGCTCGCCGAAGCGCGCGAGGCAGGCGAGCGCGGCGCGCCTCGCTTCGGGAACGAGGCGCCCGCGCGCGTCGATTCCCGCGCCGACGCGCAACGTCTCGCGCCAGGTATCGAGCCGGTAGATCTGGTCGCCTTCGACGCGGCCGATCTCCAGGCGGAAGCTGTTCGAGCCCATATCGACGACGGCAAGTGTGGCGGCAGTGGGCGGCGTGCGCGGCATGGCGGCTAGGAGCCTGTCGGGCGCGATTGCGCGCGCGCGACGGAGGCGGTTTGGGCGCAGTTCAAGGCGCGAGCCCGAGATCATATCGGGAATATGGCGAGGGCGAGCAACGCACGAATTAGCAACTGAGGCGCCCAAAGCGCCACGTCCCTTCGCTCATTTGGGTCCCCCTGCCAAAAAGCGCGTCTGCTTTGTTGCTCGGCTTGCGAAGATTCACGATATTCGCTGCGCCTCGCGCCACGCATCCATCGCTTTCTGGACCCGGCAACGCGTACAAGAAATCGCGCCCGACAGGCTCCCTGCCTACCAGATGAAGTGCGGCGCACGGGACTGCGGCACATTGCCCCGCTTTCCGCGGCCGACGCTTTCCTGTTACGCTCGAGCGGTCCCCTCCCGCGCGAAGCCGCACCTTCATCGTGCCCGTCGACTACCTGCAGAAAATCCTGACCGCCAAGGTGTACGACGTTGCGATCGAGTCGGCGCTCGATTTTGCCCCCACGCTGTCGCGCCGCCTCGGCAACCGCGTCCTGCTGAAGCGCGAGGACCAGCAGCCGGTGTTCTCGTTCAAGCTGCGCGGCGCGTACAACAAGATGGCGCACCTGAGCGCCGCCGAGCGCGCGCGCGGTGTCATCGCCGCGTCGGCGGGCAACCACGCACAAGGCGTCGCGCTGGCGGCGCAGACGCTGGGCTGCAAGGCGACGATCGTGATGCCGGTGACCACACCGCAGATCAAGATCGCCGCGGTCGAGAGCCGTGGCGCCAAGGTCGTTCTCCACGGCGACTCCTACAGCGATGCCTACGCGCACGCGCTCACGCTGCAGAAGAAGCTCCGCGCCACGTTCGTGCATCCGTACGACGATCCCGACGTGATCGCGGGGCAGGGGACGATCGCGGTCGAGATCCTGCGCCAGTGCCAGGGGCCGATCGACGCGATCTTCGTCGCCGTCGGCGGCGGGGGACTGATCGGCGGCATCGCCTCCTATGTGAAGCGAGTGCGCCCGGAGATTAGGGTGATCGGCGTGCAGCCGGTCGACTCGGACGCAATGACGCGCTCGCTGGCCGCGGGTCGGCGCGTCGTGCTGCCGCACGTAGGCCTTTTCGCCGACGGCGTCGCGGTGAAGCAGGTCGGCGTCGAGACGTTTCGCATCGCGCGTGAACTGGTCGATGAAATGGTCGTCGTCGACACCGACGCCATCTGCGCGGCGCTGAAGGACGTTTTCGAGGACACGCGCTCGATCCTCGAGCCGGCTGGCGCGCTCTCGGTCGCGGGAATGAAGGCGTGGATCGAGCGGCACAAGACCCGGGGCCGCACGTACGTGGCGATCGCCTGCGGCGCGAACATGAATTTCGACCGCCTGCGCTTCGTCGCCGAACGCGCCGAGCTGGGCGAGGAGCGGGAGGCGATCCTCGCGGTGACGATTCCCGAGCATCCGGGGAGCTTCCGCGAATTCTGCCGGCTGCTCGGAAAGCGTTCGGTCACCGAATTCAACTACCGCTATGCCGATCCGCAGGTTGCCCATCTCTTCGTCGGTATCGAGGTCGCCAACCGGCGCGAGACCGAGCGCCTGCTCTCCGACCTGAAGCGCCACCGGATCGCGGCCTACGATCTCTCCGACAACGAAATGGCCAAGCTGCACGTGCGCCATCTCGTCGGCGGCCACGCGCCCGCGGCCGAGCACGAGAGCATCTACCGGTTCGAGTTTCCGGAGCGGCCGGGCGCGCTGATGCGCTTCCTCAACAGCATGAGCCGCGGCTGGAACATCAGCATGTTCCACTACCGCAACCACGGCGCGGATTACGGGCGCGTGCTGGTCGGCATGCAGGTCCCGCCGTCGGACCGGCGCGCCTTCCGCGCGTTCCTGGACGAGCTCGGCTACGACTGCGTCGACGAGACGGCAAACCCTGCGTACCGGATGTTCCTCGGGCGCTGACCGGCGAAACCGGTCAGCGCGCATGCGGCACTGGCCGCGGGCGTTACGGGGCGTCACGAAATCGCGCGGGCCGGGGCGATGGACCCTGCCGCGGAGCGTCGCTAGGTGCACTTCCTTGCTGCGGCGAAGCGGACGCCCGGCGTCCGCCATTGCCGCGCCGCGGCAGTTTTGGCAGGAAAACTTGCTCAGGTGTTGCAAAAACAGTCGGATCAGGCCCGCGAAGCCGATTCCGGCAAGGTTTATGCTCTAGTCAACAGGCTTCGGTCATGGCAAACTTGCCCAGGGACGCGTGGCGCCCAATTGACACGGCGCCGACGCGGAGGGGTCCGAACGGGAGAATACGTTGGCGGAGCCGAATACACTGTCTGGCGTCAAGGTAATGGTGATCGACGACTCGAACACCATTCGCCGCAGCGCCGAGATCTTTTTGCTGCAGGCGGGTTGCACGGTCATCCTCGCTGAGGATGGCTTTGACGCGCTCGCCAAAATCGCCGATCACCAACCGTCGATCATTTTCGTCGACATCATGATGCCGCGCCTTGACGGGTACCAGACCTGCGCGCTCATCAAGAAGAATTCGAAGTTCCACGCGACGCCGGTGGTCATGCTGTCGTCGAAGGACGGCCTGTTCGACCGGGCGCGCGGGCGCATGGTCGGATCGGATCAATATCTGACGAAACCGTTTACCAAAGAAAGCCTGCTCAAGGCCGTCGCCGCGCACGTGAAGCGCGCGGCCGCCGCGTGAGAAGCCGGGCCGGGTTACCGGCGGGCGCGGACCCGCCGCTGGGGATGGGTGAAACAGGGCAGGAGCAATGGCAATCAAGAGAATTCTGATCGTCGATGATTCGCCGACCGAGCGACACGTGTTGAACGACATGCTGTCGAAGGCCGGCTACGAGGTCGTCGCCAGCGACAACGGCGAGGACGCGATCCTGAAGGCGCGGCAGGTCCATCCTGACCTCATCCTGATGGATGTGGTCATGCCCGGGCTCAACGGCTTTCAGGCGACGCGCGCGATCAGCCGCGATGCCGAGACGAGGACCATCCCGATCATCCTGTGCACGTCGAAGAGCCAGGAGACCGACAAGATCTGGGGCATGCGGCAGGGCGCGCGCGACTACGTCGTGAAGCCGATCAACAAGGACGAGCTGCTGGCGAAGATCGTCGCGCTCGGCTGATCGACTCCCCACGCGAACCGCCTCATGGCCCGCGCCGCCAAACTCGATCTCCGGTCGTTCCAGCAGGAACTGGCCACCCGTCTCGCGAGCAAGACCGCCGCGCAGGTCGAATCCTCGCGGCTGGGGCTCGCCTGCGCCGGCTCGCAGTGGCTGATCCGCCTGGCCGACGCGGGCGAGGTGATCGCAATGCCGGCGGTGGCCACGGTGCCGCTCACCAAGGAATGGTTCCTCGGCATCGCCAACATTCGCGGCAACCTCTACAGCGTGATCGACTTCAGCGGATTCCTGGGGCACGGCGCCAATCCTGCCGCGACGAGTCCGGGCCAGGCGAGACTTCTGCTGTTCGGCCCGCGCGTGGGCGACTTCAAGGCCGGCCTCGTCGTCGAGCGCGTGCTGGGGCTTCGCAGCATCGCCGAGCTCGCGCCGGCATCGCCGCCGGGCGAGGCGCCCGCATGGTATGGACAGCGATGGATGGATGCCGACGGCGCTGTGTGGCAGGAGATCGACCTCGCGCTCCTCGCCAAGGATTCCAATTTCCTGCGCGTCGGAACCTAACCTGATGTCGAGCGAAAACTACAATCCCGCTGTGCTGCGGATGCGAATGCAATACCCGGAGGAACAATGGCGCTCAACCTGAAATTGCCGAAACTCTTCGGCGCCGGCAAGAACGCCGATCAGCCGTTGGATCTCGACATGCCGACGACGCAGGTGCGTGCCGGCACGTCGGGTTACGACCCGCTGGCCTCGGTCTCGATCATGGACCAGCTGCGTGCCGCGAAGAACGAGGTCGCGACGCCGTGGCGGATTCCACTCATCGGGCACCTCCCGATCGTGCGGCAGATCCAGGTGCTGGGCGGCGTCATGCTGCTGTTCCTCGTCCTGGCGGTCCTGATGGTCATCCTCGACGCTCGGGTGGCGGCGCAGGGCGCGGCGATGGCGTCGACGGCAACCGAAATGCAGATGCTCTCGCAACGGCTCGCGCGGGGCACCGCGCTGGCCGCGCAGGGACAGAACGCTGCCTTCGCCGCGGTGAAGGACAGCCGCGAACGATTCCGCAATGACCTCGACCCGCTGCTGGTGGGGGGCACCGTCAAGGGCGTGTCGCTCGACGCCGGGCAGGACGATGCGACGATGAAGATGCTGCAGGCGATCAAGGAGCGCTGGGTCCGGGTCGACGTCAATGCCGGGCGCGTCCTCGACAACCAGCAGAGCCTCACCTCGCTCGCCAAGGGACTCGAGACCATCAACCAGGGCAATACGGCGATCCTGGAGCTCGCGCAGCAGGCGGGGCAGCAGATCGGCCAGGGAGGCGGCAGTCTGCGCGAGGTCGAGTACGCGAACCAGCTCGCCGTGCTGTCGCAGCGGATCGGCAAGAACGCCAACGCGCTCGCGTCGTCCGAGGAAATCGATCCCGAGGTCGCGTTCCTGCTCGGCAAGGACGCCGGCACGTTCCGCGAGATCCTGAACGGCCTCCTCAAGGGCAGCGACGCGCTGCGGCTGCCGGGCGTGCGCAACGACGAGGCGCGCACGACGCTGGTGGAGCTCACGAAGCGGTTCGCCAATTACGACGGCGGCGTGAGCGCGATCCTGCAGAACATGAACCGGCTGGTCACCGCGAAGCAGGCGGCACGCGCGGTGAACAGCGAGTCCGAGGCCCTGCTGAACGAGACCACGCAGCTTGCCGACAGTTTCGAAGGCGGCGGACGCACGCGGACGTTCACGCTGTGGGCCGCGATCGTCTTCGCGGTGCTGGGGTTCGCCGCGCTGCTTCTGCTCGGCAAGGTGTTCCTCGACGACTCGCGGATGCGCGCGGTCGAGAGCGAGCAGGAGAACAAGCGCAATCAGGAGGCTATTCTCCGGCTGCTGAACGAGATGGGCAACCTCGCCGACGGTGATCTCACCGTGCAGGCGTCGGTGACCGAGGACGTGACGGGCGCGATCGCGGACTCCATCAATTTCACGATCGAGGAGCTGCGCACGCTGGTGAAGGGGATCAACTCGGCGACCGACCAGGTGGCCAAGGCGACGCAGGACGCACAGGCGATCTCCAACCGCCTCTACGAAGCGTCGCAGCGGCAGAACAAGGAGATCCAGCAGGCGTCGTCGTCGGTGCTGCAGATGGCGCAGTCGATCAGCGAGGTGTCGCAGAGCGCGGCGCAGTCGGCCCGCGTGGCGCAGCAGTCGCTCGCCGCCGCCGAGAAGGGCGCGCAGTCGGTGCAGAACCAGATCGCCGGCATGAACGAGATCCGGACGCAGATCCAGGACACGTCGAAGCGCATCAAGCGGCTCGGCGAATCGTCGCTGGAGATCGGCGAGATCGTCGAGCTCATCTCGGACATCACCGAGCAGACGAACGTGCTCGCGCTGAACGCCGCCATCCAGGCGGCATCGGCGGGCGAGGCGGGCCGCGGATTCACGGTGGTCGCCGAGGAAGTGCAGCGGCTCGCCGAGCGCTCCGGCGAGGCGACGAAGCAGATCGAGGCGATCGTGAAGACGATTCAGGCGGACACGCAGGACGCGGTGGCGGCCATGGAGAAGTCAACGGTCGGCGTGGTCGAGGGAACGAAGCTGTCCGACGCGGCCGGTCAGGCCCTGGACGAGATCCGGCGGGTGTCGCGTGAGCTGGCCGAGCTCATCGGCGGCATCTCGGCGCAGACGCAGAAGCAGTCGGCATCGGTGTCCGACGTGACGCGCGGCATGCAGGGCATCCTCAAGATCACCGAGGAGACGACGGAGGGCACCAAGCAGACGAATGTGTCGATCGGCCAGCTGACGCGGCTCGCGGCCGAGCTGCGCAGCTCGGTCGCGGGGTTCAAGGTCTAGCGGCTGGCGAGGGGCGGGCCGGCGCAGCGCCGTTTCACGGTGCAGGCGCGGTTCTTGCTCAAGCGTCGAGAATCCGGCGAAATCATCGTGGCGACCGACTCCATAAGCGAATTCGACCTTGGCCCCCTCTCGTGGGTCCAGGGTGAGATCGACCAGGCGCTGGCGCGCGGCATCGAGTCGCTCGCGGCGTTTCGTGCGGCGCCGGCCGACCCGTCGCCGCTGAAGCACGCGCGCACCCACGTCCACCAGGCGGCGGGCGCGATCCAGATGGTCGGGCTCGATGCGGTGGTCGCCTACAGCGACGAGATCGAGCGGCAGCTCTCGCTCCTCGCCGACCTCGAGCCGGACAAGGTGGCGCCGGTATGCGATCTCGTCGACAAGGCCTGCCGCAAGCTGCGGATCTTCCTCGACGAGCTCGTCAAGGGCGCGCCCCCCGTTCCGCTCAGGCTCTTCCCCGAATACGAGCTGATGCAGCGCTCGCGCGGGGTCAGGGCCTCGGCGCCCACCGACCTGTTCTATCCCGATCTCGGCCCGCGGGCGCCGCGGCTCTCGGCGCCGCAGGTGATTCCGCCCAACAAGCTGGCGTCGTTCATGGTGAAGCAGCGCCGCCTGTACCAGCGCGGCCTTCTCGCATGGCTGCGCGGCGACGACGAGGGCGCGAAGGCGATGCGCGACGCGGTCGCCGGCATCGAGAGCGCAACCACGCAGCAGAACCTGCGCGCGTTCTGGTGGACCGTCGGCGCGCTGCTCGACGCACTGGTCGAGCGCGGCCTCGAATCCGGATTCGGCGTGAAGCAGCTCGCCGCACGCGTCGACCTGCAGATTCGTCGCGTCGTCGAAGGTTCGGGCAAGGTTGCCGACCGCCTGCGCCGTGAAGTGCTCTATTACGTCGCGATCAGCGCGCCGATCGCGCCTTCGGTGCAGGCGGTGCAGCGCGGATTCAAGCTCGGCGGGCTCATCCCATCGGCCGAGGTGCTCAACGCCGACCTCGTGCGCATCCAGCCGCATCTGCGCGACGCGCGCGAGTTGCTCAATGCGGCCAAGGACGCATGGCTCAAGTTCACCTCGGGGCGACCGGAGAACCTGCCGAAGCTCAAGCAGACGCTCGCGTCGGTGCACAAGCACGCCGCCGAAGTCGGCAACGGTGCGCTGATGAAGCTCACCGCGGCGCTGGTCGAGCGTCTCAACAAGCTCCCGCAATCCGTGTCGGAATCGTTCGCGATGGAATACGCGACCGGGATCCTGCTCGCGGAGAGCGCATTCGAGAACTACGCGAACCTGTCGTCCGATTTTCCGAAGCAGGTCGAGGCGATGATCGCGCGGCTCAGCGCGGCGCAGCTCGCGCGGCCCGCCCCTGGGGGCGCCGCCGCGCCGCTGCTGGACGAGATGTCCAAGCGCGCGCAGGAGCGTCTTCTGCTGGCGCAGGTCGGCCGCGAGATCCAGACCAACCTGCGCCACATGGAACAGGTGCTCGACGCGTTCTTCCGCGACAGCTCGAAGCGCGCGGAGCTCGCGACGCTCACCAAGGACAGCCAGCAGATCCGCGGCGCGCTGCGCATGCTGGGCCTCGACGACGCGGAACGGCTGCTCGGGCTTTGCGAAGCGCAGATCGACACGTACGCCGATCCGGAGACCGAGGTGCCCAACGAGGACCTCGAGCTCCTGGCCGAAGCGCTGTCCGGACTGGGGTTCTACATCGAGGCGGTCGAGCAGCAGCGGCCGGACCGCGAACGCCTGATCGCGCCCCTGCTTGCGAAGCGCCTCGGCGAGGCGCCGAAGCTCGCCGCCGACGACCGAAGCGATTCCGCCGAGGCGGCGGTGAAGGAGCTGCGCAACGCGCTGCCGCAGCTCGTCGAGGAAGTCCGGCACGCGCCCGCCGACGCCGCGATTCGCGAATCGCTGCGGGCGAAGCTCGCGAGCCTGCGCGACGATGCCGAGCTGATCGGCGACGAGGGGCTCATCCTGCAGGCCGAAGTCGCGCTGAACGAGCTCGAGGCGGGTGGCGCGGGCGACCTCGCGGCCGCGGTCGAGGCGATCGCGGAAAGCGGCGGTGCGGCGCCGGCCCCCGCGATCTCCGAGGAAACGCAACGGCTGCTCGACACCGACGCGACCGGACTCGACGAGGAGCTCGTCGGCATCTATCTCGCGGAGGCGGGCGAGGTGCTCCAGACGGTCGACGAGCAGCGTCATGTGCTCGAAGGCAACCCTGGCGATCGCGAGGCGCTGCGCACAGTCCGCCGACAATTCCATACGCTGAAGGGCAGCGGACGCATGGTCGGCCTGGTCGAGCTGGGCGAGCTCGCCTTTGCCGTCGAAAAGATCCTGAATCGGCTGCTCGAGGACGACCACACGGTCACGCCCGAGGCGCTCGCGATGATCGCGACCGCGCATCGCGAGTTCACCGGGTGGGTCGAGGCGATCTCCGCGAACGGGCGCGTCGCCGTCGATCCCGCGGTGCTGCACGCCGCGGTCGAGGCGGTCGAGGCCGAGCTGCCGCAGGGCCGCGAGTCGGCGCTGAAACCCACGCCCGCGGCACCGGAGCCCGCCGCCGACGTCGTGCCCGCTGCCGGACCCGTCGAGTCTCCCGACCCTTCCGAGGAAGTCGAGCTCTTCGCGCTGCCCGAGCTGGGTTCGTCGCAGGAGGGGTCCTCACCGCAGGTGATTTCGCTGTTCGATGCAGCAGGCGAGCGCTCCGCGCGTTCCGCCGTCCGCACCGATCCGGTCGCGGAAATCGCGATCGCGCCGGAGGCATTGCCGGAGCTCGAGTCCGCCGAGACGCCGCCACCCGAGCATAGCGCCCTGCCGCAAGCGCAGGCGGAATCCGACGAGATCGCCGTCGGCGACGTCATGCTCTCCGCGACGCTCTTCCAGATCCTGATGGACGAGGCCGACCAGCACCTCGCCACGCTCGCGCGCGAGCAGGAAATCCTCCAGTTCGACTCGCATCACGTTCCATCCGCAGAAATGGTGCGCGCGAGCCACACGCTGTGCGGCATTCATCGGACCGGCGGCTTTCCGCTGATCGCCACCACCGCGAAGTCGCTGGAGCAATGCCTCATCGGGCTCGCCGAGCGCGGCGCGCCGCTGCCGGGCGCCGCCCAGCCGATCCTCGCACGCGCGATCGAGGGCCTCCGCGCCCTCGTCGGCCGTGTGCATGCGCGCGCGAGCTTCACCGCATCGGATGCCGTCGAGGCCGCCGAAATCCAGCAGGAGCTCGAGACGCTGCGCCAGGAGGCGACGCCTGAGCTCGGGCTTGCCGACGCCGAAGCCCATGCCGAGCGCGAAGCCGCGCGTGCGCTGCACGACGAAGAGCACGCGAGCGAAGCACCGGTCGCCGCTGCGATCGAGGTGCCGGAGGCGTCGCCCGAGCATGCATCGAGACTGCCGCCCGTGACCGAGCTTCGGCCGGCGGCTTCGCCCGCGGCCGAGGCGGTGCCCGCCGCCGCAGGCGACCCGCTTGCCGGCGTGCACGACGACGTCGACCGTGATGTGCTCCCGATCTTCCTCGACGAGGCGACCGAGCTCTTTCCGCAGGCGGGCGAAGAGCTTCGCGCGTGGCGCCGTCAGCCGGGCAACGACGAGCACGCGGGCAAGTTGCGCCGCACGCTGCACACGTTCAAGGGCAGCGCCCGGATGGCGGGCGCGATGCGCCTCGGCGAGCTCACGCACCTGATGGAATCGCGCCTGGTCGTCGGCGATGCGCTCGTCGCGGCGACGCCGGCGCTGTTCGACGCGCTCGACGACGATCTCGATCGCATCGCGTTCGTGCTGGAAGCATTGCGCGAAGGCAAGAGCAATGTTGCGCTGCCATGGGTTTCGCCCGGCGTCTTCGCGCCGGAAGCGGCGCCGACTCCGGAAACCGCCACGACCCCCGGCGCGCCGCCGGCTGCCGAGCGGCCGATCGTGGTCCCGATGTCCGCGCCAGTACCGGGCGTCGCGGGGCCCGCCGTGCCGGCGGCCCCGACGCCGGCGGCCCCCGCGGTTGAAATCGACGCTGCGCAGCGGCCCCTCTTGCGCGTGCGTGCCGACCTCATCGACCGGCTGGTCAACGAGGCCGGAGAGGTTGCGATCACCCGGGCGCGCGTCGAGGGCGAGCTCCGCGCGCTCAAGACCAACCTGCTCGAGTTGACGGGGAGCGTGATCCGGCTTCGCACGCAGGTGCGCGAGATCGAGATCCAGGGCGAATCGCAGATCCAGTCGCGGATGTCGCAGGTCGGCGAGGCGGCGGAGGGCTTCGACCCGCTGGAATTCGACCGCTATACGCGCTTCCAGGAGCTGACCCGCTCGCTGGCGGAGGGCGTCAACGACGTCTCCACGGTCCAGCAGTCGCTGCTGAAGAACCTCGACGATGCCGACGCCGCGCTGGTCGCGCAGGCGCGGCTCTCGCGCGAGGTGCAGCAACAGCTGTTCTCGATTCGCACCGTTCCGTTCGCCAGCATGTCGGAGCGCCTCTACCGGATCATGCGCGCTACCGCGAAGGAGCTCGACAAGCGGGCCAATCTCGAGATCCGCGGCGGCCAGGTCGAGCTCGACCGGTCGGTGCTGGAAAAGCTTGCCGGCCCGCTCGAGCACTTGCTGCGCAACGCGCTCGACCACGGCGTGGAGCCGCGCGCGGCGCGCGTCGACGCGGGCAAGCCGGAGAACGGGGAGATCACGGTCTCCGTCCGCCAGGTCGGCAACGAAATCGCGATCGAGATCACGGACGACGGCGCCGGCCTCGATTTCGCGCAGATTCGCGCGAAGGCGATCGCGCTCGGCCGCGTCGCCGCCGACGCGCAGCCGACCGACGCGAACCTGATCGAGTTCATCTTCGAGCCCGGCTTCTCGACGGCGACCAAAGTCACCCAGGTATCGGGCCGCGGCATCGGAATGGACGTCGTGCGCGCCGAGATCGCGGCGCTG
The DNA here is from genome assembly GCA_963846855.1 of uncultured beta proteobacterium. GTDB lineage: Bacteria > Pseudomonadota > Gammaproteobacteria > Burkholderiales > Casimicrobiaceae > CAIWHR01. The sequence goes on from CAWJXK010000008.1 coordinate 79,510, forward strand.
GGCGGTCGCGTCGAAGTGTCTTCGCGGCCGGGCCGCGGCACCACCTTCCTCCTCTATCTGCCGCTGACGCTCGCCGTTGCCCAGGCCGTGCTCGTGCGTGCCGGCGGACGGCTCTGGGCACTGCCGGCGCCGATGGTCGAGCAGGTGCAGCAGGTCAAGGCGGAAGCGCTGCTCAGCATGTACGTGCAGCATCAGGTCGAGTGGAAGGGTGTCGCTTATCCACTGTTCTACCTGCCGCGGCTGCTCGGCGACTCGCAGCACAATCCTGAGACCGCGCGCTTCAACCCGCTGCTGCTGCTGCGCGCCGGCCAGAGCACGGCCGCGATCCACGTCGACGAAATGATCGGCAACCAGGAAGTCGTGGTCAAGAACATCGGGCCGCAGCTGGCGCGGGTGTCGGGCATCGCCGGCGCGACCGTGCTCGGCACCGGCGAGATCGTGCTGATCATCAACCCGGTCCAGCTCGCGCAGCGTGCGAGCGTGCCGGCGTTCGACCCGCATGCCGAGCGCGTCACCAGCAAGGCCGAGGCGGCCGCCGCCGCGGCGCCGCTGGCAATGATCGTCGACGACTCGCTCACGGTGCGCAAGATCACGGGGCGCCTGCTGACGCGCGCCGGATTCCGCGTCGTCACGGCGCGGGACGGCGTCGACGCGCTGCAGCTGCTCGACGTCGAGCGGCCGGACGTCATCCTGCTCGACATCGAGATGCCGCGCATGGACGGATTCGAGTTCACGAAGACGATCAAGGGCGATTCGCGCAACGCTCACATTCCAATCGTGATGATCACCTCGCGCACGGCGGAGAAGCACCGCAACCGCGCGCGCGAGCTCGGCGTCGACCTCTTCCTCGGCAAGCCGTTCCAGGAAGAGGAGCTGATCCGCAACCTGCGCGAAATGCTCTCGCTCGCCGCGCCGGCCTGAACCAGGCCGCACGCGCGGTCACCGTCAAGTCTCCGCGGCCGGTCACCCCGACCGCGTCTCTTTGCCGCGACGCGGCGTAGCGGTCTTCCGCGACGTCCCGACGATCATCGGCGAGCAAGCCATCGCAGCGGCGGCGGTATAATCTCCCCGTCGCGAAATCGAGAGGTGGGTCGCATGCCGAGCTATGCCACGCAGAACCTTCGTACCGTCGCACTCGTGGGGCAGGGCGGCTCCGGCAAGACGACGCTGACCGAGTCGCTGCTGTTCAAGTCCGGCGCGATCAAGGAGGCCGGCGTCGTTGAGCGCGGCACGACGGTCACCGATTTCGACCCGATGGAGAAGACCTGGCAGCACTCGCTGCGGGCGTCCATCGTTCATATCGACACGCAGGACACGCGCATCCACCTCATCGACACGCCGGGTTTCGCGGATTTTCTCGGGCAGTCGATCGGCGCGCTGGATGCCGTGGAGACGGCCGCCGTTGTCGTCAGTGCGCAGACGGGCGTCGAGATGATCGCGTCGCGGATGATGGACTGGGCGGCGAAACGGCGCCTGTGCCGGATCGTGATCGTCAACAAGATCGACGCGGAGAACATCGACCTGCCGAAGGTCCTCGCCTCGATCCAGTCCGCGTTCGGCCGCGAATGCCTGCCGATCAACCTGCCCGCCGGCGGCGGCAAGCGCGTTGTCGACTGTTTCTTCAATCCCGACGGCGAATCCGATTTCTCGTCGGTCGCGGAGGCGCATGGCGCGCTGGTCGACCAGGTCGTCGAGGTCGACGAGGAGCTGATGTCGCTCTACCTCGAGCAGGGCGAGATCGCGCCGGACCAGCTGCACGCGCCGTTCGAGAAGGCGCTGCGCGAGGGTCACCTCGTCCCGGTGTGCTTCGTGTCGGCGAAGACCGGCGCCGGCGTCGCCGAGCTCTTGGACGTGCTGGTGAAGCTCGCACCCAACCCGGCCGAGGGCAACCCGCCGCTCTTCTACAAGGGAGCGGGTGACGGGGCAAGCGAATTCCACTCCGAGCCCGACGCGAAGAAGCACGTGCTGGCGCACGTCTTCAAGGTTGTCGTCGACCCATTCGTCGGCAAGCTCGGCGTGTTCCGCGTCCATCAGGGCACGGTGACCAAGGACACGCAGCTCTTCATCGGCGAGAGCAGGAAGCCGTTCAAGGTCGGGCATCTCTTCCTGCTGCAGGGCGCCAAGAACGTCGAGATCGACCGCGCGGTGCCGGGCGACATCGTCGCCGTCGCCAAGGTCGACGAGATCGTCTTCGACGCCGTGCTGCACGCCTCGCACGACGAGGACGAGATCCGGATGCGGCCGCTCGAATTCCCCGTGCCGATGCACGGCGTCGCGATCACGCCCAAGAAGCGCGGCGACGAACAGCGGATTTCCGACGTGCTGCACCGCATGCTCGCCGAGGATCCGACGCTCGTGATCGAGCACGACGCCTCGACCAACGAGACGGTCCTGCGCGCGCTGGGTGAGCTGCACCTGCGCTCGATCCTCGAGCGGATGGCGGCGCAGTTCAAGCTCGAGATCGAGACGCGCCCGCCGCGCATTCCGTATCGCGAGACGATCACCGCGCAGGCCGAGGGCTTCCACCGGCACAAGAAGCAGACCGGCGGCGCGGGCCAGTTCGGCGAAGTCTCGCTACGCGTCGAGCCGCTCGGGCGCGGCGCGGGATTCGAGTTCGTCGACAGCACCAAGGGCGGCGTGATTCCGCACCAGTTCATGCCGGCGGTGCAGAAGGGCGTCGAGCAGGTGCTCGCGACGGGCGCGATCGCCGGATTCCCGATGCAGGACGTGCGCGTCGTCGTGTACGACGGCAAGCACCATCCGGTCGACTCGAAGGAGGTCGCGTTCGTCTCCGCGGGGCGCAAGGCGTTCCTCGACGCGGTGGAGAAGGCGCGCCCGATCGTGCTGGAGCCGATTGTCAACGTCGAGGTGATCTGCCCCGAATCCAACACCGGCGATATCGCCGGCGATCTGTCGTCGCGGCGCGGCCAGGTCACCGGGACAACGGGCCTGCAGCCCGGGATCATCGTGATCAACGGTCTCGCGCCGCTCGTCGAGCTCGAAGGCTATTCGGCGCGGCTGAAGTCCGTGACCGGCGGCCACGGGTCGTGGTCGATGGAGCTCGCGCGCTACGAGCAGGCGCCGCCGAACCTGCAGCAGCAGCTCAAGGAAGAGTACAAGAAGTCGCGCCGCGTCGAAGAAGAATAGAAGCCATCTCCAAAACTACTGCGCGCCCCGATCGCTTTGTAGCTCCGGCCGCCGCTTCGCGGCTTAACGTTCGCTGCGCTCACGTTAGTCTGCACTGAAGCTTTCGCTTTCGTGTCCTCGCTCGCCCCTTGCTGTACGTCTGAGTACTGTCTCCCAGCTCGCTGCGGGCCTCACTTGGCAAATGAGGCGCTCGGGTCTGCTCGCGACGTTTTTGAGATGGCTTCCCGCCGCGCTGATCAAACTCAACAGCACCACGCCTATCGCGGCATGGTCACCTTGGTGCCTACGCGCATCTCGTCGAACACCCGCTCGACGCCGGGCTGCGCTTTCACGAATTCGACGAGTGCCTTCCGCTGCGCTGGCGTGCGCACGCAGCCCGACACGGTGACCCACTTGCGCGTCGTGGTCAGCCAAAGCGACGTGTTCGCGAATTTCGGCGCGGCCGCGATGGCCGCGCGCACTCTCTCGTTGACTTCGCCGTCGCGGCGGTAGGCGCCGCCGGGCTCGCACGTCCCCTCCATCGCGCAGCGCGTGCCGCGCTCGGCGCGCTCGTGGGCGACGACGCGCGATTGCTCGAGCGTGAGGAGCGGCGGCGGCGTGGCCGCGCATCCCGGAAATCCGCTCGACGCCTGCGCGAACGGATCGAGCTGGATCATCTCGCCGGCCGGCGCGCGTTGCGCCGCGACCGGGCACGCATATGCAGCGAACACCGCTACGGCCATTTGAAAAACCTTGCGCGAGGCCCGCGGGCCGGGCCGGCGGCAAGCCCATGCTTCAGTCATCTCCGCTCCGTGCCGGTCGCGGGCGCATCGCGCGCGGGGTTGGGCGGATTGCCCGCGCCGGCCCACCGCCGTCGCCGCCGTCCGTCCGGGACGGACGCACGCCCGCTGGGAGGCGAATTGTGCCGGGAGGGCGCGGCGATTACAATTCGGTCCATGGCCGGTGCCACCGCCAACTTCACGGATCACTTCCTCATCGCGATGCCCGCGATGGCCGATCCGAATTTCGCTCACACCCTCACCTACGTGTGCGAGCACAACAAGGACGGCGCGCTCGGTATCGTCGTCAACAAGCCGACCGACATGATGCTGGCCTCTCTGCTGGAGCAGATCGAGGTCCCGCTGACGGCGGCGCAGCTGCGCGGCACGCCCGTGCATTTCGGCGGTCCCGTCCAGGTCGACCGCGGCTTCGTGCTGCACCGGCCGCTCGGCAACTGGCAGTCGACGCTGGCCGTCAAGGACGACCTCGGGCTCACGACGTCGAAGGACGTCCTCGAGGCCGTGGGCCGGGGCCAGGGCCCGAAGGACGTGCTCGTGTCGCTTGGCTACGCCGGCTGGTCGGCGGGACAGCTCGAGCACGAGATCGCACAGAACGCCTGGCTCACCGTCGCGGCCGACCCGGACGTCCTGTTCGAGACGCCGGCCGACGCGCGCCTTCCCGCGGCAATGCGCCTCCTCGGCATCGACTTCTCACGGCTGTCCGACGCCGTCGGGCACGCGTGACGCTTGGCTGCCGAGCCGATGGCGAGGGAGAGCACGATCCTCGCCTTCGATTTCGGCACGCGCAGGATCGGCGTGGCCGTGGGCAACACGCTGATCAGGATCGCGCATCCGCTGCAGACCATCGACGGCGCCACCGCCGCGGCGCGCTTCGCGGCGATCGCCGAGCTGATCGCGCGATGGCAGCCCGGGACGCTCGTCGTCGGCTGGCCTGTCCATGCCGATGGCACCCCGCATGCGATGACGGCGTCGGCCGAAAGATTCGCACGGCAGCTCGAGGGCCGCTTCGCGATCCCCGTGGTCCGGGCGGACGAGCGCTACTCGACGCGCGCCGCGACGGCGGCGCTCGCGGCAATCGCGGGCACGCGGTCCGAAGCTCGCAAGGCGGCGCGCGACGCCGTGGCCGCGCAGCAGATTCTTCAGGCGTGGTTCGACCGCGAACGGCAGGGCGATGACGCGAATGCAGCTCCCTGACGCCGAATCGACGCTCACCGAGCTCGCCGAGCGGATGCGCGGCGCCGTCGCGTTCGACGCGAAGTTCGTCGGCATCTATTCCGGCGGGGCGTGGATCGCGCAGCGCCTCGCACAGATTCTTCCCGGCGAGCACGACCTCGGGTACATCGACGTGTCGTTTTACCGCGACGATTTCAACCGGACGGGCTTAAAGCCCGCGCTGAAGCGCACCGAGATCCCGTTCACCGTGGACGGCGCGACGATCGTGCTGGTCGACGATGTGCTCTACACGGGACGCAGCGTGCGCGCCGCGATCAACGAGCTGTTCGACTACGGCCGGCCCGCGCGCATCGAGCTCGCCGTGCTGGTCGACCGCGGCGGCCGCGAGCTCCCGATCGAGCCCACCTATGCCGGGGCGCGGCTCGCAGTGGCGGAACGCCTTTCGCTGGTGCTCGCAAGGACGGACGATGGCACTCTGTCGTTCGGTACCGAAGCCAGCGCAAGCGGAGCCGCCGATGCGTAATCCCCAGCTCGACGCGGACGGTCGTCTCGTCCACCTGCTCACGCTGGAAGGCCTGCCGGCGGAGGTGATCGTCCGCATCCTCGACGCCGCCGTCCCCTTCGCGTCGATCTCGGAACGCGAGGTGAAGAAAGTACCGCTCCTGCGCGGGCGCTCGGTGTTCAACCTCTTCTTCGAAAATTCGACTCGCACGCGCACGACGTTCGAGATCGCCGCGAAGCGGCTGTCCGCCGACGTGATCAACCTCAACATCGGGGCATCGTCGACGAGCAAGGGCGAGACGCTGCTCGACACCGTCGACAATCTGACGGCGATGAACGCCGACATGTTCGTCGTGCGCCACGCCGAGTCCGGCGCGCCGCACCTCATCGCCGCGCATCTTAACCGCACCGGCCGCAGCCACGTCCACGTCATCAACGCCGGCGACGGCCGCCACGCCCACCCGACGCAGGGGCTGCTGGACCTCTTCACGATCCGCCACTACAAGCACGACTTCCGCCGGCTCACGGTGGCGATCGTCGGCGACGTCCTCCATTCGCGCGTCGCGCGCTCCCTGATCCACGGCCTCACGACGCTCGGCACGCCGGAAGTGCGCGTCATCGGCCCGAAGACGCTGCTGCCGACCGCGGTGGCCGCGATGGGCGTGCGCGTGCATCACGACATGCGCGCAGGTCTCGCCGGCTGCGACGTCATCGTGATGCTGCGGCTGCAGAACGAGCGGATGACCGGCGCGCTGTTGCCCTCGGCGGGCGAATACTTCAAGCACTACGGGCTCACGCCGGAGAAGCTCGCGCTCGCGAAGCCCGATGCGATCGTGATGCACCCGGGTCCGATGAACCGCGGCGTCGAGATCGATTCGGCGGTCGCCGACGGCGCCCGGTCGGTGATCCTGCCGCAGGTCACGTTCGGCATCGCGGTGCGGATGGCCGTCATGAGCATGCTCGCGGGCGGCTGACATGAAGATCGAGATCAGGAACGGCCGCATCGTCGATCCGAAGAACGGCGTCGACAAGGTCGCGACGCTCTACATTTCGACGGGCAAGGTCGCGGCCGTAGGCGCGGCGCCATCCGGCTGGAACGCGACCCGCACGATCGACGCGAAGGGGCAGGTCGTCGCGCCGGGGCTGGTCGACCTCGCCGCGCGATTGCGCGAGCCGGGCTTCGAGTACAAGGCCACGCTCGAGTCGGAAATGCGGGCCGCGGTGGCCGGCGGCGTCACGAGCCTCGCCTGCCCGCCGGACACCGATCCGCCGCTCGACGAGCCGGGCCTCGTGGAAATGCTGAAGCATCGCGCTCGCTCGCTCAATCTGGCGCACGTGCATCCGGTCGGCGCGCTCACCGTCGGCTTACGGGGCACGGAGCTGACCGAGATGGGCGAGCTCGCCGAGGCGGGCTGCGTCGCGTTCTCGCAGTCGGAGGCGCCGCTCGTCGACACGCAGGTGCTGCTTCGCGCGATGCAGTACGCGTCGACGTTCGGCTACCAGGTGTGGCTGCGACCGCAGGACCCGCATCTGGGCAAGGGCGGCGTCGCGCACGACGGCGAAGTCGCAACGCGGCTGGGTTTGGCCGCAATTCCTACCTCCGCCGAGACCATCGCGCTCGCCACAATCTTCGCGCTTGTCCGCGAAACCGGGGCGAGCGTGCACGTATGCCGGCTGTCGACCGCCGACGGCGTCGCCATGGTCGCCGCGGCGAAGAAGAGCGGACTCGCGGTTACCTGCGATGTCGCGGTGCATCACCTGCATCTGTGCGACAACGACGTCGGCTGGTTCGACGCGCTGTGCCGCCTCGTGCCGCCGCTGCGCGGCACGCGCGACCGTGCCGCGCTTCGCGCCGGGCTCGCGGACGGCACCATCGACGCCGTGTGCTCGGATCACGCGCCGGTCGACGACGACGCGAAGCAGGTGCCGTTCGCCGAGGCGGAGCCGGGCGCGACCGGACTCGAACTTCTTCTGCCGCTCACGCTCAAATGGGCTGCGGAGAGCAAGGTGACGCTGTCGGACGCGCTGGCCCGGGTCACTGCCCGGCCGGCGGCGATTCTTGGCATCGACGCCGGGCATCTCGCCCCGGGGCAGGCGGCCGATGTCTGCATCTTCGATCCGCACGAGAGTTGGACCGTCGTGCCGTCCGCGCTCGCGAGCCAGGGCAAGAACACGCCGTTCCTCGGCCTGGAGCTCGTCGGGCGCGTTCGCTGCACGCTCGTGTCAGGTCAGGTGGTGCACGAGCGCTGACCCGGCGTTCCCATTCGGCGCGCCGAAAATCCGCTGTGCGGCCCCTTGCAGGATCCAACGCTTCATACCGCAGGTTTTGCGCAACGCTTGAGGAGGCCATCGTGTCACTCGATCTCGAACAGGACGTGAAGGGCATGCTGCCCGAGAAGGATTTCGACCGCCGCGATTTCATCTGGACGGCGCTGGGGGCGAGCGCGGCGCTTGCGCTGTCGGGGCAGGCATCGGCGCAGGAAATCAACACCGACTCCGAGGGAATCACCGCGGACGACGTGTCGATCTCGACCTCGACCGGAAATCTGCGCGGCTACCGCGCGATGCCGGCGAAAGGCGGACCGTTCCCCGTGGTGCTGGTCGCGGCCGAAATCTTCGGTCTCAATCACTACATCAAGGACGTTTGTCGCAGGCTTGCCAAGGCCGGCTATTACTCAATCGTGCCCGATCTCTATACGCGCAAGGCCGACCTGACAAAGATCACGACGATGGCCGAGATCATGCCGATCGTGAACACCAAGCACGACAGCGAGCTCGTCTCCGATTATGACGCGACCGTCGAATTCGCGCGCAAGGATTCCAAGGCGGATCTGGCGCGGCTGGGGATCACCGGATTCTGCCGCGGTGGTCGCACGCCGCTGATCTACGCCGCGTCCAATCACAAGCTCAAGGCCGTCGTGTCGTGGTACGGCCCGGTCGGCGGGACCGCCAACGAGTACACGCCGAAGACGGCGATGGATCTCGTGGGCGAGATCAAGTCGCCCGTGCTCGGGCTCTACGGCGCGAAGGACGCCGGCGTCCCGGCGGCGCAGGTCGAGAAATTCTTCGCGGCGCTGAAAGCACAGGGCACGCCGGCGGAGCTCGTCATGTATCCGGACGCCGGCCACGGCTTTCACGCGGACTTCCGGCCCGACAGCTATCGTAAGGCGGACGCCGAGGACGGCTGGAAGCGAATGCTCGCGTGGTTCGCCAAGTACGGCGTCGCCTGATTCGCGGACGCAATGCCGCGACGACGGGCGGCTGCGGCCGCCCGTTTTGTTGCGGACGACTACCGCAGCGTTGGGATGCTGCGACACGACCTGCCTCGCGGCGGCGCCACATCACGCTGTGTTCGCGTCCGGCGCGACGCGTCGGACCGATTTCCCCCGGATACCCCGCGCGATGCCAACGAATCGAGCTACGAGCGCGCGGGTGCGTCACTCGGCGAAGGCGCGGACGCGAACCGGACGTCCTTCAGCGCCTCGTCCGGCAACACGTAGGTCGTTTTCACGAACTCGCTGGACTCGTCGATGACTTCCGGGAACTGCAATCCGGCCAGCGCGTGCACCGCGAAAATCTCCTGCACGGCGCCGCTGAACTTGAGAAACGCGACGGTCTGACCGGTGTCGATATTGACGATCCACACGCCGCTCATGCGATCCGCGTTTTCTTCCGTGATCGGGATGTCGGTGAACGCGTTCGTCTCGCGCAGCTGTGATAGGCCGATGAAGGCAAGCGGGCCCAGAAACGAGAGCCCCCGCGTAAACCCTGGAACGCGCGCGACGGTCTCGATCCTGCCGCTCGCAGGGTCGATGGTCGCGAGACTGCCGCGCCCGGACTCGAGCACCCACAGGCGATCGCGGTGCCAGCGCGGGCTGTGCGGCATCGACAGCCCGCGCGCGAGGACGTCGCGCGTCGCGTAATCGAGGAGCACGCCGCCATCCTTCTTGTTGTCGCGCCATCCCTGCGGCGTGTCGGTCGCGCCGAGCGCCGTCAGCCAGCGCGGCTTGCCATTCTCCATCGCGAGTCCGTTCAGGTGACAACGGTCCTCCGGCGAGAGTCCGGAGATGAAGCGGGGCCGCCACCGCGGCACGAAGCTGTGATCGTGATCGAGCGTGCACAGGCACGAGAAGCGCGTATTGACGTACCAGAGCTCGCCCTGCTCGCCGATCGCCATCTCGTGGATGTCGATGTCGCCGGTGACGTGATGGTTGCGCAACACGTAGACCGCGTCGTTGCGCCCGGGCGGGTCGAAGCGTGCCGCGACGTCCGGTACGTTCTTGAACTCGCGTATCCCGGTCTCGGTGCCGACAAACAGTCGGTCCGTGTCCGCCGCGAGACCCATCGGCTTCATGAAGTCGATGAAGTGCGTGTTGAGCGTAGCGCCGTCGGGTCGGACGAGAATGAGCTTTCCTGTCTGATACGTGGTGACGAGCAGCGTCGAGCGCAGCTCACGCAGAATCTGGGGCAGGTTGGTCGTGTAGACGCTGGCGTATTTCGCCACCTCGGGCGCGTTCGCCGGAAGGTCATCCTTGGGCGGAGACACGGCTTCGTTCATGCGTTGACCCGCGCGCGCTGCAGGTTGTGCTCGCGGTTCGCCGCGAGAAAGGCGCGGGCGCGCTCATCGGTGGCGCGCAGTGCCGGCAGGTAGGGCGCCATCGCCTCCTCGTGCCGCCGCCATTTGTCGGGATGCGGAGGCGACACCGTGTGGCGCGAGAGCGGCAAGGCGGCGGTCAGCGCGCGATCCCAGCCGATGCCGGCGAAAGCGCAGATTCGGGCGACGTGACCCGCCGGATCGGTGAGGAATTCGTGATAAGCGATTGCGTGAACACGATGCGCGGGGATCGCCGCGAAGTCGTCGAGCAGGATCTCCTGCGTGCGTCGCCATTGCTCCGACGCGATGGCAGCCAGCGGTTGGCCGACGAGATCGCGCCAGCCAGGCACCAGCAGAAACGACCACGGGCGGCCATGCCAGCCGGGAAGGTCGGGATAGGTGACGAAGCGATTCGATTCCCAGCCCTCGATCAGGCTGCTGACGTTGCCGTTTGGTTCGCGGTACAGGTAGACGTAGAGCGCATCGGGGAACACCGCATCGAGGAACGGCAGGCGCAGCGCATTCTTCGGCGTCTTCTCCAGCAGGCGCACCGTCTCGCGGCCCGGGCGGCCGTCACAATCGCGCAGCGCCTCGGCGAAGCCGTACTTGAGGGCTTCGACCGTCTCGGGAACCGCATCGCGGCGATCCAGGCGATTGGAATCGAATCCGCGCAGTGCCGGCCGGAGCGCGGGGATCGATTCGAATTGCAGGTGGCTCTCGCCTCCGACGGTCACCACGTCGGGGCTGCGTGCCAGCGTCTCGAACACGAGCGAGCTCCCGGATCGCGGCGCGCCAAGGATGATCAGCGGCCGGTCGAAACGAACTGACGAGCGTGCGACGACGGCGGGGCCCGGCGCAGCAGCGGCGCGAGTCTGGCCAAGGTCGGGCACATGGGCAGGAACTTGAGCGGATCCCGCGCTGCCGGCGAGGCGCGGCGTGTGCAGCGCGGGCAGGAGCGATTGCTCGAGCATTCCCGCGACGTCCATGCCATTTGGCAACGGCACGCGTCCGGCGAATTGTTCGGCGACGGCATGGAGACGCGCCATGAGCTGCTCATGCGAGGGCCAGCCGGAGGGCCCGCCGGCGTGCTCGGCCCACAGGCCCCTCCACTCGCGGAAGATCGGCTGGACCGCCGCGTTGAGCGCCTCGACGAGTGCCGGATCCGCCGGGCCCGCGCAGGCGTCCGCGAGCCAATCCGCCCAGAGACTGTCGATCTCCCACGGCGTCATCACGACCGGCAGGTTCGACGTCTCGAAGCGCAGGGAAGGCTCGAGACCCGGCGCGAACGGAACCACCCGCGCCGGCTGCCCGCCCTCGGTCATCCGCCAGAAGGCCTCGCTGCCGACGGTGTCGGCGACGAGGTGGATGCGCTCGCCGGACGTCGGATTCAACACGTTGTGCATCCGCCACGTGTCGAAGATCCAGCACTCGCCTTCAGCCATCCGCGTCGCGGCCTCCCCGCAGATGAATTCCACCTCGGGAAACGTGACGATCGGCACGTGCACGCGCACGCGCTGCTGCCAGTAATAGTTGATGTCCACGTGCCGGGTGGCCTCGGCGCGGGCGTCGAGCTTCATGAGCCGGGTCCTGCCCAACGGGGCGGAGAGCGCGGCGAGCGCCTGGCGGAGATAGGGGCACCGCGCGAGATGCGGGGTCGGGCGCATCGGCCCCGCGACGCCGTCGTCCAGCGGATTCCCGCCGAGCGCCACCAGCGGGAGTGCCCAGTTCCCGGCATGGCCCTGAGGGTGCGGCCGCCAGTCGCCGGCCGAAAACTGCGCGACCTCGGCCGCGAGGCGGCGCGCGTCGAATGCGAGCGGGAGGCGAATGAAAGGGACGGCGAGTTGCATCGGTTCTAGGACAATGGCATAAAGCCGCCCGAAGTTGGTGCGCCCGTCGGCGGCGGAGCGTCCATTCTACCGAGGACCCGTCGCGCAGATGGGGCGGCATCGCACAAGCGCAGTCTCGACAGGCCGCCCGTCTTGCGGCGGGGGCCGGTAATGCGTATCGTTCCGCATCGGCCGCGCAAGGCGAAGCAAGGAGCGCCGCGGTCGCGCGCAACATCGCTTCGAAACGCAACCTCGTCAGGGAGGGACGCATGAGGCAGAAGATCGGGAATCCCCGTGTGCGCGGCGAGACGTTCGCCGGCGAGATCAAACCCGTCGCCCTGGCGATCGGACTCGCGTTCGGTCTCGGCGTGGGCGCGGTCCCCGTGGCGAGCGCCGCGACCATCACGGTCAACAATCTCGCGGGCGGGAGCGTCGGCGGCCAGTGCACGCTGAGCGATGCGATCGTCGCCGCCAACACCGACGCGGCCGTCCAGGGATGCGCTGCGGGCAGCGGCGCCGACATCATCAATTTCACGGTGACCGGCACGATCTCGCCGCCGGCGGAGCTCGCGATCACCACCGACGTGACGATCAGCGGTCCGGGTGCCGCCAGCCTGACGATCACACCCGCGGGCACCAATCGGTCCGTGCACATCTCGGGGACGCCGGCGGTCACGATTTCGGGCGTGACGTTCAGCGGGAACGGCACTACCGTTGGCGACGGCGCGGCGATCTATCTCAAGGGCACCGTCGGCGCGACCACGCTGACGATCCAGAACTGCGTCTTCACGAACAACAGCACGGCGAGCGGCGACGGGGGAGCGCTGTTCCTTTATGACGGCGGCGCGGTGACCATCCAGTCCTCGACGTTCACCGGTAACCATGCAGGCGGTCGCGGCGGGGCGATCAAGTTCTACGACATCGGTCCGGTGACCGTTACCGGATCGACGATCAGCGGAAATTCCAGCGGCAATCGCGGCGGCGGCATGTTCTTCTACAAGACCACGTCGGCAGCCGTGACCGATTCGACCATCTCGGGCAACACGGCCGCCAGCAACGGCGGCGGAATGTTCTTCTACAAAGTTGCCGGTGCGACCACGATCTCGGGATCCACGATCTCCGGCAATACCTCGTCGAACGGGAATGGCGGCGGCCTCTTCTTCTACAAGAACGTGGGGTCGACGACAATCAGCGACAGCACCATCTCCGGCAATACGGCGACGAACGGACAGGGCGGTGGCATCCTCCTCTATGCGCAGACGCTGACGATCAACAACTCGACGCTGACCGGCAATTCGACGCCCAATGGCCAAGGCGGAGGCGTTTACCTCAGCGACAGTTCCGCCAACGTGCTGACGCTCAACAGCACGATCGTCGCCAACAGCACCAGCAGCGGCGGTTCGCTCGACCTTGGCTTCATTCAGGGCGTATTCAATGCGACCAACAGCCTGGTCGAGAATCCGACCGGCATCACGTTCGCCGTGAACGTGGCCAACATCTTCAGCCAGGACCCCGTCCTCGGTCCGCTCGCCAACAACGGCGGACCCACGTTGACGCATGCGCTGCTCGCGGGCAGCCCGGCGATCGATGCAGGCTCGAATCCGACTGCGCTCGCGTTCGACCAGCGCGGCGCCGGCTTCGCGCGCACGTCGGGTGCGCAGACCGACATCGGCGCATTCGAAGTGCAGGGCGCGCCGCCCCCGCCGCCGAGCGGACTGCAGCCTGTTCCGACGCTCTCGCAGTGGGGTCTCGCGCTGCTCAGCCTTCTCACGGCCGCCGGTGCGATGATCACCGGCTTCGGCCGGCGCCGACGAAGACGCTGACGGCTGAGGTACAAATGCGACGGGCGGCTCCGGCCGCCCGTCGCGTTTCCGACGCCGCGTCACTTCCTCGGCACGCGGCCGAGCAGGTAGAACTCGTCGTTGGGCCGCATGCTGATCAGGTTGGCCATCCGGTTCGACAGCGCGAAGAAGGCCGTGATCGCGCCGATGTCCCAAGCGTCGTCGTCCGAGAATCCATGCGTCCGGAGGGCCGCGAAATCCTCGTCGGCGAGCTCGCTGCTGTTCACCGCCACCTTCAGCGCGAACGCCAGCATCGCCTTCTGGCGCGGCGTGATGTCGGCCTTGCGGTAGTTGGCGGCAACCTGGTCGGCGACAAGGGGATTCTTCGCGAAGATGCGCAGGATCGCGCCGTGCGCGACGATGCAGTACAGGCAGTCGTTGGCACCGGACGTGGCGACGACGATCATCTCGCGATCGGCCTTGGTGAGCCCGCCCTCCTTGTCCATCAGCGCGTCGTGGTAGGCGAAGAACGCGCGGAATTCGTCGGGCCGGTGCGCGAGCGTTACGAAGACATTCGGCACGAAGCCCGCCTTCTCCTGGACGGCCAGGATGCGCGCGCGAATGTCCTCCGGCAGGTCCTCGAGCTTCGGGACCGGGTAGCGGCTGATCGGCGGCGTCACCATTGCCTCAGACGCTCGGCGGAACGTATCCCGACGGCATCTCCGCGCCGCCGCCGAAGAAATGCTGCTCCATCTGCTCGGCGAGCCACTTCCGCGCGCGCGCGTCGGCGAGCGAAAGCCGGTTCTCGTTGACAAGCATCGTCTGGTGGCGAAGCCACGCCTGCCACGCTTCCTTCGAGACGTTCTCGTAGATCCGCTTGCCGAGCTCGCCGGGATACGGCGGAAAATCGAGCCCTTCGGCATCGCGGCCGAGCTTCACGCAGTGAACCGTGCGCGCCATGGTGTGCTCCTAGAGGTTCTTGCAGTAGACCTGAGACTTGCGCTGGTAGTTGTAGAGCGCCTGCTTCTGTTTCGGAAGCTCGGCGATCGTGACGCTCCTGTACCCGCGCTCGAGAAACCATTGCGACGTGCGCGTCGTCAGGACGAAGAGGCGCGTCAGCTTCAGCTTGCGCGCGCGCGCCTCGATCTCGTGCATCAGCGCCTCGCCGTAGCCCTCGCGGCGGAAGTCCGGATGGACCGCGAGCGCCGCGAGCTCGCCGGATCGCTCCTCCGGAAATGCGTACAGCGCGGCGCAGCCGATGATCGCGTTGTCGTGCTCGGCGACGACGAAGCGTTCGATCTCCATTTCCAGCCGCTCGCGGGAGCGGCGCACCAGCGTGCCGTCCTCCTCGAGCGGCTCGATGGTCTGCAGCAGCCCTCCGACGTCGTCGATGGTAGCGCTGCGCAAGTGCGCAAGGGGCAGCGCCGCGATCATCGTGCCGACCCCATCGCGAGTGAAGAACTCGAGCAGCAGCGCGCCGTCGAGGTGGCGGCTGATGAGATGGGCGCGGGTGACGCCATTGTTGCACGCGCGCACGGCGTACGGCAGGTAGTGGCGCACGTCGGGCGCGAGCTTGCCCGGCGCCTCCAGCAGAGCGTCGGCGTCGCGCGTGGACAGGTCGGAGATCAGCGCACGCCGCCCCGCGCGCACACCCTCCGTCTCCATCAGGAAGATGAGCTTGTGCGCGTCGAGCTTCACCGCGACCTGCATCGCGACTTCCTCGAGCGCCATGTTGTAGATCTCGCCGGTGGGCGAGTAGCCCAGCGGAGAGATCAGCACGATGTCGCCGTCGTCGAGGCGCTGCTGGATCGCCTGGACGTCGATCCGGCGCACTTCGCCGGTCAGCTGCATGTCGACGCCGTCGACGACGCCGATCGGCTTGGCCGTGATGTAGTTGCCGCTCGACACGCGGTTGTACGCGCCCGCCATCGGCGAATTCGCAATGCCAAGCGACAGCAGCGCCTCGATGCGGCTCCTGACCTGGCCCGCGGCCTCCAGCACGCAGTCCATGGTCTCGGCGTCGGTGACGCGCAGACTCTGGTGATAGCGGCTCTCGATGTCCTGCTGCTCGAGGATCGTTTCGATCTGCGGCCGCATCCCGTGCACGACGACGAGCCTGATGCCGAGGCTGTGCAGCAGGTTGAGATCGTGGATGACGCCGAGAAAGGTGTCGTCGGCGACCACCTCGCCGCCGAACGCGATGACGAA
The DNA here is from genome assembly GCA_963846855.1 of uncultured beta proteobacterium. Lineage (GTDB taxonomy): Bacteria > Pseudomonadota > Gammaproteobacteria > Burkholderiales > Casimicrobiaceae > CAIWHR01. The sequence goes on from CAWJXK010000008.1 coordinate 95,519, forward strand.
CGTCTTGCCCTGGAAGGCATAGATGTACGGCGCCGCCCGCCGGATCCATTGCACGAACGCGCGCGTGGTCGCGGAATGCGCGGTGGGCGCGTCGCTCGGAATGGTCGGCATCGTCGGTTGGCGTCGGAACGGGTGGAAATGCGGGGCGATTATACCGCCGCCGCGATCCGGGACCGAGTAAACGCCCCTATAATCACGCGGACAGGCGCGCACCGCGCGTCGCGCCGGGCGCATCCGTAATCCATGTCTTCGCCTCTTCTCGCCGACCTCAATCCAGAGCAGCTCGCCGCCGTCACGCTGCCGCATCAGTCGGCGCTGATCCTCGCCGGCGCCGGCAGCGGCAAGACGCGCGTGCTGACGACGCGCATCGCGTGGCTGCTCGGCACCGGGCAGGCGTCGCCGCTGTCGATCCTTGCGGTGACGTTCACGAACAAGGCGGCGAAGGAAATGCTGACCCGGCTCTCCGCGATGACGCCGGTGCACACCCGCGGCATGTGGATCGGCACGTTTCACGGCCTGTGCAACCGCATGTTGCGCGCGCATTTCCGCGATGCCGACCTGCCGCAGCTCTTCCAGATCATCGATACGCAGGACCAGCTCGGCCTCATCAAGCGGATGTACAAGGCGCACGGCATCGACGACGAGCGCTTTCCGCCACGACAGCTGCAGGGCTTTATCGCCGACGCCAAGGAGGCCGGGCAGCGGCCCAATCAGGTCGAGGCAGGTGACGAGTTCGCGCGCCGCCTGGTCGAGCACTACGCGCTCTACGAGTCGATGTGCCGACGCGAAGGGGTGGTCGACTTCGCGGAGCTCCTGCTGCGAAGCTACGAGCTCCTCGCCGGCAACGATCCGATTCGCGAGCACTACCGGCGGCGCTTCTCACACCTCCTGGTCGACGAATTCCAGGACACCAACGTTCTGCAGTACAAGTGGCTGCGCCTGCTCGCCGGCCCGCACACGGCCGTGTTCGCGGTCGGCGACGACGACCAGTCGATCTACGCGTTTCGCGGCGCCAACGTCGCGAACATGCAGCATTTCGAGCGCGACTTTGGATCGAGCGAGCTGCCGGTGCGGCTCGTCAAGCTTGAGCAGAACTACCGGTCGCACGGACACATCCTCGACACGGCCAACGCGCTGATCCGGCAGAACCAGTCGCGCCTCGGCAAGAATCTGTGGACAAGCGACGCGCCAGGCGAGCCGGTGCGCGGGTTCGCGGCGCCGTCCGATCTCGACGAGGCGGCGTTCATCGTCGACATCGTGAAGGGCCTCGCCGGCGACGGCGTCGTCCTGTCCGAGGTCGCCGCGCTCTACCGCTCGAATGCACAGTCGCGTGTTCTCGAGCACGCGCTCTTCAACGCGGCGATTCCGTACCGCGTCTACGGCGGGATGCGCTTCTTCGAGCGCGCCGAGGTGAAGCACGCGCTCGCCTATCTGCGCCTGCTCGCGACGCCCGACGACGATGGCGCGTTCCTGCGCATCGTCAATTTCCCGCCGCGCGGGATCGGCGCGCGCACGCTGGAGACGCTGCAGGATCATGCGAACGCGCACGGCACCAGCCTGTGGCGGGCGGCGTGTTCGGGCGGCGTTCACGGAAAATCAGGAACGAGCCTTGCCGCGCTGGTGAGACTCATTGAAGCGATGCGTGACGCGACGGCAGGCCTTCCGCTGCCGGAAGCCGTGGAGCACGTGAACGAAGCGTCGGGGCTCATCGCGCACTACAAGAGCGAGAAGGACGGCCAGGACCGGCTCGACAACCTCGAGGAGCTCGTCAATGCCGCCGAGAGCTTCGTGCGCGAGGCCGACTACGCCGTCGACGCGCCGATGGTAAGGCCCGGCGCCGACGCCGCGGATTCGGCCGTGGAAGGAGCCGTCGACCCGTTGACGGCGTTCCTCGCGCACGCCGCGCTGGAAGCCGGCGAGACGCAGGCGGCCGAGGGCCGCCCCGCGCTGCAGCTCATGACCGTGCATGCGGCGAAGGGGCTCGAATTCCACACGGTGTTCGTCACGGGGCTGGAGGAGGGCCTGTTCCCGCACGAGAACAGCCTCTCCGAATACGACGGCGTCGAAGAGGAGCGGCGCCTCATGTATGTCGCGATCACGCGCGCGCGGCGTCGCCTCTATCTCACGCACGCGCAGAGCCGGATGCTGCACGGGCAGGTCCGCTACAACATACCGTCGCGCTTCGTCGACGAGATTCCGCGCGAGCTCGTCCAATGGCTGTCGCCGCCTCGGCGCCATGCGATGCGAGCGATCGACATCGACAGGGCGGAATGGGGCACGCTCGGCGGCGGCCGCTCGGTCGAGGATTCGGCGCGGTCCGTCGCCAAGTCATCTGCGAGCGAGGCGGGTGCGCCGACGTGGCGCATCGGCCAGAGCGTGCGCCACGCCAAGTTCGGGCTCGGGATCATCATCGACGCCGAAGGGCGCGGCGCCGACGCGCGTGTGCAGGTCAATTTTCGCGACTCGGGCGTCAAATGGCTGGCGCTCGACTACGCTCGCCTCGAGGCCGCCTGACCGGCGCCGGCCTGCGTCCGCCTCAGGGATCGACACCCGGATCGGGCGAGTGCGCCGGCGCCGCGGCTTCCTCGGGATGGAAGATGTCGCGATAGCTCACGTAGTCCGAAATCGTCTGCACCGTGATGAAGACGAACACATAGGGAACGACGATCAGGGCAACCGCAATGCGTGCCGCGACCGGCGGCAGCACCGACGAGATGAGCGCGATGCCAATTGCCGGGAACACCGCGCCGTACAGCGCGACGATCAGCGCGTAGACCGCGAGCGGCTTCCAGTTCGTGACGACGGCCTTGAGGCTCGTCGCCAGCGCGCGCGCGGCCCCGCAATTGTTGAACACGACGAGCGCAGGAGCGAACCACGCGGCTGCGACGATCGGCAGCGCGAACACGATCGACGCGAGCATTCCGATCTGGAGCTGTGCATTGGGCAGCGCCTCGTCCGCGGGCTCGGCCGATTTCAGCGCGTCGACCAGCGCTCCACCGTCGAACGGGATGCTCGCGAGCACCGCGAGCAGCGTTCCGAGCAGCAGGAACACGCCGATCGGGATCAGCGCGCCGAGGTTGGCGCGAAATCCGCGCACGAGGTGCCGGAGTGACGGCGATCCTCCGCGCTCCTGCGTCCACGCCGCGGCAAGAAATCCGACGGTGAACACAGGGCGCAGCACCATCATCGCGATCGGTCCCGCGTAAGGGATGAGGCCGACGGTGAGCTGGATGAGGTAGAACGCCAGCAGCAGCGACAACCACTGCCCGCGCGCAGCCTGCAGCATGCGAAATGCCTGGCGCAGCCAGAGGACGCCGCGCGGGCCCGGCTGACGCACGAACGAGACGTCGATCGGTGCGGCGCTCACACGGCGGCTCCGGCCGATGGGATTGACGCCGCCGGCTCCGGCAGACGCGCGGGTCGCGCGACCCGGTCGCGCAGGATGCGCTCGAAGTGCGCCGGGTCGTGCGCGTGAATGAGCTCGCCGGGCCGGGGGAGGTAGAGGTCGTAGAGCCGGGAGAGCCAGAAGCGCAGCGCCGCCGCGCGCAACAGCGCGCTCCATTGCGCGCGCTCGTCGGCGCTGAGCGGGCGCACGGCCTGGTACGCGGTGACGAGCGCGTTGACGAGGTCGGGCACGAGCTCGCCGCTCGTGTCGCCGCCGTCGGCGATGCACCAGTCGTTCACGGTGATCGCGAGGTCGTAGGCGAGAAAATCCGTCGCGGCGAAGCCGAAATCGATGATTCCCGACACGCGATCGCCGACGAACAGCACGTTGTCGCAGAAGAGGTCCGCGTGGATCGCGCCCCGCGGCAGCTTGCCCTTGCCGAACCCCGCCTGGAACTTGAGCTCGGCGGCGAGCAGTTCGTTCTGCGCGGGCTCGATGAACGGGCGCACCGCGCGCGCCGCCTGGCGCCACCATCCCGGCCCGCGCCGGTTGGACAGCCGCGGACGGTAGCTCGCGCCGGCGATGTGCAGCCGGCCGAGCGCCGCGCCGACGGCGGCACAATGCGGAATGTCCGGCGCATCGATCTGCGCGCCGTCGACGCGGACCACGAGTCCAGCAGGTTTGCCGTTGAGCATGCCGAACAGCGCCCCGGTGCGGTCGGGAATCGGCGCGGGCGCCTCGACGCCGGCCCGTGCGAGATGCGCCATCAGGTTGAGATAGAAGGGCAGCTCCTCCGCGGGCAGGCGCTCGTAGAGCGTCAGCACGAACCGGCCTTTCGCCGTCGTCACGAAATAATTCGTGTTCTCGATTCCGGAAGCGATCGGCGACTGCTCGAGGAGTGACCCGACCGCGTAGCGCGCGAGCCAGGCATCGAGTTCCTCGGGAGAGACGGGCGTGTAGACGGACATGTCAGTTCGCGGCGCGCGAGGCGCGCCGACATCGGGCGGGCGCCGGCGGTCCGGCCTTCAGCTCACCACGAAAACAGCTGCCACATCGGTACGCTGAGCGCCGTGTCGAGGCTGCTTGCGCGCAGGTAGGTGTTGGCGCCGTGACCGGTCGGAATGAGGTAGTACGGCACGCCATGCCGAGGCGTCACCTTGATGTACACGAGCGCACCATTGATGCGGGTTTCCTCGACCTTGTCGCCGTTCTTCTGCGTCACCGTGACCTGCGGCTCGAGATCGGCGTCGGCGACGCCTTCAGGCAGCGGGATCTCCGGCAGCGGCTCGAGCTTCGGCGGCTGTGCTGGTGGCGGTGATTGCTGTGGCTGGGGCTGCGGTGCCTGCGCGGCGACGCCGCTCGCCGTCGCGAGCAGCGCGCAAAGACCGACGCAAACGAAAGCAGTGGTGCGGTTCATTCCAATGTCCAAATCAGGGTCAATTCTAACAGAGCGCGCCCGCTCGTTCCGCTGCGGCGCCCTCGACAATTCGACAACGAACGCCGCGCGGCGTGCGCGCGGGAGGCGGACGCGACGTGGCCCGGCGCGCTCGCGGCTTCAGAGATTGAGCATCCGCTCGAGCTCCGCGCGCGTCGGCTGGAATCCGATGTTCTCGTAGAACTTGAAGATCGCCTCGACGATCGCCTCCGGCTCCTCGATGATCTGCAGGAGGTCGAGGTCGGCGGCGTCGATCATGCCCTCGCCGACGAGCGAATGCCGCGCCCAGTCGATCAGCCCGCGCCAGAAATCGCCGCCGACGAGGATGATCGGGATTTTGCGCGCCTTGCCGGTCTGCACGAGCGTCAGGCATTCGGAGAGCTCATCGAGCGTGCCGAATCCGCCCGGCATCACGACGTATGCGGAGGCCCAGCGCACGAACATCATCTTCCGCGCGAAGAAGTAGCGAAAGTCGAAGCTCACGTCCTGGAATTCGTTGCCGCCTTTTTCGTGCGGCAGCACGATGTTGAGCCCGATCGACGGAGAGCGTCCTCCGAACGCGCCGCGGTTGGCGGCTTCCATGAGGCCGGGGCCGCCGCCGGAGATCACGGTGAACCCGGCATCCGACAGAAGTCGCGCGACCTTCTCGGTCTTCGCGTAATACGGATGCTCTCGCGCGACACGCGAGCTGCCGAAGAGCGAAACGGCGGGGCGCAGGCCGCGCAGGCGCTCGGTCGCGGCCGCGAACTCTGCCATAATTCCCAGCACCCGCCAGGCCTCCTGCCCGTTCGATGTGTACATCGCCTGCGGATCGACAAGTTCCGGGATCTTGCTGGTCGCTGACATGGCTCAACTCGTTCTGGTGGATGGGTCGTCGTACCTGTATCGCGCGTTCCACGCGCTGCCCGACCTGCGGACGTCGCGCGGCGAGCCGACCGGCGCGCTGCGCGGCGTCGTGTCGATGCTGCGCAGGATAGCCGAAGACGAGAAGCCCGACTACTTCGCCGTCGTGTTCGACGCGCCTGGCAAGACCTTTCGCGATGCGTGGTATCCGGAATACAAGGCGAACCGGCCGCCGATGCCCGACGATCTCGTGCGCCAGATCGAGCCGCTGCACGAGCTCGTTCGCGCGAGCGGCTGGCCGCTCCTGATGATCGAGGGCGTCGAAGCCGACGACGTGATCGGAACGCTCGCGGCGCAGGCGACGGCTTCCGGCATCGCGACCATGATCTCGACCGGCGACAAGGACCTCGCCCAGCTCGTCCGGCCAGGGGTCACGCTGGTCAATACGATGAGCAACGAGACGCTGGATGAAAAGGGCGTCTTCGCGAAATTCGGCGTCCGGCCCGATCAGGTGCTGGATTTTCTCGCGCTGACGGGCGATGCGGTCGACAACGTGCCCGGCGTGCCGAAGGTCGGTCCGAAGACGGCGGCGAAATGGCTTGCGCAGTACGGCACGCTCGACACGATCGTCGCCCACGCGGACGAGATTCCCGGCGTCATCGGCGAGAACCTCCGCGCGACGCGCGACTGGCTGCCGACGGGCAGGAAGCTCCTCACCGTCAAGACGGATTGCGCCCTGCCGCTGGCGCTAGCGGACCTCGCGCTGCGCGCGCCGGAAAAGGACAAGCTCCGTGCGCTCTACGAGCGCTTCGATTTCAAGAGCTGGCTGCGCGACGTGGACGACGGCAGCGCGCCCGACCCGAGCGCCGCGATCGCCGATCGCGCGTCGCGCCAGGAGATGCGGGCGTTCGCGGCGCCGGACGCGAACGATCCGCCGGCGCACGCGCGGCCGCCGGTGCCGCGGCATTACGAAACCGTGCACGACGAAGCGACGCTGCTGCGCTGGCTCGACCTGATCAGGCGCGCGGAGCTCGTGTGCTTCGACACCGAGACGACGAGCCTCGATCCGATGCAGGCGCGCATCGTCGGCCTGTCGTTCGCCGTCGAGCCGGGCCATGCGTGCTACATCCCGCTCGCGCATCGCTATCCGGGCGCGCCGGAGCAGCTGCCGTTCGACGAGACGCTCGTCCGCCTCGCGCCGTGGTTCGCCGACGGCGCGCGCAGGAAGCTGGGACAGAACGTGAAATACGACCAGCACGTTCTCGCCAATCACGGGCTCTCGCTCGCCGGCGTCACGCACGACACGCTGCTGGAATCGTACGTGCTCGAGGCGCACCGGCCGCACGACATGGACAACCTCGCATGGCGGCACCTCGGCGTGAAGACGGTCACCTACGCCGAGGTCGCCGGCAAGGGCGCGAAGCAGATCGGCTTCGACCAGGTCGGCATCGACGAGGCGACCGCCTATTCCGCCGAGGACGCCGACATCACGCTGCAGCTGCACCGGCACCTGTATCCGCAGGTCGAGGCAGACGCCAAGCTCGATCACGTGTACACCACGATCGAGCTGCCGGTGCGCGAAGTGCTGTTCCGGATGGAGCGGAACGGCGTGATGCTCGACGCCGCGCTGCTGGGCGCGCAAAGCAGCGAGCTCGCGGCCAAGGTGATGGCGCTGGAGCAGAAGGCCTTCGAGCTCGCCGGACAGCCGTTCAATCTCTCGTCGCCCAAGCAGTTGGGCGAGATCCTGTTCCAGAAGATGAAGCTGCCTGTCGTGCGCAAGACTGCGACGGGCCAGCCGTCGACCGACGAGGACGTGCTGACCGAGCTTGCCGCCGACTATCCGCTGCCGAAGGTGCTGCTCGACCACCGCGCGCTGTCGAAGCTCAAGTCGACGTACACGGACAAGCTCCCGCAGATGGTGAACCGCGCGACCGGGCGCGTGCACACGACGTTCAGCCAGGCGACCGCGGTGACGGGCCGGCTCGCGTCGAGCGATCCGAACCTGCAGAACATACCGGTGCGGACGGCGGAAGGGCGCCGGATCCGCGAAGCGTTCATCGCCCCGGCGGGTCACGTCATCGTCTCCGCCGACTATTCGCAGATCGAGCTTCGCATCATGGCGCACCTGTCGGGCGACGCGGCGCTGGTGAAGGCGTTCCACGAAGGCGCCGACATCCACAAGGCGACCGCGGCCGACATCTTCGGCGTTCCGGTCGCCGAGGTGAGCGCGGACCAGCGCCGCTACATCAAGGCGGTGAACTTCGGGCTGATCTACGGGATGGGCGCATTCGGTCTCGCGCAACAGCTCGGCATCGAGCGCGCCGCCGCGCAGCAGTTCATCGACAAGTATTTCCAGCGCTATCCCGGGGTCGCCGAATACATGCAGCAGACGCGCGAATTCGCGCGCACGCACGGCTTCGTCGAGACGATCTTCGGCCGCCGGCTCTGGCTGCCGGACATCAAGGCGGCGGGCGGACCGCGGCGCGCCGGCGCCGAGCGTGCGGCGATCAACGCACCGATGCAGGGCACCGCGGCCGACCTCATCAAGCTCGCGATGATCGCGGTGCAGTCATGGCTCGATCGCGAGCGCCTCGCGACGCTGCTCGTGCTGCAGGTGCACGACGAGCTCGTGCTGGAGGTGCCGAAGGACGAGGAGGCGCGGGTGAAGGCGGAGCTGCCCGCGCTCATGACGGGCGTCGCGAGCCTCGCGGTGCCGCTGGTGGTCGACGTGGGCGTCGGTCCCAACTGGGAGCGGGCGCATTAGCAGCGCGAGGCAGCTTCGTACTAGTGGGCCGAGCTATTAATCGAACACTTGCAGTGCTTGCCATTCGCGCACCCAATCAGAATTACGGCACGGGAAATTTGGTCGGCCCCAACGGCCGCCGTCGACCCTCAGCGAACATAGATGTCTTCAGAAAGCAGACGCTCAACGCTGCTATTCAGCCGCGCTGACCAAAGTGCTGAGCGTGAGCCCCGCCATCACCATTCCGCATTTCACGGAAGCGGTTGCGGCTTAAGTCCGAAGACCTTCCTCACCGGCAGCAGATCGGCGAATTTCGCTTCGCGCTTCTCGCCTTTCGCCCTGATGCTCTCCATTACGTCTGCTTCCGGGTTGAACATGCCAGCCTGCCATGTCGCAATGTAGTCGAGGCCGTCGGCAATCGAGTGATCGCGCGCGTGATTGATCATCACCTTGGAGCCATGCACGGCGAGCGGCGATTTCTCGGCGATATCCTTCGCAATATCCATCACGTAATCGAGCATCGCTTCGCGCGTCGGAAACACCGCGTTAACGAGACCAAGTTCCAGTGCCCTCTGCGCCGGTAGGCGGCGGCCCGTATAGGCAAGTTCGCGCACCATGCCTTGTGGTACTAGATGGCAGAGTCTGGGGAATGTGCCAAGGTCCGCGGTCATGCCGATATTGATTTCCTGGATGACAAAGAACGCGTCGACCGTTGCATAACGGCAATCGCAGGCGCTGGCGAAATCAACTGCACCACCGACGCAGCCTCCTTGGATTGCCATCAGCACCGGCATACGGGCGCGCTCGATGACGTTGAAGGTCTCCTGGATGTCGAGCACACCGCGGCGCACATTCGCGCGCCCGCGGCCGCGCTCCTCGCGCGAACGCGCGGCGGAGTTCTCCGCGGAACTGCCGCTAGTGAATGCCGATAGGTCCATGCCTGCGGAGAAATGCTTGCCGGTGGAGGAAATCACAATGACGCGTGCCTTAGCGTTGTCGTCGATATCACGCACAATCTGGGGTAGCTCGTTCCAGAATTCCGGCACCATGGTGTTGAGTTCGTCGCCGCGGTTGAGCTGGATATGGGCGATGTTGTCGGCGATCTCGATGTTGAAGCAGCGATAAGTCATGGCAGTCTCCTGAGGCGGATAACTTTAAGGCAGATTTGGAATCAGGCGTCGACGTTAGGAGGAAGCCGGCCGCGTGGGTTGTGCGCTTTCATCCTCAAGGCCGAACACTCTCCGTGTCGCGGCAAAGCCCGGAACCATAAAGTCACCGACCGGCCTCAATCCGCGCCCACAAAGGCTCGCAAATTCTTCCGAACAGAGGATCGTGCGCTTCAATGTGCCAGCAAGCTTTTCGATACGCGCGGCCAAATTTACTGCCGGACCTATACAAGTGAAATCCAATCGGCTACCGCTGCCTATATTGCCATACAGCACCTCACCCACATGCAGTGCCAATCCAAAGTGAATGTTATCGACGGATTCGCTCCCATGCGTCGCACTCATTTTTGCGACGCTCACTCGCGCTTCGCGCGCGGCCAACAGTGCACGGTTGCAAGTTTCTCTTGCTTCGACTTCTGTCGCCACGACCGGGAATATTGCGAGCAAACCATCTCCCATGAACTTAAGGACCTCACCTCCGTGTTTGACGATCGCTGGAACCTGACTGTCGAAATAGCCATTAAGAACATTCAGCAAGACCCCTGACGGCAAGCGGTCGGCAAGCGCTGTAAAGCCGCGCATGTCCGAGAGCCAGATGACGGCGTGAATGAGGTCCGCGTCACCACGTCGAATTTGACCGGAGAGGATGCGCGCTCCAGCTTGATTGCCGACGTAGGTATCGAGGAGACCGATCGCGGTTCGGCGCAGCTCTCGTACTTCTGTGACGCGAGCCAGGGGCGCGATAATGCTCTCGATTCCCTCGATCTGTTCGTTGGTGAATCCCCGAGGTTCACGTGTCGTCCAGGTGGCGACGTTGATTTCTCCATTGGTGAAGATCAGGGGTGAGCGTGCGCACTAGCGGCGCGAGCCCGGGAGCAGGGGCCCCGCGTGCGAAGCGCGCGGGGATGCGACCAAGGCGAGTCGACGCAGAAGGCCGACGACGCGAGGTTGGCGAAGCTGAAGCGTGAAGGAGGCCGCAGCGCGAGCCCGGGAGCAGGGGGAACGCGCGAGCGGCGAGCAGGGGCCCCGGGCCGAAGGCGCGGGGATGCGAGCGTGCGCGGGCCGCGTTCGGAGGCCGACGACGCGACATCTGCATTTCCGATCCCGACGTGGAGGCCGAACCGCGTGCGAAGCACGCGGGGATGCGGCCAAGGCGAGTCGACGCATAAGGCCGACGACACGACGCTCGCGTGTCTCACGCGTAGTGGAGGCCGCGTGGTCTCCAAAATGACTGCGACTTCGCCGCCGATACTTCGGCCCTCAATCGCCGAAGATGTCGCGATAGCTCGTGTAGACCGACGCCATGCACACGGGCAGCAGCACGAACCAGCCGAGCCCGAACGGAATCGTCGCCGCGATCGCCAGCAGCAGGCCCAGCAATCCGTAGACGAGAAACGGGACGAAGTTGCGCAGGCAGGCGTTGAAGCTCGTCTTCATCGCCGCGACGGGCTCGTCGCCGCGCAGGGCGACCAGCGCCGGCGCGAACCAGAAGGCCATCAGCAGCGGAATCGCCAACAGCAGCGCGACGAGCGCAGTCACGAGCGCACCCAGTCCGAACGCCGCCAGCATGCCGACGCCCGCCTGCACCGCATCGCCGGTCAGCAGCGCGCCGATGCTTCCCGCGCCGATCACCGCAACGATCAGCGCCGCCGCGACGACCCAGATGATGACCCAGCCGGCGAGGTAGATGAGGCCGACGATGAAGAGCGGCATCAATCGGTCGTTGCTGAAGCAGGCGAAGAGATCGCCGATCTGGAGCTTGCCCCCGCGCTGAAGCGACCGGCACCCCATCATCACGCCGCCGAAGAGGATCGACGACAGCAGCATCGAGGCGAATTGCCCCAGCACGGGAACGAGCGCGACGCCGATGGTGATCGCGCACATGAGGACCATGATGACGATCCACTCGATCGGCGCCGCGGTGAAGAGGCGCCAGGCCTCGCTCCACCACGCGACCCCGCGGTCGCCGCCGACGCTCGCGCCGCCGGGGAATCGGTCACCGGGCAACGGCTGTGAAGCGGGAGTCGGGGAGAGCGGGGGTGGAAAGCCTGCCATGGCGCGCGCCTCCAATTGGTTCGCGCCGTTACGGTAGCACAACGGGCATGCGCGCGACGCGCGTGCGCCGCGTGGCGGTCGCCGCTACGCGGGCTTGGGCGTCCGCGCCGAATTGGGGACGAAATCGCGCATCCGGCGGCCGAGCTCGGCCGGCGCGTCGGAACGCAGATACCACGCGTGATCCGCCGATTCGATCACCGGCGTGTAATGGAAGGTCGCGAGGAGATGCGCCATCGCCGGGCTGTCGCGCCCGAAGCGGTTGACGCGCACGACGTAGGCTTTCTTGCCCGGCGGCGTCGCCAGCAGCGCTTCCATCATCGCGCGTCCGTGCCCGTGCCCGCGCCAGGCGGCGTCGACGCCGGTGAGCCAAAGCTCGAATCCGATGTCCGTCGCGCGGAAGAGCCCGAAACCGATCGGCTGGCTGGACGCGCCGCCGCGGTCGGGCAGATAGACATAACCGGGCACGGCGACGGTGGACAGATCGCCCGTCGTCGGGTCCTCGACCACGAAGTAGCCCGTATTGAGCGCCTGCCGCAGGTTGGAGAAGAAGAGCGCGGCGTCGCGCGAGTCGCCGGCAAGGGCGCGGTCGAATGCGCCGCGCACGGCCCCGTCGCGAATCAACGCGCGGAGAACGGGCAGGTGTCCGACGTGGGCAGGCTGGAGCATGGCAGTTCGATCGTTGGACAACGTCTGAACGGTAACGCTCCCGGGCGTCGCAGGGGAGGGCGGTCTTACGAACGGTTGCCGGCGGGCCGTGGGCGGCTGACCGTCGCCGACTTCCTCGCAATCTTCGTCCCACCCCCAGTTGATTTTCCAGAGGACACCGCCTATCATTAGCACTCGCCGGCATCGAGTGCTACCAAAACCCCGCAGGTCGCCGATCCCGTAGTCCCGGATGGATGGCGGTCTCGATGCATCGATAGCAACCTATTGTTTGGAAACGATTTATTACAGGAGTGAGCACTCACCATGAAGATCAAGCCTTTGCATGACCGCGTGATCGTAAAGCGGCTCGAGGAAGAACGTAAATCCGCCGGCGGGATCGTCATCCCGGACACGGCTGCCGAGAAGCCCTCGATGGGAGAGGTTGTCTATACGGGCCCCGGCAAGCTGGACGACAACGGCAAGATCGTTCCGATGGGCGTGAAGCCCGGCGACAAGGTGCTGTTCGGCAAGTATTCCGGCCAGGAATTCAAGATGGACGGGCAGGATCTCCTGCACATGCGCGAAGACGACATCATCGGCGTCGTCGCCTGATCCCCCCTTCCACCACAAGCATTCAGGAGAATCACCATGGCAGCAAAAGATGTCCGCTTCGGCGAGACGGGGCGCAACCGGATGATGGTCGGCGTCAACGTCCTCGCGAACGCCGTGAAGGTCACGCTTGGCCCCAAGGGCCGCAACGTCGTGCTCGAGCGCAGCTTCGGCGCGCCGACGATCACCAAGGACGGCGTGTCGGTCGCGAAGGAAATCGAGTTGAAGGACAAGTTCGAGAACATGGGCGCGCAGATGGTGAAGGAAGTTGCGTCGAAGACCTCGGACGTCGCCGGTGACGGCACCACGACCGCCACGGTGCTGGCGCAGTCGATCTGCAACGAAGGCTTCAAGTTCGTCGCCGCGGGAATGAACCCGATGGACCTCAAGCGCGGCATCGACCGCGCGGTGATTGCCGTCGTCGAGGAGCTGAAGAAGATCAGCAAGCCGTGCACGACCAGCAAGGAAATCGCACAGGTCGGCTCGATTTCGGCGAACGCCGACGAGGCGATCGGCAAGACCATCGCCGAGGCGATGGACAAGGTCGGCAAGGAAGGCGTGATCACCGTCGAGGACGGCAAGGGCCTCGAGAACGAGCTCGATCTCGTCGAAGGCATGCAGTTCGACCGCGGCTACATCTCGCCGTACTTCATCAACAACCCCGACAAGCAGGTCTCGCTGCTCGAAGACCCGTACATCCTGCTGCACGACAAGAAGATCAGCAACATCCGCGATCTGCTGCCGTTGCTCGAGCAGGTGGCGAAGTCGGGCAAGCAGCTCCTGATCATCGCCGAGGATGTCGACGGCGAGGCACTCGCCACGCTGGTCGTCAACAACATCCGCGGGATCCTGAAGACCACCGCCGTCAAGGCCCCGGGCTTTGGCGACCGCCGCAAGGCCATGCTCGAGGACATCGCGATTCTGACCGGCGGAACGGTCATCGCGGAAGAACTCGGCCTCAAGCTCGAGAACGCGACGCTGAAGGATCTCGGGCGCGCCAAGAAGATCGAAGTCGGCAAGGAAGACACGACGATCATCGACGGCGCCGGCGAGAAGGCGGCGATCGAGGCGCGGGTCAAGAACATCCGCAAGCAGGTCGAGGATGCGACGTCCGATTACGACAAGGAAAAGCTGCAGGAGCGTGTCGCCAAGCTGGCGGGCGGCGTGGCGGTGATCAAGGTCGGCGCCGCGACCGAAGTGGAGATGAAGGAAAAGAAGGCCCGGGTCGAGGACGCGCTGCACGCGACCCGTGCCGCCGTCGAGGAAGGCATCGTTGCCGGCGGCGGTGTCGCGTATCTGCGCGCCCGCGGCAACCTGAAGGGCCTGAAGGGCGACAACCACGACCAGGACGCCGGAATCAAGATCGTGCTGCGCGCGCTGGAAGAGCCGCTGCGTCAGATCGTCGCCAATGCCGGCGACGAGCAGTCGGTCGTGCTCAACAAGGTCGTCGAAGGCAAGGGCAATTTCGGCTACAACGCCCAGACCGGGGCGTACGGCGACCTCGTGGAAATGGGTGTCGTCGATCCGACCAAGGTCACTCGTTTCGCACTGCAGAACGCGGCATCGGTGGCCGGCCTCATCCTGACGACCGATGCGATGGTCGCCGAACACCCGAAGGACGACAAGCCGATGGGTGGCGGTGGGATGGGTGGAATGGGCGGCATGGGCGACATGGACATGTAACCGATCGTTTTCGAGCCGCATGGCTTCGTTGCGCGGGCTTGCCGTACTTCTTGTGTACTGTCTGCGCCCGCGCGCCTCGCCCTGCGGCCCGAATTCCGATCGGTAGTTCCGTCTGCCGCAAGACAACACAAGCCCCGCTTCGGCGGGGCTTTTGTTTTCTCCGTCGCACCTCGCCCTGACGCCTCATTGCGCGGTTAATGCCGCGAGTACCAGACAAGCCCCGCTTCGGCGGGGTTTTGTTTTTGGGACGCCTCGCCCAGCAACCCAATCTCCGATCGGTAGCTCCGACTGCGGCAAGACAACGAGGCCCTGCTTCGGCGGGGCGTTGTCTTGCCGACGCTCCATCGAAATCGACCGATTCCGGCTGCACCGGGCCGGATGCGAAACTTCGGGGCGTTGCTCTGGTGCGACACAAGGCCCTATTTGACCCGGGACGCCGTCCGGGGCGCACGCTGCCGGTAGCGGGCACTTCAAAAAATGCTTTAGACTAGGAGCCTGTCGGGCCTGATTTCGCGTATGCGTTGCCGGGCCAAAAAGCGATGGATGCGCGGCGCGAGGCGCAGCGAATATCGTGAATCTTCGCAAGCCGAGCAACAAAGCAGACGCGCTTTTTGGCGGCAACCCGAAGGGACGGGGCGCTTTGGGTGCATTTCCGCGTTGCTCGCCCTCGGCATATTCCCGATATGCTTTCGGGCTCGCGCCTTGAACTGCGCCCAAACCGCCTCCGTCGCATACGTGAAATCAGGCCCGACAGGCTCCTACCTCAAAGAGCCCCCAAAATCATGAATCAGGGAATCCTGTTCGCGCTCGCCTTCGGGGCGTTCGTCGTCGTCGTCATCGTCGGCTTCGTCCGGCGGAGCCGTACGACCCGTTCGGCCAACGTCGCAGGCGATTCGCCGCCGACCGTCGCGCAATGGACCGAGGGCGAGACCACGCGCCTGCTGTCGTCGGCCGAGCTGCCCGGACTCTATCTGCTGCGACCGCGTTTCCTGACCAAGGCCGAGAACGTCGTCTACCTTCTGCTCAACGCCGCGTTTCCGCGGCACGAGGTCTTCGCCCGCGTCCGGCTGTCCGACGTCCTGCAGGTGAAGATCGGGCCGCAGGGCATGGAGCGGCTGCGCGCATTCCGCAAGATCGCCAACCAGCACGTCGGCTTCGTCGTCTGCGACCGCGACATGACGATCCTCGCGATCGTCGACGCGAAGGAGCCCGATCAGGTCGTGAATCCGAGAGACCAGAAGCTCGAGATCATCAAGCAGCGCTGCCTGCAGGCGGCGCAGGTCAAGTACATCTGCGTCTATCCGCCGCAGCTGCCGCGTTATCGCGAGCTGCGCGAGCAGATACTCGGCCCCGCCGCCGATCTGGTTTGACTGCGCTTCCGTAAACCCGGCTGCGCGGGGCGATGACTTTGTCGTGTCCTCGCGCGGCGCTCGCTGAATCGTCAAGTACTGTGACTCCGGCCGCTCGGCGATGCCTCGCTTAACTTCGCGCAGCGCGAAGTTAGCCTTCGCTGCAACATGCCGCCAAGCGGCATGTTGTCTCGCGGCTCGCTGCGGGCCTTCGCGCCATCGCCCCGCTCGCCCCGGTTTCCGCAGCGCGCAGCCGTGTCGCTGTCCGTAGCGAACCCTAGCTCCACCCGGCCGAAAGGATCCGCGCGAAGAGCGCCCGGTCGATGTTTCCGCCGGATAGCACGACGGCGGATCGTCCTCCCGGATTCATCCGATCCTTCAGCAGCGCCGCGAGCGGCGCGGCGCCGGCGCCTTCCGCGACCTGGTGCGTGTCGCTGAACAACGCGCGGATCGCGTCCTCGACTTCCGCGTCGGTCACCTCGACGATGCGTGCGGCGCCGCGCACGATCACTTCGAGCGCCGCGGGAACCGGCACGCGCACCGCCATCCCGTCCGCGATCGTGTCGGCGCTTGCCGTTGCGATCGCACGCTTCGCCGCGAGCGACTGCGCATAGCAGTTCGCGCTGGCCGACACGACGCCCACGACCTCGGTGGTGAGGCCGAGCGCGTCGCGCGCGCTGATCATTCCGCAGATGCCCGAGCCGCAGCCGATCGGGACGTAGACGGTGCCAAGTTCCGGAACGGCGCGCAGCAACTCGAGCGCATAGGTGCCCACGCCGGCGACGAGCTCGCGGTCGAACGGTCCGATGAAATGCAGGCCGCGCTCGCCGGCGAGCATGCCCGCGTGCTCGCGTGCCTCGTCGAAGTCACGGCCGAATTCCACAAGATGCGCGCCGAACGCGCGCATCGCTTCGTTCTTGTCGGACGAGTTGCCGTGAGGGACGACGATCGTGCAGCCGACACCATGTCGCTTCGCGGCGAGGGCGATGCTCTGGCCGTGATTGCCCCGCGTTGCCGTGATGATGCCGGGGAGCTTCGGCGAGCGCGCCACGAGCTGCGCAACGAGATTGAGTCCGCCGCGAATCTTGAATGCGCCGGTGGGTGTGTGATTCTCGTGCTTCACCCACACCTCGCGGCCGCAGCGCCGCGCGAGCAGCGGCCAGGCGTATTGCGGGGTCGGGGGCATCGCCGCGTAGACGCGCGTCGCCGCCGCCTCGAGCTCGGCGAGGCCGATCATCGGAGCGCCTGGGACATCGACTGCGAATCCGTCTCGGGGCTCGCGCGGAGGTCAACGGCCGGCATCGATCTCATCGAAAAGGGCCCGGGCGAGATGGAACGCCGAATTGGCCGCCGGCACGCCGCAGTAGATTGCGCAATGCATCAGCACTTCGCGGATTTCCTCGCGCGTCACGCCGTTGTTCGCCGCGCCGCGAAGGTGCAGGCGCAGCTCGTCGGGGCGGTTCAGCGCCACCAGCATCGCGACGGTGATGAGGCTGCGTGAATGCCGCGGCAGCCCGGGGCGGGCCCAGATCTCGCCCCATGCGTAGCGGGTGATGAGCTCCTGGAAGTCCTCGTTGAACGGGCTCGAGGACTTCAGCGACCGGTCGACGTGCGCATCTCCCAGCACCGCGCGGCGGACCTTCATTCCGGATTCGTAACGGTCGCGTTCGTCCACGTCGGTCTCCTCAGTCGGTGAAGAATTCGGCGATCGCCGCCGTGAATGCGTCGGCGGCCTCGATGTTGGACAGGTGTGCGGCCGTCAGCTCGAGGTAGCGTGCGTCGGGGATCCGCGCCGCGACCCGCCTGCCGTCGGCCGCGGGCGTCGGGACGTCATGGGTTCCGGCGATCACGAGCGTCGGCGCACGAATCAGGGCGATATCGTCACGAAGGTCGATGTCGCGCACCGCCGCGCAGCACGCGACATAGCCTTCCGGCGAGATCGTCTCCAGCGAGCGCTGCGTGCTCATCACCGCAGCCGGCGCGGACTCGCGGAAGCACGCGGTGAACCAACGCTCGATGATCGCGGGCGCGATCGCGGCCATGCCGCCTTTGCGCACGGCGTCGATGCGCGCGTTCCATGATTCCGGGGTCCCGATCTTCGGCGCCGTATTGCAGAGCGCGAGACGCGCGATCCGCGCCGGCCTGTTGACTCCGAGCCACATGCCGACGATGCCGCCCAGCGAGAGGCCGCAGAAATGCGCGGCGTCGATGCCGAGCGCGTCGAGAATGCCGACGGCGTCGCGCCCGAGGCGCTCGATCGTATACGGCCCCGGAGTTATTTCCGATCCGCCATGACCACGGGTGTCGTAGCGCAGCACGCGGAAGCTTCGCGCGAGGGTCGACACCTGCGCGTCCCACATCGACAGGTCGGTGCCAAGCGAATTGGACAGCAGGAGAACCGGCGCGGTCGACGGCCCGTCGAATCGATAGTGGAGCCGCGCGCCTTCGACGGTCACGGCATCGGCCGCCATCACGCTCTCCGCGCGCAGGAGGCGGCCTTTGTGCCGCGGGCCGGCCGGGTGCCCCGCGCGCTCGCACCGCGAGCACCTTCCCGGACATCATGCGCCGGGGTCCCGGACGCTCTCGATTGGGTCGAACTCGCGGACGTGCTTTTCAACGAGCTCGACGTCGACGGCTGCTTCCTCGAATGCGATGACGCGCGTTCGGGCGACTTCGCGCCGCTGCGCTTCGTCCCGGCGAGCAAGGTCGTCGTGCTGGGCCTCGTCACGACCAAGCGCAGGCCGCGGCATCTCGTTGACGCGTCGATGCTACTTCCCGGGGTCCTTCTGGTCCGGGAACTTGTCGAACTCGATGTTGTAGAGCCCGCCCGGCGTCTTCTCGACCTTCCGGATGTAGACCGTCTGCACGACGTCGCGCGTCTCGGGATCGATCATGATCGCGCCGCGCGGGCTGGCGATCTTCATGCCTTTCAGCGCCGCCATGATCTTGTCGCCATCGGTCGAGCCGCCCGTCTTCTTCAGCGCCTCGTAGATCACGGCCATGCCGTCGTATCCGGCGACCGCCATGAAGTTCGGGCGCAGCTTCGTGCCGTTCACCTCGCCATACGCCTTGATGAACGCCTTGTTCTCCGGCGAATCGTGCGCGGCCGAGTAGTGGAAGCTCGTGACGAGGCCGAGCGTCGGATCGCCCATCGCCTCCAGCACGCCGTCGTCGGTGATGTCGCCCGTGGCGATCAGCTTGATGCCCGCCTCGGCGAGCCCGCGCTCGTTGAAGCCCTTCATGAACGCGATCCCCTGCTCGCCCGCCGGCAGGAACAGGAAAATCGCCTGCGGCTTCGCGTCCTTCGCGCGCTGGATGAACGGTGCGAACTCGGGATTCTGCAGCGGGATGCGCGCCGAGGCGACGATCTCGCCGCCGGCCGCCTTGAACGCCTTGATGAACGCGGCCTCGGCGTCGATGCCGGGGCCATAGTCGGAGACGATCGTGTAGACGCTCTTGATGCCGTTCTTCGCTGCCCACTGGGCGATCGGCTGCGTGACCTGCGGCAGCGTGAACGAGACGCGGGCGATGTACGGCGATTTCGTGGTGATGATGGACGTCGCGGCGTTCATGATGATCATCGGCACCTTCGCCTCGGTGGCGACGGGCGCCACCGCCATCGCGTTCGGCGTGAGCCCGAATCCGACGAGGAGGTCGACCTTGTCGCGCGTGACGAGCTCCTGCGCGAGGCGCTTGGCGACGTCCGGCGCCGGACCGCCCGTGTCCCGCTGGATCACTTCGATCTTCTTGCCGGCGACCATGTCGCCATGCTCCTTCATGTACGCCTTCATCCCGCCGTAGATCTGTCCACCGTATTGCGCGAACGGGCCGGAGAACTCGCCGATGAGGCCGAGCTTGACGACCCCTTGCGCGTGCGCGGCGCCGGAGCCAAGGGCGAGGACGGCGCCGACGAGGGCCGCCCGGAACGCATTGCGAATCGACATGACTTCCTCCTCGTTTACGTCCGCGCGCGCGGACACTCTTGTCGGGGAAACGGCGGGCGCGCTCGATCGCGTGCCGCGGACGCGTCCGCGAGTATGACGTCAAATCGCGCCGCTGTCGCGGCCCGCCATCGTGCGCCGGGGCGGGCCCGCCGGCGAGCTATCCGCGGGCCGGCCCGACGCCGACCGGCGGGGGCGCCAGGTTGGCGACGCGTCGGAAGAGCTCGCGCGAGGCCTTCGTCGCGGGCACCCCGACCAGAGGGTCGGCATTGGACGCGAACGCGGCGTCGATCTCCCGCCAGTCGTCGGGGGTCAGCGCGGCCTGCGCGAGCGGAAACACCTCTTCCTCCTCCTTTCGCATGTGCTCCCAATGGAAGTCGGCGTATTGCTTCAGAGCGCTGTCGAACGCCGCGAAGGCCCCGGGCGTGCCCTCGCGGTAATTCACGAGGGCTCCCGTCAGGCCCGCGATCAGCGCGCGCCCGCGCACGTGCTCGGCGGCGAGATGATCGAGCAGCGCCCCCGCGTCCGGACGGCGCTGTCGCAGCCGGGCGTAAACGTATTCGTCCTCCTTGGGATGATGGAGCTTCTCCGGGAAGGCCTCGATGTAGTCGAGCATCGCCGCGAAGAGAGCGAAATCGGGCTCGCCGCGCCCGGCGCGGATCTCGCCGGCAAGGTGGAGCAGGCCTTCGAGCACGGCGGCGAACGAGCGATGCTCGTCCCGGATGATGTCGATCGCGCGCGGCATGGGTTTCGTCCCTTCGTCGGCCGATCAGGACACGGCGACCAGACGGTCGAGCCGGACCGGGTCCGCGATCAGCACTTCGCTGGGGGAAGCGTGGACGACGCGACCGCGCTCCAGCACGATGGCCTGCTCGGTCAGCGAAAGCGCGAGGCGCGCGTGCTGCTCGACGACGACCACCGCCATTCCGGCGTCGCGGACCAGGTCGCGAATCACGCCGAGAAGCTCCTGCACGATGATTGGCGCAAGGCCTTCCATTGGCTCGTCGAGCAGCAAGAGGCGTGGATTGGTCATCAGCGCACGGGCGATCGCCAGCATCTGCTGCTCGCCGCCGGAAAGCTGGCTGCCCCGATTGTCGCGCCGTTCCTCCAGTCGCGGAAACAGGCGATAGACGCCGGCGCGGTCCCACGCCCCGGGGCGGGCGACGGCCGTCAGATGCTCCTCGACCGTGAGCGATGCGAACGTCAGCCGCTCCTGTGGCACCCAGCCCAGTCCTTCGCGCGCGCGCCGATGGGGCGGCAACGGCGCGAGGTCGCCGCCGCGCCACGTCATCGTTCCGCCATGCACGGTCGTGAATCCCATCAGCGTCACGAGCAGCGTCGTCTTGCCGACGCCATTGCGGCCAAGCAGCGCGAGGCTGCCGCCCTCGGAGAGCGACAGCGAGACGTTCTCCAGCACGACCGATTCGCCATAGCCGGCGCTGAGGTCGTCGAGGCGCAGCAGCTCAGTCATGCTGCGCCTCGCCCAGATAGACCTCGCGCACGCGCTTGTCCGCGGCAATGTCCTGCGGCGTCCCTTCGGTCAGGATGCGCCCGCCCGCGAGCACGGTGATGCGCTCCGCGAACCTGAAGACGACTCCCATGTCGTGCTCGATGAACAGGATCGTCACTTCGCGCGGCAGTTTCGCGAGCACCGCGAAGAGCCCGGCGCTCTCCGCGGCGGGGATGCCGGCCGCGGGCTCGTCGAGCAGCAGGATCGACGGGCGCGTCGCCAGCGCAAGCGCGATCTCGACGAGTCGCTGCTTGCCGTACGGAAGGCTCCGTGTCACCGCGTCGGCGTCGCCTTCGAGGTCGAGCGAGCGCAGGATCGCGAGCGCCTCGTCGATTTCAGCATGCTGCGTCGCGACGGTGCGCATCCACCGTGCCGCGACGCCCTTGCGCTCGAATACCGCGAGCAGGGTCGATTCCAACACGGTGAGTCCTGGAAACAGCGTGTTGATCTGGAACGTGCGCGTCATGCCGCACTTGACGCGCTGGTGCTGCGGTAAGCGCGTAACCTCGATGTTCCCGAGAAAGACTTCGCCTCCCGACGGCGCGGTGAATCCGGTGAGGAGGTTGATCAGCGTCGTCTTGCCCGCGCCGTTGGGCCCGATCAGCGCGTGGCGCGCGCCCGCTTGCAGCGTCAGGCTCACGTCGTCGACGGCGATGAGCGCACCCCAGCGCTTCGACAGGCCCCGCGTCGAGAGCGCCGCGGTCATGATCGCGGCTCCTTGAAGCGGCGCAACAGCTTGTCGGCGGCGCCGAGGATGCCGTCGCGCGCGAACAGCACGACAGTGACCAGCAGCAGGCCGATCCAGAATTGCCAGTAGACGGGATTGATGCCCGCAAGGATGTCCTGAGCGATCATGTAGACGGCGGCGCCGATCAGCGCGCCGTAGAGCCGTCCGGCGCCCCCCAGCACGAGCATGATCAGGAGCTCCGCCGAGCGGGGAAAGCCGAGCACGTCGAGGCCGACGAACTGCGTGGTCTGCGCGAGCAGCGCTCCGGCGACCCCGGCCACGCCCGCAGCTAGCGTGAACGCAGCGGTCAGCCGGGCGCGCACCGGCGCACCGATCGCCGGCATTCTTCTCCCGCCTTCGCGAATGCCGCGGAGACTGAGACCGAACGGCGAGTTGACCACGCGGCGCAGCATCACGAACAGCACGAACGCGACGCCGAGGCTGTAGAGATAGGCGGTCCTGCCGTCGAGCCCGAACCGGAACGCGCCGAACAGCTTGCCCATCGACATGCCGGAGAGGCCGTCGACCCCGCCGGTGATCGCCGCCGCCTTGTTCGCGGCTTCGTAGAGCATCAGCCCGATACCCAGCGTGACCATGAGGCGCGCGAGATCGCCGCCGCGCACGACGACAAAGCTCGCGGCGAATCCGGCCGCGGCGGCGACGATCGCCGCGATGGCGAGTCCCGTGAGCGGCTCCCCCCAGCCATGCGCCGAAAGCAATCCTGCCGTGTAGGCGCCGATGCCGAAGAACGCCGCGTGCCCGAGCGAGACGATCCCGGCGTAACCCAGGATGAGGTCGAGCGACACGGCGAACAATCCCGCGATCAGGATCTGGCTGCCCAGGACGAGATAACCCGGAAACGCGAAGTAGGCGGCGACGGGCACCAGCCAGAAGGCGACTTCGACGCGGCGCCAGCGATCGCTTGGCAAACGGTGCGAACTTCCCCGAGCGGGCGTCGGCGCGGCGCTCATCCGCGCCGCCCGTAAAGCCCGGCTGGAAACGCGAACAGCAGCACCACCATCAGCGCATAGATCATGAACGCACCGACCTGCGGGACGTAGTACTTGCCGGCGACATCGACGACGCCCAGTATCAGCGCGGCGACGAGCGGCCCGCGGATCGTGCCCGCGCCGCCGACCGTGACGACGAGCAGGAAGTACACCATGTACTTGACCGGGAACGTCGGGTCGAGCCCCAGCACGTCGATGCCGAGCCCGCCGCCCAGTCCCGCCAGTCCCGAGCCCAGCGCGAACGTGAGCGCGAAGACGCGGTCGACATTGATGCCGAGGCCCGCGGATGCCTGCGCGTTGTCGACCGAGGCGCGGATCTGGGCGCCGAATCGGGTGCGCTCGACGAGCCAGACGAGCGCCAGAGTGATCGCGACGACGACGCCGATCAGGAACAGCCGGTAGGCGCCGAGATCGATGCCGAACGCGCTCACCTGCCCCTTGAGCAACATCGGCAGCGCGACCGGCTGCTGCGCGGGCCCGAAGAGCCACGTCGCGCCCGCCATCGACATGAACACGAGCCCGATGCTGAACAGCACCTGATCGAGGTGCGTTGACCGGTAGAGCCGCTGGTAGAGCGTTCGCTCGAGCACGACGCCGGCCAATGCGGCGGCGGCGAAGGCGATCGGCAGCGAGGCCAAGAACGGCACGCCCAGTCGCGTCATCAGCATCACGCAGACATAGCCGCCCAGCATCGCGAAAGCGCCGTGCGCGAGGTTGACGAAGTTCATCAGTCCCATCGTCACCGACAGTCCGATGCTGATGAGGAACAGCAGGCTGCCGTAGGCGATCCCGTCGAACGCGACGCCGATGAAGTTGCCGATCATCGCTGGCGATGTCCCGTCGTCGCGGTCAGATGTCGAAGAACACCGTCTCGTGCGGACCCTGCAGGTGAATGTCGAACCGGTAGACCGCGCGGCCCTTGCCACCCGTGCGCTCGCCGATCAGCGTCTTGCGTCGCACCTCCCATTCGATGAGATTCAGGACCGGGTCCTTCGCGTTCGCCGCGGTCTCGTCGGAGAAATACATCCTCGTGTTGAGCCCGAGGTTGATGCCGCGCGCGACGAGCCAGAGGTTGACGTGCGGCGCCATCGGCCGGCCGTTGCGGCCGACGACGCCGCCGGGCTTGATCGTGTCGAACGTGTAGACGCCGGTCGTGAAATCGGAGCAGGCGCGGCCCCAGCCGCGGAACGATCTTGTCCACGGTCTTGCCCTGGCGATCCGCCGGGTGGTTGTAGCGTCCCGTCGCGTTGGCCTGCCAGAGCTCGAGCAGCACGTCGCGCACCGGCGTGCCGGAGCCGTCGAGCACGCGCCCTTCGATGCGGATCCGCTCGCCCTTCGTCTTCGGACCGACGAGGACGTTCGTGAAGTTCCGGTCGAAGATGTCGAAGCCCGCGGCCTTCGGGGCGAGCCCGATGTGGACGTACGGGCCGGCGGTCTGCGAAGACGTCTCCGGCAGATAGTCCACGGCGTCGCTCATCGCTGGGCTCCCTGCACAGGGTCCTCGAAAAGCGTCGCGCGCGCGCCGCGCAGCACGATGTCGAACCGGTACGCCGTGCAGTCGAGCTGGACGAACGCGCCGCGGTCGAGCGGAGCAATCAGCCGCCGGATCGCCGCGTCGTCGGGAATCGTGCGCAGGATCGGGCAGCCGGGAATCAGCGGATCGCCTTCGAAATACATCTGCGTGACGAGCCGCTGCGCCCAGCCGTTGCCCGAGATCGAATAGTGGATGTGCGAGGGTCGCCAGTCGTTGATCCGGTTGCGCCACGGGTAGGCGCCCGGCTTGATCGTGCGGAAGAAGTAGTAGCCGTCCGCATCGGTCAGCGCGCGGCCGCAGCCGCCGAAATTCGGATCGATCGGCGCGATGTAGCCGTCCTTCTTGTGCCGGTAGCGGCCGCCGGCGTTCGCCTGCCAGATCTCGATCAGCGCGTTGCGCACCGGCCGGCGGTATTCATCCAGCACATGGCCGTGGACGATGATCCGCTCGCCGATGGGCAGGCCGTCCTTCGCGTAGTTGAGGATGAGATCATGGTCGAGCGATCCGAGCTCGTCCGCGCCGAACAACGGCCCCGTGATTTCGGACAGCGAATTCTGCAGCGAGACGAGCGCGTTGCGCGGCGAGCGCAGCACGCTCGTCTTGTAGGGCGGAGTCAGCGCCGGCGGGTGGAGATCCGTGTTGCGCTGCCGGTATTCGCCGTATTGATTTCGTGCCGCCATCGTCTCCCCCCTACTGTCGCCGGCGCACTAGATGCGCTCGATGATCATCGCGATGCCCTGGCCCACGCCGATGCACATCGTGCAGAGCGCGTAGCGGCCGTTGCTGCGCTCGAGCTCGTAGAGCGCCGTCGTGACGAGCCGTGCGCCGCTCGCGCCGAGCGGATGGCCGAGCGCGATCGCGCCGCCGTTCGGGTTGACGCGTGGATCGTCGTCGGCGAGCCCGTGGTCGCGGGTCACGGCGAGCGCCTGCGCCGCGAACGCCTCGTTCAATTCGATCACGCTCATGTCGGCGAGCGAGAGCTTCGGCGAGCGCGAGGACCTTGCGCATCGCCGGCGCGGGGCCGAAGCCCATGATGCGCGGCGCGACGCCGGCGACGGCCGAGGCGACGATGCGCGCGCGCGGCGTGAGGCCATGGCGTTTCGCGGCGTCCGCGGAGGCGATCAGCGTGGCGCACGCGCCATCGTTGACGCCCGACGCATTGCCCGCGGTCACCGTGCCGTCGGGCCGCACGATGCCCTTCAGCTTCGCGAGCGCTTCCAGCGTCGTCGCACGCGGATGCTCGTCGTCACGCACGACGACGGGCTCGCCCTTCTTCGCCGGCAGCGTGACCGGCACGATCTCCTGGGCGAGCCGTCCGGCGGCGATCGCAGCCGCAGCGCGCTGCTGACTGCGCAGGGCGAACGCATCCTGGTCGACGCGTGCGATGTTGAATTCCGCCGCGACGTTTTCCGCGGTCTCCGGCATCGAGTCGATGCCGTATTTCGCCTTCATCAGCGGATTGACGAAGCGCCAGCCGATCGTCGTGTCCTCGATCTTCGCTGCGCGCGAGAACGCGCTGTCCGCCTTGGCGAGCACGAACGGCGCGCGCGACATGCTCTCGACGCCGCCTGCGATCATCACGGCGACCTCGCCGCTCCTGATCGCGCGCGCCGCGATGCCGATGGCGTCCATGCTGGAGCCGCACAGCCGGTTGACGGTGCTGCCCGGAACGTCGACCGGCAGGCCGGCCAGGAGCAGCGCCATCCGGCCGACGTTGCGGTTGTCCTCGCCCGCCTGGTTGGCGCAGCCGTAGACGACGTCGTCGACCGCCGCCCAATCCATGCCGGCGTTGCGCTCCATCA
The DNA here is from genome assembly GCA_963846855.1 of uncultured beta proteobacterium. Classification (GTDB taxonomy): domain Bacteria; phylum Pseudomonadota; class Gammaproteobacteria; order Burkholderiales; family Casimicrobiaceae; genus CAIWHR01. The sequence continues at coordinate 121,956 of CAWJXK010000008.1, forward strand.
GCGCCTTCAGCGGGAGCGCCGCGAGGTCGTCGGTGCGTACCGTCGCGAGCGCGCCGCCGTAGCGACCGATCGGAGTGCGGATCGCGTCGCAGATAAAGGCATCGGGCATGCTGTCGTTCCTCTCACGCCGCCGTGGCGGCACTGCCGGGCCGCGCGAGCGGCACGCCGGTCATCCGTTGCAATTCGTCGAAACTAAGGCCATCGCACATCTCGACGACGACGAGGCCGCGCGGCGTCACGTCGACCACAGCGAGGTCGGTGAACACCCGGTTCACGCAGCGGATGCCGGTCAACGGGTACGTGCAGCACGGCACGATTTTGCTCTCGCCCTGCTTCGTCTGGTGCTCCATCATCACATAAACGTGCTTCGCGCCGATCGCGAGGTCCATCGCGCCGCCGACGGCGGGAATCGCGTCCGGCGCGCCGGTGTGCCAGTTGGCGAGATCGCCCTCGGCCGAGACCTGAAACGCGCCCATCACGCAGAAATCGAGGTGGCCGCCCCGGATCATCGCAAATGAGTCGGCGTGATGAAAGTAAGCGCCGCCGGGAAGGAGCGTCACCGGCTCCCGGCTCGCGTTGATGAGGTCGAAGTCCTCGAGTCCAGGAGCCGCGGGCGGCCCCATGCCGAGCAGCCCGTTCTCGCTGTGCAGAATCACTTCGCGCCCGGCCGCGAGATGATTGCCGACGAGCGTGGGCATGCCGAGGCCGAGATTCACGTACGACCCGTCGGGGATGTCGCTCGCCACGCGGGCGGCCATCTCGTCGCGCGTGTAGCGCCGGATCGTCATCGGGTCACGCAGCGGACCGGGGGCGCGCTACGGCGGCGTCGGCGTCCGGCACCACGAAGGTGACGAAGATGCCCGGCGTCACGATCGCCTCGGGGTCGAGCGCGCCCAGCGGCACGACCTCGCGCACCTCCGCGATCGTGCATCGCGCCGCCATGGCCATCAGCGGGCCAAAGTTGCGCGCGGCCATCCGGTAAACGAGATTGCCCCATCGGTCACCGCGGTCGGCGCGGATCAGCGCGACGTCGCCGTGCAGCGGGTATTCCAGCACATGTGTACGCCCGTCGATGACGCGAGTCTCCTTGCCTTGCGCGAGGTCGGTGCCGCAGGCGGTCGGTGTGTAGAACGCGCCGATGCCGGCGCCCGCCGCGCGGATGCGCTCGGCAAGCGTGCCCTGTGCCACGAGCTCGAGCTCGATCCTGCCGGCGCGGAACAGGCGTTCGAACGCATATGAGTCCTTGTGTCGCGGGTACGAGCACACGAGCCGGCGCACGCGCCCGAGGGCGATGAGCCGGGCGAGCCCGGTGTCGCCGTTGCCGGCATGGTTGCTGACGATCGTGAGGTCACGCGCGCCGCGTGCAATAAGCGCGTCGACGAGCTCGAGCGGGATCCCCGCCGTGCCAAAGCCGCCGATCATCACGGTCGCGCCGTCGTGGACATCGGCGACCGCCTCCTCGGCGGAAGCGGCGATCTTGTCGATCATCGAGCCGTGTCTCGCGGGCACCGCCGCCCGGTGCGTCGCCGACCGGTCATTGCATGAATTTGAGGTAGCCCCAGAGCAGGATCAGCGCGCCGATCAGCGACACGAAGAAGCCGCCCGGGTGAAATCTACCGTCGGGGGTCTTCCAGATCATGCCGCTCAGGAGGCCGCCGACGACCGAGCCCGCGATGCCGAGCGCCGTCGTCATCCAGAATCCGAGGTTGACGGCGCCCGGATAGAAGTACCGGGCGAGCAGGCCGACCACGAATCCGACGACGATCATCCAGATGATGTGCATGAGTCCCATGATTTCTCCTTGAGCCGGCAGGGCGAGAACCGCGAGGGCGGAAAGGAAATCCTAGCACGTGCCCGATGCGTCCGCCCGGAGTAAGGTGTGAGGGCGCCGGAGCGACGAAGGACGTCGCCGCACGGTTGACCGGAGCTCTCCAATGCGCATTCACGCTACCGCCTTTTCACCCCGCCGTTTGCTTCCCGTGTTGGCCGCCGCTGTGGCGATTTGCGCTCCTTCCGCGGGATCCGCCGCGGCGTGCTCCGCGCGGAGCGGGCCGGAGACGACGGCGCTGGTCGAGCTCTACACGTCCGAGGGATGCGACAGCTGTCCTCCTGCCGATCGCTGGCTGATGTCGTCGTTCAAGCCGGGCGCGCCGGGGACGAAGGCGGTTGCGCTCGCGTTCCACGTCGACTACTGGGACCGGCTGGGCTGGAAGGACCGGTTTGCCACGAAGGCTTACACGGAGCGGCAGTACGACGTCACGCGCACCGGCAACGCCCGCTTCGCGTACACACCGCAGGTGGTGGTGCAGGGCAGGGACTTTCCCGGCTGGAGCGAAAAGGGCGCGTTGGCGGCACTCTCGGCGATCAACGCGCGCCCGGCGCGTGCGAGCATCGCCGTGGACGCCACGGCGCAGCTGGGTGCGATCGCGGTTCACGCCGTCGCCGGCGTGCCTTCGGCCGCGGACCGGAAGGACGCGGTCCTCCTCGTGGCGCTGACCGAGAATTCGCTGGCGTCGGACGTCAAGGCCGGCGAGAACGCCGGCGTGCGCCTCGTGCACGATCACGTCGTGCGGGAGTATCGCGCGGGGCCCGCCATCGGCGCCGGCGGCGCGGCGGAATTCAACGCGATGCTGCCGCTGCCCGCCGAGGCCGGGACGGCGCCCACCGTCGTCGCGTTCGTGCAGAACACGCGCACCGGCGAAGTGCTGCAGGCGCAGGCGCTGCCGCTCGAGGCCGCCTGCATGCCCGCGCGCTAGCCCTCAGTCGTCCGCCGCGCGGTCGGCACCCTGCCGGCGTTCGCGGGGCGCGCTTTCCTCGCCGTCGCGGTAGGGGAATCGGGTGTGCCCGTAGCGGATCACGAGCACCGCGACGGTCAGCAGCAGGATCGCCGCCGACACCGCGAGCATGCGCAGTTCGGTCAGGTCCTTGATGTCGAGGATGATGTAGCGCGCCATCGCGACCATCGCGATGTACAGCGGAAACCGAACTGGGAGCTGTCCCGAGTTGAAGTACTGGCCGATCATCGCCAGCACTTCGAGGTACAGGAACATCAGCAGGAGATCGGCCAGCGTGACTCGCGCTGACTGGATCATGCCCACTATTTCCTCGCCCATCGCAAATGTCGTCGCGAAGCCGATGACGAGAAGGCCGATGTATTCGACCAGCGTGACGCCGCGCTGGAACAGGCGGTGGATGCGCTTCCATTCCGGACCATTGGGAACCATCGAGTCTCTTCTCCCGTCTGCGGCGCGCTACGGCCGCGACCGCGGCCATCCGCCGCGCCGCGGTCCATCGGATGTTTTCACCGCACGAGCTGCGCGAGTTCTCCGGACTTGTATTTCCTCGCGACGGCATCGAGCGGGAGCGGCCTGATCTTGCTGCCCATTCCAGCGCAGCCGAACTGTTCGTAGCGCTGCTTGCAGATCTGCTTCGCCGCCTCGCGTGCGGGCTTCAGGAAATCGCGCGGATCGAACGCGCCGCGGTTCGCGTTGAGAAACTTGCGCACGGCGGCCGTCATCGCGAGCCGGATGTCGGTGTCGATGTTGACCTTGCGCACGCCATGCCGGATGCCTTCCTGGATCTCCTCGACCGGAACGCCGTAGGTTTCCTTCATCTCGCCGCCGTTCTCGCGGATGATCTGCAGGAGGTCCTGCGGCACCGACGAGCTGCCGTGCATCACGAGATGCGTGTTCGGGATGCGGGCGTGGATCGCCTTGATGCGGTCGATCGCGAGGATGTCGCCGGTCGGCTTGCGCGAGAACTTGTACGCGCCGTGCGAGGTGCCGATCGCGATCGCAAGCGCGTCGAGCTGCGTGTTCTTCACGAAATCGGCGGCCTGGTCGGGGTCGGTCAGCAGCATTTCGCGCGTCATCGTGCCTTCGGCGCCGTGGCCGTCCTCCTTGTCGCCCTTCATCGTTTCCAGCGAGCCGAGGCAGCCCAGCTCGCCTTCGACGGTGACGCCCGTTGCATGCGCCATCGCGACGACCTTGCGCGTGACGTCGAGGTTGTAGTCGTAGCTCGCGATCGACTTGCCGTCCGCCATCAGCGAGCCGTCCATCATCACGCTGGTGAATCCCAGGCGCATCGCCGAGGCGCACACGTCCGGCGACTGGCCGTGGTCCTGATGCATCACGACCGGGATCGCGGGATAACTCTCGACCGCCGCCTCGATCAGGTGGCGCAGGAAGACTTCGCCGGCGTATTTGCGCGCGCCGGCCGAGGCTTGCATGATCACCGGACTGTCGGTCTCCGCAGCCGCGGCCATGATCGCCTGGACCTGCTCCAGGTTGTTGACGTTGAACGCGGGCAGGCCGTAATCGTGCTCGGCGGCGTGGTCGAGCAGCTGGCGCATGGAAACGAGGGGCATGGCGGACTCCTGGATTGGAACAGACGGGATACCGCAATTTTACGCCGGTCCGGGGAACGCGAGGCCTGCATCGGCAACGCAGGTCACCGCGCGGGCGTCGTCGAATCGACTTACAGCGGCGTCGCGGAATGGCCGCGAAGGCGTATCGTTCCGGAAGTGCCTCCAACGCGATCCGCTTGCCGTCGATCGAGGTGCCAAGGGGTCTTGACCGCGGGCGCTGAGAAGTTGGTATTCTCGTCCCCATGTCCCAGGGGCAACGTCAACTCGAGGCTGTCATCGCCACGCTGGATCGCCAACTGGCCGGCTTCTCGCGTTGGCAGATTCTGACGCTTTCGATCTGCGGAGTCGCGACTGTCGGTGCCCTGGACTACCTTACTGGATATGAGTTGTCGGTCACCTTCTTTTACTTGCTTCCGGTGGCCATCGCTTCCTGGTACGCGGGGCGCGGCGCGAGCGTAAGCATTGCCGCTTTGTCATGCGCGTTATGGTACTCGGCGGATCTGGGTGCGGGACACACGTACCAGAACTCCGCAATTCCACTCTGGAACGCATCGATTCGCTTCATGATCTTTGTCGTCAACGGATTATTGCTCGTGGCGCTTCGCGACAGCCTGTTCCGCCAGCGCGACCTGGCCCGCACGGATGCTCTGACGGGCGTCTGCGGGCGTCGTGCGTTCGAGGATCGTCTGGAGCACGACCTTGCGCTTGCGCGTCGGAATGGACGCCCGCTGACCATTGCTTTCCTCGATCTGGATGACTTCAAGGTCCTGAACGACAGGCGTGGCCATGTTGTGGGGGACCAAGTTTTGCGTGCGACCGCGCTGGCGCTGCAGAGCGCTACGCGCAACGTTGACATGGTGGCCCGACTTGGGGGCGACGAATTTGCATTGGTGCTTCCGGATACTCCGGGCCAAGGAGCCGAGGAACTTGTCGCCAAGCTGATGCGTGAGGTCAGACACGCGCTCGGAGCCGTAGCTCCTGAGGTCACATGCAGTGTCGGCGTAATTACCTTCGATCGTGTCCCGCCTCGATTGGAGGAGGCGGTCCGTGCGGCTGATGCCTTGATGTATCAAGCGAAACGCGATGGAAAGAACCGAGTCGCTTTCAGGGTCGCGCACGACGACACGGGGATCGCCGTCCAATCCCAAGGTGCGACAGACGCGCTGCCGCCGGCGCGGCCGTGAGGTCTGCCGCCGGGCGACCGGTCCTGGCGTAAGCAGTTGCGCGCTTCGCGTCGAAAACAGACGCTGGCGGAGTCGTCCGATCGGATGTGAGCTAGGAACACGCGCGATTCGTGAAACGGCAGTCCGGTGCTGCGTCAGAATCCTCAGGCGCGGTGCTCGCCGACCTTCACGATCTTCATCGTGTTCGTGCCGCCGGACTTGCCCATCGGCTCGCCGACGGTCAGCACGATGAGATCACCGCGCTGCACCTGGCCCTTCGAGAGCAGCAGGTCCTCGGCCGAGTGCAGCACGACGTCGCGCTCCGCGCCCTGCTCGAAGTAGAGCGGATGGACGTTGCGGTAGAGCGCCATCTTCCGCTGGGCCGAGACCTCCGGCGTCAGCGCGTAGATCGGGCAGCCGCAGTTGTGCCGCGACATCCACAGCGACGTCGATCCGGACTGCGTCAGCGATGCGATCGCATGGACCTTGAGATGGTAGGCGGTGAACAGCGTCGCCATCGCGATCGACTGGTCGATGCGCGTGAACGTGCGGTTGAGGAAATCCCGGTCGAACTCGACGATCACCGACTTTTCCGCCTCGGCGCAAATTGCCGCCATCGCCTCGACGGTCTCGACCGGATACCTCCCGGAGGCAGTCTCGGCGGAGAGCATCACGGCATCGGTGCCGTCCAGCACCGCGTTGGCGACGTCGGAGACCTCGGCGCGTGTCGGCACCGCGTGGTGGATCATCGACTCCATCATCTGCGTCGCCGTGATCGTGAGCTTGTTGCGCTCGCGCGCCATTCGGATCATCCGCTTCTGCAGCCCCGGTACCGCGGCGTTGCCGACCTCGACCGCAAGGTCGCCGCGCGCGACCATGATGCCGTCGGATGCGCCGATGATCTCGTCCAGCGCCGGAATCGCCTCGGCGCGCTCGATCTTGGCGATGACGAGCGCGTTGCTGCCGGCGACGTGCAGCAGATCGCGCGCCATCTGCATGTCGTGGCGCGACTTGGGGAATGACACGGCGACGTAATCGGCGGCGAGCGCGACCGCGGTCTTGATGTCGTCCATGTCCTTCGCGGTCAGCGCGGGCGCCGACAGACCGCCGCCCATCCGGTTGATGCCCTTGTTGTTCGACAGCCTGCCGCCGACGTCGACGCGCGTCATGATGCGCGGCCCGTCGATCGACTGGACGGTGAGGCGAATGAGGCCGTCGTCGAGCAGCAGCACCGCTCCGGGCTCGACGTCGCGGACGAGATCCTTGTAGTCGAGGCCGACGCGATGGGCGTCGCCAGGGGAATCCGTTTCCGCGTCGAGGACGAACGGCTTGCCGGCCTCGAGCACGACCTCGCCGTCCTCGAATTGGCCGATGCGGATCTTCGGCCCCTGCAGGTCGGCCATGATGGCAACTTCGCGGCCCAGCGCCTTCGCCACCGCCCGAACGTTGCGCGCGCGCTCCACGTGCTCCGACGCGGTGCCATGCGAGAAATTGAGCCGCACGACGTCGCAGCCCGCGGCGATCAGGCGGGAGAGGACTTCAGGGGCGCTGCAGGCAGGACCCAGCGTTGCGACGATCTTGGTGGCGCGCGGCAAGCGGAATTGGTGACGGGAATGCGGAGGGGCAATGGTACGTGATTTCGCGCGTCGGCGTCACGAGGTTGCGCCGACCGGCCGGGTCACGGGCCGCGTCAGCTCTCCGCGCGCGTCTCAAGCACAGCCACGGCAGGCAGCGTCTTGCCTTCCAGGAATTCGAGAAACGCGCCGCCGGCAGTCGAGATGTAGGATATCCGGTCGGCCACGCCGAATTTGTTGATCGCGGCGATGGTGTCGCCGCCGCCGGCGATGGAGAATGCGCTCGATGCGGCGATCGCTTCGGCGAGCGCGCGGGTGCCGCCGGCGAAGGCATCGATCTCGAACACGCCGACCGGTCCGTTCCAGACGACGGTTCCTGCCTTGGCGACGATCATCTTCAGCACCGCGATCGACTGCGGGCCGATGTCGAGGATCATGTCGTCGGCGTCGAGATTCTCCACCGCCTTCAGCACGGGCGACGCGCTCGCCGAGATTTCCTTCGCGCAGACGGCGTCGACCGGGACCGGGACCTTGCCGGGGAAGAGGTCCATGATCGCCTGTGCCTCGGGGACGAGATCGGGCTCGGCAAGCGACTTGCCGACGTGCCCGTGCGCCGCGAGGATGAACGTGTTCGCGATGCCGCCACCGACGACCAGCACATCCACCTTCTCGGCGAGAGACTTGAGCACGGTGAGCTTGGTCGAGACCTTGGCGCCGGCGACGATCGCGACGAGCGGCCGCGCCGGGTGTGCGAGCGCTTTCCCGAGGGCGTCGAGCTCGGCCGCGAGCAGCGGCCCGGCGCATGCGACCTTCGCGTATTTGGCGATGCCGTGCGTGGTCGCCTCGGCGCGATGCGCGGTGGCGAAGGCGTCGTTGCAATAGACGTCGCAGAGTTTGGCCATCTTCTGCGCCAGCGCGTCGTCATCCTTCTTCTCGCCTTTGTTGATGCGGCAGTTCTCGAGCAGGACGACCTTGCCGGGGCCGAGCGCCGCCTGCCACGCGCCGCCGTCGACCCAGTCCTTGACGAGCGGCACGGGCGTCCCGAGCAGCGCGGCGAGCCGCTCGGCGATCGGCGCGAGCGAGTCCGCGGCGCTCCACTCGCCTTCCTTCGGTCGGCCGAGATGCGAGGTCACCATGACCGCCGCGCCCCGCGCGAGACATTCCCGGATCGCAGGCACCGACGCACGGATCCGCGTGTCGTCGGTGATCGCGCCATGATCGTCCTGCGGCACGTTGAGATCGGCGCGGATGAACACGCGCTTGCCCTTGACGTCGGTGTCCTGCAGGCGGCGAAACTTCATGGAATGCTCCTGTGTGACGGCATGTCGGCCATTCGCGGGTCGGCGCGTGCGCGTCGCGCTCGCGTGCGATGCGGTCGGGATCAGATCTGATAGTCGAGCGGCTCCATCGTCTCGACGTCGTAGACTTTCACGGTGCGCCCGCGCGATGCCGCGCGCATCGCCACCAGCTCGTCGTTGCAGCGGCTCGCCGTCGTCACGAAGCAGAACGGAAGGATCGCGTGCACGAGCGCAGCGAGGCCGCCGCCCGCCATCTTCGCGCCGAAGCGTGCTGCGAACCTGAAATGCTGCCAGTACGTCTCGCCGACGGATGCAGGATGCGCGGTGAACGGATTGCTCATGGCGACGGCTCCCGGGCAGTGCGCGCGCGATCGGCGGGACGCGTGAACTCGCAGCCGCGCGCGGCGTTGGCGGCGTCATGCGCTGATAGCCGCCTACTTCGTCATCACGCGGATCATCTCCAGCACCTTGCACGAATAGCCCCACTCGTTGTCGTACCAGGCGATGATCTTGACAAACGTGTCGTCGAGCGCGATGCCGGCGTCGGCGTCGAACACCGACGTGCAGCTCTCGCCGCGGAAGTCGGTCGCAACGACCTTGTCCTCGGTATAGGCCAGCACGCCCTTCATCGGGCCGTTCGCCGCAGCCTTCATCGCCGCGCAGATTTCCTTGTACGTCGCCGGCTTCGCGAGCTCGACGGTGAGGTCGACCACCGAGACGTCGGAGGTCGGCACGCGGAACGCCATGCCGGTCAGCTTCTTGTTGAGCTCGGGGATCACCTTGCCGACCGCCTTCGCCGCGCCGGTCGACGACGGAATGATGTTCTCGAGGATGCCGCGGCCGCCGCGCCAGTCCTTGTTCGACGGGCCGTCGACCGTCTTCTGCGTCGCCGTCGCGGCGTGCACCGTCGTCATCAGCCCGCGCTTGATCCCCCACGTGTCGTTCAGCACCTTGGCGACCGGCGCGAGGCAGTTGGTCGTGCACGACGCGTTGGAGATGATCGCCTCGCCGGTGTACTTCCTGTCGTTGACGCCGAAGACGAACATCGGCGTGTCGTCCTTCGACGGCGCCGACATGATCACTTTCTTCGCCCCCGCAGCGAGATGCTTCTCGGCCGTGTCCTTGGTCAGGAAGAGGCCGGTGGATTCGACGACGACGTCGGCGCCCACCTCGGACCACTTGAGCTCCGCCGGATCCTTCACCGCGGTCAGGCGGATCTTCTTGCCGTTGACGACGAGCGTGCTGCCGTCGACGGCGATCGTTCCCTTGAAGCGGCCGTGCACGGAGTCGTAGCCCAGCATGTAGGCGAGATAGTCGGGCTCGAGCAGATCGTTGATGCCGACCACCTCGATGTCCGGGAAGTCGCGCACCGCGGCCCGCAGCACCATGCGGCCGATGCGGCCGAATCCGTTGATGCCCACCTTGATCGTCATTGCTGTCTCCGGAGGTTTCGAATAGCGAAGAAATCAGTGAAGCGCCCGCGCCGCGGCACAGGCCGAAAGGAGTGCGCCGAGATCGGTCCAGCCATAGCCGGCCTCGACGAGATCGAGCCCGTCCCACTGGAACGGCTGCTCGACGAGGAGCGTGGCGCCCAGCTGCTCATAGAATGTACGCGCGGGTCGGTTGCCGGCGATGACCCACGTCAACAACCCCGTCGCGCCGCGCGTTTGCAGCGTGCTCGGCGACCGCGCCGAGGAGCCGCGTGCCGATGCCGGAGCGCTGGTGATCGCGGGCAAGGTAAATGGCGCTCAGCTCGGCGTCGAATCCGTGCTTGGGCGGCGCGAGCCGGTTCCCGCTGGCAAAACCTACGACCGCGCCGTTGTCCTCCGCGACGAAGACGCACACGGCCTCGGCATTGGCCGAAAGCACGCGCAGCCACATCGCGGCGCTCTCCTCGACCTTCATCGCGGCGAGATACGTTTCGGGAATCATGCCGCGATACGTGACGCGCCACGCGTCGATGCGCACCTGCGCGATCGCCGCGGCGTCGGCGGGTGTCGCGGGCCGGATGTCGGCATCTGCCACTTTGATGGCCTCGTTCATTCGCGCGCGGCGGCGACGACGCCGCGCGCGGCGGCGACGACGGCCTCGGCGGTAATGCCGAAGTGCTGGAAGAGGACGGCCCCGGGGGCCGACTCGCCGAAGCGGTCGAGGCCCACCACCGCGCCGCGCGGATCGTCGGCGGCGCCGACGTAGGCGCGCCAGCCGGCCGTGACGCCGGCTTCGACCGCCACCCGCGGCACGCCCACGGGCAGCACGCTCGTCCGGTAAAGGGCGTCCTGCCGCTCGAACACGCGGGTGCAAGGCAGCGAGACGACGCGCGCATCGATGTTCTCCGCCGCGAGCGCGGCGCGGGCCGCCACGGCGAGCGCAAGCTCGGACCCAGTCCCGATCAGCACGACACGGCGCGCGCCGGCGGTTCCCGCGAAGTCGGCCAGCACGTAGCCGCCGCGGCGGATGTCGGCGATCTGGCGCGCGTCGCGCGGCAGGAACGCAACGTTCTGCCGGGTGAGGACGAGCAGCGAAGGGCCATCGGCGCGCTCGATCGCCGCGATCCAGGCGGACGCGGTCTCGACGCTGTCGCCCGGCCGCCAGACGTCGAGCTGCGGAATGAGCCGCAGGCTCGCCGTGTGCTCGACCGCCTGGTGCGTGGGACCGTCCTCGCCCAGCCCGATCGAATCGTGGGTGAACACGAACACGGCGCGCAGGCGGATCAGCGCCGCCATGCGCAAGGCGTTGCGCGCATAGTCGGAGAAGGTGAGGAACGTGCCGACGTAGGGGATGAACCCGCCGTGCAGCGCGAGCCCGTTGGCGATCGCGCACATCGCGAACTCGCGCACGCCGAAATGCAGGTAGTTGCCGGCCTCGGTGCGCGTCACCATCTTGCTGCCGGACCAGTCGGTGAACACCGAGCCGGTGAGGTCGGCCGAGCCGCCGATAAGCTCGGGCAGCGTGGGGGCCAGCGCCTCGAGCGCCTGCTGCGACGCCTTGCGGGTGGCAACGCTGGCAGCTTTGGCGTTGGCCGCGTCGATGGCGGCGGCCGCAACCTCGGCCCAGTTCGCGGGCAGCTCGCCCGCCATCCGCCGGCTGAATTCCTCCGCCAGCTCGGGAAAGGCGGCGCGGTAGGCGGCGAAGCGCTCCGACCAGCCCTGCTCGAGCGCCGCACCGCGCGCGCGCGCGTCCCACGCCGCATAGACTTCGGGCGGGATCACGAACGGAGGATGGGTCCAGCCGAGTGCTACCCGTGCCGCCGCCACTTCCTTTTCGCCCAGCGGCGCGCCGTGCGCCTCCGCGGTGCCGGCCTTGGTCGGGGCGCCGAATCCGATCACCGTCTGGCAGCAGATGAGCTGCGGCCGCCCGGTCGCCGCGCCGTCCGCCTGCGCCACGGCGATCGCCGCGGCGACCGCCTCCGTATCCTCCCCGTCGACCTTCGGCTGGACGTTCCAGCCGTAGGCCTCGAAGCGGCGCGGCGTGTTGTCGGTGAACCAGCCCTTGACCTCGCCGTCGATGGAGATGCCGTTGTCGTCGTAGAACGCGACGAGCTTGCCCAGGCCCCAGGTGCCGGCGAGCGACGCCGCCTCGTGCGAAATGCCCTCCATCATGCAGCCGTCACCCATGAAGACGTACGTCCGGTGATCGACGATCGCGTGCCCCGGACGGTTGAAGTGCGCGCCGAGCAGGCGCTCGGCCAGCGCCATGCCGACCGCGTTGGCGAGGCCCTGCCCGAGCGGCCCGGTGGTGGTCTCGACCCCGGCGGTGAGGCCGTGCTCCGGGTGCCCGGGCGTCTTCGAGTGGAGCTGGCGGAACTGCTTCAGCTCCTCGATCGGCAGATCGTAGCCGGTGAGGTGCAGCAGCCCGTACAGCAGCATCGAGCCGTGGCCATTGGAGAGCACGAAACGGTCGCGATCCGGCCAGTGCGGATGCGACGGGTTGTGCCGCAGCACGTCGCGCCAAAGCGCGAGCGCGATTGGAGCCATTCCCATCGGCATCCCCGGATGCCCGCTCTTCGCCGCCTCCACCGCATCCATCGCCAGCGCCCGCAGAGCATTGGCAAGCGTCGAATCGGAAACGGCGGGAGCAGAGTCGTTCATGGAGGCCAATCGGACGTGTGACGGGAAAGGCTTGCCGGGAGGCGGGATTATTACAGCGGGAACGCGGTCTGCGAGCAGCGCAAGCGCTGGAAACGGCCCGGAATATCGCGCTCGCCGGAGAAATGTGCGATAATTTTACGTTTATGTGACAGGCTTCGGCAAGCGCGATTGAGGCACCCGCGCGGCGCACGCGCAGCCATTTTACGCGGCAACCGAACGACATAGTATTGCCGTGCGATCGCAGGTGCCGCGAACGCATGGCGCGGCTTCGTGTCGCAAAGGGGACGACTAATGGACGGAATCCATCTGTTAGGCGAATGGTACGGCTGCCCTGCCAATACGCCAGAATTCACCCGCGCCGACGCATTGCGCGCGCTTTGCATCAAATCCAGCACCGACGCGGGACTGACCGTCGTCGGCGAACGTTTTCACCAGTTCGAGCCGCAGGGCGTCACCGGCACGGTGCTGCTCGCCGAATCGCATCTCGCGATCCACACGTGGCCCGAGCACGGCTTCGTCAGCGTCGACGTCTACGTCTGCAACCTCGCGACCGACAATTCCGCGAAGGCGGAACGGCTGTTCCGCGCGCTCGAAGCGGCGCTGAAGCCGAAGCGCGCGAAATTTCACTCGATCCATCGCGGGGGCAAGAGTGCCGACTGAGCCGGCCGACAAGCCCGGCGGCGACATCGCGCCGGGCGCGATGACCGAGCATCTCACCGACGACTGGGGATTCTTCGTCCGCGCGTCGCGGCAGTTCGAGCGATTCCGCTCGCCGTTTCAGATGGTCGAGGTCAGCGACAGCGTTCCGTTCGGCAAGCTGTTCCGGCTCGACGGTCATTTCATGACGTCGGAAAAGGACGAGTTCTTCTATCACGAGAACCTCGTCCACCTGGCTGCGCTCACGCACCCCAGCCCCGAGCACGCGCTCATCATCGGCGGCGGCGACGGCGGGTCGGCCGAGGAGGTCCTCAAGCACCCATCGATCCGCTCGGTGACGCTCTGCGAGATCGATATCGCCGTGATCGACATTGCCCGCAAGTACCTGCAGGCGGTGCATCGCGGCGCGCTCGACGATCCGCGGCTCACGCTGCGCATCGGCGACGGCTTCGAGCACGTGCGCGAGACCGACGCGCAGTACGACATCATCGTTCTCGATCTCACCGATCCGGGCGGGCCTTCGGAATCGCTCTACTCGCCCGACTTCTACCGCGCCTGCGCACTGCGCTTGAAGCCCGTCGGTGCGATGACGCTGCACATCGCGAGCCCGGTCGCGCATCCGGAGCGCATTCGCGCGTGTCTCGCGAACCTGCGCGCCGCCTTTCCGATCGTCACGCCGTACCTCGCCTCGGTTCCGCTCTACGGCGGCATGTGGATGATGGCGTGCGCGTCGCAGACGCTCGACCCCAGGAGCCTGTCGACGCGCGAGATCGACCGCCGCATCTCGCAGCGCGGCCTCAAGGACCTGCAGTACTACAACGGCGACATGCACCGGGCGGCGCTGTCGTTGCCCAACTTCGTCCGCGACCTCGTCGGATAGCCGCTGTCTGCTCCCCACGGCGCGAGGCGCCAATCCCTACGTGCTTGAGGGACGTCCCCCTACGCGAATAAAGGATGACTCTTGAGAGGTGCCGGACCGCCCCCATGTTGCAATCGGAAGGCCCGCATCCTGCGCGGGCCGCGCATCGGAGGCGCAACGGCAATGAGGGCGAAGCTCCCGGACCTTTCCCGCGCGATGGCGGACGCTGACTTCGTGCTGATCAACGGCGTCGTGTTCGCAACGGACTATCTTCGCGTTCCCGACGAGGGCACCGTCGGCGATGACGTCGTGCTGGAGGCTTCGCATGGCGACACCGAGGTCGTCTTCACGCGCGACGAGATCGAAGGCGCCGAGCATGTCGGCGAGGGCTTCTACCGGCTCAAGTCCGGTGCGCTGCTGCGCTTCTTTTCCAGCGCGACGATCCACTGACGTCGCTTGCTCGAATCCGCCCGCCCTCCGCGGAATGGCCGCGGTCGTTCCGGTCTGCCCAGCACCTTTGATTTCGCGTTGTAGGGCACCACCCGGGCGGGACGGCCTTTAATTTCATGCCCGCCTATGCGGGCAACGCCAGCGCCAGCGCCGAAGCGCGCTGGAAATCATGTCGTGGTTCGTCGAGACCTCAGGAGCGGGAGCCGCCGCCTGCTACCCAAATGGGGTAGTTGACTGGCGATTTTGCATGCGTCTATGCTCCACCGGCCGTGCCGATAGCCGCCATCCGTCAGCGCGTTCCGATGCGGCCGATGCAAAAGCATCGGAGCGACGCACGGAACTCGGTGAATAGGCGAGTCCGCCGCCAAGTAGTTGCCGATGCGCGCCGCGGTAGCCGCGCGCCATTATGTAGAATGCGTCAGAAGTTTCGGGACCGGCTGTTGCGGCCGGGCCGTCGCCCATATCGAAGTGGTAGGAGGAATCGGGAATGAGGATGAATCGAAGGGGAGCCCTGAAGACGTCCGGCGGCGTCACGCTGCTTGCGCTGCTGTGGGCCGCTGGCTGGCTGAAGCCTTCCGACGCCATGGCGCAGGTCTGGAACAAGGCCGCGTTCGAGACCAAGAGCATGGACGAGACCATGAAGGCGCTGGGCGGCGGGACGCCCGTGCAGAGCAAGGAGGTCGCGTTCGTGTCCACGCCGGACATCGCCGAGAACGGCGCGGTCGTTCCGATCAGCGTGACGAGCGGGATCCCGCGGACCGAATCGATCGCCATTCTGATCGAGAAAAATCCGAACATGCTGGCGGCCAGCTTCGAAATCCCGCCCGGAACGGAGGCCTCGATCACCACTCGCGTCAAGATGGGCCAGAGCTCGAACGTTTATGCGCTGGTGAAGGCGGACGGCAAGTATTACGTTGCGTCCAAGGAAATCAAGGTTACGCTTGGTGGTTGCGGCGGCTGAACGGAGGCGAGCATGGCAGATCCGATGAAAATCCGGGCGAACATCGTCGGCGATACGACCGAAGTGAAAGTCCTGATGAGCCACGAGATGGAAACCGGTCAGCGGAAGGACTCCGCGGGCAAGCCGATCCCCGCCTGGTTCATCCAGACCGTCAACGTGACGCATAACGGGAAGGCGGTTCTGAACGCGCAATGGGGACCGGCAATTGCAAAGAATCCGTTCCTTGCCTTCAAGTTCAAGGGAGGCGCGAAGGGCGAGAAGGTGCAGGTGACGTGGGTGGACAACAGGGGTGACAAGCGCACGGACGAGGCTACAATCGGGTAGCCAGCGCGCCGCAATGCAGCAGCCGACGGCAAGGGGAGTCGAGTTCCGCGTCTGCCGTTTCACGCTCGAACGCAACAAGATCGACCCGAAGAAGGCCTCGCCCGAAGCCACGATCGTGGCGCCGGGTGTCGCGTAAGTGGCCAAGCTCCAGCACAGGGAAGGTTTCGCCTACCTGCGCCCATGAAGGCGCGCGAGAAGAAGGTCCCGTTTCGACGACGCGCGGCAGGTCGCGCATCACACCTCGGAGGCTGACGTGAGCAATCGTGTGAAACGCGTGGCGGCCGCCGCGCTGGCGGCGACATGGTTCTCCTCATTGGCGTTCGGCCAGGACTCGATCAAGGAAATCGAGAAGTATCGCGCGGCGCTTGCCGAGGGTAACCCCGCCGAACTGTTCGAGGCCAAGGGCGAAGAACTCTGGAAGACGCCACGCGGGCCCAAGATGGTCAGTCTCGAGAAGTGCGATCTCGGCAAGGGACCGGGGGTCGTCAAGGGGGCGTGGGTCGAACTGCCTCGTTACTTCGCCGACACCGGCCGGGTTCAGGACGTGGAGTCGCGCCTGCTGACCTGCATGTCCGCGTTGCAGGGCTTCAACGCCGAGGAACTGGCCAAGACGCCGTTCGGCAAGGGCGAGATGGCCAACATCACGGCGCTGGCCACTTGGATTTCGGGCCAGTCGCGGGACATGCGCTTTGCGCTGCCGCAAGAGAACCCGCTCGAGCGCAAGTTCTACGAATTGGGCAAGAAGGCGTTCTACTATCGCGCTGGTCCGATGGACTTTTCCTGCGCCAGCTGCCATGGCGAACCGGGGAAGCGCATCCGCCTGCAGGACCTGCCGGTTCTCTACACGAACCCGGGCGACGGCCTGGGCATCGCCGCGTGGCCGGCGTACCGGGTGTCGAACGGCCAGATGTGGAGCATGCAGTTGCGGTTGCAGGACTGTCTGCGTCTGCAGCGCTTCCCTTACCCGCTCTTCGCCTCCGACGTAACCATCGCACTGGCGGTTTACATGGGCGTCAATGCCAAGGGCGCGAAGTCCGTCGCGCCGGCCCTCAAGCGCTGAAGGAGCTGACGCCATGAAGATCAAGACCAAGTACATCTCTTTCAGTTTGGCAACGATGGCCGTGGTTGCCGGTTGTGCCGGTGTTGGCCGGAGCCCTGACCTCGATGCCGATTTCGCGGCCATGATGAAGTCCTCGTTCCGCGACCAAGGTATCGCCAAGACCGACCGTCTGCAGCAGGACTTGGGGCAAGCCGCGTGTTCTTCCGACAAGCCACCGCCGCCCGAAGTGGCCAAGCGCGTCGAGGCCGAGGCGCTGGCCACCATCCAGTGGCCTTCCGGGGGGCAGTATTTCGGCAACTGGACGGCCGGCGAGAAGCTGGCGCAGAGCGGCCGCGGCATGACCTGGTCCGACAAGAGCACCGACACCAAGAACAACGGTGGCCAGTGCTACAACTGCCACCAAATCGACAAGAAGGAAATCTCCTTCGGCACCATCGGGCCGAGTCTCTACAACTACGGCAAGATCCGTGGCGTCAAGACGCTGACCGACCCGTCTTCCGCGACAGTCATCCAGTACACCTGGGGCAAGCTATGGAACAGCAAGGCCTACGTGGCGTGCTCCAACATGCCGCGCTTCGGCCACATGAAGCTGCTCGACGAGGCGCAGATTCGCGACGTCATGTCCTTACTGCTGGATCCGAACTCGCCCGTCAACAATTAGGACCCGAAAGCCGATCCCGAAACTCTGCGTTCGCCGCGTCCGCCGTCTCCTGGAGCCACGCCCTGTCGTGCCTGCGGCCCGGCCGCGGTCCCGCATGGCAGGAGCAACGTATGCCGGACGCGTCGTCGCCGTTGTCGGGACCCGCTTGCGCTGCCGGGTGCGCGCGTTGGCGCCGTTCCCTCGAGCCGCTGCTTGCGCGCCATGAACCGTCGTGAATTCATCAACCTCTTCGCGGCCGCCGCGGCGGCCGGGCTGCCCGTATCCGCGCGGGCGGCCGCGGTCGGCGATGGGATTGAATGGCGCGACGTCGCGCTGCTCGACGGCAGCACGCTTTCCGCGTCGGCGCTCACCGGACGCGTCATCGTGGTAGGGCTCTGGGCGTCGTGGTGCCCGTTCTGCAAGCGGCAGAACCCTCTGCTGCAGCAACTCCACGATGCGCACGGCGGCCGTGGCCTGGAGCTCCTGACGTTTTCCATCGATCGCGAGCCCGCCAAGGTGCGCGCCTACATGGTCGAGCATCGGTACACCTTTCCGGTGGCGATGGCGACGATGCAGAGCGACAGGTGGTTCGGGCCGCGCGAAGGACTGCCCGAGGTCTATGTCGTTGACTGCGATGGTCGCATCGTGTTCAAGGAAGTCAAGGAGATGTTCCCGGAGGACGTGCAGGCGCTCACGCGCTTTGCTCGCCGCTGATCCGTCATCCCCTCCGCCCGAGACCATGAACCGTCGCGAATTCCTGCACATGGTCGCGGCTGCCGCGGCGGCCGGGCTGGCGGTCGACAGCCGCGCGGCGCTCGAGCGTGCCGACGGCACTGCGTTCTACGACGCCGTCAGCGCCGTTCGGCAACGTGAGCCTGCTGCATTTCACTGATTGCCACGCGCAACTCAACCCGATCTACTTCCGGGAGCCCAGCGTCAATCTCGGTCTTGGCACCGCGCGCGGCCAGCCGCCGCACCTCGTCGGCGAGGCGCTGCTCCGCCACTTCGGCATCAAGCCCGGGACACGCGAAGCGCACGCGCTCACGTACCTCGACTTCACGCAGGCGGCGCGCGCCTACGGGATGCTGGGCGGCTTCGCCCACCTGGCGACGCTCGTCAAGCGCCTCCGGGCCTCGCGTCCCGGCGCGCTGCTGCTCGACGGCGGCGACACGTGGCAGGGCTCCGCGACGAGCCTGTGGACGCGCGGGCAGGACATGGTCGACGCGCAGCTGGCGCTCGGCGTCGACGTGATGACGGCTCACTGGGAATTCACGCTCGGCGCCGATCGCGTGCGGGAAGTCATCGATCGCGATTTCGCCGGCAAGGTCGATTTCGTCGCGCAGAACGTGCGCACTGCCGATTTCGAGGACCCGGTGTTCCCGCCCTACGTAATGCGCGACGTGCGTGGCGTCGCGGTCGCCGTCGTCGGCCAGGCGTTTCCGTACACACCGATCGCGAATCCGCGTTATTTCGTGCCCGATTGGACGTTCGGCATCCGCGACGAGGACATGCAGAAGGTCGTCGACGCGGCGCGCGCGAAGGGCGCGCAGGTGGTCGTGCTGCTGTCGCACAACGGAATGGACGTCGACTTGAAGCTCGCGACGCGGGTGCGGGGGATCGACGCGATCCTCGGCGGGCATACGCACGACGGAGTGCCGCAGCCCACGCTGGTTGCCAATTCCGGCGGCAAGACGCTTGTCACCAACGCCGGCAGCAACGGCAAATTCCTTGCGGTGCTCGACCTCGACGTCAAGGGCGGCAAGGTCGCCGACTTCCGGTATCGTCTGCTGCCGGTGTTCAGCGCGCTGCTGCCGCCCGACTCCGACATGGAAGCCCTGATCCACCGGCACCGGGCGCCCTACGCCGACAAGCTCGCCGAGAAGCTCGCGGTCACCGAGGGCCTGCTCTACCGTCGCGGCAACTTCAACGGTACGGCCGATCAGCTGATACTGGAGGGCCTGATGGCGGAGAAGAGTGCCGAGATTGCTTTCTCGCCGGGGTTTCGGTGGGGTACGACGCTGCTTCCGGGGCAGGCGATCACGTTCGAGCACTTGATGGACCAGACCGCGATCACCTACCCGTTCGTCACCGTCAACGAGCTGACCGGTGACACCATCAAGACAATCCTCGAGGACGTCGCCGACAACCTGTTCAATCCCGATCCGTACTATCAGCAGGGCGGCGACATGGTTCGTGTCGGCGGATTGCGTTATGCGATCGAGCCCGGCGCGACGATGGGCCGTCGCATCACGGGCATGACGCTGCATGGAAAGCCGCTCGATGCCGCGAAACGCTACAAGGTTGCTGGCTGGGCCGGCGTTTCGGAGGAGGCGCGGGCAGCCGGCGGCGAGCCGGTCTGGGACGTGATGGCGCGCTATCTGCGGCGCGCGAAGACAATCAGGCCGCTGACACTCGACCTGCCGCAAGTCAGGGGCGTCACGGGCAATCCCGGCATGGCTTGAATGGCCGGGCACACATGGGAGAGCACATGCACGCCAATAAATTGTTCCTGATTGCCGCCGCAGCACTGGTCTCGAGCGGAGCGATTCCCGCATTCGCGCAAAAAATGCTGGCCAGCTACCCAACGCTGACGACGGCCGCCGCGCTGCAATCGGCGCAGGCCGCGCTCGCGCGATGCCAGAAGGACGGCTACACGGTCGCCGTCGCCGTGGTCGACCGCGGCGGGCAGCCGCTCGCGGTGCTGCGCGACAACCTGGCGGGCACGCACACGACGCAGACCGCCATCAGCAAGGCGGCGACAGCGGCCAGCTTCCGCACCGACACGACTGAGCTCGCCGCCACGTCGCAGGCGGGCAAGCCGCAGAGCGGCATCCGCCAGCTTCCGAACGTGGCCGCCATCGGCGGGGGACTCGTGATTCGCGCAAAGGGCTCGCTGGTCGGCGGAATCGGCGTTTCCGGCGCACCGGGCGGCAACGCCGACGAAGCGTGTGCGAAGGCGGGCGTCGCCGCGATCAACGACGCAATAGAAATGGAGTAGCGTCGCGGCGCGCGCGGCGACAGGCGGACCGCGGAAGCCGTGATTCCGGATCGCCGGTCAGGTGACGGTGACGCGGGCGAACTTCCGCTTGCCGGCCTGAACGACAACCGTCGCACCCGCGGCGACGACGAGCGACTTGTCGGCGACGACATCGCCATCGATCTTGAGCCCGCGCTGCGCGATGAGCCGCAGCGCCTCGGAAGTCGACTCGACGATGCCCGCCTGCTTCGCGAGCTGGGCGATCGGAATTCCCGCGCCCGCGCTCTGCAGCGTGACCTCCGGCATGTCCTCCGGCAGCGCGCCCTGGCGGAAGCGCGCGTCGAATTCCGCAAGCGCGCGTGCGGCCGCGTCCTTCGAATGGAAGCGCGCAACGATCTCCTCTGCGAGCGCGACCTTGGCGTCGCGCGGATTGCGCCCGTCCGCGCATTCGCGCTTCAGTCGCGCCACATCGGGCAGCGGCACGAACGACAGGAGCTCGTAGTAGCGCCACATGAGGTCGTCGGAGATCGACATCAGCTTGCCGAACATCTCGTTCGGGGCTTCGGTGATCCCGACGTAATTGTCGAGCGACTTCGACATCTTGTTGACGCCGTCGAGGCCCTCGAGCAATGGCAAGGTCAGGATGCACTGAGGCTCCTGCCCGTAGTGGCGCTGCAGCTCGCGCCCGACCAGCAGGTTGAACTTCTGGTCCGTGCCGCCCAGCTCGACGTCAGCCTTCAGCGCGACCGAGTCGTAGCCCTGCGCCAGCGGATAGAGAAACTCGTGGACCGCGATGGGCTGGCCGCTCTTGTAGCGCTGCGCGAAGTCGTCGCGCTCCAGCATCCGCGCCACCGTGTATTTCGCGGCGAGCCGGATCATGCCGTCCGCGCCGAGCGGCATCAGCCACTTCGAGTTGAACGCGACCTCGGTCTTCTCGCGATCGAGGATCAGGAACACCTGGTCGGTGTAGGTCTTCGCGTTGGCGGCGATCTCTTCCGCCGAGAGCGCCGGCCGCGTGACGTTGCGTCCCGTCGGATCGCCGATCAGGCCGGTGAAGTCGCCGACAAGGAAGATGACGTGGTGGCCGAGGTCCTGCAGCTGGCGCAGCTTGTTGAACTGGACCGTGTGGCCCAGGTGCAGGTCGGGCCGCGTCGGGTCGAAGCCTTCCTTGATGCGCAGCGGCTTGCCGCGGGCAAGCTTGGCTGCGAGCTCGCCCTCGACCAGGAGCTCGTCGGCGCCGCGGCGGAATACGGCAAGGTGCGCTTCGACGTCGAATGCCATGGGGTCCGGGGAACGGTGGTTCGATTGGGTTGAAGTTCAGACGGCCGCCGCCCCGCACGGGGGCCACGGGCGGTGTTTGCTAGACTCACACCTTTGCCGCATCGACCCTCTCGCGATGACCGCAAGCAAACATGACATTTTAGCGCAACGTGCCGCCGCCCGCGGCATCGCGCCGGGCTATTGGCTGGCCTTCGCGGTCCTCGCATTCTTCGGTGCCGCGGCGTTCGGGCTCGTTCCCGGCACGACGCTCGATCCGGTGACCGTGCGCACGATCGAGCGCGAGCTCGCGGTGCCCGTCGTGCAGATCGCGGCGCCGGACGAGCCCGCGCAGCGATACTGGCAGCGCGCGCGCATCGAGCGCGGCGATACGCTGGGCAGCGTGCTGGCCCGCGTCGGCATCGACGACCCGGAGGCGACGCAATTCCTGCGCACGAACGCGGCTGCCCGCGCGCTCTATCAGCTTCGTCCGGGCAAGTCGATCGCGGTCCGGACCGACGACGCGGGCGCGCTCCTCGGACTGCGCTTCCTCGCCAACGACGGCGCGCTGCTCACTATTACCCGGGACGGCGACGCGTTCAGCGCGAACGCGGCGCCCGCCGCCGCCGACGTCCGGTGGGAAATGGCTGCCGGTGAGATCCGCTCGTCGCTTTTCGGCGCCGCCGATGCCGCGGGACTGCCCGACGCCGTCACGATGCAGCTGGCCGACGTGTTCGCCGGCGACATCGACTTCTACAAGGACATCAAGCGCGGCGATCGCTTCGCGGTCATCTACGAGACGCGCGCTCTCGACGGCGAGCTGGTCGGCGCGGGCCGCATCGTCGCGGCGCGCTTCGAGAATCGCGGGCGCACGCTCGAAGCCTACCTCTGGCGCGACACTGCCGGCAACGAAGGCTACTACACGGCCGACGGCGTTCCGCTGCAGCGGGCGTTCCTGCGCGCGCCGCTGGCGTTCTCGCGCGTCACATCCGGCTTCTCGCTGGCGCGCTTTCACCCGATCCTCAACACGTGGCGTGCGCACAAGGGCGTCGACTACGCGGCGCCGATCGGCACGCCGGTCCGCGCCACGGCGAACGGGACCGTGCTCGTCGCCGGGCGGCAGGAAGGCTATGGCAACGTGATTCACCTGAGGAACCAGGGCGTGTATTCGACGCTGTACGCGCACCTGTCGCGCTTCGCGCCGGGCATGAAACCGGGCGCGCGGGTGAAGCAGGGCGAAGTCATCGGCTACGTCGGGCAGACCGGATGGGCCACCGGCCCGCACCTGCATTACGAATTCCGGGTTGCCAACGTCCAGCGCGATCCGCTGGCGATCGCGTTGCCGGCAGCGGAGCCGCTTCCCGTGTCCGCGCGCGCCGCGTTCCGGGCCGGGATCGCGTCGGCCGCAGGGGAGATCGCGTTGATCAGCCGCGTTCCGGTGTCGTTCGCCAGCGCCGACTGACTCCGGCCCGCCGTCTCGTCCCGTGCAACGCGAGCTCTACGCCGGGGTGATGTCGGGCACGAGCCTCGACGGCGTCGACGCCGTCGTCGCCGATTTCGAGCCATCGAAAGGCGGCCCGTGCGAGCTTCTCGCCGCGGCGCATCGGCCGTTCGCGCCGGAGTTGCGCGCCGAACTCTTCGCGCTGCAGCGATCCGGGTCCGACGAGCTTGCGCGCGCGGCGCGCGCCGCCAACGCGCTTGCCGACACGTGCGCCGACGCGATCAACGAGGCGATGCGCGCGGCCGGCGTGGCCAATGGCGCGATCGCCGCGTGCGGCGTTCACGGACAGACGCTGCGGCACCGGCCGGACGAAGGCTGGACGCTGCAGCTCAACAATCCGGCGCGCGTCGCCGAGCGCACGGGCGTGACCATCGTCGCCGATTTCAGGAGCCGCGACGTCGCCGCGGGAGGGCAGGGCGCGCCGCTCGTGCCGGCGTTTCACGCGGCGCTGTTCGGCGGCGATACGCACCGCGTGATCGTGAACATCGGCGGCATCGCCAACGTCACCGATCTTCCGCCGGCGGGCCCCGTACGCGGCTTCGACACCGGTCCTGGCAACGTATTGCTCGATCTGTGGCATGCGCGGCACCGCGGCGGCGCCTATGACGATGGCGGCGAGTGGGCCGCGACGGGGCGCGTCGACGCGGCGCTGCTCGACGCGCTCATGCAAGAGCCGTATTTCGCGCGGAAACCGCCGAAGAGCACCGGCCGCGATCTCTTCGATGCGGACTGGATCGTTGCGAAGCTCGCCGGTCAGACGCTGCGGCCCGCCGATGTGCAGGCGACGCTCGTCGCGCTGACGGCGCGGACGATCGCCGACGCGATTCGAGCCGAATGCGCCGGCGCAAAGGAAATCCTGGTCTGCGGCGGCGGTGCGATGAACGCTTGCCTGATGGCCGGGCTGGGGACCCTACTCACGCCGCGGACGGTCGCGACGACGGCCGATCGCGGGGTGGATGTGGCGCACGTCGAACCGCTGGCGTTCGCGTGGCTCGCGCGCGAGGCGCTCGCCGGGCGTCCGGGAAGCCTGCCGGCAGTGACCGGCGCGCGCGGTCCCCGCGTGCTGGGTGCGATCTACCCGCGCTGATCGCCGCCGAAACGCCCGACTGCGCTGACGCGCTGCGAGCTGCGTTACCGGGGACAGGCGCCCGGCGTTGCAGACGTCGGATCGTAGATCCAGTACGGGAGTCCACCGTCGTTGCCCGCACGGCATTTCAGCACGGTGAGCCGCTGATCGGGAAGGTGAGCGCTCCCGTGCTGGAAGATCTGACGCATGTCTTCGTTCATCACGGGATTGGAAGCGAAGACGTCGTGGTTGAGCTCCGTCATGCCCGGCAGGCCGGCGCGCGACAGATCGATGCTCTGCACGTGATCGTGGCGCAGCGGCTGGCCGTTGGCGGAGTATCCGGCCAGCGTCACGCGGCCCTCGCGCGCCCAGCCGGCCCACATCGCCTTGTCGCTCGCCGACGCGTACAGCGTGAAACGGTCGATGCCGTGCGCGGAGATGGTGTCGATCAAATCGATGAATTGGGTCTGCGGCACGGCGGGGGCCGCGAGCACGATCTCGCCGAGATGGCGCCCGAGCGTGCTCGCGGGGTCATTTGCAATTTGCTTCAGTGCGGGCAGCAGCACCCGGTTGCCCATGCTGTGCGCGACGAGATGGATCTTTTCGGCGCCGGTCGCGTGCTCCACCGCGGCCAGGAATTCGGCAAGGCTTTTCGCGGCCGCGGCGGCGCTGTCGAGATCGGTGCCGTAGCGCCACATCGATCCTCGCGACGGCCACGAGAACACGAACAGCGCGCTGTCGTAGTTGAGATCGCGCCTGAGCTGCGCGGCGCGCTGCAGGGCTTCGTCGAAGCTCACGTTGAAGCCGTGCACGAAGACGAGCGCCGTACCGGCGTAGAGCTTCGCGGCGCGCGCGAGCTTGCCCGCCTCGGCGTCGAATTGCGCGAGGCTGAGGTCCCGCCGCTCCCGAATCAGCAATTGCGTAGGATTGGTCGCGTTGCCGAATGGGCGCGCCTCGGGCCGCGACGAGGTTAGCCAGGCCTTCGGCGAGAATTGCGCGCCGGGCACGAGCACTTCGGCGCGCCCATAGGAGATCGCGGTGCCGGCGTCGCCGCCGAAGCGGCCGGATTCGCCGGGCAACTTCCGCCGGTTGGTGCCGAACAGGACGCTCGCCTCGGTGGCGCTTTCCTTGCGCAGGCGCAGCGCCGTCTGATAGTCCTTCAGCGCAAGGTCCGCGTGGCCGCTTTTTTCCTCCAGCTCCGCCAGCAGGAAGAGCACGTTCGGCGAATCGCCGAGACGCTGGTGCGCGCCTTCGAGGGCCTGGCGCGCCAGCCCGAGTTCGTTGGTGTCGAGGTACAGGCGGCCGAGCGAACTCAGCACATCCGCCATCACCAATCCGTCGAGCGCGCCGCTTTCGATCAGGTCGCGATTCTTCTGAAGAATCTCCAGCGCATCGAACTGCGCGGCGATCGCCGCATCCATGTCGCCGTTGCGCCGGGTCACCTCGCTGAGCGCTTCGGCCAGCAGCACGCTCGACTCGGCCTGCAGCACGCGGTCCTTGAATCGATGGGCGCGGGCTGACTTCAGCAGCGCGAGGGCATCGGCGTTGCGGCCGAGCGACGCGGCGATGCCGGCTCGCGAGACCAGCACCTGCACGAGACCGGCCACGAGCTCCTCGTCGCCGGGATGTTTGCGGATCTCGCCCTCGAGCAGCGTGCCGGCGCGGACGAGGTGCGCGTCGGCCCGGCTGATCTCCTGCTGGAGCATTTCGTGGAGGGCGAGCTCCTGCAGCGTAGCGGCCAGCCGCCCGCTCGGCGGGTACGCCTCGCGAATCGCCACCGCTTCGCGCAGCAGCTCGATTACCCACGCGGTTCGCGCGAACCCTTTCTGCACGAGCTCCGCGTTCTGTTCGAGCTTGTCGGCGAGACGGAGGTCGCGCGGTCCATAGACCTTGCGCCACGTGGCCAGGTTCTCGGTGAGCACCGCATCGGCTTCGGCGGTGCGATCGGCGCCGAAGAGCACCACGGCTTGCTCGCTGAGCGCGATCGCGATGAGCTCCGGCTCGGGCGGCGTCGCGGCACGGCGGATGCGCACGACTTCGGCGATGCCAGGCAGTGCGCGCTGCCATTCCTCGTTCCGGATGTCGACGAGGCACTGCAACTCCAGAGCATCGCCGCGGCGCGCGTCTTCCGGCGTGAGATGCCTGGCAGCGTCAACTGCTGCCTGCGCGAACGTCGTTGCCCCCTTCGGGTCGACGTTCAGCATTGCCGTGAACTTGCCGAGCGCCTCGCGGTGGTGCGCGAGGTGCGGCGAGTCCCCCGCGCCTTGCGCAATTGCGGGCAACACCGCGACGACCGCGGCGAGCAGGGCCCGCGCGATCCATGTCCTCACCTGCCTTGGTGCCGGCGTACGCATTAGGTGCTTCGCTCCCGTGAATCAGGACTGCCCGCGATGATGCGCCGGGCATGACGGATTGCAAAGGGCGCGGCGCGGCGGTCCGCGGCCGGCGCGAAACGCGATGGATTCAGAGGAAGGGCGCGATGCTGCGACAATCCGTCGGGACGTAGAATCGGCTCACGCCACGTCCTGCAGCCGCGCGCGCCGCGCCGCTTCCTCGAAGCGCGCGTCGTCGATTTCCTGCATCACGCCCTCGAGATCGACCGCCTTCTCGACGCGCTCGAAACGGCCGGTCAGCGGCGTATCCGGCTGCAGCGTGCCCGCTTCATAGAGCGCCCAGATTTCCCGCCCGTAGTTGGTGGCGAGCAATTCGGGGGCGTACCTGCCGAAGCAGCTGCGCAGGTTCGCCACGTCGCGCTCGAAGATCTTCGGCGCGTGATTGTTGCCGGCCGCGTCCACCGCCTGCGGCAGGTCGATGATGACCGGCCCGTCGGCGCCGACGAGGATGTTGTACTCGCTCAGGTCTCCGTGCACGACGCCGGCGCACAGCATCCGCACGACTTCACGGATCAGGCGATCGTGATGGCCGCGCGCCTCGTCCGGCGTGAACTCGAGATCGGCGAGACGCGGCGCCGCGTCGCCATCGTCGCCGGTCACGAGCTCCATCAGCAGCACGCCTTCGTGGAAGAGGTAGGGCGTTGGCACGCGCACGCCGGCGGCGGCCAGCCGAAACAGCGCGTCGACTTCTGCGTTCTGCCAGGCGTCTTCCTGCGCCTTGCGCCCGAAGCGCGTGCCCTTCGCCATCGCGCGCGCCTGCCGCGTGTTCTTGGTCTTGCGGTTCTCGGTGTAGTCGACCGCCTGCCGGAAGCTGCGCTTGTCGGCTTCCTTGTAGACCTTCGCGCAGCGCGTCTCTTGGCCGCAGCGCACGACGAAGACCATTGCTTCCTTGCCGCTCATCAGTTGGCGGACGACGGTGTCGATGAGGCCGTCATCGTGGAGCGGCTTCAGCCGTTTTGGGATTTTCATGGTGAACGGGGCGTGGTTCCGATCCCGGCCGGATTCATGCGCCGGGCAGCGGTGACCTGCCCCGGAAAAAGCAACGGGGCCCGCAGGGGCCCCGTGCGTGCGTCACGAAAGGAGGAATTCAGACGGAGAACGACGAGCCGCACCCGCAGGTCGTCTGGGCGTTGGGGTTCTTGATCACGAACTGCGCGCCCTCGAGGCCCTCGGTATAGTCGATTTCGGCGCCGACCAGGTACTGGTAGCTCATCGGGTCGATCAGCAGCGTGACACCGTTCTTCTCCATCGACGTGTCGTCGTCGTTGACGACCTCGTCGAACGTGAAGCCGTACTGGAAGCCGGAGCAGCCACCGCCGGTCACGAACACGCGCAGCTTGAGCTCGGGGTTGCCTTCCTCCTCGATCAGCGACTTCACCTTCATCGCCGCGTTGTCGGTGAAGACCAGCGGGGCGGGCATTTCGGTCATTGCGTTCATCAAAGCTCCTTGCGCCTGGGCATTGCGCTCATTATCGGACCACCCCCTTCGCGCCGCAACCCTGCCGCCGATGGGGACGGCCAGGGCTGCGGCCGGGGTATCAGCACCCCCCGGTCCGGCAAATCGGTCAATCGGATACGGCGCGCTTCAATTCGACCACCGAGGCGGTGCCGGGTTCGACGTGGTCGAGCCGTCCCTGGATCACCGCGCCGACGTGGATTTCCAGCGTCCGGTACGTGATATCGCCGGCAATGCGCGCATTTGGCTGCAATTCGAGGTAGTCGTTCGCGATGACGGGGCCGTTGACCGCCCCGTTCACCACGACGTGCGACACCCGGATTTCACCGTCGACCTTCGCCTGGTCGCTGACGACCAGCGTGCAAGGCTCACCGTTGGCGGCGACGACGTCGCCGCGAACCTGCCCGTCAATGCGCAATCCGCCGCTGAACATCACATTGCCCTCGACCACGGTGCCGGCGCCGATCAGGCTGTCAATGCGCTTTTGCGGCGCCGTGTGCTTCTTGCGTTGCCACATGGGGCCTCCTTTACGGAACCACAAGGTTCCGGGTGGCGCGCGGACTGGTCTGCCCGTTCTCGAATGCCCGGGCGACGAGCGAGCGCACCGATCCGCCTTCCGGGACCTGGAAGGATCCCTCGACCCTCTGATAATACTTGAACTTGAGGTGCAGCGCCTGGGCAGTGTCCGGCTGGTCCTCCGGCAGCATCAGCGTCACCACATGCGGCCCGCCGCCGGCTGCCGGCGCTTGCACGGTCACCGTGACCTTCAGATTGCCCTCGAACTCGTTGGTCGGGCTGCCGCCGCGGACCAGGAGCAGGCTGAAGTGCCAGCCATTGCCGCGCTCGCGCTCGACCGCGAAGCGCTGGATTCCGAGCCCGACCTGCTTGTTGGAGTCGGCGACGAGCTTCTGGAGAAACGCGAGCTCTTCCTTGATCTGCGAATTCTCGTTGCTGAGCTCCTGCGTCTGCTTCGACAGCGTGTCCTGCGTCCCTTTCGCCATCGCGAGCTCGGTCTCGAGCTCGGAATTACGCGCGCGGAGCGTCGTCGCCTCGGTCCGCAGGCTGCCGGCCTCGGCTTCGAGGGCGGACTGCTTCGCCTCGATTTCCTTGCGGTTGAAGCCGCTCAGGATCTGCCCGAAGTCGAATCCCCACCACCACATGCCGCCGATGATCGCGAGCAGGGTCAGCACCACCACCGCGCGCCACGGCCACGGCAGGCGCGTACGCACCGCCATCTGCGGCGCGTCGATGCGGAAATGCTTGAAGAATTGGCGCGCGCGGCGCCACGAAGCGGGAATCGCCAAAGCGCTGCTCGCGGCTACGGAAGCACCGGCAGCGCGGTGAGACCCGTGGTTTCGGCGAGCCCGAACATGAGGTTCATGTTCTGGATCGCCTGCCCCGCGGCGCCCTTGACGAGATTGTCCTCGACGGCGAGCACGACGACGGTGTCGCCGTCGTTCGGGCGATGCACGGCGATCCGGCAGACGTTGGCCGCGCGCACCGAGCGGGTGTCGGGTGTCGAGCCCGGCGGCATCACGTCGACGAACGGCTCGCCCGCGTAGCGCTTTTCATAGAGCGACTGGAGGTCGGCCGCGGAATCGGTGAGCCGCGCGTAGAGCGTCGCGTGAATGCCGCGGATCATCGGCGTGAGATGCGGCGTGAAGATCACGCCGACCGGCGCGCCGGTCGCGCGTGCCAATCCCTGCACGATCTCGGGGTGGTGGCGGTGCCCTTTGATGGCGTAGGCCTTGAAATTGTCGCTGGCTTCGGAGAACAGCAGGCCGATCTCGGCCTTGCGGCCCGCGCCCGAGACGCCGGACTTGCAATCGGCGATGAGGTGCATCGGGTCGACCACGCCCGCTTCGACCAGCGGCAGGAAGCCAAGTTGCACCGCGGTCGGATAGCAGCCCGGATTGCCGACGATGCGCGCCTTGCGGATCGCGTCGCGGTTCATTTCGGGAAGCCCGTAGACGGACTCGGCGAGGAGATCGGGGCACGCGTGCGGCATTCCGTACCACTTCTCGAACACCGCGGGGTCGGCGAGGCGGAAATCGGCCGCGAGGTCGATGATTCTCACGCCAGCCGCGGTGAGCGCGCGCGCCTGCGCCATCGCCACGCCGTGCGGTGTCGCGTAGAAGACGACGTCGCATCCGGCGAGGTCGGTCTTCGCAGGATCGGTGAACGCGAGGTCGTAGCGGCCGCGCAGGCTGGGGAACATGTCGGCGACCGCAGTGCCCGCCTCGCCGCGCGAAGTGATCGCACGCACGTCGGCCTCCGGATGCGACGCCAGCAGGCGCAGCAGCTCGACGCCGGTGTATCCGGTGCCCCCGACGATGCCGATCTTCAGCATGAACCTACCTCGATCAATCTGCGCTCACTTGCGTTGCCCATTTGCGTCTCATTTGCGTCTCATTTGCGTCTCATTTGCGTGTGTGAGCGATGGAATCTTAGCACCGGCAAGCGGAGCGCCGTTTCCGCGCGGCGCGATGAATCGCCGAGTCCATGAACGCGAAGGCCGCCTCGCGGGCGGCCTTCGCAATGCGTGCTACGGTGCCGTCAGCGCTTGGAGAACTGCTTGCGCCGGCGCGCCTTGTGGAAACCGACCTTCTTGCGCTCGACTTCGCGCGCGTCGCGCGTCACGAGCCCGGCCTTCGACAGCGTGGGCTTGAGCGCCGCGTCGTAGTCGATCAGCGCCCGGGTAATGCCATGGCGGACCGCGCCGGCCTGGCCCGATTCGCCGCCGCCCTCGACGTTGATCATGATGTCGAACGTCGCCTCGTGATTGGTGAGCTTCAGCGGCTGGCGAATGACCATCCGGCCGGTGTCGCGCGAGAAGAATTCGTCGGCGGGCTTGTCGTTGACGACGATGGTGCCCGTGCCCTTCTTGAGGAACACGCGCGCGACGGCGCTCTTGCGCCGGCCGGTGCCGTAATAGTAGTTGCCGATCATTTTCTTCAGATGTCCAGAGGTTTGGGTTGCTGCGCCGCGTGCGGGTGCGCATCGCCCGCGTAGCACTTGAGCTTCTTCAGCATCTTGTAGCCGAGCGGGCCCTTCGGGAGCATCCCCTTGACCGCCTTCTCGAGCGCGCGCCCGGGGAACCGGGCCTGCATGCGCGAGAAATTGGTGGTCGAAATGCCGCCCGGGTAGCCGCTGTGGCGGTGATAGAGCTTGTCCTCGGCCTTGTTGCCGGTGACGCGGAGCTTTTCGACGTTGGTGACGACGATGAAGTCACCCGTGTCCATGTGAGGGGTGAATATCGGCTTGTGCTTGCCGCGCAGGCGCAGCGCGATCTGGCTCGCAAGGCGGCCGAGCACCTTGTCCGTGGCGTTGACCACGAACCAGTCCCGCGTGATGTCCTGCGGCTTGGCGGAGAAGGTTTTCATGACGACGTACCCGGCGCACTTTCGTCCCCGGGCTGAAGATTCAGCAAAGTCTTGCATGATAATGGATTTTTGCCACCTCGGTCAAGGCGACGGGCGCCGGGAAGCGGGCGCCGCGGGTGCGGGCCATGCCCCCCTGCGCGGGGTTTGCCGCGGGCGTTGGCCGGTTACCGAGTCCGACGATATATTGCACCGCAATCGTCCGATTTTGGCATCATGTCGGCAGGCCGTTGGGGAGGTCGGCAGACAAAAAAAGCGCGGCCGTTTCGGGCCGCGCTCAGAGGATTCCGCCCTAGGAGGAGGAAAGGGAGGAATGGCCGGCAGGAGAGACTTGGGATCTCCTGAACTGCCGGCGTGCATATGCTCGCATATTGCATTGCACAAGGCAACATTCCCGGAGTTTCGCGAGCTCGGACGCTGCGACCGCTACCGGTCGATCACCGCCACGATAGTGTGCACTCACAAACTTGCGGGATTGCGCAGTTTTATGCGAGCCGCTCGGGACACGAACAGGTCAAAGCATTCGTTCGACGGGTTGCGAAAGGCATGACGATGAAAACCAGGGTGAAATGGGTCGAGAACGTAAGCTTCATCGGCGAGACCGGCAGCGGGCACGCGATTGTCATCGACGGCGCCCCGGAGGGGGGCGGGCGCGACCTCGGACCGCGGCCGATGGAGCTCTTCCTGACCGGGGCGACCGCCTGCACGGCGTACGACGTCGTGACCATCCTGCGCAAGGCGCGCCAGCCGATCGCCGACTGCGTGGTGGAAGCTTATGCCGAGCGCGCGGAAACGCCGCCGCGGGTGTTCACCCGGGTCCATTTCAAGTATTCGGTGGCGGGGCGCGGACTCGACCCGCAGCGGGTCACGCACGCGGTAAGGCTCTCGCACGACACGTACTGCTCCGCGACGCAGATGCTCGCGAAAACCGCCGAGGTGACGCATGAGATCGTGATCATCGACGGCGACCGCGTTCCCGCGCCGGGATGAGGCGCGCGCCGGGTACCGCCGGACCCGACGTCAGTCCTCGGCGCCGGGCGGCAGCGCCGAGCGCGGAACGAGGCCGCGCACCGTCGCGACGGTCTCGACGACGATCCGCGTGCCCTTTGCGTCGACGAACGTGAGCTGCAGCGGAACCTTCGCGCCGCTCAACTTTGTCTCCAGGATGCCGCGCAGCTCGAGGTGATCGCCGTTGAGCGCGAGCCGCCGGCCTGCGCCGGCCGGGACCTCGAAACGCTTCGTTTCCGACAGGGGCGGCGGCTTCCCGCTGCCGTCGCTGTCGCCTTCCAGCATGATCGCGACGGATCTGGCCACCGGAGAGCTCGCCTCGACCAGCGTCACCGCCGCGTCGGGCTTGATGTCGACGAATGCCGGAATCGCCTTGTCGCCGGCCTGCATCGGCCGCACCCAGGCATTCATCAGCTTGATGTCGGCGGCCGCCGCGGCGCTCGCCATGACGAGCGCCCCGATGCCGAGCCCGTAGCGGAGCGTGCGCACGATCGTCGCCGTGAAATGCCGCGCGGCGAGACGCTTCATTTCGCGTTGCGCAGCACGCGAATCAGGCTCGACGTGTCCCATCGTGCGCCTCCCATCGCCTGCACACGCGCATAGAATTGGTCGACCAGCGCCGTGACCGGCAGCGCGGCGCCGTTGGCGCGCGCCTCCGCCGCGCAGATCGAGAGATCCTTGCGCATCCAGTCGACGGCGAAGCCGAAATCGAACTTGTCCGCGACCATCGTCTTGCCGCGATTGTCCATCTGCCACGATTGCGCGGCGCCCTTCCCGATCACGTCGAGCACGAGTTCCGCGTCGAGCCCGGCGCTCTGCGCGAAGTTGATGCCCTCGGCGAGCGCCTGCACGAGTCCGGCGATGCAGATCTGGTTGACCATCTTGGTGAGCTGTCCGCTTCCCGCGGCGCCCATCCGCGTGACCGCGCGCGCATAGTGCGCAAGCACGGCCTCGGCCTGCGCGAACACGTCGGCGTCGCCGCCGACCATGATCGTGAGCTTGCCGTTCTCGGCGCCCGCCTGGCCGCCCGACACCGGCGCGTCGAGGAAGCCGACGCCGCGCGCCTTCGCCGCCGCGTGAACTTCGCGGGCGACCGAGGCCGACGCCGTCGTGTGGTCGACCAGCACCGCGCCGGCGCGCATCCCGGCGAGCGCGCCGTCACCGCCGAGCGCGACCGCGCGCACGTCGTCGTCGTTGCCGACGCACATCATCACGAGGTCGGCGCCGCCCGCCGCCGCCGCCGGAGTGGCCGCGTGCTTGCCGCCGTGCTGCGCGACCCAGCGGGCCGCCTTGTCGGCGCTGCGGTTGTAGACGGTCATGCGATGCCCCGCCTTGGCGAGATGTCCCGCCATCGGATAGCCCATCACGCCCAGTCCCAGAAATGCGACATTCTTCGAGTCCATCAGCGGTCCCCTTCGAGTTTCGTTGCGATGCGTGGCGCCGCCGGCGGGTCGCGGCCGTAGCGCCACTTGAGGAACAGGATCGTGAGCGCCAGTGCCAGCGTGACGACGTTGGCGAGGATCAGCGGCAGCGCGTCGAGGCGGATGCCGTACCAGAGCCACAGCGCGATGCCGGTGCAGAAGATCCCGAACATCCACCACGAGATGTCGTGCGCCGAGCGCGTCCGCACGATGCGCACGATCTGCGGAATGAACGCGGTCGTCGTGAGCGATCCCGCCAGAAGCCCCAGGAAGTCCTGCGCCGAGATCATCGCCGGAGCACGTGTACTCGCAACGTGGGACTAGCGCTTCGGCAGCGCCGCGCGCGCCGCGGCGGCCGCCGAGCGGACCTGCGCCGGTGCCGTGCCGCCGGGATGATCACGCGAGGCGACCGAGCCGTCCAGCGTCAGCACCGCGAATACGTCGCTGTCGATCTCTTCGGCGAACGACTTGAGGTCCGCGAGCGCAAGCTCGGCGAGGTCGACGCCCTTGGCTTCGGCGTGCCGCACGGCGCGCCCGACCGCCTCGTGCGCGTCGCGGAACGGCATGCCCTTGCGCACGAGGTAATCGGCGAGGTCGGTCGCCGTCGCGAAGCCCTCCCGCGCCATCGCGCGCATCCGCGCCGCGTCGACCGCGATGCCGGACGCGACGAGGTCGGTCGTGAGCGCGAGCGAGTCGGCCAGCGTGTCGACGATGTCGAACAGCGGCTCCTTGTCTTCCTGGTTGTCCTTGTTGTACGCGAGCGGCTGTCCCTTCATCAGCACGAGGAGGCCGGTCAGCGCGCCGACGACGCGGCCGGTCTTGCCGCGCACGAGCTCGGGAACGTCGGGGTTCTTCTTCTGCGGCATGATCGACGAGCCCGTGCAGAACCGGTCGGCCAGCGTGACGAAGCGGAATCCCGGCGAGCACCAGAGGATCAGTTCCTCGGCGAAGCGCGACAGGTGCACCATCGCGAGCGCCGCCGCCGCGGCGAATTCGATGGCGAAATCGCGATCCGACACCGCGTCGAGCGAATTCGCGCAGACCCCGTCGAAGCCGAGCGCGCGCGCCACCTGCGCGCGGTCGATCGGGTAGCCGGTGCCGGCGAGCGCGGCGCTGCCGAGCGGCAGCAGGTTGACGCGGCGCCGGCAGTCGGAAAGGCGCGCGGCGTCGCGCGCGAACATCGCCTCGTAGGCGAGCAGATGGTGGCCCAGCGTGACCGGCTGCGCGATCTGCAGGTGCGTGAAGCCGGGCATGACGGTTTCCGCGTGCCGCTCCGCGAGATCGATGAATGCGGCGCGGAGCGCGGTGAGTCGCCCGGACAGCTGGTCGATCGCGTCGCGCAGCCACAGGCGCAGGTCCGTAGCGACCTGGTCGTTGCGGGAGCGCGCCGTGTGGAGGCGCTTGCCCGCGTCGCCGGCAAGGGCGATCAGCCGCTTCTCGATGTTGAGGTGGACGTCCTCGAAATCGCGCGACCAGATGAACGCGCCGCGTTCAATTTCGCCGCGGATCGTCGCCATGCCGCCCTCGATGGCGGCAAGGTCGGCCGCGGAAAGGACGCCCACGGCCGCGAGCATCCGGGCGTGCGCCAGCGAGCCGGCGACGTCGGCCTCGGCCAGCCGGCGGTCGAAATCCACGGACGCGGTGAAGCGCTTGACGGCCTCGGTGACGGGCTCGCCGAAGCGGCCGGACCAGCCCTGCGCCGAGGCGTCGTGCGGCTTTCCGGGTTGCGCCATGGGATCTTCTCGACCTTGGAAACGGTGCCGTCACAGCGGAAACCGGACTGCCGGCCGGGAGGAAAACGTCGGAAAATCGCCCCCGCTTGCGCCGCCCTCGGCGGCTGCCGAAAATAACGCCGCTGCTTCGGCGAATGCGGCGACCCGCCGTGAGAAAATCCGGCACGAAGCTTGCATGCAAGACGCCTTATGCGGTCGATTATAAAACAAAACGGGGTTTCTCCAGCGCTGCCGGACTTCCGCAATCTGGGAACGATCCTGCGCATTCTCGTCGCCGTGAACGGCTTCGTCGCCGTCGCCGCGCTGCTGCGCGATCCCAACTGGGCGACGTGGCCGGTCGCCTGGACCGACATGGTCGGCGCCGCCGAGCCGCACCTGCTTCTGATGCTGGCGGCGCTCTACGCGATGCAGCCCTGGCTCGCGCGCCGGCCGTATTCGCAGGGCGCGGCGGCGATCCTCGGCCTCACCGTGCTGACGGGCGTGGGCGTTTACACGCTGCTCAGCCGCGGCGAGCCGCCGCAGCCGGGTGGCGGCCCGGTGCGCCACGTGCTATTCGGGCTGATGACCGCCGGCGCGCTGCTCGGGTACTTCCGGCTGCGCGCCAAGGCGCTGTCCCCGGCGATCACCGAGGCGCGGCTGCAGGCGCTGCAGGCGCGGATTCGTCCGCATTTCCTATTCAACAGCATCAACGCCGTGCTCTCGCTCGTCCGCACCGACCCGAAGCGCGCCGAGTCCTCGCTCGAGGACATGGCCGATCTGTTCCGCGTCCTGATGCGCGACAACCGCGATCTCGCACCGCTCGCCGACGAGGTCCTGCTGTGCCGGCAATACCTCGCGCTGGAAAAGCTTCGGCTTGGCGACCGTCTCGTCGTCGAATGGCACACCAACAACATGCCGGCCGATGCGCTGGTGCCGCCGCTCATCCTGCAGCCGCTGCTCGAGAACGCGGTCTACCACGGCATCGAGCCGATGACCGCCCCCGGCGTGGTGTCGATCAACATCTTCTACAAGGGGGGGGACGTGCACGCGATCCTGCGCAATCCGTATCGCGTCAGCGGCGGAGGGCACCATTCCGGCAACAAGATGGCGCTCGCCAACGTCCGCGAGCGGCTCGCGCTGCACTTCGACGCCGAGGCCGCGCTGGAATCGCGGGTCAAGGCGGATGCCTACGAGGTGCATGTGCGCATGCCTTACCGCACGGAGAAGACTCCGGCAGCGCGCAGCGAGGCCGCACGCCCGCGCAGCCGCGACACGCGCGGCGCAGCGGCCGACGATCCTCCGCAAGCGCCGCTGAAGCGGGGAATGGCCCATGGCTGAGCCTCCGCTTCGCGTATTGATCGTCGACGACGAGGCGCCGGCCCGCCGGCGCCTGCGCGACCTCCTCGACGATTGCACGGGCGCGCTGCCGCTTGCCGTGGTCGGCGAGGCCGCGAGCGGGCAGGAGGCGATCGACCTCCTGCAGGCGGCGACCGCCGACCTCGTGCTGACCGACATCCACATGCCGTGCATGGACGGCATCGAGCTCGCACGCCACCTGCTGAAGCTCGCGCAGCCGCCGGTCGTGATCTTCACGACGGCGTTCAACGAGCACGCCGTGCAGGCATTCGACGTCAGCGCGGTCGACTACCTGATGAAGCCGGTGCGCATGCAGCGCCTCCTCGCGGCGTTGCAGAAGGTGCCCCGGCTGAAGCCGGTGTCCTTCTCGAAGCTGGACGAGTTGCCGGCCTCGGCGCGCCGGTTCCTGTCGGTGACCGAGCGCTCGCGCGTCGTGCTGGTGCCGGTCGACGAGATCGTCTATCTCAAGGCCGAGCTCAAGTACATCACGATCCGCACGCCGGACCGCGAGTACCTCCTCGAGGAATCGCTGACGCGGCTGGAGCAGGAGTTCGGCCAGCGCTTCGTCCGCGTGCATCGGAATTGCCTCGTGTCGCGGGAGTTCATCCGCGGCTTCGAGCGCTGCGTGAGCGATGACGGCGACGCGCACTGGGAAGTTCTGCTGAAGGGGATGGGCGAGACGCTTCCCGTCTCACGCCGCCAGCAGTTCATCGTGCGTGAGATCGGGCGCGACCCGTACCTCGCAAGCGTCGCGAAATAGCCGGCACGCGTTCGCGTTGTTCAGGCGGCGGGCGCCCGCCTGCTAAACTCGCGCGCTGTTCCCGTCCTCCGGCACGAATTCTCCAATGACTTCCACGCGCACGCTGATCTGCGGCTCGCTCGCCTACGACACCATCATGGTGTTCCCGGATCGCTTCGGGCGCCACATCCTGCCCGGCGAGACGCACGTGCTGTCGGTGTCGTTCCAGATCACCGAGATGAGGCGCGAATGGGGCGGATGCGCCGGCAACATCGCCTACAGCCTGAAGGCGCTCGGCGGCGAGCCGGTGATCATGGCGACGCTCGGCGACGACGGCGCGCCGTATCGCGAGCGCCTCGCGGCGCTGAAGATCGCCCGCGACGGCGTGCGCACGGTTCCGGGCACGTTCACCGCGCAGGCGTTCATCATCACCGACCTCGACGACAATCAGATCACCGCATTCCACCCGGGCGCGATGAACGAGTCGCACCAGACCCGCGTCGGCGACGTCGACGACATCGCGCTCGGCATCGTCGCGCCGGACGGCCGTGCCGGCATGCGCGCGCACGTCGACCAGTTCGCCGCCGCGGGCATCCCGTTCGTGTTCGATCCGGGGCAGGGACTGCCGTTGTTCTCGGGCGAAGAGCTGATCGAGATGATCGACGCGGCGACCTTTCTCGCCGTCAACGACTACGAGGCGCGGCTGCTGTGCGATCGCACCGGGCTCACGCTGCAGGAGATCGCGCGGCGGGTCGAGGCGGTGATCGAGACGCTGGGTGCCGAGGGGTCGCGCATTCATGCGGGCGGAGCCACGATCGAGATACCGGCCGTCCCGGCGACGGCGCTGGTCGATCCGACCGGATGCGGCGACGCGTATCGCGCGGGACTGCTCTACGGAATGGCGCAGCGCTGGGACTGGGAGCGCACCGGGCGCCTCGCCGCGACGCTCGGCGCGATCAAGATCGGCAGCCGCGGCGGGCAGAATCATGCCGCCGACCGCGATGCGATCGCATCGCGCTATCACGTGCACTTCGGCGAGTATCCGTGGTAGCGCGCCCGGTGTGTCGCGGCGCAGGGGTGCGCGCTGGGTCGCGCCGCTTCGAGCGCGCGGCGCTGTCCTGAGCGCTGCCGGGATGGCGCGGCCGACGCCGCTTCCCTGGCGCGTCGCCCGTACGCTTCGCGTCGCGGCGCACGTCGCCGAGGGACTCGCGACGGCGGTCCTGATCTTTCCGCTGGTGCAATCGCACCGGCGCAACGCGCTGACGAAGCAGTGGTCGCGCCGGCTGCTGCGCATGCTGAAGGTCGACGCGCGGCTGCATGGTGAATCGCTCGACGGCGTCGGCGGCAACCTCCTGATCGTCGCCAATCACATCTCGTGGCTCGACATCTTCGTGGTGCTGTCGGTGCAGCCCGCGCGCTTCGTCGCCAAGGCCGAGCTGAAGCGATGGCCGGTCCTGGGGTGGCTCATCACCGGTGTGGGGACGCTCTACGTCGAGCGCGCGCGCCGGCGCGACACGCACAACGTCAACCGGCAGGCCGCCGAAGCGCTCGCGCGCGGCGACGTGCTGGCGATCTTTCCGGAAGGCACGACGACCGACGGGACGACGCTGCTGCCGTTCCACGGATCCCTGCTGCAGCCGATCGTCGACGCCGAGGGGCATGTGCTGCCCGTCGCGATTCGCTATCGCACGCCCGAAGGCCTGCACACCGCCGCCGCCGCGTACGTCGGCGACACCAGCATCCTGGAATCGTTCTGGCGATTGACCGGCGAATCGGCGCTCATCGTCGAGATGCACGTCGCGGCACCGCTGCCGGCGCGGCTTCGCCACCGGCGCGAGCTCTCGCGCGCCGCGGAGCACGTCATCCGAACGGTTTTGGCGTCAGCGGCGACGTCCCCGGCACCTGGTACACACGGCGATCCGGAAACCTGATCGCGGTGAGCGCGCCGCCCCACAGGCATCCGGAGTCGAGCATCAGCAGGTTGGGCGCGAGCCTCAACTCGAGCGTCGACCAGTGCCCGCACACGACGGTCACGCCGGCGGAGGCCCGCTGCGGATGCGAGAACCACGGAAGGTAGCCCTCCGGCGCGCTGCCCGGCCCGCGCTTCTCACGGAACTCCATCGTGCCGTCCGCGGTGCAGAAACGCAGCCGCGTGAAGGCGTTCACGACGACGCGCAGCCGGTCGAATCCCTCGAGATCATCGCGCCACGTCCGCGGCAGGTCGCCGTAGAGGCACGAGAGAAACTCGCCGGCCCGCTCGCTTCGCAGCATGGACTCGACTTCGCGCGAGAGCATGCGTGCGGTGGCCGGAGTCCAGCCGGGCAGGAGTCCGGCGTGCACCATCAATCGCTCGTCCTCGATCGCCACCAGGCGCCGCGCGCACAGCCATTCGATCAGTGCGCCACGGTCCGGTGCGTCGAGAATCGGGCCGAGGGTGTCCTGCCGATGCGCGCGCCGGTGTCCGGCGGCGACCGTC
Organism: uncultured beta proteobacterium; assembly: GCA_963846855.1. GTDB lineage: Bacteria > Pseudomonadota > Gammaproteobacteria > Burkholderiales > Casimicrobiaceae > CAIWHR01. Next base: position 162,141 of record CAWJXK010000008.1, read on the forward strand.
AGCAGGTGCAGGTCGTGATTGCCGAGGACCGTCACCGCGGCATCGCCGAGCGCCATGACCTCGCGCAGCACGCCGAGCGAGTCGGGTCCGCGATTGACGAGGTCACCGACGAGCCACAGCCTGTCCTCGCGCGGCGAAAAGCCGATCAACTCCAGCAACGCGCAGAATTCGGCGTGGCAGCCCTGGATGTCGCCGATCGCGTAGAGGCTCATGGGTGCGCGTCGCGAGGCCCGACCCGCGCGACGGGCGCGGCGCGCGACACGACGGCCTGCTAGAATTCGCAACGAATTCTAACATCGGCCCGCCGTGCGGGCGGCGGTCCGGATGGCTCTTCTCCTCAATCCCGCGCAGCGCGAGGCGGTGCGTTACGTCGACGGACCTCTTCTCGTGCTCGCGGGCGCGGGAAGCGGCAAGACGCGCGTCATCACCGCGAAGATCGCGCATCTCATCGAGCGCGGCCACGACCCGAAGCGCATCGCGGCGATCACGTTCACCAACAAGGCGGCGCGCGAGATGCGCGAGCGCGTCGCGCGTCTGCTCGCCGACGAAGGGCGGGGCGAGCAGGCGCAGGCGCTGACGATCTCGACGTTTCACGCGCTCGGCCTCGCGATCGTTCGCGGCGACGCCCGCGCGCTCGGGCTCGCGCCACGCTTTTCCATCCTCGATCCGGGCGACCTCGAGCCCGTCGTTGCCGAGATTCTTCCGACCACGGATCTCGGCCGCGCGCGCGCGGCGTTGCGCGCGATCAGCCAGTGGAAGGGCGCGGGCGTGACGCCGGCCGCGGCCGTGAAGAAGGCGAATGGCGACGACGAGCTCGCGTTCGCGCGCGCCTACGCCCGCTACGACGAGACGCTGCGTGCCTACCAGGCAGTCGATTTCGACGATCTCATTGCGTTGCCGATCGAGCTCCTGTCGCGCGACGCGGAGGTGGCGGCGAAATGGCGCGCCCGCTGCGCGCATCTGCTCGTCGACGAATACCAGGACACCAATCCGTCGCAGTACAGGCTGTTGCGGCTCCTCACCGGCGAGAAGGCCGCGTTCACCGCGGTCGGCGACGACGACCAGGCCATCTACGGCTGGCGCGGCGCGACGATCGACAACCTCGCGCAGCTGCCGATCGACTATCCGAATCTCAAGGTGATCAAGCTCGAACAGAACTACCGCTCGACGGTGCGCATCCTGCGCTCGGCCAATGCATTGATCGCCAACAACGCCAAGCTCTTCGACAAGAAGCTCTGGAGCGAGTTGCCGACCGGCGACACGATCCGCGTGACGCCGGAGAAGGACGACGAGGCCGAGGCTGAATCGGTCGTGCGGCGCCTGCTCGCGCACAAGTTCGAGCATCGCGGGCGCCACGGCGACTACGCGATCCTCTACCGCGGCAATCACCAGGCGAAGCTGTTCGAGCAGCAGCTGCGCGCGCAGAACGTGCCCTACGAGATCTCGGGCGGGCAGTCGTATTTCGACCGCGCCGAGATCCGCGACCTCGTCGCGTACCTGCGCCTCATCGCGAACGACGCCGACGACCGCGCCTTCATCCGGGCGGTGACGACACCCAGGCGCGGCGTGGGCGCGACCTCGCTCGAGCGGCTCTCGGCGATCGGCGAGGCGCGCGGCGAGTGTCTCTTCGCGGCGGTTCACAGCGACGAGGCGCGCAGCACGCTGCCGGCGCGACCGCGCGAGGTCCTCGAATCGTTCTGCGCGCTCATCAACGGGCTGCGCTTCCGCGCCGAGCGCGAACCCGCCGGGCGGCTGCTGGACGAGCTGGTCGCGGCGATCGACTACCGCGAGTACCTGACCGCGTCGGGCGAGCGCAAGCAGGCCGACGCACGCTGGCAGAGCGTGCGCGATTTCGTCGACTGGCTTGCGCGGAAGGGCGAGGCCGACAACAGGAACCTGCTGGAGCTCACGCAGACGATCGCGCTCATCACCATGCTCGAAGGGCAGGAGGATGCCGAGCGCGATGCGGTGCGCCTGTCGACGCTGCACGCGGCAAAGGGCCTCGAGTTTCCCCACGTGTTCATCGTCGGCGTCGAGGAAGGGCTGCTGCCGCATCGCGAGACGATCGCCGCCGGCAACGTCGACGAGGAGCGGCGCCTGTTCTATGTCGGGGTGACGCGCGCGCAGCGAAGCCTGCACCTGTCGTTCTGCCGGCGCAGGAAGCGCGCCGGTGGCGTCTCCGAATGCCATCCGTCGCGATTCCTGGCGGAGCTCGCGCAGGAGGATCTGCGCTGGGCCGATACGACGCTTCCGCCGGACGAGGCGGCACGCGAGAAGGCCGCGGGCAGCGCGCGGCTGAAGAGTCTGAAGGCGATGCTGACGCGGTAGGTCCCGTCGCTCGGGTTCGCTGCATGACTTGTCCGTGCGGGGCGACAATCCCGCGTCGCCCGCACGGTCGCGCCCTCACTGCGCCACGGCGTAAACTCCTCCGACGAATTTCGCCGGCATTGGAGGAGGTGACCCGATGAGCGAACGCTACGACGCCATAGTCATCGGCACTGGGCAGGCCGGCCCTTCGCTTGCGGTGCGTCTCGCGCAAGCGGGCCGCAAGACCGCGATCATCGAGCGCAAGCGCTTCGGCGGCACGTGCGTCAACAATGGCTGCATCCCGACCAAGACGCTGATCGCGAGCGCACGCGCCGCGCACGTCGCGCGCACCGGCGCCGGCTGGGGCGTGATCGTGCCGCCCGGCGTCACGGTCGACATGCGCGCCGTGAAGTCGCGCAAGGACACGGTGGTGCGGCAATCGAACGAGAACGTCGTCAAATGGCTCCGGTCGACGCCGGGGCTCACCGTCATTGAAGCCCATGCGCGCTTCGAGGGACCGCATTCGGTGCGTGCCGGCGACAGGCTGCTCGAGGCGCCGCAGATCTTCATCAACGTCGGCGGGCGCGCCGCCGTGCCGCCAATCACAGGCATCGCGGAGGTGCCCTACCTCGACAACGTGTCGATGATGGACGTCGACGTCCTGCCGCGCCATCTCGTCGTTATCGGCGGCAGCTACGTCGGACTCGAGTTCGCGCAGATGTATCGGCGTTTCGGGAGCGACGTCACCGTGGTCGAGATGGGCTCGCATCTGATCGGCCGCGAGGACGACGAGGTATCCGATGCCATTCGCGAGATCCTCGAGGCCGAAGGGATCGCGGTGAGGCTCGATGCCAAATGCGTCAAGGTGCGCCGTGCCGGCGACGGCATTGTGGTCGGCGTCGACTGCGCGCGCGAGCCGCGCGAGGTCATCGGCTCGCACCTTCTGCTCGCGACCGGACGGCGGCCGAACACCGACGACCTCGGCTGCGAGCGCGCCGGCATCAGGCTCGACGCGCGCGGCTACATCGTCGTCGATGACGCTCTCTCTACGAGTGCTGCGGGCGTCTTCGCGATGGGCGACGTCAACGGTCGAGGCGCCTTCACGCACACGTCCTACAACGACTATGAGATCGTCGCCGCGAACGTCCTCGACGGCGAGTCGCGGCGGGTCACCGAGCGCATCCCGGCGTATGCGCTGTTCATCGATCCGCCGCTCGCCCGCGTGGGGATGAGCGAGCGCGAGGCGCGTGCCTCGGGCCGCGACGTGCTCGCCGCGACGATGCCGATGAGCCGCGTCGGGCGCGCCAGGGAGCGGGGCGAGACCGCGGGCTTCATGAAAGTGCTCGTCGACGCCGGCACGCAGCGGATCCTCGGCGCGGCGCTGCTCGGCATCGAGTCGGACGAGGCAATCCACACGATCATCGACGTCATGTATGCCGGTGTGCCGTATACCGTGCTGCAGCGGGCGATGCACATTCATCCCACGGTGGCCGAGCTGATCCCTACATTGCTATCGAAGTTGAAGCCGCTTGAGGCAGGAGCGGGCTGACCGACAGGTATCGTAGCCACCAATTGGGTGTCCATGACATCGCACTCGGAGCCCCGGCAGCGGGCCGGCACGTTAAGCGGCGCCGCAGGCGACGCTTCAACGGGACGGCACGTGCCGCCCCGACGCAGACATGGCGGATCGCGATCCATTCGATAATTAAGCGGCGCACGCCTGCGCCGCTTCAACAGGGCCGGTACGTGCCGCCTCGACCTGCACATTGCACCGGCGGGTTGACCAGAGCGCAACCCTACGCCATACTCAGGTCGCGCCGATTTGAGCCACAGCTTGCGGGCGCTTAACAAATACCGCTAAAGCGAGGCTTGGCCGTCCGGGTCGACAGGACGCGCAGCAAAGCCCGTTCAGCGGACGTTGAACGGGCTTTTTTCTTGGCGGACCCATCATGAGCACATCGTCGCCGCACCGCGGTTTCACGACCGCCATCCTCCATTCCGACCGCGAGGCCGCGATTGAGCACGGCGCGCTGCACAAGCCGTTGCACCTTTCGGTTGCCTACGGCTATCGGGACGCGCACGAGCTCGCCGCGGTGTTCCAGGGACGCGCGCCGGGCTACGTCTACGGCCGTCAGGGCAACCCGACCGGCGCCGCGCTGGAAGCGAAGGTGACCGGCATGGAGGACGGCATCGCGACCGTCTGCTTCGCCACGGGCATGGCGGCGATCGGCGCCGTGATGCTGTCGCTGCTGCGCGCGGGCGATCACGTCGTCGCGAGCCAGTTCCTGTTCGGCAACACGGTGAGCCAGCTCGGAACGCTGGTGCTGCACGGCATCGACGTGACGCTACGTCGACGCGACGGACGCGAGCGCGGTGCGGGACGCGCTGCGCCCGGCAACGCGGATGGTGCTCGTCGAGACGATCGCGAATCCGCGCACTCAGATCGCCGACCTCGCGAACATCGGCGCGCTGTGCGCGGAACGCGGCATCGTCTACATCGTCGACAACACGATGACCTCGCCTGCGCTGTTTCGCCCGAAATCCGTCGGTGCGAGCCTCGTCGTCAATGCGCTCACCAAGTACATCGGCGGCCACGGCAACGCGCTCGCCGGCGCGGTCACCGACACCGGCCTCTACGACTGGACGCGCTTTGCCGGCATCGCCGACGCGTACAAGACGCAGCCGCCCGCGATGTGGGGCATCGCGCAGATCCGGAAGAAGGGCCTGCGCGACTGGGGCGGCACGCTCGCCGCCGAGCAGGCGCACCACATCGCCGTGGGCGCGGAGACGCTGGCGCTGCGCATCGAGCGGGTGTGCGCGAACGCGCAGGCGCTCGCGGAGCGCCTCGCCGCGCACCCGAAGGTGCGGGCCGTCTACTATCCGGGGCTTGCGAGCCATCCGCAGCACGCGCTGGCGAAGCGATTGTTCCGCGGCTTCGGCGGGCTGCTCGCGTTCGAGCTCGCGGAGGGCATCGACTGCTTCGATTTCCTGAACCGGCTCTCGCTCGTCATCGCGTCGTCGAATCTAGGCGACAACCGGACGCTCGCGATCCCGGTTGCGCACACGATCTTCTGGGAGGTCGGCGCCGAGCGGCGCGCGGCGATGGGCATCGCCGATTCGCTGATCCGGGTCTCGGTCGGCATCGAGGATGCCGACGACCTGATCGCGGATTTCGCGCAGGCGCTGGGCTAGCCTGATTTCGTGCCTCGTAGTCCCGGTTTCCAAAAGTCATTCGCGCGGTTTGGGGCCCCAGCGACCGTCCGCGTTCGGCCTATTCTGTTGAAAAACTCGATTCGTGTTTTTCCGGGGACGATTTTGGGGGTCTCAAACCATCACCTGATCGATTTGCATGGCTCTGAGCGCGTTCTAGACGGTCGACTTCTTCGAGGACACTCAACTCCGGCACTGCAAATGAGTTTTTCAACAGAATAGGCCAAGAGCTGCCCTTCGGTGTCGCCGTGGAATTTTCCGGCAAGCGGCCATTGACGAGGCGACCAACACGGCTACCCCCTCCTGACATTTCTCCATAGGTGGTAGCCGTGCAATACAGACAGCCGGAATCGGTATCGATGCTACGATGCCCACCTACCCACCGGGAGAATCAACGTGCCCACGTCGTTCGGAAAGATCAGCCAGGTCGCGGTTCTTCGCCACAACTATTCCGACCTGAGAGCGTCGGAAAGCGAGCCGGCATTCGACTGGGGCTTCGATCTCGAACTCCCGTACGAGCACTTGAGTGTGTTCGCTCGGCACCTAGATTCCGCGGCACCGATCACCGAGTTGCCGGTGTTTGCCATCGCCGCGTTCGCCCTTTCAGCGAAAAGCCGCGCCGCGCTCGGCAGGCCCGCGCTCGCGCTCGTCCCGACGTTTCCGAAAATTCCTCTCGGCGTGATCGGCACGGATCATGTCGGCTATGGCTCCTTCGATCTGTGGCCGCTCCGGCAAGTGCAGGTGCTTCGTGCCATCAGAGACGCGCTGACTGGCGCCGGGCTCATCGGACCGCCACGCCTGACGTTGCAGTTATCCGAACTCCGTGTGCTGCCCTTCAAAGATCCGAAGATCTCTTTCGACGCGTTGACCGAAGGCGACCTCGCACCCGACTTCATCTGCCTTCGCATTGATCTGGATGTCGGAATGCTGGCCGGTCGGGCCGACTGGCCGCCGATGCCTGCGATGCAGACGCCGGGCATCCTCGACTGGCGCCTCTCGCCCGGCTCGTTCTCGATGTCGGGCGCGCTGCTTATTGGCGCTGACGGGTGCGAGACGCTTCTGCCCGCTAATCTGGCGACACGACTCGTCCGTTTCCGCCAGATCATTCGTACAGCCCAGCACGCGAAAGCCGACCTGCCTAGACTTGAGGGAGCGCCCGGAGGAGGATTTCTGGGCCCGATCGGTGGCATCGCCAGCTTGTTGGGTCCCCAGTTCACAGGCGATCTCCTGCTGGGCTACTCGGTGCAATACAATAGCGAGTGGTTTCCGCTCGGCCATTCGTTGGGGCAAATCGCATACAGTTTGCCGCTCGCGCCAGGCGAGAAGATGCAGATCGCCGTCGTCGACTGGACGCGCCACGAGACGGCCAAGCGCACCGAACAGACGACGGAGACTGAAGACCTGCAGCACGCCGCACTTCGCGAACGCAGCCTGTCCGAGGCCGTCTCTATGGTGGTGCGTGAGAGCCAGTCGGGCCCGTCTTTCAGCGCCGGCGGCCCGCTGAGCGCAGCGGCGGGCATTCCGATCGGACCCGTGGTCTGGGGATCGGCGCCGCCCTCGGCATCGGCGGGGGCTCGGCCAATTCGCAAGGCATGCGGTCGGTCGTCGGCAATACGACGCAACAGATCAGCGACGCGTTTCACCAAGCGACCAGCTCGCAGCGCGAGCTAAATTCGACGGTGGTCGTCCAGAGCTCGCAGAGCGAGTCCGCCCAGGCGCGCACCCGGGTCGTGGCGAATTACAACCATAGTCACTCGCTGACAATCCTATACTACGAGGTTCTCCAGCATCAGCGGGTCCTGACGCGGCCAGCCGGGATCCGATCGGTGCTCTTTCTGAAGCATTCCGTAACAGACTTCACGTTCTGGTCGATCGAACGGCACCGCGCGACCATCGCCACTGTGCTTCTCGACGAATCGACGCGTGGGTGCCTGGATGTCGTCGCCAAGCGAAACTGTCTCGAGCTCAATTTTCAACGTGCCAAGAAGCGCCTCCTGGCACTGGGCGATCCCCTGGACAACCTAATCGTCGATGAGCTCACCGTCGAATACGACACCGGCGCGCAGGTGCCACTCGAGGACGTCAGGTTCTCGCTCGTCCCGAAGCAGGGCGGCGCGCCGATTGCCTGCAATCTCATGGACGTGGCGCTCACGATCAATAATTTCGGCACCGGCAAGCCCGATCTACTCGCGACCACGCTCGTCTCTTTTCCGGCGCAGCCTCCGCGCTTCACGCCAAACAGCCAGTTCATCTACATCGTGAAGCCTTCGGCGCTCATCCACTGGAAGAATGTCGATGCCGTCGAAATCGCACAGACCTTGAATGCCAGCAGCCGATCCGGCCCATCACCAGACTGGACGGTCAAGCACGTCCGCGTGACGACGAAAGGCGCGACGACGACGTGGACGATGGTCGACGTGGCAAATCCTGGAAACATCCCGCTCGACAAGAGCATCCGCCTTTCGGTCAAGGGTTTCGTTCCGCCGGTCGACGACGTCGAGGATCTTCTCACCGACGACGAGCGCTGCTGTCTGCGACGTCTGCTCAATCATCTGAATTCCCACGCCGCTCACTACTGGCGCGCAATCTGGCTCGCCGAAACGCCATCCGATCGCGCTCGGCGCCTTGAAACCTGGAAGATCGGTTCAGAGCCGCTGCTCAACCTGGTAGAGAACACGCTGTTTGACTTCGCTGATGGCTACGCGGTGATGCCTGTCGTTCTGGGCGGCGACGCGGCCCTTGCGCGGCCCTTTGAAGACGACACGCTCGGCAAGGCCAAGCCACCTGTCTTCACCGAGTCCGTCGAACAACTCGTGACGGTGCCCGCGCGCGGCGTGTTCGCCGAAGCGAAGCTGGGACACTGCAATGCGTCCGAGCCCATCGATCCGACGCGTTCTGGGACTGGCAGACGTCGCCGATCCCCGACAACGCGCCGGCGATTGCGGCCACGAACACGGACTCGCGCGTCGCCGATGCGAGCAAGGTGCTCGCGGCACCGTTGCCGCAGGACCTCGGAACATTGCTCCAGTCGATTTCGGCCAACGTGTCGCCCGTGCCGTCGCAGAACACGAAGAGCGCCCAGACCGCCGGGATGATCAACGTCATACGCAGCGCCAACGAGCTTCCTGACGAACAACGCGCCGACCTGATCAGCGAGCTGGTGACCGGTCAGGTCAAGGCCGCTGTGGCGTTGCCACCGGGGCCCGGCGTCATCCCCGGGCCGGCCCAGGCGCTGACCGCAACGCCTGGCCCGTCGCCGAAGCTTATCCCGCCGCCCGCGCTTCAGCGCCCATCGGCGCTGTCAGCTAAGTCGCGCCTTGTAGTGTTCGCCTTTGCATTCGACACGAATGATGTGATGTTCGGTCGCTGGACCATTGAGCTCATTTCTAATGGCGAAATTCGGCGCGAGAGCCGCGCGATCAACACCGTCCAACAGCTCTCAGGCGTCGATATCGGCAATCGCGTGGAGATGTACGTGGAAGAGTCCTTCGGCGCGACGGCGGATGTCACACTGCATATCAATGGCACCATTGTGGGACTGCCGTGGATGTTGAGCGCGGGCACGCGGACTTACGAGGGTCGCCCCTGGACCGAGGCGCGCGACCTCACACATGAGATGAAGCGCGCCGATTTTCTCAAGGCACGCACTATCCGAATCGTGCAGGATACCGACGCGATCAAGTACACGGTAGCGCGGATCGTCGAAGATAAGGATGCCGAGATCAAGATCACCAACCAGAGCCCTGGCCTTGAGGTGGGCATCGAGAACCCGGTCGAAGTCGGCGCAAACCTTGCGATTGCCGAGGGCAAGGGCACGATCAAGGTCAGCGCGACGGGCAGCTTGGGAACCCATGTAGACAGCCAGTCCCTGAACCAGACGGCGACCGGATTCACCGAGGAAGTCACGTTCGCGGGCTTTAGGATTAAGGCGTCCGCACCAAACGTCAGCGTCGTCTAGACAGGACGCGGGTTCTACTTGCCTTGATACCTGGGAGGTCGGCCTTCGGCTTCCGCTCGCCGCGATCTTGGGAGCCAAGGCGGTGCCGTCCTCGAGTGCGGCCTCGGCGTCGCCGCGATCTCGCCCATCCGGTACGACTCCTCCGCATTGCAGTGGTCGCAGCACAGCATGTGCGCATCGCATTGCCCCAGCCCGTGTCGCGGCAAACGGCGTTTGCGCCGCCGCGGAACCGCACTTTTGCCCACGGTTCAAATGGCTGCTTCCATCATTGTCAACAGCCGCAGTGGAGCACTCTGACCGTCGCGTCAGGGTCGGAAGCGGACATCAGCGGCGATCCGGATTTGCCGTGACGTGACTGTGACTCGGCGAGCCTGATTCTGACGATGGCAAGCGCTTCAAGCCATTGAATTTCACACCGTAGATCTGCGACAAGAGTGCCTCGGGCTGTGGATGTCCGCTACGCGGCGGGCACGTCGCGCGTGTGCTCGCCCGTCGCGTCGAATTCGAGATAGCTGCCTCGGTCGTACCAGTCGGCGAGCACGAAGCGCTCGCATTCGCGGCCGTCGACGACGCTGTGATGCCGCGCCGGCCGGTGCGTGTGGCCGTGGACGATCCGGCTCACGTTGGCGGCGCGAAACGCGGCTTCGACGGCGCTCGGCTCGACATCCATGATCGCCTCGGACTTCGTCGCGATGGTCCTCCTGCTTTTCCCGCGCAGCCATTTCGCGAAGGCGCGTCGAAACGCCCAGGGCAGCGCGAGAAATCCGTTCTGCCAGCGCCTGTCATGCGAGATCCTGCGCCAGCGCTGGTAGCCGAGGTCCGACGTGCAGAGCTCGTCGCCGTGCATGATCAGCGTCGGAATGCCGCCGACGTCGACGATCAGCTGCTCCGGCAGGAGTTTCGCGCCGGCCGCCGCGGCGAAGCGCTCGCGGACGAGAAAGTCGCGGTTGCCGGTGAGGATGCCGATGGCCACACCGGATGCGGCGACCGACGCGAGCGCCGCGGCGACCTCGGCGACCATCGGCTCCTCGAGCTGGTCGTCCCCGATCCAGCTGTCGAAGAGGTCGCCCAGGATGTAGAGTTCGCCGGCATTCCGGGCGGGTCCGGCGCAAAAGCGATGGAACCCCGCAAGCTGCTCGGGGCGCGTCGTCGAGAGATGAAGGTCCGATACGAAGAGCGTCGGCTTCATCGCAGACGCGCGAGCGGGCGCGAACGTGCGCGCGGGGGCGCCGGCGCCGCGCCGGTCAGCGGCGGACACGCACGCCATCGCACGGTGGCCTGCATCACGGCGCCGGGCCGGTTTCCTCGGCGCGCGTGAGCACGACGTCGTCGCGCGGGACGTTCTGGTGCATGCCGGTGTTGCCGGTCGGCACCGCCTTGATCCGGTCGACGACGTCCTGACCGGCGACGACCTTTCCGAAGACGCAGTAGCCCCAGCCCTGCGGGCTCGGTCCCTTGTAGTCGAGGAAGTCGTTGTCGGCGACGTTGATGAAGAATTGCGAAGACGCCGAATGCGGCTCGGACGTGCGCGCCATCGCCACGGTGTACTTCTTGTTCTTCAGGCCGTTGCCCGCTTCGTTGGCGATCGTCGCGCGCGTGGGCTTCTGCTTCATTCCGGGCTCCATGCCGCCGCCCTGGACCATGAAGCCGTCGATCACGCGATGGAAGATCGTGTTGTTGTAGTGTCCGTCGCGAACGTACTGCAGGAAATTGGCGACCGTCGCCGGCGCGTTCTCGGCGTCGAGCTCCAGTGTGATATCACCGTGATTCGTGTGCAGGATGACCATGTCAGCGCCTCACTTGGTATCGACGACGAAGGCCTTGGTGATGATGACCTTCTCCGCCGGAACGTCCTTGGGAAACGGCCCGCCCGCGCCGGTGGGCGCCTTGGCGATCTTGTCGACGACGTCCATCCCGCTCACGACCTTGCCGAACACCGTGTAGCCGATGCCGGCGGGATCCGGCGAGCGGAAGTTCAGGAATTTGTTGTCGGCGACGTTGATGAAGAATTGCGCGGTCGCGGAGTTGGGATCGCTGGTGCGCGCCATCGCGAGCGTGCCTTGCACGTTGAGAAGGCCGGCCTTGCTTGATTGCTCGGCTTCGTTGACGACGGGCGGCTTCGTCGGCTTCTGCTTGAAATCGGCAGTGAAGCCGCCGCCCTGGATCATGAATCCGGGAATCACGCGATGGAATTGCGTGCCGTCGTAGTGCTTCGCCTTCACGTAGTCGAGGAAATTGGCGACCGACTTGGGCGCGGCGTCGGGATAGAGCTCGACCTTGAAGCTTCCCGCGGTCGTGTCGAACTGGACCTGAGGATTGGCGGCGAGGGCGGGAACCGCCAGTGTCGCGGCCAGTGCGACGGCGGCGGCGGCGAAGAGTCGTTGCAGCATCGTGGAACTCCTTCGGTTGACGTAAGTGATGTTGGTCGTGAGTGGGTTGGTCGGAGAGAGCGGAAATTCTCGAGTTTGTGACAGCGAGGCGCGCCGGGAGCGCGAGGACGTCTATTTTGCCGGTGCCTGCGTGGTTGTCGGTGTCGGTGTCGGTGTCGGTGTCGGTGTCGGTGTCGGTGTCGGTGTCGGTGTCGGTGTCGGTGTCGGTGTCGGTGTCGGTGTCGGTGTCGGTGTCGGTGTCGGTGTCGGTTCGGCGCCGGCGCCAGGATGTCGCGCGCCAGCACGAGCTTGGCGCCGGCCGACTTGTTTTCCTTGTCGAGCTTTGCCGCCCGCTCGTATTCGCCGGCGGCGATGCGCACGTAGACATCCCCCAGGTTCTCGTGTGCGACTGCCCAGTCGGGCGCTGCCTTTACCGCGGTTTCGAGCGCGATGCGGGCGCCTTCGTACTCGCCCTTCTTCGCGTACAGCACGGCGAGATTGTTGTACGGCTCGGGCAGCTCGGGGAAGTCGGAGGTCAGCGCCAGGAACGTTGCAAGCGCGGCATCGTTTTGCCCCTCCTCGGTTTGCACGACTCCCTTGAGAAAGCGCGCCTGTGGCTCGCGCGGTCGCTGGGCATTGAGCGCGTCGAGCTTGACGATCGCGGCCGGAAAGTCCTTTTTCGCGACGAGCTCGCGGGCTTCCCGGATGCCCTGCGCGTAGGTCCTGCGCGCCTCCTCGGTGAGCTCGCTTCCGATCGGAGCCGCGGCCGCCGGTGTCGCCGGCGCCGGTTGCGCCGGCGCCGATTGCGCAAAGGCCGGCGGCGCCAGGAGGAACAGCGCTGCGATCAGCGCGGACGGAAATCGAGTCGTGCGGGGCATCGGCGGGTTGCGGTCATTCGCTGCGAAAGCGCGCATCGCGAACGGGGCGCCATTCTATCAGGGCCGAGCCGGCATCCGGGCGAGCCGCGCGACGGTCGCGTCGATCAGCCGGCGCGCGATGGACACGCTCGGCGGCAGCTTCGGCACGGCCTCGGGCGCGAACCATTGCGCGTCGGCGATCTCGGTCCCGTCCGGGGTGAGTTCCCCGCCGGCGTATTCGGCCGTGAACGCGATCATCAGCGAATGCGGGAACGACCACGACTGGCTGCCGAAATACTCGAGGTGGTCGACCTCGACGCCGACCTCCTCGCGCACCTCGCGGTGAATGCAGTCCTCGATAGTCTCGCCCGGCTCGACGAACCCGGCGAGCGCGCTGTACATCGCGACGGGAAAGCGGTTCGCCCGAGCGAGCAGCACATCGCGGCCGCGCGTCACCAGCACCATCATCGCGGGCGACACCCGCGGAAACGCGACATGGCCGCACGCCGGACATTCCTTGGCGCGGTCTCCGGGCTTGTCGTGCGTGCGCGTTCCGCATACGCCGCAGAATCGGTGCGTGCGGTCCCATTCGACGATCTGCGACGCGCGCGCTGCGGTCGCGAGGACGGCTTCCGGCACGGCGAAGAAAAGCGAGCGCAATCCGGCGAAACGCCACCCGGCCGGCAGCGGCGGCAGGGCGGCGAGTCCCACCGCGATGCACGCGCGCCCGTCGAGCGTGCCGAGAAAGTGCGGCGTGCCACCGATGCCGAGCGTCGCCAGGTCGCGCCACGTCGGCACGGCGGGCGGTGGCGAATCCGGATCGGCCGTGCCGGCGACCAGCAGACGACCGTCGTGAAACGCGAATGCGAGCGCGTCCGGCGAAAGCGGATCGGGCAACGCGTGCCCGGGAAGGAATCCTTGCGGCGTGTGCACGACCCAATGATAGGCGAAAGCATTGCACGGCCCAAGGCGGCGTGGAACGAAGAACGGAAAACCGGGATGCGGCGTGTCCTTCGGCTATAATTCACAATTGCCACGAAAGCCGACGCCATGGACGCAGAACGCCTGAACCAGCTCGCCGCGACGCTCGACGGACTTTCGAAGCGCACCCTCGATCTCCGGAGGTATCTTTGACTTCGATGTGAAGGCGATGCGCCTCACGGAAGTCGCGCGCGAGCTCGAGAACCCGAAGATCTGGGACGACCCGAAGCGCGCGCAGGAGCTTGGCAAGGAAAAGAAGATGCTCGACGGCGTCGTCGGCGCGCTGACCGAGCTGGACCGGGGGATCCGCGACAGCGCCGAGCTCTTTGCGCTGGCGCGCTCCGACGCGGACGACGCGACGCTCGAGGCGGTCGGCGCGGACGTTCGCGCGCTCGAGGCCCGCGTCGACGACCTCGAATTTCGCCGGATGTTCAGCAATGCGCTCGACCCCGCCAACTGCTTCGTCGACATCCAGGCGGGCTCGGGCGGCACCGAGGCGCAGGACTGGGCAGCGATGCTGGAGCGCATGTACATCCGGTATGGCGAGCGCAAGGGATTCAAGACCGAGCTCCTCGAGGAAACGCCCGGCGAAGTCGCGGGCCTGAAGAGCGCGTCGCTCAAGATCAGCGGCGACTACGCCTACGGGCACCTGCGCACGGAGATCGGCGTGCATCGGCTGGTGCGCAAGAGTCCTTTCGATTCGAACGCGCGGCGGCACACGTCGTTCGCCAGCGTGTTCGTCTATCCAGAGGTGGACGACTCGATCGAGGTCGAGATCAATCCGGCGGACCTGCGCATCGACACGTTCCGCGCGTCGGGTGCCGGCGGGCAGCACATCAACAAGACCGATTCGGCGGTGCGCATCACGCACCTGCCCACCAACACCGTCGTCCAGTGCCAGACCGACCGCTCGCAGCATCGCAACCGCGCGGAGGCGATGGCGATGCTGAAGTCGAAGCTCTATGAGCTCGAGCTTCGCAAGCGCCAGGTCGAGCAGCAGAAGCTCGAGGACGCCAAGACCGACATCGGCTGGGGTCACCAGATCAGGAGCTACGTGCTCGACCAGTCGCGGATCAAGGACCTGCGCACCAACCACGAAGTCGGCGACACGCAGCGGGTCCTCGATGGCGACCTCGACGATTTCATCGCCGCAAGCCTGAAGCAGGGAGTCTGAAGCGTGACCGAGAAGAACAACGCGCCACCGGCGCCGACCGCGGACGAGAACCAGATTGTCGCCGAACGGCGCGGGAAGCTCGCCGCGCTGCGCGCGCGGGGCAACGCCTTTCCCAATGATTTCCGTCGCGACAGCGCTCGCCGCCGACCTGCACCGGCAATACGACGCGAAATTCAACGAGGAGCTCGAGCCGCTGCACGTCGGCGCGACGGTCGCCGGCCGGATGATGCTGAAGCGCGTGATGGGCAAGGCCTGCTTCGCCACGCTGCAGGACATGAGCGGGCGCATGCAGCTCTACGTGACCCAGGATGCCATCGGCGCCGAGGCGCTCGAGGCGTTCAAGCACTGGGATCTCGGCGACATCGTCGGCGCGACCGGAACGCTCTTCAAGACCAAGACCGGAGAGCTCTCGATCCGCGTCTCGTCGATCCGGCTGCTCGCGAAGGCGCTGCGGCCACTGCCGGAGAAGTTCCACGGGCTCTCCGACCAGGAGCAGCGCTATCGGCAGCGCTACGTCGACCTCATCACCAATCCGGACGCGCGCCGCGTGTTCGCGCAGCGCTCGGCGATCGTCCAGGCGATGCGCGAATTCTTCGTCGCGCGCGGCTACCTCGAGGTCGAGACGCCGATGATGCACCCGATCCCCGGCGGCGCCGCCGCGCGGCCGTTCACGACGCACCACAACGCGCTCGACATGAAGCTCTACCTGCGGATCGCGCCGGAGCTCTATCTCAAGAGGCTCGTCGTCGGCGGCATGGAGAAGGTGTTCGAGATCAATCGAAATTTCCGCAACGAGGGCATCTCGACCCGGCACAATCCCGAGTTCACGATGCTCGAGTTCTACGAGGCCTACCAGGACTATCACTACCTGATGGATCTCACCGAGGCGCTGCTGCGCGAGGTCGCGCAGAAGGTCATCGGCACCGCGGCGCTGGTCTATCAGGGGCAATCGATCGATCTCGCGCGTCCGTTCGACCGGCTCACGATGGCCGAGGCGATCCACCAGTACAACCCGAGCTATCCGCTGGAGGAGCTCGCCAAGCCGGATTATCTTCGCGTGGCGCTGGCGCCCTTCGACGTCGAGCTGTTCGCGACGGATGGCGTGGGACTCCTGCAGCTCAAGCTGTTCGAGGCGACGACGGAGGACAAGCTCGTGCAGCCGACCTTCATCGTCGCGCATCCGACCGACGTGTCGCCGCTCGCACGCGCCAACGACGCCAATCCCGCGGTGACCGACCGCTTCGAGCTCTTCATCACCGGCCGCGAGTTCGCCAACGGGTTCTCCGAGCTCAACGATCCGGAAGACCAGGCCGCGCGCTTCTCGACGCAGGCGGCGGCGAAGGAAGCGGGCGACGAGGAAGCGATGTTCTACGACGCCGACTACATCCGCGCGCTCGAATACGGCTTGCCGCCGACGGCCGGCGAGGGCATCGGCATCGACCGTCTCATCATGCTGCTCACCGACAGCCCGTCGATCCGGGACGTGATTCTCTTCCCGCAGCTGAAGCCGGAAAGCTGACCCGAGGCGCGCGATGGCGATGGACTTTCGCAGCGACACCGTGACGCGCCCCACGCCGGGGATGCGGGCGGCGATGGCGGCGGCGCCAGTCGGCGACGACGTGTTCGGCGACGACCCGTCCGTCAACGCGCTCGAGGCGGAGGTCGCCACGCTGCTCGGCTTCGAGGCGTCGCTATTCGTGCCGTCGGGCACGCAGTCGAACCTGATCGGCGTGATGACGCACTGCGCGCGCGGCGACGAGGTGATCCTCGGTCAGGAGGCGCACAACTACCGCTACGAGGCAGGCGGCGGCGCGGCACTCGGCAGCGTGCAGCCGCAGCCGCTCGACAATGCTGCCGACGGCACGATACCGATCGCCGCGATCGAGGCCGCGATCAAGCCGGAGGACTCGCATTTCGCGAAGACACGGCTCATCGCGCTCGAGAACACGATCGGCGGCAAGGTTCTGCCGGCGGGTTACGTCGCCACGGTGCGGGCGCTCGCCGATCGCCGGCGTCTCTCGCTCCATCTCGACGGCGCGCGCCTCTGGAACGCCGCCGTGAAGCAGGGCGTTGCGCCGCGCGCGCTGGCGGAAGGGTTCGATTCGGTGTCGGTGTGCCTGTCAAAGGGTCTGGGTGCGCCGGTCGGATCGCTGTTGTGCGGCGGGCGCGACTACGTCAAGGCGGCGCGGCGCTGGCGCAAGATGCTGGGCGGCGGGATGCGGCAGGCGGGAATCCTCGCGGAAGCCGGACGCTATGCGATAGCGCATCACGTCGCGCGCCTCGCCGAGGACCACGAAAACGCGAACGCGCTTGCCGCGGGCCTCGCGCGGCACGCGGCACTCTCTGTCGCGACACCGCAGACCAACATGATCTTCGTCGGCGTCGATCCCGCGGTGGCGGAAGATTTCGCCGCGCACCTCGCTGCCGCCGGCGTCCTGATCACCGGGACCGCGAAACAGCGCTGGGTCACGCATCTCGACATCGCGCGCGAGGACGTGACGCGCGCGATTGCCTGCGTCGATGCGTTCTTTGCTGCAAGGCGGTGACGCGTTCGCGACAGGCGGTCCTTCGGGAGCTTGCGATGACGGATCGTTTCACTTCATTCGCCGAGTTCTATCCGTTCTACCTCTCGGAGCACTCGAACCGGACCTGTCGCCGCCTGCATTTCGCCGGCACGTCGCTCGTGCTCGGCACTGTCGTCGCGGCGCTGGCGACGGGCAACGCGTGGTGGCTCGCCGCCGCGCCCGTCGCGGGTTACGGGTTCGCGTGGGTCGGGCATTTCGCGTTCGAGCACAATCGCCCCGCGACCTTCGTCCATCCGCTCTACAGCCTCATGGGCGACTGGGTGATGTACAAGGACATGCTGACAGGGCGAATCGCCTTCTGATCGCCGCGTCGCCCATCGGGGGCGCGCATGATCGAGGTCATAGTCGCCCCCCTTGAGAGGCGTAGAATCGGACTCATCTTTGGCGCATATCGCCGAAGGCGCCTGCAATGAACCATCGCACGATCGACCTCACGCTCACCGGGATGACCTGCGCGGCATGCGCCGCGCGGATCGAGAAGGTGCTGAACCGCGCCGATGGCGTCGAGGCCGCCGTCAATTTCGCGACGGAGACGGCGCGTGTGCGCTTCGACCCGGACAAGTCGGACCCCAAGCGCCTGATCGAGGCCGTGCGCAAGGCGGGCTACGATGCCGCGCCGGCGGTCGATCCGTTCTCGCTGCCCGCGCACGAGGCGCACGCGCAGCAGCGGCTCCGTAACACCGATTTCGTGCGATTCGCGGCCGCGGCGATCCTCACCGCTCCGTTCGTCGCCCAGATGCTTTTCATGGTGACGGGCGTGCACGAGCTGGAAATGCCTGTGTGGCTGCAATGCGCGCTCGCGACGCCGGTGCAGTTCTGGTGCGGCGCGCGCTTCTACAAGGGTGCCTGGCATGCATTGCGCGGCGGCGCCGCCAACATGGACGTGCTGGTCGCGCTGGGGACCTCGGCCGCGTTCGCGTTCAGCATTGCCGTCTGGCTTGTGCCGCTCGCGGGACAGCACGTCTATTTCGAGGCCTCAGCGGTCGTGATCACGCTGGTGCTGCTCGGCAAGTGGCTCGAGCGGCGCGCCACCGCGCGCACCGCCAACGCGATCCGGCAGCTGCTCAACTTGCAACCGCCCACGGTGTTGCGCGAGCGTGACGGCGAGCTCAAGGAAGTCTCGCTCGCGCACGTGCACGCGGGCGATGTGTTCGTCGTCAGGGCTGGCGCCAGCGTCCCCGTCGACGGCCGCGTGCTGAACGGCGAATCCTCCGTCAACGAGGCGATGCTGACCGGCGAAAGCGAGCCCGTCGCGAAGAGGCCGGGCGCCCCGGTGCTGGCCGGGACGGTCAACGAGCTCTCCCCGTTGCGCTGCGAAGCGACGGCGGTCGGACAGTCGACGCTGCTCGCGGGCATCGTCCGCCAGGTCGCCGCGGCGCAGGGATCGAAGGCGCCGGTGCAGCGCCTCGCCGACATCGTTTCCGGACGCTTCGTGCCGGCGGTGCTGGTGATCGCGCTCGTGACGCTCGTCGCCAACGGACTCGTGCTGCACGACTGGGCGGCCGCGCTGATGCGCGCGACGGCGGTCCTCGTCATCGCGTGCCCCTGCGCCCTCGGGCTCGCGACGCCGACGGCGCTGATGGTCGGGATCGGCCGCGGCGCGCAGGCGGGCATTCTCGTCAAGAGCGCGGCGGCGCTGGAGCGCGCCGAAAAGATCGACACGCTGGTCGTCGACAAGACCGGAACGCTGACCGCCGGTGAGCCGAGTATCTCCGCCGTTCATCCCGGCAAGGGGTTCACCGCGAACGAGGTCCTGCTGCTCGCCTCGTCGCTCGAGCACGGCGCGACGCACCCGCTGGCGCGCGCGATCACCGTGCGGGCGCAGCTCAACGAGCTCGAGGCGCTGCCGGTGACCCAGATCCGCTCGTATCCCGGACGCGGGTTGACCGGCGTCAACGGCGCGCAAACGATCCGGCTCGGCTCTCCCGCGTTCCTCGCCGAGGCAGGGGTCCCCATCGACACGGAAGATCTGATCGAAGCGCGCGGCGAGGCCCACACGATCGTCGGCGTTGCCGAGGGCGGCACGCTGGTGGGCTGGATCACGCTCGCCGATGCGCTGCGGCCGAACGCGGCGGACGCCGTCGCGGCACTGCGCGAGTCCGGCGTCGCCGTGATGATGTTGACCGGCGATCATTCCGCACCCGCGGCCGCCGTCGCGAAGACGGTCGGCATCGACCGCTGGCATGCCGAGCAGCGGCCGGAGGACAAGCGCGCGACGATCGTGGCGCTGCAGCGCGAGGGCCACGTTGTCGGCATGCTGGGCGACGGCGTCAACGACGCGCCGGCGCTGGCGCAGGCGGACGTCTCGTTCGCGATGGGAGCAGGCGCCGGCAGCGCGCTGGCGGCCGCCGACCTCACGCTGTTGCGCAACGACCTCGCCGGAGTTGCCGCGGCCATCGAACTCTCTCGCGCGACGCTGAGGAAGATCCGGCAGAACCTTTTCTTCGCTTTTGTCTACAATGCGCTGGGAATTCCGCTCGCGGCGTTCGGACTGCTCTCGCCGGTGATCGCCGGGGCGGCAATGGCGGCAAGCTCGGTCTCGGTCGTCGGCAATGCGCTGCTGCTGCGCCGCTGGCGTGCGCGGCGATCGGACTCGACAGCGAAACAGGCGGCTGGCGTTTCCGGACAGCGCGTGTCGCTGCCCGCGGCTTAGGGCCTAATCCGGACGAGGAGCCCGACATGGCTTACGTAAAGAAGGAATTCGTCGTCGACGGCATGCATTGCGACGGCTGCGTCCGCAGCGTGACCCGTGCCGTGACGCAGATGCCCGGCGTGAAAGAGATCGCCGTTTCTCTCGCCGACAAGCGCGCCACGGTGAGCTACGACGGCGCTGCCGTGAATCCGGCCGAGATCGTCGCCGCGATCAACGGCGTGGGATTTCTCGCCCGGGCCAAGTAGCATGCGGCGCGCGGCTTGTTGGCGCGCGCCACAGCGGGGATAATCGCCTCCTTCGGGGTGTAGCGCAGCCTGGTAGCGCGCTTGCTTTGGGAGCAAGATGTCGGAGGTTCAAATCCTCTCACCCCGACCAGAATTCTGCCATGGATTGGTCACGTGCAACGCGTGACCGGACGCTGGGCGAAAGCGATTCCGTAGTTCCGTCGATGGGTCTTTCGCGTGCCGGGCCGAAAATCGCTTCGCCCCGACCCTGCGTCGACGCGCAATAAGGGCCGAACTTTCGACCCGGGCCCCAATCGAAACATCTCCATCATGAGAAAGCGCGCATGCGCACCATTGCGGGCGTGCTTTCCGAGGCGTCGACGGCTTCTAGCGGATTCTTTCTGCGACGTGGGGAAGGTGTGGGCTCGCGCCGGGCTTCCGAAGACGGACCTTGGCAATCGGAATGCACGGCAAGAAGCGCATTTGTTACAAACCTGCACGCCCGGAGCTTGACATGCAAAGATCGAATGCGGACGCGGAATTGCTCATCGTCGGTGCGGGGCCAACCGGACTGGCACTGGCCGCCGAGCTCAAGCGCGTGGGGGTGTCGGCGCTGATTGCGGACCGGCTGCCGGCCGGCACCAATACGTCGAGGGCGTGCGTCATTCACGCGCGCACGCTCGAGATGCTGGAGCCTCTAGGTGTGTCCGCGCAGTTGGTGGCGGGTGGGGTGAAGGTTCCGATATTCCGGATTCGCGATCGCGACCGGACGCTTATAACCATCGATTTTGCAGGAATCGCCAGCGCTTATCCGTACACGCTGATGTATCCGCAGCACCGCACTGAGCATGCGCTCCTTGCAAGGCTCGAGCAGCTGGGCGTAGACGTGGAACGACCGTCGGAATTCGTTGGATACGCGACGGATGGCGTGAACATCGTCGCCAAATTCGTCGCCAATGGGAATTTCCGGAGCGTCGGATGCCGGTGGCTCGTTGGATGCGATGGAATGCACAGCAAGGTGCGGGAGCTGGCGGGTATTCCGTTCGAGGGGGCTGCCTATGAGCAAGGCTTCGTTCTGGCGGACGTTCGCATGGACTGGCCGTTGCGTCGCGACGAGGTGACGCTCTTTTACTCGCCGGAGGGTCTGGCTGTCGTAGCGCCGTTGCCGGAGGACCACTTCCGCATCGTCGCGACGGACGACGCCGCACCGGAACATCCGTCCCTCGACTACGTCCAGGCGCTGCTCGATTCCCGAGGTCCGACGGTCGAGCGCGGCCGCATTCGCGATCTGGCGTGGAGCTCGCGCTTCCGGATCCACCATCGGGTGGCGAGGACGCCCCGAAAAGGCCGCGTTCTATTGTGCGGCGACGCGGCGCATGTTCACAGTCCGGCGGGCGGGCAGGGCATGAACACGGGGATTCAGGATGCCATTTCCCTTGCGCGCGTCTTGTCCGACACGGTGCGCGACGGCGACGAGAGCCGTCTCGACGATTGGGCGGCGGCCCGCCATCAAGTTGCGGCGGATGTGGTTTCGTTCACAGATCGCATCACCAGGATGGCGACCTTGAAGTCGCCGATCGGACAATCGCTGCGCAACGCGGTCCTCGCTTTCGCGGGCCACGTGCCGCCCGTCCGAGCCGCGATCGCGCGCAGTCTCGCCGAGCTCGATGTCCGTTGATTGGCGACTGCGCAGACGCCCGAGGCAGCGGGAGAGTCGCCCCGCACGAGGGCTCCCTGACACTTTTGAAAGGAATACGCGTATGCAATCCCGACTGGACTACGCCAAGGTTTCACCCGGTGGACTGAAGCCGATGCTCGACATCGAGGCCTATCTCGCAAAATGCGACATCGAGCGTCCGCTGCTCCACCTCGTCAGGATGCGCGCCTCGCAGATCAACGGTTGCGCCTACTGCCTCGACATGCATTCGAAGGATGCGCGTGCCGAAGGCGAGACCGAGCAACGACTGTACGCACTGGATGCGTGGCGCGAGACGCCGTTCTATTCCGCCCGCGAGCGCGCCGCATTGGCCTGGACCGAGGCGCTGACGCTGATCGCCCGCACCCACGCACCGGATGATGTGTACGAGGAGGCGCGCGCCCAATTCACCGATCAGGCGCTGGCGGATCTCACGCTCGCGATCGTCGCGATCAACGGCTGGAATCGGATCGCGACGGGTTTCCGGGCCGAGGCGGGCACTTACCGGCCGCCGGTGCGCACGCATCTCAGGAAGGTCGGCGAACACTGATCCGTTCGGCCGAAACCTTCAGGCCGCGGAGAGAGGAACGACATGGGTCCGGTTCAGGAAGCAATCACGGGGACGTAAGCCAAGTCAGCGCGTGGGGCGCGCGTCGGGGAATCGGGAAGTCGCTAGAATGTCTCGATGCGCATCTGTCTGCTGACCAACCAGGACCTGCTCGCCGATCCCTTTCCCGCTGACGACTGGCCCTGCGATCCGCGGCCGTTCTATCCCGACGCCGAATGGCATGTGGAATACCTCAGGGCGAAGACCTCGGTCGAGCAGGTCACGCGGCAAATCGAGCAGGGATTCGACGTCTACTTCAATCTCTGCGACGGCGCCGCCGACGAGCGCTCACCGGGCATCGAGGTCGTGCGGACGCTGGAAGCGCACGGCGTCGCCTTCACCGGCGCCACCTCGGAATACTACGAGCCGTCGCGGGAGGCGATGAAGCGCGCCTGCGCCGCCGAGGGCATCACCACGCCCGCCTACGTTCTCGCCCGCTACGCCGACGATGTCGAGCGCGCGGCGCTGTCGCTTCGCTTCCCGCTGTTCGTGAAGCATCACAGCAGCTATTCCAGCGTCGATCTCTCCCGGCGCTCGCGCGTCGCGTCGCCGGCGGGACTCCGCCAGCAGGCGCGCAAGATCATGCGCCGCCATGGCGCGGCGCTGATCGAGGAATTCATCGCAGGGACCGAATGCACGGTGCTGGTGGCGGAAAATCCGGACGACCCGGCGCGGCCCCGCACCTACACGCCCATCCAATACCGATTTCCCGAAGGCGAGACCTTCAAGCACGCGAATCTGAAGTGGGTCGAATACAGCAAGCTGTCGGCGTTTCCCGTCGCCGATCCGCTCCTCGAGGCGAGGCTCCGCGACGTTTCCGCCCGTTTCTTCGTGGCGCTCCGGGGCGCGAGCTTCGGCCGCTGCGATCTTCGGGTCGATCGAGACGGCACGCCGTTCATGCTTGAGATCAATCCGAACTGCGGTGTCTATTACCCCGCCACCGATCCCGGCAGCGCCGACTTCTGTCTTGCGCACGATCCGGACGGTCACGCGGGGTTCACCCGGCAGCTGATCCGCGCCGCGCTGCATCGGCATCGGACCGTGCACGCGAATCGCGCTGCGTTCGCGTGATCCGGCGGCGCGGCGGGTTTGCAGCCTCCGCAAGACTCGTCGGATATGACTCGGATTGCGGCTGCCGCGCCGACGTTATTACTTCGTCGCGCGGTCATGCTGAAAAGGCTGTTAGAACACTTCTGCGACGAAAAAGTTTTTTCGGCGATCCATTGCACAATCGATGCGCTGGGCGAATAATGACCTTGTCATATCTCGCGCTGTCCGCAGGAGACGCCATGCTGAACCTCCGCCGCAACGATCGCCTCGCCGATGCGAGGCTTCCGCTCAAGCCCGCCATCTATGATCCGCCCGGAAGTCTGGCACGGTCTGTGCCGGGCGCCGCGAATGCGGCGCCTCGCGAGAATCCGGCGTCAGCCGGTAATGCAGCGCCGGGCGACGTGCCGAACCTGACTGACGCCGTCGAGTCGGCTTCTACGACGGACTCTGCGGGTAGCAAGCTCCACATCGGTGTCAACATCAAGCTGAAGGGCGTGGAAATTTCCGATTGCGATGTGATGGTGATCGAGGGGCACGTCGAGGCGACCGTGCACAGCCACATGATGGAGATCGCCAAGCCCGGGACGCTGTCGGGGACGGCGATGATCGACGTCGCCGAGATTCACGGCGAATTCTCGGGCGATCTCACCGCCCGGACGCGCCTGGTGGTTCACGGCACCGGCCGCGTATCCGGCACCATCCGCTACGGCAAGCTCATCGTCGCCGAGGGCGGCGAGCTCAACGGCGACGTCAGGCGGCTCGATGCGACGGATGCGGCGGCGCTGCCGGCGCGCAATGCGACGGCAACCGGTGCGCCCTTTGCGTTCGGCGCGTCCGACGACCGGGCACCAAGCTAAGGTCAGCCAGGTCGCTCCACGCCAGGCGCGATCCCGTCGTCACGCGCCCGCGCGCGGCGCGTCGAGTCCAATCCACAGCTGCTGCCAGCAGCCTCTTAACGCCGCCGGACATAAGCGCCGCGCGCCGCCTACTGCATGGGCGCGATCTTGCTTGCCGTCATGTCGAGGTCCGCGCGCAAACGCCTGAGCATATCCGAGCTTGTCGTCGGCGAACCCTGACCGTGATAGACGAAGTAGTCGGCGACCACCTCCGGCGCGATCCGGCCGAGTATCCACGTGCCGGCGTCGAGCAGCGGCGTGAGCGCCGCATACTCGCCATAACTCGCGGCGATATAGCGGAACTGATCGTCGCGATGATGCGGCGCGATGTACTGGATCGCGCGCACGACCTCGACCGGCGGCGCCGGCAGATCGCGCGCCAGCGCCTCCTGCAGCGCGTCGAGCAACGAATGTCCGATGCGCGAGCTCAGCTCCTGCGGCGTCACGCCACGCGTGCGCAGGAAGGATTTCAGCGCGAACTCAATGCCTTGCGCGGCGAGATGGTAGAGGGCCTGCGATTCGTTGAGGGAGACGAGATTCGTCTCGCACAGCGCTTGCGCCGCCTTCAGGTAATCGTGGCTGTATCGCCACAGTGCCAGGGCGGCCGTTCGCCTCGACTCGCCCTCGACGTGGGTCTCTTGCATGAACATTCCGTCTGTTTTGGCCGATCAAACGTCGCCAATCGGCGACGTGGGATGCCTGACGCGGCATCCTCAGGTCAATAGGTCAGCGATCCCGGGCTGGAGTTCCCCGCGCGGAGCGGCTTTGTTCGGAAGGATCCGGAGGGGGTGCCCCGAGCAAACACCCTGACACCGACGCCAAATTCGGCTACGGAGTTCCGATGTAATCGCGCTTGCCGATCTCGACCCCGTTGTGGCGCAGGACGTCGTACGCCGTGGTCACGTGAAAATAGAAATTCGGCAGCGCCTGGCCGAGCAGGAACTGCATCCCGGTGTATCGGGTCTCCTTTTCGCCGCGCTTGATCACGATTTCCTTGTCCTCGCTGCCGTCGACCTGCCCGGGCGTGATGGACTCGATGAAGGCCACCGCCTTGGCGATGCGGGCCTTCAGCTCGGCGAGCGTTTGCTCGGTGTCCTCATGCACCGGGATCCCCACGCCGGCGAGCCGCGCCACGGCGCCCTTGGCGGTGTCGCAGGCGATCTGGACTTGCGACTTCATCGGCAGCATGTCGGGAAACAGCCGATCGTTGGTCAGCACCGAGGGGTCGAGCTTCCTGGTGTCGGCATGGGTCTGGGCCTTGTCGAGGATCCTCGACAGGTTGCCCAGCGTGTTGATGAAGCGGGGAACGCTGGCCTGGTACATGGAAATTTTCACGGAGAATCCTCGAGAAAAAAAAGGGGGAGCAGCAACGCGCCCATTCTAACGGGTGGCGTTCCGGCATCGCTGCGGCCATCGCGGGGCGACGGGCGCGAGGAGTGCGGTGTTCCCCAACAATCGTGAATGGCTGAGGTTGCAGGACGAAGACAGACGAGGACGGCTCACGCTTCCGCTGCCAATCGGTCCGTTCAAAAGGGGACGTAGAATGCAAATGGGGCATTCCGATTGACCCTCGGCCGCGACGGGCGCCGCCGGAATGAACGGCCGCGAACGAGTGTTCGCTTAGCCGATCTTGGCGCCGAATACCGTCGCGAATCGACAGGGGACCACCTACATGTTCGTGAACGGACTGGGCACCGCCAACCCGCCGCAGCGCTACAGCAAGGCCCAGTGCTGGGATGCCTTCACGGCATCGGAGTGGTTCCGTCGCCTCGACCGCCGCGCCCACGCGATCGCGGAAACCGTGCTGTTCCACGACAACGGGATCGAGACCCGTCGTCTTGCGCTCGACTCGCTCGACGAAAGCTTCCGAATCGATCCCGACACGCTGCACACGCGTTTCGTGACGCACGCGCCGGCGCTCGCCGCCGAGGCCGGCGCAAGCGCGCTCGACGACGCCGGGCTCCTGCCGACCGACATCGACGCCGTGATCGTCAGCACGTGCACCGGATACCTTTGTCCCGGGCTCTCGAGTTACGTGGTCGAGCGGCTCGGGTTGCCGCGCGACATTCAGGCATTCGACCTGGTCGGTCAGGGCTGCGCCGCGGCGCTGCCCAACCTGCGCCTCGCGAAGGCGCTGCTCGCGGCGCGCGACGCGCAGCACGTGCTCTCGATCTGCGTCGAGGTCAGCAGCGCGGCGATGTATCTCGACAACGATCCGGGCGTCCTCATCAGCGCCTGCCTTTTCGGCGATGGCGCCGGCGCCGCCGTCGTGTCGACCGCATCCGCGTCGGGCCGCCGCTCGCTCGAATTGACCACGGCGTGCTCGCTCGTGAACCCCGAGGAGCGCGACGCGCTGCGCTTCGAATCCCGACAGGGCATGTTGCGCAACGTGCTCACTCGCCCGGTGCCGCGGCTCGCCGCCGACCATGCGCGGCAGGTGCTGGACATGGCGCTCCGCGAGGCGGGCCTCGTGCAGGCGGACATCACAGCGTGGATCATGCACGCCGGGGGCCGCGACGTGCTGAAGGCGCTGGAGGGGCGACTGGAGCTCCTGTCGGGAGAGCTTCGCTACAGCGCTGCGGTGCTGCGCGAATACGGCAACATGAGCAGCGCCTTCGTGTATTTCGTGCTGCGGGCGGCATTGGCCGACCGCGCGCCGTCCGGGTGGTGGTGGATGTCGTCGTTCGGTGCCGGATTCAGCTGCCACGGCGCATTGCTTCGGGTCGCCTGACGCCGATGTCGAGTGCCATGACCCTGCCGCGCCGCGTCGAAGCGGAAATGCTCGACCACCTGGCGGAATCGGATCCGCGGGCCATGCGCTCGCGCCGGGATTTGCGACTGATCAACCGGTTCATGTCCGCGCCATCGACGCTCTGCCGCGGCATCGACGCAGCGACGCGCGGAACGCCGCCTCGCCGCATCACCGAGCTCGGCGCGGGTGACGGCACGCTGCTGCTGCGCGTCGCGCGCCGGCGGGCCGCGACATGGCGCGGCGTCGAGGCCGTCATGGTGGATCGGCAGGACATCGTCGGCGCCGCGACGCGAGAAGGCTTTGCGACGCTGGGGTGGAAGCTCAGCGTCGTCAAGCGCGACGTATTCGACTGGCTCGACGAGTCGCCTCCGGTGCCGGATGGTCTCGTGATCGCGAACCTGTTCCTGCACCATTTCGCCAGTGACGCGCTGGCGCGATTGCTCTTCGGCGTCGCGGAGCGCAGCACCGCCTTCGTTGCCTGCGAACCCCGGCGCGCGGCCGTGGCGCTGCTCGGCAGCCACCTCGTCGGATTGCTCGGCTGCAACGCGGTTTCGCGCCACGACGCCGTGGCGAGCGTGCACGCCGGATTCCGCGACCGCGAGCTGGCGGCGGCATGGCCCCGGACCGGTGCCTGGCAGCTCGACGAATATCCGGCGGGACTCTTCACGCACTGCCTCGTTGCGACGCGAGGGGGCGATCGATGAAGCGCGTGCTGCGATGACGAGCGAACGCGAACACGACTACGATGCGCTCATCATCGGCGGTGGTCCGGCGGGCTCGACCGCGGCTATCCTCCTGGCGCAGGCGGGGTGGCGAATCGCGGTCGTCGAGAAGAAGCCGTTCCCCCGGCGAAAGGTGTGCGGAGAGTTCATATCGGCGACCAGCTGGCCGTTGCTGCACGAGCTCGGCGTCGCGGATTCCCTGCTGGCGCACGCCGGCCCGGAGGTCCGCCGCGTCGGCCTTTACGCAGGCGCGACCACGCTCACTGCCGCGATGCCCTCGGCGCGCGATGCGGCGGGACGATGGGGTCGGGCGGTGGGACGCGAGCACTTCGATTCGCTGCTGCTCGAGCGAGCGAAGGCGATCGGCGCCGTCATCCTGCAGCCGTGGGCGGTTTGTCTCATGGAGAGCGACGTTGCCGGCATTCGCTGCACGATCGTCGCGAAGGAGGGAATGGAATCCGCGCAGCGGCAGGCGCCCGTCGCTCTCCACGCGCGCATCGTCATCGCCGCCCATGGCTCGTGGGAACCCGGGCCGCTGGCGACGCAGCAACGGCATTATCGGCAGCGCCCGTCGGACCTGTTCGGGTTCAAGGCGCACTTTCGCGGCGCCCGATTGCCGCCGGGACTGATGCCGCTGCTCGTCTTTCCGCACGGCTACGGAGGCATGGTGCAAACCGGCCATGACCGCGTCAGCCTCTCCTGCTGCATTCGCCGCGACGCGCTCGAGCAATGTCGGCGCATGCGGGGAATGGCCGGCGCGTCCGCGCGCGCGGCCGAGGCCGTCTTCGCGCACATCGAGGACTCGTGCGCGGGCGTGCGCGAAGCGTGCTCGGGGGCGGCGCTCGAAGGCGCGTGGCTGTCCGCCGGTCCGATCCGGCCCGGTATCCGGTCTTTCGCGCGCGGCAGGATCTTCGCCGTCGGAAACGCCGCGGGCGAAGCGCACCCGGTCGTCGCCGAAGGCATCAGCATGGCCATTCAATCGGCGTGGCTGTTGTGTGCGTTGCTGGATGCGCGCAAGGATGCGATCCTGGCGGACGACGCGCGCGTGGCGCTCGCGGCGGCCGGGCGCGAATACGAGCGGCAGTGGCGCAGGCATTTCGTCACGCGCATCCGCGCCGCCGCGCTGTTCGCCCATCT
The DNA here is from genome assembly GCA_963846855.1 of uncultured beta proteobacterium. Lineage (GTDB taxonomy): Bacteria > Pseudomonadota > Gammaproteobacteria > Burkholderiales > Casimicrobiaceae > CAIWHR01. Next base: position 191,319 of record CAWJXK010000008.1, read on the forward strand.
GTCGATGCGGCCGGCGACCGCAACGCACCTCGTCGCGTTGGCGCGGCGCGTCCCGGCCGTCCTGACGCTCGGGGCGCAATGGAGCGGCAAGACGCGGTCGGCTCCCGGTGTCGGCGTCGCCTGACCCGATGGTCATTGAGTTCGTGTCGACTCGCGTAGGAATTGAGGCATGAGCGCGCCCGCCGGCACGCTCGAGCGGCTGCGCGCCATCATTGTCCGCGAATTTCAGGTCGATCCGCAGTTGCTGCAGGGCGCCGCACGACTCGAGGATTTCGCCATCGATTCGCTCGGGCTGATCGAGATCATGTTCGCGGTCGAGGAGGAATTCGGCATCGCCGTGCCGCCGGCCGCGCCCGACGCGGGCAAGTCGGTCGTCACACTCGACGATCTCGTTCGCCACATCGACCGGCTGGTGTCCGAGCAGCATGGTGCGGCCGGGCCGGATGAGGCGCTGCCGTGAGGCGCGTGGTCGTCACGGGGATGGGTGTCGTTTCGCCGCTGGGCAACGATCCCGCGCGCGTGTTCGACCGTCTGCTCGCGGGCGAATCCGGTATCGCGCGACTGCCCGAGTCGTTCAACGCGCGGCTCGCCATGCGCGTCGTCGCACCGGCCTCCTTCGACGGCGCGCAACGGTTTCCGCCGCCGCGGTTGCGCATGCTGGACCGGGTGAGCCAGTTCGCGCTCGGCGCATGCGCCGACGCGATCGCCGACGCGCAGCTTGTGATCGGCGACGAGGACGCCGACGCGATCGGCGTCGCGATCGGCACCGGCATGGGCGGGGCGCAGAGCACCGACGACGGGTATCAGAAGGTCTACGAGCAGCATTCCGACCGGGTGCCGCCTTTCAGCGTGCTGCTGGCGATGAACAATGCGGCGGCGTCGTGGATCGGCATCGAGCACGGGGTACGCGGGCCCAATCTCACGTACTCCACGGCGTGCTCGTCGTCGTCCGTGGCGATCGGCGAGGGCGCGCGCCGGATCGCCCGCGGCGAAGCGCAGGCGATGATCGTCGGCGGAACGGAGGCGCCGCTCACCTTCGGCACGCTGATGGCCTGGGAAGCGTTGAAGACGCTGGCGCAGGAAGACGTTTCGGATCCGGCGGCGTCGTGCAAGCCGTTCGCGCGCGATCGCACCGGCCTCGTGCTGGGCGAAGGCGCGGCCATCCTGGTGCTGGAGGACGCCGAGCATGCGCGGCTTCGCGGAGCGCGCGTTCACGCCGAGGTTGCCGGCTATGGGCTCGCCACCGACACCGAGCACATCACGCGTCCCAGCGTCCGCGGCCAGGCGCAGGCGATGGCGCGCGCGCTCGACGCGGCCGGACTCGCGCCGCCGGACATCGGCTACATCAACGCGCACGGGACCGGCACGCAGGCCAACGACGCCGTGGAGACGGCGGCGATCAAGGAGGTCTTCGGCGACGCGGCCGGACGCTGCCCGATCAGCTCCACCAAGTCCATGCATGGACATCTGCTCGGGGCGGCGGGCGCTCTCGAGTTCATCATCGCGATCCTCACCCTGCAGTGCGGCATCGTTCCTCCGACCGCGCATTTGCGCGTTCGCGATCCCGAATGCGACCTCGACTACGTCGCCGAAGGCGCGCGGCGCATCGACCCGCCCGCGGCGGTCATGTCGAACTCGTTCGCGTTCGGGGGCACCAACGCCGTGCTGATCGCGCGGCGCGCGTGACCGCGGCCCTTCGTCCCAATGCGCGAGAGCTTGCAGCCGCGTCGCGTTCGAGCGCCTGAACGCGGCGAGTGGAGTCCGGGAAGGACGCCGCGAGCAGGTCTGCGCACGCTGCTCGCGGGTGCGGCGATGGCGGTCGTCGTCGTCCAGGCAAGTGCCGAAGAGGTGCGCATGGGCCTTTTCTCGGTCTCCTTGCCGGTCATCGCCATCCTCAACGACGATCTGTTCATGGGCGAGGCGGTGGGCTATCTGGATCGCACCGGAACCATCGAGCTGCGATCGGTCCGCGACGACAGGGACAAGTGCGCGGGCCGCTTCAGGTTCACGGGGTTGAGGATCGGCGTCGCCGATCTGCACTGCGATGACGGCGCGGAAGCGACGTTGACGTTCAACGCCCTCGGTCTTTTCAGCGGTTATGGCGTCGGCAATACGCGGCGCGGGCCCGCAAGCTTCACTTTCGGGCTGAGCCCCGAGGAGGCGGCCGGGCATCTGACGCTGCCTCCAGGCAGGAAGCTCGTTCGGGTCGCCGAAGGACTGAAGCTCGAATCCGTCCGGCCCTGATATGCCGGAGGGCGCCATCAAGGGCACCGCCGGCGTTCGAGCAAACGGACTCAACCACGGCGCGAACTCGATTCCGTCGCGATATTCCCGCGTACAATTGACGGCGATGGCGAAGCGATCGCGCGCCGCACGAGCAAGCCTTGAAAGGGTCGCTGTTGGAATACACACGAAGGACGTGTGCGCGTTGCGGTGACCCGGTGGGGCCGAGCGCGAATCGCTGCGGCGGCTGTGGTGCCGCGATTCGCGTGCCGGAACCGTCGGTGGATGACGCCGAAGCTTCGGGTCTGCACGACACGGTCCGTCTGCAACCCGTTACGGGAGAACGGGACGACGAACGCGTCGTCCGACCTGCGCTCGCGATCATGTTTCGGATGGCGGTCGGCCCGGGCGCGGATTACTTTGCGCCCAGGTTCATGGAATTCGAGCGCATCGGGCGCAGCTTGCCGGGGTGGAACTGGGCTTCGCTCGTGGCCCCGACGGTATGGGCGTTCTACCGCAAGCTCTGGATAGCCGGCGCGGCGTACGCGTTGTGGCCAATCATCGCCGTGGCGGCGTTGCAGATGATCGATCCCTATCTCGGCGATTCCGGCGCGGCGTGGCTCGCATGCGCGGCGCTCGTCATCTGGCTGGTTCCGGGCGTCGTGGCATCCCTCATCGCCGATACGCTTCTTTATCGCAGCGCACGGCGCCTTGTCCGGAAGGCGGAAGCGATGACGTCGTGGCCAAAGGGCACGGCACGAATGCTCCAGAAGTACCCTTCCATTGCGCCCGGGTCGGCGCTGTTCCTTGGGGGAGGGGCGATGTTGATTGCGCTCTGCGTTGCCGCGCCGAGTCTGCAATCGACCTACGCGGAGCGCGTCGTCCGAACTCGCGTTGCCGAGGTCCTTGCGCTCACCCAGCCACTGCAGCGGCAAGCGGAGGAGTGGTGGGTATTGTCGGGATCCTTGCCCTTCGCCACGAAGTACGCAACGACGGGCGCGCTGCCGAAAGCCGTGCTGGTCGACGACGTGGATGTCAGCCCGGTCAGCGGCCGCGTGCGCCTGACGCTCGGTCCGTTGATCCCGGAGCTTTCGGGCAGATTCATTCTGCTCGCGCCCGCGCTCGACCTGCGCCAGCACTTGCGATGGATCTGCGTTCCCGTCGGCATTCCGGCGCGATACCTCCCGCAGGAATGCCGGAAGCGCTGACGCGTCCGTCACGCGGCGGGCGTTCGCGCCCGCGCTCCGTTCTCGCCGTCCGGTCAATCGCGGAAGAGGCTTGCAGCCGTGGTGTCGGGGGCGCTCACTTGTTTTTCTGGCTGCGATGCCGCGCCGGTCCACCGGTGCGCGACAGGTTGCACGCGGTGTTGATGAGCGCCATGTGCGAGAGCGCCTGGGGAAAGTTGCCGAGCATCCGGCCTCGCCTGGGATCGTATTCCTCGGCAAGCAAACCCACGTCGTTGCACAGGGCCAGCAGACGCCTGAACAGCCTTTCCGCATCGGCCTTGCGTCCGCAGAGCGCCAGCGCATCGACCAGCCAGAACGAGCAGGCGAGAAACCGCCCTTCGCCCGGCGGCGAGAGTTCGAGCGACGGGAGGTTGCGATAACGCATGACCAGCCCATCGACCACCAGGTCGCGCTCGATGGCCGCGATCGTGCCTTGCACGCGGGAATCCTCCGCTGGCAGGAAGCCGACTTGCGGAATCAGCAGGAGGCTCGCATCGACCTCCGTCGCACCGTAATACTGCACGAAGGTATTGCGCGCTCGATCGTAGCCTTTGCTGCAGATGTCGGCATGGATGCGCGCACGCAGCTTGCGCCATCGCGCCACAGGACCTCCGAAGCCGTATTTTTCGATGTGGCGGATCGCGCGGTCGAACGCGACCCAGGCCATGACCTTGGAGTGCGTGAAGTGGCGCTTCTCGCCACGCGTCTCCCAGATGCCGTGGTCCGGCTTGTTCCACGCCTTCTCGAGGAACTTGACGATCGCCACCTCGAAGCGCCACTCGGCCCGGTTCTGTTCGAGGCCGGCGTCGCGCGCAAGGGACATGGAATCGATCAGTTCACCGTAGACGTCGAGTTGACGCTGGGCGGATGCGGCATTGCCGACGCGCACCGGCTTGGAGTTCGCGTAACCGGGGAGCCAGGGCACTTCGAACTCGGTGCGGATGCGATCACCGTCGACGCCATACAAGGTTTGCAGATCATCGGGCCGACCTGCAGCGGAACGAAGCAGCCAATCGCGCCACGCCGCCGCTTCGTCCCGATATCCGGCCAGCAGCAGCGCATAGAGCGTAAACGTGGCGTCCCGTACCCAGCAGTAGCGATAATCCCAGTTGAGAGGGCCGCCGGCCCGTTCCGGCAGCGAGGTGGTCGGCGCCGCCACGATGCCTCCTGTGGGTGCGAAAGTCAGGCTCTTGAGCGTGATGAGGGAGCGCGTGACGGCCGCATGCCACCGGCCGTTGTAGGTGCACCGCGCGCTCCACTTCTCCCATCCGAGCTGCGTCGCCGCGCGCGCAGCGAATGGATCGATGGGCACCGGCGCCGGCAGGTGCGATGGAAAAAACGTAATCACGAAGGGAATGCGCGCTCCGCTGGCGACCGTAAACTCCGCCACGGTGCGAAAGTCCTCGCCGTGTGTCTCGACCGCGCCGCGCACCTGCGCGGAGTAGGGCCCGCCAGTGGCCAGCAAGGTGCCGTCGATCTGGCGCACCCAGGGAATCACGTTGCCATACCCGAAGCGCAGGACGAGTTCCATGCGCATCGGTACACGTCCGCGCGCCCCTTCCACGATGCGTACGACATCGGTGCGCTCGCCCCAGGTCGGCATGAAGTCGACGATGCGAACCGATCCGGTGGCGGTCTCGAAATCCGTTTCGAGGATCAGCGTGTTTGCGCTGTATCGGCGCCGCGTCCGGCGCACAGATTGCGTCGGAGCGATCGACCAGCGCCCGTGCTCCGGCGTGCCGAGCAGCGCGCAGAAGCAGGCGGCATCGTCGAATCGCGGCACGCACAGCCAGTCGATCGAGCCATCGCGGCCGACCAGCGCAGCGGTACGCAGGTTGCCGATCAGCGCGTAGTCCTCGATGGGCAAGGCCATGTTTTTCCCGTAGCGGCGGCGCCAACCATCACCGGGGGTTGTTGGCGGCGGTAGATCAACGGTGGCCCGTATAGAATAATGCATCGGCACCACTCGGTATGAACCCCATAGAGGATGCTCCCGTGATCGTCAAGCAGATCTGGACGGGCAACGCCTACCGCAATTTCAACTACCTCATCGCCTGTGGCGAAACCGGCGAGGCCCTTGCCGTCGACCCGCTGGATCACGAGAAGTGTCTCAAGGCGGCCAAGGACGAAGGCTGGAACATCACCCAGATCCTGAACACGCATGAACACCGCGACCATACGGGCGGCAATGAGGCCATGGTCCGGAAGACCGGCGCCAAGATCCTGGCGCACAAGAACGCCGGGGACAAGATTCCCGACATGGCGCGGGGCTTGAGTGCGGGCGATGTCGTGAGGGTGGGCAAGACAGTCGAACTCGAGGCATTGGACACGCCGGGTCACACCATGTGTCATGTGTGCCTGCTGTCGCATGCCGACCAGCCGGCACTCTTTTGCGGGGATACGCTGTTCAACGCCGGCGCCGGGAATTGCCACAACGGCGGTCATCCGGCGGAGCTCTACAAGACGTTTTCGGAGCAGCTCGCCAGGCTGCCCGCATCGACGATGATTTATCCGGGCCACGATTACATCGAAAACAATCTGCGCTTCACGCTCAATCGCGAGCCCGATAACAAGAGCGCCCGGGAGATGCTCGAGAGGCTCGCGGGCCAGGACCCGAACCGCGCCTATGTTTCGACGCTCGACGTCGAGCGGCAGATCAACACGTTCTTTCGCCTGGGGAGCCCCACGGTGATCGCGAAACTGCGCGAAGCTTTTCCCGATCTGCCCGACCAGCCTGACCAACGTACCGTGTTCCTGAAACTCCGCGAGTTGCGCAACAGCTGGTGAATCCGGTTCACGGCGGTCCGCCCGTGCGCGCCGGGCCGCGCGCGTTACCTATCAGGACCCAGGCGCTTGCGGCGCTCGCCAGCGCCAGCGCCGCCGAAATCAGCATGACCCACCGAAATCCCGTTACGAATGCTTCGGCGATCGCGCGCTGTGCCTGTGTTTTCTCCCGAGCATCCGTGGACGCGGGGAGTTCGATCGCCGCGAGCTTGTCCTGCTGCTGTTCCACCGCCGCAACCAGAGCCGGTGTCAACGCCGCGCGCTCGAGTTGGCTGCGCAGATTCCCGTTGAAGATCGAGGCCATGATCAGCCCGAAAAGCGCAACCGCGAACAACGCGGCAACCCGCGATGCCGCATTGTTGATTCCGGACGCCGCACCCACGAAGCTCACGTCGACGGCGTTCATGACGGTGGTCGTGAGCGGCGCCACGCTGATCGACATTCCCAACCCGAGCACCAGGACGGCCGGGAAGAACGTGACCCAGTAACTGCCGCCGACTCCGGGAACGGCGAACAATGCAAAGCCGGCAGCGGCAACCGTCGGACCAATCACGAGCGGCGCCTTCGCACCATAGCGGTCGACCAACCCGCCCGCCCAGCGCGAGAGCACCGACATCAACAGAATGAACGGAAGCAGCGCGGCGCCGGCAGCCGTCGTGGAGTAGCCCTGCACCTGGATGAGATTCAGCGGCACGAAAAAAAAGGTCCCGCCGAGTGCCCCATAGAGACAAAGCGTGAGCAGATTGGCGCCGGCAAATGTGCTCGAGCGAAACAAATGCGTCGGCATCATCGGCGCCGCCCGTCGCATTTCCACCGCGATGAAAGCCACCAGCAACAGGATCCCCGACAGGATCGAAGCGAGGATCCGCGCGTCTGACCAACCGGCGTTGGGCGATTCGATCAGCCCATAGACAACGCCGCCCAGCCCGAGCGTCACCAAGAGCGCTCCAGGCCAATCGAGGTCTCTTTGCGCCTCGGCATTCCGGCTTTCGGGAACATGCCGGAGGGCGATCGCGATGGCGACGATGGCCAACGGAACGTTCAGGAAGAAAATGGCGCGCCACGACACGTGATCGATCAGCCAGCCGCCGATGACGGGGCCGAGTGCAGCGGTGATCGCCGTGGCACCCGACCAGGTGCCGATGGCCTTGCCGCGATCCTGCTCGGCAAACGACGCGCCGATAATGGAAAGGCTCCCAGGGACCAACAGTGCGCCGCCGATGCCTTGAAGAGCGCGGGCGGCGATCAGTTCGCGAACGCCGCCGGTGAGCCCGCACCATACGGACGACACAGCAAACAGCGTCACCCCGAGCAGGAAGACACGGCGGCGCCCGAAGCGGTCGCCTGCCGCTCCGCCGACCAGGAGCAGCGCGGCCAGGAACAGCGCGTAGGCTTCCACGACCCACTGCACGTCGGCGAGACTGGCGTTGAGCTCCCGCTGCAGCGCCGGAAGCGCGACGTTGACCACCGTTCCGTCGATGAACGCCATGCTCGAGGCAAGGATCGTTGCCGCCAGGATCCACGGAGCTGCGGTTGGCGGGCATGGCGAGACGCACGGCGCCGCACGAATGACTGCGGCGTCGCACGGTTGCGCAGAAAAACCGGTCATGGCAACTCAATGCCGAGAAAACGCAGGTGCCGCGAGCCCTACCCCAAGCCGAGCTTGCGCAGGAATGCCCGCCGGCACGGATCGCCAAAGATGACGCGAGCCCGAAGTCCTCAGCACGCCACCTCGGCGCCCCGGCGCGCATACCAGCGCCACGTTCCCAGCACGCAGCTCAGGTAGAAGACGCTGAAGAATACCAGTGCCGCCTGGGGGCTGCCGGTCAGGTTGATGGAGGTGCCGTACGCGATCGGGATGAACGCGAGGCCGAGCGCCGCGACGGCCGAGCTGAAGCCGAGCGTCGCCGCCCCCTCGGTCGCGCCGAGGCGGCGCGCCGCCTCCAGCGCCCCCATGTCATTCGGGTCCTTGACCTCGCGCTCGCGCAGCGTGCGAAAGATGATCGGGATCATGCGGAAGGTCGAGCCGTTGCCGACGCCCGCCGCGAGGAACATTGCGATGAACGCGAGCGCGAACCCCATGAGGTTGCCCCCACTGTTGCCGACGGGCAGGAAAAGCACTGCAGCGAGCGGCGCGATCGCCATCACGACGAACACCCAGACCGTGATCATCGCACCGCCCACGCGGTCGGCGAGCCAGCCGCCGATCGGGCGCACCAGCGCTCCAAGCAACGGTCCGACGAACGCGATGCGAAACGCGTCGGCCGCCGGGAATTCCGTATTGAGCAGCATCGGGAAGCCCGCCGCCAGCCCGATGAACGAGCCGAAGGTGCCAAGGTAGAGCCAGCTCATCCGCCACTGCTGCTTGTTGCGGATGATCGCCACCTGCTCGGCGAATCCGGCGCGCACGGTCGCGATGTTGTCCATGCCGAACCACGCCGCGAGCGCGGCCAGCACGATCAGGGGCACCCAGATGAAGCCGGCGTTCTGCACCCAGACCGACACGGCCGCGCCCGCGACCTCGCGGGTCTGCGCGCTGCCGCCCATGATCAGCAGTGCGCCGCCATACATGGCGAGAGGCGCGATGAGTTGCGCCAGCCCGACGCCCAGGTTGCCCACTCCGGCGTTCGCGCCCAGCGCCGTGCCCTGCAGCCGCTTCGGATAGAGAAAGCTGATATGCGCCATCGACGACGAGAAGTTGCCTGCGCCCAGGCCGCACAGCAGCGCGATCGCCGCGAACACCGCGTAGTTGGTGCTGGGATCCTGCACGGCGAAGCCGATCCATAGCGTCGGCAGCAGGAGCATCGTCGTGCTCCACACGGTCCAGTTGCGTCCGCCAAATATGGGCACGACGAACGAATACAGCGCGCGAAACACCGCGCCCGAGAGTCCGGGTAGCGCGGCCAGCCAGAACAGCTGGTTGGTGGTGAACTTGAAGCCGATACGCGGCAGCTCGACGACGATCACGCTCCACACCACCCAGACCGCGAACGCGAGCAGCAGCGCGGGCATCGACACCAGCAGGTTGCGGGTGGCGATGCGCCGGCCCGTCGTCGCCCAGAAGCCTTCGTCGTCCGGCCGCCAGTCGACGAGCACATGGCGGCGCGGACGCGTCCGCTCGATGAGCCCTGCGCCCGCGAGCGCATCCCGCGTCGCGGCGTGTCCCTCGAGGATGCCCTCGCGCTCGTTCCTCTCGGCCACCCACATCCAGATCATGGTGACGATGATCACAAGGGTCATCAGCATGAAGCAGCTGCTGCGCACCCCGATCACGTCGGCGGCGATGCCGAACATGATCGGCAGCGTGAACCCGCCCAGGCCGCCGATGACGCCGACGAGGCCGCCGACCACGCCCATGCTGCCCGGATAGTGGTCCGCCAGACTGCGGTAGACACTGGCCTTGCCGAAGCCCTGCGCCAGGCCGACGATGAAGATCAGCACCGTGAACAGCGTGATGCCCACGCCGATGTCGACGGCGACGTCGCCCTTGATCGCGTGCACGATCATCGTGGTCGGCGGGTAGCTCAGCAGGAACAGGCAGGCGAGGCTCACCCACATCACCCACCAGGTGACCGTGTTCCGCCCCACTTGTCGGATGCCCATCCGCCCAGTGCGCGGATGGCCCCCGACGGCAGGTTGAACAGGATTGACAGGAACGCCGCCGTGGCGAGCGGCAGCCCGTACTGGCCGACGTAGTACTTCGGCAGCCAGAGCGCCAGCGCGACGAAGCCGCCGAAGACGAAGTAATAGGACAGGCCGAACCGCCACACCCGCAGATCGAGGAGGGGCTTCAACTGTTCGCCCAGGGGACAGGCGATGGCGGGCGGCCGCGTCCTTGCGGTGCAACGGATCCTCCGTGGTCAGGAACCAGAACAGGATGGCCATCACCAGCATGGAGACGGAATAGACTCTCGGCACCATCCGCCACGAGGCCGTGGCCGACGCCGCGATGATCAACGGAGCGACGAACATGGTGATCGCGGAGCCCGCATTGCCGGCGCCGAAGATGCCCATGGCCGTGCCCTGGCGCTCCCTGCTGAACCACGCCGAGGTGTAGGCGATGCCCACCGCGAACGAGCCGCCGGCGACCCCGATGAACAGGCCCAGCGCAAGGTACTGCCAGTACTCGGTCGCGTAGGACAGCATCCAGGTGGGGATCACGACGGCGAGCATCTGCAGGAAGTACACGATCCTGCCGCCGAACCGGTCGGTCAGGATGCCCAGCGGCAGGCGCACCAGCGAGCCCGTCAGGATGGGAGTCGCGACCAGCAGGCCGAACTCGGTCTCGTTGAGGCTGAGCTCCGTCTTGATCTTGATCCCGATGACCGAGAACATCACCCACACGGCGAAGTTCACCGCGAAGGCGAGCGTGCTCATCGACAGTGCTGCGATCTGCTCGCGGCTGAGCCCGGGCTTGCCCACGGTAGATGTCGTCACGTTTTCCCCCACTCGTCACGCGTACGGCGCAGTCACCGGCGTCATTCAAACCCCAGCGCGGAAAGACCGCATTGACCCCCGTCAAGTAAGCCCGTGCGAGATCCGCGAGCCGGGACGCAGGGGCAACCTGGCGCGGCTGACGGTGTTCGCCACTCCGACGCATCGGCTTGACCGCGAATCGATCGCGAGCTTCGAACGTCAGTGCGTTCCGAATTCACCTGCCCGACGCGGCCGCGATTCGCTCCAGGTATTGTTTGCGACGATTGCCTGTCTGCATATGCCTATGGCCAGCGGCCTCAGGCCGCTCCCTGATGCGGGCAGGGGATTCATCGCCGCCGTTGCGACAACTGAGCAACGGGTCTTGCGGCGTGCCGAATCTCCGCTCCGTGTCGATCACGGTCCAACGCGACGATCTCGGTTCGGCCAACCGCCGTTTCAGCACAGTACTCGCCATGGCGGCCCGATGGATTTGTCGGCCGGATGCCGCCCTTGACGTGAATCAATGCTGCCCTGCATGGATGGCATAGCCTCTTTTTTTGAGGTGAGTGAGGCAGCGAGTACCGGTGACTGACGCCGGTGCTTTCCGCCGTCCGATCACGGTCGCATCAGAACAGGGACACACCATGAACGCCACCACCAATGCGGCCGCGGACATCGCGCCCAAGGCAAGCAGCGGCGCCGACGTCGCCGACTGGCGCCCCGAGGACAGCGAGTTCTGGGAGACTACCGGCAAGCGGATCGCCTACCGAAACCTATGGATATCGATCCCCGCACTGCTGTGTGGCTTTGCCGTATGGGGCATGTGGGGCATCATCACCGTCCAGATGCTGAACCTGGGCTTTCCGTTCACCCAGGCCGAGCTCTTCACGTTGACCGCTATCGCGGGGATTGCCGGTGCGACGATGCGTATTCCGGCGTCGTTCTTCATCCGCCTGGCCGGTGGGCGCAACACGATCTTCCTGACCACTGCGATGCTGCTGGCGCCGGCCATCGGCACCGGCATCGTGTTGCAGCACAAGGACTGGCCGCTGTGGGCGTTCCAACTGATGGCGCTGTGGTCGGGTGTCGGCGGTGGCAACTTCGCGAGCTCGATGTCGAACATCAGCACCTTCTTCCCCAAGCGGCTGCAGGGCACCGGGCTGGGCCTGAACGCGGGCCTCGGCAACTTCGGCGTGACGACGATGCAGATCGTCATCCCGCTGGTGATGACCGTGGGCCTCTTCGGCGCATTGGGCGGCGCGCCGGAGACCCTGATCAAGGACAGCGGCTGGATCTTCGGCAAGATCCATGCGGGTACGCCGACCTGGATTCAGAACGCCGGCTTCGCGTGGGTGCTGTCGCTGGTGCCGCTGTCGATCCTGTGCTGGTTCGGGATGAACAACCTGAAGACGATCTCGCCGGACACCGGCAATCCAATCGTCGCCTTCGCCAAGATCACCTACCTCTACACGCTGGCCTTCGTGCCGTCGATCCTCATGCTCTACCTGTACCTACCGGCGCCCACGGGGAGGGGCTTGCTCAACATGTGGGTGGCCATTCCGCTCGATATCACCCTCGCGCTGCTGGTGATGAAGCTCGCCGCCTTCGGCCCGATGAAGGAAGGCGTGGCCAAGCAGTTCGAGATCTTCCGCAATAAGCACACGTGGGCGATGACCATTCTGTACATCGTCACCTTCGGCTCGTTCATCGGGTTTTCGATGGCGCTGCCGCTATCGATGAAGGTGATCTTCGGTGTCAGCCACGTGCCCGATGCCGCCGGCGTGATGCAGCACACGGCGAGCAATCCGAACGGGCCCGCGGTGTTGGCCTACGCCTGGATCGGCCCCTTCGTCGGTGCGCTCATTCGCCCGGTGGGCGGTTGGATAGCGGACAAGGTCGGAGGCTCGATCGTCACGCAGTGGGTCTCGGCGGCCATGGTGCTGGCCTCCGTGTCCGTGGGCTACGTGATGATGCAGGCCTATCAGTCGGCCACCCCAGAGCAGTATTTTGTGCCATTCATGCTGCTCTTCGTGGTGCTGTTTGCCGCCAGCGGCATCGGCAACGGTTCGACGTTCCGGAGCATCGGTACCATCTTCGACCGCCAGCAGGCCGGTCCAGTGCTGGGCTGGACATCCGCCGTCGCTGCCTACGGCGCCTTCGCCGCGCCGGTCGTGATCGGCGAGCAGATCAGGGCCGGCACGCCGCAGGCGGCGATGTACGGCTTCGCTGTGTTCTACGCGCTATGCCTGATCCTGAACTGGTGGTTCTACCTGCGCCGCAACGCCTATGTGAAGAACCCGTGATCCCCGTTCCCAGCCTGCGACGCGATCTTCGCGGAGACCCGCAATGAGCCATTTCCTCGACCGTCTCAACTATTTCTCCAACCCGAAGGAGCCGTTCTCCGGCGACCACGGGGTGACCACCGGGGAAGACCGCACGTGGGAGGACGCGTACCGCAACCGCTGGGCGCACGACAAGATCGTGCGCTCGACGCATGGCGTGAATTGCACGGGCTCCTGCTCATGGAAGATCTACGTGAAAGGCGGCATCGTCACATGGGAAACGCAGCAGACCGACTACCCGCGCACGCGCTTCGACATGCCCAACCACGAGCCGCGCGGCTGCGCGCGCGGCGCGTCGTACAGCTGGTACCTGTACAGCGCCAACCGCGTCAAATATCCGATGGTGCGCGGCCGCCTGCTCAAGCATTGGCGTGCGGCGCGGCTCGCGCAGGATCCGGTGGCTGCCTGGGCCTCGATCGTCGAGTCCGACGAGAAGCGCCGCGATTACCAGAAGATCCGGGGCCTTGGCGGCTTCGTGCGCTCGAGCTGGGACGAGGTCAACGAGATCGTCGCCGCAGCCAACGTCTACACGATCAAGAAGTACGGGCCAGACCGCGTCATCGGCTTCTCGCCGATCCCGGCGATGTCGATGGTGAGCTACGCCGCCGGCAGCCGGTACCTGAGCCTGATCGGCGGCGTGTGCATGAGCTTCTACGACTGGTACTGCGACCTGCCGCCGTCGAGCCCGCAGATCTGGGGCGAGCAGACTGACGTGCCGGAGTCGGCCGACTGGTACAACTCCAGCTTCATCATCGCGTGGGGCAGCAACGTGCCGCAGACCCGCACGCCCGACGCGCACTTCTTCACCGAGGTCCGCTACAAAGGGACCAAAACGGTCGCGGTGACGCCTGACTACTCCGAGGTCGCCAAGCTGGCCGACATCTGGATGCATCCGAAGCAGGGCACAGACGCCGCCGTGGCGATGGCAATGGGCCACGTGATCCTGAAGGAGTTCTACTTTCCGGGCGAGGGCAAGGAACGCAGCGCGTACTTCGACGACTACGTCCGCCGCTACACCGACATGCCGATGCTGGTGATGCTGAAGGAGCAAACGCTGCCGTCCGGCCAGAAAGTCCTGGTGCCCGACCGCTACGTGCGCGCGTCGGACTTCGACGGCGCGCTCGGCCAGGCCAACAATCCGGAGTGGAAGACCGTCGCCTTCGACGAGGCAGGCAAGGTCGTGCTGCCCAACGGCGCGATCGGTTTCCGCTGGGGCGCCGATGGCCGTGCCGACCAGGGGCAATGGAACCTCGAAGCGAAGGAGGCGAGCCACGGTCACGAGGTGAAGCTCAAGCTTTCGGTGCAGGAGGGCGGCGGCGCGAGCGGAGAAACGGCGAAAGTCGGCTTCCCGTACTTCGGCGGCATCGCGAGCGAGCATTTCCCGAACAGCACGCTCAAGGGCGACAGCGCGGATGTGCTGGTGCGCACGGTGCCCGTCCAGCGCATATCGCTCGGCAGGGAAGGCGAAAAACGCGAGGCGCTGGTCGCCACGGTATTCGACCTGCAGGTCGCGAACTACGGCATCGCGCGCGGGCTGCCGGGGGAGCTCGCGGCACAGAGCTTCGACGACGACACGCCGTACACGCCGGCCTGGCAGGAGCGCATCACCGGCACGCCGCGCGCGCAGGTGATCACGGTCGCGCGCCAGTTCGCCGAGAACGCGCACAAGACGCAGGGCCGCTCGATGGTGATCATCGGCGCCGCGATGAATCATTGGTACCACTCCGACATGAACTACCGCGGCATCATCAACATGCTGATGCTGTGCGGCTGCATCGGCAAGAGCGGCGGCGGCTGGGCGCACTACGTCGGGCAGGAAAAGCTGCGGCCGCAGACGGGCTGGACCGCGCTCGCGTTCGCGCTCGACTGGATCCGCCCGCCCCGTCAGCAGAACAGCACGAGTTTCTTCTACGCGCATACGGACCAGTGGCGCTACGAGAAGCTCACGATGGGCGAGGTGATCTCGCCGCTCGCGGACAAGAAGCTCTACGGCGGCAGCATGATCGACTACAACGTGCGCGCCGAGCGGATGGGCTGGCTGCCGTCCGCGCCGCAGCTCAGGACGAACCCGCTGCAGGTCGTGCGCGATGCGGAGGCGGCAGGCGTCGACCCGAAGGCATACGTCGTCAAGGGCCTGAAGGACGGGACGCTCGCGATGAGCTGCGAGGACCCCGATCATCCGAACAACTGGCCGCGCAACCTGTTCGTGTGGCGGTCGAATCTGCTGGGATCGAGCGGCAAGGGCCACGAGTACTTCCTCAAGCACCTGCTCGGCACGAGCAACGGGGTGCAGGGGAAAGACTTGGGCGCGGAGGAGGCCAAGCCCGAGGAAGTCGTCTGGCACGAGAAAGCGCCCGAGGGCAAGCTCGATCTCCTCGTGACGCTCGACTTCCGGATGAGCACGACGTGCCTGTACTCGGACATCGTGCTGCCCACGGCGACGTGGTACGAGAAAAACGACCTCAACACCAGCGACATGCATCCGTTCATCCATCCGCTGTCGACGGCGGTGGACCCGGCGTGGCAGTCGCGCAGCGATTGGGAGATCTACAAGGGCTTTGCGAAGAAATTCAGCGAAGTCTGCGTGGGACATCTGGGCGTCGAACGCGAAGTCGTCCTCACTCCGCTGATGCACGACAGCCCGGGCGAGCTCGCGCAGCCCTTCGACGTCAAGGAGTGGAAGCGCGGCGAGATCGACCTCATTCCCGGTAAGACGGCGCCGCAGATCGCGGTGGTCGAGCGCGACTATCCGAACGTCCACAAGCGCTTCACGGCGCTGGGACCGCTGATGGGCAAGGTCGGCAACGGCGGCAAGGGCATCGGCTGGAACACGCAGACCGAGGTGAAGCAGCTGGGCGAGCTCAACGGCGTGGTCGATCGCCGAAGGCGCGACGCGCGGCATGCCACGCATCGAGTCCGACATCGACGCCTGCGAGGTGATCCTGCAGCTCGCGCCCGAGACCAACGGCCACGTGGCGGTCAAGGCATGGGAAGCGCTTTCCAAGATCACCGGCCGCGAGCACGCGCACCTCGCGCTCTATCGCGAGGATGAGAAGATCCGTTTCCGCGACGTGCAGGCGCAGCCGCGCAAGATCATCAGCTCGCCCACCTGGAGCGGCATCGAGAGCGAGACGGTGTCGTACAACGCCGGCTACACCAACGTCCACGAGCTGATTCCGTGGCGGACGCTGACCGGGCGCCAGCAGTTCTACATGGACCATCCGTGGATGATCGCGTTCGGGGAAGGGTTCTCCACCTACCGGCCGCCGGTCGACCTCAAGACGACCGCCGGCATTCACAACCTGAAAGGCAACGGCAACCCCGAGATCCTGCTGAACTTCATCACGCCGCACCAGAAGTGGGGGATCCACTCGACCTACACCGACAACCTGATCATGCTCACGTTGAGCCGCGGCGGGCCATGCGTGTGGATCAGCGAGGACGACGCGAAGCGGGCCGGCATCGTCGACAACGACTGGATCGAGCTCTTCAACATCAACGGCGCGATCGCGGCGCGCGCGGTGGTGAGCCAGCGCGTTCCTGCCGGCATGGTGATGATGTACCACGCGCAGGAAAAGATCGTGAACACGCCCGGCTCGGAGATCACCGGCGCGCGCGGCGGCATCCACAACTCGGTGACGCGCATCGTGCTGAAGCCGACGCACATGATCGGCGGCTACGCTCAGTTCGCCTACGGCTTCAACTACTACGGGACGATCGGCACCAACCGCGACGAGTTCGTGGTCGTGCGCAAGATGGCCAAGGTCGACTGGCTCGATACCCCGGTGGGCCAGGACCTCATCCGTCCGACTCAGGCGCAAGGGGAAAGCCTATGAGCCCCCACGCTCACACTCGTTCGCTGCTCCCCGGGGAGGCGCAGGCCTCCCTTGAGGCGGCTCGGCGGGGAATGGTGGACCCCCACGCTCACATTCGTTCGCTGCCCCCCGAGGGGGCTGAGGGCCGCGGCTCCAAGCCTGCCTGCGCAGGCTTGGACGGCACGAAGAGCTGCTGCGTCTCGCAGCAGCGCGGTCTGCAAGACCAGGCCTCCCTTGAGGCGGCTCGGCGGGAGGCCGTATGAAGATCCGCGCCCAGATCGGCATGGTCCTGAATCTCGACAAGTGCATCGGCTGCCACACCTGCTCGGTCACGTGCAAGAACGTGTGGACGAGTCGTCCCGGCATGGAATACGCGTGGTTCAACAACGTCGAGACCAAGCCCGGCATCGGCTACCCCAAGGAGTGGGAGAACCAGGACAAGTGGAACGGCGGGTGGATCCGCAAGGCGAATGGCGGCATCGAACCGCGTCAGGGCGCGCGGTGGAAGCTCCTGATGCGCATCTTCGCCAATCCCAGCCTGCCGGAGATCGACGACTACTACGAGCCGTTCACGTTCGACTACGACCACCTGCAGTCGGCGCCCGAGATGAAGGCGGCGCCGACCGCGCGGCCGCGCAGCCTCATCACCGGCATGCAGATGGACAAGATCGTCTGGGGCCCGAACTGGGAGGAGATCCTCGGCGGTGAATTCTCGGCTCGCTCGAAGGACCGCAATTTCGACGACATCCAGAAGGACATCTACGGCCAGTTCGAGAACACCTTCATGATGTACCTGCCGCGTCTGTGCGAGCACTGCCTCAATCCGTCGTGCGTCGCGAGCTGCCCCTCGGGGTCGATCTACAAGCGCGAGGAGGACGGCATCGTGCTGATCGACCAGGACAAGTGCCGCGGCTGGCGGATGTGCGTCAGCGGCTGTCCGTACAAGAAGATCTACTACAACTGGAAGAGCGGCAAGGCCGAGAAGTGCATCTTCTGCTATCCGCGCATCGAGGCGGGTCAGCCGACCGTGTGTTCGGAGACGTGCGTCGGCCGCATCCGCTATCTGGGCGTGCTGCTGTACGACGCCGACCGCATCGCCGAGGCGGCGAGTGTCGAAAAGGACCGCGACCTCTACCAGGCGCAGCTCGACATCTTCCTCGACCCGAACGATCCGGCGGTGATCGCACAGGCACGCGTGGATGGCATTCCCGACAACTGGATGGAGGCCGCGCGACGCAGCCCCGTCTACAAGATGGCCGTGGACTGGAAGGTGGCGTTGCCGCTGCATCCGGAGTACCGGACGCTGCCGATGGTCTGGTACGTGCCGCCGCTCTCACCGATCACCGCTGCCGCCAATGCGGGGAACGTGGGCATCAATGGTGAAATTCCGGACGTCAATCAGCTGCGCATTCCGGTCAAATACCTCGCCAACCTGCTGACCGCCGGTGATACCGCGCCGGTCGTGCGCGCGCTCGAGCGCATGCTCGCGATGCGGGCCTACCAGCGCGCAAAGCATGTCGACGGGGAGGCCAACTTCGCCGCGCTGAAGCAGGTGAACCTCGCGCAGGCGGAGGTCGAGGATATGTACCAGATCATGGCGATCGCCAACTACGAGGACCGGTTCGTCATCCCGACGACGCATCGCGAATACGCGGAGAACGCGTTCAACGTGCGCGGCGGCTGCGGGTTCTCGTTCGGCAACGGATGCTCCGAAGGCATCAGCGAGACGAGCCTCTTCGGCAGCGAGAAGAAGCGCACGATTCCGATCAAGGCGGTGGTATGAGCGCCGCCGGGCCGTCCCAAGGACGTCTACACGAGCGGGGCGAAGCCCAGGCGCGAAGCGCGCGTCCGCGAGTGTGGACGGCTGCCGACGCGCAGTCGTCGCACTTGCCGGTCGATGGCAAGGAGGCAGCGAATTGCGCAGCGGCGCCAGCCGCAAGCGTGGGGGTACCTATATGAGCATTCTCGCCAAACCCGCCGCCGCTCCGGGAACGGTGCGCGTGCTGGCCGCGCTGCTCTCGTACCCCGACGCCGCGATGCGCCGCCATCTCGTCGAGATGAGCGAAATCCTGCACCGGGAGCGGGCGCTGCCGCCCGAGCGTCTCGGAGAGCTCGACGCGTTGATCGGCAAGCTGCAGCGGGCGGATCCGCTCGACGGCGAAGCCGAGTATGTGCAGCTCTTCGATCGCGGCCGCGGAACGTCGCTGCATCTGTTCGAGCACGTGCACGGCGACTCGCGCGACCGCGGGCCGGCGATGATCGACCTCGGCAAGACCTATGAGAAGGCGGGATTGCTGCTGGCGCCCGGCGAGCTGCCTGATTATCTGCCGGCAGTGCTCGAGTTCACCTCCACGCAGCCGCCGCGCGAGGCGAAGGCGTTCCTGGGTGAAATGGCCCACATCCTCAGCGCAATATTCGGCGCGCTGCAGAAACGCGAGAGCGCGTACGCGAGCGTGCTGGGCGCTTTGCTGGAACTCGCGGGCGAAAAGGCGCAGCCCGTCGCGCCGGAAGCCGAGGAGACGCTGGACGAGTCGTGGGCCGAGCCGCCGGTGTTCGGCGGCTGCTCGACCAAGGGCCAAGCGCGGCCGGGCGATCCGCAACCGATCCAGATGATGCGCAGGACGTCGCTACCGGGAGCAGTGAGCACCGCCGGGCAGTCCCAAGGTGCGAACAGCGCCCCCTCCGGGGGCAGCGTAGCGGCGCCAGCCGCAAGCGTGGGGGTCGTCCAACCATGAGCACCTACCTCAACAACCTCGCGTTCGTCGTCTATCCGTACATCTGTCTCGCCTTCTTCTTCATGGGCAGCCTGGCGCGCTTCGACCGCGACCAATACACCTGGAAGAGCGATTCGTCGCAGATGCTGCGCACCGGAACGCTGCGCTGGGGCAGCAACCTGTTCCATGCCGGCATCATCTTCCTGTTCTTCGGGCACCTGTTCGGGCAGCTCACGCCGCACTGGATGTACGAGCCGTTCATCAGCGCTCCGCAGAAGCAATTGCTGGCGGTCGTCGCCGGCGGCGTGGCCGGCTCGGTATGCTTCGTCGGACTGACGCTGCTGCTGCACCGGCGCATCTTCGACCCGCGCATCCGGCTGACCAGCCACCGCACGGACCTCGCGATCCTGGTGATCCTCTGGGTCCAGCTCTGCCTTGGCCTCATCACGCTGCCGCTGTCGTGGGAGCATCGGCACGACGCCGGCACGATGCTGACCCTGGCGAGCTATCTGCAGGGTATCGCCACGCTGCATCCCGATGCCGACACGCTGGTGGCAGTGGCGTGGCCCTTCAAGGTGCACATGCTTCTCGGAATGACGATCTTCCTGCTCTTTCCGTTCAGTCGCCTGGTGCACGTGTGGAGCGGCTTCGCATCGTTGGGTTACCTCGTGCGTCCGTATCAGGTGGTGCGCAGCCGGCGTCTGAATGTTCCGGCCGGCCGCAACTTCCCGAGCCGGCCCGCGGCCGACTGAATGAGGAAGCCAACCGCGCCCGCGATGGCCGACGGCGACGTCGCCAGCGTCAATGGCATCGCGTTGCATGCTCCCGGCGAAGCGCTTTCCCCGGATGAGTTGCGCCAGCGCGCGTGCACCGAGCTCCTTCGCCAGGCCGCGCAGCGCGCCGAGCTCCTCGCGGCGGATGACGCGTCGTCGGCGGACGGCGTGATCAGCGAGGCCGCGGCCCGCGCGATCGAGGTGCTGCTGGAACGGTCATTGAGGGTCCCGGAGCCGTCGGAGGATGCCTGCCGGAGGCATTTTGCCGCGCACGAAGCAACCTATCGGACCGGCGAGCGCATCCGCGCGCGGCACATTCTATTCGCCGTCACGCCGGGCGTGGACGTCGTCGCGCTGCGCAAGCGGGCGGAAACGACGCTGCTCGACGTGCGCTGCCACGACGGCACGACCGGCGATCGCTTTGCCGCAGCCGCCCGCGAATTGTCCAACTGTCCCAGCGGTGCTGGGGGCGGCGACCTCGGCACGCTCGTCGCCGCGGATTGCGCGCCGGAATTCGCGCGCGAGCTCTTCGGCCGCGCCGAGGTAGGCGTTCTGCCGCGGCTCGTGCACAGCCGGTTCGGATTGCACGTGGTCGAGGTGCTGGAGCGCGAGCCGGGCGTCGCGCAATCGTTTGATGCCGTGCGCGGCGCCGTCGCGATGTCGCTGCGCCAGCTTTCCTACGTCACGGCATTGCGCCAGTACCTGCGTTTGCAGGCCGGCGAGGCGATTCTCCAGGGCGTTGATCTCGAGGCCGCCGACACGCCGCTCGTGCAATAGCTCGGCGCTGGCGCCGGTTGGCCCGCGGTCACGTCGCCACGGCGCTCAGCAGCTCATTGTTGAAGCAGAAGGCGTTCTCGCCGCGGAAGACGAAGTCGAAATTGTAGGACGAGATCGCGCGCAGGAAATTTCTCGAGTTGGCGGTTCCGGGAAACCGCCAGTCGTGCAATTCGATGATGAGGAGCGGAAACGCGCGCACCCACGACGTGTCTCCCCGGAACAGTTCGTCCTCGCCGCCTTCGATGTCGATCTTGAAGATGAATGGCGCCATTCCCCGCGCGATCGCATCGGCGACGATGGAGGCGGCCGCGAAGACCGGCACCAGGTATTCGCCATGGGTGTCCAGCCGGAAGCTCCAGTCGCCCTTTCCCGGGTCGTTGAGGTATTGATTGCCGGCGGCGGAGCCCACGCCGCCCTCCAGCAGCTCGAAGTTCAATCCCGCGCAGTTCTTCCTGAGCAGCGCGCAATTGTTCTTCTCGGGCTCGATGGCCAATATCCGGGACTTGGGGAATATCCCGGCGAAATAGACGACGCTCGCTCCGATGTTCGCGCCGGCGTCGACGATGAGCGGCGTCCTCCCGGAGGCGATCACCGACAGATAGAGGCGCAGCAGCGAATCGCTCAGCGAAAAATTCGAAATCCGGTAGTCGCCGTTCTGGAAGATCTGCTCGATGACGCCGCGATCCGCGGCGCTGTCGGACCGGTAGAAGAATGGCCGGTTGGCGCCATTGATCTGCAGATCGTGCTGGGCAATGGGGCGGTTCATGTTTCGCATCGGACGTGGCGCGGATTCGGTTGATTGCTGCGGCCGGACCACCGTTGGAGCGGCGGCGCCGCCGCAACGTTCCCGGTCGACCGCCGCGCGGCGCGGCGCGTCTCGCCGCACCTGCGGTGCCGCCTAACGGTCGAGCTCGCCATAGTGCCGGAAGATGCCCTGCTCGTTGAACGGAATCCGGCGGGGCGACGCGAGATATGCGGCGATCCGCGGACGCGCCGCGACGCGCGCGTGCAGCGCCATCACCTTCGGATGCCGCCGCCCGATGCGCGCCATCGCCTTCGGGAATGCGTATTGCAGGCCCGCGACCACCTGGAAGAGCGACAGGTCCGCATAGGTGAGGCGGCCGCCGACGAGATGGGCGGGTCCGGCGGGGTTGCCGGCCAGCACCCGCTCGAAATACCCGAGGAATTTCGGAATGCGGTGGGCGATGAAATCCGCGGAACGCAATTTCGCCTCGCGCCGCTGGTCCTCGTAATACAGGCCGGATGCGATCGGATGGTGCGTGTCGTGCGCCTCGACGACGAGATCGGCGAGCGTCAGCTGGAGCTGGTGCGTCCAGAGGCGGCCCGCGTCCGCTCTTGGTGCAAGGCCGTGCCGGTCTCCGAGGAACAGCAGGATGTTGGCCGTCTGCGCGATCAGGCGCCTTCCGGCCTTCAGGAACGGCGGCGCGAACGGCGGGCACGCCTGCGCGACATCGTCCATCAGCGCCAGCATCCGGTGCCTCGCCACCCTTGGTGCGGGCGACGTCGACGTAAACCGCGCCGGCCTCCTCTAGCGCAAGCCGCACGAATTCGCCTCGACCCTGGATCGACGGCCAATAGAAGAGCTCGTAGCGCAAGGCCCGCCTCCCTCGGGGTGATGGCGGGATTCTCGCACGGCATTGGAGGCGGGAATCGAAAATCTGCTGGACGCGGCAGACATCGCGGTGCAATCTACGCGCTTTCCAAAGCGCCGCTCGCCAGCGGCGCGGTGGAAGCGTCATCAGCGACAACAGGCTGCCCGGGATGACGTGAAACCTGGACTCGAGAGCGCACACATGCCCGGGCATGGTGGTCGGCCTCGGATTTCCCTTCAACTCGTTGGCGATGAGGAGCAGCACATGAACAAGCGAATCGTAGTTCTCGTGGCGGCATGCGGATTGGTTGCCGCTGGCCTTGCGATCGGCCAGGGACGGATCCTGGACATGGTGGCCAACAAGGTCATCACCAAGTACCAGACCGCGTCCTGCGAGCAGCTTTGGGCGCAGAAGGGCCAGCCCAAGTCACCGGAGGAACAAAAGGCGGTCCAGTTTCTGCGCAACGATCCGCAAGCACGCCAGGCGTTCATCAATCAGATCGCAGGGCCCGTCGTCAACAAGATGTTCGAGTGCGGGATGGTTCCCTGAGACAAGAGCGCCGCGATTGCAATCGTCGCGTCACAAACGGTATCGAAGCTGGGTGCTGGGATCTCTCGGGCGAGGCCGGGCGCTTGGTGTGAGTCTGCTCGGTAAGGAGAGTCGGAATGAGACCGCAGTGCAAAAAATTACATCCGGTCGCTCACAGCGTCGGCGTTTCTGATTGCCGCGGTGCTGGCGATCGCGCCGGCTGCGGCGCAACAGGTCACCGGGGTGCTGGGCTCGCCTGACGCAACGACCACGATCACCGACGGAAACGCAACTGCCGCCGCCGCCGCCGAAGTTCGGCGGTGTCATCAAGGAGGAGCGCCAAGGATTCGAAGCCCTGGTGGCCGCCGCGCGTCGTGCCGCCCAAGGGCGCGCCGAACGTCCTGCTGATCATGACCGACGACCAGGGTTACGGCGTGTCGGGCACCTTCGGCGGCGTCATCCCGACGCCGGCGATGGACCGCGTCGCGAAGGCCGGATTGCGCTACACGCAGTTCCATTCCACCGCTCTGTGCTCGCCGACGCGGGCGGCGCTGATCACCGGCCGCAACCACCACTCGGTGGGTTTCGGCGTGATCGCCGAATTGTCCACCGGCTACCCCGGCTACGATTCCATCATCGGTCCGGACAACGCGACGATCGGCACGATCCTCAGGGACAACGGCTACGCCACCTCGTGGTTCGGCAAGAACCACAACACGCCCGGCCTTCCAGTACAGCGCGGCGGGGCCTTTCGACCAATGGCCGTCGGGCATGGGCTTCCAGTATTTCTACGGCTTCATGGGCGGCGAAACCGACCAGTGGACGCCCTACCTGTTCCGCGACCATACGCCAGATTTTCCCATGGATCGGCAAGCCGGGCTACAACCTCACCACCGACATGGCGGACGAGGCCATCAAGTACATGCGCAGTCTGAATGCGGCCGCCCCCGACAAGCCGTTCTTCATCTATTACGTGCCCGGCGGCACCCACTCGCCGCACCAGCCGACCAAGGAGTGGATCGACAAGTTCAAGGGCAAGTTCGACATGGGCTATGAAAAGCTGCGCGAGCAGATCTTCGCCAACCAGAAGCGGCTCGGCGTGATCCCGGCAGAATACCCAACTCACGCCGTGGCCGGATGGCGGCGATCGGCAAGCTGCCGAGGTGGGACTCGCTTTCGTTGCGTGCAGAAGAAACTCTATGCGCGCAGGCGGAGGTCTTTGCCGCCTACGCGGCCTACACCGACCACGAGATCGGCCGGGTCATCCAGGCGGTCGAGGACATGGGCAAGCTCGACAACACGCTGATCATCTACATCGCGGCGACAACGGCACCAGCGCCGAGGGCACGCTCGACGGGCACGTTCAACCAGATGACCGCCTACAACGGCATTCTGGACGCTCCCCGAGGCCGTGCAACTACTGCATTACGAAGACTGGGGCTCGCGACAAGACCTACCCGCATATGTCGGTGGCGTGGGCGTGGGCGTTCGATACGCCGTTCAAGTGGACCAAGCAGGTGGCCTCGCACTTCGGCGGCACGCGGCAGGGCATGGCCATCTCCTGGCCCGGCCACATCAAGGACATCGGCGGCATCCGCACCCAGTTCCACCATATGATCGACATCGTGCCGACGATCCTCGAAGCCACGGGCATCCAGGCGCCGGACGACGGTCGACGGCATCACGCAAAGGCCGATCGAGGGCGTGAGCATGGTCTACACGTTCGACAAGGCGAATGCCAACGCGCCGTCGAAGCGCGACACGCAGTATTTCGAGATGGTCGGCAACCGCGGCGATCTACCACGACGGCTGGTATGCCGAACACGACGCCGCCGCGCGCGCCGTGGGCTCCTGGCAACGGGCAAGCTGCCCGACGTCGAACGCGCTACAAGTGGGAACTCTACAACATCACCGAAGACTACTCGCAAAACAACGACCTCGCCGCGAAGAATCCGGACAAGCTCAAGGAAATGCAGGCGTTGTTCCTGACGGAAGCGGCGAAATACAACGTGTTGCCGCTGGATAACTCCGGTCTTCGCGCGCCTGCTCACGCCGCGGCCGAGCGCGATCGCCGGGCGAACTGTGTTCACCTACATCGGGCGAGAATCCCGGCATCCCCGTCGGCAATGCTCCCAGCATCTTGGACCGGGACTACACGATCACCGCCGAGGTCGACGGTTCCCAAGGGGGGCGCGGAGGGCATGATCGCGACGCTGGGCGGCCGCTTCGGCGGCTACGGCCTCTACCTGCTCAAGGGCAAGCCGGTCTTCGTCTACAACTTCCTCGATCTGAAGCGCTACCGCTGGGAAGGCGGCGTCGGAGGCGCCGACTGGCTGGGCGCGGCGCTCAAGCCGGGCAAGCACACGATCGTGTTCGACTTCAAGTACGACGGCCCCGGGTCCCGGCAAGGGCGGCACCGGCGTGCTCACGGTCGATGGCAAGGAGTTGTCCCGCAAGAAGATCGACGCACACGATTCCGTTTACTGATGGCCATCGACGAGACGCTTCGACGTCGGGGTCGACACGCGCACGCCGTGGACGACAGCTACAAGCTGCCGTTCCGGTTCACCGGCGAGATCAACAAGCTGACCTACAATCTGGGGCCGGAGCAGATGACGGCCGAGGATCAGCGCGAAAAAGGCAAAGGCGCTGGCGAACGTGAACAACTGACGCGGACGCCAACGACAGCGGCGTCACCTCGTGTGGCGCCGCCGTTTTCCTCCCAGCGAAATGAGCAGTTACGGGCGGTGGCGAGACGGATACCGGTGATGAGCGAAACGAACCAAGGCAGCTTGCGGAAGATCCTCGCGTTCACGGCGATCGCCGAAATCGCTACGGCGCTCGTGCTGATGGCCGATCCGACGCTCATCGTCGCGTTGCTGATCGGTATGCCATTGGCGGGGGCGGGCATCGCGGCCGGGCGATGTTTCGGCATCGCGCTGCTCGCGCTCGGTCTCGCCTGCCTCCCTTGGCCGCGACAGGAGGGCACCGATTCGCGGGCGGTCAGGGCGATGTTGATGTACAACGCGCTGATCGCGCTCTACCTCGGTTACCTCGGCTTCGTCGGGCACGCTGTCGGCGTGCTCCTGTGGCCGGCCGTTGCGCTCCACGCCGCGGTCGCGGTGGCGCTGGTCTGGGCCGGCTTCGCACGAAGGAAGCCGCAAATCGCAAAATAGGCATCGCCTCGATGAGTCATGGCGGGAACGAGCGCGCGACGGCGGAGGCCTTCGCGCGGGGCCTGGCGATTATCGGCCTCACGACAACGACGTTCGGCGTCGACTTCGTCCGCAAGTGAACCGAGTATCATCATGACAGAATTGGCGGTGGTCGCGAACCGATCCCTGCGGGACGCGACCTTTTCGCTTCGACGTCTATTTCGTGCGCAGGTGACGCGCCGCGTCCCGGGTTCAGTTCGCCGTACGCCTGATGTCGTGCCGGCAAGGGTATGCTGTCGGGCTTGGCGGCCGCCGGCGTGATCCGGGCCGCGCCGCCGACATCGATTCATGCGGAGGTCGAGTCAGTGAGGATCACCGAAGGAGTGCCCGGTTCATGTGATTCAGGAGAAGAAGATGATGTGCAACAGATTCTTGGTGCAAGCGCTGGCGATGGCGGCCGGACTGCTGTTCGCCGCCGTCAGCGCAGGGCAGGCGCCCGCACCGGCGCAACCGGCTGCGGATGCCAAAAAGGCGTCGCCACCCGCGACGACGACGAAATCCGCGGCCAAGCCGGCGAAGAAGAAGGCCGCACCGGAATTCAAGATGGTGCTGGAGCCGAAGGCGATGGACCTGCTCAAGGCGACCAGCACGAGGCTCGCGAACGCCAAGGCGATGTCGTTCACGGCGACCGTCTCCTACGAGTATCCGAGCAGGCTCGGGCCACCGATCGTCTACACGATGCGCTATGACGTGACGATGCAGCGGCCGGACAAGCTCAAGATCCTGATGCCCGGCGACGGCCCTGCGTCGGAGTTCTACTACGACGGCAAGGCGATGATGGCCTATGCGCCCGCCGAGGATCTCGTCGCCGTGGCCGAAGCGCCGCCGACCATCGAGGAAGCGCTGAAGGTCGCGTACAACACGGCCGCGCTGTATTTTCCGTTTGTCGACCTGCTGGTCGATGATCCCTATGCCGCGCTGACCGATGGCGCGATCCTCGCCTTCTACATTGGCCCGTCGACGGTGGTGGCGGGCACCAAGACGGACATGGTGGCCTGGGCGAACAAGGACGTGTTCCTGCAGATCTGGATCGGCGCCGACGACAAGCTGCCGCGACGCGTCCGCGCGGTCTACGCCGCCGATCCGCTGCAGCTGCGCCACGAGCTGGAGCTTTCGAACTGGAAGCTCGATTCGGCGGTCGCGCCGGAAACGTTCACGTCGGACAAGGCGCGGGCGGCCAAGCGCATCGCGTTCAAGAGCCCGACCGCCGCGCCGCCGGGAATGAAGCCGCTGGTCAAGATGACGCCGTCAAAGGCGGCGCCGGCGAAACCGCAATCGAAGACACCCTGATCGGAGCATGCGATGAAAACGATCTTCACCGTCACCGTCGTATTTTTCACGGGCGCCGTCGCCGTCTGGAGCGGATCGGCTCTCGGCTGGGCCTCCGCCAATCGCGCCGGCGGCAGCACGCAGCACAGCTATGGCTCGACCAGCCATGAGAATCGCTACGGCGGCAGTTCCACGCACGAGGCGGGTGAGGGCACCGAGCACACCAACGCGTATGGTGGCAGCACCGCGCACGCGGAAGGCGGAGGCACCGAGCACACCAACGTGTACGGCGGCACCACGGCCGGCGCTTACGGAGCGGGTGCCGTGCATACCACGCCTTATGGCACGGCCGTGTACCACCCGCCGGGCGCCTATCCGGCGGCCTACTACCCGTACCATCCCCCGACCGCGGTGCCGTACTATGCGTCCGGCTGCTATGGATGTGCGGCGGCGGCGGGTGCGGTCGTCGGCATGGCGGCCGGAGCGGCAGTGGCGTCCGCCAATACGGCGGCCGCGACGTCGAACGCCTATGCAGCGGGAGTCGCCACGGGCAGCGCGAACACTGCCGCGGCGACCAGCGCCGCGTATGGCGCCGGCGTCGCCACCGGGGCAGCCATGGCCAGCGCACCTCCGGCAAACTATTCGATGGGCGTCAATTACGCGGCGTTGCCGGCCGGCTCGATGTCGATCAACAAGAACGGCACGACGTACTATCTCAACGGGAACACCTGGTTCCAACCTGCTTACGGCGCGAACGGCGTCTATTACCAGGTAGTGCCCGCGCCCTGAGGTATTTCGATTGGGCTCGCCGCGCCGGTTGCGCGCGGCGGCCCGACGCTTGTCGTACGAACGGGGCCGGCATCGACTCCAGGTCGGGGCGGTCGCGATGCCGACGTGATCCCGACGATGATCGATCACGGCGGCGCCCTCAGCCGACCCATCGACCTGCGTCATCCATCAACGGTGAAGCGCCATGAGCAAGATTGCCCACACGATCAAGCACGAGCTTCTCGAGATGGTCCCGCCGACCCTCTACTTCTTCGTCATCCTCCATATCGTCGCGCTGATTCGGTCGCTGATGATCAAGAGCGAAGGACTCCCGCCGGCGACGACGATCTCGATCGCGGTCGCGGCGCTGGTCCTCGGCAAGTCCGTGCTGCTCGCCAACGCGCTGCCTTACATCAACCGCTTTCCCGAGAAGCCGCTGATATGGAATGTCTGCTGGAAGTCCGTGGTCTATCTGCTGGTGGCGGGTGTCATTCACTATCTCGAGAACCTGTACGACGTCTGGAAGGAAGCGCCCGGGTTTGCCGCCGCTAACGAGAAGCTGCTGTCGACGATCGTGTGGCCGCACTTCTGGGCGGTCCAGATCCTGCTTGGCGTGCTGATCGTCGTGTATTGCGTCGGCAGCGAACTGGCGCGCGTGATCGGGCGGAAGGAGCTGATCGCGCTTTTCTTCGGCCCCCTTCCGCCGCCGACGAAAGCGGCCTGATTCGTCTGATCGCCATGTCGGTCGACGATCTCGCGTTGCTGTCCCGGCGTGAGCGCCTGCGCCTCGCGGCACTGGTCGCGATCCTCGTCGCCGTCGCCGTGTGGGCGTCGCTCATGCTGGTGCAGCCGGGGCCGCCGCGCCGGATCGTGATGGCCTCCGGTCCCGAGTCGGGCGTCTACCACCGCTACGCGCGGCGCTACGTCGAGCTGCTGGCCCGCGAAGGCGTGACGGTGGAGGAACGGATGACCGGCGGCGCCGCGGAGAACCTTCGATTGCTCGAAGATCCGAAATCGGGCGTCGACGTCGCGTTGCTGCAGGCGGGCCTCGCGACCTCGCCCGCGGCCGACGGGCTCGTCATGCTCGCAAGCCTCTATTACGAGCCGCTCTGGATCTTCTATCGCGGGCCCGCGACGCTGACGAAGATCAACGAGCTGCACGGCAAGCGGATGGCCGCGGGCGTTGCCGGAAGCGGCACGCGCGCGCTGATCGACCAGATGCTCGCTGCCAACGGGCTGTTGATGAGTGATGGCGTGCCGCGCGACAACACGGAAGTCGCTGCGATCGGCGGCAACGACGCGGTCGACGCGCTGAAGTCCGGCGCGGTCGACGCGGCACTCTTCGTCGGGGGCGCGCAGACGCCCGCGATCCAGCGGGCGCTGCGCGATCCCGCGATCAAGTTCATGAACCTGTCCGACGCCGCAGCGTATCAGCGGCGATTTTCGTATCTGACGAAGCTCACCCTGCCGGCCGGCGCGATCGACCTCGCCATCAACCTCCCGGACAAGGACGTCGACATGATCGGCACCGAGGCGATGCTCGCCGCCCGCGACGACATCCACCCTGCGCTCATCAACATGCTGATCGATGCCGCGCGCGAGATTCACTCCGGGCAGGGCTATTTCGAAGCCGCGGGCGAGTTTCCGGGCACGGCGCCGCTCGACCTTCGCGTGTCGCCCCACGCCGACCAGCACAAGCGCTTCGGACCAAGCTTCCTGTACCGCTACCTGCCGTTCTGGCTCGCGACGTTCGTCGAGCGGGCGATCATCCTCATCATCCCGCTGGTCGTCGTGCTGGTCCCGCTGCTCAACTTCCTGCCGCAGTTCCTTCGCTGGCGCGTCCGCTCGCGCATTTACCGATGGTACGGCGAGCTTGCGCTGCTGGAGCGAGATGTCGTGACGCGGCAGGGGACGCTGCCGGTGGAGACGTGGTTGCGCGACATCGACCGCATCGAGCATGCGGCCGAGAACATTCACACGCCGGCCAGCTTCGGCAGCGAGGCGTACACGCTGCGCGAGCATATCGGCCTCGTGCGGCGAAAGATCCTGGCGCGGGCGGGCGGCGCGGCCGCGCCGCCCGCCCCGGCGGAAGTGATCCCGATAGACGCGAGCTGAGCCTGCGTCAGATCGTCGCTGCTCACGTGGTGGCGGCGCACGATGCCCGGAGAAAACAGCGGACGCTTGGCCTTGGTCAACGACGACCGCGCGCGGATCTTCCAAACTGCGACTGTCCGGAGGACACGCTGGCGGCACGTAGTCGCCACGGCGACTGCGGCCTGTGGCGCAGCCGTCCGGTCCGCGGGTCATACCGCTTCCGCAAACAATGCGACAGGGACGATAGCGAACGGAGAACACCATGGTCGACAGGATCTGGTTGAAGAGCTATCCGGCGGGCATGCCGGCGGAGATCGACGCGGATCTTTTCACGTCGATCCCCGATGTGCTGGCGAAGCTTGCTGTCAAGTTCGACGGCAAGCCCGCGTACCACAATCTCGGCCGCACGATGAGCTACGCCGAGCTCGCTCGATGCTCGCGCGATTTCGCGGCTTATCTGCAAGGACTGCCCGGCATGGCGAAGGGCGATCGCGTCGCGATCATGTCGCCCAACCTGCTGCAGTATCCGGTCGCCCTGTTCGGCATCCTGCAAGCCGGCATGGTCGTGGTCAACGTCAACCCGATGTACACGCCGCGCGAGCTCCTGCACCAGCTGAAAGACTCCGGCGCCAAGGCGATCGTCATCCTGGAGAATTTCGCCAGCACGCTGCAGGCGGTGCTCGCGAGCACGCCGGTCGCTCACGTCGTCACCACGCAGGTCGGGGACATGCTGCCGGCGCCGAAGCGCTGGATCGTCAATTTCGTCATCAAGCACGTGAAGAAGATGGTGCCCGACTGGCGCATCGAAGGCGCCGTCGATTTTCCCGCAGCGCTCGCACGCGGCGCGGCAGCGCCGTTCGCGGAAGTCGCCATCGCGCGCGAGGACATCGCCTTCCTGCAATACACGGGCGGCACCACCGGCGTCGCGAAGGGCGCGATGCTCACGCACCGCAACATGCTCGCCAACCTCGAGCAGACCGGCATCTGGGTCTCGGGCAAGTTCGTCGAAGGCGCGGAGATCGTCATCGCGCCGCTGCCGATGTATCACATCTTCTGCCTCACTTCGACGCTGTCGTTCATGAAATGGGGCAGCCTGATCGTGCTGATCACGAACCCGCGCGACATTCCGGGATTCGTGAAGGAGCTCCGGAAGTGGAAGTGGAGCGTGATGACGGGCGTCAACACGCTGTTCAACGGACTGCTCAATGCACCGGGATTCGCCGAGCTCGATTTCACCGCCGTGAAGGTGGTCGTGGGCGGCGGCGCGGCCGTGCAGAAAGCGGTGGCCGAGCGCTGGAAACAGGTCACCGGAGGCTACATCACCGAAGCGTACGGCCTCACGGAGTCCTCGCCGGGCGCGACCGCCAATCCTCTCGGCGCGCCCTGGAACGGCACCATCGGATTGCCGTTCCCGTCGACGGAGCTCTCGATACGCGACGACAATTTCAACGAGCTGCCGGTGTGGACCGGCGAGGGCGACATCGACAAGCACACGGGCGAGATCTGCCTCCGCGGTCCGCAGGTGATGAAGGGCTACTGGAACAATCCGGCGGAGACCGCGAAGGTCATGCAGGACGGCTGGCTCAAGACCGGCGACGTCGGCCACATGGACACGCGCGGCTACGTCACGATCACCGACCGCAAGAAGGACATGATCCTGGTGTCCGGCTTCAAGGTCTTTCCGAACGAGGTCGAGGGCGTGCTCGCGATGATGCCGGGCGTGCTCGAATCCGGGGCGGTAGGCATTCCCGACGCGAGAACCGGCGAGGCGGTGAAGGTCGTGATCGTGCGCAAGGATCCCGCGCTGTCGGCCGAGGCGGTCATCGAGCATTGCAAGGCGCAGCTGACGGCCTACAAGGTGCCGCGTCACGTGGAATTCCGCGACTCGCTGCCGAAGTCGCCGATCGGCAAGGTGCTCCGGCGCGAGCTCCGCGAGCCGCAGAAAGCCTGATGCACCGCGAGGAGGAGCCGATGCCTGTTCCGCTTGCGCGGGGCCTGGTCGATTCGGGTATAGTCGGAATCGCTTCGCCCGATGTCGATTCCGTCAGGAGGAATGACCATGTCCCATCAGCCCCCGAAGGAAAGCAAGAAGAAGGCACAGCACACGCCGAAGGAAAAGAAGGCGATCAAGCAGCAGAAGAAGCACACCGGCGACGCCGCGCCTTTCATCAAGCACTGAGCATCCGGTGCGCGTCGCCCGCGGCGGGACGGCGGGCGAATGCCGCGGGGCGCGCTTCGGTCACGATCGCATCGTGCGCCGAATCTGCTGAGCGCACATTTCGGGCATCGTGCCCGCCCGCCGCGAACGTTGCCATTTGACGCCCGGGGAGGGGCCTCATGGAAACGCCGATCGCCACGAACAGCCTCGTCCTGGGGCCGTTGCTCGCGCGAAATGCGCGGTATCGCCCGCTCCACACGGCAGTCGTCGTCGCGCCGCGCACGCCGGACGAACATGAGGTCCGGCTCACGTCGCGCGAGTTCGATGCCTACGTCAATCGACTCGCCAACGCGCTTGCGTCGCTCGGCGTGGCGCGCGGCGACCGCGTTGCCACGGTGCTCGCGAATTCGCTCGAGCTCCTCGCGACCTACTGGGCCTGCGCGAAGCTCGGCGCGGCCGCGATGCCGCTGTCGCCGAT
Source organism: uncultured beta proteobacterium (assembly GCA_963846855.1). Taxonomy (GTDB): domain Bacteria; phylum Pseudomonadota; class Gammaproteobacteria; order Burkholderiales; family Casimicrobiaceae; genus CAIWHR01. The sequence goes on from CAWJXK010000008.1 coordinate 224,512, forward strand.
GCTGACCGCGACGGGGCTCGCGTCGCTGCTCGCCGATGCGCCGCCGAAAGTGGTGCTCGCGGCGTCCGAGCAGATTCCGATGCTGGACGACGTGCGCAAACGATTGCCGTTCACGCCGGCGTGGGTTCTTTCCGACGCGGCGACCGACGATGCGGCAGGGTACCGCGCCTATGGCGCGCTGCACGCCCGCGCGAGTGACCTCGCACCGGTCACGCGGGTGTTCGCCGACGACCTGCTCACGCTGATGTATTCGTCCGGGACGACCGGACAGCCGAAGGGGATCCAGCACACGCATTTCATCCGGGCGATGTACGCGACGATGTTCGCCAATTCGTGGCGGATGACGCCGGAATCGATCGTGCTGCACTCGGGCGCGATCGTGTTCAACGGGGCGATGCTGACGATGTTCCCCGCATTCATGCTGGGCGCGACGTACGTGCTGCACCGCGCGTTCGATCCCGAGGCATTCATCGCCACCGTCGCGCGCGAGCGCGTCACGCATACGATGCTCGTCCCCTCGCAGATCATCTCGATCCTGAATGCGAAGGGCTTCGACCCGGCGCGGCTGGCATCGCTGCAGATGATCATGTCGGTCGGTGCGCCGCTGCACAAGGAATACAAGGAACGCCTGAACACGGTCCTGCCGCACCGCTTCCATGAGCTCTACGGGCTCACCGAAGGCTTCGTCACGATCCTCGATCGCGACGACGCCGAGCGCAAGGTGGGCAGCGTCGGGGTGCCGCCGCCCTTCTACGAGATGCGGATCGTCGGCGAGGACGGCCAGGATCTGCCGCAGGGCGAAGTGGGCGAAATCGTCGGCCGCGGCCCGATCACGATGCCCGGCTATTTCAATCGCGCGGAGCAGACGGCACAGGCGTTGCGCGACGGCTGGCTGTTCTCGGGCGATCTCGGCTACGTCGACGAGGACGGATTTCTCTACCTCGTCGACCGCAAGAAGGACATGATCGACACCGGTGGCGTGAAGGTGTATCCGAAGGACATCGAGGAGATCGCAGCGTGCCATCCGGCCATCCGCGAAGTCGCGGTGTTCGGCATTCCGCACGACAAATGGGGCGAGACGCCGGTCGCGGCGATCGTGTTGCGCGAGTCCGCGAGCGTCGCCGCCGACGAGCTCAAGGACTGGATCAACGCGCGCGTCGCCGCGAAGTACCAGCGGCTCGACCGCGTGATCGTGATGGACGATTTCCCGCGCAATGCGGCAGGCAAGACGCTGAAGCGGGAGATGCGGGCGCCATTCTGGGAAGGGCGCGAGCGAAAGATCTGACGCGACGCAAGCGACAGCGAACTGCACGCCAACCGCGTCCGTTGCAGATGCCGAAGGCGCGGCGAGGCCGACGTACGCGACGATCGCACTCGGATGCCCATGGTCGAGGCCGATGGCGGGGCTCGATCATCGCCTTTCCCCTCGAGTCCACGTTCTTGTGTGCGAGCACAAGCGCCGCGTCGACTTCTGCGACGCAGGGAGGGCCGGTTGTGGGCCCTGATTGGACGGGCTCGTGGCGGCTCCAGCGCGCGTTGGGAGGGTGTCGACGGGCTTTACAAAATGCCCGGTCGAATCCGCCGATTCCGTCACGGGATTCGCAAGAGGAGCTTCAATATTAAGGAGAAATTTGCGGATGGCCCAAAGGTTGCTCTCGATTCTGCGCCAAGTCTCCCGGGAGGAAAACCATGTTGAAACGACTTGCGACAACCCTCGCCTTCGCGTTCGCGGTCTCGGCGCTGCCCGTCGGCGCAGCGATCACCTATCACACCGACGGCTCCGATGCCAGCATCCCCGGCCTGACCGGTTTTGCGACGACCGGGGGGATGATGGATGGGATGTCCGTCACGGCCTGCTTCAGCGTCTTGGGGTGCGAGACGCGCAGTTGGGCCGATATCATCGCGGACGTCTCCGGTGGCGTGAGCGGAACGGACTGGTCGCTTTCGCTGTCGGGTGACTCGTTCGGCGGGAACTGGATGTTCGCCATTGCGGCGGGGACAAACAACGGCCAACTCGTGAGCCTGTTGCTCGACGGCACCACGGGATTCACGATCTTCGACCGGACCGACCCCTCGCCCGGAACCGACGGCTCGGCCAACGGCGAGGACTGGACGACGGGCCTCTCCGATGACATCGACGTGACTTTCCTCCATGCGATCGGCGTCTCTCCCGCTGGCCCCGTGGGAGATATTTACCAGATGGTCTTCGTCGACTTCCACGGGGACGGCCCGCGAACCGATTTCTCGTTCCAGCAGGACACCGACAACGACTCGCGGTTCGGGGCTCCGGAACCATCGTCGGTCTTGCTGCTTGGGATCGCCGCCCTCGGTCTCGCGCTTTCGCGTCGCCGCCGCGTCTGAAGCGGCACTGTGCAACCAACAAAGCGCCCCGCGGGGCGCTTTGTTTTTTCCGAGAACGACAGACGTGCGGAGTTGCGGATCGCGCCATGGCGGCCGCCGTTGGCCCGCGGTGGACTGCGTCGGCGTCGTCGATCGCGGCTTCCCCGCACAGTGCGAGGCCGGCGTCGAACCGCGGCGTTGATGCGCAGGAGCGCCGGCTGTGCCGGGGAAAGCCATGCGGCGACGGCCGCGTGCGCGGTCTCCTTTTCGGCCGGTGGCCCGCGTCCTCGAGATCGACAATCACCGCGTGCCCGCGGGACGCGCGGCGCTCATCAGGTGGCGGCGATCATCAGGAAGATGGGAAACGTCCGCTGCGCGCCGGCGGCTTCCTTCGTCATCTCGTAGGCGGTGACGAAGCGCACGGACGCGAAGCCCGCGTCGCGCGCCTTGGCGCCCAGTTCCCCGCGATCGAATCCGAGATGGCCGTCGAAGCCTTCGCCGTGGAACGAGCCGTCCTCGGTGTCGAGGTCGGCGACGCACAGGAACCCGGGATCGCGCAGCACTTCGCGGAAACGCCGCAGGATCGCCTGCGTGTCCGGAATGTGGTGCAACGTCATCGCCGAGAACACGACGTCGTAGCGCCGATCCGGCAGCGGGCCAGCGAGGAGATCGAGCTTGACCGCGCGCATCCGCGCATCGCCGGCAGCGGCGATCTTGCGCGCCGCGACCTCCAGCATCCCGTCGGACAGGTCGGCGAGCGTCACGTCAGCGAACCGCGACCGCAGCATGAAGCCGACGAGCCCCGTGCCGGCGCCGTATTCGAGCGCTTCCATCGACGGCGTCAGCGGGGCCTCACGCGCGATCGCGTCGGCGATCGCACGCGCTCGCTCGACCTTTGTCGGGTCGTCGTCCCACGCCGCGGCACGCGCGTCGAAGCCTGCGACGTCGTGCGCAGATTCGGTTGGAGATCGCGTCATCGCGACGAAACCGTCCGTGGCACGTCGGGCGGAGCGACGCGGCGTGGTGCCGCATCCGCCAGCAGCGGCCCGACGCGAGGCGCATCGGCGATCGCGTAGATTCGCTCGATCGCGCCGCGCATTTCCCCCGGCGTCGCGGCGCCGCTGAATTCGGCGAGGCGCACCGCCTTAGCCTCGATTTCAGCGCGCGTCAGCGTGTTGCCGGGGTCGCCCTTGGGCTCGTCAACGCGCGCCGACAGCGTGCGCCCCGCGCGCGTCTCGACCTCGACCTTGCCGACCCAGCGCTGCGGATAGGCGGCCTCGACCTCGGCGTCCTGCACCATGCGAACACGCCCGCAGAACGCGACGACGCGCGGATCGCGAAAGTGCTGCTGGAACTCCGCGAGCCCGGCGCGCCGGAACGTCGCGATGACGCCCAGCACCGTGCCCATCGAGAACTTCGCCTGGTGCACGGTCCGCGGGTCGACGACCGGGCCCAGCACGTCGATCGCGGCCTGGTGCACGCGCGCTTTGACCCGAACGATGTCGTCGGGCGCGAGATCGTTGTCGACGACGAGCTTCAGCAGCGCGTCGGCCGCGGGATGCGTATGCCGGCACGATGCGTGATACTTGAACGACGTTTCGGACAGCGCCCAGCGCTCGCCCAGCCGGTCGGTGAGGCGCGACGGATCGGCGTCGGTCGACATCCCGGCCGCCATGCCCTGTGGACCTTCCAGAATGTGCCGGGCGCCGGTGAATCCGTCCTGCGCGAGATACGCGGCGAGGAGGCCATCACTGGCGGCCTTCGCCGTGTGCAGCTGCTTCGAATCGGCGGCGTCGCGCAGGAATTCCCAGAGTCCCGCCGCCTGCGTGCCGGCGGAGCCGAACGTGTGCCGCATCGCGTCGGCGGAAAGGCCCAGCACACGTCCTGCCGCCGCTGCTGCGGCGACCGTTCCCGCGGTGCCCGTCGTGTGAAACACCTTGTAGTGCGACTGGCCGAGAAATTCGCCGACGCGGATGCCGACCTCGTAGCCGGCGACCGCGGCGGTGAGGAAATCGCGGCCCGAGCATCCCTGTGCCTGCGCGACGGCGAGCGCCGGCGGAAACACGACCGCGCCCGGGTGGAACACCGATCCGTTGTGGACGTCGTCCTGCTCGGCGAAATGCGACGCGGCGGCGTTGACCATCGCCGCGAAGAGCGGCGAGGTTCGTCTTCGCGAGATCAGCACTTCGGACGCGCCGTCCGAGGGGCCCATCGCGCAGGCGAAGCGCTCGATCGACTCGACCGCGCGCGCGCCCTTGCCGGCCAGCGCCGAGCCGAACCAGTCGAGCAGCAAGTCCTCGGCGCGCCGCACGACCGGCGCCGGAATATCGTCGAAGCGAAGCGTGCTGGCGAAGCGCGCGAGCGTCGCAGTGGGGCTGGCGTCAGTCTTCGACATGTTCAACCGAGCGCGTGAGCAGCGAATGGGGTGCGGTCCGGTGTGCGCATCGCGGTGCGATCAGAACGAGCGCGGCAGGCCGAGCACGTGCTCGGCGACGTACGCCAGGATCAGGTTGGTCGAGATCGGCGCGACCTGGTAGAGCCGCGTCTCGCGGAACTTGCGCTCGACGTCGTACTCGTTGGCGAAGCCGAAGCCGCCGTGGAACTGCAGGCAGGCGTTCGCCGCTTCCCACGACGCGTCGGCGGCGAGCAGCTTCGCCATGTTCGCTTCCGCGCCGCAGGGCTGCGTGTGCGTCGAACAGCGCGCAAGCCTTGTAGCGCATCAGGTTCGCCGCCTCGACGTTGACGTACGCGCGCGCGATCGGAAACGCGACGCCCTGGTTCTGGCCGATCGGCCGGCCGAACACGACGCGCTCCTTCGCGTAGGCGGTGACCTTGTCGAGGAACCAGTAGCCGTCGCCGATGCATTCGGCGGCGATCAGCGTGCGCTCGGCATTGAGACCGTCGAGGATGTACTTGAAGCCCTTGCCCTCCTCGCCGATGAGGTTCTCCGCCGGAATCTCGAGGTCGTCGAAGAAGAGCTCGTTCGTCTCGTGATTGACCATGTTGGCGATCGGCTTCACGGTCATGCCGTGGCCGATCGCATGGCGGAGGTCGACGAGGAAGATCGACATGCCTTCGGACTTCTTCTTCACGTCGTCGAGCGGCGTCGTCCGCGCGAGCAGGATCATGAGGTCCGAGTGCTGGACGCGCGAGATCCAGACCTTCTGGCCGTTGACGACGTAGCGGTCCCCCTTTTTCACCGCGGTGGTCCGGATCTTGGTCGTGTCGGTGCCGGTGGTCGGTTCGGTGACGCCCATCGACTGAAGGCGCAGCTCGCCGCTCGCGATCTTCGGCAGGTACTCCTGCTTCTGCGCCTCGGAGCCGTGGCGCAGCAGCGTGCCCATGTTGTACATCTGGCCGTGGCAGGCGCCGGAGTTGCCGCCGCAGCGGTTGATCTCCTCCATGATGATCGACGCCTCGGTGAGGCCGAGGCCCGATCCGCCGTAGTCCTGCGGGATGAGCGCCGCGAGCCAGCCCGCCTTCGTCAGCGCCGTGACGAATTCTTCGGGATAGCCGCGCGCCTCGTCGACGCGCCGGAAATACTCGGCGGGAAATTCGGCGCAGAGGGCGCGGATCGCGTCGCGGATCTCGGGGTGCGATTCGGAGGGATTGGGCATGATGGGGTTGTCCGAGCGGAGGCCGCCGAACCGCTAAATGACGCCGCGATGACAGCGACTCTTGCACCATTTTACGGCGTTGGCAACGTTGCCGTCCGAGGGGGTGCGTGCGGGGCAAATATGCAGATACGTGCCTAACGAGCAACATCCCCGGCCCTCGAGCGTGCGCTCCAAGGGGTGTCAAAACGGCCGGCGGGTCTTCGCTCCGCGTCTACGATGATCGACAAAATTTGAAAAAAACGAGCTTCCGTGCGCCATTCGGGGCCCGATGTGTCGTATGCTCTGCGGCCCTTTTCCCGGTTGGCCTGCCTGGGCCTCCGCGAAAGGCATTTTCAATTCCGGGAGTTCGGTAAATGAATCTTCTACGAAAGCTTTCAATGGCCGTCGTCGGCATCATTGTCGCGATGGTGGCTGCGGCGCCGGCGTTCGCGCAAGCGCCCGCGAAGAAGCCCAACATTCTCGTCATCATGGGCGACGACATCGGCATGTGGAACATCGGCGCCTACCACCGCGGCATGATGGCGGGTCGCACGCCCAACCTCGACAAGATCGCCAAGGAAGGCATGCTGTTCACCGACTACTACGCCGAGGCGAGCTGCACGGCCGGTCGCGCGAACTTCATCACCGGCATGCTGCCGATCCGCACCGGCATGACGACGGTCGGCCAGGCGGGCTCGCCGATCGGCCTGCCGGCGGAAGCGATCACGATCGCGACCGTGCTGAAGAGCATGGGCTATGCAACCGGTCAGTTCGGCAAGAACCACCTCGGCGACCTGAACGAGTTCCTGCCGACCGTCCACGGCTTCGACGAATTCTTCGGATATCTGTATCACCTCGATGCGATGGAGGACCCTGCGCATCCCAATTATCCGCAGAACCTGCTGAACGTCGTCGGCCCGCGCAACATGGTTCACAGCTGGGCCACGAATGTTGACGATCCGACGGTCATGCCGCGCTGGGGCAAGGTCGGCAAGCAGAAGATCGAGGATGCCGGCACGCTGTACCCGAAGCGCATGGAAACGGTGGACGACGAGATCCGCGACTTCGCCATCAGCTTCATGGACAAGGCCAAGAAGGATGGCAAGCCGTTCTTCGTCTGGCTCAACCCGACGCGCATGCACATCGTCACGCATCTCTCGCCCAAGTATGAAGCGATGCGCAATTCCGAGAACGGCTGGTCGGAAGAGGAAGCCGGCATGGCCCAGCTCGACGACGACATCGGTCTCGTGATGAAGAAGCTGAAGGACATGGGCGAGGACGAGAACACCATCGTCGTCTTCACCACCGACAACGGCACCGAGGTCTTCACCTGGCCCGACGGCGGCCAGACGCCGTTCGCGCAGTCCAAGGGAACGGTCCTCGAGGGCGGCTTCCGCGTGCCCGCGATCCTGCGCTGGCCCGGCCATGTGCCGGCGGACTCCGTTCAGAACGGCATCTTCTCGGGAATGGACTGGCTGCCGACCTTCGCGGCCGCGGCCGGCAATCCGAACATCACCGAAGAGCTGCTGAAGGGCAAGACAATCGATGGCCGGACCTACAAGAACCATCTGGACGGCTACAACCAGATGGCCGCGATCACCGGCAAGGGCCCGTCCACGCGTCACGAGATCTTCTATCTCGGCGAAAGCACGGTGGGCGCGGTTCGCATCGACGACTACAAGTATCGTTTCATCGATCAGCCGCAGGGCTGGCTGGGCGAAAAGACGCACGTCGACGTCCCCTATTTGATCAATTTGCGACTGGATCCGTTCGAGCGCACGGGCTGGCCGAACAATGGGACGAAGGATGGTGCGCAGCAATACTTCGACTGGTTCAAGTACCAGTTCTGGCGCTTCGTATTCGTCCAGCAGGTGGTGGGCAAGGCAGTTGCAGATCGTTCATCGAGTACCCGCCGATGCAGCGGGGCGCGAGCTTCAACCTCGAAGCCGTGAAGGCCGAGATGGCGAAGAAGATGGAGGCGGCGGCAGCAGCGGCCAAAGGCCCCGGCAACTGATCGACTTTCTGCTTCAAGTCCGCCGCACTGCCATTTGGCGGTGCGGCGTTTTCTTTTTTTGACTCGCCCGGTTCGCTGAGCGCTTAGGATTTGGTCGTGGAGCGCCCTTCCGCCCGGCCTGCGGTTGACCGGAGCGATCCGACCCGCAATACTCGCGCGGTCGAAATCGAGACCGTCCCGGTACGGGACGGACAGGCGGATGCCCCGATGTTCCTGAAAATCAGAAATCTCCTCACCACAGCCGACGTCGCGCGCCTCGTGGCGTTGAGCCGCGAATTGCGCTTCGTCGAAGGACGCGTGTCGAACCCCGCGAACGTGACGAAGGACAACCTGCAGGCGGATGCCGGTGACCCGAAATATGCCGAATCCGTGCAGATCGTCAACACGGCATTCGGACGCTCGCGCGAATTCCTCGACTACGCGATGCCGAAGCGCATCGCGCCGCCGCTGCTCTGCCGGTACGAGCCGGGGATGAAGTACGGCGCCCACGCGGATGCGGCGCTGATCCAGGTCGGCAATGCCCGTATCCGATCCGACCTCTCGTGCACGGTCTTCATCAACGACCCCGCCAGCTACGAGGGCGGTGAGCTCGCCGTCGAGATCGGCAATCAGATGATCCCGTTCAAGGGCGCCGCGGGGGAGGCGATCGTCTATCCGTCGACGGAGCTGCACGAGGTCGTGCCGGTGCGCTCCGGCCAGCGCCTCGTCTCGATCACATTCATCGAGAGCTACATTCCCGACCAGCACCAGCGGACGCAGGTCTACGAGCTCAACGAGATCGCGGCGCTCGAGGGCGCGACGATGAAGTGGGAGAGCCGCGCGCGCCTCGACGTCGTCCGGCAGAACCTCATGCGGATGTGGTCGACGACGTAGTCAGGGTCGTCGAGCGTTGGCATGTGCGCCCGGGGCCGCCATGACGCGGGAATGCCCGGCGCTTGACCAAACAGGAGGGATTTGCGTCAATTGCGACGGGTGAGGCTGCGCGCCGCCGCCGCATGCCCGCGGGCGGCTGGAATCTGTCGAATCGGGTGTCTGACCGGGAGGTCCTCCACGTGAAGAACACGACCATGCCGCACCAGGATTTCCAATCTCCAATCAACGAAGCGCCATGTTCCCCGGCGGGCAGCATTCCGCGATGGCGCGCTGCATTGGCATGTCTCGGTTCGGTCGCGCTGGTTGCGCTCGCCGCGTGCAGCCACTCGAGCAGCGATCTCCCGGTGCACTCCAAGGGAACCGAGTTGCCGCGGTCCGATCAGGCGTACGCGACCACGGTCCAGATCAGGTACCTGGGTGCCGGCGGGACGGTGATCAAGCGGGGCGATGACGTCCTTCTCACGGCGCCGTTCTTCTCGAACCCGAAGATGCTGCGCGTTGCCTTCGGGGAGATCGGGGTGGTTCCGGAGCAGGTCAATCGCTTTCTCAAGGCGGGTGACAACGACCTCGCGGCCGCGAACGCCATTCTCGTGGGGCATTCCCACTACGATCACCTGATGGACATCCCGTATATCAAGGCCACGTTCATGCCGAACGCGAAGATCTACGGAAGCAATACGATGCGGTACATCCTGTTGGCGCAAGATGCCCATATTAAGTCGACCGATATCTTTTCAGTCCAACCGGTCATGGGAGATGCGCAAAAGCCCGGGCAATGGTTTTATGCGAGCCCGCGGCTGCGCTTCATGGCCCTCAAGTCGATGCACGCACCGATCATCTGGGGCATCAGTTTTTTCGAGGGCGACTACGACGCGCCCCTGACGCAGCTTCCGAAGCGCGCTTCTGGCTGGCTCGAGGGCCAGACGCTCGCCTATCTCATCGACTTCCTCGGCACCGACGGCAAGACGGTCGAGTTCCGCATTCACTACCAGGACGCCGCCAGCGAACGGATGCTCGGTTTTCCACCGCCGCTCGACACGCTCGACAATGCGCGACCGATCGACTTGGCCCTTGTCTGCATGCCGGGCTTCAACGAAGTCGACAATTATCCCGAAGCATTCATCGGCAAGTACCAGCCGCGCTTCGTCGTCCTGATCCACTGGGAGGATTTCTTCCAAGTGCTGCCGGAAGATCCAGCCGACCTGCGCACCGTGGCGCACGAGCCCGCGAAGCGCTTCCTCGCGCGTCTGGAGAAGGTTCTCCAGAGCCGCAACTACACGCTGCCGGCGCCCGGCCACTGGATGCAATTTGTTCCCTGAAGTGACATCTCAGGCATCTCCTTCGCGCGGCTTCGCTCGCGTGTCGCCCGGCGAAGGTGACGTTCGCCGTGCCGTGCCGTGGATCTCCGGGATGACCACGAGCCCGACCGACCTGCAATCCACGGACCCCGCCGCCGTCGCCGGAAGCAACGCGCGGATCCTCGTCGTCGACGACCAGGAGGACAACGTCCGGCTGCTCGCCGAGCTCTTGAGCCTGCACGGTTACTCGGTCGAAACGGTCTTCAGCGGACAGGCCGCGCTGGATTCGGTGGAGCGATCGGCGCCGGACCTGATCCTGCTCGATGTCGTGATGCCCGGAATGTCCGGCCTGCAAGTGCTTCGCCGGCTTCGCGCCGACACACGGCACGCCATGCTCCCCATCGTGCTCGTGACGGCGCTCGATCCGGAAGTCGAGCGTCTCCACGGCCTCGAATCGGGCGCCGACGATTTCCTGAGCAAGCCGATCAACGGCCCCGAGCTGCTCGCCCGTGTGCGCTCGCTGGTGCGGGTCAAGCATCTGTTCGACCGGGTCGAGGCGCAGGCTGCGGAATTGAAGCAGCTGAACAGCGAGCTCGAGCAGCGCGTTGCCGCCAAGGTCGTCGAGGTGGAGCGGCTTTCCAAGCTGAAGCGCTTCCTCGCGCCCCAGGTCGCCGCGCGCGTCGCGGACGATGACCTCGGATTCGCTGCTCGCTTCGCACCGCGCGGACATCGCCGTGGTCTTTTTCGACCTGCGCGGCTTCACCGCTTTTTCGGAGCGAAGCGAGCCGGAGGACGTCATCCGCGTGCTGCGCGAATTCCACGAGGCCATCGGCACGCAATCGCAGCACTTCGCCGGCACGATCGAGCGCTTCGTCGGCGATGGCGCGATGGTCTTCTTCAACGATCCGGAGCCGGTCGCCGAGCCTTGCGTGCAGGCGGCGAAGTTCGCGCTGGCCGTGTTCGACGCCTGCCAGGCGCCGCTCGAGCGGTGGCGGCGCGAGGGTTTCGAGCTGCACATCGGATCGGGCATGGCCTACGGCTACGCGACGCTCGGCGCCGTCGGATTCACCGACCGCTACGACTACGGCGTCGTCGGCACCGTTGCCAACCTCGCGTCGAGGCTGTGCGCCGAAGCGCACGGAGGGGAAATCATCGTGAGCGCCCGCGCGGCGGTGACGCTGACGGAATCCTTCCGAAAGGAGCCCGTCGGCCCGCTGACCCTCAAGGGCTTTCGCGATCCGGTCGAGGCGTTCCGCCTCTTTCGCGCCGGGTGAGCAACGAGGCTGCCGGCGCGCCGATTCAGGCCTTCGGATGCGCCTCGTGGTGGCCGGTCAGATGGTCGAGCGTGTCGGACAGGAGCGCGTCGTCCACGGGCTTGGTGAGGCATGCGGCGGCTCCGAGCGAGTAGCCCTTCTTGAGCTCGCTGCCGAACGCCGCGATGACGATCACGGGAATGACGCAGAGCTCGGGGTCCTCCTTCATCGCCGCAAGCACCGACCATCCGCCCAGGCCGGGCATCGAGACGTCGAGCGTGATCGCGGCAGGGCTGAGCTCGCGCGCGAGCCGCAGGCCTTCCAGGCCATCGGATGCCGTGGCCGTCGGATAGCCGAGCCGGGTGAGATGATCGACGATGAGCTCCCGCGCCGCCTGCTCGTCGTCGATGATCAGGATGACGCTCGCCTTCGGCACGTCCAGGTTCGCGTTGCCCGCCGGCGATTCACTCTCCGATTCGGATGAAAGATTGGCGGGAGGCGGATTCGCGGGCAGTCGCGCCGTGAACTTCGATCCCTTACCGAGCTCGCTGACGACGGTCAGATCGCCGCCCATGGCACGGCAGATGCGACGGCTGATCGCGAGGCCGAGGCCGGTCCCGCCGAATTTGCGCTGCGTCGCGGCGTCTCCCTGGAAAAAATCCTCGAAGAGCCGGTCGGTCTGTTCGTGCGACATGCCGATGCCGGTATCGCTCACCGCCACGTACACCCAATCACGTCCCTCGGCCCGCACCGGCGCGATCGAGACCTCCACCCGTCCGTGCTCCGTGAACTTGCACGCATTGGACAGGAGGTTCAGGACGACCTGCATCAGTCGCTTGCTGTCGGTGTGAAGAGGAGGCACGTCGACGGGACAGGAGACGGTGACTGCGTTGTCGTTCTGATCGGCAAGTGACCGCGTGGTCTCGACGACATCGCGCACGAGGGCCGGGACGTCCACGTCCTCGTAGACGAAGTTCGTCTTGCCGGCCTCGATCTTGGCGATGTCGAGCAGCTCGTTGATGAGGTTGAGGAGATGACGGCCCGCCCGCAGGATTCGCTCCAGCGGATCCTTCGCGGCTTCGGTCGCGAAGCGCGCGGGGTGCTGCGTCATCAGCTCGGAGTACCCGATGATCGAATTGAGCGGCGTGCGCAACTCGTGGCTCATCGTGGCCAGGAACCGCGATTTCGCGCGGTTGCTTCGCTCGGCCTCGAGGCGGGCGCGCTCGGCAATTCCGATCAGCTCCTGGTTCTCGAAGCGGCGGCGAATGGACTCGTCGATCAGCTGGTTGATCTTGCGTCCGAATGTCATCGCCATGACGAGGGCGATGACGAGGGGAATCGCCAGCGCGATCTCCTCGCGGCGCCCGCTTGCGATGGAACGCAATATGAACGGAAGCAGCACCAGGGCGACGAGCGGATAGAAGGCGGGCGAGAAAAGCGAAAGCGTGGGGATCGTCAGCGACGCGACGCCGAAGAGGATGAGGCAGAGGTAGACCTGCGACAGCGTGGATTCCGGCACGTAGAACAGCAGGCCCGCGCTGCCCCAGATGCATCCGGCGATCGTCGTCGCCAGGATGTACATGCGACCCCACGGCCGTGACTGGCTCGCGTCCGGGATTAGCCTTGAGGTAACGACGGTAGCTGTAGATGCGAAAGACCTGATAGAGGGCCAGAGCGGCGCCCCAACTCAGCAGCCTCGTGTGGGACACGGCGTCCCACATGACCACGATCAGGAAGGCGCCGGCCACGAGCGACCCGCCGGAGGTCGTCGGCGAGTGCAGATACACCATCCGTATCTGCTCCGCGCGGACGCGTTCGTCGAGATCCGTGTGCGCGGTCGCGCGCGGCGCAGGCCCCGGATTCGTGTCGGCTTCCTTCATGTTGTTCGCCGGGATTCAGGCGCCGGCATGTGCCACGGCGCCGACGGATTCGCCGACCGGGTGCGCGTTCGCCTGGAAAACGACGCGGGAATTCCGCCACTGAGGGAGCAAGGCTCCGGTGGCGTCGGTGATGCGCCAGGGATCGAGAACCGCCGCGCGCTCCTCGTCGGACGCGAAATCCGTGTCCGTGAACGGCACGCACTCGGGCGGCGGCGCATCGGTGCCGGCGATGAACGTCCTTCCGGGAAAATCCGACGTGCTGGCCTGCATCGTGGCCATATCGAGCGCATCGACGGCTGCGGGAAGCCAATGGCCGCCTGCGAGCAGGCGCGGCACGTCGTCGACGATCTTTGCGAAGCGCCGGCGCACCGAGAAAACGTCTCGCGCGACGGCTCGATAGGCGGCGATGAATTCGTCGACCGAGCATTTCCGCGGCCGCACGGCCAACGTGTAACCGGCCAGATCCCGCAGCATGGCGTTCGGCAGGAACGCCGGCGGGTCCGCTTCGCGTCCGAGCCGGTGAAAATGCGGCGTGCCGGGGATCGGCGACTCGAACGAGACGAATGTCGGCACGTGAAGTCCGCAGCGGGTCAGGTTCTCGGGAATGCTTCGGATGTCTTCCGGCGTGTCGGAGAGCGGGCTCACCAGGAGTCCCGAAATGATCAGGATCCCATGGCTGCGGCAGTCATCGAGTGCTGCGCGCATCTTGTGAATGACGTTCTGATGCTTGCCCATGTCCGCGAGGGTGGCCGGATTGAAGCTTTCCAGGCCGACGAACAGGGCGCGGCATCCGGAGCGGGCCATCGTGCGCACGAGCTCGGGGTTCGCGATGACGTTGAACGTCGCCGCGCCATACCATTTGATGCGCAGGGGCTCGAGTGCAGCGCACAGCGATCGCAGGTAGGAGAGATTGCCACCGATGTTGTTGTCGCAGAAGCCGACCAGCCGTCGCTTGTAAGCGGTCATCGTGCCCGCGAGCATCTGCTGGCCCGCGACGATATCCCGGAGGACCGCCTGCACCGGGCGCGTGTGATGGCGGGTCCCCTGTCCGGTCAGGACGCAGAATTCGCAGGAGAACGGGCAACCCCGCGTCGCCTCGAGGCACAGCGCATGGTGCCGCTTGCCCACGAACAGGTCGAAGCGCGGCGTCGCCACCTTCGCGGCGTCATACGGGGACGCGACATAGCGTTTTCTCAGTGAATTGGCGCAGAAATCTGCGTAGACCTCGGGGACCGCACCTTCCGGGTCGCCGATCACCACGGCGTCGAACCACGGCTCGCACAGCTCCGGGAAGCTGCCTGCGAACGACCCTCCGATGACCGTCTTGGCGCCGCGTCGGCGCCAGTAATGGGAAATCTGGCGCGCGCGATCCATGTCGGAGTGCATCGACGAGATGAACAGCAGATCGTAGTCGCGCGTCCAGTCGAGATGCTGCGAGGTCTCGTTGATGATCTCGATCTCGATGTCGCGCGGCAGGAGCCCCGCGAGCAGCGGGCCGATCTGGGGCTGCAGCGAATGCGGATTCTTCCGGCCGCGCCGGTGATAGTCGACGAACACTGAAATGATGCCAACCCTCATTCGCGCTCCCCTTTTCTTATTGTCTTGCGAACCGGTCTTCTTCTTCTGTTCGGCCGGCGTCCGTCCGTAAAGCCGAGCGTCACGACATCGGCCTCGCCACCGGTCGCCGGCGCAACGGGCGACGCGGGCGTCCGCCCCGAATCGCCGCCGCCGTATCGATTCCGTCCTCCCCGGCGGCCGGACACGCGGGCGCCACGACAATAGCCTAGCCTCACCCGCGCCATCGGTCCATCTCGCGGCGCGGCAAATGATGGCCGGGGCATCGGGCGCCGACATGATCAGCCCCTTCGGAACGAACCGCATTGTCAGGGCCGCACTCCGGGCAACGCCGAGCGCGGCCGCGGGCGCCTACGCCGTGCCTCCCTGAAGCGTGTCGGGATCGTTGCTCGCGCGATAGCTGCGCCGGATGCGGGCGCGCGCGATGTCCGGCGAGTAGAACGTCTCCGCATCGGACGCGATCGGGGAAGGCTCCGCCGCGTCGCGGCCATGAGTGCCGAGTTCCGGTTCGCGCCCGATTGCCGACGGGTTGCGCGTGCGGCGTTGCCGCGACTGCCATGCGTCCCAGGCACCGATGCCGCCAATCACGACGACGAAGACGACGACCATGCCGGTGACCACGGCGCGCAGGACCGTCGCGATCGCGGAATCGGAAGCGGGCATCGCCGAAGTGAGCCTCCTCGCGCCGCTCGCGAGCTGCGAGAACCAGTCGCCGATGAGCGACGCATCCGGGCGGCCGAGCCCGAAATACACGGAAGCCAGGATCGTGACGACGATTGCGACCGATGCGACGGTCCATGCGACCGCGGCGATCGTATTCGATTCCGGGACGTAATGGCGACTGCCGAATTTCATGGCGCTGTCCGGTGACCGGCCAGTCGCGCCGGGACGCGCGTCCGACCGGAGCGCTTCGCGGCATCGCGTGCTGCAGGATGGAACGCCGCGAAGGCTGAGAGAATGCTACGACGGTCGGCGCCGAAGCGAAAGCCGAATATTCGACATCGCGGCGGGCGCGGCACGGCGCGGGGGGGCGGCGCGGGGCCGGCGGGATGTGCTATATTTCCCGGCAGTTTCGATAGCAGGATGGCGGAAGGCGAGCACTTGGCGCGCCGCCACCGAATGCGGCGCGGCAGGCCGACTCCGGCACGGCCGTCCGGTGCGTGTTTCCCCATCCGACCGAGCGCCCGTAGCTCATCTGGATAGAGCACCGGCCTTCTAAGCCGGCGGTAACAGGTTCGAGTCCTGTCGGGCGCGCCAGTTTCGTCGAGCGTTGCGGCCAGGCGGCCGCTCCGGCGCGCAGCGATCGTCGTCTGATTTGCCCGTGGTGGCTGTAGCTCAGCTGGTAGAGTCCCGGATTGTGATTCCGGTTGTCGTGGGTTCGAGTCCCATCAGCCACCCCATTACCTCGCAACGGTCGCTGCGAACCGTTAGACCATCCCATGGGGCCAAGACCGGCCACGTGAATCGCCTCCCGTCGTGAGAGCGTCCGCAAAGTCCTTCCGTGGTAGAAGCCCTTGAGTTTATGAAACGATTGCGCTGAGGGAGGGGAATATGGCGAAGGATAGGCCTACGACCGGCACCGACGGGCACCCGCTGCCGATATTGCCGCCGCAACGCGACGCGCGCGTATGGGCCCGATTGGTCCGGGTGATGTTCTACACGCCCGGCTTCCTGGCGCTGCTGCTGCTCAAGGCCGGTGAACCGACGAGCTTCGGCATCACGGTGGAATTGCTGATGCTGTCCAGCGCGGCGGCCATCGTCGGCGGACTCTTCGTCGCCACCGAATCCGAGGGCAAGGGGGCCGATCATTCTTCCCGGACCGGAGTCTGGAGCGGGGCGCTGGTGCTCGAATTGCTGGCGGTGGTGCCTTTCCTTTGCGCCGTGCCGCCGTTGTTCCACGAGCTCGCGAGCAGCACGCTGCTGCACGCCAGAGCGCCCGACGCCGTCAACGTCTCGCTGGGCGCATCGGAACTGCTGCCGATGATGGCGATCCTGCCGTTCATGCTCTACCAGCTGACCGGCTTCGGCACCCTGCACTTCGTGGTGTCCAAGCCGGTGAACTGGGTCATCAACGTCGCCATACTCGGCTTGATCATTGCCGGCTACGTCGCCAACCGCGAAGGCGCCTATGTCGCGGAAAGGATGTTGACAGGACTGCTGATTCTGGGCCTGGGCGCCACCGTGCTCTTCGGGATCCTCAAGCTCAGGCGGATGCAGATGGATTACGATCTGCGCTGCCCGATCAAGGACGAAAAGTAGGGCAATCAGCGACAAGCGTCCGCGCTCTTCGTATTGCAATGCCGGGGCGGCTCGCGCGACCGACGCATTTGGGAAGCGCCGGCGCAGCGAAGGAAAGATATCGTGTGGTGGATCAGCTATCGAGGTGAAGGCAGGGCCGGCGTCGACAACATCGGCGTCTTCGAGGACGACGGCATGCCACGCAAGCAGCATCCGCTGCTCCTCGACCCGTCGCCCAAGGCGCACCCGCTGCACATCGCCCGCGCCTTCGCGCTCGTTGGCGACGATCTCTACATCGCCAACGCCTGGCGCAGGGACAGCCATATCACCCGTTACCGCCGCCACGGCGACACGTTCCGCTTCGCCGAAGTGGTGGTGACCTGCAAGCACGTCTCGGCGATGGTCCACCCGTTCGACGTGGATTTCGGCGACGACGGCCTCCTCTACGTCTCCTCCCAGGATACCAACACCGTCCTTGCCATCCAGCCCAGGACGCGCAAGCCGGCGCCGGTTGCCTCGCACCTTCGCAAGACCTTTCCCAAGGGCAACTTCCTCCCCGGCACGCTCGTCGCCTCCTGCCAGGGGCGGCTTCCTGAAGCCGGTGATCAACCGCCGCTGGATGTCCCGTCACCGCAGGGTCTCAAGGTGGTGCTCGACGTGCACGGCAAGCCGCGGCACTCCGTGCGTGGCATCATCGTGCATCGCCAGCATCTCTACGTGGCGGGCGAAGCGGGGAATATGGTCAAGGTCTACGAACTCAAGACCGGGCGACTGGTGGCGCGAATCCGGGCGAAGAAGATGGCGAAACCCGTGCATCTCATCCTGCATGGCGACACGCTCTACATCGGCGCTGCGGGCACCGGCAGCATCCTCGCCTACGACATCCCGAAGCAAGCTCCGCGCGGCAAGCTCAAGGCGCGCGTGGTGATCGACGGCAAGCTCAAGGCCCCCTCTGGCTTTGCGATCGGCCCGGACGGCGATCTCTACGTGGCCGAACGGTTCGATCAGAGAATCCGGCGCTTCTCCCTCAAGGGAAAGAAAAAAGGTACGTTCATTGACGGGCTTCCGGACATGCCGGAGTTCCTCGTGCACATACCGGATCCGGCGTAGGGCAGTTCAAGCGATCCGAATTCGAGAGGAGAGTGTCATGTCGACCTACGTCATTTCACTCGACGAGGGGATGTGGGGCAGCCTCCTGGTCGCGATCACCATGGCGATCCACGGCACCGGCATGTTCGGAACCTTGAGATTCATCGATATGCTGAAGGAGCGCTTTGCGCCAATGGAGTCTTTCCTGGGTGGCCTCGGCCTCGTCATTCTCGCGAGCCTGCTGATTGTCTTCACCAACGTCGTGGAAGTCATCGTGTGGGCGTCGTTCTTCCTCCTGCAGGGCGCGCAGCCCAACCACAGCGTCGCGGTGTACAACGCCTTGCTGAACTACACGACGCTGCAGGCCGGCTACCTGCCGCAGCACTGGCACCTGCTGGAAGCGCTGCTCGGCATGGCCGGGCTGCTCACCGTCGCCTGGTCGACGGGTATTCTGTACATGCTTGCGCAGGACTTCCAGGATACCCAGCTCGGCAAACGCAGGCGCAAGCGTGTACAGCAGCTTGAGACGACCCTCGAGTCGGTGCACGACGCACCGGCTCACACTAAAAAAGCCTAGATCGGGGCGGCGATTGCAAAATGCTGTCAACGCGGGTCTTTGCCCGAGGCAGCCGCTCGAAATCGTGGATCCCGCTCGAGGAGCGCGCGTCCAAGCTATCGGCCGATGTTCTCCAGGGCGGTCATCAGGGGCGTCACCGGGATCTTGACCAATCCGCCGACGGGATCGTACATCTCCAATATCAGGAATATCGCGCCGGAAGCCGCCAGCGCCGAGAATAGCAAGGCACCGACCACGGTGATGTTGGGTGGGGCGAAGAGCCCGAAGCCGAAGAATGTCAGCACAAGCCAGAGCACGAGGATCACGAGGAATGCCACCGGAACGCGGTCCTGTGTCAGTTCCAGGAGCAGCCACGTCGCCCGCGACATGTCACCGCTGAGCTGCACGGCCCGGGTCTGGAGCTCGCGCTGCGCCTCGTCGGACGGCGCAAGCCTGCGCACTCGCTCCTGCACTTCTTGCAGCCCCGTCGACGGCTTGATCCCGTCCAACGATGGGTTCTGGATTCCGGCCTCGGGCCAGCGCACGCGAATCATGGAAATGGTCACCCGATGCAACAGTTCGCGCGCGTCCTTGGTCTCGGGCCCGTATCGAGCCATCGTGTGATCGAGCAGGATGACGTCGGCCGATATCTCTTGCAGCTTGTTGTTGATCGCATCGTAGGATTCCTTGGCCGACGCCACCAACAGGCCGAGCACCAGCGCGGCGAGCGTCACGATGACGCGGAGCGTCCGGTCGACGGCAGCCTTCGACTCGTCGCTCAGGTGATGCTCGGGCAGAATTCGGCGAAACAGCAGGCCGAGAAGAGCGGCGCCAAACACGCATGCGAACGAGCCGAGCGCGATCCAAAGGGCGTTCAATCCGGATGCTCCAGGTCCTTGGAGGGACGGACCAATTTTACCTTCATTGTTTTTCGCTCGGAACCACGGGCCCGGACCCGCAAAATGACCCGCGCGACTCGCAGGGCCAACGCGATGGTGGTGATGATCATCGCCATGGCGGTGATCGCGCTACAGGCCACTGCAGTACAGGCAGCGGACGCAAGGGGAACACAGGCCGAAATTCAAATCGGACTTTGCTCGCCTGCCGACCAGATTGTGCATGCGCTTGACCTGCGCCCGCGCGGCAGCCCGATCGAGGTCTGGCAGTTCGATGATGCGGCGCTTGTCCTTTTCGGGCGCGGGCTGCGCCTTCGCCTTCGGATGGCCGAGGACGGCCGCTCCGAATTCACGCTGAAGGTCGCCGACCAGGATTGTGCGCGGGTTGACCCAGGACTCATCGCGCCGGGTGAGGGCAAGTGTGAATATGACGTCTACGGCACGAGCGCGGTTGGCGCCGTGTCGCTTACCCGCAGCCTCGACGCAAAGAGCACGAACGAACTGCTTGCTGGCCGCATAGTGCCGGCGCAGGCGCTCGGTGTGTCGCAGATCAGATACCTGCGCGAAACGATTGGAATCTGGCCGCTGCCATCCGGCATTCGCGCGCTGGGTCCGATGCAAGTCCGGACATACCGTACCAAGAGCAAGCATTACGACATCGATATCTCGCGACTTCCTGGTGGCGAGCGTTTCGCAGAGATCTCGAGGAAAGTGCCGCTGAGTGACGCCATGCCGACAAAGAAGGCCATGGAGGCTGACCTCTCCCGAGCCGGCGTCGAGATGTGCGCCGATCAGTCTTCGCAAGCCGGCAGCAAGTTACGCTCCCTGTTGCGTCAGTCTCGACCGTAGACGGACCCAAGCTGCATGGCGCTTCGCCTCGCCGGGATCAAATCTCGTCGACCCAGTAGTCCAGGTGGTCGCCCGCACGCGTCATGTGCCGGAGCCCTCCGCCGAACGCGCCGATCTTCTTCGAATCGGGATATTCGCAGACCTCCGCCGGCAGCATGGTGCTGACGGACAGATAGGCGAGCTCGGCGTCCGAATCATTGACGATCTGGTGCGCCGTTTCGGGGCCCCCGACCGGACAGCAGATGACGTCACCCGCGCGGATCTTCCTTGTCTCGCTGCCATAGCGCAGCGTGCCCTCGCCCCGCACCACGAAGAACATCTCCTCTTCGCCGCGATGACTGTGGAAGGGACACGAGCGCTTGCCGGGCGGGACCACGTCGTAGGAGTAACCCAGGTCCTTGGCGCCGAGGAGCGGCCCGATGCGCACGGCGTCGCATTCGAACTTGTCGCCCTTCGCGAAATGCTCGAGCTTCAGTTCGTCGATGTTGACGACTCTCGATTCGATTACGCCCATGGATTCATATCTCCGAACACAACAAGGATTGATTCTGGCATGTTGGGAAACACCGCGCAGCGAACCTGCCAGAGGGACGCTAATCGATCGGCCATGGCATGGCCTTCGGTAGCGTGATCGCCACCGGCATTTCGGGCCCGGGTTTTCGCGCGACGGCGTCGACGACACGCCACCACGGCGTGACGTCTTCCGCGTGCGCCGGCTCGACCGGCTCGCCGAGGCGAGGCATCACGAGCCGCGCGCCTGATTTCGGACTCAGCGCCAGCAGCGCTTCCGCGGGCTGGTCCCAGGCGTGCATCGCAAGGCTGAACGTGCCCCAGTGCACCGGCAGGAACGCGCCGCCTCCGAGGAGCGCAAGCGCCTTCAGCGCGTTCTCCGGCCCGAGATGGATGTCGCCCCAGGCCGGATGGAACGCGCCGACTTCGAGCATGACGAGGTCGAACGGGCCGAGGCGCTCGCGGATCGCCCGATATTCCGTCGTGAGGCCCGTGTCGCCGCTGAAGAACACCGCGTGCCGCTCATGGCGAATCACGAGCGAGGACCACAGCGTCGCATTGCGGTCCTTCATGCCGCGGCCCGAGAAGTGCTGCGACGGTGCGGCGGTCACGGTGAGCCCGGTATTCGGAAACCGGTGCGACTCCCACCAGTCGAGCTCGACGATGCGCTCGGCCGGCACGCCCCACGCCTCGAGATGCGCACCCACGCCGAGCGAAGTCACGAACGGAACGTCGCGCCTCGCGAGCTCGCGGATCGTCGGGTAGTCGAGGTGGTCGTAGTGGTCGTGCGACACGACCACGAGGTCGATCGCCGGCATCGCATGAAGGGGAACGGGCACGGGCTGGAAGCGCTTGGGGCCGGCGAGCCGCGACGGCGAGGCGCGCGGTCCCCAGACCGGATCGGTCAGCACGCGAATTCCGTCGATCTCGATCAGCACCGTGGAGTGACCGAGCCAGGTGGCGCGCAAACCGCTCCCGGGCCGCTTCGTCCAGGCATCGAGCGGGTTCATCGAGGGCAGCGGCCCCCGCGGCACGCGCCGCTCGCCGCCGCACAGGAACTCGCCGAGCGTCGGCATCGGCACGTTTGCGTCGCGCAGGCCCGCGATGATCGGGTGCACGTTGCGAAACTGCTCGCCTGCCCAGAGCGGCGATGCCTTGATGCGCTCGAGGCGCGCGCCTTCGGGTTTTCTGCCCAACGATTTCATGCTGCGATCTCCATGCGACTCCCTGCCTGGGGCAGGGAGCCACCGCGATGGTGGACCGTGCCCGGGGATCAGGGTTCCCGGTCGGCGAGCCAGTGCTGTGAAAGGGTCGTCGCGCCCTCGACCAGGTACTGCTTGGCGTTTCGCTGTATCTCGCGATCGGCGACGCTCACGCGCTCGTGCTGGCGCAGGTGCTCGACCCACGATTCGTCCATGAAGCATTCGACGAAGCGAACGGGATCGGCGGAATCGTGGAAGAGCTCCCAGTAATAGGCGCCATTGCGCCGGCGCATTTCGCGCACGGCCTGCATCGCGGCGACGAACTCGGCGCGTTTCGTGGCCTGGACCCGGTATTCGATGGTCACCATGACGGGCCCGCTGTCGGGCTCGGGGGTCCCGACAATCACGGGCGCCGCCCATTCCATTGACGGCGTGAAGTCGAGCACTTCGTGACGGCCGAGCTTGATTCCCCACGTCAATGCGACGGCGAACACCATCCCCAGTGCCGCCACCGTCAAGGTGTCAGGGATTCCGATCCGCGTGGCGACCTGCCCCCACAGGAGGCTGCCGAGCGCCATCCCGCCCATGAACACGACGACGAACGCGGCGAGCCCGCGTGCGCGCACCCAGGCCGGCAGGGTCAGTTGGGCGGAGACCTGCAGTGCCGAGAGAATCGAGATCCACGCCACGCCGGTCGCCAGCATCGCCACCGCGAGCAACCCGATGTTCTGCAGGCGCGCAAGTGCCAGTGCGGCGAGCGCGTAGAGCACGCTCGCGCCGGCCACCAGGACGTCTCGGGAGAGCTTTACGCGCAGGCGCGGCAGCAGCATCGCCCCACCGACCGCCCCGATGCCGATGCACGTCAGCAGCAGGCCGTAGATCTCCGGGCCGCGGCCGAGCTCGCGCCGCACGATGAGCGGGAACAGTGACCACGTCGCGCTCGCGAACACGAAGAACGCGATTCCGCGGATCAGCACGTTCTGCAGCGGTCGCGTGTGCAGGACGAAGCGCACGCCGACGCGAATCGCGGTCAAGAATCGTTCGGCCGGCAACGTGCTCTTGCGATGCTCGCGCCGCCAGCGCAGCAACACTGCCAGGATCCCCACATACGAGATGGCGTTGAGCACGAAGACGAGCCAGGCGCCCACTGCCGCCACCAGCACGCCCGCGATCGCCGGGCCGATCGCCCGCGAAACATTGATGGCGATGCTGTTGAGCGCGATCGCGGACGGCATCTCCGCGACGGGGACCAACTCGGGGACGATCGCGGCCCACGCCGGCATCACCAATGCGGCGCCAACCCCGAGCGCGAACGTGAATCCGATCAGCGCCCACGGGGTGGTCATATCGAGCCACGTCACGATCGCGAGCGCACTCGCGACGATCAGCAGGTAGACCTGGACGGCAATCAGGAGCCGACGCCGGTCGAGAATGTCGGCAAGCGCGCCCGCCGGCAGCGCGAGCAGCATGAGCGGAAAGCTGTCGGCTGCCTCGACCAGCGCCACCATCGACGGAGAAGAGGAAAGCGAGGTCATCAGCCAGCCGGCTCCGACGTCCTGCATCCACGTGCCGATGTTCGAGACGATCGTCGCGATCCACAGGCTGCGGAAAAGCGTGTTCTGCAGCGGGCTCCACGCCGATGCCGCCGCGTGGGTCGGCCGCGACGCCGCCGATTCAACAGACTCGGAAGGCTTCATGAAAGGCTGCTACGAAGGGGCTTCTTGATGGGTGGTGTCCTTCCGACGCGACCTCCAGGGCAGGACCATCGGCGTCGATCGGGCAGGGGATGCGTTGCGGGCGCGCGAAAACGGATCATACCCTCGGACTTTCGGCCGCACCGCGCCAAGGCGGGTGCTTATCGGCGGCTGCGCTCGCGGGTAGACTCGACGCATGTCCACCCGCTCGTCCGCGCGCTTTGCCCGCCGCGAGGTGCTCGGTCTCGCCAAGCGTGAGTTCGCGCTGCTGAGGCGACTGCGCACGCCGCAGGAAATCCAGGCGTATCTGAACTCGATCCCGATGAACCACGAGGTCGGCGGCGAAACCATGTGGTCGGTGCGCGAGGTGATCCGGCATCGCTGCGCGCATTGCATGGAGGGCGCGCTCGTCGCCGCGTGCGCGCTTTGGGTGCACGGGGATCCGCCCCTCGTCATGCATCTCGATTGCGCGCCGAGCGACTACCCGCACGTGGTCGCGCTGTTCCGCCGTGGCAAGCGCTGGGGCGCGATCTCCAAGACGAATGGCGCGGTGCTGCGCTATCGCGATCCGGTTTACCGGAGCCTGCGTGAGCTCGCGATGTCGTATTTCCACGAGTATTTTGACAGCCGCGGGCGAAAGACTCTGCGCAGGTATTCGGTGTCCTTCGACCTGCGTCGGATCGATCCCGGACTCTGGGTGACCAATGCGCAGGCGTGTGTGGAGACCCACGACCGGCTGGAGGCGCTGCGGCACTACGCGATGATTTCCCCGCGCCAGGCGCGACTCGTCTCGCGCCGCGATCCCTTCGAGCGCGAGGCGGCGAAGCTGGTCGAATATCCGCAGGCGCCGCGGCGCAAATAGCAGGATGCGGGAAGAGCGTCTCGCGATCCGTCCACGGGATTGTGGGGACGGCGAGGCGTGGTCGCGGCGCGCTGCGGCGATGCTCAGGCCGCCGTGTTGCGCTCGACCCAGGCTGCGAATGCCTGCATGAACTTGGCGAGGAATTCCCGCGTCGGCTCGCTCGTCAGCGTCCCGCCCTCGTCGAACAGCTTGGCGGCGCCGCCGATATACGCCTCCGGCTGCTGCATCGCCGGCATGTCGAGGAACACGAACGATTGGCGGAGATGATGGTTGGCGCCAAAGGCGCCGATCGCGCCGGGCGAGACGCTGATCACGGCGCAGGGCTTGCCCGTCCAGACGCTCTTCCCGTACGGGCGCGAGCCGACGTCGATCGCGTTCTTGAGCATGCCCGGGACCGAGCGGTTGAACTCGGGCGTCGCGAACAGCACGGCCTCCACGGTCTGCATCCGCTTCCGGAACGCGACCCACTCAGCCGGGAGCGCGTCCTCGAGGTCCATGTTGTAGTGGGGGAGCGCGCCGATTTCGACCAGCTCCGGCGCCAGCGTGGCCGGCGCGAGGCCGATCGCCGCACGGGCCATCTTGCGGGTGAACGATTCCTTGCGCAGGCTGCCGACGAGCACGGCGACATTGCGGGGCGTTGCCATGGCCGCTCCTTCACGCGTTGGGCGCCCCGGTGGGGCGCGATGAGATCAAGGCGGGCGAGCCCGTCAGAGCACGATTTGCGAGCCGAGTTCCACGACGCGGTTGGGCGGCAGCCGGAAATACGCGACGACCCCACCCGCGTTGCGATACATCGTCGCGAACAGCTTCTCGCGCCACAGCGCCATCTCCGTGCTGATCTGCGGCAGCAGCGTTTCGCGGCCCAGGAAGAACGACGTGTCCATCATGTCGACCGGAAGCCCCTGTTCCGCGCTCCATTCGAGCGCCGCGGGAAGATCCGGCTCGTCCATGAATCCGAAGTAGATCCGCGCCTGCCAGAACTGCGCGTTGATGGGCTCGACGACAAGGCGCTGCATCGGCTGCACGTGCGGGACGTCGAGCGTCGTGACGTTGAGCAGCATGACGCGCTCGTGCAGGCTCTTGTAGTGCTTCATGCTGTGCAGCAGTGCATGCGGCACGGTCCCCGGAGTCGCCGTCATGAAGATCGCGAGGCCGGGCACCTTCGCGCAGTCGTGCGACGCGCTCTCGACGAAGGTGTCGAGCGGGATCGAGTCGGCCTCGAGACGTTCGTTCAAAAGCTCGCGCCCGCGCTTCCACGTCGACATGAACAGGAAGACGCACCCGCCGAACGCGAGCGGGAACCAGCCGCCGTCGACGATCTTGACGACGTTCGCGCCGAAGAAGCCGAGATCCACGAACAGGAATGCGCCGAATAGCGCGACGCAGGTGACGAGGCTCCATTGCCACATCCGGCGGGCGACGACGAACGCAAGCACGGTGTCGATCGCCATCGTGCCGGTCACTGCGATCCCGTACGCGGCGGCGAGGTTGGTCGACGAGCCGAATCCCAGGACCAGCGTGACGACGCCGAGGAACAGCGCGCGGTTGATCGCCGGCACGTAGATCTGCCCCATCTGGTGGCGCGACGTGTGCTCGAGCTCCATCCGCGGCGCGTAGCCGAGCTGCACCGCCTGGTGCGTGATGGAGAATGCGCCGGAGATGACGGCCTGCGACGCGATGATCGCGGCGACCGTGGCAAGCCCCACGAGCGGATAGAGCGCCCACGCGGGCGCCAGCAGGTAGAACGGGTTCTTGACCGCGGTCGGATCGGCCAGGAGCAGCGCGCCCTGGCCGAAGTAATTGAGCGTCAGCGCGGGCAGCACGAGCAGCGACCAGGCAATGCGCACGGGCAGGGCGCCGAAATGGCCCATGTCGGCGTAGAGCGCCTCGGCGCCGGTGACGGCGAGGACGATCCCGCCGAGCGCGAAGAATCCGATGCCCGGATGCGCGGTGAAGAACCAGAATGCATAGACAGGATTGAGCGCGAGGAGCACCTGCGGGGCGCGCGCGATTTCCATGATCCCGAGTACGGCGAGCGTGACGAACCATAGCGCCATGATCGGTCCGAACAGTGCGCCGACACTTCCGGTGCCGCGCTTCTGGACCCCGAACAGCAGGATCACGACCACCAGCGTAAGCGGAATCACGTACGGCTTGAACGCCGGCGTCGCGACCTCGAGCCCCTCGATCGCGGAAAGGACGGAGATCGCAGGGGTGATCGTGCCGTCGCCGTAGAACAGCGCGGCGCCGAGCAAACCCAGCAGCATCAGCGCGCGCGCACGGCGCGGGTTCTTCTCGGCCGAGAGCACCAGCGCCATCAGCGCCATGATCCCGCCCTCGCCTTTGTTGTCCGCACGCATGATGAAGCAGATGTACTTGAACGACACGACGATCATCAGCGCCCAGAAGACCAGCGACAGAACGCCGTAGACGCCCGCGATGTCGATCGGCACCGGGTGATGCGATGCGCTGAACACTTCCTTCATCGCGTAGAGCGGGCTCGTTCCGATGTCGCCGAAGACCACGCCCAGCGCGGCGACCGAGAGCGTCGCGATGCGGGCGCGCCGCGACACTGGAACGACCGCCGCGGAAGCGTCGGGGGAGGGATCCGTCATCACGCTAGTTCGGCTGGAACCGGTAGCCGATGCCGGTCTCGGTGATGAAGTGCTGCGGCCGCGCGGGGTCCGATTCGAGCTTCTGCCGCAGATTGCCGACGTAGATGCGGACGTAATGGCTGCTCTCGACGAACGACGGCCCCCACACCTCACGCAACAGATGCCGATGCGTGAGCACTTTGCCGGAATTGCCGATCATGAGCGTCAGCAGGCGATACTCGATCGGTGTGAGGTGCACGGACGTGCCCGCCTTGCGCACGAGGCGGTTCGCCTGGTCGACCTCGACGTCGCCGAATCGGAAGACGCTGGCGCCGTCGGCGGCCGGTGCGGCCTGCCGGCGCCGCATCGCGCGCACGCGCGCCAGCAGCTCGCCGACCCCGAATGGCTTGGTGAGATAGTCGTCGGCACCCGCGTCGAGCGCGGCGATCTTGTCGCTCTCATCGTCGCGCGCGGAAAGCACGATCACCGGGATCGACGACCAGCCGCGGAAGCCGCGGATGAAATCGATGCCGTTGCCGTCCGGCAGTCCGAGATCGAGCACGACGAGGTCGGGTTTGCGCGTTCCGGCGTCGATCAGTCCCTGTTTCAGGGTTTCGGCCTCGGCGACGTTCCAGCCCTCGGATTCGAGCGCGGTGCGCACGAATCTCCGTATCTGGCGTTCGTCTTCGATGAGCAGCGCGGTCGGTGCGGAGTCCGGCATCGGGGCGGGTGTCGCGCGGCCGCGCCGGCCGAACCGGGCGCGTCGCGCCATGGGCGCCGTGGGCAAGACCTGCATTATCGCCGGAAACCGCCGGCCATGCGCATTACGCTCGCGGCGCGGTCAGGCGGCGGGAAGGGGCGGGCCTTCCTGCGGGGCCGACGGAGGACTTCCCAGCGGAAGCGTGAACGAGAACCGCGCGCCCCCCGCGGGGTTGTTCGCCGCGCGGATCGTGCCGCGATGCGCGTCGATGATGGCCCGGCTGATCGCGAGGCCGAGGCCCACGCCCGGCATCGCCGATTCGCGGGATCCCCGCGTGAACTTCTCGAAGATCAGCTCCTCCTGGCCGCGCGGAATGCCGGGTCCCGCGTCGCTCACGGTGACGACCATGTTGCCGCCGGCGACTTCGGCGGCGATGGTGATTCGAGTGCCGTCGGGCGTGTACTTCGCCGCGTTCTCGAGCAGGTTGTAGAGGACGCGCTCGATCAGCGTGGCGTCGAGCTCGACCAGCGGGAGATCGGGCGGCAGGCTGACCGTGACCGGATGCCGCGCGAGGGCCGCCTGCGCGGACTTGAGCGCGCCGCCGACGACTTCCTCCAGCGGCAGCCATTGCCGGCGCAGCTTGACGTCGCCGCTTTCGATGCGCGCCATCTCGAGCAGGTTGGTGACGAGCGCACTCATCCGGCGCGCTTCGTCGGCGATCGCCTGTGCGGACTCCTGCTGCGCGCCCGACAGCGGCGGCCTGGTCAGCGCGAGCGATTCGGCGAGGCCGATCACCGAGGCGAGCGGCGTGCGCAGGTCGTGCGACAGTGCCGCAAGCAATGAGTTGCGCAGGCGCTCCGATTCCATGCGCAGCAGGGCCCTCTGCGCAACCTCGACGTAATGGACGCGCTCCAGCGCGATCGCCGCCAGCGCCGCGAACGTGTCGAGCTGGCGCTTCTGCTCGGGCACCTGCAGCACGCGCGGCAATTCGGGCTTGATCGCGAGGACGCCGCGGGTGCGCATGGGCGCGCGCAACGGCAGGTAGAGGTATCCGCTTCCGGCCAGCGTGTCGGTCCCGAGGCCCGCCGCCTGCGCGTTGTCGAACGCCCACTGCGCAGTGCCGGCGTCGACGTCCGCCATGGCGCCGGCCTCGGGGTGCAGCTTCAGGCGGTCGTCGTCGTCGAGCACGTAGACCGCCACGTCGCCGCGGAAGGTGCGGCCGATCGACTTCACGGTCGTCGCGACGACGTCGTCCGTCTGCAGCAGGCTCGACAGGTCGCGGGCGAATTCGTACAGCGCGCGCGAGCGCTCCTCGCGATAGGCCGCTATCCGCGCCTGATAACGCAATCCGGCCGTCATCTGCCCGATGATCAGCGCGACGGCCAGCATGATGGCGAACGTGAGCAGATACTGCGCGTCGCTCACCGCGAGTGAATAGCGCGGTGGCACGCAGAAGAAATCGAATGCCGCCACGTTGACGAATGCGGCCAGCACGCCCGGCCCGCGACCCCAGCGCATGCCGATCAGCACGACGGAGAGCAGAAAAAGCATCACGAGATTCGCGAGATCGAAGAACGGCACGAGCGCCAGCGCGATCAGCGTCGTGACGGCGCATGCCGTCAGCGCCCACACGTAGCGAAGCCGCCTCGCCGTCTGGCGCGCGTCGTCGACCGGCGGCATCGGCGATTCGGCAACGGCACGCTCGGCGGCCGGTGTCTCGCCTCGCCCGATTTCGATCAGGTCGATCTCCGGGGCAAGGGCGGCCGTGCGTTCGGCGATGCCGCGACCGAAGCCCCACCGGCGGGCCGCGGTATTGCGACCGACGATCAGCTTCGAGCAGTTGTGCGAGCGCGCGTAGTCGACAATCGCCGCGGC
Source organism: uncultured beta proteobacterium (assembly GCA_963846855.1). Classification (GTDB taxonomy): domain Bacteria; phylum Pseudomonadota; class Gammaproteobacteria; order Burkholderiales; family Casimicrobiaceae; genus CAIWHR01. The sequence goes on from CAWJXK010000008.1 coordinate 254,406, forward strand.
CGTGTCGCCGCCGGACAGGATGGCGGTCTGGGCGCCTAGCTCCTGCGCGAGTTTCACCGTGCGAAGGATCCGGTCCCGCTTGGCCGCGGGCAGGCGCGCGAGCCGGGGCGTCTCGACGTACGCCGCCGTCCAATCGACGTCGAGCTGCATTGCGAGGCGGGCCGCGCTGCGCACTACGTGGTCGGAACCTGCGCCGGGTCCGACGCAGCAGAGCAGCGACGCCTCGGTCTTCCAGACGGGCGCAATCGCCTTGTCCGTGCGATATTCCTGCACGTCGGTCTCGATGCGGTCCGCCGTGCGGCGCAGCGCGAGCTCGCGCAGCGCCATCAGGTTGCCCTTGCGGAAGAAGTTGCCCGCCGCGCGCTCGATCTGCTCCGGCACGTAGACTTTGCCGGCCTTGAGTCGCGCGAGCAGGTCGTCGGCCGGAATGTCGACCAGGATCACCTCGTCGGCGTCGTCGAAGAACGTGTCGGGAACGGTTTCCCAGACCTGTATGCCGGTGATGCCGCCGACGACGTCGTTGAGGCTTTCGAGGTGCTGGACGTTCAGCGTCGTGAACACGTCGACGCCGCCGGCGAGAAGCTCGTCGATGTCCTGCCAGCGCTTCGGATGACGCGACCCCGCGACGTTGGTGTGCGCGAGCTCGTCGACGAGGATCAGCGCCGGGTGCCGCTTTATTGCGGCGTCGAGATCGAACTCGGGAAGCTTTCGTCCCTGATACTCGATCTCGGCGGGAGGCAGCACCTCGAGGCCCTGCAGCAGCGCCTCGGTCTCCTTGCGGCCATGCGTCTCGACGATTCCGATGACGACGTCCTTGCCTTCGCTGCGCAACGCGCGCGCCGCGGCCAGCATGGAGTAGGTCTTCCCGACGCCGGCCGATGCGCCGAAATAGATGCGCAGCTTGCCGCGGCGGGCGTCGGCCTCCTTTCGCTGCACCATTTCGAGCAGCGCGTCGGGGTCGGGGCGCGTGTCGGTCACCGGTCTTCCATGGATTGTCTTCGCTGCGAGCCGCCGGCGGACGATCCGCCGATCGCACTCGTACTTCGGGCCGCGCCGTCGGGTGCGGCGGAAAACACTCACAGCTTACCCGGCGGGGCCCCGCAAGAGCGAGCGCCCCTGTCAGGCAATGCCTGCAGGAGGCGCGGTCGGCCGGAGGGTGCTACTTCGGCAGCCGGTCGAGATCGAGGTTGAGCGCCACCACGTTGACGCGCGGCTCGCCCAGCACGCCGAAGGTGCGGCCGCTCGTGTGCCGGGCCACGAGCGTCTTTACCTCCTCGACGGGCAGGCCGCGCGCGGCAGCGACGCGCGCGGCTTGATAGAAGGCGGACGCCATGCTGATGTCCGGATCGAGCCCGCTGCCCGAGGACGTGACGAGGTCGCCTGGCACCGGCAGCGTGTTGCCGGGATCCGCGTCGCTGCAGCGCCTTGACGCGATCCTTGACCGCGTCGGCGAGCGCGGGATTGCGCGGGCCGAGGTTCGATCCCGACGACGCCGCCGCGTTGTACGGCTGCGGCGAGGTCGCCGACGGGCGGCTCCAGAAATATTTCGGATCGTCGAACGGCTGGCCGATGAGATCGGAGCCCATCGTCTTGCCGTCGACGACGATCAGGCTGCCGTTCGCGGCGTGCGGGAAGGCGACCTGCGCGAGGCCCGTCATCAGGAACGGATAGGCGACACCGGTCAGGAGCGTCAGCATGGCGAGCATGCGCAACGCGGGGGCGATTTGTCCGAACATGGTTTTCTCCGGATCAGGCGAGGTTGAGCGCGACAAGCGCGAGATCGATCACCTTGATGCCAGCGAATGGCAGCAGAATGCCGCCGATGCCGTAGATCAGCATGTTCCGGCGCAGGATCGCCGCCGCGCCCACAGGCCGGAACTTGATCCCCTTCAGCGCTAGCGGAATCAGCGCCGGAATGATCAGCGCGTTGAAGATCACCGCCGACAGGATGGCGCTGTTGGGCGTCGCGAGCTCCATGACGTTGAGCGAATTGAGCACCGGGTAGGTGCTGGCGAATGCCGCCGGGATGATCGCGAAATACTTGGCGACGTCGTTCGCGATTGAGAACGTCGTGAGCGCGCCACGCGTCATCAGGAGCTGCTTGCCGATCTCGACGATCTCGATCAACTTGGTCGGGTTCGAGTCGAGGTCGACCATGTTGCCCGCTTCCTTCGCCGCCTGCGTGCCGCTGTTCATCACGACGGCAACGTCGGCCTGGGCGAGCGCAGGTGCGTCGTTGGTGCCGTCGCCGGTCATCGCGACGAGCTTGCCCTCGGCCTGGACTTCGCGGATCAGCTTGAGCTTGGCCTCCGGCGTGACCTCGGCGAGGAAGTCGTCCACGCCGGCCTCCGCGGCGATCGACGCGGCGGTGAGTTTGTTGTCGCCGGTGATCAGGATGGTCTTGATGCCCATCCGGCGGAGCTCGGCGAAGCGCTCCTTGATGTTCGCTTTGACGATGTCCTTCAGCTCGACGACGCCGAGCACGTGCCGGCCCTCGGCGACGACGAGCGGCGTCGCGCCGCGACGCGCGACGTCCTCGACGCGGGCGGTCACCTCGGCGCTGATCGAGCCGCCCTGCGGCCCGATCCAGGCGCGCACCGCGTCGAGCGCGCCCTTGCGGATTTCGCGGTGGCGAAAGGTCACGCCGCTCATGCGCGTCTGTGCCGAGAACGGAATGATCGTGAATTGACCGGGCTCGAGCGCCGGCGCCGCGAGCCCGAAGGCGCGCTTGACGAGCGCGACGATGCTCTTGCCTTCCGGCGTTTCGTCGCCGAGCGACGCGAGCAGCGTCGCCTCCGCCATCTGCTGCGCAGTGACGCCGGCGACAGGATGCAGCGCCGACGCCTGGCGATTGCCGTGCGTGATCGTGCCGGTCTTGTCGAGCAGCAGCACGTCGCAGTCGCCGGCGGCTTCCACCGCGCGGCCCGAGGTGGCGATGACGTTCGCGCGCATCATCCGGCCCATGCCGGCGACGCCGATCGCGGAAAGAAGGCCGCCGATCGTCGTCGGGATGAGACAGACGAGCAGTGCGACCAGCACCGTGATCGTCACCGGCGTGCCGGCCTTCGCGACCTCGACGCTGTAGATCGAATACGGGAGCAGCGTGACGGTCGCGAGCAGGAACACGAGCGTCATCGCGACCAGCAGGATCGTCAGCGCGATCTCGTTCGGGGTCTTCTGCCGCTTCGCCCCCTCGACCATGCCGATCATCCGGTCGAGGAACGCCTCGCCCGGATTGACGTTGATCCGCACGACGATCCAGTCCGACAGCACGAGCGTGCCCCCGGTCACCGTGTCGAAGTCGCTGCCCGCGGCGCGGATCACCGGAGCGCTTTCGCCGGTGATCGCGCTTTCGTTGATGGAGGCAACGCCTTCGATGACCTCGCCGTCGCCCGGAACGAGGTCGCCCTTCTCGACCAGGACGATGTCGCCCTTGCGCAGGTTCGCCGACGGCGTCGGCGTCTGCGCGGCATCGCGGCTCGCCTTTGAGAGCCGCTTCGCGATCGTGTCCCTGCGCGCGCTCTTGAGCGAGGCCGCCTGCGCCTTGCTGCGCCCCTCGGCGATCGCCTCGGCGAAGTTGGCGAAGAGCAGCGTCACCCAGAGCCAGAGCGTGACGGCAAGAATGAAGCCGGCCGGTGCCTCGCCCGCGCCGGTCAGTGCCTGGATCCAGAGGATCGTCGTCAGGATGCTGCCGATGTAGACGACGAACATCACGGGGTTGCGCCACTGGTATCGCGGCGTCAGCCGGCGGAAGCTGTCGATGAGAGCCATCGTCAGCGCTTCGCGGCTCACGAACCACGAAGCGCGGTCTTGTTGGCGGCCAGAGTTGCCATGTCGATTCCTCGGAGAATTCGCTGCCGGTCAGTGGCCGGCGAAGATGAGCAGGTGCTCGACGACCGGGCCGAGTGCCAGCGCCGGAATGAACGTCAATGCACCGACGGTGATCACCGTGCCGATCAGCACGAACACGAACAGCGGCGTGTGCGTCGGCAGCGTACCAGCCGACGGCGGAACGAGCTTCGCCCCGGCGAACGCGCCGGCAATGGCCAGCACCGGAATGGCCAGCCAGTAGCGGGCGAAGAGCATGCAGAGGCCGAGCGCGCTGTTGTAGAACGGCGTGTTGGCGGAGATTCCGGCGAACGCGCTGCCGTTGTTGTTCGACGCCGATGAGAACGCATACAGGATCTCGGAGAAGCCGTGCTCGGCGGGATTCGCGACCCCGGCCTTGCCGGCGTCCACCATGACGGCGATCGCCGTTCCGCAGAGGACGAGCAGCGGCGGCAGCAGGATCGCGATCGACGCCATCTTGATCTCGAACGCGCCGATCTTCTTGCCGAGATACTCCGGCGTGCGGCCGATCATCAGGCCCGCGATGAAGACGGCGATCAGCGCGAACATGATCATTCCGTAGAGCCCGGAGCCGACGCCGCCGTAGATGACTTCGCCGAGCTGGATCAGCCACATCGGGATCATGCCGGCGAGCGGCATGAACGAATCGTGCATCGAGTTGACCGATCCGTTCGATGCCGACGTCGTCGCGACTGCCCAGAGCGTCGAATTGGCGACGCCAAACCGCATTTCCTTGCCTTCCATGTTGCCGCCCGGGTTGGCGGCGCTCGGGGCCTGGTCGACTCCGAGCGTGGTGAGCACCGGGTTGCCCGGCGCCTCCAGCGCGTAATCGGCGGCCAGCAGCGGTACGAATATCAGCGTCATCGCCGCGAGTAGCGCCCAGCCCTGGCGCGTGTCGCGGAGCATCTTTCCGAAGGTGTAACACAGCGCCGCCGGGATCAGGAGGATAGCCAGCATTTCGAGAAAGTTCGAAAGCGGCGTCGGGTTTTCGAAGGGGTGCGCGGAGTTGACGTTGAAGAAGCCGCCGCCGTTCGTGCCGAGCTGCTTGATCGCGATCTGCGACGCCGCCGGCCCGAGCGGAATCGTCTGCTCCGTCGCGGTCGCCTTCTCCGTGACGGGATTGCCCTTGTCGTCCTTCAGCGGCTGGCCGTCCGGCCCGTTCTTCGGAGTGTCGTAGGTCACCGGTTGCGCGAGCGTCGCCGTGACGTACTTGTTGAACGTCTGCGGCACGCCCTGGCTTACCAGCGCAACCGTCAGGATCACTGCCAGCGGCAGCAGGATGTAGACCGTCGAGCGCACGAGATCGACCCAGAAATTGCCGATTCCCTTCGCCTCCTTGCGCGCGAAGCCGCGCACGAGCGCCACCAGCACCGCCATCCCCGTCGCCGCGGAGACGAAGTTCTGCACAGCGAGCGCGAGCATCTGCGTGAGATAGCTCATCGTCGACTCGCCGCCGTAGCCCTGCCAGTTCGTATTGGTGATGAAGCTCATCGCCGTGTTGAAGGCGGAGTCGGGCGTCACCGCGGCCATGTCCTGCGGATTGAGCGGCAGCCAGATCTGCAGCCGCTGCACCGCGTAGCAGAACAGCCCGCCGGCGAGGTTGAACCACAGCATCGCCATCGCGTATTCGACCCAGCCCATGTCGCGCGCGGCATCGACGCCCGCGCCGCGATAGATGAGCCGCTCCAGCGGCCCGCCGATGCGCTGCGCGCGCAGGGCGCGGCCCTCGTAGACGGCCGCCATGTACGCGCCCAGCGGCTTTGCGAGCAGCAGGAGCACGACGACGTACAGCGTCAGCTGCAACCAACCCGAGGCATTCATTCGAAGAACTCCGGCTTGAACAGCGCGATGACGAGATAAACGAAGATTCCGACCGTAGCGATGCCGCTCAGCCAATAGACCCAGTTCATGACCGGCTCCCGGATTTGGAGGGTTTTACCGGCCGCGGCGCGACGGCCGCGGCCGCGACGATACTTTTCGCGACGACGGAAAGCAGCAGCGCCTGCGCGAGCCAGGCGTTCACGACTTGCCTCCATCGCGACGCAGGCGCTCGCAGAAGCGGATCAACCCCGCGGACAACGCGAAAAAGACCACGATGGCACCGATAAAGACGAAATCCATGTCGATCTCCATTCCCCGGCAGGCGATTCCGATGACCGTTTCAACCTACGCCCGACGCGATGTCATTGATTGACGCGTGACAATGTGACAGAAGACACCTGTGCCCGGTGCGCGCGCCGCGAACGGCCCGCGCGCGCCTTCGCCGATTCCATGCGCTTGGCGCGAACGCCCGCGACAAACGCGACCGCCAGCAGCACGCCGAATGCCAGAAGCAACAACAAGAGGCGAAGCAACAGCCAATCGTGCATGTCGAGCTCCGTATCCGAATCCACTGCGCCAATTTATGCCGCCGCGGGTAAAGAGGCCGTTCAATTTCGACGCCGACATGTAAAGAAGTCGTAAACGGAGCCGCCGTGACGCGCGGCGGACTGTCGCGGGGACGCCGACCGACGGGTGTCGGGCATCACGCGTAAAATGGCGCCTTTCCGGCGACGGCCGTCGCCCAGGACCCCAATCAAGGTTGCCCAATGCCCAAGCACGCCATTCCTTCGTATCTCCAGGCCGATAAACTCGGCCCCTGGGGTGTGTTCCTGCAGCAGATCGACCGCGTCACGCCCTACCTCGGCGAGCTCGCCTACTGGGCCGAGTCGCTGAAGCGGCCGAAGCGCATCCTGATCGTCGACGTGCCCATCAAGCTCGACAACGGCTCGGTCACGCACTTCGAGGGCTACCGAGTCCAGCACAACACGTCGCGCGGTCCCGGCAAGGGCGGCGTGCGCTTCCATCAGGACGTGACGCTCGCCGAGGTGATGGCGCTCGCCGGCTGGATGACCGTCAAGAACGCCGCGATCGGCGTTCCGTTCGGTGGCGCGAAGGGTGGAGTGCGGGTCGACCCGCGGTTGCTCTCCGTCGGCGAGCTCGAGCGCGTCACCCGCCGCTACACGAGCGAAATTGGATTCGTGATCGGTCCCGACAAGGACATCCCGGCACCCGACGTCAACACGGACGAGCGGATCATGGGCTGGATGATGGATACGTTTTCCGTCAACCAGGGCCGCACGTCGACCGGCGTCGTCACCGGCAAGCCGATATCGCTCGGCGGCAGCCTCGGCCGACGCGACGCGACCGGCCGCGGCGTGTTCGTCATCGGCCGCGCCGCCGCGAAGAAGCGCAACGTTCCGATCGAAGGCGCGCGCATCGCGATCCAGGGCTTCGGCAACGTCGGCGGCTCGGCCGCCGAATGCTTCGTCGAGGCGGGCGCGAAGGTGATCGCCGTGCAGGATGTGTCGGGAACCATCCACAACGCGAAGGGCCTCGACGTGCAGCAGCTCCTCGATCTGCAGAAGGCGCGCAGCCCGATCACCGCGTGCAAGGGCGCCGACATCGTGGACGACGACGATTTCTGGTCGATCGAGTCGGATTTCCTCATCCCGGCGGCGCTCGAGCAGGTGATCACCGACCGCAACGCGGGCCGGATCAAGACGAAGATCATCCTCGAGGGCGCGAACGGCCCGACCACGCCCGAGGCCGACGACATTCTCAACGCAAACGGGGTGCTGGTCGTTCCGGACGTGCTCGCCAACGCCGGCGGCGTCACGGTCAGCTATTTCGAGTGGGTGCAGGATTTCTCCAGCTACTTCTGGACCGAGGAAGAGATCAACCGTCGACTCGACCGGATCATGGAGGAGGCGTTCGCATCGATCTGGGAGACCGGCGCGCAGCAGAAAGTCACGCTGCGCACGGCGACCTTCATCGTCGCGTGCAAGCGCGTGCTCGAGGCGCGCCACCTGCGCGGGCTCTATCCGTAGCCCGGGAGCCTGTCGGGCCTGATCGAGATTTGTCCGCCGGACCGGCGCTACCATGCATTTCACGGTCGCAACGTACAACATCCACAAGGGGTTCTCGCAGCTCAACCGGCGGATGGTCATCCACGAGCTGCGCGAGCGCCTGCACGGACTCGCCGTCGACATCCTGTTCCTGCAGGAGGTCGTCGGCGTGCATTCGCGGCACGCGGCGCGGCACGTCGACTGGCCGGCGCGGCCGCAGCACGAGTTCATCGCCGACACCGTCTGGCAGGAGGTCGCCTACGGCAAGAACTCGATCAACCGCCACGGGCACCACGGCAATGCGGTGCTATCGCGTTTCCCGATCATCGCCGCCGAGAACCTCGACATCTCGGCGCACCCGTTCGAGCACCGCGGGCTGCTCCACTGCATGATCAAGCTCTCGCCGCGGGGGCCGACGCTGCATTGCATCAACGTGCATCTGGGGCTGTTCGAGCGCGGCCGGCAGCGGCAGATCCGCGAGATCTGCGAACGGATCCGCATGATGGTGCCCAAGGACGAGCCGCTGGTGATCGCCGGCGACTTCAACGACTGGCGGCGCAAGGCCGACCGCGAGCTGGTCGATATCCTGGGCGTGCAGGAAGTGTTCGAGGCGGTGCGCGGCCGGCCGGCGCGCACGTTTCCGTCGGTGCTCCCGGTGTTCCGCCTCGACCGGATCTACGCGCGCGGGCTGCGCATCGCCGACGCGCGCGTCCATTACACGTTTCCATCGGCCCGGATGTCCGATCACGCGGCGCTGGCCGCGTCGTTCGACACCAGCCGGCGCGCGCGATGAACCGTTTCGTCCCGGGTAACCGCATCGCGCTCCTGCGCAGCGGCGCGGAATTCTTTCCGGCGCTGATCGCGGCGATCGATGCCGCCAGGAGCGAAGTGTCGCTGGAAACCTATCTCTACGCGGACGATGTCTCGGGGCGCGCGGTCGCGGCGGCGCTGGTGCGCGCCGCGCGGCGCGGCGTCAAGGTGCGCGTGCTGGTCGACGGCTGGGGCGCGAAGCATTTCCTGACGCGCGAGCTCGAGGACATGCTGACCGAGGGCGGCGTCGCGCTGCTCAAGTACCGGCCGGAGGTCGCGCCGTGGCAGTTCCGATCGCACCGCCTGCGGCGCCTGCATCGCAAGCTGTGCCACGTCGACGGGCGCATCGCGTTCGTCGGCGGCATCAATATCATCGACGACATGAACGCGCCGGAGCACACGCCGCCGCGCGTCGACTTCGCGGTGACCGTCGAGGGCCCGCTGCTGGGTGAGATCGTGCACACGATGCGGCGGGTATGGACGCTGAACGAGCTCGTGCAGTTCAAGGGAACCGATGTGCCGGCGCTGGAGCCGCCGGTGCGGGGAAAGCGCGTCGGCTCGCAGACGGCGAAATTCGTGACCCGCGACAATCTTCGCCACCGGCGCGCCATCGAGCACGCGTACCTCGCGGCGATCCGCACGGCGAAGCACGACATCATGATCGCCAATGCGTATTTCTTTCCGGGGATCCGGTTCCGCCGCGCGCTGATCGCGGCGGCGCAGCGTGGCGTCAAGGTGACGCTGGTCCTGCAGGCGCGCGTCGAATACCTGCTGCTCTACTACGCGACGCGGGCGCTGTACGGCCAGCTCCTCGACGGCGGGATCGCGATCCAGGAGTTCCACCGCTCGTTCATGCACGCGAAGGTCGCCGTGGTCGACGACCGCTGGGCCACGGTCGGCTCGTCGAACATCGACCCGTACAGCCTGCTGATGGCGCGCGAGGCCAACGTGTTCGTCCGCGACGCTGCGTTCGCCGGCGACGTCCGCGCCGAGATCGAGAAGATGATCGTCGAAGGCGCCCGCCCGCTGGGGCCGCAGGATTGGGCGTCGCGCCCGCGCCTGCACAAGGCGATGGTCTGGATCGCCTATGGCGTCGTCCGCCTCGCGATGGGCCTCCTGGGCTATGGCGGCAACGAGTTCTTTCGTGGCCACGTGCGTCACGACGCGCCGGCGCGCGACGAGGATGTTGCCTCGCAATGACGCATCCGGCGGCAGGCGCGACTCGTCCGCCTGCTAGAATTTGACCATGCGCCGCACCTCCACTTCGCCCCTGCCGGCTCCCGCGCAAGGCGGCGACTGGCACACGATCCGCACGCTGCTGCCATACCTGTGGGCCTACAAGGGGCGCGTGCTGGCGGCGATGACCGCGCTGGTGCTCGCCAAGGTCGCCAACGTGGGCGTGCCGGTGCTGATGAAGTCGATCGTCGACGGGCTCGACCAGCGCACTGCGATGCTGGTGGTGCCGCTTGTTCTGCTGGTCGCCTACGGGCTCCTCCGGCTGTCGACAACCGCGTTCACGGAGCTGCGCGAATACCTGTTCGCCAAGGTGACGCAGCGCTCGGTGCGAACCATCGCGCTGGAGACCTTCCGCCACCTGCATGCGCTGTCGCTGCGCTTCCACCTGGCGCGCCAGACCGGCGGGCTCACGCGCGACGTCGAGCGCGGCCAGCGCGGGATCTCGACCTTGATCAGCTTCACGCTCTTCTCCATCCTGCCGACGCTGGTCGAGATCGGTCTCGTGTCGACGATCCTGATCGCGCGTTACGACTGGACATTCATCGCGATCGCGCTGACCGCGCTCGCGCTCTACATCGCCGCGACCATCCTCATCACCGACTGGCGTACAGGGTTCCGGCGGCAGATGAACGAGCTCGACTCGAAGGCCAACACGCGCGCGATCGACAGCCTGCTCAATTACGAGACCGTCAAGTACTTCGGCAACGAGGAATGGGAAGCGCGCCGCTACGACGAGAGCATGCAGCGCTGGGAGAAGGCCGCGGTGAAGAGCCAGACCTCGCTGTCGCTGCTCAACATCGTGCAGAGCGCGATCATCGCGGTCGCGGTCACCCTGATCATGTGGCGCGCGACGGTCGGCGTGGTCGACGGGACGATGACGATCGGCGACCTCGTGCTCGTCAACGCGTTCATGATCCAGCTCTACGTGCCGCTCAATTTCCTCGGCGTGCTCTACCGCGAGATCAAGCAGGCGCTGGCCGACATGGAGCGCATGTTCGCGCTGACGCGGGAGAACACCGAGATCTCCGACGCGCCGGGCGCGCCGGCGCTGGTGGTGGGACGCGGCGAGGTGCGCTTCGAGCACGTCGACTTCGGCTACGAGACGAACCGGCAGATCCTGTTCGACGTCAGCTTCACCATTCCGGCGGGCAAGACCGTCGCCGTCGTCGGCGCGTCCGGCGCCGGCAAGAGCACGCTGTCGCGGCTGCTGTTCCGCTTCTACGACGTGACCGGCGGGCGCATCACGGTGAACGGCCAGGACCTGCGCGCCGTGCAGCAGGCGAGCCTGCGCGCCGCGATCGGCATCGTGCCGCAGGACACCGTGCTCTTCAACGACACGATCGAGTACAACGTGCGCTACGGCCGGCCGGACGCGACGCACGAGGAGATCGTCGCGGCGACGCAGCTCGCCCAGATCCACGATTTCATCATGAGCACGCCGGAGCGCTACGAGACGCCGGTGGGCGAGCGCGGGTTGAAGCTCTCGGGCGGCGAGAAGCAGCGCGTCGCGATCGCGCGCGCGGTGCTGAAGGACCCGCGGATCATCATCTTCGACGAGGCGACCTCGGCGCTCGACTCGAAATCCGAGAAGGCGATCCAGGCCGAATTGCGCCGGATCGCGCAGAACCGGACGACCCTCACCATCGCGCACCGCCTGTCGACCATCATCGACGCCGACGAGATCCTGGTGCTCGACCACGGACGCATCGTCGAGCGGGGGACCCACGCGGGGCTGCTCGCCCGGGATGGCGTCTACGCGCGGATGTGGCGGCTGCAGCAGACCGAGCAGCGCGAAGGCGCGCCGGACGAATCCGCGTCGTTCGTGTCGGCGAAATAGCCGGCACGCGCGTTGCTAGGTTCCCCGGTATGGGGAAGGCTTTTTCCCGGGGATCGGGCTGCCGCAGGCGGCAATCGACTCGGCAATGCCCCGAAAAGCGCCGAATCACCCTATCTAACATATTGTTATTACAGGGTTGTTGCAACCCGTTCGCGGCGTGTGCTATAAAGCCGCGAACCTTGAGACGTGACTTCATGACTTTTCGCTTTCTATTTGTTTTTCTTGCGCTAACCGCGGGGCTCGCACAAGCGGGTGGGCCGGTTTCGCCGACAATCGCTCGCGATCCGGCCAAGCTGAGGCTCGCCTCGATGAGCGCGATCGTGCTCGACGCGTCGGACGGCCACGCGGTGTACGCGAAATCGGCGGACGCGGTGACGCCCATCGCGTCGCTGACCAAGCTGATGACGGCGATCGTCACAATCGACGCAGGACAGTCGCTCGACGAGCCGATCGAGGTCGACATCGACGACCTCGATTACCTCAAGGGAACGCGTTCGCGGCTCCGGATGGGCTCCGAGCTGTCGCGGCGCGAAATGCTCCGGCTCGCGCTGATGGCCTCCGAGAACCGTGCGGCGTCGAGCCTCGCGCGCCATTATCCCGGCGGGTCGGCGGCGTTCGTCGCCGCGATGAACGCCAAGGCCGCCGCGCTCGGAATGACGCAGACCCGCTATGCCGACCCCACGGGCCTGTCGCCCGGCAACGTGTCGACCGCGAGCGACCTCGCGAGGCTCGTGAAGGAAGCAGCGAAGTACCCGTTGGTGCGCGAATTCAGCACTACGCCCAGCTACTTCGTCGACGTGCAGCAGAACGGCAAGTTTCTCGGGTTCAACAACACGAACCGGCTGGTGAAGAACTCGGGCTGGGACATCCAGCTTTCCAAGACCGGCTACATCCGCGAGGCGGGAAAGTGCCTCGTGATGCTGGCCACGATCGCGAGCAAGCCGTTCGTCATCGTGCTGCTCGATTCGAGCGGCAAGTACACGCGGCTCGGCGACGCCCAGCGCGTGCGCCATTGGCTCGAGACCGGCGAGACCCTCGCGCTGCCTTCGGGCGCGAAATCGCCCAAGGCCGGCCGGTCGCGGGCGAACGGGCACATCGCGTCCGCCGGCTGACCCCGCTGCGCCGGCGCATCCGGCGCGGCCGAACTGCGTAAGCTTCCGGCGGGTCGAACGACCCATGGAATGAGTCATACGCGGGAGCCGTCATGAATCGCCGCCTTTTCCTTTCTGCCGTCGCGAGCGCCGCCTGCGCGCGCGCGATTCCGGAGGCCCTTGCCGCGGATTCGCCTCCCGGGCGCATCGTGCCCGTCGTGAAGACCGAGGCCGAGTGGCGCTCGCTCCTCACGCCCGAGCAGTTCCGCGTGCTGCGCGAGGAGGGCACCGAGCGCGCGTTCACGAGCCCGCTGAACAAGGAAAAGCGCAAGGGCACCTTCGTCTGCGCGGGCTGCGAGCTGGCGCTCTTCGATTCCGCGACGAAGTACGACAGCGGGACCGGCTGGCCGAGCTTCTACGACTGCATCAAGGGGCACGTCGCCGTAAAGGCCGATTACAAGCTGATCATGGAGCGTGACGAGTACCACTGCGCGCGCTGCGGCGGGCATCAGGGCCACGTATTCGACGACGGACCGAAGCCGACCGGCCTTCGCTATTGCAACAATGGTGTCGCCCTGAAATTCGTCCCGGCCTGAAATTCAATCGCGACGCCGTGCCTCGACCGCCCTGGGACGCGGCCGTCGATCGTCTCAGCTTAAAAGGATCTACCGCGCGGTGCGGCGGTGCTGTTCCAGGAGCTCCTGCGCGTGCGCCCGCGTCTTCGCGGTGATCGCGGAGCCGGCGAGCATTCGCGCGAGCTCCTCCACGCGCGCCTTCGCCGAGAGCGCGTCGACGGCGGCATGCATCGCCTCGGCGTCGCCGGACTTGGTCACGCGAAAGTGCGCGTCGGCGAACGCGGCGACCTGCGGCAGGTGCGTCACGCACAGCACCTGCCGGCGACTGCCCAGTGACTGCAGCAGCCGCCCGACCGTCGCGGCGACGGCGCCGCCGATGCCGACGTCCACCTCATCGAAGACGAGTGTCGGCACGTTCGCCACCTCGCTCGTGACGACTTCGATCGCGAGCGCGAGCCGCGAAAGTTCACCGCCCGACGCGACCTTCGCGATCGGCCCCAGCGGCTGCTTCGGGTGGCTCGCCACCCGGAATTCGATCTGCTCCATTCCGTGGCTCGTCGGCGTCGCGAGCGGCGTCAGCGCGGCCTCGAAGCGGCCGCCTTTCATCGCCAGCGCCTGCATCGCCTTCGTCACCCTGGATTCGAGCTCGGAGGCCGCGAATCGCCGCTTTTTTCCGAGCTCGTCGGCGAGCTTCTTCCATGCGGCCTCGGCATCGGCGGCGGTGCGCGCCAGCAGCGCCGCATCCGTGCTTCGGGCGAGCGCGGCGAGCTCCGCCTCGGTGTCGTCGCGCAGCGTCGGCAGCGCCTCGGGCCGGACGCGAAACTTGCGCGCAGCGTCGTGGAGCGCCGCGAGTCGCGCCTCGACGCGCGCGAGCTCCGCCGGATCGACGTCGAGCTTCGCGAGATAGCCGCGCAGCTCGCGCGCGGCCTCGTCGAGCTGGATCCGCGCGGGCTCGATCAGCGCGACGATTTCGCGCAGCGCGGGGTCGTGCGCGGCCGATGCCTTCAGCTTCGCGGCGAGCGCTCCGAGCCGCCGCGACAGAGCGCCGTCGCCTTCGCTGATCTCGTCTTCCGCAGCCCGCGCCGCCTCGGTCAGCGCCGCGGCATGCGCGAGACGCGTCTGCATCTGCGACATCGCCGCCCATTCGTCGGCGCTGACGCCGAGCGCGGTGAGCTCCTGCAATCGCGCCGCGAGCGATTCGCGGAGCGCGACGTTGGCCGCATCGGCCTTGGCCGCCGCGTCGCGCGCCGCGACCGCCGCACGCCACTCGCGCCACGCGTCCGCGCACGCGCGGGCCAGCGCGGCGAAGCCCCCGAAGGCGTCCAGCAGCGCGCGCTGCGCATCGGCGCCCGTCAGCGACTGGTGCGCATGCTGCCCGTGGAGATCGACCAGCATCTCGCCGACGGCTTTTTGCTGCGCGAGCGTGGCGGGGCGGCCGTTGATCCACGATCGGCTCTTCCCCTGCGCATCCAGCACCCGGCGCAGCAGCAGCGCGTCCTGATCGTCGTCGCCCGAGAGACCCTCGTTCGCGAGCCACGCGGCGATCTCGGCGCGGCCGCCGATGTCGAACATCGCGGCGAGCTCGGCGCGCGCAGCACCCGGGCGCAGCTGCCGGGTTTCGAAGCGGTCGCCCAGCAGGAGGCCCAGTGCGTCGAGCAGGATCGACTTGCCGGCGCCTGTCTCGCCGGTGAGGACCGAGAACCCGCCTTCGAGCTCGAGATCGAGCTTCTCGACGACGACGAAATTGCGGATGGAGAGGAGACGAAGCACGCGAAGCGGAGGCGATGGCGATCGATGTCGGCGCGAGGAGCGGAAAACGTGGCGGACGCGGGTTCCCGGGTGACGGGCGGCGGCATGCCCGCCGGAGCCGCGGGCGTCCCTTTCAGTCGCCGCGTCCGGGGAGGACGGTCTCGTGCAGTCGCTCGGGGGTCTCGCTCCAGTGAAGCTTCTGGCGCAGCATCGCGAAATAGTCGTAGCCCTCGGGGTGCAGCAGCCGCATCGTGTGCCGCGCGCGCCGGATCGTGACCTTGTCGCCTTCGGCCATCTGGAAATGCGTCTGGCCGTCGCAGTGCACCCACGCGTCGGTGCCGCGCAGCAGCGTCACGCGGACGGTCACCGAGTCGCCGACCACGATCGGGCGATTCGTGAGCGCGTGCGGCGCGACCGGAACCAGCAGAATCGCCGGCACGCTGGGCTCGACGATCGGGCCCTGCGCCGAGAGCGCATAGGCGGTGGATCCGGTCGGCGTGGCGACGATCAGGCCGTCGGAGCGCATCGCATAGACGAACCGGCCGTCGATCTCGGCGGCGCTGTCGATCATCCCGCCCTGCGTGCCGCGATTGACGACGACTTCGTTGAACGCCTGCACGCTCTCGGGCGCGCCCCCCGCCTTGCGCTCGAGTGCGACGTCGAGCATCGTCCGGCGCTCCTCGACGAAGCGGCCGTCGAGGATCGCAGCGAGCGCCGGCTCCATCGTGGCGGCCGGCACGTCGGTGAGAAAGCCGAGGCGGCCCTGGTTGACGCCGATCAGCGGGATGTCGAATGCGGCGAGCTCGCGCGCGGCGGAGAGCATCGTTCCGTCGCCGCCGACGATGATGGCGACGTCGGTGTCCCGCCCCAGCGCGCCGGGCGCGGCGCGACGGCAGCCGGGGACGGGAGCGTAGCGGGCCGTTTCCGCCTCGAGCACGATCTCGTGCCCGCGCGCCGCGAGAAACGCGGCAAGTCCCGCGAGAGGCTCCGCGAGGGCCGGGCTCGCGTAGCGGCCGACCAGCGCGACACGGCGAAAGCGAAGGCTGGGAGCGGTCACGGGCATGGTCCCGGATTAAAGCACAGCCGCCGCGGCGCGCCAAAGTCGCCATGCGGACGAGGCGTCGGCCTGACGCCCGCGGCCCACCGATGGGCGGCGCGGACGGTCGCGAGGGAAAATGGCCGGTGACGCGTAAAATGGACCGCATGCTGGAGCCGCGCGCACAACATCTGCTGAAGACGCTCATCGAGCGTTACATCGACGAGGGACAGCCCGTCGGCTCGCGGATGCTGTCGCGGCAGTCCGGCCTCGAGCTGTCGCCCGCGACGATCCGCAACGTGATGGCCGATCTCGAGGAGATGGGCTACATCGCGAGCCCGCACACGTCGGCCGGCCGCATTCCGACGTCGAAAGGCTACCGGTTCTTCGTCGACAGCCTGATGGTCGTGAAGCCGCTTCACGAGCAGGAAATCAGGCGCCTTGAGGGGGAGTTCACCGCCGATCGGCCGCAACAGCTCGTCAGCGCCGCCGCGACACTGCTGTCGCAGCTCACTCATTTCGCCGGCATCGTCATGACGCCCAAGCGGCGCGAGCCGTCGTTCCGGCATCTCGAGTTCCTGCGACTGTCGGAACATCGCGTGCTGCTCATCATCGTCACGACCGAAGGCGACGTGCAGAACCGGATCCTGCACACCGATCGCGGCTACACGCAGTCGCAGCTGGTTGAGGCGACGCGCTTCCTGAACCAGCATTACGCGGGGCAGCCGTTCGGCGCGCTGCGCACGCTGCTCGCCGACGAGCTCAAGTCGCTGCGCGAGGACATCGTCGGACTGATGACCGCCGCGGTCGAAGTAGGCAGCGCGGCGATCCACGAAGGGGACACGCTCGTCGTCACCGGCGAGCGCAATCTTCTGTCCGCGCACGACCTGTCCTCGAATATGGAGCGGCTGCGCAAGCTCTTCGAGCTCTTCGAGCAGAAGACTTCGCTGCTGCATCTTCTCGACATCTCGCAGCGCGGGCAGGGCGTTCAGCTCTACATCGGCGGCGAGTCCGGACTGGTGTCGCTCGACGAATGCAGCCTCGTGACCGCGCCCTACGAAGTCGATGGCCAGGTGATCGGCACGCTCGGGGTCATCGGACCGACGCGGATGGCCTACGAGCGCGTGATACCGATCGTCGACGTGACGGCGAAGCTGCTGTCGAACGCGCTGACGCAGCAAATGACCGATTGACGCGATGGATCCCGCCGCGGCGCACGCCAATGCAGCACTGATCGGGCGTTTCTACGCGGCGCTCGGACGGCGCGACGCCGACGCGATGATCGCGTGCTACGCGCCGGACGTCACGTTTTCCGACCCCGTTTTCCCGAGCCTCGACGCGGCCGGTGTCGCGGCGATGTGGCGGATGCTGTGCGCGCGCGGCCGCGATCTCGCCGTCGAGGCGTCAGCCATCGGCGCCGACGCGACGTCCGGTCACGCGCACTGGGACGCTACCTACACGTACTCCGCCACGGGCCGGCGGGTGATCAATCGCATCGACGCGCAGTTCACGTTCCGCGACGGACTCATCTGCCGCCATCAGGATCGCTTCGACCTCTACCGCTGGATGCGCCAGGCGCTCGGATTCAAGGGCGCGGCGCTCGGCTGGCTGCCGGCCGTGCAGCGAAAGGTCCAGGCGCAGGCGGCGAAGACGCTGGCGCAGTGGCGGGCCTCCGGAGGCTCGCGCTGAAGGAAAGGGCATCGCGGCGAAAGCTTCGCGGCGGTGCGATGCCAGTGCGCGCCGTGCGCAAATTGAAGCGGCGCGTCCGCATGCTAATGTTCGGCGTCGCGCTCCAAGCGCTTGCGCACGTCGCCTGATCCACGCCCGCCGCCCATGATGTCCGTCCCCGAACCGCCGTTCTCGCACGATCGCTCGCCGAAGCTCGGCGTGCTCCTCGTCAATCTCGGAACGCCCGACGCGCCGACGCCTTCGGCGGTCCGGCGCTATCTCGCGAAATTTCTCTCGGATCCGCGCGTGATCGAGATCCCCGCGTGGGCGTGGGAGCCGATCCTCTACGGCGTCGTCCTGCTGGTGCGGCCGCCGAAGTCCGCGCGCAAGTATTCGGCGATCTGGACCAAGGACGGCTCGCCGCTGCTCGTCCACAGCCTGCGACAGCGGACGCTACTCATGGGGTACCTCGGCCAAAGGCTGAAGGCAGCCGGCCACGCGGCCGATCTCTGCGCCGTCGAGATCGGCATGCGCTACGGCAATCCGAGCATCGGGGCGGCGCTCGACAAGCTGCGCGCCACGGATTGCGAAAAGATCCTGGTGCTGCCGCTCTTTCCGCAGTATTCGGCGAGCGCAACCGCCTCCGCATTCGACGCGGTCGCCGCGCACCTGTATCACGCGCGGCGGCTTCCGGCGCTTCGCTTCGTCGAGACCTTTCACGCCGACGACGGCTACATCAAGGCGCTCACCCAGAACGTGAACGACTATTGGGTGAAGAACGGGCGGCCCGATCACTTCGTGATGTCGTTTCACGGGCTGCCGCGACGCACGCTCGAGCGCGGCGATCCCTACCACTGCTTCTGCCAGGTGACCGGGCGCATGCTCGCAAGGGAGCTCGGCCTTTCCGCGGGCCAATGGACGCTGACGTTCCAGTCGCGCTTCGGCAAGGCGCCGTGGCTCAAGCCGTATACGGTGGACGTCGTCAAGTCGCTGGCGCAGAAAGGGACGAAGCGGGTCGACGTCTTCTGCCCCGGATTCGTCGCCGACTGCCTCGAGACCCTCGAGGAAATCGGCATGGAGGTGCGCGCGACCTTCGCCGCGGCCGGCGGCAAGGATTTCCACGTGATACCGTGCCTCAACGAGCATCCCCGGTGGATCGCGGCCCTGGCGGATCTCGTCCTGCGGAATCTGGCCGGCTGGCTTGCCCCGGGCCCCGATGCGCAGGCCCGCGAATTGACGCAGCTGCGGGCGAAGACCCTCGGCGCCAAGAAGTAACGCCCACGGCACGCCCTGCTCCCGGGCCGCGCCGCGCAGCTAATCCATTGTTTTGATTGTCGTCGCCGTCGCGTTTACCGAGCAGGCGGGCGAAGGTATTTCCCGTTGAAAACTCCGGGAATGCCCCCATTGTGGATTTGGGCGCCGAAAAGAGCGCAAAAGCCAGTCGAGGGATTTCGATGACGACCCAGGACAGACCCGACGAATCGACCTTGCCGGGCGAGGGATCGCCGCCCGCGGTGACGGGAAAAGGCGAGCCGGAATTCATCCCGGAAGCAGGGACCGCGGACCCCGCCCCCGACATCGGGGCGCTGCTCAAGAAAGCCGAGGACGAAGCGGCCGGACTCCGGGACGCGTGGCTTCGCGCGCGCGCCGACATCGAGAACATCCGCAAGCAATCCGCCAACGAGGTCGCGCGCGCGCACAAGTTCGCGATCGAGAGTTTCGCGCGCGAGCTCCTGCCGGTAAAGGATGCGCTGGAAGCCACGCTCGCGACGGGCGCCGGCGCGCCCGACGCGCTGAAGGCCGGAGTCGAGCTGACGCTGAAGCAGCTCGCCTCGGCGTTCGAGAAGGCACAGATCGTCGAGGTCGATCCCATCGGCGCCAGGTTTGATCCGAACGTCCACCAGGCGATGACGCTGGTCGACGGCGATGCGCCGGCGAGCACCGTCGCCCAGGTGTTCCAGAAGGGCTACCTGCTGAACGATCGCGTGCTGCGCCCGGCGATGGTCGCCGTCGTGCGGCCGAAGGGCGCGGAGTGACCCGCCCGAACACCCATTTCCAGGTTGATTTGAAACCGGGAAACCCCATTTGAAACGGCATTGAGCGAACCCCCCTGACGGAGGCAATGAACATGGGCAAGATCATCGGAATCGACCTCGGCACGACCAACAGCTGCGTCGCCATCATGGAAAGCGGCCAGCCCAAAGTGATCGAGAATTCGGAAGGCGCGCGCACGACGCCTTCGGTCGTCGCCTACCTCGACGACGGCGAGATCGTCGTCGGCGCCCCAGCGAAGCGGCAGGCGATCACCAACGCGAAGAACACCATATTCGCGGTGAAGCGGCTGATCGGCCGGCGCTTCGAGGAAAAGGAAGTGCAGAAGGACATCGGCCTCATGCCCTACAGGATCGTCCGCCACTCCAACGGCGACGCTTGGGTCGAGGCGCGCGGCCAGGCGATCGCGCCGTCGCAGGTGTCGGCCGAGACCCTGCGCAAGATGAAGAAGACGGCCGAGGACTACCTCGGCGAGGAAGTCACCGAGGCCGTGATCACGGTCCCGGCGTACTTCAACGACTCGCAGCGGCAGGCGACCAAGGATGCCGGGCGCATCGCCGGCCTCGAGGTCAAGCGGATCATCAACGAGCCGACCGCGGCCGCGCTCGCGTTCGGGATGGACAAGAAGGAAGGCGACCGCAAGATCGCGGTGTACGACTTGGGCGGCGGCACGTTCGATATCTCGATCATCGAGATCGCCGAAGTCGACAAGGAGCATCAGTTCGAGGTGCTGTCCACCAACGGCGACACGTTCCTCGGCGGCGAGGACTTCGACCAGCGGCTGATCGACTACGTCGTCACCGAGTACAAGAAGGAATCGGGCGTCGATCTCAAGAACGACGTGCTGGCGCTGCAGCGGCTCAAGGACTCCGCCGAGAAGGCGAAGATCGAGCTGTCGAGCTCGCAGCAGACCGAGATCAACCTGCCGTACATCACGGCGGACCAGTCCGGGCCGAAGCACCTGTCGATGAAGATCACGCGCGCCAAGTTCGAGGCGCTGGTCGAGGATCTCATCGAGCGCACGATCGAGCCCTGCCGCGTCGCGATCAAGGATTCCGGCCTGTCGCTCGCCGACATCGGCGACGTCATCCTCGTCGGCGGCATGACGCGGATGCCCAAGGTGCAGGACAAGGTGAAGGAGTTCTTCGGCCGCGATCCGCGCAAGGATGTGAATCCCGACGAGGCGGTCGCGGTGGGCGCGGCGATCCAGGGTGGCGTGCTGAAGGGCGACGTCAAGGACGTGCTGCTGCTTGACGTGACGCCGCTGTCGCTCGGCATCGAGACGCTGGGCGGCGTGATGACCAAGCTTATCAAGAAGAACACGACGATCCCGACCAAGGCGCAGCAGGTGTTCTCGACGGCCGACGACAACCAGGGCGCCGTGACGATCCACGTGCTGCAGGGCGAGCGCGACGTCGCGTCGGGCAACAAGAGCCTCGGCCAGTTCAACCTCGAAGGCATCCCGCCGGCGCCGCGCGGCATGCCGCAGATCGAGGTCACGTTCGACATCGACGCGAACGGCATCCTGCACGTGTCGGCGAAGGACAAGGCGACCCAGAAGGAGAACAAGATCACGATCAAGGCGAGCTCGGGCCTGTCGGAAGCCGAGATCCAGTCGATGGTGAAGGACGCCGAGGCGCATGCCGACGACGACCGCAAGCAGTTGGAGCAGGTCCAGGCGCGCAACGGCCTCGACGCGCTGGTGCACAGCGTCAAGAAGTCGCTTGCCGAGTACGGCGACAAGGTTTCCGCCGACGAGAAGGCGAACATCGAGTCGGCGCTGAAGGAGGCGGAAGCGCTCCTGAAGGAAAAGGACGCGTCGAAGGAGGCGCTCGAGGCCAAGGCCGAGGCGCTCGCCACCACGTCGCAGAAGCTCGGTGAGGCGATGTATGCGAAGGCGCAGGCCGACGCGCAGGCGTCGGCGGGTGGCGCCCCGGGCGGTGAGGCGGGAGGCGGCCAGGGGGGCGGCCACAGCGGCAGCGGCGATGAAAAGGTCGTCGACGCCGAGTTCACCGAAGTCAAGGATCGCAAGGGCTGATCAGGCCATCGCGGGCAACGGCGTCTCGCTGCGCGAGGAGGCGTCGTGGCCTGCGGACGGGGCCATGCGGCGCGACCGCGGGCGCGCGTGATATAAGTCGCCCCGCGGCACGATCCTCATCAATCGAATCGTTCATGGCTTCCAAGCGCGACTACTACACGGTGCTCGGCGTCAATCGCGACGCTTCCGAGGAGGACATCAAGAAGGCCTACCGGAAGCTCGCGATGAAGCACCATCCCGATCGCAATCCGGAAGACAAGGGCTCCTCCGAGGACAAGTTCAAGGAGGCCAAGGAGGCCTACGAAATCCTCACCGATGCGAAGAAGCGCGCGGCGTACGACCAGTTCGGTCACGCCGGCGTCGATCCTTCGGCCGGGTTCGGGGCGGCGGGCGCGCGCGGATTCGGCGGCGGCGGCCCGGAGGGATTCGGCGGATTCGCCGACGCGTTCGGCGACATCTTCGGCGAGATTTTCGGCGCGCAGCGCGGCGGACGCGGCAACGGCGTGTACCGTGGCGCCGACCTTCGCTACAACCTCGAGCTCACGCTCGAGGAAATCGCGCGCGGGACCGAGGCGAAGATCCGCATTCCCGCGCTCGAGGAGTGCGAGACATGTCACGGCAGCGGCGCCAAGCCCGGCACGCAGCCCAAGCAATGCCCGACCTGCCACGGTCGCGGTGAAGTCCGGGTGTCGCAGGGATTCTTCTCGATCCAGCAGACCTGCCCGACGTGCCACGGCACGGGAAAGATCATCCCCGATCCCTGCGCGACCTGCCACGGAGCCGGCCGCATCAAGAAGCACAAGACGCTGTCGGTCAAGATTCCCGCCGGCGTCGACCAGGATGACCGCATACGGCTGTCGGGGGAGGGCGAAGCGGGCGTCAACGGCGGGCCGGCGGGCGATCTCTACGTCGTCGTCAACCTCAAGCCGCACGCGGTGTTCCAGCGCGAGGGCAGTGACCTGCACTGCGAGATGCCGATCAGCTTCGCCACCGCGGCGCTCGGTGGCGAGATCGAGATCCCGACGCTCGACGGCCACGCCACCATCAAGATTCCCGCCGAGTCGCAGACGGGACAGGTGTACCGGCTGCGCGGCAAGGGCATCAAGCACGTCCGCAGCGCGCAGCACGGCGATCTCTTCTGCCATGTTTCCGTCGAGACGCCGGTCAAGCTGACGTCGCGGCAGAAGGAGCTCCTGCGCGAATTCGAGGCGATCAACCAGCAGGACCCGGGCGCGCACAATCCGCGGGCGAAATCGTTCTTCGACAAGGTGCGCGACTTCTTCGCGCCCTGATCGAGCGCCGCGGCGCGACGCCGGGCGGGACCGATCCATGAGCCGCGAGACCTGCGACGTCGCCGTCATCGGCGCCGGCGCGGCCGGAATGATGTGCGCGGCGCAGGCCGGACAGCGCGGGCGCCGCGTGCTGCTGATCGAGCACTATCCGGTGCTGGGCGAGAAGATCCGCATCTCCGGCGGCGGCCGTTGCAATTTCACGAACACCGGCGCCGGCCCGGCGAATTACCTGTCGGCGAACCCCGATTTCTGCCGCTCGGCGCTCGCTCGCTACACGCCGCGTCACTTCATCTCGCTGGTCGAGCACTACGGCATCGCGTACCACGAGAAGAAGCTGGGCCAGCTCTTCTGCGACGGCTCCTCGCGCGAGATCATCGCGATGCTGAGGACGGAATGCGACCGCGGCGGAGTCCGGTGGCGGATGCCCTGCGTCGTCAACACCGTCGCGCGCGACGGCGACACGTGGCAGATCGCGACTGCGGACGGCGAAGTCCACGCGGAATCGCTGGTGATCGCGTCCGGCGGCCTCACGGTGCCCAAGATCGGCGCAACGCCGTTCGGCTACCGGATCGCAGAGCAGTTCGGCCTCGCGATCGTCCCGCCGCGGCCCGCGCTGGTGCCGCTCGCGTTGCATGCCGAGGCGCTCGCGCAATTCGGCGACCTCGCCGGCGTCTCGGTCGACGCGGAAGCATCTTGCGGAGGCGGGCGCTTTCGCGAGAACGTTCTCTTCACGCATCGCGGGCTGTCGGGTCCGGCGATCCTGCAGATTTCGTCCTACTGGAACGGCAGGGATCCGCTGACGATCAATCTGCTGCCTGACGTGGATGCCGCACAATGGCTGGTGTCCGCGGCACATTCGGCGGCGCTGGTGCCGAACGTGCTGGCGGAGCGGCTGCCGGCGCGGTTCGCGCAGCAATGGTGCGCGGCGCGTGGCGCGCTGGTGCCGATGCGGCAGATTCCGGAGCGGCGCTTGCGCGAGCTGGCGGCGACGCTGCAGGCATGGAGCCTGATTCCTTCAGGAACGCTCGGCTACAACAAGGCCGAGGTCACGCTCGGTGGCGTCGACACTCGCGGACTCTCGTCCAAAACGATGGCGGCGATCAACGTTCCCGGCCTCTTCTTCATCGGGGAGGTGGTCGACGTCACCGGCTGGCTCGGCGGCTACAATTTCCAGTGGGCCTGGGCCTCCGGCCACGCGGCCGGGCAGGTCGCATAAGCCCCGACCTTAAGAGCCAAGGTCCGCAAAGCGGGCCGCACCCTTGCCGCCGGATTTGACTTCGTACATCAGACGGTCCGCATTTTCCAATAGGGCATCGACCGTAACCGCCGGCCCGCCGGACCCGCAGGTAACGACACCTATGCTCAGCGTGACAGGTGCGGAGCCGGCCGGCGTCGACACGAGCAGCATCCCGCGCAGCTTGTCCATCGCCATGCGAGCCGCCGCCAAGTTCGCGTTCGGCAGAAGAATGACGAATTCGTCGCCACCGTAACGCGCGACGAAATCCGAGCTGCGCAGATTGTCACGGATAGTCGCCGCGACGCGCTTGAGCAGATCATCGCCGGCGCCATGACCGCTGCTGTCGTTGACGCGCTTGAAGTCGTCGATGTCAATGAACGCCAGCGACAGGGGTTGACCGTATCGCTGCGATCGCGCGATCTCACCCTCGGCGACTTCCCGAAATGCGCGCGCGTTGGGCAGATTCGTCAGCGCGTCAGTGCGGCTCAACTCGCGCTCGCGCCGCAGCATCAGACGAAGTTGCGCGAGGAGGAGCGCAACCAGTAGCAGAAACAGCAATCGCGCGCAGAAATTCCAGGCGTAAACGAAAACGTTGGGGTTGACGCGACTCGACGCCACTTCCGCGGAAAACCAGACGACTGAGGCCAGCGTCGATGCGACGACGGCCACAGCCGTGCCGGAAAGCCACGCGGCGATTGCGACGGGGACCAGATAGAAGACCGAGAACGTGATCTCCGGGCCTGTCCGGTAGTCGACAAAGCCCACGGCGACGATCGCGAGGAATGCTGCTGCGATCCATACGCGACTGCGCGGGCGGAAGACAACATCTTCGACAGTTGACCGATCCACGATGCTTCCGATCCTTCAACTCGGATTGCCCGCTGCGCCGCGTTGCACTGGTGCAATTATGCCACGGCGATGCGCCTGCATCCTCGCAGGCTGCGCTGTCGCGTGCGGGGCAGCGCGTGCCGCCGATCGGTGGCGACTTCACTTCGGCTACAATTCACGCAGTTCGGACCAGTCCATCGGGTGAATCTATGTGGAACCGCTTGTGGGCCTATGCGACGGTCATGACTCTGGCCCTCGCGGGAACGTCGGCCGTAGCGCAGGTACGGATCGGCCTGATGGTGTCGGCTACGGGGCCGACCACCGCGATCGGAATTCCTCAGCAGAATACCGGCATGCTGCTGCCGGCGCGCATCGGCGATGCGACGGTCGAATATATCCAGCTGGACGACGGCGGCGACACGACCCGCGGCGTCCAGAACGTCAAGAAGCTGATCCAGGAGCACAACGTCGACGCGCTGATCGGCCCGTCGACGACGCCGATCGCGCTCGCC
Organism: uncultured beta proteobacterium; assembly: GCA_963846855.1. Lineage (GTDB taxonomy): Bacteria > Pseudomonadota > Gammaproteobacteria > Burkholderiales > Casimicrobiaceae > CAIWHR01. Next base: position 280,103 of record CAWJXK010000008.1, read on the forward strand.
ATCCTCGACGTGATCGCGGAAAGCAAGGTGCCGCTGCTCGCGACGGTCGGCAGCTCCAACGTGATCGAGCCCATGGATGCAAAGCGGCGCTGGGTGTTCAAGACGACGCAGAACGACGAGCTCATCGCCGCGGCGCTGGTGCGGCACATGGCGAAGTCCGGCGTGAAGACGGTCGGCTTCATCGGCTTCAAGGATCCGTACGGCGAGAACTGGTTCAGGGTGTTCGTGCCGACGGCCGAGAAGGCGGGTGTCGCGCTGGTCGCGACCGAATACTACCAGCGCACCGATTCCAGCGTGACCGGGCAGGTGCTGAAGCTCGTCGCCGCGAAGCCCGATGCGGTGCTCATCGCCGGCGTCGGCGGCCCCGGCGTGCTGCCCGAGATCACGCTGCGCGACCAGGGTTACAAAGGGGCGATCTATCAGACGCACGGCGTCGCGACCGACGATTTCATCCGGCTCGGCAAGGAGAAGGTCGAGGGCACGATCCTCGCCGCGGGCCCGATGCTGGTGATCGACGAGATTCCAGACGCCAATCCGGTGAAGAACGTCGCGCTGAACTACATTGCGCTGTACGAGAAGCGCTTCGGCCAGAAGCCCGCGACTTTCGGCGCCAATACGTGGGATGCCGGAATCATCCTGCAGCGCGCGATTCCGGCGGCGATGAAGAAGGCGAAGCCGGGAACCGTCGAATTTCGCGTCGCGCTCCGCGACGGTATCGAGCGGGAGCGCGACATCGTCGGCTGCCAGGGCGTCTTCAACATGTCGCCGGCAGATCACAACGGCATGGACGAGCGCGCGCGCGTGCTCGTCGTCGTACGGGACGGCCGGTTCCGCCGACTGCCCGAATGAGCGAGTGGGGCGAAGACGAGGACGCCCGCGCGAGCAGGGCGAAGCCAAGGCCCGAAGGGCGCGTCTGCGAGCGCGGGTGGCGCCCGACGCGCAATGCATCCATGCATCGAGAGTCCGCAAGGAGGGCGCACCGCAGGGCGCGTCTCCGAGCGCACGCAGCGGCCGACCACGCGGAGCATCGAATTGAATTCGACGGTTCGGAGGCCGCGGCGAACCCACGAGTCTCGAAACGCGCGACCGCGAGCGATTGAGCGCAGCCGATGTCGAGCTGCGTCATTGTTCCAGAACCGTGCGGAGGCCGCGGAGTGAATGCCGCGGCGGGACGGATGACCGAACGGCGCCGCGCGCGTCACCGGGATGCGTCGATCGGGTGCGTGCGCACCGCCGACCCCGAGCCTATCGCCTCGCGCATCGCACCATGACCCGGCCGCCCGTCGTCGTCGGAATCCTGCTGGCCGGGGGAAGCGGCGTTCGCTTCGGCGGGCAGAAGCTGCTCGCCCGATTATCGGCGGAGGGCACGAAAGGCGAGTGCGTCGGTGTCCTCGCGTGCCGCCATCTCATTGCAGCGATCCCCGAGGTCGTTGCCGTCGTCCGGTCGGAGGATGCGGCGCTGGCCGCAGCGCTCGGTGCGGCCGGCGCGCGCATCGTGCGCTGCGAGAACGCAGGGGACGGCATGGGCGCGAGCCTCGCCTGCGGCGTGAAGGCTTCAGCGCACGCCGCCGGCTGGGTCGTCGCGCTCGCCGACATGCCGTGGATCGCGCCGGAAACCATCGCACGCGTCGCAGCCGCGATCAAGGCGGGGGCAAGGGTCGCGGCGCCGTTTCTGCGCAGCGAGCGCGGCCATCCGGTCGGCTTCGCGCGCTCGTGCTATGCGGAGCTCGCCACGCTCTCCGGCGATGCGGGCGCGAAGGCGATCGTCGCGGCGCACCGCGACTCGCTGGTGCGAATCGACGTCGACGATGCGGGCACGATGCGCGACGTCGATTCGCCGGCGGATCTCGCGGGCACATCGCCGCCCGCGTGAGCGGCGCAGAGGGTGCCGCGAGCCTCGCGGTCCACCGTGTCTGTCAGGACTCCACCCGATCGGATTGCCACATGTCGCCCTGCCGGCCGGCAATCCGGTTTTCCGTTTCCTGCTGGCGCCACCAGTCGCGCAGCGCCGGCGCTTCGAGCGGGCGCGCGATCAGGTAGCCCTGCGCCTCGTCGCAGCCGTGGCGCTTCAGGAACTCGAGCTGCGCGGCAGTTTCCACGCCCTCGGCGATGACCCGCAGGCCGAGCGAATGCGACAACGCGATGATCGCCTGCGTGACCGCCTCGTCGTTGCGGTTCTGCTCGAGACCGTGCACGAAGCGCTGATCGATCTTGACCGCCTGGATGGGCAGCCGCGTGAGGTAGGAGAGGCTCGAATAGCCGGTGCCGAAATCGTCGACGGTGATCGACACGCCGCGCTGCTTCAGCTTGACGAGCGTTGCGACCGCCTTCTCCGGGTGCGTGATGATGACGCTCTCGGTGATCTCGAGGTCGAGGTATTGCGGCGGCAGGCCGCTGGCCGTGAGCGCCTCCTCGACGATCGACAGCCAGCTGTCGTGCTGAAGCTGCTGCACAGACAAGTTGACCGAGAGCCGCAGCATCATTCCATGGCGGTGCCAGGCCATCGTCTGCCGGCAACTGTCGCGCAGCACGCGCGCACCGAGCGCCTGGATCATCCCGGACTCCTCGGCGACCGGAATGAATTCGGCCGGTGCGATGATGCCGCGTTCGGGATCGCGCCAGCGGCACAGCGCCTCGACGCCGCAGGCGCGACCGGTGTGCATCTCGATCTGCGGCTGGTACACGAGGAAGAACTCGTCGTCCATGAGGCCGCGCCGCATGTCGGTCTCGAGTTGCAGGCGCAGCTGCACACGCGTGTTCATGTCCGCCGTGTAGAAGCGGTACGCGTTGCGACCGGCGTCCTTGGCTGCGTACATCGCGGTGTCGGCCTGCTTGATCAGCGAGACCGGATCGATCGCGTCGTGCGGGAACATCGACACGCCGATCGAGCACGTCAGGGTCGGCATCTGGTCCGAGATCCGGAACGGCGCGAGGAACGACTCGCGCACGCGCGAGAGCACCGACATGGTTTCGAACGTGGCGTTCGCCGGGTCGAGACCCGGCAGGATCAGCACGAACTCGTCTCCGCCAAGGCGCGCGACCGTGTCGGACTCGCGCACCGCATTGGTCAGTCGCTGCGAGACCGATTGCAGCAGCTGGTCGCCCGAATCGTGGCCGAGCGTGTCGTTGATCCGCTTGAAATGGTCGAAATCGAGGAACAGGCAGGCGATGTGAGTCGAGTCGCGCTGTGCCTGCGCGAGAATCTGCTTCAGCCGCTGGTTCAGCAGCGATCGATTCGGCAATCCCGTGAGGATGTCGTGCTGCGCGAGCTTGTACGCGTGCGCGGTCGCGATCTCGAGTTCCTTGGTGCGCTGCGCGACCTTGTCCTCGAGCGTTCGCTGGTAGGTGGCGACCTCGGCCTGCGACTCCGCAAGGCGCTGCGTCATGTGGTTGAACGTGTGCGTGAGGAGGCCAAGCTCGTCGGAGGAGCGTGCCGGGACGTAGACGTCGAGCTTGCCCGATCCGACCGCCCGCGCGGCGCGCATCAGCCGACGCATCGGCGCAACCAGCCGCCTCGTCAGGACGAGGGTCGCGCCGATCGCGAGCACGACCAGCAGGCCGATGACCGACGCGAAGCCGATCAGCATGGTGCGCAGCTGCGCCTGCTGCCGCTCGAATGTCATCCCGACTCGGATGAATCCGATCGGCGCCGTTCCGGCTGCGCTGCGCGCCGCAGCGGGCGGATGCTCGGCGGTGCCGTCCGCGAGCGAGGCCGAACGGGCGGACGTGCCGCTGCCCACGGCCGCCAGGAGCTCGATGTAGCGCCGGCCGAGAATCGTCCGGTCGTCGGCGCGGATCGCACCGGCCGACGCGGGCTGCGCGGCAGGGAGCTCGGGCAGGGCGACGTCCTGCAGCGATTCGGCGATGCGCCGCTCGACGATCGTCCTGTGCTGCGCGTCCTCGACCAGGACGTAGGCGATGTCGCCCTCCGCATTCACGCTGTTGAGGACGGACTCGAGGTAGGCACGGTCGTTGGTATAGAGGCCGTACTCGGAGAGCTCGGTCAGCATTTCGAGCACCGTCGAGCCCTGCGCCTTCAGCTCGTTCGCGCCGACGCGCTGCTGCTGCCAGACGGAGAAGCCCGTCATCGCCACCGCGGTCGCAAGGATCATCCCGACCGTCAGCGCGTTGAGCTTGGTCAGGAGGCCCATGCGGATGGGCGGCAGCTCGAGCGCCGACGTCGTGTCGGTCGCGAGTGGCGTCAGAAACTTGCGCAGGCGTCTCATCGCTTCACTCGATGCGCGGCAAAGCGAATGGGCGAGGGCGACCGTCCGGGTCGGCCGGCGGCGGAATCAAGGAAGGGGAACTGCCGCGGTCGTGCATTTTTCATCCTGCAACGGGCGGGTAACGCGCGCTGCGGGCGCCGGTTTGTCGTGCCGCCTCCGGCCGACGGGTTGATCCTGTGGACTTCAATGCTGTCAAGCACACTCCGTGCCATGGTCGGCGCAGGATGGGATACCCATCTGCGTTGCGAAAACGCATCACGAATCGGAACGCGCGGATGCGCGGGTCGAAGGGGGGCCGTCAGGATACCGCGGCGATCCGCTGGCGCCACTCGCGGGGGCCGGTCTCGTGGACCGACACCCCGTTGGCGTCGACCGCGACGGTGACCGGCATGTCCTTGATGCCGAACTCGTAGATCGCTTCCATGCCGAGATCGCCGAACGCCGCCACGCGCGAGCTCTTGATCGCCTTGGCGACGAGATAGGCCGCGCCGCCGACGGCCATCAGGTACGCGGCCTTGTGCTTGCGAATGGCCTCGATCGCCGCCGGGCCGCGCTCGGCCTTGCCCACCATCGCGATCAGTCCCGTTTCCGCCAGCATCATTTCGGTGAACTTGTCCATTCGGGTCGACGTTGTCGGCCCCGCGGGGCCGACGATCTCGTCGCGCACCGGGTCGACCGGTCCGACATAATAGATGACCCGGTTGGCGAAATCGACGGGAAGCTTTTCCCCTTTTGCGAGCAGGTCGGCAATCCGCATATGCGCGGCATCGCGCCCGGTCAGCATCTTTCCCGAGAGGAGCAGCCGATCGCCGGGCTTCCAGCTCGCGACTTCGGCGCGCGTCAGCGTGTCGAGGTCGACCCGGCGAGAATCGGGAGCGGGCGCCCATTCGACTTTCGGCCAACGTGCGAGATCGGGCGGCTCCAGTATCGCCGGACCCGAGCCGTCGAGCACGAAATGCGCATGCCGCGTTGCGGCGCAGTTGGGGATCATCGCGACGGGCTTCGACGCGGCGTGCGTCGGGTAGTCGAGGATCTTGACGTCGAGCACCGTCGAGAGCCCGCCCAGCCCCTGCGCGCCGATGCCGAGCGCGTTGACCTTGTCGAAGAGCTCGAGGCGAAGCTCCTCGAGCGTCGAGCGCGGCCCGCGGCGGCGCAGTTCCAGGATGTCGATGGGCTCCATGAGCGCCTGCTTCGCGAGCACCATCGCCTTTTCGGCGCTGCCGCCGATTCCGATCCCGAGCATGCCCGGCGGGCACCAGCCCGCGCCCATCGTCGGCACGGTCTTCAACACCCAGTCGACGATCGAATCCGACGGATTCAGCATCACGAACTTCGACTTGTTCTCCGAGCCGCCGCCCTTCGCGGCGATGCTGACGTCGATTCCCGCGCCGGGAACGATCTCGTAGTGCACGACCGCGGGCGTGTTGTCCTTCGTGTTGGTCCGCTTGCCGGCCGGATCCGCGAGGATCGACGCGCGCAGCTTGTTGTCCGGGTCGAGATACGCGCGGCGCACGCCCTCGTTCACCATCTCGGTCGGCGTCATCGTGGCGCCTTCCCAGCGAACGTCGATGCCGAGCTTGACGAAGGCAACGACGATGCCGGTGTCCTGGCACAGCGGGCGGTGACCCTCCGCGCACATCCGGGAATTGGTGAGGATCTGCGCAATCGCGTCCTTCGCGGCCGGCGAGGATTCGGCGGCGTAGGCGGCGCCGAGCGCCTCGATGTAATCCAGCGGGTGGTAGTAGGAAATGTACTGCAGCGCGTCGGCGACGCTTTCGATGAAGTCCTGCTGGTGGATCGATTTCATGGCGGTCCTGCTAGGATTGGAATCAGGGTTCGGGTGAGCCATTGCCGGCGAGTGCCGGTCGCACGAGCGGACGTGTTCACGCGGGCGATTCGCGATGGCCGTCGCCGAGCTCCCGGACATCCCTCGGACGACGCGGCCGCCGCGAAAGCATGGAGCGGCGCGGACTCGTGCGGAGCGGGGACGCGGCCTTGGGAACCTGGGCCGTGATTTGCCAAGCACTGGGGTCAACGGAATTTTAGCACCGGACCGGCCCCGCGCGCTGGCGCCGTTAGCCGCCGATCGTCATGGATTGGCATGATTGACCTTGCGCTGGGTCAAGCTTCCGTCATTGCACCCGACGCGCGTCGTTGGTTAGACTGCAAGCCGGATTTGCCCACATCGGGAGCGCCGCGGCGCGCCCGCCGCACGACCCCAGGAGGAGCACCGCAATGTCCAACATCGAATCGGTATCGAACGAGACCCGCATCTTCGAGCCGCCCGCCGGATTCGTCGCGCAGGCGAACGTCAAGAAGGCCGACTTCGATAGGCTCAATGCCGCCGCGGCGAAGGACTTCACGGGGTTCTGGGCGGAGCTCGCGCGGGACGAGGTGCTCTGGAAGAAGCCCTTCACGCGCACGCTCGACGAGTCGAACGCCCCGTTCTACAAGTGGTTCGACGACGGCGAGCTCAACGTCTCGTACAACTGCCTCGACCGCAATCTCACGAACGGCAACGCCGGGAAGGTCGCGATCATCTTCGAGGCGGACGACGGCGCCGTCACGCGCGTCACCTACAAGGATCTCTATCACCGCGTGTGCCGTTTCGCCAACGCGCTGAAGCGGCTCGGCATCAGGAAAGGCGACCGCGTGCTCGTGTACATGCCGATGTCGGTCGAAGGCGTCGTCGCGATGCAGGCGTGCGCGCGCATCGGCGCGACGCACTCTGTCGTGTTCGGCGGGTTCTCGGCGAAGTCACTGCAGGAGCGGATCATCGACGCGGGCGCGGTTGCCGTCATCACCGCCGACGAGCAGCTGCGCGGCGGCAAGCCGCTTCCGCTGAAGACGATCGTCGACGAAGCGCTTGCGATGGGCGGCTGCGAGAGCATCCGCAACGTGATCGTCTACCGGAGGACCGGCGGCAACGTGCCGTTCACGCCTCCGCGCGACCTTTGGATGCACGAAGTGGCGGCGAAGGAGGCGGACACCTGCGAGCCGGAATGGGTCGGCGCCGAGCATCCGTTGTTCATCCTCTACACGTCGGGCTCGACCGGCAAGCCGAAGGGCGTCCAGCACAGCTCCGGCGGCTACCTGCTCTGGGCAATGCTGACGATGCGCTGGGTGTTCGACATCAAGCCGGCCGACATCTTCTGGTGCACGGCCGACATCGGCTGGGTGACGGGCCATACGTACATAGCCTACGGGCCGCTCGCGGTCGGCGCGACCGAAGTCGTCTTCGAAGGCATTCCGACGTATCCGGATGCGGGCCGCTTCTGGCAGACGATCGCCAAGCACAAGGTCTCGATCTTCTACACGGCGCCCACGGCGATCCGCTCGCTGATCAAGGCTTCAGGCGTCACCCCGCAATGCGCGCCGACCCATTACGACCTGTCGAGCCTGCGCCTGCTCGGAACCGTCGGCGAGCCGATCAATCCCGAGGCCTGGATGTGGTACCACAAGAACGTGGGAGGCGAGCGCTGTCCCATCGTCGACACGTGGTGGCAGACCGAAACGGGCGGGCACATGATTTCACCGCTGCCGGGCGTCACGCCGCTCGTTCCCGGATCGTGCACGCTGGCGATCCCCGGGATCATGGCGGCGATCGTCGACGAGACCGGTCACGACGTGGAGAACGGCCACGGCGGAATTCTCGTGATCAAGCGGCCATGGCCGGCAATGATCCGCACGATCTGGGGCGATCCGGACCGCTACCAGAAATCCTATTACCCCGAGGAGCTGGGCGGTACTCTCTATCTCGCGGGCGACGGCTCGGTGCGCGACCGCGCGCACGGATACTTCACGATCATGGGCCGCATCGACGACGTGCTCAACGTGTCGGGGCATCGTCTCGGCACGATGGAAATCGAGTCGGCGCTGGTCGCCAATCCGCTGGTCGCCGAGGCCGCGGTGGTGGGCCGCCCCGACGACATGACCGGCGAGGCCGTATGCGCCTTCGTCGTGCTGAAGGGAACCCGTCCGTCCGGGCCCGAGGCGGAGAAGATCGCGAAGCAGCTGCGCGACTGGGTCGGCAAGGAGATCGGCCCCATCGCGAAGCCCAAGGACATCCGCTTCGGCGACAATCTTCCGAAGACGCGTTCCGGCAAGATCATGCGCAGGCTGCTGCGCTCGCTGGCCAAGAACGAGTCGATCACGCAGGACGTCTCGACTCTGGAAAATCCGGCCATATTGGAGCAGCTGAAAGAGGTGAAGTGATATCGCGGCCGGATTTCGGCGGAGGGTTGCGCGTAGCCAAAATCCGGCCATATCGGAGCAGCTGAAAGAGGTGAAGTGATATCGCGGCCGGATTTCGGCGGAGGGTTGCACGTAGCCAAAATCCGGCCATATTGGAGCAGCTGAAGGAGGTGAAGTGATATCGCGGCCGGATTTCGGCGGAGGGTTGCACGTAGCCAAAATCCGGCCATATTGGAGCAGCTGAAAGAGGTCAAACAACGAAACGGTAGAAATTCCGCGACGCGACCCTGGATTTCGGCGGAGGGTTTCCCGCCGCCGGGGGCGGCCGTTTCATGTAACCGAGATCCAGACGCCCCAATCGAGGCATGATTTCGCGTTGTGCGCCGAGGCACGCATGAAAAGGCCCGGATTGCTGCGGGCCTTGGGAACAGGACGAGATCGCCAACCGGCGCAAGTCGCTGAAGGGCAGAGCTGCGCACTGTCCTATTCCTCGTCGATCCGAACAAGAACGTCGACGCGATTCAGGAGCAGGTCGCGTTGATCGGCGCGCGGCTGACGCCCTCGCGCAGCTCGCGGCCGAAGGCTACGTCAAGGAAGTGGACACGTAGCCTGAGCGATGGACGTCCGCGACGCCACGTCGTGTGGGAACGACCCCGCGTCCGGCACCATCGAATCAGAAGGTGTGCCTACCAAGATAGGACGGCAAGAAATGCGCAAAAGAAGGCCCGCAGCGATGCGGGCCTTTCTCATGGCGAAATGCCGCCGCTATCAGGTGCCTAACGTGACCATCTTGTCGCCGGTCAGGTTCGGATACCGGACGTGCTCGACGAGCTCCTGCACCTCGCGGTTGGGCGCCGGCGTGAGCATGCTCACGACGATGATGACGATGAACCCGAGCGGCGCCGCCCCAAAGGCCAGCGGAGATCGCGCCGATGCCCCACCAGGTGTGGTCGGCGATCGAGCCGTCACGCCGAACAGGCCGCGCAGCCAGGGCTGCGTCGTCGCCATGTAGTAGAACGTGATGCCGAGGCCGGCGATCATCCCGAGCGTGGCGCCCCACTTGTTGGCGCGCTTCCAGAAGATGCCCGAGCACCAGCGCCGGGAAGAAGGCCGCCGCCGCGAGCGAGAACGCGGCCGACACGAGGAACAGGATGTCCGCCCGGCTTCAGCGACGGCCACCTACGCGGCGATCAGCGCCACGACCAGCAGCAGCGACCTTGGACATCGTCACGCGGCGCGTCGTCGACGCGTTCGGGTCGAGCATCTTGTAGTAGAGGTCGTGCGACAGCGCGTTGGCGATCGTCAGCAGCAGCCCGTCGGCGGTCGACAGCGCCGCCGCCAGACCGCCGGCGGCGACCAGGCCCGAGATCGACATACGGCAGCCCGGCGATCTCCGGCGTCGCCAGCACGATGATGTCGCCGCCGATCACGATCTCGGCGAGCTGCACGATGCCGTCCTTGTTGACGTCGACGATCGACAGCAGCGACGGATCGACCGCCGCCCAGGCCGCCACCCATCGCGGCAGGTTGCGCGAACTGGCGATGCCGACGAGGAACGTGTAGACGTCGAACTTCGCGAGCACCGCCAGCGCCGGGGCGGTGAAGTAGAGCAGGAAGATGAAGAACAGCGACCAGAACACCGATTCGCGCGCCTCGTCGCACCGAGGGCGTCGTGTAATAGCGCATCAGGATGTGCGGCAGCGCCGCGGTGCCGACCATCAGGCAGAACACCAGCGCGAGGAAGTTGCGCCGCGACGTGTCGCGCGCGGCGCTCGTCCTTGCCGGGGAAGGCCTCGGCGTGGCGCATGCGGCGGCGCCGCTCGCGCGGCGAGTGCCGCTCGTCCTTGGTCCACGCGGCCTTGGCTGCCGTCGACGTCCGCCGGGAAGCGCTGCGAGCGCCTTCTCGGCGGCGGTCGACACTGTCGGGCGGCGCGTTGGCTGCCTTCAGCCTTCGTCGACCGCCTGCCGCGAGCCGCCGCCTTGCCGTCGGCATACGCCTTGGCGAGCGTCCTTGAGCTTGGCGCGCCGCTGCATCGGCGCGCGCCTTGAAGATGTCGCGGACCTCGATTTCCTTCGGATCGTTGATGAAGCTCCTTTTCGCGCGCCGTCACCTTCTGCGAGCTGCTGGCCGTAGACGATCTGCGGAATCGGGATGCCGGTGCTGCTTCACCGACAGCCAGACCACCGGGATCATGTACGCGACGATCAGGATGATGTACTGCGCCACCTGCGTCCACGTCACCGCGCGCATGCCGCCGAGGAACGAGCAGACCAGAATGCCGCCCAGGCCGAGGAAGACGCCCGACTCCGAACGCCAGGCCGGTGAAGCGGCGTGGTGATGAGCCCGACGCCGTAGATCTGCGCGACGACGTAGGTGAACGAGCACAGGATCGCGGCAAAGATGCCGATCGCGCGCGGGATGTTGCCGCCGTAGCGCGCGCCGAGGAAGTCGGGGATCGTGAACTGGCCGAACTTGCGCAGGTACGGCGCGAGGAACAGCGCCACCAGGCAGTAGCCGCCGGTCCAGCCCATGACGAACGCGAGGCCGTCGAAGCCCGGCGAGGTACAGCGTGCCCGCCATGCCGATGAACGAGGCCGCCCTCATCCAGTCGGCGCCGGTCGCCATGCCGTTGAAGAACGCCGGCACGCGCCGGCCCGCGACGTAGTACTCGGCGGCGTCCGAGGTGCGGCTCATGATGCCGATGCCGGCGTAGAGCCCGATCGTGGCGAACAGGAAGATGTAGCCGATCCAGCTGCCGCGGCAGCCCCATCTGCTCGGCGATCGCGAGCACGATCGACGAAGACGATGAAGCCGCCGGTGTACAAGGTGTAGACTTTCTTGAGCTGTGCGAAGAATCGCCTGTTGGTGCTGGCCGAGAACATGCCGCCCGTGCCGGTGCCGGCGCCTGGGTCGCTAGGAGTGCCGGCCATTATTCGTCCTCCCCTTCATGCGACATCGTAGGCGCGGTCGAGGTTGTTCATGTAGCGCGCGTAGAACCAGATGAGGACCACGTAGATGATCAGCGTGCCCTGCGCCGACATGTAGAAGGCGAACGTCAAGCCGAAGAAGTTGAACGGACAGATCACGCGCGAAATACACCAGGACGAAGGTCACCAGGAACCAGATGAAGAGCAGGATGCTCGGTGATCGACGAGGTTCTTGTGCCAGTACTCCTGCTGGCTGCTCGGTCAACTGCATGGCAGGTTCCTCCTCGAGAACGACCTACAGTCCCGCGTCGGCCCGATGCCAGCGACCGGCGGCATTTTTATGCGTTTTCCCCCGCCCGACCGCAGGAACGCGGACCGGCCAATGCGGCGGAGTATAGCCCAGCTTTCGGCAAGCGCAAGCTCGCCGGTCGGCGGCCCGCGGCGCTTGCTGCAGTGCACTGACCGACTGACATCCTCTCGTTGTGCCGCGAGAGCTCGCTCAGTGCCAGGGTCGCCGGCCTTCAGTCCGGTCTCCCGCGCGAGCTGCCGGGCAACGTCGGGATCGAATCTGGCCAGATGGTCGAGAATAGTCTGCGCATCGTCGACCCGGCCGAGCTGGTGCTGCACGCGCGCAAGCTGATACCAGCCGTAAGGGCTCATCGGTTGCAGCTTCGTATTGCGCTTGAGCGGGGCGATCGCTTCCTCCGGATGGCGCGTCGAGATCAGCGACAGCGCGAGGCCGTACAGCGCCCGGTCGTGGTCAGGATTGATCGCCAGCGCCTGCCGGAACGCCGCGATGGCCCCGTCGTGGTCATTCAGTTCCTGCAGCAGGAACCCGCGATCGAACTGCGCTTCGGCGTCGCTGGTTTCAGCGCAGTCACGCGATCGAACATCGCGAGGGCCTCTCGTTTGCGTCCGAGCTGCGCATACTGGAATCCGATCGATGCGAATGCAAGGGAGTCTCCGGGATCCTGCTCGAGCATCCGGCGGTAGAAGTCGATGGCAACGTCGCGTGCCGGAAGAGGACGCACCAGGCGGCTGCCTGATTCCAATACCAGCGCCGCAGATCGTATGCCGTCAGCGCGACTGCAGGCATTGGGCGACCTCCAGCCCGTGTCGGGCGCAGGTGGCTGCGATCTCCAGCATGACCCAGCCGTAGCGACCAGCAGCAATGAAAAGGCGGCCAACGGGAGATGCCGGTCGGGAATGAAGCGTGGCGCAATCCAGCGGCACGGCTTCACCACGGGCGACGCGATGAGACGGAAGAGCCGGTAGATGAAATTCTGTTCCGGCGGCTGGCCCATCATCCGGGTCAGGACATGAGTGGCCCCCTGACCGATCAATGCGAACAGCGGGATGGCGATGAGGAGCTGGATGAGCCGCAGCCAGAAAAGCGTGGATTGAAGATCGTTCACGGAGGGATGTCCAGGGATTGGCGCGGCTGAAAGGCGAGGAAGCGCAACGCAGAGCAGTTACCGAATACGGAGCGCGACTGGGGCAGCTCGTGCGAAACGGGGGGTCAGAGCAGTCCGATCGCACTCGCCGCGGCGCCGGCGAGAACGGAGGCGAACGTCAGGAGCACGATCGAAATCCCGATGAACTCGGTCTGCGCTCCTGCCGGTACGCCGAGCACGCGGCGCACGCCGAGCCACAGCAGATACAGCGTGTGGCAGAACCCCACGAGCCCGACGATCGCCATGACCGGAACCAGCAGCGTCGCGCCGGCGAGCATCACGGGGACTGTGCCGTAGGTCGCGACCTTGAGCGAAGAAAGGTAATCGCGCGCGCTGCCGAACATCGGCGCAAGCAGGGCAAAGATTCGCGGCAAGCGCGAAGATGGAGCCGACGGTGCCGAAATACGTCGCGGCGCCGGCCGCGAAAATCTGCTCGGGCGGTACGAGATAGCCATGCACCGGATCCCACTCGCGATCGAACAACTTCATCCCGATCATCGTCGCGATCGGCGCGAGCAGCGCCAGCGGCAGGATGTAGTGGCGCAGCAGTTGATCGACGGATGTCTTTTCCTCGGCAATCAAATCCCACTCCGCCTGCGGGCGGAAGACCAGGTACACGATGCGACGCAACGTTTCCATGGGCCCGGTCCGAGTAAGTCAGCTGATCAGTACCGTACGCCGCGGCCGCACTGGGCGACGATTCGCTGCACCGGCGTGAACGGCGCCCGATCGCGAAATAGTCGGCGTGATTCCCAGCCATTTCTGCTGGCGTGAGGTCCGAAGCAGCGCGTCGAAGCCGATTCGGCCCTGCTTCGCGGCGATGGAACGCAGCCGTAGCAGCAGCTCGGCGGTGGCGAGCGCGTCAGCGGCTGCGTTGTGGCGGGTGGCGCATTCGATGCCGAATGCCGCGAGCCAGTCGTCGAGGCTTCGGCCGCCGGAGCGATACGTGTCGGCGGCCACGGCTCCGGCAAGCGGAGCAAGATCGAGCCACGGCGCATCGTCGGGAGGCATCCCGACACCGGTGAACGCCTTGCGCAAAACCGCCCGATCGAAATCGGCATGAAATCCCACACGGGGAGCCGTGCCGCACCAGTCCCGGAATGCCGCGAGCGCTTCGGGCGCCGGCGTGCCCGCCGCCTGCGCGCCGTGTCCGATTCCGTGCAAGGCGATATTCGCGGCATCGCCGGCGGCATGGCCCTTGCAGCACGATCTCGAAGCTGTCGCCCAATGCGATGCCGTCGTCGTCGACGGCGACCGCGCCGATCGCGAGAAGCGGGTGGCGTTCGGGGTCGAGACCGGAGGTTTCCGTGTCGACGACGACCCAGCGACCGAGCGGAACGCCGGCGCGGCCCGTGCTGCTGCGGCCGTCGAGCCAGCGCCGCAACCAATGAACGGCGAAACTCATCCGGGATAGTCGAGCTCGAGACGCTGCTGCAACCTGCGAATCTGCCGTATCGCCTCCTTGAGAATCCGGCGGTCGAGATCCGGCAGCATGTCGAGTGGCACGATGTTGGCATTGGCGACACCACCGCCCTCGAAGCCACGCCGATGCTGCTCGCGCAGCCGCAGGAGCTGAACGTATTCGAACGCATCGCACGATGCCTGATCTCGGAACCGGGAATGCCGCGTGCCGCGCCGGCCTGCATCGAGCCGTTGGACGGTATTGGTGGCCGAAACCCGGCCGCCAGCGCGAAGATGCGTGCCGCGTCGACGAACGGAACGCTGCCGCTCATCTTGAGATCGATGCCCCTGACGCCGGAGTCGTCCTCCGCTGCTTGCAATTCTCCGAAGCCAAGATGAGCGGAGGTCGGTTTCGCAGCGCATTGTCGGACATCTGTTTCAGGAACCGCGAATTGCCTCGCGCGCGGGCGGTGACCTCGCGCGCAGCGCATCGGCGAGCTGCGACATCCCCCACAACGCGCGAAAGTCGAAGAAGATGCTCGCCGCAGCAGACTGTCCGGATCGCCACGGTCGATCCAGTTCGCGAACGCCGTCTTCCATTCGTGGAGGCTCGCGCACCAGCGCGGGTTGGACGCCATGACGCCGCCCTTGCACAACGGGTAGCCGCAGCGGTCCATCGCGTCATTGACGGCGCGCGCGAACGGGAGGAGGCGTTCGCGGACCGCGTCCGGCGCGGCATCGTGGCATCGGTCGCGAAGATGAGGCCGTTGTCCTGGTCCGTGGCGATGGTCTGTTCGGACCGGCCTTCCGAGCCCATGCCGAGCCAGCACAGCGCAACGCCCGAGAGATCGAATTTCGGCGCCACGAGCTCGAGAATGCGCACGGCAAGCTGGTCGTTGAGGCTCGAGATCATCCGTGTCAAGTGACCCGCGGCTACGCCCTGCGCGACCAGCGCATGCGACAGCGTGCGGATGTCCGCCGCGCATTGAGTCGAGCGCCTCGATGTCGGCGGCGCGGCGAATCGACGAGGCGAGCTCCGCACGGAGAGGCGCTGCAGGCTGAAGAGGTCGCGTTCGGAGACGACCCCGACGACCTTGCCGTCGGCATCCTGCACGACGACGTGGCGGATTCCGCTGCGCGCCATCACCACCGCCGCATCGCCGGCGGTGGCCTCCGCGGACAGCGTGATCGCCGGTGCACTCATCACGTCGCGCACCGGGACGGTGAGCGGCCGCTGCGGCAGCACGATGCGGCCGATCACATCCTGCCGCGTGAAGATGCCGATCGGCCTCGACTCCGCGTCCACGATCGGCATCGAGCCGATCCTGTGCTTCTCCATCGCCACCAATACTTCACGAGCGGCGCGTCGGGGCGGCAGACGACCGGCGCCTGCCGGAGCAGGCTGCCCAGTGTGTCGACAGTCCGCGCTGCTCGGTGACGGACGCCGCGTACTCGGATTGCAGTCGGGCGCGCGACAGGTCCAGAAGATGCGCGAGCCGGCGCGTGCAGAAGTCCTGGAATAGGTGGAGTCGGCGATCAGCGCGTCGAATGCCGCGACCGGGAGAACGAGACAGAACGTGTCCTGCGCCGCGCGATAGATACTGGTGACGCCGCGCTTCGCAAGCAGGCGCCGAGCGGGAACATCTCGCCGGTGGACTGCTCCCACCGCGCGGGAGCCGCGTTGCTGCGGCCGGGCCGCTCGTCATGGACCGCGCCCCGGCGAATGACGTAGCAATTCGAGGGTCGTTCGGCGGCCGGCGTCAGAATGAGCTCGCCGGGTGCGAAATACTGCAGGCGTGATGCGCGGACGATGCGATCGAGGTCACGATCGTTCATC
Source organism: uncultured beta proteobacterium (assembly GCA_963846855.1). GTDB lineage: Bacteria > Pseudomonadota > Gammaproteobacteria > Burkholderiales > Casimicrobiaceae > CAIWHR01. The sequence goes on from CAWJXK010000008.1 coordinate 296,143, forward strand.
GCCGCGAAGGGGCGTGCGCCTTCAACGCCTGCTTCAGGCTCGCGAGAACGGAGGGCGCGGGCGTCGGTGCGTGCGGCAATCTGGGCCTCCCTTGCGTATTGTGCATCGCCTGCGCCCCGATTCGTGCCTCGGGGCGAGTCACCTCATCGGACTGCGATCAGCGCAGCGAGCGGCGCGCCGGCGAAATGGCTGCGTCTGGTGCCCGCATCGAACAGCGTACGCGCGGATCGCGCGTGTGCGCCAACCCCGGTTCATTCGGCCGGCGGGGCGGTGTCCGCGAATGACGGACGAGCGGCGAGCTTGTCGGCGAGGCGCCCGAGGTTCGGATGGAGATCGCGCCAGTCGAGCTCGGCGTACCTGAGGTCGAGGCAGGTGAGCGCGCAGCCGGTCGCGATGTCCGCGAGCGAAAATGCTTCGCCGTTGCACCAGGGCCGTTCCTCGAGCTCGCGTGCGAGCGTCACGATCGCACGCGCGATCTTGCGCTCCTGATGTGCGATCGACGGTTTGCTCTGCTGCCGCACGGCGCGCTTGCGCTCCTGCGCGATCAGCATCGCGGCGTCGCAGATGCCGTCGGCGAGCGCTTCCCAGCGCCTGACCGCGATGCGCTGCCGCAATGGCTCGGGGATGAGCCGGCTGACCGGACTCACCGCATCGAGATACTCGACAATGACGCGTGAGTCGAACAGCGACGAGCCGTCCTCGAGCACGAGCGTCGGAATCTTGCCCAGCGGATTGAATTCGGCGATGGCGTCGGATGCGTCCCACGGCGACACCTCCAGCAGATCGTAATCGATCTTCTTTTCGGCGAGCGCGATCCGGACCTTGCGCGCGTAGGGACTGGTGAGCGAGGCGAGCAGCTTCATCGCGATGGCGGAAGGTTGCGAAATCGTCGGCGAGTATAGCACCGGCCCGCGGCGGATCGCGGCTCGCGGCGGTGGCGCGCGGCGCCGCTCGCGTCGTTGCGGTGCATGTTAGACTCGCACACTCCACATCGTCATGACGCCGGCATTCATGCGGCTCCGCGCCCGATGTCCGCGACCGATCACGCATTGACCGCGCTGTCTCCGCTCGACGGCCGCTACGCGGCGAAGGTCGCGGCATTGCGCGAGCACTTCAGCGAATGGGGATTGATCCGCGCGCGGGTGCGCATCGAGATCGCGTGGCTCCTGGCGCTCGCCGACGAGCCCGGCATCGCCGAGGTCCCGCCGTTCAGCGCGGGCGCCGCCGCGACGCTGCGCGCGGCGGCCAGCGAGTTTTCGACGGCCGACGCCCAGCGGGTCAAGGCGATCGAGCGCACGACCAACCACGACGTGAAGGCGGTCGAGTACTGGCTGAAGGAACGCTTCGCCGGCTCGCCCGAGATCGCGCGCGTTGCCGAATTCATCCATTTCGCCTGCACGTCCGAGGACATCAACAACCTTGCGCACGGGCTGATGCTCGCGGACGCACGCCGCGCCCTCCTGTTGCCGGCGCTGCGCGGCATCGCGTCTTCGCTGCGCGAGCTCGCGCACCGGCATGCCGACACGCCGATGCTGGGCCGCACGCACGGGCAGCCGGCGACGCCGACGACACTCGGCAAGGAAATGGCGAATTTCCATGCCCGGCTCGAGCGCCAGATCGCGGGCATCGAGCGGGTTCCGGTCAAAGGGAAGATCAACGGCGCCGTCGGCAACTACAACGCGCACGTCGTCGCGTATCCCGACGTCGACTGGGAGCGGCTCGCCGCGAAGGTCGTGGTCGGCGCGGGCCTGGAGCTCAACCCCTACACGACGCAGATCGAGCCGCACGACTACATGGCCGAGCTCTTCGACGCGATCGCCCGCGCGAATACGGTGCTGATCGACTTCGACCGCGACGTCTGGGGCTACATCGGGCTGGGCTATTTCCGGCAGAGGGTGACCGAAGGCGAAGTCGGATCGTCGACGATGCCGCACAAGGTCAATCCGATCGATTTCGAGAACTCGGAAGGCAATCTGGGGCTCGCCAACGCGCTGTTGCGCCACCTCGCGGAAAAGCTGCCGATCTCGCGCTGGCAGCGCGACCTCACCGACTCGACCGTGCTGCGCAACATGGGCGTGGCGCTCGGCTATTCGCTGCTCGGCTGGGTCTCGCTCGCGCAGGGCGTGGCGAAGCTCGACGTCGACCCGGCACGGCTCGCCGCCGACCTCGACGCGAACTGGGAAGTGCTGGCCGAGCCGATCCAGACGGTGATGCGCCGCCACGGGTTGCCGAGTCCCTACGAGCAGCTGAAGGCGCTGACTCGCGGCAAGGCTGGCATGACGCGCGCGGCGCTGCACGCTTTCATCGACGGCCTCGCGTTGCCTGAGGACGCCAAGCAGCGGCTGAAGGCGCTCTCGCCGGCGACCTACATCGGCCGGGCGGCCGAGCTCGCGAAGCGCGTCTGAAAAGAATCTGGGGGCGATTTGCCCTGCGCCGACGCTATTTGCGGCGCCGACCGGAACGGCGCTCGCGCACGAACGTGGTGACCGCCGGCATCAGCGACACGATGACGATGCCGATGACGATCAGCGACAGGTTGCTCTTCACCCATGGGATGTTGCCGAACAGGTAGCCGGCGTAGATGAGCGACGAGATCCAGGCAATGCCGCCGACCACGTTGAACGCGAGGAATTTCCGATAGCGCATTCCGGCGACGCCCGCGAGAAAGGGCGCGAAGGTGCGGATGATCGGCACGAAACGGCCGATGATGATCGTGACGCCGCCGTACTTGTCGTAGAACGCCTTCGTCCGCCGCAGATGAGCCTGCTTGAACCAGCGCGAATCGGGCCGGTCGAAGGCCTTCGGTCCGATGTAGCGCCCGACCGAGTAATTGACGCTGTCGCCGAGGATTGCGGCCGCGACGAGCGTGACGACCAGCACGTGCACGCTGAGTCCCGCCGTCGCGACGACCGTTCCGGAGATGAACAGGATCGAGTCGCCGGGGAGGAATGGAAACACGACGAGTCCGGTCTCGGCGAAGATCACCAGGAACAGCAGCGCGTAGACCCAATGCCCGTACTGCGACGCCAGCGAGGCGATCGACTGGTCGAGCGCCAGCAGCGAATAGAAGAGCGTCGTCAACACGATGGGATCGGCGTGGGTGATTCCGTGTACGGTCGGTCACGGAGCCGAGCAGGCCGAACAATCGTCCCCGACCCGGGCTCGCAGCCGCGCGGGCGCTACGGCAGGATCTTCCCGCCTTCGCCGGCCGGCTTGCGCTCCGGCTTCACGAGGTCCTCGCGCGACACGCCGAGCCACATCACGAGCGGCGCCATGACGAGCACCGACGAATAGATGCCGAAGCAGATGCCGATGGTCAGCGCCAGCGCGAAGTAGTGCAGCGTCTCGCCGCCGAAGAACAGGATCGACAGCACCATCATCAGCGTCATGCCGTGGGTGATCATCGTCCGCGAGATCGTGCTGGTGATCGCATTGTCGATCACGTGGGTCACCGTGGCCTTGCGCATCTTGCGGAAGTTCTCGCGAATCCGGTCGGCGATCACCACGGACTCGTTGACCGAGTAGCCCAGCACCGCCAGCACCGCGGCCAGCACCGGCAGCGAGAACTCCCACTGGAACAGTGCGAAGAAGCCCAGGATGATGACGATGTCGTGCAGGTTGGCGACGATCGCGGCAACGGCGAAGCGCCATTCGAAGCGCATCGCGAGATAGCCCACGATGCCGAGCGACACGAGCAGGAGGGCGAGGGCGCCATTCTCGTAGAGCTCCTTGCCGACCTGCGGGCCGACGAATTCCACCCGCTGCTGTCGCGCCGACGGGTCATCCGCCTTCAGCGCGCCCATCACCTTCTCGGAGAGCTGCGCGCTCGATACGCCTTCCTTGAGCGGCAGGCGGATCAGCGCGGTGTTCGACCCGCCGAAGCTCTGCGCCGAGTACTCGCCCAGATTCAGCGTGTCGATCGCGGCGCGCACGTGATTGAAGTCGACCGCCTTGTCGTAGGTGACCTCGATCACCGTGCCGCCGCGGAAGTCGACGCCGAGGTTAAGTCCGCGCGTGGCGAGAAACAGCACGGCGAGCACGAACGTGACGAGCGAGATCACGTTGAACACCAGTGCGCGCCGCATGAACGGTATGTCGCGGGAGATGCGGAAGAATTCCATGGCGGTCTTTGCGTGGGTGAGTCGCGCGCGTGTCGGGGACGGGATCGGTCAATGCGGCGCGCCGCTCGCGCAGCGGCGAATGCCGCGGCGAGTCGCGCGCAGGGTGTGGACGAGGCTCAAGGGCGCGGCCGGCGTCATTTTTCGGCGGCCGCCGGGATCGGATGCCACGCCTGCCCGAGCGAGATGGAGGAAAGGTGCTTGCGCGAGCCGTAGATCAGGTTGACGATGCCGCGCGAGACGAACACCGCGGAGAACATCGACGTCATGATGCCGAGGCAATGGACGACGGCGAAGCCGCGCACCGGGCCGGTGCCGAAGATGAGGAGCGCGATGCCCGCGATCAGCGTCGTCACGTTGGAGTCGAGGATCGTGGCCCAGGCGCGCTCGTAGCCGGCGGTGAGCGCCGCGTGCGGCGTCGCGCCCCAGCGCAGCTCCTCGCGAATCCGCTCGTTGATCAGCACGTTGGCGTCGATCGCCATGCCGAGCGCCAGCGCGACGGCGGCAATGCCGGGCAGCGTCAGCGTCGCCTGGAGCATCGACAGGATCGCGACCAGCAGCAGCAGGTTGATCGAAAGTGCGATCGACGAGATGAGGCCCATCAGCAGGTAATAGACGCACATGAACACGACGAGCACCCCGAACCCGTAGGCGACCGAGTTGAAGCCCTTGTCGATGTTCTCCTTGCCGAGTGACGGCCCGACGGTGCGCTCCTCGACGATCTCCATCGGCGCCGCCAGCGCGCCGGCGCGCATCAGGAGCGCGATGTCGTTGGCCTCGCGCGTGCTCATCCTTCCGCTGATCTGGACGCGGCCGCCGCCGATTTCCTCGCGGATCACGGGCGCCGTGATGACTTCGGACTTGCCCTTCTCGACCAGCACGATGGCCATCCGCTTGCCGACGTTCTCGCGCGTGATTTCCTTGAAGATCCGGGCGCCGCTGCCGTCGAGATTCACGTGCACCGCGGGCTCGTTGTTGCGCTGGTCGAAACCCGGCTGCGCGTCGTTGATCCGGTCACCGGTCAGCACGACCTGGCGCCGGACGAGCACCGGCGTGCCCGATCGGTCCAGGTACAGGTCGCTGCCGAACGGAACCTGTCCCGCCTGCGCCGCCGACAGCGCGCCGGCATCGTCGTTGACCATGCGGATCTCGAGCGTCGCGGTGCGGCCGAGGATGTCCTTGGCCCGCGCGGTGTCCTGCACGCCGGGCAGCTGCACGACGACGCGTTCCGCACCCTGCTGCTGGATGATCGGCTCGGCGACGCCGAGCTCGTTCACCCGGTTGCGCAGGATCTGGATGTTCTGCTGGACGGCACCCGCCTGGATGCGCGTCTGCGCCTCCGGCTTCAGCGCCGCGACGAGACGCAGCTCGCCGCCGCCGGCGTCGGCGTCGCGCAGCACGAGATCGGTGTAGGCCTTCTCGATCTCGAGGCGCGCGCGGTTGCGCTCGGCATCGTCGCGAAAGCGCACCACGACGTTCGCACTCTCGCGGCCGATGCCGGCGTACTGGACCTTCTTCTCGCGCAGCAGCGAGCGGATGTCGGTCGTGTAGCGGTCGGCCGACTTGTCGAGCGCCGCCTTCATGTCGACCTGCAGCAGGAAGTGGACGCCGCCGCGCAGGTCGAGGCCGAGGTACATCGGCAGCGCGCCGATCGAGGCGAGCCAGTGCGGCGACGTCGACAGCTGGTTCAGCGCGACGATGTAATTGTCGCCGAGCTTCGACTGCAGCAAATCCTTCGCCTTGATCTGCGTGTCGACGTCGGTGAGGCGCACCTTGATGCCGATCGGGTCGAGCTCGGTGCCGGTGAACGGCACGCTGCCGTCCTTCAGCGCCGTCTCGATGGTCGCGAGGAGCGCGGTGTCGATCTTGATCGCCGCCTTCGACGATGACACCTGCACCGCGGGCACCTCCGGGAACAGGTTCGGCAGCGTGTAGAGAAAGCCGACGACGAGCGCGACGACGATGACGATGTACTTCCAGAGCGGGTAGCGGTTCATGAGCGGCTTGGCATAGGGCGGGGAGCATCGGGCCGGGGCGTGCGATGGCGCGAACGCCTGCGCGCTGCCGCGGCACCCGGCGACCGGGCCTCAGAGGTTCTTCAGCGAGCCTTTCGGCAGTACCTGCGCAACGGCGTGGCGTTGCACGGTGACCTCGACGCCGCTTGCGATCTCGACCGTCGCGTATTGATCGGACAGCTTCACGATCCGGCCGACGATGCCGCCGGCGGTCACGACCTCGTCGCCCTTCTGCAGTGCTTCCAGCATCGCCTTCGTCTCCTTGGCGCGCTTTTGCTGCGGCCGGAGCATCAGGAAATAGAAGACGACGAAGATCGCGACGAGCGGCAGGAACGACAGATAGTCCGTGCCGGCGCCGGCTGCGGGGGCCGATTGCGCGTAGGCGGGGGAGATCAGGAAATCAAGGATCACGGTTCATCCTCCGATGGATCGGCGGGCGCCCTTTCGGGTCGCGGGTCGCGGGCGGCGCTGCGAGTGCCGCACGGTCCGGGTGGGGCAGGGTGCGGGAAACACGGGCGCCCGGGCCGCACGTGGTTGCCCACGGAGCGGCCGGAAAATTATCAATTTTAGCACGAGGTCCCCGCCCCTCACGACCCTTGACCGCGACCGGGCCGTGGCGGGGCGCCCGGGCTCGACCTCGCCCGGCGTCCGAAGCGGGTGCTACGCCCCGTGAGCGCGGTCGGCGTGGAACTTGGCGACGTGATCCGCGAGGCGGTCCTTCTCGATCGCGTCGCGCAGCCCGGTCATCAGAAGGACGTAGTAATGGAGGTTGTGGATCGTGTTGAGCCGCGCGCCGAGGATCTCGTTCACGCGCTGGAGATGGTGCAGGTACGCGCGCGAGAACGTGCGGCAGGTATAGCAGGCGCAGGTCGCGTCGAGCGGCTGCGGATCGGCACGGTGCGCGGCGTTGCGGATCCTGACGTCGCCGAACCGAGTGAACAGGTGTCCGTTGCGGGCGTTGCGCGTCGGCAGCACGCAGTCGAACATATCGATCCCGGCGCCGACGGCGGCGACGATGTCCTCGGGTGTCCCGACTCCCATCAGGTATCGCGGGTGCGTTTGCGGCATGCGCGGCGCCGTATGCGCGAGAATGCGCAGCATCTCGTCCTTCGGCTCGCCGACCGAGAGCCCGCCGATCGCGTAGCCCTCGAAGCCGATGCCGGTGAGCCCGTCGAGCGATGCCGAGCGCAGCGCCTCGTGCATTCCGCCCTGGACGATGCCGAAGAGCGCATTCGCGGAGGCAGTCGTCGCGAAGGCGTCGCGCGAGCGCCGCGCCCACCGCAACGAGAGCTCCATCGAGCGCGCCGCCTCGTCGTGCGTCGCCGGCCACGGCGTGCATTCGTCGAACACCATCGCGATGTCCGAGTCGAGCGCGTGCTGCACTTCCATCGAGATCTCGGGTGTCAGCAACAGGCGGTCGCCGTTGACCGGAGAGGCGAACGTCACGCCCTCCTCGCGCACGGTGCGCATGGCGCCGAGGCTCCACACCTGGAAGCCGCCGGAGTCGGTCAGGATCGGCCGGTCCCATCCCATGAACCGGTGCAGCCCGCGATGCGCGCGGATGACGTCGATGCCGGGGCGCAGCCACAGATGGAACGTGTTGCCGAGGACGATTTCCGCGCCGAGGGCGGTCAACTCGGTCGGCGCCATCGCCTTGACCGTGCCGTAGGTGCCGACCGGCATGAAAACGGGTGTCTCGACAGTGCCGTGCGCGAGCTCGAGTTGCCCGCGCCGCGCCGCGCCCGACGTGGCGCTGACGCGGAATTTCATTGCGGACGTCATGTGCGCGCCGGAGCCAATGGCGGCGACTTCGATCGAGAGTAGGGGATCATCGGGGCCGCGAACGCGATGCGGCGGTGGTTCGGACGGCTCGCTGGGGTGCAGGGCGGGGACATGCGCTAGGTGGGCGATCGGGCGCCAGTTCGGCGGGACGTTCACAAGGTCGGGTCGATCCGGACAGTAAAGGGTTCGCGGCCGCACGAACAGTCTTTTGCGCCGAAACGGGCCGGGACGCCGGCCGGCTGTTGCGAAATGCGCCGTGCGCGGCCGGCGCGCTTGCCCGGAATGCGTGCAATCGCTCCGGCGGAGCGTCAGCGAATGCCCGCGCGCTCGAGCAGCATCGCGTCGCCGTAGCTGAAGAACCGGTAACGCTCCCCGATCGCGTGCGCGTACGCAGCACGGATGTTCTCGTGACCCGCGAACGCCGCGACCAGCATCAGCAGCGTCGATTTCGGCAGGTGGAAATTGGTGAGCAGGCGGTCGACCACGCGAAACCGGAAACCCGGCGTGACGAACAGCGCGGTCTCGGCCTCGCCCGCGCGCACGTCGCCGCTCGCGTCCGCGGCCGATTCGAGCGCGCGCAGGCTGGTCGTGCCGACGGCGACCACGCGCGCGCCGCGCGAGCGCGCCGCGGCGATCGCGGCGACCGTTGCCTCCGGGACGCGATACCACTCGCTGTGCATCCGGTGCGCCGCGAGATCGTCGTCCTGGACCGGCTGGAACGTCCCCGCACCGACGTGCAGCGTGACGTACGCGGAGACTGCGCCGGCCGCGACGAGCGCCGCGAGCAGATTTGCGTCGAAGTGGAGGCCGGCGGTCGGCGCCGCGACGGCGCCGGCGTGGCGCGCATAGACGGTCTGGTAACGCAGGACATCGGCGGCGTCGGCCGGCCGCGCGATGTACGGCGGCAGCGGCACTTCGCCATGGCGCTCCAGAAAATCGAGCAGCGATGGCATCGCGTCGAACCGCAGCCGGAAGAATCGATCGACGCGCCCGACGACCGTCGCGCGGACGCCGTCGGCCAGCAGGAGCACGCCGCCCGCCTTGGGCGGATGGCTCGCGCGAAGCTGGAACAGCGCCTCGTCGGGCCCGAGGATCCGCTCCAGGAGCAGCTCGACGCGCCCGCCCGAAGGCTTCGTCGCCGCGAGCCGCGACTTGATCACGCGCGTGTCGTTGAAGACCAGCAGATCGCCCGCCGCGACGAGCGACGGCAGGTCCGTGAACGCGAGGTCGGCCAATCGCCCACCATCGACGTGCAGCAGGCGGCTGCCCGTGCGCTCGCGCGCCGGCGCCTGCGCGATCAGCTCGCTCGGCAACGCATAGTCGAAGTCACGGAGCGTATAGCGGGCCATCGCATTGCGACGTGCATGCTGTGGTGCCGGGAGAGGGACTCGAACCCTCATGGCATTGCTGCCGGCGGATTTTGAGTCCGCTGCGTCTACCAGTTCCGCCATCCCGGCCGAGAGTCCCGGACGCGCCCGCGTCGAGCGCCGCCCGGATCGTGCCGGCCCGCCATTATCGCGGAACCGTTCGGCGCGCACAACGCGACCGGCGGGCGTTAGGTTCCTTAGACATGTGCGAGAGCGAGCGCGCCGAGCGCTGCCGACACGGCAGCGACGGCGATCGCGCCGATACTCATCGGCTTGCTGCGCGTCAACAGCGCGATCGCGCCCAGCGCGATGCCGATCTGAATCAGCATCATCGCCTGCGCCCATCGATGATGGACGTGCATCGACGCCTCGCTCTTCACTTCAGCCTCGGACGAAGCCTTCTCCTGCTTCTTCGCGTCGACCATGATGTCGTCCTTCTCCTTGCGGTAGCGGTCGGCCTCCTTCGCGTATTGGTCCCTGGCATCGCCGGTCGCGAGCACGGCACCGAGCTCGGCGATGTTCTATTTGCTGCTCTTCGCCTGGTAGAAATTCCACTGGTCCGACGCCTCGGTCTTCCGGATCGCGGCCTCGTGCTTGTACAGTAGCGCGTCGTTCTGCGTCGCGCCGGCCATGTAGCCCATCATCGCCCCGATCGTCGCGAAGATCGCGGTCATCACCGCGATGCGGCCGGCGAACGGGTCCGGCGTGCGCTGCGTGCGCGAGCTCGTGATCGTGCGGACCATGAACGTGAAACTGACCTTCGGACATCGAGCTTCTCCTCGGCGGGTGATGCGTGAAACGATCTGAACCGGACTTCGAACCCGCACACGCACGGGCCTCGCGCTGGACGTGCCGTCAAGGTCGCGCGCGCGCGTACGTGACGAACGCGTATCCGGGGCCGTCCGGCGTTTCGGGCGTATGCGCCTCGCGCGCCGTCTCGCGCCAGACGCTGCGATCGAGCGCGGGAAACGTCGCATCGCCTTCGAAGTCCCGCGTGACTTCGGTGAGGTGAAGCACCGACGCCCGCGCCAATGCGTCGCGGTAGAGCCGGCCGCCGCCGATGCAGAAGGCAGGCGCGGGCATCGCGACCAGCGCGAGCGCCGCATCGATCGACGCCGCGGTCTGCGCACCCGCCGCAGCGAATCCGGGCGTTCTCGACACCACGATGTTCTGCCGCTGTGGGAGCGCCCTGCCGAGGGACTCCCAGGTCCTGCGCCCCATGATCACCGCGTGGCCTGTGGTCAGCGCCCGGAAGCGGCGCAAGTCGGCGGATATGTGCCACGGCAACCGGTTGCCGGCGCCGATCACGCCGTTCGCCGCGATCGCAGCGATGACCTCGAGCGATGGCGTCGATCCGGGGTCGGGCAGGGCGCTGAAGACGGGTGTCGCGCCGGCGCCGATCATGCCGACATTCGCGGGAGCGGGTCCGGTGTCATAATTGCCGCAAATTATAGCGGCGATTCGCGTGTACTACCCCAGATCGTTCCTCAAGTTCATCCTGCTCGGCTTTCTGCTCGCCAGCCTGCCGCTGATCTATGCGCTGGCGGAGCTCATCCTGTCCCTCGATCAGCTGCAGGCGCAGGGTCAGGCCGCCGTTCAGCAGGCGGCGCAGGCCGGGCGCGCCAGCCGCCAGCTCGTCGAGCAATCGGCGACGCTCGAGCGGATCGTGCGCCAGTTCCTGATCCTCGAGGACAGCGCGCTGCTCGACGACTACGGCCGCGTTCGGCAGGAATTCCTGCAGACGCGCAAGCAGCTCGCGTCGCTTCCGCTCGCCGAGGACCAGCTCGCCTCACTTGAGCGGCTGGCCGACAGAGAGTCGCAGCTCCACAAGCTGCTGGCGGCGCCGCTGCATTCCGCCGACGCGCAGGCCGAGCTCGCCAATGGCTACTCGAAGCTCGTCGAAGCTGCGCAGCTCGCGGTGACGGCGACCAACGACCTCACCGACCGCGCGATTCTGCGCCTGCAGGAGATCGCGTCGCAGGGCCGCGAGAAGTGGCTCTACCTGACGCTGGCGACCGCGGGCATTGCGCTCGCGCTCGCGATCCTGTTCGCCGTCCTCATCGCGCGGCCGATCCGACAGCTCGACCAGGCGATCCGGCAGATGGGCACCGCCGATTTCACGCACGCGATCGAGGTCAACGGACCCCAGGACTTGCGCTATCTCGGGCAGCGGCTCGAATGGCTGCGGACCCGGCTGCACGATCTCGAGGAGCAGCAGAACCGCTTTCTGCGCCACGTGTCTCATGAGCTCAAGACGCCGCTCACGGCGGTCCGTGAGGGCGCCGAGCTGCTGCGCGACAACGTGGGCGGGACGCTCTCCCCCGAACAGCGCGACATCGTGCGCATCGTGCGTGAGAACACACTGTCGCTGCAGAAGCTGATCGAGGATCTTCTCACCTATCACCAGACGCGCGCGATGGAGCCGCAGACGCTGGGACCGGTGTTCCTGCCGGACGTCGTGGGACGGGTCGTGCGCGAGCACAAGCTCGCCGCGCTCGCGCGGATGATCGCGTTCGAGACGAACCTGAAGCCGGCGCAGGTGATCGGCGACGGCGACAAGATCAGAACGGTGATCGACAACCTCGTGTCGAATGCGATCAAGTACTCGCCACGCTCGGGCGCCATTCGCATCGATGTCTCCACGGTGGACGGCTTCGCGGTGCTCGACGTCGTCGATCAGGGCCATGGCGTCGACCCGGCCGACCGGCAGAAGATCTTCGAGTCGTTCTACCAGGGCAAGCCGCCGGTCGAGGGCCGCGTGAAGGGATCGGGGCTGGGTCTCGCGATCGCGCGCGAATACGCGCTCGCGCACGGCGGACGAATCGAGGTCCTGGATCGTCCGGACGGCCGCCGCGGCGCGAATTTCCGCCTGATGCTGCCGGCGGCGATGTCCGGCGCCGCCGCGGCGACCGCCGCCGCGGCCGGTGCCGCGCCGGTCGCGATGGGAAACAACTGATGGGCCTGCTGCGCCGGCTCGCGGTGGTCGCCGTGATCGCACTCGTCGGCTGCGCTACGCCGGCGCCGGTTCCCCCCGAAGAGGATGAGATCCCCGCGATGATCGCCCCCGAGCCCACGCCGATGATCGAGTACCCGCCGCTCGAGCCGGTCGAGCCGCCGATGCCGGCGCCGGAAGCCGAGTCTGCGCCGAAGGGTGCCGAACCCGTCCCGTCCAGCCCGCCGCAGGTGATCGCGTCTGCGCCCGCAACCGCCGCGCGCCCCGCGATCACCGTGGAAGAACAGGACCTCCTGGGTTTGATCGCCGACCTCCAGCGCTACGGCACGCTGGGCCCGGACGAGCAGAGGCGCGAGCGCGAGGCCGCCACGCAGGCCCTGACGCGGCAGCGCAGCGACGCGAACCGGATCCGGCTCGCCGTCCTGTACACGATCGTGCGGACATCGCCGCAGGACGACCAGCGTGCGCTGCAGCTCCTGGAAAGTGTCGCCCGCGGCAATCCCGGCTCGCCGATGATGAAGCAGCTGGGTGCGGTGCTGCAGGCCCAGATCAGCGAGCGGTTGCGCGCGGTGCGCGACGAGCAGCAGAAGACCGAGGCGGCGCTGCAGAAGCTCGAGGACCTGAAGGCGATGGAGCGCAGCCTGCTGCGCGACCGGATGCGCGGGCTGGGCGGGGGTAGCTCCGGATCGGGCGGCGGCGGTGGCAGTGGCGGGGGCGGTGGAGGAGGGGGCGGGCGCTGAGGTGGCGCCGGCAACCCCGAATCCGACGAGCACGATGATCCAGACGGGCGAGATACTGCTGGTCGACGACGACCCCGACCTGCTGAGGCTCATCAGCTTGAGGCTCACCTCGGCCGGGTACCGCGTGCGCACCGCCGACAGCGGGGAGACCGCGCTGGCCGCGCTCGCCGTGTCGCGCCCCGGGGCCGTGATCACCGATCTCCGGATGCCGGGCATCGACGGCCTGCAGCTGTTCGAGGCCATTCACCGCCAGCATCCGGCGATGCCCGTGATCATCCTCACGGCGCACGGAACGATTCCCGATGCGGTGTCGGCGACGGAGCGCGGCGTGTTCGGGTTCCTCACCAAGCCGTTCGACAGCCAGGAGCTGCTGCAGAAGGTCGCAGCAGCAATGGCGCTCGCGGGTGACTCCCCGGGCAATGCTGCGGAAGCCACCGGCGAATGGCGCGCCGGCATCATCACCCGAAGCCCGCAGATGGAGGACCTGCTGCGACAGGCGCGCCGCGTCGCCGATTCCGATGCGAGCGTGCTGATCTTCGGCGACTCAGGGACGGGCAAGGAGCTCCTGGCACGCGCGATCCACCGGGCGAGCGCGCGCCGCAACGAGCCGTTCGTCGCCGTCAACTGCGGGGCGATTCCCGAGCCGCTGCTCGAATCCGAGCTCTTCGGCCACGCGCGCGGCGCGTTCAGCGGTGCGGTGCAGGCACACAGGGGGCTGTTCCAGGCGGCCGATCGCGGCACGATCTTCCTGGACGAGATCGGCGACATGCCGCTCGCGCTTCAGGTGAAGCTGCTGCGCGTCCTGCAGGAAGGCGAGGTCCGCCCGGTCGGGGCGACGCAGTCGGTCCCAATCGACGTCCGCGTGATCTCGGCGACTCACCGGGACCTCGAGGCACAGAAATCCTCCGGCCGGTTTCGCGAAGACCTCTACTACCGCCTCAACGTGGTGTCGATGCGCCTTCCGCCGCTCGCCGACCGGCGCGAGGACATCCCGCTGCTTTCGACGCATTTCCTGCGGCGGCTGGCCGAGCGGTACAAGCGCCCCGTGGCCTCGCTCGCGCCCGATGCGATGGCGCTCCTCATCGGCGCGCCGTGGCCGGGGAACGTGCGCCAGCTCCTCAATCTGCTCGAGCAGGCCGTGGCGCTGGCGACGACGACGATGATCCCGGCGACGCTCGTGCAGAGCGCGCTGCGCGAGGACGCCAGCGCGCTGGTTCCGTTCGAGGAGGCGCGCAAGGAGTTCGAGCGTGACTACCTCGTCCGGCTGCTCAAGATCACCGGCGGCAACGTGACGCAGGCGGCGCAGCTCGCCAAGCGCAACCGAACCGAGTTCTACAAGCTGCTGCAGCGCCACCGCCTCGAGCCGGCGATGTTCAAGGAAGGCAAGCCGGGCTGACCCTTCGCGCCTGTCTTGGGACCCACGCAGGCATCGCGGCGCGGGTGGATCGGCCGACGCGGGCGATACCGTCAGCTTGACGAGTGCAATTCCATTGTCATTAAGTTGCGCCCTGCTGCGGCGCAACGATGTCCTTTTGTCGTCGAACAGCGACAGAATAAATTGTTAAGAATCATTCCATTAACAGGAATGACACATAGCATGTCGGTTGGCCGCGACATCCCGTTGAACGACAAGCCACTGCCGCGGTTTGCGCGCGCGACCGATGCTATCGAGCCTTTCATAGGAGAACATCATGGATTCGCCCCATGCGTTCCGCCGATTAGTCGCCATGGCATGAAATCTGCTTTTGGGTTCGGTGAAGGAAACGAGCACCATGCCAACGTTCTCACCCGAACTCGCACCGCGCTGGCTCGAAGGCCTCGGGCCGGCGGCTAACGACGCGCGCGAGGACGTCGAGGCCATGTCGCCAGCCCAACAGGAGACGCTGGAAGCTCTTGCGGATCGGATCAGCGCCGCGCGCGCAATCGCCTGAGACGCGCGACGCGCATCAAGATTGAGCGGTCGGCGCGGTGCGCCACCGCGAGCGGAACGGTGCGAACGCCGCCGGCCGCGCTCAAGTCCCCCTTGCCCGCTAACCTCCTCCCGGCGGGCTTCTTTTTTCCGGGTCCGAAATCCTTCCGCAGGACGCCTCGACGTCGCGCGCGGATGAGCGTTCCGGCCTATACGGCGACGGGTGCCTTTATCGCGGGGTGCGGGTCGTAATCCCGGATCTCGAAGTCCTCGAACTGGTAATCGGCGAGCGACTCGGGGCGCCGTCGGATGTGAAGCCGCGGCAGCGGTCGCGGCTCGCGGGAAAGCTGGAGATCGACCTGCTCCAGGTGGTTGAGATAGAGGTGGCAATCACCGCCCGTCCACACGAAGTCGCCAACGCCGAGATCGCATTGTTGCGCGACCATGTGCGTCAGCAGGGCGTAGGAAGCGATGTTGAACGGGACGCCTAGGAAGATATCGCAGCTTCGCTGATAGAGCTGGCAGGAAAGCCTTCGGTCGGCGACATAGAACTGGAAGAACGCGTGACACGGCGGCAGCTTCATCTGCGGGATCTGGCCGACGTTCCACGCCGACACGATCAGCCTGCGTGAATCCGGATTGCGCCGGATCTCCGCCAGCACGTTCGCGATCTGGTCGATGTGCCCGCCGCCGGGTGTCGGCCAGCTGCGCCACTGATAGCCGTAGACCGGGCCGAGCTCTCCCTCGGCGTCGGCCCATTCGTCCCAGATCGTGACGCCCGCCGCCTGCAGCGACCGGACGTTGGTTTCGCCGCGCAGGAACCACAGCAGTTCGTGGATGATCGACTTCGTGTGCACTTTCTTGGTCGTCAGCAGCGGGAAGCCGGCGTCGAGATCGAAGCGCATCTGGTAGCCGAAGACCGAGAGCGTGCCCGTTCCGGTGCGGTCGGCCTTGCGATGGCCGTGGTCGCGGACATGGCGCATGAATTCGAGGTATTGCCGCATCGTGTCGGGCCGCTGCCGGAATGGTGGATGACCGAACTGCGGCGAAATCCGCGCCGCTTTCCAGGATTGTAGCGTCTGCGGCGCGTCTACCGTACCGACGCCGCCCGTTGCGAATTCACGCGCCGCCGTTCGTCGGCTCGCAGGCCCGGGGTTGCGTCGGCCCCTTGACAGCCGCCGCGACGAGGCTAGACTACGCGACAATATAACTAGTCCATTAGTTATGTTATTGGGTATACAACGAGGCGGATCCGACGAGCCGATCGATGCGACAGAGCTACGCAAAGGCCATTCCCCGCGCCTGGCGCCGCACGGCCGGCATGTTCGTCGCGCTGGGCGACGCCCACCGACAGCGGATCCTGCTGATGTTCGAGGCCGGTGAACGTCTCAACGTCGGGCAGATCGTCGCCGCATCGACACTATCGCGCTCGGCAGTGGCACACCACCTGAAGGTGTTGCGCGCGGCCGGCGTGCTGAAGAGCGAAAAGATCGGCAAGGAAGTCTGGTACTGGCCGGATCCCGGCGCGGTCCGGTCCGCGCTCGAGTCGGTGCTCGAGTATCTCGACGACCAGGAGCGGTGAAGGGAGGGGCCATGCTTGCGTGGATCGTTGTTGGCTTTGCGGGCTTTTTCGTCCTCGAACGCGCGTTTCCAGGCTGGGCGTTGCCGCGGGTACGCACGTGGCCGCTGCGGGTGATCGCGATCAACGCAGCGCAGCTCGCCGTGGTTCTCGTCGGCGCTTACACGTGGGAGCGCTGGTTCCGGCACGCATCGATACTCGAGCTGGGCGACCGCTTGTCGCCATGGGCGGGGGGCATCCTTGCCTACTTCATCGCGACCTTCGTCTTCTACTGGTGGCATCGCTGGCGCCACGAGAGCGACTGGCTGTGGCGGCACCTGCACCAGATCCATCACAGCGCGCGCCGGCTCGAGACGGCCACGTCGTTCTACAAACATCCGCTGGAGATGGTCGTCAACTCGGTCATTGGCGCCGGCCTCGTGTACGGCGTTCTGGGACTGCCGGTCGAGGCGGGTGCGATCTACACGCTGTGCACGGCCCTCGGCGAGTTCTTCTATCACGCGGACTGGCGCACGCCGAGATGGGTCGGCTATGTCTTCCAGCGACCGGAAATGCATCGGATTCATCACCAGGTCGATTATCACCGGAGCAACTACGCCGACATCGTGTGGTGGGACATGCTGTTCGGCACCTACGAGAATCCCGCGCAGTGGGACGGCCGTTGCGGCTTTCTGCCGGATGACGAGGAGCGATTGCTCGAGATGCTGGCGTTCCGCGACGTGAACGGCGCGCGGGCGCGGTAAATGAATCGCCGCGCATTCCTTGCCGCGGCGGGCGGCGCGCTGGCTGCCGGCTGCGACCTGTCGCTGAAAGAGGGCGTCCTCAATTCATGCCGCGCCGCATTGCCGCCTGCGCTTGCCGCGGATCCTCTGGTGCGCAAAGCATGGCGCGACATCGTGCCGGCCGACGTCTGGGACGTGCACTGTCACCTGTTCGGGAACGGCGATTCCGGGGCGGGGCCCTGGTTCAATCCGGCGATGGAATCGCTGCTGCGCCCGCAGCAATACGTGCAGCGGCTGTTCTTCATGAATGCTGGATGCGTGCACGACTCACCCGGCCATGTCGACGCGAGCGTCGTCGACCGGATCCGGAACCAATGCGCGATGCTGCCCGCCGGGGCGAAGGTCGTCCTGCTGGCCTTCGACTGGGCTCGCGACGACGCCGGCACGCCGGTGCGCGAGCGCTCGACGTTCTACGTGCCCGATGCGTACGCCGCCGCGGTTGCCGCGCAGGATCCGTCGCGATTCGAATGGGCCGCGTCCGTGCATCCGAATGCGAAGGATGCGCTCGCCCGTCTCGATTGGGCCGCGGCCCACGGCGCGCGGGCGGTCAAGTGGCTGCCGTCGGCGCAGGGCATCGATCCCGCATCCCCGCGATGCGAAACGTTCTATCGGCAACTCCGCGCGCTGCACCTGCCGCTGATCTCGCACGCCGGCGACGAGCGGGCCGTGCGCGGCCACGACGAGGCGCTCGGCAATCCCTTGCACCTGCGCCGTCCGCTCGATGCCGGCGTGCGCGTAGTCGTCGCGCATTGCGGCTCGCTCGGCGCGGGGCGCGACTTCGATCGCGGCAGCTCCGCGCCGCTGGTCTCCAATTTCTCGCTGTTCACGCGGCTGATGGAGACCCCGGCCTTCGTCGGACGCGTGTACGGCGACATCTCGGCGGTCACGCAGGGAAATCGCATCGACGTGCTGGCGTCGATCGTCGAGCGTCGCGATTGGCACGCGCGCCTGCTCAACGGCTCGGACTATCCGTTGCCCGGTATACTGCCGCTCATCTCGCCTGACCTGCTCGTCGCGCGCGGAATGCTCGATCCATCCGCGGTTCCCGTGCTGCGCGAGATCCGCGAGCACAATGCGCTGCTGTTCGACTTCGTCCTGAAGCGAAGCCTCGTGTCCAACGGCAGCCGCCTCGCGTCCAGCGTGTTCGAGACCCGGTCCTTCTTTGCGAATCCGTCCTGAGGGCGCCCCACCATGCACTCCGCCAGCCAGTACGACCTCCTGCGCGAGCGCCGCTTCGCGCCGTTCTTCTGGACGCAGTTCCTCGGCGCCGGCAACGACAACATCTACAAGAACGCGCTCATCATCTTCGTCGCCTTCGAGGCGGCGCAGATGACCTCGCTCGACGCCAACGCCCTCGTCAATCTCGCCGGCGCCGTCTTCATCGCGCCGTTCATGCTGTTCTCGGCGACGTCCGGACAGCTCGCCGACAAGTACGAAAAGTCGCGGCTGATCCGATGGATCAAGATCCTCGAGATCGCGATCATGGTGATCGGTCTCGCCGGCTTCTGGAGGCGCGATCTCTTCCTTCTCTTCACGGCGCTCGCGCTGATGGGCGTGCATTCGACGCTGTTCGGACCGGTCAAATACGCGATCCTGCCGCAGAACCTCTCCACCGAGGAGCTGGTGGGCGGCAACGGCTTGGTCGAGATGGGAACGTTCGTCGCGATCCTGCTGGGCACCATTGCGGGCGGACTCCTCGTCGCGATCCACCCGAATGGTCCCGTCATCGCCGGCGTCGTCGCGATCGTCGTCGCGGTGGCCGGCTATCTCGTGAGTCGCGCGATTCCGGTCACGCCCCCGGTCTCGCCCGAGCTCGAGATCAACTGGAATCCGTTCACCGAGACCTGGAAGAACCTGCGCTTCGCGCAGCGCAACCGTGTCGTCTGGCTGTCGATGCTCGGGATCTCGTGGTTCTGGTTTTACGGGGCGATCTTCCTCGCCCAGTTCGCCGGGTTCTCGCGCGAGATCCTGGGGGGCGACGAGCACGTCGTGACGTTCCTGCTCGCGGCGTTCTCGGTCGGTGTCGGCGCCGGATCGCTGCTGTGCGAAAAGCTCTCGGGCCGCAGGATCGAGCTCGGCCTCGTCCCGTTCGGCGCGATCGGGCTCACGCTGTTCGCGGTGGATCTTTGGCTTGCGAGCCGCGGGCTCTCCGCGCGGCAGCTGGCGGGCCTTGGCGCCTTCCTCTCGACTCCGGCGCACTGGCACGTGACGATCGACCTCGTCCTGATCGGGCTTTTCGGCGGCTTCTACATCGTGCCGCTGTACGCGCTGATCCAGGAGCGCTCCGAACCGTCGCACCGCTCGCGAATCATCGCCGCGAACAACATCCTCAACGCGATCTTCATCGTGGCGTCGGCTGGCATTGCCATCGGCTTGCTGAAGGCCGGACTCACGATCCAGGAGCTCTTTCTCGTCACCGGACTCATGAACGCGGCGGTCGCCTTGTTCATCTTCAGGCTCGTGCCCGAGTTCCTGATGCGCTTTCTCGCCTGGATGCTGATCCACACGTTCTACCGCGTCGACAAGGAGGGCCTCGACCGCATTCCGGAGACGGGAGCGTGCGTCGTCATCTGCAACCACGTGAGCTACGTCGACGCAGTCGTGATCGCCGGGTGCGTGCGGCGGCCGATACGGTTCGTGATGGACCACCGCATCTTTCGCGTGCCGGTCCTCTCGTTCATCTTCCGGACGATGCGCACCATCCCGATCGCCTCCGCAAAGGAAGATGCCGCGCTGAAGGAGCGGGCCTTCGCCGACGTGGCGAAGGCGCTCGCCGAAGGCGAGATCGTCGGCATCTTTCCGGAGGGCGCGCTCACCACTACCGGCGAAATGGGCGCGTTCCGGCCCGGCATCGAGCGCATCGTGCGGGACACGCCGGTGCCGGTGGTTCCGCTCGCGCTCTCGGGTCTTTGGGGCAGCTTCTTCAGCCGATCGCATGAGGGCAAGGCGATGCGGCGTCTGCGCGGAGTCTTTTCGCGCATCGCGCTTCGCGCCGCGCCGGCGGTGGCGCCGGAGCAGGTATCGCTTCCGACGCTGCAGGCGACGGTGCTGGCATTGAGGGGCGCGCGCAAATGACGCGATCGGGGGAAACGCGGAGGAGACCATGGCGGCATTGATCGGATTGGTCGTCGGGGCGTTGATCGGTGGTGTGGCGGGCGGAAGGGAAGGGGCATCGTTCGGCGGGTTGATCGGGTTCGTCATCGGCGTCGTCATCGCCATCCGGCGCGAGCGCCGGGAAGCGTCGGAACCACCGATGGTGCCGGCTGATTCCGTCGCGGCAGGCGTCGATGCGACGCTGGCGCAGCGTGTCGTCGTGCTGGAGCGCCGCGTCGCGGATCTCGAATACGCGCTCCGAACGCGAAGCGCGATTGCGGCGGGCGCGTCCGCGGATGCGGCCTCCACCCGCACCGTTCCTGTTGTGGCGCCGTCATCCGATCGCGGGACCGTGTTGCCCGTTCCGCCGGATGCGCCTATACCCGAGTCCCCACTTGCATTTGAAACGGCCGGCGCCGTATCGAGCGCGCTCAATCCCGACGGCACGCGAGCGTCCGCGCTGAGCGCGGACGAGGCATTCGCGACGTCTGCCGGTTCGGCGGCGTCGGAAGATCTCGCCGTCGGCAGCGACACGTCCGGTCGAGCGCCACCTCCGCCTTCCGAGCGCCGCGCGCCGGAACCGCCGAACCCGGTCTGGGCGTGGCTCGTCGGCGGAAACACGCTGGCGCGGATCGGCGTACTGCTGCTCTTTATCGGCGTCGGCTTTCTGCTCAAGTACGCGGTCGAGCACGTGCACGTGCCGATCTCGGTGCGCCTCGCGGGCATCGCGCTGGGCGGCGTCGCGCTCCTCGTCGTCGGCTGGCGCTTACGCCTCGCCCGGCGCGCCTACGCGATGGTGCTGCAGGGCGGCGGTGTCGGCGTGCTCTATCTGACCGTATTCGCCGCGCTCAAGCTCTACGCGCTGCTGCCGCCGCTCGCCGCGTTCGGGTTTCTCTTCTGGATCTCGGCGCTGTCGTCCTGGCTTGCGATCCGCCAGGACGCGATCTCGCTCGCCGCGCTCGCGGTCCTCGGCGGCTTCCTCGCGCCGATCCTTACGTCGAGCGACAGCGGCAATCACGTGATGCTGTTCAGTTACTACGCACTGCTCAACGCGGGAATTCTCGGCATCGCCTGGTTCAAGGCGTGGCGCTCGCTCAACCTGCTGGGGTTCGTGTTCACGTTCCTGGTCGGCACGTTCTGGGGAGTGACGCGGTACCGGCCCGAGCATTTCGCCACGACCGAGCCCTTCCTCGTGCTGTTCTTCCTGTTCTACGTCGCGATCGCCGTGCTCTACGCGCTCCGCCAGTCCGTCGAGGTGCGCCATTACGTCGACGCAGGGCTCGTGTTCGGCACGCCGCTGGTCGCGGCGGGGCTGCAGAGCGCGCTCATCCGCGACATCGAATATGGAATGGCGTACAGCGCGCTCGCGATGTCGGCGGTCTACCTGATGCTCGGCCGCGTCCTCTACGCGCGGCACCGGGACGACATCCGGCTCCTCGTCGAAAGCTTCCTGGCGCTCGGCGTCGTCTTTGCGACGCTCGCCGTGCCGCTCGGCCTCGATGCCCGCTGGACGTCCGCGGCGTGGGCGATCGAAGGCGCGGCGATCGTATGGGCGGGACTCCGGCAGCAGCGTCTGGTCATGCGCGCGTTCGGACTGCTGCTCGAGTTCGGCGCCGGCGTGGCGTTCCTGCTCGGCCTGTCGCTGTGGGTGCCGGCATCGGCGCCGGCCGCGATTCCCATCGTGAACAGCGCCTTCGTCGGCGCCGTGCTGGTCGCGATCGCAGGCCTTTACAGCGCCTGGCAGCTGCAGCGCGAAGCGAACGGGCCCCCCGAATCCGAGCGGCTGTTCTCCGGAGTCGTGCTCGCGTGGGGCGTGCTCTGGTGGCTCGGCGCAGGCTGGCGCGAGATCGAGCGATGGCTGCCGCGCGAGGCGCAGATTCCCGCGTTCGTGGCACTGCTCGCACTCACTGCCGTGGCGTTCGCCGCAGCGCAACGGCCGTTGCGATGGCCGATGGCGCGATTCCCGGCGCTGCTGCTGCTGCCGACGCTGGGCGCAATCGCCGTGTTCGCCATCGGCGGCGTCCGCAGGGCGGACGATCACCTGCTGGCGCACGGCGGCTACCTCGCGTGGCCGCTTGCAGTCGCGGTCGTCGTCGCGCTGCTGCATCGGTTCGACCGCCATGCCGCGACCGCGGCGGATCTCGGGGGCCTGTCGCTCGAACCCTGGCACGCCGGATTGTTCTGGCTCGTACTGCTCCTGTGCGGGCACGAGCTTGCATGGGCGGGCGAACGGATCGCTTACGGCCACGGCGTGTGGAGCGCCGTGCCGTGGGGCCTCGTTCCGGCGCTGGGGCTCGCCGTCGTCTGCGTGCTTGCATCCGGGCCTCGCTGGCCGCTTGGCGCGCATCGCCGCGGGTATCTGGTCCTTGGCGGCGTTCCGGTGGCGGTGGTGCTCGTGCTGTGGTCGCTCGCGGCGAGCGTGCACGGCGACGGCGATCCCGCGCCGTTGCCGTATTTCCCGCTCGCGAATCCGCTCGATGTCACGCAGGCGATCGTGCTCATGGCTGTCGCGCTGTGGACATTGCGCGCGCGTCGCGAGGATCCTGCCCTCTCCGACATGTTGCCGCGCGGCGCTGTCGCCGCGGTGCTCGCGGCATTGGTATTCGTCTGGATCAACGCCATCGCGCTGCGGAGCATCCATTTCTGGTACGACGTGCCCTACACCGCGCACGCGCTCTGGCGCTCGACGCTGGTGCAGGCGACGCTGGCGTTGCTCTGGTCCGCGATCGCGCTGGCGACGATGGCCTACGCGAACCGGCGGCAGTGGCGCGCGCCGTGGTTCGCAGGCGCCGCGCTGCTGGGCGTGGTCGTCGCCAAGCTGTTCCTGGTCGAGCTCGCGCAGGTCGGTACGATCACGCGAATCGTCTCGTTCATCGGCGTGGGGCTGCTGCTGCTCCTGATCGGCTATCTCGCGCCCGTGCCGCCGCGCAAGGAGGTCACACCGTGATACGTCATCTGTTTCTGATCGCCTTCGTCGCTGCCGGCGCCCATGCCGAGCGTCCGTCGGACTACGCCGCCGGCGTGCCGCTGACGCCGGCGGGCAGCGGACCCTTTCAACGCGTGGCTGTCCCGGCCGCGGCCTACGAGGGCACCGTGCGTCCCGATCTCGCGGATCTGCGCATCTTCAACGCCGACGGAGAAGTCGTCCCGTTCGCGTGGATTCCGCGCCCGGCCGCGACGCGCGAGCGTCCGTCCGCGGTCTCGCTCGCGCAGTTTCCGCTGTACCTCGATCGGGACCAGCGCGATGTCTCGGGCATTTCGCTATCGGTCACGCGCAATGCGTCCGGTACCGCGATCGACATCAGGTCGAGCGACTCGCCGCCCGCGCCGGGACAGACGCTCGGCGGCTTCGTGCTCGACGCCTCCGACCTGACCGAGCCGCTGAGCGCGCTCGTGTTCACGATGCCGGAAGCCGCCGGCGCGGCGACGATGCATCTGCGCATCGACGCAAGCGACGATCTCGCACGCTGGCGCAGCGTCGTTCCCGACGCGGTGCTGGTCAACCTCGAATACGCGGGACGCCGGCTGGTGCGTGACCGCGTCGACATTCCGGCGAGCCGGTCGAAGTATTTGCGGCTTTCCTGGAGCGTCGGAGCGCCGGTGATCGAGTTCACGGCGGTGGGGGGCGAATTCGCCGAGCGGGTTGTCGAGTCGCCGCGGCAATGGCGGGTCGTGTCCGGCGCGCCGGTCGCCGATCACGAGGGCGAATTCGAATATGATCTCGGCGGCGCGTACCCGGTCGACCGCCTCGACGTGACGCTCGCGGAACCGAACTCGGTCGTCCCCGCGCAGATCTTCGCGCGCGCGAACGCGGCCGAGCCGTGGCAGTCTGTCGAGTCGACGGTCTTCTATCGGCTGCGGGAGCCGGGCGGAGAGGTCGCGAGCGCGCCGGTGCCGGTCGCAGGTGGCGCGCGACGGTACTGGCTGCTCCGGTTCGATCCGCGATCGGGCGCTTCCGCTCGCTTCGCGCCGCCGCTTCGCGCCGGATGGCAGCCGGCGGAGCTCATCTTCGCGACGCGTGGCCCGCCTCCCTTCACGCTCGCCTACGGCAATCGACTCGCCACGCCGGGCGCGCTGCCGATTTCGACGCTCGTGCCCGGATACGATGCGGCGAAGGGGCTACCTGCCGGCATCAATGCTGCATCGGCAGGCCTTTCGGTCGAGCTGGGCGGCAAGGACCGCCTGCGCGAGCCGCCGGACGTCAAGCGCTGGATCCTCTGGGCGAGCCTAGCGCTTGGCGCGATTCTGTTGGGATGGATGGCGTGGCGGCTGTCGCGCGAGATGGGCGCCGCGCCCGAATCGGGGAAGGCGGACACGCCCGCTGATTGACGTCGCTACGCGGCCGTCGCCGATTCACTCCACGCGGCCGCGACGAGCGCGGGCAGCACGACACCCGCGGGGCCGCGCAGCGAGTGGTCGGCATGCGCGCTCAATGGCGTGGTCTCGGTGTTGATCTCGACCACCAGCGCGCCGCGCCGTCGTGCCAGTGCCGGCAGCGCGGCGGCGGGATAGACCTCGGCGGACGTCCCGACGACGAGCAGCATGTCGCATCGATTCGCGGCGTCCTCGGCCGCGGCGAGCGCGTTTTCCGGCAGCATCTCCTCGAACCAGACGACATCGGGCCGCAGGAACGCGCCGCAGGCGGCGCAGCGAGGTGGAACATCCACATCGCTGTCGTCCCAGCGCGCCACCCGCGTCCCTTCGCGCGAGCAGCGCACCCGCGTTATGTTGCCGTGCAGCTCGACGACCTTCACGCTGCCGGCGCGCTGGTGCAGGCCGTCGACGTTTTGCGTCAGCAGCGCGAATTCCGGAACGCGCCGCTCGAGGCTGGCGAGCGCCACGTGCGCGGCATTCGGTGCCACGCGGCCGACCATGCCGCGCCGCATCGCGTACCAGTCCCAGACGCGCTTCGGGTTCCGAGCAAAGGCTGCCGGCGTCGCGAGCTCCTGCGGGTCGAATCTCGCCCAGAGCCCGGTCTGCGCGTCGCGGAACGTCGGCACGCCGGATTCGGCGGACACGCCCGCGCCGGTCAGAACCGCGACGAACCGCGCGGCGCGAAGCGCGGCAACGAGTTGCGCCGGAAGGGCAGAGGGCACGTCGCGCATCGCCGGATTGTCGCATGCACGGGCACCCACCCGGCCGTCGGCGACGCGCGTGCTACACTCGATCGCACCCTCGCGTTGCACGCTGACATCGATGTCCGGCAATACATTCGGCACGCTTTTTTGCGTCACCTCGTTCGGCGAATCGCACGGCCCGGCGATCGGCTGCGTCGTCGACGGCTGTCCGCCCGGAATGGAGCTCTGCGCCGCGGACATCCAGCGCGAGCTCGACCGGCGTCGCCCGGGCACGTCGCGCCACGTGACCCAGCGGCGCGAATCGGACGCCGTCGAGATCCTCTCTGGTGTGTTCGAGGGCCGCACCACGGGAACGCCGATCGCGCTCCTCATCCGCAACGAGGATCAGCGCAGCAAGGATTACGCGGCGATCGCGGAGACCTTCCGGCCCGGACACGCCGATTACGTCTATTGGCAGAAATATGGCATCCGCGACTATCGCGGCGGTGGCCGCGCCTCTGCGCGCGAGACGGCGGTGCGCGTGGCTGCGGGCGCAATCGCGCGAAAGTGGCTACGCGAGCGCCATGGCGTTTCCATTCGCGGGCACCTGGTTCAGCTCGGCCCGCGCGCGATTCCCTTCGAGAGCTTCGAGCACGTCGACGCGAGCCCGTTCTTCGTCGCCAATGCGACGATCGTGCCCGAGCTCGAGGCGTTCATGGACGCGTTGCGCAAGGATGGTGACTCCTGCGGCGCCAAGATCAGCGTCACCGCGATCGGCGTGCCGGTCGGCTGGGGCGAGCCGGTCTACGGCCGGCTCGACGCTGACCTCGCGCAGGCGATGATGGGCATCAACGCGGTGAAGGGCGTCGAGATCGGTTCCGGTTTCGCGAGCGTCGCGCAGCGCGGGTCGGAGCATTCCGACGAGATGACGCCGCAGGGATTCCTGTCGAACCACGCGGGAGGCATTCTGGGTGGTATCTCGACCGGACAGGACGTCGTCGTGACCATCGCCGTGAAGCCGACGTCGTCGATCCGGCTCGATCGCCGCTCGATCGACAAGGCCGGCAACGCCGTCGTCGTCAACACGCATGGCCGCCACGATCCCTGCGTCGGGATCCGCGCGACGCCGATCGCCGAGGCGATGCTGGCGCTGGTGCTGATGGACCACGCGTTGCGCCACCGCGCGCAGAACGCCGACGTCGTCACCACGACGCCGAGGCTCGCCGCCTCGGTGGCGCCGAACGCGAAGCCGTCGGGCGGCGCGACCGTCGACGATCCGGATCCGGACGAGGCCTAGACCCCTGCTCTTCGGAACGCGGCGCCTGCGCGCTCGTGAGACACCTGTCCCGGTTCCGTGCGCCGCTGCACGTTGGCCGGGCGGAAGCCCGATGCGCAAGGCGGAACAGGGCGTTCACGGTATCGCGGACCGGCGCCGAAGTTCAGGAATCGACCTTGGTGATCTTCGCGCCGGCAGCCGCCACGCGCGAACCGGATCGCGACGTCGTCCCCCGGCTTCACGTCGCCCGCACTCGTGACGATGGCGCCGCCGGCGATCGCGACGATGGCGTAGCCCCGCTCCAGTGTTGCGGCCGGGTTGAGGAGCGCGAGGCTCTGGGCGAGCCCGTCGAGGCGCGTTCCGGCTCGCTCGAGCGAGATCCTCGCCACCTGCACGAGCGTGTCGCCGGCCCGGGCGATGCGCGCCGACTGTGCCGGTGGCTGGCGCAGCTGCAGCAGCAGCCGCCTGCCCAGGCCGCCGGTGTCGGTGGCGACCGCTTCGATCCGGTGGGAGAACGCGCGCACGAGCCGGTCGGCCAGCGCGCGCGCTTCACGCGCCTGCGCCGCGATTCGCGCCGCCGGGTGCACAAGCCTTCGCTCGAGGACGTCGAGCCGCTGCATCGGCGCCTCCAGCGCACGCAGCGCCGCGCGCTGCCAGCGCCGGCGCATGCCGATCACGTCGCGGGCCACGCCGATGCGATCGGGCGCGACCAGCGCAGCGGCGCCGGTCGGCGTCGGCGCGCGCGCATCGGCGACGAAGTCGCAGATCGTGAAATCGGTCTCATGGCCGACTGCGGACACGACCGGCAGCACCGACTCGAGCACCGCCTGCGCGACGACCTCCTCGTTGAATGCCCAGAGGTCCTCGATCGAGCCGCCGCCGCGGCCGACGATCAGCACGTCGACCTCGTGGCGCATGTTGGCGGTACGGATCGCCTGCGCGATCTCGGCCGCAGCGCCGCCGCCCTGCACATTCGTCGGATAGACGACCACGCGCAGCGCGGGCCAGCGCCGCCCGAGCGTCGTGAGGATGTCGTGGAGTGCCGCAGCGCGGGTCGACGTGACGATGCCGACCGCCGCGGGATACGCAGGCAGCGCGCGCTTGCGCTCCGGCGCGAACCACCCCTGTGCCTCGAGGCGTGCCTTGAGGCGCGCGAATCGCTCGTACAGCGCGCCCTGGCCCGAGAGGCGCATCGTCTCGACGTTCAACTGGAACTCGCCGCGCGCCTCGTAGAGCGACGCCGTCGCGTGGGCTTCGACCGCGAGCCCGTCCTTCAGGGCGAAATCGAGGAACTGCGCCTTGTGCCGAAAGAAGACGCACGAAACCTGCGCCTGAGCGTCCTTGAGCTTGAAATAGCAATGGCCCGACGCCGCGCGCGTGAATCCCGAGATTTCGCCCGAGACCCAGACAAGCCCGATGTGCCGTTCGAGCAGCAGCCGTGCCGAGCTGACGAGGAGAGATACCGGAAGCACGGCGCGCGCGTCGCCTGGCGCAGCGGACGGCGTGACGCTCGGAGGTCGCATGCGGGAATTATCCAGGGCAGCGATGCTATCGACCGTCGCGGCGCCTGTCGGTGAAAGCCGGCAGGCAAACGTTTGACAACGCAGGTGCAGCAGTCCATTCGTCCACGACAAAAATCAACATCGTAAGCGTTACAAATCCGTCATCCGAGCGTCATCCGACGTTTGCAAAGCGGCGATTCCGGCTGCGGGAGACAGACTCGCAAATCATTGAAGGCATGACAAAAAAAACAGGCATGAATTTGGGCATCGCAACCTTTCTTCCGGCCTGCGTACGACTTAGCATTCGAATTTACAAGATATGCACACTATTATCCACAGGATTTGTGGACAACCCTTGTTCGCGGCGTCGGTCGACTCGCCGCAAACCGTTGTCTGGCGCGGCATTCCGGGCGATTGCCGGCGGCCACTGGGAGAGCCGCCGATGGCAGTGGATACCCCTACCGGTTAGAATGAGCAGGAAACCACGATTGTTCATGAACAAACGATGACGGGTGCTGCGCCGCCGCAAGCCAAATTGCCTGCCTCGCCGAACAGCGAGGCAAAACCTGGCGCGCCCGCGCCGCGCGCGAAGGACGCCGCCGCGACCGCGCCCGTGTCGAATTTCCTGCGATCGATCATCGCCGAGGACAACCGCACCGGCAAGTACGGCGGCGCCGTCGTGACGCGATTCCCGCCCGAGCCCAACGGTTTCCTGCATTACGGCCACGCCAAGTCGGTCGTCCTCAATTTCGGGCTGGCCGCCGAGAACGGGGGCCGCTGCAACCTGCGCTTCGACGACACGAATCCGCTGAAGGAAGAGACCGAGTTCGAGGACTCGATCGAAGACGCGGTGCGTTGGCTGGGCTACGACTGGGGCGAGCATCTCTACCACGCGTCGGACTATTACGACGATCTCTACCGGTTCGCGGAATGGTTCGTCGAGCAGGGTCTCGCCTACGTCGACAGCCAGTCGGCCGAGGAAATGCGCGCGCTCCGGGGGACCCTGACCGAGGCCGGGCAGGCGAGCCCGTTCCGCGATCGCCCCGTCGCCGAGAATCTCGACCTGCTGCGCCGCATGCGCGCCGGCGAGTTCGCCGACGGCGCGCACGTGCTGCGACTCAAGATCGACATGGCGAGCCCGAACATCAACCTGCGCGATCCGACGATCTACCGCATCCGCCACGCGAGCCACCATCGCACCGGCGACAAGTGGTGCGTCTACCCGCTCTACGACTACACGCATTGCATCAGCGACGCGCTCGAGCGCATCACGCATTCGATCTGCACGCTCGAATTCCAGGACCATCGCCCGCTGTACGATTGGGTCATCGGCAAGCTCGCCGACGGCGGGATGCTGCCGCGGCCGCTGCCGCAGCAATACGAGTTCGCGCGGCTCAATCTCACTTACGTGGCGCTGTCGAAGCGCAAGCTGATCCAGCTGGTCGAGGGCGGTCACGTCGACGGTTGGGACGATCCGCGGATGCCGACCCTCGTCGGCGCGCGCCGGCGAGGCTTCACGCCGGAGGGCTTCCGTCTGTTCGTCGAGCGCACCGGCGTATCGAAGTCGGATTCATGGATCGACATGGGCGTGCTCGAGGACTGCATGCGCGACGACCTCAACACACGGGCGGCGCGGCGGATCGCGGTGCTGGACCCGGTCCGGCTCGTCATTGACAACTACCCCGAAGGCGCGAGCGAGGAATGCTTCGCACCGAATCACCCGCATTTTCCGGAGCAGGGCCGGCGCGCGCTGCCGCTCACGCGCGAGCTCCTGATCGAACGCGACGACTACCAGGAATCGCCGCAGCCCGGCTATTTCCGCTTGGCGCCCGGGGCCGAAGTGCGGTTGCGCTACGGCTACATCGTTCGATGCAGCGGCGCCGAAACGGACGCCAACGGTCGCGTCACCGTCGTGCATTGCACCTACGACCCGGAGACGCGCAGCGGCACGCCCGGCGCGAATGCGCGCAAGATCAAGGGCAACATCCACTGGCTTTCGGCGGCGCAGGCGGTCAGGGCCGAGGTGCGCCTCTACGACCGGCTGTTCGCGGTGCCGTTCCCCGGCGCGAGAAATCCGCACGGCGCGCAGGTCGGGGCGGACGCCGCGGCGAATGTCGCCGCGCACGCGCCGGTGGTCGCCGGCGAAGTCGATGACGACGCCGCCGACGTCATCGAGCGCACGTTTCTCGACGACCTCAATCCGGAATCGAAGCGCGTGATCGCGGCGTTTGTCGAGCCCGCCGCCGCCGCGTCCGCGCCCGAGGAGCGGTTCCAGTTCGAGCGGCACGGGTACTTCGTCGCCGATCTCGCCGACCACTCGACCGGTGCGCCGGTGTTCAATCGCACGGTCACGCTCAAGGACTCCTGGGCGCGCGACTAGGGCCTGCTCACGCTAAGTCCACATGTGCGTTGCACCGCCGAAAGGGCCAGGCGCGAGGCGAAAAACGAAGCCGGGCCGGCTGCCCGGCGAGGCTTTGCAACGAAGCGCATGGCCCTTTCGGCAGCAACCCGAAGGGAACGGGCGCCATGGGGCGCCACTCTGCGTTGCTTTCCTCGTGAAGACACCCGGTCTTGGCTTCCGCATTTGGCAACACCGGCGCCTTGATTGGCGCCCCATGCCACCCGTTCGCACTTGCGGACTTAGCGTGAACAGGCCCTCGAACCCATCGATAAAATGGCTGCGCGCCCGGATTGCTTTGTAGTTCCGGCCGCCGCTTCGCGGCTTAACGCTCGCCGGTGCTCGCGTTAGCCTTCACTGAAGCTTCGCTTTCGTGTCCTCGCTCGCCCCTCGCTGTACCTCCTACTACTATCGCGGGGTTCGCTGCGGGCCCTCAGTTGGCAAATGAGGCACTCGGGGCTGCTCGCATGATTTTCTCGACGGGTTCAGCCGCCCAATTCACGGTGTCTGACATCGTGCGAGGAGCCTAGAAAGCGCTTGCCGGCGGCCGCGATGCGCTAAGATGCCGGTCGCCGAATCGCTCCGGGGAAGGGCCAGAAGATGAAACGCGTCATCCTGTTCATCGCGACGAACCTTGCCGTCGTCGCCGTGCTTTCGATCGTGCTGAAGCTGCTGGGGTTCGACCGCGCCATGTATTCGCAGGCCGGCATGCAGTACGGCGAGCTGCTCGTGTTCTCCGCGGTGGTCGGCTTCACCGGCTCGATCATCTCGCTGCTGATGTCGAAGTGGATGGCGAAATGGTCGACCGGCGCGCGCGTGATCGATCAGCCGGCCAACGACGCCGAGGTGTGGCTGGTCGAGACGGTGCGCAAGCTCGCGTCGCGGGCCGGCATCGGCATGCCCGAGGTTGCGATCTACGAGGGCGCTCCGAATGCCTTCGCGACGGGAGCTTTCCGAAATTCCGCGCTCGTCGCCGTCTCTACCGGACTCCTCCAGTCGATGAACAAGGAGGAGGTCGAAGCGGTGCTGGGGCACGAGCTCTCGCACGTCGCCAACGGCGACATGGTTACGCTGACTCTCATCCAAGGCGTGGTCAACACGTTCGTGGTCTTTTTCGCGCGAATCATTGGCTCGATCGTCGACAAGGCGGTGTTCCGCACCGAGCGCGGCAACGGCCCGGGTTATTTCATCACCGTGATGGTTGCGCAGATCGTCCTCGGCATCCTCGCATCCATCATCGTTGCGTGGTTCTCGCGGCATCGCGAGTTCCGCGCCGACGCGGGCAGCGCGAAGCTCCTCGGATCGCCGTCGCCGATGATGAACGCGCTGCGCCGGCTGGGCGGTGTCGAGGCGGGCTCCCTGCCGCAGTCGATGAGCGGTTTCGGCATCACGGACAAGGGCGGCGTCATGTCGCTGTTCGCTACGCATCCTCCGATCGAGGAGCGGATCGCTGCGCTGCAGAATGCCCGCGTCGGCGCCTGAGCGCCCGCGGTCGGGAGGTCATGCATGTACAAGATCGAGGTCGAGGACGACAAGGGTATCTGGAGCGATGTCCGCAACGACGACGGGACGATCGCGACCTTCGAGCGCGAGGACGACGCCCGCGCCCGGCTCGCGGCGCTCTTTCCGGTGCTGGTGCAGATGGAGAAATACGCGGGCGGCAAGCGCACGCGCGTGATTCGCATTCTCGAAGACGACGACGACTGGCCGAAGCGGCCGCATCCGACGTGACGCGGTCGATTCCGGGACGACGGCTGCGCGCTTCGCACGTGCCAAGGTAAAATCCCACGAGGCAACGATGATCGATCTCTACACATTCCCCACGTCCAACGGGCAGCGCGTCGCCATCATGCTGGAGGAGTGCGCGCTGCCGTATCGGCTGCGCGCGGTCGACCTCTCGAAAGGCGAGCAGCGCACCGCGGAGTTTCTGCAGATCAATCCGGCGGGCGCGATTCCCGTGATCGTCGACGCGGAGGGCCCCGGCGGAAAGCCGCTGACGCTCGCGCAGTCGGCGGCGATCCTCGTCTATCTCGCCGAAAAATCCGGCCGGTTCCTTCCCGCAGAATCGGCCCGACGTTATTTGGTGCTGCAATGGATGATGCACGCGGCGTCGGATTGTGCGGCGTCGACGGGCTCGATCTTCCTGCTGTCCGCGCTGGCGCCCGAGAAGTCCGCTGCCAACGTCAAATGGTTCGAGGAGCGGCTGCTGCGCCAGTTCCGTATCGCCGATGCGCGGCTCGCGGGACGCGAGTGGCTCGCCGACGAGCTCTCGATCGCCGACTTCGCGCTCTATCCGGTGTTCGCCGTGAGGAAGGCGCTCGTCGAGGCGGCCGGTGACCTGCCGAACCTCGCGCGCTGGGCGGCGGCGCTTGCCGCGAGGCCGGCGGTCGCTCGCGCGATGCGCGAATGACGTCGCCGCGCGGCGCCATCCCGGAAAAAATCACGGCCGGCGGGGCGCTGCCCGGCCGGCCGTAACATCGACCCCCTCGATGCGGGGGCGAGGCGCAGATTTATTTGAGGTGATTCGAGACGAGCTTGGTCATCTCGAACATCGAGACCTGTTTCTTGCCGCCGAACACGGCACGAAGCTTCTCATCGGCGTTGATGAGCCGCCGGTTGATGGCGTCCTGCAGCTTGTTCTTCTTGATGTAGTCCCAGATCTTCTTGGTGACTTCGGTGCGCGGCATCGGCATCGAGCCGACGACGGCGGCGAGGACCGCGGTGGGCGTCATCGCCTTCATGAACGCGGCATTCGGCTTGCGCTTGGCAGCCGATTTCTTCGCGGCGGGTTTCTTCGCCGGAGCTTTCTTTGCTGGGGCTTTCTTCACGGCCTTCTTCGCGGCCGGCTTCTTGGCGGCGGGTTTCTTCGCGGGCTTCTTGGCAGGCTTCTTTGCAGCTTTCTTGGCGGTGGCCATAGTTCTCCTTCCTATGAGATGTTGCGCAACACGTAGAGCGAACACGCTGAAGCAGGCCGTCCTGTCACGGGTAATCCTGCCCCATCGGCGGCAACTATAGCGCAATTCCCAGCGAAGGGAATCCCTGTCGAGCGGTTTTTTCTGATCGCGCGAAACCGGTGTTGCGCGCCGGGCGGGACGCGCAAATCGCCTGCGGGTACCTGCGCCGATTCCCTGGGCACGCCTTCTGCGGCAACGCGTCGCGCGAAATGCAGCCTCCGCCCTGCCGCCTCGCTCGCGAGCCAGGTCACGAATGCCTGACGTCTCGGCCGGCGAGCTCGAAACCAATTTTGGCTTGAAACACGCGGCAGGCGGCGCCGAAGCCGAGCGACGCGACGACTCCGCGGGTCACCGCTTCCAGGATGTTCCCTCGCCGCAGCACGGCGAAGCGCCGGTTGAGCCGGCGGCCGAGGAACAGCATCAGGATCGCCACGATCAGGGTTTGGCGCTGGTTGAAGTCCACAATTCGGTGTGCGTGGCGAGGCTGCCGGGACCAATGAATGGAGTATAGGGGCCGGTGCGCCGGGTTGCGAGCGTGCGCGCCAAGCGGAAGGGCGGCGTTGGCATCGGCGCGCCGAATTGCGACAATGGCACGCATTGTCGATTTCCGGGAACCCCATGACGCCGTACCTCCGCATTGTCCTTGCCCTGCTGGCCGCGTGCGCCGTGCCCTGTGCGTCCGCCGCCCCGCTCACCTTCCTCACCGAGGAGAATCCGCCGTTCAACTACACCGACAAGGGTGTCCTGACCGGCGCCGCGACCGAGGTCGTGCGCGAGATGGCGAATCGCGCCGGCTTCGCGTTCAAGACCCAGGTGATGCCCTGGGACACGGCGTACGTGCGCACGCAGGCCGAAAAGAACATGTGCCTGTACGCGACGGCGCGCCTCGAGAACCGCGAGCGCATCTTCCTGTGGGTTGGCCCGATCGCGACCAACTACTGGGCGGTCTACGGCAAGGGCGACTTCGGCGTGCCGGTGAAGACGCTCAAGGACCTCTCGCCCTACCGGATCGGTGCGGTCTCGCGCGACGCCAAGGGCGATTTCCTGCGCGACAATGGCGTGACCAACCTGCGCCTCGTGCGCGACGACCGCGACAATCCGGGACGCCTGCTGCTCCCGCCCGACGATCCCAACCACATCGACCTCTGGATCACGAGCCTCTACACCGCCCAGAGCGTCGCGGCGGCTGCGAAGGTCACGCCGGTCAAGGTCGTGTTGCTCGCCGCCGAGCAGCCGTTGTTCGTGGCGTGCAATTCACAGACGGACAAGGCGACGGTGAAAGCACTGGCTGACGCGCTGGATGCAATGCGCACCGACGGCACGCTCGCGAAGATCAACGCCGCCTGGGAGAAGAAGTTCGCGCAATGATCCTTGCCGCGCGATCGCGGCGGCGTCGCCCGGCGCAGGCGTAAAATGGCGGTATTCCGCGGCTCCTCGCCGTCGCGACCGTGAAAATCGCCGATCTGCGTACTGAATACATGCGCGAAGCGCTCGACGAGGCGCGCGTCGCGCCCTCCCCGCTGCAGCAGTTCGAGCGCTGGTTCGACGAAGCGGTGCGCGCGTCGCTGCCCGAGCCCAATGCGATGACGCTCGCGACGGTCGGCGCCGACGGGAAGCCCGCGGCGCGCATCATGCTGCTGAAAGGATTCGACGAGCGCGGCTTCGTGTTCTTCACGAATTACGCAAGCCGCAAGGGCGGCGAGCTCAGCGCGCGTCCCGATGCGGCGCTGCTGTTCTTCTGGGCCGAGCTCGAGCGTCAGGTCCGCATCGAAGGCGTTGTCGCGAAGGTGAGCGACGCCGAATCCGCCGATTACTTCGCGAGCCGGCCGCGGCCGTCGCAGATCGGCGCCTGGGCATCGCCGCAGAGCGAGACGGTCGCCGACCGCCGGGCGCTCGAGGCGCGCTACGCCGCCGCGGAGGCGCAACACCGCGGCGTCGTGCCGCGGCCCGCGCATTGGGGTGGCTACCGGCTCGCTCCGGCGCTGCTCGAATTCTGGCAGGGGCGGCCGTCGCGCCTGCACGACCGCATTCGCTACACCCGCTCGCGCGCGCATCCCCAGCGCTGGGACATCGACCGGCTCGCGCCGTGACCGCCGTGCTGGCGGCAATGCCACGCATTCGGCGCGCCGGCGCATGAGCGCCACCGCAGGCGATTTCCGCCGGCGCACGCTGGTCGCGCTGATCCCGCTGGCGATCGCCAATCACGCGGTGCTCGCGGGCAACCGCATCACCGTCTCGCTCGACGCGATCGCGCGCGGCGCGTCGCCGTTCACCGTCGGCGTGCTGATGTCGCTCTACGCGGTGTTCCCGATGCTGCTGGCGATTTCGGCGGGACGCATCACCGACCGCCTGGGCGCCCGCCGTCCGATGCTGCTCGGCACCGCCGCCATCGGCGTCGGCGCGCTGCTGCCGCTGCTGCTGCCGGGGATGCCGGCGCTCTACGCGAGCGCGTCGATCGTCGGCGTCGGGTTCATGGCGTTCCAGGTCGCCGCGCAGAACGCCGCGGGCGAGCTTGGCGCACCGGCCGAGCGCGCCCGCAACTTCAGCCTCCTCGCGATGGGCTTCTCGATCTCGGGATTCATCGGACCTCTGGCCGCCGGCGTCGCCATCGATCACGTCGGCTTCACCGCGACCTTCGCGCTGCTCGCGCTCGTCCCGTTCATTCCACTTGTCGTGCTGCTGCGCGGCCGGCTCGCGCTTCCGGGGCCGGTCGCGCCGTCGGGCACGCGTCATCATGGCGGCGTGCGCGCGCTGATGCGTCACAGGATGCTGCGGCGCGCGCTTCTGCTCAATGCGTTCTTCGCGGTCGGCTGGGACCTGCACCTCGTGTTCGTGCCGATCTACGGCGCGCGCATCGGGCTCTCGGCGTCCGCGATCGGCCTCGTGCTGGCGGCGTTCGCAGCCGCGACGTTCATCGTGCGCCTGCTCATTCCGGCGCTATCGGTGCGGATAACCGAGCACCGAATTCTCGCCGGCGCGCTCTTTGCCGCCGGCGCGGCGTACGTCGCCTATCCGTTCGCGCACAGCCTTGCGGCGCTGCTGCCGCTTTCGTTCGGGCTGGGGCTCGCTCTCGGCACCGGTCAGCCGATGATCATGGCGCTGCTGCACACGCATGCGCCGCCCGGCCGGATGGGCGAAGCGGCGGGCGTGCGGATGTCGCTCATCAATTCGATGTCGTTCGCGGTCCCCCTGGCATTCGGCGCGGTCGGCGCGGCGCTGGGCCTCGCCCCTGTGTTCTGGTTCGTCGGCGCCTGCCTCGCCTCGGCCGGCCTCGTCGCGCGTCGCGAAGTGCGCGTCTGACGCGCACTGCGTCGAAGACTTGGCTTCAGGTGCCGCGCTTCAGCCGTGCCACGTGCTGCTTGCGGAATTTGGCGACCTTAGGCTCGACCACGACCGCGCAGTAGGGCTGCGCGGGATTGCGCGAGAAGTATTCCTGGTGGTACCCCTCGGCCTCATAGAAGGGCGCCGCGTCGGCGACTTCGGTGACGATCCCGCCGCGCCACAGCTTAGCTGCGCTGATCTCGTCGATGACCGCCTGTGCCGTGGCGCGCTGTTCCGGCGACTGGCAGAAGATGACGGAGCGGTACTGCGTGCCGACATCGTTGCCCTGCCGATCCGGCGTCGTCGGATCGTGGATCGTGAAGAACACGCGCAGCAGATCGGCGAAGGACAGCACCGCGGGGTCGAACGTGATGCGGACGACCTCGGCGTGGCCGGTGCGGCCGGTGCACACGTCGTCGTAGGTCGGATTCGCCGCGCGGCCGCCGGCGTAGCCGGATTCGACCGATTGCACGCCGGCGAGCTCGTCGAACACCGCCTCGAGGCACCAGAAGCAGCCGCCTCCGAGCACGGCGATTTCGGTGGCGGGGGCTGATGAGGTCGTGGTCATGTCGGTCTCCGGGTCGGTGGCCGAGCTGGCGCCAAGGGCCGCTCCGCCGCAATGGTCGGCGCCACGGGGGTCAAGCTTACAACGGCGTCGCCGTCGCCGTCGCGGTCCGGGCACGCCGATCGCGGGTGCGATAATCGAGCCCGAAGGGCATTGCGGGGAGGCGTAATCATGAGCGGGCGAATCCCCGTTTCCAAGAGCATTCGAGTCGTGGCGGCCATGCGGTTGCGGGTTCGCTCGTGCCGGAGGCGCTGATGCTGTGGCAGTGCGTCTCGTTCGTCCGT
Organism: uncultured beta proteobacterium; assembly: GCA_963846855.1. Taxonomy (GTDB): domain Bacteria; phylum Pseudomonadota; class Gammaproteobacteria; order Burkholderiales; family Casimicrobiaceae; genus CAIWHR01. The sequence goes on from CAWJXK010000008.1 coordinate 333,838, forward strand.
AGCGTGGTAAGCCGCCTGACGGGCGTCGGCATGGCGCGCGCGGCGGCCGCGCTGTCGTTCCAGACGCTCCTTGCGATCGTTCCGCTTTTCACGGTCGCCTTCGTCTACGTCGCGCGCTATCCGCTGTTCCAGCAGTTCCTCGACGCGCTGGAACGATTCGCGCTCCGGCACATGCTGCCCGGAAGCACGTCGGCGGTGCGCGCGCTGCTCACCGAATTCACGGCCAAGGCGGCGACCCTGCAGGGGATCAGCATCGCGATGGTGGTCGTGACTTCAATGTTGATGGTGGGGACGGTCGAGCGCGAGTTCAACGCGATCTTCCGCGTCCCCGTCCCGCGCTCGCTGATGCGCCGGATCCCGGTGTACGCGCTGGGCGTGACCGCCGGGCCGGTCGCCATCGGCGCGGCCGTCTTCGCCACGTCCTGGCTGCTCGAGGCGACGGTCGAGCAGGCGCCGTTCGTGCTGGCTGCGGTGCCGTTCGTCACCCTGCTGGTCGCGGTCGCGATCACGACGATCGCATTCATGCTGCTCTTCGCGATCCTGCCGGCGCGCCGCGTGCGGCTCAGGGCGGCGCTCGCGGGTGGCGTGTTTGTCGCGCTGGCGTTCGAAGTCGCCAAGTACGGGTTTCGCGTCTACCTCAGGACGGTGCCGACGTATCAGGTCGTGTACGGGGCGCTCGCGGCGTTGCCGATCTTCCTCATCTGGGTCTACGTCGTGTGGATCATCGTGCTGATAGGCGCGGCGATCGCCGCGACGCTTTCCGAAGGCGGCGCGCGCGGCCCCGCGGGTCCGCGCGAGCGCTGACGGCGCGCGGCGAATCGCCGGTTGCACCGTCCGACTTGTGGAAACGGGGCGGCCAAGCTACATTTCGGGCAGATTTCGAGAGGGAGCGACGATACCGTGTGGTCCATCATTCAGGCGGCAGGCTGGCCGATCTGGCCGCTGATCTTTGCATCGATCATCGCGCTGGCGTTGATTTTCGAGCGGCTGTGGACGTTGCGGGCGAGCGCCGTCGTGCCGCCCGGGCTCGTCGACCGCGTGCTCGTGGAATATCGGCAGAAGGGCCTCACGCCCGAGCTCCTCAACCAGACGGCGCACCAGGGCCCGCTCGGCCGCATCCTCGCGGCGGGTCTCGCCAACGTGAAGAGCACGCGCCCGGTGATGCGCGAGGCGATCGAGGAGGCCGGCCGCGTCGTCACGCACGACCTCGAGCGCTACCTGACGACGCTCGGAACCATCGCCGCGATGGCCCCGCTGCTGGGCCTCTTCGGCACCGTGGTCGGAATGATCGAGATCTTCGGCTCGCAGACGGCGGCCGGCTCGAACCCGATCCAGCTCGCGCACGGCATCTCGGTCGCGCTGTACAACACCGCGTTCGGCCTCATCGTTGCGATTCCCAGCATGATCTTCTACCGGCATTTCCGGGCGACGGTCGACAGCTTCGTCGTGCAAATGGAGCAGCAGGCGATCAAGCTCGTCGACTTCGCGCACGGCGAGCGCCGCTAAAGGCCCGGAGCCCGCCGATGAACCTGCGCGGCCTGCGATCGCGGGACGACCCCGAGATCAATTTCATCCCGCTGATCGACGTCCTGCTCGTCATCCTGATCTTCCTGATGGTGACGACGACCTACCAGCGGGTCGCCGAGCTGCAGATCACGCTGCCCGAGGCCGACGCCGAGCAGGTGAAGGAGCGCCCGCGGGAAGTCAACGTCGGCATCGATGCCCAGGGCCGCTACGTCGTCGACAAGAAGGTGTTCACGTACACGGGCGTGCCGGCGCTCGCCGAGGCGCTGAAGCGCGCGGCCGGCGAAGCGAAGGACCCGGTCGTCGTCATCAGCGCCGACGCCAACGCGACCCACCAGTCCGTGATCCACGTGATGGAAGCGGCGCGGATCGCGGGATACATCCACATCACGTTCGCGACGCAGTCCGCGGCGAAGTGACGCGGCGGCGCCGCGCGGCGTCACGGATGACAGAGCTGGGCCCGTGTCCCTTTCCGAGCGTCTTGCCGCCGACTGGCACGCGCCGCATCTGACGGCGCTGACGTTCGCGCTCACACCGCTCGCGCCGCTGTTCGCGCTGGGCGCGGCGGCGCGGCGCGCGCTCTACCGCACGCGCATCCTGCGCCCGCAGCGGCTGCCGGTGCCTGTGATCGTCGTCGGCAACCTGTCGGTCGGCGGCAGCGGCAAGACACCGCTCGTCGCGGCGCTCTGCGCGGCGCTTCGCCGCAACGGCTACCAACCGGGCATCGTCAGCCGCGGGTACGGCGGCCTCCGCGCGACGGACGCGCCGCTCGTCGTGACCGAGCGAACCGACGTGAAGCTCTCCGGCGACGAGCCCGCGCTGCTCGCGCGTGCCGGATTTCCGGTCGCCGTCGCCGCGGACCGGGTCGCGGCGGGGCGTGCGCTGCTCGCCGCTCACCCCGAATGCGACGTCATCGTCGCCGACGACGGGCTGCAGCACTATGCGCTCGAGCGCGACGTCGAAATCGCGGTCGTCGACGCGGCGCGCGGCTTCGGCAACGGCTGGCGGCTGCCGGCGGGGCCGTTGCGCGAGCCGGCACGGCGTCTCGATTCGGTCGACGCGGTCGTGGTACTCGGCGATGCCGCGGATGCCCGCCTTTCGCTGCCGCAGGCGTTCGCGATGACGCTGTCGGGATCGACGTTTCGCGGCGTCGCCGATCCGTCACGCGTCGCGCCTGCCGTCGAATTCGCTGGCGGCGGCGTGCGAGCGATCGCGGGAATCGGAAATCCCGATCGGTTCTTCGCCACGCTGGCCCGGCTGGGAATCGACGCCGTGTGTCACGCGTTTCCCGACCATCATCGCTATGTCGCCGCCGATTTCGCGTTCCCGGGGGCACGCGCCATCCTCATGACGGAGAAGGATGCGGTAAAATGCACGGGATTTGCCGACGCGCGATGCTGGTACCTGCCGATCGCGGCCGAGGTTGATCCGGCGCTCGTCGCGCGTGTCCTGGAGAAGCTCCGTGGATCCCAAGCTGCTTGAAATCCTCGTCTGCCCGGTCACCAAGGGTCCGCTCACCTACGATCGGCAGAAGCAGGAGCTGATCTCGAAGTCGGCGCGGCTCGCGTATCCCGATCCGCGATGGCATTCCGGTGATGCTCGAGGACGAGGCGCGCAGGCTCGAACCGTCCGAGTACGAGTGAGCGCGGCGGGGCGAAGCCCAGGCCCGAAGGGCGCGTCGCCGCGCGACCGAGTGCGCCCGACGCTCGACCATTTGCGATGCTCGACCGTGCAAAGAGGGCGCGAGTGAGCGAGCGGGGCGAAGTGCAGGACGCCTGCGCGAGCGGGGCGAAGCCCAGGCCCGAAGGGCGCGTCGCCGCGCGACCGAGTGCGCCCGACGCTCGACCATTTGCGATGCTCGACCGTGCAAAGAGGGCGCGAGTGAGCGAGCGGCGCGAAGCGCAGGACGCCTGCGCGAGCGGGGCGAAGCCCAGGCCCGAAGGGCGCGTCCGCGAGCGCGGGCGGCGCCCGACGCGCAACCCATCCATCGAACTCGTAATTGCAAGGAGGGCGCACCGAAGCCCGTCCGCGACCGAGCGACCGCCACCGACGGCTCGATGGCGGGTGGAATCGAGACCGTGCGGAGGTGGCAAGGTGAGCGCGGCTTCGCCCGCTTCCGTCGCGCTCCGATGGCGGCGTCCGGGCATTGCGCCATGACGTTCACGGCGCTGATACCCGCGCGTTACGCATCGGCCCGCCTGCCGGGAAAGCCGCTCGCCGACATCGCGGGCAAGCCGATGATCGTGCGGGTGGCGGAGCGCGCGCAACGCGCCGGCGCCGCACGCGTCGTGGTCGCGACCGACGATCCCCGCATCAAGGCGGCGGTGGAGGCGCATGGCATCGACGCCTGTCTCACGCGCGCCGACCATCCGACCGGCACCGACCGCCTCGCCGAAGCGGCGCGCGCGCTGCGAGCTCCCCGCCGAATCGATCGTCGTCAACGTGCAGGGCGACGAGCCGCTGCTCTCACCCGATCTGATTCGCGCGATGGCGGCGCTTGCGGCGGCGCATCCGGACGCCGCGATCGCGACCGCGTGCCACGCAATCGACGATCCCGCCGAGGCATTCAATCCGAACGTCGTCAAGGTCGTGCTCGATGCGCGCGGCTACGCGCTCTACTTCAGCCGGGCGACGATCCCCTGGGCGCGCGACGCGTTCGCGGCCGATGTCCGCCTCGTGCCCCCGGGCCTCCCGCTGTACCGGCACTATGGGCTCTACGCGTATCGCGTCGGCTTCCTTCAGCTCTACCCGACGCTGACGCCGGCGCCGATCGAGCGGTTCGAGGCGCTGGAGCAGCTGCGGGCGCTCTGGCACGGCCATCGCATCGTCGTGAAGGTCACCGACGGGACGCCCGCGCCTGGGGTCGACACGCCCGAGGACCTCGAGCGCGTGCGGGCGCTCTACGCGAGCGGCGCCGCATGATCGCGGCCGCCCGAGGCGCGTCGCACCGCCGCGGGACTTGTGCGGGGGCGCGACGACGCAGACAATCGACGGCGTCAAGATCGCGGGCACGGGATCTTGTCGCCGGATCCCCTCGTTCCACAACCTTCTTTCCCGAATCACCATGCGACTGATACTCCTTGGCCCTCCCGGCGCCGGCAAGGGCACGCAGGCGGCATTCATCACCGGTGCCTACGGCATTCCGCAGATCTCGACGGGCGACATGCTGCGCGCGGCGCTGAAGGCGGGCACGCCACTGGGGCAGGCCGCGAAGAACGTGATGGACGGCGGCTCGCTCGTGTCCGACGAGATCATCATCGCGCTCGTCAAGGAGCGCCTCACCGCGCCCGATTGCGCCAAGGGCTATCTGTTCGACGGATTCCCGCGGACGATTCCGCAGGCCGACGCGATGAAGGATGCCAACGTCGCCGTCGACTACGTGCTCGAGATCGCCGTGCCCGATTCCGCGATCATCGAGCGCATGGCGGGGCGGCGCGTCCACGTCGCGTCGGGGCGCACCTATCACGTCAAGTTCAATCCGCCGAAGGCCGAGGGTCGGGACGACGTGACGGGTGAGCCGCTGATCCAGCGCGACGACGATCGCGAGGAGACCGTGCGCAAGCGGCTCGAGGTGTACCACGCCCAGACGCGCCCACTCGTCGAATACTACACACGCTGGGCGGCGACCGGCGACGCGCGCGCGCCGAAGCACCGCAGGGTCGACGGCGTCGGTGGCGTCGAAGCGGTCCGCGACGCTTGTCTCGCGGCGCTCGCGTCCTGACGCCGGGCAATCGATGAGCGCAAACGCAACTGCCGCGAACGATAACCGCCGCGAGGCGCGTCCACCAGGCAGCGCCGCGATGCCTCGCGTCAGCGTGATCGTGCGCAGCACCGCACGCCCGACCCTTGCGCGCGCGCTGGCGTCGATCGGCGCGCAGGATTACCCGAATGTGGAGGCCGTCGTCGTCGCCGCCAGCGGCCCCGATCATCCGGCCGTTCCCGCGCGCGCTGGCGCGCATCCGGTCGTCTTCGCGGCCAGTCCCGCGCGCCTGTCGCGGCCCGAGGCCGCGAACGCCGGCCTCGACGCCGCGACGGGGGATTGGATCACGTTTCTCGACGACGACGACACGCTGTCGCCGGACCATGTGTCGGGCCTCGTGGCGGCGACGCGCAACGCGCCCGAGACGCTCGCCGTGTACACGCTGGCACGCGCGCGCTTCGCCGACGGGCGCACCGAGACCTGGGGCCGGCCGTATGCGCTGATCCAGCTCTACGAGCGCAACTTCATCCATCTGTCGACGGCGCTCTTCTCGCGCAAGCTCGTCGAGCGCGGCTGCCGCTTCGATACTCAGTTCGAGATCATGCAGGACTGGGATTTCTTCCTGCAGATCGCCCAGCACACGCATTTCCATTTCGAGCCGCGGCAGACTTTCGACTGGAACGCCGACGCGGGATCGTCAGGCGCCGGCGGAGGCGTCAACACGGACGACTCCCGCTTCGCCCGGTTCCGCGACATGATCTATGCGAAGTGGGCGCCCGCGCACGAGGCGCTTGCGAACGCCGTCACCACGAAGCTCCAGGCGGCGCAGGCGCTGGCGCAGCAGCGCGACCTCACCGGCGCCGAATCGCTGGTGCGCGAGGTGCTGTCGCAAAGCCCCAACGATCCGTTCGCACTCAACATGCTGGCGATGCTGCAGCGCTCGCAGGGGCGCATCGCCGACGCCCGCGCGACGCTGGAGACGGCCGTGGCGATCCGCCCCGACGACCCATCGTTCACCTTCAACCTGGCGCTCTTGTGCCGCGCCGCGGGCGACGTCGACGCCGCGCGCACCTGCTGCTGGCGCGCGCTCGAGATGGATCCCGGCTTCGCGCCGGCGCGCGACCTCCTGGCCGCGCTGGCCAAGACCGCGCCGTGACCGGGCAACGCGGCGTTCCTTCGGACGGGAAGCGACGACGATGACCAGGCGAAATGCGTTCTATGCGCAGTCGGGCGGCGTGACGGCGGTCATCAATGCGAGCGCCGCGGGTGTCATCGAGACCGCCCGCAAGCACAAATCGAGGATCGGCAAGGTCTATGCCGGTCGCAACGGCATCATCGGTGCGCTGACCGAGGATCTCATCGACACCAGCCGCGAGCCGGCGAGCGCGATCGCCGCGCTGAAGCACACCCCGGCCGGCGCGTTCGGCTCGTGCCGCTACAAGCTCAAGGGACTGGAAGAGAACCGCGCGCAGTACGAGCGGCTGATCGACGTTTTCCGCGCGCACGACATCGGCTACTTCTTCTACAACGGCGGCAACGACTCCGCCGACACCTGTCTCAAGGTCGCACAGATCGCCGCGAAGCTCGGCTATCCGCTCGCGGCCGTGCATGTGCCGAAGACGGTCGACAACGATCTCGCCGTCACCGACAACTGTCCGGGATTCGGCTCGGTCGCAAAATACGTCGCAACGTCGATGCGCGAGGCGGCATTCGACGTCGCGTCGATGGCGAAGACGTCGACCAGGGTGTTCGTGCTGGAGGTGATGGGCCGCCACGCGGGGTGGATCACCGCGGCGGTCGGAATGGCCGACGACGCGAAGACGCCGATCCCCCTCGTGCTCCTGTTTCCCGAGATCGCGTTCGACGAGGCGAAATTCCTGGCCGCGGTGGACGCCAACGTGAAGCGCCATGGCTACTGCTGCGTCGGCGTGTCCGAGGGGCTCTCCGACGCGCAGGGCAAGCTCCTTGCCGAGGCGGGGACGCGCGACGCGTTCGGCCACGCGCAGCTGGGCGGCGTCGGCCCGCTCATCGCGTCGATCGTGAAGGACAGGCTCAACCTCAAATACCACTGGGCCGTCGCCGATTACCTTCAACGCGCGGCGCGGCATCTCGCGTCGAAGACCGACCTCGAGCACAGCTACGCGGTCGGCAGGGCCGCCGTGGAAATGGCGCTCGCCGGCCGCAATGCGGTGATGCCGGCGATCACCCGCGTCTCCGACAAGCCGTACCGATGGACGATCACCGAGGCGCCGCTCACGAAGGTCGCCAATGTGGAGAAGATGCTGCCGCGCGATTTCATCACGGCGGACGGCTACGGCATCACCGACAAGGCTCGCCGCTACCTCATGCCGCTGATGCGCGGCGAGGCGCCGCCGCCGTTCAAGGACGGCCTCCCTCAATACGTCAGGCTGAAGAACATCGCGGTGCCCAAGAAGCTCGCGACTGAATTCAAGGTCTGAACGAACAGGAAACACGGAAATGACGAAAACGGTCGATTACTTCATGACGCCGGCCTCGCCGTGGACCTATCTCGGCCACGACCGGTTTGTCGCCCTCGCCAGCAAGCACGGCGCGACGGTCCGCGTGCTGCCGACCGATCTCTCGAAGGTCTTTCCGGTCTCGGGCGGCCTCCCGCTGGCCAAACGCGCGGCGCAGCGGCAGGCGTACCGTCTCGTCGAATTGAAACGCTGGCGCGAATTCCTCGGCATGCCGCTCAACCTCCAGCCGAAATTCGGCGCGTCGCCCGTCGACCTCGCATGCCGCTGGATCCTTGCGGCGAGGGAAGCGGGGGAGGCCGGCGCGCTCGATCTCGCCGGCGCGCTCTTGCGCGCGCGCTGGGCCGAGGAGCGCGACGTTGCCGATACCGCGACGCTCGCCGCCATTGCCGCGGCATGCGGGCAGGACGCCGAGCGGATCGCCGCGCGTGCCGGCAGCGCCGAGATCGCGGCGGCGTACGACGCCTGCACGCAGGAAGCGATCGAGCGCCAGGTCTTCGGTGCCCCGACCTATGTCTACCGCGACGAGCTCTTCTGGGGACAGGATCGGCTCGACTTCCTGGACCGCGCACTGGCACAATAGCGGATTGGCACGCATTAGCCTGTATCGGCGCCCGGAACCTTCCGGTCGCCGCGGGGGAATGGCGCCGCGGGCAACCGGCGGCGCCACGTCGACGAGGCCGGGCACAGGCCGCGCGGCGACTTCCTCCACGACTTAATTGCCACTTTCGGGAGGGTTTCAGAATGTCCACGGGCCTCATCTTCGCGCTGCTCTGCGCGGTCGCAGCCGTCGTCTACGGAATCGTGTCGATCGGCTGGATCATGAAAAAGCCGTCCGGCAACGAACGGATGCGCGAAATTGCCGCGGCGATCCAGGCGGGCGCCCAGGCATATCTCAACCGCCAGTACACGACGATCGGCATCGTCGGCGCCACTCTCTTCGTCATCATCTGGTGGGCGCTCGGCAGCGCGACGGCGGGCGGATTCCTCGTCGGCGCGGTGCTCTCGGCGCTGGCGGGCTACATCGGAATGAACGTCTCGGTGCGCTCGAACGTGCGCACGGCCGAGGCGGCGCGCGTCGGTCTCAACGAAGCGCTTACCGTCGCGTTTCGCGGCGGCGCGATCACCGGCATGCTGGTCGTGGGGCTGGGGCTCCTCGGCGTCGCGGGGTTCTACTGGTTCCTGACCGGATCGGCGCACTGGGCGGCGAACCCGATGCAGGAAGGTCTGCACAACGCGATCCAGCCGCTCGTCGGCCTCGCGTTCGGCGGCTCGCTGATCTCAATCTTCGCCCGGCTGGGCGGCGGCATCTTCACCAAGGGCGCCGACGTCGGAGCCGATCTCGTCGGCAAGGTCGAGGCAGGGATCCCGGAAGACGATCCGCGCAACCCCGCGGTGATCGCCGACAACGTGGGCGACAACGTCGGCGACTGCGCCGGCATGGCCGCCGACCTGTTCGAGACCTACGCGGTGACCATCGTCGCGACGATGCTGCTGGGCGCGCTGATGCTTCCCCTCATCGCCGAGACCGCGGTCACCTATCCGCTCGTGCTCGGCGGATTCTCGATCCTCGCGTCGATCGTCGGCTGCTACTTCGTGCGCGTGCGGCCGGGCGGCAAGATCATGAACGCGCTCTATCGCGGCCTTGCCGTTGCCGGCGTCATTTCCGCCATCGGCTTTGCGGTGATCACGTTCACGATGATGGGCACCGTCTCGAGCATCTATCCGGAGCTCACGCCGCTGCGCTTGTTCGGCGCGGCGCTGGTCGGCCTCGTGCTGACGGGCGCGATGGTGTTCATCACCGAGTACTACACCGGCACCGACCACGCGCCGGTGCAGCACGTCGCGCAGGCCTCGACGACCGGCCACGCCACCAACATCATCGCCGGCATCGGCGTGTCGATGAAGTCGACCGCATGGCCGGTGATCGCGGTGTGCGTCTCCATCCTGGCGTCGTTCTCTCTCGCCGGGCTCTACGGGATCGCGATCGCCGCCACGGCGATGCTGTCGATGGCGGGCATCATCGTGGCGCTCGACGCCTACGGCCCGATCACCGACAACGCCGGCGGCATCGCCGAGATGGCGAAGCTGCCCGAATCGGTGCGCAACATCACCGATCCGCTCGACGCGGTCGGCAACACCACCAAGGCCGTGACGAAGGGGTATGCGATCGGGTCCGCCGGACTCGCGGCGCTGGTGCTCTTCGCCGACTACACGCACGCGCTCGATTCGGCGCAGATCGGCGTGTCGTTCGACCTGTCGAATCACATGGTGATCATCGGGCTCTTCCTCGGCGGACTGATCCCGTTCCTGTTCGGAGCGATGGCGATGGAAGCCGTCGGTCGCGCGGCGGGCGCGGTCGTCGTCGAAGTGCGGCGCCAGTTCCGCGACATCAAGGGCATCATGGAAGGCACGGCGAAGCCCGAATACGGTGTCGCCGTCGACATGCTGACCAAGGCGGCGATCAAGGAAATGATCGTGCCCTCGCTGCTGCCGGTGCTCGTTCCCGTCGTCGTCGGCCTGCTGCTCGGGCCGCAGGCGCTGGGCGGGCTGCTGATGGGAACGATCGTGACGGGACTCTTCGTCGCGATCTCGATGACCACCGGCGGCGGCGCCTGGGACAACGCCAAGAAGTACATCGAGGACGGCCACTTCGGCGGCAAGGGCTCCGATGCGCACAAGGCGGCCGTCACCGGCGACACGGTCGGCGATCCGTACAAGGACACCGCCGGCCCTGCGGTCAATCCGCTGATCAAGATCATCAACATCGTCGCGCTGATGATCGTGCCGCTGCTTGCCACGTGGGGCCTCAACCGGACTTCGGTACCGATGGCGCCCGTCGCGGCACCGGCCGCCGTCACGGCGCCCGCCGCGGTTGCGACTCCCGTTCCCGCGGCGGCGGAGGGGGCGAAGAAGGCACAGTAACCACTCCCGCGCAGTCAGGAATGCGGAAGAGGCAGCGGGTCACTCCGCTGCCTTTTCTTTTCCGGAATGGTGCGTCGGAGCGGTCGCCATCGCCGCGTCGATTAGAATCGGGTCAGCCATGCGCCCGACCGAAATGAACCGCCGGTTCATCCGACCCTGCGTCATGGCGGCATTCGCAGCGGTCGCGACGCTCGCCGCCTCCGGCGCGCACGCGCTCGATCCCGCGCCCGAGCGCGCGACCGGGCGAAACGAGAAGGCCGCGGTGACGAGCCGGCGCTTCATGGTGGCCGCGGCGAATCCGCTCGCGGTCGACGCCGGCTATCGCATGCTCGCCGCCGGCGGCAGCGCGGTCGACGCGGCGATTGCGGTGCAGCTCGTGCTCGCGCTGGTCGAGCCGCAGTCGTCGGGCATCGGCGGCGGCGCGTTCATGCTGGTTCACGATGCGCGCCACAACCGGTTGCTTGCCTACGACGGGCGCGAGACCGCGCCGGCGGCGGCAAGGCCGGAGCGATTCCTCGACGCCAACGGCCAGCCGATGGAATTCCGCGACGCGGTCGTCGGCGGGCGATCGGTCGGTGTCCCTGGTGTTGTCGCGCTGCTCGAGGCTGCGCACAAACGCCACGGCAAGCTGCCGTGGGCGCGCCTGTTCGAGCCTGCGATCGCGCTCTCGAAAGCGGGTTTCGCGGTGTCCCCGCGGCTGCATGGGCTGCTGGTCGCCGAAGGAACGATGCGGCAGCCGCGTGCGCGCGATTATTTCTTCGATGCGGACGGTCGGCCGCTCGCGGTCGGCGCGGTCCGTGCGAATCCGGCGCTCGCCGCGACGCTGGAGCGCATCGCATCCGGCGGCGCGCGTGCGTTCTACGAGGGCGAGATCGCGCGCGACATCGTCGCCACGGTCGACGCGGCGCCGACCCATCCTGGCGACATGACGCCGGCGGATCTCGCTGCTTATCGCGTGAAGCTGCGCGAGCCTGTGTGCGGGCCCTACCGCGCCTATCGTGTCTGCGGCATGCCGCCGCCCTCGTCCGGCGGCATCGCGGTGCTGCAGATGCTGGGCATCCTCGCGTCGTTCGACGTCGGCGCAATGGGTCCGGATACGTTCTGGAGCGTGCATTTCATGAGCGAGGCGGGGCGACTCGCCTACGCCGATCGAGACCAGTATGTCGCGGACCCGGATTTCGTCGCGGTGCCGGCAGGTCTTGTCGACCCTGCGTATCTGCATGAGCGCGCCCGTCTCATCAGCACGACGCGAAGCCTCGGACACGCATCTGCCGGGATTCCGGCGCCGCAGCGCGGCAAGGTCTCGGGCACGCACGCCGCGATCGAGCTGCCGGCGACCTCGCACATCTCGATCGTCGACGGCGACGGAAACGCGGTCTCGATGACGACGTCGATCGAATCGGCTTTCGGCAGCGGGCTCATGACCGAAGGCGGCTTTCTGCTCAACAACGAGCTCACCGACTTCTCGTTCGTGCCGAGCGACGGCGGGCTGCCCGTAGCGAACCGCATCGAGGCGGGCAAGCGCCCGCGCTCGACGATGGCGCCCACCATCGTCTACGACCGGAGTGGGCGCGTGTACATGGTCGTCGGCGCGCCCGGAGGCAGCGCGATCGTCAACTATGTCGTGAAGACGCTGCTCGGCGTCATCGACTGGAAGCTCGATCCACAGGCAGCGATCGCGCTGCCGAACGCGGGCAGTCGCAACGGCCCGACCGAGCTCGAGGCGGGCACTGCAGTCGCGGCGCTTCAGCCGAAGCTCGACGCAATGGGACATCGCACCTCGGTGCAGGCCGAGGTGAGCGGCGTGCAGGCCATCGTGCGAACTCGGGACGGCTGGATCGGCGGTGCCGATCCCCGGCGCGAGGGTGTCGTGCGCGGCGACTGAGGCGAGCGCCGGATGGCCGAATCATCGCGAGCGGATTGCGTCGTCGTCGGCGCAAGCTTCGCGGGCCTCGCGTGTGCGACGGCGCTCGCGACAGCCGGACTCGCGGTCACCGTCGTCGAAAAGAAGGCCGATCCGGGCGAAAAGCTGCACACCACCGGCGTCATCGTCAAGGACGCGATCGACCAGATTCCGCTGCTGGACGGGATTCCCGAGGCGCTCACCCGCCGCATCCACGGCGTCCGCCTTTACGCGCCCAACGGGCGCCACGTCGACCTCGCGGCACCGGGGTACTATTTTCTCGCGACCGACACGCCGGAAGTGATGCGCTGGCTCGCGAAGCGCGCGGAGGCAGCAGGCGCGCGCATCGAATTTCGGTGCTCGTTCGACACCGCTGAGCCCGGCGCCGATGGCTTCGATCTCGGACCGCTCGGCAAGACGCGATACCTCGTGGGCGCCGACGGGCCGCGCTCCATGGTGGCGCGCCGGCTCGGGCTGGGACAGAACCGGCGCTTCCTGTTCGGCATCGAACACGAATATGCGGGCGTCGAGCTCGCGGAGCCCGACAAGCTGCACTGCTTCGTCGACCGCCGCATCGCCCCCGGCTACATCGGCTGGGCGATGAGCGGGGTCGGCATCCTGCAGGTGGGCCTCGCGCGGAGCGCCACGGCGGCGCAGATGACGGCGAGCGATGCGATGGCGGCGTTCGTCGAAAAACTCGCGCCGATAATCGATCTGCGTGGCGTGCGGCCGATCGCGGTGCGTGCCGGGACGATCCCCTGCGGCGGGATCGTCCGGCCCGTCGCCGCGCCACGCGCGCTGCTGGTGGGCGATGCGGCCGGGATGGTGTCGCCGCTGACCGCGGGCGGGATCCACACGGCGCTCAAGCACGGCCATGCTGCAGGACGGGCCATCGCGGAGCATCTCTCGGGACGGCGCGCCGATCCGGCGACGTGGTTCGTCGCCTCCTATCCGCAATTCCGGGCGAAACGCATGCTGCGCTGGCTGTTCGATCGTTTCCAGAGCGATGCGGTGTTCAACCTGTGCCTCGGCACGAAGCTGATGCGAACAGCCGCGGGGATCGTCTATTTCCACCACAAAGGCGTGTTCGACGGGGTCCGCGAGCGGCCGAGCTCGGACGCCGGCTAGAATTCGTCGGTCACAGGCAGGGTTGAACTGTTAAGCGATGCCCCGCATATTCAACACGAGTTCTCTGCGGATTGTCCTGGCGAACCGGTGACGCCTTGCCATCCGCCCTTAGATGAAAGCAGACGCCATCCCTCATCGAGTCGTCATCGTAGGCGGCGGCGCCGGCGGGCTGCCGCTGGCCGCCGCGCTCGGCGATCGCTACGGCGGCGGACGGCGCGTCGAGATCACGCTGGTCGACCAGGGCGCGACCCACTTGTGGAAGCCGCTGCTGCACGAGGTCGCCGCGGGACGCATGGACGCCGATCTGCATGAAGTCGACTATCCCGCGCTCGCGCACTGGCATCGCTTCCGGTTTCGCCAGGGCGCGCTCACCGGGCTCGATCGCGCGCATCGCGAAGTCCTGCTGGCGGCGGTTCGCGACGACGACGGCATGGAGATTCTCCCGGCGCGCCGCGTGCCGTACGACACGCTGATCATCTGCGTGGGCAGCGTCACCAACGACTACGGCATCCCGGGTGTTGCCGCCACCGCGATCGCGCTCGACACGCCGGGCGAGGCCGAGCGCTTTCACCGCCGTCTGCTGGCGGCGTGCGTTCGCGCCGACGCGCGCGAAAGTCGCGGCGAGCCCGCGCAGGTGAACATCGTGATCATCGGCGCCGGCGCCACCGGCGTCGAGCTCGCCGCCGAGATCCGGCAGACGACGCGCAGCCACGCGGTCTACGGGCTCGACCACCTCGATCCGGTGCGCGACATCCGGCTCACTCTCGTCGAGGCGGCGCCGCGCATCCTGCCGCAGCTTCCCGAGCGCATTGCCGTGGCCGCGACGGGGCTGCTGAAGAAGCTCGACATCGAGGTGCGCACTGGCGAAAAGGTCGTTGCCGTGACCGGTGTTGGCGTCGAAGTCCAGGACGGCACCGTGCTGCGCGCCGATCTCGTCGTATGGGCGGCCGGCATCGAGGCGCCCGCCGTGCTGGCGACACTCGACGGGCTCGAGGTGAATCGCGCCAACCAGCTCGTCGTCGCCGCGACGCTGCAGTCGACGCGCGATCCCGCCGTCTTCGCATTCGGCGACTGCGCCGCCTGCCCGTGGGTCGATGGACACAAGCCCGGCGCGATCATTCCGCCGCGGGCGCAGGCGGCGCACCAGCAGGCGAGCCTGCTCGTCAAGTCGGTGAAGGCGCGGCTCGCCGGAAATCCGCTGCCGATCTTCCATTTCCGCGACTACGGATCGCTGGTCTCGCTGGGCGAGCTCTCCGCCGTCGGCAACCTGATGGGGCGCCTGATCGGCGGGAGCCTGTTGATCCAGGGACTGATCGCGCGCTGGATGTACGCGTCGCTCTACAAGCTGCACCAGGTGGCGATCTACGGTTACCTGCGCGTCGCGCTCGACACGCTGGGACGCTTCCTGCGCCGGCGGCTCGAGCCGCGCGTCAAGCTGCACTGATCTCGGGCGTGATCCGGAGGCGCGCATCGCCGCGGCGCGCGCCTCCCGATCATTGACGCTCGCGCAGCGTCAGGGCTGGAAATCCTTCACGCCGAATTGCCAGAGCAGGAACGAGATCTCGTCGGCGCGCTCCTCGTACGCCTGCTTGGTCGTCGAGCCGATGCCGTGGCCCGCGTCGTAGTCGATGCGCAGCAGCACGGGCTTGTTGCTCGACGTCGCCGCCTGCAATCGCGCCGCCATCTTCCCCGCCTCCCACGCGTCGACACGCGGGTCGTTGATGCCGGTCGTGAGGAGCACCGCAGGGTACGCGGTGCCGTCCTTGATCCAGTGATACGGGCTCATCGCGTAGAGCGCCTTGAAGCCCGCCTCGGTCTTCACCGTCCCGAATTCCGGGATGTTGGTGATGCCGTTGGCCGAGAATTCGGCGCGCAGGAAATCCGATGCGGGAACGGCGTCGATCGCGGCGCCGAAGAGGCCGGGGCGCTCGGTGATCGCGCGACCGACGAAGATGCCGCCGGCGCTGCCGCCCATGATCGACATCTTCGGCGTCGACGTGTACTTGTGCTCGACCAGCCATTCGGCGCAGGCGATGGCGTCCTTCCACGTGTTCGGCTTCGTGGCCTGGTAGCCGGCCTTGTACCAGTCCTGCCCGTACTCGCCGCCGCCGCGCACGTGCGCATAGGCGATGACGCCGCCGCGCTGGAACCACGGCAGCCACGTCGGACGAAAATAAGGGGTCGTCGAGATTCCATACGCGCCGTAGCCGTAGAGGATCGTCGGATTGGTCCCGTCGAGCTTCAGTCCCTTCATGTGGACGATCGACAGCGGGACCAGCGTGCCGTCGTGCGACGCGACCTTGACTTCCGTCGCGACGAGATCGGCCGGGTTGTCGTACGGCCCCTGCGGCTGCAGATGGGTGTCCGTCACCTTGCCGGTCTGCGGATCGTAGGAGTAGAAGCCGCCGAAGCGGGTCCACGCGCTGGCGCCATAGATCACGCCGGGTACGCGGACGTCGGTCGCGATCGACGGGATGTCGGCGTCGAACGGCAGCTTGACGGCGACCGGCTTCGCGCCGCCCGAATACGCCACACGGACGAGATCGCTGGTCGACCCGTTCATCCTGCGCACGTAGAGCGCGTCCTTGGCTGCCGAGAGCCCGGTGATCACCGACTCGCTTGCCGGAACGACGACTTCCGCCTTGGCGAGATCGGGCGAATTGAGGTCGACCCTCAGCACCTTGAAGCGCGACGCGCCCTTGTGCGTCAGCACGAACAGGCTGTCGCCGATCTGCGTCAGGTCGGTCACGTCGTCGCTCGCGTCGACGACCTTCTTCCAGTCAGGCTTCCCGGCGCCGAGCGAGGCGAGCGTCGCCGTGTAGACCCTGATCTCGCGCTGGACGCCGTTGATGACAACGCCGATCGCGTGGCGGGATCCGGGCGTCGTGCCGGCGAGCGGGAATTCGACGGGCTGCATTGTGAGGCCCGGCGTCACGCCCGCGCCGAGAATCGCGACATCCTTCTCGGGATCGGTGCCGAGCGTGTGCAGATACACGCGGCTGTTGACGTACTTGGCGTCCGGCGGCGAATCCGATGCGAGCTTCTGCAGCCGGTTGTAGAGCAGCCGGTTGTCGCCGGTCCAGCCGGGAGGCCCGTAGTTCGTCCGGTCGATGAGATCGCCCGTTTCCTTGCCGGTCGCGAGCTCCTTCACGTGCAGCACCGACTGCTCCGAGCCGCCCTCGGACAGCCCGTACGCGAGGTACTTGTTGTCGAGGGACGGGGAGAACCAGTCGATCGCGAAATGCTTGTCCGACTTGCCCTGCAGCGCCTCCGGGTCGACCATCAGCCGCTCGGTCCCGCCGACCCCCTTGCGCACGTAAAGCTTCGGGATGGTCTCGTTCGCGAGGCGCTTGTAGTAATAGAAGTGATCGCCGTTGACCTGGATGCCGTAGACGCGCGCGGTCGCCGAATCACCGTATTTCTGGACCTCCGACAGGACCGTCGCGCGCTGCGGAATCCTGCCGAGCACGCCGTTCGTGAAGTCGGCCTGCGCCTTCATCCATTTGACGACGTCCGGGTTCTTCATGTCCTCCATGTAGCGATACGGGTCGTGCACCTCGACGCCGAAATGCGTGTCGACGACGTCCTTGACGGGCGCCGCGGGCGGCTTCGTCTGGGCCAGCGCGAACGTGGCCGTCAGCGCGAGAATCGCGGCGGCGGCCGGGAGCAGGGTGGGTCGAAAGGGCTGCATTTTTTGGGGCCTCCGGGGACAGGTTCGAGCGCGCGATTATGCCACCCGGCCGCTGGGCGCCGAACGCCCCCGCGATATACTGCGGCGCGCGCCGACAGGGTGCGCCCGAACCCGATGAACGCCGCCGAGCTCTTTTCCGCCGCGATCCTCCTGCTGCTCGTCGTCGACCCGTTCGGCAACGTACCGCTGGTGGTTTCGGCGATGACAGCCGTGGCGCCGGCGCGGCGCAAGGTCGTCATCCTGCGCGAATGCCTGTTCGCCTACGTCATCCTGCTGGGGTTCATGGTGGGCGGCCGCAAGTTCCTCGAGTGGCTGCACCTGTCCGACGAGTCGCTGTCGATCGCGGGCGGGATCATCCTGTTCCTGATCGCGCTTCGGATGGTCTTCCCGCGCGCCGAAGGCGTGTTCGGCGACCCGCAGACCGGCGAGCCGATGCTCGTTCCGCTCGCCGTGCCGATGATCGCCGGGCCATCCGCTCTGGCCACGGTGATGCTGCTCGCCTCGCGCGAGCCTTCGAAGCTCGGCGTGTGGATGCTCGCGCTGACGGTCGCGATGGGGGCGACGACGCTCGTCCTGCTCGGCGCGCACGGCATCCAGCGCATTCTCGGCGAGCGCGCGGTGATCGCGATGGAGCGCCTGATGGGGCTCGTGCTGACGGCGCTCGCGGTCGAGATGCTGCTGGGCGGCGTGCGGAGCTTCGTCGCGCAGCTCGCGCCCTAGCGGGAGATCAGCCCGCCTCCGCGGCGACCGGCACGACGAGTCCGTTTTCGCGCCGCACCGCGCCCGCCCTTTCGAGCTCGCCGACGAGCATATCCGCCAACGCGGACGGGGCTACGCGGAAGAATTGCGCGTTGAAGTCGCGGTAGAGGCCGATCCGATCAAGATAGAGGGGAAGCTCCGCGAGCGGCATGCTCTGCTTGTCGAGCAGCACGAACGCGAAGTTCACCTTGAGCGCGTGCCGCGCGACGCGCAGGCTGTCGGCCTCGAACGCCTCGAGACGCCCTCGCGCCCGATCGATCGCCGCGGCGACGTCGGTGAACGGCTCGCCGTGCCCCGGGATGACGACGCGGACGTCGAGGTTGGCCAGCATATCGAGGGTGGCCCGCGTCGCAGGAAGCGCGGCGGGATCGACCTCGCGCGGCATCACGAAGCCGAAGCCGTTCTCCCACAGCGCGTCTCCGGAAATCAGGATCCGGTGCTCGGGGTTGTAGAAGACGAGCCCGCCCATCGCGTGGCCGGGCGCCGCGAGCGCGCGCCACTCGAGATCCCCCCAGATGCGCGACGATCCGGGGACGATCGCCGCGTCGACGGTGAACCGGTCGGCGCTGCTGGTCGCAGTAATCGTAGAGAAGTGCCTTGCCGTCCCAGCGCTCGATGAGCGGCACTTCGTGCTGCGGCACGGCGATCGGGCACTTGTACATGTGCGCGATCACGGCGTTGCCGCCGATGTGATCCGCGTGGCAGTGGGTGTTGGCGATCCACGCGAGCGGCTCGTCGCCCAACCCGCGCGGCGAATTCAACAGCGCGAGCGTCAGCGGCGCATGGCGGACGTAGCCAGTGTCGATCAGGACGTTCCCGTCGCGACTCTTCAGCAGGATGTTGTTCGCCGAGAGCCAATCGCGTACGAAGACGTGCAGCTGCGGGGGAAATTCGTTGTGGGGCATCTCTGGACGGAGCGCGTGTCGGGCGCCCGATCGACGCGCCGTTCGGATCATGCGCGTGCCGGGCGCAAGCGCATCCTAGCATCCGCCGCAGGCGCGATTTCCGCGGCTGCGCGGTGCAACGCGCCGACGATCGTGGGGTCGCCCGGCGCCGGGTTGAGTTACGCTAGCGATATAGTTACGCCGGCGCAGGGGTAGCGGCGCGGGGAAACCATGACCGAGCCACGGGAAAAAACGCCATACGCCTCGGGGAGCCAGCGTCTCCTTCGGGTCACATGGCCATTCCTGCTCATCGTCGTGCTCCTGGTCCTCCTCGCGAGCGAGAGCCTCAAGATCGTGTCGGCGAGCCGCGCCTATGTCGGCGGAGAGTCGCTGTGGTCGAAGGCGCAGAAGGAGGCCGTCTACAGCCTCTTCCGCTACGCGCAATCGCATGCCGAGGCGGACTATGCCACCTATCGCGCGGAGATCGCCGTGCCGATGGGCGACCATCGTGCCCGACTGGAGCTCGAGCGGCCGGACCCCGATCTCGCCGTCGCGCGCGAAGGTTTCCTCGCGGGCAAGAACGATCCCGCCGACGTCGACGGGATGATCATGCTGTTCCGGCGGTTCCGTGACGTGAGCTTCATGCACGGCGCGATCGCGATCTGGGCGGAGGCCGATGCGCACATCGCCGAGCTCAACGACGCGGCCGCCGAACTGCATGCCCGCATCGGCGCCGGCGAAACACGGCTGGAGGAGCTCGGCCCGATCCTCGTTCACATCGATGACGTGAACCGACGCCTCACGCCGCTCGAGGAGGCCTTCTCCAGCACGCTGGGCGAGGCGTCGCGGCGCACGCAGACCATCCTCGAGGTCGCGCTGGTGTTGACTGCGATGCTGCTGGTCATCCTCGGCGCCGCCATGTCACGCAGGATGCTCCGAGCGAGCGAAAACCTCGAGGCGCAGCTGTTCGCCGAGCGCGATCGCGCGCAAGTCACGCTTCGGTCGATCGCGGAAGGCGTGATCGCCACCGACCTCGATGGCCGCGTCGAGACGCTGAACACGGCAGCGCAATCGCTCACCGGCTGGCGGGGCGACGAAGCCATCGGCGAGCCCCTCGGCACCGTGTTTCGGATCGTCGAAGACACCGCCGGGCGGGGCGGCATCGACCCGATGGCGACGCTGCTGCGCGAGGAGGCGACGGTCGAGTGGAGCGGGAACACGGTCCTCTTGCGGCGCGACGGCTCTGCCGTCGACGTGGACGCGTCCGCCGCCCCGATCCGCGATCGCGACGGCGCAATCATCGGCGCGGTGTTCGTGTTCCACGACGTCACCGACGACCGCCGCTTCACGGCGCAGCTGTCGCATCAGGCGCGTCACGACGCGCTCACCGGCCTTCCCAACCGCCGCGAGTTCGAGCATCGCATCGCCCGCGCGCTGTCCGATGCGGCGGCGCTCGACCGGCGACACGCGGTGCTCTTCCTCGACCTCGACCGGTTCAAGGAGGTCAACGACACGTCGGGCCACGCGGCGGGCGATGCGCTGCTGCGCGAAATCGGCGCGGTGCTGCTGCGAAAGCTTCGCGAAGGCGACACGCTCGCCCGACTGGGCGGAGACGAATTCGGCGTGCTGCTGGAGAACTGCCCGCCGGAGAGCGCGCTGCGCATCGCCGAAACGCTTCGGGCGGCAGTGGCGGATTTCCGCTTCGAGGCGCAGGACCGGCGCTTCGACCTCGGGGTCAGCATCGGTCTCGTCCCGATCACCGAGGCCGGATTCTCGGTGTCGGAGGTCATCGGCGCCGCCGATGCGTGCTGTTACCGGGCAAAGGGCGCGGGGCGCAATCGCGTGTGCGTCTACCAGTCCGCGCGGGACGACGTCGAGCAGCGCCGCCACGGGTGAGGCGGCCTCGGGGCCGCGCCGTGGCGCGACGCCGGATTCAGGCCAGCCGGCCGAGAAACTCCAGGATCAGCGCGACGCGCTCGGGAAGCGTCGGCGCCGCGCGCTCGATGCGCACGCGATCCGGTCCCGCGAAGCGGACGCGCCCATCGCGCTGGACGAGCTGGATGAGCGCAGCGGCGTCGAACGGGGGCTCCTTCTCGAACTGGAGCGTGCTGCGCTCGGGCCCGGCGTCGATCTTCACCACGCCCTTGGGTCGCGCGGCGAGGCGCAGCCGATGGCATGCGAGCAGCGCCTGCGCGGGCTCGGGCGGGCGGCCGAAGCGGTCGACGAGCTCCTCCTGCATCGCTTCCAGTTCCTCCGGGCTGTCGCAATTGGCGAGCCGCTTGTAGAGAACGAGCCGCTCGTGCACGTCGTTGCAATAGGCCTCGGGCAGCAGCGCCGGGACGTGAAGGTTGATCTCGGTGGTCACGCCGAGCGGCGCCGACAGGTCAGGCACGCGGCCGGCCTTCAACGCCTTCACCGCGACCCGCAGCATGTCGGCGTAGAGCTGGAATCCGATCTCCTGCATTTCGCCCGATTGCGATTCGCCGAGCACTTCGCCCGCACCCCGGATCTCGAGGTCGTGCATCGCGAGATAAAAGCCCGAGCCCAGGTCCTCCATCATCTGAATCGCCTCGAGCCGCTTCTTCGCCTGCCCCGTGAGCGATTCCTCGGGCGGCGTCAGCAGGTACGCGTAGGCCTGGTGGTGCGAGCGGCCGACGCGGCCGCGCAGCTGGTGCAGCTGCGCGAGCCCGAAGCGGTCGGCGCGCTCGATGATGATCGTGTTCGCCGTCGGCACGTCGATGCCGGTCTCGATGATGGTCGAGCAGACGAGCAGGTTGACGCGCTGCGCGTAGAACTCGCGCATCGCGTGCTCGAGGTCGCGCTCGGCCATCTGGCCGTGCGCCACCATGATCCGCGCCTCCGGCAGCAGGTCCGCCAGGCGCTCCGCGGTCGTCGCGATCGTGTCGATGTCGTTGTGCAGGAAATAGATCTGCCCGCCGCGCTTCAGCTCGCGCAGCGCGGCTTCGCGGACGATGCCGCGCGAGTACTGCGCGACGAAGGTCTTGATCGAGAGCCGCCGCTGCGGCGCCGTGGCGATCACCGAGAAGTCGCGGATGCCCTCGAGCGACATCGCCAGCGTGCGCGGGATCGGCGTGGCGGTCAGCGTCAGCACGTCGACCTCGGCGCGCATGCGCTTCAGCTGCTCCTTCTGGCGCACGCCGAAGCGATGCTCCTCGTCGATGATGACGAGGCCCAGATTCTTGAAGATCACGTCGGCCTGGATCAGCTTGTGCGTGCCGATGACGAGGTCGATCGTCCCTGCGGCGAGGCCCTCCAGCGCCGCCTTCACTTCCTTCGTCGAGCGGAAGCGCGAAAGCTCGGCGAGCTTGACCGGCATCTCGGCGAAGCGGTCCTTGAACACCTTGAAATGCTGCTCGGCCAGCAGCGTCGTGGGCACCAGCACGGCGACCTGCTTGCCGTCGGCCAACGCCACGAACGCGGCGCGCAGCGCGACCTCGGTCTTGCCGAAGCCGACGTCGCCGCAGACGAGCCGGTCCATCGGCCGGCCGGCGGTGAGGTCGGTGATCACTGCCTCGATCGCCGCCTGCTGGTCGGCGGTCTCCTCGAACGGGAAGCCGTCGGCGAACGCCTCGTAGTCGTGCGGCGTGAACGTGAACGCGTGGCCCGTGCGTGCCGCGCGCTGCGCGTAGAGGTTGAGCAGCTCCGCCGCCGTGTCGTGCGCCTGCCGCGCGGCGCGGCGCTTGGCCTTCTCCCATTGGCCGCTGCCGAGCTCGTGCAGCGGCGCCGCCTCGGGCGAGGCGCCGCTGTAGCGCGCGATGACGTGCAGGTTCGACACCGGCACATAGAGCTTCGCGTCGTTAGCGTAGACGAGCTGCAGGAATTCGGTCGGGCCCTCGCCGAGATCCATCGCGGCGAGGCCGAGGTAGCGCCCGATGCCGTGCTGCTCGTGGACGACCGGATCGCCGATGCGAAGCTCCGTGAGGTCGCGCAGCATCGCGTCGACGTTCGAGCGGCGCGCGCCGTCGCGCCGCCCGCCGCGCACCACGCCGCCATAGAGCTCGGCCTCGGTGACGAGTGCGAGATGGGCATCGGGCCATGCGAACCCGGCGTGCAGCGGAGAGACGCCCAGCGCGAGCGGCGAGGAGTCGCCGAGAAAGGCGGTCCAGTCGTCGACCTGCGGCAGCGCGAGCCCGTACTCGGCGAAATACTGGTGCATCGTCTCGCGCCGGCCAGCGCTCTCCGCGCAGATCAGCACGCGCGTTCCGACGGCGCCCGCGAGAAAGCGCTTCAGCGCCGACAGCGGGTCGTCGGCGCGCCGGTCGACGCGCACCGGCGGCAGCGGCACGGCAGGTCCGCCGGCAGCCTCGGCCTCCGGATCCGGCGCAGGCAGGTCGATGCGAGCGAACGGCTTCACCATCCCGTTGAACGCGTCGTCGGGCAGGAACACTTCGGTCGGCGGCAGCAGCGGGCGCGCCTTGTCGCCACGCAGCAAGCGGTAGCGCGATTCGGTGTCCTGCCAGAAGCGCGCGATGGCGCCGGGCACGTCGCCGTGCAGCGCGACCGCGGCATCCTGTGGCAGGTAGTCGGCCAGCGTTGCGGTCGCCTCGAAGAACAGGGGCAGGTAGTACTCGATGCCGCCGGGCGCGATGCCGTTGCTCACGTCCTTGTACAACGCCGAGCGCGACGGGTCGCCCTCGAACACCTCGCGATAGCGTCCGCGAAAGCGCGTGCGTCCGGCGTCGTCGAGCGGGAATTCGCGCGCGGGGAGCAGGCGCACGTTCGGCACCGGATAGAGCGTGCGCTGCGTGTCGACGTCGAAGGTCTTGATGCTCTCGATGTCGTTGCCGAAGAGATCGAGGCGGAAGGGCAGCGTGCTGCCCATCGGAAAGAGGTCGATCAGCCCGCCGCGGATGCTGAATTCGCCCGGCGACACGACCTGCGTGACGTGCTGGTAGCCGGCGAGCGCCAGCTGCGCGCGGAGCGCGTCGGCGTCAAGGCGCGTGCCCTGCTCGAGAAAGAACGTGAACGCGGCGAGATACGAAGGCGGGGCGAGGCGATAGAGCGCCGTCGTCGCGGCGACAACCAGCACGTCGCACTCGCCGCGCGAGACGCGGTAGAGCGTCGCGAGGCGCTCGGACACGAGGTCGTGGTGCGGCGAGAACTGGTCGTAGGGGAGCGTTTCCCAGTCCGGCAGCAGCGCGACCCTGACGCCCGGCGCGAACCAGGGGATCTCGTCGGCGAGACGCTGCGCCGAGAGCGCATCGGCGCTGACCACGGCGAGGAGCTGCTTGCGCTGCATGCATCGCACGGCGATCTGCGCGATTGCCAGTGCGTCGGAGGATCCGGGAAGCGGCCGCGCCTGGAGCCTGCGGCCCGGCGCCGGCAAATCCGGCGCGAGCGCGGGCAGCGCGGCGAGCATCGAGAGGGTCGCTGCGATGTCGGGAGTCGCGGGCGCGGCGGCAGCGTTGCTGCGTGCATCGGACGGCGGGGCGCTTGCCCTGCCGGGCGATGCAGCCGCCGGCCCGGCGTCAGGCGAGACCGGTGGCACGTGTGACTGCAAATCGAGTGCGGATTATACGTGGTGCCCGCGGGCTCGCCGATGTCGTCCGGGAATGAAACGCGGGGGGACCGGCGGGGCGATCGAATTGCGATGCGTGCGATAATCGCCGCGTGCCGCCGACTGCCAAATCCGCCGCGCATGTCGGCGCGACGCCCTATCTGATGTTGACGCTGGTACCGCTGTTCTGGGCCGGCAACTGGATCGTCGGCCGCGGACTGGCGCCGGAAATTCCGCCGATGGCAATGACCTTCCTGCGATGGCTGTTCGCGATCATGATCCTCGCGCCGTTCGCCATCCGGCACGTCATCCGCGACTGGCCGAAGCTGCGACCCCACTGGAAGGTCCTGCTGTTCCTCGGCGCCATCGGCGTCGGCTCGCACAACGCGCTCGCGTACATGGGCCTCAACTACACGACCGCGACCAACGGCGTGATCCTCAATTCGTTCATCCCGGTGATGATCATCACCATTTCGTGGATCTTCCTGCGCGAGCGCCTGACGCGGATGCAGCTCGCCGGCGTCGGCGTGTCGCTCGCCGGCGTGTTCACGATTCTCTCGCGCGGCGACGTTGCAACGCTGACTGCGTTTCGCCTGAACGGCGGCGATCTGCTCGTCATCCTGTCGATGGCGATGTGGTCGAGCTACACCGTCTGCCTGCGCTGGCGCCCGGCGGGACTGCACATGCTGACCTTCCTGTTCGTGCTGATGGTGGTCGGCGATCTGTGCATGCTGCCCTTTTTCCTGGGCGAGCTCGCGTTCGGGCGACGCATGACGCCGAGCCTCGTCAATTTCGCGGCGCTGTTCTCGGTCGCGCTCTTCTCGTCGGTGATCGCCTACATCTTCTGGAACCGGGGGGTCGCCGAAGTAGGCGCCAGCGTGGCTGGCCTGTTCGTCCACCTGATGCCCGTGTTCGGCGTGGTGCTGGCATGGCTCTTTCTCGGCGAGCGACTTGCGCCGTATCATGTCGCTGGAATCGCGCTGATCCTGACCGGCATCCTGGTGACGAGCCGGCTGGGCAGAAGAGCGGTGCCGGTGCCCGCCGGGACCGATTGAGCGCGGAGCGGGGCGGGCATAGCGTGAACAGGCCCTAATCGCCATGGATGACATCGGAAACGCGACGCGTGTCGGGCTGATGGTGCGGCTGGTCGAGCTGAAGCAGGAGCATCGTGACCTCGACGCCGCGATCCAGCGCCTCGCCGGGGATCCCACGCACGACCAGCTGCAGATCACCCGGCTGAAGCGGCGAAAACTGCTGCTGAAGGACAACATCGCGCGCCTCGAGCGCGATCTCGATCCCGACGTCATGGCGTGAACCGCGCCATTGAGATGCGGTCAAACGTCCCCAAGTTAATATGGGCGACGACGCCCGGCTCCGGGCTGTTCAGAGGGCAAGGGTCGTCTCTGGTAGAATTCGCCGTGCCGGAATGCGTTCGTCCGATTCCGGCGTTCCAGCGCGGCCGCAGTGCCATCGAACACCGGGGGTGAACTGGTTTCGACGGGGGTTGCAACGCAGCTTGGGGCATGCCGAGGCGCTTGTCCTCGTTAAACTCGAGCAATCGCAAACTTAACTGCGAACGACTCAAACTACGCTCTGGCGGCTTAATCCCGCCGGACCTCGCACCGGGCGGCGCTCAGCCCGGGTGATGTAACTGTCACAGCGAGGACATTCTGAGCGATCGCGTCCGTCCGGGTCACTTGGCCGAGGCGTTAAATCAAGGTGACTGGTCCTGTCGCAGCCTGTCCGCCGGCGGTGATGGGGCGAGAGCCAAATGACGAGACTAAGCATGTAGTCCTGACTGTCGAGTGCTTCCGGACGCGAGTTCGATTCTCGCCACCTCCACCATCAGCAAGAATGACGGCCCCCACGCGGGGCCGTTTTTCTTTCCATTCCGCCACGAAAAGCGCATTCCATTATCGGCCTCCTGCAGTACAGCGTAAGGCCGCCCCCTTCTCTAGGCAGTTCACGGACTCACGCAAATCGCCCTAGTCCGTCCCACAGCGAGCGAACGGGATCCTCTTCATGGCGCGCATGACCGCTCGTCGGCTCGACTCCGAACCTGTCATTTTTGGTCGCGACATTGATTACGTTCACAATACCAGTAGCCAAATCCATTGCCGGCTACCGAGTCGAGGGCAGCCGCTATTTCTACAACCCGCTGACCCTGATCACGCAGTCGCTTGGCAAGAGCCTCGCCCGCGACTGCAACGTGACGCAGTGGGACTTCGAATGGCAACAACGGAGATACTCATGCGTAAGTCGTTTTTGCTACTCGTTGCCGCGGTCCCGCTGGCCATCGCGCAAACGCCACCGCCGCCGGACTTCGTGAGGGCGGTGCCGACGCCGAAAGCTGGCGAAGTGATCACGACACCCCTGGCCGCGTTGCCCAAGGAAACGCAGCGCATCCTGACGCAAAACCAGCACGTCACCGCCGATGGCGTACGCGTCGTACAGACCACGGACGCACACGTTCATCTCCTCGATAAGGCGCTGAGCTTGGCGGTACCCGAGGGTCCTGACGATGTGCCGATGGACCGGGTCACAGCGTTTGCGCGGTGGCGATTCCTTGGTTACGTACTCGACGGACCAGAGACGCACCGGGTCAACCGTCTGTGGCGCGACGACCGGGGCAGGCTGGTGATGCTGACAGAGTGGGACTACAAGGCGTCTGGCGGCGGTATCCATCAGTTCAGTGAGTTCATAACTGAGCAAGTACGGGGCACGCCGGCGGTGCTGGCTCTTGCTCGCGCGCCGCAGTCGAGCGAGGGACTATGGAATTTGGTGTGGACCACAGACAAGAAGTCCTACGAGTTGTATGTTTCCGAGCCGCGGCTTCCTGACGCTGAGATCAAAGCGCATCGGGAGATGGTGTTGGGCTATGCAAACGCGATTGGCGAGTAAGCTGAAGGCCCGCGTGCACCGTGGAGGCGTCGTGGCGGCAACGGTCCAGATCGCGACGAGGTGAACCGCCCCGGATTCCCACCATACGACTCCGTCGACTGGGATCAAGACGGACAGCGGTCCACACCCCGCCCCGCAACTGTCCACTTTGTGCTAGGTCCGCTTGAACGCCGGGTTAGGCCTCATAGCTTCACCTCGCGCTGGCACGCGCCGGGCTTGCCATAGCGAATAAGAACGACCGCACCTTTGCTCAATGGCGAGCCGCGAAGCGCAGACTCAATTGTTTCATAGAGAACGTTCGCGTTTGGCCCGTAGCAATAGATGACGAATTCTCCCCCACCCACTTCATTTCCGTCGTGCTCCCCAGCGCGCGAGCGCTCGATCGCCGCTGCAATGCGGTCCTCGAGCTGAAAAATCGCCTCGCGCTCGGCTTTTGCGCCGAAGCCACCGGTAGAGAGGTTCCGTTCGCCATCCTGGGGAACCGCGCCCGCAACGATGGGCGCGCGCAGTTCCCGCCACGAACAGGCGGAACGCAAATCGGCGAACTCCCGCTTGCTCATCGAGTTGACCGCGGTCAGCTGCAGGAGCGATGTCTCGGTGGGTATCGTCACGAGTTCGGCGCCGGGCTCTTCGTTACTTACGCGGGCGCGCGCGGACTCCCAGCCATCGGCGACTACCAGGTACGTCTTGACCACGTGCGTACGCTCATGCGCGGTCAGCGGCATCCCGGCATGGCATTTGAAGAGTTTCATTTCCATCAACTCCGCACGTTGGTCGCTAACAGCCTTCGGTCCTGATATGCATCGGATAGACCAGAAACCTCCGGGTGCCCGGATCCGGTTGTGCCGTGACGGTGCGGCCGCAGGCGTCGCATCGAAGTTCACCGACCCGGCCCGGGGTGCCCGCCATGGCGCGCAGCCGCGCACGTTCGTCGCTCCCGAGCGGACGCCCGGAATTCGGACACAGCTTTCTGTAGTCGAGCAATGCCAAGCGGGGGCCTCCCTTTAGTGGCGAAGCCCGATCCGGCAGCGCCCGACGCGGCGTTCCGTCGACGCACGGAAATCGCGAGCGCCGGCATTCTAGTGTCGGCGAAATATGCTTGCAACTGAATATATTGCATATATGATATGCACCGTGCTCAACCTGCGAAGCATCGATCTCAACCTGCTCCCCGTGCTCGAAGCCGTGTACGAGGAGGGCAGCCTGTCGCGAGCCGCGCAACGGCTTGCGATGACCCAACCGGCGGTGAGTCACGCCATGACACGGTTGCGCGGCGCATTCCGGGACCCGCTCTTCATCCGGCAGTCGAAGGGCGTCATGCCGACACCGGTAGCCGACATGATCTACGCGAACCTGCGGGGCGCACTTGGCGCTGTTCGTGAAGCCGTGGCGGAACGAAGGTCCTTCGATCCCCGGACGTCGGAGCGCAAATTTGTGATCAGCGTTGCGCATCCGCTCGGGCCGATGATCGCGGTGCGGCTGCAGGAGCGCCTCGCCGGTACCGCACCCGGCGTTGCGGTGGCCTTCAGCACCCGCTCGCGACCAATCGAGCTCGATCGTGGATTGCGCGAGGGACGGATGGACGTGGCGGTGGATTGGCTCGTCCCAAAGGGGAGCGGATTCCATGAGGTAACGTTGTTCGAGGATGCCCTTCTGGCGGTTGCCCGGCATGGGCACCCCGCGTTGCGGCGGATTCGCACGATCAAGGATTTGAGGAACGCGTCATTCGTGAGCCTGCGGCCGCGGATCGAAGGAGAGAATCCGGTGCCGGGGCTACAGGAATGGTCGCGATTGAAGCTGAACCGCGCGTTGGAAGTCTCGGAGATCCTCGAGGTATTCATGGTGGCTGGCCAGTCGGACCTGCTCGGACTGATACCGCGAAGCATGCTGAAATTCGCCCGTGAACGCTTCGGCCTCAGGGCATTGTCGGTGGGGCCGCGCACTGCCGCGGTGCCGATCAAATTGATCTGGCATGAAAGCCGGGAAGCGGACCATGGGCATGCATTCCTCCGAAAGCAGTTAGCCCTTGCGTCCAATGATATTGTCCCGTCAAAATCGCGTTGACCTCCGAATCCGATTCGATGTCCCACGCACGCACGAAGTAGCGTCGCACCGCCAGACATTCAGCCCTCCATAGGCGGGCAGCTTTCTTTAGCGCGGGGCCGATCGACATGCATTTTCGTCGCTGCCTGCATCGCCGCTCGAGCGACGGCGGAAAGCGCGTCGCGACCTAGCGGCTTTCGCTTAGCCAGAACGCGTTGGCGTAGGTCCGGCCCTTGGAGCGCTTCGGGTTCGGTTCCGCTGTCCGTGGCACGCCTGGATCCGGCAAACTCTATCGGAAAGCGGTAAGAATGGTGGTAAGGGCAAGATCGAGGGATGGAGCGGCGATTTGCCCTGAGAACTGCAAGAATTCGATTCTGCCACCTCCACCATCAGCAAGAATGACGGCCCCTATGCGGGGCCGTTCTTCTTTTCACGCCATTGTGCACGCGGGTCTTGCGTGGCTACGTCGGGCCGACATCTACTCCGCCCGTTTTTTTCGGGGCTTGGCGCATCGGAAGCCGCGCAACGGGCGGCTCCTCCTCCGTTCCTACAGTGCGACGCGTGCGCGCCTGACGTACACGGAGAGCTGCCATGCCTATCATTTCCTTTGGTCAACCAGAGAAGGAGACCAAAGATGAGGTACAAACTTGCAACAGCTTGCTTCGTGATCGGTGCTGCCCTGGTGCCCGTCGCGTCGTACGCGGAAGACACCAACATGGACAAGGACCGGGCGAACCCCGCCAATTTCGTCCAGGATTCGGCCATTACGACGAAGATCAAGACGAGGCTCGCCGCGGAGAACTTGGCGAGTCTGAAGGACATCAAGGTCGACACCGACCAGAACGGCGTCGTCTGGATGTCTGGCACGGTCAAGAGCCAAAGCGAGGCGGAGCGGGCGATCACGATTGCCCGTAACACCGAAGGCGTGAAGTCCGTGAAGAGCAACCTCAAGGTTGAAAAGGCCGGGTAACCGACCGAAGAAGATCGACGTCCCTCCAGGGACCGTCCAGCAAGAAGTGCCAGGGGCGGTTCGAATCCGAACCGCCCCTTCTCTTGTCCATCCCTTGCGGGCCCGATGCTGACATCCGGACCTTGATGCCGCTGAAGGCGATACCAGACTCGATCGATTCTTCCAATCGGGCGCGAGGAGTTCCTGTGAACTGAGAAGCAGCGTCCCCTAACACCCGAAGCAGTATTGCGTGTTGCCCGGAAACAGCCGACCCGCCGTTCCCGGGGCGGCTAATGTCAGAGGTCGGTCGGTGTTGTGTTACCGATGTCGTACACCTGCTCGATAATCCCACCATTGCTCAGGGTCAGCATCGCAAACCCATTTCTCGCACGCTACCCAAGGCGAAGACCATGAAGATTGCGAGGGTATCGGTACGCCAACAGTGGTAAACTATCCCCTTTTGCAAAGGTGCGAGCCGTGGTCGAGGTCCTGCAGTGCTTGAAGAAATACGGTCAGCGGCTGGACTTGGAGATTGCCAAGGAGATGGGCGTTCCGCTCGCAACGGTTCGCCAGCGGCTGGCCGGATTGGCCGCGACGGGGGAAATCATCACGTGCAACCTGACCCGCTACGAAGGTGGCAAGCGGATCGACGCATGGCAGTGCCGCGTATCAGGATTCATCCCGTCCCTGGCGCCGGGTCGAAAGGCAAGACCGAAGCCGTAGCCCGCGTCGCAGTCTCAACCAGCAACAGGAATGACGGCCCCCCGCGGGGCCGTCGTTCTTTCCGCCGCTCAGCGCTTGCGCGCCAGATAGAAGAAGCTCTTGATGCCGGGGCCGCAGCTCTCGTCGTCCTGCACGCTCAGGACTTCACAATCGATACCCTGCAATAACGCCTCGACGGCTGCGCGCGGGAACGTATGGATCGCGATGGCGGACGGTCCCGAGGGCGTGTTGAAGATGGTCTGGAAGTCCGTTTCCTTCACGTAGATCGGGTGCGACGGCAGTTGAAAGCAGGCGTAACCGCCCGGCCGCAACAGACGCGCGAACTCACGCAGGTAGAGCTCTTGCAAGAGCCGCGAAATGTGCTGCAATGCGATCACGCTGAAGACGAAATCGGCCGACGACGTTGCGAGGGGAATGTTCGATTCGTTGCCCAGCACATAGGTGATCGACGGCAGTTGCGCGTTGTGAGGCCCTGGCCAACTCCAGCATCTTGGGAGAAATGTCGACGCCGACCACGTGAGAAAAGCATTTCGCGAGCCAACGGGACACCCGCCCCAGGCCGCATCCAAAATCGATCGCGACGCCTCTCGGAATGTGAAATCCGCGTTCCTCGAATGCGCTTATCCTCTCGACGATCGTTGCGCCGGTCGCGAAGAAATCCTCGGCATTCCATTTCCCGCCGAATTTGGACGAATCGCTCAGTACGGTCCACATCGCGTCGGCTGCCGCCAGGCGGTCCCAATTCTCGGCGGTGGAAGCGGGCAGGGGCTGCCCGTCGTACGGCAACGATGACGGAAACTGCACCACCGGCTTTCTCGACGGCGCTTCGAACTTGTAGGTGAGCGTGTATCTCGTATGGCGGGCGCTCCACGCGGCATTGGCGTACCGGTCGGCGAAGGTTGGCGGGCAGAGGCGGAATTGTTCGGCTTCCATTGACGTCTACTCGCAATCCACGACCTGGACCGCCGCGTCGCAGAGGAGCGTAAGAAACTGCAGCGACAACGCGCGAAGCATCAGCCCGTAGTTTAGACCGAGTCATCTAGTGGTACGGGATTCTGGCTTCCCTTCGCGCTGGAGTGCGGGTGTGAGTTCTGGCAAGCTACGCGCCAATGGGCGATCGGACGAAAAACGGAACTCTGCACCGCCTCTTTCAGGTGGCGGTCCTGATCAAGGGGATCGATGGCATCCTTGAAACCATCGGCGGAGCGCTGCTCGTGCTGGTCAGCCCGGATGCCTTGAATCGGCTGGTCATCTTGATCACCCAACACGAGCTGGCCGAGGAGCCCGACGACTGGCTGGCCATGGCGCTCCGTCACCTGGCGGAAAGCTTCTCCGTCGAGACAAAGCATTTTGCGAGTGGGTACCTGATCGGGCACGGGGCCCTGAAAATCTTCCTCGCCGTGAGCCTGTTCCGCGAGCGGCTTTGGGCGTTTCCGCTCGCGCTGTTCGTGCTCGCAGTATTCGTGGCCTATGAGTTGCACCGATTCGGCCGTACGCACTCGATGGTCCTGCTTGCGCTGACGCTGCTCGACGTGGTCGTGATGGCATTGGTCTGGCGCGAATTCCGCGCTCGTACCAAGAGCGTTCCCGCCGCCACGGCGCGGCGACGTGGCCGTTGATCGGGCAGCGACGGTCCGCACCGAGCCAGAGCATCTCTGGTCGGAAGCCTTCGCCGATCGACGATGATGATGGTTGGTCGACTCGACTCGAATTTGGGTAGGATGAGAGCCTCATGACGACCGATACCCCCAACGAGCGCCGCAAGGCTCTGCTCGACGCCCTGTTGCTGAAGCTGCCGGGCGTCAGCGCGAGAGTCATCAACGGGCTCGAAGCCTACTTCGTGTCAGACAAGATGTTCGCCTGCATCAGCGGCAACGGCGTCGGGCTGCGCCTTCCTGCCGCCGCG
Source organism: uncultured beta proteobacterium (assembly GCA_963846855.1). Lineage (GTDB taxonomy): Bacteria > Pseudomonadota > Gammaproteobacteria > Burkholderiales > Casimicrobiaceae > CAIWHR01. The sequence goes on from CAWJXK010000008.1 coordinate 366,887, forward strand.
GCGAGAGAGCTCCAGTTCTCGCGCGGCGATGTCGTCCCATTTCAGCCGGCGGGCTTGGCAAGCACCCGGGAATGGATACAGATCGACCGTGCCAATGCGGCCGAATACGAAAACGATCTTCCGCTGTTCCAGGCGTCGATCGACTTCGTCAGGGATGGCCGGCCGCGATAGTGGGAATGGAGGCAGTGCGCTGCCGCGGTAGCGATTGCTCGCTCCGTCCCCGGGGGCGCAGGCTTCCCCGATGCCGCGCGATTTCCTGCAGCCCTGGGCCGAGCCCCTGACGCTTTACCCGTTCCGGTTCCGCGACGCGCTGACCGGAAAATGGGTGCGCGCGCGATACGTCGCGGAGCGCGGCGAAATCGCCACGCGCTACAGCGAATGGGAGATCACCGGTGCGCCCGAAATTCGCGAGCGCGTCGGGACCGCGTTCAGCCCGTGGAGGTTATCGCGTTCCAGCGGCGGATGGTAAGACCGGCTCAGGCGGGAGGCGCCTTCAGCCCGCGCACCCGATAGGCCTGCACCGGACGGCGGAAGCCCTTCAGCACTAGCGATTCCTGCGGCTCGACGTCGATCAGCGTGTCGACCAGGGCGTACACGCGCTGCGAGATGAGGATATGGTCGCCGGGCGCTTCGCCGCACAGGCGCGCCGCGAGGTTGGTTACCGTTCCGATCGCGCTGTAGTCCCAGCGGCCCTTCGAATCCGATCGCGCCGATGGTCGCGAAGCCCTGCGCGACGCCGATGCCGAGGCTGAGGTCGTAGCCGCGCTTGACCCAGTCCTTCGCCATGGCTCCGATGCGCTCGCGGATCGCCAGCGCCATCCGCACCGCACGCTCGGCGGGGTTCGGGATCGGCAGCGGATCGTTGAACAGAATCGTCATGCCGTCGCCGGTGAAGTGCTCGAGCGTGCCTTCGTGCTGGACGATGATCTCGCCGGTGGCATGGTGGTACTCGCGCAGGACGCCCATCACCTCCTCAGGCTCGGCGACCTCGGCGAAGGCGGTGAAGCCGCGCAGATCCAGGAAGACGACGGTGATCTCGCGGCGATGGCTTTTCAGCGGATCGTCGGCGCCGCCGTTGACGATCAGCTCCGCGAGCGACGGCGAGAAGAAGCGCCGCAGCCGGCCGACGCGCTCGAGCTCGCCCACCTGCTCGGCCACGCGCCGCTCGAGCGAGGCGTTCCATTCCTTCACTTCGGCCGCGAGCGTCTCGACCGTGTCGTGCAGGCGCTTGATCCGCAGCATCGAGTTCACTCGCGCGGCCAGCGCCGCGTGATCGACGGGTTTCGTCAGGTACTCGTCGCCGCCGGCCTCGAGTCCCCTGACCACGTCCTTCGAGTCGGCCATGGCCGTCACCATGATGATCGGCGTGAACGGGAACGTGGCGTCGGCACGCAGCTGGCGGCACACCTCGAAGCCGTCCAGCTTCGGCATCATGATGTCGAGCAGGATGAGATCGGGCGTATGCTGGCGGGCGGCGGCCAGCCCCTCCTCGCCGTCGGCCGCGGTGATGACCTCGTGGCCTTCGGCCGCGAGGCGGGTCTGGAGGACCTTGACGTTCGTCGGGTTGTCGTCGACGATGAGGATGCGAGGAGGTGTTCTCACCGTCGATAGTCCAAGCGGGCGAGGATAATATACGGCCTCGACCGGCGATGTACAAGGACACAGCGGGACGCGGCGAGACGCAGCGACGACAGTAACGTGCCATCCTCACTCGAAAATCTCTCGTCGGCGGGAGATCCGGAAATCAGACTCGAGCAGCTTGCCGAGCGCGTCCACGGTCGAACCCCGCTGCGGTTCCTGGTGCGATGGGTCGCGGGGATCCGCGCGTCGGTACACACGAAGCTGCTCGCCGCCTTTCTGATCGTCACCACGCTGTTCATCGCGATGGCGCTGGTCAGCCTGCAGACCATTGTCAGCGCCACGCGTCAGAGCGAGCAGCTCGACGACGCGCACGAGCTCGTCAGCCTCGCGCAGCAGGGCGAGAGCGCGCTCGCGCGGCAGATGCACTATACCGACATGGCCCTGCTTTCGCAGGACGAGGTCGCAATCTCAAAAATCCTGCGCGAGAATAACCAGTTCAATGACCGGCTCGCGAAGGTGGAGTCCGCGGGCACCGCCGACCAGTCGCTGGTCGAGCAGATCCGGTCGTCGCAGGACGACGCGATGGCGGTCGTGGCCGACATGGCGAATGCGATCCGCGACGGCAAGCTCGGGACGGTGACGGGTGCGCTGCTGCGCCGCCAGGAGCGGCTCGACAACGAGATCACCGCGCAGGTCGGCCGGCTGGTCGTGGAGCAGCAGGAGCGGATGGCGCGGCTGCGCGACAACGTCAACGCGGCGAATCGCCGGTCGCTGATCCTCACCAGCACCTTCGCCGTGAGCGCGGTGCTGTTCGCGCTCCTTTGCGGCTTCGTGATCTCGTGGTCGTTCATCCTTCCCGTGCGCGAGGCGCAGGCGTTCCTCGACAAGGTGGCGGCGGGAAACTTCGGCGGCCGCATCAGCGTCGCCAACCGCGACGAATTCGGCGGGCTGGCGGACCGGATGAACCACATGAGCCAGGAGCTCCATCGGTTCGACACCGAGCAGCGCAGGGCCGCTGCCGAGCTCGGCCGCCTCAATCTGCAGCTCGAGCAGTCCAGCAAGGCGAAGTCGGAGTTCCTCGCCAACATGAGCCACGAGCTGCGCACGCCGATGAATGCGATCCTCGGATTCACCGAAATGGTGCTCGACGGGCTCTACGGCGCCGTCCCGGACGACCTCAAGGAGCCGCTCGCAGACATCCAGGTGAACGGGCGGCACCTGTTGCGCCTGATCAACGATGTCCTCGACCTCTCCAAGATCGAGGCCGGGCGAATGCAGCTCGCGCTGGGGGAGTATTCGCCGCGCGAGGTCGTCGACATCGTCTACGTCTCGCTGCGCTCGCTGGCCGCCGAGAAAGGGCTGGAATTCGCGGTCGACGCGCCCGACGGCCTGCCGGTCGCCTACGGCGACAACGGACGCATCACGCAGTGCCTCATGAATCTCGCCGGCAACGCGCTCAAGTTCACGCGGCAGGGACGGGTCGAGATCGGCGTTCAGTGCGTCGATGACGAGCTGATCTACCGCGTTTCCGATACCGGGATCGGCATTCCGAAGGAGGAGCTGGAAAACGTCTTCGCGGAATTCCGCCAGGTCGACTCGACGGTGACGCGCGAATTCGGCGGAACGGGACTCGGCCTCAGCATCACCAAGCGCTTCGTGGAGATGCATGGCGGCCGCATCTGGGTCGAAAGCGAGATCGGGAGTGGATGCGTGTTCTACTTTGCCGTTCCCTTGCGGACGAAAGGCGGTGACGCATGAGCGAGCAGACGATTCTCTACGTCGAGGACAACGAGTACAACCGCAAGATCGTGCATCAGCTGCTCAGCCGGACGACTTACCGGCTGATCGAGGCCATGGACGGCGAGTCCGGCGTGGCGATGGCCCAGAAGGAGCTGCCGGATCTCATCCTCATGGACGTCCAGCTGCCGAAGATGTCCGGCCTCGACGCGACGCGCGCCCTGAAGGCGGATCCGCGCACCGCGCACATTCCGGTCATCGTGATCACATCGTTCGCGCTTTCCGGCGATCGGGAAAAGGCGTCGGCGGCCGGCGCCACCAATTACCTCGCGAAGCCGTACAGCCCGCGCGAGCTGCTGGCAATGGTTCGGGAAGTCCTGCCCGAACGCTGATCGACAAACCGGAGGCGCCCAAATGATCGTTGCCATTCGAGTTGCGCGCATTGCCGTCGACGCTGCAGTCGTCCTGTGCCTCGCGCTGGCAGGAACGGCGGCGCGTGCCGCGGGTGAGCAGGCCGAGCAATTCACTCCCGAATATCTCAACCTGCATTCGACCTACGACGCGAAGCATTCACCGAAGATCACCGCGCCCGACTCGGTCAAGCGCGGCGACTGGTTCACCGTCACGGTGAGCGTCGGCGCCGGTGCGCAGCATCCTTCGCTGGCCGAACATTCGATCCGCTACATCGCGCTCTACAAGGACACGGTGGAGATCGCGCGGGCGTACCTGCACCCGGTGTATTCGGCGCCGACCGTGACGTTCACGATCGCGCTGGACAAGGGGGGAATGCTGCGGGCGCTCGCCGAGCCCAACCATTCCGCCGCATGGGAAACCTCGAAGAAGATCGAGGTCAAGCCCTAACGTGTAGCTACGGTTCTCCGACTCGCTGAGCCTTTTTTAATTAACGTTCCATCTACTTACCGATGCACAATTCTAAGTTTAATTGCGCTTGGATGCGTCACTGATTAACGTTAAACGTCGTTGATGAAATCGGTGCCATATCTAGGATATAAACACCGTTTCCATGGATCTGGATGTTGTACGTTGCGGTTTCCCTCAGAACTGCATCCACGCCGTTTAGCGAGCATCGCCGTTCAAATTACACGGCGCTATAGGTCTCGTTGGACGGGTCGTTCAGTGAAGCGTAGCCATCTATACTTTTCCGTTATCGGTGTACGAGGTGAAGATGTTCAGCGTGTGAGCGAGTCTCGGTGGTCTGATGTGTAAGATTGCGTTTCGCGCTTCGTTGTTAAGAGCGTCGCAATCTTCTGCATTTTGCTCTCAGCATTAGGTGAGATCGAGCACGCTACGTTCGCCGACTTGGACAAATGTGGATGTAAGCGCGGAAATAGGAGCGTGTTTATATTGTAGAATTAGGTGATTTTATTTTTTTTTTTATTATTTAATTTTATTTTTTTTTTAATATTAAATAAATTTAAAAATAAAATAAAAAAATAAAAAAACGTCAACGGGCTTTCATCTCGACCGTCACGCGCCCCGTCTGCTTGTCGGCGACGGTGACGCTCGCCTGCGTCGTGCCGAGGCGCTCGTGCCAGATGTGCAGCTTGTACTGACCCGGCGGGAGATCGTCGAACGAGAACTGCCCGTCGGCGCCGGTGATCGCGTAGAACGGGTGCGCCGACACGACGACCCAGCCCACCATCCACGAGTGGAGATCGCAGTTGATCTCCACGATCTCCGGCTTGGCGAAGGTGACTGGAATGACGCGGCTCTTCGGCTGCGTGCGGTTGAACGACACGTTGAGCTTCGGCGTCGCGTGAATGTTGTGGAGCAGGCGGTCACTGTTCAGGAAGTCCACGGTGCCGCCCGCGGGAACGATGACGACTCGCGGGATGAACACGCATCCGTTCTGGTCCATCTCGACCTTGGCCGGCGGCGGCGCGGCGGCGCCGGCCGGCGGATTCTCCAGCCACACGACGGCGTTTCGCAGCTCCTTCTGCGGCGACACCAGGAGGTCGCCGGGCGCCTTCTCGGTGCCGCAGATGTACTGGTCGATCGTGACGTCGAACTTCTTCAGCGCCGGTAGCGCGCCGGTGACGGTCACCTTGCCCTTGATCGAGGCGCCAATCCCGATGCCCGGCGCACACAGCAGCACCGCCAACAGCACTGCCGCCCCGCCCGTCATTCGCATGCATTTCATACGGCGCTCCTTGCGCGTTGCATTCGCCTGCCCCGGCACGGCGCGAGGCGATACCGTCACCGCACCGTCAACCGGAAAACGATCGAGCGTAGCCCGGACCACCGAGGTGGTCAAGACGGGCGCGACGGGGGCGGCAGCGGGGCGCGGCGCGCCGGTCATGCGGGACGCGCATCCGCAAGTCGCGTCGCGACAACAGCAGGATGCCTGTGCTCGGCGACTTGAGCGTCGGCGTTGTCGGCTTGGCGCGATCCGCTCCTGGCGCGCGGCGCCTTAATGCGCGGTGCCGCGCGCTGATCGAGCGCCGTGCGTGGCGGAATACAGTCGCGATCGCAACGCATCGCGGTGTTGCGCATGTGTTGATGGTAAGAATTTCAGTGAGCGATGTGAGCCGCATGCGTGTAAAGCCTTCGCGCAGCGTTGTGATGGATTCCGGAATATGGGTGTTTGCATCGGTGTTGGCTCGATGTCGATATTGATTTCGATTTTGATTCGGGGTCGATTTTGATTTCAACACCGGCATAGGCATCGATGCTTCGAGCGGCGTGGCGGGCATGCACCGCTGCTCCGACGGAGCATCGAGTCCGATACTCGACACGCAAGGAGAATCCAATGCGCAAATTGCAGAGCGGTGATCGCGCGCTTGGGCGTGGCTCTGCTTCTCGGCGGGGCGGGGCGAAGCGGTCGCACAGTTGAGTACGCAGCACAATCGGGTCTCGGACGTTCCCGGGAATGGCGGATCTCACGGATCCGGCACTGATCAATGCGTGGGGCCTGGCGGCTCCGCGACTCGCTGGTGGATATCGAACAACGGCAGCGGGACGTCGACGCTCTACAACGGCAACACGGGCGCGAAGATCGCGTTGAACGAACTTCGATGCGTCAGTGCGTCATCGTTCGGAGCGCCGACGGCACGTGTTCAACGGGGAGCGGGATTCGTGGTGACGATGCCGGACAGCGGAGCGAGCGGGGCGGCGCGCTTCATCTTCGCGAGCGAGGATGGATCGATTCGGGCTGGAATCAGGCGGTTCCGCCGCCGGTCGCCGCCGCCGCTCGTGTCGAGCCAGGCGATCGTCGCGGTCAGCGTCCGACGCGCGTTACAAGGGACTGGCCATCGCGAGCACGATCCGGGTGACGTGAGCGGTGACTTCATTATGCGACGAACTTCGTGCAGGAACGGTGGACGTGTTCGATCACGAGTTGCCGTGCACATGCGGGGCATTCGTCGGACCCAGTAGCTTCCCGAGGGCTATGACGGCGCGTTTGGTATCGCGAATCATCGACGGTGTCATCTACGTGACGTATGCGTTGCAGGACGAGAGATGCGGAAGACGACGTCGGGATGGGGCACGGATTCGTGAACGCGTTCGACGACGGCGGGGGTGCTGCTGCGGCAGGGTGCGTCGCGCGGCACGCTGAACTCGCGTGGGGACTGGCGCGCGCGCGGCGATTTCGGGAGTTTTCAGCGATCGCCTGATCGGCAACTTCGGGGACGGGCGCATCAGCGTACGGAGCTCCAATGGGCACGACGGGCAAGAGAGATGACCGATGAAGAGGACGAGGTCGCGGCAACGGAGAATATCGGTTATCGAGGAATGCTGCACAGCGCGGGCGGGCCGCGCTGCGAGATCGAGGGCTGTGGGGGATTGTCGTTCGGCAACGGTGACGACGGCGGGACCGGCCAGACGAGCTCTCTTTACCGCGGGGCCGCGAGACGATCGCATGGGCTGTTCGGATCGATCTCCTGTGAGGGTCGCGGAGAGAATCGATTGAGCGTTACGCATGACGACGGACGCGAGTCGCGGCGCAGTAGACAGGATAGCGTCGTTAAGTCGGATGGCGCTATCCGTCGCGATGCAGACGGCGCGCACGCATATGCCTCGGAAGTTATTTTATGGATGATGGTAGTTTTAGTGTTAGTGAGGTGATGATGAACTTGTTTAGTATGTGATGATGTAGTGTGTGAGGTGAGGTTACTTTTGGTTGGATGTATGTGTGGATGATTTTGAGTACGAAGAAGCTGTATTTAGTGATGATTCGCGTGTAGATAAGTCTGCACTCGAGATTTGTAAAGTATTCGGCGACGAGCGGCGCGTCATTGCGGCGCGTGGGTGTATCCGCGAACGCCGTTCAGGCCGACTCGATCTTTCGCCGCATCGCGGAGAGGAGGTGCCGGTGGAACATGTGGCACACCGTCGCCTCGATCGGCTTCCACAGCCAGCCTGGGCGCCTGGGGCTCACGTATCGCGTCGTGATCGCGACTTCGGTGCCGCGTCCGGGAAGCTCGGTGAGCGCGTAACACCCGCCCGACAGGATCGTGCCCCCGACGGCGAGGTTCTGCTCGACGACGTCGAATCCGTAATGCCGGCCCGCGTCGATCCGCGTCACGCGCTTCAGCAGATGTCCATCGCGATACACGCAGGTGGTCTCGTCGCCGACGGCCGATTTCGGGCCCTCGGTCCGGATCGGCACCGGCAGGAACAGGCGCAGGTACAGCGGAGGAGGCGAATCGATCTCCTCGTAGAACATCAGGCCGTCCCACACCTGCTCCGGCGGGGCGGCGAAATTCATCCGGGTGACGACCGACGTCGTCGGGCGCGGGTTTTCCAATGTGACGCGCGAGCGGGCGGCGTTGTCCGGCGCGGATGCGCGGGGCCCCGCCGCGGCAGGTTCTGCGGTGGATTGGATCATTGGACTCGTTCGAATGTGGAAGCGGGGCGCACGTCGACCACACCCCAGAGCATGGCCCGGTCGTCGTCGGCGTGATTGGTGAGAAGGGTGGCGGGGGCTTCGCGGAAACTCCTGTGCACGACGATCGCATCGGGTCTCGCGGCGCGCTTCACCGCGGCCATGAGCCGCCGCTCGTACCCGGCCTCGGCCCCGTCGAGGATGTTCGACAGCGCGAATCCGTCGAAGCTTCCGGCGGGTTCGCGCTCCAGGTACGACGCGGCATCGGCGTGGACGAGCCGGATCGACTTCGCTTCAGCGGGCGGTATCGCGTCGGGCAGTTCACCCTGCAACAGCGCGCGCGCATACGGGTTCGCGCGGTTGGAGTGCCGTGCGAAGCAGCGTTCCATGCGTCCGCGCATGACCGCACCGAGGCGGGGCGGCAGGAGATCGAGGAACGGCGAGGCGTACACGGCGCGCAGTGCGGTCAGCGAGAAGAAGCTGTCGAGCAGCGGCGCGAAACCTTCGCGTGTCGAGGTGCCGCCGCCAGTACGCGATCTGCTCGCCCGGGTCGTCGAGGTCGAGGAACGCGTCGACGCGCGATGGCCACCAGCCGGCGAGCGGGCCGAACGTCCGTCCGAACGCCATGACGCGCTCGGCGGCGCCGTGAACGCCGGGTTCGCCGGCGAATCGCCGCTCGGCATAGGCGAGCTGCACGCGATTGATGTCGACGGCGACGACCTCGTGCTGCGGCGCGAGCGCCATCGCCGTGCAGCCGGCCGACGCGATGCACAGCACGCGGCCTCCGGGCCGGAAGGCACGCTGCTCGATCGACGCGTCCTCGTAGACGCGGCCGAACAGCACTTTGCCCGGACCGTGGCGCGCGTCGAAGCGGCCGTGCTCCCAGACGGTCTCGGCGGCGCTCGTGCTCACGACCATCCCGGGAGGCTCGCGCAGACCCACACCAGCACGAGAAAGGCGAAGTTCTTCACGACCATGCCGGCCGGGTCATGAATGATCCGACGCGCCCACAGCAGCCCGCTGGCGTTGAGCGCGACGAGCAGCAGCGTCTGGAACGCGGCGCACAGGATCGGCGATATCGCACTCAGCGTCCAGGCCGCCACGGCGATCTCGACCACGCCCAGCGTCCGAAGGAAGTGTGCGCCGAAGCGCGGCCCGAGCCCGGGCACCGCCGCGACCACTTCGAATTCGTGCGGCTGTCCGCGCAGGAGCTTGCACCAGAGCCCTTCGTAGAGCCAGACGGCCGCCACCGCGACACGAATCAGCCAGAACGGCGGCAACAGCATCGACATCGTTGCCTGTCCTTCCCTTCGATCTGTTTTTCTTGCCGCGAACACGGCCCGCGAAGGGGGCCGAACGCTCAGGGCAAAGTATCCGTGCAGTGGACGCAGCGGTCAAACGCGGGTGAACTTCTTGAGCCATCGGCGACCGATTGTCGTGGGAGGCATGCATCCTCCGGAGGCCTCCGTCCGTCAACTCCGCAATGTCGTGCGATCGATCGCGCTGCAGGTCAGGGCGCAGCGATGCGGGTCTGCGCGGCGGAAGTCGACGAGGCGCGCCGAGGCGCGACATGGCGGAGCCATGTGGTGGTCGGATACCCCGCGACCCGGGAAACGGATTGACGCCAATCGGTGGAATTGTTGAATCGCGACGTGCCGACGGCGGCGCAAGGCAGACACAACGGTTGTGGCTATAATTGGCAACGCCGGCGCCCGGCGAATTTGGATGGTGTGGCCGTGCTGCGATGGCATCAGGCATACCCGTACCTGTGCGTGTTCGATTCCATCGCGATGGTCTTGCGCTCGATTCGGACGATGGCGGCTCGCAAAGGGCCGAATCGTCGGCGCAGGCTCCTCGTGTGCGCCATCGGGGCGAGTCCTTGGCTCGCTCGCTCAACGCGCGCGGCCGATGCCGCGACGTATCCGAATCGCCCGGTTCGCATCGTTCTCCCGTCGACGGTTGGCGGGACCAGTGATCTCGTAGCGCGTCTTTTTGCCTCTCGGCTCGAAGAGGGGCTCGGGCAGCCCTTCGTGATCGAGCCCCGGCCGGGCGCGGCGGGCAGGATTGCCGTCGATCGGGTTGCCGGCGCCGCACCGGACGGGTACACGCTGCTGCTCGCCAACAACGGCGCGAATGCGATCGTTCCAGCCGATCAGGGTTCGGCTGCCATTGATGCGGGAGGGATGCTCGCGCCGGTGACCATGCTCGTGCGTTTGCCCATCGTCATCGCCGTCACGCCGGCACTGGGCGTCGATACATTGCCGGACCTGATCGCGCGGGCGCGAGGTGCTGCGACCGGACCCCTCTTCTACGCGAGCAGTGCCGTCGGATCGACCTCTCACCTCGCTGCGGACCTGCTGTGTCGGCGCGCGGGGATACGGATGGTCCACGTCCCCTATGCGGGAACTTCCGCGGCAGTGAAGGACGTTCTCTCCGGAGAGGTGCCCGTGCTGTTCACCCATCTCGGCACCGTGGCGGGCCTCGTTCGCGCCGGCCAGTTGCGGGCGTTGGCCGTGACCGGTGACCATCGCATGGAGGAGTTTCCGGACTTGAAGACCGTTGCCGAGATGGGCTACCCCGGATATGACGTCACGACGTGGCATGGCGTCATGGCACCTGCGAGCACGCCCGGACCGGTCATTGCGCGCCTTTACGGCGAGTTTGCGCGCGCGCTTGGAGATCCGGAGGTGCAGAGGCAGCTCGCCGTAATGGGCATGGAACCTGTCGGAAGCACGCCCGAGCAATTTGCCGATGAATTCGCCGACGGACGTCCGGCGCCGCGCGGAAATGGCTCGCGCCATGGGGGGCGCGAACGAGTGACATCGTGACGCGAGGCGTGCTGCTGGTGTCCACCGCCACCCGTTGGCTCGGGACTGCGAGGATGCCCCGCGTGCTCGCCCGGGCTGGCTTTGAGGTTTCGTTGCTCGCGCCCGAGGGCTCGCTCGCAGCGAAGTCCCGCTATGTCTCCCGCATTGCGTTTCTTTCGGCCACGTCAACTCCGATGGAATGGCTGCTGCGCTTGATACAGGTGATCGTCAAGGTATCGCCGGAACTGCTGGTTCCCTGCGACGAGATGGCCGTCCGTCTGCTTTTCATCCTGGCTGTCGAGCCTCCTGCGGGATTCGATCCGGCACTGAGCGGGCGGCTCGTCAGGCTGATTACGAGCTCGCTTGGCGACCCGCGTTTCTATGAGGTCAGCATTGACAAGACAATGCTTCCTGCGGCGGCCGAGGCACTGGGCGTTTCCGGCCGCGGTACGCCATCGCAAGCCGCGACGAAGGGGCGATCTGCATGCCGCTGCGCTTGGCTACCCCGTCGTTCTCAAGCGCCGCTTCGGCTTCGCCGGACAGGGCGTGGAAGTGGTATCGACGCGCGACGAGCTCGCGGAAGCCGCACGACAGCTGTTGCGCCCTGACCAACTGGACCTTGGCGAGCATCGCGACCCGTGCCTGCTCGTGCAGGCATTCATTGCCGGCCCGTACCGCTCGCAAGCCCTTGTCGCGCTTCGCGGCGAGCCGTTGGCCAGCTTCTGTTGGGAACGCCACGTTGCTACCCGCCCGGTCAAGGGTCAGACGTCGGTGCTTCGCTTCGTTCGATCGTCGGAGACCCGCGCGTTTTCGGAAACGCTGTGTCGCGGGTTCGCCATTGACGGGTTCTTCAATGTCCAGTTCGTCGTCGACAGTCGCACGGGCGACCCATACTTGCTGGAAATCAATCGGCGGATCGTGACGCATACGCATCTGGGAGAGCGCGTCGGCAGGGACCTCGCGCGGGCGCTGCTCGGCGCGCTTGAAGGGAGACCCGCCGAAGGGTCTCCGGCGGTCGACGCAGAGGTCGAAGGCACGGTGGTCGTCTTTCCGCGCGAATGGTTGCGCGACCCGGGCAGTCGCTATCTGGACGAATTCCCGTCCGACGTGCCTTGGGACGAGCCCGAACTCTTCGCCGCGATGCTCGCCATGCGAAACGAGGAATGAGAGATGACTGGTAGGCTGGCGGCAGGCGGTCGTCGATCCGACGCCCTCGGCCGGGGAATGCGATCACAATTCACGACGGTATGCAGCAGCAGTGCACGTCGGCGCACCGTGCGCGCCGCCTCGACGAGCAATCCCCGAATTTGGCAAAGGTGCCGCATGAAATACAAGGACTACTACGCGATTCTCGACGTCAAGAAGGACGCGAGCGCCGACGACATCAAGAACGCCTATCGCCGCCTCGCGCGGAAATATCATCCCGACGTCTCCAAGGAGAAGAACGCCGAGGAGAAATTCAAGGAGATGGCCGAGGCCTACGAGACGCTCAAGGATCCGGAGAAGCGCGCGGCCTACGATCAGCTCGGCAGCCATGCGCCGGGTCAGGAATTCCGGCCGCCGCCGGACTGGGGCGAGCACTTTGCGCAAGGGCAGCGCGGCTTCGACGACATCGACCTGTCCGATCTGTTCGCCGCATTCGGCGCGCGCTCCGGCCGCGGCCGCGCGCGTCCGGCGGATCAACCGATGGCGGGCAGCGATTTCGAAGCCGTTGTCCGCCTCACCTTCGAGCAGGCCTTCCACGGCACGGAGGTGGACCTCGAGATGTCGGCGCTGGAATGGGCACCGGACGGCGGCATGCGGCGCGTGCCGCATCGCGTGAAGATGCGCATCCCGCGCGGCGTCACCGATGGCGAGACGCTGCGCGTGCCCGGCAAGGGAGGGAAGGGCGTCAACGGCGGCCCGGACGGCGATCTGTACATCGGCATCGAGGTGGCCGACCACCCTCTCTATCGCGCTTCGGGCAGGGATCTCTACATGGACCTTCCGCTCGCGCCCTGGGAGGCGATTCTCGGCGCGACCGTCGATGTTCCGACGCCCGCCGGCCCGGTCGCGCTGAAGGTGCCTCCCGGCACGCGGGCGGGGCAGCAGTTGCGCCTGACTGGCCGCGGCATGACCCGCGGCGCCGAAGCGGGTCACCTGTATGCGATCGCGCGCATCGAGGTGCCGACGATCGTCGATGAAAGGGAGAAGGCGTTGTTGCGGCAGCTCTCCGAGATTTCGAACTTCAATCCGCGCGCGCACCTGCAGGAGGCGACATCATGACTGCACACGTCGAAGACGCGTTGTGCCTCGATGCGATGACCGAGGTGACCTTCACCGAGCTCGTCACCGCGTCAGGATTGCCCGAAGCCGAGCTGCGCGAGCTGGTGCGCTACGGGGCGCTGGTACCGCGCGATCCCGACGCCGCGACATGGACGTTCGAGACGCGATGGCTCGTCGTGGCAAGGACCGCGTCGCGCATCCGCCACGACTTCGAGCTCGATTCGCACGCGGTCAGCGTGGTGCTGGGCTACATCGAGCGAATCGAGCGCCTCGAGGCGGAGATCCGGGCGCTGCGCTCGCGCCACGGCTGACGCCGTCAGGGTTCCGCTTCCTCGACCCGGCCGTCGGCGTGGCGCGCGAAGCGGCCGCGCTCTCGATCGTGCACGGGACCGTCGCTCGGCCAGGGCCAGCCGCCGAACTGGGTCCGCTCGTAGTCGTGCATCGCCTGCTCGACCTCGGCGCGGCTGTTCATCACGAACGGGCCGTACTGCACGACCGGCTCGGCGATCGGCCTGCCCTGAAGCAGAAGGAGCTCCGCACCCTCCGCTCCTGCCTCGAGCGGCACGTCGGCCACGGGGTCGAGCACCACGCGCGCATGCGCGTCCTGCCTGCGCTCCGCGACGACGAGGCCGCTTCCGCGAAAGAAATACAGCGAGCGATTCGACCCCGCGAAGGCGCGCGGCAGCACGAAGCGCGCGTGCGGCGCCATGCGGATCGTCCAGATCGCAACGTCGCTGTCGTTGCGCGCGGCCCAGGAGCTGGGCGGTGGCGACGGCGCGGTGCACGCCGGGAAGTGCCCCCGCGACCATCGTGATCTCGGTGATGCGGCCCTTATCGTCGCGTGACGCGTGCACCGGCACCGCATCGCGCCAGAGCATCGTGAAGTGCGGCGGCGCAAACTTGTCGGCGCTCGGGAGGTTGAGCCAGATCTGGAAGAGCTCGACCGGGTTCGGGCGGGAGCGATCGCGCAGCGGAAACATTTCGGAGTGAACGATGCCCTGGCCCGCGGTCAGCCACTGCACATCGCCCGGGCCGAAGCGCGCGGTCGCGCCGAGCGAGTCGGCGTGGTCGATGAAGCCCTGTCGAACGATCGTGACCGTCTCGAAGCCGCGGTGCGGATGATGCGGGAAGCCCGGCACGACGTCACCGTGATACATCCGCCAGCCGTCCTTGCCCTCGAAGTCCTGGCCGATATTGCGGCCGGCGAGCGACGCGTCCGGGCCCATCCGCTCATTGCCGTTGGGGTAAGCGTCGTCGTGATGGACGCAGAACAGGAACGGATCGGCCGTTTCCCAGGGAAAGCCCAGCGGCACGATCGCGAGGATCGGCGTCGCGCGCGGGCTGCTCGGCGAATCGGGTGTCATCAGGAGAAAGCTTACCCGGCCGTCGCATCGCTGCACAGCGGGGTTGCGCGGTCGATTCGCATGAGCCCGCAATTCCTGCGAGGCGATCGCGACCAGCGCATGGCCGGATGATCCTGGTACGGAGCGAAAGCGCGGAAGCGTTCGCTTCCCGCTACAGGCTGCAGGATTTCCGGTTGAAAGAGCAAGCGCGCCGATACGGCCGGCGCGCGATGAGGCACGGAAGGGTCAGGTACGCGGGCGCACGGCAGGCGCCGGACCGCCACGCCCGTCGATGTGACGGAACGTGATCCGTCCCTTGGAGAGATCGTACGGCGAGAGCTCCAGCGACACCTTGTCGCCGGCGATGATCCGGATGTGGTGCTTGCGCATCTTGCCGGCGCTGTAGGCGACGAGGTTGTGCCCGTTGTCGAGCGTGACGCGAAAGCGCGAGTCGGGCAGCACCTCGACCACGACGCCCTTCATTTCGATGACTTCCTCTTTGGCCACGGTCGTGCCTCCGAAAGATTCAGAAACGAAAAAGCCCGGCGTCAGCCGGGCTTCTCGACGGGGCGGCCGCAGGACGATGGTGCCATGCGTGCCGCAACCCTCAATCCGCCGAGCGGATATTCGTCGCCTGCAGCCCCTTGGGACCGGTGGTGACGTCGAAACTGACGCGCTGGCCTTCCTTCAGCGTCTTGAACCCTTGCTCCTGAATCGCGGAGAAATGGGCGAAAAGATCCTTGCCGCCGTCTTCGGGTGTGACGAATCCGAAGCCCTTGGCGTCGTTGAACCACTTTACTGTACCTGTTGCCATGTCTTGATGTCCTGAATGTAATTGATGGGGGACTGCCCCCACTGCGGGGCGAAACTCAAGACGGCGGGGTGTTGAACGGAGAAGTACCGCAGAACTGCGGGTACCGAACCAGACAAGAACAGCACTGCTTGAATATCGCTGGGGCGAAGTATGCGCGCTATCGGGTACATAGGCAAGCGATATCTTTGGCGTGGGGCAGGGGACGTCCGCGCGGGTGAATGGGATCGGATCCCTCCCCCAATTCGCGCGGGCGAGGACGACGCATCTCTCTCGAGCTCGGCTTCGCATATTCGGGTGATCGTCGTGCCGTGGACCGGCTGGAACGACGATGCCCCATTCGGCGATAATGGCGGCTTCCGTCATCGCCGGGAGCCGCCATGAACGAAGAAACGCTGAACCTCAGCATCCGCAAGTTCCTGAAGACTGTCGGCGTCAACGCGCAGCGCGACATCGAGCAGGCCGTGGCGAAGGCGATTGCGGAAGGTCGCGCGAAAGGCTCCGAATCCTTTCCTGCGCGAATGACGCTCGACGTCGCCGGCCTGGCCCTCAACGTCCGGTTCGACGGCGAGATCCGGCTGGAGTAGCCGCGTGACGAAACAAAGGGGCCTGCGTGTGCAGGCCCCCGATGGTATTGCGCAGGGGAACGACGGAATGGTCGTGACAGAGCGCCCGCGCTAGCGGCGGCCGCCTCCCCGGAATCCTCCGCCGCCGAATCCTCCGCCACCAAACCGACCGCCGCCGAACCCGCCACCGCCGCCGAATCCGCCGCCGCCGAAAGATCGGTCACCGCCGCCAAAGCCGCCACCGCCGCCGGAACGATCGCCGCCCCACCCGCCGCCGGAGAAGTTGCCCCATTTGTTGTCGCCGGAGCTTCGCGCCTGCGACTCCTTGTCGGCCCACGAGTTGTCGCCGGATGCGCTGGACCAGCCGCTCCCGTCGGTCTTCTGCCAGCCGTCGCCGGTGTTCTTGTAGGTGTTGCCGTTCACGTCGGCGTAGTGGTTGTTGCCGAGGCTCGCGGTTCCCCACGTGTTCGTGTTGCCGGTCTTCGCGTTGTAGGTCGATCCACCGCCGACGTGAGCGTTGCCTTCCGGTCCCGCGGTCGACGCGCCGGCGCGATTGTACGAGCTGCCGCCGGCGCCCGTTCCCGATGCCGCGTTGGCGGTCGAGCGCTGCCCGGTGTAGGTGTTGTAATTGGTTGCGCGCGCGACGCTGCCCGAGCCGCCCGCCGCGCCGTTCATCGTGCGATCGTAGCCGCGCGTTGCATTGCCCGTGTACGCGTTGTACTGGCGGCCCGCGTTGTACGAGCCGGAGGTTCCGGTGCGCGAGTTGTAGTAATTCCCGCTCGCGGTGGTGCCGGCGACGCCGCCGCCCGCATACCAGGTGCGCGTTCCCGAATACGTGGTCGCGCCCCAGTGGCCGTACACGTTTGCGCTCGCGGAGGCGCAGCACGGGTAGGCGCCCCAATACGCCGGATGGTAGTACGCGCCGCCCCAGTACGGCTCTGTCCACGCGGCGGTGGCGAGCCCCATCGCGAATCCGAACGTGTACCCGACCCACGGGTTGTACACGGGCGCCGCGGCGACGCCGTAGGTGTACGGCGGCGGGTACCACACGGTGCCGATCCACGGCGAATACGCATAGCCCGTCCCGTAGACGACGGTGCCGTACGGCGACACGACGGTGCCGAGATAGCCCGGCGTGTATCCGACGTACACGTACTGCGGCGTCGCTTCGTAGATGCGGACGTAGGTGACGTAGTAGATCGGCGAGGACGGCGGGATCGAATAGATCACCGCGGGCACCGACGTCGCCACGCCCCAGGGACCCGTCAGCTGCGGGGCGGTGAACCATACGCCCGCGACGACCGCGTAATACGCATTCGGCGCGACCTGGATTACCGGCTCGGACGAATTGGCGACATAGGTGAGCGGCGTTCCGGGAATGGCGGAATACTGCGGCGGACCGTTGAAGTTCGGCGTGAACTTGGGCCCGTTCTTGAGCGGAACCGTGGCGGTCTGCGGAATCGAGTTCTCGATCGCGGCTTCCTGCGCCTGCGGCGTACCGGCGACGGTCGGAAGCACGGCGCCGGCGAGCGACTGTGCCGGGATCTTCGCGAAATCCGGGGGCAGCGCGTTGCTGGCGACGAAGGTCCACGGACCGGTGAGCTGGCCCGACATGAACCAGCGGCCGGCGAGCAGCACGTAATAGTTGCTGTTCGCGGTGTTGATGAGGACGTCGCTCGTCGTGTTCGACGCCCACAGCAGCTGCGTTCCGACGACCGGAACGAAATTCGGCTGTCCCTTGAACACGATGAGCTCGCTCGGCGCCTGGCTCGTGTAGATCGTCGGGACGCCGTTCCCGAGCGACGGCTTGGGATTGGCCTTGGGGCCGCCGTCGAGCAGGTCGACGACGCCACTCTTCGAAAGCTCCGTCGCGATCCGGTTCATTTCGTTGGCCATCAGCGGACCCGGATAGGCCTGCGCCCATGGCCCGGAGATGCTGTTCGACGTGAGCCAGCCGTCGTAGACGTGAATGTAGAACGCATTCGCGATGCCGCCCTGCAGGATCAGCGCGCGCGTGTTGATCACTCGCTGCGCGCGGCTGTGCCCGGGCACTGCCTTAAGCACCGGCGCGCCGTCGATCGGAACGAGAATTGCCGGCGAGTAGCTGACGAGGACCTGCGGCGGATTGTTCTGCACTTCGACCGTCGGCGGCTTGATCCCGAGCAGCGCCAGCGACGACTGCAGCCGGTCGAGCCCGATCGTGCGAACACTTGCCGCGAATTCCTTCTGCAGCTCGGCCGAATACGACGCACCGTGGTCCGGCAGCGTCGGGAAGTCCGACTTCGTGATGCTGAGGTTCTCGAACACGACGGTGCGGTCCACTTTGTCGACCTGCGTGCGCGCCGTCGCGAAGATCACGCCGAACGACTCGTCCTTCGCGCCATCCTTCTTGATCGCGAGCGCGCAGCGGAAGTCGATCCGGTTGTCGGTCCACTTGTTGACCTGCGGCTGGTAGACGAGAACCTGCGCGCCCTTGAGATCGACCACGCGCGGCCACGGGTCGGCCGGCGGCTGGCTCGGCGTCGCCGCGGCGGACTTGGCCGGTGTGGCGGCCTGGGCGAGTACAAGGGACGGCGTCACGAGAAGCGAAGCGGCGGCTGCGAGGATGAGGGCGAGAGAGAAGGTTTTCATGATCGGCGATCGATTGACGACGTTGGAAGTGAATTGCGCCGCAGCGACGGACGCCGCGGCGGCGCAGGGCCGGATTCAGATGGGAAAGTGGCGTGGTTTGCGGTTACCAGCGAAAGTCGAAGGCGATCAGCGGCCCGGTCAGGTCGAGGCTCTCCACCGACTTGCTCTTGCTCGTATTGTAGGAAAGATTGCGGAAAGCGACGAGCACGTTGCCCCAGTCGAACCGGTAGCCCACGCCCGTATACGCCTGCCATGTCCAGTTCGAATTGTTGCCGGCACCGATGTCGGCGTAATACGGCAGGTACCATTTTCCATCCGGGCTGAGCGACACGGCGCCCCTGAAGCCGACGATGCCGTCATAGAGGTTGACGGTATCGCTCGTGCCGCCCGACTGCGAAAGAATCCCGTTGGGCGCGGAGAAATTCCAGTCGAGCGAGGTCTTCATGTCGGCGTAGCGGAAGCCGCCGAGCAAGTCGAAGTTGCCGAGACGCGTGCGGTCGATCGTGTAGCTGCCGCCGAGCGTGAAGATGGTCGAGCGCAGGCCGACGTTCACATCGGCGTTGACCGGCAGCACGACGTCGCCCGACGGGGTCGACACGTGCTTCACCTTCGACGTGAGGCTCGCCATGTCCATGTAGATGAGGTCGCCGAAGATCGCGCCGTTGCCCTTGCGCGCTTCGCCGGCGACCATCGCGACGAACTGAAGGCTGCTCAGGTAATCGTTGGGCGTGACGGTCGCGCTGTGCGAAATGTCGAGCCCCGGCGGCGGAATGATGACGCCCGCCGGCAGGTCGAAATTGAACGTGCCCTTCACGCCCGGAAACCAGCCGTAGATCGCGAAATCGTAGTGCCAGTTGCCGTCCCACGGGTTGGTGTCGGCGGCGGCGGCGGGAGTCGAGATTCCGATGGCGGCAGCGGCGGACAGCGCCGACAGGAAACCGGCGAGGCGAGTGCGTGAATTCATGAACGAGTTTCTCCGTGGAAACGAGGGACCGGCTGCGCTGGGCTGCCGGCGAGCGTGGGCCGTGGCGCGGGCCGATAGTGGCGTGCCGCCGTGATTCCGGATATTCGATGTCGGCTCCGCAAGCACCCGCCCCCTGGCGCCGGATCCGACCCATCGGCATTGTATTACCGTGCCATCGGCGTGTACATCGACCGTGACGCGGGCGCCGTGACGGCAGCGCC
Organism: uncultured beta proteobacterium; assembly: GCA_963846855.1. Classification (GTDB taxonomy): domain Bacteria; phylum Pseudomonadota; class Gammaproteobacteria; order Burkholderiales; family Casimicrobiaceae; genus CAIWHR01. The sequence continues at coordinate 386,659 of CAWJXK010000008.1, forward strand.
CGATTCGGACCGCGACGCTCCTTCGTTGGCGGGAGGATCGAACCCCGGGGCGAAACGGCGGCTAGCAGCAGTGGACGGATGCCGGGAATCCGTCCGCGCAAATCGCGATGACGCGCCGGTCGCGGCCATCGCCCACGAATTCGCGTGTCCACGATTCACCCTGCCGCCGCCGCGAAGCGAAGTTACGCTGGCGCCGGCGCAATGGCGAAAATCCCTTGATGGCAATGGCGGTCATGGCGCGATCCTTCGGGAATTTCGCTGCGCGCCGGCAGCGCGGCGGCGGTCGCGCGAATCAGCGGGAGCGTGGCGGAACTCCGGCTCGAATGCGCGCGATTTCTCCCGGGTCGACCGGGCGGGCCGACGTGCATGCGATGACGTGGCCCATCTCGTCCGGGCCGAGGGGTTCGCGCGTGCGGAGCTGCAGCGCGAGCACCTCCGCATCGGCGTCCGACGCATCGTTCGACAATCGCGCACGGCGGGCGAGCCGCTCGTGCAGCGTGGCGTCGTCGGCGCTGACATCGACGATGACGAACGGGACACGCCGCTCGGCGGCAAGCCCGCGCAGGAGGTCGCGCTGCGCGCGCTGCAGGAACGTGCCGTCGGCAATCGCGGTGAAGCCGGCGTCGAGCGCGGTGGCGGCGTGGTCGCGCACGCGCTCGTACGTCCGGGCCGTCACGGCGGGCGAATAGAGAGCGCCGGGCACGGCCACCGCGCCCGCGGGCTCCGGCGTGATGTCGTGCATCCGCTTGCGCTCGACGTCGGTCCGGATCCGGATCGCGTCGATGCGCTCCAGCAGATCCTGCGCGACGGTTGTCTTGCCGGACCCGGACAAGCCGTGCATCAGGATCAGCACGGGCTGCGTTCGCCGCGCATAGCGAAGGGCCTGCACGATGTAGCCGCGGGACTCCGCGTGGAGTGACGCGCGCGCAGGCCCGACGCCGACCTGGGCCGCGCGGACCGCGACGACCTTGGCCCGCACCATCGCGCGGTACACGAGATAGAAGCGCAGCACGGAGAGTCCGGCGTAGTCGCCGGTGCGCTCGAGATAGGCGTTCAGAAACCGGCGCGCGAGGTCGGGCCGTGCGCGATCGGCGAGGTCCATCGCGGTGAAGGCGACCTCGCTCATCACGTCGATCCAGCGGAGCTCGTCGTTGAATTCGATGCAGTCGAAGATGACGATGCGCCCGTCGATCGCGGCCATGTTGCCGAGGTGCAGGTCGCCGTGGCATTCGCGGACGAATCCATCTTCCTTGCGCCGGCGCAACGTCGCCCCGCGCTCCGCGAGCTCACGTTCCGTCCAGCGCGAGAGCGAGGCCAGCGCGCGGCGCGGCGCCGCCGCGGATCCGTCGCACGCCTGGAAATTGCGCCGCGCGTAGCCGGCGACTGTTTCCGGCGAGCCGAATGGCGAGGCGGCCGGCGCGACGTCGATCCGGGCGTGGAACCGCGCGACTTCGCCGGCGAGCGCGTCGACGTCGGCCCGCGCGAGCAGGCCGCGCGCGAGCACGCGCGACAGCAGCGCGTCCTGCGGAAACTCGCGCATCTGCACGGCGTAGTCGATCGCCTCGCCCGTGCCGCCCATCACGGGCGCGTCGAGGGTGCCGGTGATCGGCACGACCGACAGATAGAGCGAAGGCGCGAGCCGTCGATTGAGCCGCAGCTCCTGCTCGCAGAAGTGGCGCCGCGCGGCGAGCGTCGTGAAATCGAGAAAACCGAGGTCGACCCGCTTCTTGAGCTTGTACGCGTAGCGGCCGGTCAGCAGCACCGTCGAGATGTGCGTCTCGAGGATCTCGACGCGCCCGGCATCGGATTCGCCGGATAGCTGCCGCGCGAGCGCCGCAACGAGACGCGCATGCGCGTCCGCAACGTCAGGCGCGGACGCGAGAGCGATTGATGCGGCGAATGTCACTCCCGCCTCCCTGCGGGATCATTCCGCGTCGCGCGCCGGCGTCAATGACCGCCATTCGCGGCGGTGTCGGCCGGCCGGAGCAGCAGATGATCGACTTGCGCCTCGGCCGCCAGCCAGTCGTCGACGTCGTTGCCGTCCGCGTAGCCGCGCGCCACGTACTGCTGATACGCGGCCTCGCTGATCATCCGGTGACGAAAGTCCGGATCGACGACGTCGCGGGCACCTTCCGCGAACGGCTGATCGGGCAGCGGCTCCTGCAGCGCGTCCGTCTCGAGGATCGCGACGCTGTGGGGCCGCGGTATCGATTGCGCGGGATGATTGCCGCTGGGTACGCTGTGCTTTCTCGTCATGATCGACCTCCTTCCGCGAGCGAGCTCACATGCGAGCGGTCGCGCGATCGGGGAGGCTGTGGCGCTGGCGATTGCCGCGCCACAGCATGCCCTCGACGGCGCGACATGCCGCGCAGGCGAACTTCAATGAGACAGCGTCTCAGACCATTTTGTTCGCACAGGCGCGGTCCGTGTTGATCGGCGTCAACCGGCTCCCATTATGTCGACGTGGCGCCGCCGCCGGGCGGATCCCGATTGCGCCAAGCTCGCTCGGCAGAGAGACGCGGGCGCATTTCCCTCTCCCGGTGTGGCCTCGTAGTCGTGCGAAGCGAGCAGGCGCGCCTCGTGTCCGACGACGAATCGTCGCGATTTCCCGACGCCGGCTTGCGCCAATGGCCCGGGCTTGGCAAGCTGCGGGCCATGACTCGCTTCGATCGTCGCCGGAAGCTCCTGCACGTGCTCGTGCTCGGAATGCTGCAGGCGCCGATTCCGCCGGCCGTCGCTGCGGCGCCGGACGCGGGCCCACTGGTCGCGGCCGCCGCGGACCTGCGCTTCGCGCTCGACGAGATCGCGGCGGATTTCAAGCGCGCGACCGGACACGACGTGCGCATCGTCTACGGCTCATCGGGCAACTTCCGCCGCCAGATTGCCGAGGGCGCGCCGTTCGAGCTGTTCCTGTCGGCCGACGAGGCCTACGTCCTCGAGCTCTCCCGCGAGGGGCTCCTGATGGACGATGGCGTCGTGTACGCGACCGGGCGCCTGGCGCTGGTGATTCCCGCGGGCTCACCGCTCAAGCTGGATGGCGATCTCTCCGATCTCGCCGCCGCGGCCGCCGACGGCCGCGTGCGCCGGTTCGCGATCGCCAATCCTGAACATGCGCCCTATGGACGCGCGGCACGCGAGGCGCTGCAGAAGGCGGGCGCGTGGGATGCGATCCGCGCCCGCCTCGTGCTCGGGGAGAACGTGTCGCAGGCGGCGCAGTTCGCGGTCTCCGGCTCGGCGCAGGGCGGAATCGTCGCGCTGTCGCTCGCGCGTTCGCCCGAGGTGCAGGGCCGCGGCCGCTTCGTCGTCATTCCGGAGCGGATGCACGCGCCGCTCGTGCAGCGGATGGCACTGACGAAACGCGCGCAGGCGACCGCGCGCGAATTCTATGCGTGGCTCGCCGGCCCGCAGGCGCGCGCGGTTTTCGAGCGCCACGGCTTCGCGGCCCCGGGATAGGCGCCGGTCCCAGGTGGACACCGCCGCGCTCCTGCTCTCACTCAAGCTGGCCGCGTGCACCGTGGCGATCCTGGCGCCGGTCGGCATCCTCGTCGCGCGATGGCTCGCGACGCGCCAGTTCGCGGGCAAGCCGTTCGTCGAGGCCGCGTTCGCGCTGCCGCTCGTGCTGCCGCCCACCGTGCTGGGCTATTACCTGCTGGTCGCGCTGGGCGGGCATTCGCCCGTCGGCCGCTGGTACGAGGCGGCGTTCGGGCATCCGCTGGTGTTCACGTTCGACGGCCTCGTCGTCGCGTCGGTGATCTTCAACCTGCCGTTCGCGATTCAGCCGGTGCAGCGCGCGTTCGAGGCGATTCCCGACGACCTGCGCCATGCGGCGTCGTGCTGCGGCCTCACCAGCCTGCAGAGCCTCTGGCGAATCGAGCTGCCGCTTGCATGGGCCGGACTCGTCACCGCCGCGGTACTGACCTTCGCGCACACGCTCGGCGAATTCGGCGTCGTGCTGATGGTCGGCGGCAGCATTCCCGGCGAGACGAAGACCATCGCGATCGCGATCTACGATCGCGTGCAGGGGTTCGATCAGGCCGGCGCGGGACTGATGTCAGCGGTGCTGCTGCTGCTGTCGATCGTCGCCATCGGAATCACGTTCCTCGCGTCGGCGGGTAGGCGGCGGCATGGATCCTAGCGTCGACGCGCTGACCGTCGAGCTCGCGCAGGCGCGGCCGATCCCGCTCGCCGTGTCGATGTCGTGCGCGGGCGGCGAGATGCTCGCGCTGGTCGGGCCGTCCGGCAGCGGCAAATCGACGGTCCTGCGCGCGATCGCGGGCGTCTACTCGCCGGCGCGCGGGCGCGTCGCCGTCGGCGCCGAAACCTGGTTCGATTCGACGGCGGGCCGACATCGTCCCGCGCGCGATCGCTCGGTGGGATTCGTGTTCCAGAACTACGCGCTGTTCCCGCATCTGTCGGCGCAGGACAACGTCGTGCAGGCGATGGGCCACGTCGCGCGCGAGGACCGCGTGACCCGGGCGCGGCAACTCCTCGAGCGCACCAACCTGGCGGGACTCGAGGCGCGCCGCCCGGCGCAGCTTTCCGGCGGCCAGCAGCAGCGCGTCGCGGTCGCCCGCGCCCTCGCGCGCGATCCGAAGGTCCTCCTGCTCGACGAGCCTTTCTCGGCGGTCGACCAGGTCACGCGCGAGAAGCTCTACGAGGAGCTCGCCACGCTGCGCCGCGACCTCCGCGTGCCGATGATCCTCGTCACGCACGCGCTCGACGAGGCCGCGATGCTTGCCGACCGGATGTGCATCCTGCATCGTGGCACGACGCTGCAGGCCGGCACGCCACACGAGGTGATGATGCGCCCGGTATCGCCACTCGTGGCACGGCTCGTCGGCCTCAAGAACATCTTTCTGGGCGAGGTCGTCGACCACGAGCCTTCGCGCGCGCTGACGCGGATCCGGTGGCAGGGGAGCGTGCTCGAGGCGGCGCATGCGCCACAATTCGCGCCAGGTTCCCGGATCGCGTGGATCGTGTCGCCGTCGCACGTCGTCATGCATCGCCGCGACCGGCCCTCGCGCGGCGAGCGCGAGAATCCCGTCGCGGGCACCGTCGTGCGCTGCATCGAGCTCGGCGAGACGACCGCATTGTCACTGCGCGTGGGTGCAGGCGAGCGCGCCGACATCTTCTTCTCGCTGCCCATGCACGCCGCGCGCCGCAATGGACTGGCGCCCGGCGTCGCGGCAAGCATCTCGCTCCTCACGGACGGCATCCATCTGATGGCGCCGGGCGATTCCGGCGCGTCCGCCTAGCAGGCTTCGGAACTTCGGTCGCCGGATCGTCGCGACACGGCGATTTCATCTGCGCGACGCGCGGCCGCGCGCCGATCCGCGTTTGCGTCCGACGCGAATTCGTCGTGACCGACGTCCGTTGGCGCGAATGCAATGCACGGCGAATTGGAACTCCGCAATGACTTCGGAAATTCACGCCAGAAGGCCGAGGGGTGGAAACGACGTCGCGATGCTTTTCATTCCGAATTTCGGGGTTTTGTCGCCGGGTTTCCTTCCGGAATTGACACAGGTCAAGATTCGTGCACGACAAAATGAAAAAGCTTTTAAAATCAATGAGGTATTTTTGCAACAGTGACAAGTTGTCGCGCCCTTTTTGCTTGACCCTGGGTGTGCGCGGAACGAAGAATGCAATCAACCTGCGGAAGCGGTTTTTTGTTGCACAAAACGACCTGCGGGGCGCAGCACGGCAGTCGCGACAAGAAGAAGACACGAAACGAAGTCCTTGTGCCGGAGTGCATTCCGGGCGGGATCGCAGGATCCGAACATCATTCGCGCGGGACCTCTCTCCGCGCAAAGCGAAAGGCGGCACCTGGCCGCAGACCTGGAAGTGCCGGGCACTGTCACCGGCAGGTCGAACGATAGAAAGGGGTTCACATGCGAATCAAGTCCTTCATCGCTGCGTCGGGAGTTCTGGCGCTCCTCGCGGCGTTCCTGGCGGCGCCTGTCTTGGCCCAGCCCAAGCCGGCCGCCGGCGGTCCGGTCGCACCGGTCTGCGCGAACTGCCACCTTGACCAGTGGAATGCGATCGACCTCACGGCGCATGGCGCGAAGAGCGACGCCAATGGAAGCATGTGCCAGGCCTGCCACGGCGATGCGACCGAGCACCTGAAGGATCCGATGAAGGCCAAGCCGGACAGCCCGTTCAAGGCTGGCGTTCCCGCAGAAAAGCAGGCGGCGGTGTGCCTGACCTGCCACAGCGGCAACCGCAACCTCGCGTTCTGGACCTCGGGCAAGCACTCGATCAACGAGGTCGCGTGCACGAACTGCCACAGCATCCATGGCAAGAAGCTCACGCCGACGATCAACAAGTTCGTGACCACTTTCCTGCCCAATCAGGCGGACCTCTGCGGCACCTGCCACCAGCAGATCCGCGCGGCGACGTTCAAGCCTTCGCACCACCCGATCCAGGAAGGCAAGGTCAAGTGCACGGACTGCCACAATCCCCACGGCGCAATCTCGCCATCGATGGTCAAGCAGGCGACGATCAACGACCAGTGCTACTCGTGCCACGCCGACAAGCGCGGACCGTACGTGTTCAACCACCCGCCGGTCGAAGAGAACTGCGTGACCTGCCACAACCCGCACGGCTCGGTGCACTACAAGCTCCTCAACGAGCACGTGCCGAATCTCTGCGAGGACTGCCACGACGGCAGCCGTCACCCCGGCACGATCTACGGTGCGGGCTCCGGCTATCTCTGCCCACCGGGATCCGGGAACGACAAGGCCAACTACCCGCAGTGCTTCGGGAAGGAAGGCCAGCTGAACACGAGCCGTCAGCACCCGCCTCACCGACCGTGCCTGCCTGAACTGCCACAACGCGATCCATGGCTCGAACGCGCCAGCCAACCGCGGCCAGTTCTTCATCCGCTAGGGATCGGGAGAGAAATATCATGAGAAAGAAGCTGCTTTCCACCCTCATCGCCAGCCTGTTCGTAGCCGCACCGGCGTTCGCGCAGTCCGACGACCCGATGCGCGTGCAGGGCTCGGCGACGTTCGAGGGCATCTACACCGACAAGAACGCGAGCGACACCGCGAAGCTGCAGGAGTACCAGGACCTCAACAGCGGAGCGCTGTCCAGCATCCTGCTGCAGGGACGCAACAGCACGACCTGGTTCCAGGGCTACGGCGAGAACTTCGGCCGCACCGACCAGTTCATGTTCCTGCGCGGCGGGATGTACGACTCGTTCAAGTACGGCGGCTACCTCAACGAGATGCCGCATAACTTCCAGTCCAACGCGACCGGTCCGTACAACGGCGTGGGCGGGACGACGCTGACGGCGACGTTCCCGCAGCAGAACATGGGCGGCTGGAATTCGTACAACCTCGGCTACGAGCGCAAGGACGCGGGCGGATACTTCGAGTGGCAGAAGCAAAGCCCCTGGTATTTCCGCATCGACGGCAACCAGGTGAAGTTCGACGGCACCAAGGTCGGCTCGGCCTCCAACGGCACGAGCCCCGGCAACGGCTACGTCTCGCTGCCGATCCCGATCCAGAATTACACGACGAATGCCGGCGCTGAGGGCGGCTACCAGTCGGGCAAGCTGACGTTCGCGCTGCGCTGGGACTACAGCAAGTTCAACAACCAGGACGAGACCCTCCAGTGGTCGAATCCGTTCTTCGGCAACCAGCTCGACACGACCTACCTCGCGCCGGACAACACGTTCAACAAGGTCACGGCGACAGCCAATTACCGCGACCTGCCGTGGCACTCGGTGATCGCGGCGCGGTACACCTACGCGAAAACGACGGACAGCGTGAACCTCGCCACGTCGGCGATCAACAGCCAGCCGCTGGTTGCGGCGAACAACCTGACGAAGCCGGACACGGGCACGTTCGATGGCGAGCATGTGAACCAGTCGTTCGCGCTCACCTGGACAGCGCTCCCGACCTCGACGGTCGAAACGCGCGCCCGTTACTACTGGACGAAGCTCGAGAACAACTCGAGCGAAATCGCGTACGGCAACGCGCCGACCAACGCGCTTCCCAGCGGGCTCGGTTGCGGCAATTTCTACCCGGCGGGCTCGACGACGCCGACTCAGGCGGTTGGCAACTGCGAGCCCGAGCTCTTCGCCTACACCAAGAACGAAATCGGGTTCGACATATGGTGGCGCTTCGCCAAGGGCCAGCGCGTGGGCTTCGGTTATGACTACCTGGATCTCAACCAGGATCGCGTCGACTACAGCGGGGACACCACCAACAAGGTGTTCGTCGAGTACAAGAACACGATGCTGGACAACCTGACCGGTCGCGTGAAATACCAGTACGCGAAGCGCGACGGGCACCGGAATGATCCGGGTACGGTGGACGGCGGGGCGAACAACAACCTGTTCCTCGGCAATTACACTTCCGCGTTCGACATGCAGAGCGCGACGATCAACCAGATCAAGCTGAACCTCGACTGGACGCCGATGCAGATGCTGGCCCTGTCGTTCGAAGCCAACTGGATCAAGCAGAACTTCGACGACGTGACCTACGGTCGCAACAACAACGACCGCCAGGCTTACTACCTGAACGGAAGCTGGGGCGACCCGAACAAGCTGCTGATCAACGCGTTCGGCGACTGGGAGCAGGTCAAGTATCCGTCGAGCCACCGCTACATCAACACCGTGGCGAGCGGACCCACGCCTCCGGCGGGATGGTGCACGGCGACGCCCGCGGCGAACGCCAATCCGCTCTGCTACAGCCCGGACCAGAACAACTATTTCATCCCGGCCGGTTCGACGGCGTTGACGGGCTCGTACAACTGGGCCTCGCAGACGAAGGACCAGACCTGGATGCTGGGCGCCGGCATGGACTGGCCGGTCAACTCGCAGTGGATGGTGAAAGCGTCGTACATCTACGTGAGCAACCAGGGTGAGGCGACGTTCTCGTCGGTCAACAACTACGGGAACCCGCTCAACATCGGCAACTTCGACGACACCAAGCAGCAGTACTTCAACCTGAAGGCGAACTACGCGCTCAACAAGAGCTGGTCGTTCACCGGCGGGTACGCGTACGAGAAGTACAGCCGCGATGACATCGGTGCCGCCAACTACACGAACCTCACCGTGTCGCCTCTGGTGACGCCCGTGTCCACGAGTACGAGCTATCTCAACGGCTACAACCTCAACCCGAACGGCAACCAGAACATCTTCTGGCTGGGCGCGACGTACAGGTTCGACGCGCCGCCGCTTCCGGTCGCGCAGTTGCAAGGTCGCGGAACCGCCGAAGCCGGTGGTTGCTGCGCCGCCGCCCCCGCCGCCGCCGCCCCCGCCGCCGCAAGTCGTGAAGGTGACGCTGGCTGCGAAGGCGCTATTCGACTTCGACAAGGCGGTGCTGAAGCCCGAAGGCATGAGGGCGATCGACAGCGAGATCGTTGCGCAAGCTCACCGGCGTGCAGAAGCTCGAGCTCGTGCTGGTCACCGGTCATACCGACCCGATCGGCTCGGAGGAGTACAACCAGAAGCTGTCCGAGCGTCGCGCCGACGCGGTACGCAACTACCTCGTGTCCAAGGGCATCGCGAAGGACAGGATCGAGACGCTCGGCATGGGCAAGACGCAGCCGATTCCGGGTCTCGTCTGCAACCAGAAGAGCCTCAAGGCGAAGATCGACTGCTACCAGCCCGATCGCCGCGTCGAGGTCGAAGTCAAGGGCGATATGACCAAGAGGTAAGGTTTCCCCCGCAAGACAAGAAGCCCCGCCTCGGCGGGGCTTTTTTTTGCGCTTCGCCGTGCAGTCCTGTCCTGCACGGTTTCAGCACACACACCACTGCACCAACGATCGCTGCTTTGCGGCGTGCACTGCGCACCGTCGGCCGCGCACACGCACTGCCGCTTGCCAATGTCACCGCGTTTCCGAGTTCCGTCGCGTTCGTTGATGCAGGTCAAGCATCGTGTTCAGGAAAGCGGAAATGTCATGCAAATCAATGATGGGTAAATACAACAGTGACAAAGGGTCGCACCCCGTTTCGTTGACCCCGCCGTCAGCAAAACGCAAGAATCGCCTGTAGCTGCGGAAGTGGTTTTTGGTTGTGCGGATCAACGCGACGCGCACAACCAAGGCCGAAGAAGAAGAAGAAGACAGCAGCGACGGACAAATACCGGACACGGATCGGGTGCGTGGCCGGCAAAGCGTTGGCGCGGGACTTTTCTCCGCGCAAAGCGAACGGCGGCACGTGGCCGCAGACCTGCAAGTGCCGGGCACTGTCACCGGCAGAAGGTCGAACGATAGAAAGGGGTTCACATGCGAATCAAGTCCATCATCGCGGCGTCCGGGGTCCTGGCGATCCTCGCCGCGTTCCTGGCCGTGCCCGCGTTCGCACAGGCGCAGAAGGCCGCAAGCAATGTGCCAATCTGCGTCAACTGCCACGAGAAGCAGAACAGCACGATCCTGCTGACGGGACATGGCGCATCGAACGACGCCAGCGGCAGCGCGTGCCAGGCCTGCCACGGCGACGCGTCGGCGCACCTGCAGGATCCTGTGAAGAACAAGCCGGCGAACGTGCTCGGCTCGAAGACCGCGAGCGGCGCCGAAAAGTCGGCGGTCTGCCTCGCCTGCCATAGCGCAGCGCGCGCGCTCGAGAACTGGTCGGTCGCGAAGCATCGCAAGGTCGACGTCTCGTGTGTCAACTGCCACCAGATCCATGGCACGCAGTCGGCGAGCAACAACAAGGAGATCAAGGGCGCCCAGTTCGCGGCCGCGCCGTACACGACGACCGCCCGTCAGCTCACCTACAAGCGCTGCATCGAGTGCCACACGGACGTGCGCGGCGAGATCCTGAAGCCGTCGCACCATCCGATCATCGAAGGCAAGGTCGGCTGCCAGGATTGCCACGAGCCGCACGGCTCGCTGATCAAGGCAAGCCTGCAAGAACGACTCGCTCAACGATCTGTGCGTGAGCTGCCACGCCGACAAGCGCGGCCCGTGGATCCACGAGCACCCGCCGGTCGAGGAGAACTGCGCCATCTGCCACACGCCGCACGGGTCGTCGCACCGCGCACTGCTCGCACAGAAGGCGCCGGTGCTCTGCGGTGACTGCCACCCGGGCGGCCATACGCATGGCATCTACGACGGTCGCGGGACGCTGCCCAACACGTTGCCTTCGAACATCCGCTTCGAGAGCGCCGGCTGCGTCGAGTGCCACAGGCAGATCCACGGCAGCAACGCGCCGTCTTCCGCCTTCGGCCAATACTTCATGCGCTGAGATGAGGACGATCATGAAGAGCCAAGCTCATTGCAATCGTCATCGCCGGCCTGTTCGCGCAAGGCGCTTCCGCCGACGACATGTTCATGTGGGGCGGATCGGCCGAGGTCGGCTACCGCGGCACGAACATCGATGGCTCCAACCGCAACGGCGCGTACGGCAACACCACGCCGCTCTCGGCCACCAACCCGCTGACGCCGTTTCACGGGACCCACCGACGAGGCGAAGGCGCAGGAGTACCAGAACATCAACAGCGCACCGATCGGCGTGCTGGACGTCCGCGGCAGCAGCCGGACGTCGTACATGCGCGCTTTCGGCGAGGAGTTCGGTCGCGACGACCAGTTCATCAACATCGTCGGCGGCGGCTACGGGGTGTGGAAGGCATCGCTGTACAACAACGACATCCCCCACAACTACTCGTTCAACGTGCTCTCGCCCCTCACCGGCAACGACAGCACGCTTCAACTCGGGCCCGGGGGTACCTACCCCAACGCCCAGAACCCGGCAACGTGGCACCCATACAACCTCAGCACCCAGCGCAACACCTGGGGCGGCAACGCCGAGTTCTCGAACAAGTCCCCCTGGTTCATCAAGGCCGACTACAACGAGGTCAGGACGAACGGCGTCATGCCCGGCAGCGCCCAGCTCGGCACCGGCTCGGGCAACGGGTCGATCGAGCTCGGCAAGCCCGTCGACTACAAGACGCAGAACGCGACGATCGAGGGCGGCTACAATAGCAGGCAGTACGGTTTCAAGCTCGGCCTACCTCGACTCGAAGTTCACCGACGGCAACGACAGCTTCCAGTGGACGAACTTCTACATGCGGAGCGTCCTCGACACGACGCTGACGCCGCCCGACAACGAGCTCAAGAAGTGGAGCCTCAACGGCTACATCAAGCAGCTGCCGTGGGACTCGGCGATCATCGCGCGCTACACGCAGAGCGAACTGACGAACAGCTTCGGCATCGTCGGATCGGGCCTCAAGCCGACGGGGAACGCGGCGAGCCACCAATCCGGCGATCCCGCCGGGCGCGGCCTATCTATTGACGCAGCCGTTCGACTCGTCGACGAACCAGAATCTCAGCAACTTCGACGGCAAGATCAAGACGACGTCGGCGAACGTCGCGTGGAACGCGAGCCCGATGGCCCAGCTCGACACGCGGGTCTACTACAACTACTACGACAGGAGCAACGAATCGACCGCCGTGTCGTATCGGGCGGCAAGCCAGGGCACGCAACTGTGCGACGCCACCGGTGAACAGCCGCGAAGTGCTACACGATTGCCGCGCTGACCGAGGAGACCGGGGAGCTGTTCAGCTACACCAAGAACGCAGCCGGATTCGACGCGACCTGGGCGTTCAACCGCACCAACAAGCTGCTCGGCGGCATCGACTGGGACAGCATCAGGCGCCACGCCGACGGATACCGAGGCGACCAAAAGCGACGACACCCGGTACTGGCTCGAATACCGCAATACCGGGTGGGAGACCCTGAGCGGCCGGCTGAAGTACGAATTCCTGCAGCGCCGGTCCGATCTGATCAACACGGCAGCGCCGACCTCGGTCACCGCCTACTACACCGCCTACGACGTCAACAACTTCGATGCGAACGTGGTCAAGCTGAATGTCGACTGGACGCCAGGGGCGCTGTGGTTCGTGGGGTTTGGTGCGACCTGGCGCGACGTCGACTACAAGGACAACTTCTACGGCCGCACGAAGGACAAGAACCAGCAGTATGACGTGACGGTGTCGTGGGGCGACGTCGACAGGCTACGGATCACCGGCATCGGCAACTGGGGCCAGGTCGAGAACAACCAGGCCTATCGGGTCGTCGGCAGCACCACCAGCTCGCCTCCGACGTTCACCGGAGCGAAACCGGATGACCCGAGCAACAGCGTGAACTACAACTGGGGCAGCCAAAACACCCAGGACGCCTGGATGCTCGCCGCACTGGTGGATTGGGCGGCCTCCGACAAGCTGAAGCTCACGGCGTCGTACAGCTACCAGAAGTCCACCGGCGGCGTCGACTTCAACTCGAACAACACGCAGGCCGGTGGCGGCTTCCAGGGCGGTCCGCTCGTCAACTACGTCAGCGACAACACGAAGCTGCAGCGATTCCAGATCAAGGGCAGCTACGACATCAACAAGCAATGGGCGGTGAACGCCGGCTACGCGTACGAGAAATACGACTACGGCGATGGCCAGATGGCGGGCTACGGCGGCTATTACCCGTACTTCGCGAACTTCAACACCGGAGCAGTCGGTTCGGGTTACGCCTGGTACACGGGCGCGTTTGCCAATCCGGCCTACACGACCAACATCGTCTGGCTGACGGCGACGTACAAGTTCGAGCCGCCGCCACAGGTGTACGTGGCTCCGAAGGTTGCGCAAGCTCCCGGCTCCGGCTCGTCGCCCCGCCGCCCCCGCCGCCGCCCCCGGCGCCGCCGCAAGTGGTGAAGGTGACGCTGGCTGCGAAGGCGCTGTTCGACTTCGACAAGGCGGTGCTGAAGCCCGAAGGCATGAGGGCGATCGACAGCGAGATCGTCGCGAAGCTGTCGGGCGTGCAGAAGCTCGAGCTCGTGCTGGTCACCGGTCATACTGACCCGATCGGCTCGCAGGAGTACAACCAGAAGCTGTCCGAACGTCGCGCCGACGCGGTACGCAACTACCTCGTGTCCAAGGGCATCGCGAAGGACAGGATCGAGACGCTCGGCATGGGCAAGACGCAGCCGATTCCGGGCCTCGTCTGCAACCAGAAGAGCCTCAAGGCGAAGATCGAGTGCTACCAGCCCGATCGCCGCGTCGAGGTCGAAGTCAAGGGCGATATGACCAAGAAGTAACGTTTCGCCCGCAGTGCAAGAAGCCCCGCCTCGGCGGGGCTTTTTTTGTGTGTCACTCCGCGTCGCGAGCCTGCGCTTTGCAGCGAAGGTGTAAATTGAAGCGAAGATGACGCCGTCGTCGAACAGGATGGACGCCGCAGGCGGTGGTCGCGTTCATCTCCCATTTCGTGACACCCTCGAGCGAAGAACACGGACTGGGGGATAATCGCAATCCCGCCATCAACCAAGGTCACTCGCAATGAAGCCCGTCACGCGCACGATTTTCTGGTTCGGAGTCATTTCGCTTGCGCTCGGCGGAATCGGCGCGTCGCCGGGATCCATTTGCTGAATAGACGAGGTCATTCCATGGTCCTGCTCGAATTCTCGATGACGCCGATCAGCCAAGGGGAGAGCGTCAGCGCCTACGTCGCACGCTCGCTCGACATCGTCGACCGCAGCGGATTGCCGTATCAGCTGACGCCGATGGGGACGATCCTCGAGGGCGAGTGGGCCGAGGTGATGGCGGTCGTGACAGCGTGCTTCGAGGCGATGAGCGCGGACTGCGCCCGCGTCAGCACGCAGGTCAAGATCGACTACCGAGCGGGGAAGGGCGGCCGCCTGAAAGCGAAGGTCGAAGCGGTGGAGCGCACGCTCGGCCGCAAGCTCTCGACCTGAGCGTTCGTCCAGCGGCCGCCGGCCGCGCTACAGGCCCAACGCCCGCGCGCCCTGGTAGAACAGGAAGCTCGCGAGCCATGCGAGCGCCAGCGGCCACGCCGTGGCGAGCACGGTGAAGCGCAGGCTCCTCGACTCGTTCCTGATCGTCGCGATCGCCGACAGGCACGGCGTGTAGATCAGCGTGAAGATCATGAAGCTCATCGCCGCGACCCAGTCGAGCCGCGCCGCGACCGCGCCGGCAAGCTCGTTCGGGCCGGCGCCGACGACGACCGCCATCCCGCCCAGCACGATCTCCTTGGCGACGAAACCAAACAGCAGCGTGATCGACATCACCGGATCGATGCCGAGTGGCGCGAAGACGGGCGAGAGCCAGGCGGCAAGGTGCCCGGCGATCGTCGCGGGGCTTGCCGGCGCGGCATCCGCCGGGAAGTGGGTGAGGATCCAGATGAGCAGCACGCCGGCGACGATGAAGCCCGTCGCGCGGCGCAGGAAATGCGACGTCGCACGCCATGCCTCCGCGCAAACCATGGTGAAGGTCGGCAGGCGATAGGGCGGCAGCTCCATGATGAGCGGCTCGTGGCTCGTGTAGCGGCGCTTCCATACGAGCGCAGTGAGGAACGCTGCCGCGAAGCTCATGAGATAGAGCGAGAAGAGCGCAATCGGGGCGGCCCTCGGCGAGAGTACCGCGCTCGCCATGAACAGGAACACCTGCAGCCGCGCCGAGCAAAGGGAGAAAGGGATCACCAGCATCGACAGGAGCCGTGCCGCGCGGTTGCGCATGACCCGGGTGCCGAGAAGCGCCGGCACGTTGCAGCCGAAGCCCATCAGCTGCATGACGAAGGCGCGGCCGTCGAGGCCGAGACGCGACATCGCCGCATCCATCAGCCACGCAGCGCGCGAGAGGTAGCCCGAATCCTCGATCACGGCCATCGCGCCGAAGAACACGGCCATCAGCGGCAGGAAGGAGACGACCGTGCCGACGCCATCGACGAGGCCGTCCTGGACGAAGCTCTGCAAGAGCGGCGGCGCGCCGGCGACGAGCTTCGCGACGACGTCGTGCTTGAACGCGTCGAGCAGCCACTTCATCCCGTCCTGCAGCGGCACGGCGATCCCGTAGACCGCCTCGAACACGCCGAACATCGCCGCGAAGAACAGCGGCAGCCCGACCCAGGGATTCAGCAGGACGCGGTCGAGCGCGGCCGTCGCACCGGGGGCGAGCGCGACCGGCATGTGCACGGCGAGCGCGCAGAGCCTGGTGGCCTCGGCCTCCCGCGCCGCGCGCGGCGGTATTGCGGCGAGGTCGGCCTCGGTGGGCGGACGGCGCACATCGAGGGTCGCGCGGAGCATGCGCCGCGCGTCGTCGATGCCTTCGCCGTATTTCGCCGAAACCGCAGCGACCGGCGCCCCGATAGCGTCCGCGAGCTTCACGGTGTCGATGCCGATGCCGAGCTTGCGGGCCTCGTCGGACATGTTGACCACGACGACGAGCGGCACGCCGGTCGCGCGGAGCGCCAGCACGAGCGGCAGCTGCAGCTCGATCCGCGTCGCGTTGACGATCGCGACGATCGCGTCGAGGGCGACGGTGTCGACGAACCGGCGCACCAGCGCCTCGTCGTCCGAGTGCCCGTCGAGCGTGTAGACGCCGGGGAGATCGGCGAGCTTGACCATCGCGTCGCCGAGGAGGACGCGCGCGGTCGTGATGTCGACCGTCATGCCCGGCCAGTTGGCCACCCGCGCCGACGCGCCGGTGATCCGGTTGTAGAACGTCGACTTGCCCGTGTTGGGCGGACCGACGACGGCGACGACGCGCGTGTGCGGCCCGCTCGCGCGCGGTCCGCTCGTGTGGCAGGTCCCGCTCAGGGTGTGTGTCGCGGTTTCCAACGGTGGATGTGATCGAGCAGGATGGCGCGCGCGTCGATCCGGCGGATCATGAGCTCGGTGGGGCCGATGCGAAGATGCAGCGGACCGCCGAACGGCGCGCGGCGAAGCAGCGTGACCTGCTTCCCGGGAAGGAGGCCGAGGGCCGCCATCCGCTCGCTCGCCATTCCCGTGCCGGTCACCGAAGTGATGGACGCGCAATGCTCGGGAAGGAGCCGGTCGAGGGTGAGGTTCATGCGGCGGTGCGAATCGCTTGGTAACGATTCTCATTATCCGGCATCGCGCAAGCCCCCGCGCGGGAAGCTGACCTCCTGTTGATGCGGATCAACCTGCGGCACTCTGTCGCGGTCAGGCCACGGCAGCGTCCCCGTCCCGGCAGACCCGGCTCGGGCGGGCAGGGCGCTCAGTACTTGCCGTGCTGCTTGTAGATGTAGTTCGAGAGTTCCACCTGCTGCATCGACAGCCGGCGCTGGATCTGGTGGACGACGCGGATGATCGCGCGCATCACGCGGTAGACGATTTCCGGATGCGAGTGGAGCAGCGACTCGAGCCTTTCCCGCTCGAGCCCCAGCACGCGCGTCTCGCCGAGTGCCACTTTCGACGCGAAGAGCTCGGTGCCGTCCATGAATCCGAGCTCGCCCGCGAAATCGCCGGCGCCGAGCGTGTTGATCGTCACCGCGTCGGCGCTGCCGGCGCCCTTGACGATGCCGAGCGTGCCGGTGAGCACGACATAGAGATGATTGTCGACGGTGCCCTCGCGCGCCAGCACCTCGCCCTGCTTCAGGTCGCGCAGCGTGACGAGGTCGGACAGCACCTGGCACTGGTCGTCGTTGAGCTCCGCCGAAAGGCGGGTCTTGGAGAGCGCTTCGAATCGGGTCGGATCAGCCATGATCGGGGACTCCTGGATCGCTTGAAGGAGAGACGGGCGCGGGCCCGGCGGCAGGAGTCGCCGCCAGCGGGGAAGGGGGCGGTGCGCTGTCGCCTGCGTTGGCGCGTGTCGCTTCCGCGCGCGCGACGAATGCGTCGACCAGCGTGCCCACGATGCGGTCGAACACGGGCTTCGCCAGCCGGCCCAGCACCGAATGCTCGAAATCGTAGCGCATGTCGAACAGGATCTTGCAGCCGGCGCTGCCGAGCGGGGTCAGCTGCCATTCTCCCTTGAAATGGCGAAACGGCCCGCGCTCGAGCTCGATCGACATCCACTCGGGGCGCCGCTTCGGGTTGCGCGTGCGGAAATCGAAGCGCACGCCGTGGACTTCGACGTTGATGTCGGCAACCACGATCGCGTCGGTGCGCTCGACAATCACCGCGCCCGCGCACCACGGCAGGAACTCCGGATAGTGCTCGGCGCGCTCGATCAAGTCGAACATCCTCTCGGCGGAATGCTCGACCAGCAGGCTGCGGCGCACGTCCATGCCGCGTATTGTATGTGCGCCGGGGCACCCGTGGCCGCACGGATGAAACAACATCCCGCACCGGACGCGGCACCCAGCGTCACGCGGGCGTCCCGGCCCCGCGGCGCATCCAGATCGCGTCTTCCTGCTCGGCTTCCTCGAGCCGCGTCTCGATCTCGGCGACGGTGCGGTCGAGCTCGGGCAGCAGCACGTCCTGCAATGCCCGCGCGCGCCGCACCGCGCGCCGGTACTCCTGTTGAAGGCGCTCGAGATTGCCGGTCACCGCGGCCTGCGCCGTCGCATGCGGCAGCAGCGCCTCGAAGGCGCGCCGGCACGCTTCCGCTTCGGGCGAGCGGTCGACGGCGACGGCGGCCGTCGGCGCACCGGCGACGTACGCCGCATCCTGAAGACGCACGCCCATCAGCGAGCGCAGATCGCATTTCACCTGCGCGCCGGGGTCGACGCTCGGCGGATAGACCTCGAGCCCCGACAGCCCGTGGCGCGCGAGCGCCGCTGCCAGCGCGGCGAGCGCGGCATCCCAGGCGACGGCGAAGCTGCGCCGCCGCTCGGCGTAGCGCGCGAGCTCGCGCAGCATCTCGCCCGCCAGCAGCAGGCATTTCTCGTCGAGGAAGACGTAGCCTTCCTGCATCGCGCGCCGCTCGTCCTTCTGCTCGAGGACGACGCTGCGGGTGGGGGTGATGTCCATGGGCAGGGAGCGCTCCGGCGCGGGCAGGTCAGCCGAGGTGCGCCGCAATCTGCGCGTCGGACAGGCGCGAGAGCTCGATCTTCGGCAGCCGCGCGAGGAGCTTCCAGCCGGCGTCCATGCTCTGCTCCAGCGTGCGCGGAGCCGACTGGCTCACGATCGTCGCCTCGAACGCCGTGCCGAAGGCGAGATAGATCCGGTCGGTCTCGGCAAGGCCCTCCTCGCCGACGACGCTCGCGAGGACGCGCGCCTGAACCGCCCGCGCATAGGCCGCGTAGAGCTGACTCGAGAGCGCGGGGTGGTCCGGATGCGTGTACGTGCCGCCGGTGCCGTCCTTCATCAGCCGCGAGAGGCTCGGCAGCACGTTGACCGGCGGATAGACGCCGCGCCGGTCAAGGTCGCGCGAGAGCACGATCTGTCCCTCGGTGATGTAGCCGGTGAGATCGGGAATCGGGTGCCCGATGTCGTCCGCCGGCATCGTGAGGATCGACAGCTGCGTGAGCGTTCCTTTCGCGCCGCGGATGCAGCCGGCGCGCTCGAACAGCGTCGCGAGGTCCGAATACATGTAGCCGGGGAATCCCTTGCGGCTCGGGATCTCTCCCTTCGACGACGACACCTCGCGCAACGCTTCGGCGTAGTTCGTCATGTCGGTGAGGATCACCAGCACGTGCTTGCCCTCGACGAAGGCGAGGTACTCGGCAGCCGTGAGCGCGAAGCGGGGCGTCAACAGGCGCTGCGTGGACGAGTCGGAGGCGAGATTGAGGAACAGCGCGGTGCGCTCGAGCGCGCCTCCCTGCTCGAGGCTGCGGCGGAAGAATTCCGCGCTGTCGTAGGGAACGCCGATGCCGGCGAACACGATCGCGAAATCGCCGCCCTCCGCCTGCGCCGACGCTCCGCGAAGCCGCGCGTGGCCGGCGATCTCGACCGCGAGCCGGTCGTGCGGGAGCCCGCCGCCCGAGAAGAGCGGAAGCTTCTGCCCGCGCACGAGGCTGTTCATGAGGTCGAGCGTGGTGACCCCGGTCTCGATGAAATCGCGGGGCATCGCCCGCGCGACCGGATTGATCGGCAGGCCTTCGATCGGATAGACCGCGCGCGCGGCGACCGGCGGGCCCCCGTCGATCACCTGGCCCACGCCGTTGAACACGCGGCCGAGGATGCCCGGCGAGAGCCCGAACGACAGCGGCTCGCCGATGAAACGCACCACCGTGCCCGCGAGCGAAAGCCCCGAGGTCGACTCCAGTACCTCGATCGTCAGGAAGTCGCGGTCGATCGCGGCGATGCGTCCGAGCCGCGCGCGGCCGTCGTTGCCGCGCACCTCGACGGCGTCGTTGAGGCCGACGTCCAGCGTCCGCTTGAGGAAGAGCAGCGGCCCTTCGAGCTTGGTCGCGGCGCCTTCAACCGTGAGCCGCATGGGCGCCCTCGCTGGCATGCAGCAGATCCGTGAATTCGCGCTCCATCGCCGCATCGAGCACGGCGAACCGCTCGAGCGCCCCGTCCCCGATCTCCTCGCCCATCCGCTGCAGCGGACGCACGCAATCGAGGCGCGCGATGCGCTCAGGGTGCACGCCGGCCGCAAGCGCGCTTTCGGCCAGGTCGATGAACCGCCCGATCTGCCGCATCATCGCGCCCTGCCGCGCGGGGAACACACGCGATCGATCTCGGAGAACGCCGATTGGCGCAGGAACGCCTCGTTGACGATATCGGCGCACAGCAGCGTGAGCTGCTGCCGAAGCGGCAACGCGTCCTTGCCGATGATGCGCGCCATGCGATCGAGCCGCGCCTGGTCGTCCAGCAGCGTGAGGAAGCGCCGGCGCAGCACCGTCCACTGGGAGAGGCCCTGCTCGGTCCACCACGGCGCGAACGTCAGGGCGTCCTCGGAATAGGATTGGAGCGGATGAATTGCCGGATAGAAGCGCGCCTGCGCGCGCTTGACGTCGAGCGCCCAGAACGCCTTCACGTAGCGCTTGGTGTGCGAGGTGACGGGCTCGGAGAAGTCGCCCGACGGTGGCGAGATCGCGCCGATGACGGTGACCGATCCCCGGCCGCCGGCAAGCGGCTCCACGATCGCGGCGCGCTCGTAGAAATCGGCGAGTCGCGAGCTGAGATACGCCGGATAGCCGCCTTCGCCGGGCAGCTCGCCGAAGCGCCCGGACACCTCGCGCAGCGCTTCGGCCCAGCGCGACGTCGAGTCGGCCATCAGCGCAACGTGGAGGCCCTGGTCACGGAAGTATTCGGCGACGGTGATCGCCGAATAGATCGACGCCTCCCGCGCCGCAACCGGCATGTTCGACGTGTTGGCGATGATGACGGTGCGCTCCATCAGCGGACGCCCGGTCCGCGGATCGGTGAGCAGCGGAAACTCCTCGAGCACGCCGGCCATCTCGTTGCCGCGCTCGCCGCAGCCGAGGTAGATGATGACGTCGGCGTTGCAGCCCTTCGCCAGCGCTTCGAGGAGAACGGTCTTGCCGGTGCCGAAGCCGCCCGGCACGGCGGCCTTGCCGCCCTGCGCCACGGGAAAGAGGCAATCGATGATGCGCTGACCGGTGACGAGCGGGGCGAGCGGCGGCAGGCGACGCGTGACCGGACGCGGCACGCGAACCGGCCAGTCGTGCCGCATCGCGACCTCTCGCGTCGTTCCGTCGGCCTGTCGAAGCGTGCAGACGGTCGCGTCTTCGCGCCATACTCCGGCGGCGACGACGGACAGGACCTCTCCTGCCGCGTCGGGCGGCGCCAGCACGCATTGAGCGCGCCGCCCCGGCGTCGCCACGTCGCCGATGATCGCGCCCGCCGCTATCGTGTCGCCCGCTCCGATACGCGGCGTGAAATCGAACTCCGCCGCCGCCGCGCGGCGCATTCCCGGACGCACGAACGACGAGTCCTTGACCGCGAGCGGTCGCAGGAGGCCATCGAAGATGTTGCCGAGCAGCCCCGGTCCCAGCGGAATCGCCAGCGGCAAGCCGTGGCCGATGACCGTGGTGCCGGGGCGAAAGCCCGTCGTGTCCTCATAGACCTGCACGACGATCTCGTCGCCGTCGATGCGGACGACTTCGCCCAGCAGCGCGTCGGGGCCCACCTCGACCGCTTCGCGCAGCGCGAATGGCCCCTCGGCGATGGCCCGGACGACGGGACCGGCGACCCAGCGAATCGATGCGCGACTCACGCGGCCTCTTTTGCATGCACGCGTTCCAGCTCGTGCAGCAGCCGCGCGCCGATTTCGGCGCGATCCGCGCAGAGCCCCTCGCACGTGCCGTCGACGACGTTGGCGCCGGAGGTGATGCGAAGGCCGGCCGCAATCGACGGATCGGGAACGAGCGTCGGAGGGCTCCCGAAATCTTCCGCGACACGCGCCGCGAGGGTGTCGCGCTCGTCGCTCGGCCAGTCCGGCGGATGCGCGATGCGCAGTGCGGCTTTCGGCATCGCGCTTCGTGCCTGCGCGACGATCGCCGCAACCCATGCGCAGCGGCTTTCCGTGGCTTGCCAGCGCTTCGCGAGCGCGTCGGGAAGCCGCTGCCATCCCGCGGCAAGGAACGCCGCGGAGCGGTGCTGTCCTGCGAGCCGCAGCCGCGTTTGCAGTGTCGCCCGCGCGGCGGCGATGCGCAGGTCGCGCGCCGCGCGCTCCTCGATGAAAGCGGCCCGCATCCGCGCGCGCGCATCGGCGTGCGCCTGCGCGAGCAGCGCCGCGCAGCGCTCGCGCGCCTCGTCGAGGAGCGCGGCGCACTTCTGCGCGCGGTCGGACTCGACCAGATCGAGCAGCGCCTTCGTTTGCCGGTCGTGGGTCATGTCAGGCCTCGAGCCCCAGCTGGCGGCGCAAGCGCGCGGCGATGTCGGGCAGCGGCGCCTTGCCGGCGGGATCGGGGACGAGCAGCGTAAGCGGCGAGAGCGCCGCGAGCGCCCGGACGAGCGCGGCTTCGTCGATGCGCGATGCGATTGCGGCGCTGACGAGCACGAGCTTCGCCTGCGCACACGCTGTCGCAAGGGCGTCGGTCTCCTCGCCGTCGGAGGGCACGAGAGTTTTCGCGCCGGCGAGACGAAAGCCGGCCGCGCTGATCTCGTCGCCGACGTAGCACGCGATCGCCATCAGACGAGCCGGTTCAGGATCAGGATCGACACGATGAGCCCGTAGATCGCGATCCCTTCAGCGAGCCCGACGAAGATCAGCAGCCTTCCGAAGAGCTCGGGCTTCTCGGCGAGCGCGCCGATCGCCGCGGTGCCCACCTTCGCCACCGCGAAGCCTGCGCCGAGCGACGACAGTCCCGTCGCAAGCGCGGCGCCGATCAGGCCGAAGCTCCACGCCTCGGCGGCGAGGCTCGATGCCCCGGCAGCGGCGCCGGCCGCGGATGCGGCGGGGGCCGACACCAGCAGCGCGGTCATGGCGACGGCGAGGACGGCGGTGAGCGCGAGAAGCGCGGCGACGAATTTGTTGGGGGATTTCATGGCTACTCCTGCGCGATGGATGGAGGTGCCGGCAGCGGGCGGAAGATCCTGCCCTCGGCCGTCAGGAAACGGGTGAAGAATTCGAACAGCACGAGCCGCGTGGTCTGGATCGACACGACCATCGTCTCCAGCACGAGCACGATCACGTTGCCGACGACGAGGACCGCGGCCTTGACCGCCACGTTCTCTCCGGCGTCCATCAGCGCGACGATCGCCGACGACAGCCCGGCGTGCGCGAGCGCGAATGCGCCCACGCGGGCGAACGAAAGCGTGTTGATGAGAATCTGCAGCAGGCGCTCGACGAGCTCGGCGACGGCCGTGAGCGCGGCCGTGACGTCGCCGCGCGTGGAGCGCGTGACCGAGGCAGAACACCGCGGCACCGATGCCCGCGACGACGAATCCGCGCGGATCGACGAAACCGATGAGGAGTCCGAGGTACGTTGCGACATAGCCGGCGTCGGTCGCCGCCCACGTCGCGAATTCGCGGCGCCACCACGCCTCGAGCGCATTGAGCAGCAGGCCCACCGTCAGCAGCGCCGCGCCGCCCGCGAGCGGCGCGCCGAGGATCATCAGCGGGTCGGCGAGCGGCGACACCCAGAGTGGCTGGAGCGCATGCATGCTGAACACGCTGCCGAACAGGAGGCCGAACACGGCGGCGGCGAGGCCGCCGGCGATGAACAGCCGCGCGACCGCAAAGCGATTGCGCAGCGCGAATCCGGCGGCGGCGATGACGAGCCCCTGGCCGACGTCGCCGAACATGTACCCGAACATCAGCGGGACGGCGAGTGCCAGCAGCACGCTCGGGTCCGCCTCGTTGCGCGACGGCATGCCGAGCGCGCGGCTGAAGATCTCGAACGGCCGCGCCCAGAGCGGGTTCGCGAGCAGGAGCGGGGCCTTCGCCCGGGGCGCCGGCGGCGGAAAATGCAGCAGCGCGCGTGCCTGCGCGCCGTCGAGCGCCGCGGCAAGCCGCTGCCCGGAGAAATCGCTGGTCCAGCCGGTGATCCAGCAGAAGTGCTCGCCCGATTCGAGCGCGCGCACGTTGTCGATCACCCACTGCAGCCTGGCGGCGTCGCCCAGCGCGGCGCGCAGATCGTGCGTTGCCGAGAGGTCGTCGAGATCCGCGACGAGTCTCGTCTGCTCGCGGTCGAGCGCCGCCAGACGCGGCGTGACGTAGCGTTCGGTCTCGCCGGCGTCGACCTTGAGCCACGCGGGCGTGTCGTATACATGCCCCTTGAGGAGCGCCGCCTGCTGCGCGAGCGCCAGCACGTCGTCCTCGGCGCCGACGCTGAGCGCGCACAGCGCGCAGGGCATCGTTCCATTGAGATCGATGGCGCGGGAAAGCGTTCCGGGCGGAAGCTCGGGCTCGCTGCCGGGAGGGAACACGAAGAGACGCGCGTGCAGCACGGGTCCCGCGCCGGCCAGCCGCGCGAAATCGATGACGCTCTCGCCGATGCTCGCCAGCACGCGCCGCCACAGGAGGATCTCGCGGCGTTCCGCCTCGCAGCGCTGCAGCTGTGCGATCACCGGCTCCGCGGCTTCGCTCCACGCGCGCAGATGCGCGAGGCTTCGCGTCAGCGTCACGGATGGCGCCTCCGGAAACGGCCGCGGCGCGTGCTGCGATTGCGGCCAGTAGCGCCGGTAACGCAGCGACAGCTCCGCGAATTCCGACAGCTGCGGCCGGAGATCGGCGAGCGCCGCCGGGAGCACCGCGGAGGGCCGCGCCTCCAGCTCGACCGCGCCGGTCGCAGCCAGCGCCTCGAGCACCAGCGTCGCGTCGTCGCGCGCCGCGAGGATCTCGAACCAGCGGGCGGGCTTCGGGCGGATCATGCGCGCCTCATGCGACCAGCGGAAGGCCGGGCAGCGCGGCGCGGCGCACGAGCTCGCCGCGCAGCCGCTCGCCATCCTGCGCGACGAGCGCGAGATAGATGAACGCGGCGGCGGGATCGAGCATCGCGCGCCGGAACAGCAGCGTGAGACGCGCCGCGAGCGCGCGCCGCAGCGTCTCTCCGTCGCGCGTCGCCGGGTTGCGGAAGTCGGCGAGATGCGCGGCGATCGTGCGCACGACTTCGCGGAGCAGCGTGGCATCGAGCGCGCCGCGCGGAAGCCGGCGCTGCCACTCGCGCAGCCATGTCCTCCCGATGCGGTCGGACTCGGCCCACGCGGGCGCGAGCGGCGCGAGCGTTCCGCCCGGCGGCGCGGGAGCGCGATCCCGCGGGCTCGCGTTCGCAGAGGTCGCAGTAGAGATCGTCGTCGGCCATCCACGCGGCCGGCAGGCCGCCTCGCGCGAGATGCGCGCAGACGGCGAGATCCGCCAGCACCGCGCACCAGGCGACCGCACGCTGCCACTCTTCCGGCATCCACGAGGCGACCTCGGCGACCTGCTCTCGCCAGCGCGAGCGCATCTGCCGGTCGATCTCGTGCGGCGGGCTCATCGGACCGATGCCCGCCATCCAGACGTGAAATGCGCTCGTGCGGGCGGTGTCTACAAGTGCGTGCAACTCGCGCAGGTGCTCGATGCGCCGCCAGGCGAGCTCGTCCGGCCGGGCGCCGAAGCGTGCCGACAATCGGGCCTGTGCGAATTCGAGGCTGCCCACTATCGCTCCGTGAGATGCGCAGCGAGGGCGCTGACCGACGCGTCGAGGCGAGTCACGTCCTCGGCGGTGAGCACATGGCACATTTCGGCTTCGTGGCCGGTCGCCTCGAGCGCGGCGACGGCCTCCGTTGCGTGCCGCTCGAACAACGCGCGGATCGCGCCGATCCGGCGCTCGGTGCGTTCGGCGAGCGCGCGCGCCGAGGCACGCGCGGCGTCGATCATCGCGGCCGCCGCGGCCTGCGTCGCGGCGATCGCGTCGCGCGCGGCATGCTCCCCGTCGAGCACGCGCGCGATGGCCGCTTCCACTGCGTCGTCGGGTGCGCGTGTGGCGGGCATATTTTTTCGGCGAGGGGACACGCGGACTCCGGTGCATTCGCCGCGCGGCGGGGCTCTTACCTGGTCACCCGGACGCCCGCAAAATGCGGAGGCGCGATCCACGGGCGACATTCCAAGGGAAAGGATGCTACCCAGCCCTGCGGCGCCCCTTGATCTGCGTCAGGCGGCCGGTCGTTAGGGGCATGCCGGATGGCCGACGGACCACCACGCGATCGCGTCGAAGCGGCCGCGCCATCCTCGCTTCGCGGCGTGTTGCGAATACTTCTTACTTGGGATTCGAAGCCGCGCAACACGAAGCGCGATTGTTACGCCCTCCGTTACTTTTTCCTCGTGCAGCACCCGCGATTTTGGCATGTGCGCGAACGAATGCGACAGTCGCTTCCAATGCGATGTGCACCGTTGATCCACGTCAACTGCGTGGTCGTGCCGCAGGTTCTAAATGACGAGGTTGCAGCGATCCGCCGATGTCTTGCGTGCAGCGTTCGCGATCACCAGCGCCGCGCGCCGCCAGGAGGGACCAAATGATCGAAACCTACTATGAGCTGATGCGCAAGCAGGGCATCTCGCGCCGCAGCTTCCTCAAGTTCTGCAGTCTCACCGCGGCGTCGCTCGGACTCGGGGACGCGGGCGCGCAGCAGATCGCGCAGGCGATGCAGACGAAGCCGCGCACGCCGGTTGTCTGGCTGCATGGCCTCGAGTGCACGTGCTGCAGCGAATCGTTCATCCGCTCGGCACATCCGCTCGCGAAGGACGTCGTGCTGTCGATGATCTCGCTCGACTACGACGACACGCTGATGGCGGCCGCCGGACATCAGGCGGAGGAGTCGCTCGAGCAGACGATCACAAAATACAAGGGCAACTACATTCTCGCCTGCGAGGGCAATCCGCCGCTCGCCGACGACGGCGTCTACTGCATTCCCGGCGGCAAGCCGTTCGTGGAGAAGCTGCGCCGTGTCGCCAAGGACGCGAAGGCGATCGTGTCGTGGGGCTCGTGCGCGTCGTGGGGTTGCGTGCAGGCCGCGAAGCCGAACCCGACGGGGGCGGTGCCGATTCACAAGGTGATCACCGACAAGCCGATCATCAGGGTGCCGGGCTGCCCGCCCATCGCCGAGGTGATGACGGGCGTCGTGACCTACATCCTGACGTTCGACCGGTTGCCCGATCTTGACGCGCAGGGCCGTCCGAAGATGTTCTACAGCCAGCGCGTCCACGACAAGTGCTATCGCCGGCCGCACTTCGACGCGGGCCAGTTCGTCGAGCACTTCGACGACGACGGCGCACGCAAGGGCTATTGCCTCTACAAGGTCGGCTGCAAAGGGCCTGTCACCTACAACGCGTGCTCGACCGTGCGCTGGAACGAGGGGACGTCGTTCCCGATCCAGTCCGGACACGGCTGCATCGGCTGCTCCGAGGACGCGTTCTGGGACAAGGGATCCTTCTACGACCATCTGACGACGATCACGCCGCCCGGTGGGCTCGGCATCGAAGGCACGGCGGACCGGATCGGCCTCACTGCCGTCGCGGCGGCGGGCGCGGCCGTCGCTGCGCATGCCGCGGTCAGCGCGATCAAGCAGGCGCGCAGCAGAAGCCGCAATGACAAGGTCAGCGAAACGGAGAAGTGATCATGGCGATTATCCAAACCCAGGGCTTCACGCTTGACGACGCCGGCAAACGCATCGTCGTCGACCCGATCACCCGCATCGAGGGCCACCTGCGCATCGAGGTCAACGTCGACAAGGACAACGTCATCCGCAACGCGGTGTCGACCGGCACGATGTGGCGCGGGCTCGAGGTCATCCTCAAGGGCCGCGACCCGCGCGACGCGTGGGCCTTCGTCGAGCGGATCTGCGGGGTCTGCACGGGCGTGCACGCGCTCGCGTCGGTGCGCGCGGTCGAGGACGCGCTCGGCATCAAGATCCCGAAGCAGGCGAACGTCATCCGCAACCTGATGCACTCGACGCTCTACGCGCAGGACCACCTCGTCCACTTCTACCACCTGCATGCGCTCGACTGGGTCGACGTCGTGTCCGCGCTCTCCGCCGACCCGAAGAAGACCTCGGAGCTCCAGCAGAGCATCTCGCCGTGGTCGCGCAGCTCGCCGGCCTACTTCCGCGACGTGCAGAGCCGTCTGAAGAAATTCGTCGAGAGCGGCCAGCTCGGCATTTTCGCCAACGGCTACTGGGGCAGCAAGGCGTACAAGCTGCCGCCTGAAGCCAACCTGATGGCGACGACGCACTACCTCGAGGCGCTGGACTTCCAGAAGGAGATCGTCAAGATCCAGACGATCTTCGGCGGCAAGAATCCGCACCCGAACTGGCTGGTCGGCGGCGTGCCGTGCTCCCTCAATGTCGACAGCACGGGAGCGGTCGGCGCGATCAACATGACGCAGCTCAACATGATCGGCGACATCATCAACCGCACGATCGAGTTCATCGACCAGGTCTACATCCCCGATCTGCTGGCGATCGCGGGGTTCTACAAGGATTGGGCGAGCATCGGCGGCGGTCTGTCCGGAAAGAACGTGATGTCGTACGGCGAATTCCCGGACATCGCGAACGATTATTCCAACAACAGCATGCTGCTGCCGTCCGGCGTGGTCCTGAACGGCGATCTCAAGAATGTGCACGACGTCGACCTGAAGGCGACCGATCAGGTGCAGGAATGGGTGACGCACTCCTGGTACAAGCAGAGTGACGAGAACAAGGGATTGCACCCGTTCGACGGCGTGACCGATCCGAATTTCGTGCTGGGTCCGAAGACCAAGGGCACGAGGACCAACATCGAAAACATCGACGAAGGCGCCAAGTACTCGTGGGTCAAGTCGCCGCGGTGGAAGGGCAACCCGGTCGAAGTCGGCCCGCTCGCCCGCTACATCGTCGCGTATGCCCGCGGCAACAAGGAAGTCACCGAGCAGGTGACCATGGTGCTGAAGACGCTCGACGTTCCGGTCACCGCGCTCTTTTCCACGCTTGGCCGGACCGCCGCCCGCGGGCTCGAGGCGTCGTGGGCGGCGCACAAGATGAAGTATTTCTACGACCAGATGATGACCAATCTCAAGGCCGGCGACTTCGCGACGGCGAACGTCGAGAAGTGGGAGCCGTCGACGTGGGCGGCCGAGGCGAAGGGCGTGGCGCCCTGCGAGGCCCCGCGCGGCTCGCTGGCGCACTGGGTGAAGATCAAGAACACCAAGATCGACAGCTACCAGTGCGTGGTGCCGACGACGTGGAATGCGGGCCCGCGCGACGCCAAGAACCAGATCGGTGCCTACGAGGCAGCGCTGCTCAACACGCCGATGGTGAATCCGGCGCAGCCGCTCGAGATCCTGCGGACCATCCATAGCTTCGATCCCTGCCTCGCCTGCGCGTCGCACGTCATGTCGCCCGAGGGTGAAGAGATCGTTTCGGTCAAGGTGAGCTGAACCGGTGAGGAGTCTGACATGAGAGTTGATCCGGTTTCCGGCGAAGTGCTTGCCGGCCCGCTCGAGTCCGTCTACGTGTACGAGGCGCCGGTCCGCCTGTGGCACTGGGTGATGATGGTCGCGATGATGTTCCTCGTCCCGACGGGCTACCTGATCGGCAGCCCGCCGCCGGCGATCGGCGGCGAGGCGGCGTTCAGCTACTACTTCGCGTACATCCGGATGATTCACTTCAGTGCGGCAATGGTGTTCGCCGTGGCCTTCGCGGTCAGGATCTACTGGGCGTTCGTTGGCAACCATTCCGCGCGGGCGCTTTTCATCGTGCCGGTGTGGAGTGGTACCTGGTGGAAGGGATTTTTCAGACAGACCGGCGCCTATCTGTTCCTGAGGAAGGACGACGCGCGGTGGGTCGGACACAATCCGCTCGCTCAGTTCGCCATGTTCGCGATGTATGCGCTGGGCGCACTCTTCATGATCGTGACGGGGCTGGCGCTCTACGCCGAGCAGTGGGGCTGGGGCACGATGCCGATGAACCTGATGGGCTGGGTATTCGTGCTGTTCGGCGATCCGCAGATGGTGCGCACGCTGCATCACCTTGGGATGTGGTATCTCCTGCTCTTCACCGTCGTCCACATCTACATGGTGTTCCGCGAGGACATCATGAGCGAAGGAACTGTGATCGGCTCGATGACCAACGGGTTCCGGATGTGGAAGCGGGAGCCGCGGGCTTGACCGCCGGATGGCCGCTGCATGACGCCCCGCTCAGGCCTGCTCGCCGAGGCTAGCATTCCCGCCAATACGGCCGGTCGGAGACGGCCTGCGCGACTCGCGCTGGCGTCGCGCCGGCCGCCGCATCCGGGCGAGTTCCTCGACACCCGGTATCTGAAGCCGCTTTCGATCAGCCAGACCGACCTCGCCGTCGCGCTGGGAGTCTCGCGTCGGCGCGTCAACGAGCTCGTCAACGGCCGCAGGGCGATCACGCCCGACACCGCCGTGCGCCTAGGGATGTACTTCGGCAACGAGGCGTCGTTCTGGATGCACCTGCAGGTCGCGTGGGACATGCACGGCGCCCTGCGCGACGTCGTCGTGCGGAAACGCCCGGCGAAGCGTCCGGCCTGAAGCGCCCCTCGGCCGCGGTCTGGCCGCCCGTCTTACCCCGCGGTATCCCCTGCACGGAGTCCCGTTGACATAGCGCAATACGCCTCCGTGCGGCGCCGGTAACCTTGCACGTGTTACGGACTGCGTAACACGGAGCGAGATGGAACCGAGAATCGAAGCGCTCGTGCTGGGAATCGGCAACGTCCTCTGGGCGGACGAGGGCTTCGGCGTGCGCTGCGTCGAGGCGCTGCACGCGGCCTTCGCGTTTCCCGCCGGCGTGGTGCTGATGGACGGCGGAACGCTGGGGCTCAATCTCTACGAGCCCGTCGCCACCGCGGAGCGCGTGCTGGTGTTCGACGCGATCGACTTCACGTTGGCGCCGGGAACGCTGCGAGTGCTGCGCGACGACGAAGTGCCCGCCTGGGGCCGCACGAAACTCTCGCCGCACCAGACCGGATTCAACGACGTGTTGGCGCTCGCGGGCCTCAACGGCTGCGCTCCGCCGGCGATCGCCGCGATCGGCGTGCAACCGGCGGTACTCAACGATTTCGGTGGGAGCCTTACCGAAGGCGTCCGCGCGCGGATTCCGGAGGCCGTCGCCCTTGCCGAACGCGAGCTCGCGGCGTGGGGATTTCCCGGACGCCCGCGCCGGCCGGGCGAGAGCTATGTCCCCCTCAACGCGACGCCGCTCGAACTGCGCGCTTACGAGGCCGGACGGCCGTCCGAAGCCGACGCCTGCCGTGCAGGCGATCCGCGCCTTCTCGTGAACAGGACCGCGGTTGACGAGCGCCGGGCGCATGGCCCGGCCGACCCGTCGCATGACGCCGTCGCCTCGCCCCCGACACCGGAATCCCGCTGAAATGTGCATCGGCATTCCCATGCAGGTCGTCGCGAGCCTCGGAGGCGACGTCGAATGCGAAGGCCGTGGCCGGCGAGAGCGCATCAACTTCATGCTGCTCGGCCCGCAACCTGTCGGGGCGTGGGTGCTCGCCTTCCAGGGGTCGGCCTTGCGCACGATGACCGCCGAGGAAGCGATGCAGACGGACCGCGCGCTGGACGCGCTTGCGGCGGCCGAGGCCGGCACTGGCGATCTCGACGACTACTTTGCCGACCTCACGAATCGCGAGCCGGAGCTTCCGGCGCATCTCAAGGGCGACAAGCCATGACCATTCCCATGCCCGTCTCCGCTGCCGACGCGCGCTCGCATCCGCTGATCGCGCGCCTCATCGCGCAGGATGGCGTCGACCGACGTCGACGCCGGCCGCTTCGACACGTTCATCGGGCACGGCGGCCACGTGCTGCTCGTGTTCACCGAGGATCCGGTGCGGTTCAAGGAGACGCTCGACCTCGCGGTGATCGTTCCCGAGCTCATGCGCGCGTTCGTCGGCCGATTCGCAGTCGGCGTCCTGCTGCCCGAGGCCGCGCGCACCGTCGCGGTCCGCTATGGCTTCCGCCGCTGGCCCGCGCTCGTGCTGCTGCGCGACGGGCACTACGTCGGCGCCGTGGATGGCCTTCGCGACTGGGGCGAATACGTCGCGCAGATCTCGCGACTGCTCGACGCAGCGCCGGCGCGGCCACCGTCGATCGGCATCGCCGTGACGGCTCCAGGCGCCGCCGGCGGCTGCGCGGGCTGAAGTCAATGAGAAATCCCAGGAGAGCGCGATGACCGAGTATTCCGTTCCCGTGCGTATGATCGGCCCCGGCTCGCAGCCGGAAGACACCGAGACGCTCGAGTACCTCCCGATGCCGCGTGAGATGAACACGTTCCGGATGCCGCAGGTCCCCGAGCGCGCCGAGGGGGATGCGTTGCGCGCTTCGCGCGATTTGCTGGCGTCGTTCGCCGACGAGCTCTCGCGCTGGGACCCGGGCTCGGCTGCGCGGGGCCCTCGCCGCGATCTCACCCGCGCGACACCCGACGCCCTGACGATCACCAACCAGATGCTGGGCGAAGGCGAGGTCAGCATCGTCATCGGCGGCGGCCCCGACATCCGCATCCAGGAGAGCGTGTTCACGGGACTGTGGCGGGTCGTCGGCTGCGATGCCGATGGGCGCGTCGCGGAGGACTGGCTCGAGGCGGCGGCCCTGCCCGGCATCGTCACCGACATCGCTCGGCGCGACGCGACGGCGGCCATCGTGGACGCCGCCGGGACAGAGGGCGTCATGAACGCGCCTGCGCTCATCGCGGAAATCCGCGCGCAGCTGCAAGGGCGCGCCGCCGGCGCCGCCGCGCATGTGATCAACCTGACGCTTTTTCCGATGACGCCGGAAGATCACCAGGCGCTCGATCGCGCGCTGCCGGTAGGGCCGGTGGCGATCATTTCGCGCGGCTTCGGCAATTGCCGCATCACGTCGACCGGCGTGCGCGACGTGTGGCGCGTCCAGTATTTCAACAGCATGAACACGCTGATCCTCAACACCATCGAGGTGGTCGACGTGCCCGAGGTTGCGCTCGCCGCCGCCGAGGACCTCGAGGACAGTCGCGCGCGGCTCGCCGAGCTGGTCGACTGGATGACCGCGTCGCTCGCCGAATGACGCCGCAGCCCTGCGCAGTCGACGCCTGCCATTCGGAGAGCAAGGCGATGAGCGACTTCGAGACGTTCGGCGACGCCGGCAGGATCGCTCCGGAAACTCGCATGGAGTGCAGGATTTGCTGGTACATCTACGATCCCGCCGAAGGCGATGTCGTCTGGCAGATTCCGCCGGGCACGCCGTGGCATGCATTGCCGCCGCACTGGACGTGTCCCAATTGCTCGGCGACGCGGGACCAGTTCCTGGTGCTGCCTGATGAATGATCCCGTGACCGCGCTGCCGGACCCCAGCGCACGGCTCGACGCTGCCTATCGCGCGGTCGCGGCGCGGATGCGCGGTCTCAACGTGTACAACCCGGCGCTCGACGTGGAGGCGATCGCCTTCGCACCGTGGGAAGGGTCGTGGCTCGGCGTGATGCTGACGCCGTGGTTCATGAATCTTGCGCTGCTTCCGCACGAGCCTGCGCGCTGGCGCCCGCTGGCGAGCGGGGCGAAGCGCCTTTACGATTTTCCGGCGGGCCGCTACGAATTCGTGGGGGCCCACGACGACGCGATCGGCGATTTTCAGGTGTGTTCGCTGTTTTCGCCGCTGCACGAGTTCACCGACCATCCGACGGCGCGGCTTGTCGCGACCCTGGCGCGCGAGGCGCTGTTCGACGCGGAGAATGCAAAGACGCCGGAAGTGAGCTCGGCCGTGCTCACGCCGCCCGCGCCGGCCGCCGGACCCGGCCCGCTGGCGCGCATCGAGGCGAATCTCGACGCGCCGATGTCCAAGCGCGATTTCCTGCGGGCCCGCTTCATGGGGGGCGGCGATGGCGATCGAGGGTGAGCTCAATGTCCGGCTCGCGTGGGACGGGCGCAACGTGCACGGCGTGAGCATCGTCTCGACGCGCCCGTTCGCGGCCGCGCGCGTGCTCGCCGGCATGGCCCCGGCCGAGGCCACGGCGACGGTCGCACGGCTGTTCGGCATCTGCGGCATCGCGCAGGAAAGCGCGTCCGCGGGCGCGCTCGACGCAGCATCGGGTGCCGACCCGGCAGCCGCGGCTCACGCAGGCGCAGTGCCGGTGGAGCTCGAAGCGATCCAGGAATATCTGTGGCGCCTGCTGATCGACTGGCCGCAGGCCATGGGACGCGAAATGAACGTTGCGCCGGTCGCCGACGCGCGAAGGCGCATTGCGGATGCGCAGAAATCGTATCGAGCGGCGCCCGGCGGAGCCGGCAGGGCGACGGTCGTCGCGGAGCTTGTGCCCGCGCTCGGCGCGATCGCCACGGCGCACGTTTACGGAACGACGCCGGACGCTTTCCTCGCCTTGGCGGACGCCGCCGCGCTCGACGACTGGATCGCGCGGACGGATACGCTGCCCGCGGCGCTCCTCGGCACGCTGCTGGAATCGCGGCCGGCGCTGGGCAGGAGCGACGTGGCGCTGATGCCGTCGCTTCGGGGCGGCGATTTCATCGCCCGGTTGTTGCCGGAGCTCGACCGCCCCGATTTCGCGCGCGCGCCGCAATGGGAAGGCGCGCCCGCCGAGACAGGCGCGCTCGCGCGGATGCAGGCGCATCCGCTCGTCGCCGCGCTGCGCGCGCGGCACGGCAATTCGGTCGCGGTGCGGATGACGGCGCGGCTGGCCGAGCTTGCTTTCCTGCTCGCGCGGCTCGCCGCAGGTCGGGATGGAGACGCCATCGCCGCGCTGGATCGAATCGTTCGCGACCGCGCGAGGCGAAGGGGTTGCCGCGGTGCAGACGGCGCGCGGCCTGCTGCTGCATCGTGCTCGCGTCGAGGATGGACGCGTCACCGGCTACCAGATCGTCGCGCCGACCGAGTGGAATTTCCACCCGGCGGGCGCGCTCACGCGCGGCCTCGAGGGGATGCGCGCCGACGACGAGGCGACGCTGCGCTCCGACGCGCGACTCGTCGTGCAGGGGCTCGATCCCTGCGTTGCCTGCCGCATCGAGGTGGGGCATGCATGAGATGTCGCTTGCCGAGGGGATGCTCGCGATCGTCGAGGACACGGCGCGCAGGAATGGCGCGACGCGCGTCGCGGCGGTGCTGCTCGAGCTGGGCGCGCTCGCGCATGTCGAGCCGGAGGCGCTGCGCTTCTGCTTCGACGCGGTGGCGCGCGGCGGACCCGCGGCCGGCGCGCGCCTTGACGTGCTGACCACACCGGGCTTGGCGTGGTGCATGCCGTGCGGCGACCGCGTGCCACTGGCCCGGCTGGGCGATGCGTGTCCCGTGTGCGGGAGCTACCAGCTCACCGTCGTCGCGGGCGAGGAAATGCGAGTGAAGGAAATCGAGATCGCGTGAGCGCGCGAGCGATCGCGTCGCGGGCGAGAGGAGAAGGATGATGTGCACGACATGCGGATGCGGACACGGTGAGGCGAGGGTCGACGGCGTTCCGGTTGCGGAACCCGCGCACGGCGCGCCGGGCGACGGATGGCACCGGCACGACGACGGCACTTGGCACACCACGCGCACGACGGGCATGGTCTCGGTGCGGCCGGCGGGCCGCGTCCCGCGCATGCGCATGCGCCGGGCATCCCGGCGACGCGCGCCGTGCAGATCGAAACCGACATCCTCGCGCAGAACGATGCCCACGCCGCGCGCAACCGGCGCCTGCTCGCCGATCGCGGCGTCTTCGCGCTGAATCTGGTGTCGAGCCCGGGCTCGGGCAAGACGACGCTGCTCGTGAGGAGCATCGAGGCGCTGCGCGAGCGCGTCGCCGTGGCGGTGATCGAGGGCGACCAGCAGACCTCGCTCGACGCGGACCGCATCCGAAGGACCGGCGCGCCCGCCGTGCAGATCAATACCGGCAAGGGCTGCCACCTCGACGCGCTCATGGTCGGGCATGCGTTGGCGCAGGTGAACCCGGCCGACGGCAGCCTGCTGCTCATCGAGAACGTGGGCAACCTCGTGTGTCCCGCCGCGTTCGACCTGGGCGAAGCGCACAAGGTCGTGATCCTCTCCGTCACCGAGGGCGAGGACAAGCCGCTCAAATATCCGGACATGTTCCACGCGGCCGACCTCCTGCTGATCAACAAGATCGACCTCCTGCCCTACGTGACTTTCGACGTCGGCAAGGCGATCGAGTATGCGCGGCGGGTGCGACCCGGCCTCGAGGTGATGCTGGTCTCCGCGACCTCCGGAGAGGGCTTTCCCGCGTGGACCGCGTGGCTGGAAACGGGCGTGCGCGCCGCGAAGGCGAAACGCGACGCCGATCTGAGCGCGTTGCGCGAGCGCGTCGGACAGCTCGAGGCCGAGCTCGGTGCCGAGCGCAGCGGCCGGGCGGCGCTCTAGCGCGCCGCCGACCAATCCGAGACGCATGATGTCTGATCTCGCCATCCCCGTTGCCGAACCGAAGGTCCGCCGGCGCGTCGTCGTCCGCGGAATCGTCCAGGGCGTCGGTTTCCGGCCGTTCGTCTGGCGGCTCGCCTCGGAGCTTGCGCTCGCGGGCTGGGTGCGCAACGACGCCCGGGGCGTCACGATCGAAGTCGAGGGCGAGCGCTCCCGCATCGATCGCATGGTGCGTCGGCTGACCGCCGACTCCCCGGCTCGCGCGCGCGTCGACAGCGTCGTCGTCGAGTCCTGCGCGCTTGCGCAGGCAGGACCGGGCTTCGCGATCCTCGAGAGCGGCGCCGGACGCGCGGCGACCGCGATCGGTCCCGATGGCGCGATCTGCGCCGAGTGCCTCGACGACCTTTTCGACCCGACGGGCCGGCGCTACCGCTACGCGTTCACCAACTGCACGCACTGCGGCCCGCGCTACACGATCGCGCGAGAGCTTCCCTACGATCGCGCGACCACCAGCATGGCGGCGTTCCAGCAGTGTCCGGACTGCCTCGCCGAGTACACATCGCCCGCCGACCGCCGATTTCACGCCGAGCCGAACGCGTGCCCGGCCTGCGGGCCACGGCTCTCGCTGCACGCGGCGAGCGGCGCCGCCGAGCGCGACGCCGATCCGATCAGCTCGACGCTGTCGCGAATACGCCGCGGCGAGATCGTCGCGATCAAGGGGCTGGGCGGCTTCCATCTCGCCTGCGACGCGCGCAATGCCGACGCCGTCGCGCGGCTGCGCGAGCGCAAGGCGCGCGACGAAAAGCCGTTCGCCGTGATGGTGAGCGGCGTGAGCGCCGTCGCCAATTTCGCGCAGATGTCACGCGGGGAGCAGGCGCTCCTCGAATCCGCCGAGCGCCCGATCGTGCTGCTGCGCAAGACGTCCGCCGCCGACGGTGCGCTCGCAGGCGTGGCGCCGGGACTCGCGTGGCTCGGCGTGATGTTGCCTTACACGCCGATTCATTATCTGCTGTTCCACGAAGCCGCCGGCCGGCCGGCCGGCACCGCATGGATCGATGGCGGCACCGACCTCGCGCTGGTCATGACGAGCGCGAACCCCGGGGGCGAGCCCCTCGTGACGCGCAACGAGGAGGCGTTTGCGCGGCTCTCGGGCATCGCCGACGCGTTCCTGCTGCACGACCGCAACATCGTCACGCGCTGCGACGAC
The DNA here is from genome assembly GCA_963846855.1 of uncultured beta proteobacterium. Taxonomy (GTDB): domain Bacteria; phylum Pseudomonadota; class Gammaproteobacteria; order Burkholderiales; family Casimicrobiaceae; genus CAIWHR01. The sequence continues at coordinate 424,224 of CAWJXK010000008.1, forward strand.
AGCGTGCTCCGCGCAACCGGAGAGGGATCGGGCGCGCAGTTCCAGTTCGTCCGCCGGGCGCGTGGATACACGCCGCGCGCGATCCGGCTGGCCCGGCCGGGGCCGTCGGTCGTCGCGCTGGGGGGCCATTTCAAGAACACCGTATGCGTGACGCGGGGCGACGAAGCGTTCGTCTCGCAGCACGTGGGCGAGCTCGACAACGCGCCGACCGCGAGCGCGCTCGTCGACACCGTCGAGCACCTGGTGTCGATCCTCGCGATCGAGCCCGAGGTCGTCGCGCACGACCTGCACGCCGATTATTTCAGCACGCGCCATGCGGCGCGGCTCGCTTCCCGCTGGGGCGTGCCGATGTGCGGCGTCCAGCACCACCACGCGCACATCGCCGCGGTGGTGGCCGAGCATCGCGTGACGCATCCGGTGCTGGGACTCGCCCTCGACGGCGTCGGCCTCGGCACCGACGGGACCGCGTGGGGCGGCGAGCTTCTCCACGTCGACGGCGCGCGCTGCCAGCGGATCGGGCGCATCGCGCCGCTGCGCCTGCCGGGCGGCGATCGCGCGGCGCGGGAGCCGTGGCGCATGGCGGCGGCGGCGCTGCATCGCGCGAAGCGGGGTGGCGAGATCGTGGCGCGCTTCGCCGACGAGCCTGCGGCAGCGACCGTCGCGACGATGCTGGAACGCGGCTTCCAGTCGCCCGAGACGAGCAGCATGGGCCGCTGGTTCGACGCGGCGGCGGGACTGCTCGGCGTGCGGCGCCGGATGGCCTTCGAAGGCCAGGCGGCGATGCTGCTCGAGGGGCTCGCCGAACGCCACGGAACCGTCGCGCCGGATCATGGGCTCTATGCGATCGACGCCGCCAACGAGCTCGACCTCACGGCGCTCGCGCTGCGGCTCGCGGACGAGCGCGACGCCGGATTCGGTGCCGCGCTGTTTCATGCGACGCTCGTCGCCGCGCTGGGCGAATGGGCCGCGCGCGCGGTCGATACCCTCGACGTCACGACCATCGCGTGCGGCGGCGGATGCTTTCTCAACGCGATCCTCGCGCGCGGGTTGCGCTCGCGTCTGGCGGTACGCGGGATCACGATGCTCGAGGCCCGGGAAGTGCCGCCCAACGACGGCGGGCTCTCGCTCGGGCAGGCCTGGGTCGCGATGCAACCGGGCAGCAGGAGCCGCTGATCATGTGCCTCGCGATCCCCGCGCGCGTCGTCGGACTTCCCGAGCCCGGAACGGCGCAGGTCGAGGTGGGCGGCGTGCAGAAGCGGATTTCGCTCGCCCTCGTCGACGACGTGGCTCCCGGCGACTACGTGATCGTTCACGTCGGCTACGCGCTGACGAAGCTCGATCCGGAGGAGGCCCTGCGCACGCTCGCGCTGTTCGCGCAGGCGGGACTCGCCGTCGAGGCGGCACCATGAAATACATCGACGAATTCCGCGATGGCGAGCTCGCCCGCGGTCTCGCGAGGGCGATCGCCGCGGAGGCGAATCCGTCGCGTCGCTACAGCCTGATGGAATTCTGCGGCGGCCACACGCACGCGATATCGCGCTACGGCCTCGCGGATCTGCTGCCGCTCAACGTGAACATGATCCACGGACCCGGCTGCCCCGTGTGCGTGCTGCCGATCGGGCGCATCGACAACGCGATCGGGCTCGCGGCGCGGCCGGGGCTCATCCTGTGCACCTATGCCGACACGATGCGCGTGCCGGCCTCGAAGGGCCTGTCGCTCATGAAGGCGAAGGCGCGCGGCGGCGACATTCGCATGGTCTATTCGAGCACCGACGCGGTCCGGATCGCGCGCGAAAATCCTGACCGCGAGGTCGTGTTCTTCGCGATCGGCTTCGAGACGACGACGCCGCCGACCGCGGTCGCCATTCTCCAGGCCGAGGCGGAGGGGCTCGCGAACTTCAGCGTCTTCTGCAATCACGTGCTGACGCCCGCCGCGATCAGCAACATCCTCGAGTCGAAGGAAGTGCGCGAGCTCGGCACGGTGCCGCTCGACGGCTTCATCGGGCCCGCGCACGTGTCGACGGTGATCGGCAGCCAGCCCTACGAATATTTCGCGGAGGAATACGGGCGCCCGGTCGTCATCGCGGGCTTCGAGCCGCTCGACGTGATGCAGGCGATCCTGATGCTCGTCCGGCAATTGAACGACGGCCGCGCCGAGGTCGAGAACGAGTTCACGCGCGCGGTCACGCGCGACGGCAACGCGAAGGCGAAGGCGCTGGTCGCCGAGGTCTTCGAGCTGCGCCGCTCGTTCGAGTGGCGGGGCCTGGGCGAAGTGCCGTACAGCGCGCTCAGGATCAAGGAGCGCTACCGTGCGTACGATGCCGAGGCGCGCTACGCGATCGAATACGCGTCCGTCCCCGACAACAAGGCCTGCGAGTGCGGCGCGATCCTGCGCGGCGTGAAGAAGCCGGTCGACTGCAAGGTGTTCGGCACGGCGTGCACGCCGGAGAATCCGATCGGATCGTGCATGGTGTCGTCCGAGGGCGCGTGCGCCGCGCACTACACGTACGGGCGCTTCAAGGACGTGGCGGTCGTCACGGCGCCCGCGGAGGTGAGTGCATGAGCGCCGCCGGGCTGTCCCAACGCCGCGCGAGCAGGGCGAAGCCAAGACCCGCAGGGGGCGTCTGCGAGCGCGGGCGGCGGCCGACATCAAGCCGCAACGCGAAACGCCACCGCTTCGAGGCCGCCCCCCCCTCGGGGGAGGGCGCGCATCGGGGGGGTCGTTCATGAACGACATCCGCACCGGCTACGTGCGGCCGGTCGATTTCAAGCGCGGCTGTGTGGACATGACGCATGGCAGCGGCGGGCGGGCGATGGCCCAGCTGATCGACGAATTGTTCCTGCGCGCGTTCGACAACGAATGGCTGCGCCAGATGAACGACCAGGCGCGTTTCACGGTGCCTGCGGGCCGGATGGTGATCGCGACCGACTGCCACGTCGTGTCGCCGCTGTTCTTTCCCGGCGGCGACATCGGCTGCCTGTCCGTGCACGGGACGATCAACGACGTCGCGATGGCGGGTGCGACGCCGCTCAATCTCGCGGCGGGGTTCGTGCTGGAGGAGGGGTTTCCGCTCGCCGACTTGAAGCGGATCGTCGAATCGATGGCGGCGGCGGCGCGCGAGGCCGGCGTTCCGGTCGTGACCGGTGACACGAAGGTCGTCGAGAGAGGCAAGGGCGACGGGGTCTTCATCACGACGACCGGCACCGGCATCGTGCCTCCCGGAATCGAAATCTCCGGCGACCGGGCACGGCCGGGCGACGTGATCCTGGTCAGCGGGACGATGGGCGACCACGGCGTCGCAATCATGTCGCTGCGCGAGAACCTCGAATTCGAGACGACGATCCGGTCCGACACGGCGGCGCTGCACGGGCTCGTCGCCGCGATGCTGGCGGCGGTGCCGGGTATCCGTTGCCTGCGCGATCCCACGCGCGGCGGCCTCGCGACGACGCTGAACGAGCTCGCACGCCAGTCCGCCTGCGGAATGATCCTCGACGAGAAGCGCATCCCGGTCGCGCCACAGGTGGCCGCGGCGTGCGAGTTCCTCGGTCTCGATCCGCTCTACGTGGCGAACGAGGGGAAGCTGGTCGCGATCTGCGCGCCGGCGGACGCCGACCGGCTGCTGGCTGCGATGCGCGCGCATCCGCTGGGAGGCGCCGCGGCGATCGTCGGCGAAGTGACCGCGGACCCGCACCATTTCGTGCAGATGGACACGAGCTTCGGCGGCCGCCGCGTCGTCGACTGGCTGACCGGCGAGCAGCTGCCGCGCATCTGCTAGCGATCATGCGCATCCTCCTCCTCTCGCACTCGTTCAACAGCCTCACCCAGCGGCTGCACATCGATCTTTCCGCCACCGGGCACGACGTCTCGGTGGAGCTCGACGTGAACGATCGCGTCACCGAAGAGGCGGTCGCGCTGTGGCGGCCGGAGCTCGTCATCGCACCGTTCCTCAAGCGAAGGATTCCCGATGCGGTGTGGAAACGGCAGCGCTGCATCGTGATCCACCCGGGGATCCGGGGGGATCGAGGCCCCTCGGCGCTCGACTGGGCGATCATGAACGGCGAGACCGAGTGGGGCGTGACCGCGCTGCAAGCCAATGGCGAGATGGACGCCGGCGACGTATGGGCCGAGGTCCGCTTCCCGATGCGCGCCGCGACGAAGAGCAGCATTTATCGCAACGAAGTCACCGAAGCGGCCGTCGCGGCGATCCGGACCACGCTGCAGCGCATGGGACGCGGCGAGGCGCCCGAGCCGCTCGACTGCGCCGATCCCGCGGTCCTCGGCCGGGAGCGCCCGCTGCTGCGCCAGCCCACCAGGTCGATCGACTGGTCGAGAGATGATGCGGCAACCGTGTTGCGCAAGATTCGCGCCGCGGATGGTGCCCCCGGCGTGCTGGACGACGTGCTGGGAGAGCGCGTGCACCTGCACGACGCACATCCGGAGGAAGGGTATCGGGGCCCGCCCGGGGAGATCATCGCGCAGCGCGACGGCGCGATCCTTCGCGCGACGGTGGACGGCGCCGTCTGGATCACGCATCTGCGGCGGGTGGCGGTGGACGAGCCCACGTTCAAGCTGCCCGCCGCGACGGTACTCGGCGACCGGCTCTCGGGTGTGCCGGAAATCCAACTCGCTCCACAGGCCGTCGCCGCCGGCGACACGTGGCGGGAAATCCGCTACGAGGAGCACGAAGGCGTCGGCTACCTTCATTTCCCGTTGCTCAACGGCGCGATGGGCACGGCGCAATGCCAGCGGCTGCTCGCAGCGTACCGGTACGCGCGCTCGCGACCGACGCGCGTGATCGCGCTCATGGGCGGACCCGACTTCTGGTCGAACGGCATTGATCTCAATCGGATCGAGGCGTCGGCGCATCCTGCGGACGAATCGTGGAACAACATCAACGCGATGAACGACCTCGTCCGCGAGATCGTCCTCACCGACCGGCAACTGACGGTAGCGGCGATGCAGGGCAACGCCGGCGCCGGCGGGGTCTTCCTGGCGCTCGCGGCCGACCGGGTCTGGGCGCGCGCCGGTGCCGTCCTCAATCCGCACTACAAATCGATGGGCAATCTGTACGGATCGGAGTACTGGACGTATCTGCTGCCGCGTCGCGTGAGTCCTGACAATGCGCGCGCGATCACGCAAAGGCGCCTGCCTGTTGGCGCCCGCGAAGCCGTCGCGATCGGGCTCATCGACGATCATTTCGGCGCGACGCCGGAGGCGTTCCGGGAAGAGGCTTCGGCGCGTGCGCGAAGGATCGCGGCCGAGCGGGCGTTTCTTCCGACGCTCAGGGAGAAGAACTCGCGTCGCCGGGCCGACGAGGCCTCGAAGCCGTTGGCCGCGTACCGGGCGGAGGAGCTTGCGCGGATGCGGCTCAACTTCTACGGCTTCGACTCGAGCTACCACGTGGCCCGGTACCACTTCGTCGCCAAGGTTCCCCACTCGCGCACGCCGCTCTGGCTCGCCCGCCATCGCGCGGGGGCGGCACAGCGCGTGGCGGCCTGACCCTGCTCGCGGCACCGGTTTTGCGCTATGTCAACGCCGGCGCCAGCGCGCTGTGGAACCATCGAGCCTGAGTGCCGCCGACGGCAGGCCAGCGTTTGGCGGCGCACGGCGCAGGACCCTCAACCCAGGAGCTCAAAATGAAATCGATCGTTATCGTGGCGGCGGCTGCCGTCGGTCTGCTTTCTGCCGGAATTGCCGGTGCGCAGGATGGCGCGGCGCTTGCCAAGAGCTCCGGCTGCCTCAACTGCCACGCCGTCGACACCAAGAAGATGGGCCCGTCGTTCAAGGACACCGCGGCGAAGTTCAAGGGCAAGCCGGAAGCCGCGCTGGTCGCCGCGATCAAGGCGGCGAAGCCCCATGCGTCGTCCAAGGCGTCGGACGCCGACCTTGCGGCCATCGCGAAATACATCCAGACCCTGTAAGCCATCTGCGGTTGACGAGTGACCGAGCCCGGCCTTGCGCCGGCTCCGGCTGGACAGGCTCGTCCGGCATGCGCCAGGCCACACGCCCGAACCGGTCGCGCCGCCGCGCTGCGTCAACGCCGAGCGGCCTGGTGCGTTACAATCGATGACCGCGCGCCGACGGCGCGTCGTCGATGAATGGATTCGATCGGCGGCCGGTCCGCACGCCAACTCAACGAGGAGCGACGAACATGAAGTCTGTCGTGATTGCCGCGGCCGTGGCCGCAGGTCTAGCGTTTGCCGGCACGGCGAGCGCGCAGGAAGCGCTGGCGAAGAGCAGCGGCTGTCTCAACTGCCATGCCGTCGATACGAAGAAGATCGGTCCGGCATTCAAGGACGTCGCTGCCAAGTACAAGGGCAAGGCCGACGCGGAAAAAATGCTGGTCACCAAGGTCACGACGGCGGCCGGCCATCCGAAGGTGAATGCCTCGGCGGGCGACGTCACTTCCGTCGTCAAGTGGGTGCTTTCGCTGTAATCCGTTGCCACGCTCGACACAGGAAAGCCGGCGCACGCCGGCTTTTTTGTCGTGCGCGATCGGCGGCGCAGGGCCGCGCTTGACCGATGTCAACGAAGGAGGGGCCCCCGGCGTGCCAGAATCAGGGCGCGACGTTCTGTCGCATCCGCCACCGTCCGATGACTGATTCCCGCGTCGACGCCACCCCTCGCCTCGCGTGCGCGACCGCGCGCGCGCGGGCCGCCCCGGCGGCGACGGACCCCGTCGCCGCGGATCCGCCGGCGCTGATTTCGAGCCTGCGGCGGCTGATGTGGCTGCGCTGGCTCGCGATTGCGGGTCAGGCCGCCGCGATTGCGCTCGCGTTGGCGCTCGACGTCGCGCTGCCGCTCGATTCCGTGGTGCTCGTCCTCGCGACCGAAGTGGCGATGAATCTGTACGCGGCGGTGCGCCTGCGGCGCGGTGCGGCGGCCACGCATCGCGAGGTCGCCGCCCATCTCGGCTTCGATCTCGCCGCATTCACGCTGCTGCTGATTCTCGTGGGCGGTGCCGCGAATCCGTTCTCGCTGCTCTACCTGTTGCAGGTCGTCCTGATCGCGCTTCTGCTGCCGATCCGCTTCGCCGCCGTCGGCACGCTGCTCGTCATCGCGAGCTTCGGCCTCGCGTACGCGTTTTCCGAGCCGCTGCACGATTGGTGGGGCGAACTGCTTCCCCATGCTCTGGTCACGCGCGGCCTCTGGGCAAGCTTCACGCTGACGGCAGGCGTGACCGCGTGGTTTGTCAGCCGCATGGTCGCAGACCTCCGCACGCACGATCGGCTGCTGCACGAGGCGGCTCGACGCGAGCTCAACGACGCGGCGCTGCTGCGCATGGGCACGCTCGCCGCGGGTGCCGCGCACGAGCTCGGCACCCCGCTGATGACGATGGCGGTGGTCGCCGGCGAAATCGCGCGCGAGGCCGACGCGCCGGCGCTCAAACGGGATGCTGCGATTCTCCTCGCGCAGATCGACGCCTGCCGGCAGGCGCTCGGCAACCTGGCCGCCGCTGCGGGTCAACTGCGCACGGCGGGCGGGGGCAGGGCGCCGCTCGACCGGTTCCTGGCGACGATCGTGGCGCGATTCCAGGCGACCCGCCCGGACGTGCCGCTCGAGGCGCGCTGGGACGGAACGACGCCCGTGCCCGAAATCTTCGCCGACGCGGCGCTCCAGCAGGCAATTCTGATCCTGCTCAACAACGCGGCAGACGCTTCGCCGCATCATGTCGAGATCGAGGGCAGGTGGGACGAGAACACCCTCCGGCTCTCGGTCGGCGACCGCGGCACGGGAGTCGACGCCGCGTCCCTCGGAAAGCTTGGCCGGTCGTTCTTCACGACCAAGCCGCCCGGCAAGGGCACCGGGATGGGCCTCGTGCTCACGGCGTCGACGCTCGACCGTCTCGGCGGCAGCGTGGGCTGGTCGAATCGCCCCGGCGGCGGGCTTGCCGCGGAGATCACGCTGCCGCTCAAGGGATTGCTTTTGACGAGTGAGGACCGATGAACGCGACGACACCCATGGACACCGAGCGGGCCAGCCTGCTGCTCATCGACGACGATCGCGCGCTGTGCGACGTGATGAGCCGGGCGCTGCACAGCCGCGGCTTCGATGTGACTGTCGCGCACACCGTGCAGGAAGCGCTGCAGGCGATCGAGGCGGAGTCGCCCGAATACGCGGTGGTCGATCTCAAGCTGCCGGACGAGTCGGGCCTTCACCTCGTCTCGAAGCTGAAAGCCGCCGATCCGCACACGCGGATCGTGGTACTGACCGGGCACGGCAGCATTCCGACGGCGATCGAGGCGATCAAGCTCGGCGCGACCTACTACCTCGTCAAGCCGACCGATGCGGACACGGTGGTGGCGAGCTTTTCGCGGGAAGGCGGCGACGATTCGCTGCCGGTCGAGAGCCGGCCGATGTCGGTCGAGCGACTCGAATGGGAGCACATCCAGCGCGTCCTTCACGACAACGACGGCAACATCTCCGCGACGGCGCGCGCGCTGTCGATGCACCGGCGCACGCTGCAGCGCAAGCTCCACAAGCGGCCCGTAAAAGCCTGAGCCCTTGACGGCGGCGCCGCGCGCCCCCCGGGGAGAAGGCATTTCCCCGCTTTGACGGGTCGGGCTTGGCAGGCATCGAGGCTGACGCGCCCCGCGCGAGCGCGCGATCCGCCGCAGCGGCCAACCTCGGCAAGCGCTGCGCACCTCGCCAATGAAAAAGCCGCGCGGCCCGGAGGGCGGCGCGGCTTCGATGCGGCCGATCGCGAGGCTTCCTAGCTCTTCTTCGCGTCGAGATCCATTTCCGGCCACTTGCGGCCATGGCACGCCGGATTCGAGCAGAAGTTGCCGCCTCCGGTGCCCCACTTGAGCGGGCCGTGGCACATCGCGCACGAGCTGTCCACGCTCGACCGGTGCTCGTGCATCCAGTTCGGTGCCTGGTGGCTGTCGGGCGGCGTAACGCCGGCAACGATGGTCGAGGCGACCGAGTGCGCTCCGCTTTCCAGCGCGACCTGCGGCAGCGCATGGCACAGCGTGCATTGCAGGCGGATGGCCTCGCCCTTCTCGTTCACGTGCTTGCCGTCATGGCAGCGGAAGCATCCCGGAAAGTCCTTGTGGCCGACATTGTTCGGGAAATTCTTCCATGTCAGCGGCTTTCCGTCGCGCTCGCCGCTGAACGAGGTCAGCATGAGGATCTGCTGCATGGAGTCCGCGAACTTCTTCTCGGCGTCCTTGCCGGTCGCCGGGCTGTCCTTGGGCGCCGCCGCGGCGATCAGCTGCGCGAATTTCGCGGCGCGCTCCTTGTCCGGACCGCCAATGCCGACCGCGCTCTTGATGATCGCATCGGAGCGGGTCTTGATCGACGGGAGGGAACGGTCGATCCGTCCCTCCTCGATCGCATCGTCGACCAGATCCGCCGGGTTGGTGAACGGATGGCCCGACGCATTGTGGCAATCGATGCAATCCATCCGGCGCTTTTCCAGCTTGTCGGCATCGGCACGGGAGATCCCGGCCGACGCGTCGAAATAGGTTGCCTTGACCTTGCCATCCGCGCCGCGGATCTGTACCAGGGCCATTTTCTGCTTTTGCGGGCCGAGCGCGACGTACTCGACGTCCTGTGCGATGTGCCAGTGGATGCCTTTCGCGACGGCGCCACCGGGCCGCAGCTGGGGCGTGATTTCGACGTCCCCACCGGCCAGCGCGGTGCCGGTGCCCGTATGCATCTGCAGCGTGGTCCTGCTTTCGCTGCTCTTCGGGTCGTCGGCGTAGCGGTACTTCACGCGGATCGTGTCATCGTGGCGGGCTTCCGGCCAGTGACAGGCCTCGCACGACTCGCGCGCCGGGCGCAGGCTGTGGGTCGTGATCGGGCGTTCGTATCCGGTGATCATTCCGACGAGCTCGTTCATGTGGGTCGGCTTGATCGCCATAAGCTGCAGCGTCGACAGCCGGCCCATATGGCACTCGACGCAGTTCACGCGCGCATGGAACGACGCGGCGTGCGCGATGGGCTCTTCCGGGTGGACGGCGTGGCACATGTTCGTGCAGAACGCGTTGCTGTTGCTGTATTCCCAGGCGACGATGCCGCCGGCGCCCAGCACCGCCAGCGCGATCGCGCCGACGACGAGCGTCGTCACCGTGCCCAGCATCAACGTGCGCCGCCCCAGCTTGATGTTCATTCGCCGCTCCTGTCCAAATGGCGTTGCGTGGTGCCGCTCCGGGGCGTCCGCGACGCATTCGCGCCGGTCCGCCGCATGCACGAATGGGCCCCGAGGGCCCATTCATTCCCTGCGCGCGCGGAAGCGCTCTCGCTGGCCGCGCTGCGAGGTTACTTGAATACGCTGTAGACGATCAAGACAATTGCTACGATGCCAAGCGCCAGCGCCGTGCCGCCGACCACCCAGCCGAACCATTTCGATTCGTCGGTCGGGGGCGGAGCCTCCTTCCCGGCAAGGCGGCCTTCGCGCGCGAGGCGCGCGTACTCGACCGCGCGCTCGCTCCTGAGCTCGTGCTCCGAAATGCGTCCGGTGAAGATCACCACGTCCATCGGGAATTTCGCGGGCCGCACATGGCCGTTGAAGAAGTGGAACGTGAAGATGAAGCCGGCGGCGAGCAGCGCCTCCTCGCCGTGCACCAGCGCCGCGATGTTGAACATCCAGCCCGGCAGCGCTTTGGAGAAGAACACGGGAAACCAGAGCAGGAGCCCGGAGCCGCCGATGATGAACATCCCCCAGAAGACCGCCCAGTAGTCGAATTTCTCCCAGTACGTCCAGCGGTCGAACTGCGGCTGCGGCCCGCGGCCGACGAACCATTTGAAGTTGTTCCAGACGTCGATGGCGTCCTGCGGCTGCGGCACCATCGAGTCGGGGCCCCAGAGGATGGCCATCAGGCGCTTGCCGGCGATCGCCTTCGAGAACACCAGGACCACGTGGCTCACGAACACCAGGATCATCACGAACGCGCAGATCCGGTGGATGATGCCGGCGCTTTCGAAGCCGCCGAGGATGTGCGCGAGCGTTGTCGCCCACGCCTTTTCCGAATACAGGAGCGGCAGTCCGGACAGCGCGCAGCCGACGAAGGTCAGCATCAGCGCCGCGTGCATCACCCGCTCGATCGCCGAAAAGCGTCGGTAGTAGCGCTGCCTCAGGCTGGCGCCTCCGGCGTTCGTGGCCGCGACAGCCGGGTTACCCGTATCGGTTGTCATTTTTGCCCCTCGTCACGTTGGCCGCCGCCGAATTTCTCGCGCAGTTCCCGGTAGAGCCAGAACACCGTGTGGATGCCGAAGAAGCCGAATACGCCGATCAGCAGCAGCTCCATGAACTTCGCGGCGTAGTAGTAGAACGGATCGCGCGCCTTGTCGTGCCGGCTCGCATGCGGATCGAAGCTCGCGAAGTTGGCGCTGGCGCCCGCATGGCATTTCTGGCACGTCTTCAGGCGATTCTGCTTCGAGACCGACGAGGCCGGATCGGACGCGGGCCGCACGTCGTGCGCGCCGTGGCACGATGCGCAGGTTGCCATCCGGGCGTAACCGAGCGCGGTGACCTGGCCGTGGAACGTGTCGCGGTAGGTCGACAGGTAATCGGAGTGGCACGTTCCGCACTCCTTGATCACCTCGGTCTGGAAGCTCGCCACCTCGTGCTGCTGGATCGCATGCGCGGTGTGGCAGTCAGTACAGCCCGGCGCGGCGAGCATGCCGTCCTGGCGCATCTTGCCGTGCATCCCCTTCATGTACGCCTCGCGCTGCGGCTTGTGGCAGGCGCCGCAGGTGTCCGGAACCTTCGCGCGATTCGTCCGGCTTTCGGGTTCGCTCTTGGCGAGGATGCTGTGCGCGCCGTGACAATTCGTGCACGTGGGCGCGGAGCCCTGCGCAGCACCCTGCAGCGCCTTGCCGTGGATGCTGTCGTGGAACTTGCTCGCGATATTGCCGCTCGGAAGCTTGCCCCTGGTCATCGTCGCTTCGTCGCCGTGGCAGCGCGAGCAAGTGGCCTCGACGTTGGCATGGTTCGTCCGCGATGCCGGATCCTTGGCGCGCAGGATGTCATGCGTTCCGTGGCAATCGGTGCAGGTGGCCGCGACCGTGTTGCCACCCTTGCGTGATGTTCCGTGAACGGTCGCGCTGTATTCCTTTACCTGCTGCTCGTGGCAGGTCGCGCAGTTGACCGGCTTCAGCTTTTCCGCGTGCGGAATCTTGTCCGCGGACACGTCGGTGTGGCAATCGGTGCATTTGAGGTTGAGGCCGCCGTGCACCGACGCCGCGAACTTCGCGCCGTCGACCGCGATTGACTTGCCCCCGGCGCCCTTCGCGTCCGCCGCGCCGTGGCACATGAGGCACGTCTCATTGACGCTCGGCGCGGGCGCCGCTGCCGCCGGATTGGTCTTGCCGAATGCGGCGGCGGCAAAGAAGGCGCAGAAGAAGGCGCCGGCAGCTCGCACGATGATTGATCTTTTCATTTGACGTCCCGCTGGCCTGCGGATGAGGCAGCGTGCCGGCGGCCCTGCCGCCGATGCGCCCCATGAAGCGCTGCCACGGCGAATGTTCGCATCCGGCGCCGGCCACGGCGTTGACGTGGATCAACGGCCGCAGAAGGTCATTCGCCCCGCCGGGCGTACGCGCGGCGCGATCCGCGTGTCGTCCCCGCGGCGCGGGACACGCTCCTGCGGCCGTTGCACGCGGATCCGCAGTAGCAGCCTTATCTGCGCCGGATGGACTTCGCCTGAACGCGAGGCGGCCGGCCGCTGACGACGCGATGCGGTGCGCTGGCGGCTACGGGCCACGTTTCCACATGGCAAAAAAAGGGCTCCTGCGGGAGCCCTCGTTTGTCGCGCGACACGTGTCGCGTCGCAAGTCGTTCAGACGCGACGCTTGTATTCGCCGGTGCGCGTGTCGACCTCGATGCGGTCGCCGGTGGCGACGAAGAGAGGCACCTGAACTTCGAACCCGTTGGCGAGCTTCGCGGGCTTCAGAACCTTGCCCGACGTATCGCCGCGGATCGCGGGCTCGGTGTACTTGATCTCGCGCACGACCGAATTCGGAAGCTCGACCGAGATCGCCTTGCCGTCGTAGAACGTGAGCTCGCACGCGAGGCCCTCGTCGAGATACGGCAGCGCGTCGGTGAGATTCTCCTTCTCGACGTCGAACTGGTTGAACTCGCCGTCCATGAACACGTACATCGGGTCGGCGAAATACGAGTACGTGACTTCCTTGCGCTCGAGCTGGATCACGTCGAACTTCTCGTCGGCGCGATAGACGGATTCCGTCCCCGAGCCGGACAGGAGGTTGCGGAGCTTCATCTTGACGACGGATGCGTTGCGGCCGGACTTCGTGAATTCGGCCTTCTGGACCACCATCGGGTCGGTCCCGACCATGATCACGTTGCCGGCGCGGATTTCCTGGGCGATTTTCATGAATGCACCTGACTGAATTTTGGGCTGCGGGCCGCCTTGGCGGCCGCTCATTTGCCACTCATTTGCTAATTTGCAATTGCGCTTGATTCGGGAAACTCTCGATTATACCCGTTGGCTGCACGCCTTGACCAGCCCGCTCGCAAGATCGGGGAGTGCGCCGAGTCGCCGCGCCCATGCTTCACCGTGCCGCGCGAGTTGCGGGCGCGCGCCGGCGAACTCGTGCCATGCCTCGGCGGCCGGCCCGCAGCTGGGATCTCCGTTCCACGCGCGCCAGAAGCGTCGCTGCGCGCTCGCCGTCTCCGGGTCGGCGCCTTCCTGCTCGCGATCGAGAAACGCTTCGAGCTTCGCCCAGTGCGCCCGTTCGGCCTGCGGATAGATGTGCCACACGAAGGGCCGCGCCGCCCATTGCGCGCGCACGAAGGAATCCTCGCCGCGGACGAAATTCACGTCGCACGACCACAGCAGGTGGTCGAACGTGTCCTGGTCGACGAACGGCACCGAATGGAGCGTGAGCCGGCCCCGCACGATGGGATGGCGCGGATGCGGCACGTTGCCGCCGGTCCATCGGTCGAGCGCGCCCGCGGCAACGCCTTCCGGGACGATGCACGTCACGCCGGATTCGCCGTCGGCCCACGCGTCCAGCAGGTCGGGCAGCATGGGGTTCGCATAGCAGAAGAGGAGCACGCGCGTGTCACCGGAGGGAGGCGGGTCCATCCTGAGCGCGGGCCACAGCGCCGCATCGGACTCGGCATCGCTGCGATAGGCGTCGCGTGCGTCGAGGAGACCGCGCTCACGCAACAACCCGCCGGTCGCTTCGGAAAACCCGGGGAACCAGAATCGCCGCGCGATCGGCAGCCTGGGATGCGGCGACGGGAGGCCGTGCGTGCGCTCGACCCAGTCCTCGGCGCTCAGGTACTCGAGCACGATCCACGCGGGCGGCCGCGGACGCGCCGCCTGCGCGCGCGCGTAGTCGTCGGGGAGGCCGCAGCCGAAGGCCTCGATCACCACATCCGGCGCTTCGGAGGGCAGCAGCGGTTCCGTCCAGCGGCGCACGCTGACGCCGTCCACGCGCTGGTAGGTCGCCCGTGCGTCGACACCGCGCGCGATGCGCGCGAGCACCGCGGGATCGTCGAGCCACAGCGCTGGATCGAGCGCATGCTCGCGGGCGAGCTGCCGCGCGAGGCGCCAGCAGACGCCGGCATCGCCGAAGTTGTCGACGACCTTGCAGAAAATGTCCCAGCGGGCCGGCATGAGAAGGTCGATCCTTCCGATCGGCCCCGATTATCGCCCAGGCCCGCCGACTGCTGGGGCAACGAAGCGTCTGCCGCAGGCGGCGCTTGATCCTGCTCAACGCGACGTCGCGCGGAACGGGGGAGGATGGCTGCGGGCAGCCGGGCGCCTTCGCCTCGTTGCGCCCGATGGGAAATCCGCGATGCATGCGATGCGCCGAATGGCGATGCTCTCGATCGTGACGTCGCTCGCGACGATCGCGCTCAAGTTTTCCGCCTATTTCATCACCGGCTCCGTGAGCCTGTGGTCGGACGCGCTCGAGTCCCTGGTCAACCTGGTCGCCGGCCTCATCACGCTAGGCGCCGTCACGCTCGCCGATCGTCCCGCCGACGAGCGACATGCCTACGGTCACGACAAGGCCGAATACTTCTCGAGCGGCGTCGAGGGTGCGCTGATCCTGGTCGCGGCGATCGCGATCATCGCCTCCGCGATCCGCCGCCTCGTCGATCCACAGCCGATCGCGAACCTCGGCCCGGGGCTCGCCATCGCGTTCATCGCCGGCGCCGCGAACTTCGGCGCCGCTCGCATGATGCTGAAGGCGGCTCGCGCGCACGACAGCATCACGATCGAGGCCGACGCGAAGCACCTGATGACCGATGTCTGGACGTCCGTGGGGATCATCGCCGGCCTGCTCGTCGTGATGGCGATGCCGCAATGGCGGATCCTCGATCCGCTGATGGCGATCGCGGTGGGGGTCCATATCATCTACATCGGATTCGACCTCGTGCGCCGCTCCGCCGACGGACTGATGGACGCGGCGCTGCCGGCAACGGAAGTCGAGCGGGTCGAGGCGCTGATTCGCGCCGAGCTGCCCGCGAACGCGACCTTCCACGCGCTCCGCACGCGCAAGGCCGGCGCGCGCCGCTTTCTCGAGCTGCACCTCGTTGTTCCCGGCGCGATGAGCGTCGCCGAATCGCATGCGCTGTGCGACCGGGTCGAGGCGGCGATCGTCGCGCAACTTGCACGCGCGCACGTGACGATCCACGTCGAGCCGGCGGAGACCCAGGCGCCGCACGCCTGAAGAGCGCTTGGCGACGGCGTCAGAACGCCTCGTCCCAGGGAATCGACAGGCGGATCGCCGACGTGATGAGCCCGACCATGCTGTAGGTCTGCACGAAATTGCCCCAGGGCTCGCAGCGTCGCCGGCGTCGAGATGCTCTGCGAGCAGGCCGTGCCGGTTGCGGCATTCGAGCAGGCACATCGAAAAGCTCGCGCGCCTCGTCGCGGCGTCCGAGCGCCGCCAGCGCGTTGACGAACCAGAACGAGCACACGACGAAGGCGTTCTCGGGGACGCCGAAATCGTCGGCGTCGACGTAGCGGTAGACGAAGTCGCCGCGTTTCAGCTCCTTCTCGATGCCGGCGACGGTGGCGACGAAACGCGGATCGTCCGCCTTCACGAGCCCGATCTCCTGCAGAAGCAGCAGGCTCGCGTCGAGCGCCGACCCGTCGACGCGTCGCGACGAAGCTCCCGCGCGTCGTGTCGAAGCAGCGCTCGTCGACGAAGCGGGCGATGGTCCGCGGCGTGTTTGCGCCATTCCTCGACGCGCTCGGGCAGCCCGACGCGCGCGGCGATCCGGGCGAGCCGGTCGCAGGCGGCCCAGCACATCGCCGTCGAGAACGTGTGCACCTGCGCAGCGTCGCGGAGCTCCCAGAGGCCGGCGTCCGGCTCGGTCGTAGACGGCGAGCGCTCGCCGCCCGAGCGTCTCCAGCCGCTCGAACAGCGCGACGTCGCCGCGTCGGATCAGGCGATCGTCGAAGAACACGTGCGTCGCCGCGAGGATCGCCGAGCCGTAGACGTCGTGCTGCACCTGCCGGTAGGCGTCGTTGCCGATCCGCACCGGGCCCATGCCGCGGTAGCCGGGGAGCGCCTCGACGACCGACTCGGCGAGCGCCGGCGCCGCCGTTGATCCGATAGACGGGCTGCAGCGGACTGTCCACCGCGCCCGCCGCGATGTTGACGAAATAATTGAGATAGCGCTCCATCGTGTCGGTGGCGCCGAGCCGATTGAGCGCGTTGACGACGAAATAGCCGTCGCGCAGCCAGCAATAGCGGTAGTCCCAGTTGCGGCCGGAGTTCGCCGCCTCCGGGATCGACGTCGTCATCGCGGCGACGATGGCCCCGGTGTCGTCGAAGGCGTTCAGCTGCAGCGTGATCGCGGCGCGGATCACCGCGTCCTGCCACTCGAAGGGGATGGCGAGG
Organism: uncultured beta proteobacterium; assembly: GCA_963846855.1. Lineage (GTDB taxonomy): Bacteria > Pseudomonadota > Gammaproteobacteria > Burkholderiales > Casimicrobiaceae > CAIWHR01. Next base: position 441,055 of record CAWJXK010000008.1, read on the forward strand.
CGGCGCACCCAGTCGCGCCAGTACGCGATCGGTGTCCTCGATGAAGCGTCGCCCGATCTCGGCTACCGCGCTGTGCACCGTCTCGTCGGGGCCGAGCAGCAGCGTGACGGTATCGTCGAGAAAGAACGGGCGCTCCTCGAGCGATCGCGGTGAGCGACGCGTCGGTGGTGAGGCGCAGCGTGACCTCGGGCGTGATGAAGCGGACGTGGCTGCTGCCGCTGGTCTCGACCGGGGCGTCGCTGCCGTAGCCGATGGCCGGGCGCAGGCGGATCGCGATGCGCGGGCTGCCGGCGATGCGGCGGATCCGCCGGACCAGCATCATCGGATGGAAGATGCGGCCGTAGTGCAGGAAGCGCGGCACGCAATCGGTGATCTCGACCGTGCCGCCGCGCGTTGTCGAAGAGGCGCGTGACGAGGACCGGCGTGTTGGCGACGTACGACTGCTCGCTGCGCGCAATGTCGAGAGGTCGATCGCGGAGATGCCGCGCTCGGCACCCGGCTTCGCGTCGTCGAGCAATGCGCAGAACGTTGCGTCGGAATCGAAGCAGGGAAAGCATCCCCGGACGATCGCCGCTGTGCATCGACGAGAGGGCCGATCGCGCCCACTGCCGATGCGGGCGAGATCGCCGCTGCGCATCAGTCCTCCGTTGCGCCTCGAGGCGGCGGTACGTCGACCGCGCCGGCGAGCCATTGCAGCACTGCGGCCACGTCGCGCAGCCGGTAGCTCGCTTGCGTCGGCCCTGCGCCGACCTTGGCCGCCCATCCTCCGGCGCGCTGGACCGCGGCGAACCCGAATTCGTCGGTGCGGTCGTCCCCGACGAACACCGGCGTACGCCCGCAAAACGGGGGCTCGGTCATGTACTCGGCGATCGCCGTTCCCTTGTCGCGTCCGACCGGCCGCACTTCGATCAGCCCCTTGCCGGTCTGGGTCCGCCATGCCGACGCGTCGTGCGCGAGCGCCACGTGCGCCTGCACCGCGCGATGCAGGTGCGACGCGAGGCGCGGCGCCTGCCGGTAATGCAGCGCAAGCGTCTCGCCCTTGTCCTCGAGCACCAAACCGACGTGGCCCGCCGCCAACCGCTGCATCTCGCGCCGCAGCCGCCCGATTCCCGGCACCGCAGGCAGCCGGTGGATCGCGCCGCTGGCGTCGCGCCGCTCGACGCCGTGCTGCCCCGCGATTGGCAGCCGGATGCCGGGAAAGAGCCGGTCCGCGTCGGCGATCGAGCGTCCGGTGATCAGCGCAAGTGCCCCGCCGAGGCGCTGCGCAAGCGCAGGGAGCAAGCCGCTGCAGCCGATCGTCGACCTGCACCCGGTCGGGCGTCGCGGCGATGTCGAGCAGCGTGCCGTCGATATCGAGAAAGAGCGCGCAGCGCGGGGAGAGCGCCGGCGGTCGGGCGCGCCAACGCCGTTTTGGTGGTCCGTCGCAGGCCGCGCGATCAGGCACGGCTCGGCGCGACGTCCGACACACGAAAGCGTCCGCGCTGGCGCATCAGCGACGCGTCGAGCAGCATCCGTCCGGCCCAGCGGTAGACGTTGAATTCCCGGACGACGGCGCGCATCAGGCGCATCCGGTCGCGCTGCTCCTCCGGCTTCATCGTCAGGGCGAGGCTGAGCGCCGCGGCGCACTGGTCGGCGTCGTACGGGTTCACGACGAGGGCCTCGGAAAGCTCGCGCGACGCGCCGGTGAACTGGGAGAGGATCAGCACACCCTGCTCATCGTCGCGCGCGGCGACGAACTCCTTGGCGACGAGATTCATGCCGTCGTGCAGGCTGCTGACGAAGCACAGGTCCGCGGCGCGGTGATACTCGTAGACGGCCTCCGTTTCGTGGTGCTCGATGAGCAGCATGATCGGCGGATGGCTGACGTGCGACCACTTCTGGTTGATTTCGGCAGCCAGCTCGCGCACGCGTGTCGCATAGTTCCGGTAGTCGCCGATGCGAATCGCGCGAGGGGGATGCGATCTGGACGAACGTGAAGCGGCCAGCCCACCGCGGTTCGAGCTCGAGCAGCCGCGCCACGGCGCTGAAGCGCTCGATGATTCCCTTGGTATAGTCGAGGCGGTCGATGCCGATCCCCAGTCGGTGCGACGCCGGCAGACCGAGACGCTCCCGAACCGCACGCCGCGCTTCCGGCACCGGTGGGACCGCGGCGAGTGCGGCGGGCGGCCATTCGATCGAGATCGGGTAGCGATGCACAGCGGTCGGCTGGCCGCGAAACGAGATGGTAAACGACTCGCGGTCGACGCGCGCCTCGAGCAGACGGTCGACCGTGTCGAGGAAGTTGTTGCAGTGAAACTGGGTGTGGAAGCCCAGGATGCTGCTGCCGAGCATGCCGTCGAGGAGCTCGTTGCTCCACGGGCAGATCGCGAACGCCTCGGGGTTCGGCCATGGAATGTGCCAGAACGTCAGGATCGTCGCATCGGGAAGCCGCTCGCGAATCATCCGCGGCAGTAGAGCAAAATGGTAGTCCTGGACGAGCACGACGGGATCGCTCGTCGTCGCCTCGTCGACGACGGCGTCGGCGAACTTCTGATTGACTTTGCGGTAGTACTCGTAGTCGCTCGTGCGGAACGTGGGGCGGACGTGGGCGATGTGGCAAAGCGGCCACAGGCCCTCGTTGGCAAATCCCGCGTAATAGCCCGCCTCTTCTTCCGGGGTGAGCCAGATGCGGCGAATCTGGTAGAGCGGATGGCCGGGCGGCACCTCGACCCGATCGTGGCGGTCGACCGTGTCGCGGTCCGCCGATCCGCTGCCGTGTGCGATCCACGTGCCGGAGCACGCGCGCATCACCGGCTCCAGCGCGGTGACCAGTCCGCTGGCAGGGTGCCGGATGCGCACGCCGCCGTCCTCGCCGCGTACGTGGATGTAGGGTTCGCGGTTGGACACGGCAATCACGTTGTTGCCATGCAGCTCGCTGCGCAGCGTCGCGCGAAGCGCCTGCTGGTCCCAGATGCGCTGGCTGCCGTCGAGCGGGCGGTACTGCCGCTCGAGGTCGCGGATGAGATCGCGCAGGTCGTGCGCGATCGGGCGAAGTTCCGGCACGGTGGTGGCGATGGCGGGGCGCAGGATGCCTTCTCCGCGCAACAGCGCGCGCAACCCGCGGACCCAGCCGCGCCAGGAGATTTGCGCGATCACGACGGTGATTAGCGCTACGGCTGCGCCAAGGGCGACGAAAAAGTAGAAGAGATAGCGCTGGATCTCCTCGTTGCGCCGCTCGACGAAGCTCATGTCGTGGATGAGGGCGAGCCAGGCGTCCGGCGCGCCTGGGGCTTCGACCCGCTCCACGGCGATGTGCAGCGTTCTCGTCCCGATGTGCATCAGCGATTGCGCCTGACCGTCGATCGCCCTTACGGAAGCGCAGTCAATCGACTGCGGGAAGTTGGGCGTGGCGATGGAATTGTTGTTACCGGCAACGCAAAGTCCGACCGCATAGAGCCGCTCGTCATGGAGCAATCCCCCGAATAGCTGCACGATGCGCACGCTGGCGCCCTCCTGAATGAGGTTCACGAGCGAGTCGTGCACGGTCGAGGCGATGAGGCTCGATCGCATGTCGATGTCGCGCACGAACCAGCGCAGGATCAGCGAATCGGCCAGCGGCACCGCGACGTAGGCCGCGGCGCCGATCGCGATCAGCAGCGGAATGATGAAGCGGAGCGAGAGTCGCACGGGTTCGGCCCTGCTTTCGGATTAGACCTGCGCACGCAATGGATAAGCAGACGCGAGGTCATGGAGGTCATTCTCGCAGGTATTCGCAATGACTGCTCGTGCCGGCGCGAAGTTCCGGGGCTGAATGCCTTCGGTGCGCGGAATGAACGGACGCGATGGGCAGAATCCGCGATTGGACCCGGCGCGCGGCGGAAACGAGTCCGCGATCGGCAACGGTCCCGGAGTCCGGGCCGGTCCGAATGCGATGTCCGAAAATGGCGAGTGCGCGGCCGCGGCCGCGCGCATAATTCGTCCATGCCCCTCGATCCCGACGCCTGCTACCGCGCGCTCGCCGCGCACGATTCGCGCTTCGACGGCCGATTCTACGTCGGCGTGTCGTCGACGGGCATCTACTGCCGTCCGGTGTGCAACGTGCGCATGCCGCGCCGGGAGAACTGTCTCTTCTTCCCGAGTGCCGCCGCCGCCGAGGTGGCCGGCTACCGCCCGTGCCTTCGCTGCCGCCCCGAGCTCGCCCCCGGCCACGCGAGCGTCGACGCGTCGGAGCGCCTCGCGCGGGGCGCCGTGAACCTGATCGAGAACGGCGTGCTGGACGACGGCGGAATCGAGACGCTCGCGGCGCGCGTCGGCGTCACGAGCCGCCATCTGCGCCGGATCTTCGAGGCGGAATACGGCGTGTCGCCGGTTGAATACGCGCAGACGCAGCGATTGCTGCTCGCGAAGCGCCTCCTCACCGACACCGCGCTGCCGGTCACCGAAGTCGCGCTCGCCAGCGGTTTCGCAAGCGTACGGCGGTTCAACGCGCTGTTCCGGTCCCGTTATCGGATGGCGCCCGGCCGGCTGCGCAAGGATCGCGGGGCCGGCGCGCTGCCCGCGACGCTCGCCTTCGAGCTCGCCTACCGGCCGCCCTACGACTGGAAAGCGATGCTCGAATTCCTGGGACATCGCGCGATCGCCGGCGTCGAGAGCGTCACGGCAGACGCCTACGTCCGCAGCGTCGCGATCCCGCATCGGGGAAGCCTCCACACGGGCCGCGTCGAGGTGCGCCAGGCCCGGCGCAAGCCGGCGCTTTGCATCGCCGTGTCGGCGTCGCTCGCGCCGGTCGTGCCCGCCGTGCTGTCGCGGGTCAAGCATGCGTTCGATCTCACGTGCGATCCAACGCAGGTGGCGCTGGTCCTCGGCCCGCTCGCCGCGAAGCATCCCGGATTGCGCGTTCCGGGAACCTTCGACGGGTTCGAGCTCGCCGTGCGCGCGATCGTCGGCCAGCAGGTGTCGGTGCGCGGCGCGCGGACGGTGCTGGGCCGCATCGCGCGCTCGTTCGGCGAGGCGCTGCCGGGAGGCGATGGCGACGTCACCCACGTGTTTCCCGCCGCCGCGCGCCTCGCCGAGGAGTCCTGCGCGTCGCTTGCCGCCGCGGGCCTCACCGGAGCGCGCGCTCGCGCCATCATCGCGCTGGCCGCGGCGATGGGCTCCGGCGATCTGGTGCTCGACCCCGAAGGCGACGTCGACGCGACGATCGAGCGCCTGCAGAGCCTGCCCGGCATCGGCGCGTGGACCGCGCAGTACATCGCGATGCGCGCGCTGCGCTGGCCGGACGCCTTTCTCGCCGGCGACCTCGTGGTGCGCCGCGTGCTGCGCGCCGCGCGGCCCGCGCAGGCATTGGAACGCGCGCGCGCATGGCGGCCCTGGCGCGCATACGCAGTGATGCATTTATGGAGATCCGCGCAATGAATACGACTGTCAGCTTCGACTGCATCGAATCGCCTCTGGGCATGCTGCGTCTCGCGGCGACGCCTGCGGGACTTGCAAGCATCGGTTTCACGGGCGAGACCGGAATGCCGTCGCCCGGGCAAGACTGGGTTCGCGACCCGGCGTCTCCGGTGCTTCGGCGCGCGGCGGCGCAGCTCGCCGAATATTTTGCTGGCCGCCGACGCGTGTTCGACCTGACGCTGGCGCCTTCTGGCACTCCGTTCCAGCACGCGGTGTGGAAAGCGATCGCGACCGTGCCCGCGGGCGAGACCATTTCCTATACGGAACTCGCGCGACGCGCCGGACACCCGGGGAGCTTCCGTGCGGTGGGCGCTGCGACGGGGCGCAATCCGATCGCGATCGTCGTTCCGTGCCACCGCATCGTCGGCGCCGACGGCTCGCTCACTGGGTACGCGGGGGGGCTTGCGCGAAAGCGCGCGCTGCTGGCCCTCGAGGGCGAGGCGCACGCGCAGCTCGCGCTCGCCGTCTGATGCGCCCGGCGGACATTGGCCGCCTGGTAGCCCTGGCGGCGATCTGGGGAGCGTCGTTCGTGTTCATCCGAACGCTTGCCCCGGTGCTGGGGCCGCTCTTGACGGCGGCATCGCGGGTGCTCATCGCCGGCGTCGCGCTGGTCATTTACCTGAGGGCGACCGGCTTCGACTCGGCCGTGCGCGCGAACTGGCGGCATTACCTCGTGATCGGCATCGTCAATTCGGCGCTGCCGTTCGTCCTCTACGCGTTCGCAGGACTGCACATCCCGGCATCGTACTCGGTCATCATGAATTCGATGACGCCGCTGTTCGCGGCACTGCTTTCCGCCGCCCTGCTCGCGGATCGGCTGACACCGCGCAAGATCGCCGGGCTCGCGGGCGGCGCGGCCGGCGTGGCGCTCGTGAGCAAGGCCGGTCCGGTCGTGCCCGACGCGATGTTCGCATGGTCGATCCTCGCCTGCCTCGCCGCGGCGTTCTGCTATGCGGTCGCGGGCGTCTACATCAAGAAGTGCGCGGCGGTCGCGAAGCCGATGGCAATCGCCGGATGGAGCCAGCTCTTCGCGGGATTCGTGCTGCTGCCATTGCTTCCGCTCGGCGCGGCGCCGACGCGCATCGACGCCGGCATCGTCGGCAACGTCCTCGCGCTCGCGCTCCTGTGCAGCGCGGTCGCATACCTGCTCTATTACCGGCTGATCGTCGACATCGGGCCGACGCGCGCGATGACGGTAACGTTCCTGATGCCGCTCTTCGGCATGCTGTGGGGCGCGCTCTTTCTCGGCGAGGCGATCACGGCGCCGATGCTGACCGGCTGCGCGCTGATCATCGGCGGCAGCGTGCTGGTGCTGAAGACGCCGTCGCTCCGCGCGATACGCACGTAATCCGGGCTCGCGCGTCCGCGAGCGGGCGCTGTTATCGTGCGCGCTCCGCATTTCCGCCGTGGTGCCGGAGGCCGTCGAACCGCCTGCGCGCTTCGGCCGGCCGGATCCTCTGGGCGCCGCCCGAGTTCCAGGAATCGATGACGACGATGGTTGCGGCGATCATCGGCCCGCCGAAAAACGGCGCCCGCGCCACCGAAATAGTGTTCCCGACTACTGCGCCGTGGGCAGCTTGCCCTGCACGCCCTCGACGTAGTAATCCATCTTCGACAGCACGTCGTCGGACATCACGGCGCCCGGCGCGAGGCGCTCCTTGCCCTCGTTGTCGCGGATCGGCCCGGTGAACGGATGGAATCTTCCGGCGGCGATGTCGGCGGCGGTCTTGTCGACGAGGTCCTGCGTATCCTTCGGCACGACCGGATTCATCGGCGCCATCCGGATCATGCCTTCCTTGAGTCCGCCCCAGATAGCCTCGGGCTTCCACGTTCCGGCGATCGCGTCCTTTACCGTCTTCGTGTAGTAGGCGCCCCACTGATGCGTGACCGCGGTGAGCTGCGCGTGCGGTCCGTACTTTGACATGTCGGAGTGGTACGCGATCGCGTACACCTTCTTGGCCTCGGCGGCCTGCACGACCGCGGTCGAGTCGGTGTGGTGCGTCAGCACGTCCGCGCCCTGCGAGACGAGCGTGTTGGCGGCCTCGCTCTCGCGCCCCGGGTCGTACCAGGAATTGGTCCACACCACCTTGACCTGCGCGTTCGGGTTCACGCTGCGCATCCCGCGGGTGAACGCGTTGATCCCCATCACGACCTCGGGAATCGGGTAGGCGGCGACGTAGCCGGCGACGTTCGACTTCGTCATCCGGCCGGCGACCTGCCCGGCGAGATAGCGGCCCTCGTAGAAGCGGGCGTTGTACGTGCCTAGGTTGGCCGCGGTCTTGTATCCGGTCGCGTGATCGAATTTCGTCTGCGGAAATTGTTCGGCGACCTTGAGCGTCGGGTTCATGTATCCGAACGACGTGGTGAAGATCGGGCTGTAGCCGGACTGCGCGAGTTCGCGGATCACGCGCTCGGCGTCGACGCCTTCGGGGACGCTCTCGACGTACTTGGTCGTCACCTTTCCGGCGAGTGCTTGCTCCATTTGCCGGCGGCCCATGTCGTGTTGCGACGTCCAGCCGGCGTCCCCGATCGGGCTCACGTAGACGAACCCGACCTTGACCGGCGCCGCGGTGGCCGCCGCGGGGGCAGGGGCGGGCGCCTTCGGTTCCTCCTTGCCGCAGCCGGCGGCGAGGGCGAGCGCGGCAAGGAGCGCCGCCTGGACGATCTTCTTCATGTCGTGCTCCGCAAACACCTGGCGCTTCCGTCTGTCGTGCGGTCGGCAGTCCCGCGACCGTCCGCGAAGCTGCGGATTCTACTCTGGCGCCGCCGCCAGGCGCCGCATGCGGGCGTCGACGGGCCGTTCCCGCGGCGCGCCAGGCTTGCGGAGCGGCAGCTTGCCGGTACATGATGGCGCCGGTCCGTGCACAAAGGACGCCGCGCGAGGGGTCACGCGCGCTTCGAACGACGGGAATCCCTCGATGCAACGCGAACTCACCCGCAACACGCTCGCCGTCCTGTTTCTTGTCGGACTGATCGTCGCAGCGTTCTGGATCCTGCGCCCGTTCCTCGGCGCGGTCGTCTGGGCGACGATGATCGTCGTCGCGACCTGGCCGCTGCTGCGCAGGATCGAGGCGCGGCTCGGCGGCCGGCGCATGATCGCGGTCGCGCTGATGACGCTCGCGATGATCCTGGTGTTCGTGCTGCCGTTCTGGGTGGCGATCAGCACGATCAGCGAGTACGCGCATGCGGTCGACGACTGGCCGGAAACGCTCTCCAGGCTGAAGCTGCCTCCGCCGCCTGATGTTGTCGAGGCGCTGCCGCTCGTGGGGCATTCGATCGCGCAGCCGTGGCGGGAATTCTCGGAGCTGCCCCCTGACGAGCTCGCGGCGAAGGTGCGGCCGTACGCCGGCACGATCGCGAAATTCCTGGCATCGCAGGCGGGCAGCGTCGGGATGCTGCTGGTCGAATTCCTGATGACGATCGTGATTTCGATCGTTCTCTACGTGAATGGCGAGGCGGCCGCCGATATGGTGATGCGCTTCGGGCGGCGGCTTGCGGGCACGCAGGGCGAGCACTCGGTGCGCCTCGCATCGCAGGCCATCCGCGGCGTCGCGCTGGGCGTGGTCGTCACCGCGCTCGTGCAGGCGGTGCTGGGCGGCATCGGCCTCGCCGTCGCCGGCGTTCCGCTGGCCGGGATCCTGACTGCGGTGATGCTGATGTTCTGTCTCGCGCAGCTTGGCCCGACGCTCGTGCTGCTGCCGGCGTGCATCTATCTCTACTGGACCGGCGCGCACGCGTGGGCAATCGTCCTGCTCGTCTGGACGGTTTTCGTCGGCACGCTCGACAATTTCCTGCGACCGTACCTCATCAAGAAGGGCGCGGACCTTCCGCTGCTGCTCATTTTCGCCGGCGTGATCGGCGGCCTCCTGACGATGGGCATGATCGGCCTCTTCGTGGGGCCGGTCGTGCTGGCCGTTGCCTACATGCTGTTCGAGGCGTGGATCGACGAGGCTCCCGCGGTCAAGAGCTGACCGCGGCGCCGCGCGCTTAGGGAGCCTCTGCACGAGTATTCGCGGTTGCGACGGAGGCGTTTCGGGATGGGATGCCTAAGTTGCCAAATGAGGCGAGGCGAAGCAAATGGCCGGCCCCCTTGACGAGCCTCGCGACAAAGCAGACCGCCCGAAACGCCCCGTCCCTTCGGGCTGCTGCCCGATGCGGCGTCTGCGGCCTCATTTGGCAACTGAGGCTCCTCGGCATCGTAGGCCGGGCTACGACCTTCGTCGCGCGTCTTGCATCCATCCGCATCGGGCGGAAGCAGCGCAATCGTGAATACTCGTGCAGAGGCTCCCGACGTCACGCGTCGGGGTGGAACGGCTTGCCGAGCGACGCGGGCGCGTTGCTGCGAATGACGCCCGCGTCGCGCGAGATGAACGCGAGCACCACAATCGTCGCGACGTACGGGAGCATCGACAGCACCTGCGAGGGCAGCGCGATCCCGCCCGCCTGCGCCTGGAACGACGCCAGCGTCACGCCGCCGAACAGGTACGCGCCCAGCAGCACGCGCCACGGCTTCCACGTCGCGAACACGACCAGCGCGAGCGCGATCCAGCCGCGGCCCGCGCTCATGCCCTCGGCCCACATCGGCGTATAGGCGACCGCGAGGAACGCGCCGGCAAGACCGGCGCACGCGCCGCCGAACATGACGGCGGCGTAGCGGATGCGCACGACCGGGAAGCCCGATCGCATGCGCGGAATCGGGAGACTCGCCGACCGCGCGCAACGCGAGGCCGGCACGCGTGCGATAGATGAACCAGTGGACGCCCGCGAACAGGAGCAGCGACACGTAGACGAGCGGATTGAGGCCGAAGACGAGCCTTCCGATCAGCGGAATGTCCGAGAGCCCCGGGATCGCAAGCGGCGCGAGGCCCGCGATCACCGCGTTGAGATAGGACTTGCCGACGAATGCCGAGAGCCCCACGCCGAAGAGCGCGAGGGCCAGCCCGGACGCCACCTGATTGGCCAGCAGCGAGAGCGTGAGCACCGCGAAGACGAGCGACAGCGCCGCGCCTGCCGCGATGCCGGCGACGACGCCGAGCCACGCGTTGTTCGTGTCGGCGGCCGCGATGAACGCGACGACCGCGCCGGTCAGCATCATGCCCTCGACGCCGAGGTTGAGCACGCCCGATTTCTCGGCGACGAGCTCGCCCAGCGCGGCGAGCACGAGCGGGGTGCCGGCCGCCAGCGTCAGCACGATGACCTCAGTCAGCGTTTCCATCGGTCAGTCGGCGTTCGCGATGGGCGCCGTCACGCCGTGGCCGGTGTCGCGGCGGTCGCGGGCCTGCTGCGGCCGATGCGAACGCGGTAGCGGATGAACACGTCCGCGGCGAGCAGCAGGAACAGGAAAGCGCCCTGGAATATGCCGGTCACCGCGGACGGCAGCTTGAGCGCGATCTGCGCCGATTCGCCGCCGAGGTAGAGCAGCGACATCAGCAGGCTCGCGACGAGGATGCCGACGGGATTCAGCCGACCGACGAACGCGACGACGATCGCCGCGAATCCGTAGCCCGGCGACATCGACGGCATCAGCTGGCCGATCGGACCGGCCGCTTCGAGCACGCCGGCCACGCCCGCGCAGCCGCCGCCGGCGAGGAGTCCGGTCCACACCGCGCGCGGCAGCGATATTCCCGCGTAGAGCGCCGCATCGGCGGAGAGTCCGGCGACGCGCATCTCGAATCCGGCGTGGCTCTTGCGCATGAACAGCCATCCGCCGCCAATCGCCGCCAGCGCGAGCAGCAGTCCGGCATGGATGCGCGTGCCCGGCACCAGGATCGGCAGCATCGCCGCGGCGCCGAACATGCGCGACTGCGGAAAATTGAATCCTTCCGGATCGCGCCACGGCCCGTGCACCAGCAGCGACAGCACATATGAAGCCACGTAGACCAGCATCAGCGAGACGAGGATCTCGTTGGCGTTGAAGCGCGTGCGCAGCCACGCCGGAATCGCCGCCCACGCCATCCCGCCGATCGCGCCGGCGACGATCATCGCGGGCAGGAGCAGCGCGGAATGCGACTGCGGAAATGCGAGGGCGAGGCCGCCGCCGAAGATCGCGCCCATCGTGAGCTGTCCCTCCGCGCCGATGTTCCAGACGTTGGCGCGGTAGCCCACCGCGAGCCCGACGGCGCAGAGCATCAGCGGCGTGGCCTTCAGGAGCAGCTCGCCGATGCCGTAGCGCGACGCGACCGGCTTCACGAAGAAGACGTAGAGCGCCTCGCGCGGATCGACGCCAAGCGCCGCGAAGAGCGCGCCGCCGATGATCACCGTCGCGACCGCCGCAAGGACGGGTGACGCGTAGGCAGCGAGCCGTGATGGCTGCGGACGCGCTTCGAGTCTTATCGCAATCATATGTACACTCGCGCGCCGGATCGGCAGGTCACCATCACGCCGGCCCGTCGGCAGCGTGCACCGGCGCGGGCGCGTTGATTGGGCTGTACGATCCGCCCATCAGGAGCCCGATCGCCTCGGCATCGGTATCGCGCGCGGCGCGCTTCGCCGACAGCCGCCCGTTTGCGATGACAGCGATGCTGTCGCAGATCTCGAAGAGCTCGTCGAGATCGTCGGACACGACGAGGACCGCCACGCCGTCGTCGCGCAGGTCGATCAGGGCCTGGCGGACCTCGGCCGCCGCCGCGACGTCGAGGCCCCATGTCGGCTGCGCCGCGATGAAGATGTTCGGATGCTGGCGGATCTCGCGGCCGACGATGAACTTCTGCAGGTTGCCGCCCGACAGCGACTGCGCCGCCGCGCCCGGGCCCGCGGCCTTCACGCCGAACCGGTCGATCGTTGCGGCGGTGAAGGCGGCAAGCGCGCGTTCGCGGACGAACCCCGCGCGCACGAGGTGCTGTCCATGGGCCGTGAGCAGCGTGTTCTCGGCAAGTGACATTTCCGGGACGGCGCCGCGCGGGAAGCGCTCCTCCGGCACGAACGCGAGCCCCAGCGCGCGCCGCGCGCGTGCCGTGAGCCGCGCGGCCGGCGTGCCGTCGATCGCGATCGCGCGCTCCGGTACGTCCGCGCCGAGCGCTCGTTCGCCGGACAGCGCCGCAACGAGCTCGCGCTGTCCGTTGCCCGAGATCCCGGCGATGCCCAGCACCTCGCCGGCGTGCACGCTGAACGTCACCTCGGCGAGCGCGGTGCCGAACGGATCGTCCGGCGGCAGCGAGAGTCGGTCGACCTCGAGCCTTGCCGCTCCCTGCGCGCGCGATTTGCGGTGGTGCGGATGTGGCACGTCGCCGCCGAGCATCATCCGCGCCAGCGACGCCGCCGTCTCCGCGCGCGGATCGCATTCGCCGGTCACCCGGCCGCCGCGCAGCACGGTGGCGCGGTCGCACAGCTCGCGGATCTCGTCGAGCTTGTGGCTGATATAGAGGATGCTGCAGCCTTCGGCGGCGAGCGTTCGCAGCGTGGCGAAGAGGTTCGTCACTGCCTGCGGTGTCAGCACCGACGTCGGCTCGTCCATGATCAGCAATGCCGGCGCCTGAAGCAGCGATCGGATGATCTCGACGCGCTGGCGCTCGGCCACCGACAGCGTGTGCACCGGGCGTCCCGGGTCGAGTGGAAGTCCGTAGCGCCGCGATATCTCGCGCACCCGCGCCGACAGCCCCGCGACGGGCCGCGCGGCATCCTGGGCGAGCGAGATATTTTCGGCGACGGTCAGCGTCTCGAACAGCGAGAAATGCTGGAACACCATCGCGATGCCGAGGCTTCGCGCCCGCGCCGGATTCGCGATGACCACGGGCTCGCCGTTCCAGAAGAGGGTCCCCGCGTCGGGACGCACGACGCCGTAGATGATCTTCATCAGCGTCGATTTCCCCGCGCCGTTCTCGCCCAGCACGGCGTGAATCTCGCCTGGCGCGACGGCGAGGCCGATCGCATCGTTGGCGATGACCGTGGGATAGGCTTTGGTAATGCCGGCGAGGGCGAGGCGTGGCGGGCCGGCGGGTTCGATCATTCCATCATTATGCCCGGCGGGCCCTACCGCGCGTCGCGCCGGTGCGCCTGGATCGGGGTGACGAATTTCAATCATCAACGTGACGGATGCGGCGCCGCAGTCGCAAAAGAAACGGGGCCCGCGGGCCCCGTCTGCCGTCATCCTTTTGGGGACGCGGATTACTTCGTGCCGGCCGCCTTCGCAACGTCGCCGAGCAGGCGGGCGGCGCCCTTGTTGCTGACTGTGCCGCGCACCAGGACATCGGGCGGAAGCACGCTCTTGTGGTAATAGGCGCTGTTCCAGTCGTTGTTGACGGAGATGACGGTGCCGTCGAGATTCACCCCGCCGTACACGCCCTTCGAGCGCGCGAACGCGACGAAATCGGTCGTGACATCGGAGGATGCTCCCGCGCCCACCGGACCCGCCGCGACGCTGGCGTCGCCGCCGAGCTTCACCGAGGGAGCCAGCAGCGTGTTGAGGCCCTTTTGCGTCATCACGAGCGTGATGTTCTCCGACGCGGCGATCCCGGCCTGGAAGCCGACGCTCGCCGTGGCCAGCGTGTAGAACACGGGACCGTGCCACTTTCCTGTCAGGTTGTCGCGGCCGACGAGAACGCCGCGTCCGCCTGAGCCGCCGAAGATGAATCCGGCCTTGACCACTTCCGGAGCGATCAGCACGCCATATGCGCGGCCGATGTTCCGCTGCAGCCACGTCATCTGCGGATCGCGCAGGAAATTCGAAAGCGTCTTCTCGGCGTTGTTCACCAGTTGCTGTTGTTCTGATTGCGCGTACGCGGGCATGGCCGCGAACGTGCCGACGGCGACGAGCGCTGGCACCAGCGTCAGGCGCATGAGTTTGCGAAGCATCTTGGTCTCCTTGAAACAGGCGCAACGTGCGCTGCGCCAATAGCTTACCACGGCGGGCGCCCCGACATTCCGGCCAATACGGGCTGCTCCCCGCCGCCCCTCATTCTGGAAGGGAATTGAGCAGGTACATCGCCGCCAGCAGGCCGGACGGGCGGCCAAGCGTGCCGAACCACGTGGTGAATATCCCGTCGATCTCGCCGCCCATGTACACCTGCGTGAGCGCGCTGTCGACTTCGAGGCGGAACGCGGAGTCGTTGCGCGGCAGCGCGAACGCGAGCGGCTCCACCGAGAGGTCTTCCTGCATCATCGCGAGCTCCTCCGGATGCTTCGCCTGCATGGCGAGGCCGAGAAGCTTGATCTTGTCGCTCGCGAACGCGTCGAGCGAGCCCGACTCCAGCATCGCAACGCCCTCGTTGCCGTCCTTCACTCGCGTCACCTTCGCGCTGATGAGCTTCTGCTTCAGCATCGCGTCGAGCCGCACTGCGGTCGTCGTGCCGTCGATGACGCCGATCCGCTTGCCTGCGAGGTCGGGGAATTTCTGGATCGACGCTCCCGCCTTCACGATGATCCCGCCGCCCTCGAGGAACACGAGCGAGGAGAAGTCCACCTTCTTCATCCTGGTGCGCGTCGCGGTCGTGTTGGCGCAGTCGAGGTCGGCCTTGCCGGAGGCGACCATGTCGATGCGCTCGGTCACCGTTCCCACGCGCCAGTTGACCTTGAGGTCGGGGACACCGACGACGCGTCCAAGATGCGCGATCACCCGCTTGCACAGATCGATCGAGTAGCCGGCGGGACGGTTGCCGTCGCCGACATACGAGAAGGGCAGTGAGTCGCCCGAGAACGCGACGTTGATTTGCCTGGCCGCTTTCATGGCGGCGAGCGTGTCCGGCAGCTTGCGCGGCGCGGCCGGTGCGGGGCCCGCCTTGGACATGGCCTTGGGCGACGTCGCGTCGGGTGACGCGGGCGCCTGCGCGACGACGGCGAGGGGAACGAGCGCGAGGCAGAGCAGGGTGGCG
Organism: uncultured beta proteobacterium; assembly: GCA_963846855.1. GTDB lineage: Bacteria > Pseudomonadota > Gammaproteobacteria > Burkholderiales > Casimicrobiaceae > CAIWHR01. Next base: position 456,294 of record CAWJXK010000008.1, read on the forward strand.
CTCGCGAGGGAGCACAGCGGCGACGAATTTTCCACGGGACCTCTTGAAGGGTGATGGGGAGCGCCGCCGCCGCGGCTTGTGCACGGACGGGCGACAGCGTCACGGCACATTCTAGCCGAACCCGCAGCGATTCGTCCGCGCGACCGTGGCGCGGCGCGACACCGGTTGCGCGGGCGCACGCGATCCGGTCGACGCCCGTGCGGGCATACCGTCGAGGCCTTTTCGCGTGCTACACTCGACTCGGCCTTTTGCGGCGGATCGAGGCGAAACTTCCGATGCGGCACCTACGAACAATCTTGCTTGCGGCGGTCGTCGGCGGTGCGGCGATCCCCGCGGCGTCTGCCATCGCGGCCGCGACGCTCGACCGGATCCGCGATACCGCGACGATCCGTCTCGCATACCGCGAAGGCGCGGCGCCGTTCTCGTTCAAGGACCGCGACGGCCGGGTGCGCGGATACAGCGTCGAGATCTGCACGCGGATCGCCGGGGCGATCCAGAAGGATCTCGGCATCAAGGAGCTCAAGGTCGAATGGGTGCCGGCGGACGCCGCCGACCGCCTCGATCTCGTCACCAGCGGCAAGGCCGACGCCGAATGCGGGACCACGACGATCACGCTCTCGCGCGAGAAGACCGTCGCCTTCAGCCGGCCGATCTACGTCGAGGGCGGGAGCGCGCTCGTCGAGACGAAATCGAAGCTCGCCCAACTCGCCGACCTCAATGGAAAGAAGATCGCGGTCATCGCCGGCACGACGACCGAGCAGGCGCTCGTGCGCGAATTCAATTCGCTCGGCATGAAGGCCGTGCTGGTTCCGGTCAGGAACACCGCCGAGGGTATGGCGCTTCTCATGAAGCACAAGGCCGATGCGTTCGCCGGCGACCGCACCGTGCTGGCGCGCCTCAAGCTGACGGCGGCACGACCGGCCGATTTCGAGATACTCGCCAACGATTTCTCGTTCGAGCCCTACGGCATCGTGCTGCCGCGCGGCGACCCCGATTTCCGCCTGGAGGTCGACCGCGCGATCGCCGGTCTCTACCGCTCCGGCGAGATCGATCCGATTTTCCAGCGCTGGCTGGCGCCTTACGGCAAGCCCGGCCCGCTGCTGCACGCGATGTTCTACCTCAACACGCTCCCGGAGTGACGTGATGGCGACGTGGCGCACGGTGTTGCTGCGGACTTCCGGCGCTGCGCTGCTCGGCGCCATGATGTGCGCCGCCGCGGGCGTCGCGGCGCAGCCGAGCGCCTCGAAGCCCGCGCCCGATTGCACGACCTATCCGTGCGGGCACATCGAGTCGATCGTCCAGTCGACGACGACGGAAGGCTGGACGCCGCTCGGCGCCGGCACCTATGGCACCACCGGCATGGGCGGCAATCCTCCGGCCGCGGTGACGGCCTACCAGTTCGGCCCGGGGTTGAAACCGGGCGGCCTGGTGGTGCTGGGCGCCGCCGGCGGCGCCGCTTACCAGAAGACGCCGAACAGCTACCAGAAGCCGCGCTGGAACGTCACGGTGAAGCTCGACAGCGGGCAGAAACGCATCGTGTCGCTCGCCTTCGAGCCGTACGTGCGCGAAGGCGACTACGTCCGCGTCGTCGGGAACAACGTCGAGCTCGTCGACTGACCCGGCCGGCGACCGCGCGACGGAATCGCCGATGGCAGCCGTCTCGATCAGCGACACGCCGGACGGGCGGCGCGTCCTCGCGCTGTCCGGCCGGCTCGACTCGGCGACGCTGGCGGAAGTCTGGAATCAGGCCCGGCGCGCCGCCGCCGAAGCCCCGACGCGGCCCTTCGTCGTCGACGCCGCCGGCGTCGACTACTGCGACGGCGCCGGCGCCGCGCTCTTCGTGGAGCTCCTGCGCCAGCCGCGCGAGGCCAAGGTGGAGGTCGCAAACCTCAAGCCCGCGTTCGCGGCGCTGCTGAAGCCAATTCCATCCCGAGGTCCTGCTGCACGACCTCGATCCCGAGCCGCCGCGCCGGCCGGCGATCGAGGAGGTCGGGTTCGCGGTGACCGTCGTCTGGCGCGACATCCGCGCGCAGATCGAGTTCATCGGCGAGCTGACCTCGGCACTCTGGTTCGCCCTCCGCCATCCCGCCTCGGTGCGATGGAAGGACGTCTGGCGCATCTGCGAGCGGGTCGGCGCCGACGCGCTGCCGATCGTCGCGCTGATCTCGTTCCTGCTCGGGATGATCCTCGCGTTCCAGTCGGCGGTGCCGATGAAGCGCTTCGGCGCCGAGATCTTCGTCGCCGACCTGATCGGCCTCGCGATGCTGCGCGAGCTGGGACCGCTGATGACCGCGATCCTGCTCGCGGGCCGCTCCGGCGCCGCGTTCGCCGCGGAGATCGGCACGATGCGCGTCAACCAGGAAGTCGACGCGCTGACGACGATGGGGCTGAACCCCGTGCGCTTCCTCGTCACGCCGCGCGTCATCGCCGCGGTGCTGATGACGCCGTTGCTGACGCTCTTCTCCGACCTCGTCGGCCTCCTCGGCGGCGCGCTGACGATGCAGTCGTTCTCGATTCCGTACGTGACGTTCCTCAAGGAAGTCGACACCGCCGTCAACATGACCGACTTCCTCGCCGGCTTCGTCAAGTCATTCGTGTTTGCGCTGCTGGTCGCCGGAATCGGCTGCCTTCGCGGCCTGCAGACCAGCGCCGGCGCATCCGCCGTCGGTGATTCGGCGACGCGTGCGGTCGTCTCCGGAATCATCCTGCTGGTCGTTGTCGACGGCGTGTTCGCCGTGGCCTACTACATGCTGAACATATGACACAGGAAGACGACGTCATCATCCGGGTCGAGGGCGTCGATGCCGGGTACGAGGGTGTCGCGATCCAGCAGCAACCTCACCTTCGAATCCGGCGCGGCGAGGTATTCGGCATCATGGGCGCCTCCGGCAGCGGCAAGAGCACGCTGATGAAACACATGATCGGGCTCAATCCGCCGATCTCCGGTCACGTCTACATCGGTGGCGACGACATCGTGACGGCGGACGAGGCGACGCTCGAGCGCATCCAGCGCCGCTTCGGCGTGATGTACCAGTCCGGCGCCCTGTTCGGCTCGATGTGCCTTCTCGAGAACGTGCGGCTGCCGCTCGAGGTCTACTCCGACCTCCCGGACGACGCGATCGACCTTATCGCGCGGATGAAACTCGAGCTCGTCGGTCTCGAGGCGTTCACCGGCCACCTTCCGGCCGAGCTGTCCGGCGGGATGCAGAAGCGCGCCGGCATCGCCCGCGCGATGGCGCTCGACCCGTCGATCCTGTTCCTCGACGAGCCGTCGTCGGGACTCGACCCGATCACTGCGGCGTCACTTGATGCGACGATCCGTCGCCTGGCCGACAACCTGGGCGTGACGTTCGTCATCGTCACCCACGACCTCGGCAGCGTGTTCGTCGCCGCCGACCGGGTGATCCTGCTCGACACTGTCGCGAAAGGTATCATCGCCGAGGGCGATCCGCGCCGCCTTCGCGACGAATCGGCGGATCCGCGAGTGCGTGCGTTCTTCCGCCGCGAGGCGGAACCCGTCGCCGCCTGATCCCGCGACCCATGAGCCTCAGAGCCAATTACTTCAAGCTCGGCCTTTTCGTGATCGGCGCGCTGGTGAGCGGCGTGATCCTGCTGATCGTGATCGGGTCGGGGCGCTGGTTCCAGCCGAAGCTGACGATCGAGACCTACTTCAACGAGTCGGTGCAGGGTCTCGACATCGGATCGAAGCTCAAGTACCGCGGTGTCGCGATCGGCGAGGTGACGCGGATCAGCTTCACGTATACGAAGTACCAGCAGGACATTCCGAGCCTGCAGCGCTATCGCTACGTGCTGGTCGAGGCGCAGATCGAGCCGAGACTTCTGGGCGGGCGCGTCGCTGCCGGTGACCTGACCAAGCCCGAGAGCGCGGCGCTCGAGGTCGAGAAGGGGCTGCGCATCCGGCTCGCGCCGCAGGGGATCACCGGCACGAGCTATCTCGAAATCGACTACATCGATCCGCCGCCGGCGGTCATCCCGATCGACTGGAAACCCGACAACACGTACATCCCGAGCACGACGTCGACGGTGACCGCGCTGCTCTCCGCCGCCACCGACATCATGGATCACCTGCGCAAGCTCGACCTCGAGAAGACGCTGCAGAACGTTAACAGGCTGCTGGTGACGACCAACGACCGCATCGAGGCGATCGACACCAAGTCGATCTCGCAGCGCACCGAGCGGGTGCTCGCCAAGGTCGAGACGACGCTCAACAACATCGACAGCAAGAAGCTGTCCGACGAGGCGGTCGCGCTGATGGCGGAGGTGCGCACGAGCAACGCCGAGCTCAAGAAGATCCTCGCCAATCCGGCGACGCAGAAGTTGCCTGACGACGCCGGCGCCGCAGTGGCGCGCATCCGCGAGCTCGTCTCGGATCCCAGGCTCGCCAACACGCTCGCGAACCTCGACCGCACGCTCTCCCGCATCGATCGCCTGCTGGGCGGCGGCGAGACCGACCTCACCGTGACGATCGAGAACCTGCGCCAGATCACCGACAATCTGCGCGACCTGACCGAGGACACCAAGCGCTATCCGGCGAACGTGCTCTACGGCGCGCCGCCGCGACCGATCGAGAGCAAATGATGAACGAGCGAACCCGAGTGTCGCGCCGCGCGCACATCCTCCTTTCCGCGGCCATTGCCGTCATGGTGGTGCTCGCCGGCGGCTGTGCGCTGACGACGCGCCCGGCGCCGGTCAAACAGACGTATCTGATCGAGCCGGTCGCGCCCGGCACGGTCGACGCCGCGGTGAAGAAACAGTCAGCGACGCTGCGCGTGGGCACGGTGAACGTCGCGGCGCCGTTCCGCTCGCGCTCGTTCGTGGTGCGCGAAGGCGATCTCCGGTTCGAGAGCGACTTCTATTCGGAATTCCTCGTCGCGCCGGCGGCGATGATCGGCGAGGTCACTGCACGCTCGCTCGACCGCGCGGGCGTGTTCGCGCGCGTCGTGCCGCCGGGCGCGCCGCCCGACGGCGATTACGTCCTCGACGGCTTCGTCGGCGCGCTCTACGAGGATCTGCGCGATTCCGGGAAGCCCGCGGCAGTGCTCTCCGTCACCTATTACCTCGCGCGGTCGGATGGGGCGCCGCCGTTCTGGTCGAAGGAGTACCGGCAGAGCGTGCCGTTCGCGTCGAATTCTCCGGATGCGTATGCGGCGGCGCTGTCGAACGCATTCGGCGCGATCATGGCCGAGCTCGCGCGCGACCTTTCGGCCATCGAGCTGTCTCAGCGCTAGCGCAGTAAGCGTCCGCCCGCGTTGCGGGCGGGCATCGGTCACGAAACGGTCAGAACAGCGGCGGCAGGGCGTTGGCACGCTCGTCGGCGGAGATGCCGGTGGTTCCGGTCAGCCTGTCCGCCTGCGTGACCCAGCCGCCGCCCATCGCCTTGTAGATGTTGCCGGCCGACGTGAACACCGACGCGCGCACCGCGGCGAGGTTGAGCTCGGCGGGAAACAGCGTCTGCTCGGCCTGCAGCACCGTCGAGTAGGCGGTGTAGCCGCCGTCGTATTGCAGCTTCGCGAGACGCGCGTAATCCTTGAGCGCGGCGACGAGGCGCTCCTGCGCCGCCTGCTGCTCCTTGAGCTTCTGGCTCGCGATCAGCGCGTTGTCGACGTCGGCGAAGGCGTTCTGGATCGACAGCTCGTAGTTGAGCAGCGCCGCCTGCTCCGCGGCCTCCGCCTGCCCGACCTGCCCGCTGACGGCGCCGAACGTGAAGATCGGGCCGATGACCTGGCCGGCGTAATTCCAGATGCGCGTCGGTCCCTTGAAGAGATCCGACAGCGCCGTGCTCGAGCTGCCGAGCGCGCCGGTCAGGGAGATCGCCGGGAAATAAAGCGCCTTCGCGGCGCCGATCTGCGCATTGGCGGCGATCAGCGACTGCTCGGCCTGCAGGAGATCGGGGCGACGCTCCAGCAGCGACGACGGCACGCCCGCGGGAACGCTCGGCAGCGTGAGGTCATAGATCGACTTGCCGCGCGGGATCGGTCCGGGATTGCGTCCCAGCAGGATCGACAGCACGTTCTCCGTCTGCGCGATCTGCGACTCGATCACCGGGATCTGCGCCGCTGCGGTCTCGTACTGCGACTGCGCCTGCGATACCGTCATCTGCGATGTCTGCCCGTACTTGAACTGGAGCTGGTAGAGCTTGACGGATTCGCCGTACGTGCCGAGCGTGCTCTTCGCGATCGAGAGCTGCTCGTCCAGCCCGCGCAGCGTGATGTAGTCGGAGGCGACCGAATTCACGAGCGTCAGGATCACGCCGCGGCGCGCTTCGTCGGTCGCCAGCATGCTCGCCAGCGCCGACTCGGACAGGCGCCGGATGCGTCCCCAGAGGTCGATCTCCCAGCTCGCCGTCAGCAGCGCCTGATACGCGGTCTGCGGATTCGGGTAATTCGGAATCACGGCGACGATGCCCGTGTCGGGGAAGCGTTGGCGCTGTCCGGTCGCCGAGTAGCCGATCTGCGGGAACAGCTGCGAGCGCGTCTGCGTGATCACGGCCGCGGCCTCCTCGACGTTCGCGGCGGCGATCTTGACGTTGAGGTTGTTGGCGAGCGCCGTGTCGATCAGCTGGTCGAGCACCGGGTCGCCGAACTGCTTCCACCACGCGGTGTTCGCCGTTTCCGCGACTTTCGCGGGCTCGAAGCGGAACGCGGCCGGCGCGTCGACCTTCGGGCGGACGTAATCGGGCCCGATCGCGCAACCACCGGCCACGAGCACCGCCGCGAGCGCGGCGAGCACGAGCCGACGGCCGCGTGCTTGCCGGCGCGTCGGCGAACGCGCGTCGCCGGCGTCGTGAGCGGTGCGCGCGACGACGCACCTAGTCGCCCTCCTGCGGCGCGGCACCGCCGCCTGCGGCCGGCGCGGGATGCGGCGCGGACGGCGGCGGCGAATCGGCGGGCTTCGCGTTGCGCTCGGCGAGCTGATCGAACAGGTAGAACAGCAGCGGCACGTAGAGCATCGCGAGCGTGGTCTCGCCGAGCATCCCGCCGATGATGCCGGTGCCGATCGAATGGCGCGCGTTGGCGCCGGCGCCGAGCGCCAGCGCGAGCGGCAGACAGCCGGCCGCGAACGCGAGCGAGGTCATGATGATCGGTCGCAGCCGCTGCTCGCCGGCCAGCACCGTCGCCTCCATGATCGACTTGCCCTGGTGCCGGAACTCGACGGCTGCCGAGACCCGCAGCACCGCGTTCTTCGCGCCGAGGCCGATCAGCACGAGCAGGCCGATCTGGAAGTAGACGTCGTTGTCGAGGCCGCGCAGCCAGTTGGTGACGAGCGCGCCCAGGATGCCGAACGGAACCGCCGACATCACGGCGCCGGGCAGAGTCCACGACTCGTACTGCGCGGCGAGCACGAGGAACACGATGATGAGCCCGAAGACAAACGCGATCGCCGACGTGCCGCCCGATTTCTTCTCCTCGTACGCGAGTCCCGACCACGCGAACGTGTACCCGGGCGGCAGCACCTCCTTCGCCGTCGCCTCCATCGCCGCGAGCGCGTCGCCGGAGCTGTATCCCGGCGCCGGATTGCCGTTGATCTTGGCCGCCGGAAAGCCGTTGAAATGCGGCAGCAGGTCGGGACCGGCGACCCACTTCGTGCTGACGAGCGCCGACAGCGGCACCATCTTGCCGTCCTTCGAGCGCGTGTAAAGCCGCGTGAGATCGCCCGGATCCTGACGGTATTTCGCGTCGGACTGGAGAATGACCCACCAGACGCGGCTGAACTGGTTGAACTGGCTCGCGGTGAGCGAGCCGAACTGCGCCTGGATCGCGCTGTAGACGTCCTCGATCTGAACGCCCAGCAGCGTCGCCTTGTCGCGGTCGACGACCGCGCGCAGCTGCTGCGTGTTGGCGCGAAACGTCGTCGACAGGCTCGTGAGCTCGGGCGAGGCGCGCGCCTTGCGCAGGAAGTCCTGCGTGACCTGGTCGAGCTGCGAGGGATCCCCCGAGCCCGTGTCCTGGATCCAGAACTCGAAGCCGCCGGTGGTGCCGATGCCGGGAATCGGCGGCGGCGCGACCGGGATGACGACCGCCTGCTCGATCCCCTGCGCCTGGTGATAGAAATTCAGCAGCACGGCGCGCGCGTTCTGCGCCTTCGCGGCATCGGTCGAGCCGTAGCGTTCCTCGAAATCCTTCAGGGTCACGAAGAACGTGCCGGCGTTGGTCTTGAAGCCGCTGTCGAGCAGGCTGTAGCCGGTGATCATCGAGCGGTTTGCCACGCCCGGGATCTTCGCCCAGATCGCATCGACCTTGTCGGCGACCGCCTGGGTGCGGTCCATGCTGGCGGCCTCGGGCATGATGATCGCGGCCATCACGTAGCCCTGGTCCTCGTTGGGAACGAAGCTCGTCGGCAGCACCGTGAACAGGTGGTAGATCGCGTAGAGGAACAGCGCGAGGAACACGAGGGCGATGATCGCGCGCTTGATCACGAACTCGACGGCGTGGCCGAAGCCGCGCGTCACTGAGTCGACCTGCCGGTTGAACCACGCGAAGAATCCGCGCTGCGGCGGCGGGTTGTGCTTCAGCATGATCGCGCACATCGCCGGCGTCAGCGTCAGCCCGATGAATCCGGAGATCGCGACCGAGACGGCGATCGTTATCGCGAACTGCTTGTAGAGCTGGCCGGTGGTACCGGGCAGGAAGGCGGCCGGCACGAACACGGACCCCATCACCAGCACGACGGCGACGAGCGAGCTCGCGATCTCGCCCATCGCCTTGACCGTCGCCTCCTTCGGGGCAAGGTGGTGCTCGTGCATGTTGCGCTCGACGTTCTCGGTCACGACGATCGCGTCGTCGACGACGATCCCGATCGCCAGCACGAGGCCGAACAGCGTGATCAGGTTGATCGAGTATCCGAGCGCGAGCATGCCCGCCATGGTCGTGATGAGCGACACGAAGATGGCGACGGTGCAGATGATCGTCGTGCGGAAGCTCTGCAGGAAGAGGTAGACGATCAGTATGACCAGCACCACGCCCTCGATCAGCGTGTGGATCACTTCCTTGATCGACAGCTTGACGAAGTCGTTGGTGTCGAGCGACACGACATAGTCCATCCCTTCGGGAAAGCTTGCCTTCATGTCGGCGAGCGTCTTGCGGACGTTGTCCGACACGGCGATCCCGTTCGCGCCGGGCTGCAGGTAGACGGCGATGAACGTCGCCGGCGTGCCGTTGAGCCTGGAGTCGACGATGTACTGGCGCAACCCGACCTCGGCGCGTGCGACGTCGCCGAGGCGGACGATCGCGCTGCCGTCCTGGCTCGCGCGGAGGATGATCTGCTCGTACTGCCGCGGCTCGATGAACGGCGCCTGCGTCACCACCGGAAACGTGAGCTCGACCGGTCCCGGGGTCGGCTGCTGGCCGATCTGGCCGGCGCCGAACAGCGCGTTCTGCGCGTTCACGGCGTTGGCGATGTCGGTGGTCGTGATGCTGAGCGAGGCCATCCGGTCCGGGTTCATCCAGATGCGCATCGCCTGGTCGGGAACGCCCATGATCTGCGCCTGGCCGGCGCCGTTCACGCGCTTGATCGCGTCGAGCACATAGACGTTCGCGTAGTTCGCGATGTAGTCGCCGCTGTAGCGGCCGCCGGTGCCGAACACCGCGATCAGCATCATGATCGACGACGATTTCTTCTGTACCGAGACGCCGAGCTGCGTCACCGCGGTCGGCAGCTGCGGCAGCGCGAGGTTGACGCGGTTCTGCACCTGCACCTGCGCGATGTCGGGGTTGGTCTCGAGCGAGAAGTACACGGTCAGCGTGAGCTGGCCGTTGGCCGAGCTGGTCGACGACATGTAGAGCATGTTGTCGACGCCGTTGATCTGCGCCTCGATCGGCGAGGCGACCGAGTCGGCCAGCGTCTTCGAGTCGGCGCCGGGGTAGGTCGCGGAGACCGTCACCTGCACCGGCGTGATCGTCGGGTATTGCTGGATCGGCAGCACGGCCATCGCGACCAGCCCGGCGAGGCAGAGGACGATCGCGACGACCGCCGCGAAGATCGGCCGTTCGATGAAGAAGCGCGAGAACATGGTCGGACCGCGTCCCGGTCTATTTCCCGACCGCGATTTCCACGCGCCGGGCGTCGGTGTCGCTGCCCGTGCCGATCACGTCCTGCGGCGGCGCGAGTCGCACGCGATCAGCCGGGATGCCTTCCGCCACGAGCGCGTCCTTCACCGCGGTCGCGCGCTGCTTGGCGAGCGCTAGGTTGGCGGTACGGTCGCCTTTGCGGTCCGCGTATCCGGTCACGTCGATCGGATTGCTTCCGTCCCGCATCGGCGGCGCGAAGCCCTTCAGCAGTCGCAGCGCCTCGGCGTCGAGCGTCGCCTTGCCGCTGGCGAAATGGACGACCAGCGAGGCGCCGGGAGGCGCCGAAACGGGCGCGGCTTCGGGTGCGCCCGGCTTCGGCACGTAAGGGGTCACCTTGACGGGCGCATCGGGCGCGAGGCGGATCGCGCCGTCGACCACGACCTGATCTCCGGGGAAGAGGCCCTGCGCGATGAACCAGCTGTCGCCGTACCAGTCGCCGACGACGACCGGCCGCTGTTCCGCCTTGGCGTCCTTGTTGACGACCCAGACGAAGTGACCCTTGGCGCCCTGCTGGACCGCGCGCTGCGGAACCAGGATTGCGTTGGGCCGGGTCGCGCCGCGCAGGATCGTGCGCACGTACTGGTTGGGGCGCAGCACGCCCTTCGGATTGTCGACCGACGCGCGAATGAGGAACGTGCCGGTCTGCGAGTTGTACGATGGATCGGCGAACGTGATCTTCCCCTTGTACGGGAACAGCGTGCCGTCGACGAGCTCGATCTCGACCACGAACTCGCGGTTCGCGGGGAGCCTGAGCGATCCCTTCTGCACCTCGCCGCGGATGCGCTCCAACTCGTTTTCGGAAACGCTGAAGTTGATCCACATCGGCGTCAGCACCGAGACGGTGGTGAGCTGGCTGTTCTGCGGATTGACGTAGGTCCCGTCGGCGACCGCGGCGAAGCTGCTGACGCCGTCGACCGGCGAGGTGATCGTCGTGTACGAGAGGTCGAGCTGCGCCGATTCGAGCTGTGCCTTCGATTGCGCGACCGCGGCGGCGGCCTGATCGTATTGCCCCTGCGCGTCGTCGAGGTCCTTCTGTGACAGCGCGTTCTGCTGCGCGAGCGGCTTGGTGCGCGCGAGGTTGGCCTTCGCCACGTCCTCTGCCGCCTGGTTGCGTTGCACCGCGGCGGCGGCCGCGTCGACCTGCGCCTGGAACGGCTTCGGGTCCATCTTGAACAGCACCTGGCCCGCCTTGACTACCGAGCCTTCGACGTAGACGCGCTTGTCGAGGAAGCCGGAAACGCGCGCCGCGATGTTGACCGCCTGCGAGCTTTGCGTCTGCGCGACGAACACCGAGCTCACTGGCACGTCGCGGATGACGACGGTCAGCGCCGTGACCTCGGCGGGGGGCCGGCCCGCATCCTTCTTCTGCTCCTTGCCGCAGCCGGCGAGGAGCGTGAGCGCTGCGAGGAGGGTGACCGCAAGTGTGCGCCGTATAGGCACGCAGTCAAATAGACAGCCCGCAGGATTCATCGGCGGAAGCTCCGGACGGAAATGAAAGCGGGAAACGATGATGGAATCGGCAAGAGCCATCGCTGCCGTCGAAGGCGGCATTTGTACCGCATTGCCCGGGAGTTGTCGACATGACGCTTCGTAAGCGGGAAGCGTTTTCGAGCTGCTCGTGCGGGGTCGGCGGCCTGCAAGCTGCGTGTCGCGGCACGTACCCTACGCGCTATGTCAAGCAAGGGGTCGCAGGCGCCATGCGAGCGCTATACATCAAGACGCTGCGGGATGCGCACGACGGCGCACAAATCGGGCTTATGTCGCGTCGAGGTCTGCTATTGGCGAAACGATCTTGACTGCAGCAGGCCGCGGGCGGCTTGCCTTACGTCGGGCGAGGAGAAGCGGAAGGCGGCGCGATCCAGCAGGTAGTGGATGAAGCCGCTCGCGAAGCCCAGCGCCAGCAGCGCCGGCACGAACGGCGAGGAGCGCAGCCACCACGCCGCGTTGCCGAAGATGCGGTCGGCGTAGACGTATTCGCTGGACACGGCCTCCACCTCCATCACCGGCAGCAGCAGCGTGGAGACGGCGGCGAGCACGAGCAGCACCGCCCAGCCGCGCCGATTGATGGGCGCCAGCAGGCGCTGCCAGTGCGCGCCAGGCGCCTCGGCCCCACCGGAAGCCGCGAGAGAGGTGAGTCCCATCGCGGCGCTCCAATGCTGCACGCTCCACAGCACGATGAACAGGAAGGGATCGCGCGCGATGAATGCGAAGAGCACCATGGCCGAGACGCCGAGGACATAGGCCATGCGCGGCAGCGAGGTACGCTGCGAGCGCAGCTCGACCCGGAGCATCAGGGCGGCCAGGACCACGACGAAGACGATGCAGCCATCGCTCAGCACGCGCGCGAGTGCCTCCGTCCCGCCCGCTCCCAGCAGCGGGTCGATCCAGCGGTCCTGGTAGGCGATTGTTCCAGCCACGGCCTGTGCCAGCACGACGAAACCGCCGCCCACGACGAGCGCAAACCACCGGTCGAGCCGGCGCGTGATCGGGTCCGACGCCCGTCCGGCGCGTGCTCGGTAGAGGCTGAGCAGCCCGAAGTGCTGCGCGGCAAAATGGTAGCTGACCAACAGGTAGTCCAGGATGGCGAACCCGACCACGCGCTCGGTCAGCGGCATCGGTAGCACGCTCTCCGGGGCCAGCAGCAGGACGAAGCAGGCCACGGCGACGGCCAACGGGGCCACGACGAAGCGCAATCGCTGCGTGGCGAGCAGGGGGCGGTAGGCCGGAGTCGCGTAGGCGAGCCAGGCCGACGAAACGCGGTGGCCGAACCAAAGCGGCACCGTGAGGACGAAGAACAGCCCGTCCACCGGGCTGGTGCGCACGTGGTCATGACCCTGCGCCAGCAGAAGGACCAGGGGAGCCAACCACAGCGCATTCAGGACCCAAACGAGGTCCCAGGCCGGGCTCTTGATCCAACGCGTGGGGGTAGAAGGTTGAGCTTCGGCCCGGATTGATGTTTCCCCGACCGATGTACGGGCCGGGGTCGCCGCAAGAAAATGATGGTGCTGTTGTCGCATCGCCAGTCGCTAATGGAGAAACCGAGCTACATTCTCCGTGCTATGGCAGGCTGGCGCCAGTGACCGGTCGGTCGGCACCGCGTCACCGCTCGCTTCATAGCGGACATAGCGGCATTTGCTACTTGGCGCCACTCTTGAGCTTCTCGACGGCCTGCTCTTGTGCAGCCTGACTCTCCAGAATCAGCTTGTAAGCATGACGTTGCCGGATTGGGAAGCCAGAACGGCGAATCGCCAGATTTCGCGGTACGATGTGTCACGCGATGAGCACGGAAGAGCCCCTCCACGCGCACCTTCGGCAATTTGGCTCATTGATGAAACCGCGACGCTTCAACGTGTCGCGATCGAAGTCGCTGGATCCCCGGATAAGCAATGCGCAATCAGGACCTGGAGCACGCATGATGAAGAGTTTTCGTACCCTTGCAGCTGCGGATCGCCGCAGCCTCTCACGCTGGATGGAACGATGCGCAGGTGCGGTTCTGCTCGCGTTCGCGTTGAACGCGGTCGCACAGGCACCGGCGACTGCTGCGGAACCGGCATCGCCACAGGATCTCGCCACGCTGGTCGGCCGGATCGCCCTTTATCCGGACGACCTCGTCGCAATCATCCTGCCCGCGTCGACGAACCCGTTGCAGCTCGTGCAGGCGGACCGCTTTCTGGACAAGCGCAAGGCCGATCCCAAGCTTCCCGTCGACGAAAAATGGGACGACGCGGTCAAGTCACTGCTCAACTATCCCGACGTCGTGAAGATGATGAGCGCCGACCTCGATTGGACAAGTGCGCTGGGCGAAGCGGTGGTCGACGACCAAGGCGCGGTGCTCGACGCGATCCAGGCATTTCGCCGCAAGGCGCAGGCTGCCGGCAATCTCAAGTCGGACGGCAAGCAGGTCGTGCAGGCAGAGAAGGAGATCATCACCATCGTCCCGGCCGATCCGCAGGTGATCTACGTGCCCCAATACAACCCGACCGTGGTGGTTGCCGGGCCGGCCCCTTATTGGGGTTATTACCCGACGCCCTACCCGTCGTACTACTACCCGTACCCGCCCGGCGCGGCGCTCGCCACCGGCATCATCTGGGGTGCTGCGATCGGCGCGGCCTGGAACGGCGGCCGTTACGTCTCGCACTACGGCGGTGACGCGAACATCAACATCAACCGCAACACCAACATCAACACCGGCAACATCAATCGCGGCAATGCGGGAAGCGGCAACACGGCGTGGAAGTCCAACAAGCAGCCCGGCCAGGTCAGCAGCTCGGTCGGAAAGACCGCGCCCTCAACGCGCGTGGGCGATGCCCGCGGTGCCGGCTCGGCCGGTGGCGGGGCCCGCGCGTCGCCGCAGGCGGCTGGCGGCGGAATGGGCGGCGGCGCGGCGTCGCGCAATGCGCCGGGATCCGTCAGCGCGTCGCCGCGCGACAGCTATGGTGGAGGTGCCAGCCGGGGCGGTGGTTCCGGCGGCGACGCCTTCGGCGGCTACGGCTCGGGCTCGGGACGGCAGACTCAAATGGACAGCTCGCGCGGCGCATCGAGCCGGAGCTCGATGTCAGGCTCGAGTGCGCGATCGGCGCCCAGCGGCGGCGGCGCACGCGGCGGCGGTGGTGGCGGGCGCGGCGGCGGAGGCGGCGGCGGTGGGCGCGGCGGCGGCGGTCGTCGCTGACGCCGGGAGAACGCTCATGCGCACAATTCCTTCCATTGAATTCAAGGCACCGCTGATGAATACCGTTGATTTCTGGTCCCACATGCGCCGGCTTGCGCTGGCGCTGGTGCTGGCGGTTCCGCTCGCCGCGGCCGCCGCACCGCAGGAAACGTTCGCGACACCCGAAGCCGCGGTCGATGCGCTGATGGCCGCGCTGAAAGCCGACAGCGATCCGGCGATCATCGCGATCTTCGGCGAGGACCATAAGGACCTGGTCGTCAGTTCGGACAAGGCGGCGGCGAGCGCGACCCGGGCGAAAATCCTCGCGGCGATGCAGGCATACCGCGTGCTGCAGGCACCGAGTCCGGACCGCCGTGTGCTGCTGATCGGCGACGAGGCGTGGCCGGTGCCGATTCCCATCGTGAAGACCGGCGATCGCTGGCGTTTCGCCACCGAGGAGGGCGAGGACGAAATCGTCAATCGCCGCATCGGCGCCAACGAGCGCAATGCAATTTACGTGGCGCGTGCGTACATCGATGCGCAGCGCGCCTATTCAACGCGCGACCGCGACGGCGACGGCGTGCTGCAGTACGCGCAGAAGCTCGCCAGCGCGCCGGGCAAGCACGACGGCCTGTACTGGCCCGCCGACGCGGCAAAGAACGAGGAGGCGAGTCCGTTCGGCCCGCTGGTCGCCGAAAGCTCGGCTTACTTGAAGGGTCACGTCGCGGGTGACCCGTACCGCGGCTATCACTTCAGAATCCTGACGCGCCAGGGCAAGAGCGCGCCGGGCGGCGCCTACAGCTACGTGATCAACGGCCGGATGATTGCCGGGTTCGCTATGGTTGCTTATCCCGCCGAATATGGACGGACCGGCGTCATGACGTTCATCGTCAGTCAGAACGGAAAGGTTTACCAGAAGGACCTCGGCAAGGATTCCGCCGCCATCGGCGCGAAGATGTCGGTGTTCGACCCCGGCGCCGGATGGAAGGAAACCGCACTCTGAGGGTTCCGCATGGGGTGAGCCTCGCGTCGTCAGGCGCTGTGAGAGAATGCGGCCGAAGTCCCGTTCCCTCAGTTCGATCCGCCCTTCCGTTCCCCAGGAACACGGTGGCGCCGGACGATCCCGTGGCAGGGATCACCGTCCGGCGAACGCGGACGCACGCCTGGAGTAGCCGATGAATGGTTTCTTGCGCAAGACTGCTCGTATTGCTTTCGCCTTGCTCACCGTGGCTTTCGCACCGGCCGCGCGAGCGTCGTTCCTCCCGGTTCACCGTCGACAACCAGCTCAGCGTGGTCGGTGGCCGCAACATCGCCAATGAGTATTTCGGCGCCGGCAGCGGGATCGGCTTCGCGGATCTCGACGTGCTCGCCGTCGGTCCGACCGTGAGCGAGGTGTCGAAGGAGTTCGATCTTTACTGGAACAGCGCGTCCTCCTATCCCGCCGCCGGCTTCGTCGGTGCGCCAGGGCCGGACGCCGCGGCAAGTCTCCAGGAGAGATTTGCGGCAACGCACGCGGATCCGGTATCCGTCGAATATCTCAAGGCGGTCCGTGAGGCACCGCTCATCACCGAGCTCCTCAACCGGCGACTCCCGATCGGATGGACGACTGCGCAGGTCGTGTACGACGACCCGGCGAAGACGCTCGATGCGACCTCCCGCGCCGACGTGCTGCTCTTCCCGGAACTCATGAAGAAGATGGGCCGACCCGAGAAGACCTTCGACATCGTCACGCCGTATTTCGTGCCTGGTGATGGCGGCACTGCGATGTTGACCGACCTCGCCAGACGCGGCGTGAGGGTGCGCATCCTGACCAACTCGCTGGCGGCGTCCGACGAGAGTGTCGTGCACGCCGGCTACCTGACCCGCCGCCTGGATCTGCTGCGGGCGGGCGTCGTGCTGTGGGAGCTCAAGGCGACGGCGAACATGGAGTCGCTGGCGGTCAAGGGCAGCTTCGGATCGGGCAAGGTCGCGGGCCTCCATGCGAAGACTTTCGCCGTGGACAACGCGCGGATCTTCGTAGGCTCGTTCAACTTCGATCAGCGCTCGGCGCACCTGAACACCGAGATGGGGATCGTGATCGACAGCACCGCAATCGCCTCGCAACTCGGCGACTTTTTCGAAAAGACCGTGCCTGGACTTGCCTACGAAGTCCGGCTTGCCCCCGATGGCGAGCACCTGGTCTGGATTGAACGCATCCCGGGGGGCGAAGAGAAGCGCTACGACCAGGATCCGGAAACGGATGGATGGATGCGCTTTAAGGTCGAGTTCCCCCGAGCTGATGGACAAGGCGGCAATGGGGATCGCATGGTTCGTCATCATCGTCATGCCGATCGGCGCAATCATTCTGTTCTGGCTGGTGCACGTCCTTCCCGAGAAGATCGCGCACAAGCGCCATCATCCGCAGCGCGACGCGATCCATACGCTGTGCCTTCTTTCGCTCGTGTTCGGCGGACTGCTGTGGCCGATCGCCTGGCTGTGGGCCTACACGAAGCCGGTCGCCTACCGGGCTGCATACGGCACCGAAAAGCACGAGGACTACTACCACGAGATGGGCGAGAAGGCGCAGGCAGGAGAGTTGCTGGAGCATGATCTCGCGCACCTGCGCGAGGAGCTCGACGCGATGGATGTCAAGGGAACGCTGACCGCGGAACTGAAGCAACTCCGCAGGGATCTCGTGGCGGCGCAATCGAGGCCCGCCGCGTCCGGCGCGAAGGCGGAGGGCGCCTGATGGAAGCCCTGCTGCTTGGCATCTACGCGTTCTTCGTCTGGCTGATCTTCATCAAGTTCAAGTGGCTGCCGTGGAACACCGCGTGGCAGGTCACGGTCGTCATCATCCCGATCGTTGCCATGACGGCGCTGATCCTTGCGCTCAATATCGTGGCGCCGTCGACGAACGACGTGCGCGTGATCAAGTACGTCGTGCAGGTGATTCCGCAGGTGCGCGGTCGCGTGACCGACGTGCCCGTCGAGCCCAACCGGCTGGTCAAGAAGGGCGAGCTGCTGTTCCGCATCGACCCGACGCAGTATCAGAACGACCTCAACGTCGCCAAGGCGAAGCTCGCCGCCGACGAGGCGAAATTCGCGCAGGCGGGCGCGGGGCTCGTGGATGCCTCGGCCGGCGCGCGGCAATTGCAGGAGCAGCTGAAATCCGCCAGCGGGCAGGTCGCTTCCTTGCAGCCGCGGCTCGACCTCGCGCGACTGCGCGTGCGGCAGAACCGCGAGCTGGTGGCCACTGGCGCCGGCGATCGCTTCGCGCTGGAGCAGGCCGAGGCCAACGTGACCGAGCTGGAAGGCCAGATCGCGACCGCGACGGCGAACGAAGCGCAGGTTTCGCAGAAGCTCTCCGGTCAGGTGAACGGCGAGCAGGCATCGGTCGCGGGCGCGCGCGCCCAGCTCGCCACCGCGAAGGCGCAGGTCGACCTGAGCCGCGCCGATCTCGCGAACGCGCAGTGGAATCTCGACCAGACGTCGGTCTATGCGCCGGCCAACGGTTATGCGATCAACGTGCAATTGCGGCCGGGCTCCTTCGTCACCGCGTTTCCGGTGGCGCCGGCGATGAGCTTCGTCGAGGAAACGTATCAGGTGATCGGCCTCTACGCGCAGAACGAGCTGTGGGCGGTCGAGCCGGGCAATGAAGCGGAATTCGCGCTGACCACGTATCCCGGGCGCATCTTCAAGGCCACCGTCGATTCCATCGTCTGGGCGCAGGGGCAGGGCCAGGTCGCGCAGTCGGGCGTTCTGCCGCAGACCGGCGCTTTCCCGCAGGTACCGGGCCGCTTTCCCGGTCAAGCTCAACGTCGCGGAGCGCGATCGCGAGGTCTTCCTCGCGGCCGGCGCGGAGGGCCATGGTGCGATCTATACCGATCACGCCCACGCCATCCATATCCTGCGCATGGTGATCCTGCGCATCGGCGCGATCACCGATTACCTCGTGCTGAAGATGCACTGATGCGCGCAACGTCTCGTCCGCCGAAGAATGCTCGCGGCGGCCATCGCGGCCGCGGTGGCGGGTTGCGCGCTCAATCCGCCGCCGACGACCGACGAGCTGCGCAGGGACGCGCTCCCCCACACGAACATTCCTCCCGGGTGGAAGGCCGCGGGCGGCACTGCCGCGCCTGTGGCAGACCGCTGGCTGGCGACGTTCGACGATCCCGCGTTGTCGGCGCTGGTCGCCGAAGCGCTGCTGTACAACGCCGACCTGCAGGCAGCGGCGGCGCGCGTGGAGCAAGCCTCGGGGTATGTCGCGGTGGCGAGCGGCTCGATCTATCCGTCGGTGGGATTGGCGGCAACCCAGAGCGGCAAGTCCGGCGGCGGCGGCGGGCTCAATGCCGTATTCCTCAACGCGTCTCTCGAGCTCGACGTCTGGGGTCGCATCCGCTACGGGACTGCTGCGGCAGAGGCGCAATCCGCAGCTGTCCAGGCCGACTATGCCTATGCCCGCCAGTCGCTCGCGGCGACGGTGGCCAAGAGCTGGTTCGTGGCGATCGAAGCGGGATTGCAGCGTGCGATCGTCGTCGACGCGCTCAATTCGTCCGAGTCGCTCTTGAAACTGTCGCAGGAGCGGTTGCGCATCGGCAACGGCAACGAGCAGGCGGTGGCGGAAGCACGCGCCGACACCGGCACCTATCGTGACACGCTGCGCCAGATCGAGTTGTCGCGCGAGCAGGCGTTGCGCGCGCTCGAACTGCTCCTCGGACGCTACCCCGCGGCGGAGATCGCAGTGGCGCAGAAACTTGCGCCGATGCCCGCCGCGGTTTCCGCGGGGGTGCCTTCGGAGTTGCTGGAGCGCCGGCCGGACGTGATCGCCGCCGAGCGCCGCGTCGCCGCGGCGTTCAACCGGATCGGCGAGGCGAAGGCCGCGCTGTTGCCCCGGATAAGCCTGACCGCCGGCGGCAGCACCATATCGAGCGATGTGTTCGTTCTGCAGGATCGCAGTAATCCGGCCTTCAGCTTGGGGGCCAACCTGATCGCTCCGATATACCAGGGCGGCGTGCTGCGGGCGCAGGTCGACATCCGCACGGCGGAACAAAAGGAGGCCGTGGCACATTACGCCCGCATCGCGCAGAACTCGTTCGCGGAGGTCGAGAACGCACTGGCCGCCGAGAACGCGTTGCGTGATCGCGACGCCATTCTTGACGCGAACATCACTGACAACGCGCGCGCCCTCGAACTGGTGCGGATCCAGTTTCGCGTCGGCAGTGCCGACCAGCGCGCCGTCGAGCAGCGCCAGCTCGCGCTCTACAATGCGCGCATGTCGCTCTTGCGGGTGCAGACCGAGCGCCGGGCGCAGCGCGTCAACCTCTATCTCGCGCTCGGCGGCGGTTTCGACTTGCCTGCGATGGAGCCGGTGGCGACGCAATGACCGGCCGCGCGGTGACGATCTCCGGTTCCGGTCAGCACGACGCGACGCCGCGATGAATTCGCGTAGCCTGACTGCCGGTGCACCGGCCGGCGCGAGGGGTCGACATGGCTGAGCCGGTCACGGGTGCGCTGGCAGTCGCGCTGATCGTCCTTGCGTGCGTGCTGGGCGGCGCGACACTCGGCGTGGTCCTGCGCGGGCTCCTGCCCAAGGACCGGCTGAGTGACGAATCAAAGGACATCATCAAGCTGGGCACGGCGCTGCTCTCGACGCTGACGGCTCTCGTGCTCGGCCTGCTGATCACGTCGGCCAAGAGCTCCGCCGACGTCACGGCGGACGAGGTCAAGCAGATCGCCGCCAAGATCATCCAGCTCGACCGCAACCTGCGGCACTATGGGCCGGAGGCGGACGAAGTGCGCGGTCTCCTGCGCCGGATGGTCACGGCCAACACCGACCTGTTGTGGTCGGGGGCCGCCTCGCCGGTTCGCACCGCCTTGGGAAAGGGCGGCGCGAACATCGAGGAAATCCAGGAGAAGTTGAGGGCGCTTGCCCCCCACAGCGATGCGCAGCGATGGCTGCAGACCCGCGTCCTGCAGATCACGGCCGACGTGGAGCAGGTGCGCTGGCTTGCGCTCGAGCGAAGCGAGAAGTCCGTTCAGGTTCCGATCCTGGTCGCGCTCGTGCTCTGGCTCGTCGTCATCTTCACCGGCTTCGGCCTGCTCGCACCGCGCCATGGCTTCATCTACGCGGTCATCTTCGCCTGCGCACTGTCCGTCTCGGGCGCGATCTTCCTGATCCTGGAGCTGCACCAGCCGTTCGCCGGATTGCTCAGGATCTCCGATGCACCGATGCGGCATGCGATCGCCGAGATGAGCCAATAGACGCCACGCCACAAATCGGTTCGACGTCCGATTCGTCACGACAGGGCCAGTCGGGTTTGCGCGGTCGCTCGAA
Organism: uncultured beta proteobacterium; assembly: GCA_963846855.1. GTDB lineage: Bacteria > Pseudomonadota > Gammaproteobacteria > Burkholderiales > Casimicrobiaceae > CAIWHR01. The sequence goes on from CAWJXK010000008.1 coordinate 477,343, forward strand.
TCCGGCCCCCGTGCGGGCTGCTCAGTAGGGTACAGCCCCGTCGAGCATCGCCTCCCGTTGGGACTCGCCAGAAGGGCCGCTCGATCTCCTCCAGCGGGCGGCCCGGTTCGTTGGGCTTCAGCCCGTATCGAATCATCGCGATGAGGTCGGCGCTCGCCCTCGGGTTCGAGACGAAATAGCCGTGTCCGAACAGGTCGGTCGTTCCGCGAACCTGAATCACGTCCAGAAAGCCCAAACTGGCCGCCAGCTCGACCTGCTCCGGGGTCAGTACCGAAGTGTCGACGCGTCCCAGCCGGGCAAGGCTGCCGAACAGCCATCCCGACGTCGCGAGCGCCTTATCGTCGGGCGAAACGTAAATGGTGAGGTGGAACGGTCGCGAGGCCGGGAACACCGCATGCGGGTCCGGCGCCGGGCCGTGGGGAGCGTCGGGATCGGATACGATCGCCAGGATCTTTTCCGGAGCCACCTCGACGTCCAGATCCGGCGCGAGGAGAACGACGTTGCCGAGCTTGGCGCGCTGGGGCAGCGACATCTGCTGCATGTAGGACTCGAAGGAAAGCTCGGACAGCGCAGTGGCGAGAACGTCGGTCCCGCGGCTATGGGCCAGGATATGAATTCTCTCGAGCCCCGGCGTATCCGCGATCGTGCGGATCGCCTTCCGCAGGTGCTCGACCGCGAATGTGCTCGATTCGTAGTCTTCTTCGTAGCCGAACAGGATGCCGTGCTTTCCTCCCGCGGGCCAGGTGAAGATCGCACAGACGAACTCGCGGCCCAGGAAATGGCACATCTCGCCCATCGTGAAGGCCGCCTCGCTGAAGGTATTGTTGACTCCGTGGATGTAGAGCACCATCTCCTTGCGCGGACTCGAGGCGAGGCGTCGCGCGATCTCGGCCTGCAGCGCCCGGTTGGCCGCTTCGTGCGCATCGATGACGGCGGGAGCGCGCGTCAGCCCCGCAGGCGTCATGGCAACCGCGTAGGGAATGCGCGGATAGCGCCCGAGTTCCTTCGTCGCGCCGAGCTTGAGGTTCGTCGGAGCCGGACGCTTGGCGAGCAGGCTCTGCGCGACGAGCGCGTCCCACGTCATGTCTTCGCCGAACAGGATCGTCGTTGACCCGAACGCCATATAGCGAGACCTCTCGGCCGTGTACGGTTCGGGCTGATCGGGGCCTGTCGCGGGCGCACGGTCGGTAATGAAAAGCAGGTCCAGCGGAGGCGTCCGGGCCGCGGCGGGGTGCATTGGTGAAGAGCGGCTTCGCCTGCGCCCCGGTGTACAACACCGGCGTCGGCATCAGCGGATACGTGGTCGCGCATCCGGCCACGCCGAGCAGCGCGGCCAGCGCGATCGGCACCAGGAACCGGACTTCATTCATTGTGCGGACCTCCCTTAACCAATCCGACTCGATGGCGTCTATCCCATTGCCAGCGCGGAGCAAAAACCCACCACTGTCCATGTGCCGGCACTTTCCGAGCGGTCATGGGCGAACGGGATGAGGGAATTGGCCAGCATCGCCAAAATCCCGCCCGAAGCCAGCGCGGCCGCGCGGGCGCCGTTGGCGCCGCCAAAGGTCGTCGCCGCGAAGTGGCCGAGCGCGGCGGCGACACCGCAGGCGAGCATCACCCACAGCCACATGCCGGCGACGCGGCGCCAATTCCAGCCGCTCTCCGCGAGGCCGGCGGAGGGAGCCAGCGCCTGCGGAATGTTCGAGACGAAGACCGCTGCGAGAAATGCGAGGCTTATCTCGGTCCCTCTGGCCATCTGCACGCCGAATATGATGGATTCCGGTACGCCATCGACGATCGCCCCGACGACGATCCCGAGCGGACCGCCGCCGCCTTCGGCACCGAACTTATGATCCACATAGCGCTCGCCGAGAATGAAGGTGCCGGCGCCGAGCATGGTCCACAGCGCGACCTGCCACATCTCGAGCAGCTTCGCGTTCGGCAACAGATCCGTGGCAACGGCGGCAATCAGCGCGCCCGCGCCGAATCCCGCGAGATTGCCGACGGTGCGCCTCGGCACCTTGACCAGGAACACTGCGAGGCCGCTAAGGACCAGCGACAGCTGTGCAATCGCACCAAGGCCGAAGGACGCGAACATGGGTGTCGTGCGATCAGGCCTTCAAGGCGAAGTTGGTTCGTCGAGCGATCTTCTTCGCATTGCCGAGCGGGACCCGGCCATTGTCCCCGTAGAAAGGCGGATTGTCGAACGCCGACGCAAGCTCGAGGCCATCGAGCGCTTCATCTCGACAGGTCCGCAGTCGCCGTCGGGGCGGGTACCACGAAGATTGGAATTGGCATCGGAACGTGACCGAGGCGGTCGAAGAGCGGGCTCATAGGCTCAATGGATCTCGGCCTTGAACCGGGGCCCGATCAATCGCGCGATGATCGCGAAGAAGAGACCGGTGGAGAGGCCGCACATGAGGATGCCCGTCAATCCCTCGACCGGTCCCAGCATCCGCCATGGCTGCGGCAGCACGACGTCACCATAGCCAACCGTCGCGTACGTGACTCCGGAGAAGTAGAACGCCGACTCGGCATCCGGCAGGCATCCCGTCCAGAAAAAGAACAATGCCCAGACCCCGATCTCGATGGCGTGAATCAGGAGCAGCCCCCACGTCACCTGGATGAGCAGCAGGATCATGGGCCCGAAGCGCGTTGGCGCGTGGGCGTGCCTTCGCACAAGCGCCACGAGCAGGGTGACCAATCCGACGATGTGCAACATCAGCGTGATGGCCACGAGAACAAGAGCGGCGAGGATTGTTGAAAGCATCGTTAGCCGTTGGCTGCAAAAAACTCGGGAGTGACGGCGCCTCGATGGGAGCCTTTGCTATTCTACCGACCGCGATCTACGGGCAGAGCATCAGCCCTTCGCCGGACTGCGCAAGATCTCGAACGCGCCGATGCGGCATGCAATTGCCCAGATGAACCCGTAGGCGCCGCGAATAGAGACGTTCAACGCCCACATTCCCACCTTCGAGCATGCTTTCCGTGGGAGCCCCAGCGATAGTTGCCTGCGATTCGACTGAACAGCGAGACGGGGTTGGGCAACTCATGCGCTTGTCATCCTAGCCTAAGGAGCGCCTTTCCTCGTATTACGCCACTGGGCCGGCGTCGTACCGCTCCAACGCCGGAATGCCCGCGCAAAGGCACTCGCGTCGGCATAGTCGAGCAACGCAGCAATCTCGGTCACCGCCATCGCTGAGTCTTCAAGCAGTTGCCGGGCAATCTCGAAGCGGCACTCGTCCGCAAGAGCCTGGAAGCTCGTGCCGAAGCGACTGAGCCTGCGGCACAAAGTGCGGCGGTGCATTGAGAATACTTCGGCAACCTGACCGACACCACCGCGGCCGGTGACGAGTGCCGTGCGCAACACGCTGCGTAGCTGGGCCGGAAAATCGTCGCCGTGGCGAACGGCGAGTGCGTCGATATGCATCTGCAGCAGCCGGTGCAACTCCGGATCGATTGCGGTAAGAGGTTCATTCAACCATGCGGCGGAGAACACGACGGTGTACTCCGCGGCGTCGAAGACCAGGGGTGCCCGAAAGAACCGCCGGAACGGCCCGACGTCCTTCGGCTTGCGGTGGGCAAACCGGACCTCAATGGGGTGCCAATCGGGGCCGCACAATGCCCGCATGATGTTGAACATGACGGCGACTGCGGCATCTCCAACCTGGTCCGTGGCCTCGACATGCGGCTGGTAGATCTCGTAGCGCAGCGTTGCCAGATCGCCGTCCACCTTCAGGTCTGCCACGGCGCCGCGAACATGCAGATGAACATAGCGCACGATATTGCGCAATGCCGCTCCCGCATCCGGCGAGTACTTCCCCAGCAAACCCACGAGACCCATCGAGTGGAGTCCTCCCCGTTGACCGACCAGCAGTCCGAAGTGAGCGCAGTTGGTGCGCGCCGTGCAATGCGCCATCAGGCGGTTACGGGCTGCGAAGGAAACCAGGGTCTCGGGGTCGTCGAAGAGCGTGGGGTCGAATCCCGCCTCGGCCAGCACCGTTGCCGGATCGTGGCCCAGGCTCCGGAGGACCTCCGGAATGTCCATCGTGCCGCCGATGCGCACTGTCGCGTCGTTGCGGTGGCGCCTAACCTCGCGCGATCGGATGGAGGGCAAATTTCGCAACTTTAACGTGTGTCAAGGATGGGGCTTGATTGTGTCCCCAATTGTCAATTGGGCGTCTCCAATTGTCTAGTACGCGTTTGCAAACATGCCGATAATTGTTCGCGTTGCTGCCGCGAAAGAGATCGCCGGGCTTCCGCGGTTGGGAAGTTGCACGTGCTTGCGAACCGCGATTGCGCCAATGGGACGTCCCTTCGTCCAAATCGCAATCGGCGTGCTCAACCAATCGAGTGGAGAGTGGAGGCTGGTCGAGTCGATCAGCATCAAGTTCAACATGCAGACGGAATTGACCCGGCGCCGAGTATTGGTGGCGGCTGCGCTGCCGTTCATGACGGGATGCGGCAGCGCGCCGTCGAAGAACATCCTGGGATCGTATTTTCCGTCCTGGATGATCTGCGTGCTGATCGGCATAGGCTTGTCCATCGTCGTTCGCTGGATTCTGGTGAAGCTGCACATGGAGAAGGAAATGCCGGCTCCGATCGCGGTCTATCTGGCGTTCACGATCGCGTTTTCCTTTGCTGCGTGGCTTCTGTGGCTGGCCTAGACGGAGCGAAGCGATGAAATCCGGCGTTACGTTGCGCGGCCGCATCATCGCGATCCTTGCCGTCGCTGCGGCGGTTGCGCTCGGCCTTGCGACGCTTTCCGCATTGAGCCGGCGGCCGCAGACGAATGATGCCCACCTGTTCGCATACAGCGCGGAGATGGCCCCCGAGGTCGGCGGGCGCATTGTCGCGCTGCACATCGCCAACAATCAGCGGGTGACCAAGGGCCAGCCTCTGCTGGAGATCGACCCTCAACCGTTCGAGTTGCGCCAGCGCCAGGCGCAGGCGCAGGTGCTGGCATTGAAGGCACAGATCGGCCTGACGTCGCGACAGGTGACCTCGCAGATGTCCGGTGCGGATGCGGCGGCGACCCAGATCAATCACGCGAAGGCGCAGCTTGCATTGGCGCAGGAGAGCCTGCGCCGCATGGAGCCGCTGTTGGCGAAGGGCTACGTGACCCAGCAGCAGGTCGACGAGGCGCGGACCAACGAGCGCAACGCCGCCGTGGCGCTGACGGCGGCCACTCAGCAGGCGGCGCAGGCGCGTGAAGCCGTAGGCGGGACGGGCAATCTTGTCGCCCAGCTTGCCGGCGCCGAAGCGACCGAGGCCATCGCCGCTCGCGATTTGCGTGAGTCAGTCCTGCGTGCGCCGTTCGACGGAACCGTCGTCGGGCTCCAGATTGCGGAGGGGACCTTTGCTGCTGCCGGGCGTCCGCTGTTCACGCTGATCAAGGATCAGGACTGGTATGCGGTTGCCGATTTCCGGGAAACCGAAATTTCCGCCATCGCGGTGGGCGATCGCGCAACGGTATGGTTGATGGCCGATGGCGGGCGGCCGATCCAGGGTCGGGTGGAAAGCCTGAATCGTGGCGTGCAGCCGCAGACCGGGGATGGATCGGGCGGACCGGGGCTGCCCGTGGTCGGACGCACGCTCAACTGGGTCGTCGTCGCGCAACGCTTTCCGGTGTGGATCCGGCTGCTGGAGCCGCCCCTAACGGACATGCGGATCGGTGCCACGGCGTCGGTTCGGGTGGAACGTGACGCGAGACAGTGAACCCGCATCGCGCGGGCGTGTCCTGGCTGCCTGGCTTCGCGAAGAAATGTCGCCGGGGCCCGGAAGGCTTGCGGCAGTGGCGCGCATCGCCGCGAGCTGTGCCATCGCCGTGGCCATCGCGATGGCCTTCAAGATTCCTCTGCCGGAGTACGTCGTCTATCTGGTGTTCGTGATCAGTCGGCGGGAATCCGTCGCAACGCTGATCGCCGGCATCGGCGTCGCGGTGGGCGCCACGCTCGCCGTGGCCCTCTCGCTCGCATTTCTCACCTTTGACGCAGGCAATTCTGCGCTCCGCCTGCCGTTGATGGCGGGGATTGCCTTCCTCACGATGTTTCTGGCGCGCATTTCCGCGCTGGGGCCTCTTGCCTATCTCGTGGGCATCATCATGGTGCTGACGCAGACCATGGTCGACACCGTCCCCTCGCCGGAAACGCTGACACGGCTGGTGCTCTGGCTGTGGGTCGTGGTGATGCTTCCCGCCGGTGTCTCCACATTGGTCAATCTTCTCTTCGGCGAGGATCCGGTCAAGCTGGCGCGGCAAACGGCCTTGCGTCTTCTCGATGCGGTCACGGCGACGTTGCGCGAACGCCAATCGACTGGGCTCGCCCGGCAACGGGCCGATGCGCTCGGGCTGGTCTCGCTGCGAAAGGATGCGCAGATCGCCGACCGCCAGTTGCGCGAGTCTGCCGAGGTCGACCATCGCCTGATCGAGACCCTCGTCGAATTGCAGACGTTGGCTGGTGCGATACCTTCCGATCTTCCGCGCGATGTCCTGGCGCTGCTCGTCGAAGCAAGCGAGGAATGCCGTCGCGCGCTGGCGTCGGCGGGCACCTCGGCGCCGAGACGGCGCCCCGTGCCTCCCGCATCGCTCGACGGCCTCGCTCCCGATGTCTTGCCGGTCGTGGTGGCGATCGACGGCGCGCTGGGTCGCCTTGCCGACGACATCGCGCGCCGCGGCGCTGGAGGAGCGTCGCCGTCGGCAGTGATGCCAAGGCGCTTGTTCGTGCCCGATGCCTGGACCAATCCGGAACACGGGCGCTTTGCGCTGAAGACGACGATGGCCGTAATGGCTGCCTATTTCATTTACACGGTACTCGACTGGCCGGGCATCTCGACGGCTGTTCCGACCTGCTTTGTCGTTGCACTGGGAAGCATGGGCGAGACGATTCAGAAGATGTGGCTGCGAATCTCCGGGGCGCTTTTCGGCGGATTCGCGGCGGGCCTGTGCATCGTATGGCTTCTGCCGCACATGACCGACATCGGTCAGCTCTGCCTGCTGGTCGCTGGGGCGTCGGCGATCTTCGCCTGGGTCGCGACCGGCAGCGATCGGCTTTCCTACCTGGGGATGCAGATGGCGCTCGCGTTTCTCCTCGGCATGCTGCAAGGCTACGGCCCGAACACCAGCATGACGGTGCTGTGGGACCGCGTCGTCGGCATTCTCCTTGGCAATGTGCTGATGTCGATCGTCTTCAGCGTGGTCTGGCCGACAAGCGCTCTGGATGGCGCGCGCACCGCCATCGCGCAGGCCTTGCGCGCGTTGGGAGACCTGATGCGAGACGCGGTTCATCCCCCGACCAATATACGGCTCGCCGCGGTGCAGAGGCTGGCCCAAGCACGCCAGTTCACGTCGGTTGCAGCGTTCGAGGCGAACCTGCTGGGGGGGCGGGCGCGGCGCGAGTTTTTCGAGGAAACGGCGATCGCTCACTTGGACCGCCTTGCCGCGGCGGTCTTCGTCGTCGCCGGTCAATCCGATGGTGACGACTTCAGCGAAACGAGTCGCCGCCATGACGCCGCGACGTCGCACTGGTTCGCCGATACGGCGGAGCGATTCGCGGCATCCCATTCGGCGCCCCCCGCGCCCAGCCTCACATTGCCTGCCGAGGCGCACTCTGTTGCACCGGGCGTGGATCGGCCGTCCGTCCGGGCCGCCATCGAGGCCAGGGCGCTTCTCCAGCGTGAGATCGAGCATGTCGCGATCATCCCCGCCTAGGTTCGCAAGGCACGCATGCGGCGTGGTGGCATGGCTCGTGCTGCTGTCGCCGTCCGTGTGGGCGGGTGACGTCCTCCAGCTTGCGCCGGAATCGCCGGACAAGCCGTGGGTCATTCCGCCCTTCTCCGACACGGCGGAGCGTGCGGGGCCGTGGGTGCAACGCGACGGGGTCTCCGGCAAGGGCGGCGGCATCCCGATCGAACAGAATCGACGCTACAGCCTTGCCGAGCTGATCGATATCGCGCAGCGCAACAACCCCGAGACGCGCATTGCATGGGAACAGGCACGACGTGCCGCGCTGGCCGTGGGGCTCGACGAAAGCGAGTACGCGCCGCAGGTTTCGATCGACGTGATCGGCGGATACCAGCGGACCCCATTGCCGATACCGGACACCGTCATACCCGCAGGCTATTTCATCTCGGACTCGCGCGAAATCTTCCCGGTGCTCGCGCTGAAATGGCTGCTGTTCGACTTCGGGGGCCGCGAGGGCAAGGACCAGGCGGCTCGGGCCAATTCCTTCGTCGCCAACGTCACGTTCACAGGGGTTCATCAGAAGCTCGTCTACACCGTGAGCCGCGCCTATTTTTCGCTCGGTGCCGCACGCGGCCGGTTGAGCGCCGCCCGGCGGGCCGTGACGGCGGCCGAAACCGTGCAGGACGCCGCGGTGTCTCGACGAGAGCGCGGCTTGGCCACCGTGGTGGTGCCGGCCCAGGCACAGCGGCAGACCGCGCAAGCCCGGTACTACCTGGCCAAAGCCACCGGCGACGAGCGCACCGCCTACGCGAACCTTATCGCGTCTCTGGGTGTCGCGGCCGATGCGCGCATCGACATCGTCGACAGTTCGCAGCTGCCGCTGCCCGCGGAGCCGCCGGAAGACATTGACGCGGTGCTGCGGGACGCGTTGACGCATCGCCCGGATGTGATCGCCGCGATCGGCAAGATCGAGGCTGCCGAGGGCGCTCTGAAGAGCCGGCGCGCCGACTATTATCCGAAGATAGGGCTCAGCGCCCAGGTCTACCAGAACATCGGCGGATTCAGCACCGACGGCGGCCCCTGGTCCACCGTGAACAAGCCCGGGGGCAATGTTCTCCTGACATTGAGCGTCCCCTTGTATGATGGAGGAGGGCGCGACAACCGAGTCGCCTCGGCGCAATCCGAGGTTGCGGCGGCCCGCGAAAGTCTCGCTCAGGCGCGCGATGCCGCCACCTTGCAGGTGGTGAGTGCATACAACGATCTGAAGACCAGCCTCGCCGCCTATTCCGCGGCGATGGCGCTGCGCAGTGCAGCGCTAACGGCGTACGACGCGGCCCTGGGCGCTTTCAATAGCGGCGTCGGGACGTATACCGACGCGGCGAGCGAGCTGAGTTCACTCGCGATGGCCGACGCACAGACGGAGGATGCCCACGCCAATGTCTTCACGGCGGCGGCTGCCTTGGCCTTTGCATCGGGAATCGTACAGAACAAGTGATCGGGTATCCTTTCACAGGCTGACGAATCCGGATGTCATGATCGAGATTGTCGGCGCCGGCGTCTCGAACATGATCGCAAGGAACGACGTTTGCGCGAGGAAGCCATGAGCGAATGGGAGCGCGAGGCCGAAGCGGCGCGGGAACCCGTGCTGAACCCCGTCGACCGGGTGTCGGAAATGCTCTTCGGCCTGTTCATGGCGCTCACGTTCGTCGGCGCCGTGTCGGTGGCGGAGGCCGGACAGGAGGAGATTCGAAAGATGTTTGGCGCTGCGCTGGGCTGCAACCTTGCCTGGGGCCTCGTCGACGCCGTCATGTACCTCGTTCGCACGGTCACCGACCGGGGCCGGTCGATCACGCTGGTGAGGTCGGTCCGCGCCGCACCCGACGCCGAAACCGGGCGCAGGCTCATCGCGAGCTCCCTCTCACGGATCGCGGCGGGTCTCGTCGCGGACCCCGAAATCGAGGCGATGCGCGGACGCATCATTGCGCTCCCCTCGCTGCCGGAGCGGCCGAGGCTCAGCCGGGACGACGTCCTCGCATCCCTTGCCATTTTCCTGATCGTCGTCGCGTCAACGTTTCCCGTCGTGCTGCCGTTCGCGATCTTCGCGGACGTCGCGACGGCGAAGACCGTCTCGCGCGGCGTGGCGCTGGCAATGCTGTTCTTCGGCGGCCTCGCGCTTGGGCGCTATGCGGGCTACGGCAGCTGGAAGGTGGGCCTCATGATGGTTGGGCTCGGCACTGCGCTCGTGGTCGCGATCAACGCGCTCGGCGGATGAACGCCGTGCTGCCTGTTATCGCCGCGCTCGCGGCAATCGTCGCCACGCCGTCGTTCGCCGCCCAAGGCGAAAGCAGCGGCAATGACGGCGTTCCTGCCGATACTCCGACGTGGGAGTTCGCGATCAGCGCGTACCCCACAGCTGTTCGCGGCGGCGACAACTACACGTCGGCCATCGCTACCGCGGATCGCGACGCGCTTCATTTCGAGGCACGCTACAACTACGAGTCGGTCGGCGCACGCTCCGCGTTCGTCGGCTGGAATCTTTCGGGCGGGAAGACGATCACGTGGGAGCTGACGCCGCTGCATCGGCGGCGCCTGGGGCACGACGCAGGCATTTGTGCCCGGACTGGAGGCGAGCGTGGCCTGGGGCCCGGTCGACGTCTACATCGAAGCCGAATACGTACGCGACAGCCACACTCAGAGCGACAGCTACATCTACGCCTGGAGCGAGCTGGGATACCGGCCCGCCGAGTGGCTGCGCGTCGGGATTGCCGGCCAGCGCACGCGAATTTACGGCGGCGACCGCGATATCCAGCGCGGACCGTTTGCGCAGATCACCGTCGACCACGTCACGATCGGCGGATACTGGTTCAACCCGGGCGCGAGCGATCAGGTTTTCGTCGGCCTCGTCAGCCTGGCGTTCTGATCGGAGCGGTCCCATGAATCAACCTTCGACGCAAATCGAATCCGCGGGCACCGCGCCTCCCGCGCTGCGCTTCGACATCGTCGCCGGGCTCACCGCCGCCGCGGTCGTCCTGCCCAAGGCGATGGCTTATGCGACGGTCGCGGGCCTGCCGGTCGCGGTAGGGCTCTACACCGCGTTCATCCCGATGGCGATCTACGCGCTGCTCGGCTCCTCGCGCGTGCTCTCCGTCAGCTCGACCACGACACTGGCGATTCTCGCCGGCACGCAGCTCGGGCTGGTCGTGCCGGATGGAGATCCGGCGAAGCTCGTCACGGCGACGGCCACGCTGGCGGCTCTGGTCGGCGCGATGCTCGTCCTGGCGAGATTGATGAAGCTGGGGTTCGTCGCGAATTTCATTTCCACGCCGGTCCTGACGGGCTTCAAGGCGGGGATCGGCCTCGTGATCGTGCTGGACCAGGTTCCCAAGCTCCTGGGCATCCACATCACCAAGCAGGGGTTCTTCGCCGATCTCGTCAGTGTCGCGCAACACGTGCCCGACACTTCGCTGATGACGCTCGCGGTAGCCGTCGCGACGTTCGCCGTCCTGATCGGCATGGAGCGGCTGTGGCCGCACTCGCCGGCGCCGCTCGTCGCGGTGGGCGGCGGGATTGCGGCATCGTGGTTCCTCGGACTGCAGGCCGCGGGCGTTTCGACGGTCGGCCTGATTCCACAGGGATTCCCCTCACTCACGCTGCCGGACCTTTCGCTGATCGAGCAACTGGCGCCCGGGGCGCTCGGGATCGCGTTGATGAGCTTCACCGAGACGATTGCCGCAGGACGGGCATTTGCTCGCCCGGGCGACCCTCCGATCAATGCGAACCGTGAGCTCGTCGCGACCGGCGCGGCGAATCTGGGCGGCGCGCTGTTCGGCGCGATGCCGGCGGGGGGCGGCACGTCGCAGACCGCGGTCGTGCGCGCGGCGGGCGGTCGGTCGCAGAAGGCGTCGCTGGTGACGGCCGGCGCGGCGCTGGCGACGATGCTGCTGCTCGCCCCCATTCTGGGCCTGATGCCGCATGCGACGCTTGCAGCGGTCGTCATCGTCTACTCGGTCGGGCTGATCCAGCCCGCGGAGTTCCGCGCCATCCGCGGCGTGCGAACGATGGAGTTCCGCTGGGCGCTGATCGCCTGCGCCGGCGTCCTCGTTCTCGGCACCCTGAAGGGAATCGTGGTGGCGATCATCGTGTCGATGATCGGCCTCGCGAGCCAGGTCGCGAATCCACGCATCTCGGTGATCGGCCGCAAGCGCGGGGCCGACGTGCTGCGGCCGTTGTCTCCCGAGTATCCCGACGACGAGACGTTTGAGGGCCTGCTGATCGTGCGGCCGGAGGGGCGGCTCTTCTTCGTCAATGCGCAGCTCGTGGCGGAACGGATCAACGCGCTGGTCGCGCAGTACAAGCCGCGCGTGCTGGCACTCGACATGAGCCGGGTGCCCGACATCGAGTACACGGCACTTCAGGCGCTGATGGAAGGCGAGCGGGCCGCGACGGAGCGCGGGGCCGTCGTCTGGCTGGCGGCACTCAATCCCGGCGTCCTCGAGGTCGTGCGGCATGCCGGACTGGACGAGCGGCTCGGCCGGGAGCGCATGCTGTTCAACGCGCGCGCGGTGATCGAGAAGTATCAGGCGATGGAGGTGGCCGGCCAAGTGCCCCCACCTGCGGGGCCACGATCGAAGGCTTTCGACGGCGCGTGAGCCGTTTCGGGGCTGCGCCGCGTGGCTGGGAAGGAGTCTTATCGTGCGCTGTTTGACTTCGCGCAAGCAGCACGATCGCCCCTGTCATCTAGAGTATGGAACGCGGCAAAGGGATTCCATGCAGGTTCGGAACTGACGGACCAGGCGCCGCGAATTGCAGGTGCGCCGTTGCGTGACGGCCTGCCGAAATTCCGGCGAGTTGAATCGATGGAGAGGCACATGGCAAAGAAGAGCAAACCAGGAAAAGACTCCGGGACCGGCAAGACGAAGGCTGCGAAGTCGGGCGGCTCGAAATCGGGCGGGGCACTCTCGGGCAAGGAGTACGAGCGCGAGCTTAAGAAGCTGCACGTCGAGCTGGTCAAGCTCCAGCAGTGGGTCGTGCACAAGGGTCTCAAGGTGTGCATCGTCTTCGAAGGGCGCGACGGCGCCGGCAAGGGCGGCACGATCAAGGCCATCACCGAGCGCGTGAGCCCGCGCGTGTTCCGCGTGGTTGCGCTCGCGGCGCCGACCGAGCGCGAAAAGTCCCAGATGTACGCGCAGCGCTACGTGCCGCATCTGCCGGCTGCCGGCGAGGTCGTCATCTTCGATCGTAGCTGGTACAACCGGGCGGGTGTCGAGCGCGTGATGGGTTTCTGCACCGACGAGCAGGCGCGGGGATTTCTCAAGGTGGTGCCGCTGTTCGAGCAATTGATGATCAGTTCCGGCATCATCCTGCTCAAGTACTGGCTGGAAGTGAGCCCCGAGGAGCAGACGCGGCGGCTCCAGGCGCGAATCGGTGACGGTCGCAAGACCTGGAAGCTCTCGCCGATGGACGTCAAGTCCTACGATCGGTGGGACGACTATACGAAGGTGCGCGACGAGATGTTCGCCGCAACGGACACCTCCTGGGCACCGTGGTTCGTCGCGCGCTCCGAGGACAAGAAGCGCGTGCGTCTCAACGTGATCAGCCACCTGCTGAAGCGCGTTCCGTACAAGGACGTTCCGGCGCCGAAGGTCAAGCTGCCCAAGCGCAGGATAGGGCGCTACAAGGCGATGGCCTTTCCGTTCAAGTACGTCCCGGAGCGCTTCTGATCGGGTGCCCGCCTGCCTGCGGTGAACCGACGAATTCGCCAGACGATGACCGATCCGCACGGATTCGCATGCTCAGAGACGCTTCGCAGCGGTCTCGCCGTGACGATCCGCGAGCTGCGCACCGATGATCGCGAGAAGATCGCCAGGGCGATCCGGCAGCTCGACCGGGAGTCCATTTACACACGACTCTTCAGCTACCGGACCGAGCTGACGGAAGCGGGGCTCGATCGCATCATGCGCGTCGGGCCGGACGACGTCGCCCTCGTCGTGGCGATCGGTTCAGGAGCAGACGAGGTCGTGATCGCGTCCGGCCGGTGCATCGGCGCCACGGCAAATGATGGCGAACGCACCGCGGAAGTGGCTTTTGTGGTCGAGGAGGACTACCAGGGCCAGGGAATCGCCTCCCGCCTTTTTCGCCACCTCGCCGAGATCGCCCGCGGGAAGGGCATCGCGACGTTCGAAGCGGACGTGCTCGCGCAGAACAAGTCGATGCTCGCCGTCTTCGCCCGCTCCGGGTTGCCCATGCGGAAGCGCCATGACGGCGGCAGCGTACATTTGACACTTTCGCTGCGCGAAGCCCGGGGCTAGTTCCGGTATCGATCCAGGGCGCGCGCTCGTAGCGTAAGTCCCCCACGCGCCCGCTCGAACCCAGGAGAGAGATCATGGGCATCATCGCAAGCCGGATCGAGAAGGACTTTCTCGGGCAGAAGGAAATCCCGGGCGCCGCGTACTACGGCGTGCAGACGCAGCGCGCCAGGGAGAATTTCCACATCACGGGCATCCCGATGTCGACGGAGCCGAACTTCGTCAAGGCCTTCGGGTACGTGAAGAAGGCGGCGGCCTTGGCGAACCGGGACCTCGGTGTGCTCGACAAAAAGGTCGCCGACGCGATCGCCGGCGCCTGCGATCGCCTGATCGCCGGCGAGATGCGCGACCAGTTCGTCACCGACTTCATCCAGGGTGGCGCCGGCACCTCGACCAACATGAACGCGAACGAAGTGATCGCCAACCTCGCGCTCGAGCATCTCGGGCACGCCAAGGGCGAATACCAGCACGTGAGCCCGAACGACCACGTCAACTTCGGTCAGTCGACCAACGACATCTATCCCACCGCTTTCCGGCTCGCGCTGATCCTCCGGCTCGACAGTTACATGGAGTCGCTGCGCAAGCTGCAGGACGCGTTATTCGCGAAGAGCAGGGAGTTCGAAAGGGTCCTGAAGATGGGCCGCACGCATCTGCAGGACGCCGTGCCGATGTCGCTCGGCCAGGAATTCCACGGCTGGGGGACGACGCTCGGCGAGGAGGTGCAGCGGATAATGGAGGTGCGGGAGTTCCTGCACGAGATCAACCTCGGCGCGACGGCGATCGGCACGACGGTGACGGCGGCACCCGGCTACCCCCAGCTCGCGACCAAATATCTGTCCGAGCTCACCGGCCTGAAGTTCATCCTGGCCGGTGACCTCATCGAAGCGACCTCCGATACCGGAGCCTACGTATTGCTGTCCGGGGTGCTGAAGCGAACGTCGGCAAAACTCACGAAGATCTGCAACGACATCAGACTGCTGGCGTCGGGACCGCGCTGCGGATTCAACGAGATCCATCTGCCGCAGATGCAGCCGGGCAGCTCGATCATGCCGGGCAAGGTCAATCCGGTGATCCCCGAGGTCGTCAACCAGGTCGGATTTCTGGTGATCGGTCTCGACCTCACGGTGACGCTCGCGGCTTCCGCGGGCCAGCTGCAGCTCAACGTGATGGAGCCCGTGATCACGTTCGCGCTGTTCACGTCGATTGCGACGATGGAGCATGCGGTCGACAGCCTGTGCGTCAACTGCATCGACGGCATCACCGCGAACGCCGAGCACACCCGCGACATGGTGCTGAACTCGCTCGGAATCGTCACTGTCCTGAAGCCGTCGCTCGGTTACAAGCAATGCGCCGAGATCGCGCGCGAGGGCTACGAGACCGGCAAGTCGTTGCACCAGATCGTCGTCGAGGAGCGCAAGCTGCTGACGCAGGAGAAGTGGGACGAAGTCTTCTCGTTCGAGAACTTGATCGCCCCCAAGTTCGAACAGTAGTGGCGCGAGCCGGGAAGCAGCGGCCCCATGCGCGGGTAGCGCATGGGGATGCGACCGGGGCGAGTCGACGCTAGCGGCCGACGGCAACACGCTGGGGATATGCGATGCCTGTGCGGAGGCCGCGGTGCAAGCGGGCGGCGAGGGGCCCCGCGGACAAGGGTCACGGGGATCGATCGCCGGGATCGATGGCAAACGCGAGTCAATTGCAAGGGGACGCGAAATCGTGACCGGGAGGCATGGAGCCGTCAAAACGGCCGACGAGGCGCTCGCTCGCCTCAAAGAGGGCAACGAGCGCTTCGTCGGTGGTCGCGCGCGGTTTCCGACAGTGCAGAAGGAAGTCCTGGCCGAGCTCGCCAGGGGCCAGCAGCCCTACGCCACGGTGCTCGGGTGCAGCGACAGCCGCGTGCCACCGGAGCTCCTCTTCGATGCAGGATTCGGCGAGCTCTTCGTCATTCGCGTGGCGGGAAATGTTCTTGGACCCCAGATCGAGGGCACGATGCAGTATGCCGGATCGCACCTGCACACGCCGTTGTTCGTGGTGCTCGGGCACGAGGGCTGCGGCGCGGTGGAAGCGGCGATCGCCGGGAAGTTCCACGGCGCCCGCCATCGCAGTCGAATTGCCGTGCTGCTCAAGAACATCGATCCCGCTCTGGACCATCTCGACCAATCGCTGCCGCCCGTGGCGCTGCTGAGCGCGGCGGTGGAGGCGAACGTACGGTTCACCGTTCGCGAACTGGCCGAGACTCGCGAAGGCAAGGCGCGACTGGAAAAAGGCGAGGTGAAGCTGGTAGGTGCCGTGTACGATCTCGCCACGGGCCGCGTGCGATTTCTGGATTAGCGTCGGTCGATCAAGACGTTCTCTGAGCCGGGGACTCAAAGAGGATCCTTACGAGGGATAATCGGCGATGAGCGAAACTGGCGAGCGTGCCGCGCCCGAGGCGATTGCGCCCTCGCGCTGGCGGCGATTACGGACCTTCGTCCGCAGCAGGCTGACCTGGGGCCGTATCTATCGCGTGACCAGCTATCTCAAGTCCGCGTTGTGGACGGTTCCGCTCGTCGCCATCGCCCTCGAGTTGCTGCTGGCACCGTTGATCCGCGCGCTCGACACCTGGCAGCGCTGGATTCTCGTCGGGCTCGAGCCGGCCGGCGCCACGGCGCTCTACCAGACCGTCATCACGCTGACGCTGTCGTTCCTCGTGTTCACTTTCGGCTCGCTGCTGGTGGCGATCCAGGTGGCCGGCGGGCAGCTCACGCCCAGGATCATCGCCACGACGCTGTTGCGAAACAACGTGGTCCGTTACAGCGTCGGACTTTTCGTGTTCACGCTTGTCTTTGCGGTCGCTGCGCTTAACCGACAGGCCGAAGCGGTGCACCAGCTGATCGCAACGATCACCGGAATTCTCGGAGTGGCGTGCATCGCCGACTTCCTTTTCCTGATCGACTACGCCGCACGCCTGCTCCGCCCGGTCGCCGTCGTCGCCAAGGTCGGCGACGAGGGCGTGGCGATGATCAAGTCGGTCTATCCCGACCCCGCGACTGCGCTGCCGCCGGAGGCCGCTTCGCTGGATACTCTTCCTCGCATGCCCAGCCGCCAGGTGGCACATCGTGGCGAATCGGGCATCGTGCTTGCGGTCGACATCCCGACGCTGGTGGCGCTGGCGCGAAGCCACGATGGCAGGATTGAATTCCTGGCGCAGGTGGGCGATTTCATCGCTGCGGACGAGCCGCTGTTCGTTCTCTACGGCGCCGCGATGGCGATCGACGACCGTGCAATGCGGTCGACGGTGGCCTTCGGTCCCGAGCGCACGCTCGAGCAGGACCCGATGTTCGCGTTCCGCATCATCGTCGACATCGCACTGAAGGCGCTTTCGCCGGCGATCAACGATCCGACCACCGCAGTGCTTGCCCTCGACCAGGTGCAACGGCTGCTGCGGCTCGTCGGGCGGCGGAAGCTGCGCGGTGAGGTCATCCTCGATGACAGCGGGCAGCCTCGCGTCATCTTTCGCACGCCGAACTGGGAAGACTACGTGCAGGTCGCCTGCAGCGAGATTCGCGCGTGCGGCGCGAACAACCTGCAAATCGCCCGGCGCATGCGCGCAATGCTGGAGAACCTGCGGGATACGCTGCCGCAGCACCGCCGGGCGGCATTGGAGACGGAGCTCGAATTGTTGGACTGGGCGATCCAGACGCACTTCAGCCGCCCCGAGGAGCTCGCGCTCGCACGCATTCCCGATTCGCAGGGGCTGGGCGGGTCTTCCGGCACCCATCGCCGCTGAACCGCGGAGAGGAACGGCTGCGCGTCACCGCCAGGCCCGATTTCGGCGATGATCATGGCATGCCGCAGCCAAGCGCAAGCGAGACTGCGGCAGGGACGGGGAACGCGATGCCATTCGACGAGGGGCCAGTGAGCGCGCGGCTTTCATGCCGATAGAAGGTCCCGTGCCGGGCGTGGTACTTTCGGTCGCTGCGGCCGCGACCCTCTTCACGGTGATGTTCGACCTCGGCCTCGCCCTGGTGCCAGGCGAGTTCCGTTGGGTCGTGCGCCATCCAGCCCTCGTCCTGAAGGGGCTCTTCGCGGTGCTGATCGCGGTGCCGGTGTTCGCACTCGTCGTGTCGCAGGCCTTCGGCCTGTCGCGTGCTGCGGAAGTCGGAGTCGTGCTGATGGCGATCTCGCCGGGCGCGCCAGTGGCGCTTCGCCGTTCGCTTGACGCCGGCGGGCATCGCTCGTTTGCGCCCACGCTGCAGATCGCGGTGGCGGTCCTCGCCGTGGTGTCGATGCCGCTTTTCATCGGGGCGCTCAACGAATATTACGGGGCGCGCGCGGTCAGCGAGCCGCTGGAACTTGCGCGCCAGGTCTTCGTCGCGCAGTTGCTGCCGCTTTGCCTTGGCATGCTCGTGCGACACCTCAACGCGCGTGCCGCAGCATGGCTCGAACCTCGGCTGCGGCGGCTGGGCGGCGTGTTGCTGATCGTCCTGCTCCTGCTCGTGCTGATCGATATCTGGCGTCCGGTGGTCGGCGCAGGGTGGCGCGTGGCGGCGGCCATCGCGACCATCACAGCGCTGGCACTCGCGGTGGGCCATCTGCTGGGCGGCCCGGAACCCGCGA
This sequence comes from uncultured beta proteobacterium, assembly GCA_963846855.1. Classification (GTDB taxonomy): domain Bacteria; phylum Pseudomonadota; class Gammaproteobacteria; order Burkholderiales; family Casimicrobiaceae; genus CAIWHR01. The sequence continues at coordinate 495,925 of CAWJXK010000008.1, forward strand.
CGCGCACGGCGACGGCCATCTGCAGCGCCGCCCGCAATCCGGGCCTCGCCCTTCTTGTCGCGACGCTCAATGCGGCTTCGCCGCCCATCATCGCGACGGTGCTGGCGTACCTCGTGTTCTCCGCGCTCGTTGCCGTGCCCTATGCGATTTGGCGAAGGCGCGCGGCGACAAGTGTGTCAGTGCCCGGGTCATGAATGTCGGCCGGCGGGCGGCCTATGTTCGCCGGATGCGGCAGGATGTCACAGGGATACCGCAGCTTGTACCGAATCGTCGGGGCGCCCTGATTTCACAGTGCCAGCCTTGACGTTCATCAATCGATCGCTTCATCGCAGCGGTCATAATTCCCTCGGAGCGGCGCGCCGCGGAACATGCTGCCGGGCGGGCTGGTCCCAGTTCCGGAAAAGGTAGTTGGCGCCCATGCGTCGATCGATGACTTCTCTCCTGATTTCGAGGCCCGCATCGGACCACGCCGATGCGCACCTGGCTCCCGGCGCACATTGCCGGCGGCGTGTCCCAAGGCATCGTCCTCCCTCTCCCATCTGAAAAGGTTCGTTCATGAACGCAACCACGCAGGTCGCACGAAGCTACGAAATCTCGAACAAGGTCGCGCAGCTGTATCAGAAGCGAACCAAGGTCGCACAGGAGCATTTTCGCGAGCGGCTCACCAAGGCCGGTGTCGACGGCATGGCCGGCATTGCGCTGAAGCCTGTCGCGCCAACCGAGGCCTGGTCGAACTGGTACGCCTACGCGACCGATTTCGCGCAGCGCTCGATCCTGTTCTGGGATACGCTGCGCGAGCGTGGCAACAATTTCGTCGAGCACAACCGTGCGGGATTGCCGCCGGTCCTGCATTTCGACCACGAGATGGTCGTTGACGGCAGGAAGCTCGCCCGTCCGGTCAACTATGCGCTGGTGCGCATCGTGCCGCCGCAGGGCGTGCGCGTCGACCCGAAGCGGCGACCCTACGTGATCATCGACCCGCGCGCCGGGCATGGCCCGGGTATCGGCGGCTTCAAGGACGACTCGCAGGTCGGCGTCGCGCTGCGCGAGGGTCATCCCGTCTACTTCGTCATCTTCTTCCGCGACCCCGAGCCGGGCCAGACGCTGCTCGACGTCTGCGAAGCCGAGCAGCAGTTCGTGAAGAAGGTGCGCGAGCTGCATCCTGCGAGCGCGAAGCCTGCCATCGTCGGCAACTGCCAGGGTGGCTGGGCGGCGATGATGCTCGCGGCGTCGGGCCCCGAGGACACGGGACCGATCGTGATCAACGGCGCGCCGATGTCGTACTGGGGCGGCGCATTCCAGGAAGGCGCCGGGGACAACCCGATGCGCTACGCAGGCGGCATGCTGGGTGGCACGTGGCTCTCGTCGTTCGCGGCAGACTTGGGCGACGGGGTGTTCGACGGCGCGTATCTCGTCGAGAACTTCGAGAACCTCAATCCGGCCAACACCTTCTGGGACAAGTATTACAACCTGTTCGCGAACGTCGACACCGAGCCTCCGCGCTTTCTCGAGTTCGAGCGCTGGTGGGGCGGCTTCTATCTGATGAACCGCGAGGAGATCGAGTGGATCACCCGCAACCTCTTCGTCGGCAACAAGCTCTGGTCCGGCACCAAGGGAACGGGCGGCAAGACGTTCGATCTGCGCGACATCAAGGCGCCGATCGTCCTGTTCGCGTCAATGGGCGACAACATCACGCCGCCGCAACAGGCTTTCAACTGGGTGGCGGACGTCTACGGCTCGACCGACGAGATCAAGTCGCGGGGCCAGGTGATCGTGGGACTGCTCCACGAGGACATCGGGCACCTCGGGATCTTCGTCTCCGGCAAGGTGGCGAAGAAGGAGCACGCGCAGATCGTCTCCGTGCTGAAATCGATCGAGTCGCTTCCGCCCGGCCTGTACGGAATGAAGATTCACGATGTCAAGGGCCGTGACGGCAAGGTCGAGTACGAGGTCACTTTCGTCGAGCGCCAGCTGGAGGAGATCGTCGCGCGCCTCAATCGCTTCGAGCGCAATGACGAGAAGCCGTTCGAGGCGGTTGCCGCGCTGTCGGACTTCAACCAGCGCGCGTACGAGCTCTTCGCGCAGCCATTCGTCCAGTCGCTGGGCAACGAGGTCACGGCCAAGGTATCGCGGCAACTGCATCCGCTGCGCGCCCAGCGCTGGGCATTTTCCGACCTGAATCCATGGCTGGCGTGGCTCGGGCCGGCGGCGCAGGCAGTGAAGGCGCAACGCCAGGCGTTGGCGGCGGACAATCCCGCGCGCAAGATCGAGCGGATGGTCTCGGAAGGCGTCAGCGCATCACTCGATTACTATCGCGAGACGCGTGACGCGACGAGCGAGGCGGCCTTCTTCCAGACCTACGGCAACGTGTTCTCGCTCTATCTCGCCGACAAGCACGAGGCCGACGAGCGTGCGGCACAGATTGCAGCCGAGCCGCGCGACCTGCCGTTCGTCAAGGAGGCGCTGGCGTCGATCGAGGAAGGCGGATTCGCCGAGGCGCTGGCCCGTGTGGGTGCGCTGCTCGCCAGGCGGGGCGCACCGCTGCCGCTGGCACGGCTCGCGCTCAAGCAGGAGCTCACTGTCGAATACCGCGCTCTCCTGCCCGACGTCACGCCCGATCAGTGGCGGCGCATCCGCGGCGAGCAGGACATCATCGTCCGCTACGAGCCCGAGAAGGCGATTGCGGCGCTGCCGAAGCTGCTGTCCAAGCAGGGCGATCGCGAGCGGCTGGTCACGCTGGTCCGCAGGCTCCTCGCGGACGAACGCATGCGGCGTTTCGAGCCCACGACCGAACAGCTCGACATGATGGAAAACATCGGCGAGACCCTCGATGTCACGCCAATCAAGGGACGCCGCGCCTCGCTCACTCGGAAAGCGAAGCGCGCTCCGGCAGCGAAACGGCGCAGGAGCAAATGATGCCACGCGCAGAAACAGAAACGCGGACGGAACGCAAGCACGAGAAGTACCAGCGGCTGCTGGATTTTTGCAAAACGCTGCCGCCGACGCCGACGGCCGTCGCGCACCCCTGCGACGAGAGCTCGCTCGCGAGCGCCGTCGAGGCGGCGAAAATGGGACTGATTACGCCGATCCTCGTCGGCCCGCGGGCGCGAATCGAGGCCGTCGCGAAGGAGAAGCATCTCGATATCACGGGATTCGAGATCGTCGATGCGGCGCACAGTAACGATTCCGCCGCAAAGGCAGTTGCGCTCGTGCGCGAAGGCAGGGCGGAAGCGCTGATGAAGGGCAGCCTTCACACCGACGAGCTGATGGGCGAGGTGGTGAAGCGCGACACCGGGCTGCGCACGGCGCGCCGCGTGAGCCACTGCTTCATCATGGACGTCCCGACGTACGCGGAGACGCTGATCGTCACCGACGCCGCCGTGAACATCGCGCCTTCGCTGGCAGACAAGGTTGACATCATCCAGAACGCGATCGATCTCGCCCACGCGCTGCGCTTCCCCGAGGTGCGCGTGGCGATACTCTCGGCGATGGAAACCGTCAATCCGGCGGTGCCCTCGACGGTCGAGGCTGCCGCGCTGTGCAAGATGGCCGATCGCAGGCAGATCACCGGCGCGATCGTCGACGGGCCGCTCGCGCTTGACAACGCAATCAGCCTGGAATCCGTCGCGATCAAGAAGATCGACTCGCCGGTCGCGGGTCGCGCCAATGTCCTCGTCGTGCCGGATCTCGAGGCCGGCAACATGCTTGCCAAGAGCCTGTCATTCATGGCGCGGGCTGATGCCGCCGGCATCGTGCTCGGCGCGCGCGTGCCGATCATCCTCACGAGCCGCGCCGATTCGGTGATCACCCGGCTTGCTTCCTGTGCGATTGCCGCGCTGGTCGCGAGTACGCGGCGCGAAACGGCGGGCAAGGCCGTGGGCTGACCCGATGGACGCCGTCGCTGTCATCAACGCCGGCTCGTCGAGCATCAAGTTCTCGTTGTTCACCGCGGTTGCCGGCGAGCTGGCACTCGCGGCGCGCGGCCAGATCGAGGGCCTGTTCACCTCTCCGCGGTTCGCCGCGAAAGACACGGACGGCGCTGTCATCGCCGAGAAATCGTGGGGTGACGGCGTGCAGCTGGGGCACGGCGGCGCGCTCGATCATCTCGTCTCGTTCCTGCGCGCGCAGTTTACCGAGCATCGCCTCGCGGCCGTCGGCCATCGCGTCGTCCACGGCGGACTCGAATTCAGCAAGCCCGTTCGCGTCGACGCAGCCGTTGTCGCGGCGCTGGAGAAGTTCGTTCCGCTGGCGCCGTTGCACCAGCCGCACAACCTCGCGCCGATCCGGGCGCTCCTGGAGCGCGCCCCCACGCTGCCGCAGGTTGCCTGCTTCGACACCGCGTTCCACCACGGCCAGCCGCCGGTCGCGCAGGCCTTCGCGCTGCCGAAGGCGATCACCGACCGTGGCGTGCGGCGGTACGGATTCCACGGCCTGTCCTACGAGTACATTGCGCAGGCACTGCCGCGATACGACGCGCGCGCGGCCGCAGGAAAGACCGTCGTGCTTCATCTCGGCAACGGCGCCAGCATGTGCGCGATGGCGGCGGGACGCAGCGTGGCGAGCACGATGGGATTCACCGCGGTCGACGGGCTGCCGATGGGAACGCGGTGCGGCAACCTTGACCCGGGCGTCATGCTCTACCTGATGGACGAGCTTCGCATGGACACGCGGGCGATCGAGAAGCTCATCTACCAGCAATCCGGCCTGCTCGGAGTCTCGGGCATTTCGAGCGACATGCGTACACTGGAAGCGAGCGCCGATCCGGCGGCGAAGGCCGCGATCGACCTCTTCGTCTATCGGATCGCGCGGGAGCTGGGCTCGCTCGCGGCGGCGCTCGGCGGCCTCGACGCGATCGTCTTCACGGCCGGCATTGGAGAGAACAGCAGGAGCCTGCGGGCGCGCGTCTGCACCAATGCATCGTGGCTCGGCGTCGAGCTCGATTCGTCGGCCAACGAAGCGAACGGGCCGCGGCTCAGCACGCCGGGAAGCCATGTAGCGGCCTGGGTCGTGCCGACCAACGAGGAGCTCATGATCGCGCGCCACACCTGGCACACGCTCGCCGGGCAATGAGAGAAAGCCGAACATGAAGCCTGAAATTCCCCGTCCCGTGCTGAAGGGCCAGAAAGCACTCGTCGTCGGCGTCGCGAACGAGCATTCGATCGCCTATGGCTGCGCCAAGGCGTTTCGCGAGCTTGGTGCCGATCTGGCAATCACGTATCTCAACGAAAAGGCCCGCCCGTACGTCGAGCCGCTGGCGAAGGCACTCGAAGCGCCGCTGTTCCTCCCGCTGGACGTGAGTGTCGACGGCGAGCTCGAGGCGGTATTCGCCGCGATCGGCCGGGAATGGGGCGAGCTCGACATCCTCGTGCACTCGATCGCGTTCGCGCCGAAGGAAGACCTTCAGGGCGGCCTCATCAATTGCTCCGCAGCGGGGTTCGCCAAGGCGATGGACGTGTCGTGCCATTCGTTCGTGCGGATGGCGCGGCTCGCCGCTCCGCTGATGAAGCGCGGCGGCACGATGTTCGCGATGAGCTATCACGGTGCCACCAAGGTCATACCGACGTACAGCGTGATGGGTCCCGTGAAGGCCGCGCTCGAGTCGTGCTGCCGTTATCTTGCCTACGAGCTGGGCGGCAAGGGCATTCGCGTGCACGCCATTTCGCCCGGCCCGCTCAAGACGCGTGCCGCGTCGGGGCTCAAGGACTTCGACCTTCTGCTGACCGAAGTCGAGCAGCGCGCACCGATCGGCGAGCTGGTCGACATCATGGACGTCGGCTTCACGTGTGCGTATCTTGCGACGCCGTATGCGCGACGCCTGTCCGGCGAGACGCTCTACGTCGACGGCGGCGTGAATATAATGGCGTGAGCCCGGGAGCAGGGGCCCCACGTTTGACGTGGGGATGCGACCAAGGCGAATCGACATGGAAGGCCGACAACGGGACCGCGGCATGTCGAGTGGGTGATGGAGGCCGCGGCGTGAGCCCGGGAGCAGGGGCCCCACGTTTGACGTGGGGATGCGACCAAGGCGAATCGACATGGAAGGCCGACAACGGGACCGCGGCATGTCGAGTGGGTGATGGAGGCCGCGGCGTGAGCCCGGGAGCAGGGGCCCCACGTTTGACGTGGGGATGCGACCAAGGCGAATCGACATGGAAGGCCGACAACGGGACCGCGGCATGTCGAGTGGGTGATGGAGGCCGCGGCGTGAGCCCGGGAGCAGGGGCCCCACGTTTGGCGTGGGGATGCGACCAAGGCGAATCGACATGGAAGGCCGACAACGGGACCGCGGCATGTCGAGTGGGTGATGGAGGCCGCGGCGTGAGCCCGGGAGCAGGGGCCCCACGTTTGATGTGGGGATGCGACCAAGGCGAATCGACATGGAAGGCCGACAACGGGACCGCGGCACGTCGAATGGGTGATGGAGGCCGTGGCGTGAGCCCGGGAGCAGGGCCCCGCGGGCAGTCTGTCGTGGGGATGCGACCGAGGCGAATCGACATAGAAGGCCGACAACGGGACCGCGGCATATCGGCTGGGTGATGGAGGCCGCGGCCTGAGGCGACCTGTCGGCGGGCGCCTCCAGCATCGGAAGGAGTTGCGATGGAACGACTATGGATTGCAAACATTGCGCCGGGAACGACCGACGACGAGATCAAGGCGCTCGTCGCCAAGTATTCGCGCGACCCGATGGAGTGCGCCGAACTCCAGCATGTCGAGGGTGATGGCAGTCGGCCGGCCGTGCTGATGACGTTCACCGGCAAGAAATTCGACACGCTGGGCAATCTCGCGCTGCGCCTCAACGGCATGTATTGGAAGAACCGGACGCTCTCGGCGTCAACCATGCTGGGCTGATGCGCCAAGCGCGCACGGGCTAGGCAATCGGCGCCAAGGTGGGGAGGCACGCGCCGTTGCCGCAATGCTGGTGCCGAACGCGATGGGATGGCGTTGGAGATTCGAGCCGTTCCCTTTAACATCTTGGCGACTGGTGCTACACATGGCTCTCGGCGCATAATTCATGTGCAATCCCGTTCACGCCGTGGCGGGGTGTCCGTTGACGTGACGAGGCAGATTTTCTGTCGGAGGAGACAATAAAATGGATGTGGTGAAGCTACTTGCAATCCTGCTGGTCGTTGGCGGGATCCTCGCGTTAGCGTATGGCGGATTCACCTACACGAAGGAGACCCACGAGACCAAGATCGGGCCGGTCACACTCTCGGTATCCGACAAGGAAACCGTGAACATCCCGATCTGGGCCGGTGTCGGAGCGATCGTGCTCGGTGGATTGCTGCTGGTGTTCGGCAAGAAGGGCTGAACTCTGCCGTTCTAGCTCGATCGGCCCGCCGCGCCCCGCGCGAACGGGCTGGTCCCTCTTACTCGCGCATCTCTTCTTCGTGCCTGGGCTCGCGGCCCTCCGCCACGCGGCACACTGCCGCGTGCGGCGTGATCACGCCGATCCGGTCGCGAGGCGGGAATCAGGCGGCATCGCGGGGCGGCGCAAGATTGCCACCCTCGTTCTCCCATTCGTGCAGGTCGGCCTTGTGAGCCTTCCTCTCGACACGGCGTTTGTGCTTTCGCCGTGAGCTCATGGCCAATCCCAAGGCGGCGCCGCCGCAAGCGGCGAGCAATACGGTCCAGCGTTTGTCCATGCTCATGGCAACCTCGATTCGATGAAGGGTCGTTTGCTCGATGCAGCATTCGCACTATGAGGTGCATCGGGCCGATCGATCGGTACGCTGACGAACACATGAACCGGCTCCGCAAGACTGCGATCGGCGCCGTGCTCGTCATATGCGTGACGGGCGGATGTCGGGTGCCCGCCGGAGGACGGGCAGGCGAGGCCTTGTGAACGCGCGGGGTCAGGCGGTGACCAGCGCCGGCTTCTCTATTCCGATAGAGACGCGCACTTCGACCTCGTGTTCGCGGCGATCGTCGGCCAGAAGAACGAAGTGGTCCGCTTGCGCGACGCCATCGAGGGTCACGCCTGCTGCATCGGGTTCACTCTCGCCCTGCGTCGTGAATTGACGCACGGTGATGTGGTAGATGGTCTCGCCATGCCGGTAGTGCAGCTTGAACTCTTTCCATTCCGGCGGAAGACACGGCGCGAAGTGAAGCCGGTCCACGTCGAGGCGCAGTCCCAGCAGTGACTCCAGGATGAGGCGGTACATCCATCCTGCGGAGCCCGTGTACCAGGTCCAGCCGCCTCGGCCGGTGTGCGGCGCGAGCGCGTAGACGTCGGCGGCCGCGACGTACGGTTCCACCTTGTAGGTCGCCGCGCCCTCCGCGGTTCGAGAGTGGTTCACGGGATTGATCATGGCGGTCAGTTCCCACGCACGCACACGGTCGCCCAACTCCGCGAACGCCATTGCCGCCCAGATGGCGCCGTGCGTGTACTGACCGCCGTTCTCCCGCACGCCCGGAGCGTAGCCCCTGATGTAGCCCGGATCGAGATCGGACCTGTCGAAGGGCGGGTCCAGGAGTTGGATCAGCGCGTGATCGCGGCGCACAAGGCGTGTATCGACAGCATTCATTGCCATGCGCGATCGCTTCGCGTCACCCGCACCCGAAAGCACAGCCCAGCTTTGCACTATGGAGTCGATGCGGCACTCGATGTTGCTCGCGGATCCCAGCGGGGTGCCATCATCGAAATACGCGCGCCGATACCACTCGCCATCCCAGCCGTGCTGCTCGAGGTTCTGGCGAAGATTTGTCTCCTCTGCGTTGCATCGCTCGACGAACGGCGAGTCACCTCTGATTTGTGCGATCTCGGCAAACTGCTTCAGCACCGCACAAAGGAAGAAGCCGAGCCAGACGCTTTCCCCGGTGCCTTTGATCCCCACCAGATTCATGCCGTCGTTCCAGTCGCCGGAGCCCATCAATGGGAGGCCGTGCGCGCCGTATTGCAGGCCATGCATGATGGCGCGTACGCAGTGCTGGTAGACGCTGGCCGATTCTCCGGATCGGCCGGGCAGATCATAGTACGAGTCATCCCTCGCGTTCACAGGGCGACCGTCGAGGAAATGTACCGCTTCGTCCAGCACGCCGGTGTCTCCGGTCGCCTTGACGTAGCGCGCCGTCGCGAGGGGCAGCCAGAGATAGTCATCGGAACAACGCGTGCGCACGCCCCGGCCTGACGGCGGATGCCACCAATGCTGGACATCTCCCTCCGCGAACTGGCGGCCCGCGCAGCGGATGAGGTGCTCGCGCAGGAGCGCGGGTTCGGCGTGGACAAGTGCCATTGCGTCCTGCAACTGGTCGCGGAAGCCGAAGGCTCCGCCCGATTGGTAGTAGCCGCTCCGTCCCCACAGTCGGCACGCCACGGTCTGGTACAAGAGCCAGCCATTGGCGAGCACGTTGAGCGCGGCATCGGGCGTATCCACCTGCACGGCGCCGAGCGTGCGCTTCCAGTGCGTGTGTACCGCGTCCAGCGCGCCATGGGTGGCGGCCGATCCCCGGAAGCGTTGCACCAGGGTGGCGGCGTCGTCAGCGTCTCGGCCGATGCCGAGCCGGAAGACAATCTCGCGCTCCTGGCCATCCGCCAGGTCGAAGGGGACCTGGATGGCGGCGCACGGATCGAGCGCCGCGCCCACCTTGCCGGAAAGGCGCGTTCGCGCCAACGCCGCGGGATTGCCGAGCACACCGTTGCGTCCCAGGAATTCGGCACGGTCACCACTCACGCTGCGGGTCGTGTCGTCCACGTCGAAGAATGCGACACGGTCGGGAAATTCGGTGTTGTAGGAGTTGCGCGCCACGAGCGCGCCGCTCCGCGCCTCGATTTCGGTGATCACATGCATCGCCGTCTTTGGCCGAAGGTCTCCCAGCACCCATTCCATGTATCCGGTGGCCGAGAGCCGGCGCGACCGACCCGACGAGTTTCTGACTTTCAGCACTGAAAATTTCACCGACGCATCGATGGCCACGTAAACCCACAGCTCGGAGCTGATTCCATCCTGGTGATGCTCGAAAACGCTGTAGCCGAATCCGTGACGGGTGACATAGGCGCCGGTGCCGCGGCAGGGTAACGGCGCGGGCGACCAGAAGTGGCCGGACTCTTCGTCACGAAGGTAGAAGGCCTCGCCGCTCGCGTCGCTCACGGGATCGTTCTGCCAGGGCGTGAGACGGAACTCGTGCGCGTTCTCGCTCCACGTATACGCGAGCCCGCTCTCGGAAATCACCGTCCCGAAATTCGCGTTCGCGAGCACATTGGACCACGGCGCAGGCGTTACTTGACCTTCCAGTATCGTGATGACGTATTCGCGGCCGTCACGCGTGAATCCGCCAAGCCCGTTGTCGAGGATCAGTTCGCGCGGAGCCAGTTGCGCCGGCGCGGTTTCGCGACGATGGATACGGGTCGCCGCAAGGCGCGGAACACGTACCTCTGCGGGGCCGCGCGCGTTGACCTGTTCCACCAAACTCCCTTTGCGGTCGGTGATGATGGCGCGCGCGACCGACTGGAGCAGGATGCGGTCCTCGTCCGAGATCTGCTCCCCCCGCCGCACGAAGATTCCACCCGGTCGATCTATCACGTGCGCTTCGACGCCGGCCGCGATCAGCCCCATGATCTGATCCTGCAGGACTTGCCGATATCCGCCGCGGTCTTCGTTCCAGATCACGAGGTCCACCGCCAATCCCTTCAACCGCCAGTACGCGTGCGCCTGCACGAGCCGGCGCACGAGATCGATGTTGTCTGCGTCTCCGATCTGCAGAAGAACGATCGGAAGGTCGCCCGAGATGGCGTAGCTCCACAGCCCTGATTGTCCGCGTCGGTTCCTGATCAGAATGCCGGCTTCCGCCCGCAGCGAGGCATTCGCATAGATGACCGAGCCGGCAAGGCGTGCGTAGAGCTGCGCATCGGATTCGGTCGCGTTGATCTGGCGCAATGTGACCCAGCTATGTGTTCCCGCGAGATCGAAAACGCGGTCGGCCAGGTGCCGATCCTGGTATTTTCCGACGAGGCCCAGTGCGGCATCGCGCGTTTCCGCCATTCCGAACGCGATGTCGATCGTTGCCGTTTGTTGCGGCTCGAGAGTCATCCGATGGCGGATCGCGACGACCGGATCCAGCACCGATCCCTGATTGCCCGACAATGGACCGGCATCCGTCATCGCCTTCGGAGCGGCCACGGTGCGTCCGCGACCAATGAACTGCATGCGATCGGTTTCGTAGGAAACGTCCGCCGCGTCGGCCCCGTGCAACGCCATCAGGTGAAACATCCAGGGCGGGTGCTCCTCCCGCGAGCGGGGCCGCCGGGTGCACAGGATGGCTTGCTGCTGAGGAATGATCTCGGTTTGCACGAAAAGGTTGGAAAACGCCGGATGCAGCGCGTCCGCGGCAGGCGACGCAATGGCGATCTCCGCATAGCTCGTGACGTCGATCGTCCGCCGCGTCCGCGAGCGGTTGGTGATACGCAGGCGGCGCAGCTCGATGTCGTCCTCCGGCGAAACGACGATCTCGGTGTGCGATTCGAGGTCATTGTCGCGCCTGCGAAACTCGGCGCGCGCTTCGGTGAAGATCGCTTCGTAATGCGCCGGGCGCTTGCGCGTCGGTTGATGCGCAGTCGACCAGAAGTCCCCGGTCGCCACGTCGCGGATATAGCAGAACGTGCCCCAGTTGTCGCAGGTCGTGTCTTCGCGCCAGCGCGTGACGGCGAGATCTTTCCACCGGGAGCTTCCGCCGCCCGCATTGGTGACCATGACATGGTACCTGCCATTCGACAGCAACTGCACTTCCGGTATCGGCGTATCGGGGCTGGCGAGTACGCGCACCGGCGCCTCCGGGCCGCCAGAGATCCCGGCAATCGCGGAGAGTTCGGTCGGTTGCGAATAGAGCGCCGCGGTCTTCGGGATGCGCTCCTGCAGCAACAGGAGGGTTGCCTTGAATATCGGGTCCGACTCGAAGCGCTTCTGCATTGGACGATCAAGCAGCAGGTGCGCAAGCGAGAGCAGGATCATGCCCTGGTGATGCGACATGAACGAGCGCACGACGGCGCTGGTTTGTCCGCGCTGCATGCGCGCAGGCGTGTAGTCGATTGCCTCGTAGAGGCCGAATCGTCCGGCGAGCCCTCCGGCCGCAAGGCGCTGCAGGTTGCGGCACGACTCCTCGGGTGCCACCATCAACGCGAGCGCCGACGCGTACGGAGCAATGACGAGATCCTCCGCGAGTCCGCGCTTCAACCCCAGGCCGGGAACTCCGAAGGCGCGGTACTGGTAGTTGAGGTTCGCGTCGACCGAGTTGTACCCGCATTCCGAGATGCCCCAGGGCACGCCGCGCTGCTTCCCGTACGCGATCTGCCGCTCTACCGTCACGCGATAGGCTTGGTCGAGCAGCGTGTTGTCATAAGTGGGCATCACCAGGAGCGGCATCAGGTACTCGAACATCGAACCGCTCCAGGACAGGAGGACCGACTGACCTCCTGCGGTCGTGAGCAGGCGCCCGAGCGCAAACCAGTTCTCCTGCGGCAACCGTCCCTGCGAAATTCCAACGAAGCTGCAGAATCTTGCTTCCGACGCAAGCAGGTCGTAATAGCTCGAATCGCATCTTCGCTCGCCGACGTTGTATCCGATGGCGAGCAGGTGACGCCCACCGTCATAGAGAAAGCCGTACTCCATGCGGGCCAGCTCGTCGCCCAGCAGCACCAGGCGTTCTATCTCCGCCATTCGCTCGGTGGCGCGATGGCCTGCTTCGCTGGCGGCGCGGCCGAGCTCGTCGAGCCACGCGCTCTCCGCCGGCGACGCACCCGCGTGCCGCCGGCGCTCTATCGCCGGCAGCAACTCCGCTTCGAGTGCCGCGAGCTCGCGCAACGTCGGAATCTCGCGGCTGCCCACGAGGTCGCCCAGCCCGCTCGGCGCCGCCGGCAGCGCGCCCCATGGCGCGAGAAATGCCAATTCGTCCTGCATGGCGCGGCATTGCCGGACGAGCGCATCCGCCCAGAATATCGTTTCGCTGGCGGCTGCGGATGCGCTGCCGTCCCGGCCTTGCCGGATGAGCGCATCCGTCCAGAAAATCGTTTCGCTGGCGGCTGCAGATGCGCTGCCGGATCCGGGGTCGGGATCGCCGGTGAGCTTCACGGCGACCTCGGCGACGCCCGCGCCGAGCCGGTCGAGCCACTGTCGCGCCTCCGCGACGGTCGCGAGTCGGGAGTCGTACGCGGTGTCCAGGTCCCGCTGCAGGTGAGCGAGCGAAGGCGGTACGGTCCCACCGACGGTCTCGATGAGAATCCGCAGCGTGTCGCCCAGGCCTTCGAGCCATCGTGCATCCAGGATCCTCGCGTCGGCGAGCTCGAGCAGACCGGGACGCAGGGTCATCAGATGGCCCGCGAGATTTCCACTGTCGACCGACGAAACATAAAGTGGGAGCAGCGGCTTCAGGGACTGCGTGTCGTACCAATTGTAGAAGTGACCCTCGTGCCGCTCCAGGGACTCCATCGTGCGCATTGAATTCGCCGTCCTCGCGATGAGCTGCCCGGACGTGACGTAGCCGAAATCGTACGCGGCCAGATTCGCCAGAAGTGAAAGCCCCATGTTTGTCGGCGATGTTCGGTGCGCGAGGCTGGCGACCGGCTGCTCCTGCAGGTTGTCGGGCGGGAGCCAATGCTCATCCGGACCGACAAGTGTCTCGAAGAACCCCCATGTCCTTCGCGCGAGCTTGCGCAGGAAGACCGCCTGTTCCATCGTCAACCGAGCTTCGCGGCGCGCGAGCGGCCGGCTGATCCACCACGCGATGCCGGGCGAGACGAACCACAGCAGCAGGATCGGTGTGGCCGTGACCAATGCCGACGGCGCGGACACCGTCAACAGGATCGCTGCCGCCGCCGCGATGACCGGAGCGATCCACATGGACCCGATCGAACGCGAAAGCGCAGAGTGGGAGGGCGCATCTTCGAGGCCGCGTGAATCCGGCTCGTCGCCCGCCGATGGGCTCCATTCGAGGAGCCCGCGATGCGTGACGAGCATGCGCCAGGCAGTGCGCGCGATCGCGTCGACGTTGACGGTCGCCTCGTATGGGAGGAACGCAAGCGTCAGCGCCGTTTGGACGGCGTGTCGGACCGCCACGTTGGCGACTGCAAAGACGTGTTGCGACAACACCACCTCGTCCGGCTTGCGCAAAAGGTCAAGAAAGAAGGCGCTCGCACACGGAAGAAACAGGATCGCGATCACTGCCAGCGTCCACAGCCACGCGTGCGGAAGCACGGTCCATCCGAGCAGCAACAGCAGCGTCAGCGCCGCCGGGACGAGACTGCGCCGCAGATTGTCGAAGAGCTTCCACTGCGAAAGCACCGACAATGGATTTCTCAGGCGACGCTTGTCTGGACCCGGCACGAGCGACAGCAGCCACCCCGCCAGCTGCCAGTCGCCGCGAATCCAGCGGCGCCGGCGGTTGATGTCGGCGCCATAGGTCGACGGATGCTCCTCGTACAATTGCACGTCACTCAACAGGCCTGAACGTGCGTAACAGCCCTCGAGAAGGTCGTGACTCAGGATCCGATTCTCGGGAAAGCGATCGTTGAGTGCGCGCTCGAACGCATCGACGTCGTATATCCCCTTGCCGATGAAGGAGCCCTCCCCGAAGAGATCCTGGTAAACGTCGGAGACGGCGCGCGTATAGGGATCAATTCCCGGCTCTCCCCCCTGCAAGCGCGCGAACCACGAGCGGTTTGCCCCAGGCAGGCTTATGCTCACGCGCGGCTGCAGAATTCCGTACCCATCGGTGACCCGCTCCCGGCCTTTGTGCTGACCGGCGGCGAAGCGCGCACGGTTCAGCGGGTGCGCCATCACGCCGACGAATTGCCGCGCGGAATCGCGCGGAAGCTGCGTGTCGGTGTCGAGCGTGATCACGTATTTCACGCCCGACAGAACCGCGGTCTCGCCGACGACGAGCGAGAAGCGGTCCCTGCCGCCACCACGCAGGAACGCGTTCAGGGCGGCGAGCTTGCCGCGCTTGCGCTCGTAGCCCATCCATGTCCGTTCCTCAGGGTTCCACAGGCGTGGGCGGTGAAACAGAAAGAATGTGTCGCTGAACGCACCGCTTTCGCCTGGGGTCGCCGTGCATGGATATTTCTCATTCAGATCTTCGATCCGTCTTTGCGCAAGGGACAGGAGCGACGCGTCCGCCGGCAGGGTCTCCGCCGGCGCATCCTGAAAATCGGTCAGCAGCGCAAAATGCAGATGATCATCCCGATTGGCGAGGAACCGGACCTCCAGCGCCTCGACCAGTCCTTCGATATTTTCTGCGCAGGTGAGCATCGTCGGGATTACCACCAGCGTGCGTGCTTGCGGCGGGAGTCCCTTGGAAAAATCCATTCGCGGCAAGGTGAGCGGCGTCACGAGCAGTGGCGCCAGCCAGTTCACCAAACCCACCGCCAGTTGGCTGGTAGCGAGGAGCAACAGGATTCCTACCGTCACGAGCAGTCCATCGGCGACCCCGTCGCGGTAAGCCGCCGCCAGCAGAGCCGCGGTGACGGCCGCCGTGATCGCCGCGATCGCTCCGAGATACAGCAGCAAGGGAATCCGTCGCCCCGCCCTGCGGAGAGCCTCGGAGAGAGACAGACGCACCATTGCCGCTCGTTCCAGACGCGGTCGGCCCTTGTCGACCAGATAGAACCCGACGTGAGCGACCCGATCGTCGTCGCCGCTCATGCCGGCCACGCCGGCGGTGCGATCGTGTGCCAGCTGGATCGCCTTGCGCGCCACCTCGCTCTCGGACAGGTGGCTCCCTTTCGCGATCTCCTCGACGACGTGCCGGTAACGGTCGCGAGTCGCGAAGTCCATCCTGCCGTAGAGGCCGCCCGGATCTTCCCGCAGCTTCTGCTCGACGACGCTCATCGTCTCGACGAACTCGCGCCAGTCCATCGCGCCAAGGAAGCCGAAGGCTGCCGATCGTGTTGCTGATCGAAACCTGGTTGCCGGCCTGTTCCTGCGTTTCCGATTGCACCAGCTGCTCGATCGAGAAGCCGGATTCGGAAAGATGCTGCTCGATCCACGTGAGCGGCAGCGCCAGCGCGGCACTCTGTCCCTGCAGCCGCCGCGCCAGTTCAGCGACAAACGAACTTGCCATCGGCGGGTTCGACCGCGCCATGTCCGCAATGACGAGAATGAGGTTCTTGGGATCATTCTCGGCGACGTCCATCATCTGGTCGGCCCACGCGGTGGCCCGGTTGCGATCGATCGTTCCGGCGGCAATCCGTACCCCGACGCGGCGGAGATTCTCGATAAGCGCCAATCGCAGCATGATGGGGATCGCCCACAGCTCACCGACCTTGAGCGGGGTCACCGTCTGATACGCCGCGACGAAACGCGAGAGACCCTCGGCATCGACCCGGCCATCGCCATGCGAGATCGCCTCGAGCGCGAGGTCGTATACGCGCGGAAGTCTGGCGGAAGGTCCGTTCGCCAATCGGGGAAGCTCGCGGCTGTACCCCTTGGGCAAATGCCGCTTGGCCGTGCGGATCTGCTCTTCGATCAGATAGAAATTGTCGAGCAGCCACTCCGAAGCGGGCGAAACGCGATCATTCGCCGTGACCGCCGCGGTCAGCAGGTCGCACACTTCCACCAGGATTGCTTCGTTCTCCGCGAGCCGGGTCAGCAGGCGGTCGGTAGCGCGTCCCGGCGCCACCCTGTGCGCGGCGGCCAGGCTCTTGCCGTGCTGTTCCATCCGATCGGCGCTGAACAACTCCGATCGCAGCAGCGGTTCCTCGTCGGCGAATTTTCGGGGCGAGTCGGCACGACCGAAGCGAGCCGCGATCTCGAGCAACCGTTCAAAGATTGTCCGTTCGCTCGCCTTCAATTCGGGATTTCCCTTCTTCTTGAAAATTCCACGAAAGGACGTGGATCCCTGCGGCCGCCTAGTCCCCGAGCATTTCGGCTATCGGGTGCAACTGTTCCACGTGTTGCGAAACGACCTTGACGATGACGATGATGGGGATGCTGAGCAGCATACCCCAGACGCCCCAAAGCCAGCCCCAGAAGAGCAGCGAAATGAACACGGCCGCCGAATTCATGCTGGCGATTCGTCCGACCATCCAGGTGGTCACGAAAGTTCCGACGACGGTGGCGATCGCCAGCGACGTGCAGGCGATCAGAAACGCGGTCGGGAACGATTCGAATTGCATGAACGCGGCCATTCCCACGGCCACCGCAGTGACGCCGGGACCGAGGTAGGGAACGATGTGCAGTAGCCCGGCGGCAGCGGCCCAGGCTCCGGCGTTGTCGAGGCCTATTGAGCTGAACGCGATCCAGCTGAGCAACCCGACGAGAAGATTGGTGGTGAGCAACATGAGCATGTATTTCTGAATCGAGCCGTTGATGTCGTCGAGAATCTGGACCGTGATCTTTCGCTTCGACAGCGACGGGCCCGTCAGGCGCACCAGCTTCCGCTTGAAGGTGTCGCCGCCGACCAGCAGGAAGAAGATGAGGAAGACGACCATCGCCGCCTGGCCCGCGGCGCCCAACGCGCCCATCGAGCTCTCCCACAGGAAATTGCCGAGCCGAAACTTCGGCTTGTCCACGATGACGTGAGTCGCGGGCTGGCGCGCAGCGGCCGGGCCGCCCGCGGCCTGGGTCGTTGCCCGTTCCACTTCGGTCGCCGCGTCCTGCACTTTCTGCATGTTGCCGATCCGGCTGATCTGCATTCTTTCGAGCCCGGTGGCGAATTTGGCGGCCGCTTCCGGCAACTGCTCGACGATGGTCTGCATCTGTCCCCGCAACGAATAGGCACCGACGACGAGCGCGCCGATCACGCTCGCCATCACGACGATCGTGCCCAGGACGCGAGGAATCCTGATTGCCTCGAGCCATCCGACGAGCGGGTTCAGCGTGTAGGCAATGACGATGCCGAGCAGCAGCGGCACCACGAACGCCTGCGCCCAGGATAGTGCGAAGACCGCCGAGAGCACCGCGATGATTCCCAGGGCAAGGCCCCTTGCGTCAACTTGGGCCCGCGTCGCGGGAAGAGTGACGTGCGCCGCATCCGGTGGCGCTCCCGCCTCCGCCGCGGGACGCACCGCACCGATTGTGTCCGTCTTTATAGGCATGGCTGCGGATTTCATGGCGATTTTCAAGGGCGTGATTGAGACGGATCGGGACCGTACGCCGGGCAAATGGCCCACGTACGCGAACCGGCAGGGCGAAGCGTTACCGACCGAACCATCTGCCGGCTCGCTTCTGCGCACGCCCGCGCAAGGCACCAACCGAACCAGACTAGCGATAACCGCCTCGAGCGTCCGTCCGCTAGCGCACACAGTTAGGAACGGGCGCTCCACTCCCTTGCACATTGGCGGAACGGCGAGCGCGGATCATGGCAGCAACCGGATCGGGGCGACGTGCGCTGGCGAACAGACGGTGTATTCCAAATCGCCCAATCTTCACTCAGGTCCCGGCGTCGATCATGCCGGGTGTCGCGGTCGCATTGCGACGATGGCCGACGCGCGGGGTGGAGTTGGCACCAGACATTTCCAGCCAGCGCAGGATCCTGCGTCAGGCATTGACCGGGAAATCGAACAAGGAAAGGTGAATTCCATGCTGTATACGCTTGCAGTCGTTCTGGTCATTCTTTGGCTCCTCGGCCTCGTCACCTCCTACACCATGGGTGGCTTCATCCACATCCTTCTGGTGATCGCCGTCATCATGATCCTGGTGAACCTCATCAGCGGACGACGCTCGTTGTGAAGTTCTGATTCATTCCACGCGTGTGATCGCGACAAGCTGCGCGCGCACAGGCCGCTTACGATGTCGCGATCGAGAAATGCGACGAACGGGCAGGCAACCACTAGGACGTCTGCGTGAAGGAAGCGAAGGCCGAGCTCGTCAAGGGCAAGGCGAACGCCAAGGTTGACCGTGTCGCCACCGTGACGAACAAGGAAGCCGCGACGAAGCAGGCCGAGGCCCGCACCGAAGCGACTGCCGACAAGCGCGAAGCCGAATACAAGGTCGCGATCGAGAAATGGCTCGTCTTCGTAGTCGTTCGCCGAGCTGCTCTCAAGATCCTGCCGGAACGCCCCTGTCCCGGGAATCTCGGCCCTGCGGGAAACGCCACAGTCCCGGGCATCTCGGGGCCACCGAACCACATCGAGGTGTTATCGCGCCCTGGAGAGGCCGATCAGCAGCAGAATTACGAGAATCAGCAACGTTGTTCCGAGAGCCATCGACTGCTCCCACCGTCAACCGTCACTCGCGACGGCACGATATCCGTTGAGTTCCTAAGGAGACGGCCCACCGAAGGCAATCTCCGCCTGCGGTGGTCGCCGGTCCGCCGCTGCTCGCCCGCGCTCTGGAGCGGGTTGAGCGGCGCGGGAGCTCCCTCACTTGCCCTTCTCGCCGCCCTGCGGCTCGTTCTTGTCCTGCTTCTGCTTCGGTTCCTTGTCGGGCTTGGCTTGCGAAGGCTTGTCATGGCCTTGCGCCTTCGGTGCCTGCTGCTGAGGCTTGGCCGCCCTCTGCGGAGGTTGGCCCCGAGCTTTGGTTTCCTGCACCGGAGGTTTGCCTTGCGGTGCAATTTGCTGGGGCTGCGCCTTGGCGGCCTGCGGCTGATGGGGGGGCGCCGCCTGCGGAGGCTGCCCGGATTGACGCTGCGCTGCCGAGTCCTGCGTGGGTGACCTTCCTTGCTGCGTCTGCACTCGCTGTGGCAGCGGCGTCGCGCCGGTTTGCTGCTGCGGCGCGTTGGTGGTGACAGGTCTCTGAACGTCTGCGCCAGACCTTTGCGGCGGCGGTCCGCCCGGCGTTCCCGGCGTCGCCTGCTGCAGCGAAGGCGGCCGGCTGTAGCCGCGCTGGTCAGGCTGCGGCGCGGATCTTTGCCGCGGGCGCTGCCGGCCTGGTCTGTGCAGACGGGGCGGGCGCGCTTGGCGCTTGTTGTGCCTGATAGTGCCGCTGCACTACTTCGTCTTTCGGCTGGTAGCGGTAATTCTGGCTTTGCAACTGCTGCTGCTGTTGCATCTGCGGATAACGATTGCCTGAATATTGCCGCTGGTAGACGGGCAGCGGGGCGGGCGCGGGCACGGAGCCGCGGTTCCAGTTGTCCCATCCGGTGTGTTGCTGCTGCCACGAATTGCCCCAATGGTCACCCCACCGCGGCGGAGCGTCCGAACGCCATCCGTGGAAATACACCGGCGGCCGCCGGTAATAGCGGACGGGAACGCGCAGCACGAACAGTGGTACATATTCCGGGGTCACGATCTGCCACGGCCCGTTGTACCAGGAGCTCGTGTACCAGTTGTCTCCCGCATACACCCAGTACATGCCGTCGTAGAAGAAATAGTTCGAATTCGCCTGTGGTGCGTAGTAGACAGGGTAGCCGGGTACGGGGACGAGCTGCGGATACACCGGGAAGTTGATCCCGATGCTGACGCCAGGAACCCCGATGCCGACGGTGACCTGTGCAGCTGCCGTGGTCATCGAGCAAAGGAGGATCAACAATATGAAGAGTGGTTTGCGCATTTTTTCTGTCCTTCGATTCCCAGTCGGCGCAACGATCGATGAAATGTGATTTGCTATCCGCGAATCTTCACCGGCCCGCTGCCGTTTTTCCTGCAAGTGTCGAAATCCTGGCGAACACATCCGTGGTCGCCGGTGTAGTCCTCTCGGCACCTTTCTGACGGTCGCGCAGAACCCTCGCGAACGTCTTCTTGAGGTTTGTGTTGAAGCTCGTCGTATATTGAAACGATGGATCGAGAATCGATTTCATCTGTCCTCACACCCACCTGGTCGGTGCGCACCCGGAAACGGGCGACGGGATGTTCGAATACATGATCCAGTCACGCGCACGAACAACCTATTTGCAGGCTATAGGGAATCCTCGTTCGAGGTCCGTGCGGTGGCGCACGTGGGATTCCGGCCCGCTCCGCGCCTGCCGGGCCGGTCGTCAATGCGCGCCGACCTGACGCGCCCGACGCGTATTTACAGACGTCCCAACAGGAACAGGACGAGCACGATTACGAGTACGACTCCGACGATTCCACTCGGCGCATAACCCCAGCTGCGCGCGTGCGGCCAAACAGGAATGACGCCGATGAGAATCAGGATCAGGACAATCAGCAGAATGGTGCCAATACTCATGACTTGCTCCCTTGTTATTGACCGTCGCCGCTTCGCGGGCGGCGCCGAATCCCCTCAAAACGACCGGACACGAATCCGGCTGCCGAGTTGAGATGCACAACAAGCATAGACGGGGGAGGCGCTCCATATATGTACGCCAGCGCACGCAAGCGCGCGTTTCCGCCCTTCGATCTGGTCCGATCTCCCGCCGTTTGATCTTCCTCAAAGATTTCGGGGCCGACGGGAAGTTGACTCGCTCGAATTCGGGCACCCCTGATCTTCCTGTCGCCCTGCACGCATGCCCAGACTGCTGCTCATCAAATCCCGTTTCCCGGAGAGTTACTGGAGTTTCAAATGGGCGGTGGACGAGATTCTCCCGGGGAAGCGTGCGATCAATCCGCCGCTGGGTCTCGCCACATTGGCCGCGCTGTGCCCACCGCACTGGCAGGGCGAGATCGTCGACCAGAACGTCGAATCGATACCGCTCGCGCCGCGAGCCGACATCGTCGGCATACGCGGCATGGGCGTTCAGTCCTGGCGCCAGAGCGAACTGCTTGCCTACGCAGGCTCGGCCTGGGTTGGTGCTTGCTTGTCAATTTGACAGTATCATCGCGATGGTGATGAGGCCAGATCACGCAACACGGCACAAGGAAATGAGAACCGCATGAGTCCGACGGAGGGGTCCTATTCTCAGGCAAGAGTCCAGACGGTCGCGCGCGAGACGACCGACGCGCGCCCGCCGTCCGCGTGGACCCTCCGGCGCTTGCGTCACACGGCCCGCTATCTGCGGGCATTGGTGTGGACGATCGTCGTCAATCCGGAAGTGATGTGGCGCGACCCGGAAAGAACAATCCTCCGGGGCAAGATTCGACGGGCGGCCATCTGTTGCGTTCCCGGCCTTGCCTTGCGCCTGAAGCGCAGGCACCGCGTGACGGGAGGATGCAACTCATGCGGCGCGAGCTGCAACCTCCTCCTGAAATGCCCGCACTGGAATGAAACGTCGCGGCTTTGCTCGATATACGACGATCGGCCGATGGCGTGCCGCCTGTTTCCGATCACGCCGGCAGACCTGCGGGACCGGGATCTCGCGTCGAGAGGAACGCGATGCGGGTACTCGTTCGCCGCGGACGACTTTCCCGGTGCACGCGTGCCACTCCGAAAACCTTTGATACCTTTGCAGCAAGTATCCGCGCGGCTCCAACGCAAATCGACCGAACCTCCGTAACCTTCGAAGCCCTGCTTTTGGCTAGCCGCACGACAGTCGCCGCCCCGCGCTTCGCCATCTTTGGACGCATTGCCGTATTCGCCGTCGGGCGCTTGGCTGATCGTGCGCGGCGCCAGGCCGTGTCGACGCCGGAGGGTTTTTGCCGGCAGGCTACGCCGGCGGCCGCTGCAATGCGCTGCGCCGCAGAATCTCGGCTCTGATCTCGCCGAACTGCTTCTGCGTTTCCGACCTGATCAGCGCCGGACCGATGACCGGAGGAATCCACAAGGTCGGCTGATAGCGACCCGCGTTGACGATGTGGACGCGACCGTCGACTTCCGCAATTCGCGTCGTGAATACGGAAGCCTTCATGTCGCCGCTGATCAGGCGCGAGCGAATCTCATGGTAGGGCACCAGCTCGATTTCCCGGACATTGTCGAACGACATCGACAGGAAGCTGCGCCATACCTTGCCACTCTGGTGGACGCGCAGCACGTTGCCCGCCTGGGATTCGATGCGGCTGTGGTCGAGATTCGAGATGAACTGCGCCATGTGGCCGTAATCCGTGAGGACGTCCCACACGACCGGTGACGGCGCGTCGACCGGACAATCGACGTCTACGAAGATGTCCTGGCCGTCCTTGCGCACCTGGACCAGGATGTCGTCATTGACGCTCGCGGCCATGGCGCACGCGGGCAGCCACGCCAGCGCGAGCACAGCCAGCGTCCTGGCTGCAACCCGTTTTCCAGCTAAGAGGCGCGCGGCTTTCGCCACACCGGGCGTGGCAGGTGCGCATGAGGGTCCCGCCAATCGTGTCTCCGACGATCGTATGGATGATGGTTAAAGCAGTTCGTCGAGGGGGAGGAACGAGTACATGTCGACCTTCAGTCGCTGCCAGAAGGTCACCGCAGGCTCGGTATGATACTCGACCGGCTTTCCATCCTCGAGCGTTTGCCACATGACGTTGCGCCGGCCGATGCCGTCGGGTTTATCGAGCAGCAGCACATAGCTGTTGGTGGGCTGCGCGATTTCGGCGAAGCGAGCCGCGATCTGGCGTGCGAGCTCGGGGCTGTCGATGATCAGGCCGATTTCCGTGTTGATGTGCAGCGACCGCTGGTCGAGATTCATCGATCCGACGAACACGCGCTCGCGATCGAACACGAACACCTTCGCATGCAGCGCATACCGGCCCGAGCTCGGCGATTTCAGTTGATGTCGTTCGTCGATCGGCGCTCCCGGGATCGGGCGGACTTCATAGAGCTCGACGCCCATTTCCAGCAGCGGCACCCGGTAGGCCTGATAGCCGGAGTGAACGATGGACATGTCCGTCGATGCGAGCGAATTGGTGAGTATCCGGACTTTCACATCACGCTCGCGCAAGTCGCCAAGAAATTTCATCCCGCCCGGTCCCGGCACGAGATACGGTGACACGATGATCAACTCGGTCTTGACCTGCTTCGCCACTTCGCCGAGACGCTTGCGCAGCAGGCGTCCGCCTTGTTCGCCATCCTCGACCTTGGCCTTCTCCGGGCTGTCGTAGACGACCTCCGCCTTCGCCCAGACGAGCGAAGACTGGCCGCTCAGCATTGCCGCCAGCGGCTCGCCGGCCGTCAGCCTGCGCATGTACGGTGCGTCGGCTTCGATCATCTTCGCGTGGTGGGTGGCGAGCACCCCTCGGTAGGCGACCAGGTCCTCGGCGCTGGGCTTGCCCTCCGCAAGCGCCTCGATCGGGATCGCCATCGGACTGTTCCAGAAGGCATCGAAGCTCTTCGATACCTGATTGACGATCGGGCCCGCCGTGATGACATCGTAGTCGCCAAATTCGAAGTCGCGCCCGCCCTGGAAATACTCGTCACCGACATTGCGGCCGCCGACGATGCCGATCTCGTTGTCGACGACGATGAGCTTGTTGTGCATCCGGTAGTTGAGCCGCCCCGCATCGCCCGCGTACTCGGCGACGTGAAGGAAATCCACGGCGCCACGGTAGGCAAACGGATTGAACAGGCGCAACTCGACATTCGGATACCCGGCGAGTGTCCGGATCTGCGCGTCGCGGCCGAACGAGCCGGCGTCGTCGAGCAGCACGCGAACCCTGACGCCACGATCCGCCGCCTCGAGCAGCGCCTCAATCAGCAGTTGGCCGGTGTCGTCGCTCTGGATGAGAAAGTACTCGACGTCCAGCGTGCGCGTGGCCGCCTGAGCCATTTCCATTCGGAGCAGGAAGCTGTCGATGCCTACCGGCAGCAGCTTGAACCCGGATGTCCCGGGGTGCAGGGCCTTGCCCGCGGCCAATTGCTGCCCGATGCGCGATTGCTCGGGCCGTACGAGCGCGGTCGATGCGGTCTTCGGATAATCCGAGCCGGGCGGCAGCGACGCACAGCCGGCCAAAACGAGCACGACACCGCCCGCAAGCAGCATCGCGCTCGACCTGAGCCCGCGGACGGCCTCGCGAGAGGTGCGCAGAAGATCGTTGCCGACCCGCAGCCGCGCCGCGAAGCCGGCAACGCACTGGTGCGTGAACCCCATCATCTCAGATGGAAGTTCCCGCCGCCGAACAATCCGATGAGTCCGATGGCGATCAGATAGATCGCGACGATGTAGTTCAGCATCCGCGGCACGATGAGTATCAGGATGCCGGCAAGCAATGAGATGATCGGAGCAAGACTCAGGGTGAGGTTCATCGCAGATTCCCATAGCAAGTGTTGGCAAGGCATCAATCATTGTGGCGCCGCGACGCCGGCGCCACATGGCAGCCACGACTGCATAGCGGAAATCACATCTTCTTCTGCACTTCCCTGGCTTCGCCCTGCACCTTCTGGCCGCCGCGTTCGATATCCTGTCCTGCGCCGGCCACCGTGTTGCATCCCGTAACCGTGACCAGCGAACCCAGTATTCCCAGCATTGCCAACACCGCCAGCATTTTGTGCATCATGATGGATCTCCTTGTAAGCGCGCTTCTCGAGAGGAAGTCCGCTTCGGTGGAAGATGCGCCTGCAAGCGGGCAGCGTCTGTTCGGTGGCGAACGTGTGGCACGGTCGCCGCGCAAGGCCTGTGAGGTGGCCATGCGAGGCGCGCCTGCATCGCGGCGACGAATAAAAAACGAGGCGCCTTCGCGCCCCGTTCCTCGCCATGCATCAGCCGATCGGTGCCGAGGCACCGGCTTGAGGCCGGGACATCTGCGCCGCGTTCGAGCCGGCGACTATTTGTCCTTCTGGACCTTGAGCTCGCTGTGGACCGACTTGACGCCCTCGGTGTTCTTCGCGATCGCGACGGCTTGATTCACTTCTTCCTGCGTGTTGGCCGTGCCGCTCATCCAGACGATGCCGTTCTTGTCCGTGTCGACCGAGACATGCTTCATGCTGCCGGGATGGTCCGCGGCCAGCTTCGCCTTGATCTTCGTCGTGATGACCGAATCCTTGACGTAGCTTTCGGGCTTGTTGCGGTCCGCGTCCGAATCTACCGCAAGGGCGGCGACCGGGGCGAGCATCGATCCGATTACAAAACAGGTTGTCGCGAGTTTGTGATTCATTGTTGACTCCTAGCAATTGTTCCGCCGTCACGGCGCGGTGTTACAGGCGCCCCATGAGGAACAGGACGATGATGACCAGCAGTACTACGCCGACGATGCCGCTCGGGCCATAGCCCCAACTCGATGCGTGCGGCCACACGGGCAGGACGCCGACGAGAATCAGGATCAGTACGACCAGAAGAATGGTGCCAATGCTCATGATCCGCTCCTTGTTGTGTTCCCCGTTGCTGGCAACTCGGGACGTGCGGGAGAATGCAGTGACAGGGTGGACGAAGCTGCGCATCGGGTCTGTGCGCCACCGAACCTTCTAATCAGACGGGCAACGGCTATGCCGGAATCTTCGGCTCGTAGTCCTTGTGGAGCTGTTCGAATGCCTTGAGCTGCAGCTCGGCCTGATCCTTGGTGATGCCGTAGGCTTCCTGGATCTTTCCGGACAGCTGTTCGCGCTTGCCGGCGATGGTGTCGAGATTGTCGTCGGTGAGCTTGCCCCACTTCTCCTTCACGTGGCCTTTGAACTGCTTCCAGTTTCCTTCGATCACATCCCAGTTCATGGTGTTTCCCTTCATGGGTGAAGCCGGCGGCGAGATTGCCGGCGGCGGCAGAGTTCTTCAGCGCAGGAATTCACGTCCAGCCGTGCGGCACGCCCGATGCTCGCCAGGATTGATGTGCAAACAGACGTTACGGGCTTCCGGCGGCGACTGCCACTCGATGAGATTCAGCGCGTGACTGTGCAGCACAGGATGGCGGCGGCGGCGTTTGCGGTCGGTACGGTGACGCACGGAGGTGATTTCCGGCACGTCCCCCGATGCGAAGGCGCCGCAAGCGCCAGCCGCGGCCCTCTGTTCGGTGCCGGACATGGAGCGGCAAAGGGTCTAGAATGCCTCCATGTCATCCGTCAAGCCGGTCCGCGGCGCAACGCAAGGGCCGCCAGCGCCCGCCAATGGAACATTGGCCGGGTCTGCCCGCGTGAATCACAGTCCTCATCAGAACCATCTGCTCGACGCACTCCCGAAGCGAGACTACGACCGGATCGCGCCCCACCTGGAGCTGATTCCGATGCCGCTGGGAGAGGTTCTCTACGAGCCCGGGATCAAGCTGCATTACGTTTATTTCCCCACGACCTCGATCGTTTCGCTGCTCTACGTCATGGAGGACGGCGCGTCGGCCGAGATTGCCATTGTCGGCAACGAAGGCATGCTCGGCATCTCGCTGTTCATGGGGGGCGACACCACGCCCAGCAATGCGGTGGTGCAAAGTGCGGGGCACGCCTTCCGGCTCAAGGCCCAATTGCTGAAGGACGAGTTCGGGCGATTCGGTCCGACGATGGAGCTGCTGCTCCGCTACACGCAGGCGCTTATCACGCAGATGGCACAGACCGCGGTATGCAACCGACACCACTCGGTCGACCAGCAATTGTGCCGCTGGCTGCTGCTGAGCCTCGATCGGCTTGCCTCGAACGAGCTCACCATGACGCAGGAGCTGATCGCCAACATGCTCGGCGTGCGCCGCGAAGGCGTCACCGAGGCCGCCGGAACGCTGCAGGCCGATGGGTTGATTCGATATCAGCGCGGCAAGATCACGGTGCTCGACCGCCAGCGGCTGGAGGCGCGGTCCTGCGAGTGCTACCAGGTCGTCAAGACCGAGTTCGACCGGCTCCTTCCTTACGCGCCTGCATAGGCCGCCAAGCGGGATTGCTGTCGCGGCGCAAGCCGCGCCCCACCGCCTTCGCATCTGTGTGCGCCAGCGCGCAGACGAAATTCCCCGATTCGCCCACCCTTGCTTCCATCGCGACCCTCGAGCCCGCTCCGGCGGACATCGAGCGTCGATGCCGTGACCGAATGGCCGTGCACAGACCGTTCGGATTGCCCAGTTTTCAAGGAAGATCCTGGTGCCATCGATTCAACGTACTGCTACCGTCAATCGACTGCTCGACGCACTGCCGAGCAACGAGCGGAGACGCGTGCTGGCGGAATGCGAGACGGTCGAGCTCGCGGTTGGCGATGTCCTGTGCGTAGCCGGGGAGCGCGTCACGCATGCGTATTTCCCCGTCCGCAGCCTGATTTCGCTCGTCATGCCGATCGACGACTCGTCGCATCTCGAAGTCGGGATGATCGGAAACGAGGGAATGTTCGGAGTCCCGCTCGCGCTCGGGATGGACGTTTCACGAGTGCACGTCGTCGTGCAGAGCGCAGGGCCGGCATTTCGAATGGCCTCCGAAACGTTCTGCAGTGAGCTCGAGCGGAGCAGCGCGCTGCGAGGCGTGATGGACCGCTACGTGTTCGTCCAGTTGAGCCAGCTGGCGCAGGCAACGGCCTGCACGCGGTTCCACCTGGTCGAGGAGCGGCTCGCACGTTGCCTGCTGATGACGCAGGATCGCGTACATGGAAACAGCTTCCACCTCACGCAGGAGCTCCTTGCTTCCATGCTCGGCGTGCGCCGGGTCGGCGTCACGAAGGCGGCGAGCGCGCTTCAGGACCGCGGCATGATCCGCTACAGCCGGGGTGACATCACCGTTCTCGACCGGCGTGCGCTTAAGGTCGCATCCTGCGGCTGCTACAAGGCGGATCGGGAATCCTACGACCGGGCATTTGCGTAGACGGTTGTTTGGCTAATTTCCCGGCCGCCCATCGCGGCGGCCCCGCAACATTCTCAGCGGTCAACGGTCATTGGCAGCGGTTTTCACGTCTGCGGCAGATCGGGTGGGACGCGTGTCAATCCTCGAAGGATCCGCACCGGCGATGACGATCACGTGGTTGCCGACGCGCCAGGTCGGCGCCCCCGATTCGTTGAAAACGGTCGTCGTGCCGTCGCGAAAACGAACAGTGACTTCATAGATCCGTTCAGACGCGGGAGCCTTGTCGATGGCGATCGTCGAAGTGATGCCGGCATCGCGCGGGTGGCCCTTGACGTCGACCCTTTCCCGCCAACCGACGTCGCGCCATGCCGGGATCTCGCGCACCGAGGCGATCGTCCCGCATTCGGTGCAGCTCGCGCGGTATCGCGTTGTGTTCGGAGAGCCGCGCGGAGGCATCCGGTGCTTGTTCTTCCGCGGCGCGCAGATCGGCGGACCGGTCGGAGGCCTGGCCGGGCTCGATCGCTCTGACTTCGCCGGGGCCGCTGGCGTACGCGAAGGGAACCGCGCGGACGATCGCCACGACGCCGGAAGTCGCGAGCAGGCAGACGACAGCGCCCGCGCTCCAGGTCCACGCACGTGTCGGCAGGTTGAAGCGGGGACGCATTTGGCTTCCCTTCGAAGCGCCTGGACACAGGGCGGAATGAACCCCGGGGCCCGCCCAAGTCGAGCCCGATGTCGCAAGGCGTCGGATCGGCATGCGGGTGCGATGAATGGAAGAGGCTGCGCCCGGGAAGACATCGCGTCCGTTCGTTTGCGCACGCTGCGTGCGCCGGACGTTCTATTCGACGGGGATTTCGTGCTTGGCGACTTTCCCGGGCGGACTCGATTTCTGCTCGGGCTTGCCGTCGTCCAGCGCGGCCAGCACCAGATCCGGGCTCATCGCCTGCTGCAATGCGGCTGCGTCGGAATCATGACGATCCCTGACGTTCGGCAGGTCACGCCGCAACTCTTCCAGGAGGTCGATGAGCTTGGCGGCCTTCTGCTCGGTCAGCAGCGTGACCTTGAGATCGAGATGCGCCCGCTGCTGCTCCAGCTTGGCGAGCCGGCTCTGCCTGGTCAGGACCGCGGTGGCGGTCAACAACGCGCCGAGCCCGACAATTCCCTGCAGCCAGAAGAATGGCGCGGGATCGAATTCCGCCATGGCGAGCCTGCCCAAGCCAAGGTTGGCGAGGATCCAGAGCGTGACGAATATCAGGATGATGCCGAGAAAAGCGGGCTGTCCGACAAAGCCGCTGATGCGCTCGAGGATGCGCTGCGAATGGCTGATCTTCTGCTCTTCGCGCGCGTAGAACTCCAGGACCGCCGCGATATTCTGGCTGATCTGGTCGCCTTCGGGGTCGACCGGCAACTCACCGCCCGCCTGGAGCGGTGTCGACGTGTCACCCGGCCCGGAATTCATGCGGCCACGCTGCGCGCAGCGCGTCGGATCATGAACACGGTCCGGAACGGAGCTGGATTCGAATCGGGGCTGCGGCTCGGTGGCATCAGCGCGCTTTTTGCTCTTCCTGCGACGCGAGGATCTCTCTCATGCCGACATAGGGTGCAGCCGGTTCGGGGGCAGGCACCGGCGCAAGGGAATTCCGTTGCAGCACCGTCTCGAGCTCGACGATGTGACGTTCGAGCGATGCCTTTTCGTCCTCGAGGACTGCAACTTGTCGCCGCAGGCGCGTGCCGACCCACTGTCCCTTGATGACGCTTGGGGTCGATACCAGCGCGGCGATCAGCGCCCCGAGGGCCAGCGCCAGCAGGACCACCACCGCGAGCGAGCTGTCGAATTGCCATGAGGCAAAGGCGACGGTCACCGGCTCGTTGTTCTGCAACGCGAACGTGACGGAGAAGATGGTGGCAATGATCCCCAGAATCAATAGGAGTTGCATGGTGTCCTCGATGCGGTGTGCTGGCGCGACAATTCGGCACCCTGTGTGCTGCCACGGAAACGCGTCGTTCGGGACCGCTGCCACGCCGTCGCAAGCGTGCGCCGGGTCGATGACTTTCCATCACCGGAATTGTTTCTTATAAGCCAACTTCCCGAGAGGCTCGGTACGCCAGCGCACGCAGCCGGCGCGTTGTCGTTCGCGTGATGCCGATGTCGACGGTGGTATGCGGCGCCACGACGCCGATGCGAGGATTTGCTGGCGGGAGCTCCGTCCGGCGGTTCCGGCATCGACGACGGAGGCCGACGCAGCGGGTAAATGCCGCCTACTGATCGACCGACGCGCGCAGGTCGTGCTCGGTGGCGCCGGTTACCTTGACGCGCGCGAACGCGCCGACGGCGAGCATGCCGCCGTTCGCGATTCGCACGACGCCGTCGATCTCCGGTGCGTCGGCGGCGCTTCGCGCGATCGCCGTCCGACCCTCATGAGCGTCGACCAGCACGGGCATCGTCGTGCCGACCCGGCGTGCGAGCCGCGCCGCGCTGATCGCGGCCTGCGCCGCCATGAAGCGCGCGCGGCGCTCTTCCTTGACGGGTTCGGGGACCGAATCCGGCAGCGCATTCGCGGCGGCGCCGTCGACGGGCGAGTAGGCAAAGCAGCCGACGCGATCGAGCTGAGCGGTGTCGAGGAACGCGATCAGCTCGTCGAATTCGCGCTCGGTCTCGCCCGGGAAGCCGACGATGAACGTGCTGCGGATGACGAGATCGGGCCGAGCCGCGCGCCACGCTTCTATCGTGCGCAGCGTGCCCTCGGCGTTCGCCGGGCGCTTCATCAGCCTGAGGATGCGCGGGCTCGCGTGCTGGAATGGCACGTCGAGATACGGAAGAAGCCCGCCCTGCGCGGGGTCGGCGGTCATCCGCCCGATGACCTCGTCGACGTGCGGATACGGATAAACGTAGTGCAGGCGCACCCACGCGCCATGCGTGCGGGCCAAGGCGTCCAGCGCCGTCGCGAGCTCGGTCATCCGCGTCTTCAGCGGCCGCCCTTGCCAGAATCCGGTCCGGTACTTGACGTCGACGCCGTACGCGCTCGTGTCCTGCGATACGACGAGCAGCTCGCGCACGCCGGCGCGCAGCAGGCGCTCCGCCTCTGCGAGCACCTCGCCGATCGGCCGGCTCACGAGGTCGCCGCGCATCGAGGGGATGATGCAGAACGTGCAGCGGTGGTTGCAGCCCTCGCTGATCTTGAGGTAAGCGTAGTGCGTCGGCGTGAGCTTGATACCCTGCGGCGGCACGAGGTCCACGAAAGGGTCGTGCGGCTTCGGAAGCTGCGCGTGCACGGCGGACATCACTTCGGCGGTCGCGTGCGGGCCGGTCACCGCCAGCACCCGCGGGTGCGCCGCACGAACGAAGTCGCCGCCTTGCTTCGCGCCCAGGCAGCCGGTGACGATGACCTTGCCGTTCGCGGCGAGCGCCTCGCCGATGGCATCGAGCGACTCCGCGACCGCGGCGTCGATGAAGCCGCAGGTGTTGACGACGACGAGATCGGCACCCTCGTACGTCGGCGCGATCTCGTAGCCCTCGGCGCGCAGCTGGGTGACGATCTGCTCGGAGTCAACGAGCGCTTTCGGACAGCCCAGCGACACGAAGCCGACGCGGGGCGTCGCATCGCGCTTGCCGGCTTTGGGCGCCACGCTCCGCGGAAGGGTCATCGAAGGTGTTTCAAGGGTGGTGGACATCATGATTATCGCGCGTGGGGCAGAAGGGGCCCGAAGCGTTTTGAACCCTCATCGGCGCCTCATGCCGCCGGCATAGTGCGCCGCGGGGGCGGGTGCGTCCAGCCCATTGTGACGCGGCGCAAAAAAGCCGGACCGCCGGCCCGGCTTGTTGCGCTGCTCCGGGGGCTCAGCGCTTCTTTTCGTCGTCCGCGGTCGCTTCCGGGGGCGCCGCGAAGTTCGGGAACGGAAACGCGGAGAACATCCCGCGCGTCTGGTCCTGCATCCGCTGCTGCATGTCCATGAAGAGCTTGGCGCTCTGCTCGAGGTAGTTGCCGAGCATCCCCTGCATCGCCGGCGCCTGCATCTGCATGAACTGCTTCCACAGGTCGGGGGTGATCATCATCTTGTCGCCGTAGATCTGCTTGGCCTGGTCCTGCAGCTTCTTCTGGATCGCGAGGAACGCCTTGACGTTCTGCTCGATGTAGCTGCCCATGATCGTCTGCTGCGCGCTGCCGTAGAAGCGGATCATCTGGACCAGCATCTCGGAACTGAACATCGGCATCCCGCCGGCTTCCTCTTCCAGGATGATCTGCAGCAGGATCGCCCGGGTCAGATCGTCGCCGGACTTGGCGTCGACGACCTGGAATTCGATGTTTTCCAGCACCATCTGCTTGACGTCCGCCAGCGTGATGTAGCCGCTGTTGGCCGTGTCGTACAGCCGGCGATTCGGATATTTCTTTATGGTTCTGGGGGCGTCGGCCATGCCGGACTCCGTCGGAAGCTAGGCGCGAATTATAACCCGCTGATTTAAAGGGTGTTTGAATTTGGCTTGCCGGACCCAGAAACCCTATTGGTGCGACGCAGCAAAAAGTCCTTGACTCCCGGGAATCCCGTCCCTACAATGCAATTGTGCGGTGCAGCATAAACGGCTTTTGCGGGAGTTACGGCTCCCGTAACAGCAGCGCGGTTGCCGCCGCAGCGGTACAGCAAACCGAGGGTCGCGGGACGGCCCATTTCATCGTCGAAAAGGATCGCCATGTACAACGCACCTGAACAATTCGCTGAAATCAGCAAGGCCAATGTCGCGCAAGCGACGAAGCTCGCCGCGCTCGCCATCGAGAACGCCGAGAAGTTCACCAAGCTCAACATCAGCACGGCCCGGTCGGCACTCGCGCAGAGCGTCGAAGGCGCCTCGGCCGCGACCTCGGTCCGTGATGTCCAGGACCTGCTCGCGCTCCGCGCCAAGTACGCCGAAGTTGGCGTCGCCTACGCGGTCGGCTACTCGAAGAGCCTGTACGAATTCACGTCGATCGCGCAAGCGCAATACGCCGCGCTCGCCGAAGAAACGTGGAACGCGTACACGAAGGGTGTCGCGAAGTGGGTCGAGACGGCCAGCAAGTCCGCGCCCGCCGGTTCGGACGTCGGCTTCAATGCGCTGAAGTCCACCGTTGCCGCGACGACCGCCGCGTTCGACCAGTTCCAGAAGGCGACGAAGCAGGTCGTGAGCTTCGCCGACGCGAGCGTCCGCGCCGCTGCGGCAAATGCTGCGAATGCGTCGAAGGCCGCGCCGAAGGGCCGCAGGGCCGCGTAATACCGCTTGGCATCGTGCCGCCGGCATCGTCCGTGCGGCACGGCGTCGGCAGCCCGGCGGTCCGTACATGACGGATCTGCCGGGCGAGGTCCCCAAGGTGGGGCTTGAAAGTGCAGAAGTCAGCCCGATCTACGCGTTGATGTCTCCTTCTGTATCTTCATCCTCCTCCTAGAAGATACAGCCTCGCCCCCGGTCCGCAAGGATCGGGGGTTTTTTTCGTTCTGCGCAGATGCTCGTACTTCGGCAGCAGGATCGGGCGATGCGTGCTGTTACTCCACCTTTCCTATGCGGTGGACCGCGTCGCCGAGTTTTTGGGAGTCGGCTTCCCAGAATCGCGCGAGCTCGGGCGCATCGAGGTACTGGACGGGGGTCTCAACCGTCGCCATCGCCGCGACGAACTTCGGATCCTGCGCCGCGGCATGCGCCGCCTCGCGCAGCTTCGCCAGTGCAGGCGCCGGCGTGCCGGCGGGGGCGAACAGCGCCGACCACTGGAAGAACACGACCGGGTAACCGGATTCCGACAGAGTCGGAACCTCCGGCAGCGAGCCGAGCCGCTTGTCGCCCCACGACGCCAATACACGCAGCTTCCCCGCCTTCACGTGCTGGATCACGGTCGAGGGTCCCGACGCGACGGCGTCGATGCTGCCACCAAGAAGTGCGACGACCGCGGGTCCCGCGCCGGTGTAGGGAACGTGCAACAACTTGATGCCGGCGGCGCCCGCGAACATCTCCATGGGCACGTGCATCGTCCCGTAATTGCCGGATGACCCGTAGCTGATCGCGCCGGGGCGCTTCTTCGCGTCGGCCACGAATTCCGCGAGCGTCTTCCACGGGCTGTCGGCGCGCACGGCGAGCACGGTCGGGTCGGCGGTGAAGCGCGCGATCGGGACGAACTGATTGAGCTGGTACATCGGCGCGCGGCCGATCACCTTGTCCGCTTCCGGCAGGATCGAGATCGACGACAGCGCGAGCAGCAGCGTGTAGCCGTCGGGCTTCGCCTTGGCGACATAGCCCATGCCGATGCCGCCGCCCGCGCCGGGCTTGTTCTCGATGATCACCGGTACGTTGAGGTTTCGTCCCATCGCGTCGGCGACGGGACGCCCGACGATGTCGGCGACGCCGCCGGGCGGGAACGGCACGACTATCGAGATCGCCTTCGCCGGCCATGGCTCGTCGGCCCGCGCGGGCGCGGCGAGCATGGCCATCGCGCAAAGGACGCATGCGAAGACGCGGGCGATCGCGGGACCGGCGGCGAGCTTCTGCGTGGCAGCGGCTTCTTTCATTTCGACGGCGAGCACTCGACGCCCATCTCCTTGCACACGCGGAGCACGCTGCTCGTTACAAGCACCGATGCGTTGGGCTGGTCGCCGGTGTGCGCCGACGAGATGAGGAGATGCGTGAGATTGTCGCCGAGCGCGCTCACCTTGATGCCTGCAATCTGGCGGCCGTTGGTGAACTGGACGAGGTGGTCGGCCGGATTCTGCTGGGTGATGCTGATCCCCTGCGTGTTGTCGCGCAGGCCGCGCAGCACGGCTTCCCATACCTTGTCCGCCGGCGCCTCCAGCATCACCGCCGCCGAGTCGTAGCTCGCGCCGTTGCCGCCCTGCGACTGCGACATCTGCTCGACACGGCCGACGACCCGTCGCGCGACGAGGACCCACTGTGCTTCCGCGAACCCCGAGGCGAGAAGGGCGACGATCGCGGCGACGATGCACGCCGGGCGGAGTCTCGATTGCATGCATGCCTCCTTGTGGAATATGCGGCGCCGCGGTCGAGAGAGGCGGCTCGCGTGCTTTCGAGGGAACCGGAACGCGGTCCGGCGATTATAGCCGCGGACCCTGATGCGACAAGGGCGACGGTCCGGCCTGGCGGTCGCCCTTGCGCGTCGTTGCGCCGTGCGGTCCGGGGACGGCGCTGCGTCAGAACATGTGCTGCCCGCCGTTGATCGCGATGTTGGCGCCCGTGACGAACGCGGCTTCGTCGCTCGAGAGATAAGCGACCAGTCCCGCGACCTCTTCCGGCTTGCCGAGGCGGCCCATCGGAATCTGCGGGATGATCTTGCTGTCGAGGACATCCTTGGGAATCGCCATCACCATCTTCGTGCCGATGTATCCGGGCGAGATCGTGTTGACGGTGACGCCCTTGCGTGCCACTTCGAGCGCGAGCGCCTTGGTGAAGCCGTGCATGCCCGCCTTCGCCGCCGAGTAATTGACCTGGCCGAACGCGCCCTTCTGTCCGTTGACCGACGAGATGTTGATGATCCGGCCCCAGCCGCGGTCGACCATGCTGTCGCACACCTGCTTCGTCATGTTGAAGCACGAATCGAGATTGGTCTTGATGACGATGTCCCAGTTCACCTTGTCCATCTTCTTGAACGTGGTGTCGCGGGTGATCCCGGCGTTGTTGACGAGCACGTCGATCGGCCCGATGTCCTTCACGACGTGCGCTGCGCAGGCGGCGCACGAATCGAGGTCCGCGACGTCACAGGGATAGGCGCGGAATCCGTAGCCCATCTTGTTCATGCCATCGAGCCACTCCTGCGCCTTGGTGTTTCCCGGCGAATGCGTGGTGACGACCTTGTAGCCCAGTGCGGCGAGCTTGATGCAGATGGCTTCGCCCAGGCCGCCCATGCCGCCGGTGACGAGCGCGACGCGCGGAATCTTCAGAGGCATCTTCTTCTCCTTCGTGTTGGGACGTGCGGTGCGTGGCTTCGATTTCCGGCCCCCATCTTAGCGCGGCGCGCGGCGGGTGAGAATGCGAGTGAGCGCGGCGGGCGAGGCCAGGCCGAGCCAAGGCCCGACGGGCGCGTCGCCGCGCGACCGAGGCGACCGACGCGCGACCGTTTGTCATGCGCGTCCCGTCCAAGGAGATCGCGAGTGAGCGCGGCGGGCGAGGCCAGGCCGAGCCAAGGCCCGACGGGCGCGTCGCCGCGCGACCGAGGCGACCGACGCGCGACCGTTTGTCATGCGCGTCCCGTCCAAGGAGATCGCGAGTGAGCGCGGCGGGCGAGGCCAGGCCGAGCCAAGGCCCGAGGACACCCGCGCGAGCACGGCGAAGCCAAGGAGCGAAGCTCGCGTCTGCGAGCAAGGGTGGCGGCCGACAGCAAACGGCTCGCCACTCTCCACGCACACAGGGAGGCCGCGTGTGGCGGGTTGCCGCAGGCGGGACCGACGGTCAGGACGACTCGAGGACGTAGCGCCCGGGCGCGGCGTCCAGCGGCGGATGTCCCGCGTCGCCGCACGCGCGTGGCGCTTGGCGCAGCGCCCCGCCGTGCGCGGAAAGCCACGCGCCCCAGTGTGGCCACCAGCTCCCCGGATGCGAGGTCGCGCGCGCCAGCCAGTCGTCCGGATCGTCCGTCAGCAGCTCGTTGGTCCAATGGTTGCGCCGCTGCTTCGCCGGCGGATTGATGACTCCCGCGATGTGGCCCGACGCACCGAGCACGAACGTTGGCTCGCCGCCCAGGAGCGCGGTGGTGCGGTAGCCGGAGCGCCACGGGACGATGTGGTCGTCGCGCGACACATAGACGTACGCAGGCATCGTGATCCGGCCGAGGTCGATGCGCTCGCCCTGCATCGTCAGCGCGCCGGGAACGATGAGCTTGTTGTCGAGGTAGAGGTTGCGCAGGTAATAGACGTACATCGGGCCGGGGAGATTGGCCGAGTCTCCATTCCAGTGCAGAAGGTCGAACGCGGGCGGCGTCTCACCCTTGAGGTAATTCTTGACGACGTAATTCCAGACGAGATCGTTGGCGCGCAGGCTCGCGAAGGCGCCGGCGAGCTCGCCTCCGTGCACGCGCTCTCCCGCGAGGAGCATCGGCTCGCGCGCCTGCAGATACTCGCGCGACACGTAGACGCCGATCTCTCCGGGATCGGCGAAGTCGAGCATCGTCGTGAGGAATGTCGCCGATTCGACCGAGTGGTCGTGCCGCGCCGCCAGCACGGCGAGCGCGCTGGCGAGCAGCGTTCCGCCGACGCAGAAGCCCAGCGCATTCACCGTGGCGGT
Source organism: uncultured beta proteobacterium (assembly GCA_963846855.1). Taxonomy (GTDB): domain Bacteria; phylum Pseudomonadota; class Gammaproteobacteria; order Burkholderiales; family Casimicrobiaceae; genus CAIWHR01. The sequence goes on from CAWJXK010000008.1 coordinate 533,491, forward strand.
CGCGCCGATCGCCTTCGCCTGTGCCAGCGCCGTCAGCACGCCGTGCTCGAGATAGTCGTCCCAGGTGAGGCGACCTTGCTCAGGCGGGATGTTGCGCCACGAGATCATGAACACCGTATGGCCCTGGGCCACGGCCCAGCGGACGAAAGAATCCTCCGGCTGCAGATCGAGGATGTAGTACTTGTTGATGCACGGCGGAACGATCAGCAGCGGGCGCCGATGCACCTTCGCCGTGGTCGCCGCGTACTGGATGAGCTCGATCAGCTCGTTGCGGAACACGACGTCGCCGGGCGTGACCGCGAGATTGCGGCCGACCGCAAAGGCGCGCGCATCGCTCATGGAGATGCGTCCCGTGCGCGCGTCGGCCGCGAGATTCTCCATGCCTCGCGCGAGACTCGCGCCGTCGGTCGCGGCGGCGCACTTCAGCACCTCGGGATTCGTCGCGACGAAATTCGACGGCGCGATCGCGTCGACGAACTGGCGCGTGACGAACGCGAGCCGTTGCTTGTCGGGCGCAGGCAGCGCCGCCTGCGCGGCGAGATCGGTGAGGTAGCGGCCCGCGATGAGGTAGCTTTGCTTCATCAGCGAGAAATAGGGAAGGGCGCTCCATTCGGGTGCCGCAAAACGGCGATCGCCCGGCGCCGGCGCGACGATCTCGGGAATGGTGGCCGACGGGCCTTCCGCCAGCGCGCGTTCCGCCGCCTTCCAGAGCGCCTCGAATTGCGCCTGGGCGCGCGCGTTGAGATCGGCGAGCGCCCTCGGGTCGATCGACACGGGGGGCGGCACCGGCGCAGACGCGCTCACCTTCGTCGCCGGTGCGGACGGGCGGCCCGTCGTTGCCGCGCCGGCCCACCATTGCGCCCATTCCGCGGTCGCGCGCTGCCAATCCTCGGCGAGCTCCTGCCAGGGATTCGGCGCTTCGGCAGCGGCGCGCTTCGGCAAAGGTTGCCTCCGCGGTCAGTGCTCGAGCACGGCGTGGGCGACGGCGATGATCGCGATCCCGAGGCCGATCAGCACGAGCTGCTTGACCGTCTCGATCGGCTCGGGCCGACGGTGCAGGCTCGGTATCAGGTCGGCCACTGCGACGTACAGCAGGCTCGCCGCAGCGATCGCCAGCACGGTCGGCAGAATGTTCTGCATGTCGGCGAGCGCAGCGTATCCCGCGACGGCGCCGGCGAGCGTCGCGAGTCCGGCCGTGACGTTGGTGGCGAACGCCTTGCGCCGCGAGTATCCCGAGTGGACGAGCACCGCGAAGTCGCCGACCTGTTGCGGCACGGCGTGGGCGACGATTGCCACCGTCACCGAGACGCCAAGCGCGGAATTTGCGAGGAACGAGGCGGCGATCACCACGCCGTCGCAGAAATTGTGGACGCTGGTGCCGATGAGGATCATCAACGCCGAGCGGCCCTGGTCGGCGCCGTCGTGCGTGTGCAGCGCGTGGTCGTGCTCGGTTTCGTCAGCGTCCGCGCGATGCTCGTCGTGGCCGTGCGAGTGCCGCCACAGCACGAGCTTTTCCAGCATGAAGAATCCGAGAAGGCCGGCCAGCACGGTCATCATCACGCGCTCGGCGCTGCCGGTCTCGAGTGCGTGCGGGAGCATTTCGAGGAACACCGCGCCGAGAAGGGCGCCGACGGCAAACGACACGAGCCGCGAGATCCACGCGCGATGCAGCGCGAGGGTGCCGGCTGCGGCGAGCGTGGCGAGCACGCCGCCGGAGGCGGCCGCCAGCAGGATTTGCGTGAGTGTCGACACGGCGAGGCGGTAGGGATGCCGCGGTTCCGCCGCCGCGGATGCGCGCGTCGGCCGAAAGGCACGAGCGTCGCATTATACGTACACGGTTCAGCTTCGCCCGGTGTCGTCCTCGAGCCAGGCGAGCGACGCCATCCGTCCCGACAGCGGCGCGCGCCGGTAGGAAAAGAAGCGCGCCGGCTCGTCGTGCGTGCAGAAGCCGCCGCCGGTGACGGCGCCGACGCCGGCCGCGGCGAGTCGCGCGCGTGCCAGCGCGCAAAGATCCGCCTTCCATTTCCCCGGACGGTCCGCGACGAACGCGGATGTGGCGGCGGGATCGTGCGCGCAGAACGCGGCGTGGACGTCGGGGCCGACCTCGAAGGCGCGCGCGCCGATTCCCGGCCCGATCCAGGCATCGACGTCCCGCGCCTTGACGCCGAGCGCCTGCAGCGCGCGCACGGTGGCTTCGAGCACGCCCGCGGCGAGGCCGCGCCAGCCCGCATGCGCGATGCCGACGGCCGTGCCGTTGCGGTCGGCGAAGATCACCGGAAGGCAGTCGGCGGTTTGCACCGCTAGCACGACACCGCACGTGCGCGTGACGGCCGCGTCCGCAACGATCCGTGCCGCGGGCGCCGCGCCGTCGAGCACCGCAACCGTCGCGCCGTGCACCTGCTCCAGCCAGATCGGAGGCGATGGCAGGAAGACCTGCAGCCGGCGGCGGTTCTCGGCGACCGCGTCGGGATCGTCACCGGCGTGCCGCGCGAGGTTCATCGTCCCGTATTCGCCGGCCGAGACGCCGCCGGAGCGCGTCGTCACGAGCCCGCGTGCGCGAGCGCAAGGCAGCGGCGGGACGATCCAGTCGAGGCCCGCCGCGCGAAGCTGCGCGTCAAGCGATGTCGCGTTCATTTTTCTCGCCCGGCCGGCGCCCGCGCGGCGAGCGCGTCGAGCAGCGCGGCGAAGTCTTGCGGCAGCGGCGAAGTGAAGACGCATTTGCCGTGCGTGACCGGATGCAAGAGCTCGAGACGAGCCGCATGCAGCGCCTGCCGCCCGAACTTCAGCGGATTGCGGCGCGCATACGTCGGGTCGCCGACCAGCGGATGCCCGAGCGACGCGAGATGCACGCGTATCTGGTGCGTGCGTCCGGTCTCGAGCCGGCAGGCGAGCAGCGTCGCCGCGCCGAAGCGGCGAACGACGCGATAGTGCGTGCGCGCGGGCTTGCCGCCGGCGACGACGGCCATCGTCGTGCGGTGCGTCGGATGCCGGCCGATCGGCGCGTCGACCGTGCCGGCGCGATCGATGTCGCCGGCCGCAAGCGCCGCGTATTCGCGCGTGACGCTGTGCGCCTGCAGCTGGCGCACGAGGTCGGTCTGCGCGATGAGCGTCTTGGCAACGACCATCAGGCCGCTCGTATCCTTGTCGAGGCGGTGCACGATCCCGGCGCGCGGAATGGCCGCGAGCGCCGGGGCATGATGGACGAGCGCGTTCTGCAGGGTTCCCGCGCGATTGCCCGCGCCGGGGTGCACGACCAGGCCGGCCGGCTTGTCGATGACGATCAGCGCGTCGTCCTCGAACACGATGTCGAGCGCGATCGCCTCCGGTGCGAGGGTCGCCGGCGCTGCGTCGGCAACGATTGCGACGACGACACGCTCGCCGCCGCGGACTTTCTGCGTCACGACGGGCGCTTCTCCGTCGACGCGCACCTTGCCCGCGTCGATCCATGACTTCAGCCGGCTGCGCGAATAGCGGGGGAGTGCCTGCGCCAGCGCCGCGTCGAAACGCATCCCCGCAGCCTCGGCGGGCAGCGTCAGCGCCACCATCTCACCGGCATCGGGAGTGAGGGTCGCGGCGGGGGGAACGGTGCGGGAACGCAGGAGGAACCTCGGGAGCGGGCGGGTGGGTCGGTTATAATTCGCGTTCCACGGGGATTCGCCAGAACGTATGCCGCATCAATCGGTTTCCGCACTGCATCGCCGCATCATGCGTGACACGATGCGTGCGCAGGCGCGCCGTGGGTTTGCCGCGTTCGCCATGGCGCTCACGCTCACGCTCGCGGGCTGCAATCTCATGCCGGAGGTCAAGGACGCGACGGCCGGCTTCACCGCCGAGCGTCTCTACGCTGACGCGCACGACATGATGCGCCAGGGGAATTATACGGCTGCGGTCAAGCAGTTCGAGACCCTGGAAGCGCGTTACCCCTACGGCCGCTACGCGCAACAGGCGATCATCGAGTCGGCCTACTCGAATTACCGCGCCGGCGAGACCGCCGCCGCGATCGCCCAGTGCGACCGCTTCATCCGCACCTATCCCAATCACCCCAGCGTCGATTACATGTACTACCTCAAGGGCCTCGTGTATTTCCGCGAGGACCAGGGGCTGCTGGGCTACGTCTACGAGCTCGACCTGTCCGAGCGCGAGCCGAAGGCGATGCGCGAGTCCTACGCGGCGTTCAAGGACATGTCCGCGAAGTTTCCGGACAGCCGTTACACGCCGGACGCGCTGGACCGGATGCGCTACCTGATCAATGCGCTCGCGATGTACGACGTGCACGTCGCGGAGTATTACTACAACCGTGGCGCGTACGTCGCGGCGGTCAACCGAGCCCAGACGTCACTGACGACGTATCCGCAGACGCCCGCCAACGAGGCGGCGCTGATCATGATGGTGCAATCCTACGACAGGCTGGGGATGATCCAGCTTCGTGACGATGCCATGGGAATCCTGCAGCGCACCTATCCGCAGAGCCCGTTCCTCACGGGAGTCGACAGTACGCCGTGGTGGAAGTTCTGGTCGAAGAGCGCGTACGTCGCGCCCAGCGACGCCAAGCCCTGGTGGCAGTGGTGGTAGCGGCCAGCAAGGGCCGCAGGCGACGGGCTGCTACTCCGGCGAGTCGGTTACAGCATACCTAATCCTGCTTGGACACAATGGCCGCTATCGACTGTGGATTCAACCGGTGGATGCAACGCACTAGAGCCTGCATAGGCAGAGGGAGTGTTGCGGATGAAGCAAAGACCCCGGATCCATTACACGGAGAGCCAGAAGGCGCTGATGTGGGAGAACGCCGGGAGGGGACGATCCCGGCCTAGCCGAGAGTGCTGGGACGTTCCTCGGATCGGCCACGCGGCTGGCGCTGCTCAGCGGCGAAGAGCTGATGAAGGAACTGGATAGCGATGGAACCTTCACCGACCGCTGAGGCGACACGCTTCACCGCACCGTGGCGAACGTCGCCGACGGCGAATACGCCTGGCATGCTTGTCTCGAGGAGAAACGGACTGCGATCGAGCGGCGATGCGCGTCGCTGCGAGACATCTCCTCCCGTGAAGACGAATCCCAGCTCATCCCGATCGATGTCCGGCGGAAGCCAATCGGTGTTCGGCTGGGCTCCGATCAGGAGGAAGAGCGCGTTCGCTTCGACCGCGGCTTCCGTCTGCGACCCGATGTCGCGCAGCACCAGGCGCTCGAGCCGTCCGTCGCCGCCACCGCCCACGACCTGGCAGCCGAGGCGCGCCTTGATGTTGTCGGTCGCCTCGATCTGGCGCACGAGGTACTCGGACATCCCGGCGCGGAGCGAATCGGCCCGCACCACCAACGTGACGGTGCGGGCGTACCGGGCGAGGTGCAGCGCCGCTTGCCCCGCCGAGTTGGCGCCGCCGACGATGAAGACATCGCGACCGGTGAAGGCCGATGCCTCGGATGTCGGACCCCCGTAGAACACGCCGGCCCCGATCAACGCTTCCAGCGACGGCACGTCTAGCCGGCGATACCTGGCGCCCGTCGCCACGATCACCGCGGAGCAGCGCACCGGGCCGCTTTCGGCCAGCGTGACGACGAGCTGGTCGCCGTCGCGGGCGAGCCCCGTGACCGCCTGCATGAACACGAACTCCGCTCCGAACACCCACGCCTGGTTGTACGCGCTCTGGGCCAGCTGCCGGCCGCTGATGCCGCGCGAGAACCCTAGGTAGTTCCTGATGAGCGAGCTCGACGTGGCCTGGCCGCCGATGCCGCCCTTGTCGACCACCAGCGTGCGGAACCCTTCCGAGGCGCCGTACACCGCGGCCGACAAGCCCGCGGGACCGGCCCCGACGATGATCACGTCGAAGTCCACCCGCTCGAGGTCGACGGCGCCGCCGGCGGCCAACGCCAACTCGGCGTTGCTCGGGTTCTCGAGGACCATGCCGTTGGGGAACACGACGAGCGGGAGCTCGGCCCCCTCGGGGGCCGCGGCGACCAGCGCCCGGCCCTCCTCCGAGTCGGCCAGGCAGAAGTTGTGCACGACCGCGCACTGCTTGAGCGTCTCGCGCAGTTCGTAGGCTCGGCCCGTCCACGACTTGCCCACGACGTGCACGGTGTGCGGCGCGCCGCGGTTCGCGTCCCACCACTCGAGCAGCATGCTCGAGATCGTCTGGTGGAACAGCTCGTCGGGCGACTCTCCCGGTCGGAGCACATAGTAATCGAACCGACCGTCGGCCACCCCATTGAAGATCTCGTCGCCGACCGCCTTCTGGCCCCAGTCGCCGAACGCCACCATCAGGGCTCGCTTGGCCCGGGGGTGGACCTGCCGGACCTCGGCGAGCAGCTCGCTGGCCGGCACCTCTGCCGACGACCGTCCGGCCAGCACCAGGGCGACCTCGACCCCCGAGGCGGCAAAGTCCGCGAGGTGCGCACGGGCCTCCGCGGGCGATCGCACGCAGACCACCTGATAGTGCCGCGCGTACCGATCGCGCAGCTCGCGTTCGATGTCGCCTAGCAGGCTCTCATCGCCGTCGATGGCAAGCAGGACTGGCTGGCCCATGACGCGCATTCTAAGGTCCGAGCCTGCAACTCGGAAGGGCGTCTTGCACCGGCGTCAATGCCTGCACGTGGTGAAAGCGGACACTCGGAGACGGTCAGCGTGCGAAGGATCGCGCGCCTAGGGTTATGCGGCCGACAGCGCGACTGTTCGCGATCCTCGATCGTAATGGAGGCCGATGCGCGAGCGGCGAGTAAACGAATCGTGCGACCAGGAATTGTCTACGCGCGTGCTGCGAAGAACGCCTCGACGTCCTCGATGTCCCGCGTGCGCCGCATCGGCGGAAGGCTTCTCCAGATTCGCTTCCCGTAAGGCTTGTCGGTCAGGCGAGGGTCGCCGATGACGAGCACGCCGCGGTCGGTCTCGCTGCGGATCAATCGTCCCGCCCCCTGCTTGAGACTGATCACGGCCTGCGGCAGCTGGTAGTCGAAAAACGGATTGCCGCCGGCGGCGCGCAGATGCTCGAGCCGCGCGGCGAGCAGCGGATCGTCGGGCGGTGCGAACGGCAGCTTGTCGATGACGACGACCGACAGCGCCTCGCCCGGAACGTCGACGCCTTCCCAGAAGCTCTGGCTGCCGAGCAGCACCGCGTTGCCGAGCTCGCGAAAGCGCGCGAGCAGCTCGCTGCGCGAGCCTTCGCCCTGCACCAGCAGCGGCCAGTCGAGGCCCTCGCGGGCGAAGCAATCCGCGAGCATCGCGCGCGCATCGTTCAGCGCGCGGTGCGTCGTGAACAGGAGGAACGCGCGGCCGCCGCTGGCCTTCAGCACGGGGAGCGCCGCGGCGACGACCGCTGCGGTGTGCTCGCGCGAGTTGGGCGGAGGCAGTGCGCGCGGCACGTAGAGCAGCGCCTGCGTATCGTAGTCGAACGGCGACTCCCAGCAGCCGGTCGCGGCGTCGGCGAGGCCCAGCTCACTTTGGTACAGCGAGAAGTCACGCCCGACGGCGAGCGTCGCGGACGTGAAGATCCACGCGCGCCCGGATTCCGTGACCTGCTTCGAAAACGTGTCGGCGATCGACAGCGGCGACGCGAAGAGCTGCCATCCCTGATTCGTCACGTCGACCCAGCGGATCCATTCCTTCGCCGGCCCGCCTTCGACGTCGGCAACGGGGCCGGCGTTGCGCCAGCGCGCGAGCGCGGCCGCAGCCTCCATCGCGCGGCGCGCACAGTTGCCGAGTTCTTCGCTGCGCTCGGCGAAGAGCGTCAGCTCGGCCGCGAGCCGGTCGAGCGCGGCGCCAAGGAGATCAAGCGCCTCCGGGAAGCCCTCGCGCGTTGCCGCGACGCCTTGCGCGAGCTTGCCCGGCGTGTCGCCGAGCGCCAGGCGGACCTTGCGTATCGCCGGCCCGACGCCCGCCGCCGCATCCGGCAGATCCGCGACTTCGCGCGCATCGGTGCGCGCCGCGACCTCGGCGTCGCGCGCGAGCTCGGCCAGCACGCCGGCGCCGACCTGCTCGCCGAAGAAGAGTGTCGCGGTGTCCGGCAGTTGGTGCGCCTCGTCGAGCACGATCGTGTTGCACGCCGGCAGGAGCTCGGCGAGGCCTTCATCGCGCAGCATCACGTCGGCGAAGAAGAGATGGTGGTTGATCACGACGACGTCGGCTTCGAGCGCCGCCTTGCGCGCCTTCAGCACGAAGCACTCCGCGTGATGCGCGCATTCGCTGCCGAGGCAATTGTCGCGGGTCGACGTCACCAGCGGCCAGATCGTCGCATTCTCGGGAACGTCGGCGAGCAAGCCGCGGTCGCCGCTTTCGGTCGCGTGCGTGAACGCGACGATCTTCGCGAGATGGCGGGCGTCGTCGCGCGACGGAAGGCGTCCCTCGGCGGCGGCGCGCTCGAGATGGTGATGGCAGACGTAATTGGCGCGCCCCTTGAGCAGCGCGAGCGTGACCGGCAGGCGCAGCGCGTCGCGCACCTGCGGCAGGTCGCGCTGGAAGAGCTGGTCCTGCAGCGTCTTGGTGCCGGTCGACACGACGACCTTGCCGCCGTAGAGCAGCGCCGGGACGAGATACGCGAAGGTCTTGCCGGTGCCGGTTCCGGCTTCGGCGATTAGCGTTCCCCGGGTGCGAATCGCCTGCGCGACCGACTCGGCCATCGCGAGCTGCTGCGCGCGAAAGCGGAAGCCGGGAAGCGCGCGCGCGAGCGTTCCGCCGTCGCCGAAAATCGCGGCGAGCTCGGTGTCGGGCGCGGCAGGAGATCCGGAATCTTCGGCGTGGGCCGTCCGGTCGTGGACGTCTTCGATCAGCGCTTGCCGGTTCCGTGAGCCGCGGCAGGCGCGGCCGTGGATGCCGCCGCCTTGGCCGTGCCTTCCGCAAGCGAAGTGCGAACCGCGCTCGCCTGTTTGTGAAACGCCTCGTACGGCTGAGCGACGCGCGTCTTGTAGGCGTTGTCGTCCTCGCCCCGCTGCCACTTGAGGCTCGCGATCGCCTGCATCCAGAGGTCGTAGAGCGCGCGCAGGTCGTCGACTGCGGCCTTGCTGCCCGTCGCCTCGCGCAGCGCGGCCTGATACGGGCGCGTGATGTTGATCTTCTGCTTGTCGACGCAGTACTCGCTCTTGGCGCCGTTGACGCCCTCTTCGGATTTCTCGTAGCCGAACTCGATGATCTCGATGCTCTTCACGTGCCGGCACATCGTATAGAGATGGTCGACCGCGTCGATGAAGCAGTCGACGGCGCGGGGACCCGCGACATTCGGGCAGATGTACGTGTCGGGCCTGGGGACGAACCCGCCTTGCTGGGCGGCAGCCGGCGAGGCGACGGCGCCGATCAGCGCAGGGGCGAGGAGAACGAGCAGCGTGCGCAACATGGCAGGTCCCGGAATGACGGTCGGGGAATGGGCAATGCTACCGCGGTACGCGGTCGGTGCTCAAGGCAGACGAATGGACGACATGCCGAGCGCCGGTGGGCGAGAAATCCGCGCGAGGCTGGCAAACGGCGGATCGCGCTTCGCTCAGAGGGTGACGCCGCCCGACACCTCGATCACTGCGCCATTGATGTAGCTCGCTTCGTCGGAGGCGAGCCACGCATACGTATTGGCAATCTCTTCCGGACGGCCGAGGCGTCCCATCGGGACCTTTTCCTCCATCATCTGGATCACCTTGTGCGGCATGGACTTCAGGATCGGGGTCTCGATGAAGCCGGGGCAGATCGCGTTGGAGCGAATGCCCTTCTTGCCGAGCTCGCGCGCCCACGTCTTCATCATGCCGATCACGGCGAACTTGCTCGCGGCATAGTTGGTCTGGCCGAAATTGCCGTAGAGGCCGACGATCGACGAGGCGTTGAGGATGCAGCCGGAATGCTGTTCCAGCATGATGTCGACGACGGCCTTCGTGCAGTTGTAGACGCCCTTGAGGTTGACGTCGATGACGTCGTCGAACTGCTCGTCGGTCATCTTCTTCAACTGCGCGTCCTGCACGATGCCCGCGTTGTTGACCAGCGTGTCGATCCGGCCCCACCGGGCCATCACGCCCTCGACCATCCGCGCGATGCTGTCCTTGTCGGTGACGTCGACGCGGAAAGGGAGGGCTTCGCCGCCGCCGTCGTTGATTTCCCCGGCGACGTCGTGGGCGGACGCTTCGTTGATGTCACAGACGGCGACCTTGGCGCCTTCGTGCGCGAACTTCACGGCGGTCGCGTGCCCGATGCCGGACCCGGCGCCCGTGATGATCGCCACTTTTTCCATCAACCGCATCGCGTTCTCCCTTGGAAATGCATCAGTCCGCTGTAACCAAACCTACGCATTATAGTCAACTTGGTGCAATGCACAACCTCAATGCGTGACCGATCCGGACGCAAGTGATTGACGCTAATCAATGATTAAACAGTGGGTTGTAGTTGCGCCTCCGATATGCTGCGCGCCGTCGGTCGGCTCATGGAGGTGCACCGCACCAGATGCGGCACAACCCCGGTGCAGATGAACCTCAGCCGACTTCCCAGTACTGGATGACGAGCTCCAGCGCCGCGTTGCCGTTCCATTCGTTGACTTCCGGCCGGTAGACGGCCCGGATCACCGGCGGAAGCGGATCGGTGTGGTTGAAGAGGATTGCGCCGAAGCGCTCGGGCAGTCCCGACCCATGCCGGACCAGCCCCAGCTTGGAGTGCTTCGCGCCCACCGTGCGCTGATCCGCGACCTCGAACATGCCCTCGAACTGCGGCGCCGGAAAACCCTGGCCCCAGACTTCCGTGCGCAGCGCCTCGGCGAGGGCGAAATCAAGCTCGCCCGCATCGAGGGCGCCGTCGGTCTCGAGCGTGCGCTGCAGCTGCGCGGGTGAGAGCTGCTCCCGCGCGAGCGCCTCGAACAGCGCCGCGAAGCGCGGCAGGTCCGCCGCGGCGAGCGAGAGGCCGGCTGCATAGGCGTGCCCACCGAATTTCGCGATGAGCCCCGGCGCGCGCTTGTCGACGAGGTCGAGCGCGTCGCGCAGGTGAAATCCCGGAATCGAGCGCCCCGATCCCTTGATCTCGCCCGCGCTGCCCGGCGCGAACACGATCGTCGGGCGATGGTAGCGGTCCTTCAGGCGCGACGCGACGATGCCGACCACGCCCTGGTGCCAGCCGGCGTCGAACAGGCACAGCGTGCACGCGTCGTCGCCGCCGGTGTCGAAGTCGCGGCCGGCGAGCGCTTTCTGTGCATCCTCCTGCATCGCGACTTCGACTTCGCGCCGCTCGCGGTTGAAGCGATCGAGCTCGACCGCGAGCGGAAGCGCCGCGATGCCGGTCTCCGCGATGAGGCAGCGGATGCCGATCGACATGTCTGCCATGCGGCCGGCGGCGTTGAGGCGCGGTCCCGCGACGAAGCCGAGGTCGTAGGCGGTTGCGCGGCGTGCGTCGCGCCCGGCGACCGAGAAGAGCGCCGCCAGCCCCGGTTGCGCGCGCCCGGCGCGGATGCGCGCGAGTCCCTGCGCGACCAATGTCCGGTTGAGGCGGTCGAGCCGGACGACGTCGGCGACGGTTCCGAGCGCGACCAGGTCGAGCAGCGCGCCGAGATTGGGCTCGGTGCGCGCGGCAAAGGCGCCGCGCTCCCGGAGCAGCGCGCGCGTCGCGAGCAGCACGTAGAACATCACGCCGACGCCGGCGAGATGCTTGCCGGGGAATTCGCATCCCGGCTGATTGGGATTCACGATCAGCGCCGGGTGCGGCAGCGTCGCGGCGGGCAGATGATGGTCGGTGATCAGCACCTCGATGCCGAGCGCCGCCGCCGCGGTGACGCCATCGTGGCTTGCGATGCCGTTGTCGACGGTGACGATGAGACGCGGCGAACGTGTCGCCGCCTCCGCGACGATTTCCGGGGTGAGGCCATATCCGAATTCGAACCGGTTGGGGACGATGAAATCGACGACCGCGCCGAGCGCCTTGAGGCCGCGGATGCCCACCGCGCACGCGGTGGCGCCATCGGCGTCGTAGTCCGCGACGATGAGGACCTTCTCGCCGCGCGCGATCGCGTCGGCGAGCCGGGCCGCGGCCGCGTCGATGCCTTTCATCGACGCGAAGGGCGGCAGCCGCGCGAGGTCCGCGTCGAGCTCGGTGGCGGCGGTGACGCCGCGCGCCGCGAACACCCGCGCCAGCACCGGATGGATTCCGGCGGCGGCGAGAGCGACTGCGGCCGGCGGGACCGGCCGCTGCACGATGTCCATCACGCCCCCTCGCGCGTGGCCGCGACCAGCAGCGACGTGATGTCGGGTCTCCTGAACCGCCGCGCGATGCGTGCGCTCCAGGGCGGCCGCTGCGCCCTCCATGAAAACGCGCCGCCGCCTGCGTCGGCAAGCACGGTCACGTCGGCGATCGAGCCATGCTCGAGTGCATCGGCAGCAGGGGTCGCAAACGCGCGATCGATCGCTTCGAAGTCGATCGGTGCCCCCGGCGCGAGAATGACGGTTTGTGCACCCTCGCTCTGCGCGAGCACTGCGTCGAGATGCGCGGGCAACGGTCGCGCTAACGTACCGACGTGCGCCGCCAGCGCGCCGGCGAGATCGTCTCCGGCGAACGTCGCAATCATGGGTCCCGTCCCGGATCGCGGCGGCCGCGTGCCGCCCGCCGCGAACCAAACGGCGTTCGCGCTTTGCCGGCCCGTGCGCTCGCGCGCGGCGGTCACGGGATGCGTGAACAGCAGCATCTGGATTTCCTCCTGCCAGCGCCACCATGCCTTCGCGTCCGCGCCGACGGGCAATTGCGTGCGCAGGCTCTTGCCCTGCGCGGTGTCGAGCGGCCGCGTCGACATGGCCGGAACATTCGGGGCGCACACGAACCACGCGTCGGGCCGCGGCGCGATGAAGCGAAGACCGTCGCCGGCGAAATGCGCGTTCAGGGTCGCGATCAGCGCATCCGATTCGGCGGCAGTGAAATCGCGGATCGCGGCGCCGACGTGCGTGTCGTCGCGGCCCGCGACAATCGTCACCGGATCCGCCGCGAGCCAATACGATGCTCCCGGATCGACGCCGAGCGCCGCAAGCCTGATGGGAGCGATCGGCCAATCGGTCTGCCGCGCAATGCCATAGCGCGCGGCGAGCGCCGCGGCGAGCCCGTCATTATCGCGCGTCGGTGCGCCAGCGGCCGCGAGAAGCCGCGCGAATCCCGGCATGCGCGGCGGCGCCGGCGCGGCGGGCTCTGCGACGGACGCGAGCGTGGCGAGGCGGGGAACGACCAGAACGAGATGCATCGGAACGTCCGCGAGAGGCTGGCGCGGTCATCCTAGCATGCGATAATGCGCCGCCGTCGCGTGTCGGAGCGATGCATCCCGCGAACGCCCGCGCATGAATGCCTTGCGGCCCCCGATCATCCCATGTTGAAACACATCGTCGTCTGGAAGCTCCGCGACCCGTCGCGCAAGGCGGAGCACGGCGCCGTCGTGAAGGACTCGCTCGAATCGGTGCGCGGCAGGATTCCCGGCCTTCTCGCGATCGAGGTCGGCCTCGACGCGGGCTACGATGGCGGCGCGGTCGACGTCGCGCTCTACAGCGAATTCGCCGATCGTGCGGCGCTCGACCGCTATCAGCAGCATCCGTTGCACCTGGTCGCGAAGGACGTCGTCGCGCCGCTCCTCACCGAGCGCCGCGTCGTCGACTGGGAAACCTGACGCCCTTCGCGCCGCCCACGGACCTATCCTTGACGCCCTACGAGCTCGTCGTCGGACTGCGCTACACGCGCGCTCGCCGCGGATCTGGGCGCAACACGTTCATCTCGTTCATCGCGCTGACGTCGATGGCGGGCATCGCGCTCGGTGTCGCGGCGCTGATCGTCGTGCTGTCCGTGATGAACGGCTTCCAGGAGGAATTGCGCAACCGGATTCTCGCGGTGGCTTCGCACATCGAGATCCGCGGCATGCCCGAGTTGAGCGAGGGCGACGCCGCGCAGGCGGCGGCGAAGGCGCAGGCGGCCCCGCACGTGAAGGCGGCAGCACCTTATGTGCAGGGGCAGGCGATGCTGTCCGCGGGCGACGTGAATCGCGGCGTGATCATTCGCGGCGTGGATCCCGGCAGCGAGGCGAAGGTCGCCGACATCGGCACGCACATGCGCACCGGCTCGCTCGACGCGCTCGCGCCCGGCAAATTCGGCATCGTGCTGGGCGCCGAGATCGCACGGGCGATGGGGCTGCGCATGGGCGACCCGGTCGTCGTCATCGCGCCGCAGGGCACGCTGACCGCCGCCGGCACGCTGCCGCGGCTGAAGACGTTTCACGTCGCCGGCGTGTTCGAGGTCGGCATGTACGAGTTCGACAGCGGGCTCGCGCTGGTCGACATCGACGACGCGCGCAAGCTCTACCGGCTGGACGGCGTCAGCGGCGTGCGGCTGAAGCTCGACGACCTCTTCGCGGCGCCGCAAGTCGCGCGCGAGCTCGCGGGCACGCTCGGCGTCAACGCCGAGGTCCGCGACTGGACGATGAACCACGCCAATTTCTTCCGCGCGGTGCAGATCGAGAAGCGCGTGATGTTCATCATCCTTACGCTGATCATCGCGGTCGCGGCGTTCAACATCGTCTCGGCGCAGGTGATGACCGTCACCGACAAGCGCGCCGACATCGCGATCCTGCGAACGCTCGGCGCATCGCCGGGATCGATCACCGCGATCTTCATGATCCAGGGCGCGCTGATCGGATTCATCGGCACTCTGATCGGCGTCGTCGGCGGAGTGGTGCTCGCGCTCAACGTCGGGACGGTGCTGCCCGCGCTCGAGCGCCTGTTCAACACGCAGTTTCTCGACAAGTCCGTCTATTACATCAACGAGCTGCCGTCCGACCTGCAGCGCGGCGACGTCGTGACCATCGCGCTGATCGCGCTGGCGCTCGCGCTGCTGGCGACGATCTACCCGGCATGGCGCGCCTCCAAGGTCAATCCGGCGGAGGCGCTGCGCTATGAATGACGCTCGTGCCGTCATCGAGTGCCGCGGACTCTCCAAGACGTACCGCAGCGGGCCGCTCGAAGTGGCGGTGCTGCAGGGCGTCGATCTCGCCGTCGGCGCCGGAGAGCGGATCGCGATCGTCGGCGCCTCCGGCGCGGGCAAGAGCACGTTGCTGCACCTTCTCGGCGGGCTCGACGCACCATCCGCGGGCGAAGTGTGGGTCGACGGCGCCGCGCTGGCCACGCAGACCGAGCGCGGTCGCGGCGAGATCCGCAATCGCGCGCTCGGGTTCCTCTACCAGTTCCATCATCTGCTGCCCGAATTCACCGCGCTCGAGAATGTCGCGATGCCCCTCGCGATCAGGCGCCTCTCGCCCGCGGCCGCGCGGGCGGCGGCGCAGGCGATGCTGGAGCGCGTCGGCCTCGCCGAGCGCGTTGCACACCTGCCGGGCGAGCTCTCCGGCGGCGAGCGCCAGCGCGTCGCGCTCGCGCGGGCGCTCGTCACCGAGCCGCACTGCGTTCTCGCCGACGAGCCGACCGGCAACCTCGACCGGCGCACCGCCGGCCAGGTGTTCGACCTCATGCTCGAATTGAATCGCGCCGTCGGGACGAGCCTCGTCATCGTCACGCACGATCCGGATCTCGCCGCGCGCACCGATCGCACGCTGCATCTCGTCGACGGCGCGCTGCGCTGACGCGCGGGCGCGTCCGGCATTGCCTCAAACCGCGAGCGGCGGCTCGGTCATCAGCGCGACCTGCTCGCGCAGCTCCAGGATCCGGTCCTGCCAGTAGCGCTGCGTGTTGAACCACGGGAACGCCGCGGGAAACGCGGGATCGTCCCAGCGCTGCGCGATCCACGCCGAGTAGTGGATGAGGCGAAGCGTGCGCAGCGCCTCGACGAGATGAAGCTCGCGCCGGTCGAAGCGCGCGAAGCCCTCGTAACCGGCAAGAACGTCGGAGAGCTGCCGCGTCATGTCGGCGCGATCGCCCGAGAGCAGCATCCACAGGTCCTGCACGGCCGGGCCCATCCGCGCGTCGTCGAAGTCGACGAAGTGCGGGCCGGCGTCGGTCCACAGCACGTTGCCGGCGTGGCAGTCGCCGTGAAGGCGCAGCAAGGCGACGTCGCCGGCGCGCGCGTAGCAGTCGCGCGCGCCGTTCAGTGCAAGCTCGGCGATGCTGCGCCATGCTTCGAGCAGATCGGGGGGCAGGAAATCGTGCGCGAGCAGCCAGTCGCGCGGCGCGGTGCCGAAAGTCTCGAGATCGAGCCGCGGCCGATGCGCGAACGGCGCGATCGCGCCGACCGCGTGAATGCGCCCGAGGAGCCGGCCGATCCATTGCAGCGTCGCGCGGCTCTCGAGCTCGGGCGCGCGGCCGCCGCAGCGCGGATAGACGGCGAATCGAAACGGGTCATCGTCGTGCAGCGTCGCGCCCGAGAGCGGCATCGGCGCCACGACGGGAAGCTCGCGCTCCGCGAGCTCCGCCACGAACGCGTGCTCCTCGCGGATCGCGTCGTCGGACCACCGCTGCGGCCGGTAGAACTTGACGACGACGGGCGGGCCGTCGTCCTGCCAGGCCTGGTAGACCCGGTTTTCGTAGCTGCCGAGCGCCTGCAGGCGGCCGTCGCCGCGGATTCCCACTCGCGAGAGCGCATCCAGCACGCGGTCGGGCGTCAGCTTCGCGTACGGATGAGCGGTGTCCACGCCGCCATTGTACGGGGGGTGACACTGCGGAGCCGGATCAATATTCGACCGGAATCGGGTCGAGCGAGCGCCACAGGTACCACGTCGCGACGCTGCGATACGGCTGCCACGCGAGCGCCAGCTCGCGCATTTCGGCGGGCGACATCCGCTCGCCGCCGTTGTAAAGCAGCGCGACTGCGCGCTGCAATCCGATGTCGCCGATCGGCAGCACGTCGGCGCGCAGCTCGTGGAACATCAGGAACATCTCCGCGGTCCAGCGGCCGATGCCCTTCACGTCGACCAGCGCCTCGATCAGCGCCTCGTCGTCGAGCGTGCTCCATCGGGCCGGATCGAGCGTGCCGGACACGAAGTGCGCGGCGAGGTCGCCGAGATATTCGACCTTGCGCTGCGACAACCCGCATCCGCGCAGAATCGTGCGATCCGTCGCGGCGACGCGCTCTGCCGAAAGGTGCGCCGGCCCGCGCGGCTTGCGCGGAGGGGCCGCGGCGGACAGCACGCGCTGCCAGACCGCGGCCGCGGAGGCGACGGAGATCTGCTGGCCGACGATCGCTCGCGCCAATGTCGTGAACGGGTCGCCGCGGCGCACGAGATGGATGTCCGGATGGGCGCGAATCAGGCTGCGCAGCACGCGGTCGCGCCGGCCGAGCGTGCGCGTCGCCTCGTCCCAGAATTCGGGCTTGGACGAGGGCATGCGCGGGCTTCGAGGCAAGGGAAAGGGTCGGGTTGGCGCGGTGCACGAACGAACGGCGCAC
The DNA here is from genome assembly GCA_963846855.1 of uncultured beta proteobacterium. Taxonomy (GTDB): domain Bacteria; phylum Pseudomonadota; class Gammaproteobacteria; order Burkholderiales; family Casimicrobiaceae; genus CAIWHR01. Next base: position 550,781 of record CAWJXK010000008.1, read on the forward strand.
CATTGCGGCCGTCCGGTCAATTGCCGGGCGAATCGGCCGGGCTTCGACCGTCCGGAAATGGTACATTACGCGGCTTTTTGTTTCCGGGGATTGGAATGCACGTAGCGAGATTGCCGGCTGGAATTTTCGGGCGCGCCGCCGCCGCGTTCGCCGCCACGCTCGCGGTTGCAACGGTCTTCTGTTCCCCGATGGCGACCGCCGCCGCCGATCCCGCCAAGGTGCTGCGCGTCGCGTTCGAGGCAGAAGAGACCGGCTTCGACCCGGTCAAGGTGACCGACGTCTACTCGAACGAGATTATCGAAGTCGTGTTCGAGCGGCTGCTCACCTACGATTATCTGGCGCGGCCCGCGAAGCTCGCGCCGCAGGCGGCGGAAACGCTGCCGGAAGTGTCAGGGGACGCGAAATCGTACGTGTTCAAGCTGCGCAAAGGCATCTTCTACACGCCGGACCCCGCGTTCAAGGGCGCCCGCCGCGAGCTGGTCGCGCAGGACGTCGCGTATTCGATCAAGCGGCTGGTGGATCCCGCCAACCGCTCGCCGTGGCGCTTTCTCGTCGACGGCAAGATCGTCGGCTTGGACGCGGTGGCGAAGAGCGCGGCCAAGAGCAACAAACTCGACTATGACGCGCCGGTCGCCGGCCTCGAGGTCGTCGACAAGTACACGCTTCGCGTCAAGCTGACCGCGACCGACTTCAACTTCGCGTACATCATGGCGATGCCGGCGCTGTCGATCGTCGCCCGCGAAGTGATCGAGGCGTATCACGACGACACCAACGCGCACCCGGTCGGCACCGGGCCTTACATCCTCACGAGTTGGACGCGAAAGGCCAAGATGGTGCTCGACGCCAATCCCAACTACCGGGGATTCGTCTGGGACTTCACCGCGGGCGATCCTGCCCGCGACGATCCGGTCATCAAGGAGATGCGGGGCAAGAAGATGCCGCAGATCGGGCGCGTCGAGGTGAGCGTCATCCAGGAGGAGCAGTCGCGCTGGCTCGCATTTCAGCGCGGCGAGATCGATCTCACCGACCGCTTCGGGTCGTTCGCGCCGATCGCGATCCCGGACAACAAGCTCGCCGCCGACCTCGTGGCGCGCGGCATCTACTGGGACCGCAGCATCGAGCCCGAGATCACCTACTATTTCTTCAACATGACGGACCCGGTGGTCGGCGGCTACACGAAAGAGCGCGTCGCGCTCCGCCGCGCGCTGATCCTTTCCTACGACATCCAGCAGGAGATCAAGGTGATCCGCAAGAACCAGGCGGTGGCGGACACCGGTCCGATCCCCGCCGGCGTCGTCGGATTCGACCCGAAATACCGCAACGCCAATCAGTACGATCCCGCGCTCGCCAACAAGCTGCTCGACGCGGTCGGCTACAAGAAAGGGCCGGATGGCTATCGCACGGATCCCTCGGGCAAGCCGGTGACGATCGTGCTCACCTCCGAACCGCAGGCGATCAGTCGCGAGTACGACGAGCTCTGGAAGAAGTCGCTCGACGCGATCGGCGTGCGCTTCGAGGCGCGCAAGAGTCCGTTCTCCGACAACATCAAGGCCGGCGAGGCGTGCCAGCTGATGATGTGGGGCTCGGCGTGGCATGCCGACTATCCGGACGGCGAGAACTTCATGCAGCTCCTCTACGGCCCCAACACGCACCAGAGCAATCACGCGTGCTACGAGTCGAAGGCATTCGACGCGATGTACGACAAGATCAGGAGCATTCCCAATTCGCCGGAGCGCGACCGGATCTTCCTGGAGATGTCGCGACGGGTCGAAATCGACGGCGTGTGGAAGATGGGCGTCTCCCGTTATCGCAATGTCCTCGTTTTCCCGCAGGTGCGGGGTTATCGGCATCACCCGATCATGGAGGCGATCTGGCCTTACCTCGACATCGACAACGCGAAGCGGCGCAAGTAACGCGCCTGCCGCACCAGACTGCCCGCCCTCGCCGCGCATGTTGAACTCCGGCCTTTCCGTCCACGGATGCGTGACGCGCATCGCCGTTGCCTGGTTCGCGCTGGCGCTTGGCGCCGGCACGGCCATGGCCGCCGATCCGGGCAAGGTGCTCCGTTACGTGTTTCCGGCGGGCGAGGAAGGCTTCGATCCGGCGGCGGCACACGATCTCTACTCGGGCACCGTCGAGCAGGCGATCTTCGAAACGCTGCTCACCTACGACTACCTCGCGCGGCCGGCGAAGCTCGTGCCGATGGCGGCCGAAGCGATGCCGCAGGTCAGCGCCGACGGCAGGACCTACACGTTCAAGGTCCGCAAGGGCATCTACTTCACGCCCGATCCGGCGTTCAAGGGCGCACGGCGCGAGCTCGTCGCAGACGACTTCGCGTTCTCGCTCAAGCGTCTGGTCGATCCATCGATCCATTCGCCGTGGGGCTGGCTCGTCGAGGGCAAGATCGTCGGCCTCGACGCCGAAGCCGCCAAGGCGAAGAAATCCGGCAAGTTCGACTACAACGCGAAGATCGCCGGGCTCGAGGTGGTCGACCGCTATACGCTCCGCATCAATCTCACCCAGCCCGACTTCAACATGTCGTACGTGCTCGCGCACGAGCCGACCGGCGCGGTGGCGAAGGAAGTGGTGGCCGCGTACGGCGACGAGGGCGGCCGCATCATGTCGAACCCGGTCGGAACCGGGGCCTACATGCTCGCGCAATGGGTGCGCTCGTCGAAGATCGTGCTCGTCGCCAATCCCGACTACCGCGGCTTCGTCTGGGATTTCCAGCCCGGAGCCGATCCGGACGACGCCCGCATCGTCGCCGAGATGAAGGGCAAGAAGATGCCCCAGATCGGCCGCATCGAGATCAGCATCATGGAGGAGGACCAGTCGCGGCTGCTCGCCTTCCAGAACGGCGAGCTCGACCTCATGAACATGGAGGGCCCGCTCGCGCCGAAGGTCCTCAACGGCGGCACGCTGACGCCGGACCTGCAGAAGAAGGGCGTGCGCCTGTCGCGCTTCGTCGACCCGGAGATCACTTACACGTACTGGAACCTGATGGATCCCGTCGTCGGCGGGCTCACGCCGGAAAAGATCGCGCTTCGTCGCGCGATGGCGATGTCCTATCCGGTCGCCGAGGAGATCAAGGTCATCCGCAACGGGCAGGCGATCGAGGCGCAGTTCCCGATTCCGCCCGGAGTGGTCGGCAGCGACCCGGCGTGGCGGTCGAGCGTGCGGTACGATCCCGCCGCGGCCAACGCACTGCTCGACAAGTTCGGCTACAGGAAGGGCGGGGACGGCTGGCGCACGCTTCCGGACGGCAAGCCGCTCGTCATGCACTACGCGTCGCGCCCGGACTCGCTCGGCCGCCAGCAGGACGAGCTGTGGAAAAAGGCGCTCGACTCGATCGGCATCCGGATGGAAGTGCGCAAGGACAAGTTCGCCGAGCTCCTGAAGCTCGAGAAGCAGTGCAAGCTGCAGATGCGCACGGCCGCCTGGATCGCCGACTACCCGGACGCCGACAACTTCATGCAGCTCCTTTTCAGCAAGAATATCTACCAGAGCAACAACGCCTGCGCGACGATCCCCGAATACGACCGGCTCTACGAGCAGTCGGTCCGGATCCCCGCGGGCCCGGAGCGCAACCGGCTCTACCGCGAGATGGCGCGGATCATCGAGGTATACGCCCCCTGGCGCCTCGGAATCAGCCGCTATCGCAACATGCTGGTGCAGCCGCGGGTTCTGGGGTACAAGAAGCACCCGATACTGCATGCGGAGTTCCAGTTCATCGACCTTGCGCCGGGCCCGAAATAGGGTGCGAGGCGCGGGCGAGGGGGTTGCAGGAGGAAGTGGGTGGTGCCGAAGGAGAGAGCGGGGCGGCCGGCCATCCCGGCGCGTACCCTATAAGACCGCGCCGCGGCCGGTCCCGGAACGGAGCCGGCTGCGATGCGACGCAACGACTTGTGCAGCGCAAGATCGGGCCGCGAATCGGGCTCGCCGGAGGTGCCGGCGTCCGCGTGGCCCGTCACGGCGCCAAAGGCAAACCCGCGCCGCGCGTGATCCGCGCACCGGGAGGAGGTTGGTGAGGTAATGGGCGCATACATCATCCGACGCGTGTGGCAGATGATCCCCACGATGCTCGGGGTCATCCTGCTGGTCTTCGTCCTGTTCAACTGGGTCGGCGGAGACCCGGCCTACGTCCTGGCCGGCAAGATCTCGAACCAGGAGCAGATCGACAACATCCGGCGCCAGCTCGGCGTCGACCAGCCCTGGTTCGTCCAGCTCTGGATATTCATCAAGCAGGTGCTGACGGGCGACTTCGGCGCGTCGTGGAGCACCAACGAGAAAGTCTCGCACATCCTCGCCACGCGTCTCGGGCCCTCGCTGACGGTGGTGCTGCCGCTCACGATCCTCGACGCGCTGATCTCGATCGCGCTGGCGCTCGCCGTCGCCTATGTGCGCGGCTCGCTGACCGACCGCCTGGTGATGATCGTCTGCACGGTAGGCCTGTCGATCTCGATCCTGGTCTACATCATCGTGTTCCAGTACGTGTTCGCCTACAAGCTCGGCTGGTTCCCGGTGCAAGGCTGGGGCAACAGCTTTGCCGAGAACCTCTTCGTCTACTCGTCGCTGCCGATCCTCATCCTGCTGACCGTCAGCATCGCGCCGAGCCTGCGCCTCTACCGGACGTTCGTGCTGGACGAGATCAACCAGGATTACGTGCGCACGGGCCGCGCCAAAGGCCTGTCCGAGAACCGGATCATGTGGCTGCACGTGCTGCGCAACGCGTCGATCCCGATCATCACCAACCTGATGGCGTCGCTGCCTGGACTGCTGCTCGGCGCGTTCCTGATCGAGCGGTTCTTCTCGATTCCGGGCATCGGGCGAGAGGTGATCCTCGCGGTCGAGCGCTCGGACTTTCCGGTGATCAAGGCGCTCACCGTGTACGTCGCCTTCGCGACGATGGCGTCGAACCTGCTGGCCGACCTGATGTACAAGTGGGTCGACCCGCGGGTGCAACTCAAATGAGTCAAATGAGCGGGGCGGCGATGGCGGGCGACAAGGTGGGCGGGACGTTGGTCGCGCGTGAGATTCCTCACGCCGTCTCTCCGGGACTGTGGGCACTCGGCTGGAAGCGGCTCAAATCCGATTACGTCGGCATGGTGTCGCTCGCGATCGTCGCGGCGTTCTTCGTGCTGATGTTCCTGTCGGGCACCGGCCTCATCGCGAAAAACTGGGCGCAGGAAGTTGGCACCAACTACGCACCGCCGTCGTTCCTCGGCTCCGACATCGAGGCGGGCGCGCCGGCGGCGCCGGTGGCGCCCCCCGAAGGATCGTCGAGCGCCGCGCCGGCGGACGAAAGCGCGTCGAGCATCGTCGATCCGCTGGCCGACGTGATGAAGGAGATCCAGGCGCAGAAGCAGGGCGCCCCTGCGGCAGCCGATGCGGGCAAGTCGGTCGATCCGCTGGCGGACGTCATGGCCGACATCAAGGCCGACAGCGCCAAGGGTGGTCCCGCGGCTGCCGCCGCCACCCGCGCCGAGACGCTGCCCTTCGGCGGCGACAAGTGGGGCCGCGACGTGCTCGCGAAGACGATCAAGGGCTCCGAGACGTCGATCTTCGTGGGACTCGCCTCGGCGCTGGTCGCGGTATTCATCGGCACGCTCTTCGGCGCGCTCTCCGGCTATTACGGCAAGTGGGTCGACGACTTCTTCAACTGGTTCTACAGCGTGTTCAGCTCGATACCGTACCTGCTGCTGATCCTCGCGGTCGCGGCCGTGCTGAACAAGCGCGGCATGGTCACGATCATCCTGATCCTGGGCCTGACGGGCTGGACCGGGGTGTTTCGGCTGATCCGCGGCGAGTACATGAAGCACAAGGCGCGCGAGTACGTGCAGGCCGCCGACGCGATCGGCGCGTCGAACGCGCGGCGGATGTTCGTGCACATCTTCCCCAACGTGAGCCACGTCGTGCTGGTGCAGCTGTCGATCCTCGCGGTCGGCTTCATCAAGGCCGAGGTGATCCTGTCCTTCCTCGGATTCGGCGTGCCGGTCGACGTCGTGTCCTGGGGCTCGATGCTGAACGAGGCGCAGAACGAGCTGATCCTCGGCAAGTGGTGGCAGCTCGCCGCGGCCGGCACGGCGATGGCAGTGCTGGTGACCGCGTTCAGCCTGTTCACCGACGCGATGCGCGACGCGCTCGATCCGAAGCTCAAGGGAAAGGCGGGCGCGTGAGCGCGGCGGGCGAAGCCCAGGCCCGAAGGGCGCGTCGCCGCGCGATTGCGCGCGCCCGACACGCCGTCCTTCGCATGCCAGACGTGCCCGAGGAGGGCGCATAAATGGATACGAACAGCGATCCGCTCGTCCGCGTGCGCGACCTCCGGGTCTCGTTCCAGATCGACCGCGAGACCACCTTCGAGGCGGTGAAGGGCATTTCGTTCGACATCCCGAGGAACCGCACGGTCGCGCTCGTCGGCGAATCGGGCAGCGGCAAGTCGGTGACCTCGCTCGCGATCCTCGGACTCCTGCCGCCCGAGAACTCGATCATCGGCAAAGGCAGCGAAATCATCTACGGCGGGCGCAACGTGCTGCTGCTCGATCCGGCGGAGCTCCGCAAATTGCGCGGCGCCGACATATCGATGATCTTCCAGGAGCCGATGACCTCGCTCAACCCCGTCTTCACCTGCGGCTTCCAGCTGACCGAGGTGCTGCGGCTGCACATGGGAATGACCGGCGCGCAGGCGCGCAAGCGCGCGCTGGCGCTGCTGGACGAGGTCGGCATTCCCGATCCGGAATACAAGATCAACGCCTACCCGTCGCAGATGTCGGGCGGACAGCAGCAGCGGGTGATGATCGCGATGGCGATCGCCTGCGAGCCGAAGCTCCTCATTGCCGACGAGCCGACCACCGCGCTGGACGTCACGATCCAGAAGCAGATCCTCGACCTCATCGCCGCGCTGCAGAAGAAGCACCAGATGTCGGTGCTGTTCATCACCCACGACCTCGCGGTGGTCGGCGACATCGCCGACGATGTCGTCGTGATGCGCAACGGCGAGATCCGCGAGCAGGGCCTGGCCCGCCGCGTATTCGAGGACCCGCAGGATGCCTACACGAAGGCGCTGCTGAAGTGCCGGCCGCAGCTCGACCGGCGGCCGACACGGCTGCCGGTGATCGAGGACTACATGGACGGCAGCGCGCGCGGGCCACAGCACATGGAAGAGCGCGTGCGCGGAACGTCGCCCTCCGATCCCGTCGTGCTCGACGTGAGGAACCTCGGCAAGAATTTCTACTCGCGCGAGGGCCTCTTCGGCACGCGGACCTTCGAGGCGGTGAAGGACGTCTCGTTCAAGCTGCGCAAGGGCAAGACGCTGGGGCTCGTCGGCGAATCGGGATCGGGCAAGACGACGGTCGGGCTGACGCTGATGCGGCTGCACGAGGCCACCACCGGCGAGGCGATCTTCGAGGGCCGCGACATCCTCGCGATGTCGGCGAAGGAATTCATGCCGTTCAAGCGCCGCATCCAGATCATCTTCCAGAACCCCTACGCGTCGCTCAACCCGCGCTTCACGATAGGCAACATCCTGACGGAGCCGATGCAGATCCACGGCATCGGCGAGGACACGCAGCACCGCACCGAACTCGCGTTCGAGCTGCTGCAGAAGGTCGGCTTGCCGGAGGTCTCGTTCTACAAGTACCCGCACGAGTTCTCCGGCGGGCAGCGCCAGCGGATCGCGATCGCGCGCTGCCTCACGATGAAGCCCGACATCCTGATCTGCGACGAATCGGTGTCCGCGCTCGACGTGTCGGTGCAGGCGCAGGTGCTGAACCTGCTGCAGGACCTGCAGGACGAATTCGGGCTGTCGTACATCTTCATCTCGCACGACCTCGCCGTGGTGAAGTACATCTCGGACGACATCATGGTGATGAGCGAGGGCAAGATCGTCGAGATCGCGAATTCGGACGAGGTCTACCGGCATCCGCGCGAGCCCTATACGCAGCGGCTGCTGGCGTCGATCCCGAAGGGCTGGCATCCGGCGCCGGCCGGCGCGGAGGCACCACCCGCCTGAATCGCGACGCGTGGTCCGTGAGCGGACGGAGGAGGCACGATGTCGAGCGAACGAGAGCAGTCGCTGTTTGCCGCGATCGACGGCGGCGACGTCGATGCGGTGCGCGGAATCATCGGGAGCGAGCCCGCTCTCGCCGGCGCCCGTGACGCCGCCGGCGTGTCGGCGAGCCTGCATGCCCGCTATCGCGGCCGTGCCGACATCGCCGATGCGCTCGTCGCGGCGGCGCCCACCCTCGACATCTTCGACGCCGCCGCCGCGGGACGGGTCTCCGAGGTCGCGAAGCGTCTCGACCGCGCGCCCGGCGACGCGAATGCGTATTCTGCCGACGGCTTCACCGCCTTGCACTTCGCGGCATTCTTCAACCGCCCGGACGTCGCCGCGCTGCTGATCGCCCGCGGCGCGGACGTCGACGCGGTCACACGCAACCCGATGCGCGTGCGGCCGCTCCACAGCGCCGCCACGGTGCGCGCGAGCGCGGTGGTGGCGGCGCTGCTCGCGCACGGCGCCGATCCGAACGCGCCGCAGGAGCAGGGCGCGACCGTGCTGATGTCGGCGGCGGGGAGCGGCGATGTCGAAAGCGTCAAGGTGCTGCTCGCGCATGGCGCCGACGCCAGCGCGCGCGGCGCCGACGGCAAGAGCGCGCTCGACCATGCGCGCGAGCGCAACCGGCAGGACGTCGTCGAAATCCTCGCGGCCGCCGGACGCTAAGCGGCGCTCCCCGTACGCGAACGCCCGTCGGCATGGGCGATCCGCTACGTGTGCGCCTGCCAACGCCCAGGCGTTAATGCGAATCATTCGCATCGACCGGAGCGGCGACTCCGGCATGGTGCGCTTGCCACATTGCGACGACAGCTTTGCCGGGTCGTGCCAACGCCGTTGACCTGCGTCAACGTGTCGCAGGCGCGACGGGCTCACATTGCGTTGCAGTATGTTTGCGCAGCCCAAGACCATTCGCTCGAATGGTGATCCCGCACCGGTCCCGCGCACGGCACAGCCTCCGTTGGCCGCGGTAATCGCACGTAGGACTGCGTGGCCGATGGTCGCATCCACCGATGCCAAACACGCCGGCCCTCCCGTCGGCGTCGCGACGCGCGCCATCCCCGGCGCCTGATCGAGTCGCCCTTTCCCCACCTTTCCGGACGAATCCATGGAAGAACCCACTGCGAAGCAATCCCTGGCGGCTCATCTGCGCGCGTTCTTCCTGCGGCCTTCGCGGTTTTCGCTGATCGCCGTAGCCGCGATCGGAATGATCTGCGGGCTCATGTTCTGGGGCGCCTTCAACACCGGAATGGAGGCGTCGAACACGCTGGGGTTCTGCACGTCGTGCCACGAGATGCGCGATACGGTGTTCCAGGAATACAAGGAGACCATTCATTACAAGAATCGCTCGGGCGTGCGCGCCATCTGTCCGGACTGCCATGTGCCGAAGGACTGGACGCACAAGTTCGTGCGCAAGGTACAGGCAAGCAAGGAGCTCTACAGCAAATTCATTGCGGGCTCGATCGACACGCCGGAGAAGTTCGAAGCCAAGCGGATGGAACTGGCCGAGCATGTCTGGGCGACGATGAAGGGCAATGATTCGCACGAGTGCCGCAACTGCCACTCCTGGGAGGCGATGGATCCGCACAAGCAAAGCCCACGTGCGGCGGCGAAGATGGCGCAGGCGCAGAAGGACGGCAAGACGTGCATCGATTGCCACAAGGGCATCGCGCACCTGCTGCCCAAGGAATACAACGAGGACGATCAATGATGCTGGGACGCGCGCGGAGTTGCACGAGCGGGAGAGGACGATGACTACAGTGATCTGGACGATATTCGCCAGCTTCGCCTTGCTGGCGGTTTTTTCGGCGTGCATCGTGGCGGTTGTCGTGGGTGTGCGGGCGCTGGAGCACATCGTGTGGAAGCGCCGGCACAAGGACGCGGCGTGATGTCGCCGCCGGCCGGGCGCGAGCCCGCGGCGTCCGGGACCCGTGTCAGCGAGGCCGACGTGAACGCAGCAGGGAAGCCGGGCCGAAGCGTTCCGCTGAGGGCGCTCGCGCTTGCCGGCGGGATGCTGGCCCTCGCCGGAGACGCCGTCGCCCTCGACGTCATCGCCGCGCAGACGCTTGCGCGGCAGAGCGGCTGCCTCCAGTGCCACAGCGTCTACCAGAAGAAGATCGGCCCGGCATGGAAGGACGTCGCCGCCAAGTATCACGGTGAGCCCGGCGCGGAGCAGCGCCTCTATCAGCACGTCACGACGGGACGCAAGGCGAAGTTCGACGACGGTCACACGGAAGACCACCCGATCGTGAAGACGAGCGATCCGAAGCGCGTGAACAATCTGGTCGTCTGGATCCTCGCCTTGCCGGTTGCCGCGCCCGTCGATGCCAGCGCCGCGCAGACCCTCGCGCGCCAGAGCAATTGCATGAAGTGCCATGCCGTCGACGTCAAGAAGGAAGGGCCGGCGTGGAAGGACGTCGCGGCGAAGTATCTGGACAATCCCGGCGCCGAGGACAAGCTCTACAAGCATGTCACCACGGGCCGCAAGGCGAAGTTCGCCGACGGCCACGAGGAAAGCCATCCGATCGTCAAGACGCGCGATCCCGACCGGATCAACAATCTCGTCGACTGGATCCTGTCGCTGAAATAGAGCTCCCGCCTGGCGCCGCGTGATCTGCGCCGGCGCCGTCCCCACTCAACTCGCCCATCGCATGGGCAGGAGCCTTGCCTGTCGTAACGCCGGGCTGGCCGTGCGCACGCGCAACACGCCCGCGGATTCGGTGGCCGGCCTGCGACGCGCACGGATCCGAACGGTCAACGGAGGTGACGGCCCGCAACCCGCGGGCATGAGGCATCGGACTCGCGCTGGCGATGCCAATGCGACGCAATCTCAATTCCATCCGATCCGCGGGGCTATTGTTGTTTTGCGCGCATCTGCCCGGTGAGCCGTCGGCGTTGTCTGCGAGCCGTTGACCTGCGTCAAGATGCCGCACCATCGAGCGCGAGAAAGTTCGACGCATGTACCACGCGACGGTCGCTCAAGCTCGCATCAGGCATCACGGCCTTCCGGCCAGTCCCGCGGTTTCGCGCTCGCGAAGCCCCTTTTTCCCTCGGAGAATCCATGAACGTTAATCGACGTTGCGCGCCGGTTTTGAGCATTGCCATTGCGGCGCTATCACTTTCCCTGTCCGCCAACGTGCTCGCTGCAGTCGACGCGGCCGCCGCGCAGGCGCTGGCGCGCCAGAACAACTGCTTCAAGTGCCATGCCGTCGACAAGAACAAGGAAGCGACGTCCTGGAAGGAGCTCGCCTCGAAGCTCAAGAGCGACAAGAACGCGCAGGCAACGCTCATGAAGCACCTGACGACGGGGCCCAAGGTCAAGTTCCTCGACGGCCACGAAGAGGAGCACCCGATCATCAAGACCAAGGATCAGGACCAGATCAAGAATCTCATCGACTGGATCCTTTCCTTGTAGTCATTGCACCGCGAAATTCGCGCCGGGTAGTCAGCCGTCGCGGCCGAACGGTCGACAGGACACGTAACCAAGGAAAATGACAATGCATGCGAAATTTTGGCTGGCGCTGGTTGCGGTAGCCGTCGGGCTGGGAACCGGCGGCGTTGCCCTGGCGGCCGACGCGCCGGCACAGGATCAGGCAAAGCAGGACATGGTGAAGCAGGCCCTCGCCAGGGACGCGGTATGCACGAAGTGCCACGATGAGAACGACAACAAGGCGATCCTGTCGATCTACCAGACGAAACACGGCGTCAAGGCCGACAGCAGGACGCCCGGCTGTCAGACCTGCCACGGCCCGAGCGATGCCCATGTCAAGAATCCGCAAGGGACGCGCGTGCGCCCGTCGCCGGACGTCGTCTTCGGACCGAAATCGAGCACGCCGGTGAGCGAGAAGAACGACGTTTGCCTGCTGTGCCACAAGTCGGGCGCCCGGACGTACTGGACCGGCAGTATTCACCAGTATCGCGACGTCGCCTGCGCCAATTGTCACCAGGTGCACGTGCCACGCGACCCCGTGCTCGCCAAGATCACGCAGCCCGACGTGTGCTTCGGCTGCCACAAGACGCAGCGCGCGCAGATCCACCTCATCTCCACGCACCCCATCCTCGTCGGCAAGGTCGCGTGTTCCGATTGCCACAATCCGCACGGCTCCTCGGCGCCCAAGCTGATGGTGAAAGACACCGTCAACGAGACCTGCTACACGTGCCACGCCGAAAAGCGCGGGCCGTTCCTCTGGGAGCACAGCCCGGTCGTCGACGACTGCACGAACTGCCACACGCCGCACGGGTCGACGAAGCCCGCATTGCTGAAGGCGCGCGCGCCGTGGCTGTGCCAGGAATGCCACAGCGGCGACCACGGTGCGGCGATCAACAGCGGCGCCAACCTGCCGACCGGCAACGCGACGACGGTCAACGGCCTGCAGCCGCTCGGCAATCAGAGCCCGCGCGCGCAGACGAATGCCCGCGCGTGCCTCAACTGTCACGTGCTGATCCATGGATCGAATCATCCGGCGGGCGCGAAATTCCAGCGCTGAGCGAATGCGAATCGGGGAGCTTCAAATGAAGACCAGGCAGGAATGTTTTGCGGTCAGGGCGTCGGTTGCCGCAGTGCGTGTCGCGCTTCTGGCGATGGCCCTCGCGCCGGCGGCGTATGCGGCGGATTCCGGCGCGCCGGACCCGGCCGTGGCCGCGCTGACCAATCCCACGAGCACCATCGAGGTCGGCGCCGGCTACGTGAGCCAGGACTCGTTCAAGTTCGGCCAGTACAACGGCCTCTTCGACAAGGGCGTCTACGGCATCTTCAACATCGACGCGCGCGGCGGCGCCTCCTACGACAGCGACAGCGCACAGCGCTGGCGCATCTACGGGACCAACCTCGGCCTCGACGACCGTTACCTCTACGGCGAGTTCGGCGACCAGGGCACGTACAAGGTCTGGGGATCCTTCGACCAGCTGCGCAGCAATTTCACGAACGGCGACAGCTACCAGACGCCCTTCCAGGGCGCGGGGTCCAACACGCTGACCCTGCCCAAGAACTGGATCAAGCCGATCGTGCCGCAGGCGAACGCGACCGGCGGCAATTTTCGGGCGCTCTCGCCCGTTACCGGGCTTGCGCCCACCATGGTGAACGGCGTGCCCACGCCGCCGACGGCGGCGCAGCAGGGGATCGTCGCCAACATCATCGCGAACGACGTCCCCGACTTCCAGAACGTCGATCTCAACACGACGCGCAAGACCTACGCGGGCGGCTTCAGCGTCAATTTCAGCCCGCGTTGGGTCTTCTCGGCGAGCGCCAGCCAGACGCAGCAGGACGGCCTGAAGCCTCTGTCGTCGGTTACTTCGAGCGCGGGTGAGTGGGCGGGCGTTCTGCCCAACCTCATCGACTACACGACGAACCAGTACAACGCGGCGATCACGTACACCGGCCAGGAGTACTTTCTGACCGCGGCGTACTACGGCTCGTTCTTCACGAACGGCGTGCAGAGGATGACATGGGAAAATGTCAACGCTCCGGGAACCTTTGCGTCGATGAGCAGCGCCCCCGACAACGACTTCAACCAGTTCATCCTGAAGGGCGGTTATAACTTCTCGCCGACGACCAAGCTCGTGATGGGCGCGTCGTATTCGACCAACACGCAAGACCAGGCCTATATCAACGATCCGGGTGCCTTGCCGCTGGGAACGCCAGTCTCGTCGCTGAACGGCTCGGTCGACACGACGCAATTCAACGCGCGCCTCAGCTTCCGCCCGGTGAAGGAGCTGACCGCCAACATCGGCTACAAGTACCTCGACCGCGACAACAAGACGCCGGTCAACATCTACGAGTTCTACGACGCAAACGAGGCAAAGTCTGGCACGTCCGCGTTCAATTCGACGCTGATCGTCCTCGGCCTCGCGCCCCCGGGAACGAGCCTTGGCAGCAACATCAACATCTACGCCAATCGCCCTTACAGCAAGAAATCGAACGTCCTCAACGCCGACGCGGCGTACGCGATTGCACCCGGTCAGTCGGTGAAGGGCGATTACGAGTACCAGCAGGTCGACCGGAGCTGCCCGGGATCCTGGATCGACTGTGCAGACGCCAACAAGGTCACCGACAACACGTTCCGACTCGCCTACGACGCGACGATGGTCGAGACCGTCAGCGGGCGCGTCAGCTATTCGTACGCGCAGCGGCGCGTCGACTACAACGAGAACGCGTTCCTGTCGCTGGTGCCGATGGCCAACTACGTACCATCCGGCGTCGCGACGACGATCAGCGCCTACCAGTACCTGCTGAACACCGGCTTGACTGGTTTCGGGCCGGTCGCAGGATTCCCGGCGACGCCGCTGACCGGCGATGCGGCCGTGTATTCGCCCAACAACAACATCCTGCCGCAGGCGCTCTACGGAAGCCGCAACAACATCAACGAGGAAGTCGGCATGCGCCGGTTCAACATGGCCGACCGTGACCGCAATCAGGTGCGCGGATCGCTGAACTGGGACGCCACGGAACGAATTTCGCTGCAGGGCAATGTCGAATACACCGACGACAACTATTCGAACTCGGTGTACGGGCTGCAAAGCGCCAAGGGCCTCATGGCGAACCTCGAGGCGAACTGGACCGTCAGCGAGAACTTCACGGCGAACCTGTTCTACACGTACGAGGAGCAGCGGGCGCAGAGCGCCGGCATCTCGTACGGCAGCAACAGCAACACGGCCAGTGTCAATGGAAGCACGGCCGTATCCGGCGGCTGCTTCAACACCGTCCTGGCGAAGAACATGAACGCCAAGGTCGACCCGTGCCTCAACTGGTCCACCGACATGAAGGACAAGGTGAACACGATCGGCGCCGGCTTCGATTGGAAGAACCTCGCCTCCGGCAAGCTGGAGGTAATGGGCAACGTGCTTTACAGCGACGCGCGTACCGACATCGGCGTCACCGGTGGCTCGTACGTGAACAACCCGTATGCCGTCGCCGGCAAGCCGCCGGTCGATCCCGCTGCGGTGTACATACCCGCGGCCAACCTGCCGACGGTCAGCCAGAAGTCGATCGAGCTGCAGATCGCGGGGCAGTACGCGCTCGACAAGCAGTCGGCGATCCGCGCGTTCTACTGGTGGCAGAAGCTCAGGGTGACGGACTACGCCTATGATGGCATGCAGTACGGAACCGTCACCAGCGTGATGCCGACCAACGAGCAGGTGCCGAACTACAGTGTGTCGGTCGTCGGTTTGGCGTACGTCTATCGCTGGCAATAGGGCTGGTCGACCGGGACGAGTGAAGGGGGCGGCGGTTGCGCCCCCGTCTCACGCGCGCCGTCCGCGCGTGCGGCAACGAGGAGCTAAAGCATGAAAGCCAGAAGCAGCGAACGTCAACGCGCACGACTGGCGGTGGCGGCGAAATCGACGCTGGCCGTCGCGATGCTGATCGCGGCGTCGTGGCCGGCCATGGCGCCGGCGCAGCATCCGGATCGCAGCGGCAGGGAAGTCGTCGATTCGCTCTGCATCTCCTGTCACGGCACGGGCGCGAACGGTGCGCCGAAGATCGGCGACAAGAAGGCCTGGGCCGCGCGCTCGGCGCAGGGATTGAGCGGCCTCACCCAGCATGCGCTGAACGGCATCCGGCAGATGCCGCCGCACGGCGGCAATCCCGGTCTCAGCGACACCGAGATCGAGCGCGCGATCATTTACATGGTCAACCAATCGGGCGGTCACTGGACCGAGCCGATCAGCCGCACGGAAAAGACGGCGGACCGCACCGGCGAGGCGATCGTCAGGGCGCAATGCGTGAAGTGCCACGAAACAGGCGTCAACGGCGCGCCGAAGATCGGCGACCGCGCCGCCTGGATTCCGCGGGTCAAGCAGGGGCTCGACGTCGTCGTGCGCTCCGCGATCAAGGGCCACGGGGCGATGCCGCCGCGCGGCGGCATGGCCGATCTCACCGACACCGAGATCAGGAGCGCAGTGATCTACATGATGAACTACGGCGTCGTGTCGGCGAAGCCCTGACGCTTCGCTGGTCGGCGCGTATCGCCTGCGATCCGCCGTGGACGCCGCGGGCAGCCAGCGTGTCCGCGCCGGGTACTACAGCGTGAACGTCATCGCGGAGAGCAGCACGCCGGGCAGCCGCATGCTCGCGAGCGCGCGCTCGTGATAGCTGTCGGAGGCCAGCAGCAGCTCGGTCTCGGCGGTCAGCGCTTCAAGGTTCGCGCCCAGCATCCGGTAGATCGTGTCGTCGAAGCGCAGCACGTCGATCGGTGCGACGATCTTTCCGTTCTCGACCCAGAACGTCGCGAAGCGCGTCATCCCGGTCATCCGTCCCGCCGGCCGGTCCGAATAGTTGAGGTAGTGGAGGTTGCCGGCGTAGATGCCGGTTCCGAGGGCGGCCAGCGCGTCGGCGGCGGCGAGCGTCCCGCCCGCCATCGCGAGCGACTCCGGGCCTTCGTGGCCGCTGGCGCCGTTGGCCTCGAGCGAGAACTCGCGTGCGGTGCGCGGCGAGCAGAGCGCACCGGTGAGCCTGCCCGCCTCGATCAGCGGCACGCGCGCCGGGCGCGCGAAGCCTTCCGCCTGGAATCCGGGCGCGACGCCGTCGGCCGTGGCCTCGGTCATCGTCACGCGCGGATCGAGCGCGAGGCCGTCCGCGCCGTCGCCACGCATCCGCGCCAGGCTGCTCTGCTTCGTCGCCAAAGCGCGCGCCGAGAATCCGCCCCAACACAGCATCGACCCGACCTCCTCGAACGCCGAAGGCGTGAGGTAGACGCGGTAATTCCCCGGCGCAAGCGTCTTCGGCGGCTTCGCGATGTCGGAGAGCTGCGCGCGCGCCTCGTTCATCTTCGAGGCGAATGCGCCGGCGTCCCACGTGAAGCCGGACAGCCCGGATTTCACCGCCTTGTCGGCGCGATGGTAGAGGCTCCACTGCAGGTTGAACGCGGTGGCCTCGTGCCAGTTGCGCTGGCCCAGCGAGTTGGCGAACCCGCGATAGATCGGGCCGCCGGCGTACAGGCCAACGAGATCGAGGCCGTCGGCATCGGAGAGCACCGTCGCGACGATCTCCTCGGCGTCGGCGAGCGGCCCGCCGCGCACGGCGCGTGAGGATTGCGGCACCGTGGCGATGAGCAGATGCGGATCATCGGCGAGCTCGGGCAGCGTCGTGCGGATCTCGCCGACCGCCGCGGCGATCCGCTCGCGATCGGCGGCGAGCTCGCCGGACAGCGAAAGCTGCCGCGTGGCCTGACGCGCGCCGCTGACGAGGCCCACGTCGAGGTAGCGCTGGACGACGCTGCCGGGCTGACGAACCTTGCCGCGGTTCATCCGCACGAAATCGGTCGATTCCGCGGCGAACCAGGCGAGCCCGGTTTCGCCGGCGTGCACCATGCCGTCGAGTGCGTCGGCGAGCTCGTGGAAGTAGGCCTCCATCGTGGCGGGGAGGGCACCGGTTTCGCGGGGGACCATCACGCGCTCCTTGTCGAAAGTATCGCCGAAGGCAGGCGGATCATTGGTCGCCCCCGAAAACGGCGACGTCGCGGAACACGCAGGCGGGCGACGCGTGACCCACGCGGATCACCTGCGACGGCTCGCCCTTGCCGCAATACGGCGTGCCCAGCACCTGCATCGTCTGCGCGTTTCCGACCATCGCGAGGCTGCGCCAGAAATTCGCGCTGATGCCGCGGTAATTGGGATTCTTGACGACGGCGCCGAGCTTGCCGTTCTCGATGAGGCGCCCGCGCTCGCAGCCGAACTGGAACTTGTTGCGCGAGTCGTCGATCGACCACGAGCTGTTGGTCTCCATCATCACGCCGTGCTCGATGCCGGCGATCATGTCGGCGAGCGATGCGTCGCCGGGCTCGAGGTTGAGGTTCGCCATCCGGTCGATCGGCGGGCGGTTCCAGCCGTCGGCTCGCGCGTTCGACGTGCCCGCAAGCCCGGCGCGCGCCTGCGAGATCGCGCCGCCCAGCGGCCGCTCGAGAATACCGTCGCGGATGAGGTGGACCTTCTCGGCCTTCGTGCCGTCGTCGTCCCAGCCGTAGGTCGCGAGCTCCTCGTTGCGGGTCGGATCGAACACGATGTTGAGGAGATCGGACCCGTATTGGTACGTGCCGAACATCTCCGGCGTGACGAAGCTCGTGCCCGCGAAGTTGCGCTCGTCGCCGAGGATGCGGTCGAGCTCCAGCGGATGTCCGATCGATTCGTGGATCTGCAGGATCATCTGGTCGGCCGTCAACAGCACGTCCATCGACCCGCTCGGGCAGTTGGGCGCGCCGACGAGCTCGAGCACTTCCTCGGCGATGCGGCGGCCGGCGCCCTCGAAGCCGAAGCGCGAGAGAATCTCGTCGCCGCCCTGCTGGCAGATGCCGCGGTAGCCGTTGAGCGAGCGCGTCTGCGTGTCGCCGTTCGCGTGCGCGGTCACCGCCAGGCCCGGGAACAGGAACCGATACCGCTGCGTGACGTCGCCGCCTTCGCTGGTGACGAGGCGGTGCGTCGCGGTGCGCGTCTCGAGGTACGCCTCCCAGTCGACGATCCGCGGGTCGATGCCGGCTTGCCGCGACTCGCGCATCAGGAGCTCGAACCACTCGCGGCGCGAGCGTATCGGCGAAGTCAGCGACGGCGACGCGTACTCGCCGCGTGCGGCGGGCCGTGGCAGCGTGCGCGAATCGAACAGCGCATGGCGCGCCGTCGCGCGGGCCCACCCGGCCGCGCGCTCGAGCGCCGCTTTGATGCCGGCAGGCGACGTGTCGCCAGTCGCCGCGTAGCCGTACCCGCCGTCGGCGTAGACGGTGGCCATCGCACCGCGATCGGCGCAGGCGAACGGCGGGAGCGCGACGTTCTTCCGGACAGTGAAGGTCTCGCCCGTTTCCTCGACGATGCGCAGCGACCAGAAGTCGACGCCGGCGGGCTGGGACAACTCGGAGAGATTGATGCGGTCGGCGTCGGGCATTGGGGTATGGTGTCCGATGAGGCGCCCGGCGCCGGGATGGCCGGCGCAGGCGCGAAAAAAGGGCGGATTATCGCTCGAAAGGCCGGTTCCCGGCTACCTGCCCGACCCTCGGAACAGGATTCCGGATCGGCGAGACGCGTCGATACTCGACGTCAAGGCTCGGGCGCCGCGGGCGCGTCGAGCAGGTCGCCGAGGTAGGCCCGCAGCGGCTCGACCTGACGCGCGTAGTGGCGCCAGCGTCCCGAGGAACGCTGGTAGAGCGGCTCGCGCACTTGCCAGACGCTCGCCGTCTTGACCGCGTTGGGGACGCGGTGAAAGTCCGTGCAGCCGTCTTCCCAATCGAGACCGCAGAAAGCCAGCAGTCGCTCGATCGCGGGTCGGGGGTCGCGCACGAACGTGTCGTAGTCGAAGTCGAGGATGTCCGCGCCGTACAGCGATTTCCAGTGCGCCATGAGGCGCCGGTACTGCCGGTAGTAATGCGCCGTGTCCATCAGGTCGAGCGCGTATCCCATCCCGTGGTCGAGATGGAGGAAATGCACCGACAGGCAGGTGTCGAGCGGGTCGCGCGTCGTATGGACGATCTTCGCGTCCGGGAAGAGGCTCTTGATGAGCCCGACGTAGAGGAAATTGTCCGGCCGCTTGTCGGTGACGTTGCGGCTGCCGGGGAAGAGCCGCGCGAGGCCCGCGGAATAGTTCGCGGCGAGGTCCTCGAGTTGCGCGGACGTCACCTGAGCCATCCGTTCGGGGAACGGCGCCAGCGTCGTGCGCGCGAGCTCCGGCACGAAGTCGATCTCGCCGCCGGCCGTGACTTGCGAATGGCCCGCAAGCACCTGCTCGGTCAAGGTCGAGCCCGAGCGGAACATTCCGCATATGAAGATCGGTCGCACGCCCTGCGTCGGAGGGCCGGATTTCGGCAACGCTCGTGGAAAGGCCGCGATCAGCCGGTCGACGAGGAGCTCCTGCTGCCGGCGGTCATAGAGCACTGCGCCCGCGGGGGCGCAGGCGCGGCTCGCCCGGTTGGCGGCGGCATAGGCGTCGAACGCGGCGGCATAGGCGCCGCACGCATCGAGCACCCTGCCGAGCGCGAAGCCGAGCGCCGCGCGATCCGGCGCCGTTGCGCGCGGGTCCGCGAGCGCGTGACGCAGCCTGCCGATCATCGGATCGTCCGGTCCCGCGACGATCGCGAGATCCGCGCAGCGCGCGAGCGCTTCGTATGCGCCGGGGTCGATCGCAAGGATTCGCTGGTATAGCGCGAGCGCCTCGTCCCGCTTGCCGAGATCCGATTTGAGGTTGGCGAGATTCGCGAGCGCGGGGACATACACCGGATTGAGCGCGAGCGCCGTCTCGAGCTCGCGCGCCGCCGCGTCGTCCCGGCGCAGGCAATCCGAATAGATCACGCCGCGGTTGAGGTGAACTTCCTCCGGGCGGCTCACGTTCCGGTCGAGCGCCTGCTGATACGACGCGAGCGCGGCGTCGAAGTGCCGCAGCATGCGCTGCAGGCGCGCGAGGTTGTACCAGCTGTCGGGGAGGTCCGGCCAGCGCGCGAGCAGTCGCTGGTACGCTCTTTCCGCCTCGGGGAGCCGGCCCGCGCGCTCGAGCCAGCTCGCTTCGCGGAGCATCGACCGATGGTCCGGCGCCGTCGTCACGGGTGAGCTTCCGCCGGCGGTACTTGTGGGTCAGGTTCTGGGATCGTGGAAACCGCCATTTCCCGGGAAACGAGCAACGGCGCCGGGACGACACGAAGCGCCAAACCGCCACGCTGCACGGCCGGGAGTCGACTTAGTGATTTGCCGGCACTACTGGAGCCGGGTCGATCTGATCCGCTCGAGCTTCGCGGCGTACAAGTCGCGATCGTTACGGGTGGTCGCATATTCCTTTGCGAGGGTGAACTCCTTGCGCGCTCGATCGAGGTTGCCAAGGTTCAGGTAGGCGATCCCGAGCCAGTACCTGAATTCGTGGTAATAGGGCGCGCGAACGACTTCCCGGGCGAACAGATCCCTTGCCGCTTCCGCGTTTCCGTCGCGCAGCGCCTTCATGCCCCGGTTGAAGTAGCTGAAGGGCGGATTGGGCTCCAGCTGCTCGAGCCTGGCGGCCAGGACCGTCGCTTCCGCAGTGCGCCCCATGTCGTCGAGAAGGCGCACTAGGTTGGACATGGCACGGGTGTTCGCGGGCTCGCCCGCGAGGACGAAGGCGAACGCCTTCTCCGCCTCCGCGAGATTGCCGTGGCGGTGGTAGATGATCCCGAGCGTGTTGTAGGCGCTCAGGAATCCCGGGTCCTGTCCGATCGCCGCGCGTGCCCACCAGTAGGCGTCGTCGAGTCGCCCCTGGACGATCGCTTCGGCGGCCCGGTTGTTCATGAACATCGCGACAATGGATTCTTCGGCGACAACCCGTGTGTGCAGGCCGCTGACTTCCTCGGGCGGGAGGAAATCGATGGTCATCAGGTCGTTGCGGCGCCCCGGCCCGACGTCAATCAGCTTTTCGCCGAGATTCAGGTTGACGTGCCCGATGAAGAACTGGACATTGCCGCTCTGGCTCACGGTCTCGTCGGCGTACGCGCTCTGGTAACGA
This sequence comes from uncultured beta proteobacterium, assembly GCA_963846855.1. Lineage (GTDB taxonomy): Bacteria > Pseudomonadota > Gammaproteobacteria > Burkholderiales > Casimicrobiaceae > CAIWHR01. The sequence continues at coordinate 572,266 of CAWJXK010000008.1, forward strand.
ACCGGAATGTCGAGCGCCTTTGCGAAGGCGGCGGTCATGATGACCAGCGACAGGCAGTTGCCGGAACGCGCGGCGTATGCCTGAGCCGCGTTGCGCGTCAGCACCGAGTCGTATTCGAGCCTCAGTTGACCGGTTTTTGTAATGGCGTCGATCAACGCCTGCCGGGAGCCCTTGCGGCCAACGTTCGGGGCGATTGCCCCGTCGATGTACTGCTTCATCGCGGGGCTCAGGGCAAATACGTCCTCGGCGCGGATGCGCTCCGAAGGCGCGGCGAACAGGCGATCGGCGAACAGGGCCTCCTGCGGGCGCGGCCCGGGCGCGGTTGCGCATCCGACCAGAAGCAAGCACCAAATCGAGACTGCCCGGATTCTCATCTGGCGTCTCCTTTTCCGATCCGGGCGGCAGCGCAGCCGGAGCAATATCGTGCCGGCCTCGGGGAACGAAATACCAAGAACACGCCGAAGCCGTTCGCGCAACCATCCCGGTCAACCACCAGCCGCATCGCATGGAGTAGCGATAACTCGCCTCGCCACCCTGCCGCAATCTGATTCTACGACCAAAGCGCGACCCGCAACCAAGGAATGCCTGGTCGAACGGGGCCTGTTGGGGTCGGCAACGGGCCGTCGCGGGTGTCCGGTCGGGTCAACCCTCCGCGGATCCGGAAGAGGCCATGGCATCTCCGGCACCAGGGTCGGAAGGCGGCCGACGGCAAGGGAAGCAAGCGCCGGCCCAACGACCCGGACGATCCGCCAATCGGGCAACACGGTTGCTCCCAATCCCCGATAGAACTCGATCGCCGAAGTATTCCAGTCAAGAACCGTCCATTCGAAGCGACCGCAGCCGCGTTCCACGGCAATTTGCGCAAGGGTCCGGAGCAGCGCCTTCGCGCAGCCCTGGCGGCGATACTCGGGGCGGACGAAGAGGTCCTCGAGCCAGAGTCCGCGGCGCCCGACGAACGTCGAGAAATTGTGGAAAAACAGCGCGAAAGCAGCGGGTTCGGTGCCATTCCACGCGATCAGCACCTCGGCCGCCGGCTTGGGGCCGAACAGAGCGGCGTCGATATCCGATTCTGTTGCAACGCACAAATGCGCGAGCCGCTCGTAATCGGCAAGGGCGCGGATCATCATGACGATCGCGCCGAGGTCCGTTCGTCCTGCGGACCGGATATCGAATGCCGGAGCTGTGCACGACACGCTCATTCCTTCCGTCTTTGGGGCTTCGCGCGATTGAAATTGGCGTGGCGGCACCTAGCTCGATCGCGTGTGCAACCGTCTCCTTGCCGACGACGCTTCCTGCGCAAGTGCGGAAGGGGAGCGCACGCGCATTCCCGAGTCAGCATCGCGCGCGCTCCCTTGGTCCGGCTCGACCGTCTCGCCGTTGGTCTGCTGCATTGCAACATAGTCCAAACGCGTGATTTCGGTGCCCGATTTCCGCCGCCCGGCCACAAGACAAGTTGTGCGGCGCACATTCAAATGCGTCGCAAAATTGCAACAAGTCCCGGCCGGACATTCTAACCGCGGTGCATTTTCATTGCCCCGGGATTTCATCTCGGGGTAACGTGCAGGCGTTTGCGGTTTTCGGGAACGCGAATCACTCTCGTTTTCGTCGCCGCATGGTTATTTACTTGGGGGATTTCACTATGAAAAGGTTGCACCGGAAAAAGGTATCGCTGGCGGTCATGAACGCGCTCAACGCGGGAATCATGGTCAGTCTCGCGACGCCGATCGCCTACGCGCAGCAGTCCACCACGCCGCCCGAGCCCGCCAAGATCGAAACGGCCCAGACCCAGAAGATCGAGAAAATCGAGGTCACGGGCTCGCGGATTCCCTCGCCGACGCTCACGAGCGAGAGTCCGGTCAACGTCATGAACGCGCAGGAAATCGCGTACACGGGGCTCACGAACACCTCGGACATCATGAATCAACTGCCGCAGGCCTACTCCGATCAAGGCAACACTCAGAGCAACGGCGCGACAGGCACGTCGACCGTGAACCTGCGCAACCTCGGTGCAACCCGCACGCTGGTCCTGATCGACGGCAAGCGGATGCCCGCGGGCGACCCGACCTATTGGGCGACCGACCTCAACAACATCCCGGCGCCGCTGATCCAGCGCGTCGAAGTGCTGTCGGGCGGCGCGTCGTCGATCTACGGGTCGGACGCCATCGCCGGCGTCATCAACTTCATCATGAACGACCACTTCGAGGGCATCCAGTTCCAGTGGAACGCCAACGGGTACAACCACCAGCAGCATAGCGATGACGTCTCCTCCATCATCGCGGGGCGCTCCATTACCAACCCGTCGCAGTTCCAGGTGCCCGGCAACGTCGGCCTCGACGGCCAGAGCCAGGACTTCACGTTGACCATGGGCAGCAATTTCGCCAACGGCAAAGGCAACGCCACGGTATTCTTCGGCTACATTCACACCAACCCGATACTGCAGGCAAGTCGCGATTTCAGCGCCTGCTCGCTCAACGCGCAACGCGAAGGGCTTCAACTGCGGCGGCTCGGGCACGTGCGCCACCGGCCAGTTCTTCACCGCGGACAGTGATGCGTTCACGATCGCGAATGCCGCCGGCGACGTGCGGCCCTTTACGACCAACGACCAATTCAACTTCGGCCCGTACAATTACTTCCAGCGCAACGACGAGCGCTATCAGGCCAATGTCTTCGCGCACTACGACTTGTTCCCGCAAGTGCGGGTGTACTCGGAATTCGATTTCATGTCCGACACCACGAACACGCAGATCGCGCCCAGCGGCGCGTTCGGCCAGAGCGCCGTCCTCTCCAACGACAATCCGCTGCTGTCGCAGTCATTCAAGGACGCGATGGGCATCACGGCCACGACGCCGCAGACCGTTTACATGCTCCGTCGCAACGTCGAGGGCGGCGGGCGAATCCAGGACCTCATGCACGAGAACTATCGCTACGTCATCGGCGCGAAGGGCGACTTCCTGGACGGAAAGTGGGATTACAACGGCTGGTGGCAGTCCGGCAGGAACAATTATTCGCAGACCTACCGGAACGACTTCAACGGTACGCGTCTGGTCGATGCCGTGACCGTCGTCAAGGATGCAAATGGCCAGCCCGTCTGCGCGTCGGGCAACACGGGTTGCGCCCCCTACGATATCTTCCACTCGGGCGGCGTCACGCAGGCGGCGCTCGACTACCTGCAGACCCCGGGCATGCAGAACGGCTTCACCTCACAGAGTGTCATCGGGCTCAATATTTCGTCCGACCTCGGCGCGGGTTACGGATGGACGTTGCCCTGGGCCAGGAACGGCGTCGGGGTCGCGTTCGGCATCGAGCGCCGCGTCGAGAAGCTGAATCTTCAGGTGGATGAGTTCTTCTCGGCGTTCGAAGGCACCGGCCAGGGCGGGCCGGTTCTCCCGCTCAGCGGCCAATATACGGTGGTCGAACCCTACGCCGAAATTCGCGTGCCGATCATGGAGCGGCAGGAATGGGCCTACGACCTCACGCTGACCGCTTCCTACCGTTACTCGAGCTACAGCACCGACCAGAACACGAACTCGTACGGCGTTGGCGCGGACTGGGCGCCCATCAAGGAAGCCAAGGTCCGGGGCAGCTACCAGCAGGCCGTGCGCGCCGCGAACATCATCGAGCTCTTCACCGCGCAGGGATTCAACCTGTTCGACATGAACGGCGGCGATCCCTGCGGTCCGTCGAAGCAGGCGACGCTCGAGCAATGCCTGAGGACGGGGCTGGCGCCCGGCCAGTACGGGGCGAAGATCCTCGACAACGTCCGCCGGCCAGTACAACTACCTGCAGGGCGGCAACCCCGATCTGAAGCCCGAGACGGCGAAGACCTACACGGTCGGTGGGGTGTTCCAGCCGATGGCCGGCATGAGCGCCACGGTCGATTACTGGCACATCAACGTCGACGATGCGGTAGGCATCATTGCGCCGGATCTTGCCCTGTCCCAGTGTCTTGAAGCGGGGCAGTTCTGTGACCTGATCCACCGCGGCGCCAACGGCAACCTCTGGCTTCCCGGCCAGGGTTACGTTTCCGCGCTCAACCAGAACATCGGCGCCTACAAGACCGACGGCATCGACGTGACGTTCAACTATGGGACGCCGATCAAGGATTACGGGAGCATCGCCATCGGCCTTGTCGGAACCTGGGTCAACGAGTTCGTTACCACGCCGCTTCCGGGGGGTGATTCGTACGACTGCGTGGGCCTCTACGGTCCCACGTGCGGCGCGCCGCAACCGAGCTGGCGCCACAAGCTGACGGGCGTCTGGAATACGCCGTGGAACGTCAACCTGGCGTTGGCGTGGCGCTATGCGGGCGCCACCTCGGCGGAACAGAACAACTCGAACCCGCAGCTGTCCGGTTCCGTCTTTCCGGTGTCTGCCAACATCGGGTCACAGAGCTGGTTCGACCTTGCCGCGCAGTGGAACATCGACAAGAACTGGACGCTTCGCGGCGGTTGCAACAACCTATTCGACCGCGATCCGCCGCTCGTATACTCCGGGCTCAACCCGATTGCCTCAGGCGGCAACGGCAACACCTGGCCCGGCGTCTACGACAGCCTCGGCCGTAACTTCTTCGTGAACGTCACCGCGCAGTTCTGATTCGCGGGCGCGGGAATTGCGATATCGACGGCGAGCCTCGGCTCGCCGTCTTCTTTTGGGTTGGCGTCCGCAGTGCAGCGCGCACGTCGTTCCGTGCGAATGCAGGAGCCCGGCGTCGTCGTCCATGCCATCAGGTGAAAGAGTGTTGGTTCGGACGCCTCCTTTGCCCGCGAATCCGTGCGGCTTCTCGCCGGCTGGCGCTGCCCCGGGGCGACATCGTAAAATGCGCGATCTGTCCCTATAGGAACCCTGGCCATGATTTCCATTCGATCCCGGCTCGCCTCTGCATTCATTGCCATGGCCCTCGCGGCGCCCGCGGGGGTTGCGCTCGCGCAGACTGCCGCACCGGCCGCGCCGACGGTCACGCCCGCACCGAACTGCGAAAAACCGGGCGACCCTCCGGCCATGAACCCCACTGAGCTCGGCAAGTCCGCCGCCGAGCTCAAGCGAAGCAACTGGTTCAAGAACGCGAGGGCCTACCTCGATTGCCTGAAGCGTTTTGTCGACGAGCAGCAGGCCGCGGCCGCGCCGCACGTCAGGGCGGCCAATGCCGCGGTCGAGGAGTACACCAAGGAACAAAAGACCTTCAACGAACAGGTCGAATTGGCGCGGTCGCAATAAAGGCCGGCAAGCGGATTCATGTTTTCGCCCGGGCAAAGCGCGTTGCGCTTCCCGGCCCGAACACGAATCGGTGTGATTGCCCGCACATTTTCCGCCATGCGCGCTCTTGCTTCGTTGGCGTTTCTTCTTGTCGCTGCGATGGCCGCCGCTCAGGCCCCGCCCGCCGCGTCCGTGCAAGCGTCTGCACTGCCGCCTGCGCCGTCCGATGTCGCTGCGCCGCCCGCCGACGCCACGAAGACATCGTCCGGACTCGCATCGAAGGTGCTTGCACCCGGCACCGGCCAGGCTCACCCTGCCAGGGACGATCTCGTCACCGTGCGCTACAGCGGGTGGACGACGGACGGCAAGATGTTCGACAGTTCCGTCGCTCGGGGAGCGCCTTCGACGTTCCTGCTCGATCGCGTGCTTGCGGGTTGGACGGAAGGCGTGCAGCTGATGGTGGTGGGCGAAACGCGCCGCTTCTGGGTCCCTTATTCGCTTGCCTACAAAGGCCAGCGCGGGCCGAAAGGGATGGTCGTATTCGACATCGAGCTGATCTCGTTCACCGATTCGCCGACGAAGACCCCGCCTGACGTAAGGCGTCCGCCGGCTAGCGCAAATCGAACTGCCAGCGGGTTGTTCTACAAGACGCTCCACCCCGGGACCGGCGAACGGCATCCAAAGGCAAAGGACCAGGTCACGGTACATTACTCGGGCTGGACGACGGATGGGAAGCTGTTCGACAGCTCGATCGCGCGCGGCCAGCCGGCAACGTTCGCACTCGACAGCGTGATTCCAGGATGGGCCCAAGGCCTCCAGTTGATGGTGGAAGGCGAGAAGGCGCGCTTCTGGATTCCCGAGTATCTCGCTTACAAAGGGCAAGGCGAGCCGTACGGGATGCTGGTGTTCGACGTCGAGCTGATCAAAATCCGATAATAGGGGAATCGATCACCCGGATTCGTCGTCCGCGCTGTCGGCTCGTATATACTCACGTCTTGCCGCCCGGCGGCGCGAGATTGATAACGAAAGGTTGCCAATGAATCGATACTGCCTGCTCCTTGCCGTCGCGGGGACTGCTTTCATTGTCGGATGCGCATCGGCCGACAAAAAAGCCGAAGGGCCGGACGACGACAAGGATTTCGTGACCGGCAGCCGCCTGCCCGTGAAGACCGGAACGGGGCATGCGGCCGCGACGACGAGCAGGCAGGGAATCGACGACATGTTGCGCAATCGCAACGTCGGAACCAGCCCGCCTCAAAATTAGCTTTCGAGGTCGGCGGCCCCACCCGTAAACGCGTTGACGCCCGCCGTCAGCGCCGTAATCAGCGCCCGCTCGGGCGGCGTCAGGTGCGGGTGCCAGATGTCGAAGATGAGCACGACCCGTAGCTTGTCGCTGTTGTTCCATGCTTCGTGCTCGATCGTGTCGTCGAACACCCACGCCTGTCCCGGAATCCATTGGCGCGTGTCGTTGCCGACCCGGAATCCGCAGTCTTCGGGGATGATGAGGGCAAGGTGCGTGACCAGGCGAACGTTGGTCACACCGGTGTGCGGCGGGATTCGCGTCCGTGGCTTCAACAACGAGAACATCGCCGCCGGCGTCCGTCCCGGTTGGTCGGGCTGGGGAGCGCCCGCCAGCAACTGCATGGTGGTCGGGCACCTGGCGGCGTTTTCGCCGATCAGCTTTCCCATCTTGTAAAGGTGGAAGGCACTCCAGCGCGGCGAGTTGTTCAGTTCCGCGAACTGGTTGTGCGGTACGTCCGGCGGATAGCTGATATAGGGCGTGAAGCCTTCCTCGGCGGCCAGGATTTCGAGAAATTCTTCGCGAACGTCGTTCGTCGCGGCCTCGATCGGATCGAGCCAGGGAAAATCGGCGCGGTCGAAGAATTCGATCGGGGCAAGACCGGGAAAGTGATAGATCACCGAATGTGAATCGTATCGCTTCTTCCGTCCGACCATGATGTCGAGCGAATCACGGAACCGCTTCAGATTCTCACCGGCGAACTGCGCGAGGTGTGAATCGAGATGTTGATCGAGGAAGGTCCCGATGTCCTGGTTGTATTTCTGCACGTGCGCCAGCGCCTGCGAGACGGACGGCCGCAGCTCGGGATGCAGGCGTTCGACGGGGGGAGCGACAATCGCCGCGGCGCCGTAGGCCCGCGCCGCCTGGTGCGTCTTTCCCTGGCGCTCGAGCAGGTTGGCGCGTAGAAGCAGGCCCACGAGGTCGCTGGGATCACGGCTGAGCGCGTGCTGAATCGCGCTTTCTTCGCTCGGCTCGTCGTTGAGGTTCCGGCAGGTGACGGCAAGATGGATCCATTGCTGGGCGTCCGTGCCATCGGTGTCCACGAGGCGCTGGAACGCCACGCGGGCGGACTGCATGTCCCCTTGGCGGAAGGCCCGCTGGCCGAGTGCCATCAAGGTTCGGGGATGCCCGGGGTCGATCTCGAGGATCCGCCTCCAAAGTCGCTTTGCCTCGTCCTCTCGCCCGGCTTGTGCGGCGTGGAAAGCCTGCGCCTCCAAGGCATTGATTTCGGGCGATCCTCCCTGAGTGTTCTGCATTGGTTTTCTCGTTGGGGTTGTCAGATCGACCATGCAGGCTTCTCGCCGCTGTAGGTGTCGATCGCTCCAAACATGGCAGCGACGAGCCCGCGCTCCGCTTCGGTGAGCTCCGGACGCCAGACTTCGAACAGAAGTATCACGCGGGTCCGGTCGCTGCGGTTCCAGGCCTCGTGTTCCATCGTGTCGTCGAACAGCCACGCCTTGCCTTCGACCGGCGTGCGCGTGTCGTTGCCGACCCGGAAGCCGCAGTCCGGCGGGACGATCAACGGAAGGTGGCAGATGAGGCGGGTATTGACGAGACCCGAATGGGGCGGAATCCGCGCGCCGGGGCGCAGCAGGGAGAAAAGAACCGACGGCGAGCGGTTCTTCACCCGGGCAAGCGGAACGTCCTCCATGACCTTCATGGTCCGCGGGCACCGGGCGGCGTTCTCGGGCACGATCTCGCCGTCCTTCCACAAGTAGAAGGCGCCCCAGTCCGGGTTGTCCGCCATCCCGCTTTGTTCCTTGCGCGGACGCTTTGGGTCGTTCTGGACATAGGGTCGGAACGCGGACTCTCCCTTGAGGACCTCGGAGAGCTCGGAGCGGATGTCCGCCGTGGCCGCCTCGACCGGGTCGAGCCACGGGAAGTCGTCCCGCTCGTAGAACTGGATCTGGGGAAGCTCCGGGAAGAAATAGGTGCGCGGCTGCTGGAAATAGATCGTCTTCTTTCCCAGCAGAATGTCGAGAGAGTGCCTGAACCGCCCGGCGGATCGCCCTTCGACGAGGCCCTGGGCGACGAGCCGGTCCTGAAGGAACGCTTCGAATTGAGCGGCATGACGCTCGCAAATCCTTTGCGCCCGGTTCACTTCGTCGCGCATTTCAACCGACAGCTGGTCGGCTGGCGGAGCGATCTGGAGAACGAATCGGTAGAACGACGACGCGCCGCGCGCGTCCCCCGACTCCGCCAGCTGGTCGGCCTTGAACATCAGCGCGCGCAAGTTGCGTGGCTCGAGCGCCAGTGCCTTGTCGACGGCGGCGAGCGCGGCCATCCTGTCGTCGAGGCGACGGCAAGCATAGGCGAGGCCGATGTAACTGGAGGCATCGGCCCGACCTGAAGAGACGATCCTTTCGAATGACTCGCGCGCCGTGCGAGCATCACCCGTGCGTAGCGCGTCGACTCCGGACTGCGCGAGCGCACGCGCGTCAATGGGTGGCATGGGCATGGTGAGCAGATTCAGATTGTCGCCGGCGGTTTCGCCTCCGACGCCGGATTGCGGACGAAAGCATAGCAAATAACATGAGAACCTTGCAGAGTCCGGCGCAGGATTGCGTTTCCAACAGAGCGGCCGGCAAAATCGCCGACGAACACCGGCGGTCGCAGGTCTGCGAGCTCAATGAAATCGCCGTGCTGGAAGGACTGTCGATGAAACGTGAAAACCGCGTAGGACTCGATGTCGCACGCCAGAATCTGATGCGCATGTCGTCGACAATCTAAATGCCGATGCCGCTGACGACCTCGGCGACGCCATTGTCGGATCTCCTCAGCCGTTCGAGCCAGTCAATTCCTTTACGGATTTCCGCGTGGTTGTCACGGCGCGAGACACGCAGGCCTTCCGCACGAATATTCGGTGTGTACCCATATTCGGGTGCCTTCGAATAGCGCGTCAGCACCGGACTGCGCTCCACCTCGGAGAGATAGCGGTCGTGACCGGGCAGCTCGTAATGGTCAAGAATGCGGATCATGTTGTCAGCCACGTTCGAAAGAAATGCGTCGAAATCCAGCGCGATGACCCTGCCGGCGAACCGCTTCACGGTGTCGCGTTGCGTCCAGGATTCGGATAGCCAGCTCATTGCCGCCAGTTCGCCGATCGACAACGTGTGCAAAGGCGCGAGAGGCGTGCCGACACGCGATTGCAAACGCCGCATGCGTTCCGGCCCGTGCCCGCGCAGATCGACGGGTGAGTTCTGTCCGGCCAGCAGCGTCGCCAGGTAGGATTCGGCGCGCAGGTTCATGCAGATTGCGCGAGAGCTTTCACTTGCGGCGAGAATCGGCGCGGCCAGGCGCCCGGCACTGCTCGTCGCTTTGACGACGACGCTGCGCGTCTGGGCATAACCGCGACTCCAGAGCCGCAGGAACATGGCGAGCGCGAGTTCGAATGCATCGTTGCTCAAGAGCGAGTCGACTTGGCCCAACAGGTCATGGGCGTCGGCCAGCGTCCTGAGCGGCAACGGTTCGCGCAACGACAGCACCTCTCCCGTCTCGTCGAGCAGCCGGCTGAGCAGGGTCGAGCCGACGTGGCCCGTATGAAAGATGAAATGGACGGCATGGCTGCGTGTCACACGGCGCGCGGCGTTGGCGACACCGCCGATTGGCAGCCACGCGCCTTGCGTGACCGGGCTCAGAATGCGGTCGTCGAGGAAACTTGCGGCGCGATAGGCCGCCGCGTCGAAACGTACGAGCAAGACCACCTCGCGAATGAGGTCAAGCTTTTGCGGATAGGCGTCGGGCGACGTGGGCAATTGCGCCAGCAGGTCATCGGCAATCGAATTGGGTCGCTCTATCGCCAAATGGGAATCCTTCACGCCTCTTTCCGGCCCTGCTGGCGTTCGCGCGGCGGGCGGACTAACATCGAGAACCTCACGAAGCGCCAATCTCGCGTCAGGAACCTTCAACCCGGACACGGCGGCGGCGGAACATCTTTCTGTCGCGAGTCGTCGAATAATCGACGCGCGAGTAATGTTCACATGATAGCTTGAGGTGAACGAGGAGGGCCGACCATGAACCGCACCACGCTTTTCGTCCTGTTGCTCACCACGCTCGCGGGGTCGGCTTTCGCGGCCCCGAAAGACGCTGCCGTCCCGGCAACGAGCGACGGACTCGTTGCCGTGCAATCCCGGAATCTGGGCGAGCTTTATCTGCGACCGGATAATGATCTGTCCCGCTATCACAAGATCATCGTTGACCCCGGCCGAGCCGCGTTCAAGAAGGACTGGCTGAAGGACACCAACGCCCAGCGGGGGGTCCAGCGCTGGCTCATGCCTGAGGACGCGCAGCGGATCATCGACGAAGCGGCCGTGAGTCTTTCAACCGTCGTCGCCGAGACCTTCGAGTCGCGGGGCTACGAAATTGCAGCAGCACCGGGTGAGGGCGTGCTGCGTCTGTCCCCCAGCGTTACCGACCTCTACGTCAACGCTCCGGACGTGCCGGCGCCGGGAATTCAAGCTGCGATTGTAAGGGACGGAGGGCAGGCGACGCTTCGGCTCGACGTGCGCGACTCAGTGACAGGAGCTCTGCTCGCACGCGTCGTAGATCGTGACATGGCGCGCGAGATCCGGCTGAACAACAGGGCGAACAGCGTCACGAATCTGTTCTGGTTCGAAGCCCTGTTCAGGCAGTGGGCCGCGAATTGTGCCATGGAGTTCGAGACGGCAGGGACGCGGAAGACCGCTCAGGCGCGTCCCTGAGCCCGGGCCCGGAGGCCGGCCGCCCCCGGGGCAGCCCATTGGATGGGCTGCAAAGTCGGCGAGTCACTTCAGCCGGGAAACCTTGACGAGTCCGTTCCTTCCTTCGATCGTCAGGTTGTAGCTCCCGAGGACGCCGGTTTCGATGGTGACTTTCATCGCCACGCCCTGAGGCAGCGGCTGCACTTCCGTCCTGTCACTGTCGAGCTGCCTCCAGACCTGGCCGTTTTCCAGGATGAAGACGGCCTTGCCTCGTGCCGTTTTCGCAAATTCGAGCACGGTACCGGTGATCTGGGTCACTTCGCCCGGGCCGGGCTCGGGCGCCGGCTTGCCGAAATCCTCGGGCTTGGTCACCGGGGCCGGTTTCGAAAAGCCGAACCAGTCCAGCAGGCTTTTCTCCTTCGCCTGGGGCGGTGTCGGCACCGGTGCGGCGAGGGCGGCCTTGCCGCGTACGGTGGCCGCGTCGAAGCATTCGAGCCGTTTCGCCGTGTCGGCGATATCCGCGCATTTCACGAAGTCGGCGAGTGCGTCGCGCGTGGCATCGGCATGCGCTGTCCCGGCCGTGAGTACGAGGATCGAAGCAAGAAGGAACGTTCGCATCAGGGATTCCTTGCGATCTCGAAGGATGTTGAAACCGCGTCGCCATGGCGGCTTCGCGTGCGGCCGCCCGCCCGAATTACATCACGGAATTCGCGCGCCAGCAGGTCGGTTGTCGGCGGGATCGCGGAAAACCGCCGGCGCGCGGGCGAATCCATCGCCACCGCGGCGCCGATGTGCTAAAAGACACATGGCTCCGCGGGGGGTCCGGGGGCCGGGGGAAATATCCGCATGCTGCCGGTCGCGCGATGGTCGTCGCGGCAGACCCGCCCGGGTCGATGCGCCGACACCGATCGGCGCGGCCGCGTCGGCGAATGCGCGGGCCGGTCAGGGAATCGCAACGACACCATGGGGACGACGATGAAGAGAACTCTGGCCGCCGTTTTTGTTGCCGCCACCATGCTCGCAACACCGCTCGCCGGAGCTGCGGACAACGCCCCGGCGAATGACCTGCAGGCGCTGAAGAAGGCCGTCAAGGCCGACAAGAAGGCCTATGTCGCCTCGGTGCTCAACCTGACGCCGGCCGAGGCCAAGAAATTTTGGCCGATATACGATGCGTACCAGCTCGACACCGACCTGGCCAATCGCAAACGGAACACGGCGCTCGAGGGGCTGATCGCGCGCGACCGGCCGATGTCGGACCTGTACGCGAAACAGCTCGCCAACGAGCTCATCAGCGCCGACGAGACCGAAGTCAGGGCACGGCGGAAGATGCAGAACAAGCTGATGCGGGCGTTGCCGCCGAAGAAGGCCGCGCGCTACCTGCAGGTGGAGTCGCAGATCCGCGCGATGCAGCTCTACACGATCGCCGAAGCGTTCCCGCTGGTCCAATAGCGACGTACCCCGCCCGGTTCCGCGGCAATGTCCCGCACCGTCTCCGGTGGACTCGACCCGCGGCCGGCCCGACAGGCGCCGCCGATATGGCCGGGTTGGACAACGACTGGCGATCGTGTAAAATCCCGCGGTTTTCCGACGAAGCTTGGCCCCGCCACACTGCGGGGCCAATGTGTTTTGGTGTTTTCGCCCTCACGCCTCCGCATTTCCCCGGAGGCCGTTTCTTGGGGTGGCGTAGCCACGGCGCAACTGGCAGTGCCGGGCGCATCCGGGGATCAGGGTGCGAGCAAACAACAGCCTGCCTGGCGGCCGGCGGATTACCCTCCGCCGACGCGTGCATCGTCCGAACTGTCGGTCCGTAACCCGGTTTTCTGACTGAATCGTTTATTGCCTGGAGACACCATGCTGAAGATGACCCGATTGGCCACCTTGGCCGCGGTCCTGTCCCTCGCCGCGACCCTGACGGCCCTGCCGCAGGTCGCTGAGGCGCAGGCGCAACCCGCCGCCGCGCCGGCCGCTGCCGCGCCCGCCGAGCCTGCTGCCGCAGCACCTGCCGCGCCCGCGCCGGCTGCCGGCCCCTCGATGCGCGCGACCGAAGTGGTCGACAATCCGTACGGCCTCGAGGCCCTTTGGCGGGGCGGCGACATCGTCGCGCGGTTTACGCTGGGGATCCTCGTCGTCATGTCGATGGGCAGCTGGTACATCATCATCACCAAGGTGTACGAGCAATACAAGATGAACAAGCACGCGCGCCAGGCTGAGAAGACATTCTGGAGTGCGCCGTCGGTGGTCAAGGGGGCCGAGGGCCTGAAGAAGAACAGCCCGTTCCGCTACATCGCCGAAACCGGCATCGAAGCGTCGCACAAGCACACCGGTCTGCTCGAGAGAGTCAACATGAACGAATGGATCACGATGTCGATTCAGCGCGCGATCGACAACGTGGCAAGCCGCACGCAGGATGGCCTCGCGTTTCTCGCCACCGTGGGCTCGACCGCGCCGTTCGTCGGGCTGTTCGGCACGGTCTGGGGGATCTATCACGCGTTGACGGCGATCGGCATCGCCGGACAGGCGTCGATCGACAAGGTCGCGGGTCCGGTGGGCGAAGCGCTGATCATGACGGCCTTCGGTCTTGCCGTCGCGGTTCCCGCCGTGCTCGGGTACAACTGGCTCGTTCGCCGCAACAAGTCGGCGCTCGACAACGTGCGCGGCTTCGGCGCCGACCTGCACGCCGTTCTCCTTTCAGCGCCGAGTCCGGCAGTGCGGGGCTGAACCATGTCCATGAGCGTCGGGCCGCCGGAGGGTGGCGGCGACGAAACCATCTCGACGATCAACACCACGCCGCTGGTCGACGTGATGCTGGTGCTGCTGATCATCTTCCTGATCACGATCCCGGTCGTCACGACGTCGATCCCGGTGCAGCTGCCGAAGGAGCGCAACGAGATCCGCGAGACGAAGCCCGAGAACATCGTGATCTCGGTCGACGCGGCGGGCCGCATCTACTGGAACGAACTGCAGATCCAGTCCACGCAGGCGTTGATCGACCGCCTCAAGAAGGTCTCGGTGCTGACGCCGCAGCCGGAGGTCCAGATCCGCGGTGACGGCACCGGGCGCTACGACGGCGTCGGCCGCGTGATCTACGCATGCCAGCGCGCCGGCATCGCCAAGGTCGGATTCATCACCGAGCCGCCGGTGCGCGGCGGATGACCGCAACAGCATGAGGAACCGCGCATGAGCATGAGCGTAGGCGCAAGCAATTCGCCGGAGCCGGAAGTCATGATGGACATCAACACGACGCCGCTGATCGACGTCATGCTGGTGCTGCTCGTCATGCTGATCATCACGATCCCGATCCAGCTGCACGCAGTCAATCTCAACATGCCGACCGGCAATCCGCCGCCGCCGCTCACGCCGCCGGAAGTGCTCAACGTCGATGTCGACGGCGACGGCCGGATCTGGTGGAACGGCGAGATCGTCCCGGATCGGACGGCGCTCGAGACACGGCTCAAGGAGGCCGCCGGCCAGGCCGTCCAGCCGGAGCTGCATCTGCGCCCCGACAAGAACGCCAAGTACGAAATCGTTGCCGCGGTGATGGCGTCGTCGCAGCGGCTCGGACTCACCAAGATCGGCCTGGTCGGCAGCGAGCAGTTCGTGAACGAGTAGCAGGCAGCGGCACCAAGGCGCGGCACTGGAGTCAAATACAGATGGACTACGCACGGCAGCAAAGAGACCCGACCCGCCACGCGATCGGGATCACGTTCGTCGTATTGCTTCACCTTTTCGTGATCTACGCGCTCGTCACCGGGCTCGCGCGGAAGGCCGTCGAGGTGATCAAGAAGCCGCTCACCGCGACGATCATCGAGGAGCTCAAGGCGCCGCCGCCTCCGCCGCCGCCGCCGAAGAAGATCGTCGAGGCGCCGAAGCAGAAGCCGGTGGAGACCTACGTCCCGCCGCCGGACGTTCCGGTCGTGTCGACCGACACGGCGCCGGTGATCTCCGCGGTGACCGCGACGCCCCCGACCGAGCCGCACATAATCGCGCCGCCGCCCCCGCCCCCGCCGCCGCCCAAGCCCGCGATTCGGCGCGGTGTAACGCGCATCGCCGGTGAAAGTCCGGAGTATCCGACGGCGGCCATCAAGGACAACATCACCAAGGGCAAGGTCGTCGCGCGTCTCCAGATTGATGAGCAGGGCAACGTTACCGATGTGACGATTGTCAGCGCCCAACCGGCGAGATATTTCGACCGTGCAGTCATCATGGCGCTGAAGACCTGGAAATTCCGCGCGGAAGGCGAAAAGTACGTCGGTGAGGTCGATGTCAACTTTACGCTTAAGGATTGACGCGACGGACGATGCAATGAAGAACGGCCGCCCGCGGGCGGCCGTTCTTCATTCCAATCCGCGCGTTCAGTCGTGCTTCAGCGCGAAGGCGGCGGCCGCCCACGTCGCGGCGCCCAGCATAACCACTCCCGCGACGATCTGCGCCGTCGACACCGGATGCACGAATACGCGGGCGACCTCGTGCACGATGTCGATCGCGGTGCCGGGCAATGCGAGTGCGATGCCGATGCCCGCCGCGCCCCACAGGACGCCCAGCACCGGCTTGCGCCATGCCGGCAGTGTCGCGGGCGCCGGCAGGCCGGCCATCACCCGGGCGGTGAAGCCGTCATCGTCGAGGTAGCCGGCTCGGTGCGCGAGGCCGTCCTGGCGCAACGCCGCGTCGAGCCAGTCGTCGCCGGCGTCGCTTGCAGTGATGAGGCAGTCGGTCATGTTTCGCTCCGCTCTATTCGGGCGCCCACGCACCCAGTCGGGCCTTCAGCTTCTGCTTGGCCCGCAGAATGTGCGTCTTCACGGTTCCGACGGGACAGCTCAGCACCCACGCAGCCTCCTCGTGCGACAGGTCATTATGGTAGCACTGGATGATGGCGGCGCGCTCCGCGTCGGTCAGCACGGCCATCGCGCGCTCCATGTCGATCCGAAGCCCCGTCCCCGCGGCGTGGTCGCTCTCGCCGCCGGCCGATTCACCGGCATCGTCCGGATCCTCGTCGGGCACCTGTTCGGTCCGGTCGCCGATGAGTTCCTCCTTGCGCCGCCGCGCATGGGCCAGGAATGCGTTGGTCGCGATGCGGTAGAGCCACGTCGAGAACTGCGCTTCCTGGCGGAACGACTTGATGTTGCGGTAAGCGAGCATGAACGTGTCCTGGGAGAGGTCGTCGGCGAGCGCGTGGTTGCCGGCGGTGAGCCGCCGCAAGGTCGCACGGACCGCCGACTGGTGCCGGCGCACGAGCTCCGAGAAGGCATGCCGGTCATCGACGACGACGACTCTGGCGATAAGTTCGGCATCGCTGACCGGCGGCATCGGTGGATCATGCGCTTCCGTTCGTCCCGGCGGGCGGACCGACCGGCGGCGCGGTGCCCGCGGCCGTGCCGGCGGGAGCAAGCTGCCGCTCCTCGAACCACCAGAGGATGAGATAACCAACGCCGACGAAGAGGAGCACGAGCCCGACGCTGTTGGGCGTTCCGTCGTCGAGGATTGAAAAGAAGGTGAGGCCGAGGCCGAATCCGGCGAGGATCACGCCCTTGCGCAGGTCGGACCAGGCGGCGCGGCGGCGAATCTGTTTCGCCTGCTCGTAGAGCGGCGCACTGGCCGGCCCGGCCGAAATCGCGGCCGCAGCGTTGCCGCCGGCGAGCGCGCCCAGCGCCTCGGCCGGAGGAACGATGCCCTTCTCGGCGAGTTTCAGCATCGTTTCGTTCAGCATCCTGGCTTTGCGCATGCGATACCAGAGGATGAGGCCGATGGCGAGGACCGGCGACAGGAACACGACCGCGACGATTGCGACGACCATGAACGCGAGCCCCGGCTCGGTGTGCGCGAATTCGTCGAACGAGTTGTACTCGTGCTCGTCGCCGAAGACGCCGACGCGAACGTGTTTCTTGCCGTGCTTGCCCGGGCCGATGCCGATGACCGGCCCGCTGTCATCCTCGGCGTTGACGTCGGCGTCGGTCGAGGGGCCGGACCCCGATTTCTCGATGGTGACGGTCGAGTTGCCCGCCTTGTCGGTGCTGACGTCGATCTTGGCGGAAACCGACGACTTCGCGTTGGTGTCCTTGGTCGCGGCCTTGCCGGGTGCGGACGCTGGCGCCGGAGGGACCGGCGTGGCCGGCGCGGCGCCGGCGGCCGGCTTCGCGTCCTGTGCGAACGCCACCGGGCTGCGCGGCACGAGCCAGACGGTGAGGGCGAGCAGCAACGCCGTGCCCAGGACGAGGCGGCGAAAATGCCTGGTCGGAGCGGAACGGGCCAGGGTGCGGTTATTCATGCGAACTCCGGTTTTGGTGGGCTTCACCGGATTGGATGCGACGAGCGCCCCCTTCGGATTCACCGCGGTTCATGTCCCCAACGGAGCCGGGGCGCGGCGGGAGCGCGTGCTATATTCCCGAAAACGGCTGGCGAACGCGAAAATGCAGCCTTGGGCATCGTTTTGCAACCTTTTCCGGCTGGAACGGCCGTGCCGGTACATCCGGTAAGCTGCAGCCGGCACCGGGCGACGCATTGAACTCTAGTACGAATCCTGCCGGCCGCAGCGGCCGATTCTTCGCCTTCGCCCGGATGCTCCGGGCCGGGCTGGCGGCGGCGTTCCTCGTGGCAGCGGCGCTGGCCATGACAACGGCGCGGGCGGCCGACGATACGGTAACTCTCAATTTCGTCAACGCAGACATCGACGCCGTCGTCCGCGCGATCAGCGAAATCACGGGCCGCAATTTCATCGTCGATCCCAGGGTGAAGGGGACGATAAACATCACGTCGGCGCGCCCGGTGCCGCGCGACATCGTGTATCCGACCTTCCTCTCGGCGCTGCGGCTGCAGGGTTATGCGGCGATCGAATCCGACGGCGTCGTCAAGATCGTCCCCGAGGCCGACGCCAAGCAGCATGGCGGGACCGTCACGCGCGGGCCGGTCAGCGCGACGGGTGATCGCCTCGTCACCCAGGTCACCACGCTCAAGTACGAATCCGCGGCACAGATCGTCAACATCCTGCGGCCGCTGATCACGCCCAACAACACGATCGCCGCGTACCCGAACGGCAACGCGCTGGTGATCACCGACTACGCCGACAACCTGAAGCGCATCGACCGCATCATCGCCTCGCTCGACCAGCCGCCGGCGGGCGAGCCGGTGCTGGTGCCGCTCCGATATGCCTCCGCCATCGACCTCGTCACGATGCTGACCAAGCTGACCGGAGACCAGGGCACTGCGGCGCCGGGCGGCGTGCCCGCCGATGCGCAGCAGCGGGTGACGATCATCGCGGACCCGCGCTCGAACAGCATCCTGCTGCGCGCCGAGAATCCGGCGCGACTGGCGCGGGTGAAGGCACTGATCGCCGATCTCGACACGCCGGGGCGCCCGGGCGGCAACATGTTCATCATCTACCTCAGGAACGCCGAGGCGGCGCGCGTCGCGCAGACGCTGCGTTCGCTCCTCGCGGGCGGAAGCGATGTGACGCAGGGCCTGCCGTCGTCCACGCTCTCAGGCAACAACGGAACGGCCACCGGCAGCATGGGCACGGCGCCGCTCGCGAGCGTCGCGTCGGCGGTGCAGGGCGGGGCGCCGGCGCTCGGCCCCAATGCGTTCGCGGCGGGCGGCGCGATGATCCAGGCCGACATCGCCAACAACGCGCTGGTGATCATGGCCCCCGAGCCCGTCTACAACAACCTGCGCGCCATCGTCGAGAAGCTCGACATCCGCCGCGCGCAGGTGCTGGTCGAGGCGCTGATCGTCGAGGTGAGCGCCGACAAGGCGGCCGAGTTCGGCATCCAGTGGCAGGTGCTCTCCGGCATCGGCAAGAGCGGCGTGCAGGGCTTCGGCGGCACCAATTTCAATCCGCAGAACACCTCGCCGACGAGCAACATCATCACGGGATCGCTCAATCTCTCGAACCTCGCACAGGGCCTCAACGCCGGCATCCTCAACGGCACGGTCACCATTCCGGGGATCGGGCAGATCGCGAACCTCGCCTTCTTAGCCCGCGCGCTCGAGACGCAGGCGAACGCCAACATTCTCTCGACGCCGACGCTCCTCATGCTCGACAACGAGGAGGCGAAGATCGTCGTCGGCCAGAACGTCCCGTTCATCACCGGCCAGTACACGACCACCGCCGCGAATCCCACCGTGTCACCGTTCCAGACCATCGAGCGCAAGGACGTCGGCATCACGCTCCGCGTGCGGCCGCAGATCACCGAGGGCGGAAGCGTCCGTCTCGTCGTCTATCAGGAAGTTTCGCGCGTCGAGAGCACGAACAATCCGGCCGGCATCATCACCGACAAGCGGTCGATCGAATCGTCGGTCGCCGTCGAGGATGGCCAGATCGTCGTGCTGGGCGGGCTCATCCAGGACCAGTTCACCGACAACAATTCCGCCGTTCCGCTGGCGGGCGAGCTGCCGCTGATCGGCGCGCTCTTCCGCTACAACAACCGGCAGCGGACCAAGACGAATCTGATGATCTTCATCAAGCCCACCGTCGTCCGGGGACCGACCGGCGCAGTGGAGGTCACGCAGGACCGCTACGACTATCTCATCGGCGAGCAGAACAAGTTGAATCCGCCGCCGCGGATCTACTGGAACGATCCCACCTACCCGCAGCTCTCGCCGTCCGGCACGCTGCCGGGAGGCGCGCCGCTCGTGGCGCCGATGGCACCGTCGACCGGCACCCCTGGGGCGCCTGTAATGCCGAGCGCACCCGCTCCGTCGCCCGCTCCTTCACCGGGAGCGGGAAGCGTGACCGAGCCGCCGCCGAAGGCGCCGTAGGGCGTACTCGGCGCCGATCCGAATGACCGCCGATCCCGCACTCGCGCGCGCTTTGTCACCTGCGCCCTTCGCGCGAATTCCGTATTCGTTCGCCAAGATGCACGGCGTCCTCGCGTTCGCGCAGGAAGGCGACGCGATCGTGGTGCTGACGCGGCCGGACGCGACCGTCGAGGGAATCGCCGAGCTGAAGCGCGTGCTGCAGCGCCCGCTCGTGACGCGCGCCGTCGATCCCGAGCGGTTCGCCACCGAGCTCGCGCGGACCTATAACACTGCGGCGTCGGGCGCCGCCGGCATTTCGAGCGACCTCGCCCGCGAAACCGACCTCACGCGGCTGATGCAGGACCTCCCTCCGGCCGAGGACCTGCTCGACAGCGGCGCGCAGGCCCCCGTGATCCGGATGATCAACGCGCTGCTGCTGCAGGCGCTGCGCGAGCGCGCGTCCGACCTTCACTTCGAGCCCTACGAAAACCGCTCGGTCGTGCGCTTCCGCGTAGACGGCATGCTGCACGACGTCATCGAGCCACCGCGCGCGCTGCACGCGGCGCTCGTCTCCCGGCTCAAGATCATGGCGAGCCTCGACATCGCGGAAAAGCGTTTGCCGCAGGATGGCCGCATCGCGCTGAAGCTCGGCGACAAGCAGGTCGACGTGCGTGTCTCGACGCTGCCGACCGGGCCGGGCGAGCGAGTCGTGCTGCGCCTCCTCGACAAGGATTCGGCCCAGCTCGATCTCGCCGCGCTCGGCATGAGCCCGCCCACGCGGGACGCCATCGATCGCCTGATCCGCGAGCCGCACGGGATTCTCCTGGTCACCGGCCCCACCGGATCGGGCAAGACGACGACGCTCTACGCGGCGCTGTCGCGGCTGCCGCGCGGCAGCTCGAACATGATGACGGTCGAGGACCCGATCGAGTACGCGCTCGACGGCGTCGGCCAGACGCAGGTGAACCCGCGGATCGACCTCACGTTCGCGCGCGCGCTTCGCGCGATCCTGCGGCAGGATCCGGACGTCATCATGATCGGCGAGATCCGCGATCTCGAGACCGCGCAGATCGCGGTGCAGGCGTCGCTGACCGGCCATCTGGTGCTGGCGACGCTGCACACCAACGATGCGTCGAGCGCGATGGCGCGCCTCGCCGACATGGGCGTCGAGCCGTATCTGCTCGCGTCGAGCCTGCTCGGCGTTCTCGCGCAGCGGCTCGTGCGCACGCTTTGTCCGGCCTGCAAGGCCGACGCCGCGCCGGCCGGCGGCGAAATGGCGCTGCTCGCGGATCTCGGGCTGCCTGCGGCACAGCGCGTGGCGACGGCGCAGGGTTGCGAGCAGTGCGGACGCACCGGTTTTCGCGGTCGCACCGGGGTCTACGAGCTCATCGTCGTCGACGACGCGATGCGACGCCTGATCCATGAGCGGGCGCCCGAGCATGCATTGCGCGCCGCGGCGCTCGCTAACGGGATGACGCCGCTGCGGCGCGACGGCGCGCGGTGGATCGCGGCGGGCGCCACCTCGCTCGCCGAGCTCCTGCGCGTCACGCGCGAAGCGTGACCGCGCGGGGGTCGTCCATTTCCGCGTTCCGGTACGAGGCGGTCGACGCGCGGGGCAAGCCGAGGCGCGGGCTCCTCGACGCCGAATCGGCGCGCCAGGTGCGGGATCGGCTTCGCAGCGACGGACTCACGCCGACGGTCATCGAGGCTGCCGGCCTCGCCGACGCGCCCGCGGGCGGCGTCGATTACCGCAGGATCGCGCCGACGCTTCTCGCGCTTTCGACGCGACAGCTCGCGACGCTGCTGCGCTCGGGAATGCCGCTCGATCAGGCGCTGTCCGCGGTGGCCGAGCAGGCCGACGACAAGCGCGTCGCCGGAGTCTTCGACGCATTGCGCGGCCACATCGCCTCGGGCGAATCGCTCGCTGCGGCGCTGGCGCGTTGGCCGCGCACGTTCTCCGACCTCTATCGCGGCCTCGTCGCGGTCGGGGCCGAGACCGGCCGCCTGCCCGACGTCATGGAGCGCCTCGCCGATTACCTCGAGGCGCGTCAGGCGATGCGGCAGAAGTTCACGCTGGCGCTGATCTATCCCGCGCTGGTCACGATCATTGCGCTCGCCGTCATCGTCGCACTGCTGGTCTACGTGGTCCCGCAGGTCGTCTCGGTGTACCAGCAAAGCCGGCAGACGCTGCCCTGGCTCACGCGGGCGCTCATCGCCGTCAGTGGCTTCGTCCGGACGACCGGATGGTTCTGGGTCGCTGGCGCCGCGCTCGGCACGATCGCATTCGCCGTCGCCTACCGGCGCGTGGCGTTCCGGCTCGCCTGGCACGCCCGGCTGCTGCGCCTCCCCGTGATCGGGCGCCTGGTTCGCGCGATCGACACCGCGCGCTTCGCGAGCACGCTCGCCATCCTCACGGCCAGCGGGGCACCCCTGCTGCGCTCGCTCGACGCCGCACGCGATGTCGTGTGGGCGCTGCCGCTGCGCGAGGCCGGCACGGCGGCGGCGGCGCTCGTGCGCGAAGGCGTCTCGCTCGCGCGCGCCCTCAAGGAGCAGCGTGTCTTTCCTCCGGTCCTGATCCACCTCGTCGCCAACGGGGAGTCGAGCGGGCAACTGGCGCCGATGCTCGAGCGCGCGGCCGAGGAGCTGGAGCGTGAATCGGAGCGGCGACTCGCCTGGTTCGCCGCACTGCTGCAGCCGGCGCTGATCGTGGCGATGGGCGCGGTGGTGCTCGCGCTGGTGCTGGCGGTCATGCTCCCGATCGTGTCGATGAATCAGCTGATACGCTGACACCGGCGCGCCGATGGATGTGCTCGCCCCCCCATGTGCAATTGCGCTATGATCCGCGCGGTCCCCTGGCGATCCACCCCATGAGCGATTTCCTCCGTTCGCGTCGGGCTTTCCTGGCAATGCTGGCAATGCTGGCGCTGCTGGCGGCATGGCCGGGCAGCGCCGTCGCCGACTCGCGCCTCCTGCCACGCGACTTCGACCCTGCGCGCGATGCCGCGCACGACCTCGATGCAGCGTTGCGCATCGCCCGCGCGTCCAACCGCAATGTGATCGTCGAAGTCGGCGGCCAATGGTGCTCCTGGTGCCACATCATGGACCGGTTCTTTGCGGGCGATCCCGACCTCGACGGGCTGCGCGATCGCAACTTCGTCTGGCTCAAGGTCAATTTTTCCAAGGAGAATCCGAACGAGGCGCTCCTTCGCCGGTGGCCTCGGATCGAGGCCTACCCGCATCTGTTCGTGCTCGATTCGACGGGGCGGCTCTTGCACTCGCAGGACACGAGCGTGCTCGAATCCGGCAAGTCCTACGATCCGGTCGCGGTGCACGCTTTCCTGGTGAAGTGGGCGCCGGTGCGCTGACGCCGCGCCGGAAAAGGGCCTGATCTTCGTCGCGCCTCAGTTGCCAAATGAGGCATCCGTCCGCATCAGGCAGAAGTAGCGCAAGCGTGAATGCCGGTGCAGAGGCTCCCTAGCTCCCGCGATATTTCCACTCCTTCGACTTGCCCTCGGCGATCCACTCGATCGCCGTGGCGAGACGCTTCTCGCGCGTCGCGTCGCGCTTCGCCTCGATCAACCACTCGATGTATTCGCGTCTGTGGCTGGGGCTCATCGCGTCGAACCGGGCGCGAGCCTCGCGATTTCGGCGCAGCGCCGCGGCGAGATCCGGGGGAGCCTTCGGCGGCGGCTTCGCTCTCGCCGGCGCCGCGCGCGCCGGCTTCACGCCCGCCGCATTGAGCGTCGCAGCCCGGCGGATCAGCGCCTTCAGCGCTGCGTCCTTCGGCAGGTCTTCCCGGGTGGTGATGCGACCGAACTGGCCCATCGCCGCGGCGCCCTTGGCATTCGCCGCGGCATCGGCGCGCATGGCGCCGTGCCAGAAGCCGAACGCGCAGTGCGCCTTGAACGCCGCCATCGAGCACAGGATGCCGTTGAACTCGAAGTGCGGAAATCCCCATTTGATCGTTTCGCTGACGCCGGGACATGCCGCATGCACGAGCGCTCGCAGGTGCGCGAGGATCGGGCGCGCGAAATCCGGAGCGCGGGCGATATAGGCGTCGACGCGCTCGTCACGTGTCCCCATGGCGTCTTCCTTCGCAGGGTTTCATTGCCGGGCGTGGCGCCGCACTGCCCGATTCTGCCGTGCGAGGGCGATGCCGGGCCAGCGCCCATTCGACGTGCTCGCGAACGACGGGCGAGGGATCATCCCGGCGCGCCTCGAGCGCCGCCACGATCGCCGCATCGGACGTGGCGTTACCGAGGCCGACGGCGAGGTTGCGCGACCAGCGCTCGTAGCCGATTCGCCGGATCGCGCTGCCGCGCATGCGCGCGTCGAATTCGTCGGCCGTCCAACGGAACAGCTCGACGAGCGCGACGTCGTCGAGACCGTGCCGCACCGCGAATCCATCCTCGGTCGAGGGCTGCGCGTACTTGTTCCATGGACACGCGAGCTGGCAGTCGTCGCAGCCGTAGACGCGGTTGCCGATGAGGGGCCGCAACGCCTCCGGAATGCTTCCGGGAAGCTCGATCGTCAGATACGAAATGCAGCGGCGCGCGTCGAGCTCGTAGGGCGCGACAATGGCGCCGGTCGGGCACGCGCCAATGCATGCCGTGCAGGTTCCGCAATGCGCCGAGGTTGCGGGCGTCGGGGGCAACGGCAGGTCCGTGTAGATCTCCCCCAGGAAGAAAAACGATCCGTGCTCGCGCGTGAGCAGCAGCGTGTGCTTGCCGCGCCAGCCGATCCCGGATTTCGCCGCCAGCGCGACCTCCAGCACGGGCGCGCTGTCGGTGAACACGCGGCAGGCCCCTCCGCCGGACGCGGCTCGGATCCGCGCGGCGAGCGTCTCGAGTCTCGCGCGGAGCACCTTGTGATAATCGCGGCCGAGCGCGTAACGGGCGACGAAGGCGCGCGCCGGATCCGCGAGCACGTCGGCGCTGTTGCGTGCGCCCGGCGGCAGGTAGTTCATCCGCGCGGTGATGACGCGCAGCGTGCCCGGAACGAGCTCGGCCGGCCGTGCGCGCTTCGTGCCGTGCCGTGCCATATAATCCATTGCGCCGTGGCGGCCGGCGGCAAGCCATTGCAGCAGCTTCGCCTCGTCGCTCCCGAGATCGGTATCGGCGATGCCGATCTCCGCGAATCCCAGCTCGCGGCCCCAGCGCGCAATGTCGGCGACGAGCGCCTTCCCGTCGCGTTCGTCGCGCAATGGCAGGGATGTCGCGTGCGGAGAAGTTGCCATCAGCGCTAGCGTAACCCGCACGCCGCGATTCCATGAACTCGAGCCCGCCCCTATTTCTTGCGTCTGCCGCGGATACCGAGGCCGCGGGCGCGCGCCTCGCGCGATGCCTTGGCGGCGGAATGATCGTGACGCTGTCGGGCGAGCTGGGCGCCGGAAAGACGACGCTCACCCGAGGGTGCCTTCGGGCGTTCGGATGGCAGGGCACTGTCAAAAGCCCTACTTATGCGATAGTTGAACATTACGTCTTTTCGAGCTTATACTTCTATCACATTGATTTCTATCGTTTCACAGATCCTGATGAATGGGAAACTGCGGGTGTGGCCGATTGCTTCCGTCCCGACGCCGTCTGTTTCGTCGAGTGGCCGGAGCGGGTCGCATCGCATCTTCCGCGGGCCGATGTCGCGCTCGTGCTCACCTATCCATCGGATGCTGAACAACCCGGGCGGAATCTCGCCGTGGATGCGCACGGCACGCGGGGCCGGCGATGCGCAGACGCGCTGAGGGCGAACGGATCGCGCGCGGACGCACGCTGACGGTCTCGCTCACGCGGCGGCGGATCTTTCACTGGATCACGCTGCCCGCGGCATCGATGCTCGTGCCGAGCGCCGCGTGGTCGGCGGTTGCGCACATCGCGTCGGCCCGGCTGTGGCCCGCGCAGGAATACACGCGCGTCATCCTCGAGTCCCCGACGCCGATCGCGTATCAGCTGCTGACGCTGCGCGATCCCCATCGCCTGGTGCTCGACCTCGACGGCGTGGAGCTTTCGCCGGAGCTCGCGCAGCTTCCGACGAAATTGCAGGCAACGGATCCCTACGTTGCCGCCATTCGAATCGGGCAGAGGGGACCGGGATCGGTCCGTCTCGTGTTCGACCTCAAGGCCGAGGTCGAGCCACAGCTCTTCGCGCTGGCGCCGGTCGCCGATTTCGGCCATCGCGTGATCCTCGACCTGTATCCGATGACCCCGATAGACCCGATGATGGCGCTTCTCGCCGACGCGAGGAGCGAGACGCCCGCGATTGCTGCGCCGAATCCACCCCCGGCGCAAAAGAGCGTCGCGGCGAATCCCACGCGCCCACGCGCCCGCGCCGCGCCGGGGCCGCGGCCGATCATCATCGCGATCGACCCGGGTCATGGCGGCGAGGATCCCGGCGCGATCGGTCCGCGCGGGACCTACGAGAAGACCGTCGCCCTTGCCATCGGCAAGAAGCTGAAGCGGATCATCGACGCCGATCGCAACATGCGCGCGATGCTGACGCGCGACGACGACTACTTCGTGCCGCTCGCGACGCGCGTGCAGAAGGCACGGCAGGTGCAGGCGGACCTCTTCGTGTCGGTGCACGCCGACGCCTTCCGCGTGCCGACCGCGCGCGGTTCGTCGGTATTCGCGCTCTCGGAGCACGGCGCGACCAGCGCGGCGGCGAGCTGGCTCGCGCAGAAGGAGAATTCCGCCGACCTGATCGGCGGCGTCAACCTCGACATGCGCGACAAGGTCGTCGCGCACACGATGATCGACATGCTGCAGAGCGCCCAGATCAACGACAGCCTCAAGGCCGGCCGTCAGATGCTGGACGGGATCGGCTCGATCAACACGCTGCACAAGGCGGCCGTCGAGCAGGCCGGATTCGCGGTGCTGAAGGCGCCCGACATCCCGTCGATCCTCGTCGAGACCGCGTTCATCTCCAACCCGGACGAGGAGCTGAAGCTGCGCAGCGATCGCCATCAGGCGCGCTTTGCGGAGTCGATGCACGACGGCATCCGCCGCTATTTTGCGCAAAATCCGCCGCTCGCGCGCAATCGCACCGGCACCGGCTAGCCGGACGCGCACGTCAGAACTCGTACTCGGCCTGCATCCGGAAGTTGTAGTCGGGCGAGGCCTTCGGTCACGCCGAACAGCAACGCGGCGTTGTACACGATCGCCTGCCGTCCGCCGAGCTTGAACTTGCCGAATATCGCGGGGCCGAGCCGGTGGATCTGCTCGTCGGTCGGATCGAGATGATTCCAGCGGCCCATCTCACCGAAGCCCTGCGCGCCGAAATCGAGGGCTTCCTGCCAGCGATAGCCGGACCTGCCACTGATAGCGGAAGTACGTGCCGTTGCCGTCGACCGCGCGCGAGATGTTCGCGAGCAACGGGTTGAAGTTGACCTGCACGCGATCGAACTCCGCCTGGAACAGCGGGCCGATCACGAACTCGTTGCCTTCGTTGCGATCGTGCGGCAGCTCGAATTCGGCGAGAAGGCCGACGTCGATCGGGATATTTGCCGATTTCGGTGAGCTGGAACTTGTTCTCCCACTCGAAGGCGTCGAAGGCGCGATCGCGACCCTTCGCGCATGCCCTTGAGATAGAACTCGGTGAACCACCATTCGCGTCGACGCCGTAGCCGACGCCCAGGCTCGCGCCCTGCGCGGTGGGCTCGTCCTTCTTCGTCGCGACGCCGTACTTGAAGTCGATCTCGCTCTCGCCGTACTCGACGCGGGCGTGGAGACGTAATCGTCGGGGTCGGCGAGGGCGCTGCCGGCGCCGAGCGCAAGACGGAAGCAGCAGGACGTGACGCAATTTCACGATGCACCTTTCGTCGCCCGGGGTTGCGAACCCGACCGGCTGACGAGGACCATGCCTGCCGCGATCGCGACGAGCACGCTGACGTAGAAGACGATCTGCATGCCGGCCGGACGCGCGTCGTATCCGACGAGGCTGTGCAGCAGCGTGCCGGCGATGGACGCCTGCGGCAGCAGGCCCGACGTGTCCCACAGCGGCGAGGCAAGGCTCGGCAGGAGGTCCGCCTGCACGAGGAAGCGCGCCGCCTGCGACGCCATCCCCGCTGCGAGGAAGAGCACGAGGACACCCGTCGCCGTGAAGAACCAGCGCAGCGGGATGCGCAGCAGTCCCGCATAGACCAGGTAGCCGACGGCGATGCCGGCGGCGATCCCGACGATTCCGCCGCCGAGCATCGCCATCGAGGCGCTTCCCTCGGACGCGGCGATGCCGTAGAGGAAGAGCACCGTCTCGGACCCCTCGCGCAGGACGGCGAGCCCGACGACGACGAGCAGCACCGAGCATTCGCGGCGGCCGTCGCGGATCGCGTTGCCGACGCCGCGCGCGTTGGCCGCGAGCGCGGCGCCGTGCGACGACATCCAGAGGTTGTGCCAAGCGAGCATCACGACC
The DNA here is from genome assembly GCA_963846855.1 of uncultured beta proteobacterium. Taxonomy (GTDB): domain Bacteria; phylum Pseudomonadota; class Gammaproteobacteria; order Burkholderiales; family Casimicrobiaceae; genus CAIWHR01. The sequence goes on from CAWJXK010000008.1 coordinate 600,565, forward strand.
GCGATGCCGAGAATGGCGGCGTTGAAGAGCTCCTGGCCAATGCCGCTCGCCATGTCCGCGATGCGGTCGGTGCCGAGCGCGACGAGCGCGGAACCCGCGAGACCCGCGGCGATGCCGGCGGCGAGCCATCGGTTCCTTCCCGGAATCGTGCGCGTCGCCGCAGCGACGATGCCCACGATCAGCGCGGCCTCGAGAACTTCACGAAAGACGATGACGGCGGTGGCGAACATGGAGACTCTCTGCGTTCGTTACTTGGCGACGATGACGCCCCGCGCGGTCTTGTCGTTGAATTCGCCGACGAAGGGATAGCGCCCCGGCTTGAGCGGCCCGATCCAGAGGGTCGCCGACGACTTGCCGGCGATGACCTTCTCGCGGTTGAGCTCGAAGCTCTCGAATTCCTCGGGCGTGGCGTCGCGGTTCTCGACGACCAGCTTCACCTTCTTCCCGGCGGGAACGGCGAGCTCCGCAGGCTCGAACCGGTGGTCCTGGATCACGAGGGCGAACGTCTCGTCGTCGGCGAGCGCCGTACCGGCCGCACAGGCGGCCACAAGCACGATCATGACTATGCGAACCATAGGGGCTTTTCGGGATCCGTACTGATGAATGCAAATGATAATGATTCGCATTAACAATAGCAAGCCCCATTTCAGGCGTTCCCACCGGATGCCGCGCCAGACCGGCCGGACTCCGTTTGCCGCTCAGGGCGACGGGGAGAGCCTCACGGGATCGAACGCCCGCGCCTGGGCGCGGAGGTCGCGCTCCAGTGTGTCCACGTCCCCATCGGTCCGCACGCGGTGGCGATCGGTGCACGCCTCGGTGATCAGCCATTCGTTGATCGCGGGAGAGAAATGGTAGAGATCGGTGTAATTGTCGAGATCGTGGGTGACGGCCGCGACCGGCTGCAGGTCGACGATGCGAACGTTCGGCAGCTCGCGCGTCGCCGAGAACACGTAGCGCTTGAACGCGAGCGTCGCATCGAGCTGGCGCCGCTGCACGTAGTCGCCCCACACGACGACCGAGTAGGGCGGCCAGACCAGGTCGAACTCCGTTTCCGGGTGCGCCACCATCACCGGCAGCAGGTTGCGCTCGAAGCTCGTGCGCATCTGGGCGAGGTCGAGCGAGAGTTGCGGGAACTGCCGGTTGAGATCGCGCGGGTCGAGGTTGCGCACGACCTCGCTGCGGGCAAAGCGCTTCTGGTCCGCCCACCACCACGGGGCGTCGGGATCGCTGCGGAACCGCTCCGACGTGTCGCCTTCGACGATGCGCCACGACTTCACGAGCACGCTCCACGACAGCAGGTACGGGGCGTCATTGAGAGGGTTGGCGTCGTAGAGGTAGGAAGGCAGCGGACCGGCGAGCGGATGCCGCGCGTCGGGCGCGCCGTTGTAGGCGGTGAAGTCGACGACGACGATCGCGCGCTTGAGCGCGTGCGTCGCGAACGCGGTGCGCAGGACGAGTCCCTGCTCGTAGCCGGTGAGCGCAGGCATCGCCGCATTGAGCCCCGTGCCGCCGCAGGTCGCGCCGATCGTCGTGTTGCGCGTGTTCTCGACGATCGACGAGCCCGTCAGCAGCGTGTCGTAGGGCGCGTTCCTGACGATGCCCGGGACGACGAAGCGATGCAGCGATCCGTAGTAGCGGGGCGGGTAACGCGACGCGGTCCGGAAGTGCTGAAACGGGTCGACCCACGCATTGAACGCGGCAACGGCGAGCAGCGTCGCAAACACGGCGACGAGGACGGCGGTGAACCAGTACCTTGCGGCGAGCGACGGCGACGGGGGCGGCGGAGCGGTGTCGTCCATGTCAGAAATTGAAGTACAGGAACGGCGTCACGCGCGCGAGCTGGAGCACGCAAGCGGGCAGCGCGAAGGCGACGAGCACGCCGTTCCCGAGCGTCGGCCGGAACGACGCCACCATCGCATTCGAGTTCCTGCGCAGGAACACGACGAGGAGCCCGGCGAGCGCCGGTGCCAGCACCAGCGCCCGCGGAAGCGCCTCCGCGTCGGACAGCGACGCCGCAATTCCGCCGAGCCACGCGCCCACCGACGCCGTCGCGACGCCATTCGCTCCGGTCATCGCGCGGAGCATCGCCATCGCATCGTCGAGCGACGTGGCGCGGAAGAAGACCCAGGCGACGGTGACGAACAGGAAGGTCGTCGCCCACGCGAGCGGGCGCGGCAGCGGCGCCCCGCGGCGGGACCAGAGGCGGCACACGACCAGGGCGACGCCGTGAAGCGCGCCCCAGATCACGAAGCTCCATGCCGCCCCGTGCCACAGGCCGCCCAGCAGAAACGTCGCCAGCACGTTCACCGCGGTTCTCGCCTCGCCATGGCGGTTGCCGCCGAGCGGAATGTAAAGGTACTCGCGCAGGAATCGCGACAGGGTGATGTGCCAGCGGTGCCAGAACTCGCGGATGTCGGTCGAGCGGTACGGCGAGTCGAAATTGATCGGCATCCGGATGTTGAACATGCGCGCGGCGCCCAGCGCCATGTCGGTGTAGCCGGAGAAATCGAAATAGATCTGCATCGTGTAGGCGAGCACTGCGATCCATGCGGCCCCCGCCGAAAGCGTCCCGGGGGCTCCGAATCCCGCATCGGCGATCGGCGCGAACGTGTCCGCGATCAGTACCTTCTTCACGAGTCCGATCGCGAGCAGGAACAGGCCGGAGGCGAGGTTCTCCGCCTGCGGTCGCTTGTTCGAGCGCTCCGCGAACTGCGGCATCATCTCGCTGTGGTGCAGGATCGGCCCGGCGAGCAGATGCGGAAAGAACGTGACGAAGAGCGCGTAGTTCCCGAATGCCGGCTCCTGTGCCCGGCGCCGATGGACGTCGACCAGATACGCGATCTGCGTGAACGTGAAGAAGCTGATGCCGAGCGGAAGCACGAGATGCAGGAGCTGCGGCGCCCCACCGGTCAGCCGGGCGACGTTGGCGAGGAAGAAATCCGCGTACTTGAACACGCCGAGGAGCCCCAGGTTCAGCGCGATGCCCGCCGCCAGCAGCGGGCGCGACGACCGTCGCTGCAGCGCGCGTGCGATGGCGAAATTCACGACGACGCTGCCGAGGATCAGCGGCAGGTAGCGCAGATCCCACCAGCCGTAGAACACGAGCGAGGCGACCGTCAGCGACGCCTGCGCAAGCCGCGGCCGCGCGCCCAGCGCGAAGAACACCAGCAGCGCGGCCGGCAGGAACCAGAGCAGGTAGTCGTAGCTGTTGAAAAGCATGATGTCGCGCGGCGATGACGGGCGTGATCCGCGGAGGGGCGCGGGCGGCGCCTATGTTAACCTGCGCCTTGCGCGCCGCCGCGAATCCGCGCGGTGCGGCGCCCTCCGATGATCCGATTCTTCGCCGTCTTCGTCGCGCTCCAGGCCGGCCTCTTCGCTGCCGAGCTGACGCCCTGGGCCCAGGAATACTTCGTCATTCCGTGGACCGACGCGCTGGCCGCGATCAGCGCGTGGCTGGTCACGCTCTTCGACCCGAACGTCGCGGCAACCGGCAAGATCCTGCGCAGCACCGCGAATGGATTCGCGGTCTCGATCGAGTCAGGCTGCAACGGTGTGGAGGCGACCATCGTGCTCGTCGCTGCCATCCTCGCCTTCCCGGCGTCCTGGAAACGGCGGCTGATCGGACTCGCCGTCGGCGTGGTCGCGGTGCAGGGGCTCAACATCATCCGTGTCATCAGCCTGTTCTATCTCGGCCAGTGGGACCTGCGCGTGTTCGAGTGGGCGCACCTCTACGTCTGGCAGGCCCTGATCATGCTGGACGTGCTGGTCGTGTGGCTCGTCTGGGTGCGCACGCTTCCGCCGGTGGCCGCGGAACCGATGCCTGTGCCCGGCTGACCGCCGTGGCAAGCCCGCTCACCCGGTTTCTCGTCAAGGTCTTCGCCTGGCTGCCGCTCGCGTTCGCGGCCTGGTACTTCGCTGCGCCGGTCCTGCTCTGGCCGGTGAAGCTGCTGCTCGAGCTCATTGCGCGATTCGGTTTCGCCGACATCGTGAAGGCCGTCGAGCAGACGGCCGCGAACTTCACGTTCGTCACGCTGCTGAAGCCCGGAGACGTGACCGGCAAGACGGCGGAGCTCGTCGTCGACGTGGACGGCCTTCTCTATTCGTTCGGGCTCCCGCTGTTCGCGGCGCTGGTCATCGCGGCACGCACGCCGAGGTGGCTTCGCATCCTCGCGACGGGCTATACGGCCATGCTCCCGTTCATCGCGTTCGGCGTCTTCGCGGATTTCCTGAAGGACATCGCGATCGGCGCCGGCCCGCTCGTGGCGTCGCAGACCGGATTCGCGCCGTGGCAGCGCGAGGCGATCGCGTTCTCCTATCAGATCGGGGCGCTGATTCTGCCGACCATCGTGCCGGCTGTTGCCTGGCTGCTGACGCACCGGGCATTTCTCGAGCGGATGCGCCGAGAAGAGTGACCGCTTCGCCGATTGAGGCGCAGACGTCGATCGATGCGCGCAGCTGGGAGATGCTTTCTAGACGATCTCGTGTCCGGCGGCGTTGAGTGCGGCGATGGCCGCATTGCGCTGCGCGGCCGGGACCAGCACGTAGTCGGTGTCGTAGGTCGCGAGCACGAACAGCGACACGTGCACCGCGGCGAGCGGGCCGGTCACCGACGCGAGCACGCCGGTCTGGTCGAGCGGCACCGGGCCCTCGACGCGAAACGCGCGCCAGCCGCGGCTCGCCTGGACATCGCGCGGTACCGCGATCTCGGGACAGACGATCGAGAGCTCGTCGGGCGTGCGCGTGATCGACCAGTGCGTCGCGGTCGTCGCCCAGCCGGGCAGCGGCGCGTCGGGCGCGAGCCGGCAGATCGCCACCGGCTCGGGGAGCAGCGCGAGACGCAGGCCGCGGCGCCGGCCGGGCAGCTTCATGATGGCGCCGCCGCCTTGCGCGCGCGCTCGCGCTCGCGCAGCACGCGCCGCTGCACCTTGCCCGTCGTCGTCATCGGCAATGCGTCGATGAACTCGATCTCCTTGGGGTATTCGTACGGCGCAAGGAACTTGCGCACGTGCTGCTGCAGGCTGTCCTCGAGTTCCTTCGACGGTGCGTGGCCCGGGGCGAGCACGATGAACGCCTTGACGAGATTGCCGCGTGTTTCGTCGGGCGAGGGTACCACGGCGGCATTGGCGACCGCGGGATGCCGGACGAGACAGTTCTCGATCTCCGACGGGCCGATCCGATAGCCGGCCGCCTTGAACATGTCGTCGGCGCGCCCCTGATACCAGAGATAGCCGTCGGCGTCGCAGCGGGCGAGATCGCCGGTGCGACACCAGTCGCCGGTGAATTTCTTCGCGGTGCCCTCCGGATTGCCGTCGTATCCGAGGAAGAACACCGGATCGAGCTGCCCGTCCGGCGCGATCCGGTTCACCGCGACCTCGCCGATCTCGCCATCCTGGACGGCGCGCCCATCGTCATCGATGACCGCGACCCGATGCCCCGGGTACGCGCGCCCCATCGAGCCCGGCTTCACCGGCCACAGTTCGTGCGAGTTGCCGACGATGTAGTTCATCTCGGTCTGGCCGAAGATCTCGTTGATCGTGACGCCGAGCGCCTCGCGCGCCCATTCGAACACCGCGGTGCCGACGGCTTCGCCGCCGCTCATGATGCTGCGCAGGTTGACGTCGAAGTGCTCGCGCGGCCGCGGGAAGGCCTTCATCATCATCTTGAGCGCAGTGGGGAACAGGAACGAATTGCGGATGCCATATTTCTCGATCAACGCGAACGCGCGCTCGGGATCGAAGCGCCCGCGATAGCCGACGATCGGCTGCCCGAAATAGAGCGTCGGCAACAGCGCGTCCATCAGGCCTCCGGTCCACGCCCAGTCGGCCGGCGACCAGAAGAGATCGCCGTCGCGCGGGTAGCCGTCGTGCGAGTGCGTGAATCCCGGCAGGTTGCCGATCAGGCACCGGTGCGGCATCAGTGCGCCCTTCGGCGGTCCTGTGGTTCCGCTGGTGTAGACGAGCAGCGCAGCATCGGCCGACGCGGTGGTGACCGGCGCGCAATGCGATGACGCGCGCTCCAGCAGAGTCCCGAATGGCGTGACGCCCGTCTCGCGCGCGCCGGCGACGCCAATGACGGCGGCGAGATCCGGGCACTCCGCGCGGACTGCAGCGACGTTGGGCAGCGATTGCGGATCGGCCAGCACGACCTTCGCTCGCGAATTCTGCAGCCGGAACGCGAGCGCCTCGGGTCCGAACAGGAACGAAAGCGGGACGGCGACCGCACCGCACCGGTAGATCGCAATGTGCGTGATGATGGTCTCGGGGCGCTGTGGCAGCACCAGCGCAACGCGGTCGCCGCGTCCCACACCCAGAGCGGCAAACGCATTTGCCAGCCGGTTCGCCTGCTGCTCGAGGTCCCAGAACGTGTGTGCGGACGAGGCACCGGACTCGTCTTCCCAGTAGAGCGCGAAGCGCGCGCGGTCGTTCGCCCAGCGCCCGCAGCACGCGGCGCCGATGTTGAAATCGGCGGGCACGTCCCACCGGTACGCGGCATGGATCGCGGCGTATCGATCCGGGACCATCGTGGCGGAATTCAGGCGGCCGGCTTGCGCGTCGGTTCGGTGACGCTCGTGATTTCCACCGGCTCGACCGCGGTCCAGACCCAATCCGGCTGCTGCTCGAGCAGGCGCCCGAGCTTCAGCACCGTCGCGGACTCCGACGTGTCGATCCGGAAGCGCTTCGACGGCTGGTACTCGACGGCAGGAACGATCAGCGAGCGCACCGCGGGGTCGCTTTCACGCTTGCGCAGCGTGAGCAGCAGTCCATGCACGATCCGGCCGTTTGTCGTCGTCGGCACACCGTCGACCGAATACTCCTCGTTCACTGCCTTGCGCTGCTCGAGCAACGCGACACTGACGAGCGCGTTCGCGATGACCTGCAGCCCGATCTCGGCGCGCTCCGTGGTGAGGCGGCGGATGCGCCGGACGATGCCGAGCGACCACGTCACCTGCCCGTTGGGGCGGATCGCCGTCAGCGTGCCGAGCGTGACCGCGCCGGCGGCGCTCATCGGCGCGAGCAGCCGGAAGCCGGTCTGGCTCACGTCCTTGACCTCCCAGGGGCCTCCCGGCGCGGCGAATTGCGCGAGCCGGAGCGTTGCGAGCTCGCGGCGGCGATTCTTCTCGTCACGCGCGCGCCCGAACACCGCGAGCTCCATCGTGCCCCCGAAGCTCTTCGCGATGTCGAAGGCGGGAATCGGCGCGCGCTCTTCCTCGCGCAGATAGCCCGAGATGCGCGCGAGCCCGACGATCGCGTCGACGCTGCCCTCGGCCGAGCTGCGCTCGCCGCGGCGCGCGAACGGCCGGAATTCCGGGTCGACCTGCGAAGCGAGCTTGGTCAGCAGATTGAGCTGCTCGCTGCGCCGCGCGGTCTTCATCGAGAGCGGCTGCCCCTTGATCTTCTGCTCGATCACGACGACGTTCTGCAGCAGGAGCGCATGCAGCCCGCGGGTGTCGAGGAAGAGCACGCGGCCTTCTAGCGGCGCGGGCAGGCGCCGCCGGAGTCCCGTGCGGCTGCCGAGATCGACATAGAACGCATTGACCGACGGCGGCTCGAGCGAAAGGCGCAGCGGCTGGCACCACTCGTCGAGCTGCGACCACACCCATTCGAGCTGCCGCGCCGAGAGGTTGCCGGAATTGAGGAGCTGCAGCACGAGCACGGTCAGGTATTCGTGTTCGATCGTCGTCGCTCCGCCATCCGGATGCACCGGCAGCGGCTGCCGCTCGATCTGCTTCGAGCAGGCCAGCGTGAACAGCGTGTGCAGCTCCGCCCATTTCGCCGGTATCCACTGCTCGTAGCGGAAATGGCGGATCCTCGCGTCGTGGCCGAGGTGCGTCATCTGTCGCGCGATCAGCTCCGGCAGCATCGCCTGCCAGCGGTTGCTCTGCCCGTGCGTCGTCAGCTCGTGCGCGAACGCGCCGTAGCAGATCAGGAATCCCTGCGTGAGGTCGAACAGCGACTGCCAGATCTGCGTCTCGATGCGCGACGAGCGCGCCGCGTGCTCGATGTACTGCTCGGTGAGCATCCGGCGCAGCTCCTCGGTGTGGCTGTCGACGTGGAACACCGCCTCCAGGCCTTGCGGGGTGCGGTTTGCGCTACGCTCGGTCAGCCTGCCGAGCCCGGCGAGCACGTCGTGCTGGATCGCGAGCGGATCCGTCGGCGGAAATGACGCGAGCCAGCGCTCGGCCGTCTTCACGTCCGCGAGGGGATCCCTGAAACTTTTTCCGAATCCGAACATGGGGCGCTTGCCTTTGGATCGATTCGGGCGACCCTCCGCAAGAACCGGACCCAGGTCGCCAGCCGCGCCGGCGGCGTCGCATCTGGTCCCCGTCGACGGCCGGGGCGAGGAACCCGGAAAAAAAACAGCCGGGAATCCCGACTGCCGCTCCGCCGCCTCGTTGTCACACATGATCGCGCAATCGGTGGGTGCCAGCAATAGGCGGGCGGGCAGGCTGGCATGCATCCTGCGTAATACGCTCCGTGCAGCACAACGCGAGATCCGTCAAGGCGGACTTCGCAGGGCGCAAAGTGTTGCCCGGCAACGATTGCGCCTCTTGGTTTGGACTATACTTGTGCAGCACAGATTGCTCACTTGAAGTGACGTAAAACGATAGGGAACGACGACGATGGGCATCCTGATCAAGGCGCCGGCGCGCCGCACTGAAATCTCTCCCGCGGCCGTGCAGCCGCACGAAAACGTCACTGAGCCGCGCGGCGCGGCGCACATCCGCGAGGTGGTCCGGATCACCGGGCTGCGGCGCGAGCAGCTCTACATGTGGCAGCGCCGGTACGGCTTCCCGGCGCCGCTGCGCGACCCGTTCGGCGATCGCGTGTATCCGCCGGACCAGGTCGCCCGCCTGAAGCTCATCAAGCAGCTGCTGTCCGAGGGCTGGCGAGCGGGCGCCGTGGTTCCGCTCGCCGAATCGGCGTTGCAATCGATGCTGGGCATTGCCATCGCGGACCCTGTGCCGCTGCCGAGCGAGATCGGAACCGCCGTCAAACTGCTGCACGAGCATCGCGTCGGCGAGCTGCAGAACCATCTGTCGAAGCTCCTGGTCGGCCAGGGACTTCGCCGGTTCCTCGAGGCCACGCTCATTCCGCTGAACGAGGCGGTGCACGAGCACGTCGTCCGGGGCGAGATGCAGAATTTCCAGGAGTTGCGCTTCGCCGATCTCGCGCAGCGTCTGCTGCGCGACGTGACGCGGCTGGTGCGGCCGACTCGCGACGCATCCCAGATCCTGCTCGCGACCCCGCCGAACGATCCGAACCAGCTGGGACTCGCGATCCTCGAGCTCCTGATGTTCACCGAAGGCATCAATTGCCTCACGCTCGGCGCCGGCGTGCCGGCACAGGAAATCGCGGGCGCCGCCGACGCATACAAGGTCGCGCTCGTCGTGCTGCTCTTCGATCGCGGCATCTCCGGCAAGATCGCCGGGCAGGAGATCCGCTCGCTCCGCACCGAGTTGCCGGCGCGCATGCCGCTCGTGGTGAGCGGCCGGGCGGTCAACCTGCTCGCGAAGCCGATTGCCGACGTGCGCACCGCCGCGGATTTCAGCTCCGTCATGGCGACGCTGCGCGAGATCGGCGTGTTGGCGTCGTCCTCGGTCTCGATGCTCGGGATCAAGTCCGACGGGCCGGCTCGCGCGTAGACGGGCACGCAAGGCGCCGCGCGTAGAATGGCGGGGTGCGCTCCCCTCGCCATTCGCTGCATCTCCTCGCCACGGCGCACCGCAGCATTCCGCGCGCCGTCTGGCATACGATCGGCGTGGTCCTCGCCGCGCTGCTCGCGTACGCGATCTGGCGCGGATACCAGAGTCCCGACTTCCTGCTCGACCTGGGCGCGCTCAAGCTCTGCTGACGTCGACCTTGTTTCCTACGCCTCGTTGAGAAAGTCCTCGAGCTTGCGTCGCTCGCGCTTGGTCGGACGGCCGGCGAAGCGGGGTTCAGTCATCGCGGCCGCGCGCCGGCGCGCCTGTTCCTCTTCCCGCGCGAGGACGCTCGCCGCCGATTCGCGATAGAGGAGCGCCGCGTCGCTCGCGGAACCCCGGCGATCGGAGAGTGCGAGCACCTCGACTTCGACGACAATCCCGTGCTTGCGCACCGTGACGCTGTCGCCGGCGCGCACCGCATGCGCGGGCTTCACCGCATTGCCGTTGAGGCGCGCCTGTCCCGTGTCGGCGGCGCGAGCTGCGAGGCTCCTCGTCTTGTAGAACCGCGCCGACCACAGCCATCTGTCGAAACGGACGGCCGTGCCGGGATCCGCGGAGGCGGAAGTCATGGGGATCGGAGAGCGATGCGACGAATGCCTCGCGGCGGCCGCTCAGCGTTCGTCGTCCGCCGGCGCGGCATAGGTGCGCATCCATGCGGAAGTCGCGGTCGCTTCCGGATAGCCTTCGGAATCGAGCGCGGCGATGACACGCGCCCGGTCGTCGTCCGACCGGTTCTGCGACAGCTTGAATTTCGCGTCGATGCGCTTGATCCGCATCCGGAAGCCGATGATCGCGCCGACCATCGCATCGAGCTGCGCGGGACCGAGGCCGAGCTGCCACGGCGCCGCGCGCGTCGACTCGAAGCGATGGATCAGCGTGTCGAGGATCGCCTGAGTCCCGGCGCGATCCGGAGAAAGCACGATCGACCCGTGTGCGTGCACGACGGCGTAGTTCCACGTCGGCACGCTGGCGGCGGGGTCCGCGTAGAACGAAGGCGACACGTACGCGTGCGGGCCGTGGAAGATGGCGATCGACTCGCCCGCCGCGGCCGCGTCGACGTGTGGATTTTTGCGCGCAAAATGGCCGATCAGCGTCCCGTTGGGCTCGCAATCGGCGATCCACATCAGCGGCAGGTGCGTGACGGCCGGCTCCGGGTCTCCCGGCGTGATCAGCGTCGCGAACGCGTTGTCGTGCATCAGGCGCGCGATCGCGATCCGGTCGCGCGTGGCGAAATGCGGAGGGACGAAGACGGTCATCGCGGTCGCTCGCCCCGGGGTCAGTGCCGGACCGCACCGGTCGGAGCGGCGGGAACGTCGAACAGCGACAGCGCGTCCTCGGCGTCGAACGTGTAGCTCAGGTTGCAGAACTCGCAGGTGACGCCCACCTGCCCCTGCTCGGCGATGATGCTCTCGACTTCGATCCGGCCGATCATCCGCAGCGCGTTCGCGACGCGCTCGCGCGAGCAGCTGCACGCGAAGCGCGCGCGCCGCGGCTTGAACAGGCGAAGGTCGTCGTGGGGAAAGCGCAGCCGCAGCAACGCCTCGGCCCCGCCCGGGACGAAGAGGTCGGAAGGCGCCGTCGCCCGCGCGATCGCCGCGGCGCGGGACCAGGTCGCGTCGTCGTCGACGCCGGCGCTCGGCAGCCGCTGCAGCAGCAGGCCACGCGCGCGCTCGCCAGACGTCGCGATCGAAAGCGCGCTGTCGATCTGCTCCGACTTGGTGAGGTAATGCTCGATCAGCGTGGCGATGGACGTCGCCTCGAGCGTGACGATGCCCTGATAGATCGGCCCGCCGTCCTTGGGATCGAGCGAGATGGCAAGCCGGCCGTGCGTCGGTCCCCCCGCAAGTTCCGCGAGCGACGCATCCGGCGGCAGTGCTTCGGCGGCGGCATTCCATTGCGCCATCGCGCGAAGCGCGAGGTCCGCGGTGCACTCGACAACGAGCAGGCGAACCGGTCCGTCGCCCTGGAGCTGGACGACCAGCGCGCCCTTGAACTTTAGCGTCGAGGCGAGCAGCGCGGTCGCCGCGACGATCTCGGCCAGCACGCGTTTGAGCGCCGGCGGATACGGATGACAGCGCAGGATGTCGCGGCAGGCGTCGTCGAGGCAGACGAGCGCGCCGCGCACCGCGGAATGCTCGAACACGAAACGCGCGAGCGCGTCGACGAAGGCGGGGCCGGGATTCACGCGCCGGTGCGAGCCGTCAACGCCTGCAGGCCACCGTGTACAGCGTCATCGGCAGTCCCGAGTTGCGGTCGAATGTCGCGCCGGCGTCGATGCCCGCTCTGGCGATGGCCTCGGCCGTGCGGAGCTTCGGATATTGCGCGTGCATCGCGCCGATCGCGAATTCACGGCCGGAGCCGACCGCCCAGAACCGCGTGTACTCGAACACCTCGCGCATCGAGTAGACACCGAAGATGCCGTGCGCGTTGGCCACGAGCGCGGTGACTTGCGTCGATTCGTACGGATCGTCTTCTTCCTCCTTGGGATTGAGGAAGTGCTGCTCCTTCAGGATCGGATGCAGCTTGCGGAACGTCTCGAAGATCCCTGCCTTGGTGGAGAAGTCGAGGTCGGCGTGCTTGGCGAGGAGGCTCTCGAAGACGAGCTGGTGCGCGGCGCTCCCGCAGAGCCCGATGTGGGTGTCGCGGTAATGCAGGATCTTCTCCGGCGTCCGGTCGTATTCGGCGGTCAACCGCGTGTCGCCGAACGTCGTCAGCGAATCCGCGGCGATCGTGATTTCATCGTTCTTGCGGACCGCGACGATTGTGGTCATGGACAGGCCCGTTCGGGCGGTGGCATCGGAAGTGCCGCGGCAGCCGCGGCCGCGGGGGGAACCGCAAATTATACCGCTCGGCGCAGGCTCACCCGAAATGGCGTGGTGCCGGCAGCGCTACGACCGGCGGTAGCCGTGCCGGATCGAAGGTTGCGACGGCGATCGACCAGAATTCCTCGATCGACGCGGGGCGTGCGCTGCCCCCCGGGAGTGGCTGGTCGAGAAATTGCCAGGCCGCGAGCAACACCGGCAGCGGCTCGTCCGGCAGCGGCGCCGCATCGGTCTGCTTCGAGAGCTTGTTGCCGCCACGATCAAGCGCGACCGGATGATGCAGGTACGAAGGCGCGGCAAGGCCCAGCATCCGCTGCAGGAAGATCTGACGCGGCGTTGATGCGAGCAGGTCGGCGCCGCGGACGACGTGCGTGACGCCCTGCGCGGCGTCATCGACGACGACGGCCAGCTGGTACGCGAATAGGCCATCCGCGCGCTTGACCACGAAGTCACCCACGTCGCGTGCGAGGTCCTGCGCCTGCGGGCCCTGCAGCCGGTCGCGGAATTCAACGGTGGAGTTGGCCGCGTCCGACGGAATCCGGATTCGCCAGGCATGCGCCGCGCGCGCGCGCCGGTCCTCCGGAATTCCATCGCGGCAGGTCCCGGGATAGACATGCTCGCCGCCGGCGCCCACCGGGGCGCTCGCGTTTTCGCGCCGCGTGCATACGCAAGGGTAGACGCCGCCATGCGATCGCAACTGCTCGAGCGCGGATTCGTAGAGTGCCGTGCGCTCCGATTGGCGGACCACGGGTCCGTCCCACGCGAATCCGTATCGCTCGAGCGCTGCGAGGATCGCGCTCTCGGCGCCGCGCCGCGTGCGGGGCGCGTCGACGTCCTCGATGCGCACGAGCCAGATTCCGCCCGCCGCGCGCGCGTCGCAGCAGCTCGCGAGCGCCGCGATGAGCGAGCCGAAGTGCAACGGGCCGGTGGGAGAGGGGGCGAAGCGGCCGCAAGGGCGGGCTGCGCCAGCCGTCCCGCGCGAGGTCACCGCGCCGGAATGGACGCCGACACGGCGCGGAACGTGCCGGTGCGAGGCGCGTATTGCCAGTTGCGGTTCATGACGGCGATGACACCGGTTGGATACTCGGAGCGGCCGAGGCTGCCGTTGTAGCGGCCGAGCGCGCGGTAGAGGTCACCATTCTCGATGTCGAGGTAGTGGCGCAGGATCACGCAGCCATAGCGCAGGTTGGTGCGCAGATGGAACAGATTGTAGTTGGCGCCGCTGCCGATGAGGCCGGTCCAGAATGGCATCACCTGCATGAATCCCCGCGCGCCCGCCGGCGAGATCGCGTACTTGCGGAAATTGCTCTCGTACTGGATCACGCCCAGCACGAGCTGCGGATCGAGACCCGCCCGCGTCGCCTCGTAGTGGACCGTTGCCAGGAATTCCTCGCGCGCATTCGTGTCGCCGAGCTTGTCGGCGAGCCGCGGGGACATCGCCGCGATCCACGGACGGAGCTCCATCCGGTTCGTGTAGTCGATGGGGACAGGGCGATCGGAGATCGCCTGCGACATCAGCGTCGCGACCGAGGGCGCGAGGCGCTCCTCGACCTGGGCCCCGGCAAGCGCGACCCCGGACGCGAGCGTGAGACCCGCGAACGCCGTCGCCGCGGCGACCGCGCGGCGCCAGGATCCGAATTGTCGTTGCATTGCCCTCATGCCAAGCCGGCCTCCCCGTCGGGACCGCAAAGTCTACTCCGAATGAAGGCGACGATCTCGCCGACCGGCACCGGAGTGGCGGCGGTCTCGCGCCGGCCCTGGTACTCGACCTTGCCGTCCTTCAGTCCCCGCTCCCCGAGCGTCACCCGGTGCGGGATGCCGATCAGCTCGAGGTCTGCAAACATCACGCCAGGCCGCTCGCCGCGGTCGTCGAGCAGGACCTCCACCCCGGCCGCCTCGAGCTCGGCGTGAAGCCGGTCGGCGAGGGCGCGCACGGTGTCGTTGCGGTCGTAGCCGATGGGCGCCAGCGCCACCGCGAACGGCGCCAGCGGCTCCGGCCAGATGATCCCCTTGGCGTCGTGGTTCTGCTCGATGGCCGCGGCGACGACGCGGGTAATACCGATGCCGTAGCAGCCCATCTCGATCAGCTTCGACTGACCCTGGGCGTCAAGATAGGTCGCGTTCATGTCCTGCGAGTAGCGCGTGCCGAGCGCGAACACATGCCCGACCTCGATCCCGCGGACGATCTCCAGCGCGCCCTTGCCGTCGGGCGACGGGTCGCCGGCGACGACGTTGCGCAGGTCGGCGACCCGGTCGGGCTCCCGGCAGTCGCGGCCGAAGTTGACGCCGCGAAGGTGGAAATCCGCGAGGTTGGCGCCGCAGACGAAGTCGGCCATCGCCGCGACGGACCGGTCGGCGATCAGCGGGAGGTCCACTGAAACGCCGACCGGCCCGAGATAGCCGGGCCGGCAGCCGGTCGCGGCGACGATTTCCGCTTCGCTCGCCCAGCGGAACTTCTCGAGGCCGGGAATCTTGCTGACCTTCACCTCGTTGAGCGCGTGATCGCCGCGGATCAGCAACATGTGCACGCGCGCCGGGGCACCCTCGGCATCGACGGCTAGCATGATGCACTTGACGGTGCGCGCGAGCGGCAGCCCCAGCAGCGCCGCGACCTCCTCGCAGGTCTCCTTTCCGGGCGTGGGTACTTTCTGCATGGCCTCGGCCGCGGCCGGGCGCGCCGCGGCGGGGGCGAGCGCCTCCGCGAGCTCGACGTTCGCCGCATAGTCGGACGCGGGGCACCAGGCGATCGCGTCCTCGCCGGAGTCGGCCAGCACCTGGAATTCGTGCGACGCGCTGCCTCCGATCTGCCCCGTGTCGGCGGCGACGGCGCGGAACTTGAGTCCCATTCGCGTGAAGATCCGCGCGTACGCCTCGTACATCGCCTGATAGGAGACCAGCATCGCGGCGCGGTCGACGTCGAACGAATAGGCGTCCTTCATCACGAATTCGCGCGAGCGCATCACGCCGAAGCGCGGGCGCACCTCGTCGCGGAATTTCGTCTGGATATGATAGAAATTGATCGGCAGCTGCTTGTAGCTGCTGATCTCCTTTCGCGCGAGGTCGGTGATGACCTCCTCGGACGTTGGCTGGACGATGAAGTCGCGCTGGTGCCGGTCCTTGAGGCGCAGCAGCTCCGGCCCGTACTTGCCCCAGCGCCCGGTTTCCTGCCACAGCTCGGCGGGCTGCACCACCGGCATCAGCAGTTCGATCGCGCCGGCTCGGTTCATCTCGTCCCTCACGATCGCCTCGACCTTGCGCAAGACGCGCAGCCCGAGCGGCAGCCACGTATAGATGCCCGCTGCGAGGCGCCGGATCATTGCCGCGCGGAGCATCAGCCGGTGGCTTGTGACCTCGGCTTCCGCGGGGGCTTCCTTCAGTGTGGGCAGATAGAACGTCGATACGCGCATGGCACTGTTTTTGTTGGAAAAAAATGATTGTAACCCGATCGCGGTCCCGTGCCGCGGGCATTCGACGCCCCTCGTCAGGAAAGGCGAGGGCACCCTTGCGGGCGCCCTCGTCTGCGCGGGACGCGACGCCCCGCAATCGAGCGGTCGCGCGTTTACCGGACGACGATCACCGGCAGCTTGCTGTGCGTGAGCACCTTTTGCGTCTCGCTGCCGAGCAGAACGGCGGAAATGCCGCGGCGGCCGTGCGAGGCCATCACGATGGCGTCGGCCTTGTGCTTCTTGGCGGCGGCGAGAATGGCTTCCCAGGGCGCTGCGGCGATCGTGTACGCGGACGCGCATCCGACGCCTGCGGAGGCCGCCTTCGCGGCGGCCGCGTCGAGAATTTTCTTCGCATCCTCCGCGGCGAGCTTCGCGTACTCCTTGCGCGACACGGGTTCGTAGACGACGCCGTCGGCATACGCGGGCAGCGGGTAGTCCGGCGCGGCGTAGAACACGGTCAGCTTTGCGCCGACGGTTTGCGCGAGCGAGATCGCGTGCGTGACAGCCTTGTCCGAGAGCTTCGATCCGTCGGTGGCCACGAGCAGGTTCTTGTACATAGGCGCTCCTTTCGGGGAAACGGCAGCGACTTGCATGCAAAGACATTCTGATCCTGCATCATCAGCCGGGCGTTGACCGAAATCAATCGCTGATTGTCGCGGGTCAAGACGGCCCCGTATTCCGATTGACCCGCTCGGGACCGCGCCTTAGATTGCTCCGATGCCCGCTTCCTCTTCGCTGATTGCGGCAAATCCATCGCGTGAACCGGCGCGCGAGCCTCCGGCGGTCGAGCTGGCGGACGAGGTGTACTGCTATCACTGCGGACTGCCCAATCCGCAGCCGGCGCGTTGGCGTGCGGATCTCAGCGGCGCGCCGCGCAGCTTCTGCTGCGCGGGGTGTCGCGGCGTTGCGCAGACCATCCACGCCGCGGGACTCGACGGGTTCTACCTCAGGCGCACCGGGCCCGCCGACCCGCAGGTCGAGGGCGACCCGGCGCGCGACGAGTGGTCGCACTGGGACGAGCCCGCCGCGCAGGCGCCGTTCGTGCGCGCGGTCCAGCCCGGGCCGGCCGAGATCTCGCTGCTGCTCGAAGGCATTCACTGCGGCGCGTGCATCTGGCTGATCGAGTCGTGGCTTTCGCGGCAGCCGGGCATCGTCGGCGCGAGCGTCAATTTCGCGACGCGCCGTGCCCGCGTCACGTTCGATCCTGCGCGCTCAAAGCTGTCCACGATCCTGCGCGCGGTCGCCGCGATCGGGTATCGCGCGCATCCGTACGATCCCGCGCGGCGCGAGGCGCTGGCGCGGCGCGAGGCGCGCGCGATGCTGCTGCGGATGGCGGTCGCGCTGCTGGCGATGATGCAGGTGATGATGTTCGCAGTGCCGACCTACATCAGCGTCGACGGGGTCGAGCCCGCGCATCGGCGACTGCTCGAATGGGCGAGCCTCACGCTGACGCTTCCGGCGATCCTGTATTGCGCGGCGCCGTTCTTCCGCGGCGCGTGGCGCGATCTGCGTCATCTTCGGCCCGGGATGGACGTGCCGGTTGCGCTCGGGCTCGGCGCCGCGTTCCTCGCGAGCGCGTGGGCGACATTTCGCGGCGAAGGCGCCGTCTACTACGATTCGGTGACGATGTTCATCGCGCTGCTGCTCGTCGCGCGCTACGTGGAGCAGATCGCCCGTCGCCGCGCGGGGGATGCGATCGAATCCGTCGCGCGCGCGGGGCCCGCCACCGCCGAGCGTCTGATCGCGTGGCCCGGACGCCGCGACGTGACCACGGTCGCCGCGGCATCGCTCGCGCCCGGCGACGTCGTGCTGGTGCGCCCCGGCGCGTCGATTCCCGCCGACGGCGACGTCGTCGAAGGCCACGCCAGCGTCGAGGAGGCGATCCTCACCGGAGAGTCGATGCCGCGCGCGAGAACCGTCGGCGAGACGGTGCTCGCCGGAAGCGTCGTCCGCGACGGCGCGCTCGTGCTGAAGGTCAGCGCGGCGGGCGCCGCCACGCGCCTGGCGTCGATCGAGCGGCTCGTGGAGCGCGCGAGCACGGAGCGGCCGCACCTGGCCCGCCTTGCCGATCGCGTCGCCAGCTGGTTCGTCGTCGCGCTGCTCGGTATCGCCGTCGTGACGGCGGTCGCCTGGTGGCAGCTCGACCCCGCGCGCGCGCTCGCCGTGACATTTGCGGTGCTCGTCGTGTCATGCCCCTGCGCGCTGTCGCTCGCCACGCCGGCGGCGCTGGCCGCCGCCGCGGGCGCGCTGGGGCGACGGCGCGTGGTGATCGCGCGCGCCGACGCGCTCGAATCACTCGCGCGCGTAACGCACGTCGTTTTCGACAAGACTGGCACGCTGACGGCGGGAAGGCTCACGCTGACCGGGACCATCCCGATCGGCGACATGGCGCCCGACACGGCGATCGCGCTGGCCGCGTCGCTCGAAGCCGTTTCCGAGCATCCGATCGCGCATGCGATTGTCGCGGCGTCCGGCACGGCGCCGCCCATCTCGGTCGCGTTTCCGCGCGTGTTCGCGGGACAGGGCGTGGAAGGGGTCGTCGCGGGAAGAGTCGTGCGCCTCGGAACGTTCAATTTCGTCGCCGCGCTCTCTGGCGCTGCGTGGCCGACGGCGGCCGCGGCCTCCGATCCGGCGGCGACGATCGTGACGCTCGGCGATGCGCGCGGCCTGTGTGCGATGTTCGTGCTCACCGATGCGCTGCGCCCGGACGCGCCTGCGCTGATCGCGCGGCTGCGAGAGATCGGCATCGTGCCGCTGCTGCTGTCCGGCGATCGCGCCGCGACTGTGAACGCCGCGGCGGCGGCGCTCGGCATTGCCGATGCCCGGGGCGACGCACTGCCGGAAGCCAAGCGTAACGCGATCGCAGCGCTGCAATCGGGGGGAGCCGTGGTGGCGATGGTCGGCGACGGCGTCAACGATGCGCCGTCGCTCGCGCAGGCGCAGGTGTCGATCAGCCTCGGAAGCGCGACGCCGCTCGCGCAGTGGACTGCGGACGTGGTCGTGCTCGCCGATGCGCTGCTGCCGATCGCCGACGCCCTCGCGCACGCGCGGTGGACGCTCACCGTCGTGCGCGAGAATCTCGGCTGGGCGTTCGCCTACAACATCGTTGCCATTCCGGCGGCCGCGTTCGGCTTCGTCACGCCGCTCCTGGCTGCCCTCGGAATGTCGATCTCGTCGCTCGTCGTCGTCGGCAACGCGCTGCGGCTCGCGCGGATTCGAGGCGCAGCAGATGCACGTGCAGGCACCGAACAGGTGCCGCCGCGCGAATCGATGCGGCGCGACGTCGCTTGACGATGCGGCACCGATGGACATCCTGATCCTGCTGATCCCGCTGTCGGTCGCGCTGGTACTCCTGATCGGCGCGGGATTCTGGTGGTCGGTGCAAAGCGGCCAATTCGACGATCTCGAAGGGCCCGCGCACCGGATTCTCGACGACGACGACACAAGCGTCGCGCCCGCCGACGAAGCCGCGCCTGCTTCGACGCAACAGACCCCTTTGACCTCCGTCAAACTTCGCGGGAATACGCACCATTAGTATCGCGCGTTTGGTGAAATAGCGGTGTCGGGTCGAATCGATGCGCAGCGCGGCGACGTCAAGCCGCGGGCGCAGCCGGATCGTCGCGCGGCGGGCGCAGCAGGCAACGCCTGCACCAACGATATGCAGAAAACGCGGGGGCAGATGTAATGAGTGCGGCGAGCGCGGCGACGTTCAACTACAAGGTGGTGCGCCAGTTTGCGATCATGACGGTCGTCTGGGGCATCGTGGGAATGCTGGTCGGCGTCATCATCGCCGCACAGCTGCTCTGGCCCGAGCTCAACTTCGACATTCCCTGGCTCTCCTACGGCCGCCTGCGGCCACTGCACACCAATGCGGTGATCTTCGCGTTCGGTGGCTGCGCGCTGTTCTCGACGTCGTATTACGTCGTCCAGCGCACCTGCCAGGTGCGGCTCTTTTCCGATCGGCTCGCGGCGTTCACGTTCTGGGGCTGGCAGCTCGTCATCGTGCTGGCCGCGGTCACGCTGCCGCTCGGCTGGACGACCAGCAAGGAATACGCCGAGCTCGAATGGCCGATCGACATACTGATCACCGTCGTCTGGGTTGCTTACGCCGTCGTGTTCTTCGGCACCATCGTGCTGCGCAAGACGCCGCACATCTACGTCGCGAACTGGTTCTACGCCGCGTATATCCTGACCATCGCGGTGCTGCACATCGTCAACAGTGCCGAGATGCCCGTCTCGTTCCTGCCGATGAAGTCGTACTCGGCATACGCTGGCGCGCAGGACGCGATGATCCAGTGGTGGTACGGGCACAACGCGGTCGGCTTCTTCCTGACCGCGGGCTTCCTCGGGATCATGTATTACTTCGTGCCGAAGCAGGCGGGACGGCCGATCTATTCGTACCGGCTGTCGGTGGTCCACTTCTGGGCACTGATCTTCACCTACATGTGGGCGGGTCCGCACCACCTGCACTACACGGCGCTGCCGGACTGGACGCAGTCGCTGGGAATGGTCTTTTCCCTGATCCTCCTGGCACCGTCGTGGGGCGGCATGATCAACGGGATGATGACGCTGTCGGGCGCGTGGCACAAGCTGCGCGACGACCCGATCCTCAAGTTCATGATCGTGTCGCTGTCGTTCTACGGGATGAGCACGTTCGAGGGTCCGATGATGTCGATCAAGACCGTCAACGCGCTGTCGCACTACACCGACTGGACGATCGGCCACGTGCACTCGGGCGCGCTAGGCTGGGTGGCGTTCATCTCGATCGGCGCGATGTACTACCTGATCCCGCGCATGTTCGGCAAGGCCGAGATGTGGTCGGTAAGGCTCATCACCGTGCACTTCTGGATCGCCACGATCGGCGTCGTGCTCTACATCGCCGCGATGTGGATCGCCGGCGTGATGCAGGGGCTCATGTGGCGCGCGGTCAATGCCGACGGCACGCTGACCTACGCGTTCGTCGAGAGCGTGAAGGCGACGTACCCGTTCTACGCGATCCGGCTGGTCGGCGGAGTCCTCTTCCTCGCCGGGATGCTGATCATGGCCTGGAACGTCATTCGGACGGTCAGCGGCAGCAGGGCCGTCGACGCGGCGATCCCGGTGCTCATGCCGGCGCACGCGTAAGGGGCGCACGATGAAGCTCAACCAGGAATTCCTCGAGAAGAACATCGGCTGGATGATCGTGGGCATCGTCCTGCTCATCAGTTTCGGCGGCCTCGTCGAGATCGTGCCGCTGTATTTTCAGAAATCGACGACGGAGCCGGTCGCGGGCGTCAACCCCTACACGGCGCTGCAGCTCGCCGGCCGCGACATCTATCAGCGCGAGGGCTGCTACAACTGCCACTCGCAGATGATCCGGCCGTTCCGCGCCGAGACCGAGCGCTACGGCCCTTACTCGGTCGCCGGCGAGTTCGTCTACGATCATCCGTTCCAGTGGGGCAGCAAGCGCACCGGCCCCGATCTCGCCCGCGTCGGCGGCCGCTACTCCGACGACTGGCACCGCGTGCACCTCGACAATCCGCGCGACGTCGTGCCCGAGTCGAACATGCCGGGTTACCCGTGGCTCGCGAAGAACAGCGCGGACTCGGACGGCATCCAGGCGCGCATGGTGGCGCTGCGCCGGGTCGGCGTCCCGTATTCCGACAAGGACATCGCCGAGGGCCCGGCCGGGCTCAAGGGCAAGACCGAGCAGGACGCGCTGATCGCGTACCTGCAGAATCTCGGCCTCGCGATGAAGAACGCGAGGTAGGCGATGAGCCTGTTCATCTTCCTCAGCAGTGCGGCCACGGTGATCTCGTTCGCCGTGTTCATCGGCATCGCGCTGTGGGCGTACAGCAAGCGCCGCCGCCCGGCATTCGACGAGGCGGCCAACGCGCCGTTCGCATTGCCTGACGAGACCATCGCGGGCGAGCAGATCGCGCCCCAACGCGCGGAGCGTCGTTCATGAATCAATTCACGTCGGATTTCTGGAGCTGGTACATCATCGTCCTGACCCTCGGGTCGATCGCATTCTGCGCGTTCATCCTCTGGAAGATGAGCAAGGCGCAGGTCGTGGCGGGCTCGCCGCCGACGGTGGCGTCCGGCGAAAAGCAGGTCGAGCTCCATGGCCACACGTGGGACGGCGACCTTGCCGAATACAACAATCCATTGCCACGCTGGTGGATGTGGCTCTTCTGGATCACCATCGTTTTTTCGCTCATCTACCTGGTGTTCTATCCGGGGCTCGGCAATTTCGCCGGTGTCCTGAAATGGACATCGACCGGCGCCTATGCGACCGAGACCGCCGACGCCGACGCACGGCTGAAGCCGCTCTACGACAAGTACCTGGCGATGGGCCTGCCCGCGATCGCGGAGGACTCGCAGGGTCGCGCGATGGGCCAGCGGATCTTCCTCAACAATTGCGCGCCATGTCACGGATCGGACGCGGGCGGCGCCCCGGGATTTCCGAGCCTCCGCGATGCCGATTGGCTCTACGGCGGCGCGCCCGAGCAGATCGTTCAGTCGATCACCAACGGTCGGATGGGCGTCATGCCGGCGCTGGGGGCGACGATGGGCGCCGAGGGCGTGAAGGACGTCGCCGCGTATGTCCGCTCGCTTTCCGGACTCTCCAGCGACAAGCTGAAGGCGCAGCTCGGCAAGCCGATCTTCGAGCAGACGTGCGCCGCGTGCCACGGCGCGGATGGAAAGGGAAATCAGCTTGTCGGCGCACCGAACCTGACCGACAGCGCTTGGCTCTACGGCAGCTCCGAAGCGACGATCGCCTACGGCATCAACAACGGCCGTCACCTCAATGTGAATCCCGAGCACACGCCGATGCCATCGTTCAGGAGCGTGCTCGGACCGGCGCGGATCAATCTCGTCGGCGCGTACGTCTGGAGCCTCTCCAACAAGACGCCGGCCGGAAACTAAGCGAATTTCGGTGTCGGCGCGGGGGCACTCCCGCGGCGGCGGCGCAGCTTCAGGCAGGGTGCCCGAGCAACAGCGCGACGGCGCCCTTTTTTTCGAATGCAGCAATCGAAGCCGATGATCGAAGGATGAACGCAAACGACAGGATCATCCCCCTCGTGCCCGCAGCCGCTCCGGCGGCGGCGACGGAGGAGATCGCGCTCTACGAAGTGCGGCGCAAGATCTATCCGCGCGCCGTGTCGGGAGCCTTCGCGCGATGGCGGTGGGCGATCGTGATCGCGACGCAGGTCCTCTACTATGGGCTGCCGTGGCTGCACTGGAACGGCCGGCAGGCGGTGCTCCTCGACATCGCGGCACGCAAGTTCTACATCTTCGGCCTCGCGCTCTGGCCGCAGGACGTCATCTATCTCGCGATCCTGCTGATCCTGGCGGCGTACTCGCTGTTCCTGTTTACCGCGATCGCGGGTCGCCTGTGGTGCGGCTATGCGTGCCCTCAGACCGTCTATACCGAGATCTTCCTCTGGATCGAGCGCAAGATCGAAGGCGACCGGGCCGCGCGCATCCGCCTCGACGGAAAGGCGTTTTCGCTGGAGAAGTTCGTCGTCAAGGCGCTGAAGCACACGGCGTGGTTCGCTGTGGCGCTGTGGACGGGCTACACGTTCGTCGGCTACTTCACGCCTATCCAGGATCTCGGCGTCCGCGCGATCACCTGGCGGCTCGGGCCGTGGGAGGGGTTCTGGGTGCTGTTCTACGGCTTCGCGACCTACGGCAACGCCGGCTTCATGCGCGAGCAGGTGTGCAAGTACATGTGCCCGTACGCGCGATTCCAGTCGGTGATGTTCGACAAGGACACACTCGTCATCGCCTATGACGCGGCGCGTGGCGAGCCGCGCGGACCGCGCAGCCGCAAGGCTGACGTCAAGGCCCACGGACTCGGCGCGTGCGTCGACTGTGGCATCTGCGTGCAGGTGTGCCCGACCGGCATCGACATCCGCAAGGGGCTGCAATACGAATGCATCGGCTGCGCCGCGTGCATCGACGGCTGCGACCAGGTGATGGACAACATGGGGTATCCGCGGGGACTGATCCGCTACGCGTCGGAAAACGGGCTCGCCAAGGGCTACGATCTGAAGTCGATGGTCCGGCATGTGTTCCGGGCACGAACGCTGATCTACACCGGCCTCCTCGTCGTAATCACCGCGGTCGCCGGCGTGTCGCTCGCGCTCAAGAACCCGCTCAAGGTCGACGTGATTCGCGACCGCGGCGCGCTCGCGCGCGAGGCGTCGCCGGGCGTGATCGAGAATGTCTACCGGCTGCAGATCATGAATACGGCGGAGCAGGCGCACCGGTTCACGATCTCGGCCGACGGACTGCCGGGACTCAGGGTCGTCGGCGTCGACCAGCCGGTCGAGGTCGCCGGCGCGTCGACGCAGCTCGTCCCGCTGCGGCTTCAGGCGGCCGCCGGCGAGGACGACGAGCACGAAGATGCGCAGGAGAACGGGCGAGGCGCACGCGCGGGCGGGCATGACGCGGAGCGGCGCTCGCGCAAGATCGAACTCGTCATCCAGGCGCAGGACGATCCGGCGTTGCTGCGCCGGGAGAAATCGACGTTCCTTTTCCCGAGGTGAGCATGAGCCACGCAACCCTCCTGCGTTCGAGCGCCGTGCCGCCGCCGCGCTGGTACCGCCAGCGTTGGCCATGGCTGCTGATCGCGGGGCCCGCGCTCGTCGTCGTCGCCGCGTTCTTCACGCTGTGGCTCGCGGTGTCGTCGGACGACGGCGTCATCGCCGACGACTATTACAAGCGCGGCCTGCTCATCAACAAGGAGCTCATGCGCACGCAGCGCGCCGAGGCAATGGGCTTGATGGCCGTACTGCGCGTCGCCCCCAGCGGCGCGGTGCGTCTCGAGCTTGCGGTCGGCACCGACACTGCGGCGTTGCCCGACGCGGTGACGCTGAAGCTCGTGCACCCGACACGCGCTGGGCAGGACCGCCAGGTGACGCTGGTCCATGGGCCAGGCAACGCCTATCTCGGCGACCTCGAGACCTATCCGCAGGGACGCTGGCTCGTCTCGGTTGAAACGCCGGAATGGCGGCTGCCGGCGACCGAGGTCTCGGGCGGGCTCGCCGAGGCGACGCTCGCGGCCGGGCACACGGCGAACTGACACGAAATCGGAACGCGCACGCGCGCCGGGGAGCAAACGATGCAGGCAACGGGCAATTTCGCGCAGCGGATCATGTGGGTGATCTGGCCGGCCTTCCTGATCGCGGGGGCCGGGACGGCGATCTTCTTCACGATGATCGATCCCAGCGACCTCACGCTCTTCGGCCAGCCGGCGGAGCTCTCACGCCAGGCGGTCTACACGGTCGGGTTCTTCGGCTTCTGGGCGCTCGGCATCGCGTCCTCGGCGCTGACGGTCTTCCTCGAGCGCTCGCCCTGGGAGGTGAACCGCTGCCCGATGGTGCCGGAGGATCGGCCCGAGGGATGCCCGAAGCGGGACGACGCGGGGGCGTGCTGCGCTCCCGGCGACGTCGCGTCGAGGTGATCCGGCGAAACTGCGATGCCGCCGCGTGCGGCGGCCAATCAGGCGCGCTGGCCGATGAGGCGCTTCAGGGCCATCGGGTCGAGCAGCTTGACCGCGCGCCCCTGCACCTGGATCAGGCCCTCTTCCTGGAAGCGCGAGAAGAGCCGGCTCACCGTTTCGAGCTTGAGCCCGAGGTAGCTGCCGATCTCCTCGCGCGTCATGCGCAGCACGAATTCGGTCGACGAGTAGCCGCGCAGCCGGTAACGGTCGGCGAGGTTGAGGAGGAAGACCGCGAGCCGCTCCTCGGCCCGCATGCTGCCGAGCAGCAGCATGATGTTCTGGTCGCGCGAGATTTCCTTCGACAGCAGCTGGTAGAGATTGCGCTGCAGCGCGCCGACGCTCTGCGCGAGATGCTCGAGCCGGTCGAACGGGAGCACGCAGACTTCGGTGTCCTCGAGTGCCAGCGCCTGGCAGCCGTGGCGGTCCGTGCCGAGGCCGTCCAGCCCGACGATATCGCCCAGCATGTGATAGCCCGACACCTGCTCGCGTCCGTCTTCGGCGAGCACGGTCGTCTTGAGCGAGCCCAGGCGAATTGCGTATAGCGAGCTGAACGGCTCGCCCGCGCGGTAGAGGCTGTCGCCCTTCTTGAGCTTGATCCGATGATTGACCAGCGCATCGACCTGTTTCAGGTCCTCCGGTTCAAGCCCGACCGGAAGGCAAAGCTCGCGCAGGCTGCAGGTGGAGCAATGCGCCTTGAGGTCACGGATCGAAATGACCGCGGCAGGCGCGCCGGCAGCTGCGGCGCGGCCGCTCGGCGCCGCCTGGAGCGCGTTCGTCGACAGCGGTTTCGCGGGCAGCGTCATCGTTGGCGGGCAGGATTGGATTTAAGATGCATTGACGTGCGTCAAACCGACACAGTCTAGAACGAATCAGGCCTTTTGAACAGGATGCCCGCTTTTCCCCTTGTGTTTCATCGCGATGCGCCGTTCGTTCGAACGTCGCGACGCATCCGATCGCCAGGCAACTCGAGACTCGATCTGCAACGATGGCGCTCTCGGCACTGATCAGCGCGTGGCTCGCCGGCGCTCTCGGCGGCGCGCATTGTCTCGCGATGTGCGGCGGATTTCTCGCGGCGATGTCGGGCGCCGCGCCACGAGCGGGCGTGAGCCCGCTGCTGCCGGCGCGTTCCCTCCTGTTGCGGCAGGTGCCCTACAACCTCGGGCGAATCGCCACCTACACGCTGCTCGGCGCGGCCGTCGGCGCGGCGGGCGCGCTCACGATGGGCGCGTCGGCGGGATTGCCGGTGCAGCGTGCGCTCTACGTGACGGCGAATGTGTTTCTGCTGCTGCTGGCCTTCGCCATGGTCGGCCCGCGCCGCGCCTTCGCGCCGCTCGAGCGCGCCGGCGCCGCGATCTTCGGCCGCATCGTGCCGGCGATTCGGCCGCTGCTCACGCACGACGCCGCGGGCGCCCGATTCGTCGTCGGCATGTTCTGGGGCCTCGTGCCGTGCGCGCTGGTGTACGGCGTCCTGCCGATCGCGCTGTTCGCGGGCGGACCGGTCGAGGGCGCCGCCGTGATGCTCGCGTTCGGATTGGGCACACTGCCGAATCTCGTCGCCGTCGGCTGGCTGATGGCGCGCGCGAGGCGCTGGCTCGACGGCCCCGGCGTGCGCTACGCCGCCGCCGCGCTGCTCGCCGCGTTCGCGATGGTCGGCATATGGCGCGCGCTCACCGCGGCCGGCACACTGGCGCAGGGCCCGTTCTGCCTGACGCCGTGAAGCGCGCGACGCGCATGTGCGATGCGTGCCCGCCCGCGCGCTCGCCGCAGGACCGGCGAGCGTGAATTCCGTCCCGGATCCGCGAACGTTTCCCGATCCGGCGCTGGCGGCCGCGCCCGTGCGCGAGGTCATCGCACTGGCGCAGGCGAGCCTCGCCGCCGCGACCGGCGAGGCGGTCCGCTCGCTCGAGGTCGATCTCCGCGCGGCATTGGGACAGTGCGTCGACGACGGCGGTGATCTCTCCGGGTTGATCTCGGCCGCCCCGTCGGTCGACGTGGCGCGCCAGGTATGGCGGCAGCTCGACATGCTCGCGGCGGCACACGACGCCGACGCCGGGCTTTCGGCGCGCATCTTCGCGATCCCGCTCGTCATCGTCGCCGGAAAGGAAGGCGAGCAGGTCGACGTCATGCTGCCGGGCACGCTGCGCGATCCCGGGGCCTTCGTTGGAATCCTCCGCGAGCACGGCGCGCTGCGCGGCAATCGCACCTTCGCTCTGGCGGATTCGCTCGTGCCGGCCGACGCGCTCGACGTCGCGCGGCTGCCCGAGATCCTCAGGTGGCAACGGCTGCCCGACATTGCGGCTGCGAGCGCGCAGACGGGGATTCGCGCCTTGCCGCCCGCGCCGATTCATGTCAGCGCGGGACGCGAAAGCGTGCATCTTCGGTTCCTGGTCGGGACCGCGCTCGCGCGTTCCGGTGTCGACCTCTTCGGTGTTGCGGAGGTCGGCGCATGGGGAGTGCCATTCTCGCAGGCACTCGGCAAGGCGCTCGGCGCCGGCGGCACCACCGTGCTCGCCTTGCCGCGCGCGCCGCAGCGTCCGTTGCCGGCGGTGGCCGCCGGGCGCACCGCGCAGCGCGACGTGGCGGCGCAGATCTTCGCGAGCAACGCGATACGGCGCCTGCGCGGCGCCGTCGGCGAGCCCGTCGCAGTGATCAGTGCACACCGGGCCGTCGATGCCGTCGGGGGAGGCGAGCTGCGCCTGTCGTTGTCGTCGGTGTTCGAGCCGCGCGACGCGGAAGGATTCCGCTGCCCTCTCGGTCCGCTCGATCGCGCGTCCGATGTGGCGGCCATGCTGACCGAGCTCCTGCGCGATTGCCGCGTCACCGACATTCGCGTGCTCTCCGGCGTGCACCCGGACCGCGACGCCGCGACGGGCGCACTGCTGCTGTTCAAGCCGGAAACCATTCCTCCAGGCGTGGCGCCACTGAATTGAGCAGGAGCCTGTCGGACCTGATTTCACGTATGCGTTGCCGGGCCAAAAAGCGATGGATGCGCGGCGCGAGGCGCGGCGAATATCGTGAATCTTCGCAAGCCGAGCCACGAAGCAGACGCGCTATTTGCCGGCGGCACCCAAATGAGCGAAGGGACGAGGCGCTTTGGGCGCCTCATTTTCCTAATGCTGCGTTGCTCGCCCTCGGCATATTCCCGATATGCGCTCGGGCTCGCGCCTTGAACTGCGCCCAAGCCGCCTCCGTCGCAGACGCGAAATCCGGCCCGACAGGCTCCCAGGCGTCAGGCGATGGCGCTGTGCGGCTCCTGTATCGCTTCGCGCCGCTTCACGCGCCCGGCACCGCTGACTTTCTTGGTCACCTCGGGGTTCCCGAGGTAGTCGACCGTGCCCGCGCCGGAGATCTCGACGTCGAGCGTTTTGGTCGCATTGACGACGACGCGCCCGGCCCCGCTCACCGCGATTCGCGCCTGCTCGCTCGCAAGGCCCGCCGCGCGGTAATCCCCGGCACCCGAGATCGAGATCGACTGCTCGGCGACGCGGCCGGCGACGTCCGCCTTGATCGCGCCGGATCCGTCGAAGGCGAACACCTTCGCATCGAGCGCGCCAAGGCGCAGCGTGGCGGCGCCCATCGCCGAGATGGCGAGGCGGTCGACCTTCAATTCGTCGGCCCGGAGGCTCACCGTGCCCGCAGCGGAGATGGCCTCGAGATTCCTGAACGTGACGACGATCCGTGGCGTTCGCGCGCCGCCGCCGAGAAGGAACGACCAGAAGCGCCGCCGCTCCGTGCTCTGGATCGTGAGCGTCCCGTCGCGAACCTCGGTACGGATGTCGGGCAGGGAGCGCGCGGACGCCTCCACGGCGACCGAAGGCTCGCCGCCCTGGACCAGCACCACGTCGGCCGTGCCGTCGACCTTGATCCGCGAAAATGCCGCCACCGCGCGCTGCTCGGTCGTGACCCCTCCCGGGTGGCGAAGATGGCCCCGATCAAGCGCGTACCATGCCGCCGCGACGACGATGGCGAGCGCGAACACGAGCAGGACGGGCAACGCCAGGCGTTTCATCGGAGGGCCTCGCAAACGGGCGGCATGACCGTTAGATGCGCCGATGCACCGCGCCGGATTCGCCATCGGCGCGTTCGCGACGACGCCCGGGATGATAGCGCGGGACGAGCGCGCGGCGAGGCTATAATCGCCGGCCCAGCCTCCGCCCGCCTTCTCCCATGAATCTCGACCGTGTGCCCGCCGGCAAGGATCCCCCCGAGGATTGCAACGTGATCATCGAGATCCCGATGCGCGGCGATCCGATCAAGTACGAAGTCGACAAGGAGACCGGCGCGGTGTTCGTTGACCGGTTCATGTCGACGTCGATGCACTATCCGTGCAACTACGGCTACATCCCCCAGACCCTCTCCGACGACGGCGATCCTTGCGACGTGCTGGTGCTCTCGCCGGTGCCTCTCATCACCGGGGTCGTGGTGCGCTGCCGCCCGATCGGGATGCTCAGGATGGACGACGAGGCGGGCGGCGACGCGAAGATCCTCGCAGTGCCGATCGACAAACTGTCGGGACTCTACCGGGCGATCCAGTCGCCGCGCGACCTGCCCGAGATCACGACGCAGCAGATCGCGCATTTCTTCGAGCATTACAAGGACCTCGAGCCGGGAAAGTGGGTGCGCATCTCGAGCTGGGTCGAAGCCGCCGACGCGAAGCGGGGGATCCTGGACGGCATCGCGCGCTACGAGGCCGCAATGGCGAAATCCAAGTAGCGATTCCGACGTGATGGAAGCGATTTCGTCGCCGCCTCCTTTCGAAGCCCGCCGCGGCGGCTACGAGGTGTCGACGGATCCTGCGCGGCTCGACCTCGACGTGATTCACGGCTTCCTCGCGACGAGCTATTGGTCGCCGGGCATTCCGCGGGCGACGGTCGCGCGGGCGATCGCCGGATCGCTCAACTTCGGCCTGTACGCGGACGATGCTCAGATCGGATTCGCGCGCATCGTCACCGACTGCGCGACGTTTGCCTATCTCGCCGACGTGTTCGTGCTGCCCGCGCACCGTGGCTCGGGCCTCGGCGTGTGGCTCGTGGAATGCGTTCTCGCGCACCCGGCGCTGGCCGGGCTCCGCCGCTTCACGCTCGCGACGCGCACCGCGCATGCGCTGTACGCGCGATTCGGGTTCACGGCGCTCGCGCACCCGGAATACCAGATGGAGATCAGCCGGCCGGACCTCTACCTCGCGCCGGACGCCTGACGCCTGGCGTTCACGCCGCGGCGACGAGGCGCGTGCCGGCGATGCGGTCGTGCAGGAACTGGCGGTCGGGGTCGGCCACCGCCCACGTGAAATTGAGCGCGACGAGCGGGAGCGCCAGCGCACCGGCGCCAAAGGGTCGCAGCGCAAGATAGCCGGCGAGCGCCAGCGCCGGGCCGATCCATGCAGACAGGTAGCGCGTGAATGCGATCCGGCGGTCGACGCGCGCGCCGTCGCGCCGGACGAGCGCGATGCGCCACGTCTTCATCGGCAGCGTGCGGCGTCCGCCCGACCACGAGGCGACGCAATAGACGGCACCGGCGCCGAACACCACCGCGAGCGAGAGCGCACGCGCCGGCGCGTCGGGAATGCGCAGCGTGTTTGCGTCCTGCGCCGGCGGAACCAGCGGCAGCGTGACGAATCCCGCGACGAGCAACAGTGCGCCGAGGACCATCGTCTCGTAAGCGAGCGAGGCGAGCCGGCGCGGGAGCGACGCGTTCGACAACGGCAGGCAAGGCGGAGCGGGCGGCGCGGACGCGTCGCGGCTCACGCAATGCTCAGCGCGTGGATTGCGGCGCTGCCGCGCCCGGCGGCGGATGCGCGGGGACGGCAGGCGCGGGCGCCACCGCGCTTCCCGCGGGCTTTCTTGCGGGTGAGCTCGCCGCGGCGGGCGCGACGGGCCGTGCCTTCGCCGCAAGCTCGCGCTTCTTCTCCGGGGGCAGGCTGGAGTACTCGTCCCAGCGCTGGCGGACTTCCTGCTTTTGCTCGGGAGGCAGTTGCTTCATCGCCTTGTACTGCTCGCGTGCGGCCTGCCGCTGCTGCGGCGTCAGCTCCGCCCAGGTGCGCATGTTGTCGCGCACCTTCTCCTGTGCCGCCGGCGACAGACTCGGGTAACGCTGCGCGATGGCGCGCCACTTCTGCTTGCGCGACGCATCGAGTTTGTCCCAGTCGCCGGCGAGCGGCGAGAGCACCTGCCTCTCGGCCGGAGAGAGCTCCGCCCACGATGGCGAGCGCAGCGCGACCGGCGGCGCCGCGAACGCACTTGCGGCGAGCGTGCCCGCGAGCATGATGACCGCGAGCGCGTCGCGGATCAGTCGTCGTCGCCGGCGTGCTTCAGCCAAGCTTGGAATCCGCGGTCCAGGTAGGCGTCGAGCGGCAGGTCCGAGGACAGGATCGCCGCGTCGGTTTCCTCGATGTCGAGCTGCTGCTGGTAAGCCTGCCATTGCTGCCAGGCGAGGCTCGCGACGACGATGAGGACGATGCCGAGCCAGAGCTTGCCGCTGGCCCAGAACCGCCCGCCGCCGCCTGCGGTTCCCGAGCCCGCGAGCGCATAGTTCGGCGCGAGCCCCATCGCCGGGGCCCGCTTCGGGTCGCCGAGGCGTGCCAGGGCCGCCTCGCGCGCGAGCTGCAGCCGGTAGGTCGTGCCTGCTTTGAGCCCGGCCGCGCCCCGATCGAGGTAAGTGGTTATTTTCTTGGCGAATTCTTCGTCGATGGTCATGTTTTCACCCCCTTTGCCTTGAGCATCTCCGCCAAGGCATGGACGGCACGGGAGCAATGGGTCTTGACGCTTCCCTCCGAGCAGCCCATCGCGACCGCGGTCTCCGCCACATCGAACTCTTCCCAGTAACGTAACAGAAAGGCTTCCCGTTGACGCGCCGGCAGCCGCGTCAGCGCCTGCTCGATTGTCCTCATGATCTGCGCCTGTTCGAGCTGCTCCGCGGGATCGGCGTTTACGTTCGAGTCGGACTTGGCCCGCAGGGTTTCCAGCGGGTCGAATTCGTCGTCCTTTTCGTCGCCGCGGCCCAGTGCCGAGAGCACGGTGGTCCACGTCGTCCGCACCTTCTGCCGGCGGAAGTGATCGTGGATGGTGTTTTGCAGAATCCGCTGGAAAAGCAGCGGAAGCTCGGCAGCGGGCTTGTCCGAATACTTTTCGGTCAGCTTGAGCATCGCGTCCTGCACGACGTCCAGCGCCGAATGGTCGTCGCGCAGCGCGAACGATGCCTGCTTGAAGGCGCGACGCTCGACGGCGGCGAGAAAGGCGGAAATTTCCTTGAAAGTGGCCAGGGAGGGATCCGTCGGGTGGGCGGGCGGCTCGGGGTTCTGCGCACCGAAGTCGCGGGAAGCGCAATTTTCGGCCCGGATCGCCCGGTCCGCGCGAATCAATTGATTATAGGGCGGCGCCGCGGGATCGCTGTTGTGCGGTGCAGCGGGCTTGACCGATACGCCGGCCACGGGTAAGGTTTTGGGATCGGCGTAAGACCTCCGATGCTGTGATGCAGCAGGGGCCGCAAAAATCCCCTCCGTGGACGCCACAAGTGTCTCCGGAGCACCCTCGGGAGCGGCCGGCAGTTCCCCGATTCGGCTTTCTACCCGAGCCAAGCCTTGGTGGGCGCGTTTATCCCCTTCACGCGCCATGCGGTTCTGCGGTTCCCCGCGCGTCGCGGCGCACGGGGCGGCAACCCCTTTCGAACAGGGCCATGACATGCAACTGACGGGTGCGGAAATCGTCATCCGCTGCCTCCAGGAAGAGGGCGTCGAGTACGTCTTCGGCTATCCGGGCGGCGCGGTTCTCAACATCTACGACGCGTTCTTCCAGCAGGACAAGGTGAAGCACGTGCTGGTGCGGCACGAGCAGGGCGCCGTGCACGCGGCCGACGGCTACTCGCGCTCGAGCGAGAAGATCGGCGTCGCGCTGGTGACCTCGGGGCCGGGCGTCACCAACGCGGTGACCGGCATCGCGACCGCGTACATGGACTCGATTCCGCTCGTGATCCTCACCGGGCAGGTGCCGACGCATGCGATCGGCCAGGACGCGTTCCAGGAGTGCGACACCGTTGGCATCACGCGCCCGTGCGTGAAGCACAATTTCCTCGTGAAGGACGTGAAGGACCTCGCCGTCACGATCAAGAAGGCGTTCTACCTCGCCGCGACCGGGCGGCCCGGCCCGGTGCTGGTCGACATCCCGAAGGACGTCACGCAGGCGTCCACCGAATTCTCGTATCCGAAGAGCGTTTCGCTGCGCTCGTACAACC
This sequence comes from uncultured beta proteobacterium, assembly GCA_963846855.1. Classification (GTDB taxonomy): domain Bacteria; phylum Pseudomonadota; class Gammaproteobacteria; order Burkholderiales; family Casimicrobiaceae; genus CAIWHR01. The sequence goes on from CAWJXK010000008.1 coordinate 634,252, forward strand.
CGGTCACCAAGGGGCACGCGGGCCAGATCAAGAAGGCCGTGCAGCTCCTGCTGGAAGCGAAGCGGCCGATGGTCTACGCCGGTGGGGGCGTCATCCTCAACAACGCAGCGCCGCAGCTGACGCGCTTCGTGCGCCTCACCGGCTTTCCGTGCACCAACACGCTGATGGGCCTGGGCGGGGTGCCAGGCACCGATCCGCAGTTCACCGGGATGCCGGGGATGCACGGCACCTACGAGACGAACATGGCGATGCAGCACTGCGACGTGCTGATCGCGATCGGCGCCCGCTTCGACGATCGCGTGATCGGCAATCCGCAGCATTTCTTCCGGGCCGACCGCAAGATCATCCACATCGACATCGACCCGTCGTCGATCAGCAAGCGCGTCCGCGTGGACGTGCCGATCGTAGGCTACGTGGGCGAGGTGCTGGACGAGATGATCAAGCTGCTCGAGTCCTCGCCGACGCGTCCCGATGCCGGCGCGCTGAAGGCGTGGTGGAGCGAGATCAAGGAATGGCAGCGCAAGGATTGCCTTCGCTACGACACCAAGAGCCCGCTGATCAAGCCACAGGCCGTCGTGCAGAAGCTCTACGAGCTCACCAAGGGGGACGCGTTCATCACCTCCGACGTCGGCCAGCACCAGATGTGGGCCGCGCAGTACTACAAGTTCGACAAGCCGCGCCGCTGGATCAACTCGGGCGGCCTGGGCACGATGGGATTCGGGCTGCCCGCGGCGATGGGCGTGACGCTCGTCAATCCGGGCGCGACGGTCGCCTGCATCACCGGCGAGGCGTCGATACAGATGTGCATCCAGGAGCTGTCGACCTGCAAGCAGTACCACCTGCCCATCAAGATCGTGAACCTCAACAACCGCTACATGGGCATGGTCCGGCAGTGGCAGGAGTTCTTCTACGGGAATCGCTACGCCGAGTCGTACATGGACGCGCTGCCGGATTTCGTGAAGCTCGCCGAGGCGTACGGCCACGTCGGGATGAAGATCGAGAAGCCGGGCGACGTCGAAGGCGCGCTCAAGGAGGCGCTGAAGCTGAAGGATCGCCTCGTATTCATGGACTTCATCACCGACCAGACGGAGAACGTGTTTCCGATGGTGCCCGGCGGCAAGGGCCTGACCGAGATGATCCTGGCGGAAGAACTCTAGCCGCCACCACGATGACACCATGAGACACATACTTTCCATCCTGGTCGAGAACGAGGCCGGCGCGCTGTCGCGGATCTCGGGGCTCTTTTCCGCGCGCGGCTACAACATCGAGTCGCTGACGGTGGCGCCGACCGAGGACGCAACGATGTCGCGGATGACGATCGTCACGATCGGGTCGGACGAGGTCATCGAGCAGATCACGAAGCAGCTGAACAAGCTGGTCGAGGTGGTCAAGGTCGTCGACCTGACCGACGGCAATCACATCGAGCGCGAGCTGATGCTGGTCAAGGTGCGCGCCGCGGGCAAGGACCGCGACGAGATGAAGCGCCTCGCCGACATCTTCCGCGGCAGGATCCTCGACGTCACGGACAAGAGCTACACGATCGAGCTGACGGGCACGGGCGTGAAGCTCGACGCCTTCCTGACCGCGATCGAGCCCGGCGTCATTCTCGAAACCGTCCGCACGGGCGCGTCGGGCATCGGGCGCGGCGAACGGATCCTGAAGCTCTAGAACGAACGAGCCACAACACGGGGAATGACGATGAAGGTCTACTACGAAAAAGACGCCGACCTGTCGCTGATCAAGGGCCGCAAGGTCACGATCGTGGGCTACGGCTCGCAGGGCCACGCCCATGCGCTCAACCTGCACGATTCGGGCGTCAAGGTGACGGTCGGGCTGCGCAAGGGCGGGGCCTCGTGGGACAAGGCGAAGAAGGCCGGTCTCAAGGTCGCCGAGGTCGGCGCCGCCGTGAAGGGTGCGGACATCGTGATGATGCTGATGCCGGACGAGAATATCGCCGCCGTCTACGCGAGCGAGGTCGAGCCCAACATCGGCAAGGGTGCGACGCTCGCGTTCGCGCACGGGTTCAACATCCATTATGCGCAGATCGTGCCGCGTCCGGATCTCGACGTCGTGATGATCGCGCCGAAGGCGCCGGGGCACACGGTCAGGTCGACGTACGTCGCCGGCGGCGGCGTGCCGATGCTGATCGCGGTCCATCAGGACGCGTCGAGGAAGGCGCGCGATCTCGCGCTGTCGTACGCGGCGGCGATCGGCGGCGCGCGTGCCGGCGTGATCGAGACCAACTTCCGCGAGGAGACCGAGACCGATCTCTTCGGCGAGCAGACCGTGCTGTGCGGCGGGCTGGTCGAGCTCATCAAGGCGGGCTTCGAGACGCTGACCGAAGCGGGCTACGCTCCGGAAATGGCGTATTTCGAGTGCCTGCACGAGGTGAAGCTGATCGTCGACCTCATCTACGAGGGCGGCATCGCGAACATGAACTACTCGATCTCGAACAACGCGGAATTCGGCGAGTACGTGACCGGGCCCAAGATCGTGACCGCCGCGACGAAGGACGCGATGCGGGAGGCGCTGACGAGGATCCAGACCGGCGAGTACGCGAAGGAGTTCATCCTCGAGAACCGTGCGGGCGCGCCGACGCTGCTCGCGCGACGGCGACTCACGGCCGAGCATCCGATCGAGGTCGTCGGCGAGAAGCTGCGCTCGATGATGCCGTGGATACGCAAGAACAAGCTCGTCGACCGCGCGCGCAACTGAGTGAGGGACCCATGACCGCGAATCGCGCAATGACATCGAGGTGGCCGCAGCGCCGGTCCCGGCAACGCGGGTGGGCGGGGCTCATCGTTCTCCTGCTGGCGCTTCTCATCGTCGGCTTCCTCGCGAAGGACGCGCTGATGAAATACGGTCTCTCCGGAAGCACCGTCGTCGGCGCGCCTGCCAAGGGCGGTCCGACAGCGGCCGCACCGGCCGCGCCTCCCGGCAGCGCCGCGTCCATCCAGTCCGGGACGCCGCCGATTCAGCGCGCGCGCGCCGCCGACGCGTTCGTGCAGACGCAATCCGAAGAAAACAAACGGAAGATCGACGACGCGGCGAAATGAGCGAGCCGACGCCGCGCGGTAACGCCGCGGGCCGGACCGCGCCGGCCGGGCGTCGCGCGCCGAGGGCTCCCGCGATCCGCGGCAAGGCGACGGGGAAACCGAACGCGCGCCCCCGGCTTCGCAAGCCGGACATCGACGTCGATCGCATCGTCGTGCTGCGATTCGCGCTCGTCCTCGTCGTGCTCGCATTCCTCTATCTGGTAGTGTGGATCGGCATGCGCGCATTCGGCGACGGCGCAAGACAGGCGAAGACGATGGATCGCGTCATCATCGATGCGACGGCGCCGCCTGCGCCGCCCACGGTGCCGGGGACCGAACCCGCGAAGGCCGGAACGTCGCCTCCGTAGCGCGATTGAGCATTGCGCGGACCGGCCGGCGCCGCGGCGGTCGGGCTGATAAAATCGGCGTCACGCCGCTTTTTCCGCGCCTCCCGTGTCCAATTACCCTCATCCGATTCTCGCCCGCGAGGGCTGGCCGTTCATCGCGATCGGCTTCGTCGTCGCGGTCGCGCTGTCCGCGTGGACGCCATGGTTCGTCGCCGTCATCGGCTGGGCCGCCCTGCTGTTCGTCGTCCAGTTCTTTCGCGACCCGGCGCGCGTTGTTCCGCAGCAGCCGAACGCCGTGCTGGCCCCCGCCGACGGCCGGGTCGTCGCGGTCGGCAGCGCCCGCGACTCGTACGTCGACCGTGACGCGCTGAAGATCAGCGTGTTCATGAACGTGTTCAACGTGCATTCGAATCGGAGCCCGATCGACGGCAAGGTCGTCGGCGCCTGGTATCACGCCGGCAGTTTCCTCAATGCGGCGCTGGACAAGGCGTCGCTCGAGAACGAACGCAACGTGCTGCATCTTCGCCGCGGCGACGGCCGCGACGTCACCTGCGTTCAGATCGCGGGCCTGATCGCGCGGCGCATTCTCTGTTACGCGAAGGTGGGTGACGCGCTCGCGCGCGGACAGCGCTACGGCTTCATTCGCTTCGGATCGCGGGTCGACGTCTACCTGCCCACCGACGCGGTGCTCCGGGTCGCGGTCGGCGACGTCGTGCACGCCACCGAGACGGTGCTGGCGGAGCTTCCGCCGCCCTGACCCGCGGCGCCTCGCAAGGGTTTCCGGGCGCGCGGTTTATGCTACCTTGAAGCGGACATGGCCGATTTCGACACCCAGCGCGCGCTTCGGAAGAACCGCGTTCGACGACGTGGCATCTACCTGCTGCCGAACCTGTTGACGACAGGCGCGCTCTTCGCCGGCTTCTACGCGATCGTGCAGGCGATGAACCTGCGCTTCGACCAGGCGTCGATCGCCATCTTCATCGCGATGGTCCTGGACGGCCTCGACGGCCGCGTAGCCCGGCTCACCCGCACGCAAAGCGCGTTCGGCGCCGAATACGACAGCCTCGCCGACATGGTGTCGTTCGGCGCCGCGCCCGCGCTGATCGTCTACGAGTGGTCGCTCAAGGGGATGGGCAAGCTGGGCTGGATCGCCGCGTTCGTCTACGTGGCGGGAGCGGCGCTGCGGCTCGCGCGGTTCAACACGATGCTCGACGTCGCCGACAAGCGCTGGTTCACCGGCATTCCAAGTCCGGCCGCGGCGGCGTTGGTCGCCGGATTCGTCTGGATCGTCGACGACTACAACATCGATCCCGCGAGCCTGAAAGTGTGGGCGTGGATCATCACCGTGTTCGCCGGCCTCACGATGGTCAGCAACATCCGCTACTACAGCTTCAAGACGATCAACCTGAAGCGCAGCGTGCCGTTCCTCGCCATCTTTGCCTTCGTGCTGGTGATCGCGCTCCTCTCCTACCAGCCGGCCATCGTGATCTTCGCAGGCTGCGTCGGCTACGCGATCTCCGGCTACGCGGCCTCGGCGTGGCTCGCGCTGCGGCGCCGGCGCAATCACCCGCCTGCGGCCTGACGCCGGCGTTTGCCGGAAGCCCTTGCTTTTGCGGCGAAATCCCGGGTATAGTCGTTCCATGAGCAGCTTGCGCACCGCATTTCCGCTTCCGCGCCTTTCCGCGATCGCCCTCCTGGGCGGTCTGCTGCTGCTGCGCCCCGCGCGCAGATAACCCACCCCCCTCAATTCGAGCAGTCCCGTGTCCGTCCTCGCGACGGACGCCGAATGTCGTCAGCGCGCCCCGCAAACGGGCGCCCGTTTCCAGGACATCGCCATGAAGATCGACCCTGCACGCAAATACCGGCCGTACGCGCCGGTCGAGTTGCCCGACAGACGATGGCCCTCGCGCCGAATCGATCGCGCGCCCGCGTGGTGCAGCGTCGATCTTCGCGACGGGAACCAGGCGCTGATCGAGCCAATGGATGCCGAGCGGAAAGTGCGGATGTTTCGCCTGCTGGTCGAGCTCGGCTTCAAGGAAATCGAGATCGGCTTTCCGGCGGCCTCGCAGACCGAGCTCGATTTCGTCCGGCGCCTGATCGACGAGCGGCTCATTCCCGACGACGTCACGGTGCAGGTGCTGACGCAGGCGCGCGAGCCATTAATCCGGCGCACGTTCGAGGCGCTCGAAGGCGCGCGGCGCGCGATCGTCCACCTCTACAACTCGACGTCGACCACGCAGCGGCGCGTCGTGTTCGGCCAGGACCGCGCAGGTATCGTCGCGATCGCCGTCAACGGCGCGACGCTGATGCGTGAGCTCGCCGCGCGGCACCCGTCGACCGAGTGGACGTTCCAGTATTCGCCGGAGAGCTTCACCGGCACCGAGCTCGACTTCGCGAAGGACATCTGCGATGCGGTGACCGCGGTCTGGCAGCCGACGGTGGCGCGCAAGGTCATCATCAACCTTCCCGCGACGGTCGAGCTCGCGCCGCCCAACGTCTACGCGGATCAGGTCGAATGGATGAGCCGCCACCTCGCGCGGCGCGACAGCATCGTGCTGTCCGTGCATCCGCACAACGACCGTGGCTGCGGCGTTGCGGCCGCCGAGCTCTCGCAGATGGCGGGCGCCGAGCGCGTCGAAGGATGTCTCTTCGGCAACGGCGAGCGCACCGGCAACGTGTGCCTCGTCACGCTTGCGCTGAACCTGTTCACGCAGGGCGTCGATCCGAAACTCGACCTCTCCGACATCAACGGCATCATCCGCACCGTCGAGTACGTGAACCAGTTGCCGGTGCACCCGCGCCACCCGTACGGCGGAGACCTCGTGTTCACCGCGTTTTCCGGCTCGCACCAGGACGCGATCAAGAAGGGTCTCGCCGAACGGACCGCGTTGCAGGCGAAGGGCGAGGCGTTCTGGGACGTTCCGTACCTGCCGATCGATCCGGCGGACGTCGGACGCACCTACGACGCGGTGATCCGTGTCAACAGCCAGTCGGGCAAGGGCGGTGTCGCCTACCTGCTGGAGCGCGACTACGGCCTGTCGATGCCGCGTCTTCTGCAGATCGAATTCAGCCAGGTGATCCAGCGGATCGCCGATGCGACCGGCAAGGAGCTCTCCGCCGCGGAGATTCGCGCGGTGTTCGACCGTGAGTACGTCGCGGTCGCCGAGCCGCTGCGCTATCTCGACCATCGGGCACAGCACAATGCCGACGACGGGCGCGTCGAGCAGCTCGCGGCGCGGCTCGTCGTCGACGGCGCCGAGCGGACGCTCGAGGGCGCAGGCAACGGTCCGGTCGACGCGTTCGTGAGCGCGCTCCGTCACGCGGGAGGACTCGACGTCCACGTGCAGAACTACCACGAGCACAGCGTCGGCGCGGGCGAAGATGCAACGGCCGTGTCGTACGTCCAGCTGCGCATCGGCGAGGATCGGTCGGTGTATGGCGTCGGCCTCGATCCCAACATCGTCACCGCGACGCTGAAGGCCGTGGTGAGCGCCGTCAATCGCGCGATCGCGCAGGGCTTCCTGGACCGGACCGAATTCACGCCGCGCCGCGCGGCTGCCGCCGCGTAGGCCGGGGGCGGGCTCCGAATGGCAACGGCCCTTTCCACGGGCCGCGCGATGCGCCATTTTGTCGCGTCGCGGGCGCACGCCGAATGCGCTAAAATCACAAGCTGCTTCGAAGCATCACGATCGTCGCGGCCGGCTCTCCGGGGGCGCGTGAGATCCTCCTGTCCCGGATTGCGAGAGCGCATCGATGAGCACGACGACGTTTGGGCCCGGAATCGAGATCACCGGCCGCATCACGCCCGACTACGCGCTGATCCTGACGCCCGAGGCGGTCGCCTTCGCGGCAAAGCTGCAGCGCGCTTTCGGCGGCCGTCGCACTGAGCTCCTCGCCAGGCGCGCGACGCGCCAAGCCGAGCTCGACGCGGGCAAGCTTCCCGAATTCCTTCCCGAGACACGCGCGATCCGCGACGCTGACTGGACGTGCGCGGCAGTACCCGCCGACATCGTCGATCGCCGCGTCGAGATCACCGGACCGGTCGACCGCAAGATGGTCATCAACGCGCTCAATTCCGGCGCCAGCGTGTTCATGGCAGATTTCGAGGATGCCAACACGCCGCGCTGGGACAACAACATCCAGGGACACATCAACCTCTGCGACGCGATAAGACGGCGGATCGACTTCACCTCGCCCGAGGGCAAGGCGTACCGGCTGAATCCGAAGACGGCGGTGCTGTTCGTGCGGCCGCGCGGGTGGCACCTGCCGGAAAAGCACGTGCGAATCGACGGTGCGCCGATCTCGGGCGGCATCTTCGACTTCGCGCTGTACTTCTTCCACAGCGCGAAGGAGCTTCTTGCGCGCGGCACGGGCCCGTACTTCTACCTGCCGAAGCTCGAGAGCCATCTCGAGGCGCGGTTGTGGAACGACATCTTCGTGATGGCGCAGGACGACCTCGGCATCCCGCGCGGCTCGGTCAAGGCCACCGTGCTGATCGAGACCATTCTCGCTGCCTACGAGATGGACGAGATCCTCTACGAGCTGCGCGAGCACTCGGCCGGCCTCAACTGCGGCCGCTGGGACTACATCTTTTCGTGCATCAAGAAGTTCCGCAACAACCACGACTTCTGCCTTGCCGACCGCGCGCTCGTCACGATGACGACGCATTTCCTCAGGAGCTACGCCGAGCTGCTGATCAAGACCTGCCACCGTCGCAACATCCACGCGATGGGCGGCATGGCGGCGCAGATCCCGGTGAAGAACGACGAGGCCGCCAACGCCGAGGCGTTCGCCAAGGTGAAGGCCGACAAGGAGCGCGAGGCGACCTACGGTCATGACGGCACCTGGGTCGCGCACCCGGGCCTCGTGCCGGTCGCGAAGGAAGTGTTCGACCGCCTGATGCCCGCGCCCAATCAGATCGCGTCGAAGAAACGCGACGACGTGAAGGCGAGCGCCGCGGATCTCATCCATTGGGAGCCGGAGAAGCCGATCACCGAGAAGGGCGTGCGCCTCAACATCAACGTCGCGATCCAGTACATCGGCGCGTGGCTCGCGGGGCAGGGCGCGGTGCCGATCTTCAATTTGATGGAGGATGCCGCGACTGCCGAGATCTCGCGCTCGCAGGTCTGGCAGTGGATACGTTCGCCGAAGGGCGTGCTCGACGATGGCCGCAAGGTCACGAAGCCGATGGTCGCCGCGATGATTCCCGAGGAACTGCAGAAGATCCGGGACCTGCTCGGTTCCGCATTCGGCGCCGGCAAGTATGACGACGCCGCGGTGATCTTCGCCGACCTCGTCAACAACGACACGTTCGTCGAGTTCCTGACGCTGCCGGCGTACGACCGGATAGACTGACGTGCGCCGCGTGGGGATCGGCGGCCCGAAGGAAGCGGGCGCCGACGTCCTGACGGTTGCGGATTGTGCGTTGCGACAAGCGGGCCCCGAGCGGGCCCGTTTCCATTCGGGTTTCGCTTCCGTTGGCTCCCGACCCGTGCCCCGGCGTGACCGCGGGCCCTGTTCACCGCGGATTCCGCGTCGCGCCTGTACACTAACGCGCGGCCAGCTCTCCGATGTGAATCGGATCGCGCTGGATGAGTGCGGGCGGCCGGTTCCGCGCGGCGGCTGCCGCGAGCGGAAGCTCTCGCAGCGTTGGGGGACTTCGAGCGGCAGATGGCAGAGTCCAGGAAACCGAAAAAATCGCCCGCGCGGCGCGCCGTGAAGCCGCGTGCCGGCGAATTGGCTTCGTTCGTCGAGCGCATTCGCGACTTCGCGTGGGCGGGCCAGCACGCGAAAGCAATCGAGCTCGCGATTGAGGCACTTTCCGCGCCCGGCGCGAGTGTCGCAACCCGCCTCGAACTGCTCGACCTCCGCGCGGAAAGCTTCATCGCGCAGGGCGACCTCGCGCAGCGCTGCCGAGGACGCCGACGCGATGGTCGTCCTTGCAGACCGCTCGAAGGCATCCGCATTGAAGGCGCAGGCGCGCAACCGCCTCGCGCTCGTGCAGATGCGCAAGGGCGAGTTCAAGGCGGCGCTTGCCGCCGCAACCGCTGCGCTAAAGGCCGCGCGCCGGAGCAAACAGGTCCCGCTCGAGGCGATGAGCCTGTTTCGTATCGCGGAAGCGCAGTTCCGCGGAAGATTCATCGACGCAGATGCGGTGCGCAACGCCACGCATGCCGCGCGTTTGTTCGAAACACTTGGCGATGCGGTCGGGGAGGGCCGGGCGCTGTGGGCTGCGGCGACCGCGTGTAGCGACCTCGGACGGGTGTCCGAATGCAACCAGGCTGCCGAGCAGGCGCTGGCGCTGTGCCGGCGCTGCGGCGACCTGTACGGCGTCGGCAACGCGTGCAACGTGCTGAGTTACAACGTGAAGGACATCGCCGCCGGCTTGCGGTTCCTGAACCAATCGCTCGCCGCATTCGAGTCCGCGGGGTACGTCGAGCGCCAGGGCGTTGCCTTCCACAATCTGGCCATTCAATACGCCTCGCTCGGTCAGTACCGCCGCGCCAGCCGCCTCGCCGCGAAGGCGGGCGAGATCTATCGCCGCACCGGCGCCAAAGTGGTAACGACCAGACACGTCCAGGCGAACGTCGAGCTGGAGATGGGGCATATCGCGGCGGCGCGCGAATTCGCGTCCGACCTGATGACCGAGGTCGAAACCGCTCAAGACCCTCAGGACGCCGCGTCCACCGCCCTCCTTCAAGGCTGGCTTGCCTACAAGGATGGGAATGTGTCGCAGGCGCTGCCTCACGTGAAGCGCGCGGTGAAGCAGCTGCGCGCGCACAAGGACCACGTTTTCGAGCTCGTGGTCCTCGCCAATCTCGCGGAGGTTCAGCTAGCCGCGGGTCATCCGCGCGAAGCACTGACGGCTTCCCGTCGGGCGACGCGGATGCACGAGTCAATGAGGTTTGCGACGCAAACCGGCACCTCGTCGCCCGCGAACATATGGTGGGTGCACAGCCGGGCGCTTGCGGCCAACGGGGAGCCTGCGGCAGCGCGCGAGGCGCTCGCGACGGCGTACCGGCTCATGATCGAAGGCATCGCGCACGTGAGCGACGAAGGGCTTCGCCGCAGTTACCTTGGCCACGTCCACGTCCATCGCGAGATCATCGCCGCATGGCTGAAGGACGCGCGCCGGCGCAGGCTCTCGGCCGCGCGGCGCACCGCCCACCTTGCCGGTCGAAGCCAGTCTGCGCGAGCCGTTCGAGCGTCTGGTCGACACGGGGCTGCGCCTGAACGAGCTGCGCAGCTCCGGGGAATTACACGAATTTCTGATCGACGAGGCCACCGAGCTTTCCGGCGCCGAGCGCGTGCTGCTCGTGACTGGAATGGCCGGACGGCTTGCGTCTCGCAGGCTCGCTCGTGCCGCGCGGCGAGGATGCCGCGGCGCTCCTGCTCGACGTGGCGTCCGTGCGCTTCACGAGGTCCGCCGGACACGCGCCGCGAGCCTCGCGCACATTCCGGAAGGCGCCGATCCGCTGGAACAGCGCTCGCGCATGATTGCGCCTCTGATCGCGCAGCGCGAGCTCCTGGGCTATCTGTATTGCGACATCGATGGCGCGTTCGGGCGCTTCCGGCGACTCCGATCGCGATCTCTCGGCATGCTCGCGAGCCAGGCCGCGGTGGCGCTGGACAACGCGCAGTGGTCGCAGGGCCTGGAGGAGAAAGTCGCACAGCGCACCGAGGAATTGAGCGCGTCCAAGGCAGTGATCGAGCAGCGCGCGAACGAGCTCGCGATCATCAACAGCATCCAGGAAGGGATGGCGGCCGAGCTCGACTTCCAGGCGATCGTCGACCTCGTCGGCGACAAGCTTCGCGGAGTGTTCAATACACCGATGACCTCGGCATCCGTTGGTACGACGAGAACGCCAATCTCGTCCATTACTCTACCAGTACGAGCATGGGCAAGCGTCTGCAACCGAGCCGCAACCGCCGACGCCGGGCGGATGGGCGAGACGATCGTGCAAACGCGTCGGCCGCTTGGTCGTGAATACCGCCGCCGAGTTTGCCAACATTGCGGGCTCAGGACGATGCCGGGCACCGATCAGAGCTACTCGCTGATCGGCAAGTACCCATTCTCGGCAGCGACCGCGTCCTTGGCATCCATTTCGATGGAAAACTACGAGCGCGAGAACGCATACGGCAAGGCGGAGGTGCGCCTACTCACGACCGTCGCCGCTTGCATGGGCATCGCGCTGGAGAATGCGCGGCTCTTCGACGAGACGCAGCACCTGCTCAAGGAAACGGAGCAACGCAACGCAGAGCTTGCGATCATCAACAGCGTACAGGCCGCGCTCGCGGCCGAGCTCAGCATCCAGGGCATCTACGATGCGGTCGGCGACAAGATCCGCGACATCTTCCACAACACGGACATGACGATTCGCATCTACGATGCCGCCACCAACATTGTCCATTATCCCTACGTCTACGAGAACGGAAAGCGGAGCGTGGTCGAGGCGCATCCGTTGATCGAGGGCTTCTCCGCGCATGTGATCCGCACGCGCGAGCCACTCGTGCTCAACGAGGACGTCCGGGGAGCGATGGCGCAATACGGGAGCTACGTGTTCCCGGGTACCGAGCCGGAGAAATCGTCGATCTGGGTGCCGCTCGTGACCGGCGACCAGGCGCGCGGCCTCATCAACCTGGTCAACATGGAGCGCGAGCACGCGTTCAGCGATTCGGACATGCGCCTGCTCCAGACGCTCGCAAACAGCATGAGCGTCGCGCTGGAGAACGCCCGCCTGTTCGACGAGACGCAGCATCTGCTGAAGGAGACCGAGCAGCGCGCCGCCGAGCTTGCGATCATCAACTCGATACAGCAGGGAATCGCGGCCGAGCTGGATTTTCAGTCTATCGTCGACCTCGTGGGCGACAAGCTGCGCGAGGTCTTCAGTACGCCGGACCTCGGCATCAGTTGGTATAACGAAAGCAGCGGCCTGCTTCACTATCTTTACATGTACGAACACGGCCAACGACTGGCCATCGAACCACAACCGCCAAATCCCGGCGGCAGCTTCGAGACGATGGTCGGGACGCGCGCGCCATACGTGCTCAATACCGCTGCAGACTACGAAAAACGGGGGGAATTTACCTTCCCCGGCACCGACCGAAGCAAATCGCTGATCAACGTCCCCATCATAAGCAGCGACCGCGTGCTCGGGGCAATCAGTATCGAAAATTACGAGCGCGAAAACGCCTACGGCGAATCCGAGCTGCGCCTGCTTACCACCATCGCCGCTTCGCTGGGCGCCGCGCTCGAGAATGCGCGCCTTTTCGACGAGACGCAGCGGTTGCTGAAGGAGACCGAGCAGCGCAACGCCGAGCTCGCGGTGATCAACAGCATCCAGCAGGGCGTGGGCGCCGAGCTCAACTTCCAGGCCATCGTGGATCTGGTCGGCGACAAGCTGCGCGAGGTGTTTCACACCGGCGACATGGCCATCACCTGGCGTGACGAGGCGGCCGGTATCGCCCGCTTCCTGTATTCGTACGAGCACGGCGTGCGGCTTCGCAACCAGACGGTCCCCTTCGATCCGGAACGTCCGGTGTACAAGGCGCTGCTCGGGCGCCAACCTGTCGTCATCAAGGATCGGGCTGCCGCGGATGCGCTCGACATCCGGACGTTCGAGGGCACGGACCGGAGCAAGTCCTCGGTATTCGTCCCGATGTTTGCCGGAGAACGCATGCTCGGTACGATCATCGTCGAGAACTACGAGCGCGAGGACGCGTTCGACGAGGCCGATGTGCGTCTGCTCGGCACCGTCGCGGCGAGCATGGGCGTGGCGCTGGAGAACGCGCGCCTGTTCGACGAAACGCAGCGCCTGTTCAAGGAAAGCGAGCAGCGAGCCGCCGAGCTCGCGATCATCAACAGCGTGCAGGAAGGCCTCGCCGCGCAGCTCGACTTCCAGGCGATCATCGACCTCGTCGGCGACAAGATTGCCGAGATCTTCGGCACGAAGGCCATGTCGATCGCGCTGCTCGACAAGGCGAGCGGCATGCTCGCGATGCCGTATTACCTCGAGCACGGCGAGCGCTTTTCGGTCGAGCCGTTTCCGGTCGGCGTGGGCCTGACCGGCCATGTCATCGAGACCCGTGCGCCTCTGGTGATCAGCGAGAATTTGCTGGAGCGCGCCCGGGAGCTTGGCGCCAAGCCCGTGGGCGACGCGTCCGTTTCCGACGCGGGGAAGAGCTATCTCGGCGTGCCCATCCTCAAGGGCGACGAAGCGCTCGGTGTGATAGCCCTCTACAGCCACGAGGCGAACGCCTACAGCGACTCCGACGTGCGGCTCCTGCAGACGCTCGCCAACGCGATGAGCGTAGCGCTGCAGAACGCGCGCCTGTTCGACGAGACGCAACGCCTCCTCAAGGAAACCGAGCAGAGGGCGGCCGAGCTCGCGATCATCAACAGCGTGCAGGAGGCGCTCGCCGCCGAGCTCAACATGCAGGGGATCTACGATGCCGTCGGCGACAAGATCCGCGAGATCTTCAATCAGGCAGACGTCGGCATCCGCATCTACGATCCGCTGACAAGGCTGATTCACTACCCGTACGTCTACGAGGGCGGGCAACGGATAGAGATCGATTCGCAGATGCTGGGTGAGATCGGCTTCACGGCGCACGTGCTGCGCACGCGCGAGACGCTCGTGATCAACGAGCAGATGGAGCAGGTGACGGAGCGGCTCGGCAGCTACACGATTCCCGGTACCGCGGACGAGAAGTCGGCGGTGCTGGTGCCACTCGTCGTCGGCGACCAGGCGCGCGGCGTGATCGCCCTCACCGCCATGTCGGAGCACGCGTTCAGCGACTCAGACGTGCGCCTGCTTCAGACGCTCGCCAATGCGATGAGCGTCGCATTGGAGAACGCGCGACTCTTCGACGAGACGCAACGCCTGTTCAAGGAGAGCGAGCAGCGCGCCGCCGAGCTCGCGATCATCAACAGCGTGCAGGAGGCGCTCGCCGCCGAGCTCAGCATGCAGGGGATCTACGACGCCGTCGGCGACAAGATCCGCGAGATCTTCCATCAGGCGGACGTCGGCATCCGCATCATGGATCCCCCGGCGGGCCTGATTCACCACCCTTACCTGACCATGCAGGGCAAACGGGTCACCATCGCGCCCACGCCGCTCGAGGACACCGGATTCGGCGCCCACGTGCTGCGCACACGCGAAGCCCTGGTCATCAACGACAACATGACGCAGGCAATGGCGCGGTACGGCAGCTACATGCTGGCCGGAGACCGGGTCCCAAAATCGCAGGTCCTCGTACCGCTGATCGCTGGCGACCAGGTGCGCGGGATGCTCGCGTTGGCTGACTTCGAGCGCGAGGGCACGTTCAGTGACTCGGACGTGCGCCTGCTGCAGACGCTGGCGAGCAGCATGAGCGTGGCCCTCGAAAACGCGCGGCTGTTCGACGAGACGCAGCGCCGCACACGCGAGACCGCGGCGCTCGCCGAAGTCGGGCGCGACATCTCGTCCACGCTCGATCTCGCCACCGTGCTCGATCGCATCGCGCGCCACGCCAAGGACCTTCTTGGCGCGGGCAGCAGTGCGATCTTCCTGCCCGATGCCGGTGCATCGACGTACCGTGCGATCGTCGCGGTGGGAGATATTGCGGAGGCCGTCCAATCCACGGAAATCAAGGTCGGCGAAGGCATCATCGGCAGCCTCGTCCAGAATGGCCGCGCCGAGTTCATCAACGACACCGGCGCCGACCCGCGCGCGATCCAGATTCCCGGCACCGACAAGCAGGAACGCGAGCGCCTGATGGTGGCGCCGCTGATGGCAGGCAAAACCGTCAAGGGCGTGATGGCGGTGTGGCGGACGGGCGGCATGCCGTTCGCCGCCACCGAGCTCGATTTCCTGGTCGGTCTCTCGCTGCAGGCGACGGTCGCGATCGAGAATGCGCGCCTGTTCGCCGATTCGCAGCGGCGCGCGGCCGAGCTCGCGACGATCAACACGGTGTCGCAGCAGCTCGCAGGCAAGCTCGAGCTCGCGCCGTTGCTCGACCTCGTCGGCGAGCAGATCCGCTTGGTGTTCAAGGCCGACATCGCTTATGTCGCGCTGTACAACCTCGAAACCGGCATGATCGATTTTCCCTACCAGTTCGGCGAGGAGATCAAGCCGCTCAAGTTCGGTGAGGGCTTGACCAGCCGGATCATCCGGTCCGGCGAGGCGCTCATTATCAATCGGGAAACGGATCGGCGCGGCCTCGAGCTCGGCGCCAAGGTCGTCGGAATGCAGGCGCTGTCGTACATGGGCGTGCCGATCCCGGTCGGCGGAACGAGCCTCGGCGTGATCAGCGTGCAAAGCACGCAGCGGGAAGGCATGTATGGTCCCGACGACCAGCGCCTTCTGTCGACGCTCGCGGCCAACGTCGGCGTCGCGCTGCAGAACGCGCGGCTATACAACGACACGCGTGAGGCGCTCGAGCGGCAGACCGCCACGTCGCAGGTGCTGCAGGTCATCAGCGGCTCGATGGCCGATCCGAAGCCGGTGTTCGAGAAGATTCTCGACAGCTGCGAGCGGCTGTTCGGCACATCCGACATTTCCGTCTGCCTCGCCGACGAGGGGCAGCTGCGGATCGGCGCCTATCGCGGCGGATTTGCCGACGAGGTGGCGCGGACGTTCCCGCGCCCGCTCGCGGGCACGATCAGCGACATGGCGATCCGGCAGGGCTCTGTTTTGCACCGCTCCAGCGTGCTGTCGGCGCCGGACATGCCGGATTACGTCCGCGAAGTGGCGAGCAGGGTCGGCGACTTCTCGGTCGCCAACGCGCCGATGTCGTGGGAAGGGCGCGGCATCGGAACCATCGACATCGTTTGCCGGCCGCCGCGTCCGTTTTCGGAGGCGGAACTGGCGCTCCTCAAGACCTTCGCCGACCAGGCGGTCATTGCCATCCAGAACGCGCGGCTCTTCAACGAGACGCAGGAAGCGCTGTCGCACCAGACGGCTTCTGCCGATATCCTGCGCGTCATCAGCAGCTCGCCGACCGACGTGCAGCCCGTGTTCGATGCGATCGTCGACACCGCGATCCGGCTGCTGGCCTGCGATTTCACCGCGCTGCTCCGTTACGACGGTGCGACGTTCAGCACAGTCGCCCAGGCATCGCCGGACGGCCTCCCGGTGGATCTGGGCGAGCGCGTCGGACGGGTCGACCCGGCGGCGAACTTCCCGTCGCGCGTGATCGTGTCGAAGTCGATGCTGCACATCCCGGACTGGCAAGCGATCGAGCTTCCAGACCTCGAGAGGGACGTCCATAGGCGGTCCGGCGTTACTTCGTCCCTCATGCTGCCACTGCTTCGGCAGGACGAATGCATAGGCGTGCTCGTGCTGGCGCGCAACAAGGCCGGCCCATTCGACGACAAGGAAATCGCGCTCGCCAAGTCCTTCGTCGATCAGGCCGTGATCGCCATCGAGAACGTCCGGCTCTTCAACGAGACGCAGGAAGCGCTTTCGCACCAGACGGCGTCCGCCGACATCCTGAGCGTGATCAGCAGCTCTCCGACCGACGTGACGCCGGTGTTCGACGCGATCGCGAAGAATGCGGTCACCCTTTGCGGCAGCCTATTCGCGAACGTGTTCCGATTCGATGGCGAACTGCTGCATTTCGTCTCCAGCGAGCGGTACGCGTCTAGTGCCGTGGAGATGCTGAAGAAGGCGTATCCGATGCGACCGAGCCCGTCGCAGATATCGGGACGGGCGATACTGGCCAAGGCGGTCGTGCGCATGGAGGACGCTCTTGCCGATCCCGACTATGACCAGGCGTTTGCGCATGCCGGCGGCTGGCGGCGGATGCTGGGCGTGCCGATGCTGCGCGACGGGGCTCCGATCGGCGTGATCGTGGCCGGATGGGCGGAGACCGGTCCGATCCCGAAGGCACAGGAGGAGCTTCTCAAGACCTTTGCCGACCAGGCGGTGATCGCAATCGAGAACGTGCGCCTCTTCAACGAGACGAAGGAGGCGCTCGAACGCCAGACCGCGACCGCCGAGGTGCTGCAGGTGATCAGCGAATCGCCGACCGATGTCCAGCCCGTGTTCGACATCATCGCCGAGCGCGCGGCACGGCTGACGGGCGCCGAGTCGGGGATCGTGTTCCGCTATGACGGCGAAAGGATCCACCTTGCGAGTTCTTACGGCCTTGAATCCGAGTTCATGGCAGAGCTGGCGATGCAGTTTCCTGGGCGGACCGATGCCAATTTCATCTCGGCCGAGGCGATTCGCGAAGGGGCGGTGGTCAATGTGCCGGATTTGCAACTCCGGGGAGAGAATCGCGAAGACGTTCCGGAACGATTGAAGAGAGCCGCCAGGCGGGCAGGGCTTCGCGGCGGGCTGGCCGTGCCGATGTTCCGCGACCGCCAGGTGGTCGGCGCCATCGCAATGTATCGCAGCAAGCCTGGCCGGTTCGCGGAGAATGAAGTCGACCTCCTACGAGCTTTCGCCAGCCAGGCGGTGATCGCGATCGAGAACGTGCGCCTCTTCAACGAGACGCGCGAGGCACTCGAGCAGCAGACGGCGACGGCCGAGATCCTGCGCGTGATTAGCGGCTCGGTCACCGATACGCAGCCGGTGTTCGACGCCATCGTGCACAGTTGCCAGCACCTGTTTGCCGGCAGGGCCGTGGCGCTAGCATTGCCCAAGGGGAACATGATCGAATCGGTGGCCTTTGCCAGCGACACGGGCGAGCAACGCGGTGCCGCAGTCTTTAAGCCATGGCCGCTGGACCGTGAAAGCGGCGCGGGAACTTGCATTCTGGAGTCGCGTGTCGTCAACGTGGCCGATACCGCGGAAGGCGCGAAAACGATGCCGCGGATGCGTGACCTGGCCTTGGCGCTGGGATACAAGTCGGGCCTGTTCGTGCCGTTGCTCCGCGAGGACGGTGCCATCGGCTGCATCGCTATCTTGCGCGCCGCCACCGGCCGGTTCGACGACCAGGAAGTCTCGCTGGCGCAGACCTTCGCGGACCAGGCGGTGATCGCGATCGAGAACGCGCGGCTCTTCAACGAGACGAAGGAGGCGCTTGAGCGGCAGACCGCGACCGCCGAGGTGCTGCGCGTGATCAGCGAGTCGCAGACCGACGTGCAGCCGGTGCTCGAGGCCGTCGCGCGGCGCGCCGGAATGCTCTGCCGGGCGGACGGAAGCCGCGTCTGGCGCGTCGTCGACGGACAGCTGCGCGCGATGACGAGCTACGGTCCGGCGTACGATGCGATGACGGATGTCGAGACGCTGCCGCTGGCGACGACCTCGGTCGGCGGACGCGCAGTACTGGAGCGTCGAACCATCCACGTCGAGGATGTCGTTTCCGTGATCGATTCCGAATACCCGGACATCCGCGAGATCCAGAAGCGCTACGGATTCCGCTCGGTGCTGAACGTGCCGTTGCTCCGTGAAGGTGAGGCCTTGGGCGTCATCTCGCTGCTGCGAAATGAAGTGCGTCCGTTCGCGCCGGCGGAAATCAGCCTGGTGCAGACCTTCGCCGACCAGGCAGTGATCGCGATCCAGAACGTGCGGCTGTTCAATGAGACCAAGCAGGCCCGCGCCGCCGCGGAGAGTGCCAACGAGGCGAAGAGCTCGTTCCTCGCGACGATGAGCCACGAGATCCGCACGCCGATGAACGCGGTGATCGGGATGAGCGGCCTGCTGCTCGACACCAAGCTCGACGGCGAACAGCACGACTATGTCGCGACGATCCGCGATTCCGGCGACGCGCTCCTCACCATCATCAACGACATCCTCGACTTCTCGAAGATCGAGGCCGGGCGCATGGACATCGAGGCGCACGCGTTCGATCTCCGCGAATGCGTCGAGTCGGCGCTGGACCTCGTGAGCGCCCGCGCAACGGAGAAACATCTGGACATCGCCTACGTGTTCGAGGGTGACGTGCCCGCGGCGGTCGTCGGCGACGTGACGCGCCTGCGCCAGATCATGCTGAATCTGCTCTCCAACGCGGTGAAGTTCACCGAGCACGGCGAGGTCGTGCTGACGGTGAGCTCGCGGCCGATTGCCGCGGCCCGCGCCGAGCTCACGTTCGCGGTGCGCGACACCGGCATCGGTCTTACCGAAGAGGCGATGAGCCGGCTCTTCCAGTCGTTCTCGCAGGCCGACTCGTCGACGACGCGGAAATACGGCGGCACCGGCCTCGGCCTCGCGATCAGCCGGCGCCTCTCCGAGCTGATGGGCGGCGATATGTGGGCACGGAGCGACGGCCCGGGCAAGGGGGCGACGTTCCTGTTCAAGATCGAGGCGCCGGTCGCCGATCTGCCCACCGTACGACAGCGCGATTTCATCGGTGTCCAGCCCGAGCTGTCGGGCAAGCGCGTGCTGATCGTCGACGACAACGCCACCAACCGGCGTGTGCTCGATCTGCAGACAGGAAAGTGGGGCATGACCTCGCATGCCACCGAGTCGCCGCACGAGGCCCTGGGCTGGCTGGAGCAGGGCAAGGCGTTCGACCTCGCGATCCTCGACATGCATATGCCCGAGATGGATGGCGTGGCGCTGGCGCGCAGGATCCGCGAGCACCATGCGTCGCTTCCGCTCGTGCTGTTCAGCTCGCTCGGTCGGCGCGAAGTCGGCGACGACGAGACGCTCTTCAACGCGTTCCTCGCGAAGCCGATCCGCCAGTCGCACCTGTTCGACACGCTGGTCGGCCTGCTCGTGCAGGAGGCGGCGCCGCGGGCGGTGACCGCTCCGGACAAGCCGCAGCTCGATCCCGCCATGGCCGCGCGCCATCCGCTGCGCATCCTGCTCGCGGAGGACAACGTCGTGAACCAGAAGCTCGCGCTGCGGCTGCTGCAGCAGATGGGGTATCGTGCCGACCTTGCTTCGAACGGCCTCGAGGCTATCGAATCGGTCAAGCGTCAGTCCTACGACGTGGTGCTGATGGACGTGCAGATGCCCGAGATGGACGGGCTCGAGGCCGCGCGCCAGATCACCGGGCGCTGGAAGCCCGCTGAGCGTCCGCGCATCATCGCGATGACCGCCAACGCGATGCAGGGCGACCGCGAGATGTGCCTCGCGGCAGGCATGGACGATTACCTGACCAAGCCAATCCGTGTCGAGCGGCTGGTCGAAGCGCTGAACCACGCATTCACACGCCAGGACCGATGATGACCTCTCCGACGATCGATCACGCGACCTTCGACGCGCTCAGAGAAACGACTGGTGCCGACTTCGTGGCGGAGCTCGTCCACACCTTCCTCGAAGAGGCGCCGACGATGCTGGAGGAGCTGCGCGCCGCGTTCGCGGCAGGGGACGCCGACACGTTTCGACGCGCCGCGCATTCGCTCAAGTCGAACAGCAACACGTTCGGCGCGCTGGCTCTGGGGGCGCTCGCGCGCGAGCTCGAGCTGGGCGGCATCCCGAAGGCGGCTGAGGGCGGCGGCCGGCCGCTCGACGCGCTCGAGCAGGAATATTCGCGCGTCGCGGCCGCGCTTATCGAACTGCGCCATGCGTGACCTCAAGAGCTGGTCGGCCCGGATGCTCGTGGTCGACGACAACAAGGTCAACCGGCTGCTGCTGACGCGCAGCCTGGAATTGCAGGGCCACAGCATCGCTTCGGCGGAGAACGGTCGCGTGGCGCTGGAGATGCTGCGGCGCGAGCCGTTCGACCTGCTCCTGCTCGACATGGAAATGCCCGAGATGAACGGCTTCCAGGTGCTGGAGCAGCTCGCCTCGGATCGTCAGCTGCGCGACCTGCCGGTGATCGTCACGTCGTCGCTCGAAGGCCTCGAGACCATCGTCCGCTGCATCGAGCTCGGCGCCGAGGATTACCTCATCAAGCCGGTCAATGTGGTGCTGCTGAAGGCACGCATCGGCGCGAGCCTCGAGAAGAAGCGGCTGCGCGATCAGCAGAAGGAGCTCGTGCGCCGGTTCGCGACCCCGGAAGTGGCGCAGGATCTACAGACCTCGGGATTCTCGCTGGGCGGCAAGCTCATCGAGGCCTCGGTGATGTTCTCCGACATTCGCGGCTTCACGCCGCTCGCCGAGTCGCAGCCGCCCGAGGAGACGATCGAGCTCCTCAACACCTACTATGCGCTGATGTTCGACGCCATCAGCGGCCATGGCGGCGTGGTCACGCAGATGATGGGTGACGGCCTGATGTCGGTGTTCGGCGCGCCGGTTCCGCTGCAGGACCACGAGGCGAGCGCCGTGCGCGCGGCACTGGAGATGATCGAGCTCATCGACATGTTCAATGTCGAGCGCGGTGCGGCCGGAAAGCCGCAGATCAGGATCGGCGTCGGAATCGCCTCGGGCGCGATGGTGGCGGGCTATGCCGGCACCAACGAGCGCGCCACGTACACGTGCATCGGCGACACGGTCAATCTCGCCGCGCGCCTCGAGACGCACACCCGGGAGGCGCACCGCGACATCCTGATCGACGCGACGACGCGTGCCGCGCTCGGCACCCAATTCTCCGTCGAGCCGCTCGGCGCCGTGCCCCTGAAGGGAAAGGCGGTTGCAGTCGACGTGTTCGCCGTCGCCGCGCCGCGCGCCTGATTGCCGGCGCTCCCGCGTGCCATTCGCGCGCAAACAATGACCCAGTTCAAACACGCGTCGTGACGCGAGCGCTATGCTGGGCTGCGCGCACGCGTGCACGGCAGATTCGGGAACGAATCGCCGCGGCTGCTTGTCGCACCCGCTACCGTTCTGCGGGCTCCGCCGAGGTGGGCCTCGGAGGCGGGTGTCGATTAGCCTACACTATCGTCATCATTCGAACAATCAATTGGACTTATCGAAGCGGGACGCGCAAGATCGGGGTGTCGTGAGCGGCGCGCCGTGCTCCGCATCCGAAAAATCCGGATCGGACCGGCACCGCGCGCAAAGCGAGCGAGCGTACCCAACACATGGAGATGCACGATGAAGAGCCTTTCCGGAACCAAGACCCACGATAATCTCAAAGCCGCGTTCGCGGGCGAGTCGCAGGCGAACCGACGTTATCTCTACTTCGCGAACAAGGCGGACGTCGAAGGCCAGAATGACGTCGCCTCCGTGTTCCGCTCGACCGCCGAAGGCGAGACCGGCCATGCGCACGGTCACCTCGATTACCTCGCGCAGGTCGGCGACCCGGCGACGGATCTGCCGATCGGCCCGACGCGCGCCAACCTGAAGGCGGCGATCGCCGGCGAAACGCACGAGTACACCGACATGTACCCGGGCATGGCGAAGGCCGCCCGCGGCGAAGGTTTCGAGGAAATCGCCGACTGGTTCGAGACGCTGGCGAAGGCCGAGCGCTCGCACGCGAATCGCTTTCAGAAGGCGCTCGACGCGCTGGCTGACTGATCGTCGCAGGTTTGCTGGCCTGATGCCGCGCCGCCGCGTCGGCGGCGCGGCGGCGGCAGCGTACAGTTCGCGACGGGCGTGCCGCGCGCGCTTGCGCTGCAGCGCTCGTCCCTTGATCCCACGGATATTCCCTCTCCGATGAGCAACCGCGAAGGCAACCTCCAGGCACCGACACGGCATGCCGTCGCGTGGCGCGACCCGGCGTTCTACGACGCGCAGGCGCTCGAGAAGGAGATGGAGCGCATCTTCGACATCTGTCACGGCTGCCGCCGGTGCGTGAGCCTGTGCCAGGCATTTCCCACGCTGTTCGATCTCGTCGACGCGTCGCCGACGCTGGAAGTCGACGGCGTCGCGAAGCACGACTACGCGAAGGTCGTCGACCAGTGCTACCTCTGCGACGTCTGCTACATGACGAAATGCCCGTACGTTCCGCCGCACCCGTGGAACGTCGATTTCCCGCATCTGATGCTCCGCGCGAAGGCCGTCGACTTCCGCAACGGGAAGACCAAGGTGCGCGACCGGCTGCTGACCAGCACCGACCGCGTCGGTCGCCTCGCGACCATTCCCGTGGTCGTGCAGATGGTCAACAAGGTCAACAACTCGCCCGCCGCGCGCAAGGTGATGGACAAGGTGCTGGGTGTGGCCGCCGAGGCGAAGCTGCCGCCGTACGCGAGCGCGCGCTTTCGCGACTCGGCGCAGCATTCGATCGCATGGCCGGTGCGAAACGGGGAGCGCACGCCCGGCAAGGTCGCGATCTTCTCTACCTGCTACATCAACTACAACGAGCCCGGCATCGGCCTCGACCTCATTGCGGTGCTCGCGCACAACGAAATTCCGTATCGCGTCGTCGAGAAGGAAGCCTGCTGCGGAATGCCCAAGCTCGAACTGGGCGACCTCGAGGCGGTCGAACAGCTGAAGAACGTCAACATCCCGGTGCTGGCGGCGCTGGCGCGCGACGGTCACGCGATCCTGACCGCCGTGCCGTCGTGCACGCTGATGTTCAAGCAGGAGCTGCCGCTGCTGTTTCCCGATGACGGCGACGTCCGGGTCGTGGCCGACGCGATGTTCGATCCGTTCGAGTACCTCGTCCTGCGCGACAAGGACGGCCTGCTGCGCCGCGACTTCGTCCGTTCGCTCGGCAAGGTCAGCTACCACATTCCGTGTCACTCTCGAGTGCAGAACGTCGGGCAGAAGACGCGCGAGGTGCTGGAGTGGATCCCGGGGACGACCGTCCACACGGTCGAGCGTTGCGCCGGGCACGACGGCACGTACGGCGTGAAGAGCGAGTTCTACGCGGCGTCGATGAAGATCGGCAGGCCGGTGTTCGGCCAGATGGCACAGGGCGGGCCGGATTTCGTGAGCTCGGACTGCCCGATCGCCGGGCGGCGAATCCTGCAGGGCATCACCGCGGCGGACAGCAGCAGCCGAGCGCGCAAGGAGCATCCGCTGTCGCTGTTGCGGATGGCCTACGGATTGGGATCGGAGTCGAATGGCTGATGCCGCGCGCAACCGTCCCGCTGATCGAAATTCGACTCTGACTCCGGAAGGAATTCCCCGCAATGGCACATGAAGGCTATCACGAGCCCGTCGACAGGCTCTCCCCGGCCACGCAGGATTTTCATCGCGCGGTGATCTCGCTGATCGAGGA
Source organism: uncultured beta proteobacterium (assembly GCA_963846855.1). Taxonomy (GTDB): domain Bacteria; phylum Pseudomonadota; class Gammaproteobacteria; order Burkholderiales; family Casimicrobiaceae; genus CAIWHR01. The sequence continues at coordinate 658,553 of CAWJXK010000008.1, forward strand.
GCTGGAAGCGATCGACTGGTACAACCAGCGCGTCGACGCCTGCACGGATCCGGAGTTGCGCAGGATCCTCGCGCACAATCGCGACGAGGAGATCGAGCACGCGTCGATGACGCTCGAATGGATCCGCCGGAACAATGCCGTGGTCGACCGGGAGCTGCGCGATGCGCTGTTCAAGGACGGCCCGATCACCGGGCAGCATTGAGATGCCGGCCATCCGCCGCGATTCGCTGCTGCCGCTCGAGTCCTATGCGAAGGCTCGCGCCGACTTCCGGGCAAAGGTGCTCGCGCACAAGCGCAACCGCATCGTCCAGCTGGGCGAGCACGTCACGCTGCTGTTCGAGGACGAGCTGACGGTGCGCTATCAGATCCAGGAGATGCTGCGCATCGAGAAGACGTTCGAGGACGCCGGCATTCAGGACGAGCTCGACGCCTATAACCCGCTGGTGCCCGACGGCACGAACCTCAAGGCGACGATGCAGATCGAGTACGAGGACGTGGACGAGCGCCGGGCCGGGCTCGCGCGCCTCGTCGGCATCGAGGACCGCACATGGGTCGCGGTCGAAGGGCACGCGAAGGTGTACGCGATCGCCGACGAGGACTTGCCGCGCGAAAACGCCGAGAAGACTTCAGCCGTGCATTTCCTGCGCTTCGAGCTCGCGCCGGACATGATCGCGGCGCTCACGCACGGCGCAGCGCTTGGCGTCGGCATCGACCACCCGAATTACACGGCGGCGATCCGCGCCGTACCGCCCGCCACGCGCGACGCCCTCGCCGCGGATCTGCGCGCCTAGCCTCGGCGCGGTGCGGCGCGCGCGAGGCCACGCGCTCGGTCAATCTTCGGGCGGATCCGCTTCGGGTTCCCTTTCGGACATAACTGCTTCCGGCCGCTTCAGCCGGTAGCGATAGTCGACCGACGGCAGGCCGTGCACGCGCGTGGTGCGCGTGTGCGCCCGGCGCGTGAATCCCAGAGACTCCAGCAGGCAGCGCGACGGCACGTTGCGAAAATCCGAATCGGCGCGAATTTCCCTCGCGTCGTACGCGTGCCACAGATGGTCGATGATCGTCGTGCACGCCTCGCGCGCGAGACCTTGCCGCATGTACGCGGTGAAGACGTAGTATGCGAAGTGGACCACGCGGTCGGGGCGAACCGTGGCCTCGATGAGGCCGACGTAGCGGCCCGTCTCGCGCAGCAGCATCGCCCAGTTGAGCCAGAGCTCGCCGCTCGGCGCGTACGGATTCGCGATGCGCCGGAAGCGGCGCTCGAGCTCGTCCGCGTCGTCGGGCGGATTGACGTCGATCCAGCGGTACAGCGACACATCGGCGAAGCCCTCGATCATCAGCGGCGCGTGCGACGGCGTCAGCGCCTCCAGCAGCATGCGCTTTGTCGTCAGCTTGCCGCCGACGAAGATCAGCGGCGCGTGCATGGCGCGTCCTGGTGACGAACGAACTGCTCGCGGGTGGTCGACCACGTGCGGAATTCCGCTGGCCCGCCGTCGCGATGCGGCAGCATGGTCCGCGCGCCTTCCACCATCCCGCAATTCGCCAGCACGCGGCCCGACGCCGGGTTCGAGGCGAGGTGCAGCGCCGACAGCGTGGAGTACTCAAGCTGCGCAAATCCAATGGCGAGGAGGGCCCGGGCGGCGGCGGTCGCGTAGCCCATGCCCCAGTAAGGCCGCCCGATCCAGTAGCCGAGGTTGCCGCGCGGGGTGGGATCGTCTGTCAGCGCAACGCAGCCGACCAGCGCGCCGTCGTCGGCGCGCGTCACGGCGTAGGTCCACGCGGCGCCGCGCGAGGCCTCCGTGTCATGGCCGCCGATGAAGGCCCGCGCCATCTCGGGCGTGTACGGATGCGGAATGGTGGCCGTCATCTTTGCGACTTCCCAGTCGCCGGCGAGATCGCACAATCGCGCGATGTCGGCGGGGGAGAACCCGCGCAGCACGACCGGATACGAGGTCATTCGCGCAGGCAGCGTCAAGGTGCGTCGTTATTCGCGGAAATTGTTGAACTGCAGTGGGAAATCGGTGACGGACTTCTTCACCAGCGCGATGGCGTCCTGCAGATCGTCGCGCTTGCCGCCGGATACGCGGACCGCGTCGCCCTGGATCGAGCCTTGCACCTTGATCTTGGATTCCTTGAGCACCTTGACGATCTTCTTCGCGAGCTCTTGCTCGACTCCGACCCGAATCGTCACCACCTGCTTCACCTTGTTGCCCGAGACTTTTTCGGCGTCCGCGTACTTGAGCGAGCGGATGTCGACGCCGCGCTTGGTGAGCTTGCCGGTGAGGATGTCGGTGACCTGCTTCAGCTTGAACTCGTCGTCGGCGAACAGCGTGAGCGCCTTCTCCGCCGACTCGACCCGGGCGTCCGAGCCCTTGAAGTCGAATCGCGTCGAGACTTCCTTGTTGGTCTGGTCCACCGCGTTGCGGACCTCGACCTGATTCACTTCGGAAACGATGTCGAACGAAGGCATGGCATTGGCCGTGATGTCGTTGACCGAACCTAACATGCCGGCCGGGGCCGGCGCAATCGCGGCCGGTCAACGGCGGTCGGCCGCGTTCGCCCACTCGTCGAGCGCGCCGCGCAGCTCGTCGAGCGCGCCCGTCCAGTCGCCGAACGCACGCTGCCGGAAGACGCGAAGGTTGCGGTACCAGCCGGGCACGCGCGCATCGGTGCCCCAGCGCCAGCAATTGTCGAATCGATCGAGCATCCACACGCGGGCGCCGATGGCGCCGGCGCAGTGCACGACGGACGTGTCGACGCTGATGACGAGGTCGAGGCTCGCGATCAGTCCCGCCGTTTCGCCGAAATCGGCGAGTTCGTCGGTCCAGTCGTTGAGGCCCGCGCCGAATGCGGCCTTGTCGCCCGCCGCGGCGCCCTTCTGCAGGCTGACGAGGCTGATGCCGGGGATGGCAGCGAGCCATGCGAGGCGCTCCGCAGGAATCGAGCGGCGCCGGTCGATACGGTGCGCCTCGACGTATTCCGGCCGCGGATTGCCCCCCCAGCAGATGCCGACCTTGCGCCCCGGCAGTGCCGCGATGCGCGCCGACCAGCGACTGACCGCGTCGGCGGGTGGCGTGAGATAGGCGTCGACGGGCGCGAATGCCGCATCGCCGACTTGCAACAGATGCGGCAGCTCGCTCATCGCGCACGTCGCGGTGACGGCCTGTGGGCCCGAATCCGCGCCGACGATCGCATCGATGCCGGGCATCGTTGCGAGGAGCGGCAATGCGGGCGCCTGGTAGCTGCTGCAGTAAACGACTAGACGCGGGACCCGCTCTCGCGCGCGGGGCAGAAAGCGCGCGAGCTGCAGCACGTCGCCGATGCCCTGGTCTGCGTCCACGATCAGCGCGCCGTCCGCGAACGGTTCGCCATTCCACGGGCGCGCCGGGATCCGTCGGCCGGGCCAGTCCGCGGCGCCGGCACGGCCCTGCGCGTACAGCGCCCAGCCTTCATCGGACCTGCGCAATTTCAGCAGCGTCGTCGCGAGCCCGAAGCGTGCATCCGGGTCGGCGGGATCGCAGCGGCGTGCCTCGCGGAACTGCGCTTCCGCTTCGGCGAGACGACCCGACCACTGCAGGACGAGCCCGAGGTTCACGTGGGTCGCCGCATTGCCGGGAAAGAGCGCGGCGGAGCGCGAGTAGGCAGCGCGCGCCGCGTCGAGCTCGCCCGCGCGCATGCGGAGATTGCCGAGCGTGAACCACGCGTCGGGATCGAACGGATGCCGTGCCGTGGCCGCGGAGGCGAGCTCGATCGCCTCGTCGAGTCGGCCGGCGTTGACGAGCGCGTCGCACCAGTTGACGAGCGCGGGCGTGAACCGCGGCGCCACGTCGAGCGCGCGCTCGAACGCGGTGCCCGCACCGTCGACATCGCCGGTCGCCGCCCGGGCGAGGCCGAGCGCGTTCCAGGCATCCTTGTTCGACGGAGCCAGCGTCAGCACATGCTCGAGGGGCGCGATGGCCGAAGCCGCCTCGCCGCTCTGCACGAGCGCCACGCCGAGCGCGACTCCGATCGGCGCGTTGTCCGGCATCGCGGCGCTGGCCTCGGTGAGTGCGCGCGCCGCTTCCTTCGGTCGGGCAAGTCGCAGCAGGATCTGGCCCAGCATCGCCAGCCGGTCAGGTCGCGGGCCGTAGCGCGCGATCGCGTCGCGGAACCGCGCTTCGGCCGCGCCGATGTCGCCGCGCTGCAGGGCCGCGAGGGCTTCGGCGTCGAGCCGCGCGGCGGCGTCGGTTTCTGCGGTCATCGTGACGTCAGGCGAAGGTCAATGGCGTCAGTGCGCGAGCCGCGCAGCGACCGCGCGGCGCGCGTTGGTACGGGCGACAGCATCGTTGAAAGTAGCACGTCGTCCGGTTTCAAGGCAAAACCGCGCCCGGAAACCCGGCGGGCTCGGCGAGCGCGCGCGCGAGCGCAGCGAACGCCGGATCCCAGTCGCCGATCGACGGCTGGCGAAAGACGCGCAGGCTGGGGTACCAGCCGGGCGTGTTCGCGTCGGTGCCCCAGCGCCAGTCGCCGTCGAACCGGTCGAGCATCCACACGCGGGCGCCGATGGCGCCCGCACAGTGCACGACGGACGTGTCGACGCTGATGACGAGATCGAGATTCGCGATGAGCGCGGCCGTCTCGCCGAAATCGGTGAGCGCGTCGGTCCAGTCGACGAGCGACGGGCCGAAAGCCGCCTTGTCGGCGGCGGCTGCGCCCTTCTGCAGGCTGACGAGGCTGATGTCGGGAATGCCCGTGAGCCAGGCGAGGCGCTCTGCCGGAATCGAGCGGCGCCGGTCGATCCGGCGCCAGTCCGATTCGTCGGGACGCGGGTTGCCGCCCCAGCACAGTCCGACCTTGCGTCCGCGAAGGCCTGCAACGCGTGCCGACCAGCGTTGCACGCTCTCCTGCGGTGGTGCGAGGTAGGCCATCGGCGCGAACGCGGCGTTTCCGAGGCCGAGGAGGTGGGGCAGCTCGCTCATCGCGCATGTCGCGGCCACCGAAGGGGCGCCGGCGTCGGCGCCGAGCACGGCGTCCACACCTCGAAGGCTTTGGAGCAGCGGCCTCGCGGGCGCCTGATATCCGTCGCAATACACGACGACCCGCGGCGCGCGCTCGCGGGCGAGCGGCGCGAAGCGCGCGAACTGCAGCACGTCGCCGAAGCCGTAGTCGGAGTAGACGACCAGCGCGCCTTCCGCGAGCCGGCGTCCGTCCCAGGGGCGGCTCTGAATGCGGCCGAGCGCGTCGATCATTCCTGAGTGTCCCTGCGCATACAGCGCCCAGCCCTCGTCGGCCCGGCGGCGCTTCAGCAGCACCGTGGCGAGCCCGAAGCGCGCATTCGCATTGCCGGGGTCGAGCGCGCGCGCACGGCGGAATTGCTGCTCCGCCGCGTCGAGATGCCCGGACCATTGCTCGATGAGCCCGAGGTTCACGTGCACGGCGGGATTTGCGGGTTGCAGCGCCATGGCGCGCGAGAACGCGTCGCGAGCCGCGTCGAGACTCAATTCGTTCATCCGGAGGCGGCCGAGGTTGAACCACGCCTCCGCATCGGCCGGATCGCGTGTCGTCGCGGCGGAGGCGAGCTCGATCGCCTCGTCGAGTCGGCCGGCGTTGACGAGCGCGTCGCACCAGTTGACGAGCGCGGGCGTGAATCGCGGCGCCACGTCGAGCGCGCGCGCGAATGCCGTGCCCGCGCCGTCGACATCCCCGGTCGCCGCGCGGGCGAGGCCGAGCGCATTCCAGGCATCCTTGTTCGACGGGGACAGCGTCAGCGCATGCTCGAGGGGCGCGATGGCCGAGGCCGCCTCGCCGCTCTGCACGAGGGCCACGCCGAGCGCGACTCCGATCGGCGCGTTGTCCGGCATCGCGGCGCTCGCATCGGCAAGCGCCCGCGCCGCCTCCTTTGGTCGGGCAAGCCGCAGCAGGATCTGGCCCAGCATCGCCAAGCGGTCAGGTCGCGGGCCGTAGCGCGCAATCGCGTCGCGGAACCGCGCTTCGGCCGCGCCGATGTCGCCGCGCTGCAGGGCCGCGAGGGCTTCGGCGTCGAGCCGCGCGGCGGCGTCGGTTTCTGCGCTCATCGTGTGATTGGCAGTTCCAAATGCAACGGATTGGCTCGATGCGGCTCGCGTGGCACGGCGAGGCGGGCCTACGCGAGGCATTTGCCCGCGGCGACGCCCGGCGAAAGTAGCACGCTCAGGCAATCCGGCGCAAAGCGATCCTCGGCTCAGCCCGCATCGTCCAGCGTGCGCGGCCAGCTCTTGTGCAGCAGCCGCGACAGCGCCCGATCGGCGAGCAGCTTGCCGCCGGTCTGACAATATGCGCAGTAGTTGCACTCGTTCTCGGCGTAGACGATCCGCTGAACCGGGTGCCCGCAGACGAGACACGGCTTGCCGAATTTTCCGTGCACGGCCATCTCGGGACGGAATGCCGTCACGTGCTCGGGGAATCCGCGGGCGGCCTCCGCCCGCAAGCGCTCGGTCCACAGCGCGAGGACCTCGCGCGCCGCGCGATGCAGTCGCTCGAGCTCGGCGTCGGTGACTTTCTGCGTAAGCGCCAGCGGCGAGAGCCGCGCATGATGGAGGATCTCGTCGGAGTACGCGTTGCCCACGCCGTCGACGATGCGCGGATCGGTCAGCGCGCGCTTGAGCGTGTGATTCTCTTCGCGAAGCCGCGCCGAGAAGGTCGCGGCGTCGCAGGTATCGAGATCGATTCCACCGGCGGCAAACGCCGCCAGCGCCTCACGGCCCGAGACCAGGTGAAGCGACGCCCGCCGCTTCGTGCCCGCTTCGGTCAGCGCGAGCCGGCCCGCGTCGAACTCGAAGACGGCCTGCGTGATCCGCGCCGGCGGCTTCGCGTTGCCGGTGATCCAGCGCAGCCGGCCGGCGATCATCAGATGGATCACGAGGAAAAGATCGCCGTCGAGACCGATGACGATGCGCTTTCCGATCCGCTCGACCGTGCGCACGTGGCGACCCTCGGCGCTATCGATTGGCGGCACCGCGGTGCGCAACACGAACGGGCTGACGATGCGCACGCGCATAAGCGTCGTGCTCAAGATGCGCGCGGCGAGCGATTCCTGATAGACCGTGATGTCGGGCAGCTCGGGCATCGGGCAAGAACGTTCGCGCAGCGATCCGGAGGCTCTCGCGATCGGGGCACGCCAGTCAGACGGCGGTACGTCGGGCGCGAGGAAGTTCGCGGTCACGACCGTTCGGCTAGAATAACCGATTGCCCGTCACCCCAAAGCAGCCCCTCATGTCGCACATCCTGCAGGATCTTCCCGTCGGCCAGAAAGTCGGCATCGCCTTCTCGGGGGGGCTCGACACGAGCGCGGCGCTGCACTGGATGCGAGCGAAGGGGGCGATTCCGTACGCGTACACGGCGAATCTCGGCCAGCCCGACGAGCCGGACTACGACGAGATTCCGCGCCGCGCGGTGCAATACGGCGCCGAAAAGGCGAGGCTCATCGATTGTCGCGCCGCGCTGGTCGCCGAAGGGATTGCCGCGCTGCAGGCCGGCGCGTTCCACATCTCGACGGCGGGCGTCGCGTATTTCAACACGACGCCGCTCGGCCGCGCGGTGACCGGCACGATGCTCGTCGTCGCGATGCGCGAGGACGACGTCCACATCTGGGGCGACGGCAGCACGTACAAGGGCAACGACATCGAGCGCTTCTACCGCTACGGCCTCCTCGCCAACCCGAGCCTGCGCATCTACAAGCCGTGGCTCGACGCGAAGTTCATCGAAGAGCTGGGCGGGCGCAAGGAGATGTCGGAATACCTCACTCGCGCCGGCTTCGGCTACAAGATGAGCGCGGAGAAGGCCTATTCGACCGACTCGAACCTCCTCGGCGCGACGCACGAGGCGAAGGACCTCGAGTTCCTCGACAAGGGCCTGCGCATCGTCCAGCCGATCATGGGCGTCGCGTTCTGGCGTGACGACGTCGCCGTCAAGGCCGAGACCGTCTCCGTCCGGTTCGACGAGGGACGCCCCGTTGCGTTGAACGGCGTCACGTTCACTGACGAGGTGGCGCTGCTCCTGGAAGCAAACGCGATCGGCGGTCGTCACGGGCTCGGAACGAGCGACCAGATCGAGAACCGGATCATCGAGGCGAAGAGCCGCGGCATCTACGAGGCTCCTGGAATGGCGCTTCTGCACATCGCCTACGAGCGGCTGGTCACCGGGATCCACAACGAGGACACGATCGAGCAGTACCGCGACGGCGGCCGGCGGCTCGGGCGACTGCTCTACCAGGGCCGCTGGTTCGACTCGCAGGCGATGATGCTGCGCGAGACGGCGCAGCGCTGGGTCGCGCGCGCGATCACCGGCGAGGTGACGCTGGAGCTTCGCCGCGGCAACGACTACTCGATACTCGACACGACGAGCCCGAACCTCACCTACAAGCCCGAGCGGCTCACGATGGAGAAGGGCGAGGCGTTCTTCACGCCGCAGGACCGCATCGGCCAGCTCACGATGCGGAACCTCGACATCGTCGATACCCGCGAAAAGCTGCTGACCTACGCGAGGGCGGGACTGCTGAGACCTTCGGAGAGCTCGCCGTTGCCACGATTGACGGACGGCGAGGACCGCAAGAAGTAGGCCACGCGGCGAACCCTCGGCCCCCGGGTAACCCGATCACGGCTTGCCCTCCGGCGGGCCGTTCAGCCTTCGGAAATCGCGCTTCGATCACCTGTCGGCGCCTCGATGCGAACGACCGCTTGCGGCCTATTCTGTTGAAAAACTCATTTGCAGTGCCGGAGTTGAGTGTCCTCGAAGAAGTCGACCGTCTAGAACGCGCTCAGAGCCATGCAAATCGATCAGGTGATGGTTTGAGACCCCCAAAATCGTCCCCGGAAAAACACGAATCGAGTTTTTCAACAGAATAGGCCAGTTGCAGACGGCCAGCGTCGTCGTCCAGATTTCCCTGAAGCGGTCATACAACTTGGGTCCGTTTCCCCGGGAAATCAGCGCTGCAGACTTGCGTCATTTCCACCTCAATCTACCAACGGAGTGCCTCGGTTTGGGGGACGGGCAGGCGATACGTGTTCTCTTGGGGCGACGCGCAAACCCGTGTTCACCGGGTGCAAGACGACGCGACGTGGGTCTAGCGATTTTTCGTCGTTCGCAGCGGCGATCCCGGGGTGCGTGCCCCAGCCTTCCTCTTGGCTCGCCACGCCGCAGGTGGCGAATCCGTCCAGCGACGGAACGCACGCGTAAATGCGGTCACATCGGCATAGCCAAGCACATCTGCAATTTCGGCAGGGTCATCTCCGAATCGATGAGTAGCTGCCGCGCAATTTCGTAGCGCACCTCCTCCAACAGTTGCCTGAAAGTCGTGCCCTGCGCCGCGAGCAATCGGTGGAGCGTACGTGTCGAGATCGAGAGCACTTTCGAGATCATGCCTTCCGATACCTTGCCGTTCATGAGCATCGCTCGCAACGCGCGGCGAACCTGTTCCGCCTTATCTTCGGGTGCGAGCATCTCCAGCTTTGCCGATTTCGCTCTCGAGCGCCCGATGCAATTTGGCATCGGACCCTGGTGGCGCGTGTTCGAGCCAGGACTTGCCGAACACGATGGCGGTGCGGGCTGCATCAAACCGCGGAGCCGTGCGAAAGCATTGGAGGTATGGACGGATATCCTCGGGCCTGGCGTGGGAGAACGATACTTCATCGGGATGCCAGCGCGAACCGCATAAGGATCGCAGGATATTGAATTCGAAGGCCATGGCTAGGTCGTAGGCTTGAATGGCGCCCGGCATGTCGCGTTGATAGATCGCGTAGCCCAGAGTGGCACGTTCGCCCTCGACCGCATGTGTGGGCAAACCACCGCGAGTCCGCAGGTGCATATGCAGTATTAGGCTGCGTAGCGCCAATCGAACCGTTGGGGAGCGCCGCATTAGCTCGCCAATGAGACCTAACGCCGTTAGGTTCGCCTTTTGACCCACAAGCAACCCGAAGTGCATGCATCCGGTGACTTCGCTACAGTGCTGGAGCAACTGACCGCCGGAAGGGTAGGCAACGGTGTTGTTGCCGTCAGCGAGCGTGCGGGGGTCGAGCCCGATGCTCGCCAGCACTTTCGCCGGATCAAGACCGCGCTCTCGCAGGACCGAAGAAATGCCAAGCAGCGGAGCCACCCGCATCATGGCGTGTCCCGCGGCCGCGATCTCTGAACGCAACGTTTTTGTCGGTGGGCTCGAATTAGGCGACATTTACCCTCTCTAGAGCGGGAATGCTCGGAGAGATGGCTGAATATGTCAAGTCAAAAACGCGAGCGCAGGGCTAGTATCTTCAATTTTTTCGAGTCTGGCCGAAGACACACTTCACCATGCGCAAGATCAGGGAAGTGGTGACTCGTGTCCTGCAAGGAGCAAAGACGATGAAAGTGGAACGGACACTGGTCGTGGCAATTGCCACGTTTCTGATTGCTGCCACGCTGGCGGTCACGCCGGCCTCTGCACAAGTGGTCACGGGTGTGCTTGGCGAGCCCACCGCCACGATCACTCTCCCTGGAAATCAACTACCAGCGCCGCCGCCGAAGTTCGGCGGCGTGATCAAAGAGTCGGCCAAGAATTCCACGCCCTGGTGGCCGCCGCGCGTGGTACCGCCCAAGGGGGCGCCCAACGTGCTCCTGATCATGACCGACGACCAGGGCTACGGCGTAAGCGGCACCTTCGGCGGCGTCATCCCGACGCCCGCGCTCGATCGCGTCGCGAAGGCGGGGCTGCGCTACACGAATTCAACTCGACCGCGCTGTGCTCGCCGACGCGGGCGGCGCTGATCACCGGCCGCAACCACCACGCGGTCGGCTTTGGCGTGATCTCGGAACTCTCGACGGGCTATCCCGGCTACGACTCGATCATCGGGCCCGAGAACGCGACGATCGGCCGCATCCTCGCGGAAAACGGCTACGCCACGTCGTGGTTCGGCAAGAATCACAATACGCCGGGCTTCCAGTACAGCGTCTCCGGCCCCTTCGACCAATGGCCATCGGGGATGGGCTTCCAGTACTTCTACGGGTTCATGGGCGGCGAGACCGACCAGTGGCAGCCGTATCTGTTCCGCGATCACACGCAGATCTTCCCGTGGATCGGGAAGCCCGGCTACAACCTCACCACCGACCTCGCGGACGAGGCGATCAAGCACATGCGCAGCCTCAACGCGGTGGCGCCCGACCAGCCGTTCTTCGTGTACTACGTTCCGGGCGGCGCCCACTCGCCGCATCAGCCGACCAAGGAGTGGATCGCCAAGTTCAAGGGCAAGTTCGACATGGGCTGGGAGAAGATGCGCGACGAGATCTTTGCCAACCAGAAACGCCTCGGCGTGATCCCGCCCGACACCAAGCTCACGCCCTGGCCGGACGAGCTGCCGAAGTGGGACTCGCTTTCCTTCCTGCAGAAGAAGCTCTATACGCGGCAGGCGGAGGTCTTCGCCGGCTACACGGCGTACACCGACCACGAAATCGGCCGCGTCATCCAGGCAGTCCAGGACATGGGCAAGCTCGACAACACGCTGATCATCTACATCTGCGGCGACAACGGCACCAGCCCCGAGGGCACGCTGTCGGGCACCTACAACCAGATGACCGCCTATAACGGCATCCTGGACGTGCCGATGCCGCTGCAGCTGCTGCATTACGAGGACTGGGGCTCGGCGGCGACCTACCCGCACATGGCGGTCGCGTGGTCATGGGCGTTCGACACGCCGTTCAAGTGGACCAAGCAGGTCGCCTCGCACTTCGGCGGGACCCGCCAGGGAATGGCAATCTCGTGGCCGGGCCACATCAAGGACCTCGGCGGCGTGCGCACACCAGTTCCACCACATGATCGACATCGTGCCGACGATCCTCGAGGCCACCGGCATCCGGGCGCCCGAGCAGGTGGACGGCATCGCGCAGAAGCCGATCGAAGGTGTCAGCATGGCTTACACGTTCGACGCGGCCAACGCCAACGCCGCCACGACGCACAAGACCCAGTATTTCGAGATGGCCGGCAACCGGGGCATCTACCACGAGGGCTGGTACGCGAACACGCACCCGCCGGTGCCCCCGTGGCAGCTGAACGCGAAGTTCCCCGACGTGGGCGACTACCGGTGGGAACTCTACAACCTAGCCGCGGACTACTCGCAGAACGACGACCTCGCGGCGAAGATGCCGGACAAGTTGAAGGAGATGCAGGCGCTGTTCCAGCAGGAGGCGGAGAAGTACGGCGTCCTGCCGCTGGACAACTCCCAGTTCCAGCGCGCGATCACGCCGCGGCCGAGCCCGACGGCGGGGCAGACGCTGTTCACCTACGACGGCGAGAACGCTGGCATCCCCACCGGCAACTCGCCCAACATCCTCAACAAGTCGTTCACGATCACCGCCGAGATCGATGTGCCCAAGGGGGGTGCCGAGGGAATGATCGTCACCGAAGGCGGACGCTTCGGCGGCTACGGCCTGTTCCTCCTCAAGGGTAAGCCGGTGTTCGTCTACAACTTGCTCGACCTGAAGCGAATTCGCTGGCAGGGCGGCGTCGGCGGCGGCGACTGGCTCGGGGATTCCCTCAAGCCGGGCAAGCACACCATCGAATTCGACTTCACCTACGACGGCCCCGGCATCGCCAAGGGCGGGACCGGCGTCATGAAGGTGGACGGCCGGGTGCTCGCAACGCAGAAGCTCGAGCACACGATCCCATTCCTGTTGCCTCCGGACGAGACCTTCGATGTCGGCGTCGATACCCGCACGGGCGTGGACAACACCTACAAGATACCGTTCCGGTTCACGGGCAAGATCGACCGGCTGACCATTAAGCTCGGACCGACGCAGCTCGCGGAGGCCGACCAGATCAAGGTGCGCGAAGCGATCGCCCGGGCGAAAGACTAGAGGCGGCGTGTGGACCGGTGCCGCTTCGGATGTCCGCGAAAGCTAGCGGTCCAGATATGCTGAGGAAGGTTCTCTACCTTGCGGCGTTGACCGAAACAGGCGTCGGTCTGGCACTGCTGGTCGTCCCGGCGATTGTCGTCAAGCTGCTGCTGGGCGTGGAGATCGACGGCACGGCGATGCTGCTGGCCCGGTTCTTCGGCATCTGTCTGCTAGCGTTCGAGGTCGCGTGCTGGCCGGTCTCCGACGACGGCATCGGCGGAGCGCGGGTGCTCGGCGCGCTGCTAACGTACAACCTGCTCTTCGCGCTGTACCTTGCCTACATTGGCGTGATTGGGGGTCCGACGGGCGTGCTGCTGTGGCCGGCGGTCGTTCTGCACGCGATCGTGGCAGCACTCCTGGCTCGGGCATCGACAGGCGACAAGGAAGCGAAGACATAGAGGAATGGAGCGTGCCTGCTTGGTTTGCATCGAACAGAGTGGAATGTTGAACACCTACGGCCGTGGTTCGCCCGGAGCAATTTTCCGTCAACGACTCTTGAAGGAGATGGTCATGAGCAAGCGTTCGTGGATGCTGGTCGCAGTTGCAATCGTTTTGGTCGCCGGCACTGCCGTCGCCCAATTCCCAATTGAGAACATGGTCGCCAACAGGGTAATCCAGAAGTACCAGAATTCGACCTGCGAACAATTGTGGGTGGCCCGCGGGCAGCAACCGGGCATGGAGGAGCAGCGCGTCATCGGCATCCTGAAGAACGATCCGCAGATGCGCCAGGCGTTCTTCAACCAGATCGCTGGGCCGGTCATGAACAAGATGTTCGAATGCGGAATGATCCCTTGAGTTTGCGGTGGCCCGTAGTGGACGCACGGAGTCGGAGATGAAGACAATGAACTGGTACCGGAGTCCCTACGCAATGGCAATGTTGATGGCGCTGGGCGTGGTGGCATGGCTTACGCTTGTGGTCAGCGTGGGTGCACAGACGCCGCCGGACGCCAAGCCGGCTGCGCCAGCAGCAAATGCCGCCAAGCCGTCGAAAACCGCAAAGAAGCCGACCGCACCGGAGTTCAAGATGGTGCTGGAGCCCCGGGCGATGGATCTGCTCAAAGCGACCAGCGCCCGCCTCGCGGCGGCAAAATCGATGGCGTTCACGGCGACGGTCGGCTATGAGTTTCCCAGCAAGCTCGGGCCGCCGATCGCCTACACGATGCGCTACGACGTGACGATGCAGCGCCCGAACCTGCTGAAGATCGTCATGCCGGGCGACGGACCGGCATCGGAGTTCTACTACGACGGCAAGACGATGATGGCGTATGCGCCCACCGAGGACCTCGCCGCGGTGTCCGACGCGCCGCCGACCATCGACGCAGCGCTGAAGGCGGCCTACGACACGGCAGCAATCTATTTCCCGTTCACCGATCTGGTCGTGGACGATCCATATGCGGCGCTGACCGACGGAGTGATTCTCGCGTTCTACATTGGCCCGTCGGCGGTCGTCGGCGGTGCAAGACCGACATGGTGGCGTGGGCCAACGACGACGTGTTCCTGCAGATCTGGATCGGCGTCGACGACAAGCTGCCACGCCGAATTCGCGCGGTCTACGGCCGCGATCCGTTGCTGCTGCGCCACGAAATGGAACTGTCGAACTGGAAGCTCGATGCGGCTATGCCGGCGGAAACGTTCACGTCGCAGAAAGCGCAGGCGGCGAAGCGCGTCGCCTTCCAGAGTCCGGTCCCGACCGCGCCAACGGGGGTCAAGCCGCCGATGAAAGCGAAGCCGGCCAAGGCGGCGGCGCAGTCGCCAGCAAAGCCACAATGATCGGAGGCATGCGCATGAAAGGGATTGTCACAGTCACTGCGGCGCTGATGGCCGGCGCTCTCGCGTTGTGGGTCGGGCCGGCGAACGGTTGGTCGTCCGCCAACCGCTATGGCGGTAGTACGAGTCATAGCTACGGATCGACGAGCCATACCAACGCCTGGGGCGGCAGCTCGTCGCACGAGGCGGGGGAGGGCACCGAGCACACCAATACGTATGGCGGCAGCACGGCGCACAGCGCGTACGGCGGCACCGAGCACACCAACATGTACGGCGGCAGCACCTATGGCGCCGCCGGGTACGGGGCCTACCACACGTACCCGTCGGGCGCGACCGCCTACCACCCGCCGGGGTACACGTATCCGGCCTACTATCCGTACCACCCTCCGACCGCAGTGCCGTATTACTCGTCCGGCTGTTACGGCTGCGCCGCGGCGGCTGGCGCCATCGTTGGCGTGGCGGCGGGCGCGGCGGTAGCGTCCGCTAAAACGGCTGCCGCGACATCAAACGCCTATGCCGCAGGAGTTGCAACGGGTAGCGCCAACACGGCCGCCGCCACCAGTGCCGCATACGGCGCCGGTGTTGCGACCGGAGCGGCAATCGCGGGCGCTCCGCTCGGTACGTCCTATGCGACGGGCGTGAGCTATGCGAGCCTGCCTGCCGGATCGATGCCGATCAACAAGAATGGCACGACGTATTACCTCAGCGGAAACACGTGGTTCCAGCCGGCGTATGGCGCGAATGGTCTTTTCTACACGGTGGTACCGGCGCCTTGAGACGCGCGTGCATCATCGGGCCGAAACGTAAAGCGGGACGCAGGAAGCCTGCGATCCGAGGCGAGGCGACGAATCGATCCGGAAAGTTGTCTCCGTCGTGAACAGATTGCGCGCGCTGCTTCCGATGGTAATTGCAAGCGGGCGTCGGGATGTGCGCTTATCAATCGTCGCAAGCCGCTAACAAGCTACGGGCCCTGGTACGTTAGCGGGTCTGTCCCGACGTTGACTGTCCGCTTCTTTAGCGTTAAGTGTCAAGTTTCCGGAAGATTTAATGGCAGCTCAGGGTCCGCAACCAGACAGGCATCATGTGGAGATTTACGGCGCCGATTCGCCTCGGTCGGCGCTGTGCGCTCAGGAATCGGAGTGCCGCGCACGTCGAATTGATAACAAACGTCGCCTCATGCGATGCCACAGAAGACATCCCTTCGCACTAAGCGCGCTGTCAGCGGCTATCGACACGTGACGGTGAAACTCGTCCAGCCGCATTCACCGCCTCCGCGACTATAGTTGTGCCTTACGTTCTTTTGTGCAGTCTCTGGACCCGCGTTGCAAAAGCGTCGATTCAAGGCTGCTAATGTCGCATCACCACCGCCGCCGATCGCTCGGAACTCCGAACACGTATAGGCGACAACTCCAAGCCCGCGGCATGAATCGCCGCCACCGTTACCCATACATACATTGATAGGAACTTGCGCGGGAGGGCCCTGCTCCCGTTGCAGGGTATATAGTGCATTCCACTTCGCGGCCGCAGCCTTGGCGGGTTCCACTTTCGTGAGTACCCACTGAAGGTCGCCCGTGCTTGCCTTCGGAAGGCGCGCGGTTAGGTCCCGAGACGGGTCGTAGGCGTAAAACCACGCGGAGTCTTCTCCGATCTGACTAAACTCTATCGGTCTGTAATCGCATCCGTTGCCCGCGTTCACTGGGACAAATTCCTTCCACACGTTTGCGTACTTCTCCCAGTGGCCAGTGCACTTCGATCCTCCAACGACGGCGTTATATGTGTATGACAATGTGCCGGCAGGCACCGAATCAACCGAGGGCGCGTTTGTGGCATACCCGGCCGGCAAGTACGTCTTGAAAAGGTCGGCCGGTTGCGCAAGCGAGGTGTCCGCCTCCTTCTGATTCGTGACGATGCCGACTAATTCTCCCGCAAGGTTAAGGACCGGCGTACCGCTATATCCTTCGACGACAGTGAAGTAGATCGTCAGAACATCACCGTCGTCGGCACGATCCGTAGTAGTCAATTGAACCAGCCTCAGCCGAGGCTGCGGCTTACCGGGCGGCCACGGCAGAACGACGACTTGGTCAAATCTACCAGGCCGACGTGATGCAACATCAGTTGTTCTGTAACCCTCACCATTTACTGTAAGAACGGCCACATCCAGTTCGGGGATAAGACGGACGCCCGCAGAACCGATCGACGTCTCGCGAAAGTTATCGTTTAACACCGAAACCTCTACGACCCGCAGCAGATTACCTCCCCCGTCGCGCTTCCAATCCGCATCCTTACCAACAACATGGCGCGCGGTCAGAATGACTCCGGGCTTGACGATAATCCCTGTCCCGTAACGCGGCTGTATCCTGACACCCTCCGAATTCGTACCAGTGACCGTAATCTTCACTACCGTTCGCCCTGCCGTCGACCAAATCTTGTCCAAATTATTTGGATCGCTTTGAGCGACAACACAATGCGCTATCGTGCATACCAGAACCGTAAGCAGGAGGCGCAAGAACGTCTTCATGGCGACCTCACTTGCGCTAATTAACGAACGTTGAAGAAGGCTGAATCTGTTGCTTCTGGTGCATAGCGAATGTTCACTTGGTATGCGCCCCGCTCTTTCGGTGCCGTAAAGCGTCCCTCAAACCTCATAATTCGCGATGAGATATCCTTCGCTGTAGACACATCAGTCAAGAGAACCGGAACTTCACGCTTCTCTATTAGTAGAACAACCGACGGATAAAAGCTCTCTTTGGCTGCTGCCTGCTTAAAGCGCGCCTCAATACGCAAAAGGACTGGAGATGCGGCATCGGCGACAGCAGGGACTACTTCCGAGTCAACCAGCTCAATCTCCCTGATTCCTGCTTGAGTGCTGACGGCATTGAACACTCGCCCCGCAACTGGTGGCGGCGGTGTTGGCACCAGCTCGCGTTTCAGCTTCTCAGCCACCCACTTATCGTCGAAGATAGTTGCGTGCACTGAGAACGAAGGGTCTGTGCCAGCCAGGTCGGAACCATTGGCGGCACTCCATATCGGCACTGTTCCGTCGCCAAGGTCGTCGGCAGTAATTCGCCAATCTTTCCACGATTGCTGCTCTCGGGGAACGTACAGATACAGCCTAGTAGCCTTTGCGGCACCCGCTATGCGCACTTCTTCGACATTCGCCGGCATGGCACGGAACGTGGCATGCAGTCTTTTTGCATTCGCGAGTGACCGATTAAAAAAGTCGGCGCGATCGCCCGACTTGTATTCCGGAGGCAGCCAGTCGCGCTGCCTCCATTCATCGGGCGCATACAAGTCAAACGGTTGAGCAGTAGCGGATCGGAATGGACCGATACGACAGCATGCGGCGAATTGATAGTCGGGGAAGAGCTCGTACATAGAAGGCATCGACAGCACAACGCCGCGCACCGTGTTTATACCGCCCCCAAGTGCGTTTTGAACTAAGCCCCATCCGTCGCTAAGCATCGCCAAGGAGTTCATAGAGCCTTGAAACGGAGTGCCTAGGTAGACGACTTTACGTACGCGGGGCGCACCGTCGAAGGAATTCAAATACGTTCTCGTTATCAAACCGCCCATGCTGTGCGCGACGATATCGAACTTCGTACCGCGCAGCGTTGCATTTGCGTTCACCCATTCACCGAGCAGTTTTGCGTTTAGCTCATTGCTTAGCCTCCAGTCGTATTCAAAAACGAACAGATCTCTGTCCTTAACATATTCCAGCTGCGCGAACGTTTTGAGCAATGAGTCGTACTGATGAATTGAAAAGAAGGGACCCAAAATGTCCACGCGCTCGATCAGACCGCATGTGTGGAGCGGTTGCGGAGGTTTGGCCAAAGTATCGAGCTGGGCAATATTAGAGTAGGAGTCGACATCTCCCCACACGACGCTGCCCGAAGTACTACACAATTTCGTACCAAGAATGCCGGGCACGAAGACCAGAGGCCGGGCTGTGCCGGAGTACGCGCCGGTGGAGAGTGTCGTAAGCAGCGCGACTACGAACGCCGATGCTGCATATCGCACACGGTTGTACGCGGGCTGCATACTTGTCCTCCCCACAATCGGCCGTAAACCAAGTTCGAGCAATCCGGCACCGGCGTCAGCCGACCACGGCCCCGAAAGGCATCTCATAACGATTATTGCGCCAGGGGAAGCGCGCTGTCTATCTGGACTTCCCGCTGCGATCACACGTCTTCGTGGTGGCGCCTAGGCCGTTCAGATTTAGGCGGGCGCGAAGGGTGTGCGCCCGGCTTTGCCCGAGGGAATAAGCGCGGGGCGGCGCAATGCCGGGCGAGACAAAACGCGGGAGTGTCGAGCGGGTTATTCCCGTTGGGCGCGAGCCGGGCGTGGGGAGCACTTTGACGTGCCCGGCAGCAAGTGCGCCGGGTTCACGCTTGTTACGAGGTCACACTAACGTCAGGAGATCACCACCATGAAAAAACTTGGCACGTTGCTTTCGAAGCAGTCAGTATGGGTCCTGTCGTTGCTCGTGTTGTCCGGGTGCCAGACCGTGGGCCGTACAGTGGGCCCCGGGTGACCATCGAGAAGGTCGTCGAGGCAATCAAGCACGACCTTGGATTGGCGCAGACTTACCTCGCGTGGGCAAACGCCCAGCCGGCGCTAAGTAACACGTGCGACGGGAAGGTAGGCTTCGACATCTTCAGCGTCAAGGTGTCGCTGACCACCGTAGCGGTCGCGGGCACTGACAGTAGTGTGGGCGCGGAGATTCCCATCGGGGAGGTAGTGACCCTGTCGCCCTCGCTCACCAACGCGCGGCAGACGACCGACACGCAAACGCTCACCTCCTCATGCTGCCGAGTCCGAAGAACGTCGAGACCGTGCCCAGCGCCAAGCCGAAGCGGCCGACGCGTCGTTGTATCCGATAACCGCAGGGCTGGAGGCACTACGTGAAGGGATGCTGCGGAACAGCGACAGGCCGCCCTGCGTCATCATGGTGCCCGAGGGGGCCACCAAGCCGAGCGATACCGCGACGGGTGCGCTCAGCTATGGATTTGCGATTGACGAGAGGTCTGTGGCTGGCGGCAAGATCACCTTTGTCGTCTTTTCGCTCGGGGCAAGCAACGCTGTGCAGCGCCAGTCCTCGAATTCGGTGACCGTATCTTTCATTCCAAAGGCGGGAACGTCCGCAATCTTGCCGATGTCGGCTAATATTCTCGGTGTACTTCGGCGATCAAGTCCAGGTGCTCTGAATGGCCGCTTAGTAATTCAACGGCCGGCTGCAATGGGTCGGATTTTGAACTCCGGCCGTCCTTCCATATTGCCGCTGTACCAGAGGTCGGGCGCGGTTGTATTCCAAGACACGCCGTAAAGTGGAATCTCCTTCAACTGAAAGGAGATCACCATGAATGGAATTCGTACCACGCCCCACGCGGAAGCTTGGAACAAGGGCAAGCTCGTTGGCCAGAAGGCGCCATTTAAGCTTCAGGAGATCTGGGCAATCCGTATTCGGCTGCAGATGCACGTCCGATTGCGCGACCTTGCCCTATTCGACCTGGGGATCGACAGCAAACTGCGCGCCTGCGACCTGGTCAAGCTCCGGGTCCGAGACGTATGCCACGGCGACCGGCTGGCCGCGCGGGCGATAGTGATGCAGCAAAAGACCCAGCGCCCTGTCCAGTTCGAGATCACAGCACCAACTCGGGAAGCACTGGAAGCGTGGATTAAGTCGGCCGGGCTGAAGTCGGACAGTTACCTGTTTCCCAGTCGCGTGCACCTCTCACCGCACCTCGGTACTCGGCAGTACGCCCGGATCGTGCACGACTGGGTCGAGGAAATCGGCCTCGATCCCACGGCCTACGGTACGCACTCAATTCGGCGAACCAAGCCGACCCTGATTTATCGCCGCACGAAGAATCTCCGGGCGGTGCAACTGCTACTCGGTCATAGCAAGCTCGAAAGCACCGTCCGCTACCTCGGGATTGAAGTTGACGACGCGCTCGAAATAGCCGAACAGACTGAGGTCTAGCTGTCCGTCGGGAGAGCTGCCGGTCAGCGCCCAGTGCTAAAGGTCGCTGACCGGCCAGAAGCGGGTGCTCCCGACCATCTGGTTCGGGCGTCCGGCTCGCTCCAGACAGACCATCGGCGGCCGCTAGCTTCTAGATCGTCGTCGACAATGCAGCGTGAGCCTGCACGCGTAGGCAGCGACCAAGCCACAGTCTTAGTCATGCCCCGACCTGCCCAACTGGCCGCTCCCGCTAGGGCAAGGCGCGCGACATGGCACGCCAGCGCGACGGCGTCATACCAGACCAGCGACGAAACGCACGCGTCAGAACGCTGGCATCCGCGAAGTGCAGGCTCTGCGCGATCGCAATGATCGGCATCGCGGTATCGCTCAGTAGTTGACGTGCCACTTCATAGCGGATCTCGTCGCTCATCGCCTGAAACTTGACGCCGAGCAGCTGCAGCCTTCGGTCCAACGTGCGCCGGTGCATCGCCAGTTCCGCCGCCACCTGACGCATCGAGGTGCCGCCGCTCAGCAGCTGTCGACGAAGCACACGCCGCACCTGGGCAGGTAACTCGCCCGTGGCCTGCGCTTCGATGGCGCGGGCCTGCGCTTCCAGCAACTTCAAGCGCTGCGGGTCCGCGCTGCGCAGCGGCACATCCAGCCAGGACTTGTCGAACACCACGGCAGCCTGTTCGCAGTCGAAGCGCAGCGGTGCGCGCACGAAACTGCGATACGGGCGGCTGTCGGGCGGCCGACGGCGCGTGAAATGGATCTCGTGCGGCAGCCAGCGGCTGCCACACAAGGCGCGAAGGATGTTCCAGATCGATGCCAGCACGATGTCGTAGATGACTTCAGCACGTTCGACACCGGGTTCATACAGTGCATAGGCGTAGCTTGCGAAGCGCGCGTCCTCGCGCAGCGCCGCCAGTCCGCCGCCGTCGCTCAGTGTGAGATAGCGAGACAGCAGCTTCAGCGCGGTTCGCACATCCGGTGCAGCCTTGACCAACTCGGCGACGATGCCCAAGGCCTCCAGGGGTGTGTGCCGGCCGATCAGCAGGCCAAGGTGAGCACAACCGGTGCGGTCGACACATAACCCAAGCAGGCGGCTGCCCTGTCTGAACGGAATCAGGTTGTCGGGATTGTTGAACAGGTCGGCGCGCAATCCCGACTGCGCCAGCAGCTGCTGCAGATCAACGCCGAATTCGCGCAGCAAGGGCTGCAATGCCAGCGTCGATGCGACGCGGTCGCAGCCGCCGGGCACCACATGAGGTGTTTCGGCAGGTCCAGGGGAGATGGCGTGCGGGGCCGTCACTGTAATTCGACACGCGCTCACCGGCGCGGCCTCGTGGCAAGTACAAGAGCGCTTAATCCATCATGTTGGCACAAATAGCAAAGTGCAGGTTCGCCGGCCACCATAAACTATCGGGTTAGGGTGCGTCTGCCCGGCATGGTGGAATCGCCGGGTCGCCGGTTACGGGCCGTCACGGATACCGGACTCGATGCATCCGCGCGCGCAAGCGCCTGTTGGAATTGCGCCGTCAGCAGTGTTTCCGCCGGGGCCGTGGCGGAAGAAGTGTCTGCTGGATGACGCTCTCACCATCTGCAAACATAAGGGATTGGAATGAAGCAGCCTATTGGTTCACTGGTGGTTCTGACGGCGGTTGTCGCGTTGCCATGGCTCGATATGCACGCGGCGCAGGCGCAGGTGTCGCCCCAAACGCTGAAGTCGATCTCGACCCCCGACAAGGTCCAGACGCCCATCGGCAAACTGGAGTTCTTCGACGGCGTGCCGACCGACGCCACCGTCGACAAGGTCTACGACAACCTCGACCGCATGCGGGGGGTCCAAGTATTCCTCGACAACGTCGGCGCCCTATCCGTCTACAGCGTCATTGCGGGCAATGCGGCGATTGGCTTGGTGCAGCCCAACCAGATCGCCGTGGCCGAGAAGTTGCTCGACTCAAATTCGCTCTACCTCACCGGAAATACCGACACGATGTATTCCATCGGTCATCTTGACCTGCGGGCCTATGGGCCGACCGTAGTGGAGGTACCGCCCGGCATGCTCGGCATGCTGGACGATGCATGGATGCGCTATGTCGGTGACTTCGGCGTCGCCGGCCCGGACCGAGGCAAGGGCGGGAAGTATCTTGTGCTGCCGCCGGGTTACACCGGCGAGGTGCCCGACGGCTACTTCGTGCTCAAGCCACCCACCTACGTCAACTGGTTCTTCATGCGCGGCTCCATTGCCGACGGACTGGCGCCGGCGCTGAAGAACATCAAGGAAAACCTGAAGGTGTACCCGCTGAAATCGGCAAGCAGCCCGCCTCCCACCGAGTTCGTGAACATCACCGGGAAGAGCTACAACACCGTCGCCCCGAGCGACTTCAGCTACTTTGAGGCCCTCGACAAGATCATCCAGCGAGAGCCCATCGATGCATTGGGCAGTGAATCCAGGGGGTCACTCGCGGCGATCGGCATTGTCAAAGGCAAACCGTTCAATCCGGACGCGCGGATGAAGCGTCTGCTCACGCAAGCTGCTGCCATCGGCGATGCCACGGCCCGGGCCGCGCTGTACAGCCCGCGCGAAAAGGGCTATTTCATCTA
Source organism: uncultured beta proteobacterium (assembly GCA_963846855.1). Lineage (GTDB taxonomy): Bacteria > Pseudomonadota > Gammaproteobacteria > Burkholderiales > Casimicrobiaceae > CAIWHR01. The sequence continues at coordinate 681,759 of CAWJXK010000008.1, forward strand.
TCCCGACAGCGGCAGTTCCTGGGTCATGGGTTTCGCCAACAAGAATGTGTTCTTCGAAACCGAGGGCGCGCGCAACCTGGATGCCCGCACCAGTTTCTATTTTGGCTATACGGGCGTGACGCCCGCCATGGCCGTCACGCATCCGGGCGCCGGCTCCGACTACGCCATCGCCTTCAAGGACGCCGGGAAGAAGGCGTTCGACGGCGCGAAGACCTACAGACTGCACCTGCCACCCAATGTGCCGGTGAACAATTTCTGGGCGGTCACGATCTACGACACGCAGACCCGCTCGATGCTGCAGACCAGCCAACCATTCCCGTCGGTCGGCAGCCAGAGCAAGGGCTTCCAGAAGAACGCCGACGGTTCCTATGACGTCTACTTCGCACCCAAGGCACCGGCCGGCAAAGAGGGAAACTGGTTGCAGACGGTTAAAGGGAAGAGCTGGTTCGCGATCCTGCGCATGTACGGGCCGCTGCAGCCGTGGATCGACAAGACCTGGCGGCCGAGCGAGATTGAACTTATCAATTGACCGAGCATCAACCCTGAATGAGGGCGGGTGGCGCGCGTGCGTCGTCCGCCATATCCACCCCCCAGTTTTCACTGACCGGATCAGGCCACCAAGGAGTCCGTTGCAATGGCATTTCCGCGCACCCAAAATTTCTTGCCCCTTGTCGCCCTCGGCGTACTGACCGTAGCCGTTGGCGGATCGGCGTTTGCACAGGTGACACCGCAAACCCTGAAATCGATCTCGATTCCCAACAAGGTCACGACACCGATCGGCCAGCTCGATTTTTTCGACGGTGTGCCGGCCAAAGCCACGGTCGAGAAGATTTATGACAACCTCGACCGCATGCGTGGAATGGGCGTGTTTCTCGACAATATCGGCGCGGTCTCGATGCACAGCGTGTGCACGGGCTTGGCCGACGCCGGCGCCAAGGGCGCGAACAGGATTGCGCTGTTTGCGCAGTTGCTGGATTCGCAGACCCTGGTGGTCACCGCCAACACCTCCACCCTGTACGCCTACACCTGCACCGATCTCGCCCACGACGGTCCGACCGTCATCGAGATCCCGCCCGGCATGCTCGGCTTTCTCGACGACGGCTGGCAGCGCTTTGTCGGCAACATGGGCGTCACCGGGCCGGACAAGGGCCAGGGCGGCAAGTACCTCGTGCTGCCGCCGGGCTACTCCGGAGCGATTCCCGAGGGCTACTTTCTCCTCAAGCCGTCGACGAACAAGAACTTCCTGTTCCTGCGTGGCTCGATCAAGGACGGCCTGAAGCCTGCTGTCGAGAACATCACGTCGAAGCTGAGGGTCTATCCGCTGAAGGACACGGCGAAGCCGGCGCCGACCGAATTCGTCGATATGTCCGGCAAGGCCTTCAACACCGTCTTCCCCAGCGACTACAGCTATTTCGACGATCTGAACGCGGTGATCCAGGACGAGCCCATCGAGGCCATCAGCCCCGAGGTGCGCGGTGCGATCGCCGCCATCGGCATCGTCAAGGGCCAGCCGTTCAAGCCCGATGCGCGCATGAAGAAGCTGCTGACCGAGGCCGCTACTCTCGGCAACGCCACGTCGCGGGCCATTACCTACCACCCGCGGATTGCCGGCGTGAAGATCTATCCGGACGACCTGAAAAGTGTCTGGTCCACCGCCTTCGCCAACAAGAACACCAGTTTCGAAGCCGATGGCGCGATGGGCCTCGACGCCCGCGTCCTCTACTACTTCAATGCCGGCGGCGTGACCCCTGCCATGGCCGCCACCCGCGCCGGCGAAGGTTCGGATTATGCCTTGGCTGTTCTCGATGCCAACCAGCAGGCGTTCGACGGCGCAAAGACCTACAAACTGCATCTACCACCGAACGTGCCGGTGAACGACTTCTGGGCCGTCACCATGTACGACACGCAGACGCGCTCGCAGCTTCAGACCGGTCAGAAATTTCCGACGGTCGGCAGCCAGACCGAAGGCATCAAGAAAAACGCCGACGGTTCGTACGACCTGTACTTCGCGCCGCAGGCGCCGAAGGGCAAGGAAGGCAACTGGCTGCAGACGGTACCCGGCAAGAGCTGGTTCACCATCCTGCGCATGTACGGGCCGTTGCAGCCGTGGATCGACAAGACCTGGCGACCAAGCGAGATCACGCCGGTGCGGTGACGCGTTCCTGGCGCGGCGCCCGCAAAGCGCATTGGTCCCGAACGGGTTCGCCGGGCCGCACGTCAGCTACGTGGTGCGGGACGATGGGGGGATAGCGCAGATCATCGGCACTGCGAAGACACCGTTCAATTTCAGTGCTGTGTTAGGTAGCTCTGGCGCCGTTAGCCCCCACTTGAACGGCACCTTTGCGGCAACCAGTTCCGGGCAGTGAACTTCCGCTTCGGGTCCGTGAGCGGTCATTCGTAGCAGTCCGCTACCTGGCCAAGCGGGACAGCCGCGGAAGCTCGCCAATGCGGATGGCCAGTCGCATCGTTCCTGCCGCGTCAATCCACCCGCAGGCCGAGCCTGCGGATGACCGGAGCCCACTGCGCCGTTTCGTCGCGGATCAGCTTCGCGAGCGCATCGGGCGGGCCGCCGATCAGGTCGAATCCCTGTGCGTGCATCTTCTGCAGCACCTCGAGGTCCTTGAGGATCGCATTGATGTCGGCGTTGAGCTTCGCGATGATCGGCCTCGGCGTCGCCGCGGGCACGACGATGCCGTTCCATGCGAGCGCCTCGAACCCCGGATAGCCGGACTCGGCGATCGCGGGGAGGTCGGGCAGTAGTGGAAATCGCTTTGCCGTCGTGACCGCGATCGCGCGGAGCTTGCCCGCCTGGATCTGCGGCTGCAGCGGCTGCATCACCGCGAACATCATCTGCGTCTCGTTCTGGATGGTCGCGGTGACTGCCGGCGGCGAGCCGTTGAACGGGACGTGCAGCGCGTCGAAGCCGGCGACCGATTTCAGGAGCTCCATGTCGAGATGCGACGAGCTGCCGTTGCCGACGGACGCATACGCGACCTTGCCCGGATTGGCCTTCACATAGGCGACGAGCTCCTGCAGCGATTTCACCGGCAGCTGCGCATTCACCGCGAGCACGTTGGGCTGGCTCGACGTGATGATGACGGGCGCGAGGTCCTTCTGCACGTCGTACGGCAGCTTCTGCAGCAGCGGTCCAAAGGCGAGCGGGCCGTTGAAGCCCAGTCCCATGGTGTAGCCGTCGGGCGCGGCTCGCGCAACTTCGGTCATCGCCACCGTGCCGCCCGCCGCCGGCCTGTTCTCGACGATCACCGGCTGCCCGAGGCGATCCTTGAGCTTGTCCGCGATCGTGCGCGCCAGCGTGTCGAGCGAGCTCCCAGGCCCGGCGGAAACGATGAATCTGACCGGCTTGTCGGGCCAGGTCTGCGCAAAGGCGGACGGCGCAAGCGCAATGAGCGCGGCGAGGACGGCGAGTACGAATTGGCGCCGCGGCCCGATCATCGGAGCGATCGCGAGGGCTGCGTCACGCCGGCAGATGACACACGGCTTCGATATTGTGTCCGTCCGGGTCGAGCACGAACGCGCCGTAATAATTTTCGTGGTAATGCGGGCGCGGGCCGGGCGGGCCGTTGTCGTTCCCGCCGGCGGCCATTGCCGCCTCGTAGAACGCGTCGACCATCGCGCGCGAGTCGGCGCGGAACGCAACGTGGACGGCGGGATCGTTGGGCGTCCCTTGTCCAATCCAGAAGTCGGGCTTCGGCGGGACCCCGAATCCGGCGAACTGCTCGAATTCCATCAGAACTTGGTAGCCCAGCGGTGCGAGCGCGGCGCGGTAGAACGCCTTGCTCCTCGTGACGTTCGATACGGTGACGCCGGTGTGATCGATCATGCGATTCCCCTAATCCGTGACGTGGCCACACACAAGGTATTCGAGCAATGCCTTCTGGGCATGCAAACGATTCTCTGCCTCATCCCACACGACCGACTGCGGGCCGTCGATCACGTCGGCGGTGACCTCCTCGCCGCGGTGCACGGGGAGGCAGTGCATGAACAGCGCGTCGGATTTCGCCGCGCCCATCATCGCGGCGTCGACGCACCAGTCGGCGAAGACGCGCTTGCGCTCGTCGTTCTCCGCCTCGAAGCCCATGCTGGTCCAGACATCGGTGGTGACGAGGTCGGCGCCGCGGCATGCGTCCATCGGGTCGGCGCACACCTTGAAGTGCCCGGAGCCCGCGGTGCCGGCCTTCTTCGTATCGAGCTCATAGCCCGGCGGCGCGGAGACATTGACCGTGAAGCCGCAGATCGCGGCTGCCTGCAACCAGCTCGTCAGCATGTTGTTCGAGTCGCCGATCCATGCGACGGTCCTGCCGGCGATCGAGCCGCGATGCTCGATATACGTGTAGATGTCGGCGAGGATCTGGCAGGGATGGTGCTCGTTGGTGAGGCCGTTGATCACGGGAACGCGCGAATGCGCGGCGAAGCGCTCGATGATCGTCTGCTCGAACGTGCGGATCATCACGACGTCGACCATCCGCGAGATCACGCGCGCGACGTCCTCGATCGGCTCGCCGCGGGAGAGCTGTGTGTCGCCGCGATTGAGGTTGATCGCGATGCCGCCCAGCTGGTTCATGCCCGCCTCGAACGAGACGCGCGTGCGCGTCGACGCCTTCTCGAAGACCATCGCGAGCGTGCGGTCGCGCAGCGGCTGGTAGAGTTCGTAGCGCTTGAACCGCTCCTTGATCGAGCGCGTGCGTGCGAAGAGGTGGTCGAACTCGGCCAGCGAGAAATCGCTGAACTGGAGGAAGTGCTTCGGCGCGGCGGGAGGCATCGGCAGCTTGGGGCCGCGACGCGCGGCGGGATCAAGAAAGGGAAAAATACTAGCACGCAACCTGCGGCGGCTTGACGCGGGTCAAGGCGCCGGTGCCGGCGGGCCGGTAGTGTCGCGCGATCGAAACCCCGAAAGGACCCGGGACGCATGGAGATGACCGCGCGCCTGACTGACCCCGAGAGCACCGCGATGGCGCGCGCGCAGCCGCTTCCGCCGCTGGTCATCCGCGGCCGCGAGGCGCTGCCGATCGTCCAGGGTGGAATGGGGGTCGGCGTTTCCGCGCATCGGCTCGCCGGCACCGTTGCCGGGCTGGGCGCGGTCGGCACGATCGCCAGCATCGACCTGCGCCGCCACCATCCGGATCTGATGACGCCGGAAGCGCGCGCCGACAAGGCCGCCGTCACGGCCGCCAACATGACGGCGCTCGACCGGGAAATCCGCGCGGCGAAGGCGCTCGCCGGCGGGCGCGGCATGGTCGCCGTCAACATCATGCGCGCCGTCAGCGACTACGCGCTGAGCGTGGGCCAGGCCTGCGCGAGCGGCATCGACGCGATCGTGATGGGCGCCGGATTGCCGCTCGACCTTCCCGATCTCGCCGCCGACCATCCGGACGTCGCACTGATTCCGATCCTGTCGGACGCGCGCGGCATCCAGCTCGTGATCAAGAAATGGGCGCGCAAGGGGCGCCGGCCGGACGCCATCGTCATCGAGCATCCGCGCTATGCCGGTGGCCACCTCGGCGCCGCGAAGATCGAGGACCTCGCCGATCCGCGATTCGATTTCGAGCGCGTGCTGCCCGAGGTGCACGCTTTCTTCCGCGCCGAAGGCATCCCGGCGGATGCGATCCCGCTCATTCCCGCCGGCGGCATCAACACGCACGAGCGAATCCGCGAGCTGCTGGCGATGGGCGCCGCGGCCGTGCAGATCGGCACGGCATTCGCGGTCACCGAGGAAGGCGACGCCGACATCGAGTTCAAGCGCGTGCTGGCCGGCGCGCGACCCGAGGACATCGTCGAGTTCATGAGCGTCGCCGGGCTCCCCGCGCGCGCGGTGCGCACACCGTGGCTCGAAAACTACATGAAGTACCTGCCCAAGCTGCAGGCGGCGGCGCGCAAGAAGCCGCGCTGCACGCTCAAGTGGGACTGCCTCGTCCAGTGCGGGCTGCGCGACGGCAATGCGAAGGTTGGCCAGTTCTGCATCGACATGCAGCTCGCCGCCGGATTGCGCGGCGACGTCGGCAAGGGGCTGTTCTTCCGCGGCGCGTCGGCGCTTCCCTTCGGCAGCGAAATCAGGCCCGCGCGCGAGCTCGTCGAGTACTTCATGACCGGCGTCTTCCCGGCGCGGCCGGGACCGGCGGCGGCCTGACCGATGGATCCTTCGTTGATCGCGCGGCTGCGCGAGGACACACGGCGCGCGCTCGCCGCTCCGCACCGGTTCTTTTTTCTTTCCGGCGTCGTTGCGTTGCTGCTGGCATCCGTGTGGTGGGCATGCGTGCTCGCCGCGCGCACATGGCCGGCGCTGCCCGCGCCCGGCAGCTCGATCCCGGACACGTCGCTGCACGCATTCCTGATGCTCCTCGGGTTCATCCCGTTCTTCATGTTCGGATTCCTGTTCACCGCGGGCCCGCGCTGGCTCGACGTCGCTGCGCCGCCTCCCTCCGTGTGGATTCGCCCCGGCATGCTGGCGATCGCTTCGGTGCTGGCGCTCTTCCCGCTGCAGCTCGCGGGATGGCCCGCGGGAGCCCTCGCGATCCGCATCGCCGCCGCGCTCTATGCGACCGGTTTCATCTGGATACTCGTCGAATTTCTGCGACTCGTACGCAGAAGCCGCGCGCCGGACCAGATGCATGCGAGGCTCGTGCTCGCCGCGCTTTGCGCCGGCGCGAGCTGCGTCGTGGCGTTCGCATGCCTCGGTGTTGCGGCCTACACGTGGATACGAGACGTCGGCCTGTGGGGATTCGTGTTGCCGGTCTTCGTGATCGTGTGCCACCGGATGATTCCGTTCTTCACTGCGAGCGCGGTTCCGTTCGTCACCGCGTTCCGTCCGTGGTGGCTGCTCTTCGCGATGCTGGGCGCGCCGGTCCTGCATGGCCTGCTCGGTGCCGTCGGACTCGAGGCATTCTCGTGGCTCGTCGATCTGCCGGCCGCCGCGCTGCTGCTGTGGGTCACCGTGCGCTGGGGATTCGCACAAAGCCTCACCAACCGGCTGCTCGCGATGCTCCATGTGGGTTTCGTCTGGTACGGCCTGGGATTCCTGCTCGCCAGCGCGCATTCGCTCGCGCTGCTGTTCGGGGGGTCCGGCTTGCCGTTCGCGGCGCTGCATGCATTCACGATCGGATTCGCGGCGTCGCTGCTGATGGCGATGGTGACGCGCGTCACCTGCGGTCATTCCGGCCGCCCGCTTGCGGCGGACGCGCTGACGTGGCGCCTGTTCCTGCTGCTTCAGGTCGTGGCAGTGGCCCGGGTTGCCGCCGCGTTGTGGCCCGCGCCCGGCGTGCTGGCAGCCGTCGCGCTCCTGTGGGCGGCGGCTTTCGTGCCGTGGGGCATGAAGTACGCGCCCGTCTATTGGCGCGCCCGTGCAGATGGCCGTCCGGGATAAGCCCCGGCTGCATCATTCAGGACAAAAAAAGAGCGCCCGACGGGCGCTCTCGCAATGACACCTTGGTGAAGCCGGTCAGCCCAGTGCTTTGATCGCCTGGGCCATCCGCGACTTCGTTCGCGATGCGGTGTTCTTGTGAATGATCTTCTTGTCGGCAATGCGGTCGATGACCGCCTGCGAAGCCTGGAACTCTTTCGCCGCGACGGCCTTGTCGCCGGCGGCGATCGCCTTGCGGACGCGCTTGACGGCGGTGCGCAGCGACGAGCGCAGGCTGGTGTTGCGCTGGTTGGTCGCGGCAGCCTGACGGGCGCGCTTGCGCGCTTGGGCACTGTTGGCCATGAATCGAAATCCTTGTGCTGGAGCTCGGGAAAAAGACCAAGCATAATAGCAGCTTATCCCGCATGCCGCAAGGTCGGCGCGGACCCCGCCTCCCGACCGATGCCCGTCTCGACTCCCTCCTCCCGTGCGCGCCCGCCGTGCCTGTTCCGCCGAGCGGGGGCAAGGGGTCCCGCCGCTCCGTGAACCTGCTCCGGGCGCTGACCACGGTGAGCGGGATGACGCTGTTGTCCCGGATCACCGGCCTCGCGCGGGAAAGCCTGCAGGCGGCCCTCTTTGGCGCGGGCCTGCAGATGGACGCGTTCCAGGCCGCCTTCCGCCTGCCCAACATCCTTCGGCGGATGTTCGCGGAAGGCGCCTTCTCGCAGGCCTTCGTGCCGATCCTTGCGGAATACAGCCGGCAACGCGGCGATGCCGAGACGCGCGACCTCGTGGGACGCGTCGGGGCGTTGCTGGCGCTGGTGCTGCTCGGCGTGACCGCGCTCGGCGTGCTGGCCGCGCCGGCACTCGTCTATCTGCTGGCGAGCGGCTTCGCGCAGACGCCGGGAAAGATCGAGCTGACGGCGGATCTCATCCGGATCGTCTTCCCGTACATCCTGTTCGTGTCGCTGGTGTCGCTCGCCGGCGGCGTCCTCAACGTGTACCGGCGCTTCGCCGTGCCCGCGTTCACGCCGGTCCTGCTCAATCTCTCGATCATCGGCGCGGCGATCTTTCTCGCGAAATATTTCGATCCGCCGATCAAGGCGCTCGCCTGGGGCGTGCTCATCGGTGGCATCGCCCAGCTTGCGTTGCAGATCGCGCCGCTCGCGCGAATCGGAATGCTGCCGCGCCCGCGCCTCGACTGGCGCGATCCCGGGGTCCGCCGCGTGATGCGCAACATGGGCCCGGCGTTGATCGGCGTCTCCGCGGCGCAGATCTCCGCGCTCATCAATACGCAGCTCGCGTCCTTGCTCGGCGACGGGCGCATTTCATGGATCAGCTATGCCGACCGGCTGATGGAATTTCCGAGCGCGCTGCTCGGCGTGGCGCTCGGCACGGTGCTGCTTCCGTCGCTGTCCAAGCACCACAGCGATGCCAACCACGAGCAGTACTCGTCATTGCTCGACTGGGGACTGCGGCTCGCCTTCCTGCTCGCGCTGCCCGCTGCCGTCGCGCTGTGGCTGCTCGCGGTGCCGCTCGTCTCGACGCTGTATCAATACGGCAAGTTCACGGCGAACGACGTGGTGCAGACGCGCGATGCATTGCTGGGCTACAGCGTCGGCCTGCTGGGGCTCATCGTCGTGAAGATCCTCGCGCCGGGGTTCTACGCACGCCAGAACATCAAGACGCCGGTGAAGATCGCGTTCTTCACCGTGTTCGTGACGCAGACGCTGGCGTTCGCCCTCATGTGGCGCATTGGCCATGCCGGCCTCACGCTGGCGACGAGCGTCGGCGCGTGCGTGAACGCCGGATTGCTGTTCTGGTTCCTGCGCAAGGGTGGTTCGTATCGGCCGCAGCCCGGGTGGCTCTCGTTCCTGTGCAGGCTCGTCGTGGCGCTGTTCGCGCTCGGCGCGCTCCTGTACTGGATCGCGGGACCCGCGGCGTATTGGCTGGAGGCGTCGCTCTGGACGAAGGCAGCGCGCCTCGCCGGCATCTGCGCCGCGGGCGCGGCGGCGTACTTCGCGGCGCTGTGGCTGCTGGGATTCCGGATCGGGGACTTCAACCGGCGCGAGAGCGACGCCGATGCCGCTGCGATCCCGCCGCCCACCGAGGACTGACGTCCCGGTCGAGCGTCAGCTGTTTGCGTCGGGCTTGCGGTGCGGACAGCGCGGCTTCGCGCATTCGACGTAGAGGTAGAGCGCGTGTTCGACGATCTTGAAGCCGCGATCAGTGGCGATCGTCCCCTGCCGCTTCTCGATTTCCGGATCGTAGAATTCCTCGACGCGCCCGCAGTCGAGGCACACGAGATGGTCGTGGTGGCGCCCCTCATTGAGCTCGAAGATCGCCTTGCCCGATTCGAAATGGTGCCGGATCAGCAGCCCCGCCTGTTCGAACTGCGTCAGCACGCGATAGACCGTCGCGAGGCCGATGTCGAGCCCTTCGGTCAGCAGCTGCTTGTAGACGTCCTCGGCCGTCAGGTGCCGAACCTTCGATTGCTCGAAAAGGGAAATGATCTTGAGCCGCGGCGCCGTGGCCTTGAGGCCGGCATTCTTGAGGTCGTGGGGCGTCGTCATGCGCGGCTTTCCGATCCTGGCGGACAGAGGATGGTCCGGGGCCACCGGCGGGCGCGAAAGAGCCGCCCCCCACGGCTATAATAGCGAGTCCCCCGGCAAATTCACAGGCACGTGGCAAATCCTCCCTCAATGACGAACGGGCGCACGCGCTGCTCGGCCGCGATCCTGCGTCCGCTCGCCGTCCTGCTCGTCGCGGCCCTGTGCGGATGCCAGACGCTCGACACGTATTTTCCGACGATGCGCTCGTTCGGCATCTACAAGCTCGACGTGATCCAGGGCAATTACCTCACGCAGGACATGGTGGACCGGCTCAAGGTCGGTCTGCCCAAGCAGCAGGTGCGCCTCGTCCTCGGCACGCCGCTCATCACCAGTGCGTTTCGCGACAACCGCTGGGATTACGTCTTCGAGTTCAAGGGGCAGGGCCGGCCGGATGAGCATCGGCAGCTGACCGTCTATTTCGTCGACGACAAGCTCGCGCGCTGGGAAGGCGACGCGATGCCGGCCTCGCAGATCGAAGCCAACCGCGCCGCCACGGAAAAGATGTTGCCGCACATCTCGTCGGCGGAGGACAAGGGCTTCATGGACTGGTTTTTTGACCTCTTCCGGAAGTCGTCGCCGTGACACGGATCGCGATCGCCGGCGCCGGCGGTCGGATGGGCCAGACGCTCATTGCCGCGACGCTTGCCGATCCGACGCTGACCCTCGCCGCAGCGGTCGATGTCGCCGGCAGCGCTGTCGCGGGCCGCGACGCGGGCGCGCTCGTCGGACGCACGACCGGCGTGGCGGTGGGAAGCGACGTCGACGCCGCGGTCGCCGCCGCCGATGTGCTCATCGACTTCACCCGCCCCGAGGGCACGCTGGACCACCTCGCGGCCTGCACCCGCCACGGCACCGGCGCGGTGATCGGCACCACCGGCTTCTCCGACGCGCAGCGCGCCGCGATCGCCGCATTCGCGAAGCAGATCCCGATCGTCCTCGCGCCGAACATGAGCGTCGGCGTCAACGTGCTCCTGAAGCTGGTCGAGACCGCAGCGCAGCGTCTGGGCGCCGACTACGACGTCGAGATCGTCGAGATGCACCACCGGCACAAGGTCGACGCGCCGTCCGGGACCGCGCTAGAGCTCGGTGCGGCGGCGGCGACGGGATCCGGCCGCTCGCTCAAGGAGTGCGCCGTCTACGCGCGCGAAGGCGTGACCGGCGAGCGCAAGGCGGGAAGCATCGGCTTCGCGAGCCTTCGCGGCGGTGACGTGGTCGGCGACCACACCGTGATCTTCGCCGCCGGCGGCGAACGCATCGAGCTCGCGCACAAGGCGAGCTCGCGCCACAATTTTGCCGCGGGCGCGCTGCGCGCCGCGCGGTTCGTCGCGGCCCGCCGCGCCGAGGGCGTCGCCGGCCTCGCCGACATGCAGGACGTGCTCGGACTCCGATAGCACGGATGGCCGCGCCGCCGTTCGACCTCACCGGCCGCGTCGCGCTCGTCACCGGCGGCGGGACCGGCCTCGGCTTCGCGATCGCCGTGGGACTGGGACGCGCCGGCGCGCGCGTCGTGCTGAATGGCCGCCGGCGCGAGATCCTCGACGATGCGTGCGCGAGGCTTTCCGCCGAGGGCGTTCGCGCGCACGCGGCGCCCTTCGACGTCACCGATGCCGCCGCGGTCGGCGAGGGCGCGGCCCGGATCGCCCGCGACATCGGCGCCGTCGACATCCTCGTCAACAACGCCGCGGTCAACCAGCGCAAGGCGCTCACCGCGTTCACCCCCGAGGAGTGGCGGGCGCTGCATGCGGCGAATCTCGACGGCCCGTTCCTGGTCACTCGCGCGGTGCTCGCGTCGATGCAATCGCGCCGGCGGGGCAAGATCATCAACATCTGCTCGCTTGCCTCCGACCTCGGTCGTCCCAACATCGTCCCGTATGCGGCGAGCAAGGGCGCGCTCAGGATGCTGACCCGGGCGCTCGCGGTCGAGGTCGCGCCGCACAACGTCCAGGTCAATGGCATCGCTCCGGGATTCTTCCGCACCGAGATGAACGCCGCGCTCATCGCGGATGCCGAATTCTCGGCGTGGGTCGCGCGCCGCACGCCGGCGGGCCGCTGGGGCGAGCCCCCGGAGATTGCCGGCGCAGCGGTGTTTCTCGCCTCCCCCGCGGCCGACTACGTCACCGGACACATCCTTTACGTCGACGGGGGATTTTCGGCGGCGTACTAACTCGAATCAACTGGAGGCCGACGAAGCGACGCTCGCGAACCTCAGCCGTGGCGGATGCCGAGGGCGCGCGCTGCATCAACCGGATGCAGTCCGGCTTCGCGGCCCGCCGAAATGCGGGTATAATTGGCTGCTTCAAAGCGGGAACGGCTGCGGCGACGCGGGCGTTCCCGCTTCGCACATCCGGACCCGGCCGGAATCGTTCCGGCGCCCGGTTGAAGCTCAACGCGATCCGACATGTCCGCCGGCCCGACCGCCTCCCCTTCCGCCCGCGCCGCGCTTTTTCCGGCGACGACGCCCGCCATTCTCGCGCTGGCGGACGGCACGGTGTTTCGCGGTCACGCGATCGGCGCGATGGGTTACGCCACCGGCGAAGTCGTGTTCAACACGGCGATGACGGGCTACCAGGAGATCCTGACCGACCCGTCGTACGCCGGCCAGATCGTCACGCTCACCTGTCCGCACATCGGCAACGTCGGCGTCAACGGCGAGGACGTCGAGGCGCGGCGGCTGTTCGCCGCCGGGCTCATCATCCGCGACCTGCCGCGGCAGGTCTCTAACTTCCGGTCGACCGGCGATCTCGGCGCGTATCTTGCCGGCAACAACATCGTCGGCATCGCCGGAATCGACACGCGGCGCCTGACGCGGCTCCTGCGCCAGAACGGCGTGCAGAACGGCTGTCTGCTCGCCGCGGCGACGATCGGCGATGCCGAGGTGGCCGACGCCGTGGCGCGCGCGCGCGCGGCGCCATCGATGACGGGCCAGGACCTGGCGTGCGTCGTGAGCTGCACGGCGCCGTATGAATGGACCGCCGGCACGTGGACGCTGGAGGAAGGCTTTTCCGTCCAGCAGTCGGCGCGGTTCCACGTCGTCGCCTACGACTTCGGCATCAAGCACAACATCCTTCGCATGCTCGCCGAGCGCGGCTGCAAGGTCACGGTGGTCCCGGCGCAGACGAGCGCCGAAGCCGCGCTCGCCTACAAGCCCGACGGCGTGTTCCTGTCGAACGGCCCCGGCGATCCGGAGCCGTGCGATTACGCGATCCGTGCGATCCGCGAAATCGTCGACTCCGGCATGCCCACCTTCGGTATCTGCCTCGGGCATCAGCTGCTCGGCCTCGCGTCCGGCGGCCGCACGGTCAAGATGAAGTTCGGCCATCACGGCGCCAATCATCCGGTGCAGGACAAGGACACCGGCCGCGTGCTGATCACGAGCCAGAACCATGGCTTCGCCGTGGATCCCGCGTCGCTGCCGGCGACGGCGCGCGTGACGCACGTATCGCTCTTCGACGGCAGCCTGCAGGGCATCGCACGCACCGACCGGCCGGCGTTCAGCTTCCAGGGCCATCCGGAAGCGAGCCCCGGACCGCACGACCTCGGCTATCTGTTCGACCGGTTCGTGAAGATGATGGAACGCAAATGATGGCCTGCGCGAAGACAAATCGGAAAGCGTCGCGAGCAGGGCCGGATGCAAGGCGGCGCGCAGCGAGGCCCGAGATAGTACTCACTCGGTACAGCGAGGGCCGAGCGAGGACACAACGCAGCAGACGGCACGCGCAGCAGCTTTACGACCATGCCTAAGCGGACCGACATCGAGTCGATTCTGATCATCGGCGCCGGCCCGATCGTCATCGGGCAGGCGTGCGAGTTCGACTACTCCGGCGCACAGGCGTGCAAGGCGCTGCGCGAGGAGGGCTACCGGGTGATCCTGGTGAACTCGAACCCGGCCACGATCATGACCGATCCGGAGATGGCCGACGTCACTTACATCGAGCCGATCACCTGGCCGATGATCGCGCGCATCATCGAGCGCGAGCGTCCCGACGCGCTGCTGCCGACGATGGGCGGGCAGACGGCGCTGAACTGCGCGCTCGACCTCGCCCGCGAGGGCGTGCTGAACCGCTTCGACGTCGAGCTGATCGGCGCGTCGAAGAAGGCGATCGACAAGGCCGAGGATCGCGAGAAGTTCAAGGCGGCGATGACGCGGATCGGGCTCACCTCGGCGCGCTCCGGCATCGCCCACGACCTCGAGCAGGCGCTGGAGGTGCAGGCGACGATCGGCTTTCCCGCGGTGATCCGGCCCTCGTTCACGCTGGGCGGCACCGGCGGCGGCATCGCCTACAACAAGGACGAGTTCGTCGAGCTGTGCAAGCGCGGCCTCGACCTCTCGCCGACGCGCGAGCTCCTGATCGAGGAGTCGCTGCTCGGCTGGAAAGAGTTCGAGATGGAGGTCGTGCGCGACAAGAAGGACAACTGCATCATCGTCTGCTCGATCGAGAACCTCGACCCGATGGGCGTGCACACCGGAGATTCGATCACCGTCGCGCCGGCGCAGACGCTGACCGACAAGGAATACCAGATCATGCGCGACGCGTCGATCGCGGTGCTGCGCGAGGTCGGCGTCGATACCGGCGGGTCGAACGTGCAGTTCGCGATCAACCCGGCGGACGGACGGATGATCGTGATCGAGATGAATCCGCGGGTGTCGCGCAGCTCGGCGCTGGCATCGAAGGCGACCGGCTTCCCGATCGCCAAGGTCGCGGCGAAGCTCGCCGTCGGCTACACGCTGGACGAGCTCGCCAACGACATCACCGGCGGCGCGACCCCGGCGTCGTTCGAGCCGACGATTGACTACGTCGTCACCAAGGTGCCGCGCTTCGCGTTCGAGAAATTCACCGCCGCGGACGACCGCCTGACCACACAGATGAAGTCGGTCGGCGAGGTGATGGCGATCGGGCGCACGTTCCAGGAGTCGCTGCAGAAGGCGCTGCGCGGTCTCGAGGTCGGCGTCGACGGCTTCAACCTCAAGACGGTCGACCCGGACAAGATCGCCGACGAGCTCGCCTTTCCGCGCGCGGAGCGGCTCTGGTACGTCGCCGACGCGTTCGGCGTCGGCATGTCGGTCGAGGAGATCCACCAGCACACGAAGATCGACCCGTGGTTCCTCGCGCAGATCAAGGAGATCGTCGACACGGAGCTCAAGCTCGAGACGCGCACGCTCGCCGATCTCACGCGCGATGACCTTCTCGGGGTCAAGCGGATGGGGTTCTCGGACCGCCGGCTCGCCTTCCTGCTGAAGGTCACGGAGACCGACGTCCGCGCGCGGCGACACGTGGAGGGCATCCGCCCGGTCTACAAGCGCGTCGACACCTGCGCCGCGGAGTTCTCGACGCGCACGGCGTACATGTACTCGACCTACGAGGACGAGTGCGAGGCCGAGCCGACCGACCGCAAGAAGGTGATCGTGCTGGGCGGCGGACCGAACCGGATCGGGCAGGGGATCGAGTTCGACTACTGCTGCGTGCACGCGGCGATGGCGCTGCGCGAGGACGGCTACGAGACGATCATGGTCAACTGCAACCCGGAGACCGTCTCGACCGACTACGACACGTCCGACCGCCTCTATTTCGAGCCGCTGACGCTCGAGGACGTGCTGGAGATCGTCCACCTCGAGAAGCCCGTTCGGCGTGATCGTCCAGTTCGGCGGACAGACGCCGCTGAAGCTCGCGCGGGACCTCGAGGCGAACGGCGTGCCCATCATCGGAACTTCGCCCGACATGATCGACATGGCGGAGGACCGCGAGCGCTTCCAGCAGATGCTGCACCGACTTGAAACTGAAGCAGCCGCCGAACCGCACGGCGCGCACCGAGGCCGCCGCGCTGAAGGCCGCCGAGGAGATCGGCTATCCGCTGGTGGTGCGGCCGTCATACGTGCTGGGCGGGCGCGCGATGGAGATCGTCCACGAGCAGCGCGACCTCGAGCGCTACATGCGCGAGGCGGTCAAGGTGTCGAACGACAGCCCGGTGCTGCTCGACCGCTTCCTCAACGACGCGATCGAGGTCGACGTCGACGCGCTGTGCGACGGCAAGGACGTCGTCATCGGCGGGATCATGGAGCACATCGAGCAGGCGGGCGTGCACTCCGGCGACTCGGCGTGCTCGCTGCCGCCGTATTCGCTCTCGCGCGAGACGCAGGACGCGATGCGCGCGCAGACGGTTGCGATGGCGCACGGGCTCAACGTGATCGGGCTGATGAACGTCCAGTTCGCGATCCAGAACGGCACCGTCTTCGTGCTGGAAGTGAATCCGCGCGCGTCGCGCACCGTGCCGTACGTGTCGAAGGCCACGGGCCGTCCGCTGGCCAAGATCGCCGCGCGCTGCATGGTCGGGCAATCGCTCGCGGATCAGGGCATCGCGGGCGAGATCGTCGCCTCCGTACTTCTCGGTCAAGGAAGCGGTGTTCCCGTTCGTCAAGTTTCCCGGCGTCGACACGATCCTCGGCCCGGAGATGAAATCCACCGGCGAGGTCATGGGCGTCGGCGAAACCTTTGCCGAGGCATTCCTCAAGTCGCAGCTCGCCGCCGGCGTCAAGCTGCCCTCGGCGGGCAAGGTGTTCATCAGCCTCAAGGACGCCGACAAGCCGCGCGCCATCGAGCTCGCGCGCATCCTGGTCGAACTCGGCTTCACGCTGGTCGCGACGCGCGGGACCGCGGCGGCGCTTTCGAGCGCGGGCGTGCCGGTGACCTCGGTCAACAAGGTGCACGAGGGCCGGCCGCACATCGTCGACATGATGAAGAACGACGAGATCGCGCTCGTCGTCAACACGGTGCAGGAGAAGCGCTCGGCGATCCTCGACAGCCAGCACATCCGCCGCGAGGCGCTGGCCGACCGCATCCCGACCTACACGACGCTGGCCGGCGCCCGCGCCGCGGCGCTGGGGATGTCCGGGATGCGCGAGCTCGTCCCCTATTCGCTGCAGGCGCTGCACGAGCGGCTGCAGTGACGGCGGCTTTGCGGTAATCTCACGACATTCCAATCCGGCCGGGTGCGGCGCTGCCGCGTCCGGTCTTTTTCGTTTGGTGATCATGAAGAAGTTTCCGATGACGATCGAGGGCGCGGCCCGGCTGAAGAGCGAGCTGCACCGCCTGAAGACGGTGGACCGACCGACGGTGATCCGGGCGATCGCCGAGGCGCGCTCGCACGGCGACATCTCGGAGAACGCCGACTACGATGCCGCCAAGGAGCGGCAGGGCTTCATCGAGGGCAGGATCGCGCAGATCGAGCACCGGCTCGCGAGCGCGCAGGTCATCGACCCTTCGCACATCGCCGACGCCGACGGCAAGGTGGTGTTCGGCGCGACGGTGGAGCTCGAGGACGCGGCCTCGGGCGAGCGTGTTGCCTATCAGATCGTCGGCGACGACGAGGCGGACCTCAAGCACGGCAAGATTTCGGTCAGCTCGCCGATCGCGCGCGCGCTCATCGGCAAGACCGAGGGCGACACTGCAGAAGTCCAGGCGCCGGGCGGCGTGCGCGAGTACGAGATCCTCGCGGTTCGCTACGCCTAGGGCGACTTGCGGCGGCGGCGCGCTCCGGCTGCGGAGGGTGTGGCCGCCGGCCTCGCTCCGCGCGTCGAGCCGGCAGGCTTGGCGCCGCGCGTGAAACCGAGCGGCTTGCCGCCACGGGGCTTGCCGCCCGACGTCTTGCTGCCGGCGGGCTTGCCCCGCGTCGCCGGCGGCTTCTTCTCCCACGCCGAGCGCGGGTTGGGCTTCGCGGAGAACGACTTCGGCGTGGTCTTGGGCGTATAGGTCGATTTCCGGCGGGTCGCGACCGGCGCGCCGGTGAGATCCGTGTCGCGGCCGAGCGAAAGATCGTGCCGGGCGGCGCCGCGTCGGCCCTTGCCGCGCGGTGCGGGGGGTGCAACCGGCGCCGGACGCGCCGGGGTGCGGGGGAGCGGCGAGCGCGGGCGGCGCGCTTGCGGCTGCCGCTTCGCCGCGGATCTCGTTCGCGCGGGAGGCGGCGCCACCTCTTCCGTCGGCGCGGGCCGCCAGACGATCAGCACCTTGCCGAGATGCTGCACGGGCGCCGCGTCCAGCGCTTCGCAGATCTGAGTGAGCATTGCGTCACGCGCCTCGCGCTCGGCGGCGAAAACGCGGATCTTGACGAGCTCGTGCGCGCGCAGGCTGACGTCGATCTCGTGCAGCACCGACGCCGAGAGACCGCCCTGGCCGACGCTCGCGAAGGCGCTCAGGTGATGGGCCCTGGCGCGCAGGGCGCGCCGTTCCGCCGGTGTTAGAGTTCTCACGGGCAAATGATAACCGAAGGGCCGTTCGCAACCTTCCGCCATGGCGCTGCAGAGCACGAAGAAGAACAAGTTCGTCAAGGCGTGGATGCATGAGCACGTCAACGACCATTGGGTCAAGGAAGCGGCGCGGCGCGGCTATCGGTCGCGCGCGGCGTTCAAGCTCCTCGAGCTCGCGGAACGCGACAAGCTGCTGCGGCCGGGAATGAGCGCCGTCGACCTCGGCAGCGCGCCGGGCAGCTGGTCGCAGGTGCTGCGCGAGAAGCTCGGCCGCCAGGGGACGATCGTCGCGCTCGATCTCCTCGATATGGACCCGCTTCCCGGCGTCCATTTTCTCAAGGCCGATTTCCGCGAGGACGACGCGCTGGCCGAACTCACGAAAACGCTGGCCGGCCGGCAGCTGGACCTTGTGGTTTCCGATCTTTCGCCCAATCTGTCGGGCATCGAATCCGTCGACCAGGCGCGCTCGGTGCACTTGGGCGAGTTGGCTCTCGAATTCGCGCACGAGTGGCTGCGGCCCGGGGGTGACGTCTTGATCAAGGCATTTCAGGGCGAAGGCTTCGCCGAGTTTCAGCGGCTCCTCCAGCAGCGTTTCGACAAGGTTTATGCGCGCAAACCCAAGGCCTCGCGCGATCGCAGCCGCGAGGTCTATCTGGTCGGAAAGGGCCGTAAAGCATGATTTTCGTCAAAAACCGGCCAAATCTGTCTCCAACCGGCGACGCGCCGCCCCTTCCGGCTGGCCGGAGCGATGCCGAGGGGCTAAGATAACAAGTTCCGTGCATCCGTTCGGGACGCTCGGCACGTAGTTTTGCAACGGGCGGGCGGCGGCCCAGGAAATCTCGCCGCAAGGAGTGAATTTGAACAACCTGATCAAGAATGTCGGCATCTGGCTCGTCATCGCGCTGGTCGTGATGATCGTGGTGAAGCAGTTCGACGCGCGCCAGACGTCGAAGGACACGGTTTCGTATTCCGAGTTCATGGACAAGGCGAAGTCCGGCGGCGTCGAATCGGCGACCGTCGAGGGCCGCACGATCCGGTGGCAATCCCCCGACAAGAAGAAATTCCTCACCTACAGCCCCAGCGACATCTGGATGGTGGGCGACCTCATCAAGTACGGCGTCAAGGTCGACGCCAAGCCCGAGGAGGAGCAGAGCTTCCTCGCGCAGCTGTTCATCAACTGGTTCCCGATGCTGCTCCTGATCGGCGTGTGGATTTTCTTCATGCGCCAGATGCAAGGCGGCGGCCGCGGCGGCGCGTTCTCGTTCGGCAAGAGCAAGGCGCGGATGCTGGACGAGTCGAACAACACGGTGACCTTCGCCGACGTCGCCGGCTGCGACGAGGCGAAGGAGGAAGTCGCCGAGCTGGTCGAGTTCCTGCGCGATCCCTCGAAATTCCAGAAGCTCGGCGGGCGCATCCCGCGCGGCGTGCTGATGGTAGGAAGCCCCGGCACCGGCAAGACGCTGCTCGCGAAGGCGATCGCCGGCGAGGCGAAGGTCCCGTTCTTCTCGATCTCCGGCTCCGACTTCGTCGAGATGTTCGTCGGCGTCGGCGCGGCGCGCGTGCGCGACATGTTCGAGCAGGCGAAGAAGAACGCGCCGTGCATCGTGTTCATCGACGAGATCGACGCGGTCGGCCGCCAGCGCGGCGCGGGCCTGGGCGGCGGCAACGACGAGCGCGAGCAGACGCTGAACCAGCTGCTGGTCGAGATGGACGGCTTCGAAGGCAACGCCGGCGTGATCGTGATCGCCGCGACCAACCGGCCCGACGTCCTCGACCCGGCGCTGATGCGTCCGGGCCGCTTCGACCGCCAGGTCGTCGTGCCGCTTCCCGACATCCGCGGCCGCGAGCAGATCCTGCTCGTCCACATGCGCAAGGTGCCGATGGCGACCGACGTGCGGGCCGAGATCATCGCCCGCGGCACGCCGGGCTTCTCCGGCGCCGACCTCGCCAACCTCGTCAACGAAGCCGCGCTGTTCGCGGCGCGCAAGAACAAGCGCCTCGTCGACATGGACGACTTCGAGATGGCGAAGGACAAGATCATCATGGGCGCCGAGCGCCGCTCGATCGTGATGCCTGAGGAGGAGCGCCGCAACACCGCGTACCACGAGTCGGGGCACGCGGTCGTCGCGCGACTGCTGCCGAAGACCGATCCCGTGCACAAGGTGACGATCATCCCGCGCGGCCGTGCATTGGGCGTGACGATGCAGCTGCCCGAGCAGGACCGCTACAGCATGGACCGCGACCACATGCTCAACGTCATCGCGGTGCTCTTCGGCGGCCGGATCTCCGAGGAGATCTTCATGAACCAGATGACCACCGGCGCATCGAACGACTTCGAGCGCGCGACCGAGCTCGCGCGCAACATGGTGACGCGCTACGGGATGTCCGACCTTCTCGGCCCGATGGTGTACGCCGAGAACGAGGGCGAGGTGTTCCTCGGCCGCTCGATCACCACGCACAAGAACGTCTCGGAAGAGACGATGCGCAAGGTGGACAGCGAGATCCGCAAGATCATCGATCAGCAGTACGCCGTCGCGCGGAAGCTGATCGAGGAGAATCGCGACAAGGTCGACGCGATGGCGAAGGCGCTGCTCGAGCTCGAGACCATCGACTCCGACCAGATCGCCGACATCATGGCGGGCAAGCCGCCACGGCCGCCGAAACCGACGCAGTCGGGCAGCGGCCCGGCGACGCCAGGCACCACGATCGGTCCGGAGACGGCGCCGACGGCGCGGCCGGCGTGACGTAGCGGGTCGCCGAATTCGCCGCGACCCACGGCCGATGCCGACGCGCGGACGACGACCGCACACGACACGGGCACCGAGAGGTGCCCTGTTTTTTGCGGAGGGCGCGGCGTGACGGCGCGCGCGCTCACCTCCGTGCGCCTTGCATCCGACAGGTTTCCAGCGTGCTGAATTGCGGCAGCCACTCGTTCGACCTCGCGCGTCCGCTGGTGATGGGAATCGTCAACGTCACGGCGGATTCCTTTCATCAAGACAGTCGCCAGCCGGACCGCGCCAGCGCCTTCGCGCGCGCGCGGCAGATGGCGGACGAGGGCGCCGACATCGTCGACATCGGCGGCGAGTCGACGCGGCCCGGCGCGACGCCGGTGGACGAGGACGAGGAGATCGCACGGGTCGTGCCGCTGACGGCGGAGCTCGTCGCGGCGGGAATCGTCGTTTCGGTCGACACGATGAAGCCGGCGGTGATGCGCGCCGCGCTCGTCGCAGGGGCCGCGATGATCAACGACGTCAGGGCGCTGCAGTCGCCGGGCGCGCTCGAGGCGCTCGCCGGCAGCGACGCCGCGGTGTGCCTCGTGCACATGCAGGGCGAGCCGCGGTCGATGCAGCAGGCGCCGCAGTATGCCGACGTCGTCGCCGAGGTCCGCGCGTTTCTCGTCGCCCGCGCGAAGGCGTGCGAAGCCGCCGGCATCGCGCGGGAGCGCATCGTCATCGACCCCGGCTTTGGCTTCGGCAAGACGCTGGCGCATAATCTCGCATTGGCGCGTGCGCTGCGCGAATTCGCGGCGACCGGTTACCCTGTGCTCGCAGGCCTGTCGCGCAAGTCGTCGCTGGGAGCCATCACGGGGCGCGACGTGGCGGACCGGCTGCCGGCGAGCATCGCTGCGGCGCTCGCGACGGTGGCGCGCGGAGCGTCGATCGTGCGCGTTCACGACGTCCGCGCGACCGTCGACGCATTGAAGGTGTGGCACGCCATCGAGTCGGGTACGCCGCCCTGAACCGGCCCGTTGAATGCGAAAGTTCGAATGACAAAGAGATACTTCGGCACGGACGGAATTCGCGGGCGCGTCGGCGCCATGCCCATCACGCCGGAGCTCATGCTGAAGCTCGGTTGGGCGGCCGGGCGCGTGCTCACCGAGGAGGCCCGCCACGCCGGTGGGCGGCCCGCGGTCCTGATCGGCAAGGACACGCGGATTTCCGGCTACATGCTCGAAGCGGCACTCGAGGCCGGGCTGTCGGCGGCGGGGGTCGACGTCCATCTGTCCGGGCCGCTGCCCACACCGGGCGTCGCCTATCTGACGCGCGCGTTGCGACTGTCCGCCGGCATCGTCATCAGCGCGTCGCACAATCCGTTCGACGACAACGGCATCAAGTTCTTCTCGGCCCGTGGATTGAAGCTGCCGGACACGGTCGAGCATGCCATCGAGGCGGCGATGGACGCGCCGCTCCTCTGCGTCGCGTCGGCCGAGCTCGGCAAGGCATGGCGGATCGACGATGCAGCGGGCCGCTACATCGAGTTCTGCAAGAGCACCTTTCCGTCCGAGCTCGACCTGCGCGGTCTGCGGATCGTCGTCGACTGCGCGCACGGCGCGGGCTACCACGTCGCGCCACCGGTGTTCCACGAGCTCGGCGCGGAGGTGATCGCCATCGGCAACGAGCCCGACGGCCTCAACATCAACGCCGGGCTGGGCGCGACTCATCCCGCGCAATTGCAGGACTCGGTGCTGCTCCACGGCGCGGACCTAGGCATCGCGCTCGACGGCGACGGCGACCGACTGGCGATGGTCGACCGCGAGGGGCGACTCTACGACGGCGACCAGCTGCTTTACGTGATCGCGATGGATTACCGGCGCCGTGGCGTCCTGGCCGGCGGCGTGATCGGCACGCTGATGAGCAATCTGGGGCTCGAGCAGGCGCTTGCGCGCGAGGGCATTTCGTTCGAGCGCGCTGCCGTCGGCGACCGGTACGTGCTGGAGAAACTCCAGCAAAACCGCTGGCAGCTGGGCGGCGAGAATTCCGGCCATATCATCTGTCTCGACCGGCACACCACCGGCGACGCGATCATCGCGGCGCTCGCGGTGCTGCGCGCGTTGAAGGAGCAGCGCACGACACTCGCGGCCGCCGCCGCGCCGGTGACGCTGTTCCCGCAGCGGCTCATCAACGTCCCGATGCCGAGAGGTTTCGATTGGAGCGCCAGCGTATCCATTCGCGCGGCCGAGGCGACCGCCCGCCAGGCGCTGGGCGCTGCGGGACGCATCCTGCTCCGGCCCTCGGGGACGGAGCCCGTGCTGCGCGTGATGGTCGAGGCACGGGACACGCCGACCGCGGACGATTGCGCGAAGCGCCTCGCCGACGCGATCGCCGGGACGCTGCGCGGGTAACGCGCCGACGCGCCAGGACCATATCATGGTCGCGGCGACGCATGCGGTGCCCGCGACGGGCGCCCCGGACGCGCTGGCGGCGTGGATCGCCGGGCTCGCCGGCACCTATCCCGACAACGAGCTGCAGTCACTCGCCGAGGCGGCGCGCTATGCGTCCCTGCGTTGCGCCGGCACGACCGGCCGCGACGGCGAAGCCCTCGTCGATCGCGCTGCGGGCACGGCACGCATCCTGGCCGGCCTGAAGCTCGATGCGGCGAGCGTCCGTGCCGCGCTCCTGATCGGCCTGCCGGCTGCGCAGGCGTTCGACGCGGACGACGTGACGGCGCGCTTCGGCGCCGATGTGGCGACGCTGGTCGCGGGCGTCGCGCGGATGGACGAGATCCGCGCGGTGCCGTCGACGGGTGATGCCACCGAGCGCGCGGCGCAGGCCGAGCGCCTGCGCAAGATGCTGCTGGCGATGGTCGAGGACATCCGCGTCGTGCTCATCAAGCTCGCGGAGCGCACGCAGGCGATGCGCTTCCTCGTCGCCGGAGGCGCGCAGCGCAGTGACGCCGCGCAGCGCGGCGCGCGCGAGGTGCAGGACCTCTTCGCGCCGCTCGCCAACCGCCTCGGCGTGTGGCAGCTCAAGTGGGAGCTCGAGGACCTGGCACTCCGCGCGCTCGAGCCCGCGACGTACAAGGCGATCGCGCAGATGCTGGACGAGCGCCGCATCGACCGCGAGCGTTACATCGAGTCGGTCATCGGCCTCCTCGCGCGCGAGCTCGCCGCGGCGGGATTGCGCGCCGACGTGACCGGACGCCCGAAGCACATCTTCAGCATTTGGACCAAGATGCGGCGCAAGGGCGCCGGAATCGAGTCGCTCTACGATATCCGGGCGCTGCGCATCCTGGTCGACGACGTGAAGGATTGCTACGCGGCGCTCGGCGTCGTCCACCACCTGTGGACGCCGTTGCCGGGAGAATTCGACGACTACATCGCGAAGCCGAAGCCGAACAACTACCGCTCGCTGCACACGGCGGTGATCGGCCCGGAAGGCAAGCCGCTCGAAGTGCAGATCCGCACGTTCGACATGCACCAGCATTCCGAATACGGCGTCGCCGCACACTGGCGCTACAAGGAGGGCCGCGAGAAGGGCGTGCGCCGCGATCCCGCGTTCGAGGACCGCATCGCCTGGCTGCGCCAGGTGCTCGACTGGAAGGATGCGGTCGCCGACGCATCGGACTGGCTCACCGCGTTCAAGAGCAGCCTCTTCACCGACACGATCTTCGTGCTGACGCCGCAGGGCAAGGTCGTCGATCTGCCGCGCGGCGCGACGCCGGTCGACTTCGCCTACGCCGTGCACACGAACCTCGGCCACCGCTGCCGCGGCGCGCGCGTCGACGGTGCGATGGTCCCGCTCAATCACGTGCTGAAGAACGGCCAGCAGGTCGAGGTGATCACGGCGAAGCAGGGCGGCCCGTCGCGCGACTGGCTCAATTCCGAGCTCGGCTACGTGACGAGCCATCGCGCGCGCGCCAAGGTGCGCCAGTGGTACAAGGCGCAGCAGCAGGAGGAGACGCTCGCGCACGGCCGCGCCGCCGTCGAGCGCGAGCTTGCCCGCGCCGGGGCGACCGCTGTCAATCTCGACGCCGTCGCGGTGAAGGCCGGCTTCGAGAAGGCGGACGATCTCTTCATCGCCGTGGGGCGCGAGGAGGTCAACACGCGCCAGCTCCAGGTCGCGATCAAGGCGGTGGTGCAGCCGGCCGCGCCCGAGGCGGCTCCCGAGTCCGAGATCGGCGTGCTGCGGCAGAGCAAGGCGGCCGGCGCGGGCAGTGGCATTCTGGTCGTCGGCGTCGACCGCCTGATGACGGTGCTCGCGCGCTGCTGCAAGCCGGCGCCGCCCGATCGCATCGTCGGATTCGTCACGCGCGGCAAGGGCGTGACGATCCACCGGCAGAGCTGCACCAATGTCGCCCGGATGCGTGCGCGCGAGCCCGAGCGCCTGATCACCGCCGACTGGGGCGCGCCGCGCGACGAGGTGTTTCCGGTCGACGTCGTGCTGGAGGCGATCGACCGCCAAGGACTGCTGCGTGACGTTTCCGAAGTGTTCTCGCGGGAGCGGATCAACGTCACGGCGGCCAAGACGCAGACGCGCAATCACGAATCGCGGATGGCGTTCACCCTCGAAGTGCGAAGTCTCGACGCGCTCGCGCACGCGCTCGACGCGGTGCGCGACATCCCCGGCGTGATGTCGGCGGGACGACGGCACCTGTCGTAGGCCGCACGCCGCGGGGCAGGGCTCGTAACCCCCGGGTTTGCGGACCGATTGCCGAAACGTGCGCCGCACGTTAAGTGCCGTTTAACTGTAGCGCTACCTGCATCGCGTCCACCTAGCGGAGCGTCGATTGAGCGAACGACCGCTATCGGCTGCGGGCTCAACCGGTCGACGCAACACCGTCCATCCTTACAGACAAGGGTTTGAAGACTATGGCCGTCCTGCGACGTGATTTAGCGACGATCTGAGATCGTACAAGCACGAGTGATAGAGGCCCAGGAAGCAGCGCTACTTGCGATTAGCACCGATATGACAGGCACTTGCTGTTGCGTCTCCTGAATCTAGCATGTGTTGCGCCGACCAGTTGAATCCACAGCCAACAGCGGTCCTTCGGCGTGATCTTCTTGGAAGGGAGATTTATCGCGGCCCTAACGTTTGCTCCGGCGCTGCTTGTCCATCGAATGACACAGCGGCCGGCGGGGCCGGCGCTTTGTCTCGCGCGTGTGGTTGCCAGCCCATCACAGCTAGCATGACGAAGAAGCCTGCGACGTAACCAAGCGGGATGTGCCAGCCATACCGCAGCCACAAGCCGACCGAGCGTGCTTCCGGATATAGGTTCGAGACGGCGACGCCAGCCGATGAGCCGAACCAAATCATCGATCCGCCGAAACCGACGGCAAACGCCAGCATCGCCCAGTCATAACCGCCCTGCTTGAGTGCCAGTGCCGTGAGCGGAATGTTGTCGAATACGGACGAGAGGAACCCAAGGCCCAAGGACGTTTGCCAGGACGCCTCCGGCAGCTTATCGACTGGCATCATGGAGGCGCAGAGGACCAGGGAGAGAAGGAAGATGCTGCCCTTGAACGCCTCGGGCACGAGATTCCACTGCGGCGGTCGCAGTACTGCGCAGGCAAGGATCGCCGCCCATACCGCAGCACCGATGAAGGGAAATGAATCCGATAGATGCTTGAAATTGAGATTGATGATGATGTTGGTGGTGATCGCCGCGGCGAGGATGACCGCGACGATACCGAGGCGGGACCAGTCCACCGGCGGATGGGGGCCCTCGTCCCGTACGATCGGCGCATAGCGCTGCTGCTGAAAAGAGGCCGGGATGCCGAAAACGAACAGCGCCACGGCTGAAGCTATATAGGCTGGGAGCACATGAATTGGGTTGACGCCATCGAGCCACATCATGGTGGTTGTGGTATCGCCCACCACGCTGCCCGCTCCCCCCGCATTGGAGGCGGCGACAATCGCGGCGAGATAACCAATGTGGACCTTGTGCCGAAACACCGTGGCCGCGACGGTTCCGCCGATGAGGGCCGCGGCGATGTTGTCGAGGAAGCCTGAGAGAATAAACACCATCACCAGCAGGCCGAAACCGCCCTTCCAGTCGTCCGGAAGAAATCGCGGCAGGACCTCAGGGGCGTGGCTTTTCTCGAAGTGATTGGAGAGGATCGCGAAGCCCACCAGTAAGCCGAGCAAGTTGGTGAGGATTACCCATTCGTGTCCCAGGTGCCCGACTAGCCCCGCCAAGCCGGGCCCCGTCTTGAAGCCGGCGATGAACAGCTTATAGAGCGTGATGCCTGCTAAGCCGATTAGCGCTACCCGCAAGGTGTAGTGGTGAAAGAGCGCGACACCCAGCAAAGTTGCCCCGAAGAAGATGAATTCGACGGAAATGCCGATTGCGCTAGAACCATCGCCGGCTGCATTCGCGACGTTCGGGAAAACGAGGACCGCAATCGATACGACTGCGGCAGACCACTGGAAACGGGCAGGTGAATTCACGGGATGGGCGCAAGAACGCCGCGTGGCGGCCCGACCTACGCGTGAACCTGCCCGAGCGCGCCACAATGTGTTGACGCCCAAGCACCCGCGCGGATTTTAGCAGACCAAGTCGCTTAGCGGTGACTTAGAACGGCAGCGTTGTGAGAGGCGACCGTCTCCGCGGGGTCGAAAGCCGCGATCCAGGGCATCGAAAACCGCATTCATGAATCCGCCGGCCTCATTCGCACGTGGGCATGGAATATTCGGGCCGGCTAGGCGGCCGTAGAGGATTTCTCGCCGAACCACACCCGCCAGAACGCGACAATCTTCGTCGTCACCGGCACGCGATCGTCGGATAGCGTATCGAGGAAATCCGACAGCCGTTTCGACCGCGCAATGGTGAAGACGAGCAACAGGATCGTGCCGGCGAGGACGCCCACGAAGAACAGCAGCTTGTAGAGGAACGCGGGCTCGCCGGCGCCGAACACATCCGCCGAGAGAATGTTCATGCCGAAGTAGCCGGTGGTGATCGTGCCGATCATGCCGAACGTCGTCACCACGGTCAGCCAGACCACGGTATTGGCCTGGCCGGCGCAGGCTGTCGCTGTCGAGGTATTCGTTCATGTCGTACATGCGCTCCTTCACCTCCTGGTAGAGCGCGTCGACGCCGAGATGCGAGGTGACGAGGTGATGCAGCGCCTTGGTCTGCGCTTGATCGGCGACCTCGTGGAACCAGTAGCGGTGGATGAATCGCAGGAAGATCTCGAAGTTCTGGCGAATCGCGCGCTTGAAGCGCTTCACCGATTCCGAATCGCCGACTTCCAGCGCCTTCAGCGCGTTGACCAGCCGGGAAGAGAACATCAGCAGCGCTGCCTTCTGGAAGTGCGGAATGAGGAACAGCAGGAAATGCTGGTGGCGAAACTGCGCGAACACGCCACCCTCGCAGTCGGTGAAGAATGGCGACCTGCGTCGCCGACGACGACCAGCGCGTGCCCGCAGCACATGTAGCGCGTGTTCAGACTTTCGACGCTGTCGCACCAGAAGCGGTCGTAGCAATAGCGCTCCTCGAAGGCCGCGACATGACGACCGGAGTACGGCAGCGTCTCGTCGCCACCGGCTGCGGTGACGAGTCCGAGGCGGATGAAATCGCCGCGCGTCAGCGTGCGCGGGTCGTCGAGCGCCAGATACCCCATCACCGGCATCCGGTAATACTCGATCTGGCGGTAACGTATCGGCCCCCTGTCCTCCGCGTGATCGAGCACCAGCGGATTGAGCAGGAACGTCCAGTGCGCGCTGATCCGGGGCGCGCGATGCCGGCACACGAAGGACAGGAACTTCTCCCGCTGCTCGGCGTCGGAGGCAGCGAGCACCGCACCGTCGTGGCCGATCCATTCGACGCGGTGCATGCAATGGAGGCCCTGGCCTTCCTGGTCCCAGCCGGCCGGGTAGGCGCGGCCGAAGCGGTAGAGCGTGTCCTCCGCCTAGTAGAGCGCGATGTCGTCGGCGAAGACCTCGACGTTGAGGAGCACGACGTCGATGTCGAAGAAGAAATACAGGTCGACGTGCTGGATCGACAGCAGCAGGGGTGTGTCGCCTGCGCGCGAGGTCAGGCGCACCGCAGCGATGTCGTCCCGGCGATACACGCGCATCGACGAGGCGCCGGGGTCCTCGCCTTTCAGGTCCTTGCGCCGGCTCCGCGCCTCGCCATAGAGAAACCGCTGCACGTAGGGCAGGAACGTGACGAATTCGTTGTAGTGGCGCATCTGGAACTGCTCCGGATCGCCGGTGAATTCGTCGACGACCTCGTGCCACGGGTTGTCATCGCCCCCTTGCTCGAGGACTTCCCAGTGGCGCTGGATCTGGCTGCCTTCCCGGATCGGCATCAACTGCAGCGGCCAGAGCAGGATCTGCCGGAAGTGCCGCACGCACTTGTCATGGCTGGCTTCGATGTCGGACATGAGTGCCTCCGCAGGACGGTGGGACTTGGCGTGACGCATGGGAGCCCGGGCAGCCAGGAAACCCGCAAAGGCCTTCGACTGCGCGCCGACTCTCCACGGGACATTCTGGCGGGGGCGCCGGATCGTCGCAACCGATCGAGCCACGCCCGGTTCAACTGCCCGTCGCGCGACGGCGCGAGTCGGCCGCATGGCGGCCGAGCAGGTTCCTAGCAAGTTCCTAGATGAGGTCGCGATAGCCGGTGGCGCCGAAGACCGCGCCATGCAGCCGGTTGCGCCATCGCGCCGGGCCGTGCGCCGAGGCGAACGCTGCGAGATTCTTCATCGGTGTCGGAACGAGCAGCTGGCGCATGACGAATGCGCGGCGCAGCTCCGGCGCGAACTCGGCGTCGCTGGCTCGCTGCCAATCCGCCGCGACATCGCCGGGGCTCGCCGCGTCGATGGTGGCAGCGACGAGCCTCCCACTCGCGAGCGCGTTGCCGATGCCGTCGCCGGTCAGCGGATCGGCGAGCTGCGCCGCGTCGCCGATCCGCAGCACGCCGTCCTCGGTGACTCGGTTGCGCCAGCCGCCGAGCGCGACCGGGTACCCGACCGGGCGCGTGGATTCGCTGGCGGCGCGGCAGATTTCATGCGCGGCGCGATGGCTCCCGAGAAAATGCGCGAGGAAGTCGGCCACCGTCTGCTCGCGCCGGTTGTCCTCCTTCCACATGCCGACGCCAATGTTGTAGCGCACGATCGTTGCATCGACGTGCACCGGAAAGATCCAGCCGTAGCCGCGGCGGAATTCGTCGTCGGTGTGGAGCGAGACCTGCTCCGTCCCGATCGCGGCGGCGGCGTCGCGGCGCAGCGTCCAGTAGGCGCGCAGACCGATCGCATTGGGGCGGCCGGCCGCCGCGCCGCGCGCGTCGATCACGTGATCGTGGGCGGCGAATGCCGGATCGTCGCGGCGCACTTCGCGCAGCGTGCGGCGAACGAGCTCGCCGCCCGCGCGGGTCGCCTGCGCCAGCACCATTGCGTCGAGGATCCGTCGCGGAACGCAGCGACCCGGCGCCGCGCTTTTGTGCTCGCTTCGCCGGCCGGCGGGTGCGACGAGCACCGTGCGGGTGATGGTCGCGTGGCCCGGCGCCGCGCGGGCCAGCGCGTCGGCGTCAAGACCGAGCGCCGCGAGCTCGCGAAGAGCGGCCGGCGTCAGCCAGTCGCCGCAGGTCTTGTCGCGTGGAAACACGGCGCGGTCGAACAACGTCACCGCGTGGCCACGCGTGGCGAGGTGATACGCGGCCGCGGCTCCCGCAGGTCCCGCGCCGACGATTGCGATGCGTGCCATCGTAGGTTTGCGTGCGCGGCAGCGACGGCATCCGGGCGGAGTGGCCGGAGGATTCCGTCGGGCGCGCCAATTCGTGGTCAACAATCGTTGACGAGGCGAAGGTCGCAGTCTACATTCCGCGCGGGAGTCGCGTGGGGCCCGGGTGCCGAAGCGCCGGGACGAGCCGCACGGCCCAGACAGGCGATCCCGACTCGCGATGACGCATAGAACGGCATGAACGAACCTTTGGAGCGACGGTGTCCGGTGTCGAGACCCTGCTGAATCGCCGCGAGGCGGGATTCGCGGCGGCGCCGCCCCGGATCGCCCGGCGCGATGCGGCCGACGCGCGCCGCTACCTTCGTGCGACGCTTGTCGGGACACTCGCGATGTACGCGCTCCTTGCGGGGTCGCTCACGGGAATCCTGCCAGCGCTCGTCCTCGTCGCCGTGGTCCCGCTCGTGTACGTGCGCCTGTCGCTCGCGCTGCACGAGCTCCTTCACATCCGTCCGGCGGCGCGCGTCCCGTCGTTCCATCGGCTGGCGATGATCTTCGACACACCGTTCGGGCTCGGCTATCGCGAACATCGCGCACTGCATCTGCGCCATCATCGCTGCGGCGCAGGCGCCGCCGATCCGGAGCTGCATCAGATCGCCGGCAGCCACCTCGGAGCGTTCGGCAACGCGCTCGTCGCGCCGGAACGCTCGCTCGTCGCGTGGATTCGCACGCGCGGGGTCAGCGCCCCGCTCGCGCGTGAAGGAGGCCTCCGGCTTGCGGCGTTCGTGATCGTGGCGGCGCTCAATCCCGCGGTCTTCCTGCTCTACTGGGTCGTGTTGCGCCTTAGCATCGGCGCGGCGGGATTCGTCTTCCACCACGTCCTGCACAACCGCGACGGCGAGCTCGGCACGTTCGCGCTGCCGATCCCGGACCGCGTGCTGCGCGCTGGCGCATGGGTGTTCGGCACGGAGCCAATGCTGATCCTCGCGCGGCACCGCGCCCATCATCTCTGGCCTGAGCTTCGCGTACGCGACCTGCCCGATCTTCCGCGTGAATTGCAGGTGCCCGCCGGCCCCGTCTCGCCAGCGTTTCGCGCCGCGGCGCGTTCGCTCGCGCCTCGCGCTCGCCGCCGATGAACTGCGCGGGCTGCGGCGCCGAGAACCCGGACGGAGCGAAATTCTGCTCGGCGTGCGGCACGCCGAGCTCCCGCCATTGCCCGGCGTGCCGCGCCGAGGTCGCGCCGATCGCGCGCTTCTGCCACGAATGCGGAGCCGCGATCGCCGCGTCCGCCGGCCCCGCGCTGAGTCCTGTGGCCGCGCCGGAGCCGGCGGCGCTGGTCGAGCGGCGCCACATGTCGGTGATGTTCTGCGATCTCGTGGGATCGGTGCAGATGTCTCGGGCGCTCGATCCGGAAGACCTGCACGACCTCATTCGCGCCTACCGCGATGCCTGCGCCGAGGTCGTCACCCGCTACGAAGGAACGACCGCGCAGTTTCAGGGCGACGGCATCGTCGTGTATTTCGGATATCCGGTCGCGCATGAGGACGACGCGCGCCGGGGCGTGCAGGCGGGCCTCGCGGTGTGGGGCATGAAGAAGGGCTGGAACCGCGAGACCTTTGCGCTGCCGCCCTCGCTGCAGAAGAGCTGGCGATTGAAGCGCACGGTGGGCCTCAAGACCGGAAACGCGCCCGTCCGGCCCGCCTGACTCGCTTGCCGACGCGGGCGGGTCGCGTCAGCGCAACAGCAGCGACGCCGCGAGCCCCGCCACGCCGCACGCGAGGATCACGGGAATCACGCCGACCTTGAAGCGGAACAGCGCAACCGCGGCCGCGACGCCGATCGCGAGCGCGACCGGATCGAGCCCGCGATTCGCTGCGGCCGCGCTCCAGCCGGCCGGCCAGAACACGTGCCAGGCGAAGAACGCGGCAAGGCTCACGACCACACCGACCACTGCCGCGGTGATCCCGGACAGCGGCGCGGTGAACCTGAGCTGCCCGTGCGTCGACTCGACCAGCGGTCCGCCGGCGAGAATGAACAGGAACGACGGCAGGAACGTGTAGAACGTGGCGACGCACGCACCCGCGATGCCGGCCAGCGCGAGCGAGTCCGGCCCGAACAGCGCTTTGGCCCATCCGCCGGCAAAGCCCACGAATGCGACGATCATGATGAGCGGTCCCGGCGTCGTTTCGCCGAGCGCCAGGCCGTCGATCATCTGGGCGGGCGTGAGCCACGCGTACGTCTCGACCGCGCCCTGGTAGACGTACGGCAGCACCGCATACGCGCCGCCGAACGTCAGCAACGCCGCCTTGGTGAAGAACCAGCCCATCCGCGGCAGCGTTGATCCGGGTCCATAACTCGCCACCAGCATCGCCAGCGTGAACAGCCACAGCGCGACAAACACTCCAACGACGAGCGCGAGCCGCGCCGCGCTGAATCGCGCGTGCGCCGGAGGCGGCGTGTCGTCGTCGATCAACGCGGGCGCATGCGCGCCGCCCTTGACGTCATGGGCGCCGATGGCGAATTCGGCTGGCGCGACACGCCCGCCGACGAAGCCGATGACGCCTGCCGCCACGACGATCGCCGGAAACGGCACGTTGAACGCGAAGATCGCGACGAATGCGGCCGCCGCGATGACCCAAAGCGTCGGACGGCGCAGCGCACGGGAGCCGATCCGCCACGCCGCGAAGAGCACGATCGCGACGACCGCCGGCTTGATCCCGTAGAGGACCCCGGCGACCGCCGGAACGTCGCCATATGCCATGTAGAGCCACGACAGCGCAATCAGGAGCACCAGCGAGGGCAGCACGAACAGGGTGCCGGCGACCACGCCGCCCCAGGTCCGGTGCAGCATCCATCCGATGTATGTGGCGAGCTGAGTCGCCTCCGGTCCAGGCAGGATCATGCAGAAGTTGAGCGCATGCAGAAAGCGCCGCTCCGAGATCCACCGCTTCGTGTCGACGAGGTCGTGATGCATGATCGCGATCTGGCCGGCGGGTCCGCCGAAACTGATGAATCCGAGCTTGAGCCAGTAGCGGAACGCCTCGGTGCGCGACGGCGCCGCGGGTGCTGCGGCAGGATCGATCATCGCCGTGCGTGCGCCGGGCAACTCCGCCGTCGCATTGGCGTGGAGGAAAGAGCGAGGATCAGATCAGCCCTTCGAGCAGCTGCACGTCGACCGCCTCTCCCGCGGCGACGTTGCCGGTGGCGGCCGGCAGCACGATGAAGCAATTCGCCTGCGACATCGACGACAGGATGCCCGAGCCCTGGTCGCCCGTGGTGCGGACAGTGAAGCCGCCATTGCCATCCGGAGAAAGCACGCCGCGCTGGAATTCGGTGCGCCCGGGAACCTTACGGATCGGCGCGCCGAGCGGCACCTTGAACGTCGGTTGCGGCGCGACGTCGCGTTCGCCCTGCAGGATGCGCAGCGCGTCCTGCACGAATTCGTAGAACGTCACCATGACCGACACCGGATTGCCCGGCAGGCCGAAGAAATGCGCGCTGCCGATGCGGCCGTAGGCGAGCGGGCGGCCCGGTTTCATCGCGATCTTCCAGAACAGCACCTCGCCCACCTTGTCGAGCAGCGCCTTCACGTAGTCCGCTTCGCCGACCGAGACGCCGCCCGAGGTGATGACGACGTCGGCGCACCCGGCGGCGGTCGTGAACGCGCGCTCGAGCGCCTCGGGCACGTCCGGCACGACGCCCATGTCGACAATCTCGCAGCCCAGCCGGTCCAGCATGCCGAAGAGCGTGTAGCGGTTGCTGTCGTAGATCTCGCCGGGCGCGAGCGGCGTGCCGATCGAGCGGAGCTCGTCGCCCGTCGAGAAGAATGCGACGCGCAGCTTGCGGAATACCGTCACCTCGCCGATGCCGAGCGAGGCCAGCATGCCGAGCTCCGCCGGATGCATGGGCTGGCCGGCGTGGAACACCACCTGCCCGCGCTTCAGGTCCTCGCCGGCGAAGCGACGATTCTGTCCGGCCTTGCCGACCGCGCCTGCCTCGATGTGGACGCCCGTCGCGTCCTCGCGCGTTCGCTCCTGCATCACGACCGTGTCGGCGCCGCCCGGCATCACGCCGCCGGTGAAGATCCGTACGCACTGACCCGCAGCCACGCTGACGCTTGGCGGCTTGCCGGCGAACGACTCGCCGACGCGGGCGAGAATTGATTCGGAGCCTGGAGTGAGGTCGGCGAAGCGGACCGCGTAGCCGTCCATCGCGGAGTTGTCGTGCCCCGGCACGTCGAACGGCGAGATCACGTCGGTCGCCAGCACGCGCGACAGCGCGGCGCGGATGTGAACGCGCTCGGTTGCGGTGACCGGTGAGAGGAAGGTGCGGATCAGCGCCCGCGCCCGGTCGACCGGCATCGAATTGGGGTCGTAGTCGTCGGCGCAGGAGGCTTCGCGCAGCGTCTTGGGCTGGGTCATGCGGGCTCGATCGGAGAGAGTTTGCGATGCCGCCGATTCTAATCCGGCGCGATGCCTTCGTCGCGCGGCGTCGACTCCGTCGCCGCGGCGAGCTCGGCGGCGGTGTTGATGTTGCGGAACGCATCGGCCTCGTCGTCGAACGATACTTCGACGACGGCGAGCGTCGCGTACCACGCGTCGATCTTGCGTCCGCCGCCTTCGAGGAACGACGAGAGATGCGGCAGCACGTCGCGGCGCGCGAGGCAGAACACCGGATGCGGCTGGTCGAGCGTCTTCGCGACCGCGAGCTGCGCGCCGCGCGCTTCGAGCGCGCCGGCGAGACGCGCGACGAGGTCGTCCGGCAGGAAGGGCGAATCACACGGGACGGTCGCGACGAGCGCGTGCGTCGCATGGGTCATGCCCGCGTGGAGCCCGGCGAGCGGCCCCGCGAACCCGCCGACCGCGTCCGTCAGCACGGGATAGCCGAACGCCGCATAGCGATCGAGATTCTGGTTGGCGTTGATCACGACGGCGTCCACCTGCGGCGCGAAGCGCGCGAGCACATGCGCGATCATCGGCTTGCCCGCGAGCGTCACGAGCCCCTTGTCGACGCTGCCCATCCGGCGGCCCTGGCCGCCGGCGAGAACGATCCCGGAGATCGGCGCTCGTGGGGCGCTCACGAGGGGGCCCGCTTCAGGCGCCGACGAAGCGCTCCGCGCCGGTGAACAGCAGGAAGTGCTTGTTCGCGGCACGGCCGATCATCGTGATGCCGACCTTCTGCGCGATCTCGTGGCCCATCTGCGTGAGGCCCGAGCGCGACACCAGGAACGGTATGCCCATCTGCGCGGCCTTGATCACCATTTCCGAGGTGAGCCGGCCGGTCGTGTAGAAGATCTTGTCGGCGCCGTCGATGCGGTCGAGCCACATCCGGCCCGCGATCGCGTCGACCGCGTTGTGGCGCCCGACATCCTCGACGAACATCAGGATCTCGGAATCGGCGGGCGCGTTGGTCGCGAGCGCGCAGCCGTGCACGGCGCCCGCTTCCTTGTAGATCGTCTCGTGGACCCGCACGCGGTCGAGGAGCGCGTAGAGCGCCGTCCGCGACAACGTGCCGCCGTCCGGCAGCCGGACCGAGTCGATCTCCGCCATGAGGTCGCCGAACACGGTGCCCTGGCCGCAGCCTGAGGTCTTGGTGCGCTTCTGCATCCGGCCCTCGAGGTCGTTCAGGCCGCTGCGCGTCGTCACCGCGACGGCGTTGACGTCCCAGTCCACCTGCACCGAGACGATGTCCTCGATCCGCTCGATCAGGCGCTGGTTGCGCAGGTAGCCGATCGCGAGGGCTTCCGGCGCCGCGCCCAGCGTCATCAGCGTCAGGATTTCCTGCTTGTCGACGTAGAGGGTGAGCGGATGCTCGCCGGCGACCGGCGTCTCGCGCGCGGCGCCCGTCTCGTCGATCGAGGGCACGCGAAACGTCGCCGGGCGGGCGGCATCGGACAACTGCGGATGGTAGGGGATGTCGGGCGCGTTCATGGAAAGGGACCGCGCGCTCAGCCGCCGATGTAGCTCATCTCCACTTTCGGCGCGCGTGCCGTGGCCGCCGTGCGGATCTCGGAGTAGCGGTCGTCGCGCCGGGTCCAGACGGCGGCGATGGCGTTGCCGATCTCCGCGTCGGAAAATCCGTCGCGCACGAGCGCACGGAGGTCATGGCCATCGTTGCCGAACAGGCACGTGTAGAGCCTGCCGTCGGTCGACAGCCGCGCGCGCGTGCAGTCGCGGCAGAACGCCTGCGTCACCGACGCGATGACGCCGATCTCGCCGCCGCCGTCGCGATAGCGCCAGCGCTCGGCCACTTCGCCGTACGCGCCGGGGTCGACGCTTTCGAGCGGGAATTCGGTGCCGATCGTGCGCACGACCTCGGCCGCGGGAACGACGTCGTCCATGCGCCACCCGTTGGTCGCGCCGACGTCCATGAACTCGATGAATCGGACGATGTGCCCGCTGCCGCGGAAATGACGCGCCATCGGCAGGATCGACGCTTCGTTCATCCCGCGCTTGACCACCATGTTGATCTTGATCGGCGCCAAGCCGGCGGCCGCGGCCGCGTCGATGCCCTCGAGCACGCGCGCCACCGGGAAATCGGCGTCGTTCATCGCGCGAAACGTCGCGTCGTCGAGCGAATCGAGGCTGACCGTGACGCGCGTGAGGCCTGCCGCGCGAAGCGACTTTGCCTTCTTCGCGAGCAGCGCGCCGTTGGTGGTGAGGGTGAGATCGCGCGCGCCGACCCCGGCGAGGAGCTCGACCAGCCGCTCGATGTTCCGGCGCAGCAGCGGCTCGCCGCCGGTCAGCCGGATCTTGGACACGCCGCGCTCGACGAAGAGCTTCGCGACGCGCGCGATCTCCTCGAACGTGAGCAGGTCCGCGTGCGGCAGGAACTGGTAGTCGGCGTCGAACACATCCTTCGGCATGCAGTAGACGCAGCGGAAATTGCACCGGTCGGTCACCGAGATGCGAAGATCGCGCAGCGGACGACCGCGCGCGTCCGTTACCGGCCCGGGGGCTGCCAAAGCCCTGGCCGCCTCGCGCAGCCACGCGTCGCGCGCCGCGCGCGGTACCGACGGGTCGGACGAGCGCAGCTCGGTCAGTGGAATGACGGTCGCCATGAAATCAGTCGTGTCGATCGGAACAACGCGCAGCTCATTGATGTTAACAGAGCGCGCAACCCCTGGTGTATCATCGACCGGTTGCAGTTGCACTGGTTCAGCCACTCGCGAATCACTGGAAATCCCCTTGTCTGCATTGCGGTTTCCGATTGCCGTCGATTTTCGCCGTATCACGCTCGACAACCGCTGGATCTCGGAGCGCTGGGAGCCCTTTGCGGTGGAGTTCACCCCGGTGGAAGGCGCCAATGCCGGCCCGCCGGTCGCGTCCGCGCTCGATGCCACGGGCGATCGATGGCGATTCCTGAATTGCACGTTCGAGCTCCACGTTTCGGAAGCCGAAGGCTATTACCTCAACCTGACTTCTTCGGATCCCAAGGTCTTCGTCATGTGGCGGCTGACGCCGGGGGAGGGCACCCCGCCACTCGCACCGGTGCGCGTCACGGTCAGCTACAACGAGGCGGCGCGCAGCCTCGACGGCGGTGAAGCGGTCGACCCGGTTCCCATGCCGGCCGAACTTCTCCTGCTCATGCGCGACTTCGTCGAGCGCAACTACCGGCAGGAGCGCAAGCAGAAGGCGCAGCGCAACGAGCCCCGATTCGACGGCCTGTTCCGGCGCGAGCGGGCGACTCGCCGCTGATGCCGTGCCGGATCCGACCCTCCCGATGACGAACGAGAAGGAAGCTCCCGGCGGTTTTTCCCTCAAGCGCTGGTCGCAGCGAAAGCTGGCCGCCTCGCGCGAAACGCGTGCGGAAGCGGCCGCCGCGCCGGCGCCCGCCGCCCCGCCGGACGCGACGACGGAGCAGCTCACGACAGCACCGGCGGCATCGTTTCCTTCTGCCGAAGCGAGAGCGGTGGCGCTGCCCAGCATCGACTCGCTGACCGCCGACTCCGATTTCACGCCGTTCATGCGCGCCGACGTCGAGCCCGGCCTGCAGCACCAGGCGCTGCGCAAGCTGTTCAGCGATCCGCGCTTCAACGTGATGGACGGTCTCGACACCTACGTCGACGACTATTCGAAGCCCGATCCCATTGCGCCGGACGTCGTCGCGCGGCTCGCGCAGGCGCGCTACCTTTTCGACCCGCCGGCGACGCGCGTCGACGAGAACGGCTTCGTTGTCGACGTCCCGCCGCCGAGTCCGGCCGAGACCGCGCCCTCCGAGGCTACGCCGCCGGAGGCGCTTTCCGGTGACGCGGCAAAGGCACCGGATACGGCGAATGAGGCGGAAAGCGCGTCGCCCGACGCCGTCACCCCTGCCTCGGGCGACGCCGCGGACAACGTCGAATCCGTGCCTCCGGTGAACCCATCCGTCGAACCGGCGCGCCGATGAGCATCGGCGACAAGACGCTCCATCTTTGCTCGTGCAACGGCACGATGCCACTCGACGCCGCGGCGCTCGCGCGCGCGCTCGAGTTGAGCGGCGCCCCGCTGGTGAACACGATGCTCTGCCAGAAGGAGCTCGCCCGGTTTGCCGATCACGCCGCCGGGGATGTCGTCGTCGCCTGCACGCAGGAGGCGACGCTCTTCGGCGACGTCGCGGAGGAGGGCGGCAAGACGCAGGCGATCCGCTTCGTCAACATTCGCGAGACGGGCGGCTGGTCGGCCGAGGCGAAACGCGCGACGCCCAAGATCGCCGCGCTTCTCGCGCTGGCCGGGATGCCCGATCCCGAGCCCGTGCCGCGTGTCGCCTACGCGTCGCAGGGCCAGGTGCTGATCGCGGGCCCCGCCGAGGCGGCGCTGCACTGGGCGCAGGTGCTCGCACCGCAGCTCGCCGTCACGGTGCTCGTCACGGGCCGCGCCGCGGGCGCGGAGCTTCCGGCCGAGCGCGCGTTCCCCGTCCACAGCGGACGGCTCACCGGCCTCGCCGGATGGCTCGGCGCCTTCGAGGCGTCATGGGAGCAGGAAAACCCCATCGACCTCGATCTATGCACGCGCTGCAACGCCTGCATCCGCGCGTGCCCGGAGCATGCGATCGACTGGAGCTATCAGATCGACCTCGACCGCTGCAAGGCGCATCGCCAGTGCGTCGCGGCGTGCGGCGCGACGGCGGCGATCGATTTCGAGCGACGCGAGCCGCGCCGCAGCGAGCGGTTCGACCTCGTGCTCGACCTCGGCCGCGAGCCGCATCTGCGCATGCACCAGCCGCCGCAGGGCTACTTCGCGCCGGGGCCCGATCCGGTTGCGCAGGCCAAGGCCGTCACCGAGCTCGCCGTGATGGTCGGCGAATTCGAGAAGCCCAAGTA
The DNA here is from genome assembly GCA_963846855.1 of uncultured beta proteobacterium. GTDB lineage: Bacteria > Pseudomonadota > Gammaproteobacteria > Burkholderiales > Casimicrobiaceae > CAIWHR01. Next base: position 721,663 of record CAWJXK010000008.1, read on the forward strand.
CTTCGTCTACAAGGCCTCCATCTGCGCGCACAGTCGGTCGCGCCAGCCCGGCTGCAACCAGTGCATCGACGTCTGCTCGACCGAAGCGATCACCGCGGATGGCGACGGCGTCAAGGTCGAGCCGCACCTGTGCATGGGCTGCGGCGCGTGCGCCACCGTGTGCCCGTCCGGCGCGATGCGCTACGCCTATCCGTCGGCGCCCGATCTCGGCGCCCGCCTGAAGCTGCTGCTCGCGACCTACGAGCGTGCCGGCGGCCGCGACCCCTGCATCCTGTTGCACGACGAGGAGGGGCGCCGCGCCATCGCGGCCCTCGCGCGCCGCGGGCGCGGTCTCCCGGCGCGCGTGATCCCGCACGAGGTCCATCATGTCGCCTCGATCGGCCTCGACGCCTGGCTCGCGGCGGTGGCGCTCGGCGCCTGCCAAGTCGCGGTGCTTGCCACCGACGCCATCGCGCCCGAATATCTCGAGGCGCTGGAACGGCAGATGCGGTTCGCCGATACGATCGCCCAGGCGCTCGGCTATCAGGGCGAGCATTTCCGCACGTTCGCCGCAGCCGACGTGAAGGCGCTCGACGAGGCGCTGTGGTCGTGGCCCGCGGCGCTGTCGGTCCGCGTGCCGGCGACCTTCGGATTCACCACCGACAAGCGGACGACCGCGGCGCTCGCCGTCGAGCACCTTGCACGGCATGCGCCGGTGCCGCAAAAGGAAATCGCGCTGCCCGCCGGCGCGCCGTTCGGCACGATCGTCGTCAACAAGGATGCCTGCACGATGTGCCTCGCGTGCATCGGTGCGTGCCCCGAAGGCGCGCTCCTCGACAACCCCGAGGTGCCGCAGCTGCGCTTCATCGAGTCGAAGTGCGTCCAGTGCGGCCTCTGCGAGAAAACCTGCCCGGAGGACGCGATCGCGCTCCTGCCGCGGCTGTCGCTGATCCCCGAAGCCAAGGCGCCGCGCGTGCTCAACGAGGCGGCGATCTTCATGTGCATCGCCTGCGGCAAGCCGCTCGGGACCGAACGGATGATCGCGACCATGCTGGAGCGACTCGCCGGCCACTCGATGTTCGCCGCGCCGGGGGCGCTGGAGCGCCTCAAGATGTGCGCCGACTGCCGGGTGATCGACCAGATGAAGGAAGGCCGCGGCGTGGACATCCGCGATGTCTGATGCCGCGGTCGCCCCGTCGGCCGCAATCGCACCCGAAGATGCGGCGAGGGCGGATTTCTACGCGTTGCTGGCGCGGCTCCTTGCGGCACCGCCCGACGCGCCGCTGCTGGCGGCGATCGCCGCGGCGCCCGGCCTTGGCACGGATGCGCCCGCGGGCGACGACGAGGTACCGCGCTTCCGCGCCGGCTGGGACGCGCTGCGTGCCGCCAGCGCGTCGGCGGATCCTGATACCGTTCGTCAGGAATACGACGATCTCTTCATCGGGGTGGGCAGGAGCGAGGTCAACCTGCACGGCTCGCACTGGGTGGCTGGCTTCATGATGGATCGCCCGTTGGCCGAACTCCGGGTAGCACTCGCCGCCATGGGCCTTGCGCGGCGGCCGGGCGTGACGATGGTCGAGGACCATCTGTCCGCGCTTTGCGAGACCATGCGACTCCTGGTCGCAGGCGATTCGGCGATGCCGCCCCGGCCCGTCGATGCGCAGCGAACGTTCTTCGAGCGGCAGATCGCGCCGTGGTACGCCGATTGCTGCGATGCAATAATGCAATCTCCCATTGCCAACTACTATGCTGCGGTAGCACAATTTGCGTTGGGCTTTCTGGCGCTCGAACGTGACTCGATCGCCATGGAGTAATCCCTGATACCTATGTCACGCAGCAGTCTTTTGGAGGTCCTCATGGGCACCGATTCGCGCATCGCCCTTCCCACGTCGTTGCCGGACCCCGACATTGCCACGCCCCTCGATTTGAAGCGCCGCCGCTTTCTGCTCGCCATCGGTGCGGGCGGCGCTGCCGTCGCGACGACCGCCGCCAATGCGGCGCCGCTCGCCGCTGCGGCCGATGCAGCCGCACTACAGCCCGCCGACACCGCATCCGTGTATCGCGTGACCGAGCACGTCCGCGATTACTACCGCTCGACCAAGATCTAGGAGGAGGAAGGATCATGCTGCTGACCAAGAAAACAGATAGCGTCGCCGCAGCCGGTCCGCGTCTTCGCCGCGCCGTCGGAGCAAGAATGCCGATGATGGACAGGCGAACGTTTCTCAAGCGCTCGGGCCTCGTCGCGGGCGCCGGCGCATTCGCAAGCCAGCTGCCCTACGGCGCGATCGGCAAGGCCGACGCCGCCGCCGATCCGGCCGCCACGGAGACGAAGCAGATCCGCCGCACCGTGTGTACCCACTGCTCGGTGGGCTGCGCGATCGACGCCACCATCGAGAACGGCGTGTGGACGCGGCAGAATCCGGTGTTCGAGTCGCCGCTCAACCTCGGCGCGCACTGCGCCAAGGGTGCGTCGGTGCGCGAGCACGCGTTCGGCACGAGCCGCGTCAAGACGCCGATGAAGCTCGTCAACGGCAAGTGGCAGAGCATCAAGTGGGACCAGGCGATGGCCGAGATCGGCGACAAGATGCTCGCGATCCGCAAGGAATCCGGCCCCGACGCCGTGTACTGGATCGGCAGCTCGAAGCACAGCAACGAGCAGTCGTACCTGTTCCGCAAGTTCGTCTCCTTCTGGGGCACGAACAACTGCGACCACCAGGCGCGGATCTGCCACTCGACGACGGTCGCCGGCGTAGCCAATACATGGGGCTACGGCGCGATGACCAACTCGTACAACGACATGCTGAACTCGAAGTGCGCGATGTACATCGGCTCGAACGCGGCCGAGGCGCACCCGGTGTCGATGCAGTTCATCCTCCACGCGAAGGAGACCGGCACCAAGATGATCGTCGTCGACCCGCGCTTCACGCGGACGGCGGCGAAAGCCGACGAATACGTGCGGCTGCGCGGCGGCGCCGACATCCCGTTCCTGTACGGGATGCTGTGGCACATCTTCAAGAACGGCTGGGAAGACAAGGCCTACATCGACGCCCGCGTCTACGGGATGGACAAGGTCAAGGCGGAGGTCCTCGCCAACTGGACCCCCGACAAGGTCGAGGACGCCTGCGGCGTGCCGGAAGCGACGGTGCTCAAGATCGCCGAGATGATGGCGAAGAACCGCCCGTCGACGATCGTCTGGTGCATGGGGCAGACCCAGCACACGATCGGCAACGCGATCGTCCGCGCGTCGTGCATCCTGCAGCTGGCACTCGGCAACGTCGGCGTGTCCGGCGGCGGCACCAACATCTTCCGCGGCCATGACAACGTCCAGGGCGCGACCGACGTCGGGCCGAATCCCGACTCGCTGCCCGGCTACTACGGGCTCGCCCCGGGTGCCTGGAAGCACTGGGCCGCGGTCTGGGGTGTCGACTACGAGTGGATCAAGAAGCAGTACGCCGAAGGCATGATGGAGAAGCCGGGGATCACGGTCTCCCGCTGGATCGACGGCGTGCTGGAAAAGAACGACATGATCGACCAGGGCCCGAACCTGCGCGCGGTCGTTTACTGGGGCATGGCGCCCAACAGCCAGACGCGCGGCAAGGAAATGCTGGAGGCGATGGCGAAGGTCGACCTCCTCGTCGTGATCGATCCGTATCCGTCGGCGACGGCGGCGATGGCGTCGTTGGCCCGCAAGGACGGCGCTTACCTGCTGCCGGCGTGCACGCAATTCGAGACCTCGGGTTCGGTGACCGCGTCGAATCGCTCGATCCAGTGGCGCGAGAAGGTGATCGAGCCGCTGTTCGAATCGAAGACCGATCACATGATCATGACGGCCTTCGCCAAGAAATTCGGCTGGGACAAGGAATTCAACAAGAACTACAAGATGGTGAAGGACTCGCGCGACGGCTGGGAAGAGCCCGAACCCGAATCGGTCCTGCGCGAAATCAATCGCGGCTGCTTCACGATCGGCTACACCGGCCAGTCGCCGGAACGCCTCAAGCTCCACATGAAGAACATGGGGACGTTCGACGTGCGCACGCTGAAGGCCAAGGGCGGCCCGTGCGACGGCGAATACTACGGATTGCCGTGGCCATGCTGGGGGACCCCGGAATTGAAGCACCCGGGCTCGCCGAACCTGTACAACACTAGCAAGGCTGTGATGGACGGCGGCGGCTGTTTCCGGGCCAACTTCGGCGTCGAGCGCGATGGCGTCAATCTTCTTGCGGCCGACGGTTCGTACCCGATGGGATGCGACATCACGACCGGCTATCCCGAATTCGACGCGACGTTCATGAAGAAGCTCGGCTGGTGGGACGAGCTCACCGACGCCGAGAAGAAGGCCGCCGAAGGCAAGAACTGGAAGACCGACCTGTCGGGCGGGATCATCCGAGTGGTCATGAAGAATCATGGCGCGTACCCGTTCGGCAACGCGAAGGCGCGGGCGGTGGTCTGGAATTTCCCGGACGGCGTGCCGATCCACCGCGAGCCGCTGTACTCGAACCGCCCCGACCTCGTCGCCAAGTACCCGACGCATGACGACAAGAAGACCTTCTGGCGCCTGCCGACGCTCTACAAATCGGTGCAGGACAAGAACAAGGATGCGGTGAAGCAGTTCCCGCTGGTACTGACGAGCGGGCGCCTGGTCGAGTACGAGGGGGGTGGCGACGAAACGCGCTCCAACCCGTGGCTCGCCGAGCTGCAGCAGTACAACTTCATCGAGCTCAACCCGAAGGACGCCAACGATCGCGGCATCCAGGACGGCCAGTACGTGTGGGTGAAGACGCCCACGGGCGCGCAGATCAAGGTGAAGGCGCAGGTGACCGATCGCGTCGGGCCGGGGGTCTCGTTCATCCCGTTCCACTTCGCCGGCTGGTGGATGGGCAAGGACCTGCTGCAGAACTATCCGGAGGGCGCGGCGCCGCTCGTGCGCGCCGAGGCGGTGAACACGGCGACGACGTACGGCTACGACTCGGTGACGATGATGCAGGAAGGCACCAAGACGACGCTGTGTCAGGTCGAGCTCTTCAAGGCCTAACGGACGAGGATACGATCATGGCCCGGATGAAATTCCTGTGTGACGTCGCGCGCTGCATCGAGTGCAACGGCTGCGTGACCGCCTGCAAGAACGAGAATGACGTGCCGTGGGGCGTGAACCGCCGACGGGTCGTCACCATCAACGACGGCGTGCCCGGCGAGCGCTCGGTCTCGGTCGCGTGCATGCACTGCTCGGATGCGCCGTGCGCGGCGGTCTGCCCGGTCGACTGCTTCGTGCGCACCGAGGACGGTGTGGTGCTGCACGACAAGGACCTCTGCATCGGCTGCGGCTACTGCTTCTACGCGTGCCCGTTCGGCGCGCCGCAGTTCCCGCAGCAGGGCGCGTTCGGCGTGCGTGGCAAGATGGACAAGTGCACGTTCTGCGCGGGCGGCCCCGGCCCCGACAACGAGGACCGCGTCAAGAAGTACGGGCGCGATCGCCTCGCCGAGGGCAAGCTGCCGATGTGCGCCGAGATGTGCGCGACCAAGGCGCTGCTCGCCGGCGACGGCGAAGTCATCGCCAACATCTATCGCGAGCGTGTGTTCAACCGCGGCAAGGGCGCCGAGGTCTGGGGATGGGGCACGGCGTATGGCCCGCCGGGCGCCAAGACCGAGGCGGCACCCGCTGCGCAGGGAGCGAAATCATGAAGCGTCGTGCGTTCTTCGGCTCGGTCGCGGCGGTTGCTGCCGGCGCGGCCGTCGTCGGGCTGGTCGGCTGCGGGGAGCGTCCGCAGGTGATCCAGTACAAGCAGGGCAAGTACCAGGGCAAGCCTTATGACGAGCCCTGGAAGGGCAAGCAGTGGAACGACAGCCGGCAGGACTGGACCGTCGCGATCGAGACCCGGGCGCAGGGTCAGAACGAATACAAGCGGATCAAGTAGCGGTCCCGGAGGAGGCATGTTGACCCCATCCATCGCACGGGCCGCCCGTTTCGGCGCCGCGATCGTCTGGCTCGTGGCCGCCGCGGCGTCCGCGCAGTCGCCCGCGGTAAACCCCAAGGACATGGATTTCGCCAAGGAGCAGCAGCAGCAGCAGGCCCGGCAGCCGTACAACAACGCGCCCATCTGGAGCGAGGTGCGCTCGGGCGCGCCGCAGGTCTCGACGGTGACGGGCCGCGAATCCACCGTTCTCATCCAGTCGGGCGGCGAAACGTGGCGCGCTGCGCGTGTTCCGCTCGCCTCCGTGGGCGGCGCGTTGATCGCGCTCGCGATTCTCGGGCTCGCCGCGTTCTACCTCATCCGGGGCGAGCTGAGCGTCGCGGAGAAGCCCGGCGAGCGCCGGATCGAGCGCTTTTCCCAGCTCGACCGCTGGGCGCACTGGCTGCTGGCGATCACGTGGGTGACGCTCGCGGTCACGGGCATCATTCTTTCGCTGGGCAAGGCCGTGCTGCTTCCGCTCATCGGCTACACGCTGTTCTCGTGGCTCGCGATCGTGTCGAAGAACGTCCACAACTTCATCGGCCCGATCCTGATCGTCGCGGTCCCGCTGCTGTTCTTCCGCTTCGTGCGCAACAACGGCGTCAGCGGGGAGGACGTCAAGTGGTTCGCCAATATCCTCGGGTATTTCAAGGGGAAGGAATACCCGTCCGGACGATTCAACGCCGGCGAGAAGCTGGTGTTCTGGCTGGTGCTGGTCGTCTTCTCGACGATTCTCATTGTGACCGGCCTCATCCTGCTGTTCCCCAATTTCAACCAGACGCGGCAGACGATGCAGATCGCCAATCTCATCCACATGGGCACGGCCTACGTGGCGCTCGCGCTCGCGCTGGTTCACATCTACCTCGGCACGATCGGAATGGCAGGCGCGTATCGCGCCATGCGCGACGGCGATGTCAGCGAAAGCTGGGCCGCGCATCACCATCGCCGCTGGTACGACCAGGTGGTCGCAGGCAAGGCCCGGGAGAAATTCGTGCAGCCGGATGCCGCGCGAAACGACGCCGCGCCGCAGAAACCTTCGCTGCGGCAGGCTTGAAGGAGTGATGCGACGATGATGACGCTACGTGCAGTAATGATTGCGATCCTTGCCTTTGGTGCTTTCGGCGTGGCGATGGCCAAGCTGCCGGCTGCCCCGCCGATGACGGACGCGCAGAAGGCCGCCGCCGACGAGAAGAAGGCGAAGGACGCCGCCGCAGCGACGCTCGCGAAGCAGCAGCTCGATCGCTCGATGGATCGCGCCGCGGCGAATTACTTTGCGGACATGAAGGCAAAGGGTAAAGCCGTTCCTCCGCCGCAGATGACCGCGGCTTCCGCGCCGGGCAAGGCACCCGCCGCGAAGGCGATTCCCGCCGCCAAGCCGATGCCGGCCGCGGCGCCGGCCAAGAAATAGAGTCCCGGGACGAGAAGCACGGGGCATCGAGCGACGGGGGCTGCGGCCCCCGTCTTCGTTTTCTGGCGGCCGCTTGAGATGGACGTTCGTGCGCCGCACGGGCCGCACTCCGTTGCCGGTATAATCCGAGGTTCGCGGAGAGTTGGCCGAGTGGTCGAAGGCGCCTGACTCGAAATCAGGTTTAGGGCAACCTAACGGGGGTTCGAATCCCTCACTCTCCGCCAAGATAAATCCGCCAAGCAGATGATTTGCTTGGCGTTTTCATTTTGTGCCTCGGCGCTTTCTTGCAAGTTGCCCGCCGATTTATCCATCGCGCATCCGACTTGCGTAATGCCCCTCCGGCCTCCCGTGCGTTTTGCCCACTTTGAAATTGCGGGGTACGCTGTGGCGTGAGCCTGGCACGTGCGCATTTTATGCGGTCGCGCGCCGCACGTTCGACGCAATCGTTTCCCGCATTTAGGTTGCCGATTTGCGGAGTCAGGGATTGAAAAATAAGATGTCTCATCACCTCGCGGCGAGGCTGGAGCAATAAGCGACGCTTTGCTTCCCGTCGTCTTCGCCCCTTTCCGAGCCGTCCTTTAGGTTCTCTATTTTTAGTTAGCGCGCAGCAACTGAGGGCACCGTGAGCGTCTCGAAACTGCTTAAGTGGCAATGGGGCGGCTATCCGCGTTATCACAGCTCGCGCGCAAATCTGCTGCTTCACATCGTCGTAGTTCCACTATTTATCGTTGCGAATGTCGCGGCTGTCGTCGCGCTCGTTGAGCGAGCTTGGCTCGTGGCGGTCCTCGCCATCGCGGCGATGGTCGTCTCGGTCGCGTTGCAGGGTCGTGGCCATCGCCAGGAGCAAACGCCGCCGGAGCCATTCACGGGCCCAGCCAACGCATTGGCCCGCATCTTCTTTGAGCAGTGGGTTACGTTTCCGCGCTTCGTGCTATCCGGGGCGTGGTCACATGCGATGCGTGCAGCGCGCTAACACCTCGTTCAAGCGGACCCAGCCCGGCATGGCTTCGCCAACGCCGGCTGGCCCGCTTAACTCAGTTCGTTAGGCCTCACAAGAGACGGCATTGCCCGCGTCACTGCCAAATGAATCTCGAGTTCTTCCGCACCCTCGAAGCCCGCCGCACTCGCGCTATTGTTGAGCAAGATCTAGAAGCAATCGAGGCGCTTCATGCGCCGGAGTACCAGCTAATAACTCCGTCCGGGCGAACTTACAGTCGAACTCGATACCTTGAAATGATCAAGGCCGAGTCGTTCTATGCCGCTTGGGAGCACGGGCCGATGGAAGTGAGAGCGTCTGCCGAAATGGCTATTGTCAGGTATCAAGCCAAGATCACTTTGTCGTCTGGAAGAATAGTGGAGTGCTGGCACACTGATACTTATGAACTCAGAGGATCGGCTTGGCTGGCGGTTTGGTCTCAAGCCACTGAGTTGCCGAAAGCGTCAGCCACCGCATAGGCACCGTGTGAAGCCTAACACCTCGTTCAGGCGGCCCCAGCTCGGCGCGGCTTTGCCGCCGCCGGCTGGCCTGCTTAACTAAGTCCGTTAGGTGGAAGCACACTCACATTTCACACGTAGCTAGGAGCGTTTCATGAAGCCGCTTCTTCTTGTTGTCGTGTGGTTCGTGCTCTTGGCGGTTTCGTGGCCGCTGGCCTTGGTCGCACTTGTTCTCGCGCCCCTCGTCTGGTTGGTCGCGCTCCCGTTCCGTCTGGTCGGCATTTGCATTGGCGCTGTTTTCGCGCTCATCAAGGCGTTGCTGTTTCTCCCTGCTCGCGTGCTCGGCTATCGTGGCTAACGTCGTTACACCTTGCTCGGGTGTGCCGCCTAACCTGGTTCAAGCGGACCCAGATCGGCAGGGCTTCGCCATCGCCGTCTGGGCCGCTTAACTTAATCCGTTAGGCGGCCAATGGACACCAGTCGTACCAGCATCGACAATGGGCGGTTCTTCCCGCCGTGTTCGCCGAATGGAGCGCCGTAATGACCAGTCTTACCGGCAAAGTGGCCGTTGTTACGGGAGCGAGCCGAGTTGGCTCATTTCGTTAGGCCGCTCTCGGGAGTAACCAGTTCACGTTACACTTGGGAAGGTCGCTGGTGAGGCCCCATGATTAGCGGAAGCTGCCTCTGTGGCGCAATAGCATGGCGGCTCGACGGTCCTGTTGAGCGTCTCAATTTTTGTCATTGCTCTATGTGCCGCAAAATCCATGGCGCGCCATTTGGCGCTTTCGCGCATGGAAGCGCGAGCGCATTTCGCTGGCAACGCGGAGAAACGTCGATATCTCGCTATGAATCATCGCCAGGTACCTTCCGTAATTTCTGTCACGTTTGTGGATCAAGCGTCCCGATGCTCGAAGGCGACGAGGTTTGCATTCCTGCGGGCAGCATCGATGGCGATCCCGGGATTCGGCCCTCTGTCCATATTTTCGTTGGCTCAAAGGCACCTTGGTATGAGATTACCGACGGGTTGCCGCAATTTGATCGCTTTCCGCCAGAGGAATATTGGTGAACAATCCCCCGCCATTGGGGCCTAACCTGTCGCTCAACGCGGACGTCCCGCATGCGGGGCTTCGCCGCCGCAGCGGGCCGCCGGTTCGCTTGGTTCGTTAGGCCGCAATCGCTGAGGCGCGGCCGATTCGGGAACCGCCGGCGCCCGTTCAGACCATATAAAGTATCGGGATGATTCCCCAGACTCGCTACGCTCGCAGCGGCAAGGTGAACATCGCCTACCAAGTCACGGGCGAAGGACCGCTCGACCTGGTCTATGTGCCGGGTTGGGTGTCGCATGTCGAACTGCGCTGGGAGGAACCCGACCACGCGCGGTTCCTGCACAGGCTTGCATCGTTTTCGCGACTTATCACGTTCGACAAGCGAGGCACCGGACTTTCCGACCGCGTTCCCGACGACCAGCTGCCGACCCTGGAGACGCGCATGGACGACCTGCGCGCCGTCATGGACGCCGTTGGCTCAAAACGCGCGGCGCTGTTTGGCTACTCGGAAGGCGGCAACATGTGCATGCTTTTCGCGGCGACCCATCCCGAACGCACGGTTGCGCTTGTCACCTACAGCTGCTTTGCCAAGCGGATCTGGAGTCCCGACTATCCGTGGGCGCCCACGCCGGAGGCACGCGCCAAGGAATACGAACAGGTCGAGCGCGAATGGGGCAACGAGATGGACCTCGCGCACTACATTCCCAGCAAGATGCACGACCGGGAGTTCGCGCGCCGCCTCGCCACCTACTATCGCAACGCCGCAAGCCCCAGCGCGGCGGTGGCACTGCTAAGGATGAACACGCAGATCGACGTCCGCCACGTGTTGCCGACGATCGGCGTGCCAACGCTGGTTCTGCACCGCACAGGGGACCTTGACGTGAATATCGAGGAGGCGCGGTGGCTAGCGTCGCAAATCCCCGGTGCTCGCTTCGTGGAGCTGCAAGGTGACGACCACATGCCCTGGGCAGGCGACCAGGACTCCATTCTCGAGGAAGTGCAGGAATTCCTGACGGGCATCCGATCTTCACGCGACATCGACCGCGTACTCGCAACCGTGCTGTTCACGGACATCGTGAACTCCACGGAGCACATGGCGCGCGTGGGTGACAAGGCATGGAACGAATGGCTCGATCGCCATCATGCGGTAGTACGACGCGAACTCGCGTCCTTCCGCGGCCGGGAGATCAATGTTGCAGGCGATGGCTTCTTCGCAACGTTTGACGGTCCGGCGCGGGGTGTGCATTGCGCACTAGGAATTCAACAGGGTGCGCACAGGATTGGACTCGACATCCGCGCCGGCCTGCACACGGGTGAAGTGGAGCTCCATGACGATACGGTTGCAGGCATCGCCGTGCACATCGGCGCGCGTGTCGCGGGGATCGCCAACGCTGGCGAAACCCTGGTCTCCAGCACCGTCAAGGATTTGGTTTCCGGCTCCGGGTTGCACTTCGAAGACCGAGGCGCGCATGCCTTGAAGGGCGTTCCCGGCGAATGGCGGTTGTATGCGGCTGGCGAATGAAGGATTGCTGTTGCTGACTACCATGCTAGCCGACGAGTGGATGCACTCGCCCTGCCGCCTAACCCGGCACTCAACCGGCCGTGCCGGCACGCGGCTTCTTTCTCGCGCGCATCGGCGCGGCCGCCGGTTAGCTTGATACGTTAGGCGCGCTCGAGTTATGAACCCATCCGACAACACGCTCCTTGCGCTTGTATGTGGCGGATTCGGATTGGTGATGCTTGTGCTTATCTTCAGCTCGCTGCGTGAAGCAGCGGCCATGAAGCGCTGGCCTGTTGCGAGGGGGCGCGTGCTGTCGTCAAAAGTTGAGGAATATCGGGCCGATGCCGGTTCCGGCAATTTTGGGGGCCCTCGCGGGCGGATGACGCTCTACCGTCCCGTGGTGGTCTATGAGTATGAGGTTGATGGACAACGTTTTCGTGGAGACCGAATTGCCCAAAGTCCCGGTATGAACAGAGGGAGTGGCTGATTTTGCCCAAGCGATTGCGCAGCGGTATGCGAGTGGAAGCACAGTCGATGTCCGTTTCAATCCCAAGCGCCCTGGCGAATCCGTTCTCGAGCCGCGCGTGCCGAAAGCGTGGATTTTCGCATTGCTGATAGCTGTCGCATTGCTGATTGTGGCCGTACACGTGTACTGAAGTGGCCAAAGTGAAGCTGCCTAACCATGCGCTCAACCGGACTCGCCAGAGACGTGTGTTCTCTTCCCGCGCAGCAGCGGCGGCGGCGAGTCGGTTGGCTTAGCCGTTAGGCCGACTCGCAAACGGCGAGCCACCTTGGCCACTATTCGCTATCTCGTGACGGACGTCGATGCTGCGATCGCGTTCTATTCAGCGCTTGGATTTGTGCTCGCTGATCGATGGGGTCCGCCATTCGCGGTGATGAAGCTTGGTGACCTGACTCTTTGGGTTAGCGGACCTGGAACATCGGCATCGAAAGCGCTGCCGGATGGTTCGCAACCGCATCCCGGAGGCTGGAATCGATTCGTCGTCGAGGTCCCAGATATTGAGGCAGCGGTCCTCGCCTTAACGGCTAAAGGTGGGCGTTTCCGCTCTGAGCCGATCCAAGGCCCAGGGGGGCGCCAAGTAGTCTGCGAAGATCCATCGGGCAATCCAATAGAGCTTTTCGAAGAGAAGAAATAGATGCGGCCTAACTCGGCGTTCAAGCGGACCCAGCGTGGCTTCGCCCCCGTAGCGGGCCACCGGTTAGCTTGTTTCGCTAGGCCGCAAGAACGCCATTTCGCTGTTCCGCTCACCGAATCCGTTTCTTCACGCGTAGGAGAGTCGCCATGATGAAGCTCCTTTCTCATCTCCCTGACAATGTCGTCGGCATTGCCGCTTCGGGACAAGTCGATGCAAATGATTACGAAGCCGTTCTCACCCCAGCCATTGAGACAGCGCTTCAGAAACATGGCCGGATTCGATTGCTCTATCAGCTTGGGCCTGACCTCATCGGCTTTACCACAGGCGCCATGTGGGACGATGCGAAAGTCGGCCTCGCGCATTGGAAGGCGTGGGAGCGAATCGCGGTTGTAACAGACGTACCCTGGGTCGCGCATGCGACGCGAATGTTCAAGTTTCTGATGCCCAGCGTGGTCAGGGTCTTCTCGACAAATGAGCAGGCCGATGCGGAGAAGTGGATTGCGGCCTAACCCGTCACTTAAGCAGAACGCCTCGCCGGCGCTACGCGCCGTCCGCTCGCGGCCGATCGGCTTGTTTCGTTAGGTCGCAAGGAGTGCCCTTGCTTCGATCTGTCACTTTGGTCTTATTCGTCCTTCCGACAACATGCTTCGCCGGGTCGAGTTTTGAGTATGGGGGCCTCTCGCTCAGCGTCGAGCCAAGCACCTTCCAACAGAAATATCCGACATCGATAGTGCACGGTGATCGCGCATGGCTTTCCAAGGCCGATTCTCATGACGATGTGCACTTTGTCGAGAGGAGAGTTATTGGCGGACGAAAGGAACTGAGGATTGCCTTTGAAAAGCCTAGCGATCAACTCGATTCGAAACCGAGATCATGGAAAGATGATCACTACGCACGACATCCAGCGTGCGGAGCGATCCTATCTCGATTGATCAATCGCTACGGGCAGCCGGTCACGGGAAGCCAGTGGGAGGAGGAGCGACTCAATCACCGCACCCGGGAATGGTCGAATTCTGACGAAACGATGAGTCTCGATTGCTTCAACATTGAGGGCCGAGGCACGTATTTGGCTATCGATTTGACAATAAAGTCAAAGAGGGTAAGTCCATGATGTGTGGGCAAACCAACGGTTGAAACGCAGGCCAAGGTGATATCGCGCTGCGGAACCACTACGTCGTGCCGCGAAACGCATGGTTAACGGGATTGCGCCTAAACCGTCGCTCAACGCGGACGTCCCGCACGCGGAGCTTCGCCCGGGCAGCAGGCCGCCGGTTCGCTCATCACGGTATGTGGCGTCGTCCTGAAGTGTTACATGATCATCCTCCGCTGCCTTGCAAATGGAATCCGCAAATTCTAGGATGAGAACATGAAGAAGTCGGACGCGACACAAGGCCAGCCGGCGTCGGAGCTCATCTCGAAACGAATCGCCGAACTTGGGGATTGGCGCGGGAAAGCCCTCGGCAAAATGCGCAAGCTCATCAAGGAGGCAGACCCGGACGTCGTCGAGGAATGGAAGTGGATGAATCCGATTTGGTCGCACGATGGCATTATCTGCACTGGCGAATCCTACAAGAATCACGTGAAGCTTACCTTCGCCAAGGGCGCGTCTCTGAAGGATCCGGCCCGGCTCTTCAACTCGAGTCTCGACGGAAACGTACGCCGCGCGATCGACATCCACGAAGGAGAAGAAGTTGACGGGTCCGCCTTCAAGGCGCTCGTTCGCCAGGCGGTTGCCCTCAACAGTTCTCTCAAGGCGAAATCCTCGAAGAAAGCGAAGTCCTGAGAGATTCCGCCCCTGACCGGGTCCGACATCAGGCACGCAACGCTGCACAGTGACATCACGTGACCGTTGGCGAAAGTTTGTACTAGACAAATAGAATTGCCATGTGGCCCAGGGGGAAACGGTGCCCGCGGCCGTGGTCGCAGAGCGCGTCCGCTGGACTTCCATGGCCGGGGCGGCCCTCCGAGAAACGCGTCCGGCATCGACGGCGTCGCCGCTGCCGGACATGCGGCAGGCGCGGCGCACGGGTCTCTCCGGGACCGGTGATAAGCTTCCACATCGTCCATCGGGCCGGCGACCGCGATTGTGAGCGCGCCGGCGATACATGATTCAGAAACTCGTCGTCGGAATCGTCATCCTCCTCCTGGTGGCGGTTGCCTTCTGGTCGAGCGACCGGATAACGCTGCAGGGGGAACGCACGATCTTCACCGTCAACTGCGACCAGGGAACCTGGCAGGGCAGCCATTGCGGCGGGAAGCTCGTCGCGGGCTCGCAGTATGCGTTCAGGGCGAGCCGCAGCCGGCACGAAGTGGTCTACTGGGTTCGCGGATCCGAATCGCCGTCGGGCAAGTTCACCGATTGCACGGTCAAGGATCGCGACAACTGGACGTGCAACGTGCAGCTCGACCAGGCGCCCGCGCTGACCTTCGAGATGATCAAAGGGAAGCCGACGCGCGGGTCGGCGGGTATCGCGCTGCCGTACCACTGCGTTTCGAAGTGGAAATGGTGGCTGATCCGCATGGGCATCCCCGCCTTCAAGGACGCCAACGAATGAGCGTTGCGAATTTCGGCGCCTCGCGGGCGGCGCGCGTCAGTCGTGACACGCATTCCCCGCGGCCGCGGTTGCGCGACCGGTCGGCGACGACGCGGGGCGCGTGAGACAAGCCAGCCCATGGCCAGGACATCGACCACCAGCGTGACGGTGCAATGGGGCGACTGCGATCCGGCGGCGATCGTCTTCTATCCGAAGTATTTCTACTGGTTCGATTCCGCGACGCATGCGCTGTTCGATCGCCTGCTCGCACCGAAGCTGGAGCTTCTGCAGCGCTTCGGCATCATCGGGTTTCCGCTCGCCGAAGCCTCGGCAAAATTCCTGCGCCCGTCCCGCGTCGGACAGGCGATCGAGATCGAGAGCGAGATCGTGTCCTGCACGGAGAGGCGGTTCACCGTCGCGCACCGCTGCACGCGCGACGGCGACCTGCTGCTCGAAGGCCAGGAAGTGCGCTTCGCGGGCCGCGTCGACCCCGACGATCCTCAGCGTCTGCGCGCGATTGCGCTGCCGGCCGAGCTCATTACCGCGTTCGGCCTGTCGGGTGCGAGCGCCGCGTAGCCGCCCGGCGGTCCCACCGGCTTCATCCGGGTTGCACTGCCGTGCTGGCGCGTTGACGGCGCCTTGAAAGCGGGGCCGCGCGGCGCCATCTGCTGTCGCATGCCCCTCGACCCGATTCCCGCGACACCGGTGGCACTCGACGGGCCGGGCGCATCGTCCGCGGACGCCTCTCCGGAAATGGCCGATCGTCCGCTGCACGATGCGTACTCGCGAGCGGTGACCGGCGCCGTCGCGCGCGTCGCGCCTGCGGTCGCGCATGTGCAGGTCAGCAAGCGGCGGGGCAGCCGCGCGCAACGGCATGGATCGGGATCGGGCTTTCTCATCACGCCCGACGGATTCATGCTGACCAACAGCCACGTTGCCGGAGACGCCGAGGCGATCGAGGTGACGCTGGCTGATGGACGCAACGCGGCTGCGGAGATCGTCGGCGACGATCCGGACTCCGACCTCGCGCTGCTCAAGGTCGCCGCGCCGGATCTCGCCTGGTGTCGGCTCGGCGATTCGACGCGTGTCGAGGTCGGCCAGATCGCCATCGCCATCGGCAGCCCGTACGGGTTTCAGCATTCGGTCACCGCCGGCATCGTCAGCGCGCTCGGCCGCTCGATGCGCGCGGCGACGGGCCGCCTGCTCGACAACGTGCTGCAGACCGACGCGGCGCTCAATCCTGGCAACTCGGGCGGCCCGCTGGTCGACGCCCGCGGCGAGGTCATCGGCGTCAACACGGCGGTGATCCTGCCGGCCCAGGGAATCTGCTTCGCGATCGCAGCATCGACGGCGGAGCGCGTCGCGGTCGCGCTGATTCGAGATGGACGCGTGCGGCGTGCGTGGCTCGGCGTCGGCGGGCAAACCATGCCGCTGCCGCGTCGGATCGTCAGGCATTTCGCGCTGCCGCGCGATTCCGCGGTTCGCGTGGATTCTGTCGAGAGCGGCTCTCCGGCGGCGCGGGCAGGTCTCGTACGTGGCGATGTCGTCATCGCGATCGACACGGCGCCGGTGACGAGCGTCGACGATCTGCAGCGCGCGCTTTCCGGCGAGGCGATCGGCCGCGTCGTCACGCTCGACGTCGTTCGCCGCGAGCGCCGCCTCGACGTCGAAGCCGTGCCGCAGGAGCGCGCCGGACCGGCGCGGCGCGGCGCCCGCTGAAGATGTGGCGCACCATGCGCCGCCCGGACCGCCTTTTCACGGAGCGCGATCTGTGGAAGAATGGGGTCAACCAACTTTTCGGGGTGACCGCGATGCTGGATCGCGACGGTTATCGCCCGAACGTAGCCATCGTTATCGTCAACGCGAAGAACCAGGTCTTCTGGGGCAAAAGGATCCGAGAGCACTCGTGGCAATTTCCGCAGGGTGGCATCAACCCTGGTGAGACGCCCGAACAGGCGATGTTCCGGGAGTTGAACGAGGAAGTCGGATTGGCACCGGAACACGTCAGGGTACTCGGCCGTACGCGCGATTGGTTGCGTTACGAGGTACCGCAGCACTGGATCAGACGGGAGTGGCGCGGCAGCTACCGCGGGCAGAAGCAGATCTGGTATCTGCTGCGCCTCGTCGGGCGCGACAGCGACGTCAAGCTCCGTGCGAACGAGCGTCCGGAATTCGACGCCTGGCGCTGGCACGATTACTGGGTGCCGCTCGAGACGGTGATCGAATTCAAGCGCGAGGTCTACCGCCGCGCGCTGACGGAGCTCGAGCGCTATCTCCACATGCGTCCGCAGACGCGGCGGCAGCGGCTCTTCGGCATGGCGCGCCAGACGGTGCCGGAGTCCTACTCCGATCCCACCTCGCAAGAAAACGACTGACGGCTTCCAGCGACGCCCGTCGCGCGGCGAAGGCGGGCGCGTGCCCGCCTTCGCGCGATCCTGCTACTGCATCATTCCGAGTCCGCCCATCCCGCCGACGACGAACATCGGCATCAGCACGAAGCCGATCAGCGCCCCGAGCACGATCCCGCAGACGATCACGACGATGGTGAAACCGACGGCCTTTTCCTGCGTGCATTTCTTCAGCACCGGTGCGCCGAGGTAGAACGTATACAGCGTGTAGATCAGCGCCAGAAGCGCGACTATCCCGCCCAGATAGGGCAGGAGCCTGAAGATCCCGGCGATCCAGGATGCGGTTGAAGCGTAGGCAACCAGCTTGAACGACTGGACGAAATTCTTCTCACCACCGAAGGTCGGGGCGAGCATGTCGACGATCCATGCGACCACGAACAGCGATACGAGCGACGTAACGTACATGACGATTGCGGACGTGATCCCGAAGGTCCCGAAGGTCATCAAGCGGATCGCAATCGCGATCGGTCCGATCGCCGCCAGGATGAGCGCGTAGCCGGTAAGGATCGACTGCACACTCGATGCTTCCGACGCGATTTTCGGCCATTCGGTTTTCGGCGTGACAAGGATGTTCTTGACGCGATCGACCAAAGCCATGGATTGTTCCCTCCGTCGTTCGGCAATTGTGGATGCGCCGCGCGGCATCGCGTGCCGCAGGCGCATGGCGTTGGCTCCGCCCAGGTCGAGTGTAGAACAACCCTCGCGGAGTGTCGAACTGGAATGAGCCCATGCGCCACAACATGGTCCTGCTTCGGCGGCTCGCCCTGCGGGCTCGCTTAACTCCCTGCTGCGCAGGAAGTTAGCAACATGATGCTGATTGGCTTAGCCAATCACGACGGATATTGTGGCTCCGGCCGCTCGCCCTGCGGGCTCGCTTAACTCCCTGCTGCGCAGGAAGTTAGCCTCCGCCGCAACATGATGCTGATTGGCTTAGCCAATCACGACGGATATTGTGGCTCCGGCCGCTCGCCCTGCGGGCTCGCTTAACTCCCTGCTGCGCAGGAAGTTAGCCTCCGCCGCAACATGATGCTGATTGGCTTAGCCAATCACGACGGATATTGTGGCTCCGGCCGCTCGCCCTGCGGGCTCGCTTAACTCCCTGCTGCGCAGGAAGTTAGCCTCCGCCGCAACATGGTGCTGATTGGCTTAGCCAATCAGCACCATGTTGTCACGATGAATGAGCTCGGTCTCGTCGATGTAGCCCAGGATCGCCTCGATCTCGCTCGACGGGCGGCGCAGGATGCGAGCAGTCTCCTGGGCGGTGTAGTTGACGAGCCCGCGCGCGATCTCGCGGCCATCGGTGTCGACGCAGCCGACCACCGCTCCGCGCTCGAAGGCCCCGTCGACGGCGGTCACGCCGATCGGCAGAAGGCTCTTGCCGTCGCGCAGGATCGCGCGCACCGCGCCAGCGTCGAGCGTCAGCCGTCCGGCGAGCATCACGTGATCGGCGAGCCACTGCTTGCGCGCAGCGAGCGACACGGGCTCCGCGATCAGCGATGTCCCGATGTCCTCGCCGGCGGCGAGCCGCGTCAGCACGTCGGGCTCCCGGCCGCTGGCGATGACGGTGGACGCGCCCGAGCGCGCGGCGCGCTTCGCCGCGAGAACCTTGGTCAGCATTCCGCCGCGACCGACGGCGCCGCCGGCCTTGCCCGCCATCGCTTCGAGTCGATCGTCACCGGCGCGCGCACTCGTCACCAGAGTCGCCGCCGGATGATGGCGCGGGTCGGCGGTGTAGAGGCCCTGCTGATCGGTGAGCAGCACGAGCACGTCGGCCTCGATGAGGTTCGTCACCAGCGCGCCCAGCGTGTCATTGTCGCCGAAGCGGATCTCGTCGGTGGTCACCGTGTCGTTCTCGTTGATGATCGGAATGACGTCGAGATCGAGCAGCGTGCGCAGCGTCGAGCGCGCGTTGAGGTAGCGGCGGCGATCGGCGAGATCGTCGTGCGTCAGCAGGATCTGCGCGGTGTGCAGCGAGTATTCGGCGAACGCGGCCTCGTAGGCCTGGATCAGTCCCATCTGTCCGACGGCCGCCGCCGCCTGCAGCTCGTGCATCGCGGAGGGCCGCGCGGTCCAGCCGAGCCGCGCAACGCCCGCGGCGATCGCGCCCGACGAGACCAGCACGGTCTTGCGGCCCATCCGCTTGAGGCCCGCGATCTGTGCCGCCCAGCGCGCGAGCGCCGCATGGTCCAGTCCACGCCCGTCGTTGGTGACGAGGCTCGAGCCGACCTTGACGACGAGCCGCGTGGCGGTGGCGACGGGGGTGCTCATGGCTTGCGCGCGCCGGGGAATCAGGTCCCGGTCTTTGGTGCGGCGAGCGCCTCGTCCCCGGCGGCGTTGCGCCGCGCGCGTACGGCGTGCGCCGGATGGGCGTCGAGCCAGTCCTGAATCATGAACGTGAGCTCGCGGCAGCCGCTGCCGTTGATCGCGGCAACAGCCGCGACGGGACCTTTCCAGCGCAGCGACTTCACGAACGCGGCGATCATTTCCTCGCGCTCGCCCTCGGGAACGAGGTCGAGCTTGTTGAGGACGAGCCAGCGCGGCTTCTTGTAGAGCGCAGGGTCGTAGCGCTTGAGCTCGCGCACGATCGCCTTCGCGTCGTGAACGGGGTCCGCGCCGGGGTCGAGCGGCACGACGTCGACGATGTGCAGCAGCAGGCGCGTGCGCTGCAGATGCCGCAGGAATCGGTGCCCGAGGCCCGCGCCGTCGGCGGCGCCTTCGATGAGACCGGGAATGTCGGCGATGACGAAGCTGCGGCTCGTGTCGGTGCGCACTACGCCAAGATTCGGCGCAAGCGTGGTGAACGGATAATCGGCGACTTTCGGGCGCGCGGCGGACACGGCGCGGATGAACGTGCTCTTGCCGGCGTTGGGCATGCCGAGAAGGCCGACGTCGGCCAGCACCTTGAGCTCGAGACGCAGCTTGCGCTGCTCGCCCGCTTCGCCCTTGGTGAACTGGCGAGGCGCGCGGTTGGTGCTCGACTTGAAGTGCAGGTTGCCGAGGCCGCCGCTGCCGCCGCGCGCGACCAGCGCGCGGGCGCCGTCCGTCGCGAGATCGGCGACGAGCTCGCCGGACTCGGCGTCGGTGATCACCGTCCCGACCGGCATGCGCAGGACGATGTCGTCTGCGCCCCTGCCGTATTTGTCGGCGCCGTGTCCGTTCTCGCCGCTGCGCGCGCGATGGATGCGCGCGTACCGATAGTCGATCAGCGTGTTGATGTTGCGGTCGGCGATGGCGTAGATGCTGCCGCCCTTGCCGCCGTCGCCGCCATCCGGCCCGCCGCGCGGCACGTATTTCTCGCGCCGGAACGACGCGGAGCCGTTGCCGCCGTCGCCCGCGATGACCTCGATCTTCGCTTCGTCGAAGAACTTCATCGCGCGTCCCTGCGATAGAGCACGAAGCGCTCGGTGTCGTCGCCGCGCCGGTTGCCGCTCCAGACCGTCGTCCAGCCCTCCGGAACCAGCATCGCGCCGTCCATCCGGCCGTACTGGACGAGCAGCATGTCGCACGCATTGCCGGGCGAGACCTCCTCGCGCGTCGTCACGAGTCCGGCGAAATACTGGAACAGCGCGCGCTGCGGCTCGCCGAGATTCCGGCTGGCGACGCAGCCTTCGTTCGGCAGCTTCGCGGCGAGCGCCTGCGCGACCGTGCGGTAGCTGCGCCGCGAGTCGAGATAGGGGAGCCAGATCGTCGAGTAGAGCGCCCAGATGAGCGTCATTCCGGCGGCCCAGTTGAGCACGGCGCGGCGATTCGACCGGCGCGCGGGGCGGACCAGCGCGAGCCAGAGCAAAGTGAGGAAAGCCGACACGCCGATCGCGAGGATACTGAACGCGGGCCGGTATCCGGCTTCGGTGTCGCGGAAGAGCTGCGCGACCGGGTCCGGCATCCCGGCAAAGTAGGACCAGAACCACGCCGTCCACACGAGCGCGGCGGTGAGCCCGAACGTGAGGATGCCGAACCAGTCGAGCGCGCCGGAGAATTCGCGCTTCAACGTGTCGATCTCGAGCGAGCCCAGCAGGACGAGCGGCACCAGCAACGGCATCAGATAGATGATGCGCGGATCGGCCATGATTGCGATGGCGCCGGCGATGACGATGGCGAGCGTCGCGGGCAGCTCCACGGCGGGCGTGTTGAGTCCGCCGTTGAAGCCGCGCCCTCGCGTCCAGAGCGTCCACGCGGCAAGAGGCAGCGCGGGCCAGGCGAACCACAGCAGGTTCTTGAGGAGCACGCCGGGATCCGCTGCGCCCCGCGCGGCGAGCGGGCCGATCCAGTCCGTCCAGGACTGCGCCGCCCGCCACGTCGCGAGGTCGGCCGGCGAGCGCATCGCGAGCGCGATCGGCCACGAGGCGGCCAGCGGCAACGCGACGGCGAGCGCGGTCGCGACGACGGTCGCGTAATCGCGTGTCCTGAAGTTCCCCGAACGAGCCGGCAGGACGAGCGCGGTCAGCACGAGCCAGAGCGGGCCCATGAAGCCTTGCGACAGGAACGCGACCGCGATGCCCAATCCGAGCATCGCGCCGCCTGCGATGCTGCGTCGCAATCCAAGCGCGAATCCGTACTGGCCGAGCGCGACGCCCAGCATGAGCCCGAGCTCGGGCGCGAGCTGGTGCGCGCGATCCCACAGTCCGACCGAGCCCACGAACAGCAACAGCGGCATCCAGCGGAACGCGCGCCCGAAGAGCTCGCGGGCGGTGGCCGCCAGGACGACCAGTGTCAGCGCGAGCAGGAGTCCGGCGGCGAGGCGGGCGGCGTCGTGCGGGGCGAGGACGCCGGAAAACAGGCTGGCCGTCGCGGCCGCAAGCCCGTAGACGAGCGGGGGGCGGTCGATGAACGGCTCGCCGGTGAGATTGGGCGTGACGAGATCGCCGCCCTGCATCATTTCGTAGACGATGCCGAACGCCGTCGCGTCCTCCGTCTTCCACGGGTCGTGGCCGACGAGACCCAGCACGACCCAGGCGCCGCACAGGACGACGAGGCCGAACTGCTTCAGCGCACGATACTTGCCGGACGGGCTCAACTCAGCGCTGTCCGGCGAGGCTTCGGCGACTAGGATGCGTTGAGCCATCGGAAGGTGGGCTGGTCAATCGAAAGGCCGTTCTTGGAAAGAAAAAGGCAGCCGAAGCTGCCTTTCTCGTCCGGGGCGCCGAGCAGGGCTTGCTGCGGCATTTTCGCGCGAAAACGGGCCGGCGTCAGGCTTTTGCGGCCGGCGCCTTGGGGGCGGCCTTCGCGGCAGCGGTCTTCGGCGCATAGCGCTGGCGGAACTTGTCGATGCGGCCGGCGGTGTCGACGACCTTCTGCTTGCCGGTGTAGAACGGATGGCAGACGGAGCAGACTTCGACGTGCAGCGGCTTCACGACAGTGGAACGCGTCGTGAAAACATTGCCGCAGCTGCAGGTCACGTTGATCTCGCCGTAGGCGGGATGAATGCCTTCTTTCATGCTTTCCTCACTGGCAGAGGTCCGTGGAGCGCGCCCTGGAGATCCGGTCGGCCGGTACGGGGTCGGCGCGAAGATGCGGGACGGCAGGACCAAAACGTTAAATTATCCCTGTTTTCATGCTGCAGCGCAAGGTGGGGACTGAACCGTCAAATCGCAAGCGCCGGCCGGAACCCTCTTGAGAACAGCGGGTTGACGCGGCGGACCCGCTGTCGGTGACGGACCGAAGAGTCTACCGCGTGAGGCGGAGAAAACCGATTTCAAACCCAACCAGGGCCTGGTGCGCGCGAGGCTCCGAGGCTAACCGCGGCGCATGGAGTCGAAGAAGTAGGACGCCGGAGGGAGGAGCCGGGGCCCCGCGCGAAGCGTGGGAATGCGACCCCGGAGGCGGAGAAAACCGATTTCAAACGCGACCGTCGCTCATACGCACGAGACGGCGGGATCAACCTCTGCGCATGGAGTCGAAGAAGTAGGACGCCGGAGGGAGGAGCCGGGGCCCCGCGCGAAGCGTGGGGATGCGACCCCGGAGGCGGAGAAGACCGATTTCAAACGCGACCGTCGCTCATACGCACGAGACGGCGGGATCAACCTCTGCGCATGGAGTCGAAGAAATCGGCGTTGTTCTTCGTCTGCTTGACCTTGTCGAGCAGGAATTCCATCGCCTCGAGCTCGTCCATCGGATAGAGAAGCTTGCGCAGCACCCACACCTTCTGCAGGATTTCGGGCTTCAGCAGCAGCTCTTCCTTGCGCGTGCCCGAGCGATTCACGTTGATCGCCGGGTAGATCCGTTTTTCGGACATCCGCCGGTCGAGGTGGATTTCCATGTTGCCGGTGCCCTTGAATTCCTCGTAGATCACGTCGTCCATTCGCGAGCCCGTGTCGATCAGCGCGGTGGCGATGATCGTCAGCGACCCGCCTTCCTCGATGTTGCGCGCGGCGCCGAAGAACCGCTTGGGACGCTGCAGCGCGTTCGCGTCGACGCCGCCCGTCAGCACCTTGCCGGACGCGGGCACGACGGTGTTGTAGGCGCGGGCAAGGCGCGTGATCGAGTCGAGCAGGATCACGACGTCCTTCTTGTGCTCGACGAGGCGCTTCGCCTTCTCGATCACCATTTCGGCGACCTGCACGTGCCGCGTCGCGGGCTCGTCGAACGTCGAGGACACGACTTCGCCGCGCACGGAGCGCTGCATCTCGGTCACCTCCTCGGGCCGCTCGTCGATGAGCAGCACGATAAGCATGACCTCGGGATAGTTGGCCGCGATCGAATGCGCGACGTGCTGCAGCATCACGGTCTTGCCGGATTTCGGCGACGACACGAGGAGACCGCGCTGGCCCTTGCCGATCGGCGCGACGATGTCGATGATCCGGCCGGTGATGTTCTCCTCGGCCTTGATGTCGCGCTCGAGCGTGAGCGCTTCGTCGGGGAAGAGCGGCGTCAGGTTCTCGAAGAGAATCTTGTTCTTCGCATTCTCCGGAGGCTCGCCGTTGACCTTGTCGACCTTCACCAGCGCGAAGTAGCGCTCGCCGTCCTTCGGCGTGCGAATCTCGCCCTCGATGGTGTCGCCGGTGTGCAGGTTGAAGCGGCGGATCTGCGACGGCGAGATGTAGATGTCGTCGGTGCCGGCGAGGTAGCTCGTGTCGGGCGAGCGCAGGAAGCCGAAGCCGTCGGGCAGGACTTCGAGGACGCCTTCGCCGAAGATGCTTTCGCCCTTCTTCGCCTGGCCCTTCAGCATGGCGAAGATAAGGTCGTGCTTCCGCATCCGGTTGGCGCCCTCGATCTCCAGGGTATTGGCGATGTCGAGCAGCTCGCTGACGTGCTTGGCTTTGAGTTCGGATAGATGCATGGTTCGCAGTGGTGCGAGGGGTGACGGCGGGATGTGGCCGGGGCGACGAAAAGCCGCCGGGGCAGTTGAAGCAGGGAAGGTGACGCTGGGGAAGTTGCCCGGTTCGACCGGGCCGCGCCGTGGGTGCTGCCGCGGCGTCGCCCCGGATTGGTCCCGGGGTGCGCCGCCTTACCGAATCAGATTATCGGGTTCAGAGGTTGCTGTCAACAAACGCGGTCAGCTGCGATTTCGACGTCACGCAGTCCGGCCATGCGCGGATTCCGCCAGGTTGCTGTCCACAAAGGCGGTGAGCTGCGACTTCGACAGCGCGCCGACCTTCTGCGCGTGGGCCTTGCCGCCCTTGAACAGGATCAGCGTCGGGATGCCGCGAATGCCGAACTGGCTGGTCGTGCCGGGGTTGGCGTCGATGTCGAGCTTTGCCACGGTCAGCTTGCCGGCGTAGTCGCGGGCAATGTCCTCCAGCACCGGCGCGATCATCTTGCAGGGGCCGCACCATTCGGCCCAGTAGTCGACCAGCACCGGCGTGGCGGATTGGAGGACTTCCTTCTCGAAGGTGGCGTCCGAAACGTGCTTGATATGTTGGCTCATGTAATCCTCGTGGGATGCGCTATTTCTGGGGTGCGGTGGCGCCCCGAAGGGGCGATTGCCTATGCATCACCGTGCCGAAGAAAATACGTTAGCCCAAGCGACCGTTGCGCGCAAGCGCGGCCGGTCTCGGCAAGGGGCAATCTGGGGCCGATTTTGCTAGAATCAACCTTTTCCGCGCCGGATCAAGAGCATGACCTACGTCGTCACCGAGAGCTGCATCCGCTGCAAGTACACGGACTGCGTGGACGTCTGCCCGGTCGACTGCTTCCGCGAGGGGCCGAACTTCCTGGTGATCGACCCGGACGAATGCATCGACTGCACGCTTTGCGTCGCCGAATGCCCCGTCGAGGCCATTTTCGCGGAGGACGACGTGCCGGCCGACCAGCAGCAATTCAAGGCGCTCAACGCCGAGCTCGCGAAGGTCTGGAAGCCGATCATCGAGCGCAAGCCCGCCCCCGACGATGCCGACGCGTGGAAGGACACGCGCGACAAGCTCAAGTACTTGGAGAAATGAGCGTCCGCCGCGTTCGCCGCAATTGACCCTCGGGGACGAAACCCCTAGAATCGCGCAGCTTTTTTCGGGGCCGCTGGCGGCGCGCGGGCTCGCGCGATCGAATCTGCCACCTGAAACCCCGCTCGGCCAAGTCACGAAAATGAATCCAGCGAAACGCCACACGCTCGTCGTCATCGCCGCGTCCTGCCTGGCGCCGGCGGCCGCGCTCGCGCAGCAGGCCGCGCCGGCGGGCAATCCGGTGGAAGGCGCCCAGAAAGTGCAGATGTGCCAGGGCTGCCACGGCATTCCGGGGTGGCGCACGGCGTTCCCCGAGGTCTACAGCGTGCCCAAGATCGCGGGGCAGCACGAGGCCTACCTCGACAAGGCGCTCCACGAATACAAGAATGGGGAGCGCTCGCATCCGTCGATGCGCGCGATCGCCGCGTCGCTGTCTGACAAGGACATCGCCAATCTCGCCGCGTACTATGCGCAGAGCGGCCTGGTCGCCACGGTACGATGATGAGTGCCAGGATCGTGATTTCGACGTTTGCAATGGTGGCCGCTTTCGCGGTGACGTCCGCCGGTGCGGCCGACATCGCCGCGGGTGCGGCAAAGGCCAAGGAAGTCTGCGCCGCATGCCACGGCCAGGACGGCAACAGCGCGAACGCGGAGTACCCGCGCCTCGCCGGCCAGCACCGCGACTATCTCGCCAAGGCGCTGCGCGACTATAAGTCGGGCGCGCGCAAGAATCCGATCATGGGCGGGATGGCCACGGCGCTGACCAAGGACGACATCGACAACGTCGCGGCGTATTACAGCAGCCTGCCGCCCGTCGTGACCGCGCGGTACTGAACGACACCACCTTGAACGGAGGGGGCGCCCGCGGGCGCCCTCTTTTGTCCCAAGCTCAACGGCCGACGCCTCACTTGGCGGGCGTGGGCGCGACGACGAACTCGCTGAACCATTCGAGCGCTGCGCGCATCGGTCCGGGCTCGACTTCGTGCGCGCCCGGAAAATACTCCACGCGGACGTTCCTGAATCCGGCGCGCCTGAGATCCGAGGCAACGGCCTGGTGATCGGCCGGCGTGGACACGTCGTCCAGGGTTCCGGTCTGCAGGAATACCGGAATGCGCTTGAAGGGGGCGCTCAGGACGTTGAACTGCCTCGCGGCGTCGACCAGCGTCTCCTGGTTGATGCCGGCAAGATAGATTCCGATGACGGTGCGACCCTGGCTCGCAAATGCTGCGGCGAGCCAACCCGAGTACTTGGCGCCGCCGGAAAATCCGCCGAAGGCAAGCGGTGCGTTGCTGGCTTCCGGCCAATGCCGCGCGAGGACGGCGAGCGCCGTCGTGTTGAGGGCGAGGCGCATCGGCACGTCGTCCTGCTCGACCGAAACATGATCCGCCGGGTCGGCCGCGACCAGTGTCCAGCCGCCGGCAAGCGCCGCGTCGGCATACGCACGGAGCAGGCGGCGGCTCGAATGGTACCCGGGATCGGAGGTCGCGCTGATGATGATTACCGGTCCACCGTGCGCCCGATTTACGTTGTTGGGAACGGCGATCGTCACGAGTGCGTGCGTTACCGGCGAGAGCTTGCCCCGTCCCGCCATTTTCCGGAGGTCGGTCGGCAACTCGACCTTGAAATCGTTCAAGGTCCCGGCTGTAACCTCCGATGCCGCGAGCGCGGCCGGTGCGAGCATCGACGCCAGCACCACCATCGCGCGCACCCACGGAGCGACCCACCCGGGTACGATCGCGTGTCGCTCGCCGGCACGATTGCCTCGCGACCGAATCCCGTCGCCGCGCATGCTCAGAGGTTCGCTAGCGCCGCTGCTCAAGGCATCCGAGGTAGATCGAAGCATCGGGCGCCGTGCGATTGCGCTGTGCCTGCCAGATCATCTCGCCCAGGCATTCGGTGAGCACGTGCAGCGCTTCGTGCTCGTCGCCATGCGCCGCGCGCAGCCGCTCGAAGTGCGCGCGCACGCCCGGCGGCTGGTCGACCGCGATCTGCTCGGCGACAGCGAGGTGCAGCGACAGGTGCAGGAACGGATTGACGGCGCCGGCCTCCGGCAGAAAGTCCCGATCCAGATGACGCGCGGGATCGTCAAGGAAAACGTGATATTCGGGGTGCAGCGCGATCAGGCCCGCTGCGATTGTCTCGAGATCCGAAAGCGGAGATGCGGAGCGAAATTTCGCCCAGCTGTCGACAAGAAAGCGGCGCGCCTCGTCGCGCGAAGGATTGAACATCGCCGCGTCAGAGATTCTTCCTGCGGTATTCGCACAGGTCGAGGATCGGGCATTCCCCGCATTTCGGCGAACGCGCGATGCAGATGTAGCGACCGTGCAGGATCAGCCAGTGATGCGCGTGCTGGCGAAACTCCTCCGGCACGAACTTGAGGAGCTTCTGCTCGACTTCCTCGGGCGATTTTCCCGGGGCGAGGCCCGTGCGATTGGCGACGCGGAAGATGTGCGTGTCGACCGCGATCGTCGGCTGTCCGAATGCGACGTTGAGCACGACATTGGCGGTCTTGCGGCCGACGCCCGGCAATTGTTCGAGCGCGGCGCGGTCGGCGGGAACACGGCCGCCGTGCTCCGCCAGCAGGATCTGCGACAGTCCGACGATGTTCTTCGCCTTGTTGCGGAAGAGCCCGATCGACTGCACGTAGGGGATGAGGCCGTCGACGCCGAGCGCGACGATTGCCGCCGGCGTGTTGGCGACGGGGAAGAGCTTTTCGGTCGCCTTGTTGACGCCCTTGTCCGTCGCCTGCGCGGAGAGCACGACCGCCACCAGCAGTTCGAACGGAGACCGGTGTGCGAGCTCGGAGGCCGGGCTCGGGTTGGCCGCGCGGAACCGCTCGAAGATCGCCCGACGCTTCGCGGGATTCATGGCTGGGCCGGCTTCGCGGCAGCGACCCCGCCGAGTGCCGCGAGGCGTGCCAGGCGAGCAGGCTCGGATTCGCGCATTCCGTCGTCGGCGTTGAGCGCCGTCCACGCCTTCAGCGGCCCACGGCTTCGCCGCCGCCGCGTCGCCGCGCGCGACCGCGATCTCCGCCAGCTCCTCGTAGACGTAGCCGTCCTGCTCGCCCAGCTTGTCGTATTCCGCCAGCAAGTCGCGCTGCGTCTTTTCGGCAGCGTCGAGCTCGCCCAGCGAGCGCTGCGCCCGCGCGATCATCCATTTCGCGATGCGCACGGGACCCGGCTCGCCTCGCGCGACGTAGGCCGGCAGCGCCTTGCGGTAGTAGACGAGCGCTTCCGTGTAATTTCCGCGCTCCTGGTAAGTGTAGCCGATGTTGTTGTAGAGGGGCCCCAGCCATCGCTTCGAGCGCGCATCGTCCGCCTTTTCGGCCATCGCGAGCGCCTTCATGTTCCAGTCGAGCCGCTCGCCCGCCGGCGCGGCGATGCCCAGCATGTGCGCCGCGTCGATCGCGTAGAACGAGTCGCCGGCGCAATCCGCGAGCGACAGCGCCTCGGCGAACAGAGGCACGCCGCGCTCGGGCGCACCGCTCGAGTTGTACGTGCGACCGCGCTCGAGCAGGTAGCGCACCCGCACGTGCGCAGGCATGCCATCGAGCTTTTTCTCGACCGCATCAAGCGTCGCGTGCGCGTCCGCGAACTTTCGCTGCAGGCCTTGCGCGCGTGCGATCTGTGTCGTGACTTCGAGCGCCCGCGCATCGCCTTGCGGCCAATTTGCAAGCTCCGCGCGGAAGCGCTGCTCGGAGACCGCCGGCTTTTCGTAGATCCATTGGCTGTCGAGCGTCGCGGAAAAGTTGGGGTTGTCGGCGGCGTTGGCGGGCATGGGAAGGGCTGCAAGCGTGATCACGAGGGCCAGCATTCGCGCCGGTCCGCGGGCGAACGGCTTCATCGACGTCGAGTGTTGGCGGCATCGCGCCGGGTCCGCGCGCGGGAGAGCGCGGCGTCGATCGCCGCTTTCCTGCGACTGCGTGCGGCGTCGACCACCGGTTCGACGTGCGCAGAGTTGCCTTGCGGCGGTGCGTCGCGCTCTTTCGCCGTGCGCGCCGACCGCCCTTGCGTCGACCGATACCGTTCACGCGCCGCGATCGCATCCGCCAGGCTCCAGCTGCGGCCCGCGGGGACCATCACGATGCAGTCGACCGGGCAGGGCGCGATGCAGAGCTCGCAGCCCGTGCAGAGCGATGGAAGCACCGCATGCATGCGTTTCGCGGCGCCGATGATCGCGTCGACGGGACAGGCGTCGATGCAGAGCGTGCAGCCGATGCACCAGGTCTCGTCGACGCGGGCGACGGCGAGCGGCGCAGTCGCGCCGCACGACGGATCGAGCGCGACCACGGCTCGACCGGTCAGCGCGGCGAGCAAGTCGATGACGGCGTCGCCACCCGGAGGACACCGGTTGATCGCCTCGCCGCGCGCGACTGCTTCGGCGTAGGGACGGCAGGCGTCGTACCCGCACCGCCGGCATTGCTGCTGCGGCAGGGCGTCGTCGATCCGGTCTGCAAGCGCGGGCGCTGGGCGTGCGGGCATGGCGATTCATTGTAGCGTCTCGACGCGGCGATGCCGATCCGTTTGCTAGACTTCGAGTCGGTGCCCGCCCCACGCCGCCTCGATCTCATCTCCAGCCGTCCCTTGTCCGCTCAGGCGCCCTTGCGAGAAAACGACGATGTGCTCGCGGCGGCACTCGGGCGCGGCGTTGTTGCGCGGATCTCGTTCGCCGTGCTGCGCGCCTTCGGGTGGCGGATCGTCCTGGCGCGGCCGGTGCCGATGAAATGCGTTGTTGTGTTCTACCCGCACACTTCGAACTGGGAGTTCGCGATCGGAATCCTGACCAAATGGGCGGTCGGGCTCAACATCCGCTACGTCGGTAAGGACGGGCTGTTTCGATGGCCGTTCGGCGCCCTGTTCCGGCGCTGGGGCGGGATTCCGGTCAACCGGCGGCTTTCGACGGGCTTCATCGGCCAGATGCGCGAGGAGTTCGAACGGCACGACGACTTCCGCCTTGCCATCGCGCCGGAAGGAACGCGGAGCCGCACCGAGCACTGGAAGTCCGGGTTCTACCACCTCGCGCGCGCCGCAGGGGTGCCGGTGGCGCTTGCTTTCATCGACTATCCCACCCAACGGATCGGTGTCGGCGCTTACGTAGACCTCTCCGGCGACCCCGCCGCGGACATGCGCCGGATCGCCGCGTTCTATTCTGATAAACACGGGCATCGCCCCGGGAACCAGGGGCCGGTGGCGCTCAAGGACGAGTCGCCGGCGAAGCCCTGAGGCCGGCGAAGCGGACCGCCTTCCAGCGGCGGCGGCCATTGGCCATTCGCCGCCCGGATTTGTCGATTCGTCGCCGCCGCCTCGCCGCCCGCGCCGGCGTGGCGAATAATGCGTCCCATCGAGCCGGGCCCGCGGGAATCCCCGCGGTGCCGCGGCCAACCGGGAAAGCGATGCCATGACCGCCGCCGCCACGCCACGCCCCAGCACGACCGCCGCCGCCACGCCACGCCCCAGCACGACCGCCGCCGCATGCGCGACGAGCGGGCATCCGCTCGAGATGTTCCCCGTGTTCCGGCGCATCCCGCGCTCGATCCCGCGCGACATCGTCTACACGCTCATCTGGAACGCGCTGTTCACGCTCGTGTTCACGATACTGAACATCCTGTTCGTTCCGGCGGACCCGCTCGCGGATGTCCTGTGGTCGACATTCGTCTTCGCGAACTGCATCGGCTTCATCATCCATTTCGAGTTCGCCATCTGCGACCGGCTGGTCCCGGGCGTTCGCCAGCACGGGACGGCGATTCGGGCGGCCTATGTCTCGCTGCTGGCGGTTGTCGGCGTGTTCGCAGGATACTGGCTCGCCACCGAAATCCTGCATTACCCCGTGATGCAGGGCTGGATCTTCTCTCCGCGCGGCATCTTTTCCATCGGTGGAATGGCGCTGCTGATCTCGACGGTGCTCCTCATGATCTTCATCCCGCGCGAGCGCGCTGCGCGCATGGAGGCGGACTTCGAGCGCGAGCGCTCGCGTGTCGTTGCCGCCGAGCGGGAGACGACGCTCGCGCGGTTCAAGCTGCTCGAAGCGCAGGTCGAGCCACATTTTCTCTACAACACGCTCGCCAACGTGGTGAGCCTCGTCGACTCGAATCCGGCGACGGCGAAGAAAATGCTCGAGCGGCTGATCGCGCTGTTGCGTGGCGCGGCCGCAGCGGCCGGCACGACGGAAGCGACGCTCTCGGCGCAGGTCGAGCACCTTCGCGCCTACCTCGAGCTGATGGCGTTGCGCATGGGAGGGCGGCTCAGCTTCCGGATAGATGTCGAGCCTGGCCTCGAGAGTCTTCGTCTGCCCCCGCTGCTGCTGCAGCCGCTGGTGGAAAACGCGATCAAGCATGGCCTCGAGCCCAAGGTCGATGGCGGCGAGGTCGTCGTCGTCGCGCGGCGGGCCGGCGATTGCGTCGAACTCACGGTCGCGGATTCCGGCGTCGGCTTCCACGACGTCCGGGTGCGATCGGGCGCGGAAGGGGGCGTCGGCCTCGCGAACCTGCGCGCGCGGCTCGCGGCGCTCCACGGCGATGCCGCTTCGATCGGCATCGAGGAAAACGCGCCGAGCGGCACTCGCGTGACGATGCGCCTGCCCATCGACGGCCCGCGCGGCTGATCGGATCATGAGCGAGGCGACGCACCCGCGACCCTCCGCGATCATCGCGGACGATGAGCCCGAGCTCGCGCGCTATCTCCGCGAGCGGCTGGAGGCGCAATGGCCGGAGCTCGAGGTCCGCGGCATTGCCGCCAACGGTCCCGAAGCGAAGGCGATGATCGCCGACGAGGAGCCCGACATCGCGTTTCTCGACATCCGCATGCCCGGTCTGTCCGGTCTCGACGTCGCGAAGGATCTCGACGGCGTGCACGTCGTGTTCGTCACGGCATACGACCAGTACGCGCTCGAGGCCTTCGATCGCGCGGCGGTCGACTATCTGCTGAAGCCCGTGGACGACGAGCGGCTGGCCGCGACGATCACGAGGCTCAAGGGGCGGCTCGGCACGGCGGCGCCGGCGGGCGCCGTGGCGCCCGATGTCGCCGCGGCGATCGCCATGCTTCGGGAGCACCTGCCCGGACTCGTGAATGGTGGATCGACCGGACGGCTGGCGTGGATCCGCGCGGCGGTAGGCGCGCAGGTCAAGCTGATCGCGGTCGAGGACGTTTGCTATTTCGAGGCGAACGACAAGTACACGAGCGTGTTCACCGCCGACGCCGAAGCGCTGATCCGCACGCCGCTGCGCGAGCTTCTCGCGCAACTCGATCCGGACCGGTTCTGGCAGGTCCATCGCGGCACGATCGTCAACCTGGGGCACGTCGCCACGACGACGCGCGATCTCGCCGGCCGGATCAAGCTGAGGCTGAAGGCGCGTCCGGAATCGCTCGCGGTGAGCCGCGCCTACGCGCACCGCTTCCGCCAGATGTAGGCCGGAGCCGCGCCGCATTTCAAGGCGCGCCGCGATTGCGGGCAAGCCGCCGAGCGACCAGAATGGACGCCGGTTCGTTCGACGGACTCACGACCGCATGGAGACCTCCCCGACCCCGGCTGCCGCCGGCGGCCACGCCCACTTCGGGCACGACCACGCGGACTCCCGCAGCGCGTCGGCCGCGACGGCGCGCGCGCTGTGGACGGCGCTCGTCCTCACTGGAAGTTTTGCGGTCGTCGAGGCGGTGGGCGGAATGCTCGCCGGATCGCTCGCGCTCATTTCCGACGCCGGGCACATGGTCACCGACGCCGCGTCGTTCGTCGTCGCGCTCTTCGCCGCCGCACTGGCCCAGCGGCCGCCGTCGCGGCGCGCGACCTACGGATACGCCCGTGCGGAAGTCCTCGCCGCTTTCGTCAATGCGATGGCGATGCTGGCGCTGGTCGTCTGGATCGCCGTCGAGGCCGTGCAGAGGCTGCTGGCGCCCGCGCCCGTAGCCGGTCCGACGGTGATGATCGTTGCGGCGGGCGGGTTGGTCATCAACATCGTCGTCGCTGTCATGCTGTCGCGCACCAGCGGCAACATCAACGCGCGCGGAGCGCTTGTCCACGTGTTCGGCGACCTCCTGGGTTCGGTGGCGGCGCTCGTCGCGGGCGCGGTGATCTTCTGGACGGGCTGGACGCCGATCGATCCGATACTGTCGATCGTCGTCGCGCTGCTCATCCTGCGCTCGACTCTGGAGCTCCTTCGGCAGTCGACCGGCGTGCTGATGGAGCGCGTGCCGGCGCATCTTTCCTACGAAGCGATCGGCGATCGGCTCGCCGCCTTGCCGGGTGTGCAGAGCGTCCACGACCTGCACGTATGGTTCATGAGCGCGGACCGGGTCGCGCTATCGGCGCATGTGCTGCTCGCCGACGGGCTGGCATGGCCGGCGACCCTTGCCGCGGCGAAGCGAATGCTCGCGGCCGAATTCGGCATCCGTCACGTGACGCTGCAGCCGACGTG
Source organism: uncultured beta proteobacterium (assembly GCA_963846855.1). Classification (GTDB taxonomy): domain Bacteria; phylum Pseudomonadota; class Gammaproteobacteria; order Burkholderiales; family Casimicrobiaceae; genus CAIWHR01. The sequence goes on from CAWJXK010000008.1 coordinate 755,860, forward strand.
GCCGCTGCCCGCGCCGAACGGTCGCGTTATTCCTGTTGCCTCGGTCGCGCCGCGCGGCCCTCGTTGACGCGCGTGGCGTCGTCGCGGCGCCCAGGATTCCCTAAAGCCAGCGGATCTTCTTGAACCAGGCGTAGAGGCCGGCGTCGATGCCGAGCATCAACACGAGTGAATAGTAGTAGCCGTGAGCCCACTCGAGCTCGGGCATCGTCTTGAAGTTCATTCCGTAGACGCCGGCGATGAGCGTCGGCACCGCGATGATGGCCGCCCAGGCGGCCAGCTTCTTCGTGACCTCGGTCTCGTTGAGGCTGATCATTCCGAGGTTGACCTGGATCGCGGTCGCCATCATTTCGCGGATCCCTTCGATCGACTCGTGGATCCGGTGCAGGTGGTCGTAGACGTCGCGGAAATACTCCTGCATGCCCGCGCAGATCTGCGGCACGCGTCCCCCGTAGAGCTTGCCCGTCGCCTCCATCATCGGATCGACCGCGTGCTTCAGCGTGATCAGCTTCTGCTTCAGCGCGTAGAGCGCCTCGATGTTCGAGCGTGCCGAATTGCGAACGAAGATCTGCTCCTCGATGCCCTCGAGCTCGCTCTCCAGCGCATCGAGCACCGGAAAATACCGGTCGACCACCGTGTCCATCAGCGCGTAGAGCACGTAGGCCGACCCGTGCTTCAGAAGATCCGGCTCGCGCTCGGTGCGCGCGCGTACTTCGGCAAAGCCCTTGGTCGTGTGCAGGCGCACCGAAAGGATGTAATTGGGGCCGACGAAGATCGCGACTTCGCCGATGCGAATCTCGGCATCATCTCCGTCCGGATATTCGACGGTGTGCAGCACCGCGAACAGCGAATCCTCGTATTCCTCGATCTTCGGCCGCTGATGCCCTTTCTTGGCGTCCTCGACGGCGAGCGGATGCAGGCCGAATTCCTCCGCCATGAGGTCGAGCTCCGCCGAGGTCGGCTCGAACAGCGCGACCCAGACGAAGCAGTCGTCATGGTGCACATATTCGCTGATGTCCTCGACCGGGATGTCGGCGAACTTTCGCCCATTCTTATAGACGACGCAGTTGATGAGCATGGGGCGAGTCCTGGCGACTGATGCCGCGATGATAGCCGCCGCGATTTGGCAAAGCCACGACCGCGTGCCGGCAGCAGGGTGTCGCGAGCGAACGCGGCTCGCGGTGCCTCGAGTCGCAGGACCTCGACGTGGCCTCGCCATTAAATGACCAATGGTCAGTTATGCCGGAAGCTCCGTGACCGGGTAACATCAGCCGCCTCGACGCCTCGCACGCGGCCTCGTCCCGCGCCCCCCCGGCATGATCATCCAGTCGCTGCTCGACACCGACCTCTACAAGTTCACGATGATGCAGGTCGTGCTGCATCATTTCCCCGGGGCACAGGTCGAGTACCGCTTCAAGTGCCGCACGCCCGAGGTGGACCTCACGCCGTTCATCGGCGAGATCCGGGACGAGATCCGCGCGCTGACGACGCTGCGCTTCCAGCCGGACGAGCTCGACTACCTGCGCAGCTGGCGCTTTTTCAAGAGCGATTATGTCGACTTGCTGGGGCTCTTCGCCCTCGACGAGCGGTTCATCCGCGTCGAGCGGCTGCAAGGGTCGGAGCGCGAGATCGACATCACGATCAAGGGGCCCTGGCTGCACACGATCCTCTTCGAGGTGCCGGTGCTGTCGATCGTCAGCGAGGTCTTCTTCCGCAACACGCAGCCGCACACGGACCTCGGTGAGGGGCGGCGCCGGCTCGCCGCGAAGATCGGCCTCATCAACGGCGTCCCCGCGCCCGAATTCAGGATCGCCGACTACGGCACGCGGCGGCGCTTTTCGCGCACCTGGCACGATGAGGTCGTGCGCACGCTGCGCGACGGGATCGGCGAGAAGTTCGTCGGCACCAGCAATGTCGGGCTCGCGCTCCGCCACGGCCTGACGCCGCTCGGCACGATGGCGCACGAGTATCTGCAGGCGTGCCAGGCGGTCGGCCCCCGGCTGCGCGATTCGCAGGTCTTCGCATTCAACACCTGGGCGCGCGAATACCGCGGCGACCTCGGCATCGCGCTGTCCGACGTCTGCGGGATGGATGCCTTTCTCCGCGATTTCGACCTCTTCTTCTGCAAGCTGTTCGACGGCGTGCGGCACGACTCGGGCGATCCCTTCGACTGGGGCGAGAAGCTGATCTCGCACTATCAGAAGATGCGCGTCGACCCGCACACGAAGGCGATGGTGTTCTCGGACCAGCTCAACGTGCCGCTCGCGATCCAGCTGTTCCGGCATTTCGCGGGCCGGATGCAGACCGCGTTCGGCATCGGGACCAATCTCACCAACGACGTCGGCTTCGAGCCGCTGTCGATCGTGATCAAGATGACCCGCTGCAACGGGCAGCCGGTGGCGAAGATCAGCGACGAGCCGGGCAAGTCGATGGACTACGATCCGTCGTACGTCGCCTATCTGCGCGAGGTGTTCCAGGTGCCCGAGACCGCGGCGTAACACGCCGGGACTTGCACGACCGGGAAATCGCGTGCATCGTTGCGCCCAATCGACCCGTGCCATGACCGCCCGCACGAACGTTCTATCCAGATCCGGCCCGCTCCAGCGCGCGGCCACCCGGCTCGCGCACGCGCTCTCGCTCGTGTGGCTCACGAACAGCGCGCCGGCGCCCTTTGCGGCGACGGGGGTTGTTCCCGCACCGTTTGCGGACAGAGGCGAGGCGGTGGCGGACGTTGCCGTTTCGGCGAAGGCGATGTCCGATGAACACGATGCGTGAATGGGTGCGCGCCGTGATGTCGTCGAGATGATGACGCGGGCGCGCCGGCGCTGCGCGTGCGTGCGTCCCTGACACAGGGCGCAGAGCGATCCGTCACGGCGTGACCCGCTCGAGCTCGCGCCGGTAGGCGGCGAGCGCCGCGTCGTCGAAGCACGCGAAGACGATTTCGCGGATCCCGGCCCCGTCCGCTCCCGAACGCGCGGCGCGAACGGCAATCGCCGTCGCCGCATCGAGTGGATACCCGAACGCGCCGCAGCTGATCGCCGGAAACGCGAGGGTCGCGAGTCCGTGCGCGCCGGCGAGCGCAAGGGCCCGGGCGTAGCACGAGGCGAGCAGATCCGGCTCGCCGTGCGATCCGCCGCGCCAGACAGGCCCCACCGCGTGAATCACGTACCGTGCCGGCAACCGGTAGCCACGCGTGAGCTTCGCGTCGCCGGTGGCGCAGCCGCGGAGCGTCCGGCATTCGGCCAGGAGCTCCGGTCCGGCCGCGCGGTGAATCGCGCCGTCCACGCCGCCACCGCCCAGCAACGACGTGTTGGCAGCGTTGACGATCGCGTCGACGGACAGCGTCGTGATGTCGGCGAGACGCGCCACGAGCGTTGCCCGCATCGGGAATCGCCCGGCGACGTCGTTCAGCCCGTGATGGGCGACTTGCTGTGCTTCTTCTTCACTCCCGCCGGCGGCGCCGGCGGAGTCGGGCGCACGAGGGACGCCTGATAGGCCTTGATCGCGGCCGGGATCGATGCGTCGAGCTCGTCGAAACGCGCGGGCCACGTCGGATTCAGCGCCAGGAATCCCGGGGGCACCGCGCCGCCCGCGCGAGCCACCTTGCGCCAGGCCTCCGACGCGACATGGGGATCGATCCCGGCGCGCAGCAGAAGGTTGAGCGAGATGCTGTCGGCCACGCGCTCGGCGTCGACGGTGTGCGGCACGTTGTGCACCAACTGCGCCAGGATGTCGGCGAGATTCAGGACCGTGCGATTGGGATCGGCGGCGATGCCGCCCGGCTCTCGCGTGAGCCGCAGGGCCGCCTCGCCCGAGTCGTGCCCGGCGATCGCGTGCGCGATCGCATGCGCGAGCACGACGGCGAGCTCGTCGTCGGTGAGTCGCATGCGGTCGATCAGCGCCGTGCTCGCGATGATCTTGCCGCCGGGCAGGCAATAGGCGACGGGCAGTGCTTCGTTCTCGATGGTGACCGCATACGCCCACGTCAGGTTTGGATCGACGCGGTTCGCCTGCAGGATGATCCGCTGCAAAACGCGCTGGATGCGCTGTGCCGTGGGCGAGCGCTCGTCGATCGAATTCGCAGCGCGCGCGCGCTGTACGTCGCGGCCATAGACGACGTAGCCCGCGCGCAGCATCGTCGCGTCGTCGATCTTCGGCAGCGCCGGCGCCGCGGCGGCCTTCGCCGGCTCGGGTGTCGTCACGGGATCGGCGGTCGGGAGCGCCGGGTCGGCGCCGCGCGCGCCGGAGGCCCACGCAAGCAAGGCGAGCAGCGCGATGCGGACAACGTGCAGCAAAAGCGGGATTTTCATGGATGCGGATGCTATGGGAAGGGAAAGGCGTGCGCGCCGAGGCAAGGCGACGGCGCCATCACGGCATGCAGTCGAGGCTACCGTCATTCGACGGACCCGTAAAGGGTGCCCTCAGTTGCCCACCGCACACCGGGACATCGACCTCGCAGCTGGTGTAAAGTTGCGCGATGGCAACTCCAATTCCGGCCGCGCCCGCCGCCGCCGGCCCCAAGCCCAAGGCGCAAATCGCGCAGGACCGCCGTCTGCGGCTCGAGGACGTCCTCAAGCTGATGGTCGCCGACGGGCTCGTGCCGGCGCACGAGGCCGACAAGCTCGCGCGCGCGCGGGACGGCCGTGGCGAGCATCCGCTCGAATTCATCGCGTCGAAGCGCTGGAAGGCCGCGAGTCCCCCGCACACGTTGCTCACGCTCGACTGGATCGTCGAGTGGCTGGCCGGCAAGCTCGGCGTGCCCTATCTCCATATCGACCCGCTGAAGATCGATCTCACGGCGGTCACGCAGACGATGTCGAACGCCTACGCCGAGCGCTTCCGCATCCTCCCGGTGGAAGTCAACCGCTCGACCCTCACCGTCGCGACCGCCGAGCCGTTCATCCGGTCGTGGGCCGACGAGCTCGAGCCGATCCTGAAGCTCGAGGTGAAGCAGGTCTTCGCGAACCCGGTCGACATCCGGCGCTATCTCGGCGAGTTCTACAACCTCGCGCGCTCGATGAAGAAGGCGCAGGAGACCTCGAAGGGGCAGCTGTCGCTCGCCAGCAACTTCGAGCAGCTGGTCGAGCTCGGCCAGCGCGGCAATCTCGACGCCAACGACAGTCACGTCGTCCACATCGTCGACTGGCTGTGGCAATACGCGTTCGAGCAGCGCGCCTCCGATATCCACGTCGAGCCGCGCCGCGACGTGGGGCAGATCCGCTTTCGCATCGACGGCGTCCTGCACTCGGTCTATGCGATACCCATCCCGGTCCTGATCGCGGTGACTTCGCGGATCAAGCTCCTGGCGCGGATGGAGATCGTCGAGAAGCGCCGCCCGCAGGACGGGCGCATCAAGACGGTGATGCCCGACGGCAACGAGGTCGAGCTGCGGATCTCGACGATGCCGACGGCGTTCGGCGAGAAGGTCGTGATGCGCATCTTCACGCCGGAAGTGCTGGTGCGCGATTTCACCGAGCTCGGCTTCACCAGCGACGACCGCGAGCGCTGGGAAAAGATGATCAAGGAGCCCAACGGCATCATCCTCGTCACCGGGCCGACCGGCTCCGGCAAGACGACGACGCTCTACTCGTCGCTGAAGCAGCTCGCGACGCCCGAAGTCAACGTCTGCACGATCGAGGACCCGATCGAGATGATCGAGCCCATGTTCAATCAGATGCAGGTGCAGCCGATCATCGGCGTCGATTTCGCGCACGGCGTGCGCACGCTCATGCGGCAGGATCCCGACATCATCATGGTGGGCGAAATCCGCGATCGCGACACCGCCGACATGGCGGTGCAGGCGGCGCTGACCGGCCACCTCGTGTTGTCCACGCTGCACACGAATGACGCGCCGACCGCGGTGACGCGGATGATCGACCTCGGCATGCCGGCCTACCTCGTCAGCTCGACGATGCTGGGCGTCATGGCGCAGCGGCTGGTGCGAACGCTTTGCCCGCACTGCAAGAAGCCCGGCGATCCACCGGAGGACGACGTCTGGCAGGCGATGACCTCGCCGTGGCGGGCCGAGAAGCCGGCGCAGGTGATGATTCCGGTCGGCTGCCTCGAGTGCCGGATGACCGGATACCTCGGCCGCATCGGCCTCTACGAGATCATGCTGATGACGCCGGGGCTGCGCCGGCTCGTCACCACCAATCCCGACGACGCGCGGCTGCGCGATCAGGCGTTCAAGGACGGCATGAAGCCGTTGCGCGTGTCCGGCGCGATGAAGATCGCCGCGGGCATCACGACGACCGAAGAGGTCGTCAAAGTCGCCCCGCTCGGCTGAAGGGAACCTCTGAACAAGTCCCACGCGGTTGCGCTGCAGCGCCAAATGCGGATGCATGCCTCAGTTGGCAAATGAGGCGCGACGAAGGTCGTAGTCCACACTACGATGCCGAGGAGCGCGGCAAAGCAGGCGCCGCATTTGGCAGCAGCCCGAAGGGGCGGGACTTTTCGGGCGGTCTGCTCATTTTGGTAACTGAGCGCGAGGCTTGCGGAAGGGGGCCGGCCATTAGCTTCGCCTCGCCTCATTTGGCAACTGAGGCATCCCATCCCGAAAAGTCTCCGCCGCAATCGCGGGCGACTTGTTCAGAGGTTCCTTAGCGTGCGCCGCGGATGCAGGCGGCTCGGTCCGCGCCCCGTTCGCGTCCCGGCCGGATCGCGGCGACGCAGATGACGGGGTTGCCGAGGACGTTTGGCGAGGAGTTTTCCGCCTATCTGATCGTAAGCCTGCTGGCGCTCGGCGTCGACGTGCTGATCCTCTATCTTCTCGCCGGCGTGCTCGCGCTGGACAAGCCGCTCTCGGCGGCGGTCGCGTACCTCGCGGGTCTCTTCCTCCACTACCGTCTCGCCATATCGCGGGTGTTCGCCTATCGCCGCTACGCGCAGCAGCAGGGGCGCGAGCTCGCCGGTTACGTGCTCACCGGATTCATCGGCGTCGCGTCGAGCTATCTCATCGTGCTCGCGGGGACCCGGCTGCAGATGGGGCTCGCGGTGTCGAAGGCGATCGCCGTCGTCGTCGCGTTCGGACTCACGTATGTCACGCGGCGCTGGCTTTTGTTCTCGCGCGACGCGAAGACCCGCGTGCCGCCGCCGCAATGACGAAGACCGTGCTCATCATCGGCGCCGGTCCTGCGGGGCTCACGGCCGCGCTCGAGCTCCTGCGCCGGTCGGGCGAGTTCACGCCGATCGTCGTCGAGACGCTCGATCAGGTCGGCGGGCTCGCCCGCACGGTCCGCCATCACGGCAACCGGATGGACATCGGCGGGCACCGGTTCTTCTCGAAGGTGGATTGGGTCATGGACTGGTGGCGCGAGATCCTTCCGGTGCCCGCCGAGATGAGCACGTTCGTACCCGTGCGCGACCCGTCAGCGAATCTCGACGCCGCGGATGCGCTCGCCGAACGCGCACCCGAGAAGTCGATGCTGCTGCGTCCGCGCCTGTCGCGCATCTATTACCTGCGTCGCTTCTTCGATTATCCGATCAGCCTCAGCGTTCGCACGCTGCGCAATCTCGGGCCGGTACGGATCGTCAAGACGGGCGTGAGCTACCTGCGGGCGTCGCTGTTTCCGATCCGGCCCGAAAAGAACCTCGAGGATTTCTTCATCAACCGTTTCGGGCGCCAGCTCTACCTCACGTTCTTCAAGGATTACACCGAGAAGGTTTGGGGCGTGCAGTGCGACCGGATCAGCCCCGAATGGGGCGCGCAGCGGATCAAGGGACTCTCGATCACGCGGGCGATCGCGCACGCGCTTCGCAAGATGGCGAAGGGCGTCTCCGGCGACGTGGGGCAGAAGGGCGTCGAGACGAGCCTGATCGAGAAATTCCTGTATCCGAAGCTCGGCCCCGGGCAGATGTGGGAGACGGTCGCCGACACCGTCACGTCGATGGGTGGCCGCGTGCTGCTCTCGACGAAGCTTGTTCGCCTGACGCGATCCGGCGAGCGCATCACCGGCGCCGTCTGCGAGGACACTGTTACCGGCGAGCGACGCGAGTTCGCGTGCGATGCGGTGATCTCCAGCATGGCACTCAAGGACTTCGCGCTCGCCCTCGATCCGCCGCCGCCTGACGACGTGCTCGAAATCGCCACGGGACTCGCCTATCGCGACTTCATCACCGTCGGCGTCCTGCTGGCGCGCCTCCTGCCCAACGCGCATGTGCGGCGCGGCTTTTCCAACAACATGTTCCCGGACACCTGGATCTACGTGCAGGAGAGCGACGTCAAGGTCGGCCGCCTGCAGATCTTCAACAACTGGAGCCCGGCGATGGTCGCCGACCGCGCGAAGATCTGGATCGGCATGGAATATTTCTGCAACGAAGGCGACGAGCTGTGGCGCCGCTCCGAGGCCGAGCTCGCATCGCTCGCGGTCGAGGAGCTCGCGCGGCTCGATCTCGCTGCCGCCGCCGACGTCCTCGACGTCAGGGTGCTCAAGGTCGAGAAGGCGTATCCCGCGTATTTCGGCGCGTACGATCGCTTCGACGCGCTGCGCGCCTGGCTCGACGGCATCGCGAATCTGTACCCCGTCGGACGCAACGGCATGCACCGATACAACAACCAGGACCACTCGATGGTGAGCGCCAGGCTCGCCGTCGATTGCATCCTCGATCCATCGCTCGCGAAGACCGCGATCTGGGCGGTCAACGTCGAGCAGGAATACCACGAGGAAACGAAGGCGCGCACCGCGGAGTGAAGCTGCGCATGCGGAGCCAATCGTCGGCTCAGAACGGCGGCAGGCACCCCGCGGCGTCGAAGTTCCGTCGCGCGGCGGATCGCCACTCATCGACATTGCCGGCCAGCGCGGGGGCGGCAGGCGTCAGCGGGACGAATGCCGCCACTGACGCGTTCCAGCAATAGAGCCCGAGAAAGCCCGCAGCGTCGAAGTGCCGCGACGGTTTGAGCGTCGCGACGGCGCCCCCTCGCAGGTAGCCCGGCCACGCGCCGAACCCCGAGCTCGTCATCCCGGCCATGCGGTCGAGATAGCCGATGTGCTGCGTCGGCCGCATCACGATGCCGCCCTGCGCGTTCCGCGCGAAGGGCGCGATCCCGTAATGATCGGGCAGATAGAGCGCGGCATACTGATCGTCGCCGATCGCGCCGGCCATGCGCGGGACGCCGGCAACGATGGCGCTCATCTGCCGCGCGGCGTCGTGCCATGCCTCCAGGCTGTGCCACTGGCCGACCAGCATGACCAGCACGAAGGCGATGCCCATCAGCAGTGGCGATGCGGTTCGCGCGAGCAGCAGACCGATGGCCAGCGAGAAATACATCCAGCCGACATAGAGATTGCGCGCCCCTTCGCCATTCTCCGGGGCGATGGAAAACGAAAGGGCGGGCGCGGCGGCGTAGGCGAGTGCGGAGGCCAGAACCGCAATCGCAAGCGCGCTGGATGCAGAAGGCGCGTAATGGCGCGCCCGCCACCACGACGCCAGGCACAGCGCGAGCAAGGCGGCGGCGGCGATGCTCCAGAGGATGTCCGCGGAGCCCAGCGTTCCGTGAACGATGAACCGCACCGTGGCGACTCGCGTCGCGAATTCCGCGAGGCTCGCGGGCAGTGTCGAATCCGGATAGACCTTCCACAGCGAGCCGAACAACATCGCGCGCAAGCCGAGATAGGCGCCGAGCACGAGCCACGTGGGCCACGTCTCGCGCAGCGCGAAGCGCAGACGGCCGATTAGGCCGTTCTCGGCAGAAATGCCGGCCAGGGAGCCCGCCGCGAAGCAGAGAAAGGTCGCGATCGCCGGCAGCGGCATCGCGCTTTCCTTCGAAAGCAACGCACAGGCGAGCCACACGAGGCGCAGCCGGCGTTCCCACAACGGCACGGGGCGGGCGCCGAAGGGCAGCGTCGACAGGTACAACAGGCTGAAGAGGCACGCGAGGAGGTCGAATCGTCCGACCGGCCAGAACGACACCTCGCCAGCGAACGGAAACGCGGCGAGCACGCTCGCGGCGATCAAGCCGGCCGCGGTTGCGTCCGGTGCCCTCGGCCCGAGCCAGCGCGCCGCGACAACGAAGGCGAGCGCGGCGTTGACGCCGTGCAGGATCAGATTGGTGACGTGCCATCCGGTCGCGTTCGCGCCGTAGGCAATCCAGTCGAGGACGTAGGTTGCGAAGGCCAGCGGACGATAGGCGTAGTTGCCGCTGCCGAGCGGCAGGTAGAACCGGGAGAGCGTCCACGACCACAGCGTGCCGCGCTCCGACGCATCGTGGATCCAGCCGAGATGCGCATAATCGTCGCTCAGGAATGCGCCGCCGATCCCGCGCAGATGGGCAACCAGCACGACGGCGAGCGCTGCGGCGAGCAGCAGAAGGGCCGCTCGACGCGAACCCGAGGATGTTGGCGGAATTGACGACATCGGGGCAGGTGTGTCGGACGTTCTGACACGCGCATATTGTCGCATGTTCGAATGCGGCGGAACTTGCGTGGCCGTCCGCGTGCCGCAACGCATTGCGCCGGAGACGGGCGCGCCTCGTATAATCGGCATATCCCCAAGAAATGATGGATAGCACGATGACGACCCAAGACGCGCGCCTGCGCTATAGCGCGATGGCGCAAATCCTGCATTGGACGACAGCCCTCCTGGTCGTGATCACGTTCGTGTACGGTCCGGGCGGATCGGAGCAGCGGGTCTATTCGGCCGCGAAGGACTTCGATCGGCAATTGCACGAAACGCTTGGCCTCTGCGTATTCGTGCTGACGCTGGTCCGGCTCGGCTGGCGCGCGTTCGACGCGGCACCGGAGGATCCGCCGATGGCGCGATGGATGCACCAAGCAGCGATGGTTGTGCGGTGGGCGCTTTTCGTGTTGCTGCTCGCGGTTCCCATGACGGCCATCACGGGCGCCTGGCTCGAAGGGCACCCGCTCACGTTGCTCTCCGACTTCCGCATCGGGCCGCTGCTGCCCGAGGCACGCGCCGTCGGCAGCGCGATCGCGTCGATCCACACATGGCTCGGGGACACCATCCTGTGGGTCGCGGGCGTGCACGCTGCGGCCGCGCTGGTTCATCATTTCGTGCTGCGCGATCGCGTGCTGCGCTCCATGCTGCCAGGCTGAACGCTGCGTCCATCGCGCACGCAAGTCGATACCGGCGACCCGCCGAGTTGGCCACAACGCTGCGCCGCCACGGGTGGCGGAACTCGCAGGGGCCTGTTGACTCTTTCGCCGCCGAGGCGAATTGAATGTGAAGCATTCTCGCCTGCGCGCAAGGTTCGCAATTCGTCGTGCGGCATCGCGCGCAGCGGCAGCGTGTGCCACGTGGCGGCAGGACTTCGCCGCGGCATTCGGCCGCGTCCCCGGGCGAGTGTTCTGGCACGTCAATTGCTGATTCTTCGATGACGGCGGATGAAAAGCGATTCGCTGGATGCAATGATTCTGCGGATGTGTCCGGCATGGCCATGGCTCGCTCCGGACGAAAGGCTCCCCATGTCGAATCTTCTCATCGTCGACGACGAACCGAACGTTCTCAACGCGTTGCGGCGCATGTGCATGAACCAGGCGGCGGTTCCGGCGATTTCCGAGCCCCACGTCACGACTTTCACATCACCCCACGCGGCGGTCGATCATGTCCGCCACCATCACGTGGATCTCGTCATCTCCGACTACCGGATGCCCGAGATGGACGGCGCGAGCTTTCTGATGATGGTGAAGAAGCTCAATCCTGACGCGGCGCGAATCATGCTCTCGGCATTCACCGACCTTGACGGGATCGTTCGCGCGATCAACGACGCGGGGATCATCCGCTTTGTAGCGAAGCCGTGGACCGACACGGATCTGCGCACCACGATCATCCAGGCGCTCGAGCACCGGCACCTCGCGCTCGAGAACCGAATGCTGGCCGACAAGGTGCGTCTGCAGCACGGCGTCATCTCGAGGCAGCAACTCGAGCTCGAGCGACTCGAGGCCGAGACTCCGGGCATCACCCACGTCCACTGGTCCGAGGACGGCGGCGTCCTGCTCGAATAGCAGCTACGCCTCAGCGTCCCGTTGCGACCGTCATGAAACGATCGTCCGCTTCGAAGTCCCGCGGCGCAGTGGCCGCGGCTCGCGCGCCGGTTTCGGTCGCCGCGAACGGGCTCAACGATTTCCCCTGGGTCTACGCGCTCTACGAGCTCGGCCAATCGGCGGCCGCGGGCGTCGATCCGCTGCAGGTGCAGCAGGACATCCTGCTGCACATCGTGTCGGGCCTCGGCGCGGAAAGCGGCTCGATCGCGATGATCGTTGACGGAACCGGCGACCTCCTCGAGATCGTCGCCGGAACCGACCTTCCGCCGGGCGTGCTCGGCAGCAAGCTGCCGCGGGGCATGGGTGTTTTCGGGCACGTGATCGCAACCGGCGAGGCGCTTCTCATCAATGGCGACGCCGCGCAGACCGGCCTCCCGATCCAGCTGCACGAGCGACGCGATCGCGCGACTCGATCGGCGATGTGTTGGCCGCTGCGGGTGCACGAGCGGACGATCGGCGCGCTCGCGGTGAACCGACCGGCCGGGATGCCGCGTTACACCGTCACGGACCTCGACCGCGGCCAGGTGCTGGTGAGTCTGCTTGCATTGGTCATGGCGAACCACCGGATGCACGTCGAGCGCGAGACGCGGCTGCTGGAGCTCTCGACGCTGAACGCGGCCATGCAGCGGATGAACTCGGCGCTCGAGGAAGCGCAGGACCAGGTGATCCAGACCGAAAAGCTCGCGTCGATCGGCCAGATGTCCGCGGGTGTCGCGCACGAGATCAACAATCCGATCGGGTTCGTGATTTCCAATCTCGACACGCTCGAATCCTATGTCGGCCAGCTGCTCGGCCTGACCGAGGCCTGCGTCGAAGTCGCGCGCGGCGAGGCAGCGACCGATCCTCTCGCCGAGGCCCGCGCTCGTGCGACCGCGCTTCACGAGAAGATCGACCTCGATTTCCTGCGCACCGACATCGCCGCGCTGATCGCCGAATCGCGCGATGGGCTCGCGCGCATCCGCGCCATCGTCCAGGACCTCAAGACCTTTGCGCGCGGCAGCGCCGACGAGACATGGGAGATGGTCGACCTCCGCGCGATCCTCGACAGCACGCTCAACATCGTGCGCAACGAAATCAAGTACAAGGCCCAGATCGAAACGCGTTACGGCTCGCTCCCGGAGGTCGAGGCACTGCCGCAGCGGCTGAACCAGGTGTTCCTCAACCTTCTCGTCAATGCCGCCCAGTCGATTGCCGACAAGGGAAGGATCACCATCGCGACCGGAAGCACGGGCGAGGAAGCCTGGATCTCCGTCGAGGACACCGGCTGCGGCATTCCCAAAGCCAACGTCAATCGCATCTTCGAGCCGTTCTTCACGACCAAGCCGGTCGGGCAGGGCACGGGGCTCGGCCTGTCGGTGACGTATTCGATCGTGCGCAAACACGGCGGCTCGATCGAGGTCGACAGCGAGGTCGGGCGCGGGAGCCGCTTTACGGTCCGCCTGCCGCTTCGGCAGGCACTTCAGAGCCATCCGGCGGCAGCGCTGGCCGCCGCCTGACCGGCGCTCGCGCGAGCGGGAACGATCCGCGGGTTCTAAACCTCCGCGCGGGCGGAATCCGCCGCGCGGGCCACGCGCTCGCGCAGCGCACGAAGCGCCACGAGGGCCGCAGGGTAGTCGTAATTCCGCAGTGGAGCATCGACGGCATCGAGTGAATCGCCGAGCGCCGCACGCAGCAGGGGCGCCGCGGTACGAAACGCCTCGCCCGAATCGAAGTCGGCTGCGAGCAGCAGCGCGTCGATCCGGTCCAGCGCCGCTTCCACCTTGTCGCGATCGATCGTCGACGGCTGCAGGGGCACGCTCTCCGGAAGCTTCTCACGCAATGCGGCGACGAGTTCCGCGAGGCTATCCCGCAGTTCCGTCGATCGCGCCTGAAGGTCGTGCTCCGGCGCTCCCGCAACGATGGCCGATTCGAGGGCTGCCGCCTGCCCGTGCACCTGCGGCGCGGCGATCGCGCCGCTCGCGCCTTTCAGCGAATGTGCGAACCGACGCGCCGGCTCGAGCTGCCCGCCAGACAGATCCCTTTCGAGGGAGCCGATGCCGTCACGGTAGTGGGCGGCGAACTCGCGGAGCAGGCGCAGGTACGCATCCGGCTTTCCTCCGATCCGGGCAAGTCCCTGCGTGGCGTCGAGGCCGGGGATCCCGTACGCCGCGACAGGGCACGTGGCCACGGCGCCGCGCTGATCCTCGACGTCGTTGGACCGTGTCCCCGTGCCGGCATCGCGCTGCGGCAGCCATCGCAGCAGAGTAGCGAACAGTGTCTCCGGATCCACGGGTTTCGCGATGTGATCATTCATTCCCGCGGCAAGGCAGGCGGCACGGTCCTCGCCGAAAGCGTTGGCCGTCATCGCGAGGATCGGCGTGTCGCACAGGCGGGGCAGTTCCCGAATCGCACGGGTTGCCGCGAGGCCATCCATTTCCGGCATCTGCAGATCCATGAGAATCAGGTCGTAGGCCGTGCGGGTCGCCATCCCTACCGCCTGCACGCCGTTCTTGGCGACATCGACGACGAATCCGGCGCTTTGCAGGAGCTCGACGGCCACATCCTGATTGACGGGGTTGTCCTCGGCAAGCAGCACCCGGGCACCGGTGTGAAGATGGCGAAGGGCATTCTCGTGCCGCGATGATTCCTCTTCTATCGCGGGGCCGGTCACCGGCTTTGCGGCCGGCGGCGCATCCGTCTCTTGCGCGTGCGCCAGGCGCGCAGTGAACCAGAACGTGCTGCCGACGCCGATTTGGCTTTCGAGCCCCACCTCGCCACCCATCATGTTGGCGAGATGGCGTGTGATGGCGAGCCCGAGCCCGGTCCCGCCGAAGCGCCGTGTGGTCGACGTGTCCGCCTGCTCGAACGCGTTGAACAGACCATCCTGCTTGTCGCGCGGAATGCCGATACCGGTATCGCGCACGGAAAAACGGACCAGCACTCCGTCCGGGCAATCCTCGAGCGCTTCGCCGCGCATCGCGACCGTTCCCTTTTCGGTGAACTTGATCGCATTGCCGAGGAGATTGAGCAGTGCCTGCGACAGTCGCGTCGGATCCCCGCGCAGCATCGCCGGCAGCGTGCGGATATCGACCGTGATCTCCAGCCCTTTCGCCCGCGCGCTTTCGCCGACGAAATCGAGCGATCGGGACACGAGCGCTGCGAGCGGAAAGTCGGTCGATTCGAGCGAGACCTTTCCCGATTCGATCTTCGACAGATCGAGAATATCGTTGATGACCTGCAGCAGATGCTGCGTCGCGGCGGTAATCTTGTCGAGCCGTTCGACCTGGTTCGGATTGCGGTTGTGGCGTCGGATGAGATGGGTGAGCCCGATGATTGCGTTCATCGGCGTGCGGATCTCGTGGCTCATGTTGGCGAGGAATGAGCTCTTGACCTTGCTGGCGTCCTCGGCCCGGTCGCGCGCGGTGGTCAGCTCGGTGTTCAGATGCCGCAGCTCGAGCTCCGAATTCATCGTGGTCGTGATGTCGGTGACCAGCACGAAGATGCCCCGCACATCGCCGTCGCGCTCGTCCGGCACGTAGTCGACGCGCATATGACGACGCTCGTTTGGTCCAGGCAGTGAGCGCACGTAGCTCTGTGACGTCCCGCGGAGGGCTTCACGAAGGCGCGGCTCGGCCGTTACCAGAATCTCCGCGTCGACCAATTCGCATATCGGGCGACCGATCCATGGCCCGGCCGGGAAATTGAACCATTCGGCGTACGTCCGGTTCGCAAAGCTGCATTGGAGGTCGCGGTCCCAGTAGGCGACGCCGCCGGGAATGTTTTCGGCGACGGCCTTGGCGAAGCCTTCGGCGTCACCCTGCGCCTGCATCGCCGCGCGCAGCTCGCCGGTCCGCGTCGCAACCAGCTCCTCGAGATGATGCCGGTGCCGGTCGAGCTCCTCCTCGAGGCGCTTGTGCCGGGTGACGTCCTGCTTGATGGCCAGATAATGAGTGATCTTCCCGGCCGTGTCGCGGACGGGCGACACCGTGGCAAGCTCGATATAGTGTTCGCCGTTCTTGCGCTGGTTGACGAACTCGCCACGCCAGGGCGCACCCGCGGCGATCGCCTTCCACATCTCGCCATACGTTGCGGCTGGCGTAAGACCGGATTTGAGCACCCGCGGATTTTGGCCGAGTACTTCGTCGCGACCGTAGCCACTGACCTGCATGAACGCTTCGTTGACGTATTCGATCCGCCCCTCGAGGTCCGTGACGATGATGCTCTCGGGACTCTGCTCGACGGCGAGAGAAAGCTTGCGCAACTGCAGTTCGGTGGCGAAGCGCTCCGTGATGTCGGTGAAGCTGACCATGACCCCGGAAAGGGGCGCGGTCTCGTCCGGCCGAATCGGCTCCGAATTCAGCAGGAGCCAGGCGATACTGCCGTCGGCGCGAACCTCTCCGAGCACGGCGCCGCGCTGCGGCTGGCCGGTGGCGAGCGTTTGCGCCACCGGCAACTCCGCCTGCGGACAGACGGTGCCGTCAGGTCGGATCGGATGCCACGTCGCGATGGAGCGCCCGCTGTCGAGCATTTCGGCGTGCGTAATACCCAAGATACGCTCGGCCGAAGGGTTGCACTGGCGGGGATGTCCATCGCGATCGAAGATCATCACGCCTTCGCTGAGCGAATTGACCATCGTGCGGTAGTGGGCGCTCGACTCTTCGAGCGCTGTCTCCGCACGCTTTCTCGCGTCGATATCCAGCACGACGCCCAGCCCGCGCGCGGGGGTACCGTCCGGTAAATATTCGGCCCGGCCAAGCACCATGAGCCATTTCCAGCGGCCCTCGGACGCGGTCGCCCGATATTCTTCGGCAAATTCTGCATGTTCGCCGATGGCCCGCTTCGCGGCGGCGAAGACGCGGCCGACGTCGTCGGGATGCATGCGCTGCCTAAACATCTCGATTGTCATTGCGGACGCGTCGCCCGTCGGCGGCATCGTGCCGAGATTCGCCCACATGCCGGGCGACACGTAAATGGACCCCGTGACGAAATCCCATTCGAACACGCCCATGCGGGCCGCGGCGAGCGCCATGTCCAGGCGTTGCCGGCTCTGGGTCAATGCCAGTTCAGAATTCTTGCGCTCGGTGATCACCTCGCTGAACAGAAGTAGTCCGCCGACGTTTCCTTGGTCGTCATTCCAGGGTCGGACCTCCCATTTCACCCAGTCGAGGCGCCCGTCGGCACGCGGAAACGGATCCTCGTCGCATTTCTCTATAGCACCGCTGAGGCACCGGCGATGGATCTCCTTCCAGCGATCGGTGATTTCCGGAAACACCTCATAGTGACTCACGCCGATGATGTCGCGCGCACCGATCCGATAATCCGCGAGCCAGCGGTGGCTGACGGCGAGGTAGCGCATGTCGCGATCGAGCATCGCGATCGCCGCCGGCGCATGCGCGACGAAGATCCGCAGCCGGTCCTCGCTCATGCGCAGGGCAGCCTCCGCGTTCTTGCGCTCGGTGATGTCCTCGAACAACGCGACGAACTCACCCTCGGCCGGGCGGTACGCGTAAACGGAGAACCACCTGCCCAAGGCCCGGACATGGGACTCGAAATGCGCAGGCTCGCCGGTGAGGGCCACGCGGCCGTACGTTTCCAGCAGGCCAGGGTCGTCGGCGAACAGCCCGGGAATGACGTCGCTCGCGCAGCGGCCGATCACGTTCTTCAGTCCGGTCAAGCGCTCGAATGCCGGATTGACGGCGAGGTACTCCCAGTCCACCGGGTTCGCGCGATCGAGAATCAAGCGGCAATGCGCGAGGCCGTTCAGCATCCCTTCGAACAGCGAGCGATAGCGCTCGGCATTTGCCCGAACCGCGGTCTCCGCCCGCTTGCGGTCGGTGATGTCGCGCGCGATGCCGAACATGCCGATGACGTTGCCTTCGGCGTCGCGCAACGGGCCCTTGGTCGCGAGGAAGGTCGTCTCGCCGGTGGGCGTGTTGAGCGTCTCCTCGTAGGTGCGCACGCAGTTGTCGTTCATCGCGCGCGCGTCGTTGCGCATGACCAGCTCGGCATCGTCTGGCGGGAAAAGCTCGCGATCGTCATGCCCGATCACCTCCGAGCTTGCCTTGCCCCAGAGGAGTCCTGCGCCGCGGTTGAACAGCAGGTAGCGACCGGCGCGGTCCTTCGCGAAAATGGCGTCGGTGGAGCTCTCGGCGATCGCGTCGAGCAAGCGAAGTGCCTTGATCGTTGCCGCGTGCTCGGTACGTCGCAGCAGCGCGTAGCGGAGCTCCTGCCGTTCGCGCAACAGATAGAGGCCGGTGCCCGCGGCGAAGAGCAGCAGCAAGGCGGTCGCGACGATCCACACGGAATCGCGCGTCACTTCAGCGATGATGTCGGCGCGATCGACTTTCGCGACGAGGTACCAGTGGGAGCCGGGGATCCGGCGCACTACGCCGAGAACCGGGATGCCACGGAAATCAGTCGCATCGAGCGCGACGCCTTCCGGCGCGTCGCCGCGAATGACACGCGCCGCGAGCAGGTCCGGCGTCGCGAGGGGCAGCGGATTCTGTCCGAGCATGCCGACGACCTGATCGCCATTATGCCGCACGAGAACCAGCGTGCCACTGGGGCTCGGGATCGGCCACACCCGCAGTGTCGGGACCAGGAAGTCGCCGGGATCGATCTCCAGCCCGACGGCGGCAACTGCCGGAGGACCGGTGAGCATCAGCGGCGCGACGACGGAGAGACGCAGCGTCGCGGCATTCGCGTTCGGCGGCAGGTAGATTTCGGTGCTTTGGGGTACACCCTCCGCCATGGCGGCGCGCGCCGCCGCCCGCAACGGGGGCGGTGTGTCGCCGACGTTGCCCGACTCCGCCCCGACCGTGTTGCCGCGCGCATCCAGCACGACGACGTTGCCGTACCCGTTGGCTTTGCGGAATTCGGCCAGCCGCTGCAGCAGTTGCTCGCCGCTTTCGGGATCCTGCGCCCCACGCCACTGTCGGTAGAGCCGGGCGAAGACCGCGCTGGAGCTGATGAATTTAGCCTGCGACTCGCGCTCGCCGAGCCAGCGCGCGAGCTGCGACATCTGCAGATCGGCGATCGCCTCGATGCGTGCCGCTTCGCGGCCTCGCTCCTGGTAATAGCTGAACGTGATCGCGGCCGCCGCCAGCGCGACGATGACCAGGGCAAACAGCGCAAACGGAATGAGCATCGCGCGCGTTCGCCGAGCGACGCCGGCGGACGCCACATGTCCCGTCGGATTCTTCGCAACGCGACGTATCGACGCGTAGAGCAGGGTGGCGGTGATCGCGACAAACGCCCAACCCTTCAGCATGCTCAGTTGCGTCAGCATTGCGGGGTCGGCGACCAGGAAAGCCAACAGCCCGTCCGAGCCCAGGATCCACAGCGCGGCGAACACCGCATAGAGCAGTGCGATGCGCAGCGCGTAATGGTTTTCGGGCTGCGGCGGTGGAGACGGCTGAGGCTGGAAGGGGTCGGTCATGCGGGTTTCGCCGGGCTGCGAAAAGCCCGGGATCAGGCGGCGCCGCGGACGCTTGCGATCTTGGCTGCAACCGACGCCTCGGTGTCGGCGTAGCGCTTCGCGATCGCGCAAAAACGGCCGAAGTCGGCGAGGAACGCGTCGACCACATCGGGATCGAATTGGCTGCCGCGGCCCGCCGCGATGATTTCACGGGCGTCGGCGAACGACATCGGTTCCTTGTAGACCCGGCGCGAGATCAGAGCGTCGTACACGTCGGCGAGTGCCATGAGCCGGGCGGAGATCGGAATCGCCTCGCCCGCAAGTCCGTCGGGGTAACCGGCGCCGTCCCAGCGCTCGTGATGGTGGCGGGCGATCACCTTCGCGACGTCGAGGAAGGCGACCCGGCGCTCGGAATCGCGCTCCGCCTGCGCGATCGCGTCGGCGCCGAGCTGCGCATGCGTCTTCATGATCGCCCACTCGGCCGGCGTGAGCTTGCCCGGCTTGAGGAGGATGCTGTCGGGAATGCCGACCTTGCCGATGTCGTGCAGGGGAGCCGATTTCGCCATCAGAGCAATCGTGTGCGGGTCGAGCTCGGCGGTAAACCGCGGATGCTTGCTGAGCGCCGTGGCCAGCGACCGCACGTACTCCTGGGTGCGGCGCAGGTGGTTGCCGGTTTCCGGATCGCGGACTTCGGCCAGACGCGCCAAGGCGTGGATGCTGACGTCCTGGACAAGCTGATTCTCGGTCATCCGACGGGCGATTTCGCTTTCGAGCCAGGCGTTCTGGCCCTCGAGCCGGTCGCGTGCGCGCTTGAGCTCGATGTGCGTGTGCACGCGTGCCAGCATGATGGCGGGCTTGATCGGTTTCGTGATGTAGTCGACGGCGCCGAGCGCGAGGCCCTTTTCCTCGTCGTTGTCGTCGGCCAGCGCGGTGACGAAAATCACCGGAATGTGACGGGAAGCGGTCGCGGCTCCGAGCTTTGCCAGCACCTGATAGCCGTCGAGGTCCGGCATCAGGATGTCCAGCAGGATCAGATCGGGCCTGGCTCCGGCCTCGACGATGCTGAGTGCGGTCTGCCCGGAGTTGGCCGCGAGCACCCGGAATTCCGGGCGCAGCAACTCGCCCATCACCGAGAGGTTTTCGGGGTTATCGTCAACAACGAGAATGGTTGGGGTTTCCGTGAGCATCTTCGTGGTCCATCCCGACGACCGAGGCCAATTTTCCGCGGTCGCGCGCGCGATTCCTTGATTTCGATCTATTGCCGAGCATTCCGGTAGGGTACGAGACGCCCGGTCCTCCAAGGAACTTTGCAATTTGTATGCCGCAGCAGGCGTTCGCCGCGCGGTGGAAAGACCCTAGTCGCCGGCGCATCACCGGATTTGGCGAGTTCGCTCGACGCGGGGCGAATCTCCACCGTCCCGAGCGGCGGCATCGCAGTGGTCGCAGGTGGGGCGACTCGGCCGCGCCGCCCAAATCCCAGGCGCCGACTCGCCGATTGGCGGCGGTCCCGCGGGGAGAACCGCCGCGCGTCCGAGATATTCCGCTACGCGCCCGGAACCGCGCGCTCGATCCGGGGATCCGGGATGAACCACATGACCGCCACGAGCACGTAGAGGCCGACGGAAATCCATGGGTTGACCAATGCCAGCGCGATGGCGGCGGCGTAGATCACGACCGACGCGATGCCCTTGAAATCCAGTCCCATCGCGCGCGCCAGCGATGAATCCTTGCCGTGATGCCAGATCAGCGCGCGCTCGAGGATGTAATACGCGACGCCCGCCATCAGCAGCACGACGCCGTAGAGCGCCACGGGCAGCGCGGCGAAGTGATTCTCGTTGACCCACCCGGTGACGAAGGGAATCAGCGACAGCCAGAACAGCAGGTGCAGATTGGCCCACAGCACGCGACCGTTGACGTGCTGCACGGCATGCATCATGTGGTGGTGATTGTTCCAGTAGATGCCCACGTAGACGAAGCTGATCACGTAGCTGAGGAACACGGGCACGAGCGGCCCCAGCGCCGAGAAATCGGTGCCGTGCGGAACCTTGAGCTCCAGCACCATGATGGTGATGATCACCGCGATCACGCCGTCGCTGAATGCTTCGAGCCGTCCCTTGCCCATGCCGATCCTCCGTCGATGTTCACTCTGGCGCGCGAATCGGCGCGGGCATACCCATGCCGCTTTGGCGCAGCCCGTCGCAAGGGATGCGACGTTGCACGACACGCCTGCCGATTCCCCGTTCAATTATGCGCGCGGTGTTTCTGCTCCCGACGGGCGACCTGCGCTCTGGCGGCGGCGGCCGCCCGCACCTTGGCATCGACCGCCTGGCATTCGGCTCCGCTGAACCGCGCGGCGAGCGCGTCCAGGAACACGCGCGTGCGCGCCGGCATCAATCGTCGACCGGGGAACACCGCCCATGCACTGACCGGCGGCAGCCGCCAGTCGGGCAGCACGTGAACGAGCTCCCCGCGCTCGAGGTACGGCAGCGCGAAGTGATCGTTGACGATCGTGATGCCTGCGCCGCCGATCGCCATCCGCATCAGCAGCTCAGGCGAATTCGCGGTCACTCGGCCCGGCGGAATGCCTTCCCATCGTTCGTCGCCGCGCGTGAGGACCCAAGGCATCGGGTCGCCCGTGCGCGCGAGGATGCGCAGCGCGTCGTGCTCCATCAGCGCTTCCGGCTCGGGCGGCACTCCGCGCCGCGCGAGGTAGCCGGGAGCGGCGAACAGGCTGCCGGTGAACACCGCCATGCGCCGGGCGGCGAGCGACGCGTCGTCGCGCAGGTCGCCCATGCGAATCGCAACGTCGAAGTTCTCGCCGACGAGATCGACGAAGCGCGCCGAGAGGTCGACTTCCAGCGTGATTGCCTTGTGCTTGAGCGCGAATTCGGCGAGCAGCGGCGCCAGAACGACGTTGGCGAGGTCGCTCGGCATCGACACGCGCAGCCGGCCGCTCGGCTCCTGCTGCCGGTTCTGCGCGATGGATTCAGCGGCGGCGACGTCCTCGACGACGTGACGCGCGTGCTCCAGCACCGCGACGCCGAACTCGGTGACGGTGAGCTTGCGCGTCGTGCGCAGCAGCAAGCGTTCCCCCAATTGCGTTTCCAGCGCGGCCACGCGGCGCGAGACCGTCGATTTGGGCACGCCCAGCCGGTCGGCGGCCCGGGAAAAGCTGCCTTCGTCGACCACGCGCGCGAAGAGGAGGAGGTCGTTCGGTTCGAGGCTCATGGCGTCTGCTTTCGCACTAGGCAGTCGAGTATTGTTGCTCACACGGGATAATGATATCCATTTTAATGGCTTCCGGTCCATCCTTGCAACAAATATAGTACGGTCATCCACCCCACGAGACCGAAGGAGCGAACCATGAACATCCTCCAGATCAATTCCAGCCCGCGGCAGGATGCGTCGCAATCGACGCGACTCGCAAACCGGGTCGTCGCTTCGCCTGCGCGACGCCGATCCCGAGGCGACCATCACGGTTCGCGACCTCGGCCGTCTCCCGCATCCGGAGCTCGACGAAGCGGCGCTCGGCGCCCTGTTCACTCCGGCGGAAGAGCGCACGCCGGAACAGGCGGCACGGGTTGCGCAGGATGACGCCTTGATCGCGGAGATCCAGGCCGCAGATATCGTCGTGCTGGGCGTGCCGATGTACAACTTCGGCGTTTCCGCGCAACTGAAGAACTGGATCGACGCCATCTCGCGTGCGGGCGTGACCTTCCGCTATTCGGAGAAGGGGCCCGAGGGCCTCCTCAAGGGCAAGAAGGCGTTCGTGGCGCTGACGCGGGGCGGCAAGTACCGGAACACGCCGGCCGACACGCAGGTGCCTTATCTCAAGACCGTGCTCACGTTCCTCGGAATCACCGACATCCGCTTCGTGTACGCCGAAGGACTGGCGATGGGCGCGGATGCCGCGGAGCGGGGAATCGCTTCCGCGCACGAACAGATCGAGGAAGCGGTGGCCGCGTGAAACGGCACGGGGCGTATTCGAAAGAGCCCCGAATGTCGAATGCAGGAAGCCGATGCAACCGGAGAATGTCATGACGAAGACGCTTTCCAATCGCAACATCGAGTCGGTCACGCGGCCGCGCGCGGTCGAGCGCGTCATTGCGGGGCAGCTGACGTCGGATGGCGCCGGCGTGAAGCTGACGCGCGTCCTCACGCAGACGCTGCAGCGCCGGCTCGATCCGTTCCTCATGCTCGATGCGTTCGGCACCGACGATCCGCAGGACTACCTCGCCGGATTCCCGGACCATCCGCATCGCGGCTTCGAGACCGTGACGTACATGATCGCCGGCCGCATGCGGCATCGCGACAGCGCGGGTCACGAGGGCCTGCTGTCCAACGGCGGCGTCCAATGGATGACGGCCGGGCGCGGTGTCGTCCATTCCGAGCTGCCGGAGCAGGAGGATGGCCGGATGGAAGGCTTTCAGCTTTGGCTGAACCTGCCCGCGAAGGACAAGCTTCGCGCGCCGTGGTATCGCGACATCCAGTCGGCGGAGATCCCGGAGTTCTTCACCGACGACGGCGTGAAAGTGCGCGTCATCGCCGGCCGGAGCCATGGAGTCGACGGCGCCATGCAGCGCGAAGTCACCGAGCCGCTTTATCTCGATCTCGAGATTCCGGCGGGAGGGCGTGTCGCGCAGGTTCTGCCGCCGACGCACAACGCGTTCGTCTACGTGTATCGCGGTGGCGTGCAGATCGAAGGCACGCAGGTGCCGGCGCAGCGGATGGCGATTCTCGCGAACGACGCGGGCAGCGACGGCGTCGTGCTGACGGCGGCCGCGGCCTCCCGCGCGCTGCTGATCGCGGGCAGCCCGTTGCGCGAGCCGATCGCCCAGTACGGGCCGTTCGTGATGAACACGAACGACGAGATCTTCGAGGCGGTTCGGGATTACCAGGCGGGCAAGTTCGCGGCGTAATCCTTCGAGCAGGAATCACGGCGTCACCCAGGTGGTGGCGATGGGAAGGCACGGCGGGCGGTTCGCCGTGCTTCTTTTTTTGCTTTGTAAGGGCGCGGATGACAAGGGCTTCGGACGGCGCCGGGCATACGACGACAAAATGCCGACGTAGCGTGCAGTTTGGAATGCCCGCGGAGTGAGGCCTGGGCGTCCGGAAATCGGTCGTGCCTCGCCCGCGATACCGGTTGGAGGCGCACATGAATGCACATACCGCAAGACTCGTTTTCGCGCTGGCGCTGCTGGCAGTCGCAGGCTGTGCCACCGTTCCCGAGAATGATGCCGTCCTCGTGAATGCGCGCGTCGCCGTGAGCGCGGCACGCAGCAACCCCCAGGTCGTGACTTACGCGCCGATCGAGCTCGATCAGGCGGTCATGACGCTGCGCGATGCTGATTCGCTCGCGGCGCACGGCGGCGGCATCGACGAAGTCCATCGCCTCGCCCTGCTGGCGAACCAGCGCGCGACCATCGCGCAGGAAACGGCCCGCACGAGGAGCGCGGAGGCCGCGTTGGCGGCGCAGCGCACTGCACAGGTGGCGCAGATGCAGGCCGACCTCAGTCGCCAGCAGGCCGAGGCCGCGCAGGTCCAGGCAGCCAACGCGCAGCGTCAGGCGGAGGAGGCACAGCGCCAGGCTGCGGCGACGCAGCTGCAGGCGCAGTCCCTGCAGTTGAGCACTGCGGTGGCTCCGCAACAACTGATCGACATTCCGGCGTTGCCGACATCGCGCGGTCTCGTCGTGACGCTCGATGACGGGATGTTCGAGCCGCGCAGCGCGCAACTGCTGCCCAGCGGTGGCTACACGCTTCAGAAGGTCGCGGCGTTTCTCGTCGCGCATCCGGAGCGCGGGGTGGCGATCGAAGGCTTTTCCGACACGTCCGACGGCTATCGCGACCGGGATCTGTCGGAACGGCGCGCGACGGTCGTGCAATCGACGCTGATCAACCTTGGCGTCGATTCCAGGCGCATGGTGGTCCGCGCGTACGGCCCCGCCTATCCGATTGCGAGCAATGCTACGGCGGCTGGCCGGCAATTGAACCGACGCGTGGAAATCGTCGTCTCCGATCGCCCCGGCCTCGTGGTGCCGCGCGGGTGATCGGGTGCGATGGCGTGACGTAGCCGCGAGTTCGGTCGTGCCGCGCTGCGCCGCGATGTCTCCGACCGTCTGATTTGGCGAAGGAGGCCACCATGAGCCGACTTTTTCATTGAGTCCTCCTCGGGAGGTCAGGCGCTCAGCACGAGCTGCGTCTGCGTGGCGACCGCGCAGAGCTTTCCCTCGGCCGACTTGACAGTGGTCTGCCACACCATCGTGGTTCGCCCCCGATGAAGCGCTACACACTCGCCGACGACCGTCGAATTCACCTTCGCGGCGCCAATGAATTTGGTGCTCGAATCCCTGGTCGTCGTGCGCTTGCCTTCAGGCATTTTCAACATGGTGCCGATGGCGCCGAGCGTATCGGCGAAGGCCATGCAGGCTCCGCCGTGCAGCACACTTCCCGTCGTGCAAAGGTCGGGACGCATCGTGAGCTCGGCAACCACCCGTTCCGGCGCCAACTCGATGACGCGTACCCATCAGCCCGGGGAACAGGGAATCCAGGATCTGTTGAAGTGACTCGACCGATGGCATTGAAGACTCCTGGGACGTCACAGCCCGATGCACGCGAACAGGCGCATTCACGCGCCGAACACAGAGCGATATGGGACTGCTGGTTGACGAGAAGTGCAGCGAAATCAATCTGTTATCGCTGGCGGATGGGGTGGGATTCGAACCCACGAAGGACTTGCGCCCTTGCCGGATTTCAAGTCCGGTGCATTCGACCACTCTGCCACCCATCCGGTGATGCCGGTTCGAGGTTGCCGCTGCCCGGCGCATCTTTGACGCATCCTTGAATTCGCGACGCAGCGCAACCATATTAGCAAGCCAAGGCGAAGCCCCCAAGGACGCTGGAGCTGCCGAGTTCAGTGACGATGATTTTCTGCTAGTCTAAGGCGATCGATCGGTCCTCGTAGGACCGCCAATGGAGGGATGCATGGAACCCAGATTCGAGCCCGTGATGTCGGGCCAGCCGGCGGCAACGGTGCCGCCGGTCGTCGAAACCACGGCCGTCGACACGAGCCGTGTCCTGCGCAATACCTACTGGCTGCTGGCGCTGTCGCTCTTGCCGACGATCGCCGGTGCGCTCGCCGGGATGCAATTCAACTTCATTGCGCTCTTCAAGGCGGCGCCGATCATGACGCCGCTCCTGATGTTCGGCGTGATGGTGGGGTCGCTGTTCGTCGTGACGCGTCTTCGCAACAGCGCCATGGCGGTTCCCGCGCTGTTCGGCTTCACGTTCATTGCGGGGCTGATGCTGACGCCGATCCTCACGGTTGCCGCGGGCCTGCGCAATGGTGGCCAGCTGGTCGCGCTGTCCGGGGGTCTGACGGCGGCGGTGTTCTTCGGGCTTGCGGCCTACGCGACGACGACCAAGCGCGACTTCGGCTTTCTCGGCCGGTTCCTGTTCATCGGCACCGTGCTTCTGATCGTCGGATTCCTGGTAAGCATGTTCTTCCCGATCCCGACGCTGACGATCACGCTGTCGGCGATCGCGGTGCTGCTGTTCTCGCTATGGCTGCTGCATGACCTGAGCCGCATCGTCACCGGCGGCGAGACGAACTACGTGATGGCGACGCTCGCGCTGTTCCTCGACATCTACAACATCTTCGTCAACCTGCTGAGCCTGCTGATGGTGTTCGCCGGGGACCGCGACTAGGGCTACGCAAACAGGTTGAGCACCGCGTCCAGGCCACAGTGATTGATCGCATAGGTGGCCTGCGCGCGAACGACGGGCTTCGCGTGATACGCGATTGACACGTCGGCTTCCCGCAGCATCGGGAGGTCATTGGCGCCGTCGCCGATCGCGACGACGATCTGGCCCGGCTTCACGTGCTGTGCGCGCATTGCGGCGAGTCGCGCCGCCTTGGCGTGCGCGTCGACGATGGGCTCGCCGACCTCCCCGGTGAGCGTGCCGTCCCGGATCCCCAGCGTGTTCGCGGCGACGTCGTCGAAGCCGAGGCGCGCCTTCAGCCGGTCCGTGAAGAAAGTGAATCCGCCGGAGACCAGCAGCGTTTTCGCGCCCGCGGCCTTGAACCCGGCGAACAGGCGCAGGGCGCCCGGGGACAGCCGCACCCGCTCGTCATAGACGCGCGCTAGCGCGTCGACGGGAAGTCCCGCGAGCAGCGCGACGCGCCGTGTCAGGCTCTCCCGGAAGTCGATCTCGCCGCGCATCGCGGCCGCCGTGACCGCCGCCACGGCGGCCTTGATTCCCAGCATGTCGGCGATCTCGTCGATGCACTCGATGGTGATCAGCGTCGAGTCCATGTCGATGGCAACGAGGCGCACGCGGTTCCGCGTGAGGCCCGCGTCGACCAGCGCGTGATCGATCCCCGCGCCGGCACACAGCATCGCGACGCCATCCTCGGCACGGACGCGGGAGAGCCGGTACGCCTGCTGTCCGCCCCCATCGAGGACGGCAATGCCCTGCGCATCGACCAGCGAGGCGATCGCGCCCAGCATGTCCTGGGCGATCGAAGGGGCCTGGATGACGAGATCCATCGCGTCCGCGCGAAATGCGAGTCCGAGCCTTCGGCCGGATTCCGGCAGGCGTCAGGCGCGCGGCTTGACGCGCCGCGCGCACTCCAGCGCACGCTCGCGTGCGGTTGCGATGTCGGGCCCGTTGGCGAGCGCCACGCCCATGCGCCGCCGCTTGTAGGAGTCGGGCTTGCCGAAGAGGCGCACGTCGGACTCCGGAACCGCCAGCGCGTGCGCGAGGTCCTCGAAGTGGATGCCGCGCGCCTCGACGCCGCCATAGATGACTGCGGACGCGCCGGGCGCCGTCAGGCGCACGTCGACCGGAAGTCCGAGAATGGTGCGGGCGTGGAGCTCGAATTCGCTCTGCCGCTGCGTGCACATCGTCACCATCCCGGTGTCGTGCGGACGGGGACTCACTTCGGAAAACCAGACCTCGTCGCCCTTGACGAACAACTCGACGCCGAAGAGCCCCCGGCCGCCGAGCGCTGCCGTGACCTTCGCGGCGATGTCGCGCGACCGCGCCAGCGCTCGTTCGGACATCGGCTGCGGCTGCCACGATTCGACGTAATCGCCTTGCATCTGCACGTGACCGACGGGCTCGCAGAAATGGGTCTGCATCTCGCCGCTCCCGCCGGGGGCGCGCACCGTGAGCAGCGTGATCTCGTAGTCGAATTCGATGAACCCCTCGACGATCACGTGACTGCCGCGGACCCGGGCCGCGCTTTCCGCGTACTGCCATGCCGGCGCGACTTCCGCGCGCGAGCGCACGACGGTCTGGCCCTTGCCCGACGACGACATCACGGGCTTCACGACGCAGGGATAGCCGATCCCCGCCTTGCGTTCGATCGCCGCGACGAGAGCCTCCTCGTTTTCCGCGAATCGGTACGGCGAGGTCGGCAATCCCAGCTCCTCGGCGGCGAGCCGCCGGATGCCGTCACGGTTCATCGTCAGCTGCACGGCGCGCGCGGTCGGAATCACCTCCGCGATGCCTTCACGCTCGATGGCGGCGAGCACGTCGGTCGCGATCGCCTCGATTTCGGGGACGACGAAGTGCGGGCGCTCCTGCTCGATCAGCCGGCGCAAGGCCGCGCCGTCGGTCATGGCGATGACGTGCGCGCGATGCGCGACCTGGTGGCCCGGCGCGTTGGCATAGCGGTCGACGGCGGTCACCTCGACCCCGAACCGTTGCAGCGCAATGACGATTTCCTTGCCGAGCTCGCCGCTGCCGAGCAGCATCACCCGGGTCGCGGACGGGGAGAGCGGAGTACCGATGTGCATGGCGAAGGCGGAGCCTTAGGCGCCCTCGTGGAGGCGCGGGGAAGACGCCTATTTTACCAGTGGCCGGCGTATTTTGCTGCAGTGCACACAAACGGGTGCTCCCCGGGGGCAAACCTCCCTGGGGCGTATCGCCGCTGCGTCAGCGCCTCGGCTTGGGCTTGCGTCCTTTCGCGTCGCGGGAGAGCGGCTCGCTGTAGACGCGCCGCGGCGGAGATTCGGGAGGCGCTTCGTCGGCGAGCGTGAAGTCGATCTTGGTGGTCTCGAGGTCGACGCGCGCGACCTTGACCTTGACGCGGCCCGCGAGCTGGAACACGCGGCCGCTGCGCTCGCCGATCATCGCGTGCCGGCCGGCATCGAAATGGAAGTAATCGCGCCCGAGTTCGGTCACGTGGACCAGGCCGTCGATGTTGAGCTTGTCCAGCGTGACGAAGATGCCGAAGCTCGTGACGCCGCTGATCGTTCCGCCGAACGTCTCGCCGACCTTGTCCTGCATGAAATAGCACTTCAGCCAGTTCTCGACATCGCGCGTGGCGTCGTCGGCCCTTCGCTCGGTGAGCGAGCAATGCGTGCCGAGCTCGGCCCAGCTCGCGCCCGAGGGCCGATACTGCGTCTTCGCGAGCACGGCCTTGATCGCGCGATGCACGAGCAGGTCGGGATAGCGGCGGATCGGCGAGGTGAAGTGCGCATACGCCTCGTAGGAAAGCCCGAAGTGTCCGACGTTGTCGGGGCGATACTGCGCCTGCTGCAGCGAGCGCAGCAGCACCGTCTGCAGCAGCGCGTAGTCGGGACGGTCCTTGATTCGGATCAGGAGCTTCGCGTAATCCGTCGCCGTGGGGCTGTCGCCGCCCGGGAGCGCCAGCGCGCAGCTCGCGAGGAAATCGCGGAGCGCCGCGAGCTTTTCCGGCGTCGGTCCCTCGTGGACGCGATAGAGCGCCGGGTGGCCGTGCTTCTCGAGGTAGCCCGCGGTGCAGACGTTCGCCGCGAGCATGCATTCCTCGATCAGGCGGTGCGCGTCGTTGCGCACGACCGGCATGACGGCGACGATCTTGCCGTGCACGTCGAATTCGAGCTGCATCTCGATGCTGTCGAAGTCGATGGCGCCGCGCGCCTCGCGCGCCCGCTTGAGCGCATGGTAGAGCGCGTACAGCGTCTCGAGCTGCGGCAGCAGCGCCTTCATCTCCCGCGGCAGCTTCGCCGCCTTGGCCGACAGCGCCTCCCATACCTGCGTGTAGGTGAGCCGCGCCCGCGAGTGCATCACCGCCGGATAGAACTTGTAGCTCTTGATCGCGCCGTCGGCGCTGACCTGCATGTCGCACGCCATGCAGAGCCGGTCGACCAGCGGCTTCAGCGAGCAGAGCTCGTTCGACAGCGCTTCCGGCAGCATCGGGATCACGCGGCGCGGAAAATAGACCGACGTGCCGCGCTCGCGCGCGTCGCGGTCGAGCGCGTCGCCGTCGCGAACGTAATGCGAGACGTCGGCGATCGCGACGATCAGGCGGAAGCCCGCGCCCGCGCGCTCGCACCACACGGCGTCGTCGAAATCCTTCGCGGTCTCGCCGTCGATCGTGACCAGCGGCATTGCCGTGAGGTCGACCCGGCCCTTGTGATCCGCCGCGCGCACGTCGCTCGGCAGCCGCTCGGCCTGGCGTTTTGCCGCCGGCGAGAACACGTGCGGCAGGTCGTGCTTGCGCAGCGCGATCTCGATCTCCATGCCCGGGTCGGTGTAGCTGCCGAGCACCTCGACGACGCGGGCGATGGCCTCGCGCTGCGGCGAGGGCTGCTCGACGATCTCGACCATCACCACCTGGCCGGCTTTCGCGCCGCCGCGGCCATCGGGCGGGACGAGCAGGTCCTGGTTTACGCGGCGATTCTCGGCCACCGCGAACCACACGCCATGCTCCTCGTGCAGACGCGCGACCAGCGTGCGGTTGGCATGCTCCAGCACGTCGACGATTTCGCCTTCGGGCCGACCGCGGCGATCGGTGCCGACGCGGCGCGCCGTTGCGCGATCGCCGTGGAGCACCTTGTGCATCTCGCGCGGACTGAGGAACAGATCGGCGGCGCCGTCGTCGGGGACGAGAAAGCCGAATCCGTCGGGATGACCTTGCACGGTGCCGGTGACGAGCGCGAGCTTGGCCGCGACACAAAGCTCGCCTTTGCGATTCAGCATCAGCTGCCCGTCGCGCTGCATCGCATCGAGGCGGCCGTGGAATGCCTCACGGGCGATCGGCTGCACGCGCATCGTCCGCTCGAGCTCGGCGGGAGGCATCGGCACGCCGGCGTCTTCGAGAGTCGCGAGGATCGCTGCGCGCGATGGCAGCAATTCGGGGTCGATGTCGCCGCCGCGGCGGGGAGCGTCGCTGCGCGTGCTCGGACGTGAGGGCTTGGGCGTGCCCACGGCGGGCCGGACTCGCGTCACGACATTCTGCACCGGCGCGGGCGACGGGTTTTTGGTTGCGGCGGCGACGCGCCGCGACGATGGCGCCGGCGCGCGCTTCTGAGCTTGGGGGGTCGGCTTTTTTGACAAGAAAATGGTTGAATCGTAAAATTAGAGGCTGCAGTCGCCCAGGTGGCGGAATTGGTAGACGCACTAGGTTCAGGTCCTAGCGGTGGCGACACTGTGGGGGTTCGAGTCCCTTCCTGGGCACCACGACACGCGAAGCGCAAGTATCGCGCATTCGCAATGATTACGCCCGCGCGAGCGGGCGTTTTGTTAGAACCTATCGCAAAATCGGCTGCGCGGCCCGATTGCTTTGTCGTGTCCTCGCTCGCCCCTCGCTGTACGTCTATGTACTATCTCGGGGCTCGCTGCGGGCCTTCGCGCACTCGGGCCGCTCGCCCCATTTTGCGATAGGTTCTAGTGTATGAATTTGCCGTCGTGGCCGATCATCGACAGGTCGACGTACTGCGACCCGTTGTGATTGTCCGGGGCGAATCGCACCAGGAAGCCGCCGATCTCGAGGTTCGACATCGATTCCATCGCTGCGATGAACCGTTCGCGCGTGAGGTCCTTGCCGGTGCGGCGCAAGCCTTCCACCAGCACCTTCGCCGCGATGTATCCCTCGAGGCTCGAGAAATTGATGTCGACGTTGCCGACCTTCTTGGCAAGATCGAGATATTCCTTGACGATCGGTGTCAGCGGGCTCCACGGGAACGGCACGACCTGCGAGATCAGCACGCCGTAGCCCTCCTTGCCGAGCGCCTCGGCAAGCGCCTTGCTGCCGACGAAGGACACGTTGAAGAACTGCGAGATGCTGCCGGCCTTCTTCATCTGCTTCACGAACTCGGCACATGACGTGTACGCTGAGATCATCACGGTCGCTTCGGGCTGCGCGGCATTGATGGTCTTCACCGCGTCGGCGACCGCCGTGGTGTTGCGCTCCACCGTGCCGAGCGCGGCGATCTGCAGGTTGCGCTTGGCCATCGCGCGCTTCACGCCCTCGAGGCCGGCCTGCCCGTAGTTGTCGTTCTGATAGAACACGGCGATCTTCTTCGCACCGGTCCGGGTGAGGTGATCGATGATTCGCTCGGTCTCATCGTAGTAGCTTGCGCGGACGTTGAAGATGTAACGGTTGAACGGCGTGCGCAGCAGCTCCGCGCCCGTAAACGGCGCGACGAACGGCACGCGGGCTTGGGTGAAGATCGGCAACGCCGCCGCGCTCGTCGGCGTGCCGACGTAGGCGAAGAGCAGGAACACGCGGTCCTGCTCGATCAGCCTCTTGGTGTTGTCGGCGGCGAGCTTCGATTCGTACTGGTCGTCGAGCGACTTCATCTCGATGCGCCGGCCGTTGACGCCGCCTTGCGCATTGACGTAGTTGAGGTAGAGCTTTGCGCCATCGCGCATCTGGATGCCGAGCTGGGCGGCCGGTCCCGTGAACGCCGCCGACTGCCCGATCAGGATCGAGGTCGGCGTGACGCCGTCCTGCGCCTGCGCTCCGGCGATCGCCGCGCACGCGGCGAGTGCCGCCGCGGCGCGCATCAAAAGGTGCTTCATCGTCGATTTCCTCCCAAGCCGGTCGCCGGCGTCGCACGCCCCGGTCTGCCGCTCCTCGTCCGGAATCGCACTTCGGCGTCGTGCGGACCCCGGCAAACGGCGGGGCCTACGCCCCCTGCGGCCGGGGTTTCCTGCGTCAACCATGCGCAGCGTATCTCTGGAGACACAGGTAAGCAATATTCGCGCCGAGAATTCACACCGGAATTGCACTGCCTGTGGCAATTCGGTGCGATTCCCTCATCGTCAGCGTTCTGACGACACTGCCGCGAGCCGCGCCCGCAGGTCTGCCGGCCGCAGCGTGTCGTAGACCTCGAAGGGCTGGTGGATCCACGGATTGTCCGGGAGGTAGGCGACGTGGAAGTCCGGCTTGAACACCGAGCATCCCTTCCACCAGACGACGGCCGTTTTCTGCTCGCGAATGTGCGGAAAGCGGAGGGGGAGCGCTTTCGCCACCGCTTCGAGCGTGTGACCCGAGTCGACCATGTCGTCGACCAGCAGGATGCGATCGCCCAGCCCCGGCGAGCTCATCGTCATGTGCTCGGCGATGACGAGCTCGCCGCGCAGCGTGCCGCCTTCCGCGGTGTACGAGTGCGTGGACAGGATCGCCAGCGGAATCTCGTAGATGCGCGACAGCACGTCACCGACGCGCAGGCCGCCGCGCGCGATGCAGACGATCTGGTTGAACGGCCAGCCTGACTCGTGGATCGTCAGTGCGAGCCGCTCGACCAGGATGTTGTATTGCTCCCAGCTGACGTCGAGATCCGCCATCGCGTCGCGTGTTCAGTGGAACGGATGGTGCAGCAGGATCGTTTCGGTACGGTCGGGTCCGGTCGACACCATCGCGATCGGTACGCCGGTCAGCGCCTCGATTCGCGCCAGATAGGCGCGGGCGTTGGCGGGCAGTCCGTCGAATGTCTTCACGCCCACGGTGCTCTCGCTCCACCCCGGCATTGTCTCGTAGACGGGGACGCACTCGGCCACCGCATCGGCGCCAGTGGGCAGCAGCGCGACCGCTTTGCCGTGCACCGTGTATCCGGTGCAGACGCGGATCTGAGGGAGGCCATCCAGGACGTCGAGCTTGGTGATGCAAAGGCCGGTGACTCCATTCAATTGCAGCGAGCGCGCGAGCGCGGCAAGGTCGAGCCAGCCGCAGCGGCGCGGCCGGCCGGTGACCGATCCGAATTCGTTGCCTCGCTTCGCGAGCCCGGCGCCGACGTCGTCGGTGAGCTCGGTGGGAAACGGGCCGGTGCCCACTCGGGTCGTGTAGGCCTTGGCGATGCCGAGCACGA
The DNA here is from genome assembly GCA_963846855.1 of uncultured beta proteobacterium. Taxonomy (GTDB): domain Bacteria; phylum Pseudomonadota; class Gammaproteobacteria; order Burkholderiales; family Casimicrobiaceae; genus CAIWHR01. Next base: position 790,337 of record CAWJXK010000008.1, read on the forward strand.
AGTCGAAGAAATCGGTGCCGATGCCCGCGCCGGTCGCCGCGGCGCCGGCAAGGCAGTTCGACGAGGTGACGTAGGGATAAGTGCCGTGGTCGATGTCGAGCAGCGCGCCCTGCGCACCCTCGAACAGCAGCGAATCCCCGCGCCGGCGTGCCTGCTGCAGCAGCGCGGCGACGTCGGCGACCATCGGCGTGATCGCTCCGGCGAGCGCCATCGCGTCGTCGCGTGTCTTCGCGAATGGAACGGGCGCGCACTTGAAGTACTGCGTCAGCACGAAGTTGTGATACTCGAGGAGCGCCTCCAGTTTGGCGGCGAAGCGGTCCGGATACAGGAGATCCTGCACGCGGATCGCGCGGCGCGCGATCTTGTCCTCGTAGGCGGGCCCGATGCCGCGGCCGGTCGTGCCGACCTTGGCGTCGCCCATCGCGCCCTCGCGCGCCTGATCGAGCGCGACGTGGCACGGCAGCACCAGCGGGCAGGCGGGAGAGATCGACAGCCGGCTCCTGACGTCGATTCCGGCGGCCTCGAGCTCGCCGATCTCCTGCATCAGCGCCGTCGGCGACAGCACGACGCCGTTGCCGATGTAGATGGCGACGCCCCGATGCAGCACGCCCGACGGGATGAGGCGCAGCACTGTCTTGTGGCCCGCCACGACGAGCGTGTGGCCGGCGTTGTGGCCGCCCTGGAAGCGCACGACGCCCTGCGCGTGCTCGGTCAGCCAGTCGACGACCTTGCCCTTGCCTTCGTCTCCCCACTGGGTGCCGATGACGACGACGTTCTTTCCCATTGCTGCTGCCTTTCCGGATCCGTCAGCGCCGACTTGCCGCGCGGCGCCTTCGCGGGCGCCGCTTTAGGTCAGCGACGATGAACGGGAGTCGAGGTCATTTGGAAGGATGCCGGCGCGACGCGGCATCGCGGCACATGTTTAGGTTCGAGCGGGCCCGTTGGCGTCGGCGCGTCCTTGCACCGCCGCGAGTTGACGAAGGTCGAGCGTGAATCCGGTGGCGGGCCGCGCGCGGCCGAAAGCCTTGCCGATGCCGTCGTAGCGCCCCCCGTTGCCGACCGCGATGGCTTCGCCTGCGGTGAACACCGAGAAGATCGCGCCGTTCTGGTAATGATAGCCGGTGAGGTCGGCGAGATCGACGTGCAGCGCGTCGACCCGCTTTTCTGTGGATCGGACCAGTGCGTCGATCGCGTCCAGCGCATTGCCGATTGCCGGCGTGTCGGGCAGGCGGTCGCGCGCCGCGGCGACCACTTCGTCGGCGGGGCCGTAGAGCGCGGGCAGCGCGTTCAGCGCGTCGCGCCACGCCGCCGGAAACTTCGCCGTCAATTCGACCACGGCGGGAAGGTCCTTCGACCGCAACGCCTGGAACAGCGCGGTGTCCTCGCGCGTGCCGGTGATCCCGGCCCCGGCGGCGAGCGCGCGGTAGACCCCGACATGGCCGAGATCGAGGTGCAGGGCGGGCACACCTGCCGCGGCAAGCGAGGACAGCAGCAGGCCCACGACTTCGCGGTCGCCTTCGATGCCCGGCTCGCCGAAGAGCTCGGCGCCGATCTGCAGGACTTCGCGCGTCGTCGTCCTGCCGCCCGGCATCGTGTGCAGCACGCTGCCCGAGTAGCACAGACGCGTGACGCCGGGCTCGTTCAGCAGGTGCGCGTCGATGCGCGCCACCTGCGGCGTGATGTCGGCACGCACGCCGAGCATCCGCCCGGACATCGGGTCGACCACCTTGAACGTCATCAGATCGAGGTCGCGACCGGTTCCCGTCAACAGCGATTCGAGGTGTTCGACGAGCGGCGGTTGCACGAGCCGGTAGCCGTGCCCGCGGAAATGGTCGAGCACGGCGCGGCGAAGCGCCTCCACCCGCTCGGCTTCACCGGGCAGGATGTCCTCCACGTACTCGGGAAGGATCCATTCACGCATGACGCAGCAGGAGGTAGGCAGTGAACCCGATCAGGATGGAGGCAAGGCCGATGAAGCGCAACTGCCCGTCGGTCAACTCAGTGAGCCTGCGGAAGCCGTCGCGCCAGAGCCGCGGTGCGATGAAGGGAAGCGCGCCCTCGAGCACCAGCAGGAGCGCGAGCGCGGCCCAAAGCGAATCCGGCACGCGAGCCGCTCCGTCGGCGCGCGCGCTATTTCGACGGCTTGGCGGCAGCGCCGCCCTGACCGCGGAAGTAGCGGAAGAACTCGCCGTTCGGATCGAGCACCATCAGGTCGTTCTTGCCGCGGAACGATGCCTTGTATGCCTCGAGGCTGCGGTAGAACGCGTAGAACTCCGGATTCGAGCCGTAGGCCTGCGCGTAGATAGCCGCGGCCTTCGCGTCGCCTTCGCCCTTGAGCTTCTGCGCCTGCCGGTAGGCGTCGGCGAGGATGACCTCGCGCTGGCGGTCGGCGTCGGCACGGATTTTCTCGGAGTCGGCCTGGCCGTTCGAGCGCAGCTCGTTGGCCACCCGCCGCCGCTCGGACTCCATTCGATCGTAGACCTTGCCGGTCACATCGGGCGGAAGCTCGACGCGGCGCAGCCTCACGTCGACGATCTCGACGCCGAACGTCTTGGCGTCGGCATCGGCCTTCTGCCGGGTCGTCGCCATGATCTTGTCGCGCTCGGTCGAGATCACCTCGTGCACGGTGCGCTTGTTGATCTCCTCGCGCAGGTTCGAGCGGACCGTGTTCGACAGCCGCCCGCGCGCAACGTCCTCGTCGCCCTGCTGCATGCTGCGGTAGAACTGCCCGGCGTCCGTGATGCGCCAGAGCACGAAGAAGTCGATCAGCAGCGGCTTCTTCTCCGAGGTCGTGATTCGGTCAGGCTCCGGGTTGTCGAGCAGCAGAATGCGCTTGTCGAAGAACTTCACGTTCTGCAGCAATGGCACCTTCACGTAGAGGCCGGCGTCCGGCTGCGTCTCGACGATCTCGCCCAGCTGGAACTTGATCGCGTATTTCGTCTGGTCGACCGTGTAGAGCGACTGCGAGGCGACGAGCAGCAGCGCGACGACGAGGGCGAGGAGGGGCATCGCGAATTTCATCGCGGTTCTCCCTCGCGTTCACGACTGCGCAATGCATCGCGCGATCGGCCGGGCTCGACCGCCGCCGGCGCCTCGGCAGGAGCCGCGGTCCGCGGCGCCGCCGGGTCCGTCGTCACCGATGTCGCGGGCCCGGTCTGCTGGATCAACTTGTCGAGTGGCAGGTACAGGAGGCTGCCGCCCGCCTTCTGGTCGACCAGCACCTTGCTCGACGCGCTGAAGATCTGTTGCATCGCGTCGAGATAGAGGCGTTCGCGGGTGACCCCTGGAGCCTTAGAGTACTCGGTAAGGATCTGGCGGAAGCGCGACGCATCGCCCTCGGCCTTCTGCACCACCGCCGCGAGGTAGCCGTTGGCCTCCTCGAGCAGGCGCGAGGCATTGCCGCGGGCGCGCGGCACGACGTCGTTGGCGTAGGACTGGCCCTCGTTGCGGAACCGGTCGCGGTCCTGTCCCGCCTTGACCGCGTCGTCGAACGCAGCCTGCACCTTGTCCGGCGGCTGCACGCTCTGCAGCGCGACCTTCTGCACGAAGATGCCCGTCTGGTAACGGTCGAGCATCTCCTGCATGAGCTTGCGCGCCGACTCCGCGATCTGCTCGCCGCCTTCGTAGAGCGCGAAGTCCATCTTGGCCTTGCCGACGACTTCGCCCATCGCCGTCTGCGCGACGAACTGGACGATCTGGTCGGGCTTCCTCACCTGGAAGAGGTAGGCCTCGGCGCTCTTGAGGTTGTACTGGACCGCGAACTGGATCTCGATGATGTTTTCGTCATCGGTCAGCATCAGCGCTTCGTTGTCCCGCTTGTTCTTGGCGTTGCCGCGATAGCCGACCTCGACCCGGCGCGATCCCGAGAAGTCGACGACCTCGACCGCCTCGATCGGGAACGGCAGGTGCCAATGCGCGCCGGCCGGCGTCGTCTCGGTGTACTTGCCGAACCGGGTGACCACGCCGCGGCGGCCCTCGTCGACGATGTAGACGCCGCTCGCGGCCCAGACGAGGACGATCAGCGCGACGAGGATGCCGGCGCCGGACAGCGGCAGGCGAGGCGAACCGGAGCCGGGGCCGGGACCTTCGGGAGACGGCTCACCGGGCGGGCCCCTGCGGCCGAACAACTCGGAAAGCCGGCGCGTGAAGCTCCGCCAGATCTCGTCGAGATCGGGCGGGCCGCTGTTGTTGCCGCGCTTGCCCCACTGGGGATCGTTCAGCGACATGTAAATTGCATGCGCAAGGTTGCCTGGGGAATCGGTCGGGCGGGTGCGCCGTCAGCCATCGAGGGCAGGCACCGCGCGGGCGCCGGCGTGCGCGACATCGGCCGGAAAGCGCAGCGCGAGCGCATCGCGCAAATCGGTGCAGCCCGCGCCGGTGAGCGCGCTCAATCGAACGGCGCAAATTATACCAGACTCGTCACGCGTCACGCCGGGGGTCTCGCCCCCGACGTCGATCTTGTTGAAGACGCGAATCTGCGGCACGGAGTCGGCGCCGATCTCCGAGAGCACCGCGTCGACCGCGGCGATCTGAGCTTCGCGATCGGGATGGGCGGCGTCGACGACGTGCAGCAGCAGGTCCGCGTCGGCGGCCTCCGACAGCGTCGCGCGGAATGCCGCGATGAGGTCGTGCGGGAGATCGCGGATGAAGCCGACGGTATCCGAGAGCACGATCGGATCGGCGTGTGGCACGTAGATCTTGCGCAGCGTGGTGTCGAGCGTCGCGAACAGCTGGTTCGCCGTGAAGGTGCGGGCGCGCGTCAGACGGTTGAACAGCGTCGACTTGCCGGCGTTCGTGTAGCCGACGAGTGCTACCGTGCGCACCGACGCGCGCCGGCGGGTGCGGCTTTGCGTGATGCGCTGCCGGGCCACGTGATCGAGCCGCTCGTTCAGGATCTTGACGCGGTTGCCGAGCAGCCGGCGGTCGGTTTCGAGCTGCTTCTCGCCCGGGCCGCGTAATCCGATGCCGCCCTTCTGCCGCTCGAGGTGGGTCCATCCGCCGACGAGGCGCGTCAGCTGGTGCTTAACCTGGGCGAGCTCCACCTGAAGCTTGCCGTCGGCGCTGCGCGCGCGAAGCGCGAAGATGTCGAGGATGAGGCTCGTGCGGTCGATCACGCGGCATTGCAGCGCGCGCTCGAGGTTGCGCTGCTGCGCGCCGGAGAGCGCGTGGTCGATGATGACGACGTCGGCGTTTCCCTCGACGCGGCGCGCGCCGATCTCCTCGATCTTGCCCTTGCCGGCATAGGTAGCGGCATCGGGCCGCTGGCGGCGGCCGGTCACGGCGCCGATGACCGTTGCTCCTGCCGATACGGCGAGCGCGTCGAGCTCGGCCAGGCGCTCGGTCAGGTCGCCGGTGCCGAAGTCGAGCGCCACGAGGAGCGCGCGATCACCGCCGGAAGGGCGCTCGAACATCTAGATGTCGAAACGTACGCGGGCCGCGGCCCCGGCCAAGTGGCCGCGTGGCGCAGCGAGCGAGCGGCGGGCGCTGACGGTCAACCGTCGGTTTCGCCCGGCGGCACGTGATGCGGCATGGCGACCGCGCGCGCCGGAACGACGGTCGAGATCGCGTGCTTGTACACCATCTGGGTGACGGTGTTCTTGAGCAGTACGACGTATTGATCGAACGATTCGATCTGACCCTGCAGCTTGATGCCGTTGACGAGATAGATCGACACCTGCACGTGTTCCTTGCGCAGCGTGTTGAGGAATGGGTCTTGTAGCATTTGCCCTTTGTTGCTCATCGTTAGCTCCGCCGTTGTTGTTGGACGGCCGCGAGGGCCGTTCGCGCGGTCGGGCCGCGCATTGCCCCCGGATGGAGGCGGCTGCCGCAGGTTCAACGCCGGCGCGGGCCCGGGCGCACGTCGGCGTACGGGTTGGCGCCGGTCTTGAATTGTATCCTAAGCGGCGTTCCGCGCAGTTTGAACGCGTCGGCGAAGAAATGTTCCAGATAGCGCCGGTACGAGGCCGGAAGGCTCCCCAGCGCGCTCCCGTGCACGATGATGAGAGGGGGATTGCGGCCGCCCTGGTGCGCGTACCGGAGCTTCGGGCGGCCCATGCCGGCGCGGGGCGGCTGCTGCCGCTCGACCGCGGCCATGAGCGCCCGGGTGAGCTTGGGCGTGGGCAGCTTCGCCATCGCCGCCGCGTACGCGGCGTTGACCGATCCCAGCAGCGTCTTGATGCCTTTGCCCTCGCGCGCCGAGATGAAATGCTGGTGCGCGAACGCGAGGAAACCCAGCTTGCGGTCGATGTCGCGCTTCACGTCATCGCGCTCCGCGGTCGGGACGCGATCCCATTTGTTGATTCCGACGACCAGCGCGCGGCCCGCTTCGAGGATGAATCCGGCGAGATGCGCATCCTGCTCGGTGATGCCGTCGGCTGCGTCGACGAGCAGCACGACGACGTTGGCGTCCTCGATCGCCTGCAGCGTCTTCACCACGGAAAATTTCTCGACGGCTTCGAGCATCTTCCCGCGGCGACGCACGCCCGCGGTGTCGATCAGCGTGTAGCGGCGCCCATCACGCTCGAAGTCGAGATAGATCGCATCGCGCGTCGTTCCCGGCTCGTCGAACGCGATGACGCGCTCCTCGCCGAGCAGCGTGTTGACGAGCGTCGACTTGCCGACGTTCGGGCGGCCGACGACGGCGACACGGACCGCGCGATTCGCGTCGTCCTCGTCGTCCTCGCCGTCCTCGCCGTCCTCCGCATTCGCGGCGGAGGCACGCGGCGGCACGTGACTGAGTGCGATCTCGACCAGCAGATCGACGTTCTCGCCATGCGCCGACGAGATCGGATAAGGCGTGCCCAACCCGAGCTCGTGGAATTCGGCGACGGCGCTCGCGGGCGGTATGCCTTCGGCCTTGTTGACCGCGAGGACGACCGGGCGGCCGGCGCGGCGCAAGAGCTCGGCGATCTCGCGGTCCTGCGGTGCTAGCGCCCGTACGCGCGTCGACGAGAAAGACGATGACGTCGGCCTCGGCGATCGCCGCGCGCGTCTGCTTCGCCATCTCGTGCAGGATGCCGTCCTTCGCGACCGGCTCGAAGCCGCCGGTGTCGACGACGATGAACGAGCGCTCGCCGCGGCGGGCGAGGCCGTAGTGCCGGTCGCGGGTCAATCCCGGAAAGTCGGCGACCAGCGCTGCCCGCGTCCGGGTGAGGCGATTGAACAGCGTCGACTTGCCGACGTTCGGCCGGCCGACGATGACGAGGGTAGGCATACGATGGGCCAATTGCAATCCCGCCGTGTGCTATGACGGGCGCGCGATCCTGCGGTCGATTCCACGCACCGCTCGATGGCTCGGCGGTTCGCCCCCGGCGGCGGAGGGACGAGCCGAAGTGTACGCGAGGAACCCGAAGATCGAGGTAACGGCATGCGTTCCAGTCCATGCGGCGGATACCATCGGCCGGAATCCGTGTGCGTCCGGAGGGGTCGAATTTGCCAAGGTGGTGCCCCGCGAAGCGGGCAAGACCCAATAATCCGCCCGGCGTACCGTCGATGGGGGCCGTCCAATGATGCGGTCGGTCACCTGGAATCGGGAAGGAGGGCCGTCTCCGATCGCCCCCCGGAGCATGTGTATTGCAACCGTTGCCAAAGTCGGGTCGTCGAAAGCCGGGGTACCATCCGGTTAGCCAGCGGGGCGGGCGCGTTGAATGCGCCACACCGCCGATCGTGCGGCGCCAGGGGAGTCGATGCCGAACCGGATCGAAGAATATGCGCTGATTGGCGACCGCCATACGGCCGCCTTGGTCGGGCGTGACGGTTCCATCGATTGGCTTTGCTCGCCCCGATTCGATTCGGGTGCGTGCTTCGCTGCGTTACTGGGTTCTCCCGAGCACGGCCGTTGGCTGATCGCGCCCGTTGCGGAAGCGATGAATGTGCAGCGCAGATACCGCGACGGCACACTTGTCCTGGAAACCGAATTCGAGACCGGAGAGGGGACCGCGCGGATCATCGACTTGATGCCGCTCTCTGATGAGCGCTGCAGTGCGTATCGTCGAGGGTGTGCGCGGGCGGGTGGCGATGCGCATGGAACTCGTCATCCGCTTCGACTACGGCTCGATCGTGCCATGGGTACGGCGAAGCGCAGGTGCATTGCTGGCGACCGCGGGTCCGGCGTGCCGCGTGCCTGCTCCGGTGGCATTTGTGAGCCGCTCAACGCGAAAATTCGCTCCGTCCGAGGTACTGCGCTAACCTTCGGCCCGTGACGGCTTGCGCCCCGCCCCTCACGGATCCGGAACTCGTCGCCGAGTGCTGTACGCACGCCCGGCTGCTTCTTCGGCGGAATCTTTCCCAGGCGGGCATTCTGGCGGCTACCCCGTCCGCGGCCGCCGCGGCCCGCGGCTATGCTGCCATTTTCGGGCGGGATGCGTCGATATGTGCCCTCGGGATGGCGGTGTCCGGGGACGAGCGACTGCGGCGCGAGGCCCCTACCGGCCTGTTGACGCTCGCCAGGTACCAGGCGCGCAACGGCCAGCTTCCCAAGTTCGTCGATCCGTTCCGGGACGAGGCTGATTTTTGGTATCTGGGCTGCATCGATGCCACGCTCTGGTGGTTGATCGCAGTCGCACTGCTCGAGCGGTGGGATCCGGGCGCCCGGCTGTCGGCGCGGCTGTCGGCCAATATCGAGCGGGCGATCGCCTGGCTCTCCTGCCAGGAGCACCAGCGCTTCTTTCTGCTGCAGCAAAACGAAGCAAGCGACTGGGCCGACATCATGCCGCGCTCGGGCTTCGTGCTGTACACGAACGCGCTCTGGTACTTGGTGAAGCGTATTCACCGGCTTCCTGGCGTAGCCGAGACGAAGCGGAGCTTCAACCAGCTTTTCCATCCATTTGCCGGCAACATTGCCGACTACCGGCGCGCGCGCCTGCTGACGCACTACGCGCGCAAGGGAACACGCAACCGGGATCTTTATCTCAGCTTCGTCAACTTCTCTTTTTTTGGGGAAGAGGGCGACGTGTTCGGAAACGTCCTCGCCATTCTCTGTGGTCTTGCCGACGAGGAGTCCGCGCACCGGATCATCCGGGCGCTCGCGCGGGCGCGGGTGAACGATCCATATCCGGTGCGTGCGGTGTGCGATCCGATTGCCGAGCGAAGTCTCCTGTGGCGTCCCTACATGTCGCGACATCGGCAGAACCTCGTCTGGCAGTACCATAACGGCGGGATCTGGCCGTTCATCGGGGCGCTCTGGACAGTTGCGCTGGCCGAGACGGGGCTTGGCGCCCTTGCCCGAAGCGAGCTCGTCGCGCTGGCGCGCGCGAACTCCCTTTCGGGCTGGGCATTCAACGAATGGTTGCATGGCAAGACCCTTGCACCGAGGGGCATGATCGGGCAATCATGGAATGCGGCATGCTTTCTGCTCGCCCACCACGCCTTGCGCTCCCGTACCCGCCTGTTCGCGGTGCCGCGCGGGAACCATCGAGCGTCGCAGCAGGCGTAGCCTGCTCCGAAAACGGGGCACATCGCGAAGGCGGGCGGCGCTCCGGCGCGCTTCATGACGCGGAACTTTCATCTCGGGGCCACGGTCAAGCAAGTTTGCCGGTACGATGGTGAAGCATGGACCGGCGCGCGAGCGTGGGCGGCTCATGGTGTGATGCCGATGATCGCCAGGTGAAGGTCCGGGGGCGGAGCACGCGTGGCGCGTCATCCTCAGGCAAGGAAAGGGGGAACCTTGCTCGGCGAACAGGACATCTATCTCTTCCGTGAAGGCACTCACGGCCATCTGTATGACGTGATGGGATGCCTGCTCGGCAGGACGGCGGCGACCTTTCGCGTCTGGGCTCCGAACGCATCCGCAGTCTCCGTGATCGGCGAATTCAACGCATGGAGCGCGGACAGCCATCGACTGGCTCCGCGGGACGACAATTCGGGCGTGTGGGAAGGTGACGTCGCCGGCGTCGGCCGGGGCGACGCGTACAAATTCCGCATCGTGTCGGCGGATGGCGGCTACACGATGGACAAGGCCGACCCGTTCGCCAAGTGTACGGAGGTGCCGCCGCTCACCGCGTCGCGCGCCTGGACGCTCGAGTACGATTGGGGCGACGCCGACTGGATGGCGACGCGCCGTGCCCGCAATGCGCTCGACGCGCCGATATCAATCTACGAAGTGCATCTCGGCTCGTGGCGTCGCGGTGACGGGAATCGACTGCTCACCTACCGCGAAATCGCGCACCCGTTGGCCGAGTACGTGCGTGCTTTTGGCTTCACGCACGTCGAGCTGCTCCCCGTCACCGAGCACCCTTTCTATGGCTCCTGGGGCTACCAGACGACCGGGTACTTTGCGCCGACGGCGCGCTACGGTGCGCCGCAGGATTTCATGTATCTGATCGACGTGCTGCACCAGCACGGCATTGCCGTCATCCTCGACTGGGTGCCGTCACATTTTCCGACGGATGCTCACGGCCTCGCGTATTTCGACGGGACGCACCTGTACGAGCACGCCGATCCACGGCAGGGCTTTCACCCCGAGTGGAACAGCTCGATCTTCAACTACAGCCGGAACGAGGTGCGCGGATTCCTTCTGTCGAGCGGGCTGTTCTGGCTCGACGTCTACCACATCGACGGCCTGCGTGTGGACGCCGTTGCGTCGATGCTGTATCTCGACTACGGGCGCAAGGAGGGCGAGTGGATTCCCAATGCCTTCGGCGGCCGCGAAAACCTGGCGGCGATCGAGTTTCTTCGCCTCCTCAACGAGGCCGCCTATCGCGACCATCCGGACGTGCAGGTGATCGCCGAGGAGTCGACCTCATGGCCGATGGTCTCCCGCCCGGTCTATGCGGGCGGGCTCGGCTTCGGCATGAAATGGAACATGGGCTGGATGCACGATACCCTCGACTACCTGCGGCAGGAGCCGATCTACCGGAAGTATCATCACGATCGCCTCACCTTCTCGATCTGGTACGCGTTTTTCGAGAATTTCGTGCTGCCGCTGTCGCACGATGAGGTAGTGCACGGCAAGGGCTCGCTGCTCGGCAAGATGCCGGGCGACACGTGGCAGCAGTTCGCGAACCTGCGCCTGATGTACGGCTACATGTGGGCGCATCCGGGAAAGAAGCTGCTGTTCATGGGCAGCGAGTTCGGCCAGCGGCGGGAATGGGCGCACGACGAGGGGCTGGAATGGTGGGTGCTGCAGTATCCCGAACACTCCGGGGCGCAGCGCTGGGTCTCGGATCTCAACGCGCTGTACCGCGCCGAGCCTGCCCTGTACGAGCAGGATTTTGCAAATGCGGGCTTCGAATGGATCGATTGCCACGACGCCGAGGGCAGCGTGCTGAGTTTCCTGCGCCGGCCGCGAGCCGGACCGCCGATTCTCGTGGTCTGCAATTTCACGCCGGTGCCGCGGCACAACTACGTGGTCGGGCTGCCGGAAGGCGGATACTGGCGCGAGATCCTGAACAGCGACGCCGCGCATTACGGCGGCAGCGGCGCGGGCAATCTCGGCGGCGTCGAGGCGGCGCCGGTGCCAGCGCAGGGGCGATACCATTCTGCGGCGATGACGCTTCCGCCCCTCGCAGTCGTCTACTTCAAACCAGGATCACGCTGACACGATAGCGATGGGAACCGCATCCGACACTCCGGGGGACGGCCGATGCCGTGCCGTCGTCGAAGGCATCGTGCCGGCCGTTGACGGCGGCCGCTTTTCGGTCAAGCGCATCGTGGGCGACCGGGTCGAGGTCGAGGCCGACTGCTTTACCGATGGCCACGACATCGTCGTGTGCCGCCTCCGCCACCGGCGCGAGGACGAGAGCGAGTGGCATGAGTCGGCCATGGTCGCACTGGGCAACGACCGCTTTCGCGGCGTGTTTGCGGTGACAACGGTCGGCCGCTACCGCTACACGGTGATCGCTTGGGTCGACCCGTTTTTGTCGTGGCGTCATGAATTCGGGCGACGGATCGAGGCAGATGACTTGCGTGTCGCGGCACGGGTCGGCGCCGAGCTGATTGCCGGAGCTGCGAAACGCGCGGACGGCGACGACCGCCGCCGCCTCGGCGCGTGGGCGAAGCGCCTGCGCGAAGAGACGGATCCCGACGCGCTGCGGTCGGTCGGTCTCGACGACGAGCTTGCCGAGCTCGCGGCGAACCATCCGGATCGCCGGTTCGCGACGATTTGCCCGATCGAGTACCCACTCGTCGTCGACCGCGAGCGTGCGCGATTCGGCGCCTGGTACGAGATGTTTCCTCGCTCCTGTGGAGCGGACGCCGCCACTCACGGCACGTTCCGCGATTGCGAGGCGCGGCTGCCTTATGTTGCGGACATGGGGTTCGACGTAGTCTACCTTCCGCCGGTCCACCCGATCGGGCGCGGCCTGCGAAAGGGCCGCAACAACGCGCTGGTCGCTGCGGCCGACGATGTCGGCAGCCCGTGGGCGATCGGCGCCGCCGAGGGCGGTCACACCGCTTTGCATCCGGCACTCGGGACGCGCGAGGACTTTCGCCGGCTGGTGGCGCGGGCCCGCGAGCTCGGGCTCGAGGTGGCGCTCGACATCGCGTTCCAATGCGCGCCCGACCACCCTTACGTTGGCGCCAATCCGCAGTGGTTCCGGTGGCGCCCGGACGGCACGGTGCAGTACGCCGAGAATCCGCCGAAGAAATATCAGGACATCTACCCGTTCAACTTCGAGGCGCCGCAATGGGCCGATCTTTGGCGCGAGCTTGCCGACGTCGTCTACTTCTGGATCGGCGAGGGCATCCGCATCTTCCGGGTCGACAATCCGCACACCAAACCGTTTTCCTTCTGGGAGTGGGTGATCGAGCGGGTGAAGCGCGAGCATCCCGATGTGATCTTCCTCGCCGAGGCCTTCACGCGGCCGAAAGTGATGCACCGACTTGCGAAGCTGGGATTCACCCAGTCGTATACCTATTTCACGTGGCGCAACACCAAGGAGGAGCTAACCGATTATTTTACCGAACTGATGCGGGGGCCGGGCCGCGACTACTTCCGACCCAACTGCTGGCCAAACACGCCGGACATCCTGCCCGAGTACCTCCAGTTCGGCGGGCGCGCGGCATTCATGGCGCGGGTCGTGCTTGCCGCCACGCTGGCGGCGAGCTACGGCCTCTACGGCCCGGCCTACGAGCTCATGGAGCGGAGCCCGCGCGAGCCGGGGACGGAGGAGTACCTCGACTCAGAGAAATATCAGCTGCGGCACTGGGATCTCGCTCGCGACGACAGCCTGGCCGGCTTCATCGGTCGTGTCAATGCGGCACGGCGCGACAACCCCGCACTGCAGCAGGACCATGGGCTTCGATTCTTTCCCGTGGACAACGACCAGCTGATCTGCTTCGGAAAGAGTGACGTCGATGGCGCGAATTCCGTTCTCGTGGTGGTCAACCTCGATCCACATCACGTCCAATCGGGGTGGGCCACGCTCGACCTCGAGGCATTGGGTCTCGACGATACCCGGCCGTTCCAGGTTCACGATGCGCTGACCGACGCGCGGTTTCTGTGGAGCGGCGCGCGCAACTTCGTTCTGCTCGATCCGGCGCGATCGCCAGCACACATCTTCCGCGTGCGCCGGCGCGTGCGCACCGAGCGCGATTTCGATTATTTCCTCTGACGGCACGAGAATGCGCGGCAATTCGAGTGTGGTGACTAATGCGAAGGCGACGACGGCGGCCGGACCGGACTCGCACTGGTACAAGGACGCCGTCATCTACCAGATGCACGTCAAGGCGTTCTACGATTCCAACGACGACGGGATCGGTGACTTTCGCGGTCTTACCGAGAAGCTCGACTACGTCAAGGACCTCGGCGTCAACACGATCTGGCTGCTCCCGTTCTATCCGTCGCCGCTGCGCGACGACGGCTATGACGTGGCCGACTATCGCAACGTGCACCCCTCCTACGGCACCCGCGCGGATTTCCATGCGTTCGTGCGCGAAGCGCACCGGCGCGACCTGCGGGTCATCACCGAGCTCATCGTGAACCACACGTCGGACCAGCACGCATGGTTCCAGGCGGCGCGGCGCGCGCCCAAGGGATCGCCGAAGCGAAATTTCTACGTATGGAGCGAAAACCCGGACAAGTATGCCGGAACCCGCATCATCTTCACCGACACCGAGAAATCGAACTGGGCGTGGGACGATGTTGCGAAGGAGTATTACTGGCATCGCTTCTTCAGTCATCAGCCGGATCTCAATTTCGACAATCCGCAGGTGAGGAAGGCGATCTTCCGGGTAATGCGCTACTGGCTCGACCTGGGTGTAGACGGATTCCGCCTCGATGCAATTCCGTATCTTTGCGAGCGCGAGGCCACCAACAACGAAAACCTTCCCGAAACCCACGCCGTGCTCAAGGAATTGCGCGCGCTCGTCGATGCGCACTATCCGAACCGTCTGCTACTGGCCGAGGCGAACCAATGGCCAGAGGATGTGCGCGAATATTTCGGCGAGGGCGACGAATGCCATATGGCATATCACTTTCCGCTGATGCCGCGCATGTACATGGCGATCGCGCAGGAGGACCGATACCCGATCACCGAGATCATGCAGCAGACGCCGGATATTCCCGAGAACTGCCAGTGGGCGATCTTCCTGCGCAACCACGACGAGCTCACGCTCGAGATGGTGACGAACAGGGAACGCGACTACATGTACCAGATGTACGCGGCGGATCCGCGCGCGCGCATCAACCTGGGAATCCGCCGCCGGCTCGCGCCCCTGCTCGAGAACGACATCAACCGGATCAAGCTGATGAACAGCCTGCTGCTGTCGATGCCAGGGTCTCCGGTCCTCTACTACGGGGACGAGCTCGGCATGGGCGACAACATCTATCTTGGCGATCGGGACGGCGTACGCACGCCGATGCAATGGCGGCCGGAACGCAATGCCGGGTTCTCACGCGCGGATCCGCAGCGCCTGTACCTGCCGCCGGTCATGGACGCAATCTACGGCTACGAGGCCGTCAACGTGGAAGCGCAGCTGCGCGACTCCTCGTCGCTGCTCAACTGGACTCGGCGCATGCTCGCCGTGCGTGCGTCATCGGTTGCATTTGGTCGCGGGACGCTCACGTTCCCGAAACCAGGCAATCGCAAGATTCTTGCCTATCTGCGGGAGCATGGAGATGAAATCATCCTTTGCGTGGCCAATCTTGCACGCTCCGCGCAGCCGGTCGAGCTCGACCTTGCGCGCTTCAAGGGGCGTGTTCCGGTGGAGCTCATCGGCCGTACGCCTTTTCCACCGATCGGCGATCTCCCGTATCTGCTGACACTGGGCGGCTACGGTTTCCTGTGGTTTCAGCTCGCCGCCGGAGAGGAAGTTCCAGCGTGGCACGAGGAGCGCACGGTTCGCGACGAGCTGCCGGTGCTGGTGCTGTTCGACGGCTGGACGAGCCTGTTTCGCGACCGTGTGGTGCCGTGGCGCATCGCGATGTCGGAGAAGGTGCGTGCGCAGTTCGAGCGCGAAGTGCTGCCCAATTTCATTTCCGGACGACGATGGTTCGGCGGGAAGGGCACTCCTGTACGGCGCGTGACGCTGAGCGAATACGCGCTTTGGGAGCGGGAGGCTCGGACCTGGCTCGTCGCGATCGCGCAGGTCGAGCCGGAAGGGGGCGAGGCGCAGAACTATTTTGTGCCGCTGACCCTTGCCTGGGAGGACGGTGGCGAGGAACCGTTGCGCGCGCTCGCGCCCCTGACGGTCGCCAAGGTGAGGCAGCAGGCCAGCGTGGGGATCATGGCCGACGCATTCGGCGACGAGTGGTTCTGCCGCGCGCTGGTCGAGGCGATCGGCGCCCGCGCCGAAATCAAGACGACGAAGGGGGTGCTTCGCTGTGTGCCGACCGCTGCGTTCAGCGCACTGGGCGGGGACGAGATCGCCGACCTGAAGTTGACTCTTCCTGCGGCACTCAGCAGCAACACGATCGTTACGCTGGGCGAGCGGCTTTTCCTGAAGGCGTACCGAAGGCTGCAGCCTGGCGTCAACCCGGAAGCCGAGATCGGTCGCTTCCTGACCGAAGTTGCACGATTTCCGAACAGCGTGCCGGTTGCCGGCACGATCGAGCACGTCGACGGAGCCGGACAGGTGACGACGCTCGCGTTGCTGCAGGGGTATGTCGACCACCAGGGCGACGCCTGGCAGTACACACTCGATTATCTCGATCGTTTCTTCGAGCGCGGGCGGTCAGCCGCGCCTGCCGAGCCGGCCTCCGAAGCGCACGGCGGCTATCTTGCGCTCATTCGGACGCTGGGCGTGCGGACGGCTCAATTGCACGCGGCACTGGCGCGCCGCACGGGCGATCCGGCATTCGATCCGGAGCCGATCGGCCCGAACGACACTGCCGCCTGGGCGCGCCGCGCACACGCCGGCGCGGAGGCGGCGCTCGACCGCCTCTCGCATCGGCTCTCGGCGCTGCCGGCACCGGCGCGGGTGCTGGCGGAGCCTGCTCTGCGCGAACGCAACGCGCTGCTCGCGCGCATCGATGCGCACGCCGCGGATGAGGGCGCAGGCCACAAGACCAGAGTGCACGGGGACCTTCATCTTGGTCAGGTGCTGATCGTTCAGAACGATTTTGTGATCGTCGACTTCGAAGGTGAGCCGGCGCGCACCCTGGCCGAGCGGCGCGAGAAGCTGTCACCGCTCGCCGACGTTGCCGGCATGCTGCGCTCATTCGACTATGCGATGCATTCGGCGCTGGACCGTGCCAGCCGGAATCGACCCGATGTGCACGACGATCTATTGCAGCTCGGTCGAGAGTGGCGGGACGAGGCCCGCCGCACATTCCTCGACGGCTACGAGGAGGTCGCGCGCGCTGCAGGCCTGCCGCTGCCACGCGCCGAGGGAAACGACCTGCTCGCGTTGTTCCTGTTGGAAAAGGTCTGCTACGAGCTCGCATACGAGGTCGACAACCGGCCGGCGTGGGTGGGGCTGCCACTGCGCGGACTTGCGGACTTGGTGGCGACCATGAGATGACCGGTTTGGGCCGCGCGCGATGCCGGTGCGGCTCCGGCACGCTTCCGCGCGTCGGTTGGATGCGAAACAAGTCACAAACGTACTGGAGAACGCGATGGACAACATGGAAATGCTGCTCGAGCCGGTTAAGACATCGCTGCACCAGGTTGGCGAATTCCTGCCGCGTGTGATGCTCGCGATCGTGATTCTGCTTGCGGGATGGCTCATCGCCAAGGGCGTCCGCTTCGCGGTCGAGAAGGGGCTGCGCGCGATCAATTTCAACGTGGTGACGGAAAAAGCGGGTGTCGATGCGTTCCTGCAACAGGGGGGCGGCAAAGTCGACACCATATGGGTGCTCGGCCAGCTGTTCTACTGGCTGGTGATACTCGCTGCGCTGATGGTCGCGTTCAACAGCATGGGGCTCGCCTATGTGACCGATCTGATCGGTCACATAGTTCTGTTCGTTCCCAAAGTGATGGTTGCCGTACTGATCCTAGCCTTCGGCGCCTATTTTGCGCGATTCGTCAGCGTGGCGCTCACGGCATATTGCAAGAACATCGGCGTCCGCGAAGCGGAGACCCTCGGTCGACTGTCGCTCTACGCCATTATGGTTTTCGTCACCCTGATCGCGCTCGATCAGCTGGGTCTGGGCGACATCATCCGGCAGACGTTCCTCATTGTCATTGCCGCAATCGCGCTCGGTCTGGCGCTCGCATTCGGCCTGGGCGGGCAGAAGCGCGCTGCCGAATTTCTCGAGCGCTGGTCGCGGCAAATCGATGATGCCGCCGATGATTCGACCCGTTCACCTCCGGCTGCCTAGCGCTTCACCGGTCCGCGTGTTCAACGTATCGCAAGGGGCCGCCTTCAATGCCGGACAGCCCTAGCATGTTCAAGGCGAGCCTGGCAGATGGCGCATCGTGCGGCCGCGGGAGACACCTTGAGCCTCGCTCGATCGATGGGCTCGCCGCAATCCAGGCATATTCCGAAGACGCCGCTCTCCAACCTGCCGCGCGCTGCCTCGAGTTCACGGATCTCGGCGACGTGGCCATCGATCCTTTGATGCTCGATCCCGGCGCGAATGCGGGCAAATGCCTGGTCGACCGCGTCGCCGGCGTGTTCCGCGAGTTCGGAAAACCCCTCCGCGGCGGCGCGTTCGCGTTCCTCGGCGATCTCGCGGCGCAACTCCTCCTCTCTGCGCTCGATCGCGCGAACCAAAGGCCGCAGCTCACGCTCGTCGAGGCTGGTTTTCGACATCGGTCGCCCTCTCCGTGGAGTGGCTCGCTAAGGAGCATTTCACAATGGCTGCGACAGATCGTGCGCGAACGAGTTCCCGCAGGTTTCCCGCACGAGCGAGTGAGGAAACTCCCGTCCGTCAACGCCCCTGGGAGCCTCCAATCATCCAGGATGACGTGTGATCGGTACAGCGCGCGGCCACCAAGGGCAGATCTTCGTCTCTACGGGCCGGGCCCTGACGCACGGCTCGGCTCCTTGCTGGGTTGACCCACGGGCAAAAGACCTGTTTCATCCAAGGTTGCCGTCCCCGATCCACCGGAGCCCCCGTGAACGACCGCCTCGATCCCGTGCTGGCCGACGAAGCGCCGCCGGCCGCAGCCGCGCCGATCGCGCGCCTGCACGAGCTCTTCGCCGCGCAGCGCCGCGCCTTTGCCGCCGAGATGAATCCGTCGCGCGAGGCCCGCGTCGGCCGGCTCGACCGCCTGCTGCGCGCGACCGACGAACACCAGAACGAGATCGTTGCCGCGATCTCAGCCGATTTCGGCCACCGCTCGCGCCACGAAACCGATCTCGCGGAAATATTCCTCGTGGTCTCGGCGCTGCGGCACATGCGCCGGCACGTGGGCCGCTGGATGCGGCCGCGGCGGGTCGCGACCCCTGCGCATCTGCTGCCGGCGCGCAGCGAGATCATCCGTCAGCCGCTCGGCGTGATCGGAGTCATCAGCCCGTGGAACTATCCGTTCCAGCTCGGCATGCTGCCGGCGGCGGCGGCGCTCGCCGCGGGCAATCGCGTGCTGCTGAAGCCGAGCGAGCTCACGCCGCGCTTTTCCGAGCTGCTGGAGGAGATCGTCGCCGCGACGTTCGCCGCCGACGAATTCGCGGTGGTCCCGGGTGATGTCGAGGTCGGCCGCGCGTTCGCGACGCTTGCCTTCGATCACCTGTTCTTCACCGGCTCCACTGCGGTTGGCCGTCAGGTTGCGCTCGCCGCGGCGCAGAACCTCACGCCGGTGACGCTCGAGCTCGGCGGCAAGTCGCCCGCGATCCTCGACGCCGACTGCGACTTCGCCGAGGCCGCGCCGCGAATTGCATTCGCCAAGCTTCTCAACGCCGGCCAGACCTGCGTCGCGCCCGATTACGCGCTGGTGCCGCGCGCACGCGTCGACGCGTTCGTGACTGCACTGCGCGGCGCGGTCGCGAAGCTGTATCCCGCGTCCGCCGCGAGTCCCGATTACACGAGCATCGTCGACGATCGGCACTATCG
Organism: uncultured beta proteobacterium; assembly: GCA_963846855.1. Classification (GTDB taxonomy): domain Bacteria; phylum Pseudomonadota; class Gammaproteobacteria; order Burkholderiales; family Casimicrobiaceae; genus CAIWHR01. Next base: position 809,709 of record CAWJXK010000008.1, read on the forward strand.
GCGCCTCGAAGGGCTCGTCGAGGATGCGGTCGCACGTGGCGCGACGGCCGTTCCGCTCGGCGTGACCAACGCGCCCGACGGCGCTGCCCCGCGCAAATTCCAGCCCACGGCGCTCATCGGCGCCACCGATGCGATGGCGGTGATGCAGGAGGAGATCTTCGGCCCGATCCTGCCGGTGCTGCCGTACGATTCGCTGGACGAGGCGATCGCCTCGATCAACGCGCGACCGCGGCCGCTGGCGCTCTACTGGTTCGGCAGGAGCGACGCGCACCTCGACCGCGTGCTGCGCGGCACGATCTCCGGGGGCGTCACCGTCAACGATGCATGCTGGCACGTCGCCCAGGAGAATCTTCCGTTCGGCGGCGTCGGCGCCAGCGGTTCCGGCGCCTATCACGGCGAAACGGGATTCCTCGCGTTCACGAAGGAGAAGCCGGTGTTCCACCAGGCTGCGTACAACGGTCTCACGCTGTTCCGCCCGCCGTACGGGCGCCGGTTCGACGCGCTGATCGCGCTGCTCAAGCGCTTCTTCTGAAAGTCCGACGACCCCATCATGGCTCCCATGCTTCCCGGGCTGATCCAGGACCGCCCCCTGTTGATCTCGTCGCTGATCGATCACGCCAATGCGTGCCATGGCGGCATCGAGATCGTGTCGCGGACCGTCGAGGGCCCGATCCATCGCTGCACGTACGCCGACATCCATCGGCGCTCGAAGCAGGTCGCGAAGGCGCTGCTGGCGCTGGGTGTCGCACCCGGCGAGCGCATCGCGACGCTCGCCTGGAACGGCTACCGGCACATGGAGCTCTACTATGGGGTATCGGGCATGGGCGCGGTGCTGCACACGATCAATCCGCGGCTCTTCCCCGAGCAGATCGAGTACATCGCCAACCACGCCGAGGACCAATTCCTGTTCTTCGACGTTTCGTTCGCGCCACTGCTCGAGCGGCTCGCTGCGAAGATGCGGACCGTCAAGGGATTCGTCGCGATGACCGACCGCGCGCGCATGCCGGCGCAGAGCATCCCGAATCTCCTCTGCTACGAGGAGCTCGTCGGCGCCCAGGACAGCGACTACGAATGGCCGGTTTTCGACGAGCACACGGCATCCTCGCTCTGCTACACGTCGGGAACGACGGGCCATCCGAAGGGCGTGCTCTATTCGCACCGCTCGACGGTCCTGCATTCGTATGGCGCCTGCGCCGCCGACAGCATCGGCGTCTCGGCGGCCGACACGCTGCTGATGGTCGTGCCGATGTTCCATGTCAACGCGTGGGGAATGCCCTATGCCGGCGCGATGGCGGGAACGAAGCTCGTCCTCCCCGGCCCCGCGCTCGACGGGAGGAGCGTCTACGAGCTCCTGCGCGACGAGCAGGTCACGCTGGCACTCGGCGTGCCCACGGTCTGGCTGATGCTGCTGCAGTACGTCGAGACGGCAGGCGTCGACCCGAAGGAGGAGTGCGCCCTGCGGCGCGTCATCATCGGCGGGTCCGCGGCACCGCGCGCGATGAGTGCGAAATTCGAGACGCTGTTCGGCGCGTTCGTCGTTCATGCGTGGGGCATGACCGAGATGTCTCCGCTCGGCACGACATGCAACCTGCTGCCCAAGCACGCGGGGTGCACGCTGGAAGAGCGGCTCGACCTGCAGACCAAGCAAGGCCGCAGCATCTTCGGCGTCGAGCTCAGGATCTGCGACGACGAAGGGCGGCGGCTGCCGCACGACGGCAAGGCGTTCGGCCACCTGATGGTGCGCGGGCCCTGGATCATCAGCGGCTATTTCAAGGACGCGGGCGGGCCGCTACTCGACCGTGACGGATTCTTCGACACCGGCGACGTCGCGACGATCGATCCGGACGGCTACATGCAGATCACCGACCGCTCGAAGGACGTGATCAAGTCCGGCGGCGAGTGGATCTCGTCGATCGATCTCGAGAATGCGGCGATCGGTCACCCGGCGATCGCCGAGGCAGCCGTCATCGGCGTCGCGCACCCCAAGTGGCAGGAGCGTCCGCTGCTCGTCGTCGTGAGGAAGGCCGGGCAGGACGTCACGCGCGAGCACCTCCTCGCGTTCCTCGAAGGCAAGGTGGCCAAATGGTGGCTGCCGGACGACGTGGCGTTCGTCGACGAGCTGCCGCATACCGCAACCGGCAAGCTGCTCAAAACCGCGTTGCGCGAGCGCTTTCGCGACTATCGGCTGCCCGACCTGCGCGATTGACGGACCCGCCTGCCATGGGGCGGCCTGGTACTCCCGCAGACGTGCGGGATACTGCGCTTCGCCGCGCAACTCGCCGCGGCACGGAGTGTTAAAATTACAATTCCAAAGCAGTCGGGCAATCCTCCTCACGATTCGCCGACCCTGCAGCGGTGCGCGCCCGGTTCAGGGCTCCGGCGCCGAACCCCGGCGGGAGAACAGATTGAATCCATACCTCGGTAAAGTGGCGGTCGTCACCGGCGCGGGCGCCGGGATCGGGCGCGAGCTCGCGCTGCAGCTCGCGCAGCGGGGTGCGCGGCTCGCGCTCTCCGACGTCGACATGACCGGCCTCGAGGAGACGCGGCAGCTATGCAACGGCGCGGAGGTGCGCCCGTACCGCGTCGACGTGTCGGCGCGGGACGAGGTCTTCGCGCACGCTGATGCCGTACGACAGGATTTCGGCACCGCACACTACGTCTTCAACAACGCCGGCGTGTCGCTCGCCGCGTCGTTCGATCACAGCACGATCGAAGAGATCGAGTGGCTGCTCGGCATCAACCTCTGGGGCGTGATCTACGGGACCAAGGCGTTCCTGCCGCTGCTGCTCGCGCAGCGCGAGGGGCACATCGTCAACATGTCGAGCATCTTCGGCCTCGTCGGCGTGCCGGGCCAGTCGGCCTACAACATCTCGAAATTCGGCGTGCGCGGACTGACCGAGAGCCTCTGGCGCGAGCTACGCCACACGGGCGTCAAGGCGACGACCGTTCATCCAGGCGGGATCCGCACCAACATCAAGCACGCGTCGCCGCTCGGCAAGTTCGCCGACGATTACGAGAAGAAGCTGGTCGAATCGGGCGCGCGCTTTTTCGTGACGCCGGTCGAGGACTGCGCGCGCGCCATCCTCGACGGCGTCGCACGCGGCCGCCGCCGGATTGTCACCGGCAAGAAGGCGTGGATCACCGACGTTGTCGCCCGGCTGCTGCCGAGCGAATACGGCTTGATGTTCGGCTACTACGGGCTCTGATGAGCCGGTTCCGCCGCGCTCACTTGGCGCGGGCGTAACGCGCGAGCTCGAGGCGCGCGATCTGGTTGCGATGCACTTCGTCGGGACCGTCGGCGAAGCGCAGCGTGCGTGCCTGCGCGTAGAAGAACGCCAGCTGGAAATCGTCGCACACGCCCGCCGCGCCGTGCGCCTGCATCGCCCAGTCGATGACCTGGCACGCCATGTTCGGCGCAGCCACCTTGATCATCGCGATCTCCTTCTTCGCGGCCTTGTTGCCTGCGGTGTCCATCTTCCACGCGGCGTGCAGCACCAGAAGGCGCGCCTGGTCGATCAGGATGCGCGCGTTGGCGATGCGCTCCTGCGTGACCGTCTGGTCGGCGACCGCGCGGCCGAACGCGACGCGCGTCGCCGCGCGCCGGCACATGGCTTCGAGCGAGCGCTCGGCCTGGCCGATGAGGCGCATGCAGTGGTGGATGCGCCCGGGGCCGAGCCGCCCCTGCGCGATCTCGAAGCCGCGCCCCTCGCCGAGCAGCATGTTGTCCGCGGGAACGCGCACGTCGACGAAGTCGAACTCGGCGTGCCCGTGCGGCGCGTTGTCGTAGCCGAACACGGGCAGGTGCCGCACGAGCTTCACTCCGGGGGTGTCGACCGGAATCAGGATCATCGACTGCTGGCGGTGGCGGTCGGCGTTCGCCGGATCGGACTTGCCCATGAAGATGAGGATCCGGCAGCGCGGATCCGGTCCGCCCGTGGTCCACCACTTGCGGCCGTTGACGACGTAGTGGTCGCCGTCGCGCACGATCGACGCCTCGATGTTCGTCGCGTCCGACGACGCGACGTCCGGCTCGGTCATCGCGAACGCCGAACGGATCTCGCCGGCCAGCAGCGGCTGCAGCCATTTCCGCTTCTGCGCCTCGCTGCCGTAGCGCACCAGCACTTCCATGTTGCCCGTATCCGGCGCGTTGCAGTTGAACGCCTCGGGCGCGATCCACGACCGGCCCATGATCTCGCACAGCGGCGCGTACTCGAGGTTGGTCAATCCGGCGCCGTGTTCCGATTCGGGCAGGAACAGGTTCCACAGCCCATCCGCTTTCGCCTTCGCCTTCAACCTCTCCATCACGCGCGTCGGCACCCACGCATTGCCCCGAGCGCGGTTCGCCTCGACTTCGGCGGCGAACTCAGGTTCGGCCGGAATGACGTTCGCCTCCATGAAGCGCAGGACGCGCGCTTGCAGATCCTTCACCTTGCCCGAGTACTCGAAATCCATCACCGTCCTCCGTCGTCGATGCGCTGCGCCATGTCCCAGGCGACATCCGCGATGCGCTGCGCCCGTGCGCCGGTCTCCATTGCGTTGCCGCTCGCCGCGTTGCCCTGCAGCGCGCGCGAGTGCACGCCGTGCAGGATCGCGGTGATGCGGAACATGTTGAAGATGAGATAGAAGTCCCAGTCGGCGATCCGCGCGCGTCCGGTGCGCCGGCAGTATGCCGCGACATACTCGGCCTCGGTCGGAATGCCGAGCGCGGCAAAATCGCAATCGGCGAGCCCGCGGAATTCTGCGGCCCTGAGCCGCCACGCCATCACCTGGTAGGCGAAATCGGACAACGGATGCCCGAGCGTCGACAGCTCCCAGTCGAGCACCGCGAGGACGCGCGGCTCGGTCGGGTGAAAGATCACGTTGTCGATGCGGAAGTCGCCGTGGACGATCGCGGTCTCGTCGCCCTCGGGCAGGTGCTGCGGCAGCCACTCGATGAGACGGTCCATCGAGGGAATCCGCGCGGCGCCGCCTGCCTCGTACTGCTTCGACCAGCGTGCGATCTGCCGCGGGACGTAGCCGCCCGCGCGGCCGAAATCGCCGAGGCCGACGGCGCGGTAATCGACGGCGTGCAGCGCCGCGATCACGCGGTTGAGCTCGTTGTAATGCGCGCCGCGTTCGGCGCGCGTCATGCCGGGAAGCGTCGGGTCCCACAGCACGCGGCCCTCGACGTGCTCCATGAGATAGAACGCCGTCCCGATCACGCCGTCGTCCTCGCAGAGCGCGATCATCTTCGCGACGGGTACATCGGTCGCGGCGAGCGCCTTCATCACGCGATATTCGCGATCGACGGCGTGCGCCGAGGGCAGCAGCGTGCCGGACGGCTTGCGGCGCAGCACGTAATGCTGCCCGCCCGCGGTCACGCGATACGTGGGATTGGACTGCCCGCCCTGGTACTGGAGGACGGCGAGGCTGGCGGTGTCAGCAAATCCGCCCTCGTGCAGGTATCGCGCGAGCCCCGCGACGTCGAAGGGATGCAAGGGCGCGACGAGCCGCGCCGGCGCGGGGTCGCGGGCGCCGGTCATCGCTCGCCCGTCACACCGCGGTGCAGCCGCCGTCCACGGCCAGCACCTGGCCGGTGACGTGGCGCGACGCATCCGACGCGAAATAGGCGACCGCGCCTTTGAGGTCCTCGTCGCCGCCGAGGCGGCCGAGCGGGGTCAGTTCGAGCACCCGCTCGTTGATCCGGTCGAGCGTTGCCTTTGTCATCTTCGACGGGAAGAACCCCGGGCAGATCGCGTTGACGTTGATGTTGTGACGCCCCCATTCGGCGGCCAGTGCGCGCGTCAGGTTGACGAGCGCGCCCTTGCTCGCGTTGTACGCGGCAGTCTGCATTCCCCACGACGGCGGGTTGCCGTACAGCCCCGCGATCGACGCGATGTTGATGATCTTGCCGTAACGGCGCGGAATCATCGCCCGCGCGCCGACTTCGCGCGTCAGGAAGAACGGAGCGTCGATGTTGAGGTCCATCACCTTGCGCCACCCGGCGTCGGGATAGTCTTCGGCGGCGGCAGCCCAGTTGCATCCCGCGTTGTTGACGAGCACGTCGATCTGTCCGAACTCTTTCAGGACCGCGTCGACGGCGGCCGGAATCCTGGCGGCGTCGGCGAGGTCCGTGACGACCGTCATGCACGCGATCGACCTCTTCTCGAGGTGCGCGCGCGCGGCCTCGAGCTCGTCTTCCTTGCGCGCGGCCAGCGCGACCCGAGCACCCATTTCGCCGAGCGCTTCGGCCATCTGCAGGCCGATCCCGCGCGAGCCTCCGGTGACGAAGGCTACCTTGCCGCCGAGATCGAACAGCTGGCGAACGCCCGTCATCGCAGCACGCTCAGCGCGCCGTCACCGCGTAGAGCGTACCGCCGGCGCTCTGCCAGATCGCGTTGGCACCGGCAACGGCGGGTTGCGACGTGGCCGGCGTGCCGTCGGTCGGTGTGCGCCCGACGAGGCTGCCGTTGTTGCGGTCGAAGAGATGCACGTAGCCTTCGGCGTCGACGGCCATCAGGTACTCGCCGGCGAGCTGCGGGCCGCCGAGCCGGCGCTGCGCGAGCTTGTCCTGCTTCCACGCCGATGCGCCGGTCGACCGGTCGAACGCATTCATCGCGCCGGCGTCGTCGCAGACGAAGACATATCGAGCGTCATCGGCGAGGCCGGTGAGGCTCGACACGTCGCGCGACCAGTTGAGCGTTCCGCGCAGGATCTCGAAGCAGGCGACGCGGCCCTGGAACGCCACCGCGCACACCTGCCGCTCCTCGACGAGCGGCAGCGACGTGACGTCCGCGATCCGCTCGAGCTCGGTCGCGCCCTTGGGTGTGGCGACGTTGCCCTCCCACCCTATGTTCCCGGTCCCGAGGTCCATTGCCAGCAGCTTGCCGCCCGGGGTACCCGCGAACAGTCCGCCGCGGCTGATCGCGCCGCCTGCGTAGTTGCGGACCACGAGCGCCGGATTGACGCGCTGGTAGACCCATTTCGTCTTGCCGTCGGCGACGGAGAGCCCAAATGTGCGCCCGTCGCCCGACCAGGCGACGACGGTGTCTTCGGCGACCTTCGGGGGCCCCACGACTTCACTGCTGATCTTCGCCTGCCACATTGGCTTGCCGTCGGTGCTGAATGCGAGCACTTCGCCCTTGTCCGTGCCGACGACGACGAGCGTCGCGTCCGCGCCGACACCGGCGGAAAGCTTCTTGCCGGCCTCGATGCGCCACACCGATGCCCCGGTCGCCGGATCGACGCGCACGATCGCGCCGCCGGGAGCGGCGGCGTAGATCGCATTCGGAGTCACGGCAGGAGTGAACCCCGGCGCCGATTTGCCGACCGACACTTGCCACAGGACCTGCGGATTGACGGTTGCGTTGATCTCGGGGAGCGGACCGAGCTTCTTCGAGTCGTACCCGAAGAGCGCGCGCAGCCAGTCGAAGGAGGGCGGCGGAATGGACGGCATGTATTCCGAGAGCGTGGCGCACCCACCCGCCGACAGGGCGGCGCAAAGGCAGGCGAGCATTCGCGCGCGTGCGAGCGCCGGCGGCTTGCGAAGCGCGCGCGCGGCCATCGGGAGGCGCGTCCTCATTTCGCTGCAGCCGGCGGGCTGGCCGGAGCCGACGGTGCGGATGCCGGAACGCCGGGCGGCGTGGCGGGGCTCGCGGCCGGCGGCGTCGTGGCACCGCCGACGGCGTCGAGCTTCGCCTGCAGATACGGGCGGTACTGCGAGTTGGCTTCGAACTTGCTGAGCGCGGATTCGTAGGCGCCGCGGGCGTCGGCAATGCGGCCCGCGGCGAGGAAAATGTCGCCGCGCAGGTCGGCATAGAGGGGCGCGAACGAATCGTCGGTCTTCGCATCGAGCGTGCGTAGCGCGTCGTCGTATTGCTTGTCGTCGAGCTGCACCTCGGCCAGGCGCAGGCGCGCGATCTGCTTCAGCTCGTCCTCGCTGCTCTGGTCGATGACGAAGGCGAGCTGCGCCTTCGCCCCGTCCTTGTCGCCGGCGTCGAACAGCGTCTTCGCGAGGAGCAGCGCGCCGCGCGGCGCATACGCCGTGCCACCGAAACGGCCGGCGAGCTGCGCCATCGCGTCCTTGGCCTTGGCGACGTCATTGGCGCCCACCGCCGTGGTGACGGCGGTGTAGAGGACGGCCCCCTGCTCGGCGCGGCTCGTCTGCCACCAGCGCCAGCCCTGCACCGACGCCAGTCCGACGCACACGGCGATGGCGACGCCGAGCACGGTATTGCCCCATCGATTCCACCAGGCCTTGAGGTCTTCCAGCTTTTCCTGCTCTTCGAGGTCGTATACGGCCATCTTCAGTCCTTCGTTGCGATTATGTTCATTGCGTGTTCGGGAACCAGTGTCTCGAGCCGCGCCGCGAGGTCGCCGGCCGCCACCGCGACCTGCTCGCCGGTGATGCGCAGCGGCTTGACGGCCACGGTGCCTGCCGCGGCCTCCGCGTCGCCGATGATGAGCGCGAAACGCGCGCCGCTGGCATCGGCCTTCTTCATCTGCGACTTGAAGCTGCCGCCGCCCGCGTGAATGACCACGGCGTGGCCGCGCTCGCGCAGCGATTCGCCGGCGCGCAGCGCCGGTCCCGCCGCCGCCGCGCCGACGTGGACGATGTAGGCGAGCGGCGCGTCGTCGTCCGCGAACGGGGCGTCCTCCAGCAGCAGGATCATCCGCTCGATGCCGATCGCGAAGCCGCAGGCCGGGGTCGGCTTGCCGCCGAGCTGCTCGAAGAGCCCGTCGTAACGACCGCCGCCGCACACGGTGCTCTGCGCGCCGAGCCGGTCGGTCACAAACTCGAACACCGTCCGGTTGTAGTAGTCGAGCCCGCGCACCAGCCGCGCGTCGGTCTCGAAGGCGAGACCCGCGTCGGTCAGCACCTGCCCGAGGCCGTCGAAATGCGCGCGCGATTCGGCGCCGAGCACGTCGACGAGGCGCGGCGCAGCGTGCAGCATTTCCTGCATCGCGGGGTTCTTGCTGTCGAGGATGCGCAGCGGATTGGCGTGCAGGCGGCGCCTGGCATCGTCGTCGAGAATGTCCGCGTGGCGCTCGAAATGCTCGATCAGCAGGGCGCGGTGCGCGCGGCGCTCCGCGGGATCGCCGATGGAGTTGATCTTGAGCTGGATCACTTCGGCGAGCCCGAGCTTCTTCCACAGCCGCGAGAGCATCACGATCTGCTCGGCGTCGATGTCGGGCCCGGCGAATCCGAGCGCCTCGCAATCGATCTGGTGGAACTGCCGGTAGCGGCCTTTCTGCGGACGCTCGTGGCGGAACATCGGGCCTGACGTCCAGATCCGCTGCGGGCCGCCGTCGTACAGGAATTGCGGGTGCTCGATGCAGGCACGGACGATGCCCGCGGTCGCCTCGGGGCGCAACGTCAGGCTCTCGCCGTTGAGCTTGTCCTCGAACGTGTACATCTCGTGCTCGACGACGTCGGTGACGGCGCCGATGGCGCGCACGAAGAGCGGCGTCGATTCGACGATCGGAACGCGCAGGTTGCGGTAGCCGTACTGCACGAACACGGCGCGCGCGGCGTCCTCGAAGCGCTGCCAGACGCGGGCCGCATCCGGCAGCACGTCGTTCATGCCGCGCACGGCCTGAATGGGAGCGACCACGGTCAGCGCGCCTTGATCGCGATCGACCGGCGCTCGGGCGAGAGATGCGCCGCGCGCGCCTCGCCGCCGTAGGTCGCCCGGACATAGTCCTCGACGATCTGCTGGAACTCCTCGGCGATGCGCTCGCCCTTGAGCGTGACCGTCTTCTGCCCGTCCACATAGACCGGGGCGACCGGGACCTCGCCCGTGCCCGGCAGCGATATGCCGATGTTGGCGAGCTTCGATTCGCCGGGGCCGTTGACCACGCAGCCCATCACCGCGACCGTGAGGTCGGCGGCGCCGGCATAGCGTGTTCGCCACGCGGGCATCTGCCGTCGCAGATACGCCTGGATCTTCTCGGCGAGCTCCTGGAAGGTCGTGCTGGTCGTGCGGCCGCAGCCGGGGCACGCCGTGACCATCGGCGCGAACGCGCGAAGTCCCATCGTCTGCAGCAGCTCCTGCGCCACCCGCACTTCGCGGGTGCGGTCGCCGCCGGGCTCCGGGGTGAGCGACACGCGAATCGTGTCGCCAATGCCTTGCTGCAAAAGCACCGCCATCGCGGCCGTCGACGCGACGATGCCCTTGCTGCCCATCCCGGCCTCGGTGAGGCCGAGGTGCAGCGGGTAGTCGCAGCGGCGCGCGAGCTCGCCGTAGACGGCGATCAGGTCCTGCACGTCCGACACCTTGCAGGAGAGCACGATGCGGTCGCCGGACAATCCCAGCGCCTCGGCGTGCGCGGCGCTCTCGAGGGCCGAGGCGATGAGCGCCTCGCGGGTGACGGCGTCGGCGGAGAGCGGTGTCGCGCGTGCCGCGTTCGCGTCCATCATCCGCGCGAGAAGATCGGCGTCGAGGCTTCCCCAATTGACGCCGATGCGCACCGGCTTGCCGAATTCGATCGCCTTTTCGATCATCACCGCGAATTGCGGATCGCGCTTCGATCCCTTGCCGACGTTGCCCGGGTTGATCCGGTATTTCGCGAGGGCGCGCGCGCAGTCGGCGTTTTCGCCGAGGAGCTTGTGTCCGTTGTAATGAAAGTCGCCGACGAGCGGCACGTGGCAGGCGGCCGCGTCGAGGCGCTCGCGAATCGCGGGAACGGCGGCCGCCGCGGCGGTGGTGTTGACCGTCACGCGCACGAGCTCGGATCCGGCTTCGGCGAGCGCCTTCACCTGCGCGACCGTCGCATCGACGTCCGCGGTGTCGGTGTTGGTCATCGACTGCACGACGATCGGGGCGTCGCCGCCGATCGTGACGCCCGCGACGTCGACGGTGCGCGTCCGATGCCGTCCGATGCGGGCCGGTTCGCTCATCGCACGCTCGTCCGCGCCGCGGTCAGCGCAGCGTCAGCCGCGCGACGTTCTGCCGGGTGTACGGCACGAGGTCGACGCGGGCGCCGCGGAACGTCAGCGTCACGTCGGCGGCGTTGCCGATGACGAGATCGATCGGCGCGTCGGCGGAAATCGACTGCGTGGTGCCGCCCGCGTTCATGCGCGACATCAGCACGATGCCGTTGCGGTCCTTGATCTCCGTCCACGAGTAATCGCGGAACACGAGGACCACCGCGGTCTTGCCGGTCGAGGCGAAGGGCTTCGCAGCAGCTTCGACCGCGGGTGCGGGCGCGCTCGGACCTGCTGCCGCGGGCGTCCCCGCCGGCATGGAGGTTGGGGCCGGAAGGATGGGCCCGGAAACCGTCTCACTGGCCGGCGCGGGCGCGGCATGCTCGTCCGTTGGGGGCGCGCCAACGTCCGGTGCCGCGTTCGAGGCAACGGGATTCGCGAGCGGCGTGCCGGCATTTTCCGGCGCCGCGGTCGGGGAGGGCGCGGGGGTGGGCACCGGCACGGCGTCGGACGTGGTGGCCGGCGGTTCGCTCCTGGGCTCGGCTGCCGGGCGCAGGAATTCGTACAGCGCGAGCGCGGCGACGATCGCGATCATTGCCGCGGGAATCGCCCATCGCGTCCAGCCGAGGCCCGTGCTCTCCGGCGCCGGGAGCTCGCCCATGTCGGCGGCGGGCGGCTGCAGCGACGACGCTTCCAGCGTCGCGGCGGCATCGGGCAGCGCTTCGAGCACCCTCGCGGTGTCGAGCCGAAGCAGCCGCGCGTAGTTGCGCACGAATCCACGCACGAACGTCCGGCCGGGGAGCCGGGAGAAATCCTCGTCCTCGATCGCCTTCACCTGCCGCGGCGCGAGCTTCAGTTGCTGCGCGACCGCATCCACGGACAGCCCCGCGCCTTCGCGCGCGGCGCGCAGCATGGCGCCCGCGCCGCGCATCGCCTGCGGCGCCTCGCCGCTTTCCACGTGGCTGACCGAATCCGTCACTCGCAGGCCCCCGTGACGAGCGACTTCGCCTCGGTCGAGTCGGGATACCGATTGCGCAGCTGCGACGCGTACGACAGCTCGGCGGTGCGGTCGCCCAGCTTGCGCTCGACGCAGGCGCCGAGCAGCAGCGATGCGGCGGAAGGACTGGTCTGCTGCATCACGACCTTCATCCAGCCGCGCGCCTCGGCAGCGTTGCCGCTCTGATACGCAATCCGGGCGAGCCCGTACGCCGCCGCCGGATAGCCCGGCGAAACGGCCAGCGCGCGCTTGAAATACACCTGCGCGTTGGCGGTGTCGCTGAACGCGGTGCTGCAATTGCCGGCGTTGACGAGCGCGATCTCCGGCGTCTTGTAGAGCGGGTTGCGGATCGCCTGCTCGTATTCGGAGATCGACTCGCGCGCCTGTCCGTGCGTGCACAGATACCAGCCCCAGTTCTGGCGGATCTCCGAATCCTCCGGAGCGAGCTGGAGCGCGCGGCGAAAGTTCTGCTCGGCCTTGGCGTCCTCGCCGACCGTCGTGTAGACAAGCCCGTAGACGTTGTAGGTGCGCGCGAGGTTGGGATCGAGCTTGATCGAGGTCTCGAGCTCCTCGAGCGCGACGTCCATCTGCCCGCGCTCGTAGTAGCCGGCGGCGAGCTCGGTGTGGATCTTCGCGCGGTCGGGAGCGCTCATCTCGGGCGCCTTCGCGACCGCCGGCTGCTGGGGCATCGTCGGCGCCTCCGAGGATTTCGGGTTCGACGAGCATGCGCCGACGAGCGCGATCACCGGCAGCATGGTCAGGATGCGGAGGATTCGGGGCATGGGCGTCTTCGAAGGTTGTCAGGGCGCACGCTGCCGCGTGCCGGAAGGATGAATGCGCACGGTGCGGCGCGTGCGGTCCTGCACTCGGCCGGCCAGCTGTCCGCAGGCGGCGTCGATGTCCTCGCCGCGCGTCTTGCGGATCGTGGCGACGAACCCCGCGTCCGTCAGCGCCTGCTGGAATTCCTGGATGCGCGACCGCGGGCTCGTCCGGAAATCCGCGCCGGGGAACGGGTTCCAGGGAATCAGGTTGATCTTGCAGGGCACGTCGGCCAGGAGCGCCGTCAGCTGGCGCGCCTGCGTGTTGCTGTCGTTGACGCCGTCCAGCATCACGTACTCGAACGTGACGAAATCGCGCGGCGCGAAGGGCAAGTAGCGCCGGCATGCGGCGAGGAGCTCCGCCAGCGGGTACTTGCGATTGATGGGCACGAGCACGTCGCGCAACGCGTCGTTCGGCGCATGCAGCGAAACAGCGAGAGCAACCGGGCAGGCGGCGGCGAGCCGGTCGATCGCGGGTACGATGCCCGAGGTCGACAGCGTCACGCGGCGGCGCGACAGGCCATACGCATTGTCGTCGAGGAACACCGACAGCGCGGTCACGACGTTGTCGAAATTCGCGAGCGGTTCGCCCATCCCCATCATCACGACGTTCGTGATCGGCGCGCGCCCCTGCGCGACCCAGGGCGCATTGCTTCCCTCGGCGAGCAGCGTGCGATTGGCGTGCCAGAGCTGGCCGATGATCTCGGCGGCGGTGAGGTTGCGATTGAAGCCCTGCTTGCCGGTGGAGCAGAAGGCGCAGTCGAGCGCGCAGCCGGCCTGCGACGAGATGCACAGCGTGCCGCGGTCGTCCTCGGGGATGTACACCGCCTCGACCGCGTTGCCGCGATCGACGTCGAGCAGCCACTTGCGCGTGCCGTCCGGCGCGGTCGCGTCGCCCACCACGGCGGGCGCCGCGATGATCGCGCTCGCCTCGAGTTTCTCGCGCAGGACCTTGGCGAGGTCGGTCAGCGCGTGAAAATCGCCGGCCAGCCGTTGATGCACGCCACGCATGAGCTGACGCGCCCGGAACGGCTTCTCGCCCAGCGAGGCGACGAACCGCTCGATGCCGGCGGCATCGAGATCGAGAATGTTGGTGGTTTGCATTGGTCAGCGCGGTAGCCCGGGGCGGGGACGTCGCGACGTCGCTGCGCTCATTGTGTCGTCCCGCGCGTGGCTCGTGCCTAGCGGCTGTGGATCGCGAGCGCCGGGAAAAAGTACGCGATCTCGACCTGTGCCGTATCGACGGCGTCCGAGCCGTGCACGGCGTTGGCGTCGATCGACGTCGCGAAATCCGCGCGAATCGTGCCGGCCGCGGCTTTTTTCGGATCCGTGGCGCCCATCAGGTCGCGGTTCTTCGCGATCGCGTTCTCCCCTTCCAGCACCTGGATCATCACCGGCCCCGAGGTCATGAATTCGACGAGGTCGTCGAAAAACGGGCGGCCGCGGTGCACTGCGTAGAAGCCTTCGGCGTCGGCGCGAGAGAGCCTTCGCATCTGTGCGGCGATGATCGCGAGGCCGTTGGTCTCGAAACGCGAATATATTTTTCCGATGACGTTCTTCGCGACCGCGTCGGGTTTGATGATCGAAAGGGTGCGCTCGACAGGCATTCCGGTGACTCCAACGTGATAAATTCGCTACAAAAGCGAGTAAATCGAAAATTGTAACACGATTGGCCCGTTCTGCCGTGGCGGGCTGCGCGCCGCCAGTCGTGAAACGCCGCATTGCCGCGGTCCGGCGCAATGTCGCAAGGTGATGCGCATCGGTATGCGGCAGAGGCGCGCGGAGAGTCCGCGGCGCCCGTGGCGAAAGCGGCGGCGCGACGGCAGCAGGCCGCGGCGCCGCTCGGCGGCGGGAAAGCCGCCCGTCGATCATGCCCAGAACCTTCGGCAGCCACGAGCGACAGCGGCGGCCAGTAGGTGACGATGACGAGGAAGACCAGCATCGTCAGCAGCCACGGCCAGACGGCGACCGTGAGCTCGGTGATGCCCATCTTGGTGATGCCCGACGCCACATACAGGTTGAGGCCGACCGGCGGGTGGCACATGCCGACCTCCATGTTCACCACCATCATGATGCCGAAGTGGACCGGGTCGATGCCGAGCTTCATCGCCACCGGGAACAGGATCGGCGCCATGATCAGCACGATCGACGACGGCTCCATGACGTTGCCGGCGAGCAGCAGCAGGACGTTGACGAACAGCAGGAACGCGACGACGCCGAGGCCCTTGTCGAGCATCCACGCGGCGAGCTCCTGCGGGATGCTGCTCCGAGGTCATGAGGTAGGAGAACAGCACCGCGTTGGTGATGATGTAGAGCAGCATCGCCGCTCATGTTCGCCGAGTCGAGCAGCACCTTCGGCACCTTCGCGAGCGTCATGTCCTTGTAGACGAACACCGCGACGAAGAATGCGTAGACGGCGCTCATCGCCGCCGCTTCGGTCGGCGTGAAGATGCCGGTGTAGATGCCGCCGATGACGATGACGATCAGCAGCAGGCCCCAGATGCTCTCGCGGAAGGTCCGCCAGCGCTCGGCCCAGCGCGGCCTTCGGCTGCCGCGGGTAGTTGAACTTGCGCGCGCGCCACCAGGTCGTGAGCCGAGCATCGTGGCGAGCACGATGCCGGGAATGATGCCGGCGATGAACAGCGCGCCGACCGAGGTGTTGGTCGCGACCGCGTACATCACCATCACGATCGACGGCGGGATCAGGATGCCCAGCGCGCCCGAGGTGGTGATGACGCCGGCGCCGAAGCGCTTCGGGAAAGCCCTGCTTGACCATCGCCGGCAGGATGATCGAGCCGATCGCGACCACCGTCGCCGGCGAGCTGCCGGAGACCGCGGCGAACAGCGCGCAGGCCAGCACGCCGGCCAGGCCGAGGCCGCCGTCCCAGTGGCCGACCATCGACGATGGCGAAGTTGATCATCCGTCGCGCCACGCCGCCGTGGGTCAGGAAGTTGCCGGCGAGGATGAAGAACGGGATCGCCATGATCTCGAACTTCTCGATGCCGGTGAACAGCTTCAGCGCGACCGACTCGATCGGCACCGTGGTCATGCGTGAACAGGAACGTCAGCACGGTCAGGCCGAGCGAGATCGAGATCGGCATGCCGGTCAGCATCAGGCCGAACAGCAGCGCGAAGATGATCCACGGCGTTGGCGATCGGCACGCCGGCGAGCTTCAGCACACCGGGATCCGATCAGCAGCGGCGGGAGCAGCGCCGGCCAGCGCGGCGCGTCGGCGGGGACGGTGAGGCGCGGCGTGCTCATTGCGGCCTCCCTCGGTCACGTCGGCGCGGATGCAGGTTGTCGTGGCATGCGCGTACGGATTGATGTCGACGGCCGCCTCGATGCCCTCGACGTGCGCGACGTCATGGTGCGGCAGCTCGCCGGTGCGCGCGAACGACCACGCGACCTGCAGGAAGCGGAAGCACATCAGGTACGAGCCGAGCGGGATGCACAGGTAGACGATCCACTTCGGAATCTCGAGGTCCGGCGACGTCGAGTCGGTGTGCGCGATGTCCCAGACGAACGTCGCGCCCAGCGTGCCGACGATGCCGGTGAACGTCGCGCCGGCGAGCAGGCCGAACAGCACGTACGCCTTGCGCGTGTTCGCCCGGCAGGCGGTTGATCAGCACGTCGACGCCGACGTGGATGCCGGTGCGCACGCCGTAGGCGGCGCCGAACTTCGCCATCCAGACGAACATGTAGATGCAAGCTCCTGCGCCCAGGACAGGTTGATCTTGAGCAGCCAGTCCTGCAGCACCGGGATCGGCATGCCGGCCGCGTAGCGGTGGACGACCGCGACGAAGATGAGCAGCGTCGCCGCGCCCATCAGGAACGCGATCAGCCACTCCTCCAGATGATCCAGGAATCTTCATGCTGCTCCTCCCGCCACGCTGCCGGCATGCCGCGCTCATGGTCCGAACGCATCGCGGACTGCGTCGCAGATCCGGCGCGGTGCCGCGCGTGATCGCTGCGCGGCGTCGCTACGGCTTGAAGCCGGTTTCCTTGTAGACCTCGGCGATCGATGTCCTTGCCGACGCGCGACTCGTTCTCCTTGTGCACGACGACGAGCGCCTTCTTCATCGCCGCCTTCTGGTCGGCGCGTCAGCGTCAGGATCTCGGTCTTGCCGGACTTCTTCACCGCCTCCAGCGCGTCGTCGTTCTCCTTCTTGGCGATGTCGTTGGCGAACTTGGTCGCGTCCTTCATCGCGCCTTCGAGCGTCGTGCGGATGTCCGGCGGCAGGCCGTCCCAGAACTTCTTGTTGACGATGACCGCGTAGCCGAGGTAGCCGTGGTTGGTCAGCGCGAGGTACTTCTGCACTTCCTGCATCTTCTGCGTGTAGAAGTTCGACGGCGGGTTCTCGGTGCCGTCGACGACGCCGGTCTGCAGCGCCTGGTAGACCTCGGAGAACGCCATCACCTGCGGGATCGCGCCCAGCGCCTGCATCTCGTCGCCCAGCACCTTCGACGACTGGATGCGCATCTTCAGGCCCTTGAAGTCGGCGGGCAACGCGGATCGGCTTGTTGGCGCTCATCATCCTTGAAGCCGTTGTCCCAGTAGGCGAGGCCGACGATGCCCTTCGGTCTCGAGCTTCTTGAACAGCGCCGCGCCGACCGGGCCGCCGGTGACCTTGTGCAGCTCGTCGTAGTTGTCGAAGATGTAGGGCAGGTCGAACACCTCGAACTCCCGCACGCCGAGCGGGCCGAACTTGGCCAGCGACGGCGCCAGCATCTGCACCGAGCCGAGCTGCAGCGCCTCCATCTCCTCGCCGTCCTTGAACAGCGAGCTGTTCGGGATAGACCTCGACCTTGACGCGGCCCTTGGTGCGCTCCTCGGCGAGCTTCTTGAAGTACTCGGCGCCCTTGCCCTTCGGCGTGTCGACCGCGACGACGTGGCTGAACTTGATGACGATCGGCTGCTGCGCGGAAGCAGCGCCGGCGACAACGCGAGCAATGCGCAGACCGCCGCGGCGAACGCAAGACGGAACTTCATGAATCCTCCTCGAGACTGGACGCAGGCACCTGCGACGCGCTCTTGTCGGAACCGCCGCGGGCGCTCGATTGTCGCTGCTCGTTGCGACTGCGGCAGATTAGGCCCGCAACCGCAACCATTGTCAACCTTGCGCCGTCGCGGAAACCTGCCCTGCGCATCGTCTCGACCGCGGCGCGGCGACGTGTCGCGCATGAACGCTAGCGCCGCCGCGACAGCGGCCGCAATTGATCCGCGTCAACGATCGTGCCGCTCGCCCGTGCCGGCGCCGCAGCGTCATGGGCGGTGGCCGGCATGCCGGATGCCAGCGCAGTTCGTATCTGGCGGCGCCGGCTTCGCGCGAAACATGGCCGCGACGCCCAACCCGGTACGCCGGCGAGGACGTCGCCGCACCAGACGAGCGGCAGGTCGTCGCGCTGCCAGCGGGGGATGCCGGCCTCCTGCAGCAATCGCTTCAGGGGGCGAGCGGCACGATCCTCGCCCAGGCGGATGCGCTCGCCGCCGACACGCGACCGGATGGTGACGGCGCCACTTCCCAGTGCGGCGGCCGCGAGCCCGGCACCCTGTGCCGGCGCGAATTCGAGCACCCCGTGCGGCAACTCGACCGCGTTCTCGCCGTGCCACGGGAAGGCGAAGCGCGCGACGGGCGGCGAATGGACGCCGATGCGACCGCGGTGAATGCCGAGCACGACGCCGTCGTGCGCGAGCGTGACGCGCGCGTCCGTAGCGGCATGAGCCAGCTGATCGAGCATCGCCGCGAGCCGCGCCGACGACGGCGCGCGCAATCCGTGCTCGCGGAGGAACCAGCGCAACAGGTTGCGCGCGCGGTGCGGAGCCGCACCCGCCAGCACGGCGAGCGATTCACGGGAAAGCGTCGTTCCGAGCAGAGGATCCTCGGCGATCGCGCCGTGCGCGTCGTGCGCCGCCAGCTCGTCGGCCAGCAGCGCGGCCTCGGCCTGATGGCGCGCCGCGCGCACGAGCGTGCCCGGGTAGCCGGGAAACGCCTGCGCGAGCCGCGGCGCGATCTCGTGGCGCAGGAAATTTCGCCGGACGTCGGTGTCGGCGTTCGATTCGTCGTCGATCCATTCGAGCCGGCGGCGCCTGCGCGCTCGCAACGATCTCCGCGCGCGACAGCGCGAGAAACGGACGCGCCAGCACGGGGCGCCCGGGCTCCTGCCGGCACGCGGGCATCGCGGCGAGGCCCTTCGGCCCGGCGCCGCGCAGCAGCTGCAGCAGCAGCGTTTCCGCCTGGTCGTCGGCGTGATGCGCGAGCGCGATCACATCGGCATCGGTGTGTGCGAACGCGGCGAAGCGCGCGTTGCGCGCGGCGGCCTCGAGGCTCTCCCCGGGCTTTCTTGCGACCGTCACCCGATGCACGACGAGCGGAATGCCGCGCCGCGCGCACTGCGCGCGGCAGAATTCGGCCCACGCGTCGGCGTTCGGGGACAGCCCATGGTGGACGTGAACGGCTTCGAGCGCGATCGTCGCGTCGTCCCGTGCGCACGTTGCGAGCGCGTCGAGGAGCGCCATGGAGTCGCAGCCGCCGGAAAGACCGATCGCGACGCGAAGCGCCGTGATGTCCGCGGCCGCCGTGAGTCACCACCGATTTCCAGATCGGCAGCGCCGCGGCGATGGCGCGAGCGACCGGGTCGGCGGCGCTTGACGGCAATCTCGAATCCTCGTCCGGTGCGCTGCAGGCGGCGCTCGGCGCGACGTTGGACGTGTGCGGGGCGGCGGGACCGCGGCGCGGATCAACCGGCCGTGATCTCCTTGTATTTGCCATACGACAGCACCTTGTCCTCGCGCATCTCGAGCAGCGTGTCGAGCGACTGCTCCTGCGCCTGCCGCAGCGCGTCGGTCAGCGCCTTCTTCAGCGTGACCATCGTTGCCGCGTGGTCGCGATGGGCGCCGCCCAGCGGCTCGCCGATCACCTTGTCGATGAGGCCGAGCTGCTTCAGTCGCGGCGCGGTGATCCCGAGCGTCTCCGCGGCCTCGGCCGCGAAGTCGGCGGACTTCCACAGGATCGACGCGCAGCCCTCGGGCGAGATCACCGAGTACGTCGCGTACTGCAGCATCAGCGTGATGTCGCCGATCGCGATCGCGAGCGCGCCGCCGGAACCGCCTTCGCCGATGATCGTCACGATGATCGGCGTGCGCAGCCCGGCCATCTCGTACAGGTTGCGGCCGATCGCCTCCGACTGGCCGCGCTCCTCGGCGTCGATTCCCGGATAGGCGCCCGGCGTGTCGACGAACGTGAACAGCGGCAGCCCGAATTTCTCGGCGAGCTTCATGAGGCGCAGCGCCTTGCGATAGCCGTCCGGGCGCGGCATGCCGAAGTTGCGGTGGATCTTCTCCTTCGTGTCGCGGCCTTTCTGGTGACCGATCACGACGCAGGGCTGGCCGTTGAAGCGGGCGAGGCCGCCGACGATCGCCGGGTCGTCGGCGTAGCTGCGATCGCCGTGCAGCTCGCGGAAGTCGCTGATGAGCCCGCTGATGTAGTCGAGCGTGTACGGCCGCTGCGGGTGGCGCGCGACCTGCGCGATCTGCCACGAGGAGAGCTTCGAGTAGATGTCCTTCGTGAGCTGCTGGCTCTTCTTCTGCAGCCGGTTGATCTCGTCGGAGATGTCGACCGCGGAATCCTCGTGGACGTAGCGTAGCTCGTCGATCTTGGCCTGCAGCTCGGCGATCGGCTGCTCGAATTCGAGGAAGGTCTGCTTCATGGAGGCGCTGGCGGAATGCGTTGCCGGGCATCATAGCAAACGCGAGGCCGCGGCATCACGTCGCCGGACGCTGCCGCGCCGGTATTCCCGCCCTCGCTCGCGCGGGGTCGATGCGCCATTTCGGGCGCGATCGGTCGGCGCATCAGGGGCCGGGGGCCGCCCGCGGCGCATCGGCCTCCTCGCGGCCCGTGCGCATCGAGCGCCACGCGGCATAGGACTCGTTGGCGATCACGGCGGCGAGCACGACCACGCCGCCGGCGAGCGCGGCGTCATCGGGGCGCTCTCCCATAAAAGCCCAGACCCACAGCGGGCCCATGATCGGCTCCAGCAGCGCGAGCAGCCCGAGCTCGGTCGCCGAAAGGTGCCGCGACGCCGCGGTGGCAAGCAGGCATCCGGCGCCGAGCTGCACGCAGCCCATCAGCGCGAGGATGGCGAGGTCGCGACCGGTGGCGGCAAAAGGCGGCGAGAGCGCCAGCGCCACCACGAGCGAGACGACACCGGCGACGAGCACCTGCGGCAGCATGTCGATCCGCGCGTGGTACTTGCGCAGCACGGTCAGCTGTCCCGCAAAGCAGCACGAGACGCCGAGCGCGAGCAGATTGCCGGTGAGACGGCCGGCATCGAGCGAGTCGGCGAACATCACGACGATCCCGGCGAAGGCGACGCCGATGGCGGTCCACGTCCGTGCGGGAACCTGCTCGCCGAGGATCAGCCGGCCGGCCAGCGCCGCGAGGAACGGCGATACGCTCATCAGCACGAACGTGTTGGCGACCGTCGTGTGCGTCAGCGAGCCGATGAAGAAGAAGAACGTGCCGGCGAGGAAGAGCCCCGCAAGCAATCCCGGTCGCCCGACCGCGACCACCGCCGCGGGCATTCTTCGGCCGTGCATGACCGTCAGCACGCCGATGACGAACGCGGCCATGAAAAGGCTGCGCCAGAACACGATCTCCCAGGCATTGGTGATCGACAGCGCGCGCACGAGGATGCCACCCGAGGACCAGCAGGTGGCGGCCACGATCATGAAGACGACGGCGCGGCGGTGACGGGCGGCGGGGGACACGGTGGACGCGGCGGGAGCGCAACGAGCGAAAACGCCGGCGCGTGCCGGCGTTCACAACGGACGATGGCATCCTACCAGAACACCGCGCGCGGTCGCGCCGATGTTGCGAGGTGCCGCCTGCGCCGCGGGGCGCCGCGACGTCAGCTATCGGCGCGAAGCATCTCGAGGTGCGGGATGCCGTCCTCGAGGAAGGGCTCCGACACAGTGCGAAAGCCAAGCTCCGCGTAGAACTGCTCGAGACGCTGCTGTGCGGCGATGCGCACGGGACGACCGGGCCACGCCGCGCCGGTCCGTGCGATGCCCTCGGCCATCACGATGCGACCGAGCCCGACGCCGCGCCACGGCGGAACGGTGAGCACGCGGCCAATCGACGGCTCGGCATATTTCGCGCCGGGATCGATGACGCGCAAATAGGCGGCGAGCGACGGACTGGCGTCATCGACCCACCCCAGGAGATGCCACGCCGAGAGGTCGAGACCGTCGGCATCCTGGAATGCGCACTGCTGCTCCACCGCGAACACCTGCTGTCGGGCCGCCAGCGCCGCATAGAGCTCGAACGGAGAGAGCTCGGCGATCCGCGACCACTGCCAGCGGCAGGTCGCGACGACGGCGCGGGGCGCTTCGGCCGGCGATGACTCCATCGCGCGAAACATACCGCACGCGATCCGCGGCGTCGATCATCGGCGCGTTCAACATGACCTGGCAACGTGCACGTGGTTCAGCCCGGCTGCGCATCCGCAATCGGGAGCGTGCATCCCATCGCCGCGGCGATCAGCGCGAAATCGTCGGGCGGAACCCTGATGAACCCGAAGCGAAATGCCGCCCCCCAGTGCGCCTTGTTGCGAATGAACGTCAATGCGTCGATCAGCGGCCGGATCGGTGCCGGCGCGCCGTCGAAGTACTCGACATCGATGCGAAACGGGCCCGGTCCTGCGCCGCCTTCGGCGCGATAGACGATCCCGCTGCGCACGCGGCCCATGGCGGTGAAGGCCTGCAGCGGCAGGCCTTCGGGCCACGCCGTGCGCGGCGAATAGACGGCGTAGAAGTCGCCCGCGCGCATACGCTCCAGCGGGCCGGCCTTGCCGTAACCGACTTCGGCAAATCCGCCTGCGATGCCCTTGATGGCGCTTTCCTGCGCAACGGCCGCGATCCAGTGACGCGGTGCATCCATGCCTGGTTCCTTTGGCTCGTATAAGGGCGCGAGCTATCCGAGGCGCGTCGCGAGCTCTGGCGGATCGAGCACTTCGATCCGCACGGGGCGGCAATGCCACGGCGCGATCGGAATGCGCATCGGCACGACGCCGCGCCGCAGGACCTCGGCCGTGAGTGCGCCGGCTGCCAACAGGGCGATGCCACCCGAGGAAAGCGATGCCGCGATCTCCGACGCTGAGGAATCCACGATGGCAAGGCTCGAATGCGCAATCCACGCGAGCGCCTGCGCCGCGGCGAATGCAATCGCGCCGGCGACCGCGACCCGGATCCCGAAGCGCGGCAGGCCGAGGAAGCGCATCCGGCCGCGCTGCGCATGGCGCGCGAGCGCGAGCGCGGGGAACGCGAGCACGGTGGCGCTGCCGGCGAGAGCCAGCGCGTAACCGGCGGCCTGCACGACCGACAACCATGCCGGGTTGAACCCAAAGTGGGCGTGCGGAGCGAGCGCCGCCGCGAGCCGGGGTGCGACGTCGATCATCAGCGCCGCCTGCAGCAAGGCGAGGGCCACGAGGTACGCCGCGCGGTGGAGCCGATGCCGCGGTCGCATGAACGGACGTGCCAACGCGAATTTCATTCGGCGCTCCGATTGAGTGGGGCGCCGACCGAAGTGCCGGCGAGCCATGTCGGCATTTTCGGAAGCCCTGCGCAGGCGCGCCATCGTCCGGATGGCCGATGCCGGTATTCCGTCGCGCAATCAGCGCGTCAGAAGATGAACGGGATGATACGACGGGTCTTCTGCGCGTACGCCGCGTAGCCGGGGTGCGTCGCGTGGAGCGCGCGTTCCTCGATGCGGGATTTCACGTGCAGGACGATGGCGAGACCGAGCCACGCGATGCTCCGAGCGAGATCTTCCGCGCGCCATGCCGAGAAGTCCGCATATCCGGCCACGAATCCCGCCGTGGCGAGGAGCACCGCGAGGTACATGGGATGGCGGATGTAACGGTACGGACCGCCGGTCACGAGACGCCCGCCGGATTTCGGCTCGGGACGAATGTTGAAGTTGCCGAGCCGGTTCGCGCTGAGCGCCCACGCGCCGAGGGCGAACGCGGCAACGACCGGCAGAGTCGCCGCGATGTGCCATCCGGCCGCGCCGACCGGCAGCACGATCGCGCCGATCAGCGCGAATTGCAGCGTCACGAGCGCAATGGAACGCAAATTCAACCGGGATGCGCGGCGCCGCCGCTTGACCTAGGAACCCTGGCCGGCAGGCTCCTATAATCGAGGATTCCGAAGGAGGCTCGATGAGCGCTCGCCGCATCGCAGTGATCCCCGGGGACGGCATCGGGAAGGAAGTCATGCCGGAAGGGATGCGCGCGCTCGAAGCGGCCGGACGCCGCTTCGGCATCGCGCTCGAATGGCACGAGTTCGCGTGGGACTGCGACCACTACGTGAAGCATGGCCGGATGATGCCGGAAGACTGGTTCGACGTGCTGCAGCCGCACGCCGCGATCTACTACGGCGCGGTCGGCTGGCCGGCGACCGTGCCCGACCACGTCTCGCTCTGGGGTTCGCTGATCCAGTTCCGCCGCCGCTTCGACCAGTACGTGAACCTGCGCCCGTGCCGACTGATGCCCGGCATCCCGACGCCGCTCGCGAACCGCAAGCCCGGCGACATCGACTTCGTCGTCGTGCGCGAGAACACCGAGGGCGAGTACTCGTCGGTCGGCGGCCGCATGTACGAGGGCACCGAGCGCGAGGTGGTGTTCCAGGAGACGGTCTTCTCGCGCAAGGGTGTGGACCGGATCATGAAGTTCGCGTTCGAGCTCGCGGGCAAGCGCCCCAAGCGTCACCTGACCTCGGCGACCAAGTCGAACGGCATCTCGATCACGATGCCCTACTGGGACGAGCGTTTCCGGGCGATGGCGACACGCTATCCGGGCATCCGCACCGACCAGTTCCACATCGACATCCTCACCTCGCATTTCGTGCGCTACCCGGACCGCTTCGACGTCGTCGTGGGCTCGAACCTCTTCGGCGACATCCTTTCCGACCTCGGTCCCGCGGTGTGCGGAACGATCGGCATCGCGCCCTCGGCCAACATCAACCCCGAGCGGGACTACCCGTCGCTGTTCGAGCCGGTGCACGGCTCGGCGCCCGACATCGCCGGCAAGGGCATCGCCAATCCGATCGGGCAGATCTGGTCCGGCGCGCTGATGCTGGAGCATCTCGGATACGCCGATGCGGGCGCGGCGGTGGTGCGCGCGATCGAGCGGGTGCTCGCCGATCCGGCGGCGCCGCGCACGCCCGACATGGGCGGCACGGCGACGACGTCGGAGTTGGGCAAGGCGATCGCCGCGGCGATCTAGACGCGCGCCGCGCGCCTAGCGCGTTGAATCGGCGACTCCGGTCGGCGCGCCGTAGCGAAGATACAGCATCGCGGCGCGCAAGAGGTCGACTTCCTCCTGCGTGTCGAGGCGCGTCTGCAGCCCGCCCGGCTGCGGCGCCGCGGTGAGATCGAGTCCCGCCTGCTCGGCGAATCGCCGCGCGTAGTCGTGCCACCGGGCATCGTAGCGTCCCTGCGAGCGATGCAGCAGCGTGAGATCGAGCGGGACGGCGATGCGGGCGCCGGCGCCGCTCGCGCGCCACGTGAAATCGAGATCGTAGAGATGGAAGCCGTCGTAGCGCTCCGCGTCGAAACGGTGAATTTCCCAGACGTGGCGGCGCACGGCGATGAAGACGCCGTCGAGCACGCGGATGCCATCACAGACCGGCCGCTGGAATCCGCTGGCCATCAACAGTGCCCCGCTCTTATTCGGGGGCGGCGCATGGAGGATGTGACCGTGTATGAAACGCTGTCCCGCATGACCCCATTTCGGGCCCGTCACCTTCGATGCGCCGGCGACGCCGACGCCGTCGAAATGGTCCAGGTGCGCCACGAGCCGCGGCGCGAAGTCTTCGGTGACGAGCTCAATGTCATCATGGGAAAACACGAGGATGTCGCCGGAGGCCCTTTCCGCCGCGCGGTTGTAGCCCTCCGCGAGCGAGCGCGCGTCGTGAATGCCGATCATCTCGAACGGATATCCGGCGAACCGCTGCTCGTAGCTCGCGCGAACCGTCGCGAAGCGCGCGGGGTCGATCGAGCAGACGAGCGCCGAGATGCGCGGCCTGCGCTCGGGGCGCGGGCGGCGGCGGAAACATTTGCGCGACGAGTCCCGGCCGACGGCGCGCCCATGCGAGCAGCGTTCGCAGGTAGGCGCGCTGCGCCGCGTGCCATTCCGGCTGTTCATCGACGAGCGCGCAGGCTGGCGCCAAGGCTCGCTCGAACGTGCCTTCCGCAAGCATCGCCTCGACCGCGGCGAGCTCCGCATCGACGGCGATGCGCCGCAGCGCCTGCCGCTGTGCGACGGAGGCCGGCGCCGCCGAATCGGCGCGCGGCGCGGCCTTGCGCCTGCACCAGATGCGCCACGTGTCGCGCAGCGCCTCTTCCAGCGCGCGCGTGAACCGGGCGACGTCGCACAGCGCGCTTTGCTGCACCCGCGCCGGCAATGCGGCGCGCAGAGCGGCCAGCGCGACCTGCGCATCGTGCGAGGCGAGCGTACGCGCGACGATCGCCGTGTAGTCGTGGCGGCCCGACGCGATCCATCCGGTCAGGTGGACCGCCGTCAGGATGGACGCCGTCGAGCGCGACGCGGACGTCTGGCCGGGCAGCGTGACCACCGGAACGCCCTGCCAGAGCGACTCGAGCGTCGTCGTCGCCCCGGAGAACGGCAGCGGATCGAGCGCGACGTCCACCCGCGCGATGAGCCGGCGCACGTCGTCCGCCGACATCCGCCCGGTCGTCTCGACGCGGTCGGCGGCGCCGGTGCGGGCGAAGGCGCCCATCACGCGCTGCCGTGCGCTGCCGGGGGCGAGCCCGGCGATGACGAGACGCGCCTGCGGCACGGCGGCCAGCAGATCCGCCCACAGACTGAGCGTCGCATCGGTGAGCTTCGCGGCATTGTTGAACGAGCCGAGCGTCGGATGGCCCGCCGCAAGTACGGGCAGCGGCGACGGCACCGTCAGCGGCGACGGCGGGTTCCAGCACCATTGCGCGTCGGGAAGCCGGATCAGCGTTTCGCTGTGCAGTGCCTCGCTCATGCCCGGAGGATCGGCCACGGCGTCGGTCAGGCGGTAGTCGACGCCCTCGAGACCCGTCGTGTTGAGGTAGTCGAGCCAGGTGATCTGCACCGGCGCGGGCTTCGCGCCGAACACCGCGAGCCGGTTGTGTCCGGTGTGGCCGGCGATGTCGATGAGGATGTCGATGCGGTCCTCGCGGATCCCTTGCGCGACGAGATCGTCGTTCACGCCGCGCATCACGCGTGCGGTCACCGCGCCCAGACGCGCCAGCGATTCCGGCGGCTGCGGATTGTTGAAGTAGGCGTATACGTCGAAATGCGCGCGATCGTGCGCTGCCACCACCGGCTCGAGGAACGCCGGCAACGCCGTGTGGCAGTCGGGCGAGACGTACCCGATGCGCAGCTGCCGCTCGGGATCGGGCCGGTTCGAGGGCGGCACATACGAGCACCGCCACGACCACTCGAAACGCGCGGCATACGCGCGGTGCAACGCGAATATGTCCTCCGGCGTGTGCCGCCGCGAAAGCTTGGTGAGCGCGAGCAGGTTCGAGAACGCGGGCCGGAAATCCGGCCGCAGGATGCGCGCCGCGGTATATGACGCGAACGCGTCGTCGAAGCGGCCCTGGTCCTTGTAGAGATTGCCGAGATTGTTGTGGATCTCGGCGGCGTCGGGGATCGCCTTCCGCGCCGCTTCCAGCACCTCGACCGCGGTGTCGAGACTGCCGGTCTGCTGCAGGGCGTTCGCGAGATTCACGTGCGCGCCGAGCGAGCGGGCATCCTTTGCCAGCGCGCGGCGATACGCGGCGATCGCATCGTCCGTTTGCCCAAGATGAAGGCACGCGGTGCCCAGGTTGGTCCACACGGCGGCATCGTCTGGGGCGTCGTCGGCGGCGCTTTGCAGAAGCGTCCGCGCCGTGCGCCATTCGCCGGTCTCGAGTGCGAAGGCGCCGAGCGTCGCGCGAATCGCCGCGACGCCCGGAAAGCGACGGCCCAATGCATCGAGCAGAGCGAGCGCGCGCGGGCGCGCTCCCGTCGTCCACGCGGCGCCGGCCTCGGCGAGCGTCCTGGCGATCTCGGCGCGCTCGCTTTCGTTCGGCGCGGCGGCCGGCACGTTGGCGTTGCTCATGGTGATCGGGCGTTGCGCCGCGGGCATCGGCGCGGGACTGCTCAGTCTACGATATCCCACGCAGCCGCAGGCGCCGTTTGATCGAGGACAAACAATTGGAATCGCATGAATGACCGCGTGGCCCGCGTTTGTGGCAGCATTACGGCAAATCAAACCACCGCCCGGACACGCGCCGGGCGGTGTCACACTGGGGAACCGGCCATGCTGATCGGCATTCCACGCGAAACGCGCACGGGCGAGACGCGCGTCGCGGCGACGCCCGAAACCGTCAAGAAGCTCGCGGCCAGCGGCAAGCACGAGATCGTCGTCGAGGCGGGTGCCGGCACGGCATCCTCCATTCCCGACGACGCGTACGTCGCCGCCGGCGCGCGCACCGGCACCGCTGCCGAGGCGCTCGGCGCCGACATCGTCCTCAAGACGCGCGGCCCTGCGGAAGGAGAGCTCGCCGCGCTGAAGAAGGGCGCGCTCCTCGTCGGACTTCTCAATCCGTTCGACGCCGCCGCGGTGGAGCGCTACGCGCGCGCCGGCGTCACCGGCTTCGCGCTCGAGTGGCTGCCCCGGATCACGCGGGCACAGGCGATGGACGTGCTGTCGTCGCAGGCCAACATCGCCGGCTACAAGGCGGTCATCCTCGCCGCCGCCGAATACGGCCGCTTCATGCCGATGCTGATGACGGCTGCGGGCACCGTGAAGGCGGCGCGGGTGCTCGTGATGGGCGTGGGCGTGGCCGGACTGCAGGCGATCGCGACGGCCAAGCGTCTCGGCGCCGTGATCGAGGCGTCCGACGTGCGACCGTCGGTCAAGGATCAGGTCGAGTCGCTCGGCGCCAAGTGGATGGACGTCCCATACGCGAACGACGAGGAGCGCAAGATCGCCGAGGGTGTAGGCGGCTACGCGCGTCCGATGCCGCCGGAATGGATGGCGCGCCAGGCCGACATCGTGCACGAGCGCT
Source organism: uncultured beta proteobacterium (assembly GCA_963846855.1). Classification (GTDB taxonomy): domain Bacteria; phylum Pseudomonadota; class Gammaproteobacteria; order Burkholderiales; family Casimicrobiaceae; genus CAIWHR01. The sequence goes on from CAWJXK010000008.1 coordinate 838,541, forward strand.
GCAAGCAGATGGACATCGTGATCACGACGGCGCTGATTCCCGGGCGACCGGCGCCCAAGCTCGTCAAGGCGGCGACGGTGGCGGCGATGAAGCCGGGCTCGATCCTCGTCGACCTCGCGATCGAGCAGGGCGGCAACGTCGAGGGCGCCGAGCTCGACAAGGTCGTGATGAAGAACGGCGTGAAGATCATCGGCATCCCGAATCTCGCAGCGACCGTCGCGGCGGATGCGAGCGCGCTGTACGCCCGCAACGTCCTCAATTTCCTGACGCTCTCGCTCAACCCGAAGACCGGCGAGTTCGCCGTGCCGAAGGACGACGAGATCATCAAGGCGACGCTGATCTGCGAGAACGGCTCTGTCGTGCCGCGCGGATGATGGACATGCGCGACGTTGCGGCGAACGAAGGCAAGATCGGTTTGGCAGGAAGGCCCCCTGCGAGCGTTGCCGTAACCGTGGCACGGCACGGGGGAGACATCACGACGCGCAGTCGACTTGACCGGCGTCCGCGCGTGAATCCATGCAGTGCTGGCGCGGACGTCCGCGTCCAAGTCGGCTGCGCATCGGGCCACGGACAGTTGCAAAACTGAGTACGCAGGATTCGAACCGGAGCAACCATGGTTGACCCAATTGTCTTCTACCTGATCATTTTCGTCCTCGCGATCGTCGTGGGCTATCACGTCGTCTGGAGCGTCACGCCGGCGCTGCACACGCCGCTGATGAGCGTCACGAACGCGATTTCCGGCATCATCCTCGTCGGCGCGATGCTCGCGGCCGGCCTCGAGTGGGCGAATTTCGACTGGGGCGGCTGGGTCGGCTTCGCCGCCGTTGCGCTCGCGTCGGTCAACGTGTTCGGCGGCTTCCTCGTGACGCAGCGGATGCTCGAGATGTTTCGCAAGAAGGAGCCGAAGGCGCCCGCTCCCGAGAAGCACTGACGGCGGCCACCGGGAGAATCCTTCATGACCGCCAATCAAGTCGCCCTCTGGTACCTGGTCGCTTCGATCTCGTTCATCCTCGCGCTCAAGGGCCTGTCGCATCCGTCGACGGCCCGGCGCGGCAACGTGTTCGGCATGGTCGGCATGGCGATCGCCGTCGTCGTGACGCTGGCGCTCGTCTATTCGACCACCAAGAATGTCACGATGATCGTCGCGGGCATTGCCATCGGCGCCGCCGTCGGCACCGTGATCGCCCGACGCGTGCAGATGACGCAGATGCCCGAGCTCGTCGCCGCGTTCCACTCGCTGGTCGGCATGGCCGCGGTGCTGATCGCGGTGTCCGCCGTGCACAACCCGCAGTCGTTCGGGCTGCCCGCCGCGATCCCGACCGGGAACAAGCTCGAGCTCTTCATCGGCACGTTCATCGGCGCGATCACGTTCTCCGGCTCGGTGATCGCGTTCGCCAAGCTGTCGGGGCGGATGTCCGGAGCGCCGATCGTGTTCAAGGGCCAGCACCTGCTCAATCTCGCCATCGGAATCGCGATGGTCGGCTTCGGCATCGCGTTCTTCATGGGCGGCGGCTGGCTGCCCTTTGCCGTGATGTCGGCGCTCGCGTTCCTGCTGGGCGTGCTGATCATCATCCCGATCGGCGGCGCCGACATGCCGGTCGTGATCTCGATGCTGAACAGCTACTCGGGCTGGGCGGCGGCCGGCATCGGCTTCTCGCTCAACAATCCGATGCTGATCATCGCCGGCTCGCTGGTCGGGTCCTCGGGCGCGATCCTGTCGTACATCATGTGCAAGGCAATGAACCGCAGCTTCTTCAGCGTGATCCTGGGCGGCTTCGGCGCGGCCGAGGGCGCGGCGGCGGCCGACGCGTCGCAGAAGACCGTCAAATCGGGCAGCGCCGACGACGCGGCGTTCATCATGGGCAACGCCGAGACCGTGATCATCGTTCCCGGCTACGGCCTCGCGGTCGCGCGGGCGCAGCACGCGGTCAAGGAAATGGCGGCGAAGCTTCGTGAAAAGGGCGTCACCGTGAAATACGCGATCCACCCGGTGGCCGGCCGGATGCCGGGGCACATGAACGTGTTGCTGGCGGAGGCGGAAGTCCCGTACGACCAGGTGTTCGAGATGGAGGACATCAACGGCGAGTTCGGCACCGCGGACGTCGCGCTCATCCTCGGCGCCAACGACGTCGTCAACCCGCTTGCCGAGCAGAAGGGCAGCGCGATCTACGGGATGCCGATTCTCGAGGCGTACAAGGCGAAGACCGTCATCGTCAACAAGCGCTCGATGGCGTCGGGCTACGCCGGTCTCGACAATCCGCTCTTCTACATGGACAAGACGATGATGGTCTTCGGCGACGCGAAGAAGGTCGTCGAGGATCTGGTCAAGGCGATCGAGTAGTCGACCCTGTCCCGAGGGGGATGCCCGATGAATCGGAACCGCGAGCCGCGCGCATCCGCCCTGCTGCGAAAGTCGCTGCTGGCGATACTCGTCGTCGCCGCTGGATGGTCGGGCGCGGCGGTCGCGGAGACGATCGCCATCCTGTCCCTTGTCGGCGACCACCTCACGATCGTCACCCCGGGGGCGCAGACAGGCAGTCATCTGGACCAGAATCAGTACCAGGTGGTGCCGCTCGCCGATACGGGGTTCGACGATTTCGCGGTTCGTGTCGCCCACGACGCGATCACCGACGCCCGGCCTGAGGCTTCGCTCGCCCCGTTTCGCGCCCGCGACCCGGCGTTGTACGCGCTTCGCGACTCGTGGCTGGACGCCGATTCGGTCAATGTCCGCGCATTGATTGCGCTGGTCGCGGAAAATCTGCCGAACGAATCGGACGCCCGGCTGCTGCTGATCGCGCCGTACAAGGGCACGCTCGAACTCAAGTCCGACGGGGCCTATCGCGGCAGCGGAAAGGTCGCAGGGCTGGGTTTCTATCTCGATAGCGCCACGCGCATGACCCGCACCGATACGCTCGAATCGGGGATCGGATTCCTGGGAGTGTTCGCGAATTTCCAGCTGCTCCTCATCAACCTGAAGAGCAACACCGTCGAGGCGCACGAGCGCATCGTGGTCGGAACGACGTTTCCGGCTGCGACGACGCCGAATCGAACGCCCTGGAATGTGCTCAGCGCCACCCGGAAGAGCGAAGAACTCGCCCTCCTGATGAAGCGGGAAATCGAGCGCGTGTTGCCGCTCATGCTGAGCCCGAACCAGACGTAGGCCCGACCGCCGCGAATTGCCGGCCATTCGCGGCACCGGCTGCGTGCGACCGGCTGCGATTGCCCGGCGCGGGTTGTGATACAACGTCCACGATGCCGACGGAGAGCCTAGCCCGCAAGCCCGCGTTCTGGATCGTCTACGCGCTCGTCGCGTGCGCGTCGGCCCTGGTCGCGTGGCGGCTCTTCCCGCTCGCGATTCCGATCGTCAATCTCGAGATCACGATGGATCGCGCCGGCGCCCTCGAGCGCGCCGAGGCGATCGCGGCCGAGCGGGCGCTGGCCCCCGCGGACGCCCGCAGCGCGGCGCAGTTCGCGCAGGACCCGTCGACACAGAATTACGTCGAGCTCGAAGGCGGCGGCAAGGACGCCTTCGCGAAGCTCGTCGCGGGCAGCGTCTATTCGCCGTACTGGTGGGAGGTGCGCCTTTTCCGCCCGGGCGAGGTGAGCGAGGCGACGGTCCGCTTCCGCCCCGACGGCACGCCGTACGGCTTCGCGAAGCATCTCGCCGAAACGTTCGTGCCCGCCGATCCCGCCGGACTCGCGCTGTCTGTCGAGGCGGCGCAGCAGATCGCCGAAACAGGCGCGCGCGCCGACTGGGGCGTGGATTTCGCGCCGTACCGCCTCCTCGAGAAGACGCAGCAGACGCGCACCACGGGCCGCGTCGATCATACGTTCGTCTACGAGCGCAGCGACGAACGGATCGCCGAGGCGCGCTTCCGGATGCGGCTCGTCGTCTCCGGCAACGAGCTCACCGCGCTGCGCTATTTCGTGCACGTCCCGGAATCGTTCGACCGGCGCTATCAGGAGCTTCGCTCCGCGAACAACACGATCGCCGGCGCCGCGAGCGTCGCCGCGGGCGTCCTGTACGGACTGGGCGGCTGCGTGTTCGGCGTGCTGTGGCTTGCCCGCAGACATTGGCTGCTGTGGCGGCCGGCGCGCAATGCCGGCTTCGCGGTCGGCAGCCTGCTGGGCCTCATGGTGCTCGCTTCCGCGCCGGCTGCCTGGTTCAGCTTCGATACCGCGCAGTCGGTCGAGACGTTCTGGCTGCGCGAGGTCGGCGGCGCGCTGGCGATGATGTTTCTCGGCGGCCTCGCGCTGGGCCTCGTCTTCATGGCGGCGGAGAGCCTCACGCGATTCGCGTTTCCGGATCATCCGCAACTCTGGCGCGTCTGGTCGGCGCGGGCCGCGCCGACCCGGTCGATGCTGGGCCGCACGCTCGGCGGCTACCTCTTCGTGCCGATCGAGCTCGCGCTCATCGCCGGCTTCTACTACGTGACCAATCGCTGGGCCGGCTGGTGGCAGCCTTCGGAAATCCTCACCGATCCCAACATCCTCGGCAGCTACGTTCCCGGATTGACGCCGATCGCGCAGGCGCTGCAGGCGGGCTTCATGGAGGAATGCCTGTTCCGCGCGGTCCCCATCTCGCTCGCGGCGATCGTCGGCGCGCGGTACGGCCGGCGCGGGCTTGCGATCGGCATCGCCGTCGTCCTCCAGGCGCTGGTGTTCGGCGCCGCGCATGCGAACTACCCGGGCTTCCCGTCGTATTCGCGGTTGATCGAGCTCATCGTCCCGGCGATGCTGTGGGCGCTCATCTTCCTGCGCTTCGGGCTGGTGCCGACGATCCTGCTGCATGGGCTGTTCGATCTCGTGCTGATGTCGATTCCGGTGTTCCTCGTCGACGCGCCCGGGGCGGGCCTGCAGCGCGCGCTCGTGATCGTCGCCGGGCTCGCGCCGCTCGCCGTCGTCCTCGTGCGGGGCGTTCGCGCCGGCGGCTTCGCGGAGCTGGCGCCCGAATTCCGCAACGGCGCCTGGAAGCCGCGGGAACGGGTCGAGGTCGCTGCGCCGCTGCTGCTGCCGCAAGAGGTGCCCGAAGCGGGATGGGTGCGCCGGTTCCAGCGCGCGCTTCCCGCGCTCGGCTTGGCCGGCCTCGCGGTCTGGATCGCCGCCACGCCCTTCGGCATCGATACGCCCCCGCTGGCGATCGATCGCGGCGCGGCGATGGCGGTGGCCGACGCGGCGCTTGCCGAGCGCGGCGTGACGCTCGGTCCGGAATGGCAACGCATGGCGACGACGCGGATGATGCGCGAGGAGCCGCTGCTCTGGCAGACGCACAAATACGTGTGGCGCGAAGCCGGGCCCGACGCCTACGCGAAGCTCATCGGCAAGACGCTCGCGCCGCCGCTCTGGGACGTCCGTTACGCGAAGTTCAGCGGCGACGTCAGCGAGCGCGCGGAGGAATGGCGCGTGACAGTCGACGGCACGGGCGGCGTGCGCCAGGTGCGGCATCGGCTGCCCGAGGCGCGCGCGGGCGCTTCGCTCACGCGCGAAGCTGCGCTGGCGCTCGCACAGCGCACGCTCGCCGAGCGGATGTCGCTCGACCCGGCGGCGATGAAGCTCGTCGGCGCCGACGAGAAGGCGCAGCCGGCGCGCCTCGACTGGTCGTTCACGTTCGCCGATCCCCGCGTCGACGTCGGCAAGGGCGCGGAGGCGCGCGCCACCGTCGCCCTCGGCGGAGACGAGGTCGCGAGCTACGGGCGGTTCGTCGAGATACCGGAGGTCTGGCAGCGTTCCGAGCGCGAGCGCGACGGCCGGCTTTCGTTCGTCAGGATGTCGATCTCGGCGCTCGTGGCGCTCGCCGCGCTGGCGGCGCTCGTCATGGCGATGGTCAACTGGACGCGCCACCACTGCGACCGGCGCGCGCTGATCGGCGTCGCGATCATCGCTTTCGTCCTGATGGCGGTGAGCTACGTCAACTCGTGGCCTTCGCTCGCGATGGCGCTCGACACAGCGGAGCCCGTCGCGTCGCAGATCGGATTGAGCGCGGCCGCCATGCTGCTCGGCGCCGCGATCGCGGCGCTTCTCTTCGGCCTCCTCGCGGGCGTCGGCGCATGGGCGGCGCAGCGCCAGCCCCGCCACGTCTTCGCCGGCCGCTTCCCGGCATGGTCGCTGGGAATCGCGGCGGCGCTCGTCGCGGCGGGCGTCGGCGCGGCGCTCGGCAGCCTCGCGCCCGCGACGGTGCCAAGGTGGCCGGCCTATCCGTTCGAAGCGCTTGCGCTTCCCGCTCTCGGCGCGGCCGTGAACGGCGCGCAGCTCGTGGCATCGGCGGGCGTCGGGCTCTTCTTCATGTATTGGCTCGAGCGCGTCACCGGCGAATGGCGCCGACACGGCTGGCTCGCGATGCTGGCATTGGTCGTGGTGGTGACGGTCGTCGCCGTCGTCAACGCTCCGGACATGCTGGCCGCCGCGATCGGCGGCATCGCGACGGGCATCGCGGCGGCGGCGATCGTGTTCGGCCTCCTGCGCTTCGATTATTCGGCAGTCCCGGCCTACATGGCGACGGGGATCGTGCTGCACGCCATCGCGGCCGCGGTGCGCAGCGGCGCCGGTGACGCCTACGTGCTGCTCGCGATCGACGCCGCGGTGACGGTGGCGGCGACGTGGCTCGTGATGCGCTACCTCGACTACGCCCGCGCGGGCGCTCCGCCCGCCGCGTCGAGCCCGCTCGTGCCTACCGGATCGTCACCCAGTACGGAATGACGTTGTTGTCGGCGCGGTGCACGGCCGTCACGTTCGAGCGCATCGCCCAGGGGATCATCTGCCGATGCAGCGGCAGGTGGTTGATCTCGGCCTTCTGCGCCTGCAGCGCCGCATGGATTTCGTCGAGGCGCTGCGGCGTGTTCATGTCGACCTTGATCTTCGCCAGCAGGTCGTCGAGCTTCGGGTTCGTGTACCGGCCGTAGTTGTAGTCGCCGTCGCCCTTGCCGTTGTACGTGGCGAGCACCGGCTGCAGGATGAAGACCGCATCGATCGCGCCGCCGCCCCAGCCCAGCATGTACATGCTCGTGTCGAGCTTCTCGATCTTGGGGAAGAACGTCGAACGTGGAATGGCATTCACCCTCGTTTCGACGCCGATCTGCGCCCACATGGCCGCGAGCGCCTGGCAGATCTTCTCGTCGTTGATGTAGCGGTTGTTCGGGCAGTCGATCGTCACTTCGAACCCATTGGGGTAGCCGGCCTCGGCGAGGAGCGCCTTCGCGTGCGCCTTGTCGTAGGGCAGGCGCTTCTCGAGCTCGGGCGTCGTCTGAATCGGCGAGGGCAGCATTGCCCCGGTGGGCTGCGCAAGTCCGCGCATCGTGTTCTTCTTGATCGCCTCGATGTCGATCGCCTCGTAGAGCGCCTGGCGCACGCGGCGGTCCTTGAACGGGTTCTTCCCCTTGACGTTCGAGTACAGGAGCTCGTCGCGCCCCTGGTCCATCGCGATGAACACAACCCGGTTCTCGACGCCTTCCTGCACCTTGATGCCTGGCGTCTGCATGAGCCGCGGCACGTCCTGAGGCGGCGGGTCGTTGACGAGGTCGACCTCGCCGGAAATCAGCGCAGCGACCCGCGTCGCGTCGGAGACGATCGGCGTGTAGATCACCTCGTCCGCATTGCCCTCGTATTGTCCATTCTTGAGGCCCCACCAGTTCGGGTTCTTGACAAGCACCGTCTTGATGTCCGGCTCGCGCGACTTCAGCATGTAGGGACCGGTGCCGTTGGCCTGATGCGCGGTGATCATGTCCTCCTTCTGCGTGTAGTTCTGCGGCTTGGTGGCCCGGTTCTTCTCGCACCACGCCTTCGACATGATGTTGATCGTCGCGATGTGCTCGAGCTCGATCGGGTTGGGCCCGTTGGTCGTGAACTCGACGGTGAGGTCGTCGATCTTCTTCGGAATGCCCGACGCGTTCGAATACACGCGCAGCTGCGACGTGTCGGCGCGCGCGCGCTCGAAGCTGAACACGACGTCGTCGGCGGTGAACGGCGTGCCGTCGTGGAACTTGACGTCCGGACGAAGCTTGAAGCGCCAGGTCGTGGGGTTGACCTGCGTCCACGATTCGGCGAGCGCCGGCTTCAATCCCAGTGTCTTGTCGCGCTCGAGCAGGAACTCGTAGACGAGCCGGTTGATGTTATTGGTGAGAATCTCGTTCTGCGAGTGCGGATCGGTCGTCTGCATGTCGCCGCGCCCCGCCCAGCGCAGCGTCTTCGCGTCGGCCGGCGAAAGCGCGAGCGCGCCGGCGAGCGCGAGCGCGACGGTGGCGAATCGGAGCGTGCGGGTCATCGTGCCTCCCCTTAGGAGCGTCGCGCGCGGCCGGAATCGAGCGCGCGTGCCATCGGCTGGGCGTGATCATAACGCCGTCGTGCGCGTCGCGGAGTAGAATCCGCGCCGCCGGCCGCTCGCCGCAAGCGGCGACCCCGCCCCGCGGCCCTCACGACTCCTGCCCATCGAATGCCGAACCCGCCGTCCGCCGCGCGTCTCGCTGTCGAGCTCGCAGACACCCTCAGCGTCGATGCGCTCGCGCTCGCGGGTCGCATTGAGCGCGCACGGCAAACCCGCGCGGGCGCGGCCGAATGGGAGCGGATCGCCGCGGCGATCGCGCGCTCGCGGGAAAAGCGCGCCGCGCGCGCGGCGCGGCGTCCTGCCGTCGCGTTTCCTCCCGAGCTGCCGGTGGCGCAGCGCGCAGACGAGATCGCCGCCGCGATTCGCGGGCACCAGGTCGTGATCGTCTCCGGCGCGACGGGCTCCGGCAAGACGACGCAACTGCCGAAGATCTGTCTCGCCATCGGCCGCGGCGAACGCGGCTTGATCGGGCACACGCAGCCGCGGCGGATCGCGGCGCGCGCGGTCGCGACACGCATTGCCACCGAGCTCCGCACGCCGCTGGGCGAGGCCGTCGGCTTCAAGGTCCGTTTCACCGATCACACGCGGCCCGACGCGTTCATCAAGCTGATGACCGATGGCATCCTGCTCGCCGAGACGCAGGGCGACCGCCTGCTCGCGGCGTACGACACGCTCATCATCGACGAGGCGCACGAGCGAAGCCTTAACATCGATTTCCTCCTCGGGTTCCTGAAGCAGCTCCTGCCGCGGCGACCCGATCTCAAGATCATCGTCACGTCGGCGACGCTCGACGCGGAGCGCTTCGCGCGGCATTTCGGGACGCTCGAGGCGCCCGCGCCGGTCATCGAGGTGTCGGGGCGCGTGTTTCCCGTCGAGATCCGGTATCGGCCGCTCAAGTCCGACGAGACGGAGGCCGACGACGAGGACGAGCTCGAGGACGCGATCGTCGCGGCGGCCGAGGACCTGTGGCGCGAGAGGCCGGGCGACATCCTCGTCTTCCTGCCCGGCGAGCGGGAGATCCGCGAAACCGGCGAGCTCCTGAGGAAGGAGCTCGCGCGCCGGCCGTACGCCGCGGCCGTCGAGATCCTGCCGCTCTACGCGCGCCTCGGCGTTCCGGAGCAGCAGCGCGTGTTCGCCCCCTCCCGGGGACGGCGCATCGTGCTCGCGACGAACGTCGCCGAGACATCGCTGACGGTGCCGGGCATCCGTTACGTGATCGACGCGGGCGTCGCGCGCGTGAAGCGCTATTCGCTGCGCAACAAGACGACGCTGCTCGCGATCGAGCGCGTGTCGCAGGCGGCGGCGAACCAGCGCGCGGGCCGCTGCGGACGCGTCGCTGACGGCATCTGCGTGCGCCTCTATGGCGAGGATGATTTCGCGGCACGCCCCGAGTACACCGATCCCGAGATCCAGCGAAGCTCGCTCGCGGCGGTGATCCTGCGGATGGAATCGCTTCGCCTCGGCGCCGTCGACCGCTTTCCCTTCCTCGAGCCGCCGTCGCCGCGGGCGATCGCCGACGGCTACCAGCTGCTGCAGGAGCTCGGCGCCGTCGACACGGAGCGTGCGCTGACGCAGACCGGTCAGGAGCTCGCCCGGCTGCCGGTCGATCCGCGCGTCGGCCGGATGATCGTCGCGGCGCGCGCGCACGGATGCCTCGCCGAGGTGCTGGTGATCGCGAGTGCGCTGTCGGTGCCGGATCCGCGCGACCGGCCGCTCGACAAGCAGCAGAAGGCGGACGAGGCGCACCGGATGTTCCGCGACGAGCGCTCCGACTTCCTGTCGCTGCTGGCGCTGTGGGAGTTCTTCGGCGAGCGTCTCGCGGAAAAGCTGTCGCACCGGCGGCTGGTGGACGCCTGCCGCGCGCAGTTCGTGTCGTTCCTGCGCCTGACCGAATGGCGCGAGGTGCACGCGCAGCTCGCGCACGAGCTCACCGAGCTCGGCTGGAAATGGGAGGCGAAGCTGCCCGAAGCGATTGACGCCGCGCGCTACCGCTTGATCCACGAAGCGCTCGCCACAGGGCTTCTCGGCAACGTCGGCACGAAGGACGCCGAGGGCGACGCCTATCTCGGCGCGCGCGGCATACGGTTCCATCTGCATCCGGGATCGGGCCTCGCGAAGAAGGGACCGAAATGGGTGCTGGCCGCCGAGCTGGTCGAGACGTCGCGTCTGTACGCGCGCTGCGCGGCGAAGGTCGAGCCCGAGTGGATCGAGACGATGGCGGGCGAGCTCGTCACCCGCGACTACTTCGAGCCGAAATGGGACGCCGAGCGCGGCGAGGTCGTCGCGAGCGAGCGGGTCGCGCTCTACGGGCTGACGCTCGTGGCGCGCCGCCGCGTGTCCTACGGCCGCATCGATCCCGCGGTGGCGCGCGAGGTATTCATTCGCGAGGCGCTCGTGCCGGGCGCGCTCGCGACGAAGGGCGCATTCCTCGACCACAATCGCCACCTGATCGCCGAGGTCGCCTTGCTGGAGCACAAGGCGCGGCGACAGGACGTGCTCGTCGACGACGAAACGATCGCGGCGTTCTACGCCGAGCGCGTGCCGGAGGGCATCCATTCGCGCGCATCCTTCGAGCAGTGGCGCGCCGGCGCCGAAGCGAAGGACCCGCGCGTGCTTTTCCTCACGCGCGAAGCGCTGATGCGGCACGCGGCCTCGCACGTCACCGAGGCGTTGTTTCCGGAGGCGCTGCCGATGGCCGGCGCGATGCTGCCGCTCGCGTATCGCTTCGCGCCGGGGCATCCGCAGGACGGCCTCACGCTGACCGTCCCGCTCGCGCTCCTGAATCAGGTCGACGTCGCGCGTGTGTCGTGGCTCGTCCCCGGGATGATCCGAGAGAAGGTGGCGTTCCTGCTGAAGGCGTTGCCCAAGGCCTGGCGCAACCGGGTGACGCCGCTGCCGCCCGCCGTGACCGAGTTCCTGGAAGCGACTCCGCCGGGCGCCGCGCCGCTCGCGCCCGCGCTCCGCGCGTGGCTGCGGCAGACGCTGGGCGACGCGCCCGAAGCGAACGTGTGGGACGGCACTGCGCTGCCGCCGCATCTCGAGATGAATTTCCGCGTCGTCGACGCGGCGGAGCGCGAGCTCGCCAGCGGTCGCGATCTCGAAGCCCTGCGCGCGCAACTGGGCGAGGCGGCGCAACTGTCGTTCGCGAGCGAAGGCCCGGCGCTGGAAAAGCACGGCGTCACGTCATGGGACTTCGGGGATCTTCCGGAAACGCTGACCCGCATGCAGGACGGGCGCCGGATCACCGGCTACCCCGCGCTGGTGGACGCCGGACAGAGCGTGTCGGTCGTGCTGATGGACACGCGCGCGGCGGCCGACGCCGCGACCCGGGGCGGCGTGGTCCGGCTGATCCGCATCGCGCTGAAGCCGCAGGTCGCCGTCCACGAAAAAGGAGGCACCGGATTCGCGCAGGCGGCGCTGCAGCTGAAGCCGATGCTTCCGACCGATGCGCTGCGCGACGACGCGCTCGCCGCGATCTGCGATCGGGCCTTCGTCGGCGACGACGCGTTGCCGCGCAACGAGCGCGCGTTCGCGGATCAGGTCAAGCGCGCCCGGACGCGCCTGCCCGCCGTCGCGGACTCCGTTTACAGGGTGCTGGCGGCGATCGCGGACGAGCATCACGCGGTGTCGGCACGGATTGCGCGGCTGCCGCCGGGGCAGGCGCGCCTCGCCGCCGAGGTCCGCGCGCGCCGCGACGCGCTGGTCCGGCCGGGATTCCTGCGCACGACGCCCTGGACGGCCCTTACCCAACTGCCGCGGTACCTCAAGGCGCTGGACCGGCGGCTCGCGAAGCACCCGGACAATCCGGAGCGCGACGCCAAGCATGCGGCGGCGCTGGCCGGGTGGTGGCAGCGGCTCCACGAGCGGCAAGAGCGCAACCGCGCCGCCGGCCGCCAGGAGCCGGCGCTGGAGGATTTCCGGTGGCTGCTGGAGGAACTCGCGGTATCGCTCTTCGCCCAGGAGCTGAAGACGCCGTTTCCCGTGTCATATAAGCGACTGGAACGGGTGTGGGCCGACCTCGACCGTTGATTGCACAGTTTTTTTCGCGTTGGCAACGCGAATCCTGCTATGCTACAGTAACTTAGGACTATATCGTTCTGACTTTTCAGGGATACTCCCCTGAGGGGCGCCGCGGTCCGCGAGACGGCGGGGCAGGAGGCCGGCGGCGTTGGTCCCAGGCGGGACCCGGCACCGGGAGTTGCCACGAGGTTGCCACGAGGTTGCGGAGTTGAGCGAAACGACCACTACGGCGGCGCGACGGCCTGTCTCGCGCGAATCGTCGAAGATCCTTGCCGACTGCAGGGATCTCGCCGTGCATCGCCTGCTGCTGTCGTTCACGACGCTGCTCGACAGGGTCTCGGACATGCTGATGGACCGTGCAGGCCGGACCGACCTGCGTGAAGATCAGCAGAACTTCCTCGACGCCCGCTCCGCGCTCAAGACCGAGCGCGCACAGCTCATGCACGAGTTCGAGCGGCGCCTGCGCTCCGCGTTCAACGACCGGATCGCCGGCAGGTCCGACATCAAGGCCGACTTCTCGAAGGTCGACGTCAACAAGCTGACCCTCGTCGAGAACGTCACGATGGACGAGTCGGTGCTGACGGGCAACATCGCGCGCGTCGTCGAGAATCTGTGTTACGAGGATCTGCAGATGCTCAATCGCGCGATCGGGCACCTCGTGGGCACGCCCGACCTCGAGACCGCGGCCAATCCGCTCGCGCCCGAAGCCTTCGTCGTCGCCTTCGCCGAAGCGCTGAAGACCGTCAAGGCCGAGCAGCGGGTCAAGTTCACGATCCTGAAGGAGCTGAACCAGGCGCCGCTCACCGAGATCGGCACGATGTATTCCGATCTCAACAAGAAGCTCCAGTCGATGCACGTGATTCCGTCGGGCTCGCGGCAGTCCATCATCAACCGCGGCGGGCCGTCGGATCGTGCCCGCGGCCCGGGGCCGGACGGCGAGATGCGCGTCGATGCGCCGGCGCCCGCCGAGATGGACGTGATGGCGCTGTTCCGGCGCATGTATGCGGGCGCGGTCAGCGCCGGACAGTCCGGCTATCCGCAGTCGGGCGGAGCGCCGATGCCGCAGATTCCGGGAATGCCCCCCGGCTTCCCGCAGATGGGCGGGCAGATGCCGTACATGGGCGGCGGCGCGCCCGCGGGCGGCGGCGATTACCCGTCGATAGAGATGGGCGCCGGCAGCTCAGGCGGACGCTACATCCCGAGCGGGCCGCTCGCGTCGACGCCATCGGGCTACCACCCGGGCGCGCCGATCATCACGACGCCCGAGCTCGGCGAAGGTCTCGCGCGGTTGCAGGCGGGCGAGAGCGGATTCGACCTGGGCGGCGGGATGTACGTCCAGTTCCATGGCATCCCGGAAGGCAAGCACAACGTCCTGCGCGACCTGCAGGAGTCGCCGCTCGGCAAACGCGCCAACCAGCTCGAATCGATGACGATCGAGCTGGTGGCGATGCTGTTCGATTTCATCTTCGAGACCCGCGACCTGCCCGACGGCATCAAGGCATCGCTTGCACGCCTGCAGATTCCGGTGCTGAAGGCGGCGATGCTCGACGGCGCGTTCTTCGCGAAGAAGTCGCATCCGTCGCGGCTCCTGGTCAACGCGCTGGCGCAGGCGGGGCTCGGCTGGTCGCCGGTGATGGGGCAGGACGACCCGCTGTACAAGACGATCGACCGCATCGTCCACAAGATCCTCGACGGGTTCTCCGACAACCTCGCGATCTTCGACGAGCTGCGCGAGGAGCTGGAGACGTTCCTCGCCGAGGAGGAGAAGGCGGCCGAGGCGAACATCCAGACGACCGCCGAGGAGATCAACCAGAACGACCGGCGCAAGATCGGCATCGCCGTCGCGCGTGCCGAGATCGAGCGCCGGATCGAGACGTATCCGATCCCGAACTTCCTGGCGGTCTTCCTGCGCGAGCACTGGCAGGAGACGCTCGAGCGGGTCTACCTGTCCGACGGCGAGGAGAGCGAGTCGTGGGGGCAGGCGGTCGCGACGCTCGAGGATCTCGTCTGGAGCGTGCAGCCGAAGAAGTCCAACGAGGATCGCCGGCATCTGGTCGCACTCTTGCCGTCGCTGCTGAAGCGAATGTCGGCCGGCATGCACGGCCAGACGTGGCCGTCGGCGGACCGCGAGCGCTTCATGTCGAACCTGGTCGAGGCGCATGCGGCGGCGGTCAAGCCGTCGCTGTCGGCGGCGCAGCTCGCGACGGCCTCGGTGGCGCAGCAGGCGAAGGTCGAGGCCGAGCAGGCGAAGGCGGCCGGCGACGAGGTCGCGGCGAAGCGCGCGGAAGAGCTCGCGACGGCGATGTCCGCTGCGGAGCCGGCGCCGGTCGAGCCGGAGCCGGAAATCATCGACGACCAGTACCTCGAGATCGCGCAGAACCTCGACCGCGGCATGTGGATCGAGTTCGAGTCCGACGACGGCCAGCTCGCTTTCGCGAAGCTCGCGTGGGTGAGCCCGCTGCGCGGGACGTATCTCTTCACGAACCGCCAGGGCCAGAAGGCGCTGTCGATGACCGCCGACGAGCTTGCGCAGCGATTCCGCGAGGACCGCGCGCGTCTCGTCGAGGCCGAGCCGCTGATCGACCGCGCGCTGGGCAGCGTCATCGCGCAGATGGCCGAAAAATATCCCGAGCAAGCTGCCGCCGAGTGACGCGGGCGGTCCTGGCCGCGAGCGCGGCCGTTGATGGTCAACCCCGCCGCGTGATCGCGCGCGCGACATCACCTCATCACGCTTCCCCGTGACCTCGATCGCCGCGGCGCTCGCACGCGCGTTGCCGCTCCTCGCCGACCGGCGCGTCGTCATGCTGCTGGTCCTGCCCGTCGCCGCGGCTGTGGCGCTGTGGGCCGCACTGGCGATCGCTTTCTGGGCGCCGATCCGCGACGCGATCGCGGCCGTCCTCGCCGGCTGGGGTCTCGGCGGCGGATTCGCGTGGCTCGCGACCACCGGCGGCAATCTCGCGGCGTTCCTGATCCTGACCGCGGCCTCCGGGCTCATCGCGCTCGCTGCCATCGCCGTGTTCGCAGGTCCGGTATTCACGCGTGCGGTCGAGGCCCGCTACCATCCCGCGCTCGCGCGCCTCGCCGGCGGGACGCTCGCCGGAAGTCTTGCCAACGCGGCGGTTGCGATCGTCGTGTTCGTTCCGCTGTGGCTCGCCGCGCTTCCGCTTTCACTGTTCCCGCCGGTGGGCATCGCGGCGACGCTCCTCCTCAATGCGTGGCTCAACCAGCGGCTGTTTCGCTACGATGCGCTGGCGGAGCATGCGAGCGCGGCAGAACGCGCGACGGTGATCCGGTCGGCGCGCGGACGCTTCTTCGGGCTGGGGCTCGCCCTTGCGCCGCTCTCGTTCGTGCCGTTCGTCAACCTGGTCGCGCCGATCTATGCCGGCCTTGCCTTCACGTGTCTCGCGTTGGACGAAGTCGCTGCCTTGCGGCGACGTAGCGTTGCGCGATGACTGGCGCGAGTGGCGCGCGGTCAATAGAGAGACGATCGAGAGGTGCAATTCGAACCGCCGTGCCGATCGCGGTGCAGCACCTCCGGCCGGCACCCGGCGGCGGCGCCGTTTCTTGCAGAACTCCGGGAAATGCGCGGCGTTCGACATGCGACATTTTTCGCGGCCTAATTTCGTCGCGACGGTCATCCTGCAGTCGAGGCCGATGCGGGTGCCTGGGAGCGGGCACGGCGCCCGAAGCGATGTCGCCTCGCGCGCCATCCGCGGCTACGATGGCGGGTCGCGCAGAAGCTCGCGCTCCAATGGTCGCCGGAGCAGATCTCCGGCTGGCTCAAGCAGCAATTTCCTGACCGATGAGGACATGCAAGTGTCCCATGAAGCCATCTATCGCAGTCTGTTTGTGCAGGCCCGCGGCGTGCTCGAAGAAGGAGCTCATCGCGCATCTGCGTACCAGCCGAAATATGCAGGCAGCCAAAGGGCGGCACGACGAAGATCGGCTGGGGCAGACCTGGTGGATGCGGTGTCGATCCGAGAGCGGCCGGCCGAGGCGCAGGATCGCGCAGTGCCGGGCCATTGGGAGGGCGATTTGCTCTGCGGCGCCAACAACTCCTACATCGCCACCCTGGTCGAGCGGCAAACTCGATTTGCCATGCTGATCAAGATTTCCCGGCCGTGACACCGCCACGGTCGTAGGCGCACTCAGCAAGCAGGTTCGGAAGACTGCCGCAGGAGCTACGCCGCTCGCTCACCTGGGATCGCGGCAAGGAAATGGCGGACCACAAGAAGTTCACCGTCGCGACCGACGTGCAGGTGTACTTCTGTGATCCGCGCAGCCCTTGGCAGCGCGGCAGCAACGAAAACACGAATGGTCTGCTGCGTCAGTATTTCCCGAGAGGAACCGATCTGTCCGGCTACTCTCAAGCATACCTGAACAAGATCGCACTGCGCCTGAACCAGCGTCCCAGAAAAACCTTGGGCTTTGAAACACCCGCCGATAGACGACGCGCGGTGTTGCACTGACCGATTGAACCCGCCACTCTTTGCGGACTTTCGGCGCGAAGAATCGCAGACACCCCCGCGGCGCTATTTTGTCGATCCGACGTTGCGTTCTCTGGTTAGAACGACGACTTAGAGGTGTTGTTTTGATCGTCGAGAATTCTTACAACGGATGAGATGTGAGCACCATACGAATTGGTAAGTCATTGACGATTGGCGATAACAGCGCGGTGGCTCACGCCTTGCTTGAACACTACAACTGCGGAGGGCGCGGGTTACCTGTCAATCGAGGGGGTTATCCAATGACGCACTGTTCGCTGATTGCTGCGGGGTTTGCTACCCGTGCACCAAAACGGCCCGCATTATCGAAAGCACTTCGAGCCTGCGGATTCACGCTGATCGAGTTGTTGGTGGTGATCTCCATCATTGGCATCCTCGTTGGTATGGTCGTGCCCCCTATCATTGGCATTCGCCAGGACCTTGCGCACAACGTCGGGACGGCGTCACTCGCCAGCCCCTGTGTTCTCCGCCATGGTGCGATTCGCTGGGAAAGGGGACGACCCTCTATTATCCGGCGATTCCTCCCGGCCTGGATGCAGGCTTGGCATTGTCGAAAGGCTTCTACGTCACCTACGATAGTGCCCGCCTGGATAGCGGGACCCCCTTCGCAGTATTTCCAGGCGATACGCCCGGGCTAACAGATCCAATTCACGTGGCGTTTAGCGTCGACCCTGCTCTGCTTGATAGCGCGGACTTTCTCCTGCAGGGCGTCACCTATACCCTCCAGGGCACCACGCAGTTCGACATAGGCCTGGTGCCAAGCGGAGAGACGAGAATCCTCGAAGCTACTACTGGCGACGGGGCGATCAACATTACGCCGCCAACTGTGCCCGAGCCGTCAACAATTCTGTTACTCGGCGTGGCGCTCGCCGGTCTCGGACTTTTCCGCGGCAAGTAACAGTATCCGCATCAGGAAGGGGCCGCGTCAGGTTTAGGTGCGGGGTCATCTGAGCATACCGTTCGCGTCAGATATCGGCAGGGAGGTTCCCGTGAGGAAATTCCTCATTGGCTTGTTGGCGGCTGTAATACCCATCTTCGCTGCGCAAGCGAGCCCCACCACGATCATATTCAGCGGGGTAATCGACAACGATCCGTTCTGGGTATTACAGCTACGCGAGCCTTGCGGCATCCACATTGATTCCAGATGGCCCAGGTCCTGAATACAGCGAATAGCGGTGGTCTTTGCCGGCAGCGGCGGTATCTTCAACATGACCTTATCGTTCACCGGCGCGCTGGATCCGTCGGTTGTCGGTCCGTATACCGCCAACATGCTGAACATTACCGTGAACAATGACTTTCCCGGGCCATTGGATCAGTATCTGGTCACTGGCACTTCCAGCATCGACAGCCTGACGTCTATTGAGCTTCGTCTGGAAGATCCCACCGGCACGGCGATATCTCAATTCACGTTCTGCCGCTCACTGCGCCCGATCTGGCGGCCTTCACCTTCCTTAGCTTCGCGCTCTTCGACGGCACGCTCGATAAGCCGATCGAAGCCGAGGGTGTGTTGCGCTCATTGCAATGCACCGTGGGCTGCGGGCGCACCGTGCCCGAGCCTAGTCCAATGCTGCTGTTTGGCGTCGGCCTCGCCGCGCTTTGGCTGGCGCGGCGTCGCGCGGCCGTACGTTAACGCGCGTCCCCACAACCGACGCGCCTAGCGTTCGGCAGCACGCTGCAAGCGGACACCCGTCCATGTCCGTTCAGTTCACCTTCCCTAGAGAGGGAGACGATCATGCGCAAGAGTATGCATATTATGAGCTTGCTGCGGTGGCGCTGCGGTGTTCGGCGGCGCGGCGATGCCCACCTGGGCCGTCGACGGAGTCATTCTTGTCGATCAAAACAAGGCGACGGCCGGCAACGTCACGCCAGGCGACACGCCGGGATTTCCAGTGACCTTAACCATGCCCGGCAGCTACCGGCTGGCGGGCAATCTGACGGTGCCGGACGCGAACACTAATGCATTCATAATCGCCGCTGGCGGCGTCACGCTCGACCTAAACGGATTTGCAATACTCGGCGGCCTACGGATGCAGCGGAGGAATACAGCATTGCGCGAACACAGGATCGGGCATGGGCATCAGCACGGATAAAGATCGTCTCAACATCACGATTCGCAACGGCACGGTTAAGGGCATGGGCAGGCGCGGTATATTTTTGACTGGCGATTCGCATCTCGTCGAGTACGTCCATGCGTCTGACAACGGCGACGTGGGCATCTTCATCTTTCCGGGTATCCTTCGACTCCGGGGCAAGCATTGCACAGCACAATACGGCGCACCGCAATGGCGGTATCGGCATTGTCGTCGATGAAGGTTTGGTGACCCACAATATAGTCGACGGCAACAATGAGGGAATTCGAAACCAACTTGGCAGTGCCAGCTACAACCTTATCTCCCGGAATTCCGCCCTTGGGCTTGAGCAGAGTTTCGCGAGCTACATCGGCAATGTGTTTTTCAATAACGGCAAGGACGTGAGCAGCTTTGGGGTTAACTTGGGCCAGAACCTCTGCAGCGGCGCCGTTTGCCCCTGAGGCGCGGTCTGAGGTCGCCGTATTCATAGGGGTGCGCGCTCCGCGCTGACCGCTGCATGGCTCTTGTCGCAGCGCGGGCGAATCCTCGAGAGCATCGAGCAAAACCGCGAGCCTGGCGATGACTAACTCGGGTCGCTGCCGAATGTCTCGGTCGGCTGGAAGCGGACGCTCGCTCCGGACAACCTTGCGATCGACGGCAGGTCGCGCTGGAGTTCGGCGCGCCTGGTGTGCATCGCGCACATCCCGGCAGACCGTACGTGAACTCGGGTCGTGAGCCGGGTCAGGGCGCCGGCGGCGCCAGCGCGCGCGCGCACTCGGCGATGAGATCGGGTCCGCGGTAGATGAGCCCGGTGTAGACCTGCACCAGCGTCGCGCCGGCGTCGATCTTCTCCTTCGCGTCGGCGCCGCACAGGATGCCGCCGACGCCGATGATCGGCAACGCGCCGTCGAGTGTGCGCGCCAATATCCGCACGGCTTTGGTCGCCATCGCGCGAAGCGGCCGTCCGGACAGCCCGCCCGTCTCCTCGGCATGCCGCTTTCCGTCGACACCCGGGCGCGCCACCGTGGTGTTGGTCGCGACGACGCCGTCGATCTTGTGCTCGATCAGGAGCCGCGCGATGCCCTCGATCGCGGCGGGCGTGAGGTCGGGCGCGATCTTGACGGTCACCGGCGTGTACTTGCCGTGCGTGTCGGCGAGCTTGGTCTGCTCGCGTTTGAGTGCTGCGAGGAGCGCACGCAGCGCGGCGTCGGCCTGCAGCTCGCGCAGCCCGCGCGTGTTCGGCGACGAGATGTTGACGGTCACGTACGACGCCCGCCGGTAGACGGCGCGCAGGCAGCCGACGTAGTCGTCGACGGCACGCTCGTTCGGCGTGTCGAAGTTCTTGCCGATGTTGAGGCCCAGGATTCCCGCGTATCTCGCCCGCGCCACGTTGGCGAGAAAGCGCTCGATGCCGTCGTTGTTGAAGCCCATCCGGTTGATGAGCGCGTCCGCGTCGACGAGGCGGAACAGCCGGGGCTTCGGGTTGCCCGGCTGCGCGCGCGGCGTCACGGTGCCGCACTCGATGTGGCCCACACCGAACGCGGCGAGCCCGTCGATGTGCG
Source organism: uncultured beta proteobacterium (assembly GCA_963846855.1). Classification (GTDB taxonomy): domain Bacteria; phylum Pseudomonadota; class Gammaproteobacteria; order Burkholderiales; family Casimicrobiaceae; genus CAIWHR01. The sequence goes on from CAWJXK010000008.1 coordinate 859,014, forward strand.
TTGCGTTCTTGTCGAGACCGGCGGCGATGCCGATCCGGTTGGGAAACTCGAGCCCCATGGCCGTCACCGGCGAGGGCGTGACTGCGGGAAGCGCGAGCTTCGCGACGCCTGTCTTCGCGGCGATGTCGAGGCTCGCGAATGCGGCGTGGTGCGCGGCTTCGGGGTCGAGCGCGAAGAGGAGCGGACGAAAAAGCGGATAGAGCATGAAGGGGAATGGTGCGTCGCGATGATACCATTTGCCGCATTCGCGCCGATTTTGAAGGAATCTGCCGATCGTGCTTCGCCTCGTCATTGCCAGCGTCATCGTGGCGGCGTTGTTCTTCGCGATGCCGGCGCCTGGCGCCGCGCCCAAGCGTGATTTCGAGGGACGCGCGGACGTGCGCGCCTTCATCGACGAGATGGCGGCGACTCAGGACTACGATCGAGCGACGCTCGTGCGCGCCTTTCGCGCCGCGCGCTACCAGCGCGACGTCATCGCCGCCATGCAGCGCCCGCTGCTCGAGCCGCCGAAATGGTACGACTACGCGCCTCAGTTCCTCGCGCCCGCGCGCATCGACGAAGGCGTGGCCTGGTGGAATGCGAATGCCGACGTGCTGTCGCGCGCCGAGGCCGATTTCGGCGTCCCGCCCGAGGTCGTCGTCGCGATCATCGGCGTCGAGACCTATTACGGCCGCAACATCGGACGGCACCGCGCATTCGACGCGCTCGCCACGCTCGCATTCGACTATCCGCGCCGCGCCGCGTTCTTCCGCGCCGAGCTTCGCGACTACCTGCTGCTGACGCGCGCGCTCGGCGTGCCGCCGCGCACGCTCAACGGCTCGTTCGCGGGCGCGCTGGGCGTCCCGCAATTCATGCCCGGAAGCTACCGGAGCTTCGCCGTCGATTTCGACGGTGACGGCCGCATCGACCTCTGGAAGAGTCCCGCGGACATCGTCGGCAGCGTCGCCAATTTCCTCGCGCGCCACGATTGGCAGCCGGGGCAGCCGGCGCTCCTGCCTGCGGTGATCGCGCCGGAAGCGCGCGACGCCGCGCTGCGAAAGCTCGATGGCGGCATCAGCGAGCGCCGCGCGCTCGATCTCTGGGCGGGGGACGGCGTCACCGCGGCGGATCTGCCCGACGACATCGCGAATGAGCCGGTCGGGCTGCTGATGCTGGAGGAGCGCGGCGAGGAGCCCGATGCCGCGAGCTTCCGCATTGCCTGCCACAATTTCTACGTGCTGACCCGATACAACCGCAGTCGGCTCTACGCGACCGCCGTGTGGGATCTCGCGCAGGCGATCAAGGCGCAGCGCGGCGCTCCCGGCGCGCTGAGCAAACGCCGCAGCCGGGATACCTGGCAACGAGACCTCTGCACAATGGACGACCAGGACAAGGATCTTCCGCTGCGCGACGACACGCGATTGCTCGGACGCCTCCTGGGCGACGTGCTGCGCGCGCAGACGGGCGAAGCGGGCTTCGCGCGGATCGAGGCTATCCGGCAGACGGCGATCCGGTTTCGCCGCGCCGGCCCGAGCGAGGCGGCGGCGGTGCGGAGCGAGCTGGGCGCGCTCCTCAACGATCTCCCGATCGCCGCCACGCTCGACGTAGTGCGCGCGTTCAGCTACTTCTCGCACCTCGCCAACATCGCCGAGGACGTTCATCAGAACCGCCGCCGTCGCGCGCATGCGCTCGCCGGATCGCCGCCGCAGCGCGGCAGTCTCGCCGATGCGCTCGACCGCATCGCCGCGCACGGCATTCCCGGACCCGCGCTGCTCGAATGGTTCGACACCGCGCTGGTGAGCCCGGTGCTGACCGCGCATCCGACCGAAGTCCAGCGCAAGAGCATCCTCGATTGCGAGCGAGAGATCGCGCGGCTCCTGCAATGGCGCGACCGCGAGCAGCTGACGCTGGAGGAGATGCACACGCTCGAGACGGGGCTGCTCCGGCAGGTGCTGGGGCTGTGGCAGACGGCGATGATCCGTCTCGCTCGGCTCGCGGTGAAGGACGAGATCGACAACGGCCTCGCGTATTACCGGTATACGTTCCTGACCGAGCTGCCGGCGCTGTACCGGGTGCTGGAGGAAGGCCTCGCACGGCGCTTTCGCTTCGGCGCACGCGTGCGCGTTCCGTCGTTCTTCCGGCTGGGCTCGTGGATCGGCGGAGATCGCGACGGCAATCCCTTCGTCGTCGCGTCGACGCTGGAATACGCGATCACCGCGCAGGCGACCGTCGCGCTGTCGCACTACCTCGACGAGATCCACCGGCTGGGCAGCGAGCTGTCGCTGTCGACGCGGCTCGTTCATCCGACCCCGGAGCTGCTCGCGCTCGCCGCCATGGCAGGGGACATGAATCCGCATCGTGCGGACGAGCCCTACCGGCAGGCGCTGGTCGGCATCTATTCCCGGCTCGCGGCGACGTCGAAGGCGCTGACCGGTCACGCCCCGGCGCGCGCGCCGCAGGCCGATCTCGCGCCGTATGCGGGGCCGGAAGCCTTTGTCGCCGACCTCCAAACGATCGAGGCGTCGCTCGCAACGCATGGCGCGACGCCGCTGGCCGAGGGCCGGCTCGTGCCGCTGAAACGCGCAGCCGAGGTATTCGGATTCCATCTCGCCGTGCTCGATCTGCGGCAGAACGCCGACGTGCACGAGACGGTGGTCGCGGAGCTTCTGGCGACCGCCGGCGTGTGCGCCGATTACGCGGCGTTGCCCGAAGCCGGGCGACAGGCGCTGCTGCTCTCCGAGCTCGCCGGCCCGCGCCTGTTGCATTCGCCGCATCTTGCGTACTCGGAGCGTGCCGCCGCGGAGCTCGCGATCCTCGTCGCGGCCGCGGAGATCCACCGCCGATATTCGGCAGCGGCGCTGCCGAACTACGTGATCTCGAAATGCGATTCGGTGTCGGACCTGCTCGAGGTCGCGATGCTGCTGAAGGAGGTCGGGCTCCTCCGCGGCGATGCGCTCGCGCTCAACATCGTGCCGCTGTTCGAGACGATCGACGACCTCGATCGCTGCGCCACCATCATGCGTGCCGCCTTCGCGCTGCCGCGCTATCGGGCGTGGCTTGCCGGGCGAGGCCACACACAGGAGGTAATGCTCGGCTATTCCGACAGCAACAAGGACGGCGGCTACGTGACCGCGAACTGGGCGCTCTACCGCGCCGAGCTCGCGCTGGTCGACGCGTTCCGCGAGCACGGCGTTGCGCTGCGCCTGTTCCACGGCCGCGGCGGCACGGTCGGACGCGGCGGCGGCCCGAGCTACGAAGCGATCCTCGCGCAGCCGGCCGGAAGCGTCGCCGGCGGCCTGCGCATCACCGAGCAGGGCGAGATCATCGCGAGCAAGTATTCCGACCCGGAGCTCGGCCGGCGCAACCTCGAGACGCTGGTCGCGGCAACGCTCGAGGCGGCGCTGCTCGATCACGAGCGGCTCGGCGAGCGCGCGCCGCTCTATTTCGCGACGATGGACGAGCTCTCCGCGCACGCGTACCGCGCTTATCGCGCACTAATCTACGAAACGCCGGAATTCACCGAATACTTCCGCGCCGCCACACCGATCGCCGAGATCGCCGAATTGAATCTCGGCAGCCGGCCCGCGTCGCGAACGGCATCGCGCCGGATCGAGGACCTGCGCGCGATCCCGTGGGTGTTCAGCTGGGGGCAGTGCCGCCTGATGCTTCCCGGGTGGTACGGGTTCGGGACGGCGGTCGGCGAATGGCTCGCCGCGCATCCGGACGGCGCCCCGCTCCTGGCCGCGATGCACGAGCACTGGCCGTTCTTCAGGAGCGTGCTGTCGAACATGGGCATGGTGCTCGCGAAGACGGATCTCGCGATCGCGTCGCGCTACGCCGAGCTCAACGCGGACGTCCGCGTGCGCGACGAAGTCTTCGGCCGGATCGCTGCCGAGCATGCGCGCAGCGTCGCGCACCACGCGGCGATCACGGGGGAGGGCGGCTTGCTGGGCGACAATCCCACGCTCAGGCGAAGCATCCGCAACCGGTTTCCGTACCTCGATCCCCTCAATCACCTGCAGGTCGAGCTGTTGCGCCGCTACCGCGCGGGGCAGACCGACGAGCGGACGAAGCGGGCGATCCATCTCACCATCAACGGACTGGCAGCGGGCCTGCGCAATTCTGGTTGAGCGTCGGAGGCTCTTAGCCGCTTGCCGTGTTGCGGGGCCTGCCGCGTCCGCCGCCCGCACCGAAGCGGCGTCCGGAAACGCGATGGACGCCGCTTGGTGCTGCGCGGCGGCTCGCGGTTTCGTGTTTGCTGTGCCGCGGGTAGGACAAAGCGCGTCAGGCTAGGCGTTTCGCCCGAGCGCAATGCACGTGAGCGATGCACGTTCAATCTGCGGTGCCGCGTGGTGCCGTGTGCCGCAGCACCGCGTCTCGTAACCGCGAGCCGCCGCGCGGCACCAAGCGGCGTCGCTTGTTTGTCGACGCCGCTTCGGTGCGGGCGGCGGACGCGGCTGGCTTCAAACGCAAGGCACGGGAAACGACCGAGATATACTTCGCTGATGCGATGCGAATTCTGCTTTCCAACGACGATGGGTACTTTGCGCCCGGCCTCGAGCGGCTCGCGGCGGCGCTCGCGCCGCGCGCGACCATCACCGTCGTCGCCCCGGAGCGCGACCGCAGCGGCGCGTCGAATTCGCTGACGCTCGACCGGCCGCTCACGGTGCGCAAGGCGCCGAACGGATTCCTGTTCGTCAACGGCACGCCCACCGACTGCGTCCATCTCGCCGTCACGGGACTCCTGGACGAATTGCCGGACATGGTGATCTCGGGCATCAATCTCGGCGCAAACATGGGTGACGACACGATCTATTCGGGAACGGTCGCCGCGGCGACCGAGGGCTACCTGCTCGGCATTCCGTCGATGGCGATTTCGCTCGCGTCGAAGACCGCCGCGCATTTCGAGACGGCCTGCGCCGTCGCGCTGGAACTCCTCGACCGCCACGCGGCGTCCCCGCTCGGCCCCACGCTCCTCAACGTCAACGTGCCGGACATTCCGCGAGAGGCGCTCAAGGGGTACCGCCTCACGCGCCTCGGGCGCCGGCACAAGGCGGAGAACGTCATCCGCACGCAGAGCCCACGTGGCGAGACAGTCTATTGGGTCGGCGCCGCCGGACCCGCGGCCGACGCGGGCGAAGGCACCGATTTTCATGCGGTCGACGAGGGATTCGCGTCGGTGACGCCGTTGCAGATCGATCTCACCGATCATGACCAGATACCGCACATCGGGGCGTGGCTCGGCGCGTGAGATAAGATAGCCTCAGGGGAGGGGCGGCGATGGGGACGCTCGGGCAACGGATGTCCGGAATCGGGATGACGAGCGATCGCACGCGGACGCGGATGGTGGAGCGCCTGCGTGCCGACGGCATTCGCGACGAGGTCGTGCTCGCTGCGGTGAGCGCCGTGCCCCGGCACATCTTCGTCGACGAGGCGCTCGCGGGCCGGGCCTACGAGGACACGCCGCTGCCGATCGGCAACGGCCAGACGATCTCGCAGCCGTGGGTCGTCGCGCGGATGACCGAGCTGGCGCGCGCCGGCGGCAAGCTTGGACGCGTGCTGGAGATCGGCACGGGCTGCGGCTACCAGACCGCGGTCCTCGCGCACATCGCAGATGATGTCTACACGGTGGAGCGGATCGGCACGCTGCTCGCGAAGGCGCGCCGGCACCTGCAGGCCATCAAGGTGAAGAACGTCCGCCTGATGCACGGGGACGGCAGCGCGGATCTCGGCGACCTGGAGCCGTTCGACGCCATCGTCATTACGGCGGCCGCCACGCATCTTCCGACGGCGCTTCTCAAATATCTGGCACCCGGCGGCCGCATGGTGCTGCCGCTCGCACAACGCGACGAGGACGGCGACGGCGTGCAGCGTCTCACCGTCATCGAAGCCACGCCTGGCGGCTTCCGTGAGCAGACGTTCGATGCGGTAAGATTCGTGCCATTGCTGCCCGGTCTCGCGTAACGCGGGCGGGCGGCGCTCTCGCCGCTTCGATGTCGCCCGATCACCTCATCTTCCAATCCCGCTTTCCCGGCAACTCCGTGCTCGCGCGCGCCGCGGCGATCGCGCTCATGCTTGCCGTCGCCGCGTGCGCGTCGCGCCGGCCGGCGCCGGTCGAGGAGCGCCCGACCTTTCCGCAACCGCCGCCATCGCAGGCGACGCAGCCGGCCGTGCCCGCGCTCCCCGCCGAGGCGCCCGTGCCGACCTACACGGTGAAGAAAGGCGATACGCTCTATGCCATCGCGCTCGACCACGGTCTCGACTACAAGGAACTCGCGGCGTGGAACAACCTCGACAATATCAACGTCATTCGGACCGGTCAGGTGCTTCGTCTATCGGCGCCCGGCCAGCCTGCCGGCGAGACAAGCGCAACCGGCGTCACGACGACGCCGCTCAAATCCGTCCCGCCGGTCGGCCCGGATGAATCGCGCGGAACGGGCGCGCTGCCGACTGCGCAAGGCGTTCCATTGCCGCGCGCTCCGTCGGGGACTCGCAACACCGACGTCCTGAAGGTGGCGCCACGGGCATTAAAGGAGCCGTACACCGAGCAGGCGTGGCGCGATGCCCAGCGCGCGCTGCCGGCGGCCGAGATCGTGGCGGCCGCGACTCCGCCACCACCGGCCGCGCCACGCGTCGAGCCGCCGCGCGAGGCGCCCTCCGCCGCGGCGGCTGACGACGACGCGAAGCTTGGCTGGATGTGGCCCGCCACCGGAAAGCTCGTCACCGGTTTCTCGGATTCGGCGAATCTCAAGGGCATCGACATCGCCGGCAAGGAAGGCCAGCCGGTCGTCGCGAGCGCCGCGGGCAAGGTCGTCTATGCCGGCACCGGATTGCGCGGCTACGGCAAGCTCATCATCATCAAGCACAACGCGACCTATCTTTCCGCCTACGCGCACAATCGCGAGATCCTGGTGAAGGAAGGCCAGCAGGTCGCAAAAGGCCAGAAGATCGCCGAGATGGGCAACACCGACAGCGATCAGGTGAAGCTGCATTTCGAAATCCGGCGCCAGGGAAAGCCGGTGGACCCGCTCAAGTATCTCCCGCCCGCGTGAAGGCGCGCAGCGCCAAGGGTGTCCGGTGAGCGCGAAGGGCCGTCCCGAGCGCGAACTGCTCCCTCTCCGAGGGAAGGCGCGCAGCGCCAAGGGTGTCCAATGAGCGCGAAGGGCCGTCCCGAGCGCGAACTGCTCCCTCTCCGAGGGAAGGCGCGCAGCGCCAAGGGTGTCCAATGAGCCCGCCGCGGCGCGGCGGGCCGGGAGGCCGATGAGGTCGATCTCACGCTGCCCGGCATCGCGCAACCGTCCGACGACGAGACAACCACCGACGCGGTCGAGGTGGTCGACGCGGATGCGGCGGTGCCGCACCCCGAGCCCGATCGGTACACGCGCGAGCTGCCGCTCTCGGAGCCCGCGCCGGGTCTGGGCGCCGACATCGTCAACGATGTCACGCAGATGTATCTCAACGAGATCGGGCAGCACTCGTTGCTCGGCGCCGCCGAGGAGCTCTCGCTCGCGCGCGCGATGGCGACCGGGGACTTCGAGGCGCGCCAGTCGCTGATCGAGCGCAACCTGCGGCTCGTCGTCAGCATCGCCAAGCATTACACCAACCGCGGCCTCGCGCTGCCCGACCTGATCGAAGAGGGCAACCTCGGACTGATCCACGCGCTCGAGAAATTCGACGCCGAGCGCGGCTTCCGCTTCACGACGTACGCAACGTGGTGGATCCGGCAGGCGGTCGAGCGCGCGATCATGAGCCAGTCGCGGACGATCCGGCTGCCGGCGCACGTGGTGAAGGAACTCAACGTCGTGCTGCGTGCGATGCGCCACCTGGAGATGCACGGCACGCCCGACGGGCGCGAGCCGACCCTCGACGACGCGGCGCACCTCACCGGCAAGCCGGTCGAGCACCTGCGCCGCATCCTCCATTACAACGAGCACGTGACTTCGCTCGACGCGCCGATGGACCGCGATGGCGGCGTGTCGGTCGTCGATGGCGTCGCCGACGAGAGCGCGCTCGCCCCCGAGCTGCTGCTGCACAACACGGAGATCGAGGAGTGGGTGCGGCAGTGGCTGGATGAATTGAACGAGCGGCAGCGCACGGTGATCGAGCGCCGCTACGGACTCAACGGCCGCGACGTCGCGACGCTGGAAGTGCTGGCGGGCGAGCTCGGCGTGACGCGCGAGCGCGTGCGGCAGATCCAGGCCGAGGCGCTCGAAAAGCTGCGCTCCCGATTGAAACGGCGCGGGCTCGACCGCGACGCGCTGCTCTGAGCGGCTAGCCGGGGAAGGGCGATGCCCGCAGCGCCGCGGGCGCCGGCAGCACGTCGATCGCGCGCGCGAGGCGCGCGACCGCGGCGTCGCGGCGGCGTGCGGGAACAGCGCCGTAGCGCAGGCTCGCGTACGCATTGCCGATCATCTGGAACGCCACCGCGTAGTCCGGCCAGCGCGACGAGGCCCGCGCCGCGTACGCGAGCGGACCCTCGTGGATTTCGCGCGGCAGGCCGGCACGGGCGAGGCGGTCGCACATGGCGTCCCACAGCCAGCGCGCGCGGTCCTGCCGGCGCTTCCGGTACGTGAGCCAGCCGAGGAGCGCCACTCCCCAGAGCGCGGCGGCGGCGCCGACGATCATCACGATCTGCCATCCGGCGAACGCGTCGATGCGCAGCTCCCGCCAGAGCGCCCGCTGCTGCTCGTAGTTGAATCCGACCACGTGCCGCCGCCAGTCGTGATTGAACGCGTCCCAGGCGAGCTCGATGCCGCCGATCCAGCCGCTGTCGAGGCGGGCGAGCAGCGGCACGCGCTCGCCCGCCGGCAGCGCGGCACCCAGCCCGATGTCGATGCGCGAGGGGGCGACGACACCGGTCGGATCGAAGCGGCGCCAGCGTCCGTCGACCAACGCCTCGGCCCATGCGTGGGCATCGGACTGGCGCACGATCAGGTAATCGCCGTTCGGATTCATCTCGCCGCCCTGGTAGCCGGTGACGACGCGCGCCGGAACCCCTGCCGCGCGCAGCAGCACGACGAATGCGCTCGCGAAGTGCTCGCAGAAGCCGCGCTGCGTATCGAACAGGAAGGCGTCGATCTGCGATCGCTCCGGCAGCGGCGACGGCGACAGCGTGTAATGGAACGGTTGCGCGCGGAGCCACTCCATGACGGCGAGGATGTAGCCGGCGTCGTCCGGATGCTGGCTGCGCAGGTCCAGCGCCAGCGCGCGGGTACGCAGGTTCTCGCGCGTCGACGCGCGCGACAACGCGGTGTTCTCCGCGATGTCGTCCGCAAGCGAATCCGGGTCGGCCGGATAGGCATCGGTCACCTGCGACACGATGCGATAGCGAATCGCGTCGCGCACCGGCGCTCCGGTGAGGAGCTGCTTGTCGCGCGTCAGCGTGCCCACCATCGCGATCGACTCGCTGCCGTCGCCGGACGCGATGCTGGGAAGCTGCGACGGCAGCTCGAGCGCGAACAGCCCGCGCTGGTCATGCGGCTCCAGCGTGACGACGTAGCTGTACCGCCGTCCGCCGGCCGGTGCGACCGTCCCTCCCGGGCGAATCTCGCCCGACGTCCATTCGCGCCCGTCGAAGCGGGACAGCACGGGGCCGCGCCAGTAGCGCTCGCGCTTCGGCGGCACGGCTCCGTCGAAGTCGACGCGGAACGCGACGGCATCCGACAGCGACAGCTCGCTGATCATTCCGGGGGCCATGCGCTGCGAGAGCCCGGAGCGCGCCGTCGTATCGAGCGGCAGCCCCCATAGCGGACCGGTCAGCCTCGGAAAGAGCACGAACAGCAGCGCGGCGAGTGGAATGCCCTGCGCGAACAGCTTCGCCGCCTGCAGCACCGGGCCGCGTGCCTTCGTGAGCGGAAGGCGGCGCAGCGATGGCTGTGCCAGCACCTGCAGCGTTGCGCCCAGCGCGAGCAGCGCCGGCAGCGCCATCGCCCCGGCGAGCACCGACTGGCTGTAGAAGAACGTCGTGAGAACGAGGAACGAGGCCAGGCAGACGAGGAGCGAGCCGTCGCGCGGAGTGCGCGTCTCGAGGTACTTGATGCCGACCAGCACGAACAGGAACGCGACGCAGGGGTCGCGGCCGAGCAGGTAGCCGAACGACGTCTTCAGCGCAACGCCCGTCGCGATCGCGAACAGCGCCAGCGCCCACGAGGGAATGCGCGCCGGCGTGGCATCAGGGCGGGCCCGGTCGCGCCGCAACAGCGCGAGCCGGACGACGACCAGCATCGTACCGAATCCCGCGACCCAGACCGGCACGAAGAGCATCTGCGGCAACTGCACGATCAGCAGCATGGCGCCGAGCCAGGTCACCTGCGCCGGCGACAGCAGCTTCCGCGGTGCGGCGCGGCTTCCGCGCGCGCGGCCGCGTCCCCCGATCGTCGCGGCGAGGGCGCTCATGTTGCGCTTCCCGGTATCAGGGCGAGCGCGGTCAGCGCCGCGCGGCGATGCTCACGACCCTGGCCCGCGGGGAGCGCGATTCCCGGCGCCGACAGGGCAAAAGGCCGCGCCGAGCGCTCGGCCGCGAGCACCCACGCGGTGAGACGCGCGATCTTCGCTTCCGCGTCCTGCGTGGGCGGTAGCGAGCGCCAGGCGAGCAGCGCCGGGCCGCCTCCGCCCCCGCCTTCGAATTGCTTGGTGTACCAGCCGGCGCCGCGCGCGACGGCCTTCCACGCCACGCGCTGCAGCGGATCGCCGGGCGTGTACTCGCGCAGTCCGGCGAGATCGGCATCCTCGCCGCGCGATTGCACCTGCGCGTCGTGGCCGCTCAATCCGGCGGGCAGCGGCGGCGCTCCGGGTTCCGGCGCGGCGAACACGACGCCCGCCAGCGGGAAGTGAACGTAGGCCCAGCCGCGCCAGAGCCCCAGCGGGAAATCCGAAGACAACGTGACGCGCCCGAGCGCGACGCGTCCTCGCCGCGAGGTCGGCAACTCGAGCGTGACCGGGAGCGCGGCATCCGGGACGACGTCGACCGTCACGGCCGGCGAGCCGCCGGCGGTGAGCGTGATCGCATGGCGCGTCGAAGCGCCCCCCGCGAGCGACAGCGTGAACGGCAGCGCGCCGCCGGCGAACGTCTCGCCCGCCGCGAGCGGCGCGAGCTCAATGCCGGCAAGATTGCGAAACGTGTGCAGAAGCGCGGCGGCAGCCAATCCCGTGAGCAGGAATGTCGTCAGGAATCCCAGCGACAACGCGTAGTTGAGCGAGGCGAGCAGCATCATCGCAACGGTCGCGAGGAACGCGAGGCCGCGCCGCGTCGGGAGAATGTAGATGCGGCTGTGCCGCAGGACCACCGGATCGCGATCGGCGGGCGCCGTGCGGAACAACCGCTGCCCGTAGCGCCGGTGCCACGATTCGCGCGCGGCGCCGGAGGGGTTCGGCGAGGTTGCGGTGGCGGTCATCGACAACGCGGGCGACGACCCGCGGGAATCCGGCTGGTCAGGGCAGCGCGACGGCGCGCAGCATCGCCGCGGCGTGCAGCGCGCCCGAGCGCGCGCCTCCGGCCAGCCGATGACCGGCGACCGACGGGAATACGGCCTGCACGTCCTCGGGCAATGCCATCGGCCGCCCGGCCAGCAACGCCGCCGCACGCGCGGCGGCGAGCAGAAGCAGGCCCGCACGCGGCGACAGGCCGCGCCGCGCGCCCGCATCGGCGCCGCTGCCGACGTTGCCGCGCGTCGCGGCGAGCAGCGCCTGCACGTAGTCGAGCAGCGCCGGCGCGACGTGAATGGCGGATGCCTCGCGCTGCCACTCGAGCAGCGTCGGCGGATCCGCCAGCGGCACGAGTAGCGGCAATTGCGCACGCCGGTCGCCGCCGATCATCAGCTCGCGCTCCGCGGCCGCGTCGGGATAGCCCAGCTCGATCGCCATCATGAAACGGTCGAGCTGCGATTCCGGAAGCGGGTAGGCGCCGATCTGCTCGACCGGATTCTGCGTCGCGATCACGAAGAACGGCTCCGGCAGCCGGCGCGTCTCGCCGTCCTGCGACACCTGCCGCTCCTCCATCGCCTCGAGCAGCGCGCTCTGCGTCTTGGGCGGCGCGCGGTTGATCTCGTCGGCGAGCAGCACCGAGGTGAAGATCGGGCCGGGATGAAAGTGGAACGCCTGCGCGACCGAATCGAACACCGAGACGCCGAGCACGTCGGCGGGCAGGAGGTCGCTCGTGAACTGCACGCGCGCGTAGCGGAGCCCGAGGACCGCGGCCAGCGCCTGCGCCAGCGTCGACTTGCCGACGCCCGGGATGTCCTCGATCAGCAGATGCCCGCGTGCGAGCAGGCAGGCGAGCGCGAGGCGCAGCGGCTCGGGCTTGCCGACGAAGATGCGGCCCAATTCGGAAACCACCGCGGCCAGGCGCTGCGTGGTGGGAACGTTGGCCTGGCTCAAAGTGCGAACGGTCATCGCGTCGCCTTCAACGAAATCGACATGGCGCACTCTAACCCGCGGGCGCGGGCTAGTCATCACCCGGGGCCCGGGGCTACACTCCACTAGGCGGGCGGCGCATGCCTTCCGGCGGAGCGGACGGCCTCCCGGACCTCTCGCAATCCCCGCTTGCCGACCCCTCACTCGCCAGCCCCCGTGCCGACCGCCTACATCACCCATCCTTCGTCGCTGCTGCACGACATGGGGCCGTATCACCCCGAATGCCCCGACCGGCTCCGCGCGATCGGCGATCGCCTCATCAGCGCCGGGCTCGACGGCTACCTGATGCATCACACGGCGCCCGCGGCGAAGCACGACGAGTTGCGGCGCGTCCACGGCGCCGGGTACTTGGCGACCATCGAGGCCGAATCCCCTGCCTCCGGACTGCATTACATCGATCCGGATACCGCGATGTGCCCCGAGTCGCTCACCGCGGCGCTCCATGCGGCGGGCGCGCTGGTGCTCGCAACCGACCTCGTGATGGGCGGCGATTGCCGCAGCGCGTTCTGCGCGGTGCGTCCGCCCGGCCACCACGCCGAGCGCAACCGCGCGATGGGATTCTGCCTCTTCAACAACGTTGCCGTCGGCGTCGCCCATGCGCTCGCGGCGCACGCCGCCGCGCGCGTCGCGATCGTCGATTTCGACGTGCATCACGGCAACGGCACCGAGGACATCTTCACCGGCGACGATCGCGTGCTCATGGTGTCGACGTTCCAGCACCCGCTCTATCCGTACTCGGGAACCGAGAGCGATTCGCCGCTGATGGTCAACATCCCGCTGGCGCAGGGAAGCGGCGGCGAGGAGTTCCGCGACGCCGTGCGCGAGCACTGGCTGCCCGCGCTCGAGCGGCATCGTCCCGAGATCATCTACGTCTCGGCGGGCTTCGACGCCCATCGTGAGGATCCGCTGGCCGGACTGAAGCTCACCGAGGCCGACTACGCGTGGGTCACGCGCGAGCTGATCGCGGTCGCGAACCGGCACGCGAAGGGCCGCATCGTGTCGACGCTGGAAGGTGGATATGCGCTGTCGGCGCTGGGAAGGAGCGCGGCCGAGCACGTCCGCGAGTTGCTGATGGGTTGATGCCATGCGCCCGCCGCCAAGCGCAAGTTTACGGCGGGCAGCGAAATGGAAAGCTGCGGTAGCCGGAGGAGCCATGCAACGAAGACGATTCCTCGAGACCTGCGCGGCGGTGTCCGGCGTCGCGGCTCTCGATGCGCTGACCGGCGCATGGGCGGCGGCGACGCCGCGCGAATACGACCGCGTGCGGCTCGTCGATCCGTTCGGCGTGCCAGTGCGCGCCGCCGCGCTCGCCGCCGAAACGAACTTCGTGTTCCAGTATCCCTTTGCGGCGACGCCGTGCTTCCTGCTCAATCTCGGACGGCCGGTGCCGGCGCCGGCGACGCTCGCGCGCGCCGACGGATCGTCCTACGGATGGGGTGGCGGGGCGGGACCGGCGCGCTCGATCGTCGCGTTTTCCGCGATCTGCGCGCACAAGCTCGCCTATCCGACGCGCGACATCTCGTTCATCCGCTATCAGCCGCAGCGCTCGGCGACTTCCGACGCGCACGTGATCCATTGCTGCGCCGATCACAGCGTCTACGATCCGGCGCAGGGGGCGCGGGTTGTCGCGGGACCGGCGCCGCAACCACTTGCGGCGATCGTCCTCGATTACGATCCGGCGAAGGACGAGCTCTACGCGTCCGGCACGGCCGGCGCCGAGCAGTTCGACGCGTTCTTCAGGAAATACGAGTTCAAGCTCGCGTTGGAATACGGGGATGGCAAGGCGCGCGCGCGCGTCACCGGCGCGACCGTCGTGCGCGAGCTGACCGAATACTGCCGGCAGACGATCCGCTGCTGAGCGACTCTTAGTGCGGGAGCTGCCAAATATTTGCGTCGCCGCCCCCGGTCTCGATTTACAGTGCACATTCACGCGGCGAACCGAAACGGCTCGAGTTGGACGCACCTACCGCTGGGAATGGCAACCAACCCGCCACAAGCGGACCTGGAGAACCACCGATGACCCCATACGCCCCGCTGCAATTGCACGTGCCCGAGCCCTCAGCGCGGCCGGGACGCGAAACCGATTTCTCGTACCTGCGTGTCGGTCCCGCCGGTGCCGTGCGGCAACCGCCCATCGATTCGAGGCCATCGCAAACCGCCGATATCGCCGACGCGATGGTCCGCGTGCTCGACGGCGAGGGGTGCGCGGTCGGACCCTGGGATCCGCACGCGGATCCCGAGCTGCTGCGCAAAGCGTTGCGCACGATGCTGAAGACCCGCGTCTTCGACGCGCGGATGCTGACTGCGCAGCGGCAGAAGAAGGTCTCCTTCTACATGCAGAGCCTGGGTGAGGAGGCGATCGGCATCGGGCAGGCGATGGCCCTTGCGCCGGACGACATGTGCTTTCCCACGTATCGCCAGCAGGGAATCCTGATCGCGCGCGGCTACCCGCTCGCCGACATGATGTGCCAGTGTTTCTCCAACGACCGCGACCCGGTTCTCGGGCGGCAGATGCCGGTGATGTACACGTCGCGCCGGCATGGCTTCTACTCGATCGCGGGCAATGTCGGCCTCCAGTACATCCAGGCGGTGGGCTGGGCGATGGCCTCGGCGATCAAGGGGGACACGCGCATCGCCTCGGCCTGGATCGGCGACGGATCGACGGCGGAGCCGGATTTCCACAACGCGCTCACCTTCGCCGCGGTGTACTCGCCGCCGGTGATCCTCAACATCGTCAACAACCAGTGGGCGATCTCCTCGTTCACGGGGATCGCGGGCGGCGAAGCGGCCACCTTCTCCGCGCGCGGGCTCGGCAACGGTATCCTGTCGCTGCGCGTGGACGGCAACGATTTCCTCGCGGTCCTGTCCGTGTCGCGCTGGGCGGCCGAGCGCGCGCGCCGCGGCTTCGGGCCCACGCTGATCGAATGGATCACCTACCGCGCCGGCGCGCATTCCACGGCCGACGATCCGTCCAAGTACCGGCCGGCCGATGATTGGGCGCGCTTTCCGCTGGGCGATCCGATCGCGCGGCTGCAGAAGCACCTGACCCGGGTCGGCGTGTGGTCCGACGACGAGCATGCCCAGGCACAGAAGGAAGTGACGGACGAGGTCCTCTCGGCACAGAAGATCGCGGAAAGCTACGGTACGCTGGCCTCGGGCCATGTCCACGACGCTTCGACGATGTTCGACGACGTCTACAAGGACATGCCTGCTCATTTGCTCCGGCAACGCGAACAGCTGGGAGCCTGATGATGGCCATGATGACGATGGTCCAGGCGATCCGCTCTGCATTGGACGTCATGCTGGAGCGCGATACCAACGTGGTGGTGTTCGGCCAGGACGTCGGCTATTTCGGAGGCGTGTTCCGCTGCACGGACGGTCTGCAAGCCAAATATGGGACGTCGCGCGTATTCGACGCGCCGATCGCTGAAGGCGGCATCGTCGGCGCGGCGATCGGCATGGGCGCATACGGAATCCGCCCGGTCGCGGAGATCCAGTTCGCCGATTACATGTATCCCGGCTACGACCAGATCGTGTCGGGCGCGGCGCGCCTGCGCTATCGCTCCGCCGGCGATTTCACGGCGCCGATCACGATCCGCATGCCCTGCGGCGGCGGCATTTATGGCGGTCAGACGCACAGCCAGAGCCCCGAGGCGCTGTTCACGCACGTGTGCGGTCTGCGCACCGTGATGCCGTCCAATCCGGTCGACGCCAAGGGCCTGCTGATCGCGTCGATCGAATGTGACGACCCGGTCATCTTTCTGGAGCCGAAGCGCATCTACAACGGTCCGTTCGACGGTCATCACGAGCGGCCGATCGTGTCCTGGTCGGGCCACGCGCTCGCGGAAGTCCCCGAGGGGCATTACACGGTGCCGCTCGAATCGGCCGCGGTGCGCCGCGCGGGTACCGCGCTTACCGTGTTGACCTACGGCACGATGGTGTGGGTGTCGGAGGCCGCGGTCCGCGAAACCGGAATCGACGCCGAGATCATCGACCTGCGCAGTCTGTGGCCGCTTGACCTCGACACGATTGTCGCGTCGGTGAAGAAGACGGGCCGCTGCGTGATCGTCCACGAGGCGACGCGGACCAGCGGCTTCGGTGCCGAACTGGCGGCGCTGGTGCAGGAGCATTGCTTCTTCCACCTCGAGGCACCGATCGAGCGCGTGACCGGATGGGATACGCCCTATCCGCATGCGCAGGAGTGGGCCTATTTCCCCGGACCGGACCGCGTCGGCAAGGCGCTCCAGCGCACGATGGAGGCGAAATGAGCGCGTTGTCCACGTCGCGGGCGAGCCTGGGGGAGGTTACCTAGCCATGGGAATCCATGTGGTGAAGGTGCCGGACATCGGCGAAGGCATTGCCGAGGTCGAGGTCGTGGCGTGGCACGTTCGGCCAGGCGATGCGGTCGTTGCAGATCAGACCCTTGCCGACGTGATGACCGACAAGGCCACGGTCGAGGTCCCATCCCCGATCACGGGCACGGTGATCGCCGTCAACGCCAACGCCGGTGACAAGGTCGCCGTGGGCAGCGAGCTGCTGCGACTCGGAACGACGACAGCGGACACTGCCGAAAGTGGTGAACAGGCCGTGGCCGTCGCGACGTCGTCCACGCAAGCGGCTGCTGCGCAGGCGGACGCCGTTCGGACTGATGCCGCGCCACTGGCAT
The DNA here is from genome assembly GCA_963846855.1 of uncultured beta proteobacterium. GTDB lineage: Bacteria > Pseudomonadota > Gammaproteobacteria > Burkholderiales > Casimicrobiaceae > CAIWHR01. The sequence continues at coordinate 876,070 of CAWJXK010000008.1, forward strand.
TTGCGCCAAACGAGAAGCCGCTCGCGTCACCGTCGGTGCGCCACCATGCGCGGGAACTTGGTGTGGAGCTCTCGCGGGTCCGCGGGACCGGGCCCGGCGGACGAATCGGGCACGACGACGTCGTGCGACACGCGGCGGATCGAACTGCGAAACCGGCCAGCGCCAAGCGCTATGCCGAGCGCGAGGGCGAACACACGCTCCCGCTGATCGGGCTTCGACGGCAAATCGCGCAGCACATGCAGGCATCGCTGCGAATACCGCACTTCACCTACGTGGAGGAAGTCGACGTCACGGAGCTCGAGGCCCTGCGTACGAAGCTCAACGAACGATTTGGCGCGGCGCGGGAGCGGCTCACCCTCCTGCCGTTCCTGATGCGGGCGGTCGTGCTCGCCGTTCCCGCTTTTCCGCAGATGAACGCGCGGTTCGACGACGAGCAGGGCACCGTGACTCGCTTCGATGCCGTGAACATCGGGATCGCGACGCAAACCGACGCCGGGCTGATGGTGCCGGTCGTGCGGCACGCCGAGGCGCGCGACCTGTGGGCGAGCGCAGCCGAGGTCGCTCGCCTGGCCGGCACCGCGCGCGCGGGGAAGGCAACCCGCGACGAGCTTTCGGGATCGACGATCACGATCACGAGCCTCGGTCCGCTCGGGGGCATCGTTTCCACGCCGGTGATCAATGCGCCGGAAGTGGCCATCGTGGGCGTGAACCGGATCGTCGAGCGGCCCGTCATGCGCGCGAACGGAATCGTGCCGCGGCGCATGATGAACCTCTCGTCGTCATTCGACCACCGCGTGATCGATGGGCAGCACGCCGCGGAGTTTGTGCAGGCCCTGCGAGGCTATCTGGAGTGTCCGGCGCTGCTGTTCGTCGAATAGCTTCTCTGGCGATATGGAGAGCCTTTCGGATGACAATGGTCGTAGAAGTGCAAGCCGTTGCGCGCGCGATGGCATTCGACTCGTCCCGGTCTTCTCCAAGGTGAGCCTGGCGATCGGAGGAATGTCAGCTAGAACCGGACCTTCTGGCGGTCCCGCTGGGATGGCCGGGTGGCCGAGCGTCATGCGATCCGTGGATGCGGCGGATACGGAGGCGATGGGACGCATTTCGGTCCGAAGTCGGGGATCACTGGTCGGGGGCGGCGAGAGTGTTCGTACTCGATAGGATGAGCAATGGCATGATCTGTGCTTTATGGTTTCGAAAGTCCCATATTCGTGCGTATGGCGAATTTGTCCATGGAAACGCTTACATCTACGCCCGATTTTGCCTCCCCAACTCAACTGACCGGCACGGCGGCGGAAGAGGCCTTTTGTCGATCGTTGCCCCTCCAAGATCCGATCGCGGCGCAGAAGCTCCTGTGCGAGGCACTCCCAAGGGTTATCTCGAACCGCAAACCCGACGAACGCCAGCTCAACACCATTCTTGTCTTCGATCGGCATGCCCATCAGATCAGCAAGCGCTTGCTAGTCCAATACGTTGAAGGCGACGCCCAGTTGCGCTTGCTCGATCGCCGGTTTTTCATTTCGGCACAGCGACTGAGCCGATCCTTCGCCGAAGCCTACCAATGCATTCTTGGACCCACCGAGAAATCGGCCGATAACTCCTGTCGCAAGGACATAAGTACGGTCCTGATCCAGTTGCTCCGGCATTGGAAGGTGGAACTGCTGCTGCGGCTGTTTCGCTACAAGAAGCGCAATTCAGAACAATGGCGGCAACTCCACGCGGCCTACCAGTTTGCGCAAGCACATGGCCTCTTGCCGCGCAACCCTTCCACGGAGAATGCTGCGCCCGAGCAAACGCTCGAGCGGCAGTTCATCCAAATACTTCTGCTTGGTGCGATGAGCACCGGTCAATTTTCACCGCGTGAAATGCTCTGGGCAAGTAACTGGATTGAATCTTGGAGTGGCTTGCTCACGCTGCAATCTGCCCACGCCAGCGCTAAAGCCTCTGTTGAGTGGAGTGGATTCGTGGTCGCTCTCAGCGGCGCAGATGGGCTCAAGCGGTTCTGTATTGGAGAGACGGGAGACCTTGTTCATCTTGACACAGCGCCGTTGATGGAGGCAATCGACAACGAGATCGCGACGCTGAACGCTGCACCCAGCGCGCACAAATCGGGAGCACCCACGCATCCGCGCGTCCGAGGCGCGCTGTTGTCCAAGTTAAAAATGCTCCTTGCCCCCACCACAGTGCAAATCAAGCGGCGTGGCGATCGCAAGCCTGTGGATATTTCGGTGCAGGCAATCTCCGGTCTTCCGCAAATTGTTCAGGTGTTGCGTGAGGACACCCGGACGCAGGCGGAGCAGACGGCGCGATCGGCAGCACAGCTTGAGGACATTACGATTTCGCCGACAAGTGGGCATACACGCATCTCAACCTCCGTGCTGGGCGCTGCCGGCCTTGCGTCCTTTTCAATCGCAACAACCTTCGGCGCGATACCACACACATGGCAAGTCAAGGACCGCAGCGATTCCGGATGTCGGATGCGCGGTCGGCCTTCCGATCTGAACGGCTTGATCCCTGGTTCATTGATTGCCGTTCGGGATGGCGAGGATGCCCCATGGACCATGGCCGTCATAAGGCGGCTTCGACGGCTGATGGTCGACCACGTCGAAATAGGCCTGGAGCACATCGGACGCAAGCCGCGCTTGGTCAAGATGTTGACCGACTGCTATGCCATTTCATCCGCAGAGCCAAACGACAAGCGAAGATGCTTCGGGGCGCTGTACCTCCCGGCGAGCGAGAAGCATCCGACCATGCCGATCAAGACCCTGGTTGTTCCCGCCGGTGCATATTGTTCCGGGAGCACAGTAATGCTCCTGTCATCTACAGCGACCTACGCCTTGCGTCTCACGGAACCGCTTGAGCAACAACCCGACTTCGTTTGGACGTCGTTTGCGGTTGTCGACAAGGTTGTGGCGAAATCGCAACGTATACTCGGTACGACGGCAATATCTCATTGAATTGACCATAGGGAAGATCTCAAGAATTTTGTTGCGGCAGGTTCGATGTGACCCATGGCGTACAAGTCTCCATACGATGGCCCGTTGAAACTCGAACTCGTTCAGGACGCGGCACCGGCGACTGAACGGTCTGCTAATGCGAAGAGCGCAGCGAGCGTCGTCCCGACGTCCGCGATGGCGTCCGGGATGACAAGCTCAGACAGATACCTGGCAAGAGCGACCCGGGAGCTCGAAGAAGGCCGAATTGACCAGCCACTTTGGGCGCGGGCTGTCGTCGAGTCCCGAGGCGACGAAATATCGGCCAAGGCAAACTATTTGCGGGCCCGCGCGACGGCACTCCAAGTCCTGAAACGTGACAAACGCGCGGAAGGAACGGGCCCCCAATCACGTGTGTTGGCTCCAGCTCGCGATCTGTTTGCCGATACGGTATCTCGCCACGGTGTGGGCTCGGATAACGTCCGCCTAGCCGCGGCTAGCGATGCGAAAGCCTTGCTCCGCTCCCCGATAGCTATCTTGGCGATGCTCACTTCCTTCGTCATTCTCGTCACGCTGATTATCGCATCCTGGCCGAGCACTTCGACGGTTGAGCCGACCGTTGTGGCGCGGGCACCTGCCAGCCCTCGTTCCGGGTCGCCGACGGCCAGCGGCAAGTCGGCGGCAAACAATGACGCAGCCGTCAGGGGAGCCAGCCCAGACCAGACCGGCGATTTCATGAAGACGATTCAAGAATTGAAGGACGCGGACAACTGGAACGCCGTTGTGCCTCGAGCGTTGGCCTGGACGCGAAAGGAGCCGGGAAACGCAGCGGCATGGAATGAGCTCAGCATCGCATACGTCAATATGCGGCAACTCCAAGACGCGCATGCCGCAGCTCGAATGGCAGTGGAAAATGCGCCGAGAAACGTGCTTTTCTGGCGAAACCTAGGGCATCTCAGCCTGGATCTGGATGCGCCTGTCGAGGCGCTCCTCGCGTTCGAGGAGGCGACGCACTTGAACAACAAGGATGCCTACAGCTTCGTCCAAATCGGCATTCTCGAAGCACGATTGGATCACCTGCCGGAAGCGAAGCTCGCATTCAACAACGCATTGGCATTGAATCCCAAGGACGTGAATGCGCGATGTGGTGCAACCTTTGTCGCACAACGGGAGGCACGGCCCAACGAATTGAATGCAAGCACCAAACAGCCAAAGTCAGCCAACGGCGTTTGCCAGGATTTGTTCGATCAGGCGAGTAAGGCCGCCGGCTCGAGCGGGCCGGCCACATTCAACGTTGTGCCCTCGCAAGGGCGTTGACATCGCTGGCAAAATACCCCGACGCGGCTTCCGGCATTGTCGCGACGCGATGGAGGGTGCCGCAGGCTCGACGGCGGATTCTGAAAACAGCTATTAGGCGCGCACATGCGTGCCCTCGGCTCTTGGTGCGTCCCAACCGTGTTCCTTCGCTGTCATCGAGGCACCAAGCAATTCACTTGCATCCACGATGCCGCCGTGCCACGCCCTTTCCAAATCGCCTTCGACGACGACGGGTGCATCACTGCCCGGGAACTTGAAACTAACAACCCCACAGGCACGGTTGCGCCCACGCCTCTTGGCGACGTACAGAGCCCAATCCGCAAGGTCGAGGACGCGTTCCCACCCCAGGGCAACGTCGTCCGGTGGCAGCAGCATCGGTGCGTAGCCAATTGAAACCGCCACGTGAATATCGTCTCCCTGGAAACTGATCGGCTCGGCCGAGATCGCGCGCAAGACGCGCTGCACAATCTCAGCGAGCTCGCCGGAGGGAGCTACCGGGACGAATACGAGGAATTCCTCACCTCCCCAGCGCACGATCATGTCGGTTTCGCGCAAGGCATAGTGCAATCGCTGCGCCACCGCGATCAGGACTGCGTCACCTGCAGCATGGCCGAACTGATCATTGATTGATTTGAAGTGGTCGAGATCAATCAGCAGGATTGCCTGCACGGGTTTCTCGATCGCGCCCCTTCGCCGGTCGGTTTCGGCGGGTTTCTCACTGATGAAATTCTGAAAATGGCGGCGATTGTATAGCGACGTCAGGGGATCACGAATGCTGTGAAAACCGAGCTCCTCGTTCCGTCGTGCGAGCAGGCCATTTGTGATCCGCACCCTTCGATACAGCATTGCAACGACTGTGAGTGAGCCCAGGGACATTAGGGCAAACAACCACCAGAATCGTTGCTCGGATTCACGATTCTGAAGTTCGATCCTGTCAATCCTCCTTTCGGAGTCGAACTTGCTCTGCAATTCCCGCAGATCCCTCTGTCGAGCGGCATTGAGTATCTTGTCGAAGACTTTCTGCTGGCGGTCATGCAGCGCCAGCGCACCCTTGTAGTCACCCGCGCCGGCAAGGTGCTGGGCGTATTCCCCCAAAAGATCGGCGATGTCAGCGCTCGCGCCGGTGCGCTCGTATTCCGTGAGTGCCTCTTCGGCCAAACGCTTTCCGTCCGCCATGCGGCCGAGGCCGAACAGCGCAAATCCCATGTTGGCCTTGTTGGTGGCAATCAGACTCCCGTCGTGCAATTTGGTGCCGAGCTCGAGCGACTGTCTGGACATTTCCAGCGCGGCCCGGAAATTCTTGCGCCGAAGATGGATGTCGGCAAGGTTGATCAGCGCCAGGCTTTCCTCGACGTTGGAGCCTGCTTTGCGCGCGATTGCAAGAGCCTCCTGCATGGCTGCAAGCTCCCGCACCGGATCATTGAGGAGCTCGAGCGCAGCCGACTCCGCCATCTTGGCCTTGGCCATTCCATACGTGCTTCCGGCGCGCTGCGCCTCGCTGAACGCCTGTTTGCTTTCGTCAAGGGCACTTTCCGCCTGCCGCATTGCGCGATGGAGAACCGACAGTTGATAGAGTGCGTTTGCGCGCCGATAGGGGTTCTGCGCGGCATCGGCTAATGCGTAGGCCTCGCGCAAGCGGGCAAGCGCCTCTTTATCCTGCCCCAGCATGCGTGCTGTCATTCCGACCACCATGGCCGCCCAGAACTGGGCGTAGGCATCGCCGGCATTCTGCGCAAGAGGACGAGCGTTGTTCGCGAGCAAGTTCGCGCGTGGTACGTCGCCCGCCACTTGGGCGTCACTGCGGATCAGCAATGCAATCGCCAGAGTGGCATCGCTGAGCGTTGCCCGTCCTTCACGTTCCAGCTGATCGGCGAGTTGCAGTGCCATGTCCATGTGTCCGGCCGCGACTCGGGCTTGGCCCAGGAGCGCTCCGGCAAAACGGCGTGTCTCGGCATCGGTGGCGCGGGCCTGCGCGACGAACTCGTCGAGCTCGACCTCGGCCCGCGCCGGAAAGCCGGCCAGGTCGGCTTCAATTGCCTGCAACTGTTTGTTGGGCTCGGCTTCCGTCGAGGCGACCGACGGCATCGCAAGCAGGGCGCCGATCAGAACGAGCACAAGTAGCACGTCCTTGCGGAAGGTGCCTCTCTCGACGAATTCAGGTCGCCGGACATTCTCGACGCATGCCGCAGATTCGGTGCGCAGCGGCTCGCGGGAAGATGTGGATGTGTCCATTAACGGCATTTGTCTTCGTCGTTTCAGTAGTGGCACCAAAATGCGCTTGCGGACGTGTCGGCTACAAGAACATCCGCGTTCAAAGAGAGAGTAGCGCAATAACCATGCCGGACCACTTCCGAGGTCACCATTGCAGAGCGGAATTGTTCCCCTTACGGCACCCGTCCTGATCGGACGATTCCTCGTCGCGTGTCGAGCGAACGCGGTCCGTGCCTCGACGAACCCGGGTTCGAGTCCAGCGGTTGTCCGATCCTGTCTGTCATGCGCACGCGAGCGTCCGCTCAGGGGAATATTTTGCTGTTGGCGAGGGAGGCGGCGCCGAAACACTGAGACTTAGGCCTGCTCAGTGCTTCGGAAGGTTGATGGCGCCGGGTGATTCGGTTCATTGAATTGGCCCGTTACTTGCATGTGCCTTGGTCTTTGGGAAACATCAAGATGCGAAATCCGCTCATTCCGGACGAAATTCGCACGTCGCGCCCTCGCCAAGGAGGGGTCGCAGCGCCCGGCCACGTCGGAATTCGGGACCCGGGCAGTTCCGCCATCCCGGAATCGCATGCCGAAGCAGGGATGTCCCGGCAAATGCCAGCGGTCGAACGAATGCGTAGTTTGTTGCGCCGCCACTTTGGTTGGTTTCGCCGCGAGCCAAGTCTCGCCGGGGATGCCGAGGTCGTCGAAAGCGAAACGCGGTATGCCTTCCCGCGGTCGCAGGACAAGTGGTCACCGGATCCGCGGCGTGGCGATGCGGCGCCCAAACGCGTTAACAGGACTGGAACGAACGTAGAGAAACAGATCTCGGCGCTTACCGCGAGCGAAGGTCGTTACCAGCGCCTTGCATTGCTTGGCTCGGATTGGCACTGGAACCAGGACGCGCGGCTCCGCTTCACGTCGGTCAACGGCAATCTCGCGGATCCCATCGGTGCGACCATCAAAAGGCACCTTGGCGTTGCTCCGTGGGACCTGCCGCACGTCGAACCCGATGAGGGCGGATGGGACGCGCTTCGCCGATGCCAGACGGGGCGCGAGACATTTCGGAACGTCGTGCTGCGCCGGCCAAGGCAGGAGGGAGGCATCAGCTATGTGTCCATCAGCGGCGAACCACTCTTCGCCAAAGATGGCACGTTCATCGGATATCACGGAATCGGGCTCGATATCACGAAGCAAAAGGTCATTGAAGCGGACATCAGCAAGCTCGCTCGGCTCGACCCGCTAACTGGTCTGTGCAATCGAACCTCATTTTTCGAGCGGCTGAATCATGCGCTTGCGGTCGCCCGCCGCCATGGTCGCTCGATCGCCCTGCTGTTCCTGGACCTTGACCGATTCAAGGACGTGAATGACGCATTCGGTCACATCGCGGGTGACGAAGTGCTCAAGGTGATTGCACGGCGCCTTAACAAGACAATCAGGGACACGGACGCGGTTGCCCGACTGGGCGGAGACGAGTTCATCGTGCTTGCGGAGGAAATGACGAATCTGGTCGATGTCAACGAGTTCGGTCTACGCCTGCTGGAAGCGCTTTCCGAGTCGTTCGTACTGCGCGGGCAGGAGTGCCGGCTTGGCGCAAGCATCGGAGTCGCTATGTATCCCGACGACGGCGAGGACGCGGTCGCACTGCTCAAGAACGCCGATGACGCGATGTACCGTGCGAAGGAATCCGGCGGCAACAGTATCGCTTTCGTCTCCGAGGTGGGCAAACGGTCGGCCAGCGACAGGATGGTCCTCGGGGCCGGCCTGCGTCGGGCGCTGGACGAAAACCAGTTTCTGTTGCTCTATCAGCCGAAGGTCTCGATCCGGACCGGCGCTGTGACGGGGGTCGAGGCGCTGATCCGTTGGAAGCACCCCGAGCGGGGGCTGATTCCGCCGGGAGCGTTCATCCCGCTGGCCGAGGACTCGGGCCTCATCCGCCAGATCGCCCGCTGGGTGCTGCATCAGGCATGCACTCAGGCGTGCCAATGGCGTGACGACGGACCTTTCCCCATCCGCGTCGCCGTCAACCTCTCGGCCCGTCAGTTCATCGATGGTGGCCTCGTCATCGAGGTCGCGCACGCCTTGGCCCAGACCGGATTGCCTCCGGATCTGCTCGAGCTGGAGATCACCGAGAGCATCATGATGGAGCATCCGGATCGTGCTGCGGAGACACTGCTGGAGATCAAGGCGATGGGAGTGCATGTGTCGATCGACGACTTCGGCACTGGTTTCTCATCTCTCGCGCGGCTCAAGAAGTTTCCGATCGAAAGTTTGAAGATCGATAGATCTTTCATCAGCGACGTGGCGGTCGACCCCGACGATGCGGCGATCGTTTCTGCCGTGATTGCGATGGCGCACAATCTGCGCTTGAACGTCGTGGCAGAAGGTGTCGAGACCGTGGAGCAGATTCGTTTCCTGCGAGAACGAAATTGTGACGAGGTGCAGGGATACCTGGTCAGCCGCCCGATCCTGCCGGAACTGGTCCGCGAATTCGTCCTGCGCCGCGAAGCAAACCGGCTCGATGCCAGCACGGTCGGCTGAGCCCGTCACGTCTCGACGAATCGATCAGGGCCGAAGCCAGAATAGGCGCAACGAACGGCCCCTTTGGAGAGGCGCGACCGTCCGGTACGGGTCGGGATGGACTTCCCAGCATTTGGTGGACACGAAGTAATCTCATGTTACCAATGGCACGGGAGGGATTATGGCCAGCCCGCAAACGGCGAGAAAGGTCCGTCGGTTCTACCAATTCATCGAGTTACACCAGGAGCAGTACGCCGTTAAGACGATGTGTCGCCTGCTTAACGTCACGCGTAGCGGCTACTACGCGTGGCTGAAAGAGCCAGTTTCAAACCGAGCGCAAGAGGATGCAAGGCTGCTGCGCCTTATTCGCGCCTCGTTTATGGCAAGCCACGGCATCTATGGAGCGCCTCGCGTCTTTCTTGATCTTCGAGAAGCCGGGGAAACGTGTAGTAAGCATCGTGTTGCGCGCCTGATGCGAATCAATGGTATTCGAGCAGCGTATGGCTATGGGGCCAGGCGGCACTCGGTCATTAAGCAGTCGGCCCTGATACCCAACTCCCTCCAGCGGAATTTCACCGTTTCCAAGCCAAATGCCGCTTGGGTCACAGACATCACCTACATTCGAACCTGGCAGGGCTGGCTCTATCTTGCTGTGGTGATGGACCTATTCTCGCGAAAGATAGTCGGATGGTCCACCAGGCCAACGATCGCGCGCGAACTTGCCCTCGACGCGGTCATGATGGCCGTGCGTCGCCGTCGCCAAACGGACTCTCATTCACTCGGATCAAGGCTCGCAGTACGGAAGCGATGATTGGCGGCGCTTCTGCCGAACGAACGGTCTCGAGCCAAGCATGAGCAGGCGGGGAAATTGCTGGGACAACGCGGTTGCAGAATCTTTCTTCAGCAGCTTAAAGAAAGAGCGCATCAAAAAGAGAATCTACAAGAATAGAGAGCTGGCCACCGCGGACATTTCTGACTACATCGAAACGTTTTACAATCAAACGCGACGCCACAGTCATTTGGGGGGAGTGAGCCCCGAAGCATTTGAATTGGCTGCTAGGGCACGCCGGGCTGTCCACTAAATCCTGGGAAGTCCAATGCCTTTCGTTCACTCTGTCCGCGGGCAACTCGCCAGCCACTAATTCTCGGAAATTCCGGCTTTGCGCAGGCCGGAGAATAGATGCGCTTCAGCCTGTTCCAGATACGCCGGATCATCCGACCACTGGAGCGCTTTAACGTCGCCGATGGAAATATTCGGTCGCAGCTTGAGCAGCGTGACTTTTTCGGCCGCCGCTGCACGAGCTTGGCCCTGTTGCGCGTAGGCTGCCAATAAATACAGGTGAGGCAGCCACCAGTTGTCCAAAGCGACCTCCTTTTCGCATGCGGTTATCGCATCGTCGTAACGACCGAGAGCCAAGCTCGCGCGACAGCGTTCGAGCATGATCAACCCCGTCTGAACGGCCCCCTGGACATTCAGTGCGAGCGCCTGGTCGGTCAGACTCAAAGCCGTAAGCGGCTGCCCCATGTAGTTCATGATCTGCGCGCGCTGTATGAGTGGCCACGCGCTGATCGGACTGAAGAGTTTCTGGGCTTTGGTGTTCGCCTCGAGAGCGGGGCCCCAGCGCCTTTGCCGTAACAGCGATTCGGCACGGAACCACCAGGCCGGAGGATCGCTGGAATCGATCGACACGGCGCGGAAGGTAAGCTCATCCAAGTCCTGCACGAGGCGGTCGTGATCCGCGTGGGAGTCGAAGTTGAGCTCGAGGTCCAGCGTCCACGCTTTGGCGACCAATGCACGGACAAGGCTCGGGTCGAGTTGCAGCGCCTGGTCGATCCACTTACGTGCTTCGCGTGCCCCGATCAACGTATTGTTCTCTCTCGCCTGAACGGCATCGGCATGCAGCGCAATTTCGACGGCGCTCGCGCCCGGTGCGGGAGTTGCCGCGGCACGACGTATCTCGGCGGTGTATAGCGCGCCGTACAGCCGCGTGGCAATGCGCAGCATGGACTCCCTCTTCTCCCGCGTGGTCCAAGCTTGATCGAACTCCACAAGATCGCTCCATACTTGGGTCGAATTGCCGGCGTCGATGAGTTGCAGATTGACTGTCACCTGCTCGCCGGCGCGCTTGATCTCGCCCTCAACGAGATAGCGCACATCGAGTTCGCGGCCTGCGCTGCGAACATCGATGCTCGTTCCCTTGTACTTTGCCGCGAGCACATACGGAAAGATGCCCCCCTGCGAGCGGCCAGCAGTTCCGAGCGCCGACGTGAGGTCCTGCGAAACGGCTTCCGCAAACTGCTGATCGGAAACACTGTCGCCTGGCGCGGAGAATGGAATGACCGCAACGGACAGCGGCGGCGGTCCGGGCGCGGCCGGAGATCCCCAGAACTTGGAGACTGTCCACGCTGCCATACCGGCCACACCCACCGCGAGCACGCTCATGGCCAGCCACCGCCAGCGGAACGGTCGCGTCAAACGGTGCCAATGCTCGCGACCGCGACTTCGCGCTGCGTCGCGCCCTTCGAGCGCCACCCGGTAAGCCTCGACCGGCCGCGCGATGTTCTTGACATGCTGCGTCCCAAGTTCCTCGAAAGTGAAGCTGAGTTTGTCCAGCACTTGATCGCGAACCACCCGGCTCACGCAGATCCCGCCGGGCTCGGCTAAGGTCTGCAGGCGGGCGGCGACATTGACACCATCGCCGAAGATGTCGCCATCATCGATGATGATGTCACCGACGTTGATACCGATACGAAATTCAATCCGCCGCTCCGTAGGCACGCCGGCATTGCGCTCGAACATTCCGCGCTGCACGTCGACCCCACAACGCACGGCGTCGACTACACTAGGGAACTCCAGCAACAGGCCGTCGCCGGTGGTCTTGACGATGCGGCCGCCGTGCTCAGCTATCCTGGGATCGATCAGCTCTCGGCGGTGAGCCTTCAGGTCGTCGAGGGTGCGGCATTCATCCCGCCCCATGAGGCTGGAATAGCCCGCAACATCGGCTGAGACGACTGCTGCCAGTCGGCGCTGTTCCCGTGCCATCCGCTCCCTCGGCTGGGGCCAATTGTTAGCGGACTATAGGGCGGGGGCTCCGAATCCGCAATTACAACGAACGACCGCTCCCGGGAGCGTTGAACGACCGGAACGGGTCGGAAGCAGCCATCCACATTCGCGCACTCTGCAAGCTATCGGTTAGCGATCTGCGGCGTTACGCTTGACCGCCTCCGACCCTCAGGGAACGTAACCCGGGATCGCGCGCTCGTCGACGGCGTCGACCTGCGCCGGATCGAGGTGCGCCGTGGCGTACTCGAGATAGACCTTGCGCCGCACGAAGACGTCGAAGAGATCAGGGTCGACGTGCCCGTTCTCCTTCATCCGGCCGAGGATCGCGAGAGATTCGGAGAGCGTCTTCGCCTTCTTGTAGGGCCGGTCGGGCGCGGTCAGCGCCTCGAAGATGTCGGCGATGCCCATCATCCGCGCCTGCCACGACATGTCGGCGCGTGACAATCCGCGCGGATATCCCTTGCCGTCCATCCGCTCGTGATGGCCGCCGGCGTACTCGGGGACGTGCGTGAGGTGGCGCGGCCACGGCAGCGCTTCCAGCATGCGGATCGTCGCGACGATGTGCTGGTTGATGACGGTGCGCTCTGCCGCCGTCAGCGTTCCGTACGGAATGGTCAGGTTTGCGACCTCGTCGTCGGTCAGCGCCGGGCGTGAGGTGCCGTCGCCGTCATGAAGCCGGCGCGCCGCGATGCGCCGGACGCGAGCGATGTCGTCGTCCGCCATCCGCTCGGAGCCGACATTCGCGCTGCGCAGGAACACGAGATCCGCCGCAAGCTCCGCCTGCTCGGCCGCGAGCGCCGCATCGACCGCGCCGGCCTCCTCGCCCGCGAGCCTGCGCTCCAGCGCGCGGATCCGCGCCTCGCGCGAGAGCGTTTCGAATCGCGCCGCCACGAGCTCGATCCGGTCGTGGATCGTCTCGAGCTTCGTCGCCTTGTCGACGACGTGAACCGGCGTCGTGATCTTGCCGCAGTCGTGCAGCATCCCCGCCATCCACAGCTCGGCGCGGTCGCGCTCGGACATCCGGAACGGCGCGAGCGGCCCGTCGCTGGTGGCGTTGGCCGCTTCCGCGAGCATCATCGTGAGCCTCGGCACGCGCTGGCAGTGACCGCTCGTGTACGGCGATTTCTCGTCGATGGCGACGTTGATGAGGTTGACGAGGCTTGCGAACAGCGATTCCAGGTTCTCGATCAGCAGCTGATTCGACAGCACGACGCCGGCGAGGCCGGTCATCGCCTCGCAGAGGGCTTCGTGCTGCTGCGTGAACTCGGTGACGCCGCCGGCGGCATCGAGAGCGTTGACGAGCTGCACCACGCCGATCAGTGCGTCGTCGTGGTCGAGCATCGGGACCGCGAGCATCGACCTCGTCCGGTAGCCGTACTGCGCGTCGAAGCGCCGCGCCGACACGAAGTCGAATCCGGTGACTGTGTACACGTCCGCGATGCGGATGCTCCTGCGCGTGATCGCCGCGTGCGCCACGGCTGCATGATGATTCGGCGCGCCGCTCGCGTCGTGGAGCGGGATCGCGGGCAGGTGAAGGCCGCGGGGAGGCGTCCCCTGCACGGACCATCCGAGCGTTGCGTTGCAGACGATCTCGAACGAAAGCGAATCGCCACGCTCGTCCAGCCGGTACAGCGCGCCGCCGTCGGCTCCGGTGAGGCGCACGGCCTCGGCGAGGATGATCTCGAGCAGCCGGCGCCGGTCGCGCTCGCGCGCCAGCGCGCGCCCGATGTCGGAAAAGTGCTGCACGCTCTCGACGACAGGCACCGCGGCAATCGCTGGCATCGCTTGGGCCCTCCTTCGGGTACAGTTTAATGCCGCGCGCGCATGTCGGGCGCGCTCTGACGAGCTGTGATGGGATTTCCGTTACAATCGTTTCGATGCGCGCAGAGCCGCCGGCGCGCCGATTCCGATCAGGATCTCTCCACGGGCATGAGCGAATCCGGCGCCGCCATCGTCGTCGCAGACCTTTGCAAGACCTACGACGCAGTGGAGGCGGTGCGGGGGATCTCGTTTGCGGTGCGGCGAGGCACGACGACCGCGCTCCTCGGAGGCAACGGCGCCGGCAAGACCACGACGCTGTCGATGTTGATGGGCGTGCTGACGCCGACCGCCGGCAGCGTGAGCGTCCTCGGCGAGGAAATGCCGCGATATCGCCATCGCGTGCTGCCGCGGATCAACTTCACGTCGCCGTACGTCGACCTGCCGAAGCGGCTGTCGGTGCAGGAGAACCTGCGCGTGTTTGCCGATCTCTATGGCGTCCGCCGGGCGAGTCTGCGCATTGCCGAGGTCGCGCAAGACTTCGACTTGGGCGACCTGCTGCGCCGACCCTACGGCACGCTGTCGGCAGGGCAGCGCACGCGCGTCTCGCTCGCGAAAGCGGTAATCAACGAGCCGGACGTGCTGTTGCTGGACGAGCCGACCGCATCGCTCGACCCCGACGTCGGCGACCGGATGCGGACCTATCTCGAGCAGTACCAGCGGCGCACCGGTTGCACGATGCTGCTCGCGTCGCACCACATGGGCGAGGTCGAGCGGATGTGCGACGACGTGATCATGCTGCGCGCCGGGCGCGTCGTCGACCAGGGCTCACCGCCGGCGCTCGTTGCCCGCTATGGCCGCGCCAGCATGGAGGAAGTGTTCCTCGACATCGCGCGCGGGCGCGACAGCGGCGAGCGCCTCCCGGGCGGCGGCGTTGACGAGGTTTCATCGCTGTGAACGCGATCGCTCCCGTGACCATGGCTGCATCGGACCGCTATACCGGCACCGCCGCGTCGCTCCTGCGCGTGCGCGCCGTGCTGCGGCGGCACCTCTACCTGATTCTGCGGTCGTGGACGCGCATCGTGTCGATGATGTACTACCCGACGGTCACGATGGTCGTCTGGGCGTTCCTCACGATCTATCTCGCGCCGACCAACAATTTCCTGCAGAGCGCGCCGGGGTTCTTCATCGGCGCCGTGCTGCTCTGGGACGTCCTGTTCCGCGGTCAGCTCGGCGTCTCGCTGACGTTCATCGAGGAGCTCTATGCGCGGAACCTCGGCAATCTGTTCGTCTCGCCGCTCACGCTGCCCGAGTTCATCGCCGGCCAGCTGACGATGAGCGTCGTGCGGGCGCTGATCGGCGTGGGCGGCGCCTGCGTGTTCGCGTATCTGCTGTTCCGCTTCTCCATCTTCTCGATGGGCTTCGCGCTGATCGCGTTCTTCGTCTGTCTGCTCGTGTTCGGCTGGGCCATCGGCCTTGCGATGTCGGGAATGATCATGCGCCTCGGCCTCGGCGCCGAAGAGCTTGCGTGGGCGTCGATCTTCGTGGTGGCGCCGGTGTCGGGGGTCTACTATCCGATCGCCGTGCTGCCCGGGTGGATGCAATCGATCGCGTGGGGGCTGCCGTCGGCGCACGTCTTCGAGGGGATGCGCGCGGTGCTGCTGCGCGGCGAGTTCCCCTGGCCCCATCTCTGGGTTGCGATCGGACTTGACGTCGTTTACCTGGCGCTCGGCGCCGCCGTGTTCGCGTGGGCGGTGCGCTACGCGCGCAACCACGGCACGCTTTTGCAGATGGGCGAGTGAGCGAGGCGGGCGAGCGACAAGCGAGCCAAGGCCCGAAGGGCGCGTCGCCGAGCGACCGAGAGCGGCCGACAGCTCGACGTTGCGCATCTCGGTGCGCGTGCGGAGGCCGCGAGTGAGCGACGCGAGCCGAGGCGCAGGGGGAACGCGTGAGCGGCGAGCAGGGGCCCCGCGGTGCGTAGCACAGAGGGGATGCGAGCAAACGCGAATCGCGTTCGGAGGCCGACAACGCGATCGTCATCGGTCGAAGGTCATGCGGAGGCCGAACCGCGTGTTTGGGGATGCGACTTGCGGCGAGTCGGCGCATGAGGCCGACGCGCAGACCAACACCCTTGCTTTCGCTTCGAGGAGGCCGAGGAGGCGGGCGAGCGACGCGAGCCGAGGCGCAGGGGGAACGCGTGAGCGGCGAGCAGGGGCCCCGCGGTGCGTAGCACAGAGGGGATGCGAGCAAACGCGAATCGCGTTCGGAGGCCGACAACGCGATCGTCATCGTGCGAAGGTCATGCGGAGGCCGAACCGCGTGTTTGGGGATGCGACTTGCGGCGAGTCGGCGCATGAGGCCGACGCGCAGACCAACACGCTTCCTTTCGCTTCGAAGCGACCGAGAGTCGATGAATCGCGGCGCATGCCCTCGTGCATGGCAACGTGCTCTCGGCCCGCCACGGCAAGGTCAATGAGGCGCTTCAGACGCAATGCCGCGGTCGGAAAGTCAATCACTTGCAACGCTTGCCATTGTCAGAACCAATCACATCCAAGTCGCAGTTAGGGCACCCCCAATCCTGCTTGGACACAATGGACGCTTTTGGCACCCATGTCGAAAGCCGAGCGGATCAGCCCGTGATAACCTTGAGCCTGTGCGGGTCCCGGCGGGCAATGGGTTTGATTCCCTGTCCTGGACGGACCCCCGCGGTGCCCCGGCTGCCTTCTCTGGCGTGCTGGATTAGCCAGGGTTCGGCCAAGTTCGGACATTGCCGTTCAACGGCGTTCTGGATGTCTCCGGAATGCCTCCTTGAGGGGTCTGCCATGTCGAACAAAAGAAATGGGATTGGTCGGTTTCTGCTTATCGTCCCCGCGGCCGCAGCGCTTGCAGCTTGTCAGACGACTCCCTCTACGGTGCTCGTGGATGCGAATACGCGGGACCAGACGGCGGCGACCGCGCTCTGGATGCAGGCGGACATTCCCGGCAAGCCGCTCAGCAACGTATACCTGCGTGGGTCGCAGGGCAGCAGCGATGTCTCCATCGAGGTCGAACCGACCACCGTCGCCACCATCACTGCCCTCGCCACTGACAACGATAGCGGCGTGCAGCGGCTCGAGCTGTTTGCTCTCGTGACCATCGAGCGCGTTAGCGGCGGGGGATGGTTCAAGCTCAGCGATCATGTGTCGAATAATTTCGGCGGTGTGACCAGCACGCCCGTTCCCGGGCAGGTGCCTTTCACTGTCAGAATGAGCACCACCATCGACTTCGGCACGCTGTCGCAAGGTGCCGATTGGGTGATCGTCGATCTTGCGGCCGTCGCTACAAGCGGCGCCCCACCGGCATCAAACTCGCCAGCGAAGACCAACGTCATGACGCTGTACTGGAAGCGTGCCGGTACGCCACCCTGACGCGGTTTCGCTTATTTCGACTTCCACTCGCGGGCAAGCCGCTGCGCTTCGGCGATCCGCAACCGCGGCAGCCTTCTCGCCACGATGTCGCGATTCTTCACGGCACGGGCGCATTTTTCGGCCTCCGACGGAAGAAACCGGGAGGCGATTACGGATCAGCCCGCCATCATCCGTGCGTATTCCTTTTCCTTCAGCTTAGCCTGTGCCGCGGCTAACCGCGCGATCGGCACTCGCGGCGGCGAGCACGAGACGTAGTCGAGTCCCGCGTAATGGCAGAAGCGGATGGAATCGGGCTGTCCGCCGTGCTCGCCGCATATGCCGATAACGAGGTCGGGCCGCGCTTCCCGTCCCCACGCGACCGCCAGCCTCATGAGGCGCCCCACGCCCTTCACGTCCAGCACCTCGAACGGATTATCGGGCAGGATGCCGGACTCAACGTAGAAGGGCAGGAACTTGTTCTCGGCGTCCTCACGCGAGAACGAGAAGGTCGCCTGTGTAAGGTCGTTGGTGCCGAACGAGAAAAATTCCGCAATACCCGCAAGTTCGGCGGCGGTCAGGCATGCCCGTACCACCTCGACCATCGTGCCGAATTTGACGTGCAGCTTCACGCCGCGCTGCGTCTCGACGTCGGCGCGGACCGTGTCGACCAGCGCGCGGATGCGCTTCAATTCCTCGGGGTCGGCGACCTGCGGGACCATGATCTCGGGGTGCGCATCGATGCCTTCCTCGACGCATTCGGCCGCCGCTTCGAGAATCGCGCGGATCTGCATCTCGTAGATCTCGGGGTAGGTGAGGCCGAGCCGCACGCCGCGGTGCCCGAGCATCGGGTTCACTTCGGACAACGCATGGACCTTCTTTAGCATCGTCTCGCGTCGGGCGAGCGCCGCATCGTCGCGGCGCGCATCGCGGTACTGCGCGAGGCTCTGCTTGACCTTCGAGAGGCTTTCGACGTAGTCGCGCGGCAACTCGGGATCGAGCAGGCGCAGCGTCTCGGGCAAGTCCGCGATCGACTGCGTCGTGCGCCGCAGGTGCCGGAGCTGGTCGATCTCGAAATCGAGCTGCGAGGCGGTCGGCAGGAATTCGTGCATCGGCGGGTCGAGCAGCCGCACCGTCACAGGGAGGCCCGCCATCGCCTTGAAGATACCCTTGAAGTCGGCGCGCTGGATCGGCAGCAGCTTGTCGAGCGCCGAGCGCCGGTCGGCGGCGGTCTCGGCCAGGATCATCTGTTGGACAATCGGGAGCCTTGCCACGTCGTTGAACATCCGCTCGGTGCGGCACAGCCCGATGCCCACGGCACCGTATTGCCGGGCCCGGGCGGCGTCGCGCGGCGTATCGGCGTTGGCCTGCACGTGCAGCGTCGACACGGCATCGGCCCACGATAGAAGCGTCGCGAGCTCGCCGAAGAACTCGGCTTCGACCGTCGCGATCCGCCCCGGATACACGTTGCCGGTCGAGCCGTCGATGGTGACGATGTCGCCTTCGTGCAGAACGGTGCCGCCGATCGTTGCGATCCGCTCGCGCACGTCGATCGTGATGGCTTCGCAGCCCGACACACACGGCTTACCCATGCCGCGCGCGACCACGGCCGCATGCGAGGTCTTGCCGCCGCGGCTGGTCAGGATCGCCTCGGCGGCGAAGAAGCCGTGAATGTCCTCGGGCTTCGTTTCCTCGCGCACGAGCACGACCTTGTCGCCGTGCTTTCGGCGCTCCTCCGCGGTGTCGGCGTCGAACACGATGCCGCCGGACGCCGCTCCCGGTGACGCCGGCAGGCCCTGCGCAAGCGGCCGGACGCCGTGGGCCGGACTCAACTGCGGCACCAGCAGCTGCTCGAGCAGCATCGGGCTGATGCGGTTCAACGCCTGCTCCTTAGCGATCAGGCCTTCGCCGAACATTTCCACCGATGTCACGACCATCGCCCGTGCGTTCATCTTGCCGTTGCGCGTCTGCAGGCAGTAGAGGCGGCCTCGCTCGATCGTGAACTCGAAGTCCTGCACTTCGCGGTAGTGGCCTTCCAGCTTGTCGCGCAGTTCCACGAGTTGCCGATGCAGCTCCGGCATTTCCTGCGCCATCGCCGCGAGCGGCTTCGGCGTGCGGATACCGGCGACGACGTCCTCGCCCTGCGCGTTCACCAGGTACTCGCCGTAGATGACATTCTCGCCGGTGCCCGGGTTGCGCGTGAAGCCGACGCCTGTCGCGGAGTCGTTGCCCATGTTGCCGAATACCATTGTGCAGACATTGACGGCGGTGCCGTTCGCCATCTCCTTCGTGATCCGGAACTGGCGGCGGTAGTCGACGGCACGCTTGCCCATCCACGACCGGAACACGGCCTCGATCGAAAGCTCGAGCTGCTCGTACGGATCGACGGGAAACGGCGCTCCGGTGTGCTCGCGATAGATGTCGAGGAAGCGCCGCGCGAGTTCCGCGAGTTGCTCGACGGAGAGATCGACGTCCTGCGCCGCGCCGACGCGGGTCTTGAGGTCGCTCATGGCGCGATCGAAGCGCTCGTCCGGAACGTTCATCGCGATCTTGCCGAAGAGCTGGATGAAGCGCCGATAGGCATCATAGGCAAAGCGCGGATTGTCCGTCTGGGCGATGAGGCCTTCGAGCGTCCCGGCATTGAGGCCTAGGTTCAGGATGGTGTCCATCATGCCGGGCATCGACATCGCGGAGCCCGAGCGCACGGACACGAGCAGCGGATTCGCCGCGGCGCCGAAGGCCTTGCCGGTCTTCTTCTCGAGCAGAGCTATGTTGGCGCGCACGTCGCCCATCAGGCCGGCGGGGAGTGCACGCGTATCCAGGTAGGCGAGGCACGCGGCCGTCGTGATGACGAATCCCGGCGGAACATTGAGGCCGATCTGCGTCATCGTGCACAGATTCGCCCCCTTGCCACCCAACAGCATCTTATCGCGGCCGTCGCCGTCCTCGAATGTGCAGATGAATCTCGATTGGCTCATGGTCGTGTCACTCCAGCGCGATCGGAAATCGATGCTGACGTCTGCGAATCATCGCGCCGACGAGCTGCAACCGGATTGCGGAGGATCAACGAGGGCGATCATTGTGCCGGCGGGACCGGTTTCGCTGCCGAGAAGAGTGATTGCGTCGGTCTCCCCGGCGCGACCGCCAGCAGCATGTCAGGCGAACGTAGAGTGCGCTCCACCGTACCGAACGTGCGCGGCGCAATGCCGCACCGGAAAGCGCCGACGACTTGATCGCGGTCAACTCGCAGCCTCCGACACCGGAACAGCATAAACACGTAACCGCTGTGGAGGCGTCATGAATGTGCACAAGTTCCACCGCGAGCTTCGCAAGGCACGCACTCGTCGGGGGCAGCAACCGGATTACTGGTTGGGCTACGAGCGGGGGTTGATCCGCGGTTACCGTGGGGAACGTTTCGGCACCGATCTGGAGCACGAACTCTGGTTGAGCCTCGCGGCGGTGGGCGACGCTGCGCTCAGAGAGCGTGGGCGTGGCTATCGCGACGGGCTGGTCGTGGCGACCGCAGAAGAGGCCGCCTAGAATGTCCCGAGCGCGACGATCGAGGGTTCGGTGCTGATCGAGTCGATCCGGCTGACTGCTGGGTCGGTCAATCGAGCCGTTACCCTGTCGTTCGCGTAGTCGACGGACAAATAAGTCCTTTCCCCGGCAATTCGGCTGACGCGGTTGAATGTCCGCGAATGGCCACAGGCGCGACGCAGGCGGCGCCACACTTGGGCGATCGAAGGGGCAGGCCGGTGGCGCCCACTCAGGCGACGATCAGCGCCGCCAGCACCTTGCGGCCCTCGGCCGTGAGCACGTTGAACGTCCGGCACGCGGCCGCCGTGTCCATCACTTCGACGCCGACACGCGCCGCGGTCAGCGCCTGCGTGAGCCGCGGATGCGGAAAGCGGATCGTGGCGCCGGTGCCCAGCACCACGAGATCGGGCGCGTGCGCGAGCAGGCCCGCGTAGTCGGCTTCGGTGAGTGCGTCGATCCCCGCCGCCGCCCACCCGGCCTGTATCAGGTCGGCCGTCAGCACCAGGTTCTCGCGAAATTCCTGCGTGCCGATGCGCACCCAGCCCGGTCCCGAGCCGGTGATGAAGTTGCCCTCCGATGAGGCGAGCTGAAGTTTCATGGGATGGTGCGTTGCGGTAAAGCCTTAAATCCGCTACGATTCTACGCTCCTGTACCCCTTTCACGTCGCTCGGACGGTTCCGGGCGCTTACGCAGAAAGCCCCGCATGTCTCCCTCTCCCGGTACCGATTTCGAGCGCCTGAAGCGCTTGCCCCCGTACGTCTTCAACATCACGACCGAGCTCAAGATGGCGGCGCGCCGCCGGGGCGAGGACATCATCGATTTCGGGATGGGCAATCCCGACGGCCCCACGCCGCAGCACATCGTCGACAAGATGGTCGAGACGATCATGCGCCCCGACACGCACGGCTATTCCGTGTCCAAGGGCATTCCGCGGCTGCGGCGCGCGATCTGCCACTGGTACCAGCGGCGCTACGGCGTCGAGTTCGATCCCGAGACCGAGGCGATCGTGACGATCGGGTCGAAGGAGGGCATCGCGCATCTCGCGCTGGCGACGCTCGGCCGCGGCGACACGGTGCTGGTGCCGAACCCGAGCTACCCGATCCACATCTACGGCCCGGTGATCGCCGGCGGCGACATCCGGCACGTTCCCATCTCGCCGGACCACGACTTCTTCGCCGAGCTCGAAACCGCGATCCACACGAGCTTTCCGAAGCCGCGCATGCTGATCATCAACTTCCCGTCGAATCCGACGGCGCAGTGCGTCGAGCTGCCGTTCTTCGAGAAGATCGTCGCGCTGGCGAAGGAACACGGCATCTGGGTCGTGCACGACCTTGCCTACGCCGACATCACGTTCGACGGATGGAAGGCGCCCTCGATCATGCAGGTGCCGGGCGCGCGCGACGTCGCGGTCGAGTTCTTCACGATGTCGAAGAGCTACAACATGGCGGGCTGGCGCATCGGCTTCATGGTCGGCAACAAGGACCTCGTCTACGCGCTGTCGCGAATCAAGGGCTATCACGACTACGGCACGTTCACGCCGATCCAGGTCGCGGCGATCGCTGCGCTCGAAGGCCCCCAGGAATGCGTGTCGGCCATCGCGATGAACTACCAGAAGCGCCGCGACGTGCTGGTCAAGGGACTGCACGAGGCGGGCTGGATGGTCGACAATCCGAAGGCGTCGATGTACGTGTGGGCGAGGATTCCGGCGGCTTACCGCGAGGCCGGCTCGCTCGAGTTCACCAAGAAGCTTCTCGCGAGCGCGAAAGTCTCGGTGTCGCCGGGAATCGGATTCGGCGAATTCGGCGATGGTTTCGTGCGATTCGCAATGATCGAGAACGAAGCAAGAACCCGGCAAGCAGTTCGGGGCATCAAGGACATGTTCCGCAAGGACGGGCTGCTGTGACCAATTGTTTGTCGTCCCCGCGAAGGCGGGGACCCAATGGCGTGCGGCGAAGGACACTGGATTCCCGCCTTCGCGGGAATGATGGACAGGGCTGATGATGGCGAACACGACGATGAAACCGCTCCAGGTCGGCTTGCTGGGCATCGGCACGGTGGGGCTCGGCACGTGGACGGTGCTCCGCCGCAACGAGGAAGAGATCGCCCGCCGCGCCGGCCGCCCGATCCGCATCACGTGGATCGCCGAGCGCGCGCTCGAGCGCGCCCGCGAGCTGACCCGCGGCGCGACCGGCGTCAACCTGACCGACGACGCGGCGGTACTGCTCGCGAACCGAGACATCGACATCGTCGTCGAACTGATCGGCGGGATCGAGCCCGCGCGCACGTTCATCCTGCAGGCGATCGCCAACGGCAAGCACGTCGTGACCGCCAACAAGGCGCTGCTCGCGCGACACGGCAACGAGATCTTCGCCGCCGCGCACGCGGCGGGCGTGATGGTCGCGTTCGAAGGGGCGGTGGCCGGCGGCATCCCGATCATCAAGGCGCTGCGCGAAGGGCTCACCGCCAACCGGATCGAATGGATCGCCGGCATCATCAACGGCACGTCGAATTTCATCCTCTCGGAAATGCGCGCGCGCGGCGCGTCGTTCGCCACGGTGCTGAAGGAGGCGCAGGAACGCGGCTACGCCGAGGCCGATCCCACGTTCGACGTCGAGGGCATCGACGCGGCGCACAAGCTCACCATCATGTCGGCGATCGCGTTCGGCGTCCCCATGCAGTTCGACAAGGTGTACACCGAAGGCATTTCCAAGCTCACCCGCGAGGACATCCGCTACGCGGAGGAGCTGGGCTACCGGATCAAGCTCCTCGGCATCACGCGCCGCGCGGCCGCCGGGATCGAGCTGCGCGTGCATCCGACGCTGATTCCGGCGAAGCGGCTCATCGCGAACGTCGAAGGCGTGATGAACGCGGTGCTGGTCAAGGGCGACGCGGTCGGCGCGACGATGTACTACGGCGCCGGCGCCGGCGCCGAGCCGACGGCCTCCGCCGTCATCGCGGATCTCGTCGACGTGACGCGGATGCACACCGCCGACCCCGAGCATCGCGTGCCGCACCTCGCGTTCCAGCCCGACCAGCTCTCCGACATTCCGTTCCTGGAAATGGGCGAGGTCGAGACCAGCTACTACCTGCGCATGCGCGTCCAGGACCGCCCGGGCGTGCTGGCCGACATCACGCGCATCCTCGCCGACCGCGAGATCTCGATCGACGCGATGATCCAGAAGGAGCCGTCCGAAGGCGAGGAGCAGACCGACATCATCCTGCTCACCCACCGCACGGTGGAAAAGCGCGTCGTCGACGCGATCGCGAAGATCGAGGCGCTGCCGACGGTCAAGCGCAAGGTCGTGCGCATCCGCCTCGAAGAGCTCAATTGACGAGCTACGTCTCGACCCGCGGCGAGTGGGCCGCCGACCCGCAGCCGTTCTGCGCGATCCTGCTGGAAGGCCTCGCGCCGGACGGCGGCCTCGCGGTGCCCGAGGCGTATCCGCGTCTGCAGCCCGGCGCGCTCGCGGCAATGGCGCGGCTCGGCTACCGCGATCTCGCGTTCGCGGTACTGTCGCGCTTCATCGCCGACATTTCGGCGGCGGACCTCAAGTCGCTGATCGGCCGAACTTACACCGAGGAGATATTCGGCAGCGACGCGATCACGCCGGTCACGGCGCTCCTGCCCGGCGTGCATCTGCTGCACGTGTCGAACGGTCCGACGCTCGCGTTCAAGGACATCGCGCTGCAGCTTCTCGGCAACCTGTTCGAGCACGTGCTCGCCCGCGACGGACGCGAGCTCAACGTCGTCGGCGCGACCTCGGGCGACACCGGCAGCTCGGCCGAGTACGCGATGCGCGGCAAGCGGGGCGTCCGCGTGTTCATGCTGTCGCCGCAAGGTCGGATGAGCCCGTTCCAGACGGCGCAGATGTTCTCGCTCGCCGATCCCAACATCCATAATCTCGCGATCGAGGGCGTATTCGACGAATGCCAGGACATCGTCAAGGCGATCAGCAACGACGCCGCGTTCAAGCGCCGACATTCGATCGGCACCGTCAACTCGATCAACTGGGCACGCGTCGCGGCGCAGGTCGTCTACTATTTCAAGGGCTACTTCGCGGTGGCGGGCTCGATCGGCGCGCCGGTCGACTTTGCGGTGCCGACCGGCAATTTCGGCAACATCCTGGCCGGCCACGTGGCGAAGGAAATGGGGCTGCCGATCGGCCGGCTGATCCTCGCCACCAACGAGAACGACGTGCTGGACGAATTCTTCCGCACGGGACGCTACCGTCCTCGCGCGTCGGCCGAGACGCACGCGACGTCGAGCCCGTCGATGGACATCTCGAAAGCGTCGAACTTCGAGCGCTACGTGTTCGACATCGTTGGCCGCGATCCTGTCATCGTGCGCGACCTGTGGCATGAGCTCGAGCGTGAAGGCGGCTTCGACCTTGCCGAAACGCCGCATTGGCCGATGGTCGAGGCGTCGGGGTTCGTGTCGGGGACGAGCACGCACGCCGATCGCATTGCGACGATTCGGGAGACATTCGCTCGCACTGGCGTGATCATCGACCCGCACACCGCGGATGCGCTCAAGGTCGGCCGCGACCATGCCGATCCCGTCGTGCCGCTGGTCTGCATCGAAACGGCGCTGCCGGCGAAATTCGCGACGACGATTCGCGAGGCGCTCGGACGCGATCCCGATCGGCCCGCGGCCTTCGCGGATCTCGAATCGCGCCCGCAACGGTTCGAAACGTTGCCGGCAGATGTGGCGCGGATCAAGGCGTACATCGCGGCGCACGCGGGACCGTCGACGTGAGCGCTCCCGCATCGATTCCGTGTTCGTTGAACGCGAATCGGCCATGACCCATCAGCTGCGCAACTTCGATCGCAACGTGCGGGCGGGCCTGCGGCTTGCGTTCTTCCTGCCGGTGACGAGGCTTGCGTTCCGGATCGGCCTCGCGGAGCTGCTGCTGCTGTTGCTCCTCTCAGCGCTGCTCGACCTCGCGGGCGACTGGCTCCACTACGGCCCGGACGGACAGATCTGGTGGTACGGCGCGGGAAGTGAGTTCTTCGGCGCGGGCATGCTGCTCGTCTCGGCGGCGTTGCTGGCGATTGTCTTCCGGCGCATGGGGCTCGCGCTGGCCATACCGGTGATTGCGCTCTCCGCGTATCCGGCGATCCAGATCGTGCACACGATATCGGCGACGATTCCGACGCTGCCGGAGGGCGGTGAAGCCATTCGCACGGTGTTCGATTTCGCGGTTGTCGGCTGGGGATTCGTCGTTCTGATGCGCGTCGTCGCCGTGTCGCTCCTTCCGGACGCGCGGCCGGTCTGGTTGCGCGCGCTCGCGGGAGGGGTCCTGCTCGCCCTGCCGCTGGTCTTTTCGTCCATCCTGATGCCTACCGTTTCGTGGTGGCACGCCGGCAGTGGCGCCACCGAGGTCGACGGCCGGTACCCGAATCCGGCCTCGGAGCCGGTCCTGGCGGCGCAGCAGAGCCTGCTGGACGACGCGCTGTCCTCGCTCGAGGATGCGCGAGCCGGGCAGCCCGATCTCTACTTCGTCGGATTCGCCGGCGATGCGCGTGACGACGCGTATCGTGCGGACGTGCTGGCCGCGCAGAAGACGATGGACGAGCGCTGGGACACGGGCGACCGCTCGATCGCGCTGGTCAACGCGCCGGCGACGCTGCTGGAGCTGCCGATGGCGACCGTCACGCACCTGCGCGAGACGCTGAAGGAGCTCGCCGCGGCGATCAATCCGGACGAGGACCTCGTGATGCTCTACCTCGCCGGGCCCACCGACAGGGATGGCAACCTCGGGGTTGCCATGCCGCCTCTGGACCTCGCGCAGCTCTCGCCGGCGACGCTGCGCTCGCTGCTCGACGAATCGGGGATACGCTGGCGGATCGTCGTGGTGTCGGCGTGCAATGCCGACGGCTTCGTCGACGCGTTGCAGGACGTCGACACGCTGGTCCTCGCGGCCGGCAGCGGGCCCGACGATGCGTGCCGACCGGGCGCGTCGTCGACGCCGCTGGGCGATGCGCTCTTCGGCGACGCGCTTGCCGCCGGCGATTCGATCGGCAAGGCGGTCGAGGCGGCCCGCGACAAGACCGGCGCCCGGTTGTCCATCGGCCCTGCGATGGGAGACAAGCTGAAGGCACTCGACAGGGGGCGCGCCGCGCGCCGGGCGGGCCAGACCATCTGACGCATCGCGAGTTTCGCGCCCGGTTTGACCTCTCGGGCCGCGACGCGGAAAATGCGCGTCGGAGCGTGTCCTGGTGCGGGACGCGCATGGAGGAATCAATCATGCGGTTTTCAATCGTCCGCGCGACATTCGCCGCGCTTTGCTTCGTCCTGTGCGCGACGCTCGCGAATGCACAGGGACTCGAGAAGACCAAGCTCACCATCGGCGTCGGCGGCAAGACGCTGTTCTATTACCTGCCGTTGACGATCGCCGAGCAGAAGGGCTACTTCAAGGATGAGGGACTCGCCGTCGAGATCCCGGATTTTCCCGGCGGGGCCAAGGCGTTGCAGGCGATGATCGGCGGCAGCGCGGACGTGGTCTCGGGCGCGTACGAGCACACCATCACGCAGCAGGCGAAGGGACAGAACATCCAGGCGCTGGTGCTGCAGGGCAAGTACGCCGGCATCGTGCTCGCGATGCCGAAGGCGAGGGCGGCGACCTACAAGTCCGGCGCCGACCTCAAGGGGCTGAAGATCGGCGTCACCGCGCCGGGCTCGTCGACCAACATGTTCGTCAACATCCTCCTCGCCAAGGCGGGGCTCAAGCCGGATGCCGCGTCGTTCATCGGGGTTGGAGCGGGCGGCGGCGCGATCGCGTTCATGAAGCGCGGCGAGATCGACGCCATCTCCAATCTCGACCCGGTGATCGCGACTCTCGAAGCGGCCGGCGACGCCGTCGCGGTCGTCGACACGCGGACGGCGAAGGGCATGCAGGACGTCTATGGCAGCGCATATGCCGCCGGGTGTATCTACGCGCCGGTGGACTTTGCGAAGAAGTATCCGAACACCGCGCAGGCGGTCGTCAACGCGATGGTGCGCGCGTTGCGCTTCATCCAGAACTCCACACCCGAACAGATCGTCGCCACCGTCCCGCCCGAGTACTACTCCGACAAGGCGGTCTATACCGCGGCACTCAAGGCCAATCTCGAGACTTTCCGGCACGACGGATCGATCAGCATGGCCGCGGCGCAGGCGGTCTACCGCGATCTCAAGACCTTCGACCCCGGATTGCAGAACGCGCCGTCGATCGATCTCGCACGGACGATCGACATGAGCTTCCAGCAGAAGGCCGCGCAGAAATACCGGTGATGGAAGCGGCCGTGCCGTCGAGTGCGCCGCAGACGGCCGACGCGCTTTCGCTCGAGCGGATCACCTGCACGTTCGCGGCGCGCCACGCGGCGTCCGGCGCGGCGGGGGCGCATTACACCGCGGTGAAGGACACGACGTTCACCGTCGCCCCCGGCGACTTCGTCTCGGTCGTCGGGCCGACCGGCTGCGGAAAATCCACGCTGCTCAACGTCGCGGCCGGATTGCTCGCGCCCTCGTCGGGTCACGTCGAGGTCTTCGGCAAGCACCTGCACGGCATCAACCGTCACGCGGGCTACATGTTCCAGGTCGATGCGCTGATGCCCTGGCGCAGCGCGCTCGCCAACGTCACGGCCGGACTCGAGTTCCGCGGGACGGCGCGCGGCCCGGCGCAGGAGCGGGCGCGCGAATGGCTCGCCCGCGTCGGCCTCGCCGGTTTCGAGGATCGCTACCCGCACCAGCTGTCGGGCGGCATGCGCAAGCGCGCCGCTCTCGCGCAGATGCTGATCCTCGACCCGCAGATCCTGCTGATGGACGAGCCTTTTTCCGCGCTCGATATCCAGACCCGCCAGCTCATGGAGAACGAGCTGCTCGAGCTGTGGAGCGCGAACCGCAAGTCGGTGCTGTTCATCACGCACGACCTCGAGGAGGCGATTTCGCTGTCCGATCGCGTCATCGTGCTTTCCGCAGGCCCCGCGACGCATCCGATCGCGGAGTTCGCGATCGACCTGCCGCGGCCGCGCGACGTCGCCGAAATCCGGATGACGCCGCGCTTCGTCGAGCTGCACAGCGCGATCTGGCACCCGCTCAAGTCCGAAGTGCTGAAGGGCTATGCGCAAAGCAAAGCCCGCTGAGCGCGCGCGCCTCGCGCTCTATCACGTGCTGCTGCTGGCGGCCGTGTTCGCCGGCTGGTACGCGCTGACGACGCCGGGATTGGTCAGCGAGGAATCCGCGAAGACCACGGCGTTCTTCTTCGGGCAGCCGGTCAAGGTGCTCGCCGTGATCTGGAGCTGGTTCACGACGGGTAAGATCTATCCGCATCTCGCCGTGACACTGATCGAGACGTTGCTTGCCTTCGCCGTGGGCAGCGTGCTCGGGCTCGTGATCGGGCTGTGGCTGGCACTGAGCCCGACGGCGTCCTCGCTGTCCGAGCCCTACATCAAGGCGGCCAACGCCATGCCGCGCGTGATCCTCGCGCCGATCTTCGCCGTGTGGTTTGGGCTGGGCATCACGTCGAAGGTCGCGCTCGGCGTCACGCTGGTGTTCTTCATCGTGTTCTTCAACGTTTTCCAGGGCGTCAAGGAAGTGAGCCCGGTCGTCCTCGCCAACGCGCGGATGCTGGGCGCGTCGCGGCGGCAGCTCTTGCGCAGCATCTATCTTCCGTCGGCGACGTCGTGGGTGTTCTCGAGCCTGCACACTTCGGTCGGCATGGCGTTCGTCGGCGCGGTCGTCGGCGAGTACCTCGGATCGGCGAAAGGCGTCGGCTACCTGATCCTGCAGGCCGAGGGCGTGTTCGACATCAGCACGGTGTTCGCCGGGATTCTGGTGCTGACTGTGTTCGCGCTGTTGCTCGACGCCGCCGTCACGTGGATCGAGGCGCGGCTTCTGGTCTGGCGGCCGAAGGCGGCAGAAACCGAGGCGATGTGAAGAGCGCGCCCATTCGCGGCCGCCTGCCTCGGAGCGCATCGGCGGTTTGACGCGCTTGGCGTCGGTCCGCTATAATCGCAATCCTGCCGCGGGGTGGAGCAGTCTGGCAGCTCGTCGGGCTCATAACCCGAAGGTCGAAGGTTCAAATCCTTCCCCCGCAACCAAACAGATCAACGGCTTGCCTTCCGGCAGGCCGTTTTCGTTTCGGGTCGGGCCAGCAATCAGCCCATGCCCTCGGGGTTTGGCTCCCGACTAGTCGCACCGGCGCGGTGCGCGACCCTGAGCGGCCATTTGATTGACTCAAGCGCGGAGGGAAGGACTCATGAGCCGCTATGCTGACCTTCTTGTCGACGCCTTGCGCCGTGTGCGTGAAATTCAGCCCTGGGATCTGAGCAGGCTGCTCGTGCGCGATCGGCCACCGCTGGTGCTCGATATCCGCGAGCCGGCGGAGTTCGCCCTGGCGCAGATCCCGGGCTCGATAAACGTGCCGCGCGGCGTGTTGGAACAAGCATGCGAGTGGGACTACGAGGAAACGGTTCCCGAACTGGCGGGCCGGCTCGAACGGTCAATCGTGGTCGTGTGTCGTTCGGGTAATCGCTCCATACTCGCCGCCGACGTGATGCAGCAGCTGGGATTTGCGGATGTGGTGTCACTGAAGACGGGCGTGCGTGGCTGGAACGACTTCGAACAACCGCTCGTCAACGGTGAGGGACGTGCCTTGGAGGCCGATGAGGGGGAGCGTCGGCTAATGCCGCATGTGCGCCCGGAGCAACGACGCCCGCGTTGAGGTCGCATCGGCGTGGCGTAAACGTCTGCCCATGGCCGAACGTGGACGCTCGTCAAATTTGATAATCGCTACGGGCACTTTGGGAAATTGGGGTCGGCAAACAACCATTGGCGATTCCATCTGATAAATTCATTATCGCGCCACCTTCAATTTGTCCGCTTCGGAGAATCAGTATATTGCGCTGGAATTCGCGGTACGCCGCAGCTTGCCTAGCCGTTGGCCTTGTCGCGTTGGCCCCGGCTTGCAATGCCGTGTCGTTGCCGGCACCGATTGACGATATCCCGGCCGCGGCAGCCATAGGGCCTCAGACGGCAGTCCTTGCCGGCGGTGATTTTTCAGTCGTGGAGGCCGTGTTCCGGCACGTCAAGGGAGTGTCAAGCGTTGTCGCGGGCTATGCCGGCGGTACTGCCGCTACCGCCGACGACATCATGGTGGGCAGAGGCATGACGGGACACGCCGAATCCGTGCAGATCATCTACGATCCGGCACAGGTATCCTATGGGAAATTGTTGCAGATTTTCTTTTCCGTCGTACACGACCCGACGCAAATAAATCAGCAGGGTCCCGATGTGGGCAAGCAATACCGCTCCGTGATCTTCACGATCAACGCCGACGAGGCCCGCGTTGCAGGAGCCTACATCGCGCAGCTCGAGAAATCGAAGGCATTTTCGCGCCCGATCGTGACACAAGTCTTGCCGCTTCCGGCGTTCTATCCGGCGGAGAGCAGGTATCAGAACTATGCTGAATTGAACCGCGCTCAGCCGTACGTCGCGCGTTATGCTCAACCGAAGGTCGTGCAGCTTAGGGACGAATTTCCCGACCTCTACACGGACAAATAAGACGCCCGAATAAGCCGACGGCCAACACCGTCCATCCTTACCGACAAGGCTTTGAAACCTATGGCCTTCCTGCGACGTGGCTTAGCGACGATCCGAGATCGTGGAAGCACGAGTGATAGGGGCCCAGGAAACAGCGCTACTTGCGATTAGTACCGATGTGACAAGCACTTGCTGTCGCGTCTCCTGAACCTGGCATGTGTTGCGCCGACCGGTTGAATCCACAACCCTGGGCTGCCGGATAGGGTGCTCCGCACCGACCGTTGAAAATGATGAAGGCAGCCGTCTAACTCGATTGTAGAGTACGCGTTCACCGCGCCGTCGAAGGTTGCTGCCTGCTCAGCAGCCGGCCGAGCTTCCCGGTCTGTCCGCACCGCTAATGATTGTCATTAGCGCTAGTGTGGCATTCTGTGCTTAAATTTCCATTCCGCCGCCGTGCCGTCGCACAAAGCACGCCGCTGCCGCATAAGGGGATTTGACGCCAGTGTTGTCGCGGGACGGTCTAGGGACCCGTTAGTATCGCCATGGCTGAACGCACCGACCATGCCCGCTCCTCGGCCAGCTCGAACCCGGTACGAGTGCGCTTCGACCGATTCGAGCTCGACGAGGCGAACGCGCGCCTGCTGCGCGACGGAACGGCTGTCGCGCTCGCGCCGAGGCCATTCGCCGTCCTGTGCGCGCTCGTGCGGCAGCCCGGATCCCTGCTTACCACGAACGCGTTGCTCGACGAGGTTTGGGGCCACCAGTTCGTCACCGACTCCGTTTTGAGAACCGCCATCAGCGAGCTCCGGACGGCACTCGACGACGATGCCCGCAAACCGCGTTTCATCGAAACGGTGTCGCGGCGCGGGTATCGCTTCGTTGCCGCCCCCAGTGCAATATCCGCTGCGCCGAGCGTCCAGCCAAACATTTCGGGACTCGCCACCGTACGCACATCACACTTCATCGGTCGCGCCGAACCGCTGTCACGGATGCGCCGCGCCTGGGACATTGCGTGCAGCGGCAAGCGCGAGATTGTCTGGATCGCGGGCGAGCCCGGCATTGGCAAGACGACGTTGATCGAGCAGTTCATTGCGAGCCTCGGCGACGTCGCGTGTGCGCAGCGGCCAATGCGTCGAGCACTACGGTGCAGGGGAGCCGTATCTTCCAGTCCTGGAAGCCCTCTCGGAGCTGTGCCGAAATGACAGCACTCTCGTGCCCTTGCTGCGCGCCGTGGCGCCGACCTGGCTCTTGCAGCTGCCGTGGCTCAGCACGGCGGAGGAGCGCGAAGCGCTGCGGCGAGAGCTCGCGGGGGTCAGCCCGGATCGCATGCTGCGCGAGATGGGCGAGGTTCTCGATCGCTCGGGCGAGCGCCGGCCGCTGTTGCTGGTGACCGAGGACCTGCATTGGAGCGACCGCGCGACAATCCAGCTCATCGACTACATCGCGCGGCGCCGCGGCAGCGCGCGGCTCATGTGGCTTGCAAGCTTTCGTCTTGCCGAGGTCGTGGCGCTCGATCATCCGCTCAACCACTTACGGCACGAGCTGCGCCTGCATGACCTGTGCGAGGAGATCGCGCTCGATCCGTTCTCCGAAAGCGAGGTCGCCGGCTACGTGGCCGAGAAGTCGCCAGCGATCGCCACCGACGAAGCGTTCATCCGCGCGTTGCACGAGCGCACCAACGGCCTGCCGCTGTTCGTCGCGTCGGTGATGACGGAAGTGATGATCCGCACCACGCCGACCGGCGACGACACTGCCGCCGCGCCGCAGCTCGCGAAAATCGCGGTTCCAGAGAATCTTGCGGCAATCATCGATCATTACATCGCGAAGCTCACGAGCGATCAGCGCATGGTGCTCTCGGCCGCCGCAGTCTGTGGTATCGAGTTTCGCATCCACACGATCTCGGGGGCGCTTGAGCGGGACGCCATATGGGTCGGTCAGATCTGCGACGAGCTCGTGCGCGAGCAGTTGTGGCTCGCCGCCAGGCATGCCGAGGTGAGTAGCAATGCGGCAGATTTGCCGTATTCGTTCAGGCACGCGCTCTTCCGCCAGGTGCTGTACGAACGCACGAACCCGTCGGTTAGGTCGCAGCTCCACCGCAATGTCGGCACGACGCTCGAAAGCGAGCGTGCGGCAGGCACGCAAGTTGCCGCGGCGGAACTCGCGATGCACTTCGAGCTAGGCCACGAGCCGATGACCGCGCTGCGCTACTACGCGGAGGCGGCCGAAGCGGCGCTCGCGCACCTGAGCCCGGCCGAGTGCATTGACCTCACGGAGCGCGCGTTGACCCTGCTCGAGCACGCGCCGCAGGGAACCGACCGCAACGCGCTGGAGATCACGCTTGCTACGCTTCGCGGCATGTCGGCTACCCACGTGCATGGCATCAGCGCCGAAGCAAAGAGCGCATTCCAGCGTGCGTACTCGCTACTTGACGAAGTTCCCGAACATCCGATGCGTGGACGGCTGTTGCACGGATTCGGGTTCGTTCTCAGTCTGCGGGCGGATTATGCCGAGGCCCTGGCCGTTGCCGACCGAGCCGAGGCGCTCGCGGCTGCAACAGACGACCCGGTGCTTGTGCTCACCACATGCCTCGTGCATGGAGACGTGGATTGGCTTCAGGGCCGGCCGCGCGCGGCTGCCACGTGGATGGAGCGTGGGCTCGCGGCCGCGGAGCGTCTCGAACTGGCGCCGGTCGATATCTTTGCGTTTGATCCGCAAGTCACGTTGCTGGGACCGCTCGGCATCCATCTTCTTCACTCGGGATTCATCAATCAGGGGCGCGCGCGGTTGGAGCAGGCGAACGCACGCGCGAGCCTGCTAGGTTGGCCGAACACGCAGCTGGCGGCACTCTGGTTCGATGCGCTGTTCGAGGTTCGACTCGGCAACGCGGAGCGTGTCGCGGCTCTGGCCGACGAAATGCGCGCACTTGTCGATGAATCCGAGGTCGCGCAGGGCCGAATTGCATACCGGTGGTTTCGCGGCTGGGCAGACGCCCGGATGGGACGGCCGCGCGACGGCTATCGCCGCATTCGAGAGGCGTACGAAGACAATACCCGGCTCGGGATGCTGGCGGGAGGAAGTGAAGTCCTGGGGTATGCCGCGGAGGCCCTGATGCTTGACGGCGATTGGGATGGCGCGCAGCACGAACTCGAGGACGCGCTACAGGTGGCGAATACGCAAGGTGAGCGCGTGTATCTGCCGCAACTCCTTGTGATGCAGGCTGCTATCGCGCGCGCGCGCGGCGACCGCAAAGCGGCCGACGCCGCGATCCGGCGGGCGATCGCGGAGGCCAGAGCGCAGGAGGCGCCGTGGCTTGAGTTGTTGGCGCTGATCGAACTGTGCGACCACCACAGTGCAACGGCCAAAGACCGACACGCGCTTGCCGCACTCGTCGACCAGCTTCCTGAAGCGCGCGACACAGCTGCTGTCGAAAGGGCGCGAGCGCTGCTCGACAAGACGCAGTCCGGCTAGACCCGCGCCTGCTCCTGCGGCGCGCCCGGCGGCAATGAGGCGCGACCCAGTCCTCACGGAACGCAGACCTTTCGTTGACAACATCGCGCGTGCGGGGCGCTACTCTTGGGCCACATGCACACCCCGGGGGTTCAATGAAGAGCAAGGTCATCGTCATCACCGGCGCCACGGACCGCGTCGGTGCGGCCGCCGCCCGGCGGCTCGCGTGCGACGGACACCATGTCGTGCTCGTCGGACGATCGGCCGACAAGACCGCGGCGCTCGCGCAGGAACTTGCGACCGATCATCTCATTGCCGATTTCTCCAGGCTAGGCAACGTACGCATGCTCGCGGATCGCCTGCTTGCGAAATACCCGCGAATCGACGTGCTCGCGAACAACGCGGGCGGCGTGTGGGATCCTGTGCGCCGTCTCTCGCCGGATGGGCACGAGATGATGTTTCAAGTGAACTACCTTGCCGGGTTTTTGCTCACCACGCTGCTCATTCCTTGTCTGATAAAGTCGCGCGCGACGGTGATCTGCAGTTCCGGCTTCGCCCATAGATTCGGGACCGTCGACCCCTACGACCTCGAAGGCGAGGCGCGCTACAGCGCGATCAAGGCGTATTGCAGTAGCCAGCTCGCACAGATCCTGTTTGTGCGCGAGTTGTACAGGCGGTACGGACGCGGACGCGGCATCGACACCGCAGCCTTTCATCCCGGCAACATCGCGTCGGACTACGCCCGAGAGGCGACCTCGTCGCTTCGCCGGCTCTATCACCTCTGGACCCGACATCCATGGGCAGTGACGCCCGAACACGGCGCCGACACGCTCGTGCTTCTCGCGGAAGGGCGACCCGAAGTCGATTTCCCGTCCGGACAGTACTTCGTCAGGGGCAAGCTCGCGAAACCGAATCGGCAAGCGTACGACCGGATGCTTGCTTTTGAACTCTGGAACCGATCCGAAGCGATGATTGACGACGGCCCCACGAGTGACCGCGATCATCGACGCACCGTGACCGCTCATTCGCAGCATACCCGCGGCGCGTTGTGGCGGCCCTCACGCAACATGGACGAATCAGTGACGTTTCGCTGACAACCCGGCGTCATCTTGCGTCTAAGCTTTGGTCAACGTCAACGAACCCGTCGCTACCGGCGCCCAAGATGCCTTTCAACACTGATTCCAAGTACCCCACCCGCCGCGCATACGTGGTGAAGGTCCGCGGCGATGCGAAGCCCAAAGCGCTCGCCGGCCGTCTCGAGAATCTCGTCACCGGGCGGCAATGTGACTTCGCGTCCGGCGGCGAGCTGCTCGAGTCCATTGCCAGCGACCTCGAGGCGACCCCGCATGAGCGGCCGTTTAGGCCGGAAACCCATGACTGAGCAACAGGACCCCCGCCTCATCGCTTGGTGGGAGGAGGGCATCGAGGAGCTCGACCGCGAGATCGGCAGATTATGCGTGCTTTGCCGGGTACGGATTCTCGATCCCGGGATCATCGAGCGTGTGCTCAAGAAGGACGCTTCGGTGTGTGGAACATCCAATCCGATCGCTTTCGCAAAGCTGCACGACATGCTGATGTTCTATTTTGCAAATCGCCAAAAGACCGTCGCCGCCGTAGGGCAGGTTCAGACCGCGCAGATCGAGGCGCATGTCGTCGAGGAGCTGAGGAGTCGCTTCGCCGATTTGCTGGGTAAGTGGCCGCCTGCGTGAATGAGCGCAACCATGGATAGTGCCATCGTCAGCGCAATGGCAGCCGTGCTCGGCTCGCTTGTCGGCGGCTCGGCCACCATTGGGACCGCCTGGATTACCCAGAAGACGGCCACCAAGCGCGAGCTGATTCAAAGGGAGATGCGAAAGCGCGAGACGCTTTACGCCGAATTCATCGCGGAATGCGCGAAGCTTTTCGTAGATGCGTTCACGCATACGCTGGACAAGCCCGACACATTGTTGCCCCTTTACGCGCTGACCAATCGCGTAAGGTTGTCCGCCTCCCAGGCGGTTCTCGTCGAGGCCGAACACCTGCTGAGGCGCATCACGGAGCAATACTTCGCCCGCAACCTGACGCTCGAGGAAATGCGCGAGCTCACTATTGCGGAAGGCGCCGATCCGCTCAGGTCGTTCGGCGAGGCTTGCCGGGTGGAGCTCAAGTCGCTGCGCTTGCAGATGTAGTCACGGCGTTCCGTCCACAGTCCTGATTGGTGGCATCAGGGCTGAAGTGCCCTAGACGAGCCGGTCCCGCAGCTCTCCCTCGGCCGAGCGCTATGACCCCCGATCGCTGCCGGCCATGGCGACGATACGCGTCTGGAGTCGCCCCTGTGCTCCCCGGCATCGAGTGCCTCTGGCCCGCGACACCGCGACCCGGGACCAGCTGGCTTCCATCCCAGTGGCGTCGAGCTTGAGTGACGGCGGCTGCCAGCAGTCCGGCGCCAGCGACGCTCACCAATTCCCCACGGAATGCGGATGCTTCGCTGACGACTCCTCGGACGCCCGCCGCTACGCTGGCGCCAATATCGAGTTCAGACAACGACAGCGCACCCCATGCCCCAATTCGCATCCGTTATCCAGTTGTCTTGGCCGGCCACGCTAAAGCGTTGCTGTCACATCTCGCGCGAGCCCGCACAGCTCGAGCCGGTCGGGCCGACCGCACGTCACGGCGTCAATGTGCAGGAGCACGTCCCGCCTGGCGCTCGGACATACGTGCGCGAGATTGCGACCCGACTCGCCGCGTTGCTTGCATTCGCTCTGGTCGGATGTGCCACGCCTGTCCTGCAACCCTCGCTCGACGTTCCCGGGCGATTCGTAGCCGGCCCGGCAAGCGAAAGTGAACCCGCGGTCGCGTGGTGGGACAGTTACGGTGACCCGGTGTTGTCGAACCTCGTCCGCCGCGCGGCGCACGAAAACCGCGATGTCAAGATCGCGGCCGAGCGGCTGCGCGCCGCGCGCGCCGGAGAGACGGTCAGCCGCTCGTGGCTGTTTCCGTCCGTCGGCATCGGGGGCGACGCCTTCGATCACAAGACGAATTACGACTCGATTCTCAAGAATGTCGTTCCCGAGGCGGCGAATACGAGGGCGGCGCAGATCGGCCTCGGCGTGACATGGGAAGTCGACCTCTTCGGCCGCTTGCGCGCGGGCGCCGCCGCGGCCGCAGCCGACACGCTGGCCGTCGAAAACGGCGCGCGAGGCGTGCGTTTGCTGGTGTTGACTGACGTCGCAACCAATTACTTCACGCTCGCCGGCACGTTGCGCCAGCTTGAAACCGTGCGTGCGATATCCGCCGCGCAAGACGAAACGCTGCGCCTCATAACGGCACGCCAAAGGGCCGGCCTCGCGACGTCGTTCGACGTCGAACGTGCGCAGACGGATGCCTCGAGGGCACGCGCGGCAATACCCCCGCTCGAGACGCTCGCAGCCGCCTCGAGGCATCGCATCGCCGTGCTCATCGGGAGCCAGGCGTTCAATGCAGCGAGCATAACGCCATCAACCGTCGAGCCAACCGTCCCGCCGGCGCGCCCGGGCCAACCTGCCGCGCTGCTGCAACGCCGGCCGGACCTGCTCGCTGCGAGCGCGCAGCTCGACGCCGCCAACGCGCGCAGGCAACAGGCGATGGCGGAGTGGTTCCCGCGGCTACTTCTGGGCGCCGTGTTCGGTCGCGAAGGCATCGACCTCAACGGCGTGGCCCTCGGGGCGGCGCGCTTCACCAACGTCGCAGCGCTCCTGGCGATGCCCATCTTCAACGCCGGGCGCACGCAGGCGATCAACGACATCGCCGAGAGCGCACAACGCGAAGCCGTCCTGCGCTACGAAGACGCGATCGCCCGCGCACTGGAGGACGTCGAGAACACGCTCGTGGCGCTCGCCGATGAAAGGCTACGCGCGCAGGAGCTCAACAATGCCGCGGCGTCGGCCGACTCAGCGCTCGGCCGTGCGCAATCGCTGTACGACCGCGGCCAGATCGACCTCCTTCCGCTCCTCGACGCGCAACGCGTGCGGCTGGCCGTGCGCGTCGGAGCCAACGACGCCAACACTCAATTGCTGATCGACAGCGTGCAACTGTACAAAGCGCTCGGCGGTGGCTGGGAGGCGTTCGAGCCCGTCGCCGATCCCGCTGCGTCCGCCAACCCGAGTTCGCCTACATCATGAAACTCCATCGATCGAAACGAGGATCCATCGTGAATCCGTCTTCCGCCTCCACATTGGTTGTCGTCTCGGTGATCGCCATCGCCGGCCTGGCCGCGTGCACATCGAAGCCACCGCCTGAAGTCACTCGCGCTGTGCGCACCGCCGAGATTCGCTACGACAAGACGCAGGAAACGAACCGCTACGTCGGCACGGTGCAATCCCGCCACGAAGTCAACGAGGCATTTCGCGTCGGCGGCAAGGTAATGCAGCGCAAGGTCGATGTCGGCCAGAAAGTGCGGGAGGGCGACGTGCTGGGGGTGCTCGATGACACCGATTACCGGCTGGCCGAGGACGCGGCGCGGCAGCAGCTCCTCGCCGCCACGACGCAGGCGCGGCAAGCGGAATCGGATCGGCGCCGGCTCGACGCATTGAAGAGTGACGGCTCGGTGAGCCCGTCCGACGACGAGAAGGCGCAGACCGGTGCACAGACGGCTTCGGCGTCGGCCGAGGCTGAGGCGAGGAAGCTCGAGCTTGCACGCAATCGGTTGAAATACACGGTGCTGCGCGCCTCGCAGAGCGGTGTCGTGACCGCCGTGCGCTTCGAGGTCGGACAGGTAGTGGCCGAAGGGCAACCCATCGTCTCGATCGCCAATGAAGGCGAGCCCGAGATCGTGGCCGACGTGCCCGAGGATCATCTCGCCGAATTCAAGACGGCGCGTTACACGGCGTGGCTGGCAAGCGCACCTGAGCAAACGTTCGAGGTCGAGCTGCGAGAACTGTCCCCCCAGGCGGCAGCGCAAACGCGAACGTTTCGCGCCCGCCTGAAGCCGGTCACGCCGCGGCCGATGCCCTTGGGTGCAACCGCGACGCTGATCGTCGAACGGCAGGCCGCCGAAGGGGCGGCAGCAGTGATCCCCGCTTCGGCGATCACTCAGAACAATGGTCAGCC
The DNA here is from genome assembly GCA_963846855.1 of uncultured beta proteobacterium. GTDB lineage: Bacteria > Pseudomonadota > Gammaproteobacteria > Burkholderiales > Casimicrobiaceae > CAIWHR01. The sequence continues at coordinate 915,814 of CAWJXK010000008.1, forward strand.
GGCGGTCTGGGTCGTTCGTCGTGCAGGCACCGATCCGGTCGCCACGGTTGATCTGCAGAAGGTTGTCGTTCACGCGTATCGCAACGACGAGGTGCTCGTGTCCGGGCCGCCGGCCGGCGAACTCGTCGTCACCGCCGGCGTGCAGAAGATGGCGCCGGGCTTGCGGGTCGCGCTTCCTGGGCTCGCGCGCAACACCGAAACGAAGCAGGCCGCCCGATGAAATCGTTCAACCTCACCGAATGGGCGCTGAACCACCGTGCCATCGTACTGTTCCTGATCCTCGCGATCGGCATCGGCGGCGTGCTCGGCTTCACGAAGCTCGGCCAGCTCGAAGACCCGAACTTCTCGGTGCCGTCGATGACGGTGATGGTCGTCTGGCCCGGCGCCACGGCGCAACAGGTCCAGGACGAGGTGCTCAACCGCATGGAGAAGAAGTTCGAGCAGCTCGACCATTTCGAGAAGGTCAAGACCTTTGCGCGCCAGGGCTTCGGCGGCATGACGCTCACGGTCGCCGGCGGCACCTCGCACGAGGACCAGCGCGAGGCGTGGTACCAGGCGCGCAAGAAATTCAGCGACATCAAGCTCGAGCTGCCCGAAGGCGTCATCGGCCCGATCTTCAATGACGAATACGGGGACGTCACCGGGCTGCTTTATGCCGTCAAGGGCGACGGCGTGGATCTCGCCAATCTCTCCGACACGGCCGAGGACATCAAGCGGCGGCTGCTCAAGGTGCCGATGGTCAAGAAGGTCGACATCTATGGCAAGCAGGCGAAGAAGATCTACGTCGAGTTTTCACACGAGCGTCTTGCCGCGCTCGGCATCACGCCGCTCGCGATCGCCGAAAGCCTGCGCAGCCAGAACAGCGTGCTGGCCAGCGGCTCGATTGACACGCACGGCGACCGCGTGCTCGTTCGAGTGAGCGGCCAGTTCTCGAGCCTCGACGACGTCCGCAATGTTCCCATTGCGGCGGGCGGGCGGCTGATCAAGCTCGGCGACTTCACGACAATCACGCGCGGATACGAAGATCCGCCCACTTACACGGTGCGCCACAACGGGCAGCAGGTGCTGATGCTCGGCATCACGATGACCAACGACGGCAACATCGTCGACCTGGGCAAGGCGATCGAGCACGCCGTTGCCAATATCCAGACCGAGCTGCCTTATGGCGTCGAGCTCGAGCGCGTGGCCGATCAGCCGACGGTCGTCAGCGAATCCATCTGGGAATTCGAACGCTCGCTGATGGAAGCGCTCGCGATCGTGCTCGCGGTCTGTCTGTTGAGCCTCGGCTGGCGGACGGGGATCGTCGTGGGGCTCTCGGTGCCGATCGTGCTCGGAGTCGTCGCCCTGGTGATGCTCGCGATGGGATGGAACCTCGAGCGCGTATCGCTCGGCTCCCTGATCATCGCGCTCGGCCTGCTGGTGGACGACGGCATCATCGCGGTCGAGATGATGGTGGTGAAGATGGAAGAAGGCATGGACCGCCTCAAAGCGGCCGCCTTTTCGTACGCTTCGACGGCGATGCCACGGCTGACCGGGGCGCTCATCACGGTAGCCGCCTTCATGCCGATCGGCTTTTCCAAATCGACCACCGGCGAATACGCGGGCGGCATTTTCTGGATCGTCGGCACTGCCGTGCTGTTGTCATGGGTGGTCTCGGGGATCATCACGCCCTACCTCGCCGTCAACATGCTGCCGAAGGACTTCGGCAAGCATCACCACGGCGCCGACCCGTATGACACGCCCTTCTACCACAAGCTGCGCGGGTGGATCGACCTCGCCATCGAGCGCCGCTGGTGGGTCATCGGCATCACCGTGGCCGCACTGGCCGTCGCGATCGCCGCAAGCAGGCTCGTCCCGCAGCAGTTTTTCCCCAACAGCTCGCGGCCCGAGCTGGTGGTCGAGCTGACACTGAAGGAAGGTGCCTCCTTCGCCGCGACGACCGAGCAGGTGAAGAAGATGGAGGCCACGCTCAAGAAGGACGACGACGTTCGCTTTTACACGGCGTACACGGGCGCCGGCCAGCCGCGCTTCTATCTGTCGCTCAACCCCGAGCTGCCGAACCCGGGCTACGCGGTCTTCATCGTCATGACGCGCGACATGGAGGCGCGTGAACGCGTGCGCTCGCGCCTGATGGCGAGCGTCGACGAGCAATTTCCGGAGGTCTGGGTCCGCGTCACGCGCCTCGAGCTCGGTCCGCCCGTCGGCTTCCCGGTGCAGTTCCGTGTCGTTGGCCCGGACACCCAGGTGGTTCGTTCGATCGCGCGTCAAGTCCAGGGGGTGGTGGCATCGAGTCCCAAGGTGCGCGACGTGCAGCTCGACTGGAACGACCCGGTACGCACGCTGAGAGTCGATCTCGACCAGGACAAGGCGCGTGCGCTCGGCCTGGCGCCGGCCGACGTCGCCTTCGTGACCCAGACCGTGATGAACGGCGCAACGATGTCGCATCTGCGCGAGCACGAAGACCTGATTGACATCGTCGCCCGTGCGGTGCCCTCCGAGCGTCTCGATCTCGACACGCTGAAGGATGTCAATCTCTACACACGCGAAGGCACGGTCGTGCCGCTGTCGCAGGTCGCGCACGTACGGTCCGAGCTCGAAGAGCCGGTGCTGTGGCGCCGCAACCGCGACATGGCGATCACCGTGCGCGCGGACGTCAAGGACGGCGAGCAGGGCGTGTCGGTGACGCAGGAAATCCGGCCGCGGCTGAAGGACATCGAAGCGAAGCTGCCTTTCGGCTATCGAATCGATGTCGGCGGCGCGGTCGAGGAAAGCGACAAGGCCAACCGCGCGCTCATGGCGGTGTTCCCGGTGATGCTCGTCACGATCCTGACAATCCTGATGCTGCAGCTCCAGAGCTTCTCGCGCATGTTCATGGTGTTCCTGACGGCACCGCTCGGACTCATCGGCGTCGTCGCCGCGCTGCTCATTTTCCAGGCGCCGCTCGGCTTCGTCGCGATTCTCGGCGTTACCGCGCTGTGCGGGATGATCATGCGCAACGCGGTCATCCTGGTCGACCAGGTGCAGGCGGAAATGGCCGAAGGCCGCGATCCCTGGAGTGCCGTGCTTGAGGCAGCCGTGCACCGGACTCGTCCGGTGGCGCTGACCGCGGCGGCCACCGTGCTCGCGATGATTCCGCTCACGCGCAGCGTGTTCTGGGGTCCGATGGCGATCGCAATCATGGGCGGGCTCACGGTGGCGACCCTGCTGACGATCTTTTTCGTGCCGGCCCTTTACGCGGCGTGGTTCAAGGTCGAGCGTGCTTCCGCGCCGAATCTGGGCTCGTCCGTGCCAGCGGTGGCGGTATGAGGTGCTCATGAACACCAACGCTGCGGTCCACCGAGGAGGTGAGATGAACAAGCACGATTCGCTGCTCGAAGAGTTGCGCGTTCGATACGAGGCGCTGCCGAAGTCGACCGAGGACGACGGCGACGTCGAGAGCTTTCAGGCGATCGATGCACGGCTGCGCGCAGCGTTTCGCTGGCTGGAAAAGGCGATCACCTACCTCAACGGCCTAAAGCCCCCGATCGAACACCGGTTCGACCTTGGCTATGGCTACGCATTCGATTCGCCGCGGTTCGCCCATGGCTCGGTGGGATACCACGAGCGCCGCATCGTCGGCTTTCCGGTGCTTGAAGGGATCGACGTCTACTACGAGGTTTCCGCGGCGAAGCCTCTGTCGATCGAGGTGATCCCCGGCTGGATCTCGTTTGCCGAGAAGACCCTGGATGCCTTCGGGCTGCGATACACCTGCCGTCGGGTGGAAGATTCCGACGGGACGCTGCGCACGTGCATCTTTTCGGTCCCGCCCGCGATCCCGGCGCGTGTCTCGTTTCGTGTCGACTATCAGACCGGGATGGTGACCGTGGCCCTGGCAAATGTCGATCGCTTGGAGCGCGTCACGGTGGAGTTCCCGAGCACCGCGATCGAAGAACCTTTTCTCGAGGATCTCGTGCGGCTGATCCTCGGCAAGGACTCGGCATTCCTGAAGCACGCGCGACTTGCCGGGCTGCACGGTCGAGCCTCGGGCTAGCAGTACGCAGCGTATGACCAAACTTCGATCGATCTGTTTCGCGACCATGTCCAAACGGATGCCGAGATGCGTGGGAAGGACGTCCTGGCCCAGAGGGCGATCGGCCGTCGTCATCGCCGCCATTGCATTCGTCCTGACGGGCTGCGCAACCAACCGCGCGATGATGCCGGCCCCGGTGCTCTATACAGGGGAGAACGCGAGGCCGCTTTTCAACGAATTGTCCAACGACAGTCGCCGACCGCCTCTCGATCTGTTGTACATCACCGATCGCGCACGGGCAGAGCGTGCCGATGATGCGCCGTACACGGGGGACCGGTCGCGGTCGATGGCATTCGGATCGGCGATGATCGATTTCGGCGAAGGCGTCTCCTGGGACGCGCTGGTCAAGGAAAGCACTGCGACGCAACGCGTCAATCCACTGCAGCTCAAGCTCGGGCCGATCACGGAGCTCGGTCGTTTTCCGGCCATACCGTATGAAGTCGCCGTCGCTCCGGATGGCATAAGACGTGTACCCGCTGTCGTCGGGGCGTTCGAAACTGCGAAACAGCAGCTGCAGGCCGAGATCGCGAGGCGGCTCGCCATCGCACAGCGCAAGGAAGTCGTGCTGTTCGTACACGGTTACAACAGCAGTTTCGAGAGTGCCGCGCTGACGATGGGCGAGCTGTGCCATTTCCTGGGGCGGGACTTCGTGTGCGGCATCTTCACGTGGCCCGCCGGCGGACGCCGCGGCATGCTGTTCGGCTATGACTTCGACCGGGAGTCGGCCGAATACGCGGTCGAGGATCTGGTGAAGGTCATACGCATTGTGGGCCGCACGCCCGGCGTCGAACGCGTACACCTGATCGCGCATAGCCGCGGCACGGACACACTCGCATCGGCGCTGGCCGAGCTGAGCGTCGAAGCTTACGCACTCCAGAGCTCACCGGACCGCGAGTTTCACATCGGCAACGTTGTCCTCGTCGCTCCCGATCTTGATGGCGACGTCGCGCTGACCAAGATCTTCAAAGTCTTTTCCGACCCCGACCTGCCGTTCGGCCGGAAAGCGGACCCGGATGCCGTCATCCCCCCTTCACCTGGCCTCAGGGTGACCTTCTACGTTTCGCCAGACGACAAGGCGCTCGCGACGGCAAGCTGGATGTTCGGCAGCATCGCCCGGCTCGGTCGAATCGACGCGTCGATGTTCAGCGCTGAACAGATCGAAGCGATGGCGTTGCTGCGCGCGGTCGACATCATCCAGGTCCGCGGAACAACGGACTTCTTCGGCCACAGCTACTTCATTTCCAATCCGCAGGCAAGCGCCGACATCATTGCGATGCTGCGATACGGTCTGCGGCCCAACGAGCCCGGCCGGCCCCTGGAACAGATCGCGGGGCCATTCTGGCGCGTGCCCGCGCAATGACGGCATGCACGTTACGGAAAGCGAAAACGAGAACATGCATCAAACATACAAGTCACCAACTCGGCTGAGGCGTTATCGCGCGAGTGGCGATTCATGGCATGCCATAAATTTTGTCAGAGGCGTCCTGATAGGCGGCGTCATCGTGCTCCTCGTAGGGTTAATGATCGCCTGATCCTCGGCATGGTTGCAATGATGCCGATGAGCTACCTCACGCGGACAGAAACAGAGGCTAGGTGCCCGAACGTGTGCAACCGAGCGTGGCCGCGGCGGCGGAGCGGCTCATCCTGCGTCAACCAAGGAACGAACCGCATGCAACGTGTGACTGACAGGGCAACGCCAGTAGTGCCGAAGATGATGTCCCTAAAGCTGCCGCCGGGGTGGCTCTATGGCGGTCTGATCGTCGCCCTGTCGGCTTGGATCCTGCACGGCTTTCTCCAGGCGATGCTCGCTGCGTGCGTAACCGCAATCGCGAGCTGGCCGCTCTACACCCGCTTTGCGGCCCGTCTGCCGCGGCGCATCGGCCGCAATTCGAAATCACTGATGTTCACGCTCGCGATGACGGTATTCGTGTTGGCACCGTTGATGTTTGCGTTTGGCGCGCTGCTCACCGAAGCGCACGCGCTGCTAGTGGAGATCGCCGCCGCCGACAAGATAGGAATCGTCGCTCCTAAGTGGCTGGAGAACGCGCCATTGGTCGGACCGTGGCTCGCCGCGCGTTGGCAAAGTCAGCTCGCCTTTCCAGACGCGCTTATGACGTGGACCCAGCGGACCGACGCGGCTGCACTCCTTGGGTGGGCGCAGTCGCTCGGACAATTCATGGTGCGGCACGCGTTCATCATCCTGTTCACGATCCTGTTGTTGTTCTTCCTGTATCAGCAGGGTGAATCGCTGGAGGAGGGCTTCAGGCGAGTCCTTCATCGCAGCATAGGCGAACACGCCGACAGTTATGTCGACCTCGCCACGCGGGCCGTGCGCGCCTCCGTGAATAGCATGCTGGTCGTGGCTCTCTTTGATGGCTTCGCAAGCGGCGTCGCGTATGCGATCGCCGGTGTGCCGCACGCCGCTGTGTGGGCTGCGATTACCGGTTTGCTCGCGCTGGTCCCGTTTCTCGGATATGCGGCAGTCGGTGCATTGACCCTCCAGCTCGCTATGACGGTCACCGGCACGCCTCCAGTTCTCGCATTAGGACTGGGTTGCTTGATCCTGTTCTGCGGCGACAAGGTCGTCCGGCCGGTCGTCGCGCGTCACGGAATTCGCTTGCGCTTCGTCTGGATCCTCATGGGTTGCCTTGGCGGTTTTGAGGCGCTGGGGCTTATCGGTTTGGTGATCGGTCCGGTGGTCCTTACGCTCGCAAGGGAACTGTGGGAGCAGCGTGTTCGCGATCTCTCTGTGGCCGATACCCCCGAGGAGCGTCACGCCCGTGATGGCGGCGCCCGCAATCTTCACCGAAATACTCACGCAATGCAGACGTTTCGCTGACGACTCTACAGGCGCAAGGCCCTAACCTGAGCGTATGGCATCCCTGCACATTCAAGAAAGAAAGGCACCATGAGCAATTTGGCTAGACAACTTTCACAGAGCCACGACGTTTCCGCGAAGGTCGCGCAGCTGCTGCGGAACCGCACGAAGCTCGCGATGGAGCGCTTCAACGAGCGGGCGCAACAGGCTCGGAAGCAGATCGCCGGGTTGATGACGAATCCGACGCTGCTTTGGGAACTCTGGACTGGCGGCGCGCGATACGGCGTCGACGCTGCGCAGCGCTCCATCCTGTTCTGGGACACGCTGCGCCAACGCGGCAACAACTTCCTCGAGCACGAGCGGCAAGGATTGCCGCCGGTGCTGCGCTTCGACTACGAAATCGTAATGGACGGGCGCTCGTTCAAGCGTCCGGTCAACTACGCGCTGCTGCGCATCGTGCCGCCAGAGGGCGTCATAGTAGATGCCAAGCGCCGCCCGTACGTGATCATCGACCCGCGCGGCGGCCACGGTCCCGGCATCGGCGGCTTCAAGGATGATTCCCAGGTCGGGGTCGCACTGCACGCCGGGCATCCCGTGTACTTCGTCATCTTCTTTCCGAATCCCGAGCCGGGACAAACACTGCCCGACGTATGCAACGCCGAGCGCGAGTTCGTGCATCGCGTGCGCGAGCTTCATCCGGATGCCCCGAAGCCGGGAATCGTAGGCAACTGCCAGGCCGGCTGGGCGGCGATGATGCTGGCCGCTGCCAATCCCGATGACACCGGACCGATCGTGATCGTCGGTGCGCCGATGTCCTACTGGGGCGGCGCCTGGAGCGAGGGCGAGGGAGACAATCCGATGCGCTATGCCGGAGGGCTGCTCGGCGGCACCTGGCTCGCCTCACTTACGTCCGACCTCGGCGCAGGCACGTTCGACGGCGCCCATCTGGTGCAGAACTTCGAGAACCTCAATCCGGCCAACACGTTCTGGAACAAGTACTACCAGGTGTTCGCCAACGTCGACACCGAGACACAGCGCTTCCTCGAGTTCGAGCGCTGGTGGGGTGGTTATTACCTGCTCAATCGCGAAGAGATCGAGTGGATCACGCAAAACCTCTTCGTCGGGAACAAGGTGTGGTCAGGCGCCGTCGACGGGGGACCGAGCAAGGGTTTCGACCTGCGTGACATCAAGGTGCCAATCGTCTTGTTCGCTTCGGCGGGCGACAACATCACGCCGCCGCAGCAGGCCTTCAACTGGGTTGCCGACGTGTATGGCAGCACCGAGGAAATCAAGGCCCGTGGGCAGGTGATCGTCGGCCTGATGCACGAGAACGTCGGCCACCTTGGCATCTTCGTCTCCGGCAACGTCGCGAAGAAGGAGGGAGCTCAGATCGCGTCGGTGCTGAAGTCGATCGAGGCGCTGCCACCGGGCCTGTACGGGATGCAGATCGCGGAACACAAGGATCGCAGCGGCAAATCGGCGTACGAAGTGAGCTTCGTCGAGTTGCGTCTGGAAGACATCACTGCGCGATTGAATCGCTTCAAACGCGCAGATGAGCGGCCATTCGAAGTCGTGAAGGCGGTCTCGGAGTTCAATCAGCGCGCGTACGAGCTCTTCGGACGCCCGCTGGTACAAGCAGTGTCGAACGAGTACGCCGCGAAGCTCGCGCGCGAGCTGCACCCGCTGCGTTTGCAGCGGTGGTCGATCTCGGACCTCAATCCCTGGCTAGGGTGGATCGCGCCGACTGCGGAGTCAGTGAAGCAACATCGTCACGCGCTCGGGCCAGACGATCCGGCTCGCAAGCTTGAGGCGGCGATGGCGGAGCTGACAAGCGCTTCCCTCGATTGCTATCGCGCATTGCGCGACGCGGCAGCCGAAGCTTCCTTCTTCCAAATCTATGGCAATTTGTTCGCCGTCTACCTCGACGACGAGCAATTTACCGAGGTGGCGGCTCTGCCGGCCGACCCGCGCGAGCTTTCGTTCGTGAAGAAGATACTGGCTTCGATCGACAAAGGCGGATACGCGGAGGCGCTCGCCCGTGTTGCCTTCCTGATGGCTCACAAAGACGAGCCCCTCCCGCTTTCCCGGCTGCACCTCGCGCAGGAGCTGATTGAAGAGTACCGAGAATTCCTGCCCGAGCTCGCACCCGACGAGGCACGCCGTATCGGCGGCGAGCAGGAGATCATCGCGCGCTACGAGCAGGAGAAGGCGGTCGAGGCTCTGCCGTTGCTGCTGGCCAACTCGCGAGATCGGGATCGCCTGCTTACCCTGCTGGAGCGCGTGCTTGCCGACAAGCGGGTGCAGCGCATCCAGCCGTCGGCCGAGCAGAAAGCGATGCTCGCGCGCATCCGCCGGGTGCTACGCGCCGTGGAGCGTCGGCCGGCCGGGTCGCGGCGCGGTTCTCGGCTGACCGCGCGCAGCGCTCGGGGCACGATTGCCAAGCCGCGCGGCGCGCTGGCGAAGAAGACCGCGGGAGCACGTTAGGATGCTTGCGCAAGAGCAGAAGGCGATGCCTGGCGTGGAGGCCGTGGCGGACGAGCCCGGGACGGCGCGCGCCCACGAGAAGTATCAGCGCCTCATTGACGATTGCAAGTCGCTGCCACCGACGCCAACCGCAGTCGTGCATCCGTGTGACCAGACCTCGTTGCAGGGCGCGGTCGACGCGGCTCGGATGGGCCTCATCGCCCCGATCCTGGTCGGCCCGCGCACGCGCATCGAGGAGGTGGCCAGGCAGAACAAGATCGACATCTCGGGGTTGCCTATCGTCGACACGCCCTTCAGCCACGCCTCTGCCGAAAAGGCGGTCGATCTCGTCCGCGAGGGCAAGGCCGAGGCGCTGATGAAGGGGAGCCTTCACACCGACGAGCTGATGGGCGCCGTTGTTCGACGCGAATCAGGGCTGCGCACCGCGCGTCGCGTCAGCCACTGCTTCGTGATGGATGTGCCGAGCTATGCGGAACCGCTCATCGTGACCGATGCGGCGGTGAACATCGCGCCTACGCTGGAGGAGAAGGTCGACATCATCCAGAACGCGATCGATCTCGCGCATGCGCTCGGGTACCCGGCGGTGCGCGTGGCGATACTCTCCGCAATGGAGACCGTCAACCCGAGGGTGCCCTCGACCGTGGAGGCCGGGGCGCTGTGCAAGATGGCCGACCGCGGGCAGATCACCGGCGCAATTCTCGACGGACCGCTCGCGCTCGACAATGCGATCAGCCTGGAGTCGGTGAAGATCAAGAAGATCGAGTCCCCCGTTGCGGGCCGCGCCAACGTGTTGGTCGTCCCCGATCTCGAAGCCGGCAACATGCTGGCGAAAAGCCTGTCGTTCCTCGCGGGCGCCGACGCGGCGGGCATCGTGCTCGGAGCGCGCGTACCCATCATCCTCACGAGCCGGGCCGACTCGCTGCTGACGCGCCTCGCATCCTGCGCGGTGGCCGTGCTGGTCGCGAAGGCTCGCCGCGAAGCGAGCACGAAAGCGGTGGCGTGACGTGTCCGATGCGATCGCCGTTCTCAATGCAGGCTCCTCCAGCCTGAAATTCTCGCTCTTCGCCGAGCGTGGCAATGCGCTCGAGCTGACCTTGCGCGGACAAATCGAAGGTCTCCACACCGCGCCGCGTTTCGTCGCCAAGGATCGGCACGGGAATACCCTCGGCGAGAAGTCCTGGGCCGGCGGCGTCAGGGTTGGGTACGAGGGCGCGCTTGATCACCTGATTGCCTTCCTGCGTTCGGAGCTCGGCCAGCAGCGCCTGACAGGAGTCGGGCACCGCGTCGTTCACGGCGGGCTCGAATACAGCCGACCGGTTCGGGTCGACACGGCGGTGCTGTTGGCGCTGGAGAAGTACGTTCCGCACGCACCTCTGCACCAGCCGCACAACCTGGCTCTGATCCGCGCCTTGCTGGAACGCGCGCCGGAGCTGCCTCAGGTCGCTTGCTTCGACACCGCATTCCACCGTGCCCAGCCCGACGTGGCACAGACGTTTGCACTCCCGCGGTCCATCACCGATCGCGGCGTAAGACGCTATGGATTCCACGGACTCTCCTACGAGTACATTGCGCAGGCTTTGCCCGCCTACGACGCCAAAGCCGCCGCCGGCAGGATCGTCGCGCTGCACCTTGGCAACGGTTCCAGCATGTGCGCTATGACGAACGGCCGCAGTGTCGCGAGCACGATGGGCTTCACAGCGGTCGACGGCCTGCCGATGGGCACGAGGTGCGGCAGCGTGGACCCGGGCGTGATCCTCTACCTTCTCGACGAGCTCAAGATGGACGCACGCGGAATCGAGAAGCTCATCTATCAGCAGTCGGGCCTGCTCGGCGTATCGGGCATTTCCAGCGACATGCGCGTCCTGCTCGAAAGCGACAAGCCCGGTGCGACGGCCGCGATCGATCTCTACGTTTACCGAATTGGCCGTGAGCTGGGCTCCCTCGCGGCTGCACTCGGCGGGCTGGACGCCGTCGTATTCACGGCCGGGATCGGCGAGAACAGCGCGTACCTGCGCGAGCGGGTGTGCCGCGATGCTCGCTGGTTGGGGATCGAGCTCGACGCCTCGGCAAACGCGGCCGGCAGCCCGCGCGTCAGTTCCGGGGCAAGCGGCGTCTCGGTCTGGGTAATCCCGACCAACGAAGAGCTGATGATCGCGCGGCACACGCAGACGTTGCTCGCGCGCGCCGACATGCCGCTGTCGGGCTGACGTCGCAGCCAAGGGTTCCACCAAGAAACGACCGACGCAGAATTTGTGGCACCGCCGCACTTGCCGCAGATGCAGATCCAGGAGACCAAGAAAATGACCGTCGAAATTCCGCCGCCTGTGCTCAAAGGCGCCAGAGCGCTCGTCGTCGGCGTGGCGAACCAGTATTCGATTGCCTATGGATGTGCGAAGGCGTTCCGTGAGCTGGGCGCCGAGCTCGCGATCACCTATGTCAACGAGAAGACGAAGACCTACGTCGAGCCGCTCGCGAAAGAGCTCGGCGCACCGATCTTCATGCCGCTCGATGTCGCCACGCCGGGCATGCTCGAGGCGGTGTTCGACAGGATCACCAAGGACTGGGGCCGGCTCGACATCCTTGTCCACTCGATCGCCTACGCGCCGAAGGGCGACTTGCAGGGGCCGCTCCTCGATTGTTCCGCCGAGGGCTTCAAGCTGGCGATGGACATTTCCTGCCATTCGTTCGTGCGCATGGCGCGACTGGCGGCTCCCTTGATGAAAAACGGCGGATCCATGTTCGCGATGAGCTATCACGGAGCCAACAAGGTCGTGCCCAACTACAACGTAATGGGTCCTGTGAAAGCGGCGCTCGAGGCGGCGTGCCGTTATCTCGCCTTCGAGCTCGGCGGCAAGGGCATACGAGTGCACGCGATTTCGCCCGGGCCGCTCAAGACGCGCGCCGCGTCCTCGCTCAAGGACTTCGATCTGCTCCTGACCGGGGCCGCACAGCGCGCGCCGATTGGCGAGCTGGTCGACATCATGGACGTCGGCTTCACTTGCGCATTCCTTGCCACGCCCTACGCGCGTCGACTGTCCGGTGCAACGCAGTACGTCGACGGCGGCGTGAACATCATGGCTTGAAGTCCGCAAGAGGCTCGAGTTTTCTCTCCTAGACGCCCGGATGGCACGCGGGTCCAATTTGACGGCTTAGGCTCGCCTATCGAAATCCGACAGATTCGCGACGTTTCGCTGACGACTCGGATCACGCAAAGCGCTACGCTCACGGTGTCTTGTCAACCCGACCGCCAAGTCAAGCGCAAGCGCGATGAAAATCGGCGGACGCCAACCTAACCATGAAACATTACAAGCCTCTCCTGAGCTCAGCACCGGCGAACAGCATCCTCAACGCGCAAGAGTTCCATTACCGGAACAGCGCCAGTACCGACATCCGCAAGACGTTCGAGAAATTCCGACGCAACGCATCAAAGCACAACCAGCCGCGTTTCGCGACGAACGTTCGGACACTGACGAAGTATCCGCTCGACGCAACGCCAGCGCCTTGTTTGCCTGCGCCGCTGCGACGATCCTCGGGCTGATCGATTCGCTACAACTCTACGCAAAGGAAAAATGAACATGTCGGCTCGTTTTCTTCAGCGATTGGGACTCCGGACGTCTGTATGCCTGCTCGCGGCAGCGACCGCCTGCGTCGCGATGGCCGACAGCCCAGTTCGCGCGGACGAGGGCCGAGTCGAGGCCATCGAGATCCATCGCGCGCCCGACCACAACCCCGTCAACGGCGGAGCCTTGATTGGCGGCATCGCCGGGGGCGTGATCGGCCACCAGATCGGGAGCGGTCGCGGGAACACGGCAGCAACCATTGTCGGAGCAATCGGCGGCGCGGCGGTCGGAAACGAAATCGAGAAGAGGCATGAACAAACGACTCGGTACCGCATCACCGTGCGGCTCGATTCGGGCAGCTCACTGATCGTCGAAGACACGCGCGATCTCAACCTGATGGTCGGCGACCGTGTGCATATCGAGGACGGCCACATCTATCGGATCTATGCACGGGCTCGTGCCGATGACTGAAATAGTTGGTCGCTTTGCTTCGGTCAACGACACCATGCCGTCCGCGAGGCAATGGATCCGCCGTGCAGGCGCGCCTCGTTGTAACTGGCATGCACCTTGATGAATGATACGAAACGCGAACCATGGGCCATTCGTTTGTCTGCCCAGACACGGCTGGCGATCGTCGTTGCCGTCGGCATGGCGGTCTATTCCATCGGACCCACCGTCGTTCCCATTGCGAACCGGCTGCTGGTGACGTGGATTGCAGCATCGTTGACATACCTGGCTCTGTATTGGCTGACGATCCTGCATGCGGACGCCGACCTGACCCGTCGCCGTGCGAGCATGTACGATCAGGCCGCGCACGTCATCTTTCTGCTTGTAACCACCGCTGCGTGCGCAAGTATCGTCGCCATCGGCTTTGTGATGGGCGATGTCAAGTCGATGGAGTTCTGGCCGAAGGCGCTTCACGTCGGGCTAGCAATCGCCGCGCTCCTGCTGTCCTGGATGCTGATCCAGACGGTGTTCGCGTTTCACTATGCTCGCCGCTATTACGCGCCGGCGTCAGTACGCGAGGGTCCGGCCGCGGGGTTGAATTTCCCCGGAGTCCATGAGCCAACCTACTTCGATTTCGCGTATTACTCGTTCGTCCTTGGCATGACGTCGCAGGTTTCGGATGTATCGGTCACGACCGTGCAGATGCGGCGCACGACGCTGGCCCACAGCATTCTCAGCTTCATTTTCAACATCGCTGTGCTCGCGATGAGCATCAATGTCATCGGCGGCGTCATTTAGGCAGCGCGGAGCCGATCGACGTGGGCAGTTCTTCGTTCGCGATTCAACTGGCGATCCGTCGCCCGGCCCTTCGTCGGAGCCGCTTGCGGCGGGCAACGGAGTCGGCACGGCACGGAAAGTTCGTCCTCGAAGCTATAGCGCGAGGACGGCGGCCGATGGCACAGCCAGGTTTTTCCGGACTCGCAATTCGACAACGACAGGCCGGTTTTGCCTTTGGCCCCGGCCTGTGGATACGGTTTGCCGCACTTCCCGTAAGTCAACCGCGGCACGCGCCCTGCGGGCTCGCCGCATTGGAGATGCCATGATCTCTCGCGTCGTTGTAGCCTGTGCTTTGGCCCTCGGTGTCATTTCGCCCGTCTTCGCCGGCGACGGCATCCCTGATCAATACGAAACCGTCTTCTGCAGACGAACCGACTGCATGAAGGACTCGTACGGCAACATGCACTGTGCGAAACAGTGCGGAGGCGTGATTCACGACCAGCACGGCAACGTGCTGTGCGGCGTTGGCCATTGCGCGATGGACGACACAGGCCGCGTGCTGTGCTCGACGAGACCCGACGGCGCTGTCGCGAGGGACTCGTACGGAAAGGTCACATGCGAGTGGGGATGCCAGTATGGACAAGCGCAGTTGTGCGAGGACTTACGATGACCCCGCGGGCGCCCCAGTTGCAGCGCGACGGCACCAGCCGGGAACGAACGCCATCGAAGGCTTGCGCACGAGACTCGGTCGACGAACCCGAGAATCGTGAAAAGACGTCATCGAGAGCTCACTCACTCGTGAAGCTGCCTCCGTACGGCACCCCGCGCATCGTTATCGTCGGCGGGGGCGTTGCCGGGCTGCTGTTGGCCACGCGCCTCCGACAACGCGTAGCCCGCATGGGCGGCCAAGTCACATTGGTCGACCGCAGCTGGACGCATCTGTGGAAGCCGATGCTGCATACGTTTGCCGCCGGTACCTGGAATGTCCATCAGCAGCAGGTCCAGTACCTGCTGCATGCACGAACCCATCGCTTTGAATACGTTCCGGGACAGCTCGACGCAATCGACCGGACAGCCAAGCGCGTGCGTCTCGCGCCAATGCAGGGTGCGGGCGAAGCGATCGCGGACGCGCGTGAACTGGAATACGACGTGCTCATCCTGGCGTTCGGCAGTCGCGCGAACGATTTCGGGACACCAGGGGTCGCCGAGCATTGTCACTTTATCGACAGCCAGGACCAAGCTGACACATTCAACGCGCGACTGCGTGCACACGTGGCGCGCAGCGTGTTTCAGGATCGGACCATCGACATCGCCATCGCGGGTGGTGGCGCGACCGGCGTCGAACTAGCCGCCGAGTTGAGTCGCATGGTCGAGTTCGCGGCGGGCTATGGCGAAGTCGATATCCGCCGTCGGTTGAGGGTGACGCTTCTCGAAAACGCGTCGCGCATTCTGGGATCCTTTCCTGACGTGGTCTCCACTTCGGCCGCGGCGCAGCTTCGCGCGCTCGGCGTTGACGTGCGCACGGGAGTGCGCGTTGTGGCCGCCGACGCGCATGGATTCCTGCTCGACGGCGGTGAACGAATCCCGGCGGCGCTGAAGGTCTGGGCAGCGGGCGTGCGCGCGTCCACGACGCTCGAAAAGAGTGGACTGGAGCTCAATCGCGCGGGCCAGGTCGTGGTACAGCGGACCCTGCTCGCCAGGAATGACCCGTCGATCCTTGCTCTGGGCGATTGCGCCACTTTCATGCCGGAAGGCGCCGATCGACCTTTGCCGCCGACCGCGCAGGTCGCGAACCAACAGGCGTTGCACCTGATACGCCATCTGCCGGCATGGCTGCAAGAGGGCAAGCCGCTGCCGTTCTTCCGCTTCCGCGATCTCGGTGCGTTGGTAGCGCTCAGCGATTACAACGCCTTCGGCACGCTTGGCCGCTTCGGTTTCTTCAGGGCACGCTTCATCAAGGGTCAGTTCGCGCGGCTTAGTCATGCCCTGCTCTATCGCCGCTATCAGCTGGCGCTTCACGGGATAGCGCGAGGCGCACTGCTTTGGGTGGCCGAACGAATCAACGCACTCGTACAGCCGAAGATTCGCATTACCTAAATACCCTGGCAATTCCATGAGGAACGCGATGCTCCAGCTTTCCTGGCTTCGCATCGCGCGAGCGTTCCTCGAAGGACAAATCCCCAGCGGCTACTTTGGAAAAGTCGCCGACCGATGGTCGTGGACTCTCAATTGGGCCGGTTCGACGAACTGTGCCACGCTCCGCAAGTTCAGCTTGCCATCGAAGGCGCGACAGAGAACGACGCATTGCTGGCGAGTGCGCAGATCTGTAATGCCCTCCTCGGTAAGACCTGACTGCAGCGCGACCTGCAACCATCCTCCTCATCTCACCGAAATCGAATCGATTCGTGAGGTTCGTTGCACCGCGGACAAATGAACCGAAGCGTCCTGAAGCCGCACGCGGAGTTGCGAACTTCAACGGGGTTCACAGAGGCCGCATCGAGCAGTTCGCCGTTGCATTCGAGCCGCACGCAGTCGCGGTCGGCCTCGTCCTCTTGGGCGTCAGGTTCGAAGGCACCGGAGTCGAAGTCCTGAAGGACATCCACGCCATCCATATCATCAAACTCTGAATCGAGCATCGGTCTCATATCACACCCTTCCAAGAAGCGCCTTGGTCGAATCGGACTACGCTGCCCACGAGCACGCCGGTAGATGAGCGAAGCGTGGGCGCCGGGTAGTACCCCGACAACGGCTAGGGCGCATATCAATCAGCGTCAACGCACCAAGGCTGCGTCGGCAACGCAGCATCGCGCAGCAATCGCGCCCTGAGTTGCAGCCGTAACTCGTGGGCCCAATGCACTTCTTCCATCGTCGCGAATATGGGTTGCAGAAGAGTGCAGCCCGTTTCGCGCTTCGACGTATCGCTGTTTCGAACAGCCGGCGCAACGGAAAGCTTGCCGCGGCGAGCTGCATTCGCGATCCCGCACGGACGCGACGGAGTCTCGGAGCGGACCTTGATGGACGGAGGCCTGATCGGCGGCTCGGCGAGAAAGCGCGCGAGTGCGTCGGTATGGTATCCGCCGGCAGGAGACGGGAATGGTGACCTCGTGCTGAGGCCACGCTTTGGCAAAGGGCGCCGCGCACGGCGACCATGCCGGCAATCTGCGCAGGTCTTCGCGGACATCACTGCACCGTGCGTGCAAAGGTGCGCCCGCCCAGGAACTGCACCGCCTCGGGCCACTCCTCGGCGAGCTCGACGAGCGACTCCATCACAGCGTCATGCAGCTCCGAGCCGGCCGTGTAGCCCGGCCAATGGAAGACGGACAGCTCGGCCACCTTCAGGTCGGGCCGCAGCCAGAAGCCGGACAGCATCGGCAGGCGCTTGAATAGGTCGTGCACATGGCGGGCGACGATCGCCTCGGTCTGCTGGCGACCCGCTTCGCTTAGGCGTTGCTCGGAAGGTTTCATGCGACGATCTCCCTGCTAGGACTCGTTGAGGACTGCGGGGCGCTCCAGGGTGGCTGCGACCGCTCGGATGAGTTCGGCGAGCGCCGCGTTGCCGCGGCACAGTGTCGTGAGTGCGGTAAGGGCGGGATGGTCGCGCCCAACCTCGACGTTCCGCTCGGCGGCGGACGCGCGTTGCGACGTCGCGCCAATCGTGGTCGCGATGAAGCGATAGCCGCGCCGCGATACGGTCTCGATGAAGCGCGGCTGTCTCGGGTCGTCGCCGAGCGCCGCACGCACCTCGCTGATGGCGGTCTTGAGCACCGATTCGGTGACGAAGCGATGACCCCAGACGAGATCGAGCAACGCGTTCTTCGTCACCAGGCTGCCGGGGGTGCGCGCCAGGGCGCACAGCACTGCGAAGGGTTTCGGCGCGAGCGCTATGGCTTCCCCGGCACACATCAGCCGTGCCTCAGCCTCATCGAGCTCGAATCGGTCGAAGCGCGCGCGTACCGGATTCAAGGCAGCCGGGTGTCGGCTCCCTGCGTGGGGGACGGCGTGAGGCGCGCCGAGCGGAATGACATTCGCAACGTTCATTTGGAAGCTCCGCAACGAGGGTTAGCTCTCGTCGGAACTATCGCGCCGGCTGGCACTCGCCCGCGAGCCCCAGTTAGTGTCGATGTGCGGCTCGATCGGCGTTCTGTACGACCACCAAAGGGCAGGCGGCGGCCACCGGAAGGCGCCCGCGACACCCTCATTAAGGGCGTGGCTCGCGACTCTTTCCGTGTGCGCTGCCGTTGCGGATTTCGACACGCCTCCAGCCGAAGAGGTGCGCATCGACGGACCAGGCGCCCGGCCCAAGCAGCGCTAGCGCAGCGGCGAGCGTCGCGAGTAGCACGTAGAAGCCCGCATCAGTGGGGTTGGAGAACCCGTGCAGCACCGTGCCGATCGCCGCGAACGTGCCAACGATTGGCGTCCACAGGCCGATGACAAGGAGCACGCCCA
Source organism: uncultured beta proteobacterium (assembly GCA_963846855.1). Classification (GTDB taxonomy): domain Bacteria; phylum Pseudomonadota; class Gammaproteobacteria; order Burkholderiales; family Casimicrobiaceae; genus CAIWHR01. The sequence continues at coordinate 934,415 of CAWJXK010000008.1, forward strand.
TTGCAACGCAGAGAATGTGAAGCGTTACCGAGGGGGGCACCAATCCGGCGATCAACGCAGCGATGCCATGAAGCAGCAGCGCGCCCCCTGCGACCACGCGCATGAGCAGAAGCCCGGCGCCGGGGGCGCCTTGGGCGAACGTCGAGAATAGTCTTCGCACATGTCGAGTCTACGAACTGCCCGACAACGCGGAAAGCCTCGAAAGAGTGACGGCGCATGCCCCTTTGGGGTCGGGCCGAGGGCCCGGTGGACCGAAGCGGCGCGACGCCAGCCTAGAACTGGATGATCCCGCGCTTGAGTCCGATCATCGCGGCATGCGTGCGATCTTTGGCGCCCAGCTTCGACAGGATGTTTCGCACCTGGCCCTTGACCGTCTCCTCGCTGAGTGCGAGCGCCCTGGCGATTTCCTTGTTCGCGTTGCCCTGCGCGATGAGTCGCAGGACACGTGTCTCCGCCGGCGTCAGCGTGTCGTCCGTGGCGTGCTCGGCCAGTTCGAACGATACTTCCGGGGCGAGCGCCTTGCGCCCCGCGTGCACCGCGCGGATGGTGTCGAGCAACTCCTTGTGCAATGCATTCTTCAGAAGGTAGCCGCGAGCGCCCGCCTGCATCGCGCGAAGCGCCTGCGCGTCGCCGGCATAGGTCGTAAGCACGATGATGCGCGCTTCTGGAAACTCGCCGCGGATGGCGCCGATGGCGTCGAGCCCGCCCATCTCGGGCATCTGCAAATCCATGAGCGTGATGTCAGGACGGTGCGCGCGGAACTGCTGGATCGCTTCGCGTCCGTTCGCAGCTTCGGCCACGAGGGCCATGTCTGGCTCCGCGGTGAGCAGCCCGGCGATGCCCTGCCGCACGATTGGATGATCGTCGACACAGAGGATCTTGATGCGGGCCGAGTCTTCGTTCATGAATCGCTGACCTCGCTTTGCCCGAGCACTTTCTGGGCAAGCCAGGATCGGGCCGGAGAATCACTACTGTACGCGCGCGGCCCGGGGATGCTCAATTCCACCTCGGTTCCCGCATTCAGCCCGCTCCAGACCGTAAGCTTGCCGCCGGCGAGCTTCGCGCGCTCGCGCATCCCGCGCAGCCCGAAATGCCCCTCCTGCCCGCCCGCGCGCAACACTCCCGGGTCGATCCCCTTGCCGTCGTCGCGCACCCGCACCCGAAGCTGCCGCTCGTCGTAGCGAAGCTCGACTTCGATCTGCTTGGCGGCGGCATGCCGGTACGCGTTGCGCAGCGCCTCGCCGGCGATGCGGAAGACCTCGTCGCGCACGATTGGATGCAGCGCCCGCGGCGTACCTAGCACCTCGACCCGCAAACCGGCCTCGGCGGAGTTCTCCACTGCCAGCTCGTCGCCGAGCGCACGAATCGAATCGGCCAGATCATTCATCTCGGTTGCCGAGGCCCGCAGTCCTTGCACCGCGTCGCGGCCCTCGGTGATCGCCTCGGCCGCCTGGTCGATCGCGCTCGCAAGGACCTCCTTCGATTCGGCCGGACGATCCGGCAGGAGGTTTGACGCGGTCTGGAACCGCAGCAGCAGCCCGTGGAAGCTCTGCAAAAGGGTATCGTGCAGGTCGCGCGCGATGCGCGTACGCTCGGCCACGCGCGCGTCCAGCGTCATCTCGAAGCGCTGGCGCAGCTGCCGCACGCGCAACTGATAGCCAGCCCAAGCCAGGGCGAGGACCAGCACGAGGCACAGCGCGCGGAACCATGTCGTCTGGTAGTAAGCCGGCGCGATGTCGAAACCGAGCGCATCGCCGACCTCGTTCCATACCCCGCTGTTGTTGCTGGCGATGACTCGAAAGCGGTAGCTGCCGGGTGCAAGATTCGAATACTGCACCTTTCGCTCATTGGCGACTTCCTTCCAGTCCGGATCTTGGCCTTCGAGCTTGTAACGAAAGCGGACCTTATCGGGCACCGCGAGGCTGAGCGCGGTAAACTCGATCTCGAGATCGCGGATCACCGGCGGAAGAGCCAGGATCGAGGGGGCCATGGCCGTCAGGTTTTGCCAGTAGAGCTCGCCATTCGCGGCAATCCGTTCGATGTGCACCGGCGGCGGCAGCCCGTTGTGTGGAAGGCGTCGCGGATCGATGACGCCGACCCCATCCATGCCGATGAACCACACCTTTCCATCCTTTGACCTGGTTGCTATCGGACCGTAGCCTTTGGATGGGTTCCAGCGCTGCCGCACACCGTCCGCGTTGTCGAAGATTGTCACGGCAACGGTACGCTTCGTGTCCACAGCCCACGCCTCGAGCTCGGGACGGCGAATGCGCGCCACCCCGCAGTTCAGAGAAAGCCAGAGGGAGCGATCGTCGTCTTCCGTCACCCACCAAACCGGCGGAGCGCACGGCAATCCATTCGCGCTCGTGAGCATCGTCAGTCGGCCGTCTCTCAGCCGGAGCAAGCCAGCGTCCGCGGCTGCCCAAAGGGTGCCCTCGGCGTCGCTGTAGAGACCCGACACATCGCCGAAGCGCCGGCCGTCGACCGTGGTAAACGACTCCTGAAGCGTTCCGTCCTTGAAGTACGCCAGCGCGTTGCGTGCGCCAATCCAGAGCCCACCGCGCATATCACTTGGTGACAGAATGATCGTACTTTCCGCGAGCCCGAGACGGGCTCTGGGAATGCGATGTACCTCGCCACCGTCACCGGCGACCGTGCCCACCTCCAGCGATCCGATGCTCTGACGTCCTTCGAGATCCTCGCTGAACCAGAGGCGCCCACTCCTGTCTTCGGTGATTGAATGGATCTGCCCGGTGGGCTCTCGAGTGACCGGAGTGAACCGGCCTTGGCTGAAATAGGCGAGCCCGCGGCTGGTTGAAGTCCAGATGCGGCCGCGTTCGTCTTCGAACAGGGAACCGGGATTGTCCCCTAAGCCACCGCCTGGCGGATAGAGGGTAAACCGTCCGTCCTTCCATCGGTGCAGGCCATCACGGCTCCCAATCCAGACGCTTCCGTCTCGGGCGCCCAGCACGGACCACACGTCGTTCCGGGACAGGCCCTGCCTGACTGAAACGGAGGGAACCGCACGCTCTCGAAAACGGTCGAGCCCGTCGTTTGTGGCGACCCAGATGTTTCCTTCACGATCCTCGAACAGGGCCCAGATTGAGTCACCCGAGAGTCCGTCGGAACGCGTGAACCGATCGGTTCTTCCCTCGTGCGCGTGAAGCAAGCCATGACTCGCGGTTCCAATCCACAGTCCGCCATCCCGGTCGCGTAACATGGCTGTTGGATCGGGGACGTTCGGCGAATCTGGAAGACGAAAGGGGAGCATTTTCCCGTCGACGACTTGCGAGACGCCTCCCGGGATGGCGATCAACGAACGGCCCGCGTCATTCGTGCACGACATGCCAGACATGTGCCAGGCTTGGGGCTTTTGCACCGTCGACAGCCGCGCGGGTGCAGGCTTCCATTGCCAGAGACCGCTTTCGGCGTACACCCAGAGTTTGTCGCCATCACTGCACAGGGACTTGACGTAACGCCCGAGGCTGCCATGGGGCGGGGAGCACTGAGCAGTACCCCGTCGGATCGCGCAGACTCTGCCGCCGCCCGGCTCCCACGAGAGACCCACCCATACCGTTCCCTCGCCATCCTCGGCGAACTTATTCACGTAATTTCCCTCCAGCTCGCTGTATTTCGTCAGCGTGCCGGCTTTCCAGCTCGCGAGGCCGCCATCTGAGCCAATCCAGAGCGTTCCGTCGCGGCTCGCGAACATGGAGAGCAATTTCTCGTGAATCGATGGTTTCAACGGGACCGTGCGGACACCGTCGAAGCGAAGAAGCGTCCCGAATTCCGTTGCGATCCACAAGTAACCGTCGGGAGTTTGAGCGATCCCTGTAATCACCCCTTTCACCGGGAATCCCTCAGCTGATCTCCATGCTGTGTGCGCGTATTGGCTAATGTCGAGGGATGAGTTCAACGCTAAAGCGTGCGGGTTCGGTGCCAGCAGGACCGCCAGCAAGACCGCCTTCGTGTGCGCTCTCATCCGAGGAATTCTCCGCGCCCTATGCGCTTCGGATTTTACATCCCGTGCGGTCCACGCGGGGCCGGCGCTGGCCGAAGCGGTCGGACTCCTGCTGTACCGCGAGTACGCCGAGATGACCTAGGCGCGGCGACACCAGGACGTGCGGTGGCTCCCCGGCCATGCGGCTTCGCGCGATCCTCGCTTGCATGACTTGCATGTTCGTGGCGTTCTTCTCGTGGAAAGAGTCTTCGCACGCATCGAGTCTACGAACGGCCCGACGATGCGGAAAGCGCAGAGGATCCGGATGCGGGCCGAATTTTCGCTCATGACGGGGCAGGAGAAGAGCGACTGTACGCGCGCGGCGCGGGAATACTACGTTGGCGGCAAGCAATGCGGATATGTTTGTCGACCGGAGGGAGTCGCCGAAGGGTGAGCGGAAAAGCTCGAAGCGCACGCCGTCGAACCGGAACAGTCCCGCCGGAGAGCCCGCCCACAGGTAACCGTCGGCCGTCTGCGCGAAAGCCGACGGCTCAGGAGCGCCATCCTTGAACGTCCAGCTCTCATGAACGAGCCGCTGGACTTCGGACGGTGCCGTTTGCGCCATCGCCCATTCAGGGTCGAAGGCAGCAACCAGCGCGATCACGATGGCTGCAATCGTGGTCCGCGGCCGGGCAACGCTGAACATACTTCGTCGTCGAGACAATCGTGCCCTTCTTACAAAGCGTCAAAGAGGGGTTGACGCGAATATCTGACTTTTTTCATCGAGTATTCGCCGGCGCCTAACGCATCGGGCCGACGTCCTGCGGCCCCCGCCACTTGGTCGGACCTCTGGTAGGCGCCGTCGCCTCCCGTCGAAGCGCGACAGGCCGACCTGCATCGGAATTTTTCCTCGATGTTCAATTCTGCACCTGCTGCCCTGCCGTGTCACCGGGACCGCGCACCGGCGACGCGGCTTCTCACGAAACGACGATGCGCCAACGCGTGGCACCCGCCCTAGCCGGTGTGTTCGAGCATGCTGCGGCGCGATGGCTATCAACTCGACGGCGACTCGCGTCCTTCGTTACGGCAGGCCGGTGCGAAACGCTCAGCCTCCTCGCTTAATCACGAGGCCGTCACCAATGCGGCGGCGAATCAAACCGGATCGAAATTGCGACAGGCACGAGCGTTTGGCCCCTCGCGCCCACGCCCTATCCCGATTGACTTTGCTTCGTCACCGACGATCCGCAGTCGGGGTCTGGTGCGATTTGCCGTTCTCGCAGCCGCGTGAACGCGTCGAGCGTGGAGAGCCCTGTTCCAGAAGTTCCCGGCCAACCGGACGAGGCCCCACATGAGAAGCCCGGTACACCCGGCGACGCAGAGTTGGATTAGCAGCCAAGTCGAATTGTCCATGTCGATCTCCTGCGTCAAATCGGAAACGTTCGCGGCGAGCGCGCCCGAGAGATTTTCGCGCAACTCCGATGCCCCTCACGGGCGTTTACGGTAAGAGAGGCGCCAGTTAATAGAGTCCGGTGAAATAGAACACGCCGATTGCCACCGCGACGGCGGCGGTCTTGACGAGCGTGATTGCGAAGACGTCGCGATAGGCTTCCTTGTGCGTCAGCCCCGTGACTGCGAGAAGCGTGATCACCGCGCCGTTGTGCGGCAGCGTGTCCATGCCGCCGCTCGCCATCGCGGCAATGCGGTGCAGGACTTCGAGCGGGATGCCGGACGCCTGGGCCGCTGAGATGAAACGGTCAGCCATCGTGGCGAGTGCGATGCTCATACCGCCCGACGCCGATCCCGTGACGCCGGCGAGCGCCGTTACCGTGACCGCCTCGTTGACGAGCACCCCAGGGATCGCCTTCAGGCCCGTCTGCGATCACGAGGAAGCCCGGCAGCGCCGCGATCACCGCGCCGAAGCCGTACTCCGACGCGGTATTAGTTGCCGCGAGCAGCGCACCGGCGACCGCGGCCTTGCTGCCCTCGGCGAAGCGCTCCTTGAGCGCCCCGAACGCCAACGCCACTACGGTGAGGATGCCGAGCAGGAGCGCGCCTTCCACCGCCCAGATCGCCGCCGCCGCCGACACCTGGGTCAGCACCGGCTTCCCGAGGCCGGGCAGCACGGCAGAATGCGTTTCGCCGTAGAAGCGCGGGATGAGCAGAATGAAAACCTTGTTCATCACGCCGACGATGACGAGCGGCGCAGACGGCGACCCAGGGGTCAGGGAGGGTCTCCGCGGCGAAGGGCTCGGGCTCGTTGACGAGCTTCGTGCCGTAGCCTTCGCCCGCCGCGGCGGCCTGCCGGCGCCGCCACTCCAGGTACGCGAGGCCGGTGACCAGGATGAACAGCGCGCCGATCACGCCCAGCCAAGGGGCTGCCCAAGTGTCGGTCTTGAAAAACGACGTCGGGATGATGTTCTGGATCTGCGGCGTCCCGGGCAGCGCATCCATCGTGAAGGTGAACGCGCCAAGCGCGATGGTCCCGGGGATGAGGCGCTTCGGAATGCCTCCCTGCCGGAACATCTCCGCCGCGAACGGGTAGACCGCGAACACCACGACGAAAAGCGACACGCCGCCGTAGGTGAGGAGCGCGCAGACCAGCACGATGGAGAGAATACTGCGCTTGCGCCCCACAAGGCCGATCACCGCTGTGACGATCGAGCGCGCGAAGCCCGAGAGCTCGATCACCTTGCCGAACACCGCGCCGAGCAGGAACACGGGCAGGTAAGACTTGATGAAAAGCACCATCTTGTCCATGAACACACCGCTGAAGACCGGCGCCACGAGCGCCGGGTCGGTGGCGAGCACCGCGAGCAGTGCGCAAATCGGGGCGAACAGAATGACGCTGAAGCCGCGATAGGCGACGAACATCAGCAGCGCGAGGGCCAGCACCACGACGACGAGGCTCATGTGCGCATCCTCAATGGCCGCTCGGCTAGGGAATGAGCAGCGCGGCCCGCTCGTCGTGCAGCCTGCGCAGCAGCCGCTCGTTCCGCTCAATGAGGGAGCCCATCAGGTCGGGCACCGAGAGCACGCCCAGCACGCGGCCGTGCTCGACGACTGGAAGATGGCGGATGCGGCTGCGATACATGAGCGTCACGCACTCGGGTACCCTGGCGTCGGGGGCCACGGTGTGCACCTGCGTGGTCATGATCTCGTGCACTGCGGTGCGCCGCGGCAGCAGCACTCCGCGGGCGATGTCGCGCTCCGACGCCACACCCACCAGCTTTTCTTCTGCGAGAACCGGCAGGAACGCGATGTCGCTTCTGCTCCATTTCGTCCAGCGCGGCGAGCGCCGTGGTGCCGGGCGAGACGCTGACGACCGGCTGGCGCTTTTCCGCGATCAGTTCGCCCGCCGTGGCGAACGGCATGAGCTGCTCGAGCGAGCGCAGGCGCGTCTGCACTAGAGCTCCATCGTCGAAACGTTTTCGGACACCGCGAGCTCGGCCTCGGTAGCTTCGCGCACCTGCCCCACCGTCACCCCGGGCGCGGTCTCGAGCAGCGTGGCGCGCCCGCCGGGGAAGCCGATCACCGCGAGCTCGGTGACGACGAGGTCGACCGTGCGCAGCGAAGTGAGCGGCAGCGAGCATTGCCTGACGATCTTCGGCTGGCCCTTCGCCGTGTGCTGCATGGCGACGATCACGCGCTTCGCCCCGGACACGAGGTCCATGGCGCCGCCCATGCCGGGCACCATCTTTCCGGGGATCATCCAGTTGGCGAGACGGCCGGCGCCGTCGACCTGAAGGGCGCCGAGCACCGTCACGTCGAGGTGCCCCCCGCGGATCAGCCCGAAGGACATCGCGCTGTCGAAAGTGCAGGCACCCGGGAGCGCGCTGACCGGCTTCCCGCCAGCGTCGGTGAGGAGCGGATGGTGCATGCCGTCCGTCGGGGCACCGGTGCCGATCAGCCCGTTTTCCGACTGGAAGTACACGCGCAGGCCGGGCGGCACGAACTGCGACACGAGCGTCGGGATACCTATTCCGAGGTTGACGAGCATGCCGTCGCGCAGCTCGCGCGCGATTCGCTTGGCGATGATGGTCTGGGCGTCCATGGGTCAGGCGTGCGAGATGATGTAGTCGACGACCGGAGCGGGGGTCATCACCTGATCGGGTGCGATCACGCCGACGGGCACGATGTTCTCGGCTTCCACGATGACGGTGTCGGCCGCCATGGCGATAACCGGGTTGAAATTGCGCGCGGTGAGCGCGTAGTAGAGGTTGCCGATGTAGTCGGCGAGAAACGCGTCCACCAGCGCGAAATCGGCGCGCAGCGCCGTCTCGAGGAGGTAGGGCTTGCCGTCGACCTCGATGCGTTGCTTGCCTTTTTCCACGACCGTTCCCACGCCGGTTGACGTGAGCACGCCGCCCAGCCCGAAGCCGCCGGCGCGGATGCGCTCGATGAGGGTGCCCTGCGGCACGAGGTCCACCTCCAGCTCGCCGGCGAGCATCTTCTTCTGCGTCTCGGGATTGAGGCCGATGTGGCTCGCGATCGTCTTCTTCACCGCGCCGGCGCTGATCAGCTTGCCGATGCCGATGCCGGGGAGCGCGTTGTCGTTTGCGATCACCGTGAGATTTCTCTTGCCCTGGCGTACCAGCTCCTCCACCAGACGCTCGGGCGTGCCCACGCCCATGAATCCGCCGATCATCACGGTCGCGCCGTCCGGGATCAATGCGGCGGCATCCTTCAGCAAGATGGTTTTCATTGGGCCGTCCAGCCTCCGTCCACGGGCAGCGCGATGCCACGGATTTGCCGCGCGGCCTGCGAGCAGAGGAATAGCGCCGCCGCGCCGATCTCTTCCGACGTCGCGAACTCGAGCGACGGCTGCTTGTCACCGAGCAGCTTCGCCCTCGCCGCATCGGGAGCGAGGTTATGCCGGGCGGCGAGAGCGTCGATCTGCTGCTGCACGAGGGGCGTCAGCACCCAGCCGGGGCAGATCGCGTTGCAGGTGATTCCGGTGGTCGCGGTTTCGAGCGCCACGACCTTGGTCAGTCCGATGATGCCGTGCTTCGCGGCCACGTACGCCGCTTTCTGCGCGGAAGCGACCAGGCCGTGCGTCGAGGCGATGTTGACGATGCGGCCCCAGTTGCGCGCCCTCATGTACGGCAGCGCGGCACGGACGGCGTGGAACGCTGCTGACAGATTGATCGCGATCACCGCGTCCCATTTCTCGACCGGAAACTCGTCCACCGGCGCGACGTGCTGAATGCCCGCGTTGTTCACCAGGACGTCCACGCCGCCCAGCTCGCGCGCCGCCTGCGCGACCATCGCAGTGATGTCGGCGGGCTTGGACATGTCGGCGGCGCTGTAGGCCGCCTTCACCTTGTATTGAGATCGGAGCTCAGCGAGCAGACTTTCGATCAATGCTTGCTCGCCGAAGCCGTTCAGCACGACGTTTGCTCCGGCGCCGGCCAGCGCGCGCGCGATGCCGAGCCCAATGCCGCTCGTCGAGCCGGTCACCAGCGCGACTCTGCCGGCGAGGCTCACCATTTCCCTGGGGTTTGTCATGTTCGGTATCGTAGCCAGCGAAACGCCGTGAGTCGTTAGCGAAACGTCGGCATTTCGTCGACGTTCGCGCCGCACGCGATCGAGCGCGCAATCATTGATGTGCATCAAAGATGCCCGCGACGAGCACCAAAGACCAGGCACGCTTGCCAACGCGATTTCTTGCGTCTCTACTCCTACGGCGTAGCGCCCCTCGGCCGACGGGTAAGGGTGCGCTTCGACAGGCTCGAGCTGGACGAGGCGAGCGCGACCTTGCTGTGCGACGGCGAAGCGATCGTCGTCGCGCCGACGCCGTTCGCCCTTCCTTGGACGCGCACGGCTATCAGCCTCGTTTCTCACGAAAAACGCCTTGTTGGATCAGGTGTGCAAACATCGGTTCGTCAGTGGAGCACGGGCACTGCTTGCCAATGGCGGGCTCCGTGGTTCGGATTCCGGCAGACACAGGGCGCGCCAAAATGCAGGCGATAACGCCCCGTTAACTAAACCCCGACGAAATGTTGAGCATTCGCTGACGACAAGCCGCGTGCCGACCGCTACTGTGCAGTCCAGTCGATCGTCGCCACCGGACCTGGTTTGTGGTGACAGTCATTCCATCAGCGAAGCGAGGCAATACCGTGACGGACTACAAACCGCTTTTGAGCTCCGCGCCCGCGCACAGCATCCTGAACGCGCAGGCGTTCCATTACACCAACAGTGCCGCAACGGACATTCGCAAAACGTTCGCAAGGTTCAGGCGGCGCCGCGGGAAGGCAGATGACCCCTCCCTCGACGTCACGAGCAACGTTCGGTCGTTGTATCGACGCAACGGCGTTTGCACCGATTAGGGAGAAGCAGGTGACGACAGCGCGCACTTTCGTCGCCGCGATCGCGGCGAGCGCTTTGTTGATACTGTCGAGAGCCGAAGCGGCGCCCGTCGGCGAGCCGGATGGGAGATGGGCAAACGCCCCCGCTCTCGGTGCGGCCGTCAATGCGAACGCAAGTGCGCCCGAGCTACTCGTTGGCGCAGCCGAGGCTGGAAACACCGAGGCGATGAACTTTCTCGGCGTGCTGTACGCGATCGGGACGCAGGTGCCGCGAGACTATTCGACGGCGCTCCACTGGTTCCAGAAGGCGATCGACCTCGGCTCGAGCGATGCGATGAACAACCTCGCCAGGATGTACCTGGTCGGCATGGGCGTCCCGCGCGACTACGTTAACGCCCTGCGGTGGTTCGAGCGGGCCGCCGCGCGCGGCAACGTGCACAGCATGTACAGCGCCGCAGTCATGGCGGAAGAGGGTCTCGGCACTTCGCGTGATCGGAAGCGGGCGAGGACAATGTATCGCCAAGCGGCCAAGTCTGGCGTCGTCCCGGCGATGATCTGGGTAGGCGACGATTATGCGCGTGACGCGACCGAAGAGCGCGACCTCGTCGAGGCGTATGCATGGCTTGAGCTCGCGTTGCAATCGAACGTGCAGGAAGAGCTTCAGATCCAGCTTTTGGCCAAGATCGACCGTGTCGGAGCGCGCCTTCCGGCAGAACGTCGGGACGCAGCCAGGACGCGTGCAACGCACCTCGCCGAGCTTCTGCGCAACCATCCGCCTCCGGGACCGCGCGAGGCGGCGTTTACTCGGTCCTCTTACGCTTCGAGCCAATGAACATGCAGGACGGCGTGCCGCGCAACCCACCGTTGCAGTTCCGCGCCTACAGGATGAACGAATGACCGTTCTCACGAATGTGCTGCCGATTCGGCGACCTCGTGCGTGCCACCACGTGCATTCCGTTCCGCGCATGTCGTCCCCGGACACGAGCGCCAGGCTGAACACCACCCGTCGATGCTCGCTCCGGAAGCCGTCCGCTATCGCTGATGCAAGCGTGTGGCTCGAGTGCAGCGCCGAGCTGTTCGATGTTCGCGCGGTCAACGTTCTTCGCATCCGGGAAGCGATGCAGAACATCAAGCTGGTCGAGTTCGTCTGTCCGCGCCGCCGGACGCCGCACGCGTCGTTCGCTTCGGATGATGCCGGGCAGGAATCCGAATGCGATCATCCGGCGTTCCAGTCGAGGTGGCGGCGCGGCCGCAGCGGGTTGACCGCAGCCGCCCACGCCACCGAACATTGGCCGCGATCAAGCGAGTCCTCGCGAGAATCCTCGTTCGGCGGCACTCGCGACCGGCGGCGATTCATGCCACCGCCGTGCTCCGTGACGGAACTCCCGTTCACCTGCGCGCCATACGCCCCGACGACAAGGCGCGGCTGCGAATCGCATTCGAGCGACTGTCGCCTCGAAGCGTCTACCGATGGTTCTTTCACCCGGTTATGGCGCTCACCCCGGACGTGCTTCGACAGCTTACCGAGCTGGATTTCCGCGACCACGTCGGACTGGTTCGCTCTGTGGAGAACGAAACGGGCGAACGGCTGATCGCGGTAGCCCGCTTCGTCCGCGTCGCGCCCCGCAGCGAGCGCGCGGAGCTCGCGATCACGGTTGCAGACGACTATCAGAATCGCGGCGCGGCCACCTTGCTCCTGCGGCAACTTGTGCGCATTGCGCGTCGCAGCGGTCTCCGCGAGCTCGTCGCGGATGTGCTCGAAGACAATCGAGAGATGCTCGAAGTCATTCGAGGCACGAAACTGCCGTGCCGACAAACGTCCGAGCACGGCGTCCGCCGTGTCGTCGTGAGCCTTGTGGAGGATTGATCCACCAAGGTGACGAGCTACGAGCGCGATTTGCAAGTCCGCGCGGGGCAGTTACATCAACACCTCGAAACCCGCAGCGCTCTCGAAATCGCGCGGCACGACAGAGCCTGCCTGGCTCGTGGCGATCGGGTGGCCGACGGGATAGCTTGAGGTTTTCGATTGGACGCCATGCAAGGGCTGTATGACGGCCGGGCGAAACAGATAGACGCCGGCGAAGGGTAGTGCATTCAGGGCATTCTCGGTCTGACCCTTTACCCGCGCCCACATGCTGCGGCCGCGTTCGGTGCTGTCGGTACCGGCACCGGACACATAGGAGAAGGTCATCGCAGGATTGAGCCGGGCCAATACGGTGGCAATGGCCAGCGTGAGGTCGTAGGTGATATGTCGGTAGGCCGCCTCGCTCAATCCGGACGAAGACACTCCCAAGCAGAAGAAGCAGGCATCGATCCCCTGCAACTCAGGCTCGACCCGGGTCAAATCGAACAAATCGTCCTGAACGAGCTGGCGCAGCTTTGGGGGCGCCGGTTCGATTTTCGACCGGCCCAGCGCGATCACCTCACTTACATCCGGCGCGGCAAGGCACTCACGAAGCACGCCCTGACCAACCATCCCGGAAGCGCCCACGATCAACACCCTCATTGCAAGGTCCCCGGTGGTTCTGGTGCATGGCACGTCAACTGGATGAGGACTCTTCCTCCCGCAGCGGAAGGCGCGGAAGAACGAGCTCCGGTCCCTCGTACAATTAGTATTGGTCAAGGCCGATTGTCACGCAATTGAACGGCCGACGCCGTCCCACTCCCGCAAACCCGTCCCTCGCCCGGAGCCGTCATGTATCACTACCCCGCGGACATCTACACGGAACCCGAACCGGATGCCGACACGCTTGCCAACCTTGGACCACTCGTCGGCATGGCCGGCATCTGGGCCAGCGCCGACGGCCTGGACGTCAATCCGAAACCCGAAGGTGCCGAAAATCAGCCCTACATCGAGCACTACGAGCTTCAACCGGCCGAAGATCAATGGAATTCAACGCGTCGCAGCGTGGCGGCAAGAAGGTGTCGCTTGCTGACCTGATCGTTCTCGGTGGCTGCGCAGCAATCGAGAAAGCCGCGTAGGCTGCTGGACACGATGTGAAAGCTCCCTTTACGCCGGGGCGTATATGGACGCGTCGCAGGGACCAAACCGACATCGACAATGCAGCACCATCGCGGTGCGTCGTCAACGGGCACTATACGGATCGGGGCGCACAGGCACGACCTACCATCGTCAAGTTATCCACAATTTCTGTGGATATCCCGGTGGAGCGACGCGGTATCGCGTCGCCCAAACGGATCTCCCCGGCCGGCGCATGAGAATGCGGGCTCAACGTTAGTGGCCGTTCACCGCAAAGCGCTGCCTGGTTATGTGTCTGTAACATGACACGCCCATGATGGTGGGTGTTGCGGGAGACGTGATCCGTGTCCCCCCATGAAAATTGGACACCTGCCCATGATGACAGCCCACCGACGTACCGAGCGCGAGGTCTCCCGGACTCTTCGACTCGATCGCGCAGCCCGAAGCGTCGACGAGTTGCGCCGAGCGGCGTTGGCGGCTGAACACGAGTTCGCGAAGGAGCTCGACGCGACGGCGCCCTCGATGCGCGAGAGCGCTTATAACCTCGTGCACTACCTCGCTATGCGCCGGCATGACGTGCGCGAGCTGCAAGACGAGCTCGCCCGGCTAGGATTGAGCTCCTTGGGTCGGATGGAAGCGCACGTGATGGCCTCGCTGCAGGCGGTGCTGGAGGTGCTGTGCGTGCTTCGTTATGAACCCGTTCCGCCGGAACTCGCGACGCTGCCTCCCGTCGTGTTCGACACGGGCTACGCCTTGCTCGCCGAACACGCAAACGCCATTCTCGGGCCCGCGCATCGCGGACGGGAGACGCGGATCATGGTGACGATGCCCGGCGAGGCCGCCAACCAACCGGCGTTGATCCGTGACCTGGTCGAGGCAGGCATGGATGTCATGCGCGTCAACTGCGCTCACGACAGCCGCAAGGTCTGGGAGCGGCTGGTCAAACATCTGCGCCAGAGCGAGCGCGAGACCGGCAAGCGCTGCATGCTGTCATTCGACCTCGCCGGGCCGAAGCTTCGCACCGGCACCATCGAACCGGGCCCTGCGGTCGCGAAGTGGCGACCGGGGCGCGACACGATTGGGCGCGTGACGGAGCCCGCACGCGTGCGGTTGGTGGCGCGCGTACACGATGCCGACGTGGACGACCCGACGATTCCGGTCGAGGGTGATCTGCTTGCAAAGGTAAGACTGGGGGACACCGTCGGGCTCGAGGACACCCGCAGTCGCAAACGCATACTGCGGGTGATCGAAGCTCGTGCCGGTGAATGCGTGTGCGAGACCGACACGACGGCGTATGTCGTGCCAGGGACGGTCCTGTCGTTACGGCGCAAAGGGCGCACTGTCGCAAAAGGCGCCGTTGGCGCCCTGCCAACCGTCGAGCAGTGGATCGCGCTGCGGCCGGGCGACACCCTCGACATCGTGCGTGGCGAGATGCCGGGTCGGGACGCGGTTCACGACGACGACGGTCGCGTGCTAAACCTGCCCTTCGTTTCCTGTGCGCTTTCCGAGGTGTTTGTGGGTGTCCGCGTGGGCGAGCCGATCCTCTTCGACGACGGCAAGATCCGTGGCGTGATCCGCGGCGTTGCCGAGGACCGGATTCGGGTCGAGATCATGGCCGTCGCTGGGGGCACCGCGAAGCTCAAGGCGGAGAAGGGGATCAATCTTCCGGAGACGGAGCTCGACCTGCCAGCACTGACCGCGAAGGACACAGAGGACCTGGCATTCGTGGTGAAACGCGCCGACATGGTGGCCTTGTCATTCGTGCAGCGTCCCGAGGACATCGAAGCTCTGCTTGCCGAGATCACGCGGCTCAACGCGGCTCAACTCGGAATCGTCCTCAAGATCGAGACGCAAGCGGCCTTCAATCGCCTTCC
This sequence comes from uncultured beta proteobacterium, assembly GCA_963846855.1. Lineage (GTDB taxonomy): Bacteria > Pseudomonadota > Gammaproteobacteria > Burkholderiales > Casimicrobiaceae > CAIWHR01. Next base: position 949,514 of record CAWJXK010000008.1, read on the forward strand.
GATGCTTCTGCTGGCGGCGATGCGGCACCCGTCGGTGGCCGTGATGGTGGCGCGGGGCGATCTCGGCGTCGAAGTGGGTTTCGAGCGGCTGTCCGAAGTGCAGGAGGAGATCCTGTGGCTCTGCGAGGCGGCACACGTGCCGGTCATCTGGGCGACTCAGGTGCTGGAATCGCTCGCAAAAGGAGGCATACCCTCCCGGGCGGAGGTGACGGACGCCGCGATGGGGAGCCGCGCCGAATGCGTGATGCTGAATAAGGGGCCTTACATTCGCGAGACGCTTCGGTTCCTGATCGACGTGCTCGGACGAATGGAGGAGCACCAGTACAAGAAGTCCTCGCGACTGAGGAAACTGCGGGTGTCCGACGTCAACGGATCGCGCTCTACGCGCACCGCGCCGGGTCGCACCTGATTGGACGGTCTGGACTCAACGGGTGCCGGCGCCCCCGGATGCAGCGGCAGACTCGCGTCTTTGCGCCGAAACCTCGGACTGAATCAATTCCAATTCTCGGTGCAACAAGGCGGCAATTGCAAAATCCCGGCCGTTGACCTCCGGGTCAAAGACCACCAGTAGCTCGTCCATATCCTCAAGCAGCTCGCCCGCACGAGCCACTAGCTGAACGAGCGGTCGTCCGAAATTTCCGAGCTGAACGCACCGCCGTGCGTCGGCCAGCACCTTGGAACAGATATTGGCCTTGCGTGCCAAGCCGGTGTGCAGATTTTCGGCTGTGGCGCCGCGCGCGGGTTCGAACAGTCTCATGGTCGTGTGACGGCGGTTGTTCGGTCTTCGTTCGATATGGCCCTGGCCAAGCAAATCACTGATGCCGGCGACAGTCACTACGCGCCTCGATCACGCAAACTCGATCGTCCCACCGCAATGTTTCAATTTGAAGACGGCGACATCCGTAGGTACCTAGCGGTAGATCCGCACGACAGCGGAATACTTTGACCTTGCGGAAGAGGCAAGCGCCGGAGTCGATCCCGTCGACCGCGTTCCGGGGGAATTCGATTCGATCCCGTCTCGTCCGCTCCAACGTGAATGGCTGCGCACCATGTCTTGCCTTCGAAGACCCGCATTCGTTGGCCTCAAAAGAAGGACCGCCCAGCATGATTGAGCGGCCCAGTCGGCTACGACCACAGGAGAGAAATTGTTGAAGCATCGTCGCCGAACGATGTTGCGGCGTGAAGACAAACTCCGAAATCGCGCCATTGCTGCACCTGTCATCCGGTTGCCACCTTGCGTTCATACCGGCGTCGCATTGGACCTCTAGCGTAGCGGTCAATTCAGCGACTCAAGGCGATGCCGACGGTTTATGCCATTTCACACGAAGTTCGCAATCGATGACGAGTGACAGCCTGCGATGACTCCGCGTGACCACGTCCCTCCCGTCCCGCCCCCGCCGCCGCGGTGCTCGGCCATTCGGACGGCGCGTCAACCCAGGATCGAATGAAATTCCGCGCGATCTGGATTTCCGACACCCACCTTGGCACCCCCGGGTGTCAGGCGAACGCGCTGCTCGACTTCCTGCGCTGTACCGAGTCGAAGTACCTGTACCTCGTCGGCGACATCATCGACGGCTGGCAGCTGAAACGTCGTTGGTACTGGCACCAGTCGCATAACGATGTCATCCAGAAGATCCTGCGCAAGGCACGTAAAGGGTGTCAGGTTGTATACGTGCCAGGGAATCATGACGAGGCTGCGCGTCACTACCTCGGGCTTGCGTTTGGAGACATTGCGATCCAGGAGGAGGCAATTCATACGACGGTCCGCGGAAAACGCCTTCTCGTGATCCACGGCGATCTCTTCGACGGCGTCGTTCAGTACACGCCGTGGCTCGCTTCGCTGATCGACGTCTTCTACTCCTTCATCCTTAAGCTCAATCGGCACGTCAACGGAATGCGGGCGCGCCTCGGTTTGCCCTACTGGTCGTTGGCGAAGTTCGTGAACCACAAGGTGAAAAATGCGGTGAACTACATCGTCGCGTTCGAGGAGGCGCTGGCGCAGGAGGCGCGCCATCGTGGATTCGACGGCGTGGTCTGTGGCCACATTCACAAAGCTGAAATCCGCGAAATCGACGGCACCCTGTACTGCAATGACGGCGACTGGGTCGAAAGTCTGACGGCCCTCGTCGAAACCACGACCGGCGAAATGCGTGTGTTGCACTGGCACGACATGCGCGACGCGGCATCGAAATGGTCCGACGTCGATTACTCGGCAGCCGAAGAGCATCCCGCCGAGCGGAGACGGACCAACCATGAAAGGGAAGATGCAACATGCGAATCCTGATCGCAACAGATGCCTGGGCGCCTCAAGTCAATGGTGTCGTTACGACGATTACAAATACCGTGCGCGAGCTCGAAAAGCGCGGCCACGTGGTGCAGCTAGTGACCAACGAAGGCTTTCGTACGATGCCCCTGCCAAGCTACCCGGAGATCCGCCTCGCCATTGCGCCGGGATCGCGCGCCTGTCGGATGGTCGATGAATTCGGGCCCGATGCCGTGCACATTGCGACGGAGGCACCGCTGGGCCTCGCCGTACGACGCCATTGCCTTGCGACTGGCTTGCCCTTCACGACGGCATTTCACACTCAATTTCCTGAATACGTCCATGCACGATGTCGGCTGCCGGTTGGCGTCACCTATCGCTGGCTACGTTGGTTCCACGGCCCGTCGAGGGCGGTCATGGTGGCAACGGAGGAGATCCGTCGCCGACTCAAGGAGCGCGGATTCAACAACCTGGCGTTCTGGTCACGCGGCGTCGACACGGATCTCTTCGCACCGGGACCGCGTTTGCACCTGTCTAGTCGGCGACCAATTTTCCTCTACGTCGGACGCGTCGCCGTCGAGAAGAACATCGAAGCATTTCTGAGCCTCGACCTACCAGGCACTAAATGGGTGGTTGGAGATGGGCCCGCGCGCGCTGGCCTCGAGATGAAGTTCCCCGAGGTGGAATTCCATGGCATGAAGCATGGCCGCGAACTCGCGCATTGCTATCAGCAAGCAGACGTATTCGTCTTCCCGAGCCGAACCGACACCTTTGGCCTGGTGCTCGCCGAGGCGATGGCTTGCGGTACGCCGGTAGCGGCGTTTCCGGTCACCGGTCCGATCGACGTGGTTCGAGATTCTGCGGCAGGCGTATTGTCCCGCGACCTGCAGTTTGCCGCGCTGGCCGCGCTCGATCTCGATCGCGAAGACGTGCGCCACTATGCCATGCAGTTTTCCTGGGCGGTGGCCACCGACCAGTTCATTGCGAACCTGTCGCCATCCGCCCTCGGCCGAATGCTTCCGCAGGCGGCATAAACACCCTGCGCCCTTACCGCGTGCTCGCGCGAGGCGCGAACCGCGTGGTCTTGGCTCAGCGATGTCGATGCGCAAGCACGCTGCGCGTGCGGCGACTTGCGAATAGAACGAGAAAGTCCGTAATCCGCGCTCCATCGCGGAGCCGGGCCAGCTCGCCTTCGTAGACTTCCTTCACTTCTTCGACTGGCAGCGAAGATTCGCGGGCCAGCACTTCGATTGCAGACAAGTTCTTTGCGGCCTGATCGTCATCGCGCTTGAGCACGCCCACCGTTCTTCTCCACTTGTTCGTTCCGGTCCGCGCAGATAGCAAGGTTGTGGCCATCGACGCGCGTGGCACCGCAGTACGTGAGGATCGCTCGCGCAAGCTCCGTGCGCGAATGATTCTAATGGGGCTGCGCGCGTGAAGAAGTCGAATCAAAAAATTAAATTTGTGTAATATTTCTGTCACAAACGGTGCTCGGCAACCTCATCAAATACTTGCGGTGAAAGCTTCATCTACCCTCGCAGGATCAAGACCCAAGCCAAAGCGCCCATCGCCGACCGACCGCCGCATTAGTCGACAACTGGGCGCGAATTTTGTCGCGTCCGAGGGCAGTCCTAGGCAACCCCCGCCGCAATTCGCGCGCCGATGCATGGCGAAAACGATCGGCTGCTTCCTCGCCAACGACCGTCGGCATTGCCCATAATCGATCGACTACAACGGGTCGCCTGCCGCCGTTCAGGGCATGGAAAAGACGTTAGCGGTGTCCATCGCCAACGTGCACGAGTAGACGGGTCCGGTTGCACCCCCCCGCAACCAATCAAAGAAACGGCTCGCCATTGGCGGGCCGTTTTCGTTTGTACTCGGGGTAGCGCCGGGGTAGCGCCAAGAGCCGCTTCAGGCGGTCTTCTCCATGAGAATCCAAGCGCGCACCAAGCTTTTCAAGGACCCCGTCGCCGCGTGGGCCGTTACGTCAATGCGCAAGCCTAAACAATGAATGCAGCTGTCTGGCCTAACCCGTCGCTCGACGCGGACGCCTCGCCTGCGGCACTATGAGCGGCATCCGAGGGAGTTGTATTAGGAAATCATGCGACTTCTGTGTTTTGTGTTGATACTTATTGGTGTCTCTCTTGCGTCGAGGGCCGTGCTGGCCGAAGGCGAGCTGGCCGAGCGTGCCGCCATCTCTGCGTTGACCCAAGCTGCCCTTCGTACGAACGATTTTCAGAGCCTTGAGGACGCGTCTCGCGCGTACCGAAACGAGAAGAGTCGTTCATCCAGCGGCATCTGGAAACTCACCCTGTTTTACGCCGGAATCGGCGCGGCAATCAAGAGTGCGCAAGGCGACGCGGGGTTTAGGGAATTGGAAGCCAAGATGCGCAAGTGGGCGGCTAGATATCCAAGATCGCCAGCGGCACACATTGCGCTCAGCAGCGTCCTAATCGAGCACGGATGGGACTTTCGAGGGAATGGATATGCATCCTCCGTAAAGCCGGAGGCTTGGGCACCATTTCATCGTTACATCGCCATGGCGCGCGAGAATCTGGAGCAATTCAAGTCGGTGGCGTCCGATGATCCCCGATGGTATGAAGTCATGCTGCTCGTTGCGAAAGCGGAAGGCTGGGATCAAGAGCGATTCGATAACGTGCTCAGTGAAGCGTTACGGCGCGAGCCACTCTTCTATCAGACGTACTTTGCGGCGCTGGAATATCTCCTGCCGAAGTGGCAGCGGGGATCTCGCCCAAATTGAGGAGTTCGCGCAGAGCGCGGTTCGGCGAACATCAAAGGATGAGGGCCAAGGAATGTACGCAAGAATCTATTGGTACGCGTCCCAGGTCGAGTTTGACAACGACCTGTTCACCAAGTCTCTTGTCGTCTGGCCTCAAATGAAAGCCGGATTCGAGGACGTGATAGCGAAGTACCCCGATGAATGGAATCTCAACAATTACGCAAGATTTGCTTGCTTGGCGCATGACAGGACGAAGACAAGAGAGTTACTGACTCGCATTGGACCGGCAATCATCGCAGACGCTTGGCGACAACCATCGTTGCTCGCGGAATGCTCAAAATGGACACTGCAAAAATAGTATCAATTTTAACTTTCGTATCCACGAGGATCGTTTGCCGCGAGTGGCGACTAGGGCGTGTCGCTCCAAGCTTCAACTAACGCCGCAAATGCCCGCTCCGCTATTTCCGCGACGTTACGGCATTCGCCCTGATCGTCCTCTTGGCACCCGGCTTCGGCCCCCTGACCTGAATGCCTGAAGGGCAGCTTCCCTCTATTTTAGTGTCCGGTTCCGGACCCAAGCTGTGTCGGCAGCGGGTCGAAAGCGGCCGTTGGAGACTGGCCGCATTCGAGCAACACAGCAGAATCCTTTCGCGCGTTGTATGCAATCCGCACGGGCTCGCTCAAATCGACGTCGCTCAGCGAGAATGGCACGAGCAGGTGCCGGGCTATCACTTGACCGGCGAAATCATCGGGTTCGACGGCGCAGCGACAAGCCCGGACGCTTCGCGTCACACTTCTTCTCCGAAACAGCCGCCGACCAGCGCGACGATGGCGTCGAGCGCCTCCACCTCGTCGGGACCGTCAGTTTCCAGCACGACCCGACTTCCCTTGCCCGCGGCCAGCATCATCACGCCCATGAGGCTCTTGGCGTTAACCTTTCGTCCACTTCGCGCGAGGGACACATCGCACAGGAACTTCGCCGACAGCTGGGTGAGCTTGGTGGACGCAGGCGCGTCCAGTCCAAGCTTGTTGACGATCTCAATCTCACGTCGTTGCATGGATCGGATCCCTCCAAACGATCTGAGTGCAATTTGGAGACTGCCGGCATGCGCCGCGGGCCCGCCACTGGCGCGCGACGCCGGCCGATGCCAACTAACACGCAAAGCCAAACCATTGGCCCAAGGTCGGGACCGTGAGTGTGTCCCATGCAGTGCGCCAGGTGCCACGACCGCCGCAGGGTTCATACGCCTGCACGCCGGGCCCCAGGCGGTTGCACCGTCGATAGAGATGTCATAACATTAACTTGTGATGTATCAAACGTCAATATCGATGGATCGACCATGATTACTGCTGCCCAGCTCAGAGCCGCCCGAGCACTCATCGGTATGGACCAGCGCGCGCTGGCAGCAGCTTCCGGGCTTTCGCTGCCGACCATCCAGCGAATGGAGGCAAGTGAAGGCGTGATCCGCGGCAACGTCGATTCGCTGACGAAGCTGATTGGCGCGCTCGAAGCAGCGGGTGTCGAACTCATCAATGAGGGTGCCGTCAGCGAGAAGGCCGGACGCGGCATCCGACTGAAAGCGCGTTGATCTCGTGTGAGATATCGCGCTCCCTGTTCATGCGTTGAGGTCAGGCTAGGCGACGGCTGATGGCAGCAGATGTCGTGCTCTGGTGCGCTCTGGCTCTGCTGGCAATGGCGCCCGCGGCGGTCGTTGCTGTACGTCGCAGCAGGACGTGGATCTTCGTTTACGCGATCGCACTCGCCCTCTCGGCCATTGCGGTGGCCACGGCCGGCTGGGCGCTCGTGACCGACTCGGGACTGGCGCAGACGGTCGTATTGCCGCTTGGCTTGCCGTGGCTTGGCGCGCATTTTCGGCTCGACCCCTTGGCAGCGTTTTTTCTCGTGGTCGTCAACCTTGGCGGCGCAACCGCAAGCCTCTACGGGCTGGGCTACGGGCGCCACGAAACGGACCCGGGTCGAGTGCTGCCGTTCTTCCCCGCCTTTCTCGCCGGCATGAATCTGGTCGTGCTCGCCGACGACGCATTCACCTTCCTGTTGACTTGGGAGTTCATGTCGCTGACCTCGTGGGCGCTGGTCATGGCCCACCATCGTCAGTCCGGCAACACGCGCGCCGGTTATATCTACCTCTTGATGGCGAGCCTCGGCACGCTTTCACTCCTGCTGGGCTTCGGTCTCCTCGCCGGTCCAGCCGGCGGCTACTCATTCGAGGCGATCCGTTCTTCACAGCTTTCGGCAGCTGCCGCGTCAGCGGTTCTCGCCCTGGCGCTGCTCGGCGCAGGCTCCAAGGCCGGCCTCGTTCCCCTGCACGTCTGGTTGCCACTTGCGCATCCGGCGGCACCAAGCCACGTCTCCGCCCTCATGAGCGGAGTGATGACCAAGGTCGCGGTGTACGGCTTCATCCGGATCGTGTTTGACCTCATGGGCCCGCCCACCTGGTGGTCGGGCGGCGTCGTGCTGCTCTTTGGCGGCGCCAGCGCAGTCCTGGGCGTGCTGCACGCGCTGATGGAGCACGATTTGAAGCGCCTGCTCGCGTATCACACCGTCGAGAACATCGGCATCATCTTCATCGGACTCGGTCTTGCGCTGGCCTTCGCCGCCAACGATATGCCGGGGCCTGCCGCGCTGGCGACGACCGCGGCACTGTTCCACGTCTTCAATCATTCGGTATTCAAGAGCCTGCTCTTCTACGGGGCGGGTGCCGTCCTAACCGCAACGGGGGAGCGCGACATGGAGCGGCTGGGCGGCCTGATCCACCGGATGCCCTACACGGCCTTTGCCTTCCTCATCGGCTCGGCGGCGATCTCGGCCCTGCCGCCATTTAACGGCTTCGTCTCGGAATGGCTCACTTTCCAGGCGATCCTGTTAAGTCCCCAGCTGCCACAGTGGGTGCTGAAGTTTCTGGTGCCCGCGGTCGGCGGCCTGCTCGCACTCTCCGCCGCGCTGGCAGCCGCATGCTTCGTCAAGGCGTTCGGGATCACGTTTCTCGGCCGGCCGCGATCGAGCGTCGCGCACGATGCACGCGAAACCGACGCGTTTTCACTGACCGCAATGTTCGCGCTGGTGTTCCTCTGCCTCGCCGCCGGCGTTCTGCCGGGTTATTTCATCGATGCGCTCGCTCCTCTGGTCCAGGGCCTCGTCGGCGCGCACATGCCTTCGCAATCCGCGCTCAAGTGGCTGACGATCGTGCCGATCGCCGAGAGCCGCAGCTCCTACAACGGGTTGCTGCTGTTCGTGCTGATCGCCGTCGCCGCAAGCCTTGCGTCCTACGTCATTCATCGCTGGGCATCGCATGCCATCCGGCGCTCCGCCCCGTGGGACTGCGGATTCCCGGACGCGAGTCCTGCGACGCAATACACCGCAGGCAGCTTCGCGCAGCCGATTCGACGCGTGTTCGGAACGTCGGTCTTCCACGCTCGCGAGGAGATCTACATGCCACCGCCCGGCGATCTGCGGCCCGCACAGTTGCACGTGCAACTCCATGACCGCCTGTGGGACGCCTTGTACGCGCCTGTTGCCAGAGGGGTCAACGTGACCGCGGACGTTCTCAACCGCGTGCAATTCCTGACGATCCGCGGCTACCTAACGCTCGTGTCCGGCGCGCTGGTAGCCCTCCTGATCATTCTCGCCATATGGCAGTGATTCTCGACATATTGGTCCAGCTCGGCCAGCTGATGCTGGTTCTGGCGCTGGCACCTCTCCTCACGGGGTACGTGCGCAAGGTCAAGGCCCGCCTCCTGCGCCGCCAGGGTCCTGATCTGGTCCAGCCGTACCGCGATCTGCTCAAGCTGCTGCGCAAGGAAGTCGTGCTGGCGGATAACGCGTCATGGGTCTTCCGTGTGGCGCCCTACCTGATCTTCGCCACGACGTGGGTGGCGGCGTCGCTGGTGCCCACCTTCGCCACCGGCCTTGCGTTCAGCCCGGCGGCGGACCTGATCGCGATCGTCGCCCTGCTGGGCAGCGCGCGCTTCATGCTCGCACTGGCGGGGCTCGACGTCGGCACGAGCTTCGGCGGGATCGGCTCGAGCCGCGAAATGATGATCGCATCGCTGGCCGAGCCGGCGCTGCTGATGATCGCCTTCACCGTCTCGCTTCTGGCCGGCACAACCCAGCTTTCGTCGGTGGCGGCGTACATGCAGGGCGAAAGCGCCGGGCTGCGGGTATCGCTGGCGCTGGCGCTGGTCGGCATGGTGATGGTGGCGCTTGCCGAAAATGCGCGCATTCCCGTCGACAATCCCGCCACGCACCTGGAGCTCACCATGGTGCACGAAGCGATGATTCTCGAATACTCCGGGCGCCATCTCGCGGTGATCGAAGCGGCCGCCTCGCTGAAGCTGCTGCTCTATCTCTCGGTCATCAGCTGCGTGTTCCTCCCCTGGGGCGTTGCCGTCGCCGGCCAAGGGCTCGAAGCCTATGCCGTGAGCATCCCCATCTACGTCGTCAAGCTCGCTGTCGGCGGGTTCCTGCTTGCGGTGTTCGAGACGGCAATCGCGAAGATGCGGGTCTTCCGGGTCTCCGAATTCCTCGGCGCGGCGCTCATGCTTGCACTGCTCGCGGCGTTGCTGCTCTTCGTATCGCGAGGCATCTGATGGACCGTTTCGCACTTGATGTTGCCCACATGTTCGCCGGCGGCCTGGTGCTGGTGAGCTTCATGCTGCTCTATCAGGACCGCATGTTCAGCCTGATCAACATCTTCGCCCTGCACGCCTTTGTCGTCTCGCTGTCGGTGGCGTGGCAGGCGCACATCCAGGACGCGCCTCACCTGTACATCACCGCGGCGATTGCCCTGGGCGTCAAGGCGATCGTGATCCCGCTCGTGCTCCACCGGATCATCGTGCGGCTGGGCATTCATCGCAACATCGAGACCGTCGTCGGCATCGGGCAGACGATGCTGGGCGGCATCGGTCTGGTGGCGCTTTCGATCATGGTGATGCTGCCGATCACCGCCGCGGAAGGCACGCTGGTGCGCGAGGACCTCGCGTTCTCCCTGTCGGTTATCCTGCTCGGCCTGCTGATGATGGTGTCCCGGCGCAACGCGGTTGGGCAGGTGATCGGCTTCATGTCGATCGAGAACGGCCTCATCCTCGCCGCGACCGGCGCCAAGGGCATGCCGCTCGTCGTGGAGATCAGCGTCGCTTTTTCCATTCTCGTCGCGCTCATCGTCATCGGCATCTTCCTGTTCCGGATCCGCGAACGTTTCGATTCGGTCGACATTGGGTCGCTCGACCGCTTTCGCGGAGAACGACCATGAGCGCGGCGACAGCCGCAAGCGTGCGGGGCCATTCGTGAGTGACCTCGGCGAAATGGTCGTCAGGGCGATCCTGATCATTCCCGCGGTGAGCGCCGCGCTGCTCGCCCTGCTGCCCGATGATCGGACGACCGCCCGGCTCAACGTCCTCGGCACTTTTCTGACGTTCGTCTGCGCGGTCGCACTTTTCCTGGTGCGTCCCGAGCCCACGATGTTCCTGATCGTCGACGACGTGAACGTCGTGTTCATCGTGCTGAACACGTTCGTGGGCTTCACCACCAGCGTGTTCAGCGCCAGTTACATCGCGCACGAGCTCGAGACGGGTCGCCTGACGCACGCCTACCTGCGCTTCTACCACGCGATGTATCAGACCCTGATGTTCGCGATGAATCTTGCGCTGCTCGCGAATAACGTGGGCCTGATGTGGGTGGCCGTCGAGCTGGCGACGCTGACCACGGTCCTGATGGTCGGCATCTATCGCACGCACGAGGCGCTCGAGGCGGCGTGGAAATATTTCATCCTGGGCAGCGTCGGCATCGCGTTGGCGCTCTTCGGAACCATCCTCGTCTATCTCGCCTCGAGCTCGGTGCTGGGAGAGGGGCTGGAGGCGATGGCCTGGAGCATTCTCGTGCAGCGCGCGTCGGCCTTCGATCCGGCGCTGCTGAATCTGGCTTTCGTGTTCCTCCTGTTGGGGTACGGCACCAAGGTCGGACTGGCGCCGCTGCACGCCTGGCTTCCCGACGCGCACGCGGAAGGCCCCACGCCCATCTCCGCGGTGCTCTCGGGGCTACTGCTCAACGTCGCGCTCTTTGCGCTGCTGCGGTTCAAGATGATCATGTCCGGCAATTCGGGCGCGCTTGCCCCGGGCCCGCTGATGGTCACGCTGGGACTGGTCTCGGTCGTGTTCGCGGCCTTCATGCTGTATCGCCGCGACGATATCAAGAGGATGTTCGCCTACTCGTCCATCGAGCACATGGGCATCATCAGCTTCGCCTTCGGCATGGGCGGCCCCCTCGCGAATTTCGCGGGACTGCTGCACATGACCATGCACAGCCTGACCAAGTCGGCGATATTCTTTTCCGTCGGCCATATCGCGCAAGTCAAGGGCACGCAGAAGATGGATGACATTCGCGGCCTCACCGTATCGCACCCCATCCTCGGATGGGGCCTGATCCTCGGCGTGGTCACGATCGTGGGGCTGCCGCCGACGGGTATCTTCATGAGCGAATTCCTGATCCTCAGCTCGACCTTCGCGCGCGTGCCGGTGCTTGCCGTGGTGTTGGGCCTCGGCCTGCTGATCGCGTTGGGCGCACTGCTCTATCGCCTGAATGGCCTGGCATTCGGCGAGCCTCATGGCAGCGATGCTCCTTGCCACGCGTCGTTCGTCCCGATGTTCACGCACCTCGCGCTGGTATTGGCCGCGGGTATCTTCCTCCCGCCGTTGCTCGTGTCCTGGTTTCAACATGTCGCGGAATTGCTCGGATGATCGAAGCCGTCCTAACCGCGACCAGGCTGCACGACCTCATTCGATCGGGACGCGCGGTCCTGCATCACGCTCCGTGGCCCCGCGCAATCGTGAGCCGCGAGACCTGGCGGCAGGCCGCCCAGCTGCTGGCGGGCGGGCAATGGACCTTGGTAGGCCTGTGGGCTGAGTGGGAGACGGTCCACCTTGCGGCCGACGACGATGGCGATCTCGGCGTGTTGAGCCTCGTCTGTGAGGACCATCGCTTTCCGTCGGTCGGACAATTGCACCCACCCGCCATACGGCTTGAGCGCGCCATCCGCGACCTGTGGGGGCTCGTCCCCGAAGGTCTCGCCGACGTGCGGCCATGGCTCGACCATGGACGATTGCAACTCAACCACCTTGGCGACAAGTTGTCCGAGGCGGGTCGCGTCGCCGCCGCTTACGCGTTCCTGCCCGCGGAGGGGGAAAGCCTGCACCAGATCCCGGTGGGGCCGGTGCACGCCGGCATCATCGAGCCCGGGCACTTCCGGTTCACCGCGAACGGCGAAGCCGTCGTGCGGCTGGAAGCGCGACTCGGCTACGCGCACAAAGGGATCGAACGACTGATGCAAGGCGCGCCAGTCGATCGCGCCGCGATGCTCGCCGGGCGTGTCTCCGGTGACAGCACGGTGGCTTACGCATTGGCATTCGCGCGCGCGTTCGAGGCGGCACGGGGCATCGAAGTGCCACCGCGCGCCGTGTCGCTGCGCGCCGTCATGGCCGAGCTGGAGCGGCTAGCCAACCATTTCGGCGACATCGGCGCCATTTGCAACGATGCGTCGTTCGCGATGATGCATGCGCAATGCGGGCATCTGCGCGAGCGCGTGCTGCGCGTCGCGGACCACTGCTTCGGTCACCGCCTGATGATGGATCGGGTTGCGCCAGGAGGTGTAACGTGCGACCTGTCGAGCGACGGTACCAAGCTTATTCTTGCGCTATTGGCCGAGATCCGCCGGCGTTTCCCGGAATTGGTCGAGCTCTACGACAACACCGCGTCGCTGCAGGACCGCACCGTCGGTACGGGCATCCTGTCGCAGGAGCTCGCGCGCCAGTACGGCTGCGGCGGCTATGTCGGCCGCGCCTCGGGGCGCAGCGTCGACGCGCGGCGCGCGCCCGGCTACCCTCCTTACGACGCTCTGCAGTTCGATGTACCGGTGCGCCAGGACGGCGATGTGGACGCCCGCATCTGGATCCGCATCCAGGAGATCGAGCAAAGCGTGGCGTTGCTCGATCAGCTCCTCGCACGACTTCCGTCGGGCCCGATTGCGCATCCGCTCGGCGCGCCATCGGGCGCGGGCGCCCGCGAAGGGATGGCGCTGGTCGAGGGCTTTCGCGGGGACGTGCTCGTGTGGCTCAGGACCGGAGCCAGCGGCGACATCGAGCGCTGCCACCTGCGTGATCCTTCGTGGTTTCAGTGGCCGGTGCTCGAGGCCGCTATCGAAGGCAACATTGTCGCGGACTTCCCCCTCTGCAATAAGTCGTTCAACTGTTCCTACTCGGGTCATGATATCTAGAGCAGCGCATGCGTAGGATGCTCTTCAAGAGCCTGGTCCGCGGCCCGCTGACCGAGGCGGCGCCGGCCGCGGACGATGCGGCGCTGGCAGAATTGTCGGCGCGCGTTGAAGCCGCATCCCGCTCGCGCCTGGGCAGGACGCTTTCCATTCGTGAAGTGGACGCGGGTTCCTGCAACGGCTGCGAGCTCGAGATCCACGCACTCAACAACGTCGTCTACGATCTCGAGCGATTCGGCATGCGATTCGTCGCGTCGCCGCGCCACGCCGATGTCCTGCTGGTGACGGGCCCGGTCACGCTGAACATGCGCGAAGCACTTGAGCGTACATACCATGCCACTCCGGGCCCCAAGTGGGTCATCGCCGTAGGCGACTGCGCGCGAAACGGTGGTGTGTTTTCCGGAAGCGACGCTTGCGTCGGCGGCGTTTCTGCGGTTCTCCCGGTCGATCTGCACATTCCAGGTTGCCCTCCATCGCCACTTAGGCTGCTCCAGGGGTTGCTGGCTCTGCTCGAAACCGTACAAAGCGGATGACCGCTTTCGGCGGCGGGCTCAACCGGTCGACGCAACACCGTCCATCCTTACAGACAAGGGTTTGAGGTCTAAGGCCTTCCTGCGACGCGGCTTAGCGACGATCCGAGGTTGTACCAGCACGAGTGAGAATGACCAGGAAACAGCACTACTTGCGATTAGTACCAATTTGCTCTATCGCCCAACAAATGAACGGCTCGCCACTCGGCGGGCCGTTTTCATTTTCAATCGCCTGTAACGCCTGGTCCTCGACCGCAGGACCGGCGCGACATCCCGCCGGGATGCGGAAGCGATGTTCGTCCTCATCGGCGCGGACGTGGTGACCGGCTGGCTGCCTTCGGAGATCGCGCGCGATTCCCATGGCTTCATCGTGACGGGCAGTGATGCCATGAAGCAGGGGCGCTGGAACAGCGACCGCGAGCCGTATGCGCCAACGGCAACTGCTCGTTCCTTCCACGCATTTTGATGCGATGCACAACGGGCAACGGATGTACGTAGTTTGATGCGCCTCAAGGGGCCCCGACGTACGGCGACTAGCATCAAGACTCAACTCGCAGGGGGTCGTCTTGCGGCTCCCGTCAATATGGACTGGACGTGCAGGCAATTCGCATCATCATTAGTGAACATCGCGCGTTGACTGCGGTGCTTCACGGCATGCTCTTCCTCCTGCGGCATGACCGCTATGGGATTTCCAAGCCGAACTTCGATCTGCTCGGCGCGATGATGTACTACATCCGGGAATTCCCGGCACGCCTCCATCATCCCAAGGAAGACGCGTACCTGTTCAGACTGCTTCGGCAGCGTCATCCCGCCATCGCGCCGCTGGTCGATAAGTTGGAGGCGGAACATCGGTCCGGCACCGCAAAATTAGGCGCAATGGAGCAGACGCTTGCCCGCTACCAGCAAGAAGGCGACGCACAGTTGCCGGCGTTCTACGCGGCAGTCGCCGCATATGCGAAATTCCACTATGCCCATGTGCGGGCTGAAGAAGACGAAGTGCTGCCGGCGGCGGCAGACTTCCTCACGACGACTGATTGGGATGAGATTGACGCGGCGTTCGCCGGTCACACCGATCCACTGTTGGACGCAGAAGCTGGCTTCGAGTACGAAGAGCTGTTCCGGCGGATCGTCAGGCTGGCACCTCCGCCGCTCGGGTCCGGGCCGGAGGGTTCCGTGCAGACAGCCACCGGCCCCGCGGCAGGCCCCTGAGCTATGACGTTGAATGTCTGCTCCACCGCACGTCGCGGTCTGTTTTTGAGCAACACGTATGTCGGCTTCGGGTCGACTGCCGCCGTTCTGGGCATGGAAATGCACCGCATGGGCCTATCTCCTGCCCGACTTGGGGATGGGCTCGAACCTTGAACCGGTGTGGCTCGAACGAACAACGTCAGCCGACTTCGGCGGCGTGTCGTTTGCCGGCGCGTGCCCCTTTGGCGGACTGCTTCTGCTGGCCGCGACGTTCTGCAATCTGCTCGATGATCACCGGTGGACGATTGGGAAACTTGGCGACGAGGTTGAGCTTCCCGCCCATCGCTTCGACATAGCGTTTGAGGGTTGAAAGCAGCATGTCGCTTCGCTGCTCGAGGCGCGAGATCGTGTCCTGTCCCACACCGAGGGCGGTCGCAAGTTCCTCCTGCGTCCGCTCGACGGCATGACGCAGGTCTTTGAGCGTCGCGAGTTCCGCCGCCCGTTGTTGCACCTTCGCGCGGCGCTTGGCGGGCAGCTTGGCGAGCACTTGTTCAAGATTTCTTGGCATGTCGTTTTTCCTTTCGTGCAGCGGCGGCTGCCAGCGAGGCCAAATGTCGGTCGAAGCGGGCGTCGGCGAGACCGATGAGCCGTTTGTAGAACCGCTTCTGGTCGGCACCGCCCTTGTCCCCACCCACGAGAAGGATTGCTTGCCGATCTGGGTCGAAGGCAAGCGCCACGCGCCATACCGCGCCCTGCCAGCCAAAGCGCAGTTCCTTCATGTTGGTGTGCTTCGATCCCTTCAGCGTGTCCACCGTGGGGCGCCCGAGGCCCGGGCCAAACTGGCTCAGCAAAAGGGCGTGAGCGAGAAGCTCGTCCTGCAAGCCCTTGGCGAGAGTCTGATACTCGCGGTCGAACTCGTCGTGGAAAAGTACCGTCCAGCTCACGGTAAGAATTATGGATGTAAAACCATATGGACGCAAGCCCATATGTGGACGACTTCGTCGGCGCGATGCGAACTTCGCGCCGGCGAGAAATCTTTAGCTCGAAAACGGATCGCGAACACGCATTGTGTCGGGCCTGGATTGGCTGTGCCGTAATTGTGCCTTGGTGTGACTGGAAATCGAGTTGGCAAGCGTCGCAAGCTATTGATTAATAATGTACTTATGAAACAAGAATCCGCCTCATAACCCGAAGGTCGAAGGTTCAAATCCTTCCCCCGCAACCAAACAGATCAACGGCTTGCCTTCGGGCAGGCCGTTTTCAATTTTGGTCTGGGTAACGCCGGGGTAACGCCAATCGCCATTTCGGCAAGTTCTCGCCCAAGCCAATTGTGTAATGGGTCCATCGTCGCGAAAGTCCTGTCGCTGCGCGTTCGCCGCCATGGTGTCCCGCCGTTAGGTTGCCGAATTTGGGGATTGGTCGTTGAATAGCCGAGTGTCTCGCCGGTTACCTTCCCATGCTGGGCCAATAGCCGACGCCTTACTTCGTGTTGGCCCCGCCCCTTTCCGAGTCGTCTTTTCGTTCCCTATTTCTATTTAGGCGTGACCATGGAACCGCCGTGGGAACATGACGATTTCCATCTAATCATTGGCACCGCTCAGATTGATTACGATTCGGCCACGTCTCTGACCACCAAGATCCGGGAAGTCCACCTTGCCAGCCGCCAGACGTATGGCGCGCCACGAATGCATGCGGAGCTGTCGGTTCAGGGAATTGCCTGCTGTCGCAACACGGTCGCCAAGCTGATGCGCAGAGCGGAGATTGTGCCGAAGGCGACACGGCACTTCCGGGTAACGACCGACTCGCGCAATACCAAGGAGGTCTTACCCAACTTAGTCAGGCGGTGCTTTAAATCCGAGCGGCCCAATGCTTGCTGGCTCAGCGATGTGACCTACATCCCAACACGCGACGGCTGGCTGTACCTGGCGGCGGTTCTGGATGTGTACTCTCGCGCCATTGTGGGCTGGGCCATGAGCCACACGTTGGGGGGCCAGTTGGCCACCGACGCGCTCGCTATGGCAATTTCCAGACGTGGCGTTCCCGCGCTCGTACACTCCGATCGAGGCTCAACCTACGCAACCTCGCTATACCTGGACCTCATTAGGAAGCACGGGATCCGACAGAGCATGAGCCGCAAGGGGAATTGCTGGGACAACGCGCCGATGGAGAGCTTCTTCCACTCCCTAGAGACGGAGCTTGTAATGCACTGCGATTACAGGACTGGGGACCAAGCACGCGCCAGCCTGTTCGATTACATGGAAGTCTTCTACAACCGCCAGCGCCGCCACTCCACCATCAACTATGTGGCTCCGTTAGCCTTCGAGGAATCAACCAGCGCCTGATCGGACTGTCCACTGTTCGTGGGTAACATCAGATGTTGTCTTTCCGCCCATCATGGGTCGTCACGAGCACCGACGGCAAGTCGGCCTTCGAACACTACTTGGCGGCCGGAGCGACATATAATCCCGCCGAAAGGAGAGAGCTCAGAATCGCGTGTTCTCCAGATCCAACGCTCTCCAGCAACGCGAGACCAACGCCCGCGGCGCCGGTGAATAAACTTGGTGCGTCCTGGAAGCTAAACGCGCCAGCACGACGCTTGGCGTCTAGAGCCTGCTCTTCGAGGCGCTTTGCGGCGTCCAGCCATTTGCGTTCGCCGCCCTGTCGATTCGCAAGTCTCAAGATCGCCGCGCGGCCGAACCTGCCGCAACACAATGAATCTTCGCCAAAGTCCGGCATTGTCGTCAACGCCAGCGCCCGATTGAGGTCGGCCTCCACGGTCGCATTCCATAACGGCGTCGTGGCCAGGCACATCCTCGACAGCGCAATTCCTGGAGCGCCGTGGCACCAGCTGAGCATGAATCTCGGCGTTCGCGGATTCAATGGCGGCCGAAGATCCGGCCAGTTTCTCGCCGCCGGATCGTAGGTTGCTCGTTCGTATCGCAGTCCGTTCTCGGCCGCCTCGAGGTAGCGACCGTCTCCCGTAGTCGCGTGAAGCCGCCCAAGCGCAGCGACGATTCCGGCCGCTCCATGCGAGAAGCCGGTAAGCGGGGTCGGGCCAATCGATTCGATTGTCCATCCGCCGCCTCGATCCTGCCGGTGAACCAGATAGTCTCCGGCCTCCCTGGCCAGCTCAAGAGCTCTCGCCGTGCCGAGCTGAAGGAGTGGACCGATCAATCCGGCGCAACCAAGCATGATGTCCAATCGCGCGTCGGCTCTGATCAATTCCACGTCAAGAGCTTCGACGAGTGGCGACAGCCCGCGGGATGTCTGCTCCCACGTCTCGGCGAGGAGATCTTCAAGATGAAGAAGCGCCAGCAACATGCCGCCGCAGCCACCAAGTCCTAGCGAACGCTCGCGCCACCATCGGCGCAATTCGTCGGGGCTTCCAGAAGAAACCAGCCGGCGCAAGTCCCAGCAGGCGCCTAGCGCGGCGCGCCGGCGAACATCGCCAGCAGCCGCTCCCGCTCCATAGGCCAGGAACAGGGCGATGCCTGTGCGGCCCCCATAGAGCGTTGGTCCGACGGGGCCATATCGAACCGTCTCCACGTCCTCCGCGGGCTCGACTCCAAGCCACTCCGCGCATTCGCTGTCGTAGACCGCCTGCCCGACCAGAGCGGCCGCCAGCGCCTCGGCCTCGCTGAGATTGTCCTCGCCGGACCAGCCGGGACCCGGTCGCTCCGACGCAGTGTCGGGTTCGATCGTATGGCGAAGACGCATGGTCTTCGCTCCGACCATTCCGCGAATGAGCTGGATCTGAAATTCGATCGACGCTGCGTCGAGCCGCAGAATTTTTTGGCGGGCGTTGTCGTAGCCGGCCAGTTCATAAAGACCGCTCACGATCGAGCCGTCGAGCAGGCGCAGATCAGCGCTGTCGATTGGCTGGTCGAAGAACGGAACGTCGAGACCCTCCATCTGGGCCTGTTCGTGCCGAAGCAGCCGCCACGTTCCCGGCCTGTCGGGATCTCCCAGATATTTGAGCGCCAAGTTCTCCAGTGCCAACCTCTGCGCAAAGTCGGACGACAGGCTCAAAGGCTCTCTTTGCAGAGATCTCAACCACAAATAGAACCAGGTTGGTCTCGGCAGAAACCTCCGCCGGAGCCCTTTGAACGCCGAGAGAAGGCCGCGTTCGTCAATCCACTGGGGCCGATGCTCCTGAATTTGCGTCAACTCGTCTCTGAAGCCATCGCAGTAGGGTTCGAGGAATTCGGCAATTCTGTTCGACTCGCCCTCTCCAACCGGAAGCGAAGTCGGAACGCGAGCAAGCGTCTCGACCTCGCCATCGATCATTCCGTCGCTGTTGGGGAGAATCCATCCGATTGTTGTTTGGCGTCGCGCCGAAGGCGGATCAATACCCAATGCGCTGAGGTCCAACCGCACCCTTTGTTTGCCGGCAAAGAACCATCGTGGCAGCAACCCGGTGCGGATGACGGAATTCTCAATCCGTCCCTGTAGCTGCAAGGCTCGGTTCTGCTCCTGGCCGGGAGGCGCTTCAGACTTGGGCGCGCCTTCAAAGAGCGTCTCCGCATCAATGAGAAGGAGCTGTTCCCCCGCCGCGACCAGGTTCTCGTGGTGGCAATCCGTGCCGCCAAGAACGTAGAGAATGGCAGTGAGTCGACCTGCATTGCGGTAGAAGGATCGGAGCTCGGCTGTCGTTGCACAGGTTTCATGCTCAACCCACTCCATGTAGCCGTAGCCGCTCCGCGCAAGCACCGTCAGGGTTCGAAAAGGGCGATCCTTTGACGTCGGCGGCGCTAGCGACGAGAGGACCTGTTGGAACGCGCAGTCCAGGCGTAGGTCCTTCGGCTTGTAGACGATCTTGCAAATCGCGTCCGGCGACGACTTGCCGGCAAAAAGCAGTGTGGCGACCGTCCTGCCGCCGCAGTGAGGATCGCTCAAATCAAAATCTGCGGAGAGCGGTCGCGCATCCGTCGGCAGAGCAAATAGCCGGCGCAGCTCTTCGTGATCAATATGAATTCTGGTCAGCAATTCCGATCTTGACGTCAGCCAGCTGTCCATCGCTCCCGCGAGTTGCCGCTTCAGAACGGGAAATTTCGCCGTAAGCTCGGTCAGCCCGTCCGCGCGCAGCTCCTCAAGGAATCGACAATAGATCGTGCGTCTGGGCGCGGAATCCTCAGCGGCGAGATTTGCGAATACGATGTCGCTCTCCGTTCGCCGCAAATTGAATTCAGCGAGTAGGGTGGGCTCGCAGATCTCACACAGCCTGGCGATGAGGTCGGCGCAAAGGTCCCGGTGAAGACCCGCGCAAGGCCCCCACGATTCGCGGTCCGCGCAATAATGATGGGCCGCATCGACCGACAGGAGAGCCGCGAGCTGGACCATGGCCGGCCCCGCGAGTCTCTCCCAGAGCTCGCCGAAAGGCGGATGGCGCGGGCGTAAAGGCAGGCTTGTTTCCAGGATCGGCGTCGACTGCTGCAACCAGCGCTGCACGGTTCCAAATGTGCTCGCGGCGTCCGATCCGATCGGCGATTCAAAAAAAAGCCGCGCGCCTTCGACGGATATCCCCTCCCACTCGATCCGGCGTCGAAAGAAGCAAGGATCGCGCACCTCGAGCGCTCGCGACCAGCAAAGCTCCGTGTCGTCCCGATCGGCGGAGCGCGCGCGCCGCGACCGGCTTGGCACGAAGGCAGGACTCGACGAAAGCCGCGGCTAGGCTGGATTCACCCGTTCGCGCCCATCCGGCAGATGGAAAGCCGTCGAGGTCTCGACCAAGCAGCAAGTCAACCAGCAACCTTCCTTCGAGATTGCTTTTTCCAAGGCGCTCGGGACGACACTAACACTTTTCGGCGAGACAATATTGGCAGAGATGTCGAAACCCGCCTGCTTCGCGATCTTCTTGATCGTCCTCAGGTTCGACCTTCTTAAGGCCCCCGCCTGGCGTATCAGTTTGTCACTCTCCTTCTTGGTAGCCTTCTCCGCAGCCAAAACCCTGCGCATAAGCGCATCGTCCGCTTTGATCTCGTCGATAAACAACGCAAGCTGAGATTTCGCCATTTTTGCAATCCCTTCGGGTCTGATGAGTCGTGAATATGAGCGAAAGCCGGCAGGGCCGATCAGAAGCATAGCACCGTTGGAGCGCGTCGGCACGTTGCACCGTGACGATGATGGAGCCGCGAGGCAAAGTCGGCTGACGAGGCGACTGGCAATGCGTTGAGAATCGCCTGATGCCGGTCACTGTCCCATCAGTACAGCCGGATCGCCACATCGAAGTACCAGGTTCGGCGGATCTCGATCACGTCGTACTCGCGGGCCAGGCCCGGCGGGAACGCCTGGTAGGGCTTCTGGCGGTCCACGATGCTTCGTATCGCTTCGTCGATGGCCGGCACGCCGCTGGATAGAACGAAGGTCACCGACTCCACCGAGCCGTCGCTCCGAATGGCCACCGTCACGAGGGGATCGGTGTGAGGCTGCTTTACCGCTTCGCGGACCATGTCGATCGTCATGTTCAGCTGGATCTTCCGGGCCCAAGCCTCTGCGTACAGGATGAGTTCCGCGTTGGGGTCAGTGCGACCCCATAGCCTGTATCGACGTGCGCTGCTCAACGAGAGTGGCAGCGAGGCTGACGGGCCCGCTGCAGCCGTTGCCGCGTCACGCCGCGCGGCCTCCTCGTCCAACTGTCGTCCAATCGCCCGAAGCTTCGCTTCTCGTGCGTTCTCGGCTTGTGCCGCTTCCTGTCGTGCCGCTTCCTGCCGTGCCGCTTCCTGCCGTGCCGCTTCCTGTCGTGCCGCTTCCTGTCGTGCCGCTTCCTGCCGTGCAGCCTCCTGCCGTGCCGCTTCCTGCTGTGCTGCTTCCTGCCGTGCCGCTTCCTGTCGCTGCCGCTTCCTGCCGTGCCGCTTCCTGCTGTGCTGCTTCCTGCCGTGCTGCTTCCTGTTGTGCTGCTTCCTGCTGTGCTGTTTCCTGCTGTGCTGCTTCCTGCCGTTCGCCTCCTCCGTGCGTTCCTGCCGCGCCGCCTCCTGCCGTGCCGCTTCCTGCCGTGCCGCCTCCTGCCGTGCTGCCTCCTGCCGTGCCGCCTCCTGCCGTGCTGCCTCCTGCTGTGCTGCTTCCTGCCGTTCGGCCTCCATCCGCGCGTTCTCGACCCGCGCCGCTTCCTGACGGACGGCGTCTCGCTGCGCCGCCTCCAACTGCTCCGTTTGCTGTTCCCCCTCCTGCTTGGAAGGAACGGCCTTGGCCAGTTCAACGGCTCGCTCCTCCGCGCCCTGGTCGATGCGCGCGCGCGCTTGATCGCCGGCATCTCGAAGCGGCGGCATCGCGGTTTCCGGAATCGAGATGCGTGGCGCTGGCGGGATGACCGGCACTGGCAGCGCTGGAGGAACGGGCACGACCCACGTGGGCTCGTCGGGCCGCGTCACGGCGATCACGGCCGGCGCCTGGATCGGCGGGGGCGCCGCGTCGCTTGGCTGATCGCCGTGCAATGGCGTTTGCGCAGGGGCCGCACCGGTCGCCGCCTCTGTCCGTGCATTGGCCGCTGCCCTCGGGTTGGCTTCCGCCACGATCGCTGGTGCAGTCTGCCGCGGGGTCGGCGGGCGGGACGCGGATGGCGTCAGCGCCGGCGCACTGGCAACCGGCTGCTCGACCGATGCCTGCTGCGACGGTTCCGTGACCGGCGTGTCCGCCGGCTCCGGTGCTGTGACCTGCGGCGCAACGACGACAACGCGCAGATCGGGTTCCTCTATGCGGCGATCCTGCCACGGGAAGCCGAAGCCCGGACGCCACAATCCATGGCCACCGAAAATCAGGCTCAATAGGAACGAGTGGATCAGCAGCGAGAGCAGCAGCGCATACGTAAGTCGCTTGTGCTCGGGGCTCATGTGTCGGCTGTTGGCGCGTCGCTGGAACCGGTGGAGCTCAAGTGTGCTCCGCCCTAGCTGCTCGGGCACTGCTGCTGGCGCGGGGCAGGATGGCACCGTGTCCTGTGCGCCTGTCGATCTGACGGGCCCGCCGGTCATGACCTTGCCAAAGCAGCACTCCAGAGACATTCGTGAACCGCATCCGGTCCATTGTCATATGCACTCCTGTGACTTGGGCGTCGATTCTCACATGTCCGAACGAGCCGTCAACAGGGGAGAGCCAACGCGCACTGAATCTACGCGCCGATAAACCGCTGGACCGAGTCTGACGCGCTCGACCCGACGTTCGAGGAACCGCAGAAGGTTCAGGTCGTGCGCACGCTGGACTCCGTGAGCATTGGCTCCCTCTCTTGATGAACCACTTCTGGCCGCAGCCGGACGGTTGGCCACGGCGTCCGCCAAGTAAACCGCAGGCCAGCTCGTCGGTAGATCGGCCGTTGCCGGCAGCGGCCAGCCAGGTTGCGCCCTGGACGGCGGGCTCGCAGAATCCGATGTAGCCGTCATTCGTCCCTCACTTCGATGCCAATGCCCGTACACGCTGACCGTCCATTGGTAACGGGCACGGTAACGTTCTTGTTCACCGATATCGAGGGCAGCACCCGCCTTTGGGAGGAACAGCCTGACCGGATGAGGCACGCTCTGGCCGCCCACGACGCGCTGGCGCGCAAGGCTATTGAGGGTCATCACGGCGCAGTGGTGAAGACGACCGGCGACGGTGTGCACGCTGTCTTTGACGATGCGGCGGACGCAATCGCCGCGACGGTGGACCTGCAACAGGCGCTCACCGATCCTGCCGCGACGGGTGGAGTGCCGCTGCGGGTGCGCTGCGGGCTGCACGCGGGGACGGTCGAGCGTCGCGATAACGATTACTTCGGCAGCCCGGTCAATCGGGCGGCGCGGATCATGAGTGCCGCGCACGGCGGCCAGGTGCTGCTGTCACAAGCCGTGGTCGATGGCTTGCGGGAAACGCTTCCAGCAGCACTTTCGCTGCGCGATCTCGGTCGGGTCCGGCTCAGGGATCTGTCGACCCCCGAACACGTCTATCAAGTGGTGCACCCGCTATTGCGGCAGGCGTTTCCTGCGCTGCGCTCGCTGGAGGCCACACCGAACAACCTGCCGCAGCAGGCCACGAGCTTCATTGGACGTGAGCAGCAAGTCGCGGACTTGAAGCGCCTACTGGCCAAGAACCGCTTGCTGACGCTTACGGGCTCGGGCGGCTGCGGCAAGACGCGTCTGTGCCTGCAGGTCGCCGCCGATTCCCTCGAGCGCTTCCCCGACGGCGCATGGTTGGTGGAACTTGCGCCGCTCGCGGACTCGGGCCTCGTGCCCCAGACGGCGGCGAGCGTGCTCGGCCTGAAGGAAGAGCCGGGCCAGCCAATCGTGCAGACGCTCACGGCGCACCTCAAGGACAAACGGCTGCTGTTGCTGCTCGATAACTGCGAGCACCTGCTCGATGGCTGCGCGCAGCTGGCCGACGCACTCGTGCGCCAATGCACGCATCTGACGATTCTTGCGAGCAGCCGGGAAGCGCTCGGCATTGGCGGCGAGCAGACATATCGGGTGCCTTCGCTGTCGCTTCCCGATCCCAAACAGGTGCACACGCCGCTGTACATCGTGCCCATTCGAGGCGGTACAACTGTTCAACGATCGCGCCTTGCTCGCTCGCCCGGATTTCCAAGTGACCCAACAGAATGCTTCCGCGCTCGCTTCCATCTGTTATCGGCTGGATGGGATTCCACTGGCCATCGAGTTGGCGGCGGCGAGGGTGCGGTCCCTTGCGGTCGAGGAGATCAATAGCAAGCTGGACGAACGTTTCCGACTGCTTACCGGGGGTTCTCGCACGGCGTTGCCGCGGCAACAAACGCTGCGCTCGCTCATCGACTGGAGCTACGACCTCTTGAGCGATTCGGAAAAGTTCACGGCGCAACGGCTCTCGGTGTTCGTCGGAGGGTGGACGCTCGCCGCGTCTGAGCGGGTTTGCGCCGGCGGCGGGGTGGAGCAATTTGACGTGCTCGATCTTCTTTCCTCGCTCGTCGACAAGAGCCTGGTGGTCGTGGAGCAAAGCGACGGCACTTGTCGTTACCGGATGTTGGAGACGGTGCGCCAATATGCCCGCGAGCGGCTTCTCGAGAACGGCGGCGGAGAAGACGTCCGCGTACGACATCGCAACTATTTTCTGGCGCTGGCCGAAGCGGCGGAACCGGAGCTGCTGGGCGTCCGGCAGGCCGAGTGGCTTCAACGTCTGGAGGAGGAGCACGACAACCTGCGGTCGGCTCTGGAGTGGAGTCTCGCGGACGCGCAATTGCAGGAGGATTTGAGGCTTTGCGGGGCGCTCAATCGCTTCTGGGCAACCCGGGGACATCTCGCGGAGGGGCGCGAGTGGTGCGCGCGAGCGCTGGCCAAGTACGACGCCGCCCCGCGAACGCCGGACTATGCGAAAGCGCTCAATGCCGCGGGCATCCTGGCGTGGAATCAGACTGACTATCCCGCGGCCCGGGCGCTCTCCGAGGAGAGCCTCGCGATCTCCCGGGAACTGCGCGACCGCCCCGGTATCGCCCGGTCGCTCAACAACCTCGGGAATGTGGCCGTCGAGCAGGGCCACTATCTCGTCGCACGGGCGCTCTACGAGGAGTGTCTCGCGATCCGACGCGAACTCTTGGACCTGCCCGGCATACCAGGCGTGCTGGGAAACCTGGGCAATGTCGCCCACGAACTCAAGGATTTGAGTGCCGCCCAGGCATTGTCGCTGGAGGCCTTGGCCATCGCGCGCGAAACGGGAAATCGCGCGCACATGGCCGACGCTTTGAACAATCTGGGGAGTGTGGCCATCGATGTTGGCGATCTTGCATCCGCCCGGGCGCAAATCGAGGAGAGCCTCGCCATTGGTCGGGAGTTGAAGGACAAGGATGGCATTGCATCGAGCTTGCAGAACCTGGGCGTCGTCGCTCATGTGCAAGGCGATTTCATCCGAGCCCGTGCGCTGTTCAAGGAATCCCTGGCAACCCGGTGCGAACTCTCCGACCGGTTGGGGATTGCCCGTGCGCTGGAGGCGCTCGCGGCCGTGGTCGCCGATCTGGGCGATTCGCCTCGCGCCGCGCGCATCTGGGGCGCCGCGGAGCGACTGCGCGAAGAGATTGGAACACCGCTGTCACCGGCAGATCGCCCGCGCTATGACCAGCACATCGCTACGGCGCGTGCGGCGCTCGCCGACGACGCCATCTTCGACCGCGCCTGGCAGGACGGCCGCGGGTTGAAGCTCGCGCAGGCCTTGGAGCTCGCGTTGGAGGAAGGCAGTCGAGAGACCATGACGAATGCGGCCGCCTCCGGAACCTCGTGATTCCTCGCATCCAGACGGACACGCTTCCTCTCACCTTGAGCAAAGCAAACAATCGCGATACGCGCGTTGAGGAGACAAACACCGTGCCGGTGGGATATCGTCAGGGCCTGGTAACGGCCATCGCGCTGTTTCTAAGCCTTTCCATTGCGTTCCTGCGTTTCTGGAGCTTCGAGGCTCCCGGGTCATGGACTCCGTCATCGACCGGCGCAGCGATCTTGACGGGCGCGGGGATTGTGCTCCAACTGATCGCATTGTTTCGGGCGCTCGACGTTCGCGACGAGATCCTGTCGCGCTATCGGGTTACCGTGCGAATCTTCTTCGCGGGAATATTGATTGTAATCGCTGGCGCCACGATATCGTCGATCGTCCTGGCCATCGAAGGTGGATGATTTCGCCGAACGTCGGCTTGTTTGCACTGTTCGTCGGGTCGCCAGTAATCTTGATTCGTCGAACGCGTACGGATTGCCGCCCCGCCGGATTGGCGCGGCCGCGAACCGCGCGCCGAGAGTTGATGTTTCGCGACGTCGTGGCTAGACTACTTAGCTGAGGACAAACCGCGCTCGCTGAATTGAATTGATCGGAGAGCGTGGCTCCCGGAATGCGCGAAATCCTGTTCGCATTGGGCGAGAGAATCCACCGTGCCATCCATTTACCGCCCGAAACACTCGGTCGTCGCGCCTGAATCCGATGTGGTCCATGGTGCGCACATCGACACGCACGCACCCCCTGCGCAGAGCGGGATCTCCGACAACCAAACAGATTGGGTCGGGCGCCGCAAGGCCCAACCAGCGAATGTGCTTTTGCCGGCGACCCTCCGCTGGCTGGAAGCGGTACCGGACGAGTTTCGGCCACTGGAATTGGCGAGGCAATTTGCGCGCCTGGCAAATCTCATTGCCTCCAACTGGGACAACCCCAGAGATTGCAGCGCGTTCATCTACTCGCTTCTGCACGATCAACGCGGTGGGCGGCGCGGTTTTCCAAGCGAAGTCATGGACGACATCATCAAACTTCGCGTGTACTTTGCACGATTACATCCCATCGTTGATTGGGAGACTGGTGTTGACGCGGATCGTCATCGTCAGGGTTGGATCCCGTCAGCCCCGAAGCGCTAACGCAAGCCGGAACGGGGCCGAGGCGGATTTCGTCCACTGCGGGTTGCATCCGCCATCGATCAGAGGCGGCCTGTCACTTCCGTTACTGGCAGGACCGCTGCGCGTTAGTCGACGCTATCGGTGGCACGCAGGTGTTCGCATTGGGCATGCGATGCCCACCGGCCCTCGCTGCATTGCTTTTGCATGCAGCGGTACAGCGAGAACTGCGTACGGTCACCGCAGGCCTCGCGCGGAGTTGGTCGGAGCGCGCGAGGCATGTTGCTGCGCCACGCGCGTTGGGGGCGGGGTGGTGGTGGGCGGCTGCGCGACTGCAGCCGGCGCGGCGGTAGCTGCGGCTGCCGGCGTTGCGTCGTTGGGATTGGCGGGAGAGGCGGGTGCGGTGACGCCCGCCAGCGAGTCCGCGGCGGTGGGCTCCGTCGGCATCGGCTTCGCGGCCCCGGCGTCCGCGGCCATCGGGGCGCGGACGGGAGACTCAGGCGCAGTGGCGCCCGCCGGTGAGTCTGCGGCGGTTGGCTCCGTTGGCATCGGCTTCGCGGCCACGGCGTCCGCGGCAATCGCAGGTGTTGCCTGCGCCGCAGGGCCTGCGGCGGGCGCGGAAACAGTTGCGCTGTCCCCAGCGCCAGTGCCACGGCTGATGCCAAGCACATCGAGCACGCGCCCAACTCGGCGTTCCTGGCGAAACTCATCCATGCCGATAAAGCAGCAGCGCCAGAAGTACCAGCACCGCGCCGCTCCGGATTGCGATGCGTCGGGGTTTGAACGCATGGCGTGCGAAAGCCGTGCGCACCGGCCGATCATCATCGATGCGAGCGACGCCGGAAGCTGGCAGGGGGTCGGGATCGGGCGCGAACGCCATTACGGCATCGAGATCTTGCGCCACACGGGCCGGAGGCGCGGGCTGCGGGGCCGGCACCGGCGACGATGGCACGGCATCGTTAGGCACACGGGCAGCGGTTCGATGCCGGGCTGACGGCCTGCCTGCGGCTGGACGTGCGGCATCCAGGCGCGCGCGCATCTGCGCGACGCTTTGCGGTCGCTCCGCGGGATAGATCGACAAGGCGCTGTCGAGCGCGTCCAACAGGGATGCGCTGTAGTGCAGCCGCGGCCAGGTCAGGCGCAGCCGTTGCACCGTGTCTGCGAGTGTTTCGCGCCGTGCGGTGCTGGGCGCGCCGAAGGCTGGCGCGGGCAACTGCCCGCTCATCCAGTAGCGCGCGACGCCAGCCAACGCGTAGAGGTCGACCGAGGGATGGAGCGGATTGTCGGCTTCGACAAGCTGCTCGATCGGCGCGAACGAGGGTTCCACGCTGGTCATCAGCGCATCGATCCGGTCGCTGGCGATTGCCCGGCCCGCTGCACCGGGGCCCAGCAGCAGCGGTCGGTTGTCGGCCAGCAGCAAGATATTGGACGGCGTGACCTTGCCATGACATCCGCCTGCTTGGTGAAACGCCCCCAGCGCGCCTAGCAGCGCGTCAAGCAGCGCGCGCAGTGCCTCCTCGTCGGGTGGTTCGTTCATCCCCCGGCGCACCTCGAGCAGCCGCCTCGCCGGGTAGCGCGGCATGACGCGGTAGGCTGTTGCATTGGCTTCCCATTGACGCACGATGCGCACCAGCGAGGGATGGTCGCATCGGGCCAGCGTGCGGGTTTCATTGATAAAGGCCTTAAGCCCTTTCGCAAAGGCATCGGCCTGCGCGGCAGTCCGTGGCGTGACCTGCGCGTCATCATTACGCTGTGCCAGCCGCGCCGGCATGTACTCCGCGATCGCCACCGGGACCGCGAGCGCGCGGTCCGTGGCTGCGTAGACGATCGCAACGCTGCCCTCGCCGATGATTTCCTCCACCTCGAGCTCGTCCAACCAGGCACCCGCGGGCAAGGCGCGGGCAGCGGAGCCGATGGGGCTGTCAGGCAGCTCCTCGTTCAATGCAGCGGGTGTTGGCTCTGGAAGCTTCATGCGAATCGGCTCGGCACAAGACTTGGATTCAGCTTGGCCCAGCTTGGTTCGGAGACCTGCCGTGCGGCAGCCACAAATTTTCTGGGTTCAAACGGACTTTACATTCCCCCGCGCGGATGGGCCTGGAGTGAATCTTTGTGATGCGGCATCCCGTAGGTCCGCATTGATCGGTACCCAGCAACCAAATCAGGACGGCCCGCCGAATGGCGGGCCGTTTTTCTCTATCGTCGCGGACCGCCGGGCAGCGTCACTGCAATGACGCGGCTTCAAGTGGCTTGACGAACGGGAGATGACCTGCGAACGTCGTAAACGGTGAGCGCTTCACTCGAAGGAAACGTCATGCAACAGATGCCGCTTGGAGCCAAAGGGTCGTTCAGTCTCGTCATCGCGCCCGATCACCTCGCCAACCGATTCAAGGATGCGACGTTGCCTCCGGTCTTGGCGACACCGGTCATGATCATGATCATGGAGAACGCGGCGCTCAATGCAATGAAGCCCTACCTCGATGCCGGCGAAACCGCGCTCGGTACGCGAGTCGATGTCCGTCACATTGCCGCGACTCCGGCGGGCCGGAGCGTGACCGGTGAAGCGGAGGTTTCCAAGATCGATGGGCGACGCATCGAGTTCGCGATCCGGGCGATGGAGGGCGCCGAGGTGATCGGCATTGGCACTCACGAGCGGGTCGTCATCGACCTCGCTAAATTCTCCCGTCAGCTCGCGTCGAAATTTGGCGTAGATGATGGGATGCTCAATCAGGACAAATCTGCGTCACACTAACCCGGCGATGTTGCGCCGTTTCAATCGATGTTGCGCTACTAAAAAGCTGTCTGATTGCGCAAGTGAAGCCGTTCGAGGTTCGGGACATGAATGAAACCACTCAACGCCCGCCACTTCCCGACCGCCTGTCGGTAGACACGCGCAGCCCCTATCACGCGGCCGACGTGTTGGAGCACGGCATCGGCATCCGTCTGAACGACAAGGAACGCAAGGACGTCGAGGAGTACTGCGTCAGCGAAGGATGGGTCAAGGTGCCGGCGGGCAAGACGGTGGACCGCAAAGGCCGTCCGTTGCTGATCAAGCTCAAGGGCAAGGTGGACGTCTATTACCGCTGAGCATGATGACTGGTCGCGCCGTGCCAGGCTTGGGTCGAACGTGGCCATTGTGCCAATCAGAGACGCAGCCACTACATTCGCGAGCCTTGATCCGCGTTGCATCGAGTAGAATCTTGCCCTTGACAGGTCGATTCCAAACCCCGTGTCGGGGGCGTGTTCCCGCTCGAGAAAGGACGCTCAATCATGACCGTTAGTCGGTGGTCCCACATCGTTGCGCTGTTGGCATTCTTCGGCCTTGCGAGCCTTGCCTCGGGCCAGGCGCCGGATTCGCCCGACGGCCTGGTAAAGGTCACTCCGCGTCGCATGGAATTGGCGTGGTTGCGGCCGGGGGCCGATTTCCGCCCTTACACCAAGGTGATCGTCGGCACCACCCAGGTCGCCTTCCGGCCCAACTGGATGAAGGACTACAACCTCAACGCCTCGGTGGGAAACTGGGTGACGCAGGATCAGGCCAACCAGATCATGGCTGCCGCGCAAACCAATTTCGACGACATTTTTCGCGACGCATTTCGCAAGGCCGGATACGATGTGGTTACCGCCCCCGGGCCCGATGTGCTGCGGGTGAACTCGGCGATCCTGGATCTCGATGTCAACGCGCCGCTTGGCCAAAGCGGCCCGGGGACGACGTGGATCATCACCGCCGGTCAGGCTGCGCTGATCGTGGAAGTCCGCGATTCGGCCACCAACGCCTTGCTCGGGCGGGTCGCAGACAGGCGCGCGACCCAAAACCTCGGCCGGCAGATAGCGAGCCACGCAACCACCCTCTACGATTTCCGCCTGCTCTTCAATCATTGGGCGGGCGTCTGTACCACCGCGCTCGAAGAAGTGAAGGCCGTGTCGCCGATACCGAAGGACCTGAAACCCAACCAGCGTCTTTGAGCGCCTAGGAGCCTGTCGGACTTGATTTCGCGTATGCGACGGAGGCGGTTTGGGCGCAGTTCAAGGCGCGAGCCCGAGAGCATATCGGGAATATGCCGAGGGCGAGCAACGCAGCATGAGGCAAACTGAGGCGCCCAAAGCGCCCCGTCCCTTCGCTCATTTGGGTGCCGCTGCCAAAAAGCGCGTCTGCTTTGTTGCTCGGCTTGCGAAGATTCACGATATTCGCTGCGCCTCGCGCCGCGCATCCATCGCTTTTTGGCCCGGCAACGCATACGTGAAATCAGGCCCGACAGGCTCCTAGGGCTGGCAGCGCACGGCTCGGGGCATTGCCGGGCGCTGGACCGCAAACGACGGCGGGGGTTGCGTGGAAGCAATCCGTTTGTGCAGCCGGACGCCGCGCCTAAGTCGCTGGAGCCTTGTTGTCGCCCTGGGCTTGGTGGCCGCCTGCACATCGACGCCGAGCTATCCCCCGACCGCCCCTTCGACGGGACACCGCCCGCCACCTCGGGAAGAGTCCTTTAGCGCAAACGAACTCCTGAAGAGCGATATCGACGCCGTTGCCGAGGTGCACCTGCGAGAAAGCATCGCATCGGCAAGGCTTCTGATGGAAAAACTCTACCGGCGCAATCCGAGAGAGCTGAGGAAGAGCGGCGATGCCACGCCGGAAGCCGCAGTGGCTCGCGCGTTCGATCCCCGCCATGCGTGGCGCTTTGCAGAGCTCTCCAACGCGCGAGGGATCGAGGCCTTGCAGATCGCTTTCAGTCCGGGCTTCACGGGCGACCGGGTGTTCGCGTTCGGGATCGGCCTCGGAAGCATGATCGCACGGGCCTATGACGACAAGACGCAGTTCTACCTGACCGATAGTCTCGACGCCCAGCGTCTGTACAACGCGGCGCGCAATATCGAGATTGCAGCCTGGAAGCTTGCCAACAGCCGCAACGCGAACGGCGAGCTGATGCTGCTCAGCAACGAAATGTCCGGAGCGGTGGCCAATCTCTCGTTCGAGCGCGAGATGGGAAAGCTCGTCGCGTACCAGGACACGCTCGCGCTCGTCATGGCGCAGCGGACCAACCGTACCATCCGACGTGTCACCCAAAGTCTCGCGACGGCCGTGTTCCTGCCGATCTAAGGGATACCGCCGAAGGTCACTGCGCCTCGAGGCCTACCGCTTTTGGTCCGTCGCACGTCGTCAGGCGACGGCCTTCTTTGCGAACAGGGCGTCGATCTCGCCGGGCGCGTAACCGATCGAGCCCAGGAGCTCGCGCGTGTGCGCGCCTTTCACTGGCGGGTCGATGCGCACGCCGAGGCGATGCCCGTCCATCGTGATGGGAAACAGCGTCGTCTTCACCATCTGGCCCGCCTTGGGACCATCAGGCAGGCGGACGTCGGCGAGGCCGCCCGTGGCGAGGAGATGGGGATCGTCGTACAGGTCCTCGGGCCTGCGGATCGGAGCGAACGGCAGGCCCGCATTCTCGAACAGCGTCGCGAGCTCGCCCGCGGTTCGCATCGCCAGCCGCTCGCGAATCGTCGCCAGCAGCGTGGCGCGGACCTGCACGCGCTCGTTGTTGGTCGCGAGCGCAGGGTCGGCCTTGAGGTCGGCGAAGCCGAGGGTGTCGCAGAAGACGAGCCACTGCGCGTCGCTCACGGCGGCAAGGAAGATCTGCTCGCCGTCGCGGACCGTGAAGACGTCGTAGATCGCCCACGGACTGTCGCGCGCCGGCATCGGAGCGGGATGCCTACCGGTCACCGCGAACTGCAGCATGTGCTGCCCGACCAGAAACACGTTGTTCTCGAACAGCGCCGACTGCACTTCCATGCCGCGGCCGGTGACGCCGCGCTGGATCAGGGCGCCCAGCGTGCCGATCGCGCCGAAGAGCCCGCCCATGATGTCGTTGACGCTGGTGCCCGCGCGCAACGGATCGCCGGGGCGTCCCGTCATGTAGGCGAGTCCGCCCATCATCTGCACCACTTCATCCAGCGCCGTGCGGTTCACATACGGGCCGGGGAGGAAGCCCTTGTGGCTGACGTAAATGACGCGCGGATTCGTCTTCGCCAGCGTCACGTAGTCGAGCCCGTACTTGGTCATCGTCCCCGGCTTGAAATTCTCGATCACGACGTCCGCGTTCGCGGCGAGCCTGCGCGCGGCCTCGGCGCCCGCAGGCGCGTGCAGGTCGATCGCGATGCTCTTCTTGTTGCGATTGAACATCGGGAAGAAGCCGGCGCCCGCGCCAAGCAAGCGACGCGTGGGATCGCCATCGACGGGTTCGACCTTGACCACTTCCGCGCCCATGTCCGCGAGCATCATGCCGCAGGTCGGCCCCATGACCATGTGCGTGAACTCGACGACGCGCAACCCGGCCAGTGGCAGCGGCGCCTTCGTTTCAGCCACGGGATCCGCTCTCCGATGATGCGCGAGTGCCCGCCGCATCGGCGGGCAGCAGCGTCTTCGGAAGGCCGGCGCGCCACAGCGTCCCGTGGAGCGTCTCGCCGTCCAGCCACCTCGCGACCTTCGCGCGCAACGCCAGCAGCCGCTCGAAATCCTGGCCGGTGTCGACGCCCATGCTGCGAAAGAGATAGACGGCGTCCTCGGTCGCAACATTGCCGCTCGCGCCCGGTGCATGGGGACAGCCGCCGATCCCTCCGAGGCAGGCGTCGAAGCGGCGCACGCCGGTCTGCCAGGCGGCGAAGACGTTGGCGAGCCCGAGTCCCCGGGTGTCGTGGAAGTGCCCGCACGCGAGCCGATCGCCGGCGATGCGAAACGCGCGCTCGAACAGTTGCTGAACCATCAGCGGGTCGGCGTATCCCACCGTGTCGGCAAGACCGACGCGATCGGCGCCGGCATCGAGCGCGGCCTGCAGGAGACGCAGCACTTCTGCCGGCTCGACGCGGCCCTGGATCGTGCATCCGAACGCGGTGCTCAAGCCGACCTCGATCCTGCAACGGGACCCGGCCGCATCGCGGGCCGCCCGTATGCGCCCGATTTCGAGCACGACCTCGTCAGGCGTGCGGCGCAGATTGGCAAGGCTGTGCGCATGGCTCGCCGACAGCGGCAGCAGCATCAGGTCCGCGCCGGATTCGATTGCGCGCTCGGCTCCCTTGAGATTGGGAACGAGCACCGACACGACGAGCCCCGGCAGCGTCTTGGCGAAGGCCACGAGTTCCGCCGTGTCCGCGAGTTGCGGCAGCAGGCGCGGCGGCACGAAAGAGCCCACTTCGATCTCGCGCTGCCCGGCCTCGTACGCATCCCGTATCCATTCGCATTTGTGCGCGGTCGGAAGAATGCGGGCAATGCTTTGCAGGCCGTCGCGCAGACCCACTTCGCGTACGGTCACGGGGGCAGCAAGGGTCATGGCGGACGTCGGTTCCGGACGCACCATATTGCATCACGAGTGGGATTTTGGAAACCTTCGGGCCGCGAGCGATGCAGCAGCGCGCCGGCTAGATTGCCAATAACGGCGGTAGCTCCGCAAGCGTGCGTATCACCGCGTCCGGGCTGCCAGGCAGCCGCTCCGGCCGTTGTCCATAACGATTGCACCACACCACGCGCATCCCGAACGCCGAGGCAGCCCAGGCGTCCCATGCATTTGACGACTGGAAGGCAATCTGTGCCGGCGCCACACCGAGTCGGTCGACCGCGCGCTGGTAGACTTTGGGATGAGGCTTGAACACGCCAACCTCCTCGACCGAGATGACGGCGTCGATGAGCGATCCGATCTTCGCGCCTTCAACCGCCGCCGCAAGCATGCGCGGCGAACCATTGGATAGAATGGCAGTGACCATGCCTGCGCCCTTCAATCGGCGCAATACCTCGGGCACCTCGGGAAACACTTCGAGCGTCAGATAGAGATCCATCAATCGGCCGCGCAGCCCCGGTGTGTCGATTCCCAGCGTTTCCAGCGCGAAATCGAGGGTGTCGCCAGTAACCTGCCAGAAGTCGGCGTGTCGCCCCTGAAGCCCGCGCAGCCACGTGTATTGCAGCTGCTTGTCGCGCCAGAGACCGGTGAGCATTGCAGCCTTTTCGCCGAGGTCGTCCTTGCATCGCGCAGTCGCCGACGCGAAGTCGAACAGCGTTCCGTACGCGTCAAATACACAAGCTTGCACGCCGTCGATGGTCGTTGCCATTGCGATCCTCCTTCGCGCAGGTGGGGACGGGTTTATCGCGTATCGGAGGCGTGTTATCAGGCCTCACCCGCGTCTGCCACATTCTGCAGCAGGCGAAGGCCGAACAGTCCATCTATGCCCGCATTCGGTCACCGCTCAAAAACGCTCCGTCCACGGCCTCAACTCGATCTCCCAGGTCCACGCACTGCGTGGCTGCCGGAGTATGTTGAGGTAGGCGAGCGCGATCGCATCAGGATCCAGCAACGCATCCGGATTGGCCGGATCGTCGACATGTCCGGCACCGCGAATCGCGCCATCAATGACGAAGTGCGCGACGTGTATTCCCTGCGGCGAGAGTTCGCGGGCGAGGCTCTGGGCGAGTCCGCGCAGGGCGAACTTGCCCATCGCGAACGGCGCCGATTGCGCGTATCCCTTCACGCTCGCCGACGCGCCGGTGAACAGGATCGCGCCGTGCCGGTTTGGCAGCATGCGGGCGGCAGCTTGCTGGGCGACCAGAAACGCGCCGAACGCCGTGACCTGCAACGCGTGTTGAACCTCGGTCGGGATGAGCTCGACGAACGGCCCGCGAGTACGTGCGCTGGCGTTGTAGATGACCACGTCCGGTGTGCCCTGTTCGCGGTCGACGTCGGCAAACAGCCGCCGTACATCGCTCTCGTTCCGGGCGTCGCAGGCGAAGGCGCGAGCTCCGGTTTCCGCGCGCAATGGCGCCAGCTTCGCCGCGTCGCGCGCGGCGCAAGCGACGGCAAGCCCCGCCTTGGTGAGCACCCGCGCAAGCGACGCGCTCAAGCCTCGGCCGGCACCGACGATCAATGCTGAGGTATAGCTCGGTGAGCCCATCATTCGCTCCTGTATCCAATTCGGCATGCGCTGCCGTGTCGACGGCTTGTGATGCCGCACCGGAGCCGTCGATCAACGGCTCTTTCTTGTCTTGGCCGGCACCCGGACGGCGTCGATGAACGCCGCAAGTGCGGGGGAAACCTGGCGCCGCCCCGGATAATAGAGAAAGAAACCGGGGAACGGCGGACACCAATCCGCGAGTACCCGTACCAGCGCGCCGGCCTCGAGCATCGTCGCGACCTGATCCTCGATTACGTACGCGAGGCCCACACCGGCCAGCGCGGCTTCGATGACGAGACCTTCGTCATCGAGGACGAGCGGACCTTCCACACCCACCTCCGTCTTGTGGCGGCGCTGCTCGAATTCCCACTTGTAGATCGTTCCCGCGGTCGGCAGCCTGAAGTTGATGCAGCGGTATTTGCCGAGGTCGGAAGGCGCTGACGGGGGCGGATGCGACGCGAAGTACTGCGGCGATCCGACGACGGCCATCCGAAGGGGGCCCGTCACGGATATGGCGACCACGTCCTTCTCGAGGGACTCGCCGAGGCGAATGCCGGCGTCGAACCGCTTCGCCACGATGTTGGTCAGAGCAGGATCGACAAGGATTTCGACGACGATCTCGGGATAGGTCTGCATGAACCGGGGCAGGATGGGCGTGACCACCATTCGAGCGGCGCTTCGGGAGGCGGTGATCCGGACGCGCCCCGAGGGACGGTCGAGCAGGCGCCCCAGATCCTCCACCGCGTCGGAGATCTCTCCGATCGCCGGACCAAGACGGGCGAGCAAGCGCTCGCCGGCTTCCGTGGTCGAGACGCTGCGGGTGCTGCGAGCCAAGAGCTGGATGCGCAGCCGCTCCTCGAGGCGCCGCATCGTGTGGCTGAGCGCCGAAGGCGATACGCCCAGCCGCGCTGCGGCGCGCGTGAAGCTGCGCTCCTCCGCGACGACGGCGAATGCCGCCAGGCTGCCCCAATCTTCCCGGTCCATTTATGACAAATTATCAGTAGCTCATGCAAATTATACCTCTTTATCGATGGTATCTACGCGAGCATCATTGTTGGCAGGACGAAGATGCGTCGGTCCTCAACCGGAACAGGAGGCAACATGCGCAAGCGCAAACTGGGAAAAAGCGGGCTCGAAGTGTCGGCGCTCGGTCTGGGCTGCATGGGATTGAGCTATGGCTATGGACCGGCGGTCGGCAGGAAGGACGGTATCGCGCTGATCCGGTCGGCTGTCGCGCAGGGCGTCACCTTTTTCGACACGGCCGAAGTCTACGGCCCGTTCACCAACGAGGAACTCGTGGGCGAGGCGCTCGCGCCGTTTCGCGATCAGGTGGTGATCGCCACCAAGTTCGGTTTCGACATCGACCCGAAGGACGGCAAACAGCGAGGCCTTAACAGCCGTCCCGATCACATCAAGCAGGTGGCCGAGGCTTCGCTCAAGCGATTGAAGACCGGCGTCATCGATCTCTTCTATCAGCACCGCGTCGATCCGAACGTGCCGATCGAAGATGTCGCGGGCGCGGTCAAGGATCTGATCCGCGAAGGCAAGGTGAGGCACTTCGGGCTTTCCGAGGCGGGCGCGCAGACGATCCGGCGCGCGCACGCCGCGCAGCCGGTCACCGCACTTCAGAGCGAATATTCGCTGTTCTGGCGGGAGCCCGAGCAGGAGATCCTGCCGACGCTCGAGGAGCTCGGCATCGGCTTTGTGCCCTTCAGCCCGCTGGGCAAGGGCTTTCTCACCGGCGCCATCAACGAGACCACGACGTTCGACCGCACCGATTTCCGGAACATCGTCCCCCGTTTCACGCCGGAGGCGCGCAAGGCGAACCACGCCCTCGTCGATCGGCTGGGCGAGATCGCGGCCCGGAAAAAGGTGACGCCTGCGCAGATCGCGCTCGCATGGCTTCTCGCCCAGAAACCATGGATCGTGCCGATCCCCGGCACCACGAAGCTGCATCGCCTGGAGGAAAACCTCGGGGGTGCTGCCGTCGATCTCTCGCCCGAGGAGCTGCGCAGCATCGAGAGTGCTGTCTCGAAGATCACGCTTCAGGGAGCTCGATACCCGGAACATCTGCAGCAGCTGGTCGGACGCTGAGCCGATAAGGTCGGTGGGACGATCCAGCGCGTACCTCGTCAACGTCGCAGCGGAGTTCGGACCATGCGAGTCGGTATCCTGGGTTCGGGGTTGATGGGCGGCAAGCTCGGAACGATCTTCGCGCGAGCGCGACACGAGGTCGTGTTCAGCTATGCGCGCAGCGAGCAGAAGCTGAAGACTCTGGCGCTCCACGCCAAAGGGAACGCGACGCATGGCACGCCGCGCGAGGCGGCGGCGGAAGCAGACGCGATCTTGCTCGCGGTGCATTGGTCGCGTGTGGACGACGTGCTGAAGAAGGCCGGCGATCTCTCGGGCAAGGTCATTGTTACCTGCTCGCTTCCCATGAACGACGACGACACCGGGCTCGTCCTCGGTCTTACGTCATCGGGCGCGGACGCGCTTCAGAAGAAGGTCCCAAAGGCCCGCGTCGTGTCCGCCTTCAATACGGTGCCAAGCGAAGTGCTGTTCGGCGTGTACGAAGCGAAGCACAAGGCACGCCGTCCCAGCCTGGTGTACTGCGGCGACGACCACGTCGGCAAAGAGGTGGCCGTCGAGCTCATCCGCGACGTGGGGTTCGAGCCGGTGGATGCCGGCCCGCTTCGGATCGCGCGATACACCGAGCCGTTCGCGCTGCTGATCGGCCAGCTCGCGTATGAGGGAGAAGGGGGGCCGGAGCTCGCTTATCGCTTTGAGCGCTTCGGAACAACGTCGTGACGAATAGCGGAGATCGCCATGCCGGAGCTTGCTGAATGGGACAGCTTCTGCGTCATCGTCGGATCGGCGGCAGGTGCGCTGATCGGATTGCAGTTCGTTGTAATGACGCTGATTGCCGAGCGGCCGCCTCCACGGGCGTCCGAGGCCGGCGCCGCATTCGGGACGCCGACGATCGTCCACTTCGGCACCGCGCTGCTTCTGTCGGCACTGCAGCGCGCCCCATGGCAGGCGATCGCTCCCATAGCGGCGCTGTGGGGCCTTGTCGGACTCGGTGGAGCGGTTTACATGGTGATCGTCATTCGGCGCATGCGCACGCAAACCGCATACCTGCCGGAGTTCAGGGATTGGTTGTTTTACGCTGCGTTGCCTTCGACGGCGTATGGAATCAGGCCACGAGCCGCTTGAAGGGAAGTCCACCTCGAGGCGCAATGACGCTCGGAACTCACGTCCCCCTCGTCAATATAACCCGCCCGACGTCCGCTCGGCGACGTCGCAAGCACTGATCCGGCAGACATGGGCAACCCCGCACCGGTATACGGCATTCTGGCGTAAGCTTTTTTCATGACCGAGACCGAGACCCTGTTTGCCGCGTTGCGGAAGTTTGCGGATCCCGA
Organism: uncultured beta proteobacterium; assembly: GCA_963846855.1. Taxonomy (GTDB): domain Bacteria; phylum Pseudomonadota; class Gammaproteobacteria; order Burkholderiales; family Casimicrobiaceae; genus CAIWHR01. The sequence goes on from CAWJXK010000008.1 coordinate 989,151, forward strand.
CGTCGTATCGGCGATGGAGGCGCTGGTGCAGGATGCGCCGGATCGCCAGCTCAACCGCATCAACGTGCTGGCGTTCGCCCAAAAGAGAGGCCTCGACGAGGAGCGTGTGATTGCGGCGTTCCTGCATTCGGCCCGACTGGGCCTTTTCGAGCTGTCCTGGAATGTGCTCTGTCCCGGCTGCGGCGGCGTGCTCGACACGGGCGAGTCGCTCAAGAACGTGAATCAGTCGGAATATGCCTGCGCGCTGTGTGCCGCCGGTTACGAACCGACGCTCGACGAAATGGTCGAGGTCACATTCACGGTGACCCCTCGGATACGGCGGATCGCCGCGCATTCACCGCACGACCTCTCGGCGCTCGAATATCTCCGTCAGATCTTCTGGAGCTCGGGCATCGATCTCCCGGACGACGACTTCAAGCAGGCGATCGGGGAGATCACGCTTGAATTGGTCGAGTTGCCGCCGGGCGAAAAGGTGGTGCTGTCCCTTACATTGCTTGCGGAATTCGTGATCGTCTTTGACCCCGTCACGCACATGGCGCAGTTCATCGAGGTGAAGGGCGAGCCGACGCGCGAGAGCCAGTCCCTGTCCATTGCGTTCAACAAGGCGCACGCCAACACGACGACGCTTTCGATGCGACCGGGCGCCTTGCGCCTTGCATTGGACAATCGCACCAACACGCGGGTTGTACCGGGCGTCTACATTGCGGGCAAGGCGATGCACGACATGCTCGGGAAGCGCCGACGGTTTCTGACCGCCAGGGGGCTGTTGACCAATCAGACCTTTCGCGAAATCTATCGCACCAGCACGCTCGACGTGGACCAGCGGCTCAAGATTACGAGCCTCACGTTTCTGTTCACCGACCTCAAGGGCTCAACCGACCTTTACGAACGCGTCGGAGACCTGGTGGCGTTTGATATCGTCAAGGAGCACTTCCAGGTCCTGCGAGAAATCATCGCCGCCGAATCGGGCGCCGTGGTGAAGACGATCGGCGATGCGGTGATGGCAACATTCTCGACCCCCGATCGTGCGCTCGCGGCCGCGCTGCGCATGCGCGAGGCGATGCGCACGCTCAACGAGGAACGGCGGAACGAGGACCTTCTGCTCAAGATCGGCATCCACGAGGGTCCGTGCCTTGCCGTCACGCTCAACGATCAGCAAGACTACTTCGGTCAGACCGTCAATATTGCCGCCCGCGTGCAAGGCCTTGCAGTGTCGCGCTCGATCCTCGCAACGTGTTCGATTGTCGACCATCCACACGTCTCCGCGCTGCTTGAAACGGACGGGATAAAGCCGGTCGCGCGGCGTGTGCCGATTCGCGGCGTCACGGGTGAGCTGGCCGTGTTCGAAATTCCGTGAGCAGCCAAGCCAGCCAGGCGTGCAAGGTTGCAATTTCGTAGCACCGCGCGGCGCCCATCCATGAGCGATGTCCTGTTCCCCTTCGACGCTGCGGCGGTCACCGCCTCCGTCGTCGCGTCGACGCAACGCTGGATCGAACGGGCGGTGATCGGGCTCAACCTGTGTCCGTTCGCCAAGGCCGTCCACGTCAAGCGGCAGATTCGCTATGCCGTGACGGCGGCGGAGACGGCCGACGAATTGCTCGCGGAACTGCGACACGAGCTCGAATGGTTGGGGCGGGCCAATCCGGCGGAGGTCGACACCACGCTGCTGATCCATCCGCGGGCGATGACCGATTTCATCGAGTTTCACCTCTTCCTCAAACAGGCCGATGCAACCATCAGGAACCTTGGGCAGGAAGGCACCCTGCAGATCGCAAGCTTCCATCCGGCCTACGAGTTCGCCGGCAGCGCACCGGATGACATTGCAAACTGCACCAACCGATCGCCGCACCCGACGCTACACCTGCTGCGCGAGGCCAGCATCGACCGCGCCGTGGCCGCATTTCCCGACGCTGCCGCCATCTACGAGCGAAATATCGAGACGCTGCGCCGCCTCGGTCACGACGGCTGGAATCGGTTGCTCGCGCCTGACCCGGGTGACCGATAAGAAACCGCGACGGGCGACAACTTCCCCGGAACGGTCGACGGGTACGAATGCAAAGCCCCACGATGATCGCGGGGCTTCGCAGGATCGCCACATCGCTGTGGCATCATTTCGTTGCGTCACCGCAACGTATGCCGGTGTCTGGACACCGGCGTCGGGGTCAACCTGTAGTGAATGTCATCTATAGAGTGTCTCCCCATCGTCGAACACTACGACCTCGGCAGGATCTCGCAGCGGCGAACCTCGGGAAGCATCCGGTTGCGCAAGACGTCGCGCATGAAGCCGGAGCGCGCACCCCGATGTCATCTCCACGAGCGCCGATCCACGAAGCGCCCCTCCAATTTCAAGCTGCGTTGAACAACAGACCGTTTCAAGCCTCCGAAAGTTCGCCTTCCCTAAGGCACATCGCATGCGGTGCCCGGCAGCTCGAATCAATGACCTTTGCTCGAGCGCATGTAAAGAGGGGAATATTGCGCGGACGGTGCAAGGTATCGCTCCTCGAGCTGATGTCGCAACCGGTTCGCGGTCTCGATTTCGGCATCCGTAGCGAAGCTCGCCGGTGGATCTCCGCTGTTGTCGAGGTTGTACAGTTCAATTTTCGGCATGAGAGCTCCTTCTATTGGAAGGGCCGGACCCAGTGGGTCCTCAGACGATAAGCAGCATATCGCGTGCCAGGACGACAGATCAGCGATGACGGGGCGCGCCGCCGAGGATGGGAGGACAGGGCGAGGTGAAGCGCGGCGCGCATCGCTCACGACAGCGCGGTGGACGGACGGTAGCCGTCGATTAATGCGCAAATCGGCGGAGGTGGGTCAGGCGTCGTAACTTTCCTGCTGAAGTTCCTGTCCGGCCATGAACTCGGCAATCGACATCTGGCACTCGGCCTCGTCGTGAACGTGACTGGAACGCCGGAATCCCTGCATCTTCCAATTGCCGCCCTGGATTCGAACCGGATCGTGCATCGCCTGCAGGGCAGGAAGGTCGTGCCGGTTCGGGGATTGGTTCACAGCACAAACACAAGCAGAAGAATGATCAACACAAGCATGCCGCCGCCAATATACATTTGAGACTCCGGTTAGGCGCTGACGCTCACTCGGGAGAGTCGGAGCGTAGGTTCATTGGAGCAGCCGCACGCCGCGGTGTCTGTACGATGGCGCACGGCGCGTCCCCCAACCGGCGCGCGCCAGGCGAGCCGCACCAACCGGAGCGACGTCGGCGATCGGTGACGTTCCTCGTCGAGCAATGCTGAAGAACGTTTGCGGAAGCGTTACTTACTCCGGAAGCGGCGCGGGGCTGACCATGGACACTATGCTTCGCTTGTCCCGCGCTATGCGGTAGCTTCCCTGCATGCCGGTCCCGAGCCCGGGCGGCACGGGCGCCTGTCCGGCGGCGCGCGCAAGGGCCAGCGCATCGTGCAATCCGGTCACGCCCAGGGTCCTGCATACGTGAGCGACTCGCCGGAGCGCGGAGGATCCCATCGCATCGGTTCGACCGGAATACCGGACCTCGCCGCTCAATGCCATCTCCAGTTCGTTGGCCGCTTCGATGGCGATGGATTCCGCTTCGAATACCGAGAGCGTCGCGAGCGCATGGAGGTCGTCCGGCAATTCGGTGGCCGCCAATTCCCGTTGCGTGTAGGCGCGGACCCTCCGTTCCAGGCTGCTGCCGCGGCCTCCGAGCGCGGCGCACGTCGCGCTCGCCGCTGCTGCCGGTCCGCCTTGGACGGGCGCCGCGTGGGTGTAGGCGGCATGGAGCATTCCGGTGGCAACGACAGGGACCGAAAAGTCGTAGCGAACCAGGATTCCGGCGGTCCCGACCAGATGATTGATGAACGGACGCCCGCAGGGACGGTAGCCGCCATCCATCAGGACCTGCGCGAGACTGTACGCGCGGGCGATCATTGCGAGTTCTTCGGGCTCGTAGCCGCGGCGAAGCGCGAGATCGAGCAATGCCGACCGTGATTGGACGAGTTCATCGGCCCGCATCGGTGCCAAGCGATCCGCGGGTGCCGGAAGTCGCGGCCGTATCGGGTCGACCTGTGCCAGGTGAGAGCGGAGGAAGTTCCTGACGCCTCCGAACGACCGGTCGTCGTTGACGACATGCCATTTCCGGCTGAAGGCGTCGATGCTCGCCTCGCCCTCGGCGGCGGACCACCGTTCCCGGTAGAACCCGAGGTCGTCGAGCATGTAGTCGGAGTGCGCCAGGTATTGGACGCGGGACGCCGGTTCGAAGTACACCGGAAATCCGCGCCGCACGGACGCCAGCGCGACGTCGATGTGCTCGTGCACACACCGAATCGCCGGATCGAGGAATGATCCGTCGCGCAGCAGCTCGGTCCGCACGAGCATGCAGTGGAATTCGACGAAGTCGCACGGCCGTCGGGCGAGCTGACCCGCAACCTGCCGGGGGTCCGCGTCGTACAGGCCGTGCGCCTCGGCCAGTACCCTGCCGCCTTCGACCGGGGTCTCGGTCAATCTTCCGCCGGCCATGTGTATTTTCGCCCGACCGATGCCGTCGCCCCAGAGATACAGCGGACCCACGATGCCTGCGCCGGTTTCATCGGCGCAGGCGACCAGCGCGTCGAGCCAGCCTGCCTCGACCTGCACGTCGTTGTCGATGAACACCACATAATCCGTGTCGATTGATGCGGCCACGCGCTTCCTGGCTTCCTGCGGCCACAGCGGCTCGTCGAACCGGACCACCTCCAGCCCCCACTGCGCAGACCGCTGGGCGAACGTTTCGCGCAGCCAGTGCGGCGACTGGACATCGAGGTAGATGAACCGGAAGGGCCGTGCGGTATCGGCGACGATGCTGTCGATCGCCGCTTCGGCGAGCGAATGCCGTTCGCGGGCGGTCATCACGATGGTCGCCCGTGGAGAGGTTGGGGATGCTGCTGTCATGCACAACATTTTACGTCATGCCCGGAAGCCATTGCCGGAGCAATGTTCGCCGCATGGAGCCGGCATCCCATCTGCCTCACCATTCTCAATTGCCCCCCGGCCCTGTCGTGGCGAAGCCGTGATAGGCTGCGCGCGCAGGGACCCTTCAGGTCTGGATTTCTCCGCCTCCCATGACGAAAGCCGCGCGCTACGCCGTCGTCACGCCGTATTACAAAGAGCCGCGCGAGACGCTGGAGCGCTGCATTGGCAGCGTCGCGCGCCAAACCGTAGATGCCGATCACATCCTCGTCTCGGACGGGTTCGCGCAGGATTGGCTCGATGGCGCGTCGGTGCATCATTTGCGGCTCGGCCAATGCCATGCGGATTACGGCAACACCCCGCGCGGTCTGGGCGCGATGCTGGCGATTGCGCAGCAATACGATGCGATCGGCTTCCTCGACGCGGACAATTGGTACGATGAAGACCATATCGAGGCTTGCGTTGAGGCCGCCGCGCGAATACCCGACGCCGACGCGGTCATTGCCCGGAGGCGTTTCGTCCGCTACGACGGCTCGGTGATGAACGTCCCCGACGAGCCGGATCACGTCGACACAAGCTGTTTCTGGCTTTGCGAGGGGTCGTTTCACCTGGCGCACTTCTGGCTGATGCCGGCGGAATTGGCGGCGATCTGCGACCGCGTCTTCTACGCCATGATCAAGGCCAGGAACCTGAAGCTCGAGCATGTGCTGAAACCGACGGTGAACTTCACCTGCCAGTACGCGGCCCTTTACCGCGCCCTCGGTGAAGCGCCGCCGCCCGGAGCGAAGCCGAACGTCGACGTGCGGTCGATTTGCGAATGGCTGACGGACCTTTCCGAACGCAAGCGGCGGCTGGTGGCGCTGCAATGCGGCGTCGATCTCGTTCCGATGGCACTGGCGGCGCTCGGCCGGGCCAGCGATGCGCGGCTCCAGTCCGTCCCCGACTCCGCTTCGCCCCCGCGGTTCGGGCCGGAAGTGCAAATATCGCCACGACGCGACATCAGAGTCGAAGGGTCCGGGGCCTGATGGCGGCTCCCCGCCAGCCCCGCGTGGTGACGCCCCGCGATCATGCCCCGGCGGCGTCCGAGACGCCGCTGCGATTCAGCGGACGGCGAGGCGCCAGAGCGATGTGACCTCGGCGGCACGCGCCGCGTGGAGCGGGTCGGTTGCGTCGGATATGCGCGGATGCGCCGGCCGCACGTCGATTCGATCCAGCACCTTCAGCCCGGCCGCATCGACCCAGGCGAGCAAATCCGCTCTCGAGCGCAGGCCCAGATGCTCCGCGAGATCCGAAAGGATCAACCAGCCTTCGCCTTCTTGTGCCAGGTGCGCGGGCAGGGCATTCAGGAATCCCCGCAACATCCGGCTCTCGAAGTCGTAGATCCCGTGCTCGAGGGGAGAGCTCGGTCGCGCGGGAACCCAGGGCGGGTTGCACACCGCGAGCGCCGCGCGCCCGTCGGGAAAGAGATCGGCCTGCACGACTTCCACCCGTTTCGCCAACCCGAGACGCTCGAGGTTCTCGCGCGCGCATGCGAGCGCACGCGGATCCTGATCGGTGGCGATCACGCGTTGGACGCCGCGCCGCGCTAGCGCCGCCGCCAGCACTCCGGTCCCGGTGCCGATGTCGAAGGCCACGCCGGACGATGCCAGGGCCGCGGGCAGCGGTGCCTTGGCGACGAGTTCGACGTATTCGCTGCGAATCGGCGCGAATACGCCATAGTGCGGATGGATCCGGCCGTCGATCGCGGGGACATCGATGCCCTTGACGCGCCACTCGTGCGCGCCGACGAGTCCCAGCAACTCTCGCAGCGAGGCGATCGAGGTCCCCTCTCCGGGGCCGTAGGCTTCCGCGCAGGCTTGCCGGATGTCGGGCGCGCGCCGCAACGGAATGCCGTAGTTCGCGTCGAGTTGCACGAGCAGCATGCCCAGCGTGCGCGCACGCTGCGAGCGCGCCTGGCGAACGAGATTGAAGGCTTCGGCGGGCGATACCGGCGCTGCGGTTGCGTCCGCTTGTCTTGGCTTGCGGGATTGGCGGTCCGCGCGACTCGAGAGCGCAACCAGCATCTGCCGCGCGTTCTGGAAATCGCCCTGCCACAGAATCGCCGTGCCCTGGCAGGCGAGCCCGTACGCATGATCGGCCGTCGTCCGGTCATCGGCGATGACGACGCGCTTCGGCGGAGGCGCTCCGCGCTCCGAGCGCCAGCGCGCGGAGAACGCCGCGCCGCCCTCGGTCCAGTGAACGACAGGCTTCGCGCCCAAGTTAGAGATCGGTATATTTCCTGCTGTTTCCGCGCGCCTTGTCCGCTGGATATTTCTCGGCGTTCGCGATGAGCTTGCGGCGGGCCGCGGCGATCGGATCGATGCCCAGCTTGTCGCCGAGCCGAATCAGGTAGAGGAGAACGTCCGCGATCTCGTCGCCCGCCGCCGCGTGCGCGTCAGGTACGAGGCTGCGGCTTTGCTCCTCGGTGAGCCATTGAAATATCTCGAGCAATTCGCCGGCCTCCGCTGACAGCGCCATCGCGAGATTCTTTGGCGAATGAAACTGGTCCCAGTCGCGTGCGGCGGCGAACTCGCGCAATTGGTCACGCAGGCTTTCGAGTTCGGTCACGTTCGTGCTCCCGGCGTCGCCTGTACCGGCATCAGAACTTCTCGTCGCGCCGGAGATAGCGCCACTTGCCCACCGGCAACGGGCCGAGCGGGACGCTGCCGCTGCGCACGCGCTTCAGGCCGGTCACGACGAGTCCGACCAGCTCGCACATGCGCCGGATCTGTCGCTTGCGGCCTTCGCGCAGCACGATGCGCAACTGGTGTTCGTTCTGCCACGAAACGCGGGCCGGCCTGAGCTTGACGCCGTCGAGCTCCAGCCCGTGCTGCAGCAGCTTCATCCCCTCGTCGGACAGCGTGCCCTCGATGCGCACCAGGTATTCCTTCTCCACCGCCGAGTCGCGGCCGATCAATTGCTTGGCGATGCGGCCATCCTGCGTGAACACGATGAGCCCCGTCGAGTCGATGTCGAGCCGCCCGGCAGGTGCCAGCCCGCGCAGGTGGCCCGGCCTGAACTTGGTCGGAGACGGGTCCTCGGCCCAGCGGTTCTCCGGTTTGATCAGCACCATGGCGGGCTGATAGCCGTCCTCGGCCTGGCTGGAAACGTAGCCCATCGGCTTGTTGAGCAGGATCGTCACCTGCTCGCTCTGGTGCTGCGCCGCCGCCGGGTCGATGTCGATGCGCGCGTGTGGCGACACGCGCACGCCGAGCGTGGCGACGACCTTGCCGTCGACCTTCACCCAGCCGTTCTCGATCCATTCGTCGGCTTCGCGCCGCGAGCAAAGGCCGAGCTCGCTCATCCGTTTCGATAGACGTGGATCGTCGGGATTCTCGTGCCGAGGCGGGCGCGTCGGTGCGCCCGACGGCGCCGCGCGTTGCGATCGCGCAGGCGATGACGCGGACTCGGCGTGAAAGGGCCCCGATCGCGGTGCGCCTGTGGCGCGTGTCGCTTTCGTCGCGTGCGCGGGCTTCGCAGGTGCGCCAAACGGGCGCTTCGGGCCGGCCGCAAAGGTGCGCCTTGTCCGATCTGCGGCACTGCCTGAATGTGCGGCGCAGGTTTCGCGCCGGCGCGATGACGTCTCAGGTGGCGATGGCCTGGCGCTTTGTGTCGGGGTCGAGCTCGTCGCTGCGCGACGTGCGTCCGGGGAGATCGTCGCTGCGCGTCGCGCGGCGTCATTGGGCTTGCCGTGACGCTCGCCAGAGTGCGCCGGAGTCGAGGGCGCCTGCCCGGAAGCCGGCGCGCGTCGAAGCGGGCGTCGAGGCCGGATCGGGGCCGGGGGCCGCCGATGTCGGTGCCTTGCGTAGCGCCTTGCCGTGCAGCGCGCGCTTGGCGCGCGTAGTCAGGGCCTTCGGTGGCGCGTTCCGATCGACCGGCTTGGTGATCCTGAGTGTGATTCGGGCCATGGGCGAGAGGCGGTGCGGATAGCCGCGGCTGACTCGCATCATAGCGGACCCGCGGCATTGCGTCGTCCGCTGTCGTTCAGGCGACCGCTTGTGGGCAGCCCACACGACGACGCCGCATTTCAGGTGCCCGTTACGGCAAGGGGCTTGGTGATCATGAAGTAGAAAATGATGACAACCGACGTGAATGCGGGGATGCCCAACGCAATCCACCACGCGAACAATCGGTGAAACCGCGCCGACAACGCCTCGATGCGCGGCGCCCGATACGACTCGCGCTTCAGCTGTAGCTGGATGCCCACGACGGGCAGCCAGCAGGCGCCGACCAGCAGATAGAGACTCCAGACAGCGAACGACCAGGCGCTGGCGAGAGGCCATCCGAGCAGGTGCATGAGCACGAGTCCGCTCAGTGCCTGGAAGATCACCGCGGGCGCGGTGAGACAGGCATCGGCGATCACCGTCAGCCGCAATATGGCGCGCAAGGCGCCGATATCGCCGGTCTGCAACGCGTGCCGGCAGCCGAGCCAGCAGAAGAACGCGATGCCGAGGCCGGTTCCGAAAAGCACCGCGGCGCTGAGGACGTGTGCCGTTTTCCAGAGCGCAAATGCGTCAATCATCCTGCGCGTTCAACGATCCGCATGCGTCATCCTGGCAGACTCGCCAAGGAAGTTCAAAACATCAGTCGGCGGCTGGATTCGAAGTGCACGGTCGCCCAGGCGAACCGGCTCGGATCGCCCGGTCCGTGGCATTGCGGCCCCGCATGTCGGCGCGCTCCGTCCGCGTTATCCATTCGCACCTACACGAGAATCCGCCTTGGACTACAGCGCTGCGCCTTCGCGAGACGGACCATCGCGTCACAGGAGGAGGTCCGCCATGCGAATCCCAATCGCTCTGATCACTGTCGCGTTCGCCGGATCGGCGATCGCAACGCTGCCGCCGCCATCCGAGGAAGCGACCGCGAAGGCCGTGGAATCCGCCGCGAAGACTGCCTGGTCCGACAAGGTCGCGGCTTACAAGACTTGCGTCGCGATGGAGCGCACCGCGGAAGCCTATCGCAACAGCCTCAAGGCCGAAGGAAAGATTGCGCCGGCTGCGGTAGCCACGGCCCCTTGCGTCGATCCCGGCACCTACGTGTCGCCGATGACGCCGTTGGCCTCCAAGCCACTCGAAGCCGCCGGCGCGCATTCGCCACCGGGCACCGCGGTGTCGCCGCCGAGCCAGAGCAAGACGTCGGCCGAGATCTCCAGGGCCGCAAAGCCATAGTGTCGGCGTGCGCATCGTGGCAGAGGCTTGCCGCGAGGGTCATGCTCTCTCGCTGACCAGGAGGATTCCGAGCCGATTCCGCCCGATTGCGCCGCGCGCAAGAAGATAAGGAGGCGTTTGGTGACGGCTCCCCGCACTTCGTTCGGTGCTTCAACGAGGACGGATGACGCCGACGTCGCGCCGAATTTCCAGCGAAACGTCCGGGCCAACGCAAAAAAGCCCGTGCGAACGGGCTTTTTTGTGACGGGATCCCGGCAGCGACCCGGGGCAATGGACTTACGCGGGCGCGTGCCAGCCCGCATCCGCCCACAGCTCGCCGCTTACCGCCGAGTTGACCAGCATGAAGCAGATCGCATCGGCAATCTCGTCGGGACGAATCAGTCGGCTCAATTGCGTGAACGGCAGGATGTTCTTGCTGATGTAGTCATCACCCATCGCGCGCACCATCGGCGTGTCGGTGAATCCCGGGTGAATCACCCCGCAGCGCACACCGTAATAGACGGCCTCCTTCATGATCGTCGCCGCCGCGCCTTCGAGGCCGGCCTTGGTGCTGGCGTAGGAGATCTGGCCGCGATTGCCCTGTGAGGACACCGAGCCGATGAAGACGATGGCGCCTTGCATGCCCTCCGCCGGTTCCCATCGCTTGAGCCCGCGCGCGGCGCGATTCTCGGCGATGCGTCCGATCATCTCGAGCGCCCAGTACACCGGCGCCACGAGGTTCACGTCGATGACCTGCCTGAACCGCTCCACCGGATAGATGCGCGCCTTGCCGGTAACCTTGTCGATGCGCACCGCGAGATCGTCGCGCGTGATGCCGGCGGCCGGTACGCACATCGTCACGGTGTCGAACTCGCTGCTGATCGAATCGAATACCGACGCGCGAAACGCCTCGTCGGTCGTGTCGCCGCGGTAGGGGTGGGCGACCTTGCGGCCGGCCTCCGCGTTGACCTCGGCGGCGACGCTGTCGATGTTCTCGCCCATGTCGACCAGTGCCATGGCGCGTACGTTGCGGCGCGCCAATTCGGCGGCGACCGCCCGCCCGATGCCGCTGGCGGCCCCGGTAATTACGGCAACTTTCCCTGCGATGTCCATTTTGGCTCCTGGCCTCTCGACCGATTGCTGCACTGCAACATCCTAACCGGTTTCCGCGTCAATGTCATCCGGTTCGGTCAGCAAGCCGAAACAACGCCCTTTGGGCCTTTCCCGTTCGGGCTGGGCCACGGCAGCGCGGGCTGCGACAATATGCCGCACTCGAACCTGGCTTGTCTGAGTCCCTGCGTGGCCCTTCGCGCACGGGTTACCATGGCCCGTACGGGTGACGCGGGATGGATGAATTGATGCGGACGCGGTTGCGCGGCTTCACGATGATGGAACTGCTGGCCGTCGTGGCCGTCATCGCCATCCTGGCCACGCTTTCCCTGCCCACCTATCTCGATCGTATCGTCCGCGACCAGATCAAGGGCGATCTGCCGTTGGCCGACATTGCCAAGAAGCCGATCGCTGCCTCCTGGTTGTCGGTGCAGAGCTTCCCGGCAGACAACGCAGCCGCCAGCCTGCCCCCAGCGGACAAGATCGTCGGCAATTACGTGAGCGCGGTCGCGGTGGAGAACGGCGCGATTCACATCGCATTCGGGAATCGCGCGAACCATGCCATCGCCGGAAAGATCCTCAGCCTTCGTCCGGCGGTTGTGGAGGACGCGCCGGTCGTCCCGATCGCGTGGGTCTGCGGTTACGCCGAGGCGCCCGACAAGATGTCGGTCCACGGCCGGAATCTCACCGACGTTCCGGAGCTGCTCCTCCCCGTCGAGTGCCGCGCGTTCAAGCGATAACGGCGTCGGTGATCGCCAGGTCGTGGCGCGCCGACGTCGGATGAAGGCGGCCGCTAGCGCTTTCGGTTCGCCGCGGCGATTTCGGCAAGCAGGTCAGCAGCAAATCCCGATTTCGCGAGAATTGCAGCGAGGAATTCGGTCTTGCCTTCGATATAGCCGTCGATGTCGTCGCGGAATGCAACGGCGAGGTGCCGCTTGAGGTCCCCATAGGCGCGTGCATCCTCCGGATGGCTTCGCAGCCAGTCGCGAACGGCGAGATGGTTCGCCAATGCGGGCGAACCCCGCGAGCAGACGTAGAGGCGATGATCCGGAAGACCTGCCGGCGCGTGAAACGCATAGCGGCCGGCGATGCCAAGATCCCCGCGATGGCGATAGCCGATGACGGCCAGTCGTTCGATGGTGGCGGGAATATCGTCGCGCGATGCGACCACCACCGTCATGTCGATGACCGGCTTGGCGGCGAGCCCGGGGACGGACGTGCTGCCGACGTGTTCGATCGCCAAGGCGATCTCGCGCACCGCTTCCGCGATGCGCGAACGAAGCGCCTCGAAGCGGGCAGGCCACGCGGGGTCGTAGTCGACGATGATGACCTGAGACATCGCCGAGACGATCAGTCCGGCAATTTCGAGGCACCACGCACACGCACCGAATTCCACACGGCCACGAGCGATGCGACGAACAGGGTCGGATAGATCAGGAGCAGGTCAACGCGGATGTTGCATTCGCCGGAGCAGAGGATCCGGGCATGCATCAGGTATTCGTATGCTCCATAGACCAGCCACAGTGCGCCGACCACCATCGCGCTCCGCGCCCGGCGCCAGCGCCAAGCGACGAGAAACGCGCCGCCGACGACGAACGTGATCCAGGGAAAGGCGATGGTCAGCATGAAGCGCTCAACTCGGCGCGCGGGGACGGCGCGTCGTTGCCTGAGCGCAGCGACGACGTCAGGGCAGGGGAATCCATTCCGTCTCGCCCGGCACCGAACCCATTCGCTGCGCCGACCAATCGCGCTTCGCCTGCTCGATGCGCTCGGCGCGCGAGGACACGAAATTCCATGCCATATGGCGACGCGCCCCGATCGGCGCGCCGCCGATGATGACGAAACGCGCGCCCGCGTGCGCTTCGATCCGCACCGTCGCGCCTTCGTCGAGCACGGCCATCGTGGACGCAGGGACGGCAGCGCCGCCGACGCGCAACGCTCCTTCCGCCGGAAAGATCGCGCGCTCCACGGCGATCGGACCGAGATCAAGCGATGCGCCCGCCTGCGCGTCGACGTCGACGTAGAGCGTGTCGGCAAACGTCGCGACCGGCGATTCGGCGCCGAAGGCGCGGCCGATCAGCACGCGCGCGTCGATTCCCGGCAGCCGCACCCGCGGCAGTCTCGCTTCCGGGTAATGCGTGAACGCCGGGTCTGTTTCCTCGCGCGTCTCAGGCAGCGCCGCCCAGAGTTGCAGCCCGTGCAGGCGATGGCGGATGGGGCGCAGGTCGTCGGGCGCGCGCTCCGAGTGCACGATGCCGCGGCCGGCCGTCATCCAGTTGATCGCGCCGGGCTCGATACGCTGCACGCTGCCGAGGCTGTCGCGGTGGACCATCGCACCCTCGAACAGGTAGGTGACCGTGGCGAGCCCGATGTGCGGGTGCGGCCGGACGTCGTGATTGGCACCAGGCTCCACGTCGATCGGGCCGAAATGATCGAAGAACAGGAACGGCCCGACGCCCTGGCGGATCGCGGAAGGCAGCACCCGGCGCACGACGAATCCGCCGCCGAGGTCGTGCAATCTTCCGCTGATCGTGTTCACGGAATGCAGAGAGCCGACGGCGACGCGCTCGAGATGTCAGTCAAGTCGCGGGCTGGACGAGATTGATGAGGTTGCCGCACGTATCCTCGAACAGCACCGCGGTGATCGGCCCCATCGCCTTCGGCTCGCCGCGGAACCTCACGCCGCGTTCCTTGAGGCGCTTGTGCTCGGCGCGGATGTCGTTCGTGATGAAGGCGGTGGCCGGGATACCGGCGTCGAACAACTCCTTCTGAAAGATGCGAGCGGGCGCGAAGCCGCTCGGCTCCAACACCAGCTCGACCCCTTCGGCGCCCTCCGGTGATACCACGGTGACCCACCGGAATTCGCCCATCGGGATGTCGGTCTTCTTCACGAAGCCGAGGACCGTCGTGTAGTAGTGAAGCGCATAGTCCTGATTGTCGACCATGACGCTGGCCAATCTGATCTGCATTCGAGCCTCTGGCTGATCCAGCAATCAAATGGCGTTGCGGCGGGCCGTCACGGGTGCCGTGCCGCCGGCACGCGCTCGGTCCGGCCGCTGCGCCTCGAGTCGTGCGTGTCCGAAGCTACGGCAGCTTGCCGAGAATCCCGTTCATCTCCTCCCGGTTGAACGCACGCAGCGTCTGCGTCCGTATGTTTCCCGCCGCGCCGACCGCGAGCGAAAACGCGGTTGCGGTCTTGTCGTCGGGGGCTTCGATGATCGCGACGAGATCGTAGTGTCCTAGCGTCCAGTAGACGTGCGTCATGTCGACGCCCAGCTTCTTCGCCGCTTCCTTGACCGCTTCGGCGCGTTTGGGGCTGTCCTTGACGGTGCGAATGCCCTGATCGGTGAAGCTGGAGAGCGCGATATAGGTTGCCATGGGGATCCTCCCTTGAGTGGTTGGGTCTTGTGCTGCAAGACGGCCGGCGGTGGCGCAGCACGCCGCTTCGACATTGTAGAGTCCCGCAGAACTTTGTGCGCGGCTCGCTTGGTCCGGGTTGGATCACTGATCGCGAGGATCCGCAGGTGGCGAATCATGGCCGGCGCTGGCCCTGCGGCATTGCTCCAACAGGAATTCCTCATCGGTCGGCGACAGATCGAAGCGCCGGCTAGCCTCGTCGATAAGCGCGGGTGTCCAGTGACCCTGCTCCGCGAGCCACGCGAGCGCGCGCCGCAGGGATTCGTGTTCCGGCAGGAGGGTCGAGCTCGGCATCGGATCAGGCGTTTCGGCTGATATGGCGCGTCATGGATTCATTCCGGCCGATCACGCGCCACCAGGGCCAGGTATTGCGCGATCGTACCGCCCGCGAGCGGTTTCGCCATGACGCGAATCGTGTTCACCCGCGCCCCCATCTCCACACCCTTGCGCTCACGAACGTCGACAAATCCGACGCTCTCCCAGAAACGCTCGGCGCGGGCATTGCCCTGCACGACACCCAGCCGCAGCCATTGCGCGCCAAGGCTTCGCATCCAGTCCTCGAGCCGGCCGTAGAGCGATTGTGCCGCCCCGCTGCCGTGAAGGCGCGTGGCGACGATGTACAGTCCGATGTGCCAGACGGAAGTTGCCAGCAGATCGGAGACGACGTTGGCCATCGCGGCCAGCGAATCGCGCTCGTCGAGAAAGCCGACGATCCATTTCTTCGTGAAAGTCCATCCCGCGGGCAGCGGGCCGTGCATTGCGTCACGAGCTTCCCGCGACGATGGTGGTTGCCCGCTTGCCGCGAAGAAATATTCCGGATTCGACTCGAAGAACCCCTGCAGCGGGACGATGCCGCTCTCGCCCAGCTCGACGGCGCGAATCGTGTCGACGCGGAACAGTTCGGTGGAGCGATCAGGCACCGCTATGCGGGATCGCAGCCGAGCCCGCGCTCGCGCAGCGTATCGATTTCCTTCGGCGCGAACCCCCAGTCGGCGAGCGCGTCACGGCCTGCGCTGCCTCGTGCGGGCGGCGCAGCGCGAATCGCCGACGGCGTGCGCGAAAAGCGCGGCGCGGGCGCGGGCTGCGCGACGTCGTCCACGGTGACGTGCGCGGCGCGCGCGGCGTTCTGCGGATGCGCGATCGCTTCACTGAACGACAGCACCGGCGCGAAACACGCGTCGGAGCCGTCGAAGATGCGGCACCACTCGTCGCGAGTCTTGCCGCGCAGCACCTGGGCGAAGCGCGCGCGCAGCACCGGCCATCCGTCGCGATCGTCCTGCGCGGGAAGATCGTCGTGGGTGAGGTCGAGGCGGGCGAGGAGCTCCGCATAGAACTTGGGCTCGATCGCGCCCAGCGCGACGAACTTGCCGTCTGCGGTCTCGTAGGTGTCGTACCACGGCGCGCCGGTGTCGAGCACGTTCACGCCGCGCTCGGAACTCCATTGGCCGCCGGCCTGCAGGCCCCAGAACATCGTCGTCAGCAGTGACGCGCCCTCGACCATCGCGGCGTCGATGACCTGGCCCGCGCCGGAGCGTTTGGCCTCGTGGAGCGCGGCCAGCACGCCGCACGCGAGCAGCATTCCGCCGCCACCGAAATCGCCGACGAGATTGAGCGGCGGCACGGGCCGACCCTTCGCATGGCCGATCGCATGGAGCGCGCCGGAGAGCGCGATGTAGTCGATGTCGTGGCCCGCGCGCGGCGCGAGCGGTCCGTCCTGCCCCCAGCCGGTCATCCGGCCGATGACGAGTTTCGGATTGCGTGCGAGCAGGACGGCAGGGGCGAGCCCCATGCGCTCGAGCACGCCGGGCCGGAACCCCTCGATCAGCGCATCGGCGCGCTCGATCAGCGTCAGGAGCGCGGCGATTCCGCCCGGACTCTTGAGGTCGAGCGTCACCGAGCGCCTGCCGCGCAGCATGACATCGTAGCGGCGCGGGAGCGCAAGGCCGAGCCGAGGATCGGCGGGCCGGTCGACGAGGAGAACGTCACCGCCCATGTCGGCCAGCATCATCCCGCAGAACGGCACCGGGCCGATCGCCTCGAGCTCCAGCACCTTGAGGCCGGTCAGGGGTCCCATGGCCGCAATCTTACCGCCGTGGCGGATCACGCATTGTCCGCATGCGGAGCTTGGGGGATCGTTCGGTCTGACGGCGCGGAGGGCGCGCCGCGCCGAGCGCCGTGCTCCGGTGATTGCGATTCAACGCGGCGCCGAAGCGCCGCCGGCCGCGGCCTGCTTGGCGAGCGCCGCCTCGCTGCGCAGCTTGGCGTCGTCGGGCGCCTTCTTGATCGCCTGCTCGAATGCCCGGACGGCATCGGGATACTGGCGAAGCTCGACGTAGCTTCGCGCGAGCAATGTCCAGTCATCGGCGCTTCCGTCCCCCTGCTGGAGCCGCTTCGACAATCGATCCGCCGCTTGCTCGAGGGTCAGCGACGCCTTGCCCGTCATCTGACCGGGGGCCGCGGCGGAAGGCGCAATCGCGCCCGGCGTGGGCTCGGGACTTCCCGCGGACGCGGCAGAATGCCTTCCCGGCGCGTCGAGCTGCACGTAGAGCAGCGCTCCGCTGACGGCGATCGCAAGCACGGCGATGACGCCGACGATGATCGAAGTCTTCCTGTCCAGTGCCATGTCGTCCCGGTGTCCGGTTCAGAAATCCCAGCGCCAGCCGATGTAGTAGAAATACCGCTGGATGGTGTCGTTGATCAGATTGCCGACGGTGGACGTGCGCTCCAGCGCAAATTGGCCCTCGATTGCAAGCCGCTGGGCAATCCGATACGAGGCGCGCAGTCCCGGAGACAGGCGCGTCAGGCGCTGGCCCTGATTGTCGGTTTGATGATACCAGTTGAACAAGGGTTCCAGCGTCAGGCTGGACAGCGGTACGAATCGGTAGTCGATGCCGGCGTTTTGCGCGCGCAGCTGAGCCCCGTTGAGCACTCCGACGTTGACGACGAGGATGTCCTGCAGCTTCGCGAGTCCGCTGCCGATCGCCTGCCCCGTGTAGGTCCATACGCTTCCGGTGGCCGGTGTCGACGGGAGACTCTGGAACGGCGGCGTTCCCGTAAGCGACGACCAGCGCACGTCGAGACCGAGCTGCCATTGGGCCGATATCTGTTGCGTGACACCGAACAGGGCTTGCTTGGTGATCGGCGTCAGCGCCTTGGCCTCGCTGCGCACCTGGTCTACACCCTGCTGCTGAATCAAGGCGGACAGCGACATGCCCGGATACGCGATGAGCGCATTCGTAAGCTGCAACGTCGGCGTACGCCGGTAGTCGAGCAGGGCGTTGATCGTCGTGAGCGTCGGGAATTGCCAGGTTCCCTGCACCATGCCGATGTTGACGGCGTGGAAAAGCGGATCGTAGTCGAGCATCGAGTAGACGTTTCGCTCGGCGTCGAAATACCGGAGCTCGCCCCCGATGCCGAGGCGGTCGGTCTCGCCCGCAGCGACCTGTTGTATCGCGAACGCGGAACCGCTGAACCGGTCGCCGACCTTGTCGACGTCGAGGCTCGCGCCATAGAACGTCGACGTGGTGTTGAACGGATTGTCGACGGGCTGGCCGACCACCGCGTTGACACGGTAGTTGGGAAGGAAGCCCCAGCTGCCGACAGCTCCGTCGAAAAGTCCGAGAACACCGCCGCTGGTGGCCGATTGGCGCCCGATCCGGGCCATCAGCTGGTTTGGCAGGTACCGTGTCTCCGCATAGAGCGCGTTCAGCCAGTTGTTGTTGGAGGCATTCGCCAGGAAATTGGCGACATATTGGTCGCGCACCACGAAACGGCTGTCCCAATCTCCATCGCGGTAGCGCCCCGTGAGATCGACGTTGTTGACGAGTTGCGACTGGTCGGTCGCGGAGATTTTCGCGGTATCGAGCGTCGTGGCGTCGGTCGCCGGAGTAACGATCGTGCGCGTGTTCGTGGTCTGCGATTGGCCGCCGTAGTAATACTGCGACACGCTGCCCCAGGCGTTGAATGCGGGGCCCGGCGGCGGCGCCTCCGGTGGCATCGGTCCGCCCGTCGGGGCCCGCGCGACGGCAAGGACGTTGAGGTGCTCGCGCACTCGCGCGGCGCCGGGCCCGTCCGGATAAAGCTTCAGGTAGAGCTCGAATTCCGCCAGCGCCTTGGCATTCTCGCCGTTGCGCTGACGGGCGATGCCGATCAGCTCCTGCGCTTCCTGTGAATACGCATTCGGCGGCAGGTTGAGGGCCCGGTTGAGTGCGACGATCGCTTGCCCGTTGTCTGCTGCGGCCAGAGCCGCGCGTCCGTCTGCCAGATCCGCCGCGGCCTGCTTGTCGAGTTCGGTCGCGGGACCGGTCAGCACGGTCGGCGGCGGCATTGCGGGTGCCCGCACCGCCGCAGTCGGCCGGGGGACGCGCGTGGAGAGTGCCGCGAGGCGATCGCGCACCCGGACGGCGCCCGGTCCGTCCGGGTAGAGCTTGAGATAGAGCTGGTACGCCATCACGGCCTGCTGCGTCTCGCCGTTGCGTTCGCGGGCGATTCCCATCAGCTCCTGGGCTTCAGGCGAGTATGCGTTCGCCGGCTGGTCGAGGGCCCGGTTGAGCGCGAGAATCGCTTTTCTGATGTCGCCGATGGCGAGCGCACCGCGTGCGTCCGCGATGTCTGCCGCCACCTGCTTTTCGACGCCGGTGGCGGGAGCGATCAGGACGGTCGGCGCCGGCAGTGCGAGCGACGAAACCGCAGCAGCGGGTGCCGGTGGAGCGGGCGCCGTTGCTGGAGGCGCAATGACGGGAGGCGTGGGCGAGGGAGCTGCAGGCGCGGTTGGCGCAGGCGCAGGAACTGCGGGCGCGGAAGGTGCGGTGACGGGCGGCGAAGGGACCGCTGCGGGAGGCGCCGGCGCCGGAAGTGCGGGCGCGGACGGCGCAATTGGCGTGGAACGGTCCACGGGCTTCGCTCCGCGCAATGCTTCGAGCTGTTCGGGCGTGAGGCGGACATAGATCAGGAGGCGATTGTTGCCCTCAGGTTGGACGCGGAAATCGACGGCGGAGTCGAACGCGACGTCGATGTAGCGCTGCACGCTCGGCAGCTGCGCCGGATAGCGGACCTGGATTTTCGGCAACAGGTTGTTTGGCTGCGCGCGACGTTCTTCCTCGACGACCCCCACGCTCTGGTCGCTCGCGCCGGTGATCTGAAAATACACGCGCACTGCTGTGCCGTGGCTGGTCGGCACATTGCGCAGGTACTGGATCAGAACGTTGAACTCGATCCGCACGACGGCGTCATCGCCGGCCACGCTGACGTCGACCCGATCGAGGAGCTGCGCCTGCACGGTGGCCGCGAGAACCCAGAGCGCTGCAGCTGCCGCGAGCCGCCACCGCCGCGCGACTCGCCGCGATCCCGCGCCGGGCGGCGCAGTTGCGGTGCGGTCGATCGGGCCTTCGGTCTTGTCGCGGTCGGGCGAGGGAGCGATGTCGAGCCGCACGCAGTGACGCCTGTTGACGCGGATTGAAGGGGCCACGCGCATCTACCGCCCGCGCGGAGCTCGCCCCCGATCGCGGGGATGGTGGCGTGGTCCGCGGGGGAGTCCCGCGGAATTGGGAGCCGTGGCACGCGCCGCAGTCGGTCTTCCGGCTGAGATACCGCCATATCACCTGCTCGCTGTTGCCGACGTGACAGACCGCGCAAGAGGCGACAGGGGGATGGTTCGTCGGATACAGCGGCGACAGGTGCTGATAAGAGAGCAGCGGGCGCCACGACGTCGTGCGATGGCAGGTGTCGCACGAGCGCACCGTGACGAAATGGCCGGCGGGCTTCGCCTTCGCGCCCAACGCGTTGTGGCACGTCGCGCAGCTGCCGGCGGCCACGCCGGCGTGGGTGTAATTCGCCGGGGTCCAAGCCGTCGTCCGGTGACATGAGTCGCACGATGCCAGTGTCGCCAGGTGACGCGCCGGGCGTCCCGCGGCGGCGCTGCCGTTGTGGCAGCTCGCGCAGTTCCCCGGCAGCACGCCGGCATGGCTGGTTGCGCGCGCACGAGGCGAGCCGCTTGGGGTGCCGCCCGTCGCCGCGGGACCTGCCCGCGAAGGTGCTGCGGCCGGATTCGCTCCGTTCCGCGTGGGCAGCGTCGAAGCGGACCGCGTCGCCTTCGCCGTCGTCGCCCGGTGGCCGCTGTCGAACGAGGAGGTGCTGTGGCATTGCGAGCAATCCGCCGTCGTTTTCGGATGGTCGCGCGGCTTGCTCCGCACGCCGGCGAACTGCCCGTCGTGGCAGCTCGAGCAGTTGGTCGAGATGCCGGAGTGATTCATCGTCCACGTCTTGAACGACGTCGTCGACGTATGGCACCCCTTGCAGTCGAGGCTCGACGGGTTGGGGATGTGCCCGGTCGTCGGCAGCGTGACGATCGTCACGCCGAAGAAGGTCTTGCCGGACGCGTGGCACGTCGCGCAGGTCGTGCTTGCGACCGGCGCGTGGTTCATCGCCGTACCGCCGAAGTTCGTGAACTTGGCCGACGCGTGACAGGTCTCGCACGCCGCGCTGCCGATGGGAATATGCGTTGCCGGCGGCGTGACGATGGTCACGCCGAAGAAACTCTTGCCCGTGGCGTGACAATTGGCGCAGCCGGACGTGATGCCGGCGTGATTCATCGTGCCGCCGCTGAAATTGGTGAACTTGGTCGGCGAGTGGCAGAGCTCGCACGGTTGCGACGTCGGCACGTGCGTCGCCGGCGGCGCGACGGGGACGACGTTGGCGAACGACGAGCCGCTTGCGTGACAGGTCGCGCATCCGCTGGCGATGCCCGTGTGGTTCATCGTGGCGACCGCGTAGTTGCCGGGCGTTGTGTGGCACAGCGCGCAGGGCTGGCTCGTCGGGATGTGATTGGCCGGCATCGTCGTGATGCCCGACGTGAACGACGTGGTCGACGTATGGCAGGTGCCGCAATCGCCGCTTTGCGGATGACTCGGGTCCTGCGCCAGCGATGGCCGCGTGACGATCGTGACGCCGAAGAAGCTCTTGCCTGCCTCGTGGCAGCTGGCGCAGGCCGTCCCGGCGACCGGGGCGTGATTCATCGTCGTGCCGCCGAAGTTCGTGAACTTGGCCGGCGCGTGACAGGTCTCGCACGCCGCGCTGCCGATCGGAATGTGCGTCCCCGGCGGCGTGACGATCGTCACGCCGAAGAAACTCTTGCCCGTGGCGTGGCAGTTGGCGCAGCCGGACGTGATGCCGGCGTGATTCATCGCGGCGCCGCTGAAATTGGTGAACCTGGTCGGCGAGTGACAGAGCTCGCATGGCTGCGAGGTCGGAACGTGAGTCGCCGGTGGCGCGACCGGGACGATGTTGGCAAAGCTCGATCCCGTCGAGTGACAGAGTGCGCAGCCACTCGTGATGCCGGTGTGGTTCATCACGGCCACTGCGTAATTGCCCGGTGTCGTATGGCAAAGCGCGCAAGGCTGCGTTGTCGGAATGTGATTGGGCGGCATCGCCGTCACGCCGCTCGAGAACGATGTCGTTGAGCTGTGGCAGTTGGCGCATTCACCCGTCTGCGGGTGAATCGGGTCCTGCGCCAGCGTGGGCCGGGTGACGATGGTGACGCCGTAGAAGCTCTTGCCGGCCTCGTGGCAGGTGACGCAAGTCATGCCCGCGACCGGTGCGTGATTCATCGTCGTGCCGCCGAAGTTCGTGAACTTCGAAGGCGAGTGGCAGGTCTCGCAGGCGGCAGTGCCGATCGGGATGTGCGTGCCCGGCGGGGTGACGATCGTCACGCCGAAGAAGCTCTTGCCGTAGGCGTGACAATTCGTGCAGCCGGAAGAGATTCCGCTGTGATTCATCGCGCCGCCGCTGAAGTTGTTGAACTTCGCGGGCGAGTGACAGAGCTCGCAGGGCTGCGTCGTCGGAACGTGCGTCGGCGGTGGCGAGACGGGGACGACGTTGGCGAAGCTCAGGCCGCTCGAGTGGCAGGTCGCGCATCCGCTCGTTGATGCCCGCGTGATTCATCGTGGCGATCGCAAAGTTGCCGGGCGTCGTGTGGCACAGCGCGCAGGGCTGCGTCGTCGGGATGTGGTTCGCCGGCTGGGTGGTAATCCCGGCCGTGAACGAAGTGGTGGAGCTGTGGCAGCTGCCGCAATCGCCGGTCTGCGGGTGAATCGGGTCCTGCGCCAGCGTGGGCCGGGTGACGATGCTGACGCCGTAGAAGCTCCTGCCGGCCTCGTGGCACGTCGCGCACGCGACGCCGGAGACCGGCGCGTGGTTCATCGTCGTGCCGCCGAAGTTCGTGAATTTCGCGGGAGCGTGGCAGCTCTCGCAGGCGGAGCCGCCGATCGGAACGTGCGTGGCCGGGGGCGTGGCGATCGTCACTCCGTAGAAGGTCATCCCGGTGGAGTGACAGCTCGCGCATCCCGAGGAGATGCCATTGTGGTTCATCGTGCCGCCGCTGAAACTGCTGAACTTGGCGGGCGAGTGGCAGAGCTCGCAGGGCTGGGCCGTCGGAACGTGCGTTGGCGGAGGCGACACGGGGACTACGTTGGCGAAAGTCAGTCCGCTGGCGTGGCAGGTCCAGCATCCGCTGCTGATGCCCGCGTGATTCATCGTAGCGATCGCATAGTTGCCAGGCGTCGTGTGGCACAGCGCGCAGGGCTGCGTTGTCGGGATGTGGTTGGCCGGCATCCCGGTGATGCCGACCGTGAACGACGTCGTCGACGCGTGGCAGGTGCCGCAATCGCCGGTCTGCGGGTGACTCTTGTCCTGCGCGGGTGTCGGTCGGGTCACGATCGTGACGCCGTAGAAGCTCTTGCCGGTCTCGTGGCAGGAGGCGCAGGTCGCGCCGGCGACCACGGAGTGGTTCATCGCCGCTCCGCCGAAACTCGTGAACCCGGCCGGGGCGTGGCAGCTGTCGCAGCCCGACGTGCCGAACGGCAGGTGCGTCGCCGGCGGCGCGACTACGGTTACTCCGTAGAAGGCCTTGCCGCTCGCGTGACAGGTGGCGCAGGGAGTGCCTGCGACCGGCGCGTGGTTCATCTTCGTGCCGGCGAAGCTCGTGAACGTCGCGGGCGAGTGGCAGTTCTCGCAGGCGGCTGTACCAATTGGAATGTGCGTGGCCGGCTGGGTCACGATCGTCACGCCGAAGAAGCTCTTGCCGTTGGCGTGACAATTCGTGCATCCGGAAGTGATTCCGGAGTGGTTCATTGCGGCGCCGCTGAAGTTCGTGA
This sequence comes from uncultured beta proteobacterium, assembly GCA_963846855.1. Classification (GTDB taxonomy): domain Bacteria; phylum Pseudomonadota; class Gammaproteobacteria; order Burkholderiales; family Casimicrobiaceae; genus CAIWHR01. Next base: position 1,012,933 of record CAWJXK010000008.1, read on the forward strand.
ACTTGCCGGGCGAGTGGCAGAGCTCGCAGGACTGCGATGTCGGCACGTGCGTCGGCGGTGGCGAGACGGGTGTGACGTTGGCGAAGCTGAGGCCGGTCGCGTGACAGGCCGCGCAGCCGGTCGTGATGCCCGCGTGATTCATCGTGGCAACGCAGAAGTTGCCGGGGGTCGTGTGGCAGAGCGTGCAGGGCTGCGTCGTCGGGATGTGATTGGCCGGCTGGGTGATCATCGCCGGCCGTGAACGAAGTCGTCGAGCTGTGGCAGCTGCCGCAGTCGCCGGTTTGAGGGTGGCTCTTGTCCTGCGCCGGTGTCGGTCGCGTGACGATGATGACGCCGTAGAAGCTCTTGCCCGTCTCGTGGCATGTGGCGCAGGCGATGCCGCCGACCGCGGAGTGGTTCATGGCCGTGCCGCCAAAATTCGTGAATGCCGCCGGCGCATGGCAGCTCTCGCAGGCCGACCCGCCGAATGGGATGTGCGTGGCGGGCGGCGTCACGATGGTCACGCCGAAATAGCTCTTCCCGATGGCGTGGCAGCTGTCGCATCCGGACGAGATGCCGGCGTGGTTCATCGTGGTGCCGGCAAAATTCGTGAATTTCCCCGGCGAGTGGCAAACCTCGCAGGGTTGCGATATCGGCAGGTGCGACGGCGGTGGCGCGACGGGGATGACGTTGGCGAAGGTGAGTCCGGTCGAGTGGCAGGTGGCGCAGCCGGCAGAAATGCCGGCATGGTTCATCGTGGCCACCGAATAATTGCCCGGCGTCAGGTGACACAAGGCGCAGGGCTGGCTGGTCGGGATGTGGTTCGACGGCTGTGCGGTGACGCCCGCCGAGAATGAAACCGTCGACGTATGGCAGCTGCCGCATTCGCCGGTGGGCGGGTGATTCGGATCCTGTGCTGCGGTCGGGCGCGTGACGATCGTGACGCCGGAGAAGCTCTTGCCGCTCTCGTGGCAGGTGGCGCAGGGAACGCCGGCCACCGGAGTGTGGTTCATCTGCGTGCCACCGAAGCTCGTGAACATGGCCGCTGCGTGACAGCTCTCGCATGTGGCGGTGCCCACCGGAACGTGCGTGGCCGGTGGCGTGACGACCGAGACTCCCAAGAAGCTCTTGCCGACGGCGTGGCAGCTCGCGCATCCGGACGCGATGCCGGCGTGGGTCATCGTGCCGCCGGCAAAAGTCGTGAATTTGGCGGGTGAGTGGCAGAGCTCGCAGGGCTGGGACGTCGGAATGTGCGTCGGCGGCGGTGAGACGGGAACGACGCCCGTAAAGCTGAGACCGCCCGCATGACAGGCGGCGCAGCCGCTGGCGATGCCCACGTGGTTCATCGTGCCGCCCGCATACGTGCCGGGCGTGGCGTGACACGTCGTGCACGGCTGCGACGTCGGGATGTGCGAGGCCGGTTGCGTCGAGACGCCCGAGCGGAACGACGACGTCGACGTGTGGCAGCTGCCGCAATCGCCGGAGACCGGATGGCCGGGGTCCTGCGCCGGCGTTGGCCTGGTGATGATGGTGACGCCGACAAAGGTCCGGCCGGTCTCGTGGCACGTGGCGCAAGGGATGCCGGCAACGGGCGCGTGGTTCATCTGCGTGCCGGCGAAGCTCGCGAACGCCAGCGCGGAATGACAGCTCTCGCAGGCCGCGGTGCCGAACGGAATGTGCGTGCTGGGCGGTGATGCCGGTGTCACGCCGGCGAACGACTGTCCGCTGGCGTGGCAGTTGGAGCAGCCGTTCGCGATACCGGCGTGGTTCATCGGCGCCTGATTCCAGGCCTGCGTCGAATGGCACGCGTCGCAGGCAAGGCTCGTTGGTATGTGGGAGCCCGGCTGGGCGGTGGCGCGCGCGCCGTTATGGCAGGTCGCGCAGCTTCCGGGCGTCACGCCCGCGTGGTCGAACCGGACGGTGACCCAGCTGAACGTGCTGTGGCACGAATCGCATGAGGCGGACGTCACGAGGTGGCCGGAAGGCTTTCCCGTCGCCGTGGTCCCGTTGTGACAGGTCGCGCATGTTCCCGGCACGACGCCGGCGTGATCGAACTGCGCGTTGGCGAAGGACAGCGTGTTGTGGCACACCGAGCACTGCTGCGCAGTCGGCACGTGCGACGACGTGATCACGACCGTGCTGATCCGGGCGCTCGCCGTATGGCAGCCCGTGCAGGTCTTCGGCGTGTTCTTGAATTCACCCCGGACGTGGCAGCTTTCGCAGCGGGTTCGCTCGTGCGCGCCGGTCAGCGGAAAGCCTGTCGTCCAGTGCTCGGCGACTGCTTCCGGTCCCGGGAGCGTGGAAACGCGATTCTGCGCGGCGCGGCTCTGCGGCGCCGCATCCTGTGCCGGCGGATTCTGCGCGACCGAGTTCTGCGCCGAGGCGAGCGGAGCGCAGAGTGCCGCACCGAGCGCGAGAACGACACCAAGGACGAGCAGCCGGAGCGATGAAGCGGGCAGCTTGCGAGGCAGGAATGATTTCATTGGCGCGTCCCGCTTCCTCGAGAGACATCGTCGGTCGATCGGGGTGCGGTGCGCGGACCGAACGCCTTGATGTCCTTGAACGAACGCGTCGTGTGGCAGCGCTCGCACTGGCCGCCGAAGTTGCCGCCGTGCACGTCGTCAGCGGCGTGACAGGAATAGCAATTCGATGCGAGCGGCGGGACCTTCTCGCCCGGCGCCTTGTGGCAGGCGACGCACGCCACCTTCACATGGGCGCCGTCCAGCGGATAGCGCGTGCGCCGCGTGTGGTCGAAGTCCCAGATCTTCCATGCGCGCGCGTTGTGGCACGCGCCGCAGTCCGCGCCGAGCCTTCCCTTGTGCTGATCGTCCTTCGCGTGACACGCGCTGCATTCGCGGTGCGCGTCCTTGAAGGCCGGCGTCTGGTGGCAGGCCTTGCATTCGGTGCGCAGATGTATCCCCAGCAGCGGGAACCGGGACTTGGCGTGGTCGAAGCGCGCCGTCTTCTTCCAGTCCTCGGTGTCGTGGCACTGCTGGCATTCCCGTCCGAGCTGGTCGCGGTGCTTGTCGTCCTTGCGATGGCAGGCGTAGCACTCGCTCGAAAGCTTGTCCTTGTAGACGTTGCCGACATGGCAAGCGTCGCACTTGGTCGAGACGTGGCGTCCGACGAGGCGGTACTTCGTGTCGCGGTCGTGACGGAAGACGATGTCTTTCCAACTCACTGCGGTGTGACAGGCGCCGCAGTTTTCGGCGTAGCGCCCCTTGTGGGTGTCATCCTTGCGGTGGCACGCGACGCATTCGTTCGGCGCGCCCCGGAAGCTCGTCGGATCCTTGTGGCACTTGATGCATTCGACGTCACGGTGCTTGCCCAGGAGCCTGAACTTCGACAGGTCGTGGTTGTACTTCGCCTGGCGCCAGCTCTGCTCGGTGTGGCAGTCGCCGCACGCGCTGCCCAGCGTCGCATTGTGCTTGTCGTCCGGCTGGTGGCATCCGATGCAGGTGTTGGGGACCTTGATCAGGCCTGCGCTCGATTTGTGGCAACTCTCGCATTTCGCGGTGTGGTGCTTGCCGCGCAGCGCGAAGTGCGCATCCCGGTCGTGGGAGAACGCCGCGACGTCGCGCCAGCCGCCGGCGACGTGGCAGGTCTCGCATTTCTCTCCGAGGCGTCCGCGGTGCTGCTTGTCGTCCTTCCGATGACAACCGACGCAGGTGAGCGGCACGCCCTTGTATTTGCCGTTCGCATGGCAGTCCGCACATTTCGTGTCGACATGCTTGCCGGTCAGCGCGAACTTGGTGCGGGAATGATCGAAACGCGTGTCTTTCCACTTCACTTCGGAGTGACAGTCCTGGCATAGCGGTCCGAGGCTGCCCTTGTGCTTGTCGTCCTTGCGATGGCAGCCGTCGCAGGTCGCGGGTGCGGCACGGTACTTCCTCCCCGCGACGTGGCAGGTCCGGCAGGCTTCCTTCGCATGCGCGCCGGCGAGCGAGTACCCGGTCTTCGCGTGGTCGAAGCCTTTGCTATCGAGCGGCGCGATGTTCATCTCGCGCCCCTTGTGGTCGGTGTGACAGGCCCTGCACGCCTGCGTCTCGAGGCGGCCGTGGAAGCCACGCTTCGCGCGCAGGTCACGGGCGACCTCCTTGTGGCAGTCGAGACACAGGCTGTCCTGCGCGGCCTTGTCGAACTTGACGTGACACTTCTCGCATTGCTCTTCGTACTTCGCGTGCCCCGCAATGACCTTGCCCGGCATCAGGACGCCTTCCAGCGACTGCGCGCCGGCCGCCATCGCCAGCCATCCGATTGCCCAACCGATGAGGATTCGCCATCGCCGATGACCCATTTGCATCCGTCATCAGTACATGTGAACCGCGATGACGTGAGCGACGGCTGAGAGCACCATCATGTAGACCAGCGGAACGTGCAGCACGTGCCAGATCGAGAACAGACGCTCGAATACGCCGAACTGCGCGATGCGCTGAACCGCCGCCAGGTGCCTGGCGATCAGCTTCCGGCGCCGTTCGATGCGCCGCGCCAGTTCCTCCGGTGTCCAATCCTTCGTGGCGGCGATGCGCACGAGCGCATCGGTCGTATCCCGGGTGCAGCGCCGGCGCGCGACCGCGGCGTGCAGTCCGAGCGAGAGGAATCGCCACGGATGAACGAGTCCGAAATTGCGCGTTTCCTCCGCGAGGCGCGCGAATTCATTGAGCTGGTGCTCGACTTCGGGGACGAAGGCGAGTTTCGAGCGCAGCTTCGCGGAATCGAGACCGGCCCGTTCGCGCAATTCCGCCAGCGACGCACGGCGGCCGTATAGGCCGTGGTGGATCTGCGCGTAGAGAAACCTGCCGATGACGCCGCTGCCGGCGACGAGCGACATCGACACGAATGCGACGGTCGCATTCACGGAGCCGAAGCGCAGCGTCGAATGCACGATGATCAGCAGGGGGCCCGCGATGCCAAGCGCCATGTGAAGCGAAAACCAGAACCGCGTGGTTCCCACGTGACTGGCTTGGCGCCAACGCTTGCGCAGCGGGTAGGTGAAGAGCAGCAGCATGGCCGTGCCGCCGGCGACGCCGAGCCAGTAGCCGAGGTCCGACCCCGCGGTGAACAGGTTCGAACGCGCAATCGCGCAGGCAAGCACGATCAGCAGGCCGAGCAGCGTAAGGCCCGCAGCCTCGCGGCGCGCGGCGCGCGTGCGCCGCGATGCCGGCGTCGACCGGGCCGTAGTGGCCCCCGTCCCGATCTTCGAGCTCGCTCCCGCTGCGTCGGCCGTCATGGATCCGAGGGGCATCAGCATCGTCGTCACGGATTCCGCGAGCTCGCGTGGCATCAATGCGCCTTTGCGCGTGACGTCGCCGTCGCCGCGCGACACGCAAGCAGGATGCGCACCAATGGTTGCTGCACGCGCGCGGTATTCCCGCTAAACTCGTTTCGTCGATCGAACCGGATGTCCGCGATCGATACGGAGCCAAGTCGATGCCCGACGTCAATTTCTTCGCGATCGCCCTGTACGGACTGCCGGTCGCGGCCTTCGTCGTGATTCACATCGTGCGACGCATGCGCCGCAGCGCGGTTCACGCGAGGGAACTCGCTGCCGCCGAGAAGGCCGGGCTCACCGAGCCCGTGTCGCTGCATCCGGTTGTCGACGCGTCGCGCTGCGTGGGCTCGGCCACGTGCGTGAACGTCTGCCCAGAAAACGCGCTGGGAATCATCGATGGCAAGGCGCAGCTCACGAATCCTGTCGTGTGCATCGGTCACGGCGCCTGTGCGGCCGCGTGTCCGGTGACGGCGATCACACTCGTCTTCGGCACCGAGCGGCGCGGCGTCGACATTCCCCGGGTCAATCCGAATTTCGAAACCAACGTCCGCGGAATCTTCATCGCCGGCGAGCTTGGCGGAATGGGCCTCATCCGCAAGGCTGCGGAGCAGGGGAAGCAGGCCATCGAGACGATCGCCAAGCGGAAGGCGGCGATGCCGCTCGATGTCGTCATCATCGGCGCCGGACCGGCCGGCATTGCGGCGGGCCTCAACGCCATCAGCCGAAAGCTTCGTTACCGCCTGATCGAGCAGGAGCGTGATCTCGGCGGCGCGATCCTCCACTATCCGCGCAACAAGATTGCCATGACATCTCCGGTCGATCTGCCGATCGTCGGCCGCCTGCCGATCGGAGAGATCAGCAAGGAGGAATTGCTGGAGATCTGGCAGGACGTCGTCGATCGCTCCGGGATGAAGATCGAATTCGACACCAGGATGGAGAAGCTCACGCGAATTGATGGCGGATATCGGATCGAAACGACGAACGGATCCATTGAAACCGCGAATGTGCTTCTCGCCATCGGCCGACGCGGAACGCCGCGCAAGCTCGACGTTCCCGGGGAGGACCTGTCGAAGGTGGTGTACCGGCTGATCGAGCCCGAGCAGTACCGGGGCAGCCGCGTTCTGGTCGTGGGCGGCGGCGACAGTGCGGTCGAGTGCGCGCTCGCCTGCAGCGCCCAGCCCGGTACGTCCGTCGTGCTTGCCTATCGCGGCGAGGTGTTCAATCGGATCAAGCCGGCCAATCGCAAGCGGCTCGAGGACGCGGAGGCTGCCGGACAGATTGACGTTCGCCTCAAGACCGAGGTGAAAAGCGTTGCGGCCGGTCAGGTCGAGCTCATCGGCGAGGCTGGAACCGCAACGCTCGACAACGACGTGGTCGTGGTTCAGGCCGGCGGGATCCTGCCGACCGCGCTGCTGCGCGAGCTCGGCGTGACCGTCGAGACCAAGCATGGCACTGCGTAGCGGAGGCGGCGGCACGATTCCCCCGCGGGCATCCGCCTTCGATGCTGTCAGCGCAGTCATCTGAGATCCATGGGTCGTCCGAGCGAGCTTTCCCGCAAGAGGGCGGTCGAGCCGAAAACAATGGGCTCGGGCCCGACGGGAACGCCCTGCTTGTGGGAAAGTTACCCACAATATGCCATTGGAATAGATGGGGCGTCAAGCCTGTTCCGGCTTCGCCGACAGGCGGTGCGGGCTGTTTTCGTCGTGCGGCGGGAACGATGTCCCGGCGTGGCGGGAGGCGGGCGCAGGGGCGCGCGCCCTCGGAAGGCGCGGTTGGTCGATTCAATCGAGGAGCGGGTCGGCGCCCGGCGATTCGAACGGACGGTGCAGCGTGGGCAGGCGTGCCGCGTTCCGCGCGGGCGCCGCGATGGGCACGCTAGCGGGTCGACGCACGCGCGCGGGCGGAAGAAGACGGGACCTCAGGAACTCCGAACCGGGCGAGGTTCCTAGCCGTGATCGCGGTAGTGGACGCGGCGCTGCGCTTCGGAAACGAATTCCTCGAGCTCGGGGTCCATCGCGCTGCGCGCCGAGATGATCCCGATCGGCTTCCCGTGCTCGACGACGGGGAGGTGACGAAAGCCCTTATCGTGCATGAGCATCAGCGCATAGCCGAATGGCTTGCCCGGATCGATGCAGTGCGGCTCGCGTGTCATGACGTCGCCGATCGGGGTCGTGTCGGCGTCGAGGCCGTGCGCCAGCACTCGCGTCACGGCGTCGCGCTCCGTGAAGATGCCGACCAGCCGCTCGCTGTCGACGACGATGATCGCGCCGACGTTGCGCGCAGCCATCAGCTTGGCGGCCTTGGTGACGACGGTCGCGGGCGGCGCCAGCAGCAGCTTGCGCCGCTGCATCAAATCCTTGATGGGTCTGTCCAGCATGGCGTTTAAGGGTCGAGGCCTCGCGTTTTGTCGCGTCTCATCCGAAATTCCGTCGGACTGACCAGCGGCCCGAACGGGAACGGCTCGCATTGGCGAGCGCCACCGGCATGAGATGTGGCAACGAGACCGTACGCCCGGCGAACTCACGCAGCCTTGACTTCGATCAAGCCGCAGTGCCTCACGGAAACGGGTGGATGGGTGCGGTGCGTGGTTGCAACAACGCGGAAGCACACGGCGGCTCAATCGCCGCATTGCGCCTGGGACTGGTCGATGGCGCCGCGCGTTGCGCGCGGCACGATTCAGTCTTCCGCTTTGAAAATGACGCTGAACGGGCGGGGCGCGTCCAACAGCCGCTTGAAGAAATCCACGTGCACGTAGGGAGACAGGTTTTCGAACAGCATCCGGATGGCCTGATGTCCCTGCGTCTGCGCGGGAGGGCGGCGCAGCAGTCCGCCCGGCGCCGGCGGGCGGTGCCGGCCGGTGACGGCGAACTCCAGCCTCGCGACTTGCGGCTCGCGGCTCATGAAGTCTCCGTGCACCGCGAGCTCGGCGATCTCGTAGCGGTTGTTGACCGCGGTGCGGTTGAACGACAATGCAACGTCATGCGCGCTGTCCACGATCAGCTCCGCGCGGCGGCGCGGCAACGGTTCCATGATCTCGGCGCTGGCGATTTGCTCCAGCTGTCCCGTGGCCCGATACAGGCGGTCGCCGCTTTCGGCCGAATGGAGCTCCAGCAGACCGTGCTGCACGAGCTCGCTCGCGAAGGCGCGCACGGCGATCGGGTTGATGCCGAATTCGCGCATCAGCGTGCTGCGTCCGATAGTCAGCGCCTCGACCGGTTGCTGGCCGGCTGCACGCGCAAGCAGGCGTCGGGCTCCGTTGCGAAGCTGGACCGGATCGAGGCCGAAGTAGCGGCGATGCGAAAAAAGCGTGGCCGGGCGCATGGTGTCGACCCTTGTCGGGTTGACGATGTCACAAGCATACCCGCGGATGCCTGTCGTATACAACCCGGCGCCTGTCAGGGGGTAGCCGGAGGGAGACACGCGGCGTCGGTCAGCCGGAATTCGATCAATGCTGCGCGCCTGCACGCGGCGTCAGAGGTCGATGCGAAACAGCAGATGCAGCGCGTCGTCACCGAACGCGGGAACCCGGCGAAAGGGCCCGACGAGCCGTCCGCCGTTGTTGAGAATGACTTTCTGCGACGCGACGTTCTCCGGATCGGTCGTGATGTCGATGTAGGCAAGGCCCTCACGGCGTGCCTCGGGAAGGAGCAGAGCAAGGGCACGCGTCGCGTAGCCGCGCCGCTGCTTCCACGGAACGACGGCGTAGCCGACGTGCCCCAGCGTGTGACCGGGCAGCGTGGAGGTCCCCGGCAGCCAGCGAAACCCGATGCTGCCGCAGAATTCGCCGTCCCACAGCCACAGTCGGTAGCCAGGCAGACGCGGCACGAGCCTGCCGTCGGGCATCGCGATGGGCGCGCCCTTCGCCGCGCGGTCGTACAGCGACGCGACGAATGCGTCGGCGTCGCGCGCGATGTGCGCGAGCTCGTCCCTGGCCGCAGCGGCGCCGCGGATGTTGTCGGCCGACCACCCGCGCGCGAGCGCTGCCGCGTATTCCGCCAGGTGTTCGCGCGTGGGGCGCATCAGTCGCAGGTCCGTCATGCCGCAATTCTACGGGGCGGCGGCAGTGCGGGTGGCGTCGCGGATGACGCGCGGTAGAGATGCGCATGTGCTCCGCGCACACCGCCTGGCGTGAAGTCGACGCGGCGCGAGGCGTTGGCTGGCTGGCCCCTCCTGACGGGCGGCGTCTCGCGCGGGGAAGCGACTATAATCGGGGTCCTTTCAACGTTCGCCGCGATCCTTCCATGAAAGTCCTCGTTGCCGTCAAGCGCGTCGTCGATTACAACGTAAAGGTCCGCGTCAAGGCCGACGGCTCCGGCGTCGACACCGCGAACGTCAAGATGTCGATGAACCCCTTCGACGAGATCGCCGTCGAGGAAGCGGTGCGTCTCAAGGAGAAGGGCGTCGTGACCGAGATCGTCGCGGTGTCGTGCGGCATCGCCGGCAGCCAGGAGACACTGCGCACCGCGCTGGCGCTTGGCGCCGATCGCGCGATCCTCATCGAGAGCGACGTCGAGCTGCAGCCGCTTGCAGTCGCGAAGCTCCTCAAGGCCGTCGCCGACAGGGAGCAGCCGGGCATCGTGTTCCTCGGCAAGCAGGCGATCGACGACGACTCCAACCAGACCGGTCAGATGCTCGCGGCGCTCTCAGGCTGGGCGCAGGCGACGTTTGCCTCCAAAGTGGAAATCGCATCCGGCCGCGCGATCGTGAAGCGCGAGGTCGATGGCGGCCTCGAGACGGTGGAGATGTCGCTTCCGCTGGTGATCACCACCGATCTTCGATTGAACGAGCCGCGCTATGCGACGCTGCCCAACATCATGAAGGCCAAGAAGAAGCCGCTGGAGACGACGACGCCGGCGGCGCTCGGCGTCGACGTCGCGCCGCGGCTCACGACGCTCAAGGTCGTCGAGCCGCCGAAGCGGCAGGGCGGCGGCAAGGTGGCCGACGTCGCCGAGCTGGTCGACAAACTGCGCAACGTCGCGAAAGTGATCTGAGCCCTCTCGCCCCCCGATTCATCCCGAACGAACAAGCCCGATCCCGCCATCGAAATCATGACCACTCTTCTCATCGCCGACCACGACAACGCGACGCTGAAGGCCGCGACGCGCAACACCATCACCGCCGCGCTCGAGATCGGCGGCGACGTGCACGTCCTCGTCGCCGGCGGCAACGCGGCCGCGGCCGCGCAGTCGGCGGCGCAGGTTCCGGGCGTCACCAAGGTGCTGCACGCCGACGCGCCTTGGCTCGCCGCGCCGGTCGCCGAGAGCATCGCGGCGACGGCGGTCGCGCTGGCGCGCTCGGGCGGCTACTCCCACGTGCTGGCGCCGGCCACGGGATTCGGCAAGAACGTGATGCCGCGTGTGGCGGCGCTGCTCGACGTCGCGCAGATCTCCGAGATCATCACGGTCATATCGCCCGACACGTTCGTGCGTCCGATCTACGCCGGCAGCGCGTTCGCGACGGTCCAGTCGAAGGATTCCATCAAGGCGATCACGGTTCGCGCGACCGGATTCGAGGCGGCGCCGGCGAACGGCGGCAACGCGCCTGATCGAATCGGTGACGGCGGCGCCGGATCCGGGACTGGCGAAGGTCGTCGGCCAGGAGTTGAGCAAGATCCGACCGGCCGGAGCTCACCAGCGCGCGCGTCGTCGTTTCCGGCGGACGCGGCCTTGGCAGCGGCGAGAACTTCAAGATGCTGGAGGCGCTCGCCGGAAAGCTCAATGCGGCGATCGGCGCATCGCGCGCGGCGGTCGACGCCGGCTACGTTCCCAACGATTATCAGGTCGGGCAGACCGGCAAGATCGTCGCGCCCGATCTCTACATCGCCGTCGGCATCTCGGGCGCGATCCAGCATCTCGCGGGAATGAAGGACGCCAAGGTGATCGTCGCGATCAACAAGGATCCCGACGCGCCGATCTTCCAGATCGCCGACTACGGGCTCGTGGGCGACCTGTTCCAGATCGTGCCGGAGCTCACGGCGTCGCTCGGTTGACGCGCAGGCGCGTGCGTCGCCGCGGCACGACGCGACCGATCGCGGAGACTGCGCCCGCGCCGGGCCGCCACCGGCGGGATTTTAGAGGGCCGACTCTAGACCTGAGCGCTATGCTTTCCCTGCCCCCGACCACGCCAGGACGATTTTCGCGATGAGCCAATACCACGCCCCCCTCGCCGACATTCAGTTCGTGCTGAACGAGCTTGCGGGACTCGAGCAGGTTGCCTCGCTGCCCGGGAACGAGGAAGCCACGCCCGACGTCGCGGTGGCGATCCTCGAGGAAGCGGCCAAGTTCGCGACGAACGTGCTCGACCCGCTCAATGCTTCGGGCGATCGCGAGGGCGCGCAGCGCCGCGACGACGGCACGGTGACGACGCCGGCCGGTTTCAAGGACGCGTATCACCAGTTCTGCGAGAACGGATGGAACGGCCTCGGCAAGAGCACCGAGTACGGCGGGCAGGGGCTGCCCTACCTGCTGTCGATCGCGGTCGAGGAGTTGTGGCACGCGTCGAATCTCGCGTTCGACCTCTGCCCGCTCTTGACGCAGGGCGCGATCGAGGCGATCGCATTGCGCGGGTCGGATGCGCTGAAGCAGAAATTCCTGCCCAAGATGGTCGCCGGCACGTGGACCGGCACGATGAATCTCACCGAGCCGCAGGCGGGCTCCGACCTCGCTGCCGTGCGCACCAAGGCCGTTCCGCAAGGCGATGGCACCTACCGCCTCTTCGGCCAGAAGATCTTCATCACCTACGGCGAGCACGACTACACCGACAACATCATCCACCTCGTGCTCGGCCGCACGCCGGATGCGCCGCCCGGCGTCAAGGGCATCTCGCTCTTCGTCGTGCCCAAGTTCATCGTCAACGACGACGGCAGTCTCGGCGCGCGCAACGATGTTCACTGCGTCTCGCTCGAGCACAAGCTCGGCATCCACGCGAGTCCGACCGGCGTGATCGTATACGGGGACCACGGCGGCGCCGTCGGTTATCTCGTCGGCGAGGAGAACCGCGGCCTCGAGTACATGTTCATCATGATGAACCTCGCCCGCTTCTCGGTCGGGCTGGAGGGCGTCGGGATCTCCGAGCGCGCCTATCAGCATGCGGTCGCCTACGCGCGCGAGCGCATCCAGGGCAGGCCGGTCGGCCTCGAGGGCGCGGCAAAGGGCGCTCCGATCATCGATCACCCGGACATCCGGCGGATCCTGATGACGATGCGTGCCACCGTGGAGGCGATGCGCGCGGTCGCCTACGTCACTGCCGCCGCCGTCGACAATGCCCACCGGCATCCTGACGCCGCGGCGCGGGCGCGCCATCAGGCATTCGTCGATTTCATGATCCCGATCGTCAAGGGCTGCTCGACCGAGAACGCGCTGCGCTTGACTTCGCTCGGGCTGCAGGTGCACGGCGGCATGGGCTTCATCGAGGAGACCGGCGCCGCGCAGTACTATCGCGACGCGCGGATCACCACGATCTACGAGGGCACCACCGGCATCCAGGCGAACGATTTCATCGGGCGCAAGACCGCGCGCGACGGCGGCGCCGAGGCGCGCCGGGTCGCCGCGGAGATCGACAAGGTGGCGGCGGAGCTCGGGGCGCATGCCGACGCCAATCTCAAGGCGATCGGCGCGCGCCTTGCGCGCGCGGTCGAGTCGCTGCACGAAGCGCTCGAATGGATGGTTCCCTCGTTCGGCGCCGACACCCGCGCCGCGCACGCGAGCGCGGTTCCCTATCTCGAGTTGTGGGGGCTCGTCGCCGGCGGATGGCAGATGGGACGCGCGGCGCTGGTCGCCGCCCGCCATCTCGCGGAAGGCACGGGCGACGCGCGCTTCCTCACCGCCAAGATCCAGACGGCGCGCTTCTATGCAGATGCCCTGCTGCCGCAGGCGACCGGTCTCGCCGACGTCGTCACGGCCGGCGGGAAGCCGGCGATGGCGCTCGCGGCCGAGCAGTTCTGAGGCGTCCCGCCGCCGCCACCGCGGTCGAGTCGCGGGGCGGCGTTTGCGCGCCTTACTGGCAGGTCGTGGCGCCGGTCGCGGCGAACAGGAAGCGCGTGATCGACTTCATCTGATCGGCGACCGGCAGGCCGTCGGTTCCATCGGTGACGTAATGGAAGCTCGCGTGGTTGCCGTCGGTGAACGTCACGGTTGCCGTCCCGACCGCCGGAATCGGCTGCACCACGTCGCTCGTCTTGTAGTTGTCGAAGCGCGGCCCCGACGTGCGGGTGAGCGGCCCGGTGAAGACGTTCCCCGTACCCTGCGGCCGCGTCATCAGCGCCGAGAGCCACAGCGGCGCATTGTTGTTGCCTGCGAGTTTCGCGTCATACGTGTACCACGTGGCGAACAGCTGATCGCCCTGGTGCGCGAAATTCACGCCCCAGCCCGCTTCGGTGGGAACCCACCAAAGATCCTGATAGTTGGTCGCGCCCGCGAGATTCGGATTTGCGCTGTAGGTGCAGGTGGGCTGCGCGCCGCCCAGGCTGTACCGGGTGATCGCCTTCGCCTGCGTTACGTTGGCGGCCTGGCCGCCCGCATTCGTGACGTTGTAGGCGAACGTGCCATTGTTGGCGTCGGTGAAGGTGATGGTGCCGGTGCCGACCTTGCCGAAGTTGAACGCGCCGACATAATTATTGAACGGCGGCCCGACATCGACGTTGATGTCGCCCTGGTAGGAATTGGCCGTCGTGCGGCCCGCGAGCATCGAAAGCCAGTAGGCGTTGCCGGACGTGTCGTAGGTGTACCAGGTCGCGAAGACCTGGTCGCCCTGATGCGCGAAGTTCACTCCCCAATACGACTCGGCCGGGTTCCACCACAGGCCCTGGTAGTTCTGCACCGGCGCCGCGGGCGTCACCGACGCGCTGGCACCGGCGAAATTGGTCGCGACGTTGGGGCCCGGCATGCCGTTCGCCATGAGTGCATTGACCCCGTCCGTCGGAAGCGCGTCGTAGGTCCACTGACTCGCACCCTCGCCATAAGTGACCTTGCCGTTGGTGATGGGGAAGAATCCGTTCGGAACGATGTAATCCGGGGCGATGAGGTTGAGGGCGGCGAATCCCTGCGTCGCGACCAGGATGCGCTTGCCGAAAGTCGCGCTGCCGGGAATATCGGTCAGGAACAAGAAGACTGTCTGACCGCCGGGACCCGTGTTCAGGATCGTGTGGCCGCTCAGCTGGTTCTGAAAATTGGCACCAGCGAGCAGCTCCATGTACTGGATCGTGCCGTCGGCGTTCGAGTAGATCTCGTCGATGGTCACGATGTGAAAGGTCGCGCGGGCGGCCGGCGCCAGGACGAGAAGCGTCGCGAACATCAGGCAGCGAAGCAGGCGTTGCATGGAATCCTCCGGCTCGATTCGATCCGGCGTCGCCGAGTTGCGGCAGGCACGGTTTCAATCATCGCAAACACGCGGTCACCGGTCCGTATTCCGATACGATGGAACAATGCGGCCGGCGAATCGGTTAACCTTCGCCGATGAGGGTGATCGGCAAGATTCGACTGAATCCCCGCCACGTCCGCCGCTTCGGACGGGCCGTCGTCTTCGCATCCACTGTCCTGGCGCTACCACTGGATTCGGCCAGCGCTGCCGGGCTCTTCATCGTCAACGAGCCCTGGGCCCGACCGGCCGCGGCGGGCTCGACCGACGCCTACATGAACTTGCGGAGCAGTGAGGGCGCCACGCTCGTCGGCGTCCGGTGCGAGCTCGCTGCGACGGTTACCATGGAGATGCCAGACAACGCGCGCCGCGGAAAATTCCGGGCGGTCACGCGCATTTCGCTTCCCGCCGGCGATACGGTCAGACTGGTGCCCGGGCAGGCCCACATTCGCCTCGCGGCGATCAGGCACGCCCTGAAACTGGGCGACCACGTCGCATTGGTGCTGACGCTCGAGGCGGCCGATGGAACAGCGCAGGAAATCCCGGTCAACGCGGAGGTCCGGCACCGCTCTCCGACTGACGATGAAATGCACGCGCACGGACACCCGCATCCCGCCGGGCACTGACCCCTGCCGGACGGCGGCGCTTCCGACGTTCCGAATTGCGCGCGGGTCGACGATGCGCGTGACGGACTGCGGTCCCGTTTGACTGCGGCGCCGGAGGGCTCCGGCGAGATCATGTGGGCTCCTCCGGCGCCGGCCCGCCACGACGGCCTGCGCAGGCGGCGGAGGTCAGGCGGCCGGCGCGCGTGTCCCACAGCCGTGCGGCGACGACGCTCACCTTGCGCCGCCAGTTCGGCCGCTCACGGTCGGTGCCCGGAAGATTCTGCGCGCTTGTCTCGCCGGCGAGATCGTCCGCCTGGAACAGCACGAGCTCGGACGGCGCCGCCGCGACATAGCGGTGCACGGCGGCCGTGATCGTCGCGTCGAACGGCGCGGCCGGATCGATGCGCGCTTCGCCCGGCGGCGCGTCGCGCTGAAGCGCGCGGGCGAGCGTCTGCACGTCGGCGGCGCGGGCGTCGCGCGCCGCTTCCGCCGCGTCGCGGGCGAGCAGGCCGAGCGACGCCTTCTCGTCGATGTCGGCGCCGCGCCACCAGCCGGCGATCGTCGGCAGATCGTGGGTCGACACGCACGCCGCCGCCTTGGCCGGATAGCGCTCCGGCGCGCGGAATCCGTTGGCGTCGCGCTCGAACCACAGCACGCGGTAGGAGAGCACGTCGGCGGCGGCGAGGCGCTCGCGCAGGCCGTCCTCCACCGTGCCGAGATCTTCGCCGACGACGATGCAGCGCCCGCGCTGGCTTTCGAGGGCCAGCACGCCGATGAGATCGTCGAGCGGGTAGGCGACGTAGGCACCATCGACGGCCCGGCCGCCGTCGGGCACCCAGAACAGCCGCGACAGGCCCATCACGTGATCGATGCGCAGCGCGCCCGCATGGCGCATGTTGGCGGCGACGAGCCCGCGGAACTCCGCGTAGGCGCTCTCGGTGAGCCGATGCGGGATCGCCGGCGGCAGGTCCCACACCTGGCCCGTCGGCGAGAAGGGATCGGGCGGCGCGCCGATGGATACGCCGTCGGCGAGCGTCTCCGCGCAGGACCAGGCTTCCGCGCCGTCGGCAGCGGCGCCGATCGCGAGATCGCGGTAGAGTCCGTGCGCGAGTCCCGCGTCTCGCGCCTCGTCCACGACCGCGCCGAATTGCCGATCGGCCTGCCATTGCAGGTAGCACGCGAAGCGGACGTCGCGCGGATGCTGTTCGGCGAATTCCCCGACGTGCGGCGCGCCGGGGCTGCGCAACGCGGCGGGCCAGCGCCGCCAGGGCAGGCGCGGATGCGCGGCGGCGATGGCCTCGAACACGGCGAAATTGCGCAGCGCTGCGCCACCAGCCCGGACGAACGCTTCGAATTCCGCAACCAGCGGGTCGTCACCGGCGCGGCGGTCAAACGTGGCGAAGCACGCGTCGAGCACGGCGCGCTTCGCCTGCCAGACGGCGACGTAATCGACTTCGTCACGCGCGGTCAGCGTCGCCAGCGCGCGGCGATTGGCCGCGAGCACCGCGCGCGCCTCGCGCGAGGCCTCGAGATCGGAAACGCGCTCGACATCGACGTAGATCGGGTCGACGAAGCGGCGGTCGGACGGATGGTAGGGGCTCGCGCGGTCACGATCGACGGTGAACAACGCATGCAGCGGATTGATCCCGAGGATCGTTCCGCCGGCGCGCGCGGTGGCCGCCGCTGCTTCTCCCAGCGTCGTGAAGTCGCCGATGCCCTGGTCGTCGGGCCGCCGCAGCGAGTAGAGCTGCGCGGCGAGGCCGAAGCGGCGCCCGCCCGCGGCGAGTTCGTCCGGCGTGAAGCAGCGCGACGGCGCCACGATCAGCGTGCAGGCGTGCTCCCGCTCGTCGTCGAAGAAGAGCCGATGCACGCCGCGCGGAAGGGGAGGCAGCGTGACGACCCGCCGCGCGCTCTGGCGACCGTCCGCGCGCGTGATCGTCCGCCCCGGCAGCGCGGCGGCGTCGACCGGATGATCCTCCTCCGCGCCGTCCTCGCGCACCACGCGCAGCCGGTGCCGGCTTCCGTTCGCGGACGCGTCTCGCGTCACCGCGACGGTGATGGGTTGCATCTCGCCGCTGACGATGGTCGCGGGGAGCGATCCGCGCAGGCCGCGCTCGGAAATTTCGTTGAGCCGCGCACGTGCGTCGTCGGTCGACGCGGCGCCAAGGCCCATCGCCTCGAGGAGTGCGCGCTTGGTGTCGGGACTGACGTCGTGGCGCTCGCCTGCGACGTCCCACCACTCGCCGGCAATGCCGGCCGCACTGGCGAGGCGCGCGAGCACCGCGGGCTCCACGCCGGTGCGGCGCGGCTTCCATGCGATCGTCGCCTCCTCGGCGAGCACGATCACGGAGCGCGCGCCGATCGACGTCACTTCCGGCGCGCCCCCCGCGCGCGCGCCCGGCGGGCGTCCCGCGGGCAGCGCGGTGTCGACGAGACAGCGCCAGGCAAACCCCGCGCGGGGATCGGGCAGCTGCATCGCGCACGGCGCATCGTCCGCGTTGAGCGCGACGACGACGCGGTCGGCCTCGCTGTCGTCGGTCGCGCCCGTGTAGAAGCCGGCGACCAGCGCCCGGTGCCCGGGCGCGGTCCAATCGGCAGGCGTCAGCACGCGGCCATCGGGAAGGCGCCATTCGACATCGGGAATCCCCGATGCATCGACCGGCGCGCCGGCGAGCCAGCGATCGGCGCGCAGCGCGGGGTGCGCGTGGCGCAACGCGCAGAGCGCGGCGACGAAATCGACCAGCACGTCGTCGGCATGGTCCCAGTCGACCCATGCCAGCGCATTGTCCTGCGCATACGCGTTGTTGTTGCCGCGCTGTGTGCGCCCGAGCTCGTCGCCCATCGACAGCATCGGCGTGCCGCGCGCCACCATCAACGTCGCGAGCAGGCTCTTCACGTCGCGCTCGCGCGCCGCGACGATCGCGGCGTCGCCGGTCGGGCCCTCGGCGCCGTGGTTCCACGAGTCGTTGCCGTCGCTGCCGTCGCGGTTGCCCTCGCCGTTCGCTTCGTTGTGCTTGGCCGAATAGGCGACCAGATCCGCCAGCGTGAAGCCGTCGTGCGCGGTGACGAAGTTGATCGAGCGCGACGGGGGACGCGCGCGCGCCGCGAAGACGTCCGACGATCCCGACAGGCGCGTCGCGAGCGCGCCCTGCATGCCGGCATCGCCCCGCCAGAACCGCCGCACCGCGTCGCGGCTCCTGTCGTTCCATTCGCCCCAGCCGGCAGGGAACTGGCCGAGCCGATAGCCTCCCGGGCCGGGATCCCACGGCTCCGCGATCAGCTTCAATCCGCGCAGCATCGGGTCCTGCGCGATCGCCTGCAGCAGCGGCGCCGCGGGATCGAAGCCGCCGGCGCGCCGCCCGAGCGTCGTCGCGAGATCGAACCGGAAGCCGTCCACGCCGGCGGCCTGCGCAAAGTGGCGCAGCGAGTCGAGCGCGAGGCGCAGCACGTAGGGATGGTCGAGCGCCAGCGTGTTGCCGCAGCAGGTGTCGTCGACGTAGCGCGCGGCATCGCCCTCCGCCAATCGATAGTAGCTCGCGTTGTCGAGGCCGCGCAGCGAGAGCGTCGGCCCCGGCGCGTCGCCTTCGCCGCTGTGATTGAGCACGATGTCCTGGATGACCTCGAGCCCCGCTGCGTGCAGCGCGCGCACGCACGCGGCGAGCTCGGGGAGGCCGCCCGGCGCCAAGTGGGGCGCCACGGCCATCCATGCGATCGGGTTGTAGCGCCAGTAATTGGTGAGGCCGAGCGGGCCGAGATGGCGCTCGTCGATGGCGGCGACGATGGGCATGAGCTCGACCGTCGTCACCCCGAGCCGCGTCAGGTGCGCGATTGCCGAAGGGTGCGCGAGCCCGGCGAGCGTGCCGCGAAGCGCCGGCGGAACTCCGGAGTGCGTCATCGTGAAGCCGCGCACGTTGAGCTCGTAGAGGATCGTGTCCGCCCACGGAACTCTCGGACGCGGCGATTCGGCGCGCGGCGCTGCCGCGGCGACGATGGCCTTTGCGACCGCGGCGGCACTGTCGCGAGGGTCGGGCGCCGTGTCGCTGGCGTCGCTCCCGGTCATCACGGCATCGTAGGCGACGTGCCGGTCGAGCGCCGTCGCGTAGGGATCGATGAGGAGCTTCGCCGGATTGAAGCGATGGCCGTTGCGCGGGTCGAACGCGCCGTGCGCGCGCAATCCGTAGCGCTGCCCTGCGGCGATGTCCGCGACGAAGCCGTGGAAGACGTCGCCCGTGCGCTCGGGCAGCGCGATGCGCTCCTGCTCGCGCGCCGCCCTGCGCGTCGAACAGGCAGAGCTCGATCGACGTCGCGTGCGCGGAGAACACCGCGACGTTGACCCCGCCTGAGGTCAGCGTGACGCCGAGCGGTTCGGGGCTGCCGGGGCCGAGGCGGGGCATGCGTCAGCGGCGCCTTCGCGCGACGAGCTCGCGATAGAGCGCGGCGTAGCGCCGCGCCGGGCGGGTCCAGCCAACGTCGGTCGTCATCCCCCGATGCTGGACGCGGCGCCATTGCGCCCGGTCGCGGGCGAGCGCGCGCACGCGCTGCAGCGCGAACTCGAGTTGCTCACCGGTGACCGGCGCGAATTGCACGCCCGTGGCGGCGCCGGCGGCCAGCGGCCATCTCGTTCGCATCGACGACCGTGTCGACCAGCCCTCCCACACGTGCGACCACGGGAATCGCGCCATAGCGCATCGCGCAGAGCTGGGTGAGGCCGCAGGGCTCGAACCGCGACGGCATCAGCAAGGCGTCGATGCCGGACTGGATCAGATGGGCGAGCGCCTCGTCGTAGCCGATCACCGCCGCCATCCGGCCCGGGCGGGCGGCCGCGGCTGCGGTGAACGCCTTCTCGAGCGCGGGGTCGCCGGCACCCAGCAGCGCGAGCTGGGCGCCCGTCGCGTCGAGCCAGGGAAGCACCTCGGGAAGGAGGTCGAGGCCCTTCTGCCAAGTGAGCCGGCTCACCACGCCGAACAGAAACGCCCGCGCGTCGACGGCGAGCCCGAGCCGCTCCTGCAGCGCAGCCTTGTTGGCCGCGCGCGGCGCGATCCGCTTCACGTCGAACGGCGCGCGCAGGTGCGGATCGTTCGCGGGGTCCCAGACGTCGACGTCAATGCCGTTGAGGATGCCGGACAGCACGTCGGCGCGCCGGCGCAGCAGGCCGTCCAGGCCCATGCCGCCTTCCGGCGTCCGGATCTCCGAGGCGTAGGTCGGGGACACCGTCGTGACGCGATCGGCGAGCGCGAGACCCGCCTTGAGGAATCCGATCGAGCCGTAGTATTCGACGCCTTCGACGGACAGCGACGCCGGCGGAAGCTTCAGCGCACCCAGGAGATTGCGCGGGAACTGGCCCTGGAACGCGAGATTGTGCACGGTCATCACCGTCGCCACGTGCGCGCCGCTGCCCGTGTAATGAAGATAGGCGGGGACGAGGCCTGCCTGCCAGTCGTGCCCGTGCACGACGTTCGGGCGATAGGCGGCGACGGCGCCCTGCGCGATCGCCGCCGCCGCCGCGCCGAGCGCGCCGAAGCGCAGCGCGTTATCGGGCCAGTCCTTGCCATCGGGACCGGTGTACGGATTTCCGGGACGTGCGAAAAGCGGTGGCGCGTCGAGCACGAGGAGATCGAGGCCTGCGACATGCGCCTGCAGCAGGCGCGCCGGCCCTCCGGGCAGATCGGCGAACGAATGAATTTCCGTTGCGTCGGGGAGCGCGCGCAGGACGTCCGGATACCCCGGAACGAGCGTGCGCATGTGCACGCCTTCGGCGGCGAGCGCGCGCGGCAGCGCGCCGACGACGTCGGCGAGGCCGCCGGTCTTCACCAACGGATAGATCTCGGAGGCCACCGACAGGACGTCGACCTTCGTCATGCCGGTCGCGCCGCTCCGGCGGTGTCGCGCGCGGGCCTCACGCGGCGAGCCGGTCGATCATGGCCTGGGTGATGACGCAGATGCCATGGCTCGTGCGGCGAAAGCGCGCGGCGTCCTGCTCGGGATCCTCGCCGACGACGAGGTCGGCCGGAATCTTCACGTTCGCGTCGATGATGACGTTGGCGAGCCGCGCCCGCCGGCCGATGTCGACGTACGGGAGGATCACCGCACGCTCGATGGAGGCGTACGAGTGGATGTGCACGCCGGTGAACAGCAGCGTGCGCCGGATCGACGAGCCCGACACGATGCAGCCGCCCGATATCAGCGACGAGATGCCGATGCCGCGCCGGCCCTCGCTGTCGTGCACGAACTTCGCCGGCGGCGTGATTTCCGGGTAGGTCCAGATCGGCCAATCGCGATCGTAGAGGTCGAGCGCCGGGACGGTGTCGGTCAGGTCGATGTTGGCGTCGAAATAGGCCTCGATGGTGCCGACGTCGCGCCAGTATGCGAGCGGCTCAGCGTCCGAGCGCACGCAGGAGCGGGTGAAGCGGTGCGCGACCGCCTTGCCATTGGCGACGAGGAACGGAATGATGTCGCGGCCGAAGTCGCGGGTCGAGTGCGGGTCGGCGGCGTCGCGGCGCAGCTGGTCGTTCAGCAGCGTGCGACGGAACGCGTAGATGCCCATGCTGCCGAGCGCGTAGCCGGGGCGATCGGGAATCTCCGGGGGCTCGGCGGGCTTCTCGACGAACGCGACGATGCGGTCGCTCGCGTCGACGTGCATCACGCCGAGGTCGCGCGCCTGCGCGACCGGAACTTCCACACATCCCACCGTCACGTCGGCGCTGTCGTTGACGTGCTGGACCAGCATGCGCTCGTAGTCCATCTTGTAGATGTGATCGCCCGCGAGCACGACCATGTATTCCGGATCGTAGCCGTCGATGATGTCGATGTTCTGGTAGACGGCGTCGGCGGTACCGGCGTACCAGCGGTCGTCCGACATGCGCTGGCTCGCCGGCAGGATGTCGAAGCTCTCGTTGCGCATCGGCTGGAAGAAATTCCAGCCGCGCTGCAGGTGGCGGATGAGGCTGTGCGCCTTGTACTGCGTCGCCACGGCGATGCGCCGGATGCCCGAGTTGAGCGCGTTGGAGAGCGCGAAATCGATGATGCGGGTCTTGCCGCCGAAATAGACTGCCGGCTTCGCCCGCGATTCGGTCAGCTCCATCAGCCGCGTGCCGCGGCCGCCGGCCAGCACGTACGCCATCGTCGAGCGGGACAGCGGAGTCGAGTAGGTCACCTTGTCCATAGGGAACCTCTGAATAAATCGCGCGCGGTTGCGACGGGGAATTTTCGGGATGGGATGCGCGAAGCGAGGCGAAGCCAATGGCCGCCCCCCTTGGCGAGGCTCGCGGAACGAACGTTCCAGTGGAGGCTAACGTGAGCAGCGCGAACGTTAAGCCGCGAAGCGGCAGCCGGAACTACAAAGCAGACCGCCCGAAAAGCCCCGTCCTTTCGGGCTGCTGCCAAATGCGGCGCCGGCTTTGCCGCGCTCCTCGGCATCGTAGTGTGGACTACGACCTTCGTCGCGCGTCGCGCCGTCATCCGCATTTGGCCCTGCAGCGCAACCGCGTGGGACTTGTTCAGAGGTTCCATCGCGGGCTCCTTCGCGCGGACCGATGCGCGGGCCTTGCCATCATCCCTCTCCGTCGTGCACGAGCCAGAGCGTCGCGAGCGGCGGCAGCGTGATCGTTGCCGACGCGCTCTGGTCGTGCCATGCGACCGCGGCCGCCTGCACGACGCCGGCGTTGCCCCGGTTCGATCCGCCGTACGCCGCGGCGTCCGTATTGAGGATTTCGCGCCATCGTCCCGGGCGGGGCAGTCCGACCCGGTAGCCCTCGCGGGACACGGGCGTGAAGTTCGCGATCGCCGCGACCGGCGGGGCGCCGTCGCCGCCGAAGCGAAGCCACGCGAACACCGAATTCTCGGCGTCGGCGACCTCGATCCAGCGAAAGCCGTCGGGCTCGCAGTCGCGCTCGTGCAGCGCCCGCTCGCGCCCGTAGATGCGATTGCAGTCGCGCACCAGCGCCTGCACGCCGCGATGCCAGCCGATGTCGAGCGCCGGCCAGTCGAGCGCCGCATCGAAGTTCCACTCGCGGCCCTGCGCGAATTCCTGGCCCATGAAGAGGAGCTTCTTGCCCGGCTGCGACCACATGAGGCCGTAATACGCGCGGAGCGTCGCGAACTGCTGCCAGGCGTCGCCCGGCATCCGCGAGATGAGCGTGCCCTTGCCGTGCACGACCTCGTCGTGCGAGAGCGGCAGCACGAAGTTCTCGGCGAACGCGTACATGAGCCCGAAGGTCACCTCGTCGTGATGCCATTTCCGGTGCACCGGCGCGCGCCGCACGTAGGCGAGCGTGTCGTGCATCCACCCCATGTTCCACTTGAAGCCGAAGCCGAGGCCGCCGACGTAGGTCGGCCGCGACACGCCGGGCCACGCCGTCGATTCCTCGGCCAGCGTGATGGCCCCGGGATGGCGTGCATACACGGCCTCGTTGAGCTTCCTCAGGAACGCGATCGCCTCGAGATTCTCGTTGCCACCGAAGCGGTTCGGCCGCCATTCGCCGGGCTTGCGCGAGTAGTCGAGATAGAGCATCGATGCCACGGCGTCGACGCGCAGCCCGTCGATATGGTAGCGGTCGAGCCAGAACAGGGCATTGGCGATCAGGTAGTTGACGACCTCCTGCCGTCCGAAGTCGTAGACCGCGGTGTTCCAGTCCGGCTGGAAGCCGACCCGCGGGTCCGCGTATTCGTAGAGGGCGGTGCCGTCGAATTGCGCGAGGCCGTGCGGGTCGACCGGAAAATGCGCGGGCACCCAGTCGAGGATCACGCCGAGCCCCGCGCCGTGGCACCGGTCGACGAAGCGGGCGAATCCGGCGGGATCGCCGAAGCGAGACGTCGGCGCGAAGAGCCCGATCGGCTGGTAGCCCCACGACGCGTCGAGCGGATGCTCGGTGACGGGCATGAGCTCGACGTGCGTGAAGCCCATGTCGACCACATAGGGAATGAGCGCCTCGGCCTGCGCGTCCCAGTCGAGCCACTCGTTGCGCTCGCCGCGCCGCCACGACCCCGCGTGCACTTCGTAGATCGACATCGGCGTGCGCCGCGGATCGCGGTCGCGCCGCGCCGACATCCAGCCCTTGTCGGTCCAGGCGAAATGCCCGGTGTCGCGCACGACCGACGCGGTCGAGGGCCGCAGCTCCGCGCCGAAGCCGACCGGATCGGCCTTGAGCGGCAAGAGCGTCCCGTGCGCGCCCACGAGCTCGTACTTGTAGAGCGTGCCTTCGCCGAGGCCGGGCACGAAGATCTCCCACACGCCCGTGTCGACGCGCTTTCGCATCGCGTGCCGGCGGCCGTCCCATGCGTTGAAATCGCCGACGACGGAAACGCGCCGCGCGTTCGGCGCCCAGACGGCGAAATGCACGCCCGCCTCACCCTCGTGCGTGATCGCATGCGCGCCGAGGCTGTCGTAGAGGCGCGCGTGGGTGCCTTCGCCGATCAGCCAGTCGTCGAGCGGACCCAGCACCGGGCCGTACGCATACGCGTCGTCCTGCGTCCACGTCGCGTTCCGGTTCGCGGCGCGCAGCCGATAGCGGTCGCGTCGCGGCGCGCGGCCCTCGAAGAAGCCTGCCGGATGCCGCAGCTCGAGATCCGCGAGGACGGTGCCGTCGGGCGCGAGCGCGCTCACACGCTCGGCGCCCGGAACGAACGCGCGGACGACGATGTCGCTGCCGATCCCGTGCATGCCGAGCACCGCGAACGGATCGCCGTGGCGGCCCTCCGCGATGGCATCGACTGCAGCCTGGGCGAGCCGCCACGAAGGCGGCGCCGCCTCAGGCGCGCTCGGAGTCGCTGCCGGAGTCGGCTTGCCAGATTTCACGAGCATATTCTGCGATCGCCCGGTCCGACGAGAACCAGCCGACGCGGGCGGTATTCATGATCGAGGTGCGCCACCATTCGGCGGGATCGCGCCACAGCGCGGCGAGCTGGCGCTGCTCGTAGCGGTAGGACTCGAAGTCGGCGCAGACCATGAAATAGTCGTGATGGCGCAGCGTGTCGACGAGGCCCGTGTAGCGCTTGCGATCGTCCGGCGAGAAGACGCCCGCTTCGAGCGCGTCGAGTACGTCCGAGAGCGCCGGCGACGCCGCGATCGCCTCGGCCGCGTCGATGCCGTTGGCGCGCCGCTCGGCGACTTCCTCCGCAGTGAGCCCGAAAATGAAGATGTTCTCGGCGCCGACGCGGTCGCGGATCTCGATGTTCGCGCCGTCGAGCGTGCCGAGCGTGACGGCGCCGTTCAGCGCGAGCTTCATGTTGCCCGTGCCCGACGCCTCCATGCCCGCCGTGGAAATCTGCTCGGAGACGTCGGCGGCCGGGATGATCGCCTCGGCCAGGCTCACGTTGTAGTTCGGCAGGAAGACGACTTTCAGCATGCCGCGCATCACGGGATCGTCGTTGACGATCCGCGCCACGTCGTTGGCGAGCTTGATGATGAGCTTCGCCTGCTGGTAGCTCGCGGCAGCCTTGCCGGCGAAGATCTTCACCCGCGGCACCCAGTCGAGCGTCGTCTGGCCGCGCATCGCGTCGTAGAGCGCGATCGTCTCCAGGATGTTGAGAAGCTGCCGCTTGTATTCGTGGATGCGCTTGACCTGCACGTCGAACAGCGAATCCGGGTCCACCCGGACGCCGGTACGCTCGCGGATCAGCCGCGCGAGCGCCACCTTGTTCGTCCGCCGCGCGGCCGCGAAGCGCTCGCGAAACGCCGGGTCGCCCGCCAGCGGGATCAGCCGTTCCAGCCCTTCGGCGTCATCCTGGACGTCGGCGCCGGCGGCGTCGACGATGAGGCGCGTCAGCGCCGGGTTGGCCTGGTAGAGCCAGCGCCGGAACGTGATGCCGTTGGTCTTGTTGACGATGCGGTCGGGGTAGAGCGTCGCGAAATCGTGGAACACGGTCTTGCGCATGAGCTCGGTGTGCAGCGCCGAGACGCCGTTGACCCGCCGCGCGCCCAGG
Source organism: uncultured beta proteobacterium (assembly GCA_963846855.1). Taxonomy (GTDB): domain Bacteria; phylum Pseudomonadota; class Gammaproteobacteria; order Burkholderiales; family Casimicrobiaceae; genus CAIWHR01. The sequence continues at coordinate 1,039,063 of CAWJXK010000008.1, forward strand.
AACGCGAGGTTGCCCATGCGCACGCGGCGGCCGTGGTCCTCCTGGATCAGCGACACCGACGAGAGCAGCCGGCCGTCCTTGTGCCCCTCGGCGCGGAGCGCGTCGAGGTGCAGCGAGTTGATGAGATAGATGATCTGCATGTGCCGCGGCAGCAGGCGCTCGAGCAGCGGCACGCTCCAGGTCTCGAGCGCCTCCGGCAGCAGCGTGTGGTTGGTGTAGTTGAACGTCCCGGTCGTGATCCGCCACGCCTCTTCCCATGCGAACCCGTGAACGTCGACCAGAAGCCGCATCATCTCGGCGATCGCGATCGCCGGATGCGTGTCGTTGAGCTGGATCGCCGCATGTTCGGGCAGCGACGAGCAGCTGCCGTGCTGCGTGCGATGCCGGCGCAGGAGGTCCTGCAGCGACGCCGAGGCGAAGAAGAATTCCTGCCGCAGCCGCAGCTCCTGGCCGGCCGGCGATTCGTCGCTCGGGTAGAGCACTAGCGAGATGGCCTCGTGGCGAACCCGATCGGCCAGCGCGCCGACGTGGTCGCCGCGGTTGAATGCGTCGAGGCGGAACGGATCGACCGACTGCGCGTACCACAGGCGCAGCGTGTTCACGTGCCGGCCGCGCCAGCCGGTGATCGGCGTGTCGAAGGCGACCGCAGTCACCATTTCGTCGGGATGCCACGCCGAGCTCACGGTGCCGTCATCGGCGCGAATCGTCGCGACGGTGCCGCCGAATCCGATCGGATACGCGACCTCGGGACGCTCGAATTCCCACGGATTGCCGGCCGAGAGCCAGTCCTCCGGGCGCTCGTGCTGCCAGCCGTCGATGATGACTTGGCGAAAGATGCCGTGATCGTACCGGATCCCGTAGCCGTAGGCCGCGATCGCCAGCGTGGAGAGGCTTTCCATGAAGCACGCGGCGAGACGTCCCAGGCCTCCGTTGCCGAGCGCGGGATCGGGCTCGATCACGCGCACCGCGTCGAGGTCGATCGACAGGTCGGCGAGCGCGGCGCGCACCGATTCGGTGAGGCCGAGATTGCCCATTGCGTCGAACAGCAGCCGGCCGATCAGGAACTCGAGCGACAGGTAATAGACGCGCTTTCGTCCATCGCGATAGGTCTTGCGCGTCGAGTCCATCCAGCGGTCGACAACGCGGTCGCGCACCGCGAGCGCGGTGGCCATGTACCAGTCGTGCGGGAGCGCGTGCCCCGGATCCTTGCCGACCGCATAGGTGAGCTTGTCGAGAATCGCAGCGCGCAATGCGGCGACTTCGGCGCTGTCCGGCGCGGCGCGGGCATCGTCCGCAGGGATCGCGCTCGCTGCCGGGCGGTCGTTCAGGGATTGCTCCATCGCGGATTTGCTTGCATGGTTCGACGGGCCGGCGCCCGTCGCGGGTTCGGTAAGCAGGACCCGAGTCTACCTCGCCCTGCGCCGTTGCGCAGACGGTGCGCCCTCCGGGGCCTGGCGAAGGCGTCGCCGCCCGCCTTCGGCGCGCCGAAGGTCGCCTGCCGCAACCGGGCGCGTCGCGAGGGGTTTCCGAGCGCGCTACTTCCTGCCGGCGGCTTTGCTCACGGTTTCGAGCAGCGGGGCGGCGTCGTGATTGTCGACCGTGGGGCGAATGAGAATGTCGGGCGGTGTCAGCCGGGCATTGCCGTAGTAGGCGCTGTTCCATTCGTCGTTGGCCATCACGACGGTGCCGTCGAGATTGACGCCGCCATAGAGTCCTTTCGCCCGGCTGAACGTGACGAAGTCGGCGACGAGGTCGGACTTCGCCCCTGCGCCGACCGGACCGGCCGCGATGCTCGCGTCTCCGCCCAGCCGGAACGAGGTCGCCATCAACGCGTTCACGGCGCGATCGGTCATCACCAGCATCGCGACCTCGGACACGGAAACGCCGGCCTGGAAGCCGACGCTGCCGGTCGCCAGCGTGTAGAAGGCCGGGCCGAGCCACAGGCCGTCGCGATCCCTGACGAGCAGCAGCGCGCGTCCGCCGGAGCCTCCGAGGATGAAACCGGCCTTCACCACTTCCGGCGCGATCAGCACGCCCTTCGCGCGGCCGATGTTCTGCTGCAGCCACGACATGTCTGGGTCGCGCAGGAAATTCTGCAGCGTCGTGTTCGCGCTCAGCACGAGCTCCGACGGCGCCAAAGCGCGCGCCGGTCGCGTCGTCGGCGAAGGCCGGCACCGGCACGGCAACGGTTATGATCGCGATGGCGGCGATCGCCGCGGCGTTTCGAATCATCGAATGTAGTTTCATTGTTGTTCTCCGAGGGAATGCGGGTCTGGCGCCCCGGGGCAGGACGCCATTCATTGTGATCGCGACCGTGCGCCAAAGTTCGCGATTCGGGTGCTCGATGCAGGAGCCGAATTCAGTCGTCAGCGGCGCTTGCCGGGGCATCGGCACCGATCCGTGCGAGCAGCTTCGGCAGCACGCCTCGATTATCCGCCCGCCGACGGCCGGACGGGCGGCGGTGCCGGATGGCGCGCGACGATCTCGTCGCTCTCGATCAAGTGGGGCGGGCGGCCCTGCAGCGAGTATTCACCGTATTGCTGGATGAGCTTCGCGACCACGCCGGTCCAGCCGGTCTGGTGGCTTGCGCCCAGTCCCGACCCGTTGTCGCCATGGAAGTATTCGTGGAACGGGATGAGGTCGCGCCAGTGCGGGTCGTCCTGGAACTTCGCCCGGTCGCCGTTGACCGGACGGCGCCCGTTCTCGTCGCGAAGGAAGACGCCGATCAGCCGGCGCGTGAGGTCCGTCGTCACGTCCCACAGCGTCGCGGCGTTGCCCGAGCCGGTCGGCAGCTGCACCTTGAAGTCGTCGCCAAGGAAATAGTGGTGCTTCTGCAGTGCCTCGATCAGCAGGAAGTTGATCGGAAACCACACCGGGCCACGCCAGTTGGAGTTTCCGCCGAAGAGCGCCGTCGTCGATTCGCCGGGCTCGTAGTCGAGCACGAAGCGCTGCGCCGTCGAGCTCGAGGACGAAGGGATCGGCGGCGTGCCGCTTCGACACCGAGCGCACGCCATGCGGGCTCAGCATCGCCTGCTCGTCGAGCACGTGGGCGAGGATGCGGCGGAGCTTCTCCGTGTCGACCAGCGCGAGGCGAACGCGTTGCTCGATGCCGCGATGGGTGATGTCGCCGATGCCGACGAGGAGCTCGGGCCGGTACTTGGCGAACCAGCGGAACCGCTTCGAGAATTCGCTGAACATCCGCACGCTGTCGCGCTGGCCGATCGCGACGGCGAGCACCGGGATCAGCCCGGCGATGGTGTGGGCGCGGATCGGGATGCTGCGCTCGTCGGGCAGCTTCAGCGCGTCGAAATAGAAGCCGTCGTCGTCGAACCAGAGGCCGCCCGCGCGTCCGGCCATCCGGTTGATGGCGGCGCCGATGTAGACGTAATGCTCGAAGAACTTGGTCGCGACGTCCTCGTAGACGGGGTCCTCGCGGGCGAGCTCGAGGGCGAGCCCCAGCATGTTGAGGCAGTACATCGCCATCCAGCTCGTGCCGTCCGCCTGTTCCAGGTGGCCGCCGGCGGGAAGCCCTTTCGACCGGTCGAATGCGCCGATGTTGTCGAGGCCGAGGAAGCCGCCCTCGAAGATGTTGTTGCCTTCGCTGTCCTTGCGATTGACCCACCAGGTGAAGTTGATCAGGAGCTTCTGGAACGCGCGCTCGAGGAACGCGCGGTCGCGCCGGCCGTAGTTCTTCTCCTCGATCTGGAACACGCGGATCGCCGCCCACGCATGCACCGGCGGGTTGACGTCGCCGAAATTCCACTCGTACGCGGGCATCTGGCCGTTGGGATGCATGTACCACTCGCGCATCAGCAGCAGCAACTGGTCCTTCGCGAAATCGGGATCGATCATCGCCAGCGCGATCACGTGGAAAGCCATGTCCCATGCCGCAAACCACGGGTATTCCCACTTGTCTGGCATCGATAGCACGTCGCCGGTGGCGAGGTGCGTCCATTCGTGATTGCGGCCGCGCTTGCGCTCCGGCGGCGGCGCCGTCTGCGCGGCGTCTCCCTCGAGCCAGCGGTTCACGAGATAGTGGTAGTACTGCTTGTTCCACAGCATTCCGGCGAATGCCTGCCGTTGCACGCGGCGCATGTCCTCGGGGAGCTCGAACGGCGTCACGCGAAGGTAGAAGGCGTCGGCCTCGCGCTCGCGGATCGCGAACGTCGCGGCGAACTCGGCGCCGAACGGATGCGCGAGATCGCCCAGGTTGGCAAGGCGCAGGCGGATCGTCGCGCTCTCGCCCGGGCCGATCGTGCGCCGGTAGCGAGGCGCCGCTTTCGTCCCCGTGCGCTCCGGATTGACCGCGTCGGCCCGGCCGCCGACGACGCAATCGTGGAACGCGTCCTTCACGTGCGCCATGGCGTTCGGCGTGCCGTAGAGTCGCTGCGCGTTGGTCTCGTTCTCGGTGAAAAGGACGGCGTCCGCGGGCTCGGCGTAGAGCCAGTACGCACCGAGATCGCGGTGGTCGGACCTGAGCACCAGCGCCTCGGCGTCCATCCGGTCGACGACGATCGACGGCCGTGTGCGCCCCGCGCGCCACGCCCAGTCGTTGCGGAACCACAGCGTGGGCAGGAGCTCGAGCGCCGCTGCCTCCGGGCCGCGGTTGAATACCGTGATCCGGATCAGGATGTCGTCGGGCGCCGCCTTCGCGTATTCGACGAAGACGTCGAAGTAGCGGTCGTCGTCGAAGATGCCGGTGTCGAGCAGCTCGTACTCGGGGTCCGCGCGCGTGCGCCGCTTGTTCTCGGCCACGAGATCCGCGTACGGAAACGCCCGCTGCGGATACTTGTACAGGTATTTCATGTACGCGTGGCTGGGAACGTTGTCGAGGTAGAAGTAGTATTCCTTGACGTCCTCCCCGTGATTGCCCTCGTGGCCGGTCAGTCCGAACATCCGCTCCTTGAGGAAGGGATCGGCGCCGTTCCACAGCGCGAGCGCGAAGCACAGGTGCTGCGCGTCGTCGGAAATGCCGGCGATGCCGTCCTCGCCCCAGCGGTAGGTGCGCGATCGCGCGTGCTCGTGCGGAAAATACTCCCAGGCCGCCCCGTCGGCGCTGTAGTCCTCGCGCACGGTGCCCCACTGACGCTCGCTGACGTAAGGTCCGAATCGGCGCCACGGCGCCCTGCCGGTGCGCGCGGCCTCGAGCCGCTTCTCCTCGTCGGTCAGCGGCGGCAGGTCATCGGGCATCGTAGTCTCCTGCGCCTTTGTCCGCGGCACGCACGAAGTCGAGGCCCTCATGCAGCGTCTCGAAGATGTGCTCTTCGCCGACGACCTCGGTGATGCCGTGCCGGTCCATGTCGGCCTTGAGATACGGCCGGACGCGGGCGAAGACCAAGCCGACGCCGGCGCGCTTCAGATCGTTGCACAGCTCGCGCACCGATCGTGCGGCCGAATAATCCACGTCGGTGATGGCGCCGGCGTCGACGACGAGCCAGCGCACCGGCACCGGCGCGTTCTTGACGACTCTACGGAGCTCGCCGGTGAAGCGCGCTTCGTTCGCATAGAAGAGATCGGCGCCGAAGCGGTAGACGATGAGTCCGGGCTCCGTCTCGATGCCGGGGACGGCCGTTTGCGGGACCCATCGCCCCGACGCGTCGGGTGCCAGTACGCTGGTGTGCGGCTGATAGCTGTGCCGCACGTGCCTTGCGAGCGAGAGGCCGATCGCGAGCAGGATCCCCTGCTCGATGCCGATCAGCGCAACCGCTGCCGCGGTGGCGAGCGCAAGCGTGAACTCTCCCGGGCTTTCGCGGCGGACGTCCGCGAGGCCCTGCAGGTCGATCATCCCGACGGCGATGGTGAAGACGATCGCCGCCAGCACGCAGCGCGGCAGATATTGGAGCGGGCCGGTGAGAAAGAACAGCACCAGGACGACAACTGCGGCCGCGGCGAGCTGGGCGAGCTGGCTGCCTGCGCCTGCGCGTTCGCCCATCGCGGTCTGCGTCGGGCTGCCGTTGACCACGAACGCGCCGCTCAGCGCGGCGGCGGCGTTCGCCACCGACAGCCCCAGGATGTCGGCGTTCTCGTCGACGCGTTCGTGATGGCGGACGGCCATGGCGCGCGCGGTCGCCGCGCTTTGCGCGATGATGATGAGGAAGCACGATCCCGCGACCGGAATCAGCGCGATCACCTCGTTCCAGCTGGCCGTCGGCACGGCGAGCGCGGGGAGCCCGCCCGGGATGGGGCCGATGACCGCGATGCCGCGCCCGCCGAGGTCGAAGGCGGCGCTGTAGGCGATTGCCGCGCCGACTGCGAGGAGCGGGACAGGAAGCCGCGGCAGGAAGCGCCGTCCGGCGAGAATGGCGCCGATCACCAGCGCGGAAAGGGCGAGCGTCGGCGGATGAACGGTGTCGACATGGCGGAGGATCTCGATCAGCCTCGGCACCGTGCGGCGCGCCGCCGCCTCCACACCGACGAGATCGCCCAGCACGGCAATGCCGACCTGGACGCCGACGCCGGTGAGAAATCCGATGAGGACGGTGCGTGACAGGAAGTCCGCGAAGAAGCCGAGCTTCAGAAGGCGCGCGACGAGGAGAAGCGCGCTCGTGAGCAATGCGACGATGCCGACGAGCGCCATGTATTTCTCGCTCGCTTGCGAGGCCATCGGCGCCAGGCTGCTCGCGAAGATCGCCGCGGTGGCGGAGTCGGCGGCGACGACCAGATGCCGCGACGACCCGAACAGGGCGAAGGCGACCGCCGGCAGCAGCAGCGTGTAGAGGCCCGTGACCACCGGCGTTCCGGCGATCCGCGTATAGCCCATCACCTGCGGGATGTTCATCGACGCCAGCGACAACCCGGCCAGCGCGTCGCGCCACGCCTCGCGGCGATGCAACGGGCGCAGCCCCTCGAGAAGTTTCACGGCCAACATTCCTCCCTGGCCCGTCGCGGGCCCCGATAGTCCGCGATTCTAGGAGCCTGTGCGAAAGGCTCCTAGGCATACCGGAACGTCCGCGGTCGGAAGGGGTCGAAAACCACGCGCGTCGGCGATGCGTCAATTTCCGGTCTGCGCCATAATGAAGGGCGCATGTCCGGGCGCAAGGCGGCGGGAGCCCCGCCGCGGACTGATCGGCGCCGCATGAGCAAGACCCGCTTCGACGTGCATGGCCCCGGGCCGGAACTTCTCTCCCGGAATTTTCCGTCAATAACGACAAGAGGAACCCACGATGACCCAAGACACGCTTCCGAACGGACGCCGGCGCTTCATCCGCCTTGCCGCCACCGGGCTGGCCGCGGCGCCCTTTGCCAACGCGTTGATGACCGGCACGGCCCAGGCCGTCGACAAGGTCCCCGAATCGGATCCGACCGCGTCGGCGCTTGGGTACAAGATGGACGCGACCAAGGCCGCCAACCGCACCGACAAGGCCGCCACGTGCGCGAATTGCAATTTTTACTCGGGCAAGGCCGGCGCTGCCGACGGACCGTGCAGCGTGTTCGGCGGCCGGCTCGTCAGCGCTAAGGGCTGGTGCAGCGCCTACGCCAAGAAAGCCTGATCCCGGGATCGCGCCGGTGAGCGTCGGCCTCCGTGGAGGCGACGGCCGGTCGACCGTCGCCGTCGCGCGCCGCCGCTTGGCCGTCCGCATGACGGACGCATTGCCGGTAGCCTGGATCGCCCGGCACGGCGAGACCGAATGGAGCCTCGCCGGCCGCCACACCGGCCGGACTGACCTGCCGCTGACCGAGCGCGGCGAGGTGTCCGCGCGAAAGCTCGGTGCGCGGCTCGCGGGATTCACTTTCGCTGCGATCTTCACGAGCCCGCTCATTCGCGCCAGGCGGACCTGCGAGCTGGCCGGGTTTGGCGACGTCGCGCGAATCGATCCCGACCTCGCCGAGTGGAACTACGGCGAATACGAAGGACGGCGCACCGCCGACATTCGAGCCGGCCGGCCCGACTGGCAGATATTCCGCGACGGCTGCCCAGGCGGGGAGATGCCGCAGGCCGTCGGCGCTCGCGCCGATCGCGTCGTGCAGCGACTGCGCGCCGTCGATGGCGACGTGCTCGTATTTTCGAGCGCGCACCTGCTTCGCGTGCTGGCCGCGCGATGGCTCGGGCTCGCGCCGGCCATCGGCAGTTGCCTTGCGCTGTCCACGGCGAGCCTGAGCGCACTCGGCTACGAGCATGATCGGGCGTCGCCCGCGATCCGCCTCTGGAACGACACCCATCACGACGAAGGATGAGCGTCTCGCCCAAAACGCGGGGCTCGGCCGAGCGCCGCCAGGCGTCACGTAGAATCACGACCTGAAGAATCAGATTCGGGCACCGCGTGGCGAACTCCCCGCTGGCCGGCAAACCTGCGCCGAAATCCCTGCTGATCGATCCCGCGCAGCTCGAGCGCGAATACTACGCACGCCGGCCCGACATGGCCAACGCGGCCGAGCGCGTGAGCTTCGGCACGAGCGGTCATCGCGGCTCGCCGCTTGGCGGCTCGTTCACCGAGGCGCACATCCTCGCGATCACGCAGGCGATCTGCGAGCATCGCCGCGGGCAGGGCATCACCGGACCGCTGTTCCTCGGCAAGGACACCCACGCGGTATCCGGTCCGGCCGAGCGCACGGCGCTCGAGGTGCTGGCCGCCAACGGCGTCGAGACGATGCTCCAGCGAGACGACGGCTATGTGCCGACGCCCGTGATCTCGCATGCGATCCTCGTGCACAACCGCGGTCGCGTCGAGCGTCTGGCGGACGGCATCGTCGTCACGCCGTCGCACAATCCGCCCGAGGACGGCGGCTTCAAGTACAACCCGCCGAACGGAGGACCGGCGGACACCGAGGTCACGCGCGCAATCGAGACGCGCGCGAACGACCTCCTGCGTGGCGGCAACGCCGGGGTGAAGCGGATGGACGCCTCCGCGGCGAGGCGCGCCGCGACCACGCACCTGCACGACTTCGTCGCGCCGTACGTGGACGATCTCGGCAGCGTGCTCGACATGGACGCGATCCGCGGCGCCGGCCTGAAGCTCGCCGTCGATCCTCTCGGCGGCGCCGCGGTCAACTACTGGGCGCCGATCAACGCACGCTACGGGCTCGACATCGACATCGTGAATCCGGTCGTCGACCCGACGTTCTCGTTCATGACGGTCGATCACGACGGCAGGATCCGGATGGACTGCTCGAGCCCGTTCGCGATGGCGCGCCTGGTCGGTCTCAAGGACCGGTATCGCGTCGCTTTTGCCAACGACCCCGACGCCGATCGGCACGGCATCGTGACGCCTTTGGCCGGGCTCCTCAATCCGAATCACTATCTCGCCGTGGCGATCCGCTACCTGCTGCGGCATCGGCCGCAGTGGCCAGCGAATTCGAGGGTGGGCAAGACGCTGGTGTCGAGCGCGATGATCGATCGCGTCGTCGCGCACGAAGGCCGCGGGCTCTTCGAGGTGCCGGTCGGCTTCAAGTGGTTCACACGGGGCCTCTTCGAAGGATCGGTCTGCTTTGGCGGGGAGGAGAGCGCTGGCGCGAGCTTTCTCAGGAGGGACGGCACGGTCTGGACCACCGACAAGGACGGACCGGTCATGGCGCTCCTCGCCGCCGAGATCACTGCGCGCACCGGTCGCGATCCGGGCGAGCATTACGCCGAGATGACGAAGGAGTTCGGCGCGCCTCGCTATACCCGCATCGACGCGCCGGCAACGCCCGCGCAAAAAGCGAAGCTCGCGAAGCTCGCCCCAGCCGCTGTGCGCGCAGCAACGCTCGCCGGCGAGCCGATCACGGCGAAGCTGACCGAGGCCCCGGGCAACGGCGCGCCGATCGGCGGGCTCAAGGTGGTCGCGAAGAGCGGCTGGTTCGCGGCACGGCCGTCCGGCACGGAGAACATCTACAAGATCTACGCGGAGAGCTTTCGTGACGAGCAACACCTCGGCGTCATCGTCGCGCAGGCGCAGGAGATCGTGAACGCGGCGCTCGCATGATGGTCACATCGGTCAGGAAGGCGACGGGGTCCGTGACACGGGTGCGAAATCGCCTGGGCTTGCGTCTGAGTACGCCGGACAATCTGCTAAGCTTTGCGCAGCGCGAACTCCGTGCGGGCCGCGGTGCCGCGGCAGGGTTCCCGTCGCTCGCACGATACCCGGAGACGTCTCCATGAAGGCAACCCGGCAGCTGCACGATCTCGGCCAGAGCCTGTGGCTCGACAACATCACGCGCGATCTCCTCGCCAGCGGCACGCTGAAGCGCTACATCGACGAGCTGTCGGTGACGGGGCTCACCTCGAATCCGACGATCTTCGACCACGCGATCAAGAACAGCGCCGCATATGACGACGCGATCCGCGCCGGACTCGCGCAGGGCAAGTCCGGGGAAAAACTCTTCTTCGAGCTGGCGCTTGCCGATCTCACGCAGGCGGCGGACCTGTTCCGCCCCATCTGGGAGAAGACCTGCGGCGTCGACGGCTTCGCTTCCCTCGAGGTCTCGCCGTTGCTCGCGCGCGACACCACGACGACGCTTGCCGCCGCGCGCGAGCTTTCGGCACGCGCCGCGCGGCCGAACCTCTACATCAAGATTCCGGGCACGCGGGAAGGGGTGCCCGCGATCGAGGAAGCGATCTTCGCCGGTGTGCCGATCAACGTCACGCTGCTCTTTTCGCGCGAACAGTATGTCGCCGCGGCCGACGCGTACCTGCGCGGGATCGAGCGGCGCATCGAAGCCGGCCTGCGCCCCGACGTGCCCTCCGTCGCTTCGCTCTTCGTCAGCCGCTGGGACGTCGCCGTCGCGGGCAAGGTTCCGGCCGCGCTCACCAACCGCCTCGGCATCGCGATCGCACAGCGCACGTACAAGGCGTATTGCGACTTCATCGCGTCGCCGCGCTGCCAGCGGGCGATGAACGCCGGCGCACGGCCGCAGAGACTGCTGCTCGCGAGCACGGGAACCAAGGACCCGAAGGCTCCCGACACTCTGTATGTCGAGTCGCTGGCCGCGCCGCTGACGGTCAACACCATGCCGGAGAACACGCTCAAGGCATTCGCCGATCACGGCGAGGTGAGGCAACCCATGCGCGCCGACGGTGGCGACTGCGAAGCCGTGCTGGCGGCGTTCGTCGACGCCGGCGTCGATCTCGCGGCCCTGGCGACGCGGCTGCAGGACGAAGGGGCGGCCGCGTTCGTCGCCTCGTGGAACGAGCTGATGACGGTCATCGCGTCGAAGAGCGCGGCGCTGGAAAAGACGGCCTGACGGGCGCACGCCATCGACCTGGCGCCGGCGTCAGCGCGGTAGCGGATCCGAATCTGACGGATAACTCATGAACGTGCTGGTCATCGACGTCGGCGGAACCCATGTGAAGATCTTCTCCAGCGCGGCGGGCGAGGCGCGTGAGTTTCTCTCCGGGCCCGCGCTGACGGCGCGGCAGATGGTCGCGGGCGTGAAGCGGAGCGCCCGCGACTGGAAATACGATCGCGTTTCGCTCGGGTATCCGGGGCCGGTGCTGCGCAATCACCCGGTCGCCGAGCCGCACAACCTCGGCACCGGGTGGGTCGCCTTCGACTACGCCAAGGCGTTCGGGCGGCCGACGAAAGTCGTCAACGATGCCGCGATGCAGGCGCTCGGGAGCTACCGCGGCGGCAAGATGCTGTTCCTCGGCTTCGGCACGGGCCTCGGAACGACGATGATCGTCGACGGCGTCGTCGAGCCGATGGAGCTCGGCCACCTTCCCTACCGCAAGGCGACCTATGAGGATTACGTGGGCGTGCGCGGCCTGAAGCACCTGGGCAAGAAGAAGTGGCGGGAGCACGTGGACGATGTGATCGCGCAGCTCACCGCCGCGCTCGAACCCGACGACATCGTGCTGGGGGGCGGCAACGCGAAGAAGCTCACGACCTTGCCGCCGCTGTGCCGGCTGGGCGACAACGCCAATGCGTTCGTCGGTGGGATACGGCTTTGGGAGCCCGCGAGCGGCCACCGATTCACGCGTCGAAAGAAGATCCTGACGCCGAGGCTGACGCCGAAGCGCGCCGCAGCCGCAAAGGCACGCCGATGAACGACGCTGCCGAGGCGCCGTCGAGTGGCGCCTGGAAGGCGCTCGCCGCGCATCGCGCGGAGGTTGGGCAGCGGCATTTGCGCGAGCTCTTCGCCGCGGATCCGGCGCGTGGCGAACGGATGGCGCAGGAGGCCGCGGGTCTGTACCTCGATTACTCGAAGCACCGCGTCACCGACGAGACCCTTGCGCTGCTCGGCGCGCTCGCCGGGGCCGTCGGATTGCGTTCGCGCATCGACGCGATGTTCCGCGGCGAGCCGATCAACGTCACGGAACGGCGGGCGGCGCTGCACGTCGCGCTGCGTGCGCCGCGCGGTACGTCGATCTTCGTCGACGGGCGCAACGTCGTGCCCGACGTTCACGCGGTGCTCGACCGGATGGCGGCCTTCGCTGAGCGCGTGCGCAGCGGCGCGTGGACGGGACACACGGGCAAACGGATCCACAACGTCGTCAACATCGGCATCGGCGGCTCCGACCTGGGCCCGGTGATGGCGTACGAGGCGCTGAAGCACTACAGCGACCGTGCCCTGACATTCCGGTTCGTGTCCAACGTCGATGCCACCGACTTCGCCGAGGCGACGCGCGACCTCGACCCCGCCGAAACGCTGTTCATCGTCTCGTCCAAGACTTTCACGACGCTGGAGACGATGACCAACGCCGGCAGCGCGCGGGCGTGGGCGCTCGCAAGGCTGGGGGGCGATGCGGGCGCGGTCGCGAAGCACTTCGTCGCGGTGTCGACCAATTCGGAAAGGGTCGCGGCATTCGGCATCGACACCGCCAACATGTTCGGATTCTGGGACTGGGTCGGCGGGCGGTACTCGATGGATTCCGCGATCGGGCTCTCGACGATGCTCGCGGTGGGATCCGAGAACTTCCGCGCAATGCTGGACGGCTTCCGCGCGATCGACGAGCACTTCAGGACCGCGCCGTTCGAGCGCAACCTGCCGGTGCTGATGGCGCTTCTCGCCGTCTGGAACAACAACTTCCTGGGCGCGCAGACCGTCGCGGTGCTGCCCTACGAGCAGTACCTGAAACGCTTCCCGGCGTACCTGCAGCAGCTCACGATGGAGAGCAACGGCAAGCACGTGACGCAGGATGGCACGCGTGTCGCCGTCGACACGGGCCCGATCTACTGGGGCGAGCCCGGCACCAACGGCCAGCATTCGTTCTACCAGCTGATTCACCAGGGCACACGGCTCGTTCCGTGCGACTTCATCGCCTTCGGCCTGCCGCTCAACGCGCTGGGGCGACACCACGACATGCTGCTCGCCAACGTCTTCGCGCAGGCCGAGGCGCTGGCGTTCGGCAGGACCGCCGACGAGGTGAAGGCCGAGGGAACGCCCGACTGGCTCGTCCCGCATCGCGTCTGCGAGGGCAACCGGCCGTCCAGCCTGATCCTTGCCGACCGGCTCTCGCCCGCGACGCTCGGCAAGCTCGTCGCGCTCTACGAGCACAACGTGTTCGCGCAGGGCGCGATCTGGAACGTCGATTCGTTCGACCAGTGGGGCGTCGAGCTCGGCAAGGTTCTGGCGCAGCGCATCATCCCGGAGATCGAGAGCCCGGTCGAGCCTTCGCTCGCGCACGACAGCTCGACCAACGCGCTGATCCGCCGCTACCGCAAGCTGCGCCGGCCGTCCTGACGACTCGCGATCGCATCCCGGACGTCGGTGGACACGCGCGGCGCGCCGGCCCGCCACCGGCACCTGCAAAGGAACAGAGCATGCAACTCGGAATGATCGGATTGGGCAGGATGGGCGCCAACATGGTGCGTCGGCTGATGCAGGGCGGTCACGAGTGCGTCGTGTTCGACCGGTCGCCGCAGGCAGTCGAGGCGCTCGCGAAGGAGAAGGCAATCGGCGCGGCGTCGATCGCCGACTTCGCGGGCAAGCTCACCCGGCCGCGCGCCGTTTGGCTGATGGTGCCGGCCGCGGTCGTCGACGAGACGATCGACGGGCTGCTGCCGCATCTCGAGGCGGGCGACATCCTGATCGACGGCGGCAACTCGTATTACGTCGACGACATCCGCCGCGCGAAGGCGCTCGCGTCCAAAGGTGTCCACTACGTCGACGTCGGCACGAGCGGCGGCGTCTGGGGACTCGAGCGCGGCTATTGCATGATGATCGGCGGCGAATCCGTGGTCGTGCAGCGTCTCGACCCGGTGTTCGCGCGCCTCGCGCCCGGCAAGGGCGACATCGAGCGCACACCCGGGCGCGAGGGTGCCAAGGGCACTGCGGAACAGGGCTACCTGCATTGCGGTCCCAATGGTGCGGGGCACTTCGTGAAGATGGTGCACAACGGCATCGAATACGGAATCATGGCGGCGTACGCCGAAGGGCTCGGCGTGCTGCGCGCGGCGAACGTCGGCAAGCAAGCGCATGCGATGGACGCGGAGACGACGCCACTGCGCGATCCCGAGCACTATCAGTACGACCTCGATCTGCCGGACATCGCCGAGGTGTGGCGGCGCGGCAGCGTGATCGCGTCGTGGCTGCTCGACCTCACGGCCAGGGCGCTGCTCGCCGATCCGGCGCTCGCGAAATTCGCGGGCCGCGTGTCCGATTCCGGCGAAGGCCGCTGGACGATCCGGGCGGGCATCGACGAGGGCGTCCCGACGCCGGTGCTGACCTGCGCGCTCTACGAGCGCTTCAGCTCGCGCGGCGAGGCGGATTTCCAGAACCGGCTGCTTTCGGCGATGCGCTACCAGTTCGGCGGCCATCTCGAGAAGCCGGCGGACCAATGAATCCGGGACGCGGGACGTTGCGATGAGCGAGCTCCAGTCCGACGCGCTGGTGTTCTTCGGAGCGACCGGCGACCTCGCGTACAAGAAGATCTTTCCGGCGCTGCAGGCGATGGTCCGGCGCGGCCATCTCGACGTCCCGGTGATCGGTGTCGCCAAGGCCGGCTGGAGCCTCGACCAGCTGAAGGCGCGGGCGCAGGACAGCCTCGACAAGCATGGCGGCGGCGTGGATGCCGCGGCGTTCGCGAAGCTCTCGGCGCAATTGCGCTACGTCGACGGCGACTACGAGGATCCCGCGACGTTTCAGGCGGTGCGCCGCGAGCTCGGCGCCGCGCAGCACCCGGCCCACTACCTTGCGATCCCGCCGATCCTGTTCGGGAAGGTCGTGGAGCAGCTCGCGCAGGCGTCCTGCACCGCGGGGGCGCGGGTGATCGTCGAGAAGCCGTTCGGGCACGATCTCGCCTCGGCGCGCGAGCTCAACCGGATCCTGCTCGGCACTTTCGACGAGGACCATATTTTTCGCATCGACCACTATCTCGGCAAGCGGCCGGTGCACAACATGGTGTTCTTCCGCTTCACCAACGCGTTCCTCGAGTCGTTCTGGAACCGGAAGTTCGTCAAGAGCGTCCAGATCACGATGGCGGAGAGCTTCGGCATCCAGGGGCGCGGCGCGTTCTACGACCGCGTCGGCACCGTGCGCGACGTGATCCAGAATCATCTCTTCCAGGTGCTCGCCAATCTGGCGATGGAGCCGCCCGCGCGCGCCGACGCCGAGTCGATGCGCGACGAGAAGGTCAAGGTGCTGAAGTCCATTCCGCCGATCGCCGCGAAGGACCTCGTGCGGGGGCAGTTCCTCGGTTACCGCAACGAGCCGGGCGTCGCGCCGGATTCGACGACCGAGACGTTCGCGGCGCTGAAGCTCGAGATCGACTCGTGGCGCTGGCAGGGCGTTCCATTCTACATACGCGCGGGAAAGAGCCTTCCGGTCACCTGCACGGAAGTCGTGGTCCGTCTGCGCCACGCGCCCAAGGTCTTCCCGACGTGCGCGCCGACGGCCAATCATTTCCGGTTCCGGATCAGCCCCGAGATGACGATCGCGATCGGCGCGACCGTGATGGATGTCGAAGATCGTTCGACGGGCCAGCAGGTGGAGCTCCTCGCGAGCCGCCGAGCGGGGGCCGGGGAAATGGACGCCTACGAGCGCGTGCTGGGCGACGCGATCTGCGGCGAC
Organism: uncultured beta proteobacterium; assembly: GCA_963846855.1. Taxonomy (GTDB): domain Bacteria; phylum Pseudomonadota; class Gammaproteobacteria; order Burkholderiales; family Casimicrobiaceae; genus CAIWHR01. The sequence goes on from CAWJXK010000008.1 coordinate 1,054,990, forward strand.
CGCACGCTGTTCGCGCGCGAGGATTACGTCGAGGAGGCCTGGCGCATCGTCGATCCGGTGCTGCGGGCGCCGCCGCCGGTGCACGACTACGACCCGGGAAGCTGGGGTCCGCGCGAAGTCGACCGGACCGTCGTCCCTCACGACGGCTGGGAGAATCCCGTCGTCGCCAGCTGAAGTTCGTCGATACGCCGATGACCACGGTCCGAACCGTCGTGCTGCGCGACGCCCAGGCGGTCGCGACGGCCGCCGCGGCATTGATCGCGACCGAGGCGCGCGCCTCGGTCGCGGACAGAGGTAGATTCGTTCTCGCGCTGAGCGGCGGGCGTACGCCATGGATCATGCTGCGCGCGCTCGCCGACGACGACGTGCCGTGGGAGGCCGCCCAGATCGTCCAGGTCGACGAGCGTGTCGCGCCCGCCGGCGACGCCGAGCGCAACCTCGCGCATTTGCGGGAAAGCCTTCTCTCTCGCGTCGCCCTGCCCACCGATCAGATGCACGCGATGCCGGTCGAGGCGGCGGACCTCGACGTCGCGGCTGCGCAATATGAGGTAACGCTCGCCGCTATCGCCGGCCATCCTCCGGTCATCGACCTCGTCCATCTCGGGCTCGGCCCCGACGGCCACACCGCGTCGCTCGTCCCCGGCGATCCGGTGCAGGAGGTCGACGACCGCGACGTCGCGCTGACCGGTCCGTACCAGGGCCGGCGGCGGATGACGCTGACCTTTCCCGCGATCAATCGCGCGCGCAGGATCCTGTTCGTCGTGACGGGCGCGGACAAGGCCGCGATGCTCTCGCGGCTGCGCGCCGGCGATCGCTCGATTCCCGCAGGCCGCGTCAGGCCGGACAACACGACGATTCTCGCCGATGCGGATGCCGCCCCAGATGCACACGCTTGATTTGCGGACCGCGAATGGAACGATCGCCGCGGCCACGCGGAGGCGGACCGAGTGGCCGCCCGCGCGCAGGAGTGACCTTCGATGAGTGACGCCGATCTCGACCTTCTTGCCATCAACACCATCCGGACGCTGTCGATCGACGCGGTGCAGGCCGCGAACTCCGGCCATCCGGGCACGCCGATGGCGCTGGCGCCGCTCGTCTACACGATCTGGAACCGCGTGCTCCGGTTCGACCCGAAGGATCCGATCTGGCCGGGCCGCGACCGCTTCGTGCTGTCGAATGGCCACGCGTCGATGCTGCTGTGGTCGGTGCTCTTCCTCACGCGCACGCAGGCGGTCAACGCCGAGTACGAGACGGTCGGGCAGCCCGCGGTGACGCTCGACGACATCCGCCGCTTCCGGCAGCTCGGCAGCAAGGCGCCCGGCCATCCGGAGTATCACTGGGTGTCGGGCGTCGAGACGACCACCGGTCCGCTGGGCCAGGGCATCGCGACCAGCGTCGGGATGGCGATCGGCGAGCGCTGGCTCGCTGCGCGCTACAACAAGGTCGGATTCGACCTCTTCGACTACGACATCTACGCGGTCTGCGGCGACGGCTGCCTGATGGAGGGCGTGGGCTCGGAAGCGGCGTCGCTCGCGGGCCATCTCGCGCTCGACAACCTGTGCTGGATCTACGACAACAATCACATCACGATCGAAGGCAGCACCGTCATCACGTTCACCGAGGACGTCGCGCTGCGGTTCCAGGGTTACGGCTGGAACGTCCTGCGCGTCGGCGATGCGAATGACGTCGAGGCGATCGAGGGCGCGCTGCGCGTGTTTCGCGAAACGCGCGGGCGCCCGACGATCATCATTCTCGACAGCCACATCGGCTACGGTTCGCCGAATCGGCACGACACTGCCGCGGCGCACGGCGAACCGCTCGGCGCCGACGAGGTGCGGCTCACCAAGCGCGCCTACGGCTGGCCGGAGGACGCGCAGTTCCTCGTGCCGGACGGCGTCCGCGAGCATTTCGACGCGGGCATCGGCGCGCGCGGCGCCGCGGCGCATCGGGCATGGTCCGAACTCTTCGCCGCCTACCGCGAAAAATATCCGCAACAGGCGCGCGACATCGACCAGATGCAGCGGCGCGAGCTGCCCGCCGGCTGGGATCGCGATCTGCCGGAGTTTCTTCCCGATGCCAAGGGCGTCGCCGGCCGCGACGCGTCGGGGCAGGTGCTGAACGTCCTCGCGCGCAACATTCCCTGGCTCCTTGGCGGCTCGGCCGACCTCGCGCCGTCGACCAAGACGACGCTGAAATTCGACGGCGCCGGCGAGCTCGAGCCCGAGACGCCGGGCGGCAAGAACATGCATTTCGGCATCCGCGAGCACGCGATGGGCGCGATCCTGAACGGCCTGTCGCTGTCGAAGCTGCGCCCGTTCGGCGCGACCTTCTTCATCTTTAGCGACTATTTGCGGCCCGCGCTGCGGCTCTCCGCGTTGATGGAGCTGCCCGTCATCTGGGTGTTCACGCACGACGCGATGGGCGACGGCGAGGACGGGCCGACGCACCAGCCGATCGAGCAGCTCGCCTCGCTTCGCGCGGTGCCCGGGCTCACGCTCTTCCGGCCCGCCGACGCCAACGAGGTCGTCGAGGCCTACCGGTGCGTGATGCAATTGCGGCACCGTCCCGCGGTGCTCGTGCTGTCGCGGCAGCCGCTGCCGACGCTCGACCGCACGCGCTACGCACCGGCGTCGGGGGTCGCCCGCGGCGCCTACGTGCTGGCCGATGCGCCGAAGGCGAATCCGGAGCTGATCCTGATCGCGACCGGCAGCGAGGTGAGCCTCGCCGTCGACGCGCATGAGCGGCTCGCCGTGGCCGGCATTCGTTCGCGGGTCGTGTCGATGCCCTCGTGGGACGTCTTCGAGCAGCAGAGCGCCGCGTACCGCGACGCCGTGCTGCCGCCGGGGGTCGACGCGCGCATCGCGCTCGAGCAGGCGTCGGCGTTCGGCTGGGAGCGCTACGTCGGCCCGCGCGGACGCGTCGTCGGCATGCATACGTTCGGCGCGTCGGCGCCGCTCAAGGAGCTGCAGAAGAAATTCGGGTTCGAGCCCGACGCCGTCGTGGCGATCGCGCGGGAGATGCTCGGCAAGTGAGCGCCGCGAACGACGGCGTCGACCCGCGCGGCGATCCCGGAGCGCTGCGGCTCGCCGCGGGGGAGCTCGCCGCGCTCTTCCTTCCGGCACACGGCATGCTGTGCGCATCGCTCACCGCGCGCGGCGTCGAGTGCCTGCGCCGCGTCGACGATCTCACCGTCGCCGCGACATCGGGTGCGGCGGCCGGTATCCCGTTGCTGCATCCGTGGGCGAACCGGCTCGACGGATTGCGCTATCGCGCTGCCGGGCGCGATGTCACGCTCGACCCGTCGTCCCCGCTGCTTCATTTCGACGCGAACGGTCTGCCGATCCACGGCGTGCCGTGGCCGCGGCTCGCGTGGCAGGTGCTGGAGACGGCGCCCTCGCGCGTCGTTGCGGCTCTGGACTGGACACGCGAGCCGTTGCTGCGCGTCTTTCCGTATCCGCATCACCTCGAGATGACGGCGACGCTGGACATTGGAGGCATTGACGATCTCGATTGCGCTTACCGCTGGCGCCGCGGGCGCGGTGCCGGTTTCGTTCGGCTTCCATCCCTATTTGGGCATGTCGGAGGCGCCGCGGGACACATGGCGGCTGCGTTTGCCGCGCATGCGAAGCCTTTCCCTCGACATGCGCGGCATTCCGACCGGGGGAAGCGCGGACTACCCGGGAATCGATGCTGCGCTGGGAGATCGCGTGCAGGACGACGCGTTCGCGCTGTACGACGAGCGCGCAAGCCTCGGATTCGAAGCGGCCGGCCGGCGCGTGACCGTGGAAATGCTGCACGGATACCGGTACGCGCAGGTCTACGTGCCGAAGGGTGGCGATTGCGTCGCGCTCGAGCCGATGACCGCGCCGACGGCGGCGCTGTCGTCCGGCCGGGGACTCACGATCATCGGTCCGGACGAGCGGTTCGACGCCGCATTCCGCGTCGTCGTTTCGTAGAGGCTTCCGCGGCGCCGCGACGCGCGGCGATTCGCCGCGGCGGCGCATCGGCGTTTCGGAGGGCTCCTTGACCGCCGTCAATCATCGCCCTTGTGCCGCGCGATCAACAGCGCAAAATTATTCTCGGGGACGGCCCCGAGGGCTCGGGGTTCGAACCAAGGTCGTACGCAGCAAGGAGGCATCATGAGCAACCTCATCGCCTATGATCCGTTTGTCGATACGGGAATGGACGAATTGTTCCGCGGGTTCTTCAAGCCGGTGCGGTGGGAAGGCAAGGCCTCGCCGGTGACGATCAAGATGGACGTCACGGAGAACGAAAAGGGCTACCTCATCCACGCCGAAATTCCAGGCGTGAAGAAGGATGACATCAACGTCGACATCGACGGCAATCAAGTCACGATCACCGCCGAAGTGAAACGGGAAACCGAAAAGAAGGAAGGTGACAAGGTGCTGCGCAGCGAGCGGTACTATGGCAATGTCTATCGCAGCTTCACGCTGCCGCGTGAGCTCGACGAGTCGTTGAGCGAGGCGAAATTCGCCGACGGCGTGCTCGAGCTGACGCTGGTTCCGATGCTGCCTGTCGCCGGCAAGAAGCTGATGGTGAAGTGACGGCAGGGCGGGAAGGGTGCGTTGCCCTTCCCGGCAGCACCCGCGCGACCGCGCCTTTGCCGACCGCCGGTCCGGATCACTTCCGGCCAGGCGGCTCCCCGGCAGCCGGCGGTCGCGCGTCTGTTAGGTCCTGCCGCGCGCGTTCCCGTCGCGGCGATGCGGCGCCGCACACTTCTCACTCGTACGTCGCGGCCGAAATCCGCGTGCAAGGGGATTGCGTTGCGGCGGCTCCTGCGGCAACGTGGCGGAGCGGGAACGCAGGCGATACCTCCCGCTGAGTGGCGCGGCCGCGAAAGCAAAGGGGGAAAGCCGTGTATGCGACGACGCTCGTCGATGCGCTGAAGCGCATCCTGAAGGGAAGGGGCATCACGTACGCGAGGGTCGCCGCTGCGCTCGATCTCAGCGAGGCGAGCGTGAAGCGGATGTTCTCGCGTCGCGAGTTCACTCTGCAGCGGCTGGAGGACATCTGCCGTGTGGCCGGCGTCGAGTTCGCGGAGCTCGTCCACGAGACGACCGGAGAATCGGGCATCGTCCATCTGAGCGTCGAGCAGGAGCGGGAAATCGTCTCCGATCCCAAGCTCATGCTGGTGGCGCTGTGCGCGGTCGGCAACTGGACATTCGAGCAGATCGTCGACACGTACTCGATGTCGGAGGCCGAGTGCGTCGCGTGCCTCGTCCGCCTCGACCGGCGGCGCATCATCGAGCTGCAGCCGGGCAACCGCATCCGCCCGCTCATCAGCCGCACCTTCTCGTGGCGGCCCGACGGACCGATCCAGCGCTATTTCCGCGAGCGCGTGGAGTCCGAGTACCTGTCCTGCAAGTTCGACCGGCCGGACGAGCTCTTCCTGTTCGTGAGCGGCATGCTCTCGCGCCTCAGCACCGCCGACGTCATCGCGCGGATGCGCCGCGTCGTCGGCGATTTCGCCGAGCTCCACGCCGGCGATCGCAGCCTGCCGCTGCGCGAGCGCCACGGCACGAGCCTGCTCGTCGCCATTCGCCCATGGGAACCGCGCGCGTTTCGTGCGCTGCGCCGCCACGGGCGCGCGCCGGTGCCGGCCGGCCGGCTCCTCGATCCGAGCCTGGGGGCGGGCACCGTGGCGCCGCGCCGGCCGAAGTCGCGGTAGCGCACCGCGGCACCGCCGGTAGCACCCGGCGCGACTTTCCGCGCCGCCGTTTACGGGCGATGCGCGGGACGTCGATCGTATCGACGCGGGCACGTGCCCGCTCACGCAGGGCCAGAACATTCCATGCTCGAATTCCCGAAAAGGATCGCGTTCGTCATGGCAATTCCGACCGTCGCACTTTCCGGCTGTTACGTCGTTCCCATCGCGGGTGACGGCACCGCGATCTATCCCTACCCCTATCCCGTCGCGTCGGCGCCGTATCCGACGCCTCCCTATGCCGCCGTTGCGCCGCCGCCGGTCGCGAGTGGCGGGCCGATGCCCGCCGTGCTGCAGGCGCGGCTCTACCCGACCAACGACATCGCCTCGCAGACCGGGATGATCACCGGCACGGTCACCAACATGATGACCGGCAAGGGCCGCTTCCAGCTGGAGTACAAGGGTGAGCTTCTCGCCGGCGAGGCGACGCGCGTGTCCGGCGACGAGCGCCGCGGCGTCGCGAATGCGTACGGACCGCGCGGCACGTACATGAGCTGCGATTACAAGCTGACTTCGCCCTACCAGGGCGCCGGAAAGTGCACGATGTCGACCGGCGCCCAGTACGAGGTGCATCTGGGTTCCTGAACGCCGAGGGCGGCGGCGAGGGCCTGTTCGCACTATATTCACGAGTGCGAACGGATGGCTTGGGGCGCCAATCAAGGCGACCGACGAAAGCAAGACCGGGCGTCTTGCCGAGGAGGTCAACGCAGGGTGGCGCCTCAAGGCACCCGTTCCCTCCGGGTTGCGGCGAAAATCGCCCTGCGCTTCGTTGCAAAGCCTCGCCGGGCAGCCGGCCCAGCTTCGTTTTTCGCCTCGCGCATGACGATTTTCGCTCGCAACGCATCTTGCGAATATAGTGCGAACAGGCCCTACATCCCCGGATAGTTCGGGCCGCCGCCGCCTTCCGGCGTTACCCAGTGGATGTTCTGCATCGGATCCTTGATATCGCACGTCTTGCAGTGCACGCAATTCGGTGCGTTGATCTGAAGCCGCTTCAGCCGCGGGGCGCTCTCCGCCGCTGAAGCGGTTCCGCCATCCGCACTGACATCGTCGACGAATTCGTAGACGCCGGCGGGGCAGTATCGCTGCTCGGGCCCGGCAAAGCGAGCGAGATTGACGGCGAGCGGAATCATCGGATCGCGCAGCTGCAGGTGGACCGGCTGGTCCTCCGCGTGGTTCGTGTTCGACAGGTAGACCGACGACAGCTTGTCGAACGTGAGCACGCCGTCGTATTTCGGATACTCGATCTCGGGCATCGTGCCCGCGGGCTGCAGCGATTCGTGGTCGCCCTGCCTGTGGCGTAGGGTCCACGGCACGAGCGCGCCCAACCCGAGATCGTTCAGCCACATGTGAATGCCGCCGTGGGCCATCCCGATCCACATTCCCCACGAGAGGGCGGGCTTCACGTTACGCACTTTGTGCAGGTCCTGGTAGACCCACGAGCTGCGGAACGCCTCGGGATACGCCGCGAGCTCGTCATTCGCGCGGCCGGCCTTGAGCGCCGCGAACGCGGCTGCCGCGCCGAGCATCCCGGTCTTCATCGCATTGTGCGATCCCTTGATGCGCGGCAGATTGACGAATCCCGCCGCGCATCCGATCAACGCGCCGCCCGGAAACGCGAGCTTCGGCACCGACTGCAGCCCGCCTTCGTTGATCGCGCGCGCGCCGTACGCGAGGCGCTTGCCACCCGCGAACGTGTCCCGGATCGCCGGATGCGTCTTGAAGCGCTGGAACTCGTCGTACGGGGACAGGTACGGATTCTCGTAGTTGAGGTGAACGACGAATCCCACCGACACCAGGTTTTCGCCGTAGTGGTAGACGAACGAGCCGCCACCGGTCTTCGAATCCAGAGGCCAGCCCTGGCTGTGCACGACCTCGCCCCGGCGGTGACGTTCCGGCGCGACCTGCCAGACTTCCTTGATGCCGAGGCCGTACTTCTGCGGATCGATGCCGTCGCGCAGGTCGAACCGCTTCATCAGCTCCTCCGAAAGCGAGCCGCGGCAGCCTTCCGCGAACAGCGTGTACTTGGCGCGCAGGTCCATGCCGGGCTGGTAGTCGGCCTTGCGCGCGCCGTCACGGCCAACCCCCATGTCGCCCGTCGCGACGCCGATCACCGCGCCGCGCTCGTCGAAGAGTACCTCCGCGGCCGCGAATCCGGGATAGATCTCGACGCCGGCCGCCTCGGCGTGCTGCGCCAGCCAGCGGCAAACGTTGCCGAGGCTCGCGATGTACATCCCGTGGTTGCTCATCAGCCGCGGCAAGAGCGCGTTGGGGATGCGCCAGGCTTTCTCCTGCGTGAGGATGAGAAAGCGGTCTTCCGTGACGGGGGTGTCGAGCGGCACGCCCTGCGCCTGCCAGTCGGGAATGAGCTCGGCCAGCGCGCGCGGATCCATCACGGCGCCCGAGAGGATGTGCGCGCCGACCTCGGATCCCTTCTCGACGAGGCAAACCGACACCTCGGTCTTCGCCTCGGCGGCGAGCTGCTTCAGCCGGATCGCCGCCGCGAGGCCCGCCGGGCCGCCACCGACGATCACGACGTCGTATTCCATCGCTTCGCGGCGCGCGCTCATTGATCCCTCATTGACCCTTGTCATTGGCGCGCCGGTTGTCCTCTGGCGTCCAGAGGGCGAATTGTATAATGCGTGATCGCTGTTCGCCTCGCCGATCCGCACTGCCTCCCGGCCCGACACCCCTCCGACGATGAGCCCCCTCGGGATTTCGCTGCTCATGCTCGTCGCGTTCATCGCGTTCGCCGGGCTTGCCTGGCGCAAGCTCGCGATCGTCGTCGCACTTTCCCCCGAAGTGCGCTGGGACCGCCCGTTGGCTCGCGCGAAGAGCGTGCTGACGAATGGACTCCTGCAGTCGCGGATGATCCGGCGCGACTGGAAGCCCGGCGTGATGCACGCGGTCATCTTCATCGGCTTCATGACGCTTCTGGTGCGCAAGGTCCAGCTGATCGTGATCGGCTACCACGAGCCTTTCACCTACGGCGGAATCGGCGGCGGGATGTTCGCCGCGATGAAGGACGCCGTCGAGATCGGCGTGCTCGCCGCGCTCGCCTATGCCTACTGGCGCCGCTTCGTGCAGAAGCCGCGACGGCTCGAGGCGAACGGCGAGGCGCTGCTGATCCTGACGCTCATCCTCGCGATCATGATCACCGACCTCGCGTTCGACGGCTTCCGTTTCGCGCTGTTCGCCGCGGCGGATCCCGGGATCGCGCACGAGCGCGCGTTCGCCTTCGCCGGCAGCCGCATCGCCGACCTCCTTTCCGGATGGTCGGCGCCCGCGCTTTCTGCCGGCTATCACATTGCCTATTGGGCGCAGCTTGTGATCGTCTTCGCGTTCCTCGTGATCCTGCCGACCGGCGAGCACTTTCACATCGTGACCGCGTTGCCCGCGCTCTTCTTCCGCCGCGGCGGCCCGACCAACCGCGTTCCGTCGCTCGATCTCGAGAAGATCATGGGAGAGGATGCCGACGAGGCGGCGATGCGAATCGGCGTCCATACCGCGCGCGACCTCACGTGGAAAGAAGGCCTCGATGTCTTCACCTGCACCGAGTGCGGCCGTTGCAAGGATGCCTGCCCGACGTTCCTCACCGGCAAGCCCCTGGCGCAGAAGTGGGTGCACGACAGCCTCAGGCAACACCTGCTCGCGCAGCGCGCCCCGATCATCGCGGGCGCCGGCGACGCAGACTCGCTGCCGGCGCTCGTTCCCGGCGTGATCGGCGAGGACACGCTGTGGGCCTGCACGACCTGCGGCTACTGCGAGGCGGCGTGCCCGATCGAGCTCGAGCACCTGCCGCGGTTCTTCCGGATGCGCCAGCACCAGGTGCTGATGGAAGGCGAATTCCCGCACGCGCTGAAGCCGGTGTTCGATGCCTACGAATCGCAGAGCAATCCGTGGGGACTGCCTGCGCCGACGCGCGGCGACTGGGCGCGCGGCCTCGGCGTGACCGTCGTCACGACCGCGGAGGAGGTCAAGGCGCTCGATTACCTGTTCTATGTCGGGTCGGCGGCATCGTTCGATCCGCGTGGGCAGAAGGTCGCGCGCGCCTTCGTCGAGATCCTGCAGCAGGCCGGCGTGCGGTTCGGCATTCTCGGCGCCGCGGAGACCTCGACCGGCGAATGCGTGCGGCGCGCGGGCAACGAATTGCTGTTCCAGACGCTCGCCCACAGTCTCGTCGCAACGCTGAACGAGCTCGGCGTGAAGAGGATCGTCACCACGGATCCCCACGCGTTCAACTCGCTCAGGAACGAATATCCCGAATTCGGAGGCCGCTACGAAGTGCTGCACCACACCCAGCTGATTGCGCGACTGGTCGAGGCGGGCAGGCTTCGCCTGCAGCCGCAATTCGAGCGCATCATTTATCATGAGCCGTGCTATCTCGGGCGGCACAACGGCGAATTTGCGGCACCGCGCGCCATTCTGCGCCGGCTGTCCCGTGACGAGCCGCTCGAATTCGACCTCAACCGGGAGAAGGCGATGTGCTGCGGTGCCGGCGGCGGACGGATGTGGCTCGAGGAATCGATCGGGACGCGCATCAACATCGTGCGGGTCGAACAGGCCCTGCCGCACGCGCCGCAGACAATCGCGACCGCATGTCCGTACTGCGCGGTGATGATGGCGGACGGCGTGTCGGCGCTGGAGAAAGTGGGCGAGATCGCGACACGCGACATCGCCGAGCTGGTGGCGGCGGCGATGGTGCGCGAGCCCCTTACCGTGGCCCAGGCAACCGCGTGACGATGACGCAGCGTCCGCGTCTTCTCGTTCACACGTCGCGCCAGTCAATCCGCTGGGGTGACATGGACATGATGGGACACGTCAACAACACGCTCTATTTCCGCTACATGGAGCAGGCGCGCATCGAATGGATCTATTCGCTCGTCCCGGAGGGCAATCCGTACAGCGGCGCGGCGACGGGTCCCGTGATCGTGAATGCGAGCTGCACATTTCTCGCGCCCCTCGTCTATCCGGGCGATATCGAGGTCACGATGTTCCTCGGGGAGCCCGGCCGGACGAGCGTGAACAGTTTCTACGAGATCCTGATGGATGGACGGAAGTATGCCGAGGGCGCCTCGAAGCTCGTCTGGATCGATCTCACGAGCGGACGTCCGGTGCCGGTGCCCGAGTCGGTGCTGGCACCGCTTCGCGCCCTGGAGTCGGCCGCGCGCGGCGGGACGGCGGCGAGCCAAGAGCGAAGCCACTGACGATGACGACCCCCAATCTCCTCTGGCAGCCAGGCCCCGCGCGCATCGCCGCGGCGAACATCACGGCGTTCGCGCGGCGCGTGGCGGAAGCTTCGGGCACGGCCGTCCCCGACTACGAGGCGCTGTGGCGGTGGTCGAACGACCAGCGCGAGGCATTCTGGCGGGCCGTCTGGGATTTCTGCGACGTCATCGGCGAGCCCGGTGCGCGCACGCTTGTCGACCCCGAGAAAATGCCCGGCGCGAAGTGGTTTCCCGATGCGCGCCTCAATTTCGCCGAGAACATGCTCGCGCGCGATCTCGCGTCCGGTTCGGCCGACGCGCTCGTCTTCCGCGGCGAGGACAAGAGCGCGCGCCGCGTTTCCAATGCCGAGCTCTCCGCCGCCACGTCCCGCGTCGCCGCGGCATTGAAGGCCCACGGAATCGTCGCGGGCGACCGCCTGGCCGCCTACATTCCCAACATGCCCGAGGCCATCGTCGCGATGCTGGGCGGCGCCTCGCTCGGCGCGGTGTGGTCGTCGTGCTCGCCGGATTTCGGCGTGCGCGGCGTGCTCGACCGCTTCCGGCAGATCGAGCCGCGGGTGCTCTTCACTGTCGACGGCTACTGGTACAACGGCAAGGCGCTATCCGATCCTCGACAAGGTCGCCGAGATCGTCGCCGCGCTGCCGACGGTCGAGCGCGTCGTCGTGATCCCGTACCTGCGCGAAACCGGAGGTCCCGCCTCGGCGATGCCCGCGATCCGCGGTGCGATCGCATGGGACGATTGGCTCGCGCCGCATGCTGCGCAACCGCTCGAATTCGCGCGCCTGCCGTTCGACCATCCGCTCTACATCCTGTATTCGTCGGGGACGACCGGCGAGCCGAAATGCATCGTTCACGGCGCCGGCGGAACCCTCCTGCAGCACCTCAAGGAGCACGTGCTGCACGGCGACGTCAAACCCGGCGACCGGCTGTTCTATTTCACGACCTGCGGCTGGATGATGTGGAACTGGCTCGTCAGCGCCCGTGCCGCGGGGGCGACGCTGATCCTCTACGACGGCTCGCCCTTCCTTCACGCCGGCAAGGCGCTCTGGGACTTCGCCGAGGACGAGCGGATCAGCCATTTCGGCACGTCGGCGAAGTACATCGACGCGGTGAAGAAGTACTGCGTCGTTCCGTGCAAGGACTACGCTCTGACCGATCTGCGCACGATGTTCTCCACCGGCAGCCCGCTCGCGCCGGAGAGCTTCGACTACGTCTACCAGTGCATCAAGGAGGACCTCTGCCTGTCGTCGATCTCCGGCGGAACGGACATCGTCTCCTGCTTCGCGCTCGGCAACCCGACGCTGCCGGTCTGGCGTGGCGAGCTGCAGTGCCGCGGCCTCGGCATGGCCGTCGACGTCTACGACGAGGCCGGCGCGCCCGTACGCGGCGAGAAGGGCGAGCTCGTCTGCACGGCGCCGTTCCCGTCGATGCCGATCGGCTTCTTCAACGATCCCGACGGCGCCAAGTACCGTGCCGCCTATTTCGAGCGCTTTCCGGGCATCTGGTGTCACGGCGACTTCGTCGAGCTGACCGAGCATGGCGGCATGATCTTCCATGGCCGTTCCGACGCGACGCTCAATCCCGGCGGCGTGCGCATCGGCACCGCCGAGATCTATCGGCAGGTCGAGCAGATGCCCGAAGTCGTCGAGAGCCTGGTGATCGGTCAGGACTGGCCGCCCGGCGAGGTCGGCGACGTGCGCGTCGTGCTGTTCGTCCGCCTGCAGGACGGGCTCGTGCTCGACGAGGCGCTGGCCGAGCGGATCCGCCGGCACATCCGCGTCCACACGACGCCGCGTCACGTGCCGGCCAAGGTCGTGCAGGTCAGCGACATTCCGCGCACCAAGAGCAACAAGATCGTCGAGCTCGCCGTGCGCAACGTCGTGCACGGCTTGCCCGTGAAGAACCTCGAGGCGCTCGCCAACCCCGAGGCGCTGGAGCAGTATCGCGACCGCGCCGAGCTTCGCTCATGAGCGCGCCGGCCCGGGCGCGTCGCACGCGATGCGGGTGCCGCCCATGCTGATCGACGCAGCGCGCTCGCGGTTGCTCGTCATCGACATGCAGGAAAGGCTGCTGCCGGTGATTCACGATCGGGACAGCGTGATTGCCAACACCGGATGGCTGATTCGCGTGGCGATGCGACTGGGCGTACCCGTTGCCGCGCTCGAGCAGTATCCGAGCGGGCTCGGCCGCACCGAGGCGTCGCTGCGCGAGCTCGTTCCCGCGGAAGCGATCGCCGCGAAAGTCCATTTTTCGGGCGTCGCCGCGCAATGCCTTCCGAACGTGCCGGGAAACGATCGCGCGCAAGTCGTCATCGCGGGCGTCGAGACGCACGTGTGCGTGCTGCAGACCGCGCTCGATCTCGCCGCAGCGGGAAAATCCGTCTTCGTCGTTGCCGACTGTGTCGGCTCGCGCCGCACGAGCGACCGCGATCTCGCGCTCGCGCGCCTTGCGCCAGGAGGGCGTGCGGATCGTGTCGCGCGAGATGGTGGCGTTCGAATGGCTGCGCGAGGCTGGCACGCCGCTGTTCCGGGAAATCTGCCGTGAATTCCTGAAGCAGGGCGCGCCTGCCGGCGACGGCGCGAGCACGGTCCTCCGCGGTCTACAGGATCGCGCCGGATGAACCTTCTCGCCGTGATGGCAGCGCTCGGGCTCGAGCAGTGGCGCGCATTCCGCTGGCGCGTGGCGATCGAGCGCGCCTTCGTCGGCTATGCGCGCTGGATCGAGGAGCGCCTCAACGGCGGGACGACGCAGCAGGGCATCGTCGCCACGATCATCGCGCTTGCGCCTCCGGTGGCCATCGTCGCCGCGGTCAGCGTGTCGCTCGAGACGGTGAATCCGCTGTGGGGCCTGCTGTGGAACATCGTCGTGCTCTACCTGCTCATGGGCTTCCGCCGCTTCAGCCATGCGTACACCGACATCGTGACTGCGCTGCGCGCCGGCGACATCGGGGCGGCGCGGCGCGCGCTGGCCGGATGGCGCGGCACCGCGTCCGGCGACCTTCCGAGCGGCGAGGTCGCGAAGCTCGCGATCGAATGCGGGCTCGTCGATTCGTACCGTCAGGTCTTCGCGGTGCTGTTCTGGTTCTCGGTGCTTCCGGGGCCGATCGGCGCGGTCCTCTATCGCGCGACGGCGCTGCTGACGCAGGAATGGCGCGGCGACGCGCGCGGCAGCGAAGCGACACCGATCGGGCGGGCGCGCGAGATCTTCGGCGGTCCGGCGCGGCGTCTCCTGTGGCTGCTCGACTGGGTTCCGGTGCGCCTCACGGCGCTCTCCTACGCGGTCGTCGGCGATTTCGAGGATGCCGCGTATTGCTGGCGCACGCAGGCGGCGAGCTGGGCGAAGGAGGAAGGCGGCGAGCACGTCGGCATCCTGCTCGCGGCGGGCGGCGGCGCGCTGGGCGTGGTGCTGGGAGGCGCCGTTCCGGTTCCCGGCGGCGAGCCCGACTTGCGGCCCGAGATCGGCGCCGGCGACGCGCCTGACGCCGACATTCTTCCCAGCGCGGTCGGCCTCGTGTGGCGCGTGCTCGTGCTGTGGCTGCTCCTGATGCTGCTGCTCACGCTCGCCTACGTCGCGCCCTGAACCTACCGAGCTGCGGCCCCGGCGCGACTCTCGGCGACTAGCCGTTTCCACAGCGCGACGCGGAACGGCGCAATGTCCCCCGCGGCCACCGCGGCGTCGATCGCGCAGCCGGGCTCGCGGTCGTGCCTGCAGTCGCGGAAGCGGCATCGGCCGAGAAACGGGCGGAACTCGACGAATGCATGGGCGAGCGCGTCGGCGGCGACGTGCGCCATGCCGAACATCTTCATTCCCGGCGAATCGACGATCCATCCGGCGGTGGGGTCGTCCGACAACAGGTGCAGCGTCGAGTGTGTCGTCGTGTGCCGTCCGGCGTTGAGCGACGCGGAGATCTCGGCGGTCTTGGCGCCCACGTCCGGAAGCAGCGCGTTGAGGATCGTCGATTTTCCCATCCCCGATTGCCCGATCAGAACGCTGTTCCGGCCTTCGATCCAGGGCAGGAGCGGCGCCGCATCCTCGCGCGCTGAAAGTTGCACAACCGCGTACCCGAGCGCGGCGTACGGCGCGAGGCGCAGCAGCAGCACGTCGAATCCGAACATGTCGGCCTTGTTCGCAGCGAGGATGAACCGGCACCCTTCGGCCTCGGCGGCGACGATCCAGCGGTTGACGAGCTCCTCGTCGAGCGACAGATCGGGCGCGACGACGCCAACGACCTGCGTGACGTTGGCCGCGATCAGGCGTTCCTTGAACGCGTCGGACCGGTAGAACAGCGACGTGCGCGGCAAAAGCGATTCAATGACGCCGCCCTGGTCGGTGCGCGCGTAGGCGACCCGGTCGCCGCACGCGAGCGCCATCGCGCGGCCCTTCAGCACGCAGACGACGGCCTCGCCCGCGGCGGAGCGCACGACGAAATGACGGCGGTGGCTCGCGACGACGAGGCCCTCGGACAGCGCCGCGCCCGCCGCCGCGGCGTCCTGCCCGCGGGGCTTCCGGGTCATCTCCCGAGCCGCTCGACCCTGGCCGCGCAAATGCAGTCGTTCTCGGTGACGCCGCCCGCGCTGTGCGTCGAATACTCCACCACGCAATGATCGTAATGCACCGAGAGGTCGGGATGGTGATCCTCTTCGTTGGCGATCGCGGCGATCCGGTTCACGAAGGCGATGGTCGCAGGGTAGTCGCCGAACCGGAATGTCTTGGCAATGGCGTCACCCTTCTGCTCCCAGCCGGGCAGGGCGGCCAGGTCCGCGGCAAGCGCCGCATCGGACAGGCGCGGCGCGCCCGGCTGGCAGTGCATCCCCGCGAGTTCAAGGAGTCTGGTCCCGGGATTACCGCGTGCGCCGGCGCTCATGGCTTGAACTTGTAGAACTGGTGGTTGAGGTAGGCGGCGATGTGCTCTTCCTCGTCGGGGAAATACCCTTTGCCGAGATTGGTGTTGCATGCCTGCACCTGGGAGAGAAGCTGCGCGGGTGTTTTGACGCGATGATCGGCGCGCGTGTACATCTTGTCGGGATCGCCGGGGAACCGCCCCGCGTGGCAGGAGACGCAATCCCTTTCGACCAGCGCCTTGCCGGTCTCGCTGTTCCCGGCCTTGAACGGGGCGGGCGGCGTTTGCGCGCCGGCGCCCGCCATGAACGTGGAAAATGCAATTGCGACCGCAACGTGGATGAGACGCATGGTCACCTCCTGGTGAGGCATCACGCCGCTTCGAGGCGCGCGATGCGCGCCGCGGCCGGCGGGTGCGAGTCGTGGAACGCGGAATAGAGCGGGTCCGGCGTCAGCGTCGACGCGTTGTCCTCGTACAGCTTGACGAGCGCGTGCGCCAGCGCGGCCCCGGACGAATGGCGCACGGCGAAGGCATCGGCCTCGAATTCGTGGCGGCGCGAGTAGAGCGACAGCACCGGGCCGAGGATGAACGTGAACACGGGCAGCGCCAGCACGAACAGGATGAGCGCGATGCCCGGGCGGTCGATCGACGCCGGTACGCCGAGGCCTTCGTAGAACCAGGGCGACGCCGCGAGCCAGGCGAGGAGCGCCATGAATGCAAGCGAGGCGGCGGTCGACCACGCCATCGTCTTCATGACATGGCGGAGCTTGAAGTGGCCGAGCTCGTGCGCCAGCACGGCCTCGACCTCGGCGGGGGCGAGGCGCGCCAGCAGCGTGTCGAAGAAGACGATGCGGCGCGCCCGCCCGAAGCCGGTGAAGAACGCGTTGCCGTGGCTCGACCGGCGCGAGCCGTCCATCACATAGAGCCCCCGGCTCGCGAATCCGCAGCGGGCGAGCAGGGATTCGATCGCCTCGCGCGCGGCGCCTTCCGGCAGCGGCGAGAACTTGTTGAACAGCGGGGCGATCACCGTCGGATAGAGCGCCAGCACGAGGAACTGGAAGGCGGTCCAGGCAAGCCACGCCAGAATCCACCACCAGGCGCCGGTCGCGTGCATCAGCCACAGGATCAGCGCCACGAGCGGAAGCCCGAGCGCGGCGGCGACCAGCAGCCCGCGCGCGAGATCCGCGAGCCAGAGCGCGCGGGTGGTCCGGTTGAAGCCGAATTTCGCCTCGATCCCGAAGGTCCGCCAATACGAAAACGGCAGCGACACGATGCCGGTGAGCACGGCGACGGCGACGATCAGCGCAAGGTCGCGGACGATCGGCCCGTCGAACGGCATCGCGGACAGCGCCGCGAGCGCGGCCACGCCGCCGCCGAAAGTGAGCAACAGGAGGATGGCCGTCTCGAACAGCGTCTCGACGATCCCGAGGCGCACGCGCGCGACCGTGTAGTCGGCGGCGCGCTGATGCGCGTCGAGGCCGATCCGCTGCGCGAAGGCGGCCGGCACCACGTCGCGGTGCGCGGCGACGTGGACGATCTGGCGGCGCGCGAGCCACAGCTGAAGACCGAGCGAAACGGCCAGGGCGGCAAGAAACAGCGCGGTGAAGGTGGCGGCGGTCATGGTCCGGGTGCGCGGCGGCGTGCGGCGGCGGGTATGCGAAAATGGCGCCCTTCATTTTACGCGAATCGAAAATGCCCCAAGACGCCGACCGCCTGGTCTGGATCGACATGGAGATGACGGGACTGAAGCCCGACACCGACCGAATCATCGAGGTCGCGCTCATCGTCACCGACAATGAGCTCGGCGTCGTCGCGCAGGCGCCCGTGTGGATCGTTCATCAGGACGACGCCACGCTTGAGGCGATGGATTCGTGGAACCGCGGCACGCACGGCCGCTCCGGGCTCATCGACAAGGTGAAGGCCTCGACGCTGGGCGAGGCCGAGGTCGAGGCGCTGGCGCTCGCGTTCCTGCGCGAGCACATCCCGGCCAAGGCGTCGCCGATGTGCGGCAACTCGATCTGCCAGGACCGCCGCTTCCTCGCGCGCTGGATGCCGTCGCTCGAGGACTATTTCCATTACCGCAATCTCGACGTGTCGACGCTGAAGGAGCTCGCCCGGCGATGGCGGCCCGAAGCGCTCAAGGGTGTTCCGAAGGAAGGCAAGCACGAGGCGCTGGCCGACGTGCTGGAGTCGATCGAGGAATTGAAGCACTATCGCCTGCAGCTGATCCGCGTGCCGTAGCCTCGGGAACCTCTGAACAAGTCCCACGCGGTTGCGCTGCAGCGCCAAATGCGGATGACTGCGCGACGCGCGACGAAGGTCGTAGTCCATACTACGATGCCGAGGAGCGTGGCAAAGCAGGCGCCGCATTTGGCCTCAGTTGGCAGATGCGCGAAGGGACGGGGCTTTTCGGGCGGTCTGCTCATTTTGGTCAATGAGCGCGAGGCTTGCGGAAGGGGGCCGGCCATTAGCTTCGCCTCGCCTCATTTGGCAACTGAGGCATCCCATCCCGAAAATTCCCCGTCGCAACCGTGCGGGACTTGTTCAGAGGTTCCTTAGCGCTTGCGCACGATCATCACGCCGTCGCCGATCGTCGCGAGGCAGGCATCGACGCGGCGGTCGCCGGCGATCTTCGCGTTGAGCATACGCAGCGCCACCGTGTCGTCGTCGTTGACCGAGGGATCGGCGACGCGGCCGCCCCAGATCATGTTGTCGAGCGCGAGCATGCCGCCGGTGCGCAGCAGCGCGAGGCCGGCCTCGTAATATGCGTCGTAGCCCGTCTTGTCGGCATCGATGAACATGAAGTCGAAGCTCCCCTTGCCGCGTTCGCGCAGCAGCGTATCCAACGTTTCGGTCGCAGGGGCGAGCCGCAGCTCGATCTTTCCGGCCACGCCCGCCTCGGTCCAGTGGCGCCGCCCGATCGACGTCCACGCCTCGCTGACGTCGCACGCGATGAGGCGCCCGTCGACCGGAAGCGCCATCGCCACGGCGAGCGCGCTGTAGCCGGTGTACGTGCCGACCTCGATCGCGTTGTGCGCACCGAGCGTCTTGATCAGGAGCGCGAGCAGCGCGGCCAGGTCGGCGCCAATCTGCATTCCTGCATTGGGAAGGCGCGCGGTCTCGGCGCGCAGGCGCCGCTGGACGTCGGTCTCGGTGACGGTGGCGTCGACGTAGGATTCGACGGCGTCGGGAAGGAGCGAGCGTTTCATCTTGGGTTCCGGGATTCCGGGTCTGTCGCGGAGTGGCGGATGATACTCCTGCAAGCGCGGGCCTGCGGGCGCGGGGGGCGCGACCTTCGATTGACCGGCGACGGCGTATTCGGTGTTTGCGATAATGTGGGCTGACGGTACATGGGAAGCCCTTTGCGCGCATCATCCAGGTCATGAATTTCTGCAGCGTCTGCGGTTCCGATAGGATCGAATTCCGTATCCCGGAAGGCGACAGCCTGCCGCGCCACCTGTGCGCGGGCTGCGGGGTGATCCATTACCAGAACCCCAAGGTCGTCGTCGGCTGCCTTCCCGAATGGGAGGACCGCGTGCTGCTGTGCCGGCGCGCGATCGAGCCGCGCCACGGATTGTGGACGGTCCCGGCCGGGTTCCTCGAGAACGGCGAGACCGTCGTCGCCGGCGCGGAGCGCGAGACCCTCGAGGAGGCGAGCGCGCGCGTCGAGGTGCTTGCTCCGTACACGATGATCAGCCTGCCGCACATCAGCCAGCTCTATCTCATCTTTCGCGCGCGCCTGCTCGACCTCGATTTCAGCCCCGGCGCCGAAAGCCTCGAAGTTCGGCTCTATCATGAGCACGAGATCCCGTGGGAGGAGCTCGCGTTCCGCACAGTCGCGCGGACGCTGCGCAATTATTTCCTCGACCGCAAATTGGGGGCGTTTCCGACGCGCGTCAGCACGCTCGAAAGGCGAGCGCGCGCGTGAGCGGAGATTGCCTCGCCGAAGAACGGCGCATGGTGCTTCGCGGCTCGGCGATCCGCCGTCACCGGCATGCGCGCACCGTCACGACATCGCCGTTGACGAGTGGTCCGACGACCTCCCCGAGCGCGATGCAGCGCGTGGCGTCGCAAACGCGATAATCGCGCGTGAAACTCGAATAGGTGAGGCGCAGCTCCGGCAGCGGCGGAGTTGCGGGCCGCCACACCCAGGCGCCGTCATGCAACTTCGCCCCTACCGGAGCTTCCATTCCTGCGCCCGAACCGCGCACGCGGGCCTCTACCAGGCGCAGCTCGTCGCCGTCGATCGAGTAGCGTTCGAGCCATTCGATCTTCTCGACCGAATGCTCCCACGCCAGCGTGAAATCCGGACCGGGCAGCGTCGCTCGGAGCGAGCCGGCGACGAGCAGACAGATACCGTTCACCGCCAACGCGTCGTTTACGCGGCCGTCGCGCGTCCCGGCGCGCGCGTTCGCCACCAATGCCACGCGACCAAGGCGGCACTTGAGGCAAAGCCGGCCTCATCGGTCCACGGCACTGCGGCGACCAGCAGCGATGCCGCGGCGAATGCGACGATCCGCTCGATGACGGAGAGCGGTCCGCGCAGGAAGCCGACCGCGGCGCCGCCCCACAGCGCGATGGCAATGATCGCCTTCGCGACCACGAAGGCGGTGTCGACGAGCGTTCCTCCCTGCAGCATCAACGCAGGGTCGTAGACGGCCATGTAGGGAATCACGAAGCCGGCAATCGCGATGTGAGTCGCCTTCCAGCCCGTGCGCATCGGCGACGCCTTGGAGATCGACGCCGCCGCGAACGCGGCGAGCGCAACGGGCGGCGTCAGGTCCGCCATGATGCCGAAATAGAACACGAACATGTGCGAGACGATCAGCGGCACACCGAGCTTCAGGAGCGCGGGCGCGGCGATGGCGCTCGTAATGATGTAGTTGGGAATCGTCGGGATGCCCATGCCCAGCACGAGACATACGGCCATCGTGAGGACCAGCGAAAGGAAGAGGCTTCTCGCGCCGATATCGAGCACGAATCCCGCGAAATTCGACGCGGCGCCGGTCAGTGTCAGCACGCCGATGATCACGCCGACGATCGCGCAGGCGATGCCGACGCCAACGGCCTGCTTCGCCCCGTCGATGAGGCTGTTGCGCATGATCGCCAGCGTCGCCCGCCCGCCCCTGATCACGAAGTTCACTGCGACGAGGGTGGAGATCATCGCGATGATGGGCCAGATGCCGTACTTGAAGAAGCTCGCGGTGCCGACCCCCAGCACGACCCAGAACACGATGCGGAAGAGCATTGAGCCGAATCCGGACGCGATGCCGACTCCCAGGATCAGCACGGCGGTCAGCGCCAGGCCGACGATGCCCGAATACATCGGCGTGAACCCGTCGAACAGCATGAACACGAGCACGGCGAGCGGCAGCATCAGGTACCAGTTGCGGCGGATCGCTTCCCACGGATTGGGGCAGTCCTTCTTCGGAATGCCGACGAGTCCCGCGCGCCCGGCCTCGAGATGCACCATCCAGAACGCGGTGGCGTAGTAGAGCATCGCGGGGATCACCGCGGCCTTCACGATCGACACGTACGGCACGTTGAGCGTCTCGGCCATGATGAACGCGACGGCCCCCATCACCGGCGGCATGATCTGGCCGCCCATGCTGGACGTCGCCTCGACGGCGCCGGCGAACACGGGCGAATAGCCGAAGCGCTTCATCAGCGGGATCGTGAACTGGCCGACCGTGAGCACGTTGGCGACCCCGGAGCCCGAGATCGTCCCCATCATCCCCGACGAGATCACTGCCACCTTGGCCGGACCGCCGCGCGCGTGGCCGACGAAGCCAAGCGCGATGTTGTTGAACAGGTTGATCATCCCCGCGTGCTCGAGGAAGCTGCCGAACAGGATGAACAGGAAGATGTAGGTCGCGGACACCAGCGTCGGGATGCCGTAGATGCCCTCGGTGCCGAGGTAGAGCGCGCCGACGATCTGGTCGAAGCCATAGCCGCGATGTGCGATCGCGGCGGGCAGGTACTGTCCGAAGAGCCCGTAGGCGAGAAACGCGGCGCAGATGATCGGCAGTGCGACGCCCAGCACTCGCCGCGCCGCCTCGAACAGCAGCACCACCACGAGGGTCCCGACGGCGAGGTCGGCCGTGCTTGCGTCCCCCGAACGCTGGATCAGATCGCCCTCGAACACCCAGTGATAGAAGGCGAGCGCGAAGGCGAGCCCGGCGAGCGCGAGGTCGTACCATACGATCCTGCGGCGATCCGCGCGCGGCGAGATCGGGTGGATGAGGTACGCGAGCGCCAGCAGGAAGCCGACGTGCAGCGAGCGCGTGACGAGACTCGAAAGCGGGCTGAACGCCGCGATCACCAGCTGATACGAGGAGAACGCGAGCGCGACGGCGGCAACGAGCTTCCACGCCGTGCCCGTGAGCTCGCGCTTGACGCCGGTCTCGTCGAACGCGACTTCGGCCCCCTGCGCGGGGCCGCCTTGCACCTCGGGCGAGCCTGCCATGCGTTCTCCCGCGCCGGCCCGCGCCGGCCTACTTGATCACGCCGACTTCCTTGTAGTACTTCTCGGCGCCGGGATGCAGCGGCACCGGCATGCCGTCGAGTGCGTGCTTCAGGTCGATCGCCTTCGCCGCCGAGTGCGCGGCCACCAGCCCCTCGAGGTTGGTCCACAGCGCCTTGGTGATGCCATAGGCGGTGTCGTTGCTGACCCCGTCCTGCGTCACGAGGTAATTCTGCACGGCGGCCGCCGGCACGTCCGCGGTCTGGCCGCGGTACGTATTGGCGGGAATCACCGCCGGCAGGTACGCGGGGTCATTTGTCTTCTTGATCACGTCGGCGGGAATCGACACGACAACGATGTCGACCGAGGTCGCGAGATCACGCAGCGCCGAGACCCCGAGCCCGGCCGACTGCAGCGTGACGTCGAGCTGGCGGTTCTTCATCAGCTCGACCGACTCGCCGAACGGAAGGTACTCGACCTTGGCGAAGTCCTTGTACGTGATTCCCGCGGCGTTGAGGATCGTGCGCGCGTTGAGCTCGGTGCCCGACTTCGGCGCGCCGACGGAGATCTTCTTGCCTTTCAGGTCCGCGAGCGTCTTGATCCCGGCATCGGCGCGCGCGACGATCTGGATGTAGTTGGGATAGATGGCCGCGATGCCACGCAGCTTCTTGAGCGGCGTCTTGAATCCGGCTTCCTCGTTGCCCTTCCACGCGTCGGACAGCGAATCGCCGAGCGTGAATGCGAGCTCGCCGCGTCCGGCCTGCAGCAGGTTCAGGTTCTCGACGGACGCCTTGGTCGCCTGCACCGACGTCTTCACGCCGGGCAACGCCTTGCCGATGTCGGTGGCCAGGGCGACGCCGAGCGGGTAGTAGACGCCACTGGTGCCGCCCGTCAGGACGTTGACGAACTGCTCGGCGGCGAAAACGGGCGCGCTCGCCATCGAAAGGAGCAAGAAGGGGAAAACGATGCGCGAAATGCGGGCCATGAATCCTCCAGGTAACGACAGACTGCACGCCGTCGGCGTGATCCCGTGTGTCGCCGTTCGTCGTTGCGAACCGCGGCGATCGAATCCGGGAATTATAGCCCCGGCGCGGACTGGACGCCCCCGGGTCGCGCGTGCCAACATGTGGGAGGCCGGATGCTTTGGGGTAGGCGAATGCGCAAGGTCGACGAGCTCTTCGCGCGTTACGGCGAATCGCATACCAATCCCGCGAACGAGGCGATCCACTGGGTCTGCGTTCCGCTCATCACCTGGAGCGTGCTGGCGGCGCTCTGGGCGGCGTCCCCCATGGCGGCCTACGTGGGCATCGGGCTCTCCGTTGCCTTCTACGCATGGTTGTCGCCCTCCATCGCGATCGGCATGCTCGCGGTCTTCGCGCTGATGATCTGGCCGCTGACCGCGGCGCAGTACAACGTTCTGCTGACGGCGGTGGCGGTATTCGTCGTGGCGTGGCTGGGTCAGTTCATCGGCCACGCGATCGAAGGGAAGAAGCCATCCTTCTTCGAGGACGTCAAGTTTCTCCTCGTCGGACCTGCCTGGCTGCTGCACTTCGTCTACCGGAAGCTCGGAATCCCCTATTAGTCTTCCGGCCGCGCCGACGCAATGTCGGGCGGTCAGCCGACCACCCTGACCCCGGCTTTCGCAAGCGTGTCGTGCAGCAGGCACACGTGCTCGCGCCCGGTCGTCTCGACGACGCACACGACATGGACGGCCGTGAGGTCCGGACCCGAGAACGCGCGGTCGTGGACGATCTCCTTGATCGACGCGCCGGTCGACGCGATGATCTCGGTGAGCCGCGCGAGCCCGCCGGGGCGGTCGCTGATCGAGACCGAGAAGCGCGCGAGGCGTCCGTCGGCGACAAGCCCGGTATCGATGACGCGGTCGAGCATCGTGAGGTCGATGTTGCCGCCCGCGAGCACCAGCACGACTTCCTTGCCCTTCAGCGCGTCGAGCTTGCCGGCGAGGAACGCCGCGAGCGGCGCCGCGCCGGCGCCTTCGACGACGCTCTTCTCGATCTCGATGAGACGCAGCACCGCGAGGGCGATGCTCGTCTCATCGACGGTCACCACGGTGTCGACAACGTGACGCACCAGCTCGAACGGTCTCTCGCCCAGCATCGGCACGGCGAGCCCGTCGGCGAGCGTCGGGGAAAGCGCGATGGGCACCGGCTTGCCGGCCGCGAGCGCCGCGGTGAGGCACGCCGCATGCTCGGGCTCGACGCCGACCATCGTGACGTCCGGCCGCAGCGCTTTCACGGCCGTTCCCATGCCGGCGAGCAGCCCGCCGCCGCCCACCGGAACGACGATCGCTTCGACCGACGGCAGCTGCTCGAGGATTTCGAGCGCCATCGTGCCCTGGCCTGCGATGACCTGCTCGTTGTCGAACGGGTGGATGAACGTGAGCCCTTCGCGCTTCGCGATCACGGCGGCTTCCGCGCGCGCCTCGCCGAGATCGGCGCCGTGGAGGACGACGGTCGCGCCGAGCGTGCGGCAATTAGTGACCTTGATCAGCGCCGCGAACTTCGGCATCACCACCGTCGCCGGGATGCCGAGGAGGCTCGCGTGGTATGCGATCCCCTGCGCATGGTTGCCGGCGGACGCCGCGATCACGCCGCGCTTGCGCTCTTCCGGCGTGAGCTGCAGCAGCGCGTTGCGCGCGCCGCGCTCCTTGAAGCTGCCGGTGCGCTGCAGGTAGTCGAGCTTGCAGTGGATGTGCGCGCCAGTGAGCCGCGAGAGCGGTATCGATTCGACGCACGGCGAGAGGTAGACGCCTCCCGCGATGCGTTCACGCGCAGCTTTGATGTCAGCGAGGGTGATCATCGAGGGGCGTCGGATGGGCAGAGGCGGCGCCGGCCCGGAACGGGCGCGGCAGCGCGGGCGCGTAGCCTAACATCCGCGCCCCATTCTTTCGAGGAACCCGGATTTCACCTGGCTCACGTGCGCGCCCAGAGGCGCGCGACTCGGCCATGCGCTTCGGGGCGATCACGCGCCGTCAGCGCGCGACGTCGCTCATTGCCCGGACCGGAAGAAATGAATCAGCCGCTGCGGCATCCAGTCGAGCTGTCCCGGGAACGGCGCCACGGCGAATCCCGCGTGGCCGCCGTGCTCGGGCTGCTCCAGCACCACGTGCCTGCTGACCGCCTCCGGGCCGGGAAGCGATGTGCCGGGAATGAAAGGGTCGTTCCTCGCGTTGAGGACGAGCGTCGGCACCGCGATGTCCGCGAGCCACGGCTTGCTCGAGGCGCGGCGCCAGTAGTCGGCGGCGCCCGTGAATCCGTGCAGCGGCGCGGTGACGACCTCGTCGAAATCGAACATCGACCGCACGCGGGCGATTCTCCGCTCGTCCAGAAGCCCAGGGAAGCGCCGCGCCAGCGCGTGCCCCTTCGGTTTCAGCGTCGCCAGGAAATACCACGTGTAGATGATGTTGAGGCCGCGGCCGATGGCCTCGCCGGCCGCGGTCAGGTCGATCGGCGCGGACACCGCAGCCGCGGCGGCGAGGGACGCGCGGGCACCCGAGCCCGCGCGGCCAAGCCAGTTGAGGAGCGCGCTGCCGCCGAGCGACACGCCTGCCGCGTACAGCGGGATGTCGCCGCCGATGCGGACGCGTATCGCGTTCAGCATCGCGCCGACCTCCTCGTGATCGCCCGAATGATAGGCGCGCGGCAGAAGGTTGGGCTCGCCGGAGCAGCCGCGAAAATGCGGAATCACTCCGCGCCAGCCGATCTCGCGGAGCCCGGCCATCACCGCGCGCGCGTAGTGCGAGTTCGAGCCGCTCTCGAGCCCGTGGAACAGTACGACCAGCGGCGCGGTGTCGTTGCCGGAGGGCGCGTCGGCCCAGTCGAAATCCCAGAAATCGCCGTCGGGCGTCAGCACGCGCTCGCGCCGATAGGAGATCGGTGATCCGCGGAGGAAGCGCGGCAGGATCGTCTGCGCGTGACCACCGGCGATCCACCGGGGCGCCCGATAGGCAAGCACATCGGACACGACGGACGGCACATTCACCCGGCGATCCAGAACCGATGCGATCTGGCGAAGCGATTCGCAGTGCGCGCGATCTCCTTCGCGAGCGCCGCCGCATTGGCCGCGGCCCAGCCGCGTATTGCCCCCTCCATCGCGACGTCGCCTGCACCCGCGAGACCGGCAACAAGATGGCGCACGGTCTCGGCGTCGTTGGCCCGTCCCAGCACGTCCTGCAGATCCGACAGCGACTTGAGATAGGCGCGCGCCCGCTTGCCCGAAAAAAGCGGGGCGAAGAACTCGGTGGCGTACCGGAGCTTCTTCGCGGCTATCCGCGCGGCGTGCCGGTCGTCGCCGTTTGCCTCGGCGAGTCCCGCCGCCCTTCGTTCGAGCCTGCCGTGCCGGCGGTTGATGAGCCGGGCGGCGAAAGTGTGCGCCGGCGAGGCGAGCGCCCGCAGGGCATCCGCGTCGTCACGGCCGAAGTGCGGCGTTGCGCAGAGCGCGCCGGCGGCGAGCAAGAGCCGCGTGAAACGCGCCGAACGCACGGCGTCACGCACGACCGCCCGCGCCTTGCCGCGCCGTGCGGAAACGCGGCGGCGCAGGCGCGCGAAACTCGCCGCCGCGTTGGCGTCGGTACCAAGTGCGGCGACGACCGGCGGCAGCGTGTCCACGGCGAACACATCCCAGTCGCGCGCTGCGCCGAGTGCCTGGGCCAGCCATTTGATCTCGGCGATCAGTTCGTCACGCCCGGGCGTGGGAGGAATGAGGCTGAGGCAGGAGCGCAACCGGCGCGTCCCGATCCGCATCTGGTGCACCCATTCCGGGTCGGCGCCGGCGAGGAGTCCGGCGGCATTTCCCGCGATCTGCTCGAGGCAGCCTTGCACAATGACACGCAAGGCCTCTTCCGCCGGCGCGTCGTGGGCGAGCGCCGACGTGCGCGCGCGCACCGGCGTCCCCACGTCGCCGCGCCCGTGCGCGAGCGCATACCCGCGCTCCGCCTTGTTGGCGCTGCCAATCGAGAGCGGCACGTCACGGGCGAGCCGTTGCGCGAGGCCGAACAGCGGCAGCGGATTGCCGGTGACGATCTCCATCTCGATTTCGGCGATCGGCGTCGTCCGGCGGCCGGCGCGAATCGAGCCGGAATCGATTGCGAGGGTCGCCGTGGTTCCATCCGGGAATGCGAGCGGAATCGCGTGGCGCGCGAAATCGGTCGTGAATTGCGCGATGAGCAGATCCTTGCGCAGGGCCTTCAGCAGCACGCGATGCCAGGGCGTCGTGCCGAGGTGCGGGACGTCGAACGAGGCATGTGCGAGGAGGCATTCGTACTCGCTCCGCGCATGCAGGCCGGTGCTGGTGCCGTGCAGCGGGGGACCCTTGACCGTCTGCAGCCAGCGCTTGCCCTCGCGGCGAAGCCGCAGCGCGATGCCCTGGCGCGCAAGGCGCAGGTCCCGCGTGTCGAAATACGTGCTGGTGAGACGCGTCGTGCTGGCGCGGCCGTGTTTCACCGCGGCGATTGCCGGATGCCGCGCGAGGCGTGTGACGCCGCCGGCGCCGGCGAGCACACGCGGATCGAGCGCGAGCTTGAGTTCTATCTCGGTCGCCACGGCATTGCGTCGGGGTTGCGCGCCGTGATGCTACGCGGAGTCCGCCACCTTCACCCGCCGCCGGCGCACGGCGTCGGCAAGGAGCTCGAGCGTCGTGACGGTGGTTTCCCAGCCGATGCAGGCGTCGGTGATCGACACGCCGTATTCGAGCTCGCGGCCGGGAACGAGATCCTGCCGCCCCTCGTTGAGATGGCTTTCGAGCATCACGCCGAAGATCCGCTCGTCGCCGCCGGCGATCTGCGCGGCGACATCACGCGCGACGTCGACCTGCCGCTCGTGGCTCTTGCGGCTGTTCGCGTGCGAGCAGTCGATCATCAGTCGGGCGGCAAGCCCCGCGGCGGCGAGCTCGGCGCAGGTCGCCTCGACGCTTGCCGCGTCGTAGTTCGGCGCCTTGCCGCCGCGCAGGATGATGTGGCCGTCCTCGTTGCCCGCGGTGTGCACGATCGCCGAATGGCCCCCCTTGGTCACCGAGAGGAAATGGTGCGGCGCCGAGGCTGCCTTGATCGCGTCGACGGCGATGCGGACGTCGCCGTCGGTGCCGTTCTTGAACCCGACGGGGCACGACAACCCCGACGCGAGCTCGCGGTGCACCTGGCTTTCGGTCGTACGTGCGCCGATCGCGCCCCACGCGATCAGATCGGCGAGGTACTGCGGCGTGATCATGTCGAGGTATTCGGTGCCGGCCGGCAGGTCGAGCTCGTTGATCTCGAGCAGGATGCGCCGGGCGAGGCGGAGCCCGTCGTTGATGCGGTAGCTGTCGTCGAGGTTCGGGTCGTTGATGAGCCCCTTCCAGCCGACGGTGGTGCGCGGCTTCTCGAAATAGACGCGCATGACGAGCACGAGTTCGCTCGAAAGCCCGGCGCGAAGCGCCGCGAGTCGCGTCGCGTATTCGATCGCCGCGTCGTAATCGTGGATCGAGCAGGGCCCGACCACCACCTCGAGGCGATCGTCGGCGCCGTGCAGCACGCGATGGATCGCCTGGCGGGCCTCGAAGGTGGTCGTCGCGGCGCGGCCGGAGGCCGGGAATTCGCGCAGCAGATGCGAAGGCGGGGCGAGCTCGGTGATCCCCCGGATGCGCGTATCGTCGATCGGCAGCGGGGCCGGGGAATGCGACGCCGCGGCGGCGCGGTTGCGGTTGGCGGTGGAGGCGGTCACGTCGGGATCCAAGATAATTTAGTCAATTAAAACAAATCGTTGCGATATCAAGCGCATGCAATCATTCATTTTGCCACGGCCGATGCTGCAACGCATCAGACGAATATGCCACACCCCCGCGCCAAGGACCCCGGAAATCGTTGCTTCGCGTGCTTTTGTTGTCTTAGACTCAATCGTCGCGTCGGAAACGCAGCGCCGAGGCGAAAGACGATGATAGTTCGGCCGGCTCCGGAATACCGAGTCGACCTTCCCGCCCGACCGATTTCTAGGAGATCCGAATGCAAAAGCTCGTTGCCGTGGTGCTGGGGGCGGTGTTCTCGCTCGCGGCCATCCCGGCGATTGCTGCCGACAACGCGCAGCAGGACAAGATGAAGACATGCAATTCCAGGGCCGGCATGATGAAGGGTGATGACCGCAAGGAATTCATGAAGGCCTGCCTGTCCGGCGACGAGGCGACGCAGACCAAACTCACGGCGCAGCAGGAGAAGATGAGGACGTGCAATCAGAAGGCGACCGGGATGAACGGCGACGCGCGCAAGAGCTTCATGAAGACGTGCCTCTCCGGCGACGCCGCTGCGGCCGCGCCGGCTGCCGCGAAGGCGCCTGCCGCGCCGATGACGCAGCAGGAAAAGATGAAGGCCTGCAACACCAAGGCCGGCGACATGAAGGGCGACGATCGCAAGAAGTTCATGTCGACCTGCCTCGCCAGCTGACGCCATACCGCACTCCACCCGCGCGTCGCGCGGGAACCGAACACGGCCGGGTGACCTCCTGTCCATCCGGCCGCGACTGACAGGGCCCCGCCGGGCAACCGGCCGGGGCCTTGTTTTTGGCGGCCCCGGGTCAGCCGGTCTTTCGCAGCAGCAATCCCTTGAGGTAGTCGCCTTCCGGAAATGCGAGCGTGACCGGGTGGTCCGGGCTTGCCGTGAAGCGACCGACGATCGCCGCATCGGCCAGCGCGTCCTGCGCCGCGCCCGCCAGGATCTGCCCGAAAAGCTTCGCGTCGATGGCCGCCGAGCATGAGAACGTCGCGAGGAGGCCGTCATCGTGCAGCAGCTTGAGCGCGAGCAGGTTGATGTCCTTGTAGGCGCGGGCAGCGCGTTCGGCGTGCGCGGCGGTCGGAGCGAATTTCGGCGGGTCGAGCACGATCAGGTCGAAGCGTGCGCCAGCATCGCGCAGGCGACGCAGTTCGGTGAACGCGTCGCCTTCCTGCCATGTCGCGCGCTCGGCCGGAAGCTCCGGGTTTCGCGCCAGATTGTCGCGCGCCCGCGCAAGCGCCTCGCCGGCGCTGTCGATCGACAGCACACTCGCCGCGCCGCCGGCGAGACCGGCCAGCGAGAATGCGCCCGTGTAGCAGAAGACGTTGAGCATCGCCCGGCCCGCCGCGTGCGCGCGCACGGCCTTCCGGCTGTCGCGTTGATCGAGATAGAAGCCGGTCTTGTGACCCGCGACGACGTCGACGCCGTACGCGATGTCGTCTTCCTGCATCGTCACATCGTCGGGCAGGGACCCGTGCATCACGCCCGTGCGGGGCGCCAACCCCTCGAGCGAGCGCACCTCGACGTCGGAGCGTTCGTAAACGCACGTGACGCCGGATACCGCCGCGAGGGCTGCGACGATCACATCGCGCCAGCGCTCCGGTCCCGCCGCCGAGAGCTGGACCACGATGGTGTCCCCGTACCGGTCGGCGACGAGCCCCGGCAATCCGTCCGCCTCGCCGTGGATGAGCCGGCACGCCGTGTGGCGTGCGTCGCGCAGCGGCAGGCGTCGCTCCGCGGCCGTGTGAATCCGGTCGTGCAGGAAACGCGCATCGACCGGCTGCGCCGGATCGAACGTCCACACGCGGGCGCGAATCTGCGACGCCGGCGAATACGCGGCGCGGGCCAGGAATTGTCCGGAGGCGCTCGCCACCGCGACCGTGTCGCCCGTCGCGGGGTCGCCGTCGACGCGGTCGATGGCGCCGGAGAAGATCCACGGATGCCGCCGGTGCAGCGATTTCTCGCGGCCGGGCTTCAGTATCAGCGTCGCGTCGACGCCGCGCGGTGTCGGCAAGTTCGCGCTATCCGAGCGCCACACCCGCAAGACGCCCGATCGCGTACGTCACCGTGCCGGCGATCGCACCGAGCAACAGCATGCGGGCGCCCGAATAGACCGAGTTGCGGCCGGTGAAGAGCGAGAGCAGCGCGCCAACGGTAAAGAGCGACACGGCGCTGATTGCGATGGCGATCGGCAGGGACTTAGGCCCGGGCGCGACGACGAAGGGAATGAGCGGCAGCAGCGCCCCCGCCCCGAACGACACGAACGACGAGATCGCGACCCCCCAGGGAGAGCCGAGCTCCTCGGGATTGAGCCCGAGCTCCTCGCGCGCGAGCGTGTCGAGCGCATGCTCCGGATCGGCGACGATGCGATTCGCAAGCTTGGTGGCTTCCGCCGCCGGCAGCCCCTTTGCCGCGTAGATGAGCGCAAGCTCCTGCGCTTCGGCCTCCGGGTACTGCGCGAGCTCGTCGCGCTCGAGGCCGATCTGGTATTCGTAGAGCTCGCGCTGAGAGCGCACCGACACGTATTCGCCGGCGGCCATCGCGAAGGCACCCGCGCACATGCCGGCGACGCCGGTGAGCAGCACCACATGCGGGTCGGCGCTCGCCCCGGCGATGCCGAGGATCAGCCCCGAATTGGACACGAGCCCGTCGTTGACGCCGAACACCGCGGCGCGCAGGTTGTTGCCGCTGCCGAGCCCGCGGTGGCGGTGCTCGAACGTGGCGCCGGCCGTCGGCGTCGTATGGCCGGGATCGCGGCCGAGCGAGGTCCCGTAGACGCTCATCCCGCGCACCTTCATCGCGGCGAGCACGTTCTTGATGCGCCGCGGCCCCAGCCACTTCACGAGCCATGCGACGAATCGCGTGCGCGCGTCGGGCACGAACGGAGCCGGCGCCTCGGCGCCGCGGGCGGTGAGCTGCGCGCGCCAGATCGCCGCCTGCGCCTCGGCCTCGCCTGCGAGCCGGCGAAAGAGCTCGGCGCGGGTCGTTCCGGCCTCCGCCTCCGCGCAGGCGCGATACAGAAACACCGAGCGCTGCTCCTCGTACCAGCTTTCGAGCGGATTGGACATGGCGAAGTCTCGGCGAGGGCGTGGCCGGAATTCAGGCGAGCGCGGCTTCGATCCGCGCCATCACGTCGGGCACGAGCTTCGGCACAACGTCGAGCGCCTTCAGGTTCTCGCGGACCTGCGCGGGACGCGTCGCGCCGGTGATCACGCTCGACACATTGGGGTTCCTGAGGCACCACGCGAGCGACAGTTGCGCGAGCGTGCACGAAAGATCCTTGGCGATCGGCTCGAGCCGCTTCACGACGGCGATCTTCGCGGTGTCCGTCAGCCGCTCGGCCAGCCATTCGTAGCCCTTGAGCGCGCCGCGCGAATCGGGCGGGATGCCGGCGTTGTACTTGCCGGTCAGCATGCCGGACGCGAGCGGGCTCCAGATCGTCGTCCCGAGCCCGATCTCGCGGTAGAGCTGCGCGTACTCCTGCTCGACGCGCTCGCGATGGAAGAGATTGTATTGTGGCTGCTCCATCACCGGCTTGTGCAGGTGATGCCGCTCGGCGATCTGCCACGCCGCCATGATCTCGGCCGCCGTCCATTCGGACGTGCCCCAGTAGTGGGCCTTGCCCGAGCTCACGATGTCGTGCATCGCATAGACGGTTTCCTCGATCGGCGTGTCGGGATCGGCCCGATGGCAGAACACGAGATCGACGTAGTCGAGCGAGAGCCGCGAGAGCGAGCCGTCGATCGCCTGCATCAGGTATTTCCGGTTGAGCGTGTTCTTCTCGTTGGGCCCGTCGAACATGCCCCAGTAGAACTTCGTCGAGATCACATAGGACGAGCGGCGCCAGCCCATCTTCTTCAACGCCGCGCCCATGATCGTTTCCGAGACGCCCTTGGCATACACTTCGGCGTTGTCGAAGAAGTTGACGCCGGCCTCGTATGCGGCCGCCATGCAATCGCGGGCGACGTCCTCGCCCATCTGGTTGCCGTAGGTCACCCACGAGCCGAACGACAGCTCGCTGACCTTGAGGCCGGATCGGCCGAGCCGGCGATAGTTCATGGTCGTCATTGTGGTCTTTGCAAAGAGAGAATTGGAAGAGCGCGCGCGGGTTGGAGGACCCGCGCACGGCGTACAATCGCGAGCGCATATTGTACCTACAAGGACCCGGGAATGGCCTCCACGATTCGTCGAAAGTCCCGCCGCGCGATCCGCCGCGTAACGTCGAGCAGGCCGCCACTTGACGTCGATGCGCTGTGGTCGATCAAGCGGATCGGCACGCCAACGCTCTCGCCCGACGGCAGGCAGGCGTGCAGCGCCGTGACGAGCTTCGACATGGAGACCAACGAGAGCCGCACCGAGCTCTGGCTGTTTCCGACCGGACAGGGCGGAGGCGGCGCGCGATTGCGCGCACGGCGGCTCACCGCGGGTGACAAGGACAGCGATCCCAAATGGTCGCCCGATGGCCGCTTCATTGCGTTCACCGCAAAGCGAAAGGATGACGAGGAGGCGCAGGTCTACCTCATCGCGCCCGATGGCGGCGAGGCGACGCGTCTCACGCACGTCGCGACCGGATGCCTGGCGCCGAAATGGTTTGCCGACGGCAAGCGGATTGCCTTCGTGTCTTGGGTGTGGCCCGACCTCGCGACCGACGCGCTGCAGGCGAAGCGGCGCAAGGAGCGCAAGGACTCGAAGGTCAAGGCACACGTCAGCGAGCGCGCCGAATATCGATTCTGGGATCACTGGCTTACCGATGGGCGCGAGCCCCATGTCCTCATCTGCGACGTTGCGTCAGGCCGTTGCCGCGACGCGCTCGCCGGCACCGGCCTCGCATTGCCGCCGTGGGAGCCGGGTTCCGGTGACTACGACATCGCACCGGACGGTCACGAGCTCGCGATCACCGCCGACCTCGCCCTCGAACCGGGGATGATGAATCAGCGCGACATCGTGATCGTGAATCTCGCGACGCGCCGCAAGCGGGTGCTCACCGCCGCGACCAAGACCGACGACGCGTCCCCCGTGTACTCGCCGGACGGACGCACGCTGGCGTTCCACTCGTACGACACCAACCGCTCGTTCAACGACCAGGGCACGATCACGCTACTGGCGCGCACGACGGGGCGAATGCGCGCGCTTGCGCCCGAGATCGACCGGCAGACGACGCATTTGACATTCACGCCGGACAGTCGCGCTCTGCTGTTCACGCTCGAGAGCCATGGGCGCGTCGGCATCGCCCGACTCCCGCTCGATGCTCCGGATCGCGCCGTGCCCAAGCTTGTCGCCGGCGGTGGCGCAATCGGCGGATTCGCGCAATCGCGCGACGGGGCCGTGATCGCCTTCGACCGCTCCTCCAATACGTATCCGGCTGCGCTCTTCGCATGCCGTGCCGACGGCGGCGGCGAACGCTCGATCGAGTCGGTCAATCGGGCGCTGCTCGCGCGGCACGCCTTCGGCGAGATGCGCGAGGTGACGGTGAAGGGCTGGGGCGGCGAGCCGGTGCAGATGTTCGTCGTCTATCCGCCGAACTTCGATCCGGCGAGGAAATGGCCGCTGCTGCATTCGATCCACGGCGGGCCGCATGCGGCGCACATGGACAGCTGGCACTTTCGTTGGAACACGCAGGCGTTTGCCGGCATGGGCTACGTCGTCGCCTGCGTTAACTATCACGGATCCTCGGGCTTCGGCCAGAAATGGCTGGAGACGATCACCCGCCGTTACGGCGAGAAGGAGTTCGCCGACGTCGAGGCTGGCACGGACTGGTTGCTGCGGCAGGGTTACATCGATCGCGCGCGGCTGGTCGCCACTGGCGGGAGCTACGGCGGATTCATGGTTGCCTACATGAACGGCAACACCGACCGCTACAAGGCATACGTGTGCCATGCCGGATGCTACGACTGGGTCAGCATGATGGCGACCGACGGCTACCGCTTCTTCGCCAAGGAGCTCGGTGCGTTTCACTGGGACAATCCGGCGCTGGTGATGCGCCAGTCGCCGCATCATTACGTGAAGCGCGCGAAGACGCCGACGCTGGTGGTGCACGGCGAGCTCGACTATCGGGTGCCGGCGACGCAGGCGCTGCAGTATTACGACACGCTGAAGGCCAAGGACGTGCCGGCGCGCCTCGTGTACTTTCCGGACGAGAACCACTGGATACTGAAGCCGCAGAATTCGCGGCTGTGGTACCGCGAATTCTTCGACTGGGTGAAGCGTTTCGCGCCCGGAGGACCGGCGCGCGGGCGCTGATCCCGCTGCCGCGCCGCGCAAGCGCCCGAATCAGACCGCGGTGACCGGCGGGCCGCCTAGCTTGCGCTCGTAGCGCTCCTGGCACGCGACGCATCGCGTCGCGGTCGGATACGCCGCCAGCCGGGCCGGCGCGATCGGCTCGCCGCAATCGCGGCACTCGCCGTAGGTACCCGTACGCATGCGGGTGAGCGCGGCATCGACCTCGGCCAGCTCGGCCAGCGCGTGCCGCACCTCGGCGATGTCGAGCTCCGCCAGTCCGTCGGCAACGCCCCATTCGTCGCCGCTTTCCTTGATCCGGTTGCGCAGCCCCACGACCCGGTCGTCGTCGCTGCCGTCGAGTTGCGTCTTCACCTCGATCCGCAGTTTGGCGCGGCGGGACTCGAGCTCGTGCTTCAGGCGGGGCAGGTCCACGGATTCTGCAGGCGGGTTTTTCATGGCGGGAGACTTTCTGCTTCGGGGTATGTGCTCGCCTCCATTATCGCCTTTTTGGGCCGCCGGCGAGCCGTCCCGCATTATCCCGTCAAAGCGCGGCCGCCGCCGCTTGAAACCCCGCGAACGGGCCGCAGATAGGAGTGCGAGACGGTAGCCGGCTGGCGGTGCCAATTTCCGCCCGGTCCGGCGCTGTCGATTTTCCACGCACAGGAAAGGGCTAGACATGCACAATCTGATCCAGTTGGACCCGTTTGCCGATACTGCATTCGACAATCTCTTCCGCGGCGTCTTCCGGCCGCTGCGCGCCGAGCCGGCGCCCGCGCCGATCAAGCTCGATGTCGCCGAGCAGGACGGCGCATACGTCGTTCGCGCCGAAATTCCGGGTGTCGGCAAGGATGACATCCAGGTGTCGATCGAAGGCAACCAGGTGACGATCGGCGCCGAAGTGAAGCGCGAATCCGAGACCAAGGAAGGGCAGCGCGTACTGCATTCCGAGCGCTATTTCGGCAGCGTCCACCGCAGCTTCACGTTGCCGGTCGAGATCGACGAGGCGACGAGCGCCGCGAAATACGAGAACGGCGTCCTCGAACTCACGCTCGCCAAGAAGGCCGCTCAGGCCGGGCGCAAGCTGACGATCCAGTAAGTCACGCGGCGCCGTTCCTGTCGCGTGCCGGCCACCGCGGCGGATCGCTTCCGCTGCGGTGCCTGCGCGCGCTTTAGGTTCCTTAGCGCATGCGCTTCGCCGGATACTCCTCGTCGATGTTGTCGCGGAAATAGCTCCACGGCGACGAGGCCGACAGCATCATGCGGTAGGTCTCGGCCGAGACGCCGCCGTATTCGAAGGTGCCTGACGTCAGCTCGACGATGAGCGAGCGCCGCCGGTCGTCGTAGCCCACGGCGCGCAGGTTGCCCCCGGTCAGCTTTTTCATTTCCATCGCAGCTCCTCGTTCGGCAGCGTATCGGAAACCGTTGGCGCGCCCCGGGCGGCGCCGATTGCGGCGGCCGCCCGAGGCGAGCGCCATCTTGCGCGCGGGCGTGGCGAGGGTCAACGTGATTCCGACGCAAGTTTGCGCGGCCCTTCGAAGATGCCATGGGGCATCCCGAACCGGGCCGGCGGACCCCGGTGCTAGCATTCAGATCTCCGATTCGACGGGTGCAGCACAATGCCGGAAGCACATCTCAGACCAATGCGGCGCGTCCGCGGATTGTCGCTGCTCGGTGCGGCAGCCGCCGTTTTCGCGCTCACGATGCCGGTGGCCGGCGCCGAACCGGCGCGCACCCTCCGCGTGGTCCTCCAGACCGCCGAGACGAGCTTCGACCCGCAGTACGCCAACGACGCATCGTCCGACAGCGTCATCGACAACATCTTCGAGGCCATGCTCGACTACGACTACCTCGCCCGTCCGGTGCGGCTCGTCCCGCGCACTCTGGAGGCCTTGCCGGTGAGCGAAGACGGCGGCAAGACCTATCTCTGCCGGATCCGCAAGGGAATTTTCTTCACGCCGGATCCGGCGTTCAAGGGGAAGCCGCGCGAGCTGACCGCGCAGGACCACGCGTACGCGCTCAAGCGGCTACTCGATCCCGCGGTCCGGAGCCCGTGGGCGTGGCTCGTCGAAGGCAAGCTCGTCGGCGGCGACCTGCTGCAGGCGAACGCCGCCAAGACCGGGAAGCTCGACTACGATGCGCCGTTCCCCGGACTCGAGGTGATCGACCGGTACACGCTGAAGATCCGGCTGAATGCCGCGGATCTCCGTTTTCCTTACGCGCTGGCGGTCCCGAGCACGGCCGCCATCGCCCGCGAGGTCGTCGAAGCCTACGGCATCGACATCGGAGCGCATCCCGTCGGCACGGGGCCCTATCTGCTGGGCGCGTACAAGCGAACCGCCCGGATCGAGCTCGTTGCCAATCCCGGCTTTCGCACCGTCACGTACGCGCCGACGGGTCCGATTCCGGCGGCGTCACAAGCGGTCGCAGAAGACCTCAGAGGCAAGAGGCTGCCGCGCACGCCGCGCATCGACATCAGCATCGTCGAAGAGGCGCAGGGGCGCTGGCTCGCGTTCCTCAATCGCGAGATCGATCTGCTCGACCTCCTGCCGGCCGATTTCATCAATCAGGCGCTCACGAACGGCAGGATTCGGCCCGAACTCGCCGCGAAAGGCATCTCGCACCACATCCTCGTCCGGCCGAACCTGTATTTCGCGGAGTTCAACATGGAGGATCCGCTGCTGGGCGGCTACACGCCGGAGAAGATCGCGCTGCGGCGGGCGATCGGCATGGGCTACAACGTCGCGGAGCTGATCCGGGTCTTCTATTTCGGCCGGGCGCTTCCTGCGCAAGGGCCGATACCGCCGGACGTGGCCGGCTACGACCCGGGCCTGCGGACCCATGCGCAAGTGTACGACCCCGGCGCGGCACGGGCACTGCTCGACAAGTTCGGCTACAGGGATCGCGACGGTGACGGCTACCGCGAAACGCCCGACGGCAAGCCGCTCGCGATTGAGCGCTGGTCGGTCCCGACGTCGTCGCAGCGCGTGGTCGACGAGCAGTGGAAGAAGAACATGGACGCGATCGGACTCAAACTGGAGATCCGCAACGACCGGCTGCAGGAGCTCCGCAAGATGTCGCGCCAGGGAAAGATCGCGATGCGCACCGACGGCTGGAACGCCGATTATCCGGACGCGGAGAATTTCATGCAGCTGCTCTACGGCCCCAACACCGGGCAGACGAACGATTCGCGCTTCAACCTACCCGA
Organism: uncultured beta proteobacterium; assembly: GCA_963846855.1. Lineage (GTDB taxonomy): Bacteria > Pseudomonadota > Gammaproteobacteria > Burkholderiales > Casimicrobiaceae > CAIWHR01. Next base: position 1,093,425 of record CAWJXK010000008.1, read on the forward strand.
GTTCAATCGGCTGTTCGAGCAGGCGAGCCGGTTGCCCGACTCGCCGGAGCGGACGAAACTGTTCGACCGGATGACGGAGCTCGTCGTCGCGTACGCGCCGTGGCGCCTCACGGTGAGCATCGTCGAGGACAGCTTTGCGCATCCGTGGGTGCGCGACTTCGTGCCGCACCCGATACGTTCGCAGACGTGGATGTACGTCGACGTGGATTCGGCGCGCCGCTGAGCTCGCGCGGCCGGCACGGCGAATCACTCCGGCTTTGGCAGCTCGTAGTGCTTGCAGTCCTCGAGCCTGGTGAGCTCGCCGTTGCGGATCAGCGACAGGTTGAGGTCCTTGCCGCGCAGCTCCATCATGCCGTTGGTATAGCGCATGCCGGAATCAGAGGAGATCTGGTAGAGGCTGACGCGATTGCCGTCGGGCATCAACAACCGCACTTCGCCGACGTCGAGGCGGATCATCAGGCGCTCGCCGTCGAGCTTGCAGACGATCGTGTTGCGCGCCGCTTCCTCTTCCTCCTTGCTGGCCTTGTGCGCGCAGGCAGTGACAAGCGCCGTTGCGGCGAGGACAAGGAATGCCGCGATGCGACGGCTGCGCACTGCTGGGCTGAGACGAATCATGCAAGACTCCGGCGACGGATCGCCGCGAGAATAGCACGTGCCGGCTGCTTCAGCAGTCGACGACGCTGACGGCGAGTCCGCCGAGCGACAGCTCCTTGTAACGGCTCGCCATCTGGCGCCCGGATTCGACCATCGACCGAACGAGCGCGTCGAAGGCGACCTGCGCGGGTTCCGGCTGACGAATCCCGAGCCGCGCCGAGCGCAGCGCATGCGCTGCTGCGCGCGCGTTGCGGTCGATGCAGGGGTCCTGCACGAGGCCGCCGACCGGATCGCACGTGAGCCCCTTGTAGGGGTCGAGCGCGCGCTCCGCGGCGAAGAGGACCTGGCTGTTGCTCGCATTGTTCACGGCCGCGAGCCCGGCCGCCGCCATCGCGGCGGCGACGCCCACTTCGCCCTGGCAGCCCGAGTGTCGCAGCCCCGACGTCCGCGCGAGGTGGCCGATGGCTGCCGCCGCGAGCAGGAACACGACGATTCCCTCGTCACTCGCCATCGGCGTGGTGGTCCGCCAATGGTGGAGCACCGCGGCGACCGGTCCCGCGGAGCCGTTGGACGGCGCGCCGACGACGCGGCCTCCTGCGGCGTTTTCCTCGGCGACCGCGGTTGCATAGACGGCAGCCCACTCGGCATCGTCGTGGCTGCCGGCAAGGGCTGTGGCGTTCGCGCCGGCGCGCCGCAATTGGCCGCCGCCCGGGAGAATGCCGTTGGCCGCGAGCCCGCGCTCGATGCTGCCGCGCATCACGGCGGCGACCTTGAGCATTCCCGCCTGGACCTCGCCGGGGCTGCGCAACGCGAGCTCGTTGATGCGCATCACTTCGGCGATGCGCTTTCCCTTGGCCTGCCCCAGCGCGAGGAGCTCGCTGGCCGTTGCGAACGTGAAGGGCACCCGCAGCGCCGAGCGGGCGCCGGGCGATTCGCCCTCCGCGAGAATCTGCCCGTCGCCGACCGAGAAATACATCTTCGTCGAGAGCTTGCCACCGGCGCCGTCGCGCGCGCTGATCCGGATCGCGTTGCTGTGGTAGTCGAAGGCCTTGTCGACGTGGAAGTGAATGTCGTCGTCAGGATCGAACGCAATCCGGTGGCGGCCGCCGAGTGAGAGCGCGTGCTCGGCGCCGACACGCGCGGCGCACGCAGGCAGTGCCGCCGGCTCGACCGACTCCGGCGCTTCACCGCAGAGGCCGGCGAGGATGGCGCGGTCCGTGCCGATCTCGCGGCCCGTGCATGCGACCGATCCGTAGAGATCGACTCTCAGCGTGCGCGCCTGGAAGAGCAGGCCGTCGGCCTCCAGGTCATGGACGAAGCGTTGCGCCGCGCGCATCGGCCCGACCGTGTGCGTCGACGACGGTCCGAGCCCGATTCGGTACAGATCGAACGCGCTCATGAACATTCCCGAGTCCCCCAAGGCGCAATGCTCCGGGCGATCACGTCGCCCGAAGTCGTTGCGGGCAGTATCGGCGCGACGGCGAATGAGCGGGCATGGACCCGAGGATCGGTCACTCCGGCCCGCCGGACGGGGGAATCTGTGATCAACAAAGCTTGTGCCAGGGTGCGGCGCGTCACGGGACGCGCCGCGGGTTCCCTGCGGGCGCGGGAAACCGAAGCGTATCCGGGTAGGAGAGCACCTCGACCAGGCGCCCGGTGCGGATGTCCTCCTGCATGGCCTGCCACCATTCCGCCGTCAGCAGGTCGGCGTGGTGATAGGAGAAGGATTCGCGCGTGCGGGGGTCGGTCAGCAAGAAGGTCGCGAACTCCTCCGGGAAGACGTCGTGCGGCCCGACCGGATACCAGACGTCACCCGACATCTCGTCGATTCCGGGGGGAGGCGCCGGAATCCGGCGGAACGTGCAGTCGGTGAGGTATTCGATTTCGTCGTAGTCGTAGAACACAACCCGGCTGAACCGCGTCAGACCGAAATTCTTGAACAGCAGGTCGCCGGCGAAGATGTTGACCCTCGCGAGCTCGCGGATCGCGTCGCCGTACTCCGCGAGGGCATGCGCGCGCTGCGCATCGTCGCAGCGTGCGAGATACAGATTGAGCGGCTCCATTCGCCGCTCGATGTACAGGTGCTTGACGACGACGTGGTCCGCGTCGAACTCGAGCACCGACGGCGCGACGTCCATCAGCTCGGCGATGAGGTCGTCGGAAAAGCGCGCTCGCGGGAAGGCGACGTCGGAATATTCGAGGATGTCGGTCATCCTCCCGACGCGGTCGTGATGCTTGACCAGCGTGTACTTCTGCTTGACGCGCTGCCGGTCGGTATCCTTGGACACGGCGATCTTGTCGCGGATCACCTTGAAGACGTACGGGTAGGACGGCAGCGTGAACACGGTCATCACCAGGCCGCGGATGCCCGGCGCGATGATGAACTTGTCGCGCGAATGCGTGAGATGGTGCAGGAAGTCGCGGAAGAACAGGTTCTTGCCGGCTTTCTGCAGTCCGATCATCGTGTAGAGTTCGGCCGCCGTCTTGTCGGGCAGCATCGCCCGCAGGAAGGCGACGTACGCCGACGGTACCTCCATGTCGACCAGGAAGTACGCGCGGTTCGCCGAGAACAGGACCGCGAGCTCTGCCTCGCCCATGAGCAGCGCGTCGAAATACAGCCGTCCTTCGGCGTCGTGCTTCACCGCGACGACGAAGGGATACGTGTGGATGCCGTTGACGATGCGCCCGACGAGGTACGCCGTCTGGTTGCGGATGAAGGGCGACGACAGCACCTGGATCTGGTGATTCGCCTCGAGCACGAACGGCCGCGGGAAACGCCTGCGGAAGGCGGCGAGCACGTGCGCGAGATCGCGCCCGAAGTCGGCGAAGCGCCGCTCGAATCCGAAGTCGAGCACGATGTCGATCAGGGCGGGGCGCAGGCCCTGCTGCACCGGGTAGTAGCTCCGGTACGAAGGCGGATCGGCGTCGATGTGCTCGGTGGAGATCGCCGGACGCACGAAGATGAACTGGTTGTGAAAGTACGCGCGATGCAGGATCTTGACCGACACCGAGTTGAAGAACGTTTCCGCGCACTCGGGCTGCTTGTGGTCGATCAGGAGCGAAATGAACTCGCGCTTGACTTCGCCCCACACCGCATCGCGGTCGATCCCCGCGGCGCGCAGCTCGCGCTCCAGCCGATCGGCGGTCTCCTGCACCCGCCGGTCGTAGAAGTCGATGCGGTCGCGGCCGACGTGCTGGATCGCGAGCCAGTTGCCGGCGTCGAAATGCCGTCGCGCCGCGCGCGCGCACTCGCGGAACAGCGCGTAGTGCCTGTCGAAGCCTTCGACCAGGGTGCGCGCGATCGCGCGGGGCTGCCCGGCGATGCTCTCTGCGCGGGTGACGGCGGCGGTGACGGTGGCTGCCATTGAAGAGTTGGGCCGGCGGTCCTTGCGGCCGGGCCGGTTGGGCAACGAACGACCTTCGATGATACCCTAACGACTCTGCGCGACCCGGTCCCGCGCTCCCGACGTCGGTTGAATGGCATCACGTACGCACATCCGGATGGACCTTCGGCACCCGCTGCGCGGCGCAATGACAGTGCTCGTGGTCGCGATGTCGCTTGCATTCGCGCAGTCGGCCGCGGCGAACGTCTACAAATGTGTAGCCGCGGGCGGGCGCGTCACGTATCAGCAGGCGCCTTGCCCGCCGGGAACCAGCGGGGGACGGACCGATATCGTCGTCGACAACGGCTCGTCGCAGGCCGGGACCAAGCAGGAAAAGGAGTGGGAGGACGCGGTGAAGGCGAAGAGCGTCACGGTGGGCATGCCGCGCAACTACGTCGTTCGCGCGCTGGGCCAGCCACCGGAGGTTCGCGCCGGATCGACCGCCGACAACGCCACCGAAATATGGTCGTATCCGCAGGGGAGCGAAGCCGTGTTGCGGATCGGCATGACGGGCGGAGTCGTCGCGTGGCAGCGCCTCGACCCGTCGGACGCGGCGCTGGCCGCGGCGGCAGTGGCACCGACGCACCTCGTCGAGCTGCGCAAGAGCGTCGTGCCCGGCATTCCGTGCGCACAGGTGATCGCCGACCTCGGGGCGCCCGATCTCGATGAGACCGACAAGGTCGGCCAACCCTATCGCAAGCTGACCTGGGGCGCGACGCAGGAGGATCCGAAGGGAACCATGTTCGTCACCTGCCTCGCGGGGCTGGTGACCGAGGCGCATCGCGAAGCCCCATAGCGACGCCACGCATGCGCGGCGGGCGTCACTTCATCCCGTCGCAATCGCGTGCGACTTGTTCAGAGGTTACCTAACGCGAGGCGAACGTGTCGCACCTTCGCATGTCGCCGCTGACGAGGCCGGCCTTGAACCAGCGCAGGCGCTGCTCGGCGGTGCCGTGCGTGAAGGATTCCGGCACTACGTAGCCTTGCGTGCGCTTCTGGATCTGGTCGTCGCCGATCGCGGACGCGGCGGTGAATCCTTCCTCGAGATCGCCCGCGTCGAGCACGTTGCGCTTCTGCGCGAAATAGCCCCATACGCCGGCATAGCAGTCGGCCTGCAGCTCGAGGCGAATCGACAGCGCGTTGCGGCCGCGCTCGTCCTGACGCTGCATCTGCGCGTCCACCTGCTGCATCGTTCCGGTGAGGTTCTGCACGTGATGGCCGATCTCGTGGGCGATCACATACGCCTGCGCGAAATCCCCGGGCGCCTTGAAGCGGCGCGAGAGCTCATTGAAGAAGGCGGTGTCGAGGTAGACGGCGCGATCCTGCGAGCAATAGAAGGGCCCCACCGAGGCGGAGGCGCGGCCGCATGCGGACTGGACGGCGCCGCGAAAGAGGACGAGCCTGGGTGGAACGTAATGCGTTCCCGCGGCCTGGAAGATCGCGCCCCAGACGTCTTCGGTGTCGCCGAGAATGCGCGCGGAGAATTCCTTGGCCGGGTCCTGCGGCGCGGCGCCGCCGCCGGGTGCAGGCGTGCTGCGTTGCGGACCGTAGCCGGGGGGCGGCTGCGCCTGGTCCTGCGGCGCGGGCCCGCCGGAGTCGAGCCCGCCGATCAGCGTCAGCGGATTCACGCCAAAGAGCAGGCTCACGATCACGATGAGGATCAGCGCACCGCCGCCGAGCTTCATTCCGCCGCCGCCGAACCCGCCCCCCGAATCCATCCCGGTGCGGTCCTCGACGTTGTCGCTGCGTCGAAAATCTTCCCACTTCATCCCGTCTCCCGAGCGGCGTCGAGGAACGTCCTTCGGCGTCGCAACGTCGCGGTGCGCGTGCGACGCGCCGCATCGAGCGCATTATCGTCGTGCCTCCGATCGGCGGCAACCGCGCGCCGGGTGGTCCAGGCAAGGCTCAGGGCTTCAGCGCGCGGTAGAGGAAGGGCAGGCTGACGTTCATCCGGTAGTCGATGTCGGAATGATTGTCGTCGAATTCCTCGTAGGTGTGGCGGATGCCCGCCAGGGCGAGTCGCTCCGAGAGGATCCTGGCCCCGTAGTGGATGTGATACTGGTCGCGCGACCCGCAGTCGACGTAGATGCCCTTCAGCGAACGCAGGTTCTCGCGGTAGCGGCCGACGAGATGGATCGGATCGTTCGCGAGCCAGCGCTTCCAGCGCGCGTCGAGCATCGCGCCCGTCTCCAGATTGAATGGCAATCGGAAGCCGAGCGGCGCAGCGGGATCCGGATCGTAGCTCGCCGCCATGCAGACGTTCATGATCGCGTGGCCTTCGGCGAGCGAGAGCTTCTCCTTCATCCATACCGCTTCGAGGAAGCGGCGCACCCGGCCGTCGTCGTGGCCGGTCGCGAGTCCCTTGCGCGCCTTCGTTTCGATGAGCGCGTCGTAGCGGCCTTCGCGAACCTTCGGCACGCGGTATTTCGCGAGCTCGTTCAGCGTGTTCGGCCAGTCGTGCCGGTAGACGAAGTCGAAGTAGGCGTCGCCCGAGTGATCGGCGACGGCGCCCCAGTGCTGCGGATATTTCATCCCGTGGATGATCGCGCCATAGCCGCCGGAGGACTTGCCGAAGCAGCCCCGGTGCTCGCGCGAGGCGAGCGTGCGGAATTCTCGGTCGACGAAAGGGATGATCTCGCGCGTGAGGTAGTCCGCGTAGCGCCCGACCGCCGTCGAATTGATGTATTGGTTCCCGCCGAGGCAGGTGAAGCAGTCGGGAAAGACGAGGATCACCGGTCCCATCTTCTTCTCGTGGATGAGCCGCGCCGCGCGCTCGATGACGTTTTCCCCGAACGGCTTCCAGTTGACGTGCGCAAGGCCCGAGCCGGTGAAGCCCACGAGGTCATAGAGCACGGGATACCGTCGGCGGCGTCCCCCGGGGCCAGCGCGATCGTAGTCCGGCGGCAGCCAGACGCCGAGGTTGCGCACGTGCGGATCGCCGAGTGGATTGCCGGCAAGCACCTTGGACGTGTGCTCCCGCACGACCAGCGTGCCGGAGGAGGTCAGCGGACGTTTACGGGCCATCGGGCGATCTCGCAAGAAGGGAGCGCCGCGATTGTGCCGGGATGCGCGGCCCCGGGCAATGCGCAGGGGCCGGGTTTCGCGGCGATGTCAGGCCCGCTCTTCGCGCAGCATCGACCCCTTGCAGCGCCGCGTGCCGCAGCGACAGGTGAACGCCTCGCGGATCTTGCGCGTGACGCGGCCTTCCCACGACAGGAGGTAGTCGTAGGTGAGTTCCTCGCCCGCGCTGATCTTGCGCCGTGCCTCGATGTATACGCGGCCGTCCTCGTCCTCGTAGGTCTCGCAGTTGGGATCGCACGAGTGATTGATCCAGCGTGCGGCGTTGCCGCGCCGGCCGGCGTCGATCACCTTGCCGTCGGCGAGCTCGAACACGAACGTGTGGTACGGGTTCGCGGGGTCGCTGTCGGGACGCCGCGATGCGACGGCCCACGTCGTGCGCTCGCCGCGGTATTCGAGGATGGTCGTTCCCTTGCCGATCGCGCAGGCGGCGAATACGCCGCGGCCGTGGATGATCGAGTGACGGATGCGATAGAGCGGCTTGCTTTTGGCAGAGGACATCGTGAAAAGGTCGAGATCCGGGCGGCTCGCCGGCACGAGCGATATTGACGTCCGCGAATTCTAGCGTATGTGGCTGCGCCGCGCGAGCGACCACGCCCGCCCGCAGGCGAACTTGCCGCGTGCTCAGCGGCCTTTCGCCCCGGACTTCGCACGCGGGGCGATGCGCATGACCGGCGCCGGCGGCGGGCGCCGCGCCTGCTGCGTATGCGGAACCTCGGCAAAGCTGCCGGACTTGTTCTTGGGGCCCTTGAAAGCGCCGCCCTTGCCTTTGCTCATGAAGACCTCCGTTGTGCACTGGCCGAATTCGTTGTGTGCTCCGGACTCCGGGAGCCCGCAGGCCTCCTAGGCCGACGGTTTCTTGCCGGTAAGCCGCTGGATCGCCATGTTGATGCTGATGCGCAGACGCTCGGTCGCGATCATCAGCTGATGAAGCTCGTTTCCGCTGCGCTGTGACACGCGCGCCAGGCCGAGATCGGCCGGCTTGCCGAGCGAGATCTGCTGCGTCGCCGCTGTAAGCCGACGCACCGGCGCGACCACCGCGTAATACATGAACAGCATTGCGATCACGAACGCGGCGATGATCATCACGAGCTCCCACACCCCGACGACGTTGAGGGCGACGTCCCAGAACGAGCGCGCCGGCAGGCGGACGCTGATGATTCCGGCGACGTCGCCTTCCTTGAATCCGAACCCGTTGGTCGTGCCGTAGCGCACCTTGACGTCCTCGGGCGCCTTCGCTGCGTCGCCGTGGCAGGCGATGCACGACGCCTTCTGGTAGACGGCGCGCGCGTAGCGGAAGCCCACCGGCGTGAGCTCGTAGTATTCCTTGAGCTTGCTGTCGCGAATCTGGCGCAGCGCGCCCTCCTCGAACGCGTCCGGGCGGTTGTTCGGGTTCATCACGTTGTGCGATGTCAGCCTGAACTTCGACGGTGACGGCGAACGCTCGACGGCCTCGGAGAACTCGCGCTGCGCGAGCGCGGGATTCTTCGAATAGAACTCGACCGGCGTGAGCTTGCCGGCGGCGCCCGCGGCAGGGTCGTCCGGCTGCAGGAGGCTCACGTGACCCAGGAAGCTCTTGTCGTCGTCCTTCACCCAGACGCGCCCGTATTGCGCGACCCACGAGCCGAAGGCGTCGACGTTGTCGGCGACGGTTTCCGCCTGGCTCTTCAGCTGGTTCATGTAGATGCGGTCGAGAATGAGGTAGAACGCCGCCCCCACGAGGGTCAGCGCGAGCAGGAACACGACGGCGAATTGAACGGTCAGCGAACGATTATTCAGCATGGCGGCCTTTCTGGATCAACCGGGCGCTCGGCCGGTGAGGGCTTCGTTGCGATGCGCGGGCGGCATCGATCGGACGTTCCTGCGGCAAGGGATTCCATGTGTTCAGCGGACGCCGACGAGTGCGCGCGCCTGCAGCACGAATTCGGCGCGCTGCTCGCCATCCTCGATCTCCCTCGCGAGCAATGCCATGTATTGGTCGACGTCGCTGGTCTTCATCTTGTTGCCGGAGGCGAGCCAGCGGGCGCGCGCCTCCCCGGTGATCATCTGCCCGAATGGCCCCACCTGTTCGATGAACAGCGCATCGATGGCGTCGCACAACTGCAGCAGGATGGGAAGTGCGCGGAAGGGCCCCGTCATGTCCGGTGCGATCCTCGTCGTTATGCTTTGAGCGCCACACGGCGCCCGCGGCGCCGACCGCCCGGGACGCATTCCCATGACGGCGGAGTGAAGGCTATGCGTCCGCGCGCCGGGCGTCAAGGAATCCGATGCAGGTCACACGTGCGCGGTGCAGGCCTGGCCCGCGGGTCAATGCGACGCCGAGAGCGTCAGGACGAGCGGCACGGTCAGCGCGGCGAGCGCCGTCGACACGAGGAGGCTCGCCGCCACCGGTCCCTCGAGCGTTTTGAACTCGCGCGACATGAGGTAGACGTTGGCGCCTACCGGCAGCGCGGCCAGCAGCACGACGACTTGCGTCTCGAGCTCGGGCAACCCCGCGACGCGGGCGAGCAGCAACACCGCGAGCGGCTGCACGGCGAGCTTCAGCACGCTGATCGCCGCGCTCTCTCGCCAGCCCTCGCGAATGCCGAATTCGGCGAGTCCCATGCCGAGCGCGATGAGCGACAGCGGGACGGCCGGCTGGCCGACGAGTTCGAGCGTGCGGTCGACGATCGCCGGCAGCGGCAGGCCGGAAAGGCCCCACGCGGTCCCCGCCAGGATGCCGCCGACGATCGGGTTGGTGATCACGCCGCGCGCGGTCTTCGCGAGCCCCGGGACGGACAGGTCCCGATGGCGCGCCCATTCGACGGAGACGGTGACGAGCGTCCACAGGATCAGCGCGTTGAACACGAGCACCAGCGATATCGCCGGCATCGCGGCGTCGCCCAGCGCGATGCGCGCGATCGGCACCCCGAGCAGCACGTTGTTGGAAAAGATGCCGCCCATCGCGAACACCGATTGCGCCGTGCCGTCCATTCGAAACATGGCGTAGCCCAATATCCGCCCGATGGCGAACACGACGAGGCACGCGCCGAAGAACACGATCAGCAGCGTCGGATCGACCGGCGGCAGCCGCGAGAAGTCGCTCATCAGCCGGAACAGGAAGGCCGGGATGGCGATTGTGAACACGAACCGTGTGAGCCAGTCGGCGGCGACGGTCGGCCAGCGTCCCCAGCGCATCAGCGCGAAGCCCACGCCGACCAGCAGGAAGAGCGGTGCGGTGAGGGCGAGGACGGAGAAGAAGGACTGGATCAACGGTCGCGGGCGGCGCTTGTCGCCGCGTCGGCAGATTCGCGCCGAAGGTCCCGGGCGCGGCAGCCGACGCCGGATCGGCACGCTAGCCATTGTAGAGGGGAATGTGTCGGCGCGCCGCGATCCGCCTGATCGCCCGTCTCGCTTCCCGTTCGGCTAGAATGCCGGCAGCGCCGGATCGCCCGTGTCGCATATGACGCGGGACGGCCCGATCGCCGAGGCGCGCGCCGCGGTGCGGCGGACGTCCAGGCGCCCGGAACAACAACGCACGGGTCCGCGCCATTCGCGGCGCAGGAGAGAAATCGCGTGACACAGGAAATCGCGCCCGGCGCCGCGGCCCTCATCCTCGGGATGAGTCCGATGTGGGTCGCCACGGGAATCCTCATCGCGGTCTACGCCGTCATCATGACCGACCGCGTCAACCGGGCGATCCTCGCGTTGCTGGGCGCCGGCGCGCTCATCTTCGCCGGCGTGCTGACCCAGGACGAGGCGCTGCGCGCCGTCGACTTCAATACGCTCGGATTGCTGCTCGGCATGATGCTGATCGTCAACGTCACGCGCCGCTCGGGCGTGTTCGAGTTCGTCGCGATATGGTCGGCGAAAAAGGTTCATGCGGCGCCGTGGGGCGTGCTGCTGATGATGTGCGTGGTCACCGCGGTGTTCTCGGCATTCCTCGACAACGTGACGACGGTGCTGCTGACGGTGCCGGTGACGCTGCACATCACGTCGGCGCTAAAGGTGAAGCCTTACCCGTTCCTGTTCGCGCAGATCATCTCGTCGAACATCGGCGGCACGGCGACCTTGATCGGCGATCCGCCGAACATCATGATCGGCTCGGCGGCGAACCTTACCTTCAACGACTTCGGCGAGCATCTGACACCGGTCATTCTCGTAGTCTTCGTCGCGACGATGATCCCGTTCTACCTGACCTGGGGCCGCAAGATGAAGGCGGCCGAACAGGATCGCCAGCGCGTGATGGCCTTCCGCGAAGATGAGGCGATCACCGACCCGCGCCTCCTGAAGCAGTCGCTCGCCGTCATCGGGCTCGTAATCGTTGGGTTCATGCTGCAGCGGCAGATCCACATCGAGCCGGCCACCATCGCCGTGTTCGGCGCCGCGGTGCTGATGCTGCTCGACAACTTCGGACGGCCGGCGGAGGAGCAGTCGCATCGCGTCCATGCGGCGCTCTCCGAGGCCGAGTGGATCACGCTGATGTTCTTCCTCGGGCTTTTCGTCGTCGTGCACGGCGTCGTCAAGACCGGCCTCATCGACATCCTCGCGCAAGAGATGTTGCGGGCCACGGGCGGCGATTTCGCCGCCACCGCGGTCGCGATCCTCTGGTCGTCGGCATTTCTGTCGGCTGCCATCGACAACATTCCGTTCGTCGCGACGATGATTCCGCTGATCAAGGCGATGGCCCCCGCGTTCGGCGGCGACGCCGCGTTGATGCCACTCTGGTGGGCGCTGTCGCTCGGAGCCTGCCTCGGCGGCAATGGAACGCTGATCGGCGCCTCGGCCAATCTCGTCGTCGCGGGCCTTGCGGAGCGTGCCGGGGTCCGTTTCCGCTTCGTCGAGTATCTCAAGCTCGCGTTTCCGTTGATGGTGCTCTCGATCGTTATCTGCAACGCCTACGTCGTGCTGCGTTACCTCTGAGGGAGGCCATGGGATCGCTCATCGAACTCAACGCGTCCGACGGCTTCCGCCCGGCCGCATACCGCGCCGATCCTTCGGGACCTGTGCGCGGGGGCATTGTGGTCGCGCAGGAGATCTTCGGCGTCAACCGCCACATTCGCGCCGTGTGCGACGCCTTCGCGGCCGACGGATACGTCGCGGTCGCGCCCGCGCTCTTCGACCGGTGCGAGCGCGGCGTCGACCTCGACTACGCCGAGGCCGACATCGCCCGCGGCCGCGAGTTGAAGGCGCGCTCGGCGCTGGATCCGGCGCTCACCGACCTCGCGGCGGCGCGCGACGTCGCGAAGGCCGCGGGCAGGGTCGCCGTCATCGGCTATTGCTGGGGCGGCTACCTCGCGTGGATGGCGGCGGCGCGCCTCGATGGCCTTGCCTGCGCGATCGCCTACTACGGCGGCGGAATGACCGATGCGATCGACGTCACGCCACGTTGTCCGGTCATGGCGCATTTCGGCGAGCGCGATCAGGGCATCCCCGTGGCGGGGGTGCACAAGCTCATGGCTGCGAATCCGGACGCGAAGGTGTTCCTCTACGCGGCCGGCCATGGTTTCAACTGCAATGACCGGGCGGCCTACGACGCGGCGGCGTCCGCGCAAGCCCGCGCGCGCACGCTCGATTTCCTCCGGCAGCACGTCGGCTGAGCCGGGATTGACAGGGCCACCGCGGCTATCCGGAGCCCACGTCGAAGCGCGTCCCGCGTCTCGGCTCGTGCGTGTCAGGCCGCGGGCTGTGAGCCCGCCGATTTCCCCGCCGGCGTTTTTCGCGCGGCCAGCGTGTCGAGCGCCGCGCTGACGGCGCGGTCGAACAGCGGCACTGGCTCGAGGACGAGCGAAGCCTTCCCGTTGACGAGCTTCCACGCGAGCTCCTCGGGCGTCAGCACGAGGGCGCGGACATTCGAGCGGCTGGTGAAGATGTACTTCGACCGCAGCGGGCTGACCCAGGACAGCCGCGCCGTCGACGCGACGCCGTCCGCGTCGAACGAAAGCCACGTGCCGACCACCATCTCGTCGACGAAATCGTGAACGTTGCTTGGCGGCAGAGGGGCCGCCGTCGCCATGAGCGTAGGGATCGATGACTCGTCAGTGGCGGCAGCGGGAGTGCGTGGCACGGCGACCGCGCGCGGCTCGGGTGCGGGCTTGATCGCGGCCATATGGAGGCCGTACAGGGTCTCGAAGAACGCGCGCGAACGATCCGCCGGCAACTTGAGCGTCGCGCAACCCTTGCGCAGACCGCTGACGAGCGACGGGATCATCTTGGTGAGGCGGGCCTTCTGCGCCGTGCGCTCCTTGGCGAGGATGCTCCACAAAAGGTCGTCCAGCGTCTGCTGCGCCTCGGACCATTCCGCGCCTTCGCCGCCCTGGCGCTTGCGCACGGCAGTGAGGTAATCGGCCCAGACGGTTTCGGCGAACGAGCGCACCTCGAACGGCAGGTCGATGCCGGCGAGGCGGTCGCGCAAGAGCGCGCGGACCTGCGCGCGGTCGGCCTCGTGCGCCTCGTCCGCGAGCGCCGCGGCGACGTCGACGCGCAACGCCGGCGCCGCCTCGCGCCGCTCGTTGTCGACGAAGGCCTGGATCTCGTCGATCGCCTTGTTGAAGACGGCGAGATCGGTTTCGAAGTCGCGGCACACGGCGTCGACCACGCGCGTCGCCACGCCGTCGAATGCGTCGCGATAGGCGTCCTCCCCGGTGGCGCCGACCGCCGCCTCTGCGAGCAGGTCCAGGAGCCGGCGCGCCGGATGGTTGCGGTCGGAGAAGAATTCGCGCTCGAGCAGAGCCGCCTTGACGATCGGCACCTGCAGGCGACCGAAGATCCGGCGCTGCGAATCGGCGATCGACGGATCGCGGAAGACGTAATCGAACAGCAGCGCGATGACGTCCATCGCGATCCGGTCGGTCGGATTGTCGATGCGGTCCGCGACGGCGGCGCGGATGTGCGGGACCAGGTTGAGCGGCACCGCGCCAGTGGCGCCGTCCGACGCGCGCGCGGCTTCGCTCAGTGCATGCGCGAGATCAACCCGTTGCCAGTGGCCCAGCGTCGCGATCACCGGCATCAGATCGCCCAGCGCCATGCTGGCGTCGAGATCGGGAAAGTCGTTCGCCGACGCCCCGTCGGACCCGGCCGCACCCGCAGCGGGCGCATGCTGCGGCGCCGATCGTGCGCCCAGCGCGGCGAGTGTGGCCAGTCCGGCCAGGATCGCGGCGGGGGGAAGCATGTTCGCATTCGCGCCGCCCACCGTACCCGCCACCGCGGGCGCGGCGGAGCCCGGCGGGATCTCGGGAGGCGACGCTTCCGCGCCGGCTGAAGGCGACGTCGCCCCGCGCGCGGCGTCACCGGTCGCCCCGGTTTCCGGCGACGCGGGGGGAACGACGATGTCGGTCGGCAACGCGTTCCCGGCCTCGGACATCATTCGCGTGAAGGTCGGCAGCAGGTCCTTGTCGTCGGCCGGGCGAAATTCGCTGCGTGCGCGGAGCGCGGCCTTGATCTCGGGCAGCACGCCACGGTCCGCGAGCAGGCGGTTGAGCGAGATGTAGATCTTGTTGACGGCCGGCGTCAGCTCGGTCAGCAGCCGCTCCATCAGCGGCCGCCACATGCGCGGATTCGGAAACACGGCGCGCGACGTGGGGCCGATCGCGTCGAGGATGTACGACGGCGAGAAGGGGTCGTCGATGCCTCGCCCGGGTACGACGTCGAGGAGCTCGCCGACGCGCAGATCGAGCGCGTCCTGCTCGCGCTTCGTGAACCGGTGCAACGCGGCGACGGCCGTGACGAGTGCCGCCTGCCGCTCGTGGTCGAATGCGGTCAGCACCCGCAGCGACGATAGCGACGCGTCGGCGTCGGGCCGTTTGCCGCTCCGGTGCGTTCCGGTGACGCGTTGCTCGAACAGCTCGCCGATCGCGTGTGCGAACTGTTGCTGCCATGCGGGCAACTGTTCGCGGAACGCATGCACTTCGCCGTCGGGAATGTCGCCTCCGCTGTCGAAAAGGTCGTCCGCGCCGTCGAGCGCTTTGCGGACGGACTCGAACAGCTTCGAGGCGAAATGCGCCTGGCACTCGCGCATCAGCGCCAATGCCTTTTCCCGGCTCATGCCGGGACCGGCGGGAGCGTCGCGGGGTGGGCGGTTTTCGAGCATGGGATGCATTGCCTGCGCCGGTTGGGCGTTCTGACCGATCGCATGCAATGCGAATGCCAGGACGTCGGGCCGGTGCCACCAATCAGCGTGCCGGCCGGCAGGTGCGTGGCTCGGCGTTCTTGTTTTCCTCGTCCGGCGGGCGCCTCGTTCCGCGTAGTGTAGTCCGCGGCGGCCTCGTGCGCGTAGCCCTTGCGGCCCTGTGTGGGCGACAGCCGGGACCAATGTGGCATACAACGGTCGGGGTGCCTTGTGATGGGCTGCGCCACGACCGATTTGCGCAGTGCCGCAACGCCGACCAAGGGTGCGGGGGTACGGATCGCCCCGGGGGGCGTTGTCCGCCTCGTGGCAGGCTTGTTGCTTTCTCCTCGTCGAGTCCTGCGACGTGGGTCACGCCGCAACGACGGCCCGTCGGGTTGCGCGCAACTGCACACCGCCGGTGCGGTCCCATTGATGCAGAGGCCGGCCACCAGGAGACTGCCCTGAACCTTCGCAGCACGGCAATGCGCCGCACACTGACGCGCCCCATCCTTTACGGCGCGTCGTTCGCGCTGCTCGTCGAGGAATGGCTCTGGACATGGACGACCCGTGCGCTTGCGCTGCTGTCGCGGTTCGCCTCGATCGCCCGGGTCGAGCGATGGATCGGCGCTCAGCCGCCGCGGGTCGCGCTTGTGCTGCTGGTGACGCCGCTCGTGACGCTCGCCCCGTTCAAGGTGCTGGCCTTCGTGCTGATGTACATCGGGCATGCCACGCTGGGCGTCACCGTGCTCGTCGTCGACAAGCTCGTCGTCACCGCCCTGTTTGCGCGCATCTGGCAGCTGACCGAGCCGGCCGTGACCCGGATCGAATCCGTGCGCTGGATGCGCGACGGATTCCTGCGCCTGCGAAGGGTGCTGCACGCATGGCTCGAGCGCCAGCCCGCCTACCTCGAGGTCCGCTCGCTCATCCGGCGGCAGCTCGCGGGGATGCGACGGCGCCGGAGCGCCGCGCGCCGCGTCCATCGACGGCGCGACGCGCGGCGCAATCCGGCGGCCACGCCTGCCCGCTGGGCCGCCGCCACGAGCCGCGAAATCAGCCGCGACCGATGAAGGGCATCTTCGTCGCCATCACCGTCAGGAACTGGACGTTGGCCTCGAGCGGCAGGCTCGCCATGTAGAGCACCGCGCTCGCGACGTGCGCGACGTCCATCAGCGGCTCGACCGCGATCTGCCCGCTCGCCTGCGGAACGCCGCTCGCCATTCTCGCCGCGAGTTCGGTGTGCGCGTTGCCGATGTCGATCTGGCCGCAGGCGATGTCGTACTTGCGCCCGTCGAGCGAGGTGGATTTGGTGAGGCCCGTGATCGCGTGCTTGGTCGCCGTGTACGGCGCGGAATTGGGCCGCGGCGCATGCGCCGAGATCGATCCGTTGTTGATGATCCGGCCGCCGCGCGGGTCCTGGCTTTTCATCAGGCGGATCGCTTCCTGCGTGCACAGGAACACGCCGGTGAGATTGATGTCGACGACGCGCCGCCAGTCCTCGACGATGATGTCCTCGAGATTGACGGCGGGCGCGCCGACGCCGGCGTTGTTGAAAAGCACATCGAGCCGGCCGAAGGTGGCCTTGGTCCGGGCAAAGAGATCGCGCACCGATGCCGGATCGGCGACGTCCGTGGCGATCGCAAGCACACGATCGGCCGGCGCCGCCGACGCTGCGGCGACGGCGTCGAGCAGCTCGCGCCGGCGTCCGGCCAGAGCAACGCGATAGCCGTCTCGCAGCATGGCAAGCGCGACGGCCTTGCCAATGCCGGTGCCGGCCCCAGTGACGATGGCGACCTTGGAGGCGGGATTCATTCGAGGCGATCTCCTTCGAGGCGAACCGCGTGTGGCGCACGGGCGGCCGTGGCGACCGCGTCCGGTTAGTGTAGCTGCATCCTCGATCCGAAGCGGAAGTGCGCGGATACGATCATGAATCGCGCCGCTGCGCCGGGCCGCCACGCATCGGGCGAATCGGGCGGCGCCGCCCGTCGCATCATTTGCTCTCGACCGCCGCCTTGAAAGTCCGCTCGCGCGATTTCGCCTCGAGTATCTGATCGGAAGTCATGCCGGCGGACAGGTCGCCGAGCGCCCGCGCCGCATCCGAGCGGATGCCTCCGGCAGGCAATCCGAAAACGGAAAGGTCGATCCACTTCATCGCCTCGACCGGGTCTTTGGGGACGCCGTTGCCGCTCGCGTAGAGCAGGCCGAGGTTGAGCTGGGCGATCGCCATCCCCTGCATCGCCGCGCGCCGGAACCATTTCGCGGCGAGGTCGGGATCCTGCTTGACGCCGGTGCCCTGGGCGAAGCTCGCGCCGAGGTTGTATTGTGCAAGCGCGTCGCCTTGCTCCGCCGCGCGCGCGAACCACTTGGCTGCCTCGGCGTCGTCCTGCGGAACGCCCTTGCCTTCGGCGTACATCACGCCGATGTGCTGCTGCGCGGCGGCCACGCCGGCATCGGCCAGCGGCCGCCACAACGCGACCGCCTTCACGTAATCATTCGCCCGGTAGGCGGCGACGCCGTCTTCGAGTGCGCCGGCCCACGCGGACATGGCGATGCCGAGCGCAGCCGCCGCGACGACAGTACGCAGCAAGGATCTCATGTCAGGCTTTCGTCATCGTGGATTTCGCGCGGGCGAGGAATGGGCCGCGACGGGCGCGGTTTGCAGGGCGAGATGCCAGAAGAAGCAACAGTGGATCGAATCCTACACACATTCGCCGCGCGCCGCGCCGTGCAGGCGGCCGGCACGCCCATGCGATATCATTGCATTCGGCCGGCTGCCTTAGCCACGCGGGCGCGCCACGCCCCTGCGGCCGACCGGCGGTTGCCGTCTGCCGGGCCCGCCGTGCTACCATGACATTGTCATAGTGAAATCGCCCACCGATGGCGGCTGCATACGCGATAGGAACCCGGGAAGCTCGTGCCACCTGCAGGATCTGCGGACAGCCCGCGCTGCCCGCAGTTCGGCTGTGCGCGCAGTGCAAGGCCGCGTTGAAGCGCGTCCGTCACGACACGGTTTCGCAGCTGATGCCGATGTCGCGGCGCACGCGCGGTGGCGCCCGGACGCGACGGGAAGGGTGGCGTGCCGATTCTCCGGCCGGCGAAGAGTGGCACCGCGGTGTGTCGTGGCGCGGAGTGCGGATTCCCGTCGCCCTGGGCGCCATGGTGGCCATCGTCGGCAGTGCGGGATATTTCATCGTACGGCAGATCCATGCGGCGACACCGGCCGATGCGCCGATGATCAGCTCGACGGTGGACGCGGGAAACGCACGCGCCGCGCAACCGGTGGCCGTGACGGCGCCGGTTATGGCGATCAACGTCGCCGCCGGCCCGCCGCCGCCGGCGCCTGTGACGGACGGGACCGCGCCCGCCAACGCGCCGACCGCCCCCGCGAAGCCGAGGAGCGCCGCGCGTTCGGCCAAGGGAACGTCAGCATTTGTCGGGCCCCCGGCACCGGAATTGCCTCCCGAGCCTACGCCGGCTCCGGTAGTGGTCGCCGCGGCGCCCGCGCCACCGGCGCCGCGGCCCCTCGACCCAATGCAACTGCTGGCACAGGCCCTTACCCAATGCCCGCAGGAATCGCTGCTGCCGCGCATGGTCTGCGAGCAGAAGGCCCGCCTGCAATATTGCGATGGATACTGGGGTCGGGCGCCGCTTTGTCCGAACGGCGCGCCCGAGAACAACCCGTCGCACTAGCGACGGAAGTCTAGAAGGCGGATCGTCGGGTCGTCGCGCCGGACCAGCCGATGATGGCAAGCGCCGCGACCGACGCGCCCAACGCGGTCATCGCCGCGATGTCATTCGATAGCAGCGCAACCACCTGCTGGAGTACGGCCGGGTCGGCCTGCTCGACGTATCGGACGAGATCGACGATCTGGCTCGACGTCGCCTGCGCCGCGTCCTCCAGCGACACGGGAATCTCCGGCCAGCGCGCGCGGCCGATGTACTTGGCGAACATGCCGCCGCCGATCACCGCGAGTGCCATCGGCCCCAGCGCCGACAGCAATCGGCTCAGCACCTGGACCCGCAGGCGCGGGCCGATCCGGGCGAAGGCCTTCGCCACTGCAGCGGGCAGCGACAGATGCCGTGTCGTCGATCGGCGACGAACCGGCACTGCGTCAATCCTGGCGTCGGCCGCGCGCGAATCCGCACGCTGAACGCGTTTGCTCTTCATTCCCCCTCCAGTTGAATCGCCGGTCGTCGCGCATCGTGCTTGTCGTGACAGACATTCGCGTGCGCCTCCCGACCTGAATACAGGACGCCGAACGACGGCGCCTGTGATGCGACTCCGCATGCCGGCCGGAGTTCCGCCGTGCACATGACTAATTGGAATAACACCAAGCGATCGGCATCGCGCAACGGCTGCGACGCGTCGGAGCGCGGCACGGCCGGGCTGGTATCACGTTGCAATCAGCGGCGGCTGGAACGCCGCGGGACGGCGGGCGAAAGATGCGATAATCTTTTCGCGCGCAGAATCGTGGCGCCACGCCGCGAGATCTTCGCGCCATCGAAGGGCTCGGCACGAATGGCCACACGCAAGGCCGGCAAACGCATCGGACGCACGACCGCGGCGCGCCCGGCGCCGGATCGGCTCGCACGCGCGCCGTTGCAGCCGAACGAAGCCCCGCTCGTGGGGGTCGCCCAGCAGGTTCGAGCGTGGGCCGATTCGGTGCTGGGCATCGCCGGCGCGGCGGCGGACGTCTCGATCGGGGCCGCGCGGGCCATTCTGGTGAAGCCGGAGCAGCGGGCCGCGCTCGCGAAGGCCGGCGTCGTCCTGCGCGGGATGCGCGAGGCGGCGGGCCTGAGCCTCAGGGAAGTCGGCGAGGCGATCAACCTCAAGGATCCCTCGCTGCTCGAGCTGGTCGAGAACGGCAAGGTGGCGCTTCCGTTCGAGATCATCCTCCGACTCGCCTCGGTCCTCGGGCGCAACGACCCGATCTCGTTCGTGATGCGCTTCACGCGCTCGTACAATCCCGAGGTCTGGCACACGCTCGAGGGAATCGGCGTCGGACGCTTCGCGTTGCAGGCGGGGCGCGAGCGCGAATTCGCCAACATCTACCGCGGCAGCGACGCGGCACGCCGCCTCTCCGACGAAGACTTCGCGGCGGCACTTTCCTTTATGAAGGCGGCGTTCGAGCTCGCGCTCACGTTTCACCGCGGCAAGGCGGCCCTGCCGGCGCCGCCGGCGCGGCGCGGCGGTCGCAGGGCGACGCGCACCTGACGCATGCCGATACGCGAGCGGCGAGGTGAACGCGCGATGAATGCCCTCAGGATGGCCCGGTGGACCGGGATCGCGGCCGTTGCGGTCACGATGTTCGCCGTCGCGCCGGTTGCGCTCGCGCAGCCGAAATATTTCGAAGTCGCGCGCGGCGCGCACCCGCACGACGTCGCCGCAACGCCGCGCGCGGGCGGACCGGTGTATTACACGGCCCAGATGACCGGCAAGCTCGGCATCCTCGACCCGGCCTCCGGTCGATTCGAGGAGATCCCGCTGGGTCCGAATTCGGCGCCGCACGGTGTTGTCGTCGGCCCCGACGGCGCGCCGTGGATCACCGATGGCGGCCAGAACGCCATCGTGCGCGTCGACCCGGTCACGCACGCCGTGAAGAGCTGGCCGCTTCCGCGTGACGCGCCCGACGCGAATCTCAACACGCTGACCTTCGATCGCAGTGGCCGGGTGTGGTTCACCGGGCAGAGCGGATACTACGGACGGCTCGACCCCGCGCGCGGCGCCGTCGAGGTGTGGAAGTCGCCGCGCGGCTCGGGCCCGTACGGCATTGCGACGACACCGTCGGGCGATGTCTACTTCGTCTCGCTCGCCGGCAATTACCTGGCGCGCATCGACACGGCGACCGGCAAGGCAACCGTCATCGAGCCACTGACGCCACGGCAGGGCGCGCGGCGCGTGTGGTCGGACTCGCAGGGGCGCCTGTGGATCTCCTACTGGAACACCGGACAGGTCGGCATGTACGACCCGGTCTCGGGTCGCTGGCGCGAGTGGACGCTGCCGGGCCCGGGTCCGCAGGCGTATTCGGTATGGGTCGATCCGGCCGACAAGGTCTGGCTGACCGAATGGTCGTCGAACGCGATCGTGCGCTTCGACCCCGTGACCGAGACGTTCGAGCGCTTTCCCTCGGATCGCTCGGGCGCGCGCGTCCGCCAGATGCTCGGGCGCGCGGGCGAAGCCTGGGGGGCCGAATCCGGCACCGACCGGCTGGTCATGGTGCCGGCGGCGCACTAATCGGTGCGCGGAGGCGAACCCTCCGACGCGGGAGGTGAGACGGGAAGGCAGTTTTCCATTCCTTGCGCCTGCCTGCGCGCAGCGCGCGGTAAGCGTGGTGCGATGTCTGTCCATGCCGCGGGCGGAGCCGGAACGGATAAACTCTGCCTCCGGCGAGCATCGAACAAGAGAGATCTGTCATGACCCCGATTTCCGATCGAATCCGCGCGCGCCTCGTTGCCGCGGGGCTGTCGTTCAAGGCCAATGACAACATCGCGGCCTGCATCGAGCGGGGCGAGCTCGAGGCGCTCACCGGCGAGGTGGCGCAGCAGGTCGAGGCGTTGCTGCACGCGCTTGTGATCGACACGAGGAACGATCACAACACGCAGCAGACCGCCGAGCGCGTTGCCAGGATGTACATCGAGGAGGTTTTCTCAGGGCGCTACATCGCCTCGCCCGATCTCACCGCGTTCCCGAACGTCACGTCCTACGACGAGCTCTACGTGGTCGGCCCGATCACCATCCGCTCGACCTGCGCGCACCACCTGCAGAACATCCGCGGCAACTGCTGGGTCGGCATCTATCCGGGCAAGAACGTGCTCGGGCTCTCGAAGTTCTACCGGCTCGCCGAATGGATCGCCTCGCGGCCGCAGATCCAGGAAGAGATGACGATCCAGATCGCCGATCTGGTTGAATCGGAGACGAAGGCGGAAGGGGTCGCCGTGGTGGTCAAGGCCGAGCACATGTGCGTGACGCATCGCGGCGTGCGCGAGCATGCGTCCGACATGACGACCTCGGTGCTGCGCGGCATCCTGCGCGACAGCTCGGATACGCGCGCGGAATTCTTCCGTCTGCTGCAGGGGATGAAGGGCTTCGCCGGCTAGCAGACCGCCAGACTAATAGCGCCCCGGTGTCGCGGAGGTCCATCCGCGCGATGTTCGCCGCGCCGCCGCATCGGCGGCGGGCGTCACCCCAACGCGGGCGCCGCTGCCCTCGGACCGTGCGCGGCGTCGCCGCGGCGGCCTTGGGGCATGTGGGTCAGCGGGGGATCAGGCGTCGTACTTGAACGACAGCAGGATCCGCGCACGGTACGCGACGATCTTGCCGCCCTCGACCTTCATGTCGAGCTTCGCGACTTCGGCGATGCGGAGATCGCGCAGCGACTTGCTCGCCGCGTTCACGGCGATCTGCGCCGCGTGCTCCCACGACTGGGTGCTGGTGCCGATCACCTCGGTGACGCGATAGACGCCGTCGGCGGATGCCTTTTTCTTTGCCATGTTGTGCTCCTCGGGGAGTGCGATCGAATGGTATTCCCCGGCGGGGGCGCCGGGCCCACCATCATACCGCGCGGCGGCGCGCGCCGCACTGCTCCGGAAACGGCAAATGCCGGAGGTTCCTCAGAGCCCGAGCCACGCGATGGCGGCGTTCTCGACATCCCGGTTCGGCGCGACGAATCCCTTGTAACCGACGACGTCGAGCGCTTCGCGCCCGGCCTTTGTCTGGCTCATGCCGACCAATGCGTCGCGGATCTGGTCCTGCTCCTCGGTGGACATCCGCGTCGAGGCAATGATCTGCTTGATCGGCACCGAGCGCGACTGCGTCAGTACCATGCCGCCCTTGTCGGTCCACGACTTGACGACCGCGCGGGCCGCGGTGGCGCCGACATCCGCGAAGCCGTGTTCGAGATAGAACGGCACCGCATCCTGGTACCGCGTCGTGATCACGCGCGCCGCGGTGGACGGTGGCGGCTTGGCGTTGGTCGTGGGCAGGTTTCCGGTGCGGAACATCGCGCGCACCATCACGGCGGTGATCGAATCCGGGTCCGGCGTCACCACGGTGTTCCCGCGAACGTCGTCGAGCGTCCTGATCGGCGTGCCGGCCTTGGTCAGCAGCGACACCGTGTAATCGGTGAAGCCGGAGGTCCAGGCGATCGCCCGGTACTGCCCGGACTTGATCGCGGCCATCGAGACATGGGCCGGGTGGACGAACGCGAGGTCGTATTCCTGCTTCGCGAGGCCGACCCGAAGGTCGTTGTACGCCGGCACCAGGACGACCTTGACGTGCCGGCCGGTGGCCTTGCTGATGTAGTCGGCGAGCGGCGCGAACTTGTCGCGGATTTCCTTGGGCGTGGCCTGATACGTGACGCCCTCGGTGACCGCGAGCGTGACGTTGAGCCCCTGAGCCGCGGCCCCAATGGCGAATGCACCGGCGAACACCGCCAGCGCCCAAATTCTTGCGAGCAAGATCTCTCCCCGAATCCGCATTGGAACGACGCACGACGGACGGCCGAGGCGCCGATGCGGACGATCAAGCAACCGGCGAATTATACGGCCTTCGCCGAACAACTTGTAGTGATCAGAAGGGAGCGCCAGCGATGTTCAACGCCTGACCGAAGGAGTTGGCACAGTCCATGCTGTTGTGCCGGTACGGGAGGCCGATGCGCTCCCGCGCAACGATAGCCGGGGCCTTGGAACTCCGGGGATTCGAAGGAGGTTACATGGACCCGCGCCGCGAACGGTACTGCTTCATCTCGACAGGCTTCGTTGCCGAAGCTCGGGCATTCCGCCAGTCGATCCACGATCCGGCGCTCACCGCCGACGATCGGCGTCGCGCCTACGACCTCATCGTTCACCACGCGGCGTTGCTCGACCCCCGCGACTCAGGATTCGCCGGGGCAGGCGTAGCCCTCAAGGAAGCCCTGTGCGCTTGGCTCGACGTGGCGCTGAGAACGAGCCACTGATCCCCCTGACGGCAGGCGTCTTGCCGTGCCGACAGGCTCTAAGGCATGTCGTCGTGGAACACCACGGCGAACGGCCGCGGCACGTCGCGCATTTCGTTCACGAGCTGCACGTGGACATAGGAGCTCAGCGCGGCGAACGCGGCCCTGATCTCCCGGGCGCCGTCGGCCTTGGTGCCGACCTTCAGGAAGCGTGATCGGCGCGCCAATGGCCGAACCCGCAATACGATGCCCAGCCCGACATCGGCAATCTCGCTGTCGCGGCTCATGTAGCCTCCAAAGGTCGCGATCGTCTCGATTTCCAGCGGGTTGCGAGACCAGCGGACGTTGATCCGCGTCGCCAGCTCGATTGCCTTGGCGACCAAAAGCTTGGCGCGGGCGCGCGACAGGGGCGGAACCACCCGGGCGTTCGCGATCTCGGCGAGGCGGCGGGTCGGACGATAATGGCCGGCCGACGTCGTACGCTCACGCAGCAGGCCCTTGGCGACGAGCTCGCCGACCAGCAGCTGGCCCTCGACGGTAGTGAGCTCGAAATCCTGGCGCAGATTGCGGGCGCTGATGCGCGCGTGCTCTTTGCGGACGCCGGAGACGCGGGTCAGCACGCGCTGGGCGGAGCTGCGCAGGCGATCGGGCTCCAGCCCGAAATACAGCCGGTCGGCGAGCAGGGTACGTTCCTTCATGGGAGGCCTCCGCGGTTGGCTGCCAGTCCTATGACAATAGCATAAACCGTCCGGATTGGACAAATGCCTCCCGGCATGGTTCACGCGGAATTCGGATAAGCTCTACCGGTCTCGCGCTCGTTCGCGCCTACCGTGTCCGCCACCGGCATTTCCGCTCCGCAGAAGGCCCGCATCCTCGCCGAGGCGCTTCCGTACATCCGGGCCTACCACGCGACGACGCTGGTGATCCGGTTCGGCGGAGCCGCAATGGCCGACCCTGCGCTGACCGCGGGATTCGCCCGCGACGTCGCACTGCTGCGCCTCGTCGGCATGAAGCCGATCGTCGTCCACGGCGGCGGCTGGCGGATCGACGCATTGCTCCAGCAGATGGGCATCGCGATCCGCCGGCATCACGGAATGCGCATCACCGACGAGCGCACGCTGCAGGTCGTCGAGATGGTGCTGGACGAGCGCAACCAGGAGCTCGTCGGGCACATCAACCGGTTCGGCGGGCGCGCCGTGGGGCTGAATGGACAGGATGGGCGCTTCATCCACGCGCGGGCGATGGCGCCGCTGCAAGACGACACCGGCGCTCCCGCACCGGATTTCGGATTCGTCGGCGACGTCGAGTCGATCGACACCGACGTGATCGATCTGCTGCTGTCGCGCAGCTTCATCCCCGTGATCATGCCGATCGGCGTCGGCGCCGACGGCACCGCGTATCACATCAATTCGGACATCGTCGCCGGCGAGCTCGCGCGCGCTCTCCGTGCGGAGAAGCTGATCCTCATGACGAATGTCGCCGGCGTCCACGACGCCGTGGGCAAGCTGCGCTACGTGCTGACGGCCACCGAGGCGGAAGGGCTCCTGCGTGACGGCACGGTGCACGGCGGGATGCAGCCGCGCCTCACGGCGGCGCTCGAGGCGGTGCGCAGCGGCGTGCGCTCGGTGCACATCATCGACGGCGGCGTCACCAGCGCACTGCTGCTCGAGGTGCTGACCGCCGATGGCGTCGGAACGGCGGTGCGCTCCGACGCCGGGCCGCATTTTCTCGCCGACAGCGAGTCCTACCTCGCGGGCAGCGCGTCCTGATCCGGCCCTCGCGCTCAGAAACCTCTGAACAAGCCCCGCACGGTTGCGACGGGGAATTTTCGGGATGGGATGCCTCAGTTGCCAAATGGCGAGGTGAAGCTAATGGCCGGCCCCCTTAGCGAGCCTCGTGCTCATTTACCAAGATGAGCAGACCGCCCGAAAAGCCCCGTCCCTCCGGGCTGCTGCCAAATGCGGCGCCTGCTTTGCCGCGCTCCTCGGCATCGTAGTGTGGACTACGACCTTCGTCGCGCGTCTCGCATGCATCCGCATTTGGCCCTGCAGCGCAACCGCGTGGGACTTGTTCAGAGGTTCCCTATCGGCCCGCGTCGAGGTTCGCGAAGAACAGCCGGTGGTGCGACGTCGACTCGGTCACCGCGACGAACACCTCGCGCAGCAGGATGCCGAGGCAGGCGATCATCGCGAACATCGAGAGGATGAACAGCACGGCGACGAGCCGCGACAGGTCGACGGCGGTCAGCGCGCCGACGAACGCGCAGGCGACGACCAGGCAGACCAGCAGCGCCCCGACGACCGCGGCGAGAATCGCGAGATAGACGAGGCGGATGCGCTGGAACAGGATGCGCAGCTCGACGTGCACGCCTTCGAGCGCGTCCGGCGACAGGCGCGTGATCTGGTCGAGCAGCACGCGTCGCCGGTCGATCGCGCGCCCGAGCCGGATGTTGAGCGCGTTGATGAGCGTTGCCACCGCCGTCAGCAGGAACACCGGCGCGACGGCGAGCTGGATGACTCGTGCAATGTCGTTGATGTGCGGTTCCATGGCGACCGGTGCCAGGCGAATCAGCGCGGCGGCGCGACGTTGAGCGCCGTCAGGCGATCGTGACGTCCCGGGACAGGTACACGTCCTGGATCGCGTTGAGCAGCGTGACGCCGTCCTGCATCGGCTTCTGGAACGCCTTGCGACCCGAGATCAGCCCCATTCCCCCGGCGCGCTTGTTGATCACCGCGGTGCGCACCGCATCGTGCAGGTCGTTGGTGCCGGACGCGCCGCCCGAATTGATGAGGCCCGCGCGGCCCATGTAGCAGTTCGCGACCTGGTATCGCGTGAGGTCGATCGGATGGTCGGTCGCGAGCTCGCGTGTACATGCGCGTGTCGGTCTTGCCGTAGGGATTCTCCTTGGTGCTGAGCGCGAGGTAGCCGCCGTTGTTCTCCGGAAGCTTCTGCTTGATGATGTCCGCCTCGATCGTGACGCCGAGGTGATTCGCCTGGCCGGTGAGGTCGGCGGACACGTGATAGTCCTTGTCCTTCTTGAACGCCGCGTTGCGCAGATAGCACCAGAGCACCGTCGCCATTCCCATCTCGTGGGCGGCCTCGAAGGCGCTGGCTCACCTCGACGATCTGGCGGCTCGATTCCTCGGAGCCGAAATAGATCGTCGCGCCGACCGCGACCGCGCCCATGTCCTTCGCCTGCTTCACGCTGGCGAAGAAGATCTGGTCGAACTTGTTGGGGTAGGTGAGGAATTCGTTGTGGTTGAACTTGAGCAGGAACGGGATCTTGTGCGCGTACCTGCGCGCGCAGGCGCCCAGGACGCCGAGCGTGGAGGCGACCGCGTTGCAGCCGCCCTCGATCGCGAGCTTCACGATGTTCTCAGGGTCGAAGTACATCGGATTCTTCGCGAACGAGGCGCCGGCGCTGTGCTCGATCCCCTGGTCGACCGGCAGGATCGACAGGTAGCCCGTTCCGGCGAGCCGGCCGTGGTCGAACATCTGCTGCAGGCTGCGCATCACCGCCGGCGGGCGATCGCCCGGCGCGACGATCCGATCGACGAAATCAGGCCCCGGAGCGTGCAGCGATGATTTCGGGATTCCCTTGCACACGTGCTGCAGCAGGCCTTCGGCTTCGGCGCCGAGGAGGCCGACGATGTCGGTCATGATGCGAATCTCCGCAAGAGCTTGACGACGCTCCTGACCATTATCCCGCCAAACGGGCGCCGCGGGGAAACCGCCCCTGCGCGCGGCCGGCACGGCCGCGACGGCGCATGCGCAAATTGTCGTATCATTTTCGGCACGCCCGACGATACCGAAGGGGTAGAGCAATGGGAAACGCAAACACGCGGCCCGCCGCGAAAGCGCCGTCGTCGAGCCGGACTGCGCGCCGGGTGACGCGAAAATCCACAACGCCTTTCCCCGCGGGCGAGGCCGTCCGGATCGTCCCGCTGCACACCGGCAAATCGATGTTTGCGCTCGGCGATCTCGCCGCGCGCGACGCCGGCGACCTGTTCGACGGCAAGCCGCATTTCGCTCCGGCGTCCGCAACGCTGACCTATCGGGGCGGCCCCTTGCTGCGCAACGTGGAGGTGTACACGGTCTTCTGGGGCCGAAAGTGGAGCGGCGCGACTGCGAAGCCGATCCGGGCCGGCATCAATCAGTTCTTCGCCGACATCCTCGGCAGCGAACTCCTCGACCAGCTCGCCGAATATTCGGTGCCGGGCAAGTCCATCGGCCACGGCAAGTTCGTCGGCAGCAAGATCGTCAGCGTCGCCGCACCGACCGGCAGCGTGACCGACAGCGCAGTCAAGCAGGCGCTCGCCAAGTGGATCAAGGCGAAGACCGTTCCGAAGCCGAACGCGAACACGCTCTATTTCGTCTATCTCGACCCGGGAATCGTGTCGATCATGGGCGGGAGCAAGTCGTGCCAGAATTATTGCGGCTATCACAGCAACGCCGGAGCGACGTACTACGCGGTGATGCCGTACCCGACCTGCAACGGGTGCCTGGGCGGCATGACCGCGCAGGACGCGATCACCGGGACGAGTTCGCACGAACTGTGCGAGGCGATCACCGATCCCATCCCCGGCCAAGGCTGGTACGACGACGTCAATGGCGAGATCGGCGACATCTGCGCCTGGAATTTCCGCAAGGTCGCGGGACACACGGTCCAGCTCGAATGGTCGAACGCAAAGGGCAAGTGCGCCTGAGGGCAGGCGCGAATGCCTGCCGCAGAACCGGCCGAAGCCGGTGATTCTCCTGGGCGGGCACAGTCCCGGGCGCAGGACCTGACGCGCTCCCCAGCGACGGCCGCCGTCACTCGCTGGCGGAGTCCTGCCTTTCCTTCGTCAGCCGCCACGAGACGATGGCCAGGACGACGCCGATGCTGCCCAGGAAGAGCCAGAACCAGGCGTATCCGCGGCCGTCTTCAACGATCTGCGGATCCGCGTTCGCTTCGATCGACGAGAATCCGAATCCCGCATAGGCGAGGCACAGGCACGCGAATACCAGCGAGAGCCAGAACATGAGCTAAGGGAGAGTTTCATCGTTCTATTGCGACGCCGGGACCGTGGTCAAGTGTACTACCCGGCGGCGCTTCGCCCGGCAGGCCCGCCGGTCGCCGCCCGAAGCGCGCTGTCGCGCCTCTCGGCACCTCGTCGCGTGCTCGCACGCGTGGACGCCGCAATTGCTACCTTCCTGTTCGGTGTGCGCGGCCGCGCGGCGGCCTGCAGGCTGCCGGGCAGGGCAGGGCGCACCCCGCGCCGCGGCGGCCGCGGACTTGAACGATTTCACCACCTGACGAGGAGGATTCAAATGCGATCAATCAAGATGCTCGTGACGGCGCTTTGCTGCGCCGCGCTGGCGGCCACCGCGGCGACGGCGGCGGATCGGCCTTACACGCAGGGCTCGGTGTGGACCGTGACGATGGTCCGCGTCAAGTACGGTATGGACACGACCTATCTTGCCGACCTCGCCGCCAACTGGCGGCGCGTGATGGACGCGGCCAAGAAGCAGAACCTCGTCGTCTCCTACAAGATCCTCGACGGCAACGCCGCGAGCCGCGACGACTGGAACATGCTTCTGCTCGTGGAGTCGAGGAACTGGGCGGCGTTCGACGGCGCCGACGACAAGTTCGACGCGCTGGTCGAGAGCATGATCGGACCCGAGAAGGCGCAGATGGAACAGCTCGTCAAGCGCAGCGACATGCGGGAAATTGTCGGCGTGAGGAATTTCCAGGAAGTGAACTTCAAGTAAGGCGACTGTCCCCGAGCGCGGCCTGCTGTGCCCGGCGAGCGCGCGGCGATGTCAAGGTAGCGCCGCGCGCGCGCGGGCGATGCGCTCTTCGAGATCCGGATGCGTCGAAAGGTACGCGGGCGGCGCGATGCGCCCGCGGCGTTTGCGTGGGCAATAATCCTCGCCGCTTTCCTTGTCGGCGGCCGCGGCCGCGTCTGCCGCCTCCGCCGGCGAGCAGTCGGGCGCCGCGATCGCCTCCAGCGAGTCGGCGAGGAGCGCCGGCGACAGGCCCGCGCGCGGCAGCAGCTTGAGCGCGTAGTCATCGGCCTCCTCCTCGCTCGCGCGGGAATAGCTCAAGCCGATCAGCATCGCCGGCGCCGCGGCGGCGAGCGAGCCGATGCCGCTCACGTCGCCCAGTACCGCGCCCAGGATCAAGCCACTCGCCGATTGCTCCAGCATCTGGCGCATCGTGTGCCGGTGCGCGATGTGGCCGAGCTCGTGCGCGAGCGCCGCGGTGACCTCGTCCGGAGAGGCCATCCTTGCGACGAGTTGATCGGTGACGAGAACCGTCCCGCCGGGAAGGGCGAGCGCGTTCGCGCCGATCCGCCGGCCGTTGCGGAAGACGAGCTTCGGCTCCGCCGGCAGCTCCGCGACCCTGGCGAGACGACGGAACCGGTCCTCGAGGTCGGCGCGCTGCGCGGCCGGGAGCTTGCTCGGCGCGAATATCAGGCGATCGAGGCTGGCGAGGGCCGCGTCGCCCAATCGCGCCTCGGCGGCAATGGGAATGCGCTGCGCGATGGCGCCGGCCAGCCAGGGAATGACGTTCCGGTACGCGAGCACCGCGATGGCTGCGACGCCGAGGAGCGCGATCACGACCACGGCGGGATTGCGCTCAAGCCGATGCACAAAGCCCTGAGGCACCCTTGCGCCGAACGCGCGCGGATCGGCTGCGGCGTCATCCAGCACGAACACGCCGCCGCCGGGCACGGTGATTCGCAGAGGCACGCCCGCGACCGGCGCCGACGTCGACACCTCGCGCAAGGGAATCTCGAGCCGAGCCGCCTC
Organism: uncultured beta proteobacterium; assembly: GCA_963846855.1. GTDB lineage: Bacteria > Pseudomonadota > Gammaproteobacteria > Burkholderiales > Casimicrobiaceae > CAIWHR01. The sequence goes on from CAWJXK010000008.1 coordinate 1,124,291, forward strand.
GCCGGCGCTCGCGTGCAGCATTCCGTCGGCCACCGTGAGCGTCGCTGCCGCGCCTGCCGCGGTGCGTCCGTCGAACCAGCGGGCGGAGAACGACGCTGCCGGCATCGGAGTCATAGCGCGAGATCGAATCCGAGCATTTCGGAGAGCTCCTCACCCGTGGCGGCCGGCACCTGTGCGACGCCTGCGGTGACGGCGTCCTGCGATGCCTCGATCTCCGTGGTGATGCACTGCAGCCGATAGCGGGTGACGCGTACCACCGCCCACGGTATCAGGAGTCCGCCGGTGCAGACGATCGCGATCACGTTGCCCGCGTAGAGCCGTGCAAGCTTGCGGGCCGAGACGGCGCTGTGCAGCTGCGCGATGTGGGAGAGCGTCGCCGTGTTGAGCACGAGATTGGTGAGCCGCGACCGGTTGTACGCGGTCCACACGATGACGATGGCGGCCCACGCCAGCAGGAAGAATCCCATGGACACGAAGATCATTGCTGGCGATCCCTTCATCACCATTCCGGCGACGGTGGCGAGGAAGAAACCGAGTATGCCGGCACCGACGAGCGGAATCCCGCACAGCGCGATGCCGATGAGGTAGATGCCATAGACGCTGCGCACCCTGAGCGTCGTCCGAAACGGCTGGTCTCCCCAGGCGGACTTGCCGATCGTCAGGCGGCGGATCTGCGCGATCGCGTAGGGATACGCGACGAGCAGCACGAGATACACGACGCCGAGCTGCCCCGCATAGCGCGACGGACTCTCGAATGCATCGAGCGTGTCGCGGCTCGCCCACACGAACGCGACGAGCCACAGCGCGAGCGGCCAGATCGCGAGCGCGACGTCGCGCGGCGTCCCGGAAAACCCGAACCGGATGCCGCGGTGGCTGGAGTTGGCAGCGTTGAACGCGAGCGAGCGGGCGACAATCCACGGGGCGCCGCACAGCAGCGCGCCCAGCAGCCACGGCGCCGCGCGGGGGACGAGGTTCTCGAGGACCCAGTAGACGCCGATCGCAGCCGACGCGATCAGTCGTCCACGCAGGATCGCGACGGGATTGGCGTGATACTCGAAATTGGCGTCGGCGAGCCAGCTGTGCCCGTAGAAGAAGCGACGCTTGCGCACTTTCGCCCACGGCGACCACAGGCCGACGGTGACGAGCGTCAGCAGCAGGTTGACGATCCAGATCCGGAAATAATCGCTCCCCTTTCCGGTGAACGCGAAACGCAGATGTTGCCGGGCGGGCGCGGCAGGCGCATCGGCACGGGTCGCTTCGATCTGCGGATCGGCCTGCGCCGCGGATGCATCGGAGCGGGGTGCGGGTGTTGCGGCGGCGGGGGCGTCCGATGCGGATCCGGGATCGCCCTCGCGTTGGGCGCCATCACCCGACGCAAGCTCCGGCGTGGCTTTCGGCGTGTCGCCCATCCGTCTTCCCCCTGTCGCCGCGGCCAATGGACCGCAGCGCCTCCCGTCGGCAGCGGCGCCCTCGGCGCCGCGATGCGCTCAGCGCTTCTGCTGCGCCGACCACTTCCGCAGAGCGTCGAGCGTGTTCTCGACGTGCTTGTCCGGATCCATGGCCGTGTAGGCGTAGACGATGCGTCCGTCGGGCGAGATCACGTACGACGTGCGATCCGCATATTTCGGCATCAGCTTGAACACCGCGTCATACGACTTCATGATGCTCGCGTCGGCGTCCGCGGCAACGGCGAACTTGCTCCGGCATTCGCTCACGGAGAACCTCTTGAGCGTGTCGATGTCGTCGTGCGAGACGCCGATCACCGTCGCGCCCAGCGCGCGATACGCGTCGGTGGCTTCGGCGAAATCGTGCGCTTCCTGCGTGCACCCGGTCGTGAAGGCGGCGGGATAGAAATACAGGACGACCGGACCTTTCTTCAGCGCGTCGGCGAGCGAGAACGTGAAGACATTTCCGCCGAGCGAGGCCGGGGCCTTGAATTCGGGGGCATTGTCGCCCGGCTTCAATGCAGCCTGCGCGGACAACGCAGTCGTCGCGGCGAGCAGTGCAAGCCAATGACGTGCTTTCATTGCGACCCCTTCATGTACAGGCATTCGATCATACTGCAACGCAGGCGCACCTGCCGCCGGTCCGGCGCGAAGCCGGGCGACGTCAAGGGTCCCGGCCCCCGGGCGGCGCCACTACCGCGCCCTCGACGCCGCTACGCCGCAGCCCTTCCGCCACGAAGCCTGACGCCTTCATCTCCTCGACGAATTCCGCGAGGTAGCGCGCGCCTTCCGGCCGGCCGGTCGGCGTGGCCACCGCCTGCCGGATCACCATGAACCGACCGTCGAGCAGCCGTACGTCCGGGATGCGCTTTACGTCGACTTCGAGCTGCTGCTTCACTCCCGCCGCGACTTCGTAGCGCTCCGCCATCATTGTCGCGACGGGCGCCTGTGACGTCGCGGTGCGCACGATCTGCGCGTGCTTGAGCTCGCGCGAAAGATAGAGATCGTAGGCGCTCCCTGGCGCAACCACGACGTGGTTCCCGGCACGATCGACGTCGGCATTGCCTTGGATCGGGGATCCGCGCGGAACGGCGTAGGCGCCCTCGATCAGCACATACGGGGAGCTGTAGTCCATGTCGACGGCGCGCGCAGGGTCGATCGCGACGAAGGCGATGTCCCAGACGTTCGCGCGCGCGTCCGCGACGACCTTGCCGGCGGCGGTGTAGGTGACGAGCGCAAGAGGCACACCCAGGCGCTTCGCAAGCTCGCGCGCAAGGTCGACCGACACGCCGCGCGGCTCGCCCGTCGCGGGATCCTTCATCGCGAGGACCGGGTTGCCGAAGTTGATCGCGGCGCGCAGCGTTCCCGTAGGTGCAAGCTGGGCGACGGTGGCGGGGGAGGCGGTGGGCGAGGCGGTGGGTGTCATGGGAGAGGTTGTACAAGCGGCAATCATTGCGGACGCGACGAGCGCCGCCAGGGCAGAAATCCGCGCGGACGCGCGGCCCGCGATGCTTGTCGCGCCGGCACCGGAACTGCGACCGGGTGCGCGATGGTCAGAGGTTCTCCTTCTGCCACACCATCGATTGATGAACCCGATCGTATCCGCTCGGATGGTCGTAGAAGATGATTCTTTCGAGCGGCCCGGGTTTCAGCTTGCGATAGGTCGACAGGCGCATCGAGGCCGACGCGAATCCCTGAGGCTCGCGGGCCGCGTTGAGCCCGAACGCGTCCGCCTCCGCCTCGGTGCTGCGAACCACGGAGTTCGTGAGCGGTGTCAGCAGATACATCACGCCGATCAGGATCGCCGCGGCGAGCGGCAACGCGGCGGGATCCGTGCGATCGCGCAGGCCGAGCCTCGGGCCCCAGCGCGTCAGCGCGCGATCGAAGATGCGATGCATGATCGCGAAGGACAGGCCGTAAATCAACGTGAAGTAGACGGTGAGCTTGAACGAGTGGTTCAGCACGTAATGCCCCATCTCGTGCGCGAGCACGGCGCGGATTTCCGGCAGCGACGTCTTGTTCAGCAGGTTGTCGTTGAGGTTGATCCGCGCCAGGCCGGCGATGCCCGCAACGTGCGCGCTGATCCGCGTCGTCTGGCGCGATGCGTCGAACCATTCGACGTGCTCGGTCGGAATTTCGTTGGCGCGTGCCAGCGACAGCACGGCGTCGCGGATCTCTCCTTCGGCCAGCGGCTTGTAGTCGTTGAACAGCGGGGCGATGAACACGGGGTAGATCATGGCGATGAGGAGCGTGTACACGAAGGCGAATCCCGTCGCCCAGATCCACCAGCGCGCTCCGGCGCGGCGAATGCCGGCGTAGAGGACGGAGATCACGACCGGGCCGATGACGAGGGAAACCGCGAGCTCGGTGAACCGCTCGCCCATCCATGGCGCAAACGCCTGCGTCGACAGCCCGTACGCGTGCTCGCGGAAGTAGTCCGTGTAGATCGTATACGGAAGCTGCAACGCCCACACGAGAGCGAGGAATCCCGCCGCGTAAAGCGCAACGTTGAGCCTTGGGCGGCGGCTCGCGCGCACGGCAAGATCGCGCAATTTTCGGCTGGCACCTGTGACGAGCAGGATCGCCATGACGCCGATCGCATAGAGCGCGCCGAGGAATTCGACCCAGTAGCCGCCCTCGAAGTACGCGTCGGACATCGCCCGCTGTTCCGGCGACAGGATGGCGAGCCAGGCTTCGGTCGCCCTGTCGGCGTCGAACCCGGGGCCGGGCATCGCGCCTTCCGGCACGTGCATGCCGGGCGGCAGGTCGCGGACGATTGGGGCGTCGGCCTGCGCCGTCTGGCAGAGGAGCGAGGCGAGCAGGAGCGCGAACGCGCATCGAAGCAATACGTTCATGGCGGCGGGTGGCGCTCGAGCGTCGATTCCCGCAGCGTACCGAAAATTGCGCGCGCTCGCCACGCGGCGGCGGCGACGCAAGGCGTTCGGTGCAGTATCCTCCGGCCGCCGGTTTTGCTACGCTCGCACCGGGGCGGTTGTCCGACGCGCGCTGCGGGCGCGAATGCGTGGCGGCGACCGACCAGCGACAATCCGCCGCACTTCCACCTTCAGAACGGGAAAATGGTGAAACGATGATCTCCGACGCGTTGTTGCAAAGCGTTTATCTCTTCAGCGAGCTCGGCCCGGACGAGCGCGCGCAGCTCGCGAAGATCGCCGAGCCGATGACGCTGGCGGGAGGAATGCCCGTGTTTCGCAGCGGCGAGGCCGCCACCGCGCTCTATCTCGTCAAGGACGGATCGGTGCGCATCAGCACCCTCTCTGCGGGTGGGGCAACGGTGAACGTCGCGACGCTGGCGTCGGGCGCGCATTTCGGCGAGATGGGGCTGCTCGACGGCGCGAAACGCTCGGCGACCGTCGAGACGCTCGAGCCCACGGCACTGTTCCGCTTCGACTACGGCAGGATGCGCTCGGTCCTCGATGCGTCGCCGCCGATGGCCGCCCGGCTGTACCGCTCGTTCGCGCAGTTCCTGTCACACCGGCTGCGTCAGACGACGACCGACATGGGCTTCGCGCGGGAAAAGAACCTGCGCCACTTCTAGCCGCGGCGGCGCATCGCGGCCATGCGATGCGTGCGGACGGTCGGGGAGGCCTTTCGCACCGCTTCAGTTCGCGGCGTTCGCCTCGATCGCGGTGGTGAGGTCGCCCATGCTCGCGCGCACACCGGGCAACGGCTCGAGCTTGAAACGGCGCGTGATGAATTTGAGGATCGACGTCGTGTCGTAGGCCGTCCGGTCGACGAACCCCTTCTTGACCATCGGGCCGATCAGGATCGTCGGGACGCGCGTTCCCGGGCCCCATCGATCGCCGGCGGGCGGCGCGACGTGGTCCCAGAATCCGCCGTTCTCGTCGTAGGTGATGACGATCAGCGTCGAGCTCCAGATCGGGCTCGACCTGATCCTCGCGACCACAGCCGCGATGTGCTGGTCGCCCGAGAACACGTCGGTGTAGCCCGGGTGCTCGTTGAAATTGCCCTGCGGCTTGTAGAACGCGACGGCCGGGAGCTTTCCCGCGTCGATGTCGGCGACGAGATCCGTATAGTCCTTGAGCCTTCGATTGCGCTCCGCGGTGCCGGGGGCGTACCGGCTGAAATAATTGAACGGCTGATGATGCGGCTGGAAATTCGCCGCGCCCGCCGCGCGATCATAGATCACGGTTCTCTTGACCGCGGGTGCCTGCATGCCGTCTGCGACGGCGGCGTTCCACGCGCCCGCGTACCACACCCACTCGACCCCTTTCGCCGACAGCGTGTCCCCGATGGTCGTGGTGGTCTGCGTGGGCAGTGGATGCTTCGCTGGATCGGCCTGTGTCGGATCGCCACCCGGAGCCGGTGGAATGCCGCTCGGCTGGTACGCCGGCTGCATCGTGTTGACGGCGTAGAAATCGGGTGTGAGCGCGCCGTCGTTGACGAACTGCGGTGCGCCATTCATTGCGCTGGCCGGCGAGGTCGGCTTTTGCGCCAGCTTGCCATTCGCATCGAGCGCCGACACGAGCGAGGCCGGAGCATTCGGAAATGTCGGCGTGCATGCGCAGATCAGCCAGAAGTGGTTGAGAAACGATCCGCCGAAGGCGCCCATGAAGAAGTTGTCGGCCAGCGTGTACTGCCTCGCAAGCGCCCAGAGCGGCAGCGAGCTGCCGTCGTAATAGCCCATGACGAATCCGCCCGCGTCCGACCACGCGGCATATTGGTCCAGCTTGCCGCCGTTGATCTGCTCGCGGTTCTGGTAAAAGCGGTGCACCAGATCGCGCGTCGCAGTGACGAGCGGCAGATTGATGGGCGGCTGATCGATCCGGAACGGGGCGTTGGCGAGCGATGCGCCATAGGCCGGATCCGGTGTCTTGCCGTCCGACTTCCACGTTGGCGGAAGCATCGCGAAGAGCGACCCGTCGCGGTCGCGCTGCCAGGTCTGCTCCGATGTCGCGCCGGCGATGCCGTTGGCGCCGGGAAACAGCCCGTAGAGGTTGTCGAAACTGCGGTTCTCGCCGTAGATCACAACGACGTGCTCGATCCTCGCCAGTGCGCGCTCGGTCGCTGCGTCGCGCGAGACCATGGCGTCGCCGCCGCATCCTGCAATTGCGATGGCCGTGATGAAAATGAGAAACGCGCACCACCAGGAACGCACGGAGAGCATGATTCACCTCGTCGAAATATCGCTAGATGTAATGCCGACGCATGACAGGACTGTGAAGGAACCGCGACAGTTCCGCGCAACCCGGCGGCCTATAGGGTGCTGCCGGCGATGATGTTGATCGCCATCGCCAGGATCGCGATGTTGAAGACGAAGCTCAGGAATCCGTGGATCAGCGTGAGGCGCCGCATGTGGCGCCCGGTGACCGCGACATCCGACGTTTGCGACGTCATCCCGACGACGAACGAGAAATAGACGAAGTCGAGGATATCCGGGTCCTGTCCACCCGGAAAGGCGAGGCCCTGCGGCTCGCAGTCGGGATCGCTCGAATGCGTGTAATAGCGGTGCGCGTAGTGGAAGCCGAACAGCGTCTGGATGAGCAGCCACGACAGCGTGAGCGCGAGCACGGCGAGCCCGAGGTGCAGCGAGCGCTGCAACAACGGCGCATCCTTCACCTCGGCCATGAGGAGCGCGATCGCGACGATGCTCGCGCACGCCGACGTCACGATCGTCAGGAAGATCACGAATGCGGCCTGATCCTGCGTGCGCATCCGGGTCCTCGTCATCGCTGCGTCCGCCTTCGCGATCACGGCCCACGCGAGCCCGAGGTAGATCGATACGCCAACGTCCCACGCGATGAGCATGCGGGCCTTGACCGAAAAGAACTCCGCCGCCACGAAGTACACGGCCACGCCGGCCGCCACCGTCAGCGCCAGCCGGTGGCTCGCGCGCAGCCGCACGATCCACGGCAGGCTCGGTACCGTTGCCACGGGCGGTCGCGCCGGCATCGATGCGCGCCGCTAGGCGCCGAATGGCGCGTATCCGATCAACGCTTCATGCAGCCAGAACCCGAACACGAACCACGCGACGCCGCCGACGGCGCAAGTCACCGCATCGCGCGCGACCGTACCGGGCGGGTATATCGTGCCGGCGGCGCGATCGCGGCGGCGCGATGAGACGTAGACGAGCACGGACCAGATGAAAAAGCTTCCGAACAGCACGATCTCGGCGAGCATGAACGCGGAAACGAGATGCGCGAACGCCCAGGTCTTCACGCCAGCGACCATCGGGTGGCCGATTTTCGCCTTGATCCGGTTGCCCGGAACGTACGCCGCCGCGACGAGCACGAACGCGGGCAGTGTCAGCAGGATTGTGACGTAGTGCGTCCACGGCGTCGATGTCCACAACAGGACCGGCGATTGCTGCGCCTGCCCGAATCCCCAGACGAGCAGGACGAAGCCGGCGATCGACACGAGCGTGTAGAGGCCTTTCCATCGATGCAGCCCCAGCCGCGCGATCTGCGCGGTCCGAAAGTCCTCCGCGAAAATGCGCACCGAGTGCGCACCGAGGAACACGATGAGACCGGCAACGAGCCAAGTCACGTCTGCATCTCCTGCGATGAACGCTTCATCGCCACCGCGCTCACTTGAAGGGAGAAACCGGGCCCGGAAACACGGGCGCCGCCGCGGCCTTGGGCGACGAGCACAACCAACCCAGCATCGTCGCGCCGATCGTTCCCGGCTTTACGTCGACGTATTCGACCGAATTGGCCGGCAACTCGAAGCGGGCGACCACCTTGCCCTTGGCGTCGCGGTACAGCATCGACGCCGCGCCCATTCTCAGGACCGGGCAATCGGCGACGTTGAGGGCCAGCATGTCCGTGTATTTCTGCTTCACGCCGTTCTCGTCGGTGATCGATCGGGGCGATTGCGGCAGGATGCGGAACCAGCCCTGCCGCCTGCCGCCCGCGTAGGCGCGGGCAGGCGAGGCCTGCACCGAGACCTCGGCGCCGTCGGGCTGGGTGCCCAGGGGCACGAACCTCTCCGCGTCGCACAGCGCCGGCAGCGCCACGAGCGCCACGAGCGCGAGCGTGCGGGACGCAGACCGATACCGTCGGCCGGCCGGTCGATCCGTCGGCCCTCCGGAACCGGGTCGGGCGTTTCGGAGCGCCGACTCGCGAGGCGAGTCGTCTTGTCGCGGCGGCTGCGTCACTTGGGCTTCGCGAAACGCAAGGCGAATTTGTCGGTCGGCGGATCGGCGTTGCCCGACGAGGTCTCGCGCGTGTCCGCCGGATTGCGCAGGAACGTGCCTTCCGCCTCGAGCACGAATCCGGCCTGCTGCATCTCCGCGACGACCACGGCCTCGTCGATCCGGTGCAGGGTCTTGCCGGCGGAAACGCCCGTTCCGGCCTTGGCCGAATGGTCGACCACGACCAGGTGGCCGCCGGACTTCAGCGCCGCGTAGAGGCGCTGGTTCATCTTCGTCCGGTCGACCGGAAGATATGTGATGTCGTGATAGTTATTGACGATGGTGATGAGATCGAGCTTCGGCGCGTCGGGCGGCACCGGATCCTCGAACGGCCGCAGCACGATGACGATGTTGGGCTGCGGATTGTCGGCGAGCCGCTTGGTCAGCGCTGGCCCGGGCGTCTCGCGTTGCGCGTACACCTTGCCGGCCGGCCCGACGGCAAGGGCCATCAGCTGCGTCGTGTAGCCGGCGCCGGCGGCGACGTCCTCGACCTGCATGCCGGGCATGGCGCCGGTGAAGGGAATGAACTCCACCGGATTGCGGGAGGCATCCATTCGCCGGTCCTGGTCGGTGCGGATCGTATTGGCAACGATCCCCTGCGCGCGCGCTTTGGCGGCGTCGGGGGCCTCGCCGGGCGTCGACGTGCATCCGCTCGCGACGAGGACGAGGAGGCACGTAGCGAAGGTACCAGCGGCGCGGGCCTGCGCGGCAAGACTCGAGCGGATGAAGTGCATGGGCGGGCCGTGACGGCGGGAGGCCCGCTACTTTACCAGCGCCGCGCCGCCCGCGCGCGCCGCGGGGCTGCCGCCTCTGATCAGCGTGCCGCGTAGAGCGTCGGGAGCTGCGTGCGCAGCGCGTCGAGCTTCGGCAAGTCGTTGAAGACGATGTAGGGCTGGCTCGGGTGCAGCGCGAGGTAGTTCTGGTGATAGCCCTCGGCCGGCCAGAACGTCGTGAGGGGCGCGATCTGCGTCACGATCGAGCCGTTGAATGCCTTGGCCGCACCCAGTTGCGCGACGTAGGCTTCGGCGACGCGCTTCTGCTCGTCGTTGGTGTAGAAGACCGCGGATCGATACTGCGTTCCCCGGTCCGGACCCTGGCGGTTGAGCTGGGTCGGATCGTGCGCGACCTGGAAGAACACCTTGAGGAGCTGGCCATAGGAAACCTGCGCAGGATCGTAGGTGACCTCGACCGATTCGGCGTGTCCCGTGTCGCCGCTGCTGACCTGCTCGTAGGATCGGATTCTTCGTGGTGCCGCCGGCGTAGCCTGAGACGGCGCGGCTCACGCCTTTCACGTGGCGGAACACCGCTTCGACGCCCCAGAAGCAGCCGCCGGCGAACACGGCGGTTTGCGGAGCCTTGACGGACGCCGCCGGCACATCGACGGCCGGCGCGGGAAGAGGGACCGCATCGCAGCCCGTCGCCCCCAGGATAATTGGCAGCGAAATCAATGTGATAAGACGGCGCAAAACGGGCAGCATGGGATATTCCTTTTCGATGCGGCTCCGGAATCGCGGCGCCTGTGCGTTAGTCGGTGGCGATGCGAAAACATTGCATCGAAGATGCCGATTTCCGCCGACAGGCGGCGGTCCTGCCCGAAGTCCGCCCGTCATGACGACGGCCGACCGAACCGCGATGGACGGTGGGCGATGGCGGCGACGCCGAAGGCGCTCACTTCGACGTCGCCGGCGCCGGATTGCGAAGCTGCAGCGGGTAGGTCGCGAGGCTGCGCTGACCGGTGGCGCCCACCGCACGCACGGAGAACAGATGGTCGTCCTTCGACAGCGGAACGCTAGCGCGCGTGACGTTGCCGACGAATGAAGCGCCCTGCCAGTACGGTGCCGTGGTGTCGCGCCAGACGATTTCGTAGCCGGCGAGATCGGGCTCCGGGTTGGCGAGCCACGACAGCGTCGTCCCGTTCTCGAGGCGCAGCGCCTCGATGTGCACGCCGATGGGCGGAGCGGGCGCCTTCGCGAGCGTCGCGAGGCCTGCGAGATTCACGCGCGCGACGCTCGCGAGGTAGTCGAAATCGACGAACTGCGGCAGATCGCCGAACTGAACGCCGTCGACAACGCGAACGTCCTGGTGCTGGTGTCGGAAGTCCTCGTGGGCCTCGGTGAAGCGCACGGCCGCAAAGCCGCGGGCGAGAAACGGGATGTGGTCGCCGCCGCGGAGGTAACGGTCGCGCCGGTAGACGATCTTGACCGTCATGTCGGGAACGTAGCGCTGCGCGGCATCGCGCAGCGTGCGCGCGAGCTCGCGCGCGGGCGAATCGTTCTCGCCGCCCGTTTCGAGCCGCCGCTGCCATTCCTCGGCGAGCTCCTTGCCGGCCGGAACGCCTTCGGCGAACAGCCGAAGAGTGCCGGCGTCGCGCTGCCCGTTCTCGTCGTGCGAATTGCCGACGATGTCATTGGTGATCATCGCCTCGACACGAGCGTTGCGCTCGCGCGCCGCCTGCGCCCAGTGCGTCGCGCCGAGCAGTCCCTGCTCCTCGCCGGCGACGGCCATGAAGACGATCGTCGCGGGGAAGCGGCTCTTCGCCATCGTGCAGGCGAGCTCCATCACCACGGCAGTGCCTGAGGCGTCGTCGTTGGCGCCGGGGGCGTCGCATTGCGCGTTCATCACGTTGCCGCACATCGAGTCGTAGTGACCCGACACGACCAGAGTGCGCGCCTTCGCGGCGGGATCGACGCCTTCGAGTGTCGCCACGACGTTGACCAGCGTCGACGGCGTCTGCACGCGCGGCGTCGGGGCCTGCACGAACTCGTCGAAATCGACCTTGAGCCGCGCGCCGGATTCGGCGGCGCAGCGGTCGAGCGTCTCCTTGATCCAGCGGCGCGCGGCGCCGATGCCGCGCTTCGGGTCGTCGGCGACCGACAGGGAATGGCGCGTGCCGAATCCCGCGAGCGTCCGGTCGTAGCTCTCGAGCCGTGCCGGCGAGACGTCGCGAACGAGGCGCGCGATTTCCGGATCCCGCGCCCCCGGCGGATCCGCGGCGAGCGCGGGGATCGACGCAAACGCCGCTGCGCACGCGGTCAATGCCATCCTCTGCAACGATACGCGAATCACGTCATCCTCCGGATCGGCGATGCAGCGTCGATTATCGCGCGAATGGCCGGGTGGCGTCCCGCGGCGCGCCGCGGGGGGCGTGTCCTGCTATAGTCATCGACGCCGCAGCGGACGGGCATTCGCCCGTTTCGAGACGAGATCGGCAAGGGAGGCGCACATGAAGCTTGGCCTGCAGGCGATCGCTGCCGCCTTCGCGCTGGCGGGCTGCGCGGCAACCCCGGCACTGACCGCCGAGGATTACGATCCCGGGCCAACGCCGCGCGCCCGGTTCCTCGACAACGCGCACATGTGCGAGCAGCAGGCCGAGGCTGACCACAAGAAGTTCGGCTGGGGCCCGATGGATCCCACTCACGGCACGTTCAACCGGATGTACGACGCCTGCATGCGCTCGAGCGGATACGCCAGGAAGCCGAAGAAGGAGTGACACCGGGCAAGCCCCGGCCGGCGGGAATCCGCGCGGATGCGCGCCGGGCCGCGTCGGCTCCGATGGTGCCGGCGGCGCGCTCCTGACACGATAATGGATGCCCGACGGACATCTCACCGCGGAGGTCTCCATGAAGATCGGCATACTGGGTTCCGGCGTCGTCGCGCAGGCACTTGCCCGCGGGTTCCTGAAGCACGGGCATGAGGTCACGCTGGGAACGCGCGAGCCTGCTAAGCTCGCGGCGTGGGCCGCGAAGAATCCCGCGGCGCGCGTCGCGAGTTTCAGGGATGCGGCGAGGCTCGGTGAGATCCTGGTCCTCGCGGTGAAGGGATCGGTGGCGGGAGACGCGCTACGCGCCGCGGGCGCCGAGAACCTCGCCGGGAAAGCCGTCATCGACGCGACCAATCCGATCGCGGACGCTCCGCCGGTCAACGGCGTGCTGCGTTTCTTCACGAGCCTCGAAGACTCGCTGATGGAGCGGCTGCAGCGCGAATTCGCCGATGCGCGTTTCGTGAAGGCCTTCAACTCCGTCGGCAACGCCTTCATGGTCAACCCGAGCTTCGCGGGCGGCAAGCCGACGATGTTCATCTGCGGCAATGACGACGCGACCAAGAGGACGGTCGCGGCGATCTGCGAGCAGTTTGGCTGGGACGTCGCCGACATGGGTGCGGCCGAGGCCGCGCGCGCGATCGAGCCGCTGTGCATGCTGTGGTGCATCCCCGGACTCCTGCGCAACGAATGGACCCACGCATTCAAGCTGCTGCGCTGACCGCCGCGCGACGTCCTGCAGAGGATGTCAGCTCTTGCCGACGAGTTTCGGGTCGGTGAAGAGCGATCCGATCAGCACGCTGCCGATCTCGGGGTGATCGGGGACCACGAAGAGAATCGGGGTGATCAGCTCTTCGAACAGGCCGCGCAGGCTGCGCGCGCCCGTCTTGTATTCGATCGCGAGCTCGGAGATCTGCTCGAACACCTTCCGCTCCACGACGAGCTCGACGCCTTCGTTGGCGAAGATCTCGCGGAACTGGCTGTAGATCGAGTCTCTCGGCTCGGTCATGATCCGCACCAGCATCTCGCGGGTGAGATCGCGAAAGCGCGCGATGATCGGCAGGCGTCCGGTGAACTCGGGGATGAGCCCGTAGGTGAAGAGGTCGGTCGGCTTCACGCGCGTGTTGAGGCGGTCGAGGATTTTCCGGTTCTCGTCGTCGGACGTGGCAATGAAGCCGAAGCCGTGCGTCTGCGCCATGATGTCGTCGAGGCCGATGAACGCGCCGCCGCAGATGAACAGGATGTTGGTCGTGTCGATGTACTGCCCGGTGCCGATCTTCACCTGCGAGCCTTCCATGATCTTCAGCAGCGCGTGCTGGACGCTCTCGCCGGAGGCGCTGTGCGGGGTCGCGTCGGGCGACTTCAGCTTGTCGATCTCGTCGATGAAGACGATGCCTTGCTGGGCGCGGGCGAGGTCGCCGCCGGCCTTGTCGATCAGCCGCTGCAGGATCGCGTCGATCTCCTCGTTGACGTAGCGCGTCTGCGCGAGCGAGGTCGCCTCGGCGGTGACGAACGGCACGCCCAGCATGCGTGACAGCGTCTCGCAGGTGAGCGTCTTGCCGGTGCCGGACGGCCCGATCAGCAGGACGTTGCTCTTCACGATCGGAACGCCGTCGCGCTCCGATTTCTCGATCTTCCTGAAGTGCGAATAGACGGCCACGGAGATCGTCTTCTTCGCCTCTTCCTGACCGATCACGTACAGGTCGAGCGCCTTCACGATCTGGCTCGGCCGGGCATTGCGCCCGAGGATCTGGGTCCCGGAAGTCGCGGGCGAGGAGGGAGCGGGGCGGACGACCGTTGCGTTCATGATCGGCCCATTGTAGCCGCGAACGGGTGAACCACGTACGTGCGGGCCGTCGCCGGGCTGGCGCGGACTGCGCGATGACATTGTCCGAATTGATCGCCCGGACGTCAGAATTCCTGCAGAAATCCTCCGCACGGAGCCCGCAAAGTGCATTCGAGAGAGCGCGACTGATCGCGCGGCTCCGGCGCGTCCGCGCCGATTCCATCGGTTAGGAAGGTGCTCGCGATGACGAATCTTCGTTGCGTTCGAAATCTGACGCTTTGCGCGCTTGGCGGAGGCCTGACCTTTGTCGTCGTCGCGCTGTTCGCGACGCCGTCGAGATCGGCGTCCTGCCCCGACGAGCGGCCCGGATTATGGCTGCGCTTCGTCGATGGACAGCCGCGCCTGTCCGGCCGCGCGCCAGTGCCGGTGAAGATCGTCGCGATGGAGTCCGCGGTGTCGTTCTGGGGCTACCCGCAGGGCAATGTCTGCAACGACGGCTGGACGGAGGATCCGGCGTGGATGAGCGTGACGGAGGCGGTCTATCGTGCCCCTCTCGCGTATCTGCACACGCGGCGAGGTACTGGTGCGGCCCGACCTCGTGGTGGTCGCCGGGCAGACGTCGACCCGCACACATCGCGATGAGATCGAGTCCGCCGTGCGCGCCAACCTCGCGGCAGCAGGTTTGTCGAAGACTCCGATGATCGTGCAGATCGGGGTGACGACCGATCCTGAGCTGATGAAGAGGCTGGCCGCGTTCGATCTTCACTTCGCGCCCGCATCCGCGGACCTTCTCCCGGACTCGAGCCAGGCGGTTGCGGTCCTCGTGCCCGAGCTCCGCCGGATCGACGCGCCGATCATCATCGTCGGGCACGCCGACGCAACCGGCCGCGCTGCCGCGAACGACGATCTGTCGCAGCGGCGTGCTGACGCGGTGCGGGCCTTGCTCGTCAAGTCGGGCATCGCCCCAGGCCGTGTCACGGCGCTGGGCGAGGGTGACCGGATGCCCGTCGGAGACAACGCGACGCCGACGGGGCGCGCGGCGAACCGCAGGGCGACCATCGGGCTCGGTGCGATCGAGCCGCGCTAGGTTCATGATGCGCCCTTCCTGGCGCCGGATCTCTTCAACCTGTACGGCGGGGGCAGCGCCTTCGTGAGGTTGGCATTGGTGAATCCCTTGTCGCCACGTAGCGTGCCGCTCGCATTCACGTTTTAGGTAGTTCGTGGCCGTACGCCTGCGCAAGCTGCGCATTCACCAATCCAGGTAGCGAGCGTACGAGGTTTGATTACATCAGAGGAAGAGCGGACGGGCGCGGGGCGCCGCAGATCCTGAGCGTGGTGGACGCGACGTCACGTACTGATCGATGACACCACTGGCGGCACGATCACGTCATTGCCGCTGAACGTCGACCGCACCGAATGTCGCGGTGCCCTCGGTCAACGCTATGGTGGCGCCGATGATGGCCACGTCGAAGGTCATGACGATGGTCGCCGTCGGTCCGATTCGCGGTTCGGTCGTCGGGCTGTGGTTGACGCTCGGCGGAATGACCAACGACAGCGGCAGGTCGAACGTGCCGGCGGCACCGTGCGCCTTGCGCGAGACGGCGGCCAACAGGGACGGTGGTGGCACTGGCACCGTGGTAATGCGCCCGATCCGGCTGCCGCCAAGTTCCGTGAACCACAGGTTGCCATCGGGTCCGGCCGTAATGCCAAAAGGTGCCGCATTGGTGCTGATGCCGGCGCTGAACTCGGTGACGATGCCGCTTGGGGTAATCCGCCCGATCCGGTTGAAGGCTAGAATTCCGCGAACCACAGGTTGCCATCGGGGCCGGCCGTAATGCCTTCAGGATACGCGCCGGCGGTGATGCCAGCGCTGAACTCGGTGATGACGCCGAGCGGGGTAATCCGCCCAATCCGGTCGATGGAGGATTCCGTGAACCACAGGTTGCCATCGGGGCCGGCCGTGATGCCCAAGGCATCGCATTGGCGCTAAGGCCGGTGCTGAACTCGGTGACGACCCCGAGCGGGGTAATCCGCCCGATCCGGTTGCCGTAAAACTATTCCGTGAACCAGAGGTTGCCATCGGGGCCGACCGTGATACAGGACGGTCCCGAATTGGCGGTGATGCCGGCGCTGAACTCGGTGACGACGCCGCTTGGCGTAATCCGCCCGATCCGTCGACGACTTCCGTGAACCACAGATTGCCATCGGGGCCGGCCGTGATGCCCTCAGGGCTCGCACGGCGCTGATGCCGACGCTGAATTCGGTGACGATCCCGAGCGGGGTAATCCGCCCGATTCGATTTAGGACAGCTTCCGCGAACCAGAGGTTGCCGTCGGGGCCGGCCGTGATGCCGCGAGGGTTCGCAAAATGGGTGATCCCGGCGCTGAACTCGGTGACGACGCCGAGCGGGGTGATCCGTCCGATCCGGTCGATTTGTTGTTCGGTGAACCACAGGTTGCCATCGGGGCCTGTCGTGATCCCGTAAGGGCCGGCAACGGCGGTGATGCCGGCGCTGAACTCGGTGATGACTTGTGCCCCGACGCTGCCGGAGAACAGGATCAGTAATGCGATCAAGGCAGTCGCAGGCGAATCGCGCCGCGTGCAAGTTGCGAAAGTGAATGGCCCATTGAATCCTCTCACTGGATGGTGTGCAGAGCCCGCTCATGGTCGGTTCTGTCGCGCCGAACGATGGAGCTTCGTCGACGGCGATGCCCGCTCGGTCGCGACGGGCTTCGCGCCGGATTCCCCTTGCAGGAAGCGCAGCAGGCCCAGCGGCTCGGAGAAAACCCGCGTGTCTTCGTGCTCGACGGCGCGCGCTGTCGCGCGGAACGACTTTCCGTCGCGCCAGACCCGCACCACGTACACCACGGACTCGCTCATCGCCGCCTCCTGACGCCCGCACAGTACGCAGCGAGCGTTGGGCGAGCGTTGGATGCGGCGGGAGAAGATCCGAAGGCCTGGTCAGGCCAAGGCTGCGTCGCCGATCGCCTGGGAAATGACGTCGTCGAGCGTCAGGTGTGCGGCCTGGATGCGCGCCGCTTCGAGCATGTCGTCGGTGATCACCGGCGCCAGCGCCTTCAGTTCCCGCGCCACGTCGTCGCGGTCGGGTTGCCGGCAGACGGATGGGATTCCACGATGCAAAGGATCGCCGCAGCCAATTCCGGGTGACCCTCCAGCCGCAAGGCGGCTGCCGCATTGACTGCGGCGCCGAGCAGGAGCGGTAGATGCCTCAGGTCACGCGCCATTGTTGCCGCGGTCCGATTGTGCAGGCGAGCCTCTGCGGCCGATCCGCGGGCCAGCGCAATTCGCGCAAGCGTCGCGTGACAGCCGATTTCGATCTGCCGATCGGCGCCTCTGCGGACGATCGCCAATGCACGCTCGGCGTAGCGCTGCGCCGCATTGAGCTCGCCCAGCTCGAGCTCGATCAGCGCGAGGTTGACGACCGCGAACGGCAGAATGATCGCGTCGTCATTCGCCTCGCCGATTGCGATCGCTTCCTGCAGCGGGGCGCGGCCGCGTTCGGGCTGGTGCAGCGATCGGTACAGGTTTCCGAGATTGTTGAGCGCGCTGATCAGATGGTGAGGATTTCCCACAGCGCGATAGATCGCGATCGCCCGCGTCAACAGGTCGTGTGTCTCGGAGTAGTTGCCGTCTGCCTTCGCGAGCAGTGCGAGGTTGGTGAGAAATCGCGCCTCGCCGGAACGGTCCCGTCGGCGCGGCAGCGTTTCAGCCCTTCGACGAAATACGGGCGGGCGGCCGAGTAGCGCGCCCGCTGCCAGTTCGCGAGGCCAAGCGTCGTCAACGAGCTCTTGATTCCGGCTCCGTCCCGCACCAGACGGAATCGCTGCAGCGCGAGAAGGGATTGGCTCTCCGCGTCAGTGATCCGTCGCAAGCGAAAGCGTCGCCTCGCCCGCTCGACATTGCCCATTGCCGCGCCATATTCGGCGGTGGCGGCCTGCAGCCGGTCCGCCGAGGCGAAAAGCTCCAGCCCTTCGCCCACTCGGCCGCGATGCTCGAAGTGGGCGAGCAGCACGATGCTTGCGCTGCGAACGATGTCAGCTCGCTGGCTCCGCACGGCCCAGTCCCACGTGGCGAGGCAGTTGCCGATCTCGCGTTCGAGCGCGGGCAGCGTCACCGAGAGGCTGATCTGTCCGCGCCGGCGAAGCGCGCCATCCAGTGGGCGTAATACTCGGCATGATGCCGCTGCGCCGAAGCGGCCGCATCCGGCGACGCGTTCAGCTTTTCGATCGCATACTGCAGAAGCAACGGGTGAAGGCTGAAGCGGCCGGTGCCGTCCGCCCGCACCAGCGATTTGTCGACGAGCTGCGCGATCAAGGGAATCGTTCCTTCGGCGACCTGCCGTGCGGCTTCGCGATCGAAGCCCCCGCGAAACACTCCGAGATTGGCGAACAGCGATCGTTCGCGGGCCATCAGGAGCGACCATGAGTGATCGAAGCTCGCTCGAACGCTGCGAAGCCGCCCGCCACCTCCGGCCTGCAGGAGCTCCAGGTTCTCCGCAAGGTCCCGCGCGATGTCGGCACAGGGCAGCAGGCGCACCCACGCGGCGGCCAACTCGATGGCGAGCGGCATTCCGCCGACCGAGTGACGATGCCTGCGATGCCGTCCTGTTCGGCAACCGCGTCGACCGCCTTGGCCGCGCGTGCGCGCTCGACGAACAGCCGGACCCGAATCGAATGCCTGCGGGTCGGCGTCCTCGTTTCCGGGAACGGCAGGCTCTCGACGGGCAGCAGCCATTCGCCGTCAATCCCCAGGCGCTCGCGGGAGGTGACCAGGATCTGGAGAGCTGCACGCAGGCGGCGAGCCAGCGCGCGAGTTGTTCCGCGGCGTCGATCAGGTGCTCGAAGTTGTCGAGAATCAGCAGGCAGCGGCGGCCGCCGAGGGCGGCCTGCACCTGCAGCTCGGCGCTCGCCCGAGGGGCCAGTCGGAGGCCAATCGCGCGGGCGATCTCCCCCGCGATCTGACTCGGAACCGTCAGCGCGTCGAGCGGAACGAGCCATGCGGGCCCAGCGGCAAACCGTGCGCTGAATTCGCGCGCGAGCCGGCTCTTGCTGACGCCGCCGGGGCCGATCAGCGTCAGCAGCCTGCATTCGGGGTGAGCCAGCAAGGCGGCGATTTCCTCCTGCTCGCGCTGCCGCCCGACGAAGGTCGATTCATCGGCGGTGCCGTCGGCGCCGCGATCGTCCGCGCTTCCAGCGTCTGCGCCACCGCGCGCGTCTCGGCGCTCGGCTCGAGCCCCAGGTCGTCCATCAGTGGAAGCGCGAAGTTTCGATAGAGGCGCTTCGCCTCACCCTCCTGTCCTTGCGCCCGCAACGCGCGCATCGCCACGCGCAGCGCATCTTCGTCGGCGGGATCTTCATTGAGCAGGCGTCCCGCGAGCGCGACGACCTCCGCCGGCCCGCTGGTCTCGATCTGCGCCATCGCCGCACGGCGAAATGCTTCGGCAAGCCGTCCGCGCTCCAACCGCATCCACTGTGCGAACGGCTCGCTGGCATGAGCATCGAGCCCCATGCACAGCTCGCCGCGATAGAGGCGGAGGGCTTCCGGCCAGTCTTCGTCGCGCATTGCATCATCGAATCGGCGCACGTCGGTCGGAAGCTTCAGCGAATTCTATTTCGATCGGCCTCGACCTCGGCAAATTCGGGAAACGCACGCAGCGAATGCAAGATCCAGCGCAGATTTCTTCGTGCGCCGGCGTTGTCCTGGTCCGGCCAGAACATGCCGGCGAGCACGTCACGGCTGGTCCACTCGCCGCGATACGCGAGATGCGCGAGCAGCTCGAAACGACGCTCCGGCAGGAACTCGCGCGTCGTGCCGTGATGCTCGATGAACGGTGCGCCGAGCAGAACGGCGGAAGTGCCGCCAGGCGCTGACGGTGCTGCGCACATGTTGGTTTACGCGCAGGGTGCGGGAGTTTCTTCTAACGCCGGCGACGCAGAAATGTCCACCGAGGCGGACGCAGCAGCGGGAGCCGGTCCCGAGACTTTGCCAGGCCCGCTCGGGCGGCGGGGAGAAAAAAGGGCCGGCGCGAGCCGGCCCTTCTCGTATTGCTGCGGTGAGGCTACGCGGCCTTGGCGCGCGCGCCTTGGCGCGGTGCGCCGCGACCATGGCCCGCGTTGCCGCGATCGGCGTAGCCGCCGTTGCGGGACCGGGCATTGCCTCCGGCGGGTTTGTGGCCCGAGCCGAAGCTCCTGCTGTTGCGCTCGGCCCCGCGGCCCGGCCCGGCGCCCTGGCGCGGGCCTTGTCCCTGTCCGGGACGGCCGCGGCCGCGTTGCACGAACACCGCCTGCGGTTTCGCGTTGGGATCGGGCTCGAAGCCGGGAACGATCTCGACCGGAATCTGCCGCTTGAGCAGCCGCTCGATGTCGCGCAGGAACACGTGCTCGTCGACGCACACGAGCGAGATCGCCTCGCCCTCGGCGCCAGCGCGTCCGGTGCGCCCTATCCGGTGGACGTAGTCGCCCGGGACGTTCGGAAGGTCGTAATTGACGACGTGGGGCAGTTGGTCGATGTCGATGCCGCGCGCGGCGATGTCGGTCGCGACCATGACCCGGACGGCGCCCCTCTTGAAGTCGGCAAGCGCCTTGGTGCGCGCGTTCTGGCTCTTGTTGCCGTGCAGCGCAATGCCGCGGATACCATCGGCCTCGAGCGAGCGGACCAACTTGTCGGCGCCGTGCTTCGTCCGCGTGAACACCAGCACCTGTTCCCATCGGTTCTGTCCGATGAGATAGGCGAGGAGCTGCGCCTTCTGGTCGCGGTTCACCGGATGGACGCGCTGCGCAATCGCATCGACCGTCGAATTGCGCGGTGCGACGTCGATCTGACGCGGCTGGTCGAGCAGCTTTTCCGCGAGGAAGCGGATCTCGTCGGAGAAGGTCGCCGAGAACAGCAGGTTCTGCCGCTTCTTCGGCAGCAGCGCAAGCACGCGCTTGACGTCGGGGATGAAACCCATGTCGAGCATGCGGTCGGCCTCATCGAGCACGAACGTCTCGACCCGCGAAAAGTCGACGTTGCGCTGCTGCTGGTGATCGAGCAGACGTCCGGGCGTGGCGACGAGGATGTCGACGCCGCGCTTCAATTGCGCGACCTGCGGGCCGAAGCTCACGCCGCCGAACAACGCGAACGACG
The DNA here is from genome assembly GCA_963846855.1 of uncultured beta proteobacterium. Lineage (GTDB taxonomy): Bacteria > Pseudomonadota > Gammaproteobacteria > Burkholderiales > Casimicrobiaceae > CAIWHR01. The sequence continues at coordinate 1,145,377 of CAWJXK010000008.1, forward strand.
TGATCTTGAGATGGCGACCGTACGTCTTGATGGACTGTTCGACCTGTGCGGCGAGCTCACGCGTCGGCGTGAGGATCAGCGCGCGAAGGGGTTTCTTCGATCCGCCCGGGTACGGCGACGGGCGCGTGGACAGCTGCTGCAGCATCGGCAGCACGAATCCGGCGGTCTTGCCGGTGCCGGTCTGCGCGCCTGCCATGAGATCGCCGCCGGCGAGGACGGCCGGAATCGCCTGCAGTTGAATCGGGGTGGGGCGCGTGTAACCCTGATCGGCGACCGCCCGCAGCAATGGCTCGGACAAACCGAGTGAAGTGAATGACATGAAAACTTTCGATTGGGTGCTCGGCCATACGCTTCCCCGCGGGGAAACGGCCAGTCACAGCCAAACGGGAGAAACTACGAAGGTCGGAATCGACTGCGGCAAGGGGACTGGAACAAGGGCCGCAACGCGCATTATAGCGCACCCCGGATGCATTTGTCCAATTTATCAATGTTTAGGAATTGGGCGGCCCGCTGCCCAATTCCGGGCATCGGCCTAAGTGCGTACCATCGTGTCGAACTCGTGCCCCGTCCATGATCGAAATCGACCCCGCCGAAGTGGAATGGACCGCCGTGCGCGCGCAGGGCGCCGGCGGGCAGAACGTCAACAAGGTGTCGTCGGCGGTGCACCTTCGCTTCGACATCCGCGCCTCGTCGCTGCCCGATCCGCTCAAGGCGCGCTTCTGCGCGTATCCGGACCAGCGTATCACGGCCGAGGGTGTGGTCGTCATCAAGGCGCAGCGGCACCGCACGCAGGAGCGCAACCGCGAAGACGCGCTCGCGCGCCTTCAGGATCTTCTCGTGCAGGCGACGCACGTGGCCGCCCCGCGCAAGCCGACGCGGCCCACCCGGGGATCGCAGCGGCGCCGCGTGGATAGCAAGGTGAAGCGCGGCGAGGTGAAGAAGACGCGCGGCCGCGTCGTCGACTGAGCGATTCGTCGTGCCTTACACCCCGCAGGAGCTCGCACAGATCTCGGCGCGCACGCTCGAGCATTACGACAGGCATGCACAGCGCTTTCGCGAGGGCACGCAGGATCACGACGTCCGCCAGAACATCGCGGCGCTGCTCGAACACATCGTCGGCACGCCGCCGTTCGCGATCCTCGATCTCGGGTGCGGGCCCGGACGAGACCTCGTCACGCTCGCGCGGCTCGGCCATCGCCCGGTCGGCCTCGACGGTGCCGCGTCGTTCGTCGCGATGGCCCGGAACGCAGGCGGATGCGAAGTCTGGAAGCAGGATTTCCTGAAGCTCGATCTTCCGGCCGGTCGCTTCGACGGGATCTTCGCCAACGCGTCGCTGTTCCACGTGCCGCGGCAGGAATTGCCGCGTGTGCTCGGCGAGCTTCACACGACACTGAAGCCTTCCGGCGTCCTGTTCTGCTCGAATCCGCGCGGCAATGACGAGGAAGGGTGGAGCGGAAGCCGGTTCGGCGTCCATTACCGCCTCGACACGTGGCGCAGCCTGATGACGGGCGCGGGATTCACCGAGCTCGCGCATTACTATCGGCCGGAGGGATTGCCGCGCGAGCAGCAACCCTGGCTCGCGAGTGTGTGGCGCGGCGCCGGCGACACGGGCCCCGTGTCAGCCTGAATCGCGGTTCGGCAGCGTTGGAGAAGCGCCGAGGCGCCGCCGCGGTTCAGGCGGAGCCGTCTCGCTGCGCCTCCCCGTGGGGTTCAGGGGGGAGTCGCCTAGGGTGCCGGAAGGGAAGTGGCCAGGGCGTTGTTGACCCGCACCTTGTCCAGCACGCTGATCACGCCGCTCAGGTTGACGTCGTCGACGAAGTTTGCGGCGGTCAGCGCCTTGGCGAGTTGCGCATTGACATGCACCAGGTCGAGGACCGTCACGGCGCGGCTGCCGTTGGCGTCGCCCAGCAGAATGCCGGCGCGCACCGAGCCCGTGCCGCCGCTGAACCCGTCGCTGGAGCTCACGTTGGACACGCTCACGGTCACGTACTGGGCATTGGGAACGCCGGTCAGCGGCACGATCATGTCGTTGCCGCTGAATGACGGCGCTCCCGCCGCGGCCGGACCCTCGGTCACCGATGCCGAGCCGGAGACGGGCGGATGATTGAACGTGATCACGATCGTGTGGCTGTTGCCCGCGCCGGGAATCCTCGGCTCGGTGGAGGGATTGGTCAGCACGAGCGACATCGGCAGGTCGAAGGTCCCGGCGGCGCCGTGGGTCTTGCGCGATGCGGCGCCGGTGATTCCGAATGCGCTCGTGGCGTCGACCTTGTTGACGCCACCGGTGCCCCCGGCGCCGTACAGATAGTAGAGACTGCCGGTCGGGCCGATCTGGATTTTGACCGGTGAGCTGATGCCCGTCGCGAAATCCGCGACCGCGAAGCCGGCGGCGGGGTCGACGGTCCTGATCCACCCGTTGCAAAGATCCGAGAAGAAATACTTGCCGACGTACGACACAGGAAACTGCACGATCGACGGATTGTAGAAGGCGCCGCCAGTGATCGCGCAGCCGGTGACGGTGCCGGTCGTGTGGGAATATGTGTAGAGGGGTCCGGTCTCGCCCGGATTGATCACCGCTCCTTCCGAGTTCGGCCATCCGTAGTTCGCCCCGGCGATGCCGTCGTCGATTTCCTCCCAGCTGTTCTGTCCGACATCGTCGATGAAGATCCGGCCCGTTCCCGGCTGGACGGCGAATGTGAACGGGTTGCGCAATCCGTACGCCCAGATCAGCTTGTTATTGCCGGTGACGGTCGGCGAGCCGAAGAACGGGTTGTCGCTGGGGATCGTGCCGTCGGAGTTCATCCGCAGCATCTTGCCCAGGAGATTGTTGAAGCTCTGCGCGTTGGACCCGTTCGCGTTCTCGCCGACGCCGATGTAGAGCTTGCCGTCGGCGCCGAAATTGAGCGGACCGCCGTTGTGATTGGTCGCGCCGGAGAGATTGTTGAGCTCGAGGAGGATCGTCTCGCTGCCGGCCAGAGCGACGTCGCCGTTCGCGGTGAACCGGCTCACGCGGTTGTGCACTGAGACGCCAGGCGACGTCGGCACCGTGTAGTACAGATAGACGAATTGATTGGCCGCGAAGTTGGGGTCGAACGCGATGCCAAGCAATCCGCGCTCGCCATTCGAGTCCACGGTGAGCGTGACGAACGGCGTGGCGAGCAGCGAGCCGTTCTTGATGACGCGTAACGCGCCGCCCTGCAGCGTCACGAACAGCCGGCCGTCGGGCGCGAACGCCATCGACGTCGGCGCCGCGAGTCCGGAGGCAACCGGCACTTCGCTGAAGCCGGGGATGAACGAGGCCGCGTCGAGCGCGCCCGCGCCGGCCAACCCTGCCGCGACGGCCGACGTCACCAGCGCGCGCCGGGCCCCGGCGCGCAGGCGTGACCAAAGCTTCCACAACGACATCGGCGTACTCCGCGGGCGGCCACGGAATCGATCCGGAGGGGGGAAGGGCGGCCGCCGATCAGCAGCCCATTATGCCAATGTCATGGCGATTGGCAAGCGCCGCGTATCGGGAGGCGGAAGGCGCTGCTTCCTACGTGGCGGCCTGCGGCCCGGCCAGCGCCATTGCCTTGCGGTACGCCGGGCGCGCCTCGATGCGCTTCAGGTACGCGAGGATGCTGGGGAATGGGGCGAGGTCGTAATCGAGGAAAAGGCGCATCGTCGTGAACGGGAACGTCATCATCACGTCGGCCGACGTGAATTCCCCGCCGGCGAAGTAGGGTCGTCCGGCGAGCTCGGCGTCGACGAAGGCCAGCATCTGCTTCAAGCGCGCCGCGATCCGCGTCCCCACCGGACCGGAGCTCGCGTCCGGCACGCGCGACAGCACCAGCGCGATCAGCGCGAGCGACATGAGGCTCCCCTCGGCGAAGTGCAGCCAGTAGAGATAGCGCGCGTACTCCGGCGCGCCCGGCGGCACGGCGAGGCGGCCGCCGCCGTGGTGGTGGACGATGTAGTCGACGATCGCGCCCGACTCCGCGAGGACCGTGTCGCCATCGCGGATCACCGGCGCCTTTCCCAGCGGATGGATCGCCTTCATCGCGTCCGGCGCGGCGCCGGTCGGCTCGCGCTGGAATTTCTCCAACGTGTACGCGAGGCCGAGCTCCTCCATCAGCCAGACGATGCGCTCCGATCGTGACGTCGAGAGGTGGTAGATCGTGATCATTGGAGTTCCTTGCAGGGTGCGCGGATGTCGATTCGGGCGCCCGTCGCGGGCGTGACGCGTGGCGCCGAGACGCGCGCGGCGGAGACGCACCGGGCGCCCCGGGGGGACAAGCGCGCCCGCTCGAACCGGAGCAGCGACTCCATTCTATTCGGAGCGCAGACGGGGCAGCGACTTCCGGCGCGGAGTGATTGACCCCGTTGGTCCGGTCGCGTCGTTTACAGCGGCATCGTCCCTCACCGACTGGAGGTCCGCATGTCCTCGCTCTCGACCCGCCTCGCGGCGTGGCTGATCGTATTGGCCGTCCTCGCCGTGTTCGCCGCCCTCGCATCTCCGCCCGCTGCGGCCTTCTGCGGCTTCTATGTCGGCAAGGCCGACGCAAGCCTCTTCAACGAGGCGTCGCAGGTGATCCTCGTTCGCCGCGACGGCAAGACCGTGATCAGCATGGCCAACGACTATCGGGGCGAGCTGACGGAGTTCGCGCTGGTCGTGCCCGTGCCGCAAGTGCTGGAACGCGGTCAGGTCCACATCGGCGAGCGGCGGCTGTTCGAGCGCATCGATGCGTACAGCGCGCCGCGGCTTGCCGAATACTACGACCCCGACCCGTGCTCGCTGCGCGCACGGCAGGCGATGGACGCGGTCAACGCACCGAAGCCGGCGTCCGAGGCGGTGGGAGGCATGAAGAAGGAAAAGGCGCTGGGCGTCACCGTCGAGGCGTCGTACACCGTCGGCGAGTACGACATCGTGATGCTGTCGGCGAAGCAGTCCGACGGGCTCGAGACGTGGCTGCACGACAATGGCTACCGGATCCCCAAGGGTGCGAGCGCGGCGCTGAAGCCGTACGTGCGGCAGAACATGAAGTTCTTCGTTGCGAAGGTGAACCTCAAGGAGCAGGCGAAAACCGGCGTCGCGTATCTTCGGCCGCTGCAGTTCGCGTTCGAATCCGAGAAATTCATGCTGCCGGTGCGCCTCGGGATGCTGAACGCCAGGGGCCCGCAGGACCTCGTGCTGTACGTGCTGACTCCGCAGGGCCGCGTCGAGACGACCAATTACCGCACGGTCAAGGTGCCGGCCAACATGGAGCTGCCGACGTATGTGCGCGGCGAATTCGCGCCGGTGTACAAGGCGCTGTTCGACACGCAGGCCACGCGCGAGGACTACCGCGCGATCTTCACCGAGTATTTCTGGGACATGACCTGGTGCGACCCGTGCGCGGCGGACCCGCTGAGCCCCGACGAGCTTCGCCAGGCCGGCGTGTTCTGGCAGGACGGGCAGCCCGGCGCGCGCGGCGGGGGCCAGCCGGTGATGCTGACACGGCTGCATCTGCGCTACACGAAGGCGTCGCTGCCGGAAGACCTCGTGTTCCAGGAAACCGCCGACCGGCAGAACTTCCAGGCGCGCTACGTGTTGCGTCATCCGTGGAAAGGGGATGCCACGAGCTGCTCCGCCGCGCCCGCGTATCTCGAGGAAGTGACGCGACGGCAGGAGCGCGAAGCCGCCACGCTCGCCTCGCTGACCGGGTGGGATGTCAACGCGATCCGCCTGAAGATGGCGCTCGCGCCGCAGCCGAAGAGCCGGTGGTGGGAGGCGCTGTGGAAATAAGCGGACTCGGCGGCTGGCGGCGTTTTCCCGTGTCGTTGCCGCGTCCCGATCGCGGTTCCGGCACCGATGAGACGTCCGGTTCGGCCGTCGTCCGGAACCGGCGCAAGCTCGACCCGCGGCTCTTCCAAATCGCGTTCCAGGCGGTGCTGCTCGGCGTGGGCGTGCTCGTGCGCGACTTCGCGCTCGACCCGCGGCAGATGGCGTTCGCGTTCGCGGCGGGCCTTGCGACGCAGTGGCTCTGGCTTAAGGCGCTCAAGCTGGAGCAGAAGGGCGCGCTGTCCGCGGTGATCACGTGCCTCGGTGTGTCGCTTCTGCTGCGCGCCGACACGCTGTGGGTGCATCCGCTCGCCGCCGCGATCGCGATTTCGTCAAAGTTCGTGCTGCGCGTCAACGGCAAGCACGTGTACAACCCCGCCAACTTCGGCGTGATCGTCGCGCTCACGCTGCTTCCCGGCGCCTGGGTCTCGCCGGGCCAATGGGGCAACGACGTCGCGCTCGCCGGCTGGTTCGTGGCGCTCGGCGGCCTCGTCACGCAACGCGCGCGGCGCTGGGACATCGCGTGGGTGTTCCTCGCCGCGTGGCTTACGCTCGTCTCGCTTCGCGTCGTGTCACTCGGCCAGCCCTGGACGATCCTCGCGCACCAGTTCACCAACGGCGGGCTGCTGCTGTTCGCGTTCTTCATGATCTCGGACCCGATGACCATCCCGAATCGGCGCGGCGCCCGCATCGGCTACGCGCTGATGGTTGCGGTAATCGCCTTCGCGTGGCAGTTCGCGCTGTTCCGCACCAACGCGCTGCTGTGGGCTCTTTTCATCGCTGCGCCGCTGGTGCCGCTGATCGACCGGCGCTGGCCGGCCGCGCGTTTCAACTGGAATGCGCCTGATGTCGTCGGTCGATCGGCGCCCACGCCGTGACTGCCTTGCGATGGCGGCCGCGGCGTGGGATTCACGGAGAATTCAGTGATGGAGCAGGCCGCGTTCAGTGCGCGATGTCCAGCACGACGCGGAAGCGCGCGTTGCCGCTCATCATCCGGTCGTACGCCTCGGCGGCGCGCTCGAGCGGATACACCTCGTTCATCGACCGCACGCCGGTGCGGGCGCTGAACGCCAGCGTGTCCTGCGAGTCGATCGAGGTTCCCGAGTACCAGCCCTTGACGGTGCGGCATCCGGAGAGCAGGAACACCGGGGAAATCTGCATCGTCGGAGCCGCCCCGACGATCATGAGCGTGCCATTGATCGCCAGGCCGCCCTGCACCGCGCTCATTGCATCGCCGCTGGTCGCCGTCGCCAGGATGACCTTGGCGCCTCCCAGCTTCTGAAGCTCCGCCGCGGGATCCTGCGCCTGGCTGTCGATGTAGACCGACGCGCCCAGCTGACGGGCGAGCAGCTCCTTGTCCTTGCCGCGCGCGACGCCGACGGTCTGGAAGCCCATTCGCGTCGCGTACTGAATGGCGAGGTGCCCGAGGCCGCCCAGCCCGAGCACCGCGACGACGTCACCCGCCCGCGCGCCCGAATTGCGCAATGCGTTGAACGTTGTGAGGCCGGCGCACATCAACGGGGCTGCCTCGATGGCAGGGAGGTCCGCAGGCATCAGCGCGACCGCGCTCCCCGGCGCGATCATGTACTCGGCATAGCCGCCGTCATAAGGTGATGCCCGTGACCTGGTGCGTGACGCATGCGAAGAAATCGCCGCGGCGGCATGGATCGCAATGTCCGCAATAGCCGCCATTCCAGCCGACGCCGACACGCTGCCCGACCCTCCACTCAACGGCATTCGGGCCGACCGCATCGATCACGCCGGCCACTTCATGCCCCGGGACCCGCGGGTACTGGATTCCCGGCAGATGCCCTTCCTTCGTGAGCGAATCGCTGTGGCAGATGCCGCAGGCCTGCACGCGGATCCGCACTGCGCCGGGGCCAGGGATCGGGATGGGCCGTTCGACACTTTCAAACGGCCCGCCCGCGCGAGCAATCTGCATGACACGCATCGTCGCCATGGTTCCTCCGGCAATCATCGGTTGAAAAGCTGACGCTCGTGTGAACTTCTCTGCACCCGATCGGCAATTTCGGCCGCGGCTGCCGGCAATCGCGTGAAATTGTACGCGACGCCGGACAAGAGATCGCCGGTCACCGTCGAGCTTAGCGCAGCGGGCGACGGAACCGAGCTCGTGCTGACGCATCAAAGGCTGGCCGACGTCGAAGCGCGCGACAAACATCTGCACGGCTGGATCGGCAGCCTCGACCGGCTCGGCAATTTCCTCTGCCGCTAGAAAAATTTGCAATCCTACCGGAGACCCGCGATGTCCAATCCTTTCGTACACGTCGAACTCGCCACGACGGATGTGGCCAAGGCGAAGTCCTTTTACGGAGCGATGTTTGACTGGAAGATGGAGGACGTCCCCATGGACGGCGGCGCCGTCTACACGACGATCGGCGTGGGCGAAGGGACGGGGGGCGGCCTGATGAAGCACCCGATGCCAGGCGCACCGTCGTCCTGGCTTGCTTATGTGCTGGTCGACGACGTCAAGGCGGCCACGGCCAAGGCGCGTTCGCTTGGCGCGACCGTGATCAAGGACGTCACGGAGGTCATGGGGATGGGATGGTTTTCGATTTTCACCGATCCCACGGGCGCGACGCTCGCGCTGTGGCAGCCCAAGCCGAAGGCGAAGTGATCGCGCATTAGCAATGCGGCCCTGCGCTGACCGCGCAGGGCCGTCAATACGTCTCTTACGTGCGGCAACGCGACCGCGAGCCGCCCAGGTCGCAGCCGGAAGCGATTCCAGTCCTGCCGTGGGGGTTGCATTGTGTAGGCCGCGCCCCACGCACGAATGGGAATCCCGGCGTTATCCACGTCGTGACACCTCCATTATCGTTATCGCACGTGCGGAATTCCTCGGGATTTCCGCCTGGAGGTGCACCAATGGAGGTGCAAATGGAAACGGTGCAAACGGAAACGCCGGTCAAGTTCGGCAAGCTCTCGAAGTGCGAGCACGAAGGCTGCATCTGCACGGTGTCGACGGGCGAGCGGTTCTGCAGCGACTATTGCGCGGAACAGGCAAGCGCCGCCGCGGCTTCGACTGACGACGATTGCAATTGCGGTCACGCCGAATGCGTGCATGCGGTGACCTCGCCCAAAGTGGGCGCAGGATTCACCGCGACGTGACCGCCCGCAGCTGGATCGACCGACGATTCACGCGGCTGCTTTCGGTCTCCGTTCACCGCGATTCGAAGTCAGATCCTGGAGGTATCCATGCGAAAGACAGTGAAGGCCGCGCTGATTCTGGCGGGACTCGTCGGCGCGACGCAAGCGATGGGAACCGTGACCCTGTATAACGGAGAAGGCTTCCGCGGCGGTTCGTACACCGCGAGCGGAACCATCTCCAATTTCCAGCGGACCGGGTTCAACGATCGCACGGAATCGGCCGTCGTCGACAGCGGCACCTGGCAAGCCTGCGAAGACTCCGACTTCCGCGGTCGATGCGTGACGCTCGAGCCGGGGACCTACCCGACGTTGGGGGCGCTGGGGATGCTCGACCGCATCTCGTCAATCCGTCCAATTACGGTGGTCGGGTCCGCGATGCCGCGCGCAATGGCCAGCGAACCGTTGCATGAAGTGAACGTCGCCGCCGTGCATGCGGTGGTCGGCCCGGCCGAGCAGCGATGCTGGGTCGAACGCCAACAGGTGGTCGAGCACAACGGTCCGAACGTTCCGGGCGCCATCATCGGCGGCGTGCTCGGGGGCGTGCTGGGCCACCAGGTCGGCGGCGGTCGCGGCCAGGATATCGCGACCGCGGGCGGCGCGGTGGCAGGCGCTGCGATCGGGGCGAATGCCGGACGTGGCGGAGCAGTCTATGATCGTGACGTCCAGCGCTGCGCCAGCGTGCCCTCGTCGCTTCAACCCGACTACTGGGACGTGTCGTATTTCTTCAACGGCTACGAGCACCACGCGCAGTTGAGCGCGCCGCCGGGGCCGACCCTCTGGGTCGACGACAACGGCGTGCCGCGCGCCTGAGCTCGAATTCAGCGGTGCGAGCGGAGCGGCCCTGCGGGGCCGCTTCTCTTTTGCGGGTGCGCCCGGATATCGCGCGGCCTCGGCGGTGGGGCGGGAGATTCATCGTCGCCATGCGGCGCGGCGGCCTTCGGCGGCGCGGGTCGCTATACTTCGCCTGTCTCCCGCCGATATTTGCGTGCCGTGACCCCGAACGATCCGACCATCGCCGTCCTTTTCGCTGACGTCGCCGGCAGCACCCGGCTCTATGAGCAGGTCGGTGACGCGCTCGCGCTGGCTACGATCGGCAAATGCCTCGCGCTGGTCGAAGAGGTGTCGCGCGGACATGGCGGCCGTCTGATCAAGACGATCGGCGACGAAGCGATGGTCGTGTTCCCCGCCGCCGACCAGGCCGCCGCCGCCGCCGCCGAGATCCAGGGCCGGATGAGCGACTTCGCGCAGGCGGGCAATTACCGGATCGCGTTCCGCATCGGGTTCCACTGCGGCGCCGCGATCGAGCGCGACGGCGACGTCTTCGGCGATTCGGTCAACGTCGCGGCACGCATGGTCGGACTGGCGAAGAGTGGGCAGGTCATCCTGTCGGCGCCCACGGCGGAGGCACTCTCAGCCGCGCTGCGCGAGCGCCTGCGCGAAGTCGACGTGCTGACGGTGAAGGGCAAGGAAAAGGACATCGGGATCCTCGAGCTCCTGTGGCAGGACTCGGCCGACCTCACGTCGATGGCGCCGCGGCCGCGACGGAAGGCCTCGCGCCTCGCGCTGCGCCACGGCGAGCGCGCGATCGAGCTCTCCGACGCCGCGCCGTCGCTCTCGCTCGGGCGCGACGCGCAGAATGACGTCGTGATCACCGACCGACTGGCATCGCGCATGCACGCGAAGATCGAGCGCCGCCGCGACCACTTCATGCTGGTCGACCAGAGCTCGAACGGGACGTTCGTGACGGTGGCGGGCGAGGGCGAATTCGAGCTGCGCCGCGAGGAATTCAAGCTGCGCGGCCACGGCCACATCAGCTTCGGTCATTCGCATACGACGGAGCCCGGCGAGACGGTGACGTTCGCCTGCGTCGACACCGACGCCTGAGCGCCGCACCACCTCCGCTAGATCGCAAGCTTCTTGAGCATTTCCGGATTGCGGACGACGGTCTTCTGGCGGCCGGGCGGCGCGCCGTAGAGACTCGCCGGCGGGTTGGTTTCGAGGCGCGACAACACCGCGGGGTCGGCGCACCGTTTGTCGAGCACCACGGTGACCTTGTCGCCGGCACTGGCGCCAAGACCGAAGCATGTCTGACCGAGCTGCGCGTTGAGCGGCTTCAGCACGCCATTCGCCACGATATCGGCGGGCGCGCCGCTTCCGGAGAGTTGCAGATCGTAGACGCGAGGCGTGGCGGACGCGCGCGGCGTCACTGCGATGACGGCCGGCAATCCGGCGAGCTCGCTCTCGAGCTGCGCTTCCGCGGCTGCGCCGGGCAATCCTTCGACGGTCAGCGCGACCTTCTGGCTCGTCACGTTCGCGTGCTGAAGGAAGAATTCGCGCGAGAACTCGTCGGCGATCTTGGCCCCGATCGCCTTCAGCGCCTCCTCCTCGGTGGCGAAGCTGCCAATGCCCTGCGGCAGTGTCGTGTTGTAATAGATCTCCTCGCCGGTCTCGCGGTCGACGCACTTCACGGTCCACGATGTCAGCGCGTACTTGGTGACCGTCACGCCAGAGGCCTGCAGCTGCATCGACAGCTTCTTGATCTTGGCCTCGCCCAGCACCTCGAAGTCCGCACCCTTGTCGTTGGGTCCCGTGCCGCCTTCGGACCAGGTGCGAAAACCGAACGCCTTGATGCGCTCCTTGAGGATGTTCTCGGCGACCGGCGACGGCTGCGGCGGCGCGTCCGGCTGATCGGCGTCGCGCACTGACACCGCGACCGAGATCTTCGGGTCGCCGCTCGCGCGAATGAAGTCGACGCGCTCGTCGCGTGTCATCTGGTTGAGCGACTTCTGCACGGCCTTCACGTTGACCACGGCTTCGGTCGTCATCGACATGAGGCCGTCCTTGCCGAGCTCCGGCGGGCTCTCGCGGACGACCGTCGTGATGTAGTCGCCGCTCTTCGACAGCAGCCGCGTCTTCAGCAGATCGTAGTGCTTCGCGATCGAGCCGGTGTCGACCAGCAGGCCGACGGCCTTTTCCACGAGCTGGCTCTTGGTGTCTGCGCGCAGGTCGGCCTGTATCAGCGACTTGTCGCCCTGATAACGGGGGTCGCTGGGATCGACCAGGCCGACCGCGGTGATGGTCAGGCTTCCCGCACCGGAGCGCGTCGTTGCGGCGGAGGGCGGTGGCGGTGCGGGCGGTGCGGCGGGCGGCGCACTCGCGACCGCCGGCGGCGCCTGGGCGCCGGTCGTCGCGGGCCCCGCCTGATGCTGATACCAGAACCATCCCGCCGCGGCGATCGCCACCAGCGCGGCGGCCCCGACGACGATGAACGCAGGGTTGCGCGGCGGTGCAGCGGGCGCGGTGGCGGCCGGCGGCGACGGGGGCACCGGCGCGCCGGCGCCCACCGCTACGGCAGGTTTCAGAGACGTCCGGTCGAGCGGCGCCATCATCGTCGCGTCGGCGGAGCGGTTCATCGTCGACATCGAATCCGCGGCGGCGACGGCCGCCGAGATCGCATCGGCAAACTCTCCGGCTGTCTGGTAGCGCTCGTCGGGACGCTTGGCGAGCGCCTTGCGCACGACCGCGTCCATCTCCGGCATCACCTGCACGTTCAGCATCGACGGCGGCATCGGGTCCTCTTTCAGGACCTTCTGCATCGTCGTCGTCGACGATCCCGCGAACGGACGCTCGCCGGTGAGGAATTGGTAGAGGATGACCCCGGCGGAAAAGAGATCCGAGCGCCCGTCCACGGGCAATCCCTGGATCTGCTCCGGCGACATGTAGCTGGGCGTGCCCATCACGGTGCCCGCCTGCGTGAGATTCGACGCCTCGATGTGGGCGATGCCGAAGTCGGCGACCTTCACTGAGCGGTCCGGCAGCAGGAAGATGTTGGCGGGCTTGATGTCGCGGTGGATGACGCCCTGCCGATGCGAATAGTCGAGCGCGCCCAGGATCTGCGACATGATGCGGCCGATGTCGGCGATCTTGAAGCGCTCGTTGGTCTCGAAGCACTCCTTCAGCTCGCGCCCCTGGATGAACTCCATCGCGATGTACCAGACGCCGGCGTCCTCGCCGAAATCGTAGATCGAGACGATGTTGGGATGGTTGAGCCGTCCCGCCGCCTGCGCCTCGCGGCGGAAGCGCGCGACCACCGTCGCCGAATCGTCGTCGGCGAGCTGGTCGGAGCGGATCACCTTCAGCGCGACGATGCGCTTGATCAGCGGGTCGTAGCCTTCGTAGACGACGCCCATCGCGCCGCGCCCGATCTGCCGCCGGATCTCGTATTTGCCGAGGCTGCTGATTTCTGCCATGCGTCGCTCCACGCGCGAAAACGGCGACGCCGGCACCGAGGCCGGCGTCGTCGCGGTCGGCCGTCAGGCCATCACTTGTACTTGCTGTCGATGTCCCACACCGACTTCTGCACCAGGCGCTGGACCATCGTGTCGAGCGACACGCCGCCCTTCTGCGACTGGTGGATGCCGAGCGCGCCGGACGACGTGGCGCCGATCTCCATCTTCTCTTCGGTGTAGCCGGTGGCGACCTGCTCGGTCGTCTCCGCGTTGATGATCTTGTAGCGCATGCCGATGACCCAGACGCTCGTCGCCTCCTCGGAATGCACCGAGCCGACCGCCGTGCCGCCCACGGCGCCGGCCGCCGCGCCGCCGCGCGTCGGGGCGAACGCGCCGAGCAGGCCCGCCATCTGGCCGAGCGTCCTGCCGTCGAAGCCCTGTTCGGCCGACGCGACCTGCTCGGTCTTCAGGATGTCGAACTTGACGACATACTTGGTGCTCTTGAGCTTGCCCATCTTAAGGAATTTGCGCGCCTGATCCGGATCGCCGAGGTTGTAGGCGAGCTCGAATTCGTTCAGCAGCGGACCGAGGTTCGAGCGCTCGAGCACCGTGAAGTTGGCGCTGGAGAGCTCGATTTCGCCGAAATCGGCGATGTTGTTCGCGGTGAACTTCTGCAGGAAGGTCGCGTTGTTGCTCTTGATCTCGCCCGGGATCACGACCAGCGCCGGTCCCTTCTTCGAAGCATTGGTGTAGACGACCGGCTGGTAGATCGTCTGGTCGGCCGCGGCATTGGCCTTCTGCGAGGTTTCCTTGCCGGCGGTCGGCGACGGGTTGCCCCAGGACGGCTGCGCCGCCGCGATCGACGCGGAGGCGAGGAGGGACACCGCAAGCAGGCATTGCAGGCATGCATTCGAAGTGCGAGCGTTCATGGCGATTACCTTTCGTCCGGGGTTCCTGTCGGTGCCGAGTCCGGCGGTCTATTTCGAGGTCGGCTTTTTCGCGGGAGCGGCTCGAGAGCAGTAGTCCGCATACAGCGCGGGCACGACCTCGTCCGCTTTCTCGTTGACGAGCGTCAGCGCCATCTTGGACACGTCCGCGCCGGCGTACGAGCTTTCGCTCGCGTCGACGCTGGATATGAGCCTGCCGTCGCTGCCGTAGAGCGTGAATTGCATGTTCACCGATACCTGGTTGACGTTCATCATTGGATTGCGCGTCGCCTGCGCCGAAATGAGCCCGCGCAGCACGAAGCTGGCGCCGAGCCGCTTCGACGCGCTCAGCGCGGCATCGGGATCGTTCTTGAAATACGCGTCGATCTCCGCCTGTGCGATCTGCGCCCGTATCTCCGCCGGCGTATAGGTGCGCAACCCGAGCGAGCGCAGGCGGGCGTTGATCGCCTGAAAATGCGGGCCGTAGTTCTGCTGCTGCGCCGCGATGTAGCCGTTCGACTGGAGCTCGCCGATCACGACCATGATCTTCTTGTTCTTGAGGTCGGCCCGGCAGGGCGTCGACAGCTGCGCCGCTATGCGGTCGGCCCGCGCCTCCTGCTCCTGGCGGTCGGCGTCGTCCTGCTGCGAGAACTTGAATCCCTGCTGCGCATAGACGGGAATCGTCGCGAGCGGGGCCAGCAGGGCGAGGATCGCGAGTGCGTGTCGTGGTCGCATCGGCGTGAGAATAGCGCAAACGGGGTCCAAAGGCCCCGATTCACTGCAAAGTTAGCCCAACGGGCGGCTAAAATCCATACGGAATATTCGCGCGCCCGGATGCACCGGGATCGCGCCTGAAGCGATCAGCTTGTAAGCGACAGCGGTGCCGGCGCCCGGCGACGTGCGTTGCAGTGCCCGAGGGCTTCGGCCCGCTTGCTATAGTCGTCGCTGCATGAAATTCGACAAGGCAAGCATCGAGAGGGCCGAGCCTGTCGCTCGCGCGCTGATTCTCACCGCAGCAGGTGATCGGTCTGCTCGGGAGCGCCGGTTCCGGCCGTTGATCCCGATCCAGTGACCGAGCGAGAAACGGGCGAGTCCACGCGTCGTCGACAGGCACCCATCTCGGCCCGGAAGGCCTGCCGGGGAACCTAGTGGGCGCCAGCACGCCAAAAGGGCATCGAACTACATTTTCATCGTCATGGCTTCCAATACAAGATCGAGACTTCCGCGCATGGTCCTGTGGCTGGTGTTGATCCTCTTGTTGCTGATCGCCGGGCCGGCGCTGAACCTCGCGGCGGGTCGGGCGTCGCTGCGCGGCGACTGGCGCACGGCGTCGAACCGCTCGGCGGGCCTTGCCCCCGAACCGGCCAGCCACCCCGAGGCGGTCGTCCAGGTCTACGCCAGCCGCGCGTTCAGCTGGCGCGGCGCGTTCTCCGATCACATGTGGGTCGCAGTCAAGCCGCGGGACGCCGAGCGCTATACGCGCTACGAGGTCATCGGCTGGCTCCACAGCACCGGTCATTCGGTCGTGTCGGTCTCGGACCAGCGTCCGCCGGATGCCGAATGGTTCGGCGCCGCGCCGCGCGTGGTGCGCGACGTTCGCGGCGAGCCGGCCGACGCGATCATCGCGAAGCTCCCCGCGGCCATCCGCGCCTATCCGTTCGGCGACACGTACACCGTGTGGCCCGGTCCCAACAGCAACACATTTCTCGCGTACCTCGGCCGCGCGATCCCGGAACTGCACCTGGTATTGCCGTCGACGGCGGTCGGCAAGGATTTCCTTCCGATCAGGGAGGCGATTTCCCGCACGCCGAGCGGTGACGGCATCCAGATCTCGCTCTACGGCGTGCTCGGCCTGCTCGCGGGACAGGACGAGGGGCTCGAGCTCAACGTGCTGGGACTCGTGACGGGCATCGACTTCGCCCGTCCCGCGCTCAAGTTTCCGGGAATCGGGCGCGTCCCCGCCGAATCCTGACGAAAGGCCGGCTGGCCGCCCGGTATTGCGCTCGCGGCCGCGCTGCCCGGATAATGGCCCGTGACGGTGAGCTCATCACCGCAGTGGAGGCAGCCATGATGTGTCGCTCGAAATTCGCCGCGCTGATCGCCGGAGCCGCGCTCGGCGCCGCCGCGACGTCGGCATTCGCGGTGTCGTGCTATGAAGTGATCGACCGCGCCGACGCGGTCATCTACCGTGACACGCAATCGCCGGTCGACTTGAGCGATGCCGGTCAGCGCGCGCGCGACGCGATGCGCGCGCGAGGCGAACTGCTCGTCTTCTTCGATACGGACACCTGCGTCGTGCTCGGAAAGATCACGGCAAGCGGCAGCCGGACGCTCAGCGTCGACGAGATCGTCGCCGAGTACAAGGGATTCGCCGGCAAGAACGCCTGGAATTCGTACAAGAGCACGTGGACCTCGTCGGCGCCGGGGGTCAGCGGCTCCAAATAGCCGGAGGTCGGCCGACTTGCGGAAGCGCGAACGGGCGCCGCGTGGCGCCCGTCCGGCATTCGCACCACCTGCACCGCGCGATCTCCCCCGTAATACTCTCCCGCAGGTTGCGTATTTTCCGTCTTGCTTCATCGACTCCCTGCAGCAGATTGGGTTTGCGCCGCAGCGATCCGCTCGAGCGCAATGATCGGCACTGCCCGCACGACGGCGTCCGGGAGGTTCCCTAATGCCTGACTCCGCCGCCAAGCCGACGCCGCCGGTCGCAGCGCGTCGCAGCCACGTGGTGCGCTCGCCCAACGGCGATCGCGCCGACGAGTACTACTGGCTGCGCGATGACGCGCGCAAGGATCCCGACGTCATCGGCTACCTCGAGGCCGAGAACGCGTACCTCGAAGCGATGCAGGCGCACGTGAGGCCGCTCGAGGACAGGATCTACGGCGAGATTGTCGCGCGGATCAAGCAGGATGACGCCACCGTCCCCTATAGACGGCGGGGCTACTGGTATTACACGCGATACGAAACCGGCAGCGAATATCCGGTCCACGCGCGGCAGGCCGGTGCGCAGGACGCGCCGGAGCAGGTGATGCTGGACGTCAACGTACTCGCCACGGGCTTCGATTTCTTCCAGGTCGGAGCGCTCGAGGTGAGCCCGGACGAGCGGATGCTCGCCTACGCCGAAGACAACGTGGGCCGCCGCCAGTGGTCGATTCGCTTCAAGGACCTCTTGACCGGCGCGACGCTCCCCGACCGGATCGTCAACGCGGGCTCCGACATCGCATGGGCGGCGGACAGCCGCACCGTGTTCTACATGGAGAAGCATCCCGAGACGCTGCTCGCCTACAAGGTCCGCAAGCACCTGATCGGGACGGATCCGAACGACGATCCCGTCGTCTACGTTCAGGACGACACGAGCTTCTACACGTGGGTCGCCACGACCAAGGACGAACGCTTCGTCGTGATCCACGCGCGCAGCACCGTCGCGAGCGAGATGCGCTACGCCGACGCCGCGAGCCCGGTCGAATTCAAGGTGTTCCTGCCGCGCGAGCGCGATCACCTGTATGGCGCCGAGCACCTCGACGGACGGTGGATCATCCGCACGAACTGGAAGGCGCCGAATTTCCGGCTCATGGAAGTGAACCTAGGCGAGGAATGCGACCGCGAGCGCTGGCGCGAGATCCTGCCGCATCGCGTCGACGCGTTCATCCACGGATTCGACGTGTTCAACGGATTTCTCGCGATCGAGGAGCGCTCGGGCGGCCTGCGCAAGGTCCGCATCCGGCGCTTCGGCGGCGGCGAGGATTTCTTCATCGCCTCCGACGAACCCGCGTACACGACGGAGCTCGGTCAGAATGCGGAGCTCAGCACCGAACTCGTCCGCTACACGTACACGTCGCTGACCACGCCGCTCACGACTTACGATTACGACGTCCGCACGGGCGCCCGCACGCTGCTGAAGCGCGAGCCGGTGCTGGGCGACTTCGATCCGGGACGTTACGCGACCGAATTCGCGTGGGCGCCCGCGCGCGACGGCAAGAAGGTACCGGTGTCGCTCGTCTATCGCATGGGCGTTTCGCGCAACGGCACCGCGCCGATGCTGCAGTACGCCTATGGCGCCTACGGCTTCTCGACCGATCCGACGTTCTCGATCGCGCGCCTGTCGCTGCTCGACCGCGGATTCGTATGCGCCATCGCGCACGTGCGCGGCGGCCAGGAGCTCGGCCGGCGCTGGTACGACGACGGACGGCTGCTCAACAAGAGGAACACGTTCACCGATTTCATCGACGTCACGCGCTTCCTCGTGGCCGAGCGCTACGCCGATCCGAAGCGCGTGTTCGCGCTCGGCGGAAGCGCCGGCGGCCTCCTGATGGGCGCGATCGCCAACATGGCCCCGGGCGATTACCGCGGCATCGTCGCGGCGGTTCCCTTCGTCGACACGGTGACCACGATGCTCGACACCGGCATTCCGCTGACGTCGAACGAATTCGACGAGTGGGGCAACCCCGAGCAAAAGGCTTACTACGATTACATGCTGACGTACTCGCCGTACGACAACGTGGCGGCGCAGTCCTATCCGGCCATGCTGGTCACGACGGGCCTCTGGGACAGTCAAGTGCAGTACTTCGAGCCCGCCAAGTGGGTCGCGCGTCTTCGCGCGCGCAAGACCGATGCGAATCTGCTGGTGTTCCGCACGACGATGGAAGCGGGCCACGGCGGCAAGTCGGGGCGCTTCCAGCGGTTCCGTGAGATCGCCGAGGAATACGCGTTCGTGATCGACCAGGCGGGACTCGCGAAGTGACCCTCGCGGCCGATGGTACTGGTGAGCGCAGCAGCGCGCGATCACTCCCGCCCGCAGCCATGACACGTAGCGTTTTCCTTGCGCTCGCCGCGGCGACCGTGGTGCTCGCCACGTCGCCGATGGGGCACGCGCTCGCGCAGTCGGCGGCGGCCGGGGACACCGCCCGGGTGATCGTCAAATACAAGGCCGATTCGCCGTTGCTGCGCTTGCATGCGATGGCGGCGCCATCGCGCCACGCGCTGCAGGCGGAGGCGCTCGGCGCGCGGGTCGGGCTGGCGCTGCGCGCCGGTGCCGGCGTCGCGGAGCGGGCGCACGTGGTGTTCGCCAGCGGCATCACGTCGGATCAGCTCGCGCGGCGGCTCGCGGCGGAGCACGACATCGAATACGCGGTGCCGGACCGGCGCATCCATCGTGGTATCGGTGCCGAATGATCCGTTGTACCTGACAGGACCTCCGATCGTGGGCGCGAGCGGCGGTCCCGTCGTCGGACAGTGGTATCTGCGCGCGCCGATCGACGTCGTGCAGTCGTCGATCAACGTCGAGCCGGCATGGGACCTCGGCGCCGGCGGCTCGCCCGTCGTGGTCGCGACGATCGATACCGGCGTCCGCTTCGATCATCCCGATCTTCAGCGCGCGGCGTTCGGCGGGACGCTGTTGCCGGGCTACGACATGATCAGCGACCCGGACGTGGCCAACGATGGCGACGGCCGCGACGCCGATCCGTCCGACCCGGGCGACTGGGTCACGGACGCCGAAATCAACCAGAGGGGCGGCCCGTTCTACCAATGTGACACGCAGGCAAGTCCGAGCTCATGGCATGGCACGCAGACCACCGGTTTGATCGGCGCATTGACGAACAACGGACTCGGCATGGCCAGTGTCGGCCACGGCGTCATGGTTCTGCCGGTACGGGTGCTGGGCAAGTGCGGCGGTTTCGATTCCGATGCCATCGCGGGCGCGATGTGGGCAAGCGGATTGAGCGTGCCCGGCGTCCCGGGCAATCCGTCCCCTGCGCGCGTGCTCAATCTCAGCTTCGGCTACGACGGCGTCTGCAGCAGCGCCTGGACCGATGCCATCCGCCAGATCAATGCCGCCGGCGCGGTGGTCGTCGCCGCAGCGGGCAACAGCACGGGGCATGCCGTGGGCGTGCCGGCCAATTGCCCGGGCGCAATCGCCGTGACCGGACTTCGCCACGTCGGCACGAAGGTCGGATTTTCCGACCTCGGGCCCGAGATCAGCATCAGCGCGCCCGGCGGCAATTGCGTCAACACCGGTGCCGGCACCCCATGTCTCTATCCGATTCTGACGACGTCGAACACGGGGACCACGACGCCGGCGACCGACGCCAACGGCGGGTCGATCTACACCGACAGCTTCAACGTATCGCTGGGAACGAGCTTCTCGGCGCCGCTCGTGGCGGGAACGGCGGCGCTGATGCTGTCCGTGCAACCGACGCTGACGCCGGCCCAGGTGCGCGGCCTGCTGCAGGCCACGGCGCGGCCGTTTCCGACGACCGGCGGCGGGACCGTTGGCAATCCCGTGCCGCAATGCGCGGCGCCGCAACCGCAGGGAATCGCCCAGGTCGATCAGCTGGAGTGCTACTGCACCACATTGACCTGCGGTGCGGGGATGCTCGATGCCGGCGCCGCGCTGCGCGCCGTACAGACGGCGTCGATCAATTACTCCGGGCTCTTTTGGGCCGCCCCGGCCAATTCCGAACCAGGCTGGGGCATCAACTTCGCGCACTCGGGCGACCAGATTTTCGCAACCTGGTACACCTATGACTCTTCGGGAAACGCCTGGTGGCTCTCCATGCTCGCCGATCGCATTCTCCCGACGGGAAACGCATACGCGGGCCCGATCTACGTCGACCGCGGATCGCCGTTCAACAGCTTTGTCGGAGCCGGTGTGCCCACTTTGGTTGGCAATGGTCAGATCGCGATGACGGACGCCAGCAATGGCAGCTTCGCGTACAACGTGTTCGGCCTCTTTGAGGTCAAGGCGCTGACGCGATTCGACCTGGGAACCGGCCCGCAGCCGACGTGCGCGTACAGCGCGGCCACGCCGGATTTCGCCTCGGCGACCAACTACCAGGGTCTGTGGTGGGTCGCCAACGGCGCCGAGTCAGGATGGGGTGTGAATTTCGCGCATCAGGGCAACTCGATATTCGCCACCTGGTACACCTATGACGAGAGCGGCGCGCCGTTGTGGCTGTCGGCGCTCGTGGCGTGGAATGGCGCGACGTACACGGGCCCGCTCTACCGTAACGCGGGCCCCACGTACAACAACTACGACAGCAGCAAGTGGGCGGCGACGATGGTGGGGACGGCGACGCTGGCCTTCGCCGATGGCAACCACGCGACGTTCGCCTACACGACCAATGGACAGGATGGCCTGCCCGTTGCGAACCAGAGCAAGCAGATCACCCGATTCCTGTTCGCCGCGTCCGGCGGAACCCTCTGCCGTTGATTGCATCGTGCGGAAGAGGGCATCCCGTCGGGGATTTCGGAAAGGGATCGGACGCGCCGGGGCGGAAAAGCGGGTGCCGGACGGGCGCATTGCCGGTCCGGCGCGAGTTCGATCAGGCGCGCGGCTCGCCGCGCCCGTTGACGTTGATCGTGGGTCCCGGCGCGTAGGCGAGCTGCGCGCGATGCGTGACACCGCGGAACACGTACGTCACGTCCCAGTAGGCGACCTGTCCCGACCGCGGCGTGCTCGCGCAGTGCTGCACGTCCTGCGTGTAGGTCTGTCCGCCGCGATTCACGTTGGCGCCGATCGCGGTGCCGGCGACCGCGCCGACCGCCGTCGCGACGTCGTTGCCGCGCCCGCCGCCGACCTGATGGCCGAGCACGCCGCCGAGGACGCCGCCGATGATCGCCCCTGGAATGTTCGGCTGGTTCGGAGCGGTGACCTGCTGTTGCTCGACCCAGCAGCGCTGCTCGGGCGGTCCCATCACTGCGCGGACCGCGACGACATTGGCGGGGTACAGGCGCTCGCCGTGGTGCGGGTAATACGGATACGGCGTCGGCGCGACCGGCGGCGGCGGCGCGTACGAATAATTGGGACCGCCCCTCACACGGCGCATCGACGAGATGCGGTTGCTCATTCCCATCGTCCCGAGCGACGGATACTGGCCGGGGCGCAGGACGATGCAGCGCCCGCGAAAGTCCGAGTCCTCGCAGACCTGCCACTCGCCGCGATCGACGATGGCGGACGACGCGCGATCGTTGAATCCGGAACGGTCAAGGTTGTTGATTGGTCCGTTCGTGGTGAATGTGCGGCCGTGGAAGCCTTCCTGCTCGTAGAACGTGACCTGGGCGGCCGCGATCGGCGCGAGGAGCGCAGCGCCTATCCCGAGAGTCGCGAAGAGTAGTCTTTTCATTTCGCCTCCTTATGTCCTGATGGTTGAACGCGTGTGCACGACGCCATCAACGCCTGTGAACCTCATGCGTTGACCCCCGCCGCTGTCAAAGGTGCGGGGAGTTGTAACCGGCTGAAACAAGCACGATCGTACCTCGCGGGCCAAATCCGACGGCGAGGGGGGTCGGGGCACCGATCGTCGGAAGCGCGGCCGGTGCCTCGCGCGTCGCGATGACGCGCGGCTCGGCAGTTGATCTTCGGGAGGAGAAGCCCGGGCCGCTCCGGGGTCCGTTGCGACCCCGCAGGGGGTTCCCGAGCTGGTCGCGGGGCCGGCAACGACCCCTTGACAAGGTCCCCGCCCTTCACTACGATGCAAACCAACCGGTTGGTATACAGGTGCCCGATGAGACGCAAGGATAGCGCTGCAACGCGAACACGGCTCCTCGAAGCGGCGCGCGACGTCATCCGGGCGAAGGGCTACGCCGCGACCACCGTCGACAACATCTGTGCCGCTGCCGAGGTCTCGAAGGGCAGCTTCTTCCACCACTTCGCGAGCAAGGAGGAGCTCGGCGTCGCCGCCATCGACGCATTCGACGCGATGGCGAGCGCGCTGTTCGCGGACGCGCCGTACACGCAGCTCGCCGATCCGCGCGACCGCGTGCTGGGCTACGTCGACTTCCGCAGCTCGCTCCTGCGCGGCGACCTCGCGCAATTCACCTGTCTCATGGGCACGACCGTCCAGGAGACCTATGCGACGCACCCCGATCTTCGCGCGGCGTGCGACCGGGGAATGTCGGCACACATCGCGGTGCTCGTGCGCGACATCGAGGCGGCAAAGCAGCGTTACGCGCCAGACGCGCCATGGACCGCGGAGAGCGTCGGGTATTTCATGCAGTCCGTTCTGCAGGGCGCCTTCATCTACGCGAAGGCGAAACAGGGTCCCGAGGTCGCCGTGATGTGCCTCGCGCACCTGCGCCGCTACCTGGAGGAACTTCTGGGAATGCCGCGCAACAAATCAAAATCCACCAAGGAGTAGCCACGATGAACAATTTACACGCGAAGCCCATTCCCGATGGAATGCATTCGGTCACGCCCCATCTCGTGTGCGCCGGCGCGGCCGACGCGATCGCGTTCTATACGAGGGCCTTCGGCGCCGTCGAAACCTCGCGCCTGGCGGGTCCCGCCGGAAAGCTGATGCACGCATCGATCCGCATCGGCGACTCGACCGTGATGCTGACGGACGAATTCCCGGACTGGAAATCATTCGGGCCGAAGGCTCTGAAGGGAACGGCGGTGACGATCCACCTTTACGTCGACGACGCCGACGCGGTCGCCGCGCGCGCCGTCGCGGCGGGCGCTACGGTCGTGATGCCGATGGAGGACATGTTCTGGGGCGACCGCTATGGCATCGTCGAGGATCCGTTCGGCCACAGGTGGTCGATCGGGACGCACCTCCGCGACGTGACGCCCGCGGAAATGCAGGAAGCGATGAAGAAGATGACCTCCGAGCGGCACGCCACGTCCAACTGAGAAAATACCCTGCGAAACCCTGGATCGAACGCGGCGCAACCTCAATTCATTGCGAAAGGAGAAGGACCATGGTCAAGATCACGCCATTCCTGTGGTTCGACGGGCAGGCCGAAGCGGCCGCGAATCACTACCTCTCGATCTTCCCGAACTCGCGCATCACGAGCGTGCTGCGCTGGGGTGAAGCGGGGCCGGGGCCCAAGGGCTCGGTGCTGACGGTTGCGTTCTCGCTCGACGGCAACGACTTCGTCGCGCTGAACGGGGGGCCGCAATTCAAGTTCAGCGAAGCGATTTCGCTGGCGGTGCCGTGCAAGACGCAGGAAGAAGTCGACCAATACTGGGAAAAGCTGAGCGCCGGCGGCAGCAAGGGCCAATGCGGCTGGCTGAAGGACAAATTCGGCGTGTCCTGGCAGGTCGCGCCGACGATCCTTCCCGAAATGCTTCAGGACAAGGACCCCGCGAAGGCGGATCGCGTGATGCGGGCGATGATGCAGATGACCAAGATCGACATCGGCGCGCTCAGGAGCGCCTACGAAGGGCGCGAAGTCGGCGCCGTCGCCTGACGGAGGGCGTCCGCAATGGTCTCGTGAAGTTGGTGCATGACAAGGGTGTTTCCACCTAAGCCGGCGGAGCCGGCCGGAGCAGGCGTCCCGCAGTCGATAATGCTTTGCCGAGCACCGGCCACAACAACAGGGCGAACGCGAGCGTCGTGATCGAGCCGACAAGGCCGTTGGACCAGAACACGCGGAGATCTCCGCCGGCGCCGATCATCGACAGCCGGAACGCGTCCTCCGAGCGGTTGCCGAGCACCAGGGCCAGCGTGAACGGCGCAAGGGGCACGCCGATCTTCTTGAAGACGTAGCCGACGACGCCGAAGCCCAGCATCAGCCAGACGTCGAACATCGCGTTCTGGATCGCGAATGCGCCGATGGCGCACGACACGACGATCATCGGCGCGACCGCGGCGAAGGGAACGCGCAGGATCGCGGCGAACAGCGGCACGGTGGTCAGCACGATCACGAGCCCGACGACGTTGCCGAGGTACATCGACGCGATGAGGCCCCAGACGAAGTCCTTGTGCTCGACGAACAGCAGCGGTCCCGGGTTGAGCCCCCACACCATCAATCCGCCCAGCAGGATGGCCGCGGTGCCCGAGCCCGGAATGCCGAGCGCCAGCATCGGCAGGAGCGCGGAGGTCCCGGACGCGTGCGCCGCCGTCTCGGGCGCGAACACGCCTTCGATGCGCCCCTTGCCGAAGCTCGAAGGATCCTTGTCGAAGCGCTTGGCGAGGTTGTAGCCCATGAACGACGCGGCGATCGCGCCGCCCGGGGTGATGCCGAGCCAGCAGCCGATCGCCGACGAGCGCAGCAGTGTGACCCAGTAGCGCGGCATTTCCTTCCACACTTTCCAGAGCACGCGCAGGCTGATCTTTGCCGCATGGCCGCGCAAGGCGAGGCGCTCCTCCATCGTCAACAGGATTTCGCTGATGCCGAAGAGGCCGATGACGGCCACCAGGAAATTGATGCCGCGCATCAAGGGGTCGAAGCCAAACGTCATCCGCAGCCGGCCGGAGACGGTATCCATGCCGATCGCGGCGAGCAGCAGCCCCAGCGCCATCGAGATGAGCGTCTTCTGCTTTTCCTCGCGTCCCAGGCCCACGAACGAGCAGAACGTCAGCAGGTAGACCGCGAAGAACTCCGGCGGGCCGAACTTCAGCGCGAAGTTCGCGATGCGCGGCGCGAGGAACGTGATCAGCAGCACGGCGACCAGCGAACCGATGAACGACGACGTGAACGCCGCGGTGAGCGCTTCCGCGGCCCTGCCTTGCTGGGCCATCGGATAGCCGTCGAACGTGGTCGCCACCGACCAGGCTTCGCCGGGAATGTTGAACAGGATCGATGTGATCGCGCCCCCGAACAGCGCGCCCCAGTAGATGCACGAGAGCATGACGATCGCGGAGGTCGGGTCCATCGTGAACGTGAGCGGCAGCAGGATCGCGACGCCGTTCGGGCCGCCGAGCCCGGGCAGCACGCCGACGAAGATGCCGAGCACGAGGCCGACCAGCATCAGCGCCATGATCTTCCACGTCATCAGGACCGCGAAGCCGTGCAAGAGGAGGGGTACCGCTTCCATCGTCTAGCGCCCGAACACCGCTTCGAGCGGGCCCTTGGGCATGATCACGTCGAAGGCGACGTCGAACGTCGCGAACATGGCGAAGGCGAACACGAAGCTCGTGAGCAGCGATTTCCACCAGGCGATGCGCCCGATGAACCGCATGAAGCCCGCGACGAGCAGCAGGCTCGCGACGTAGAGCCCGAGCCACTGCATCGCGAGCACGAAGAGGAACGTCGGCACGAACACCTGCAGCACGCGCCTCATCTGGTCGCGCGTGACGAACGGCTGCGCGGCGCGCTTGCGCCGGTGGAACGCGAGACCGAGGCCGTAGAGCGAGGCGCCGGCGAGGATCACGCACAGATAGAACGGCATGTAACCCGACTGCGGGCCCTCGCGCTCCCAGCCCATGCCGCTCTTCCAGTTGTCGTAGCCCAGCACGAGTGCCAGCACGATCAGCAGCAGATAGACGGCCACCTCGACCGTGCGCGTGTTGGCAAGGACCGGCGAGTCGTCCTTCGGCGCGTCCGGGTCCTCGACGACGATCTCGCTGTCGGGTGCTGACATCGGACTGCTCCAGGAATCGCGCAACGGGCCGGCGCGCCTTCTCCCCGCGCGGGGGAGAGGGCCCGGCGTGATTGACGGGTTTAGCCTGCTAGTTCGCGACGAAGCCCGCTTGGATCATCAGATTCTTGTTGAGCGCGTCGTCTTCCTCGAGGAAGGTCAGCATCTCCTTGCCCGTGAGGAACACCGGCTTCAGCGCCTGCTTCTCCATGTAGTCCTTGTACTCGGATGTCTGCGTCACCTTCTTGAAGAGGTCGATGTAGAACGCGACCTGGTCGGGCGTCATCTTTCCGGGGAGGAACATTGCGCGGAGCATCAGGTACTGCAAGTCGAGCCCTTCGTCCTTGCAGGTCGGGATGTCGTTCCACGACTGCGTGTCGGTGACCTTGGTCTTGTACGGGATGCGCTCCTTGTCGAACACGCACAGCGCGCGCACCTGTCCCGCTCGCCATACTTCGAGGTTCTCAGACGGGTTGTTGACGTTGGACGCAGTGTGATTGCCGACGAGCTGGGTCGCCGCCTCGCCGCCCGACTTGTACGGCAGGTAGGCGAACTTCGCGCCTGTCTTCTTCTCCATGAATACGGTGAGCACCTGGTCCTCGCGCTTCGAGCCCGTGCCGCCCATCTTGAACGGCGGATCGGCCGCCTTGGCCGCGGCGATGAATTCCTTGACGCTTTTGTAGGGCAGCGTCGTGTTGTCCCACAGCACGAACTCGTCCATCGCGATCACGGAAACGGGCGTGAGCTCGCGCCAGTTGAACGGGATCTTGGCGGCGAGCGGCAGCATGTAGATAAGCGAATACGCGATCAGCACCTTGTTCGGGTCGCCCTCGCTTCCCTTCATGTACATTAGCGCCTCGCCGCCGGACGCGCCGCCCTTCAGCGACACGATCATCGGCTGTTTCATCAGGTTGTTCTTCTGGACCGCCGCCTGCATCATCCGCGCCATCTGGTCGGACGCGCCGCCGGCGCCGGCCGCGACGACGATCTCGACCGGCTTCGTGGGTTCCCAGGCGACGGCCGGCGTCATCGTCACAATGACGGCCAGCGCGATCGAGGTCTTGATGAACGTGTTCATGGCGTGCTGCTCCTCAGGATGATTGCGACACTTCACGTGCCCGATTCGCGCGCTGCGGGCGCGCGCCGGGCGTATTGTTCGAGCAGTGCGGCGGCCGTCACGCGGCGCGCCGCTGCGTTTCCGTGGCGGCGGCAGCGCCCGGCTGCTGCAGATACGCGAGCGCCTCCGCGACGCCATTCCTCCGATGCGGTACGTCGCAGAGCGCAAGGCCCATCTCGACGCCGCACAGCGTTCCGCACAGCATCAGATCGTTGAAAAACCCCAGGTGTCCGATGCGGAACACGCGGCCTGCCACCTTGCCGAGGCCGGTGCCGAGCGACATGTCGTAGCGGGCGAGGACCTCGCGCCGAAACGCGTCGGCGTCGTGGCCCTCCGGCATCATCACGGCGGTCAGCGATCCGCTGTATTCGGCCGGATTGCGGCACAGGATTTCGAGGCCCCAGCCGCGCACGGCGCGCCGCGTCGCCTCGGCATGGCGCTGGTGGCGCGCGAACACCGCCGGCAGGCCTTCCTCGCGCAGCATCGCGAGCGCCTCGTGCAATCCGTAGAGCAGGTTGGTCGCCGGTGTCGACGGAAAGTAGCCCTGCCGGTTCAGCGCGATGGTCTCGTCCCAGCGCCAGTACGAGCGTGGCAGCTTCGCCTGCTTGCTCGCGGCGATCGCCTTGTCGCTGACCGCGTTGAACGACAGCCCCGGCGGCAGCATCAGCCCCTTCTGCGAGCCGGCAACGGTGACGTCCACGCCCCATTCGGCGTGGCGGTAGTCGATCGACGCGAGCGAGGAGATCGTGTCGACCATGAGCAGTGCCGGATGCCCGGCGCGGTCGATCGCCTGCCGGATCGGCGGAATGCGCGAAGTCACGCCGGTCGAGGTCTCGTTGTGGACGGCGAGCACCGCCTTGAACGCGTGCGCGCCGTCCTCGGCGAGCTTCGCCTCGACGATCGCAGCATCGATGCCGCCGCGCCAGTCGCCGGGGACGAAGTCGACGACGAGGCCGAGCCGCTCGGCCATGGCGCGCCACAGCACCGCGAACTGGCCGGTCTCGAACATCAGCACGCGGTCTCCGGGCGAGAGCGTGTTGACGATCGCCGCCTCCCACGCGCCGGTGCCGGAGGCCGGGTAGATGATCACTGGTCCCGCCGTCTGGAAGACTTCCTTGAGGCCCTCGAGGATCTCGAGCGTCAGCCGGGCGAACTCGGGGCCGCGATGGTCGATCGTCGGATGATCCATCGCCCGCAGGATGCGGTCGGGCACGTTGGTGGGACCGGGGATCTGCAGGAAATGGCGGCCGGACGGGTGCGAGTCGAGCTGGAACATGGGGCCTCCCGAGGCGAATTGCCCTCGCGAACGTGTCGGTTCCGAGTGTCGAAAGGTATCATAACCCTCGAGCCTTTCGCGCCCCCGTGAACGCCCCCGAACCCCAGCCCGTCACGTTCCGGCCCCGAGCGCCTGCGGGCGACCTCGCGCGGCGCCTCGAAGGCGCCGTCGAAGGTGACGTGCTGTTCGACCGCGCGTCGCGCGGCCGCTACTCCACCGACGCGTCGATCTACCAGATCGAGCCCCTGGGCGTGCTGGTCCCGAAGTCCAATGCCGACGTGCGCGCCGCCTTCGATGCCTGCCGTGAATTCGGGGTGCCGCTGCTGCCGCGGGGAGCCGGCAGCTCGCAGTGCGGCCAGACGGTCGGCGCGGCGCTGGTGGTCGACCACAGCAAGCACTTGAACCGCGTCGTCACCCTCGACCGCGACGCGATGACGGTGACGGTCGAGCCGGGCGTCGTGCTCGATGCGCTCAACGCGTGGCTGAAGCCACACGGCCTGTGGTTCCCGGTCGACGTCAGCACGTCGGCGCAATGCACGCTGGGAGGGATGACCGGCAACAACTCGTGCGGATCGCGGTCGATTGCCTACGGCAACATGGTGCACAACGTGCTCGCGATCGACGCGACGCTCGCCGACGGCACCGAGGCGCGCTTCGGCCCCGAGCGCGACATGGACGGCGCCGTCCCGCGCGTGCGCGATCTGGTCAAACGGCTGCAAGCGCTCGGCGCGCGCGAGCGCGACGAGATCGAGCGCAACGTGCCGAAGGTGATGCGCCGGGTCGGTGGGTACAACATCGACCTGTGCTGCTCGCAGAGCGAGCGGCCGTACACCGACGACGGCAGCGTCAACTATGCGCATCTCCTGGTCGGCAGCGAGGGAACGCTCGCGTGGACCCGCGCCGTGACTCTGCGCCTCGCGGAGCCCCCGCGCCATCGCGTGCTGGGCGTCGTCAATTTTCCGACGCTGTACAAGGCGATGAATTCCGCGCGCCACATCGTGGGCCTGAAGCCGTCGGCGGTCGAATTGGTCGACCGGACGATGATCGAGCTCGCCCGCGGCAATCCCGCATTCCGACCCGTGATCGAGCGTGCATTGATCGGCGCGCCCGACGCGATCCTTCTCGTCGAATTCATCGGCGAGACTGCGGACGCGCCGACGCAGGCGTTGCGCGATCTCGTCGCGTTGATGGGCGACCTCCGGCTTCCCGGCAGTGTGGTCGAGATGCCGGATGCCAGCGCACAGAAGGCGCTATGGGAGGTGCGCAAGGCCGGGCTCAACATCATGATGAGCATGAAGGGCGACGGCAAGCCGGTCTCCTTCATCGAGGACTGTGCGGTGCCGCTCGAGCATCTCGCCGACTACGTCGACCGACTGACCAATGTGTTCGCGAAGCACGGCACGCGCGGCACCTGGTATGCGCACGCGTCGGTCGGCACGCTGCACGTCAGGCCGATCCTCGACATGCGCCGCGACGGCGCGGCGAAGATGCGCGCGATCGCCGAGGAAGCGAGCGCGATGGTGCGCGAGTACAAGGGTGCATTTTCCGGCGAGCACGGCGACGGTCTCGTGCGCAGCGAATGGGTGGCGTGGCAGTTCGGACCCCGGTTGACGCGCGCGTTCGAGGAGATCAAGGACCTGTTCGACCCGACCGGCCTCATGAATCCCGGCAAGATCGTGCGCGGGACGCGAATGGATGACCGGACGCTGTTCCGCTTCGGTCCGAACCACCATTCGCTGCCGCTCGACACTGCGCTCGACTGGTCGGCATGGGACGTCACCGCCGATCCGGTCGCCGATACCGTGTCCGCGCCGGGAACCGGCGGCGACCCGGCGCACGGCTTCGCGAAAGCCGTCGAGATGTGCAACAACAACGGCCACTGCCGCAAGTTCGACGCCGGAACGATGTGCCCGAGCTACCGCGCGACGCGCGACGAGCAGCACTTGACGCGCGGGCGCGCCAACACGTTGCGCCTGGCGCTCTCCGGCCAGCTTGGACCCGAAGCGCTCGCGTCCCCCGCCGTGCGCGAGGCGTTCGATCTGTGCGTGAGCTGCAAGGGCTGCCGGCGCGAGTGCCCGACCGGCGTCGACATGGCGAAGATGAAAATCGAGTTCCTCCACCATTGGCAGCGCGCACACGGCCTGTCGCTGAAAGACCGCGCGATCGCGCATCTGCCGCGCTGGGCCCCCGCGGCGGCGAGCGTGCCGTGGCTCTTCAACGCGCGCAACGCCGTCAAGGGCCTTGCGACCCTCGGCGAGTGGGGACTCGGACTTTCCGCAAAGCGCTCGCTGCCCGCGTGGCGCAGCGACACGTTCCTGCGCGGGGAGAGCTTCTGCGACGGGTGCCCCGGCGAAGCCGACGTTGTGCTGTTCGCGGACACGTTCACGAATTACTTCGAGCCCGAGAATGCGCACGCTGCGGTCGCGGTGCTGGAGGCGACGGGATATCGTGTCGCAGTTGCCCAAGCGGCCGCCGACGACGCAGATCGCACGCGACCCCTTTGCTGCGGCCGGACCTATCTCGCCGCCGGCCTCGTCGAGGAGGCGAAGCGCGAAGCGCGCCGCGTCGTCGCCGCGTTGGCGCCGTACGTGGAGCGGGGCGCTGCCATCGTCGGGCTCGAGCCGTCGTGCCTGCTGTCGCTGCGCGACGAGTTCCTCGTCATGGGGCTGGGCGATGCGGCGCAGCGGCTGTCCGAGCGTGCGTTCCTGATCGAGGAATTCCTCGCGCGCGAACACCACGCCGGTCGACTCGAGCTCCCGCTCGCGGCCTTGCCGGAAGAGCGCGCGTTGCTGCACGGCCATTGCCACCAGAAGGCGTTCGACGCGATGGGCGCGACACGCGAAGTGCTGGGCCTCGTTCCCGGCCTCGCCGTCGACGTGGTCGAGTCGAGCTGCTGCGGAATGGCGGGAAGCTTCGGCTACGAGGCCGCGCATTACGACGTCTCGATGCGGATGGCCGAGCTCTCGCTGCTGCCGGCCGTGCGCGCCGCGGATTCAGCGACGCTGATCGTCGCGGACGGCACGAGCTGCCGGCACCAGATCGCCGACGGCACGCGACCGACCGGCCCGCGCGAAGCCGTGCACGTCATCCGCGTGCTGGCCCGCTCGCTCGAGGCCGCGTCCGCAAATCGAGGCGTATGATCACGGCGCGCGGCGCTGTCCGCGCACTCATGGGGGAGGCAGCATGCGACGGCTGGCAAGGATTTCTGCTCGTGCCCTGTCCGTACTCCTTGGACTGATGGCGACGATGGCGATTCCACTTACCGGCGCGATGGCGGCACCGTTCGAAGTCTTCCACGCCGATTCGCTTGCGGGCCCGATGCGCGAGCTGAAGCGCGCGTTCGAAGCGCAGCATCCCGGCGTCACGATCAACCTCACGTCGGGGGTCTCGCGCGAGCTCGCCACCCGCATCCTCAAGGGCGAGCATTGCGACGTGTTCGCGCCGTCCTCGCCCGCGGTCATCGACCAGGACCTGATGGGCAAGAAGGTGGCGGGCACCGATCGCGACGCCGCGACGTGGTACGTCGTGTTCTCGGCCAACGAAATGGTCGTCATCACCGCGAAGGGCAACCCGCTCGACATCAGGAAGATCGGCGACCTCGCGCGGCCCGACGTGAAGTTCGCGCGCGTGACCGGCGATAAGGATCTCGCGACCAACCGCACGATCGAGTTCGTCAAGCGCGCCGCTGCCCTCGAAGGAACGCCGGCGCTCGCGCAGACGATCATCGACAAGGCGCCGGCTGATTCCGCGAAGGCGATGGGCGTCCCTGACGTCGTCGCCGCCGTCCGCGACGGACGCGTCAACGCCGGCATCGTCTACTACTCCGCCGCCGTCGCTGCGCGCAACGACGTGGACGCCGTGCGCTTTCCCGACGGCGTCAACATGAGCGACGCGATCCGCAACGCCGCTACCGTCACCGGCACGGCGCGCAATCCGAAGGAAGCGCAGGAATTCGTCGAGTTCATCCTCTCGCCCGAAGCGCAGCGCATTCTGAAGGACACCGGCCAGCCGCCGGTGGTGCCGGCTATTCGCGTCGGCGCCGTGCCGTTCAAGTAAGGACGACAACGGCGGACACCGATCGCCGGTCGTCATCCGCAGGGGAGGTCGTGTGTCCAGCTATGTCGACGCGAATCTGATCAAGGGTGAGACCGTCGTCTACCGCGGCAAGCTGAGCGCGTGGGCATTCGGCGGCCGCATCGCGCTCGGTGTCGTGCTCGTTCCGCTCGTCGTCGGCATCCTGATCCTGGCCGGCGTGTGGATCTCGATCAAAACGGCCGAGCTCGCCGTCACCAACAAGCGCGTCATCACCAAGTTCGGCTGGATCCGCCGCGACACCATCGAGATGAACGTGAGCAAGGTCGAGAGCCTGCAGGTCGATCAGACCGTCTGGGGGCGCATCTGCAACTACGGATCGATCCAGATCAACGGAACCGGCACGTCGCATGCGCCGATCGTCGGCGTCGCGGATCCGCTGACTTTTCGCCGGATGTTCATGGAAGCACAGGACCAGGCGCTGCGCGACCCGGCCCTTGCGCGAGCGCCGGCGGAACCGCTTCGCGAGTGCGCCGGTGAGCTCGCGGCTGACAGGAGCGCACGCCTCGCACGGTGGGCGAGCAGTCAGCCGTCAGCGTCGACGTGACGGCTCCGCGGCTGGCGGAGATACGCGCTGTATCGGAGGTTCGCGCCCTGATCCGCGCGACCGCGGGTCAGGGCGCCGCCGGCCGCCCGAGCAGCGCCTGCTGCACTTCGGGCGGGCATGCGGCCTTCGCGTAATCCAGCATCGTGGATCCGCTCATCCGCTGCTCGGGATCCGCGCCCAGCGCAACGAGTTGCGCGACCGCCGCGGCAACCTTCTTCGGCGCGACCTGCGGCAATCCGCAATGCTGCAATGCGCCGGACAGCGGCGTCATCGCGGCGGCCGCGCCGTTGGGCATCGTCAACGGCTGGTTCACGTTGCCCGCGTTGACGAGCCGCGCGATCGCGGCGCGGTCGCCACCGCGCAGCGCGGCGTAGAACTTCGTCAGGTCGGCGCCCTTCGCGCCGGGCTGCGGCGCCGCCGCTTTCGGAATACCGCCGGCAGACACCGCTGCCGCACGCTCGCCCGCCTCGCGCCACGACGGCTTGATCGAATCCAGCGCGCCGATGGCCGCCTGGCGGATCCTGGGGTCGCTCGACGTCGCGTAGGGCCGCAATTCATCGGCGAGGGGGCCGGCGGCGCCGTGCGCCTGCGCGATGTAATCGAGGAGCTGCACCTGCGCCGCCGGGTCGGCATTCTGTTTCAGCGCCTCTACGTAGATCGCGGCGGTCTTGCCGAAATCGCGCTCGGTGAAGCGCAGCGCGCGCGACGCTTCGTCGAACACGGGCCCGGCGTGCTCGTGCGTGAGCACCGACCGAAACGCCTGCAATGCGGCGGGCTTGGCCGCCGCGAGCGCCGCAGCGGGGCGATCGCGCGTGGCGTCACTCGCATCGCCCAGCGCGCCCAGCGCGACCACGCGCACATCCTCCGGCGCGGCGCTCACGGCGAGGCGCGCGAGCTCGGGCATGCCGAGCGCCGTCTTGCCGGCGACGCTCTTCAATGCACGCGCAGCGCTCATCTGCCGGCGCGGATCCTGCAGTGCGGTCGCCGCTGCCGGCACCCATTCGTTGAGGTCGGCCGGGCTCTCGAGGCTGGGCATCAGATCGAAGGCGACCGCGATCGTCTCCGCATCGGGCGCATCGCACAGGACGACCAGGATGTGCGTGAAATTCGCGGAAGGCGGTTTTGCGATCGCCATCGCGCGGAGCACGCTCGCGGTGCCGGGCCGGGGTGGATTGAGCTCGCGCTCGAGCACCGCCAGCACGCCGCGGTCGCCGGTCTCGACGAGCCGTGCCAGTGCGGCATCCGCAACGCGAACGTTGTCGCGCGCGCCGCTGCTGTCTGTCGACTCGGCGCGCTTCGCTTCCTCGAACAGAAAGGCGAGCACATACGGCGCAAGCGCAGGTGCCGGATCCGTTCCGATCAGGCCCCGCGCCGCGAGGAAGCGCTCGTAGGCGTACGGTCCGGGCGTGCGCAGCGCCTTGCGGCGAGCGTCGGCAAGGGAAGCGGGACGCTCACCCAGCCGTTCGAGCGCGTTGGCAGCGTACACCACCACCGATACGCTGGTGTCCCCCAGCGCGACGCGCAGCGCAGGGATCGCAGCCTTTGCGGCGGCGGCGTCCTCAGCGTTCCGGTTCTGCGCGACCGTCCACAGGCCGCGCGCCGCGGCCCGCCGTACCGGCTCGCTGGGCTCGTTCAGCGCTTCGACGAGGATCGGCACGGCGGCCCGCGGGTAATAGCGCGCCAGCGATTCCGCCGCGCTGACGCGATCCTTGACGTCCATGCTGCGCGACATGAGGATTCCCGCGCTCGCGCGCACGGTTGCATCGTCGGCCGCGGCAACGCCGGACAAGCATGCCGTTGCCCACACAATGACTGCCCATGCCATTCGGAGAGCGATTCGCATCCGCGGGCGGAATCGGCTCTTGGACTTACGGCGCCGGCAGGAAATGCGCCAGGTTGTTGTTGACGACCACCTTGTCGAGGTTGCTGACGATGCCGCTGACGTTGACGTCCGTCAGAAAGTTCGAGACCGTCAGCGGCTTGGCGAGCTGGTTGTTCACGGCGACGAGGTCGGTCACGGCCACGATCCGGCTCTGGTTGACGTCGCCCGTGAGGAAGCCCACGCGCGCCTCGCCGACGCCGCCGGTGCCACCATCGGTCGAGCCCACGTTGGTCAGCGACACCGTCACATATTGCCGGTCCGCGACCGCGGTGAGGTCGACGACGACATCGTTGCCGCTGAAGGTCGGCGCGGCCGCGGTCGCCGTGCCCTCGGTGATCGTCGCCGTCGCGGCGTTGACCGGCTTGTCGTAGGTGAAGACGAGTTCGTACGCCAGGGCCACGCGTGGCTCCGTGGTCGGATTGTGGTTGGTCGTCGGCGGCGTCGTGAGCGTGAGTGGCAGATCGAACGCGCCCGCGCCACCATGAATCTTGCGCGATACCGCGCTTAGCAACACGGGCGGGCCGCCGGTGGTGGTGATGCGCCCGATTGCACTCCCGAACGTTTCCGCGAACCAGAGGTTTCCATCGGGCCCGAGCGCGATGCCGGAAGGCCTGGCGCCGGCCGTGATGCCCACCGAGAATTCCGTGACGACGCCCTGCGGCGTGATCCGCCCGATCCTGTCACCGTTGAATTCCGTGAACCAGACATTGCCGTCGGGGCCGGCCGCGATGCCGAACAGATTGGCGCCGAAGGTGATCCCCGCGCTGAATTCGGTGATGACGCCCGCTGTGGTAATCCGCCCGATCTTGTTGACGACGGGCTCGGTGAACCACAGGTTCCCGTCGGGGCCCGCCGTGATGTCCTTCGGCTGCGCGCCGGGCGTGATGCCGATGCTGTATTCCGTGACAACTCCGAGCGGGGTGATCATTCCGATGCGGTTGCCGACGAATTCCGTGAACCACAGGTTGCCGTCCGGGCCCAGCGTGATGCATTCGGGGCTCGCATTGTGCGTGATGCCGGCGGAGAACTCGGTGACAGTTCCGCCAGGTGTGATCACGCCGATCCGGTCGGCGGTCTCCGTGAACCAAACATTGCCATCGGGGCCGCCCGTGATGCCGGCGGGGAGCGATCCGGCCGTGATGCCCGCGGTGAACTCGGTGACGGTGCCGGACGTGGTGATCCGACCGATCCCGTGGAGGCCCTCTTCGGTGAACCAGAGGTTGCCGTCCGGACCGGCGGCGATGCGGCGCGGGGTCGCCCCAGGGCTGATGCCGGCGCTGAACTCGGTGACGGTGCCCGTGGGGGTGATCTTCCCGATGCGGGTTCCGCTGAGTTCCGCGAACCAGAGGTTGCCGTCGGCGCCGGTCGCGATGCCGACCGGAAACGCGCCGGCGGTGATTCCCGTGCTGAACTCCGTGACGACTTGCGCACCGGCGCCGGCGCACACCATCCAGGATGACGCGATCATGCAGGCGACGAGAATACGACGGGATTGCTTCAATGGTATCTCCCTGATCCGTGCTCGCTCGGGCGCTGTGCATTGGCATGCAGGCGCGGCACGACACGGCGGGTGCGCGGGGCCAATCCTGGTCGATCGACGTGCGCCGGAGGCAACCTGTCGCCCGGGTATTCTGGGGGGAGGTCGGGCCATGGTCAACATCGCCGTACCCCTGCCGCCGACCCTGCTATTCTCGGTTCATGGCGCTCAAGTCCACCATCTTCAAGGCCGACGTTGCCGTCGCCGACATCGACCGCGGCTACTACCGCGACCACGCGCTGCG
Organism: uncultured beta proteobacterium; assembly: GCA_963846855.1. GTDB lineage: Bacteria > Pseudomonadota > Gammaproteobacteria > Burkholderiales > Casimicrobiaceae > CAIWHR01. Next base: position 1,182,496 of record CAWJXK010000008.1, read on the forward strand.
GATCGCTCGGCATCCCTCCGAGACGAGCGAGCGGATGATGGTGCGGCTGCTCGCGTTCGCGCTCCATGCCGATGAGGCGCTCGAATTCGGGCGAGGCATCAGCACCGAGGACGAGCCCGACCTGTGGCGGCGCGATCTCACCGGCGCAATCGAGCAATGGATCGAGGTCGGCCTGCCGGACGAGCGCGAGGTGCGCAAGGCCTGCGGCCGCGCGCGCGAGGTCCACGTGCTCGCGTACGGCGGCCGCGCGGTGGATCTGTGGTGGCAGGGCATGCGCGACAAATTGGAGCGGCAGGAGCGCCTCGCGGTGAGCGAAGTACCGATCGAGGCGAGCCGGGCGCTGGCGCAGCTCGCGGATCGCACCATGCGCCTGCAGGTCACGATCCAGGAGGGGCACACCTTCGTCTCCGACGGCGCGACCTCGGTGCCGGTCGAGCTGCGGGTGATCAAGTCCCTGCAACCTCGCTGATCGCGTCCGGCCTCGGCGTCGTCAGCGCCTTTTCGGAAGCGCTTGCGATTGCAGGGGTTCCATCGCCTTGATGACCATGCTCTTCTCGACCAGCAGCGGATACAGCACGGCGTCGTGATAAATCTGGCGCACGAAATTGATGAAGATCGGTTGCGTGATGTCGTTGTGCCCGGGCACGAGGTCCTTGTCGGTCTGCACGTTCCACACGGGCGAGTTGGGCGCGTATCGCAGGTGCGTTAGCGTCGTGTTGCCGCAGAAGTCGCGAGTCCACCCCGAGCGGAGTGTCAGTGATTCCGGATCGTCTCCGAAGAACGCCCGCGAGTTGATCTTCTCCAGATCGAGATTTCGCTTCTCCCGCAGGACAGCGTCGGGCGCGTCCGGGTCCGTGACCGCCGCCCACCCGGGGCAGATATCCAGGTTGTCCGAGCGTTTCTTGAGAACGTGCGTAACGTAGTCGTCGACGTGCCCCAACGTATTTCGATTCGCGGTTCGCTCCTCGTCGGACAGCTTCGTCTCGAACAGCGTGCTCGCGCCCCGTCCCATGGGGAACGCCACACCGGTGGCCCAATCGGCCGTTGACGTGATCGAGACGAACACGGGTGCCTGGTAGCGATCGAAGCCTCCGCGCGAGACGGCGGCGCGGTGCAACGGTGTATATCGGACGGCTTCGATCGCGGGATTCGCCAGGATCACCATGTCGCCGAAGCGCGGGACCAGGTCCTTCGAATCCGGAGTCGGGTTGTCGTAGAGATAGTTGATCAACGCCCCGGAAATCGAATTGAAGAGGATCAGCCCGCCGAAGCTGTGGCCCATGAGGATCATGAACACCTTGTTCTCGCCCGAGGGCGGGCGGGGGCCTTCATTCTGCTTCGCCTCGAAGCCGCGCAGCCGCGAGAACAGCGTCCGGCTCTCACCCTCCGCGACGCGCTCGGCGGCGCTCTTGCGGTTCCAGAACGACGCCGACTTGATCGGGTCCGGCATCGCGAGCGAATCGCCGCGCCACGAGACGAAGACGCCGACCACGCGGTGCGGCGGCAGGCCGAATTCCTCCTTCTTGGCGAGCTCCACAAGGTAAGCGTCACCCAGCAATCGGCGAAAATTCCGGACGTCGCTGTCGGCGCTCGACGCGTTGTGCTTCCATCCGTGCACGTAGACGACGATGCTGAGCCCGGCGTTGGTGGCGGCGATCGCATCGAGATCGCGCATCAGCGCGTCGACGTGACACGAAGCGAGGCCGGCGGCTTCCGTGCCCTGCGGATACATCAGGCCCTGCTCGTCGAATTCGACGAAGTACAGGTCGAACGCGCCGGCGTGCTCGTGATTGCTCCGGTCGGGATCGGTTGCGGCGCCTGGCAGCCGACCGCCGGCGCAGGGCGCGTCCTTCGGCAGCGGGGCGATCGAGTTGAGTTGCGTGCGATACGGCTCGGTGGGATGGCATCCCGAGAGGAGCGCGACGAACAATGCGATGAGAGCTGTCGGTGGCACCCGCATGCTGGCCTCCTTCGGATCTGGCGAGTAGCCTCAGTCAGGCGGAGCTTCCGGCAGAGCCTTTGCGCTCAAAAGTGTACTGTACATATGTTGGTGGGCGCGACCACTGGAGGTGACGCCGCCCTAACCGCGCCTGGCCGATTGCGGAGCTTCGTCGACAAGCGCTGCGACCCAAGGCGGGCGTGCAACGCCACGCGAGGGGGCGCTCGAAGTGCGCGCTACTTGAGGTATCTGATGTCCGTCACGGCATCGACCAGCGATGCCCGAAAGCCGGTGAACAGAGCCACGTCGTTGCCGATCGTGCATTCAAGTCCATACCGGGCAGCCACGTCGTCGTAGACGATCCGAAAGCTCGCGTCATCACTGCCTGTGTGATCGGTGACCAGCCAGAAATCCTCCGTGCCGCCGCCGTCGGTCTTGCGAGCGAGCGTGATGCGGCGCGGCGGGAGAGCGTGCATCTGCAGCCATCGCGCGATTTCGTGGTCGAGCGTTCCTATTAAGGTCGCGCAATCGGCGCCGATCGTGGCCCTTGCGCGCGCTTCGTCGGCACCAATCATTGGAGGGCTCCGGAAACTGAGAAGAAGATGCTGCGGTTGGCCAGCCCGATCTGGCACATGGACGCCTCGGTGTTGCGGTGCGCCAGGCGTCTGTGCAGATTTGAGCGGAGCAAGTCTACGGCTGTTTGAAACGGCGGCGCAACGTTGGCCGGAGCGTCGGCATCGGGTCGAGCGGGACGGTCGTCGGCGGCGGCGGCTCGCAGCGAGACGGCGACCTGCTTGCATCGCGTGCCCTCAACGAAGCCGCCGCATGCCACGCCCGCGACGCGGCATCGCAATGTTATGTACCGTACAGACAGCGACGATCTGGCGCCCTAGGATAGGCGCACCATGAGCCCGCAGGAATACATCCCCAATAGTCCGACGCTCGTCATTCTCTTCCAAAGCGCGAGTGCGCGGCTGCTGACGAGCAGCCGTTATGCGGAGTTGCTGACGAACCCCCGGCTCGTTCTGCTGACCGAAGAAATCAACAAGATATCGGATGAGATCGAGGAATTTTCGAGCCAGGTCGGAGCCGCAGACATCGGCCAGTCCGGATCAATAAGATCGCCCGGTGAGGAGTCGCGCCCGTCCATGGTCCGCGCACCTCGGCGATGATTACCGCGTGACCGCTCGCGGGCACGCGGTCAAATCAAGCTGAAACGTCGCGAATCCGTCCTCATTCATGCCGGCAGCGCCGTCCCGTTTCGCCAGGCGGCCGGCGCTGACGATGAGGTCTGCGCCGACGATTCGTTCAGGAACGTCAGGACCGTTTCCTTCGGCAGCACTCCGTGTCCCGCGTTCGGAACGACGCACAGGTGTGAATGGGGAATCGTCCTGAACATCTCGACGGCGTGCTTGGGCGCGATATCGGCACCGCCGATGACGATGGAATGAATTCGCTCGCGTCCGGCGGGTCGGCCTGAATCGTCGTCGCGCCCCGTCGCCCTCTGGCGCACTTTGGCGACGCCAATCCGGCGATTCGTCACCTCCTCATTGAGCCCGGGCGCCGGGCTGCCTAGAGTTCCCATTGTCCAGTCGAATTCCGCCCCTGGAGGACGGGATACGGCCGACGACGGGTGTTTCTCGTCTGGGGACGGTGACCTGGAATAGAGGCAGGAATTGGGACATCACCACGTGCTCTGGCATTTCGTCGCCGCGGCTATCGCGATCTATCCGTGCTGGAAGATCTTCCAGCGGGTCGGTCTCAACCCGGCGCTCTCGCTGTTCATCTTCGTGCCGTGCCTGGGTTGGTGGATCGCCGGAGCGATCCTGGCCTTCTCGAGCTGGCCCGCGGCCGGTGCTCCGCCGGGAGGAGGTGCCGCAAATGCCTAGCTTCGGTCTCTTGCAGGCGGCGGCCCTCGTCGCCCTGGTGCTCGTCGTCTGGGCGTTCGTCGCCGTCTTCGGGCGAATCCTCAACCGCGCGGGCTATTCGCGCTGGTGGCTGCTGACGACGGTTGTGCCACTCGTCAACCTGATCATGCTGTGGGTCTTCGCCTTCGCCGTCTGGCCGGCGGCGAAACCTCCTCAGCAAGGCTGACGTCGCGCTCGCGTCAGTTTTTCCCGGCCGCGGATGCGCGCCAAGCGCCGGCTTTCGGCCGCGCCGCACGGGCCAGCTTGATATGACTCACGTCGGCTGGCCGGGTCTCCACTCGTGCGAGTCCTGTTGTTGGCTCTGCTGACTGATCCAAATCCGTGCGTCGGTCACCGACGAGAATATCTTCATCGGGTAGGGGCAGAGGCCGAGCGCCATGAAGCGTTGAAGCATCGAGTGAGCGGCTTCACTCGTCGTGACGATTGCCACCAGGATGCTGGGGTTTGTATCAGACTCGCCCAGAAGTTGCGCAGCAACCAATTCCAGCTCCGCGCGGGAGACATCCTGGTCCTGCAGCTCGAGGCAATCGAGAATGCTGTACCGCAGCTCGGCAAATCGTATGTCGCCGCCTACCGTCTTGACGGACGCCAGGAGTTCCTGGAACTTGAATACGCCATAGAACTTCCTGAATACACCGCGCTCTTCCCATCTGATATCGCAAAACATCTCAAACTCCACGTTGCGCGAATTACGCTCCTAGCGTGCGCCGCGGGTGGGCGAAATGGTTTGATTGTGGTCAATATGGCGTACTACAACATCCACCCTCGCGTCGGCGTCATCTTCCCAATCGTCGGGCGCACTGAAACGCGCCGCATCAGGCGACGACGCGCGCTGTCATTTCGTCTTGCGTCGAAGCTCGTCGGTCGCGCGCTTCAATATTTCCGAAACGCGCTGCAATTCCTCGGCGGATGGCGACGCGCCGAGCTTGGCGATGAGCGCGGCGCGCAAGCCGTTGCGCGCCTCGTCGACCGCGCGGTGGCCGACGTCACCTGGCTCGTCCCGGGTGAACATCTGGCGAACACGTTCCATCTTGCTGCCGACTCGCGCGAGCTGCGCGAGGATGGCGTCGACCATGACGCGGTTGTCCTCGAGCATTGCCCGGCCGGCGTCCGTGATCTGATAGAGCTTCTTGGTTCCCTCGGTTTCGACGGTGGCGCAGCCGAGCTCCTCGAGGTAGGTGAGCGCCGGATAGACCATGCCGGGGCTTGGCGTGTAGAAGCCCTTCGAGGTTTCCTCCAGCGCCTTGATGATTTCGTAGCCGTGCCTCGGGCGCTCCTCGATCAGGGCCAGGATGACCAGCTGCAGCTCGGAGGAGCCCAGCTTGCGGCCCACGAAGAAGCCTCGTCCGCCGAGCCCCGCGCCGTCGCCGAATTGCGCGCCGAATGCGCCAAGATGGCCTCGGTGCACACGCCGTGAGCAGCAACCGCGATAACCCAGAAAGCCGTGCATATCGGCACCTCCAATGTCAACGTAAGACTGAGCGTACGTTATATCGTAAGATATAAACTGTCAAGCCCCGGACGGAGGATCGTGGATGCGGCCGGACGCTCGAGATCACAGGCGGCGCAACGCGGCCGCGCGGATCGGCCTTCACCTTCGCATCTGCTCTTCGGCGCGCAGCAACGGCGCCGGCGAAATCTTGATCGGCCCTGAAAACGGGACGTCCATGTCGAGGATCAGATAGATGGATCCGGATATGAGAAACGCCGCGATGACCAGGGTGATCGCCACCACCGCGTTGCGCGGCGCCCGATACCCGAAGCTCGCGAAGATCAGCACGAGCCATGCGGTCAGCATGACCAGGAACGAATTCGAAATCGTGCCTTCGGATTCCTCGATCAGCGTCCAGCGCCGCTTGACCACGTTCTGAAAGTCGGTGCGGGCCTCGCGCCACAGCTCGAGGCGCGAGGGATCGGAGCGGCCGTATGGCCAGCAGCGCACCGCCGACATCGTCGAGCAGGCTCTCTGCGGTGCGATCCTCCAGGACCGACGCGCCGTCGGGGCCCCACGTGCCCTCGATGCCGCGCCGCAGATACACGGCGAGTCGGCGGCGGACGTCCGAGGCCTCGGGGCCATAGTGCCGCAGCGACCGGTCGAGCAGAACCAGGTCCGTCGAGAACGCATGCACGTTGCGGTCGATCGCCTCGAAAGTATTCTTCGATGAGTTGATCAGCAGTCCGAGCACCAGCGACGTCATGACCACGAAGATGTTCGCGGCGAGCCTGACGACGTTGTAGGTATCGTCATGACGATGATGCTCCGGCAGTCTCGCGGAAAGCACGAGGCAGCCGAGCGCGGCGACGACGAGGCAGACGAAGATCGCGGCCGCGACGAGAAATTCATTCATGGTCGTGGCCTTCGACGATGGATCGTGCGCTCGGGCAGATCCACTTCTCGGGGATCGAATCGCCCGCCGTCGGGGAACAGCTGCGGCGGGGGCTTCCCATGGTTCTCGCCAAACGTGTTCAGCTCGTTGACGGCGGCGCAGGGCATGTTGCTCCCGTGATGGACCGGAACGCGATGTTCGTCGCAACGTCTCTTCAGAGAGCAGGCTTTCTGAGGATCCACTTTTCACCTTCGACCTGAAAGGGCGCGAGCCGCATTTCGTCGCAGAAGCTTCGCACCGCCTGTTCCACGCCGGGAAAGTTCGGGCTGAAGTCATCGCCGAAGACCGCGCCGCCGGCGCGCACGAGGGGCCACCAGTTGCGGAGGTCGGCAACGACGTCCTCGAAGTAGTGTCCGGCGTCGATGTACACCAGGTCCGGCTGCGGGCCACCCATCGCCTTGAAGAATCGCGACGCGTTGGCCGTGGTGTTCGGGAACGGCACCACCTTGTCCTGATGGCCCAGATGCACGACGTTGGCCAGGAATTGGTAGTAGAGGGAGGGAAACCCGTGCCGGCACCCGAGACCGGCGAAGGCATTGGGATCCTGGCGATTCAGCCAGTGCCATGTGCCCCCAAGAAAGGTGTCCACGCAAATGATGGTGAAGGGAGCGAGACCCAATTCAGATGCCAGCGCGCACATGTGCAGCGCGCTCGCCCCCTTCCACGTGCCCAGCTCCACGACGATGCGCGGCCGCACGGAGGCGATCAACGTCCGAAAGATCGGAACCTCCGAATGCCACCCCTGCACATCGAGGGGAAATTCGTGGTGGGGAAATCCGGCATAGATGTCTCCCTGGTGAAGCTGGCGACAAAGGACCTGCGCCGGCGTTTCCGGGCGGACGGGCTCACTGCTGTCGTTCAATGCGGCCCTTTCGTGTTCCGTCGAATGAGCTGCGTCGGGGGTCCGGCTGTCAGGCGGAATGCCGATGCTCGGCGGCGGGCGCCATCACCATGAGCGGAATGACGCGCCGCTTGCCGAGCTGCTGCTCGATCTCCGAGCGCAGGATGCGCGGCAATCCCTCGACGTGCTCATATTGGTCTGCAACGGACGCACCCGCGAGCACCGTTCGGCGCAAATCGACACCGTTCTTGAGCAGGAACGCGAGGACCTTCCAGCAGCCGTAACGCATCGCGAGCAGGGCAGGGGTGAAGCCCATTCCCGTGCCGAGATCGAGGTCGGCGCCGTAGCGATGCAAGAGCTCCACCGGCCCCGCGGCGTCGCGCTTGACCGCATCGTGGATGATGGCGAACCCCTCGTGATCGAGATGGTTCGGATTCGCGCCGCTCTCGAGCCAGTGGCGGCCGAGCTCGTAGTGGCCATCCTTGAACGCGTAGTACAAGGGCGTCAGGCCGTCCTCGTCCTCCGCGTTGACGAGTGACGGCGTCGCCGCGATCAGCGCCGCGGCCTCGTCCCAGTTGTGGATCCGCAATGCCTTGAACAGTCCTTCGCTTCCGGGCGTCGCGGCGCCGGGATTCATGCCGCCGCCGAAGTACTCGGTGAAGGCTTCGATTTCGGCGCGGCTCGCCTTGCCCTTGAGCGAGAGCGCCACCTGCGTCTTGATATGCTCGATTTGCGCGGCGCTGTGCATCTGCAGCGCGATGATTTCGCGCTGGCGAACGTCGCCGCGGTAGATGTCGACGGCCCACAACAGGCGCTCGAACGCGGACGCCTTCTCTCCGGGATAGGTCGCGAGAACCTCGGGTGGCAGCGCGATGTTGCCCTCGACGCGCACGCGCTTGTCGGGCTCGAGTGCCCAGACCTCGCCCGTCCGAAGCGAGAGCGCATGATGGTCAGGCAGGCCGACGAAGAGCTCAGGATCGGGGCTCGTGTCGCCTGCCGCGGGCTGCGCACGGCCGATGAACTGCAGCGGATTCCACACTTCGAACTCGTGCTCGAGAAATTCCTGCGCGTCGTGCGCGCGGCGCAGGCGCGCCACGTCGACTTTGTAATCCACCGACGGAATCGCGCGCGGCTTCATGTGCCAGCCCACCGCGGCCCAGGAGCCATGCCCGCGCAACTCCGGGTGATAGCGCGTCCATGGATTTTGCTGCGCTTCGGGCGACACCGCGTAGCCGTGCGCCTGCAGCAGCCACGCGTCGCGCTCGACCTTTTCCATGCCGCGCGCGAAGCAGCCGACGTGGACGCCCGCTTCGAAAAGCACGCGCAGGCCCGCCCACATCGATTCCCGCTCGTCGAAGCTGGGATGCATCAGCAGGCACAAGTCCGGCGGCCTGCCGAACCGGTCTTCCAGCCACTGCGTCAGCGAGCCCTCCCGCAGCGACGCGGGGTGAACATCCACGCCGGGCTGTCCGTCGAGCGAGATGTGGGGTGTCGAGTATTTGGGTCGGGGCGCGAAACGCGCTTCGGGAGTCCAGAGCATGACCGTCGCGTCGACGGTGAGCTTTGGCCGTTCGAGCAGGAGCGGCAGCAGCTGGTACGGCCGGCCCTCATCGGCGGCGCTAGGGCCCCCCGGAACGCCCACCATCAGGAGATCGAGGTGATCGCGCTCAAGAAGCTCCGGCGCGAAGGTCGTGATCCACCAGGCGACGGCGACCGGCGCCTTGAGCAGCAGCCGAAGCTCGTCGTCCGCGACCCCTTCGCCGAACGGCCGCATTGCCGGCCAGCGGCGGGCATCCGCCACCAGGGCCGTCCAGTCGTTGTGCGCTCGAGAGAGGGGATGCACGATCCGCTTCCGACGTAGGCGTAGGGCGGATAGTAGCAAGGAGGGAAATGTTGGCGACCCTTCGAGTAACAACGATATTCGAGGTTGACTTGGCGACGGTTGGTTGGATCATCGCTGGTTCGCTTGTGGCATGCCAGGAAATCGCCCTCAGGTTAGGCCGAATGCATGAGGGACCTCTCTGCGCAATCGAGTTAGCATTCCTGCTAACTCGATTGGTCGCGAGAATCAGGGGAAAATCCTGTGAAGAGAATCATGTGGACAGGGGAGGCCCCCACAAGCCGAGTTCACATTTCTGCTACCTCGGTTGGTCACGAGGGTCCCGCACGTTAAGTCGAATGGATGAGGGACATATCTGCACGATCGGGCTAGCATTTCTGCTGACTCAATGAATCGCGAAGGTCAGGGAGCAGGCGCAACGCGATGGTCATGGTGGCGAAGTCGGCAGACACAATGCGAAAGACCACGAGCGCCATGCGCGCTGACCGGCGCTCGCGCAGACTGGCCGCGGACGGCACACTTGGCCGCCTTGTTTCGCAGCTGATCGCGGCACGCGTGAAGGGCGGCCACACACAGCTCGACGTCGCCGTCAAATTGGGAACCACGAAGAGCGCGATCTCGCGCCTCGAAAGCGGGTTCGGTCACCGGCCGACGCTCACGACCATCGAGAATTACGCGCTTGCGGTCGGATGCGTGGTGGAGATCAGGCTGCGGCCGTGGCCGTGAGCGCTCGGGTTACTGTCCAACCCGAGAGCTCGTATCGTCAAATCCAAGAAAGCGAGCGCACGCATCGTTCCAGGGACCCAAATATCTATCGACCCTCATAATCAATCTTCGCCGAAGTAATCAACATCCAAACGTTTTACCGTGTAGGTATTTGCTGTCGTGACACCAACTCCGTAGTCCATCATCAATTCGGCAAGCTGAGCGCCATCTATGAGCACGATTTTTTGCGGAATTTTCTTCGCGTAATCGACCGCATCTTTGGAGAAGCGGGATGTGGCAAGGAGCACGCCTTTATTTGCGCTGTGGCCAACCAGACTGCCGACGAAATCACGAACCGCTGGGCTCCCGACAGCGCCTTCCCAACGCTTTGCTTGGATGTATACGATGTCCAGCCCCAATCGGTCCTCTTTGATGATGCCATCGACGCCGCCGTCCCCGGATTGGCCCACCGCTTTTCCCGCGTCGGCGCGCGAACCTCCGTAACCCATTGCCACGAGCACGTCGACAACCAATCGTTCAAAGAAAGCAGGTGAGGATTTCATAACCTGCGCCAACAGGCGTTCGCCCAGTTCACTTCGCAACGATTGGTAATTTGACTCGAGTCGCTCTTCCGGAGTTTCGGTTTCTTCAGGTTGGGAGTCAGTTGCGGGGGCTACGCTTACTCCAGCGTGTTGGCTAAAGGCTCTGAATTCTGGGTATTGAATGAGTGTGGTTCTATCGATTTTAGTAGGGGACTTACCAAGCAACTCCTTCCCACGCGGCGTGATTCGAAAGCGTCCGCGCCCGACTGGATCGACAAGTCCGGCCTTTGAGAGATAAGTTCGCGCCCAGTAAACACGATTTTGATGACGCGCTTGGGTCCCACTTGGAAGCATCTCAGCAACGTCAGCGTCCGAGAGTTTGAAGTGTTTGGCCATTGCGTCAACAGTCTCCGCAATGGTGTGTTCTTCACGGTCGGAGGTATAGCTCAGGACCGGGAGAAGGTAATCGTTAAATGCTGGAACTGACATGGTGTGATCAAAATCCTATTGCGCATCACGCTTTGATTGGAGTCTGATCCTTCATTCCTCTTGCGGGAATCCACCACCAAGGCCATCCAGTCGTTGTGTGCTCGGGACATGGGCGCATCGATCCGCTTCCGACTGTTGCCTTGGACTCATCTTAGCAAGGAGGGAAATGCTTGGCGAGCCTTGGAGACGAAGCGTCACCCCGGCGACATTTGGACGTTCTCTAACGCCGTATCTTAACTGCCCTCATTCGTTTGGTTCGTCCAACCTATGAGACCAGCGCAGATAGAATAAGAGATATGGTTCTGCGATATCCAGGACCTCCCGTTCCTTATTCCAGTCAATCTGTCGTTCATCAGGAAATCGTGTTTGCGCCAGGCGAATCATTTGCTCACAACTCCCTTGTACACTGCTGCCCGTTGGCGCATCGGAAGCGCACATTCTTCTTACGCGACTTACGAGCTCGTCGTATGGGAACGTAAGGCGAGGAGGATCAGCAGCAATCGCTCTAAGAATGCACCGATATACGTCGCCAGATCCTCCGTCAGTATGCGGGTAGATCTTCCGCTCCTTTCCGCGCTCCTTGGGGCCGCAGTCAAGCACATCGACCAACGATCGAAAATCCATGGTTTGTGCGGTGTCTTCAAGGGCCTCGCGTATCTCGTTTTCCGTTGGAGTCTTCTGGACGCTGCCCAACGTTTTTGTGCGATGGTTAAGGTTCCGGCACAGCTGAAGACACAATGTCTGCATAAGCTGCGGCGAGCCGGCGGCTTCCGTCGCCAATATCTCGATAATATTGTTGGCAATCCCTAGGTTCAACGCGGCAAAGCCTTTTCTTGCGATGTCCGCCAACTCCGGACGTGTCCAATATTCAAGGTCAATAGAGGTGAAAGCACGCTTGGCTACGACTAGCTTCATCGGACTCTGCAAGGGCGATCAGAGCCTGTGAAATAACAAGGAATGGATCATCGAAATGGTCCTGCTCAAATGCATCGAGGTACGCTGAGGCAAAGCCGTCGGATTTCAATTGAAGATGCAGCTTCTTGGCAAACCATATCTTCCCGGTTCTCCAAGGGCCAGTCACCGCGATTAGTGCGCCATCACTCAGACTTGAAATATGGCCAAGAAGTTGTTTATCCTTTCTCGATGACGACTGGCTTTCCCTATTTAATAGGTCAGGCTACGAAGGAAACATACGGTTTTACTGAAGGGCATCCGTGATGCGTCTATCAAGATCACGTTGACTGGGTTGCGTGCGATCTACGTATGTATGGGTAGGGAAACCGCCCGGCACAAAGACTTCACTTGCATTCAGCATGGTAGGTCCAATTACAATGGGGCGGTTGATTCGCCCCATGTCATTTGGACGCATCGACACTCAGTCCGAACTCAACGCGCCACCCGTCTGGTATTTAATCACTCGCGTCTCGAAGAAATTCTTCTCTTTCTTGAGGTCGATCATCTCGGCCATCCACGGGAACGGTTGTCGGCCTTGTCGAACAGGGGGCCGACGCCGATCTGCTGTTAGCAGCGGCTGGCAAGCGACTGCCTGATGGATGCCGGCTAGGTCAAGCCGGTCGGCCTGTGGGGCATCGCATTCAAATCGGGAATGCCCTGCGCGTCATCCGGCAATCCTCCGGCCATCTGCATCAACGCAATGGCAAGGACGCCCGCGCCCCCGCCAACGAAAAACGCGACCAACAGCCACCAAGTCGAAACCATAGGATCTCTCCTTCTCGTACGGCTTCGTGTTGCCAGGAGAATCGCGTCCTGGCTACGCCCCTCGCACAAATGCATGAATCGGAAAGGCCGGAGTCGTCTGCCGCTGACTAGGGGCGTGCCAGTCAAGAAAAATCCGGCGCTGCCGGATCCGGACTCGACATCGCAAATGGAGGCCATCGTCGTCTGGTCCGCGACTTTGTCGGCAGACAAGATTTCGGTTTCGGCACATGGGGACAGCCGGGCGCATATTTGTTATTTCATCTCGCGGCGCACGGTTGCGTGGGCAGGCATGTCGATCAGTCCCAGGAAAGCGCGCCACCGGTTTGGTACTCGATGACCCTGGTTTCGAAGAAATTCTTTTCCTTCTTGAGGTCGATCATCTCCGCCATCCACGGGAACGGGTTGTCGGCCTTGTCGAACAGCGGATCGACGCCGATCTGCTGGCAGCGGCGGTTGGCGATGAAGCGCAGGTATTCCTTGAACATCGTGGCGTTGAGGCCCAGCACGCCGCGCGGCATGGTGTCCTCGGCGTAGGCGTACTCGAGGTCGACACCCTTCTTCATCAGCGCGCGGATCTCCTCGCGGAATTCCGGCGTCCACAGGTGCGGGTTCTCCATCTTGATCGTGTTGATCAAGTCGATGCCGAAATTGCAGTGCATCGACTCGTCGCGCAGGATGTACTGGTACTGCTCGGATGAGCCCGTCATCTTGTTCTGCCGGCCCATCGCGAGGATCTGCACGAAGCCGACGTAGAAGAAGAGGCCTTCCATGATGCAGGCGAACACGATCAGGCTCTTCAGGAGGTCCTGGTCGGCCTGCGGCGTGCCGGTCTTGAACATCGGGTTGGTCAGGACGTCGATGAACGGGATCAGGAATTCGTCCTTGTCGCGGATCGACTTGATCTCGTGATAGGCGTTGAAGATCTCCGCTTCGTCGAGGCCGAGGCTCTCGACGATGTACTGGTAGGCGTGCGTGTGGATCGCTTCCTCGAACGCCTGGCGCAGCAGGTATTGCCGGCACTCGGGCGCGCTGATGTGGCGGTAGGTGCCGAGCACGATGTTGTTGGCGGCGAGCGAGTCGGCAGTGACGAAGAAGCCGAGGTTGCGCTTGATGATGAGGCGCTCGTCCTCGGTCAAGCCGTTCGGGTTCTTCCACAGCTCGATATCGCGCTGCATGTTCACTTCCTGCGGCATCCAGTGGTTGGCGCAGGCGGCGATGTATTTGTCCCAGGCCCAGCGGTACTTGAACGGGACCAGCTGGTTGACGTCGGAGCTGCCGTTGATGACGCGCTTGTCCTCGAGGCGCACGCGGCGAAAGCCGTTCTCCATCGCCTGGCGCTCGACCTCGAGGTCGTGCACCGGCTCTTGAGAAAACTGGGGCGACAGGATGCCGCCCGAGGCCTGGCCCCGGAGGGCGTCCGGCGCCCGCGGCTGCGCGGCGGGGGCGATGTCGTCGTCGAAGTTCAGCATGTCAAATTCTCCTGCGCTGCTTATTCTCTTTATATGCGGGTAGTTGGACCCGTTTTCACGTCGCGTCGTTCACCCTCCGGGCGGCGGGGAAGGGCGGCTATGCCGGCGGCCTCGCGGGGGAGGGCCGCCGGTGCCGGCGTTCCGGACCGAAGGGGTCGACGCGTTTCGTCAGTGCATTGCGCTCAGTCGTTCGTACAGATAATCCGGTGCGAAATCGACGCCGTCCTGCCAGGCGATCGTCGCGAGCCCGTAGTCGAGGTAGAAGTCCGCGAAGCGGATCTTGTCCCGCAACGGCTCCATGTTCTCGCCGTAGAGATCGTCCGACAGATCGACCACGCCCTTCCGCCCATCGTTGAATTCCAGCCAGACCTTGTAATCTCCGAGATACCGCGCTTCGATGACATGCCGCTGCACATGCTCGTAACGGGCCAAATCGGCCTCCTATTGGCGGTTGATGAACGCGCCGCAGGCGAGCGGTGATGCGCCGTGCTTCTTGGCGCGCCGCCCGCTGCGGCAGTAACGATGCGGACCGGCCATACGGCCCGCACCGGGATTGCTCCTATCTGCTCCTGCTGAACTCCGGCATCAGATCTGCCGGCAGCCACCGGGGCAGGCCGCTGTCGTGGCGTTGCTCTTCATCGACGGGGCGCGGAACCTTCTGTTCCGTGGCCGGCCAGCGCCAATGGCGCCGTCCGGCAGCGTCGGTGTAGCTCTCCCACTTGTCGGTCTTTGCGTTCATCGCTTGCCCTCCTGTCCGGGTTTGCGGTGCCGTTTCCTCGTCGCGCGCGGGCCCGTCTTTACGATCCTGCGGGCCCGTCACGCCTCATCTCATTGCGTTGCTCTACTCGCGATGCGTCCGCCAAAGGGCGGGGATATTCGGTGCTGCGTATTCGGTGAAGCGCTTCTCTCTGCTGCGCCGGCATTCGCCGCCGGCGGGAATTCTGTCTATTGGCACGACTCGCAGGTCGGATCATCGATCGCGCAGAACTTGGGCGTGTCGCCGTCGTCCGCGGTCTTCGAGTTGCGCGAGCTGGCGCCGGTGGCGGCCATCCCGCTCGACGTCGGCACTGCGTTCAGTTCTCCCCCTTGCCCGGTGGATTTCTCCGCCGACGTCGCCGCCAGCGTGCGCAGGTAGTACGTGGTCTTCAGGCCCCGCACCCACGCGAGCTTGTACGTCTCGTCGAGCTTCTTGCCCGAGGCGCCCGCCATGTAGATGTTGAGGCTCTGCGCCTGGTCGATCCACTTCTGCCGCCGCGCGCCCGCCTCGACGATCCACCTGGCGTCGACTTCGAACGCCGTCGCGTAGAGCGTGCGAAGCTCCAGCGGGATGCGGTCGATCTTGGCGAGCGAGCCGTCGAAGTACTTCAAGTCGGCGACCATCACCTCGTCCCACAGGTTGATCTTCTTCAGCTCGGCGACGAGGTGCTCGTTGATCACCGTGAATTCGCCCGACAGGTTCGACTTCACGTAGATGTTCTGGTACTCGGGCTCGATCGACGCGGCCACTCCGACGATGTTGGAGATCGTCGCCGTCGGCGCGATCGCGACACAGTTGGAGTTGCGCATGCCGTGGATGCGGATGCGAGAGCGCAGCGCGTTCCAGTCCATCGTCGCGGACTCGTCGATGTCGACGTAGCCGCCGCGCTCCTCGCGCAGCAACTTGAGCGTGTCCTGCGGAAGGATGCCGCGGTCCCACAGGCTGCCCGAGTACGACGAGTAGCGGCCGCGCTCTTCGGCCAGCTCGGTCGAGGCCTGGTAGGCGTAGTAGCAGACGGCTTCCATCGACGAGTCGGCAAACTTGAGCGCCGTGTCCGACGCGTACGGCGTGTGCGACAGGTGCAGGCAATCCTGGAACCCCATCACGCCGAGACCCACCGGACGATGCTTGAGGTTGGAATTGCGCGCCTTCGCGACGGCGTAATAGTTGATGTCGATGACGTTGTCCAGCATCCGCATCGCGGTGCGGATGGTGAGCTGCAGCTTGGTGTGGTCGAGCTCCCAGCGTCCCTCAGTTGGGTCCCCGGTCTGCTTCATGTGGTTCAGCAGGTTGACGGAGCCCAGGTTGCACACGGCGATCTCGGTGTCGCTCGTGTTCAACGTGATCTCGGTGCACAGGTTCGAGCTGTGCACGACGCCGACGTGCTGCTGCGGCGAGCGCACGTTGCACGCATCCTTGAACGTGATCCACGGATGCCCGGTCTCGAACAGCATCGAGAGCATCTTGCGCCAGAGTTGCAGCGCCGGAATCCGCTTGAAGAGCTTCAGCTCGCCGCGCTGGGTCTTTTCCTCGTAGCGCTGGTAGGCCTCGGCGAACTTGCTGCCCCATTTGTCGTGGAGATCGGGCACGTCGGACGGCGAGAACAGCGTCCAGTCGCCGCCTTCCATCACGCGCTTCATGAACAGATCCGGAATCCAGTTCGCGGTGTTCATGTCGTGCGTGCGGCGGCGGTCGTCGCCCGTGTTCTTGCGGAGCTCGAGGAATTCCTCGATGTCCAAGTGCCACGTCTCGAGGTAAGTGCACACCGCGCCCTTGCGCTTGCCGCCCTGGTTCACGGCGACCGCGGTGTCGTTGACCACTTTGAGGAACGGCACGACGCCCTGCGACTTGCCGTTGGTGCCCTTGATGTGCGAGCCCATCGCGCGGACGTTGGTCCAGTCGTTGCCGAGGCCGCCGGCGAACTTGGACAGGAGCGCGTTTTCCTTGATCGCCTCGTAGATGCCGTCGAGGTCATCGGCGACCGTCGTCAAGTAGCACGACGACAGTTGCGAGCGGTGCGTTCCCGAGTTGAACAGCGTCGGCGTGCTCGACATGAAGTCGAACGTCGACAGCACGTTGTAGAACTCGATCGCGCGCGCTTCGCGGTTGACTTCGTTCAGCGCGAGGCCCATGGCGACGCGCATGAAGAAGCACTGCGGCAGCTCGAAGCGGCGGCCGCCGATGTACTGATCGACCAGGAAATAGCGGTCGTAGAGGGTCTGCAGCCCGAGATAGCCGAACTGCAGGTCGCGCGTGGGCACGAGCGCCTTGCCCAGCACGGTCATGTCGTATTGCAGCAGCGCCTCGTTGAGCAGGCCGATCTTGACGCCGTGCTTCACGAACTGCGGAAAATACTCGGCGTACTTGGTCGTCATGTCCTGCTGCGAGGCTTCCTCGCCCAGCGCCTCGTGCCGGATCGAGTCGAGCAGAAGGCGCGCGGTGACGAAGCTGTAGGCGGGATCCTTCTCGATCAGCGTGCGCGCGGCCAGCACGACGCACTTGCGCACCTCTTCCATCGGCACGCCGTTGTAGAGGTCCTTCAGCGTCGCCTTGAGGATGCGATCGGCCTCGACGTCGGGAAGGTTCGTGCACGATTCGCGGACGAGCGCTTCCAGGCGCTTCATGTCGAGCGGCTTCGGCACGCCGTTCTCGACGACGGAGATCGTCGCGGTGTCGGTCTTGTCGCCCTTCTGCGATTTCTCGTGCGCGCGCTCCTGCGAGCGGCGCTCGCGGTAGAGCACGTAGGCGCGTGCGACTTCGTGCTCGCCGCCGCGCATCATCGCGAGCTCGACCTGGTCCTGGATTTCCTCGATGTGGATCGCGCCGCCCTCGGGCTTGCGCTTCATCAGCGCGGCGACGACGCCGTCGGTGAGCTTGGTGACCTGCTCGCGCACGCGCGCGGACGCCGCGCCCTGGCCGCCATTCACGGCGAGGAACGCCTTGGTCATCGCGACCGAGATCTTCGCGGGCTCGAAGGGAACCACAGCGCCATTGCGCCGGATCACCTTGTATTGCGCGTAGCGAGGGTCGAGGTTCATTGCGCTTCCGGGTTCACCTGCCAAGACATTTCGGGGTGGGTCCTGTGTCTTGTGGGTGGAAACGCTCTCGAGCTGCATGGATCCTTCTCCTGTCGGAATCTTGTCGTTGTGTACGCTGCGAGACGTATTCGCGGAGGTTTCGCGTGTTTCGCGCACACCCGGTGCGCGTGCGGCTTTCCCTGTGGCTTCCGCGAATTTCTCCCCGGGGCAGGCCCCCCGGCGGCCTGGCTCGCCCGGGAGGGGTCCCGTTTCTTCTTGCAAATCAAAATCTACTATATCTTGTGTTCAAGTGCCTGATGAACACAAAGCATAGTGGGGCACTCGGCGATTGGCAAGACTTTTTTGATGCACCGGGATAGGGCGTCAAAACGACAACGAAAACAGCGTTTTGCGAGGGTGTTTCCGGCATTTCCACGTATGTTCCACCGACTGTCCACAGGCTTGTCCACCGATGTGACAGCCGACGAACGGTGACGGTTGCGTTGCGCTTTTGCGACAGGCAAATTGCCCTTGTCATAAACACGGAATTAATGTGCGTTGCAGCATTCCAAGCGCCGGCCATAGCGAGCGCATTGCACAAGATTGGGCTTCGCGGGCGCGCCCGCAAGGAACGCCGATCGAGCGGGCCCACCGGCGCGTCGGCGCCGGCGTCGCGCCAAACCGCGCGCGCCGAGGCCGATGCGGGCGTCGGGAAATCTAGGCCGGCTGGCTCGGAAGCGCGAAAAGCCGCGCTCCGGCAATCGCGACGATCGTCTCGCCCGCCGCGGGTGTCACCCGCGCGAGGCCGGTCAGGCGGCCGAACGCCGGCAGCAGCGCGCGCTTTCGGCCGAGCACGAAGCACGGCAGGCGGGCGGAATCGCCGCTCGGGTCGGAGAGGCGGATGCCCGGGTGCACGTGGCCGCACAGCGCGTAGCCGGTGCGCGGCTGCTGCGGCTCGTGGCACAGCACGAACGGCGCGTGCGGATGCGGGTCGCCGACGACGCGGACCCGCCACGCTTGCGGCGGATCGCCGGCACGGGCATCGTGATTGCCTCGTACGAGCGTGATCGCGAGATCGCGGTGATCCTCGCGCCAGCGCAGGAACGCGACGTCGAGCGCGTCGACGCGGCCCGCCGCTGCGTGCAGGAAGTCGCCCAGCACGACGAGCTCGGTGGCGCCAGTCGCCGCGATCAGCGCGGTGAGGCGGCCCAGATCGGACGCCGTCGCGCCGCGCGGCAACGGCACGCCGCCGGCGCGAAACGCCGCCGCCTTGCCGAGATGCACGTCGGCGACGAACAGCGCGCGCTGCCGCGGCCAGTAGAGCGCGCGCTCGGGCAGGAGCTCGATGGCTTCGCCGGCGAGCGTGACGGCGATCCGGCCGTCGGCGCGCGGCGGCGCTGGCGCCGCGCGCGCGTCCGCGGCCGAAAGTCCGAGCGGCGCGGTCACCGGAACGTCATGCATCGCCATCGTTGAGCGCCGCGGAAGGGTTGAGGGTCGCGCCGGGAACAGGTCCGGCCGAACGCGCGAGGCCGCACGACGGGGCGGGCATTGTCCTCGCCGCGCCCATGGTGCAGACTGCATCGATGGATTGTAGCGGAGGAACGCCTCCGCCGGCCGCGCGCACATGAACGCAAATGAGCGCAAATACCAATGCGCGCGCCGGGATCCACCTTGAGGGACCCGCATGCTGCGTTTTGCCGCCAACGTAACGTTCCTGTTCAACGAAGTCCCGTTCCTCGACCGCTTCGCCGAGGTCGCGCAGGCCGGGTTTCGCGGCGTCGAGTGCACGTTCCCGTACGACGTGCCGGCGGCGGAGATCGGCGAGCGGCTGCGTGACTTCAAGCTCGAGATGGTGCTCTTCAATGCGCCGCCCGGCGACCTCTCGGCGGGCGATCGCGGCACGGCCGGACTGCCCGGGCGCGAGCACGAATTCCAGGCAGGGTTCGCGACGGCGCTGCGCTATGCGCAGACGCTGCGCTGCCGGCGCATCCACGTGATGTCGGGCGTCGTGCCCAAGGACGCGACTCCCGCGCAACGCGCAATGCATCGCGCGACCCTCGTGCGCAACCTGCGCTTCGCCTGCACCGAGGCCGCCGGCTCCGACATCTCCGTGCTGATCGAGGCGCTCAACCCGCGCGACATGCCCGGCTACCTGTTCTCGACGCTGGCCGAGGCGAATGCGATCCGCGAGGACGCCGGCGCGGCGAACCTGAAGCTGCAGATGGACCTCTATCACACGCAGATCGTCGAGGGCGATCTCACCGAGAGGATCCGCCAGCATCTCCCGCACGTCGGTCACATCCAGATCGCCGGCGTGCCAGGACGGCACGAGCCCGACGTCGGCGAGATCAACTACTCGTGGATCTTCCGGCTGCTCGACGAGCTCAAGTATCCCGGCTGGATCGGCTGCGAATATCGGCCGAAGGAACAGACGGCGGCCGGACTCTCCTGGCTCTACCGGCTCATCGACCGCAAGCCGCAAGCCGCGGCGGACGATTAGCTCAGGCCACCACGGGCCGCTACACCGGTGCAGCGCGGCGCGCCTGGCGTCTGTGGCACCTTGAGCGCCGCGCCTGACGTCCCCAACTATCGCCCATGCCGCCCGTCACCACTGCATTGATCGCCGCCAACGTGGCGATGTTCCTGCTGGAGCAGGTCGCGCCCGGATCGATCTACCCGCTTGCGCTGTGGCCGCTCGGCGCCGGAGCGGCAGGCGGCGAGAGCTTCGCCCCGTGGCAGCTCGTCACCTATGCGTTCCTGCACGGCGGCCTGCTGCATCTCGCATTCAACATGTTCGCGCTCTACATGTTCGGCGGCGCGATCGAGCGGGTATTCGGCGCGCGGCGCTACCTCACGTATTACTTCGTGTGCGTCGTCTCCGCGGCACTCACGCAACTGGTGTTCGCCGCGATGTCGGGCGCCTACTATCCGACCGTCGGCGCCTCCGGCGGCGTGTTCGGCCTGCTGCTCGCGTACGCCATCTACTTCCCGCACGCTCGCGTCATGCTGATCTTTCCGCCGATCCCGATGCCGGCGCGAATGTTCGTGCTGGTCTACGCCGCGATCGAGCTGTTCCTCGGCGTCACCGGCACGCAGGAGGGTGTGGCGCACTTCGCGCACCTGGGCGGGATGATCGGCGGCTACGCGCTGCTGCGCTACTGGCGGGGCGGCGGTCCGCGTCGCATCATCCGCTGAGCTCGAATCCGCTGCGGGAAGCCTTGACGGCTTTCCTTCGCCGCGAGCAGACTGCGTCCGTCAACACTCGGGAGAAGCCCATGAAGCGCGCTGCGCTATTCCTTTCGTCCCTGCTGGCCACGAGCGTCGCGTACGCGCAGGCGGCTCCGGTCGTTGCCCTTCCGACGCTCGACGAAGGTGGACTGATCGCCATGATCGCGCTGGTCGGGGTCATCGGCGGCATCATCGCGCGCCGCCGCATGAAGTAGCGGGTCGTCGGGTCAGACCCACGACGCGTCACGGCGCCGCCGGCTCGCGCGCCGGGAACGACGCTCACGTCACGGCGCGTTCGGTCGCACCGTAATTCAGCGCCTCGGAAGGTGGCTCCGAGAGATATTTCATTCCGCCGCCGCCCATCGTGCCGCACGCGGGAAGGCTCCCGACGGCGAGCACGAGGGCCGTCGCCACGACGATCCTGAACCTGCGCCATATCCGGCTCATCTCGATCTCCATTGCGGCCAGGCGGCCGTGACAGACGAACAGCGGTCGTTCGCCGCTATTCCCCGGAACGGCAGAGCGCCGGAGGCGCATCTGCGCGCTGGCGCAGCAACCCGCCCCGCGAAGGGCGTTCGGCAAAACGCCGGCTATCGGCCAGTCGCGGACCGTCGAGCATCTTCCCGGTAGAAGACGTTTAATAGCGCTTCTGACCTGTTTCGTTCCCTTTGTGCAGGGGCGTCATCCGCCCATCCGGGCATTCACTGCCTACCGTCAGGCGCCGATCGGCGCGGCGGCGTTCGGCACCGCACGGACCGCGGTCTTATTTCCGCGTAGGTTCGCTTCAACGGTTTCGGTTCGGAAACTTCAAGTGATGTCCATCGCGCGGCCGTAGCGGTTGTCGATACCTCTGGGGGTTCGTTCGCATTCTCGGATTCGCCAGGTATCGCGCGATGGCCATTTAATTTGGCGTACTCGATGCCAAAGTGGTTCTATTGCTCAGGAGCTTTGATGAGGACCCTAATTGCTGCGGTGGTTGGTTTGGTGCCCCTGTTGTCGAGCGGCATTGTTTTGGCGCAGGGCGGAGGAATGATGAATGGTGGCGGGTGGGATGGCGGCTGGATGGGGGGTTACGGCGGTATGGGCGGATACGGCGGGATACTGGTGCCGCTTCTGCTTGCCATTGTCGTTGCCGGCCTCGTGGTTTGGGTCGTCAAGCAAAAGGGAAAGTGAACGAAAGCATCGATGCCTCTTTAACTGCATGGAGTCAGGAATGAAACACATGAGCCTTCGCAAGACGTTGAGCGCCGCCGTATTGATAGGCGGAACGATTGTGGGAGCAAGCGCGCTGGCGGACCCACCGCAAGATGCCTACGGCCACGGCCACGGCTACGGCATGGGCGGTTACGGCATGGGCGGCGACGGCATGATGGGCGGTTACGGCATGGGCGGCGACGGCATGATGGGCGGTTACGGCACGGGCCCCGGCATGATGGACGGCCAGGGCCGCGGCTTTGGCATGGGGTCCGGCATGATGGGTGGCTACGGCGCGCGAGCAGATCTGCATCTTACGGCGGAGCAGCGCGGCAAGATCGCCAAGATCCAGGACGACGTACGTCGTAAACACTGGGACCTGATGGGCAAGATGCAGGATGAGCAGTCGCAGATTAGGGAGCAGTTCAACGCGGAACCGCGCGATGACGCGGCGCTCAGCAAGAGCCACCGGAAGATGTTGGAACTTCGGCAGCAGATGTTTGAGTCTTCCCTCGCCGCCCAGAGGCAGATGGATACCGTACTCACCGCGGAACAGCGCGAAAAGATGAAACATGGTTGATATGAAAGGTGGGCAGCATTGACGCGTACAACTGGCGGCCGGGCGATCGCCGCCGCCGATCCCAATACCGGCCATCGTGGTGTCAATTCAAATGAAATTGCGGCCCACAACGTCTATCTCCGCCTCGCAATAGGAGTCGATTCATGTACGGATTCAGCACGCAGCTAAAGCTGCCGTTCGATGCCGCAGTTGCGAAAGTCACCGAAGCCCTGAAAACGGAAGGGTTCGGTGTGCTCACGGACATTGATGTCAAGGCGACGCTGAAGGCCAAGCTCAATATCGAAGGCCGGCCGTATCGCATACTTGGCGCGTGCAACCCGCCGCTCGCACACCGTGCGATCGAGGCCGACCCCGACATCGGTTTGTTGCTACCTTGCAATGTGGTCGTGCGCGAAGAAGTGGATGGGGCCATAACCGTCGCGTTCATGGACCCCGAGGCCGTGTTGAAACTGGTCGACAAACCGGGAGTCCAGGCCATCGGCAGGGAAGTAGGGGCACTTCTGCACCGGGTCTGCGCGAGCCTCGGAGCGTGACGCCGGAAACGATGGCGGGCCTCCGGAAGGTCGGTGCCAAGCGGTACCGTGTGAGCGCGATGACGACCGTTTGATCAGAGCAAGTGCGCCGGTTCGTTGGTGGTAACCGCCCCGGAATCGGACGGCAGCGCATTGGCGGGTATCATGTGGGCCTTTCCATGGCGCGCGGCGCGCCGTTCGCGGAACCGACGCGGGCGTACCGCGCGGCGCTGCCTGAGCGAGCGATCGTTGCGTGTTCGTACAGCTGATCAAATACGGGACCGCGGGCGCGGTCGGCACCGCGGTGCAGTACGCGATCCTGGTGGGCCTCGTCGAGGGGTTCAGGAGCGACGCCGTCCTCGCGTCGACGCTGGGGGCGGTCGCCGGCGCGGTGGTCAACTACGTGCTGAATTACCGCTATACGTTCAAGAGCCGCCGGCCGCACACGATCTCGCTCGCCAAGTACATGGTCGTCTCCGCCGGGGGGATCGCGCTCAACGCGGTGGTGCTGGCCGCTGCAACGTCGTATCTCGGCATGCATTACGTCGGCGCGCAGATTCTGGCGACGATCGCCGTGTTCTTCGCGGCTTTCGCCGTCAATCGCGTGTGGACGTTCTGATCGTGGCGCATCCCATGGCCACAAACCGAATCGTCATCACGCTTCGCCGATCCTGATGCCGTCGCCGTCGGAATCGTCGATTCAGCCTGCAACCGCGTCCGCGCCGGTCATCGTGTCCGATGCGCCGGACGAGCGCCGCTGGCTGCTGTGGCTGCTGCTCTTCGCGATCGCGGTGCGCATCGCGACGCTCGGCGCGTATCCGCTGATGGACAACACCGAGGCGCGCTACGCCGAGATCGCGCGCAAGATGGTCGAGACCGGCGACTGGGTGACGCCGCAGTTCCAGTACGGCGTGCCGTTCTGGAGCAAGCCGCCGCTGTCGACATGGCTGACGGCGGCCACGTATCTCGGATTCGGCGTCAATGAGTTCGCCGCCCGCTTCTCGTCGCTCGTCGCGTGCCTCGCCGTCGTCTGGCTGACGGTCGAGCTTGCCGGACGGCGCGCCACCGCGGGGCTCGGGCTCAAGACGGCGCTCGTGCTGTTCACGACGCCGCTCTTCTTCATTTCGGCGGGCGCGGTGATGACCGACCCTGCGCTCACCGTCGGCACGACGCTGTCGATGGTCGGCTTCTGGCAGGCGATGACGCGCGAGCGCCGCGCCGCGCGCGTGTGGGGGTACCTCTTCTTCGTCGGGCTCGCGATCGGGCTTCTCGCGAAAGGGCCGGTCGGCATCGTGCTGACGGCCCTCCCGGTGGGCCTCTGGACCCTGTGGAAAGGCGGCCTCGGCAACGTGTGGCGGCGTTTGCCGTGGATTTCCGGATTCGCGCTCACCGCTGTGCTGGCCGTGCCGTGGTATCTGCTCGCCGAATCGCGCACGCCGGGCTTTCTCGATTACTTCCTCGTCGGCGAGCACTGGAAGCGCTACACGGTGACCGGATGGAAGGGCGACATGTTCGGCACCGCGCACGCGCGTCCGCGCGGCATGATCTGGCCGCTGTCGATCCTTGCGACGCTGCCGTGGTGCGTCGTGTGGCTCGGCATGCTCTGGCAGATGCGGCGCAAGGGCATGCTGCCGCGCGCCGGCGCGGACGACGGCTGGCACGCGTACCTCTGGCTGTGGATGCTGGCCTCGCCGGTGTTCTTCACGTTCGCCGGCAACATTCTCTTCACCTACGTGCTGCCCGCGCTGCCAGCGTTCGCGCTGCTGGTCGCGCAAGCGTGGAGCGCCGTGGGCGACGAGCGCGGCCGCGGCGCGACGACCAAGGCGTCGGGGCTCGCGATTTCCGTGCTGATGGTGCTGGGGCTCGTCTTCGTCGTGCCACGCGTCGCGCCCGAGCGTTCGCACAAGGCGCTGGTCGCGCAATACCAGGCGCTGCGTGTGTCCGATTCGGAGCGGCTCGTCTACGTCAATGAGGCGCCGCAGTCGGCCGAGTTCTATGCGGGTGGCAAGGTGATCACCGTGAGAACCGTGTCGGATCTTGACCGCTACCTCGCCGACGGGCTGCGCGACTTCTACGCATTGACGCAGGATCAGCAGGATTCGCGGCCCGACCTGCGCGGCCGCCTGAAGCCGGTCGGCCATTTCGGCCGATACAACCTGCTGCAGGACATGGGGCCGCCGGCAGAGCCGGCGCGGCCGGCGGGGTGAGCCAGGGCCTGTTAACGTTATGTCTGTGGATGCGAACAGGTGCCCTGGGGCGCCAATCAAGGCGCTTGACGAAGCGCAGACCTGGCGTCTGCGCGAGGAGAGTAACGCAGAGTGGCGCCCCAGGGCGCCTGTTCCCTTCGGGTTGCGGCCAAAGCGGCCGCGCGCTTTGTTGCAAAGCCTCGCCGGGCAGCCGGCCCGGCTTCGTTTCGCGCCGCGCGCACGGCCGCTTTGGCTATGCAACGCATCTCGCAGACATAGCGTTAACAGGCCCTAACGTGTGCGGCATCGTCGGGCAGGTGGGCGGCGGCGACGCGCCCGAGGCCGTCGAATCGGTGCTGCGCCGGCAGCTCGCGCTGCTGCACCATCGCGGCCCGGATGACACCGGGGTCGAGGTCGATCCGCATTACGCCTTCGGTCACGCGCGGCTCGCGATCATCGATCCCGAGCTCGGCCACCAGCCGTTCTCTTCTGCCGACGGCGAGCTCGTCCTCACGTACAACGGCGAGATCTTCAACTACCTCGAGCTGCGCGAGGAGTTGATACGCGCCGGTCACGCGTTTCGCACGACGTCCGATACCGAAGTGCTCGTCATCGGTTATCGACATTGGGGCAGGGAGGTCCTGCAGAAGCTCGACGGCCAGTTCGCGTTCGCGCTCTACGACCGTCGCCGCCGGACGCTGTTCTGCGCGCGCGACCCGTACGGACAGAAGCCGTTCTTCTACCATCTCGAGCGCGGGCGCCTCGCGTTCTCGTCGGAATGCCGCACCTTTGCGCTGCTGCCCGGATTTCGCAGCGAAATCGATCCCGCGTCGGTCGCGGATTTCCTGGCCCTCGAGTCGCTGCCGTTCGACCGCTCGATCTATCGAGACGTCCGCAAGCTGCCGCCCGGACACTGGCTGTCCTTTGCCGAGGGCAAGCTCGAGGTCGCGCCGTATTTCGAGTCGGTGCCGCGGGCGACGTCCGGCCACGCCTCCGGTGCTGCGCTCGACGCGGAAATCCACGAGCTCCTGCGCCAGTCGGTCAAGCGGACGTTTCGCGCCGACGTCCCGGTGGGATTGCTGCTCTCCGGGGGCCTCGACTCGTCGATGGTGCTCGCGATCCTGCGCGAGGTGCATCCGACGGTGCCGCTTCGGACCTTCACGATCCGCAACGTCGACCGCTCGTACGACGAGAGCGCAGCGGCCGCGCTGCTCGCGAATCGCTTCGGCACCCGGCACACCGTCGTCACCGCGGAGCCGACCGAGCTGGCGGTGGTCGCGTCGAAGCTTCCCGCGCTGCTCGACGAGCCGCAGGCCGATCCGGGCATCCTGCCGAAGTACATGATCTGCGGCGAGATCGCGCGCACGACCAAGGTCGCGCTGACCGGCGACGGCGGCGACGAGTTCTTCTACGGCTACGCGATCTTCCGGGCGCAGCGGCTCGCGCGCTTCGCGAGCCTGCTGCCCGACGCGCTGCACCGGCACGTGGTCCGGCCGCTGGCGCAGAGCCTGCCCGCGAGCAACCGCTACATGAGCTTCGATCTGAAGCTGAAGGCGTTCACGAAGGGGTTCCCCGCGCTCGACCACCTGCGCAATTTCTACTGGACCTGCGCGTTCTCGGACCGCGAGCTCGCCTCGCTGCTGTGCGAGGAGCGGCGCCATTTCGACGATCTGCAGCGCCAGCTCGGGCGAATGCAATCGCGCTGGGAGGCGGCCTCCGGCACGCTCGGCCGCCTCGCCTATCTCTACCAGCAGCAGTACCTGCCCGATTACGTGCTGCCCAACTCCGACCGGTCGTCGATGCTGCATTCGGTCGAGCTGCGCACGCCGTTTCTTTCGGTCGATCTCGTGCGAAAGCTCAATTCGCTGCCGGATTCGGTCAAAATGCGGGGTGGGGAGACCAAGTCGATCCTGCGCCGGATCGCGCTCAAGGTGCTGCCGCCGGAAATAGCGAGCGCGAGGAAGGTTGGCTTCACGGCGCCCGTCGCGTCGCTGATCAGGAACGAGCTGAAGGAGGAGATCCTGGAATTCCTGGGCGGGCCGTATCTTCGCGCACAGGGCATCTTCCGCGAGGAGTACGTCGCGCGGCTTCTGCACGAGCACTTCACGAACCGGCACAATCACTACAAGCAGATCTGGGCGCTGTTCATGCTGCAGAAATGGCTCCACGGACAGAAGGCGCAAATGCCATGAGGACCGCATCGTCGCTGTCGATCGTGATCCCGGCCTACAACGAGGTCGAGAGCCTGCCGATCCTCGTCGACGCGATCGTCGGCGTGCTCGCGGGCATCGACTGCCCGTGGTGGGAGATCGTCCTCGTCGACGACGGCTCGACCGACGGCACGACCGCGCTGATGGCGCGGCTCGCGTCGGAGAAGCGGGGCGTCAAGGCGGTGCTGCTGCGGACCAACTTCGGCAAGTCGGCGGCGATGATGGCCGGCTTCAACGAGGCGAAGGGCGACATCGTGTTCACGATGGACGCCGACCTGCAGGACGATCCGGAGGAGATTCCCGCGTTCATCGAGAAGATCGAGAGCGGCTACGACCTCGTCTCCGGCTGGAAGAAGAAGCGCAACGATCCGCTGGAAAAGCGCCTGCCGTCGAAGCTGTTCAACTGGGTCGTGCGCAAGGTGTCGGGCGTGGACCTGCACGACAACAACTGCGGCTTCAAGGCCTACCGCCGCTGGTGCATCAAGGCGCTGTCGCTGCGCGGCAACCAGCACCGGTTCGTCGCGGCGATCCTGTCGTGGCGGGGTGCTTCGATCGGCGAGATCCCAGTGCGGCATCACGAGCGCAGGTTCGGCGCCAGCAAGTACGGGATCGCCCGCTACTTCCACGGTGCGTCCGATCTGGCGACGCTGATCCTGCTCACCAAGTTCTCGCAGAATCCGCTGTATTTCTTCGGCCTCATCGGCCTGCCGTTCATCCTGCTCGGCACCGCGATCGGCGGCTATCTGCTCGTCAACCACATCCTCTACCTGGCGACAGCGACGATGGGCTTTGCGCTCACCATCCGCCCGTTGCTGATCATTGCGGTGTTCGTGTTCCTGATGGGCCTCCTCTTCTTCCTCATCGGCCTGCTCGCGGAGCTCGTGCTGCGCTCGGCGACGCTGGAGAAGGGCTACATGGTGAGGGAGGTCGTCGAGAGCAAATCCAGGTTCGATCCGCTTGCAGAGCAACAGCACGCGGTGATGGCGGAGCCACGTCCGACGACGATGCCCTGACGCGTCGCTTGACCTCCCTTCACGCGGCTGCGGTTTCGCGGAGTGGCCAAATCCGTGGTTGGACGCGAGTCGTTATCTATTTCCGGGATGGCTGCTTTCGACCCATAGCGCCTGTTCGCCAGGTGGCGTCGAATGCGTGCTTCGTGCTCTAAGGCGGCCCCCAGCGCGCCTCATGGCCGAATGCGATTCCGGCACAATATCGGTCCGCACGTCGTCCCAGGAGCCGGCCATGCCCATTGAGTCCGCCCACAGGCCGCTCCCCAGACTGCGCCAGATGGTCGCCGATTCCGGCGAGCTCTACCTCGCTAACGCGGTGATCGCCTTCATCTTCGCCGCCTCGGGGCCGGTCGCGATCATCCTCGCCGTCGGCACGCGTGGTGGGCTGGGCGAGTCCGAGCTGTCGTCGTGGATCTTCGGCGCGTTTTTCGTCAACGGGCTGATCACCCTGCTGTTTTGCACGCTGTACCGGCAGCCGCTCGTCTTCTTCTGGACGATCCCGGGGACGGTGCTGGTTGGTCCAGCACTCGGCCACCTGAGCTGGGCCGAGGTCATCGGCGCCTTCCACGCTACCGGCCTGCTCATGCTGGTGCTGGGGCTTTCGGGCTGGGTACGGCGCGCATCGCGGGCCGTGCCGATGCCGATCGTGATGGGGATGGTGGCGGGCGTGTTCCTGCGCTTCGGCCTGGGCCTGGTGTACGCGGTGCGCGACGACTTCTGGATCGCCGCGCCGATGATCGTGGCCTTCCTTGCGCTCGGCGCCTCGGCCGAATGGTCGCGCCGGCTGCCGCCGCTGATCGGCGCGCTCTTCGTCGGCGCGGCGGCGATCGCCCTCCTCGGCAAGTTCCACCCGCACGGCTGGGCGCTGCACGCGCTCGCCCATCCCAACCTGTACGCGCCCGTGTTCTCGTGGCGCGCGATGGCGGAGCTCGTCATCCCGCTCGCGATCACCGTGCTCGTGGTGCAAAACGGCCAAGGGATCGCGGTGCTCAACGCCGCCGGGCACGAGCCGCCGATCAACGCGATCACGGTGGCCTGCGGCGCGGGCTCGATGCTTGCCGCGCTGTTCGGCACGGTCTCAACCTGCCTCACCGGCCCCGTCAACGCAATCATCTCGGGTTCGGGCGAGCGGCACCGGCAGTACACCGCGGGCCTCGCCGTGGGAGTGTTCGCGCTGGCGTTCGGGCTGTTCGCGCCCGTGTTCACCTGGCTGATGCTCGCCACTCCGCCCGGGTTCATTGGCGCGCTCGCCGGCCTCGCCATGTTGCGCGTGCTCCAGACGGCGTTCAATGTGTCTTTCCGCGAGCGCTTCACGCTCGGTGCACTCGTCACGTTCCTCATCACGGTGGCCGACGTGCCGATCTTCAACGTCGGGGCGCCGTTCTGGGGATTGGTAATCGGCTACGCCGTGTCGCACCTGCTCGAGCGCAAAGACTTCGGCGCGCCCGGCGCCTGAGGCGGGACCCGTCCAGCGCCCGCGCCGTCTAGGACCGCCGTGCGGGATGATCGGGCGTGGCGTTGACGGTCAATCAAGCGCGCGCTTCCACGCTGCCGCGTCTCATGGCTTGGGAATGCGGATCCGACTGATCATCAGCGAGCCTGAAAGCGCAAAGAGGAGGACGAGCGGATGAAGCGTGAAGCCTCCCAGCTTGACCGCGCCGAACCACAGGTGCTCGCCGACCGCGCCTGACCACGCTGCGAACGTCAGCAGGCAGACGAGCAGGAACGACGTCGGTATCGGCGTTCCTTCGAAATACTTCACCTTGCCCGTTTCGTCGGACAACGCGTCGGACGTGACGTTGTACCGGGCGAGGCGCGAGACGCCGCACGCGACGAAATACGCGAGGACGATGCGGTCGTACAGGCCTTGCATCCCGCAGCCATACGCAATGATCGCCGGGGCCACGCCGAAGGAGATGACGTCAGCGAGCGAGTCGAGCTCCCGCCCCATCGTCGATGACTGCTGCCGCCAGCGGGCGATGCGGCCATCCAAAACGTCGAAGATCAATGCCGCGAAGACGAGGCCGCACGCGAAGTAGACGTGCCTCGCGTCGTTCGTCTCGAGGAAGGTCATCGTAGAGAACAGCGCTCCGGTGCCACAGATCGCGTTCGCCAGCGTGAACCAGTCCGCCAGATGGAACTCGCGGATCATCGAGAAGGGTCTGTGCGGCTTTGTCGCAGTCATCGGAACCTGACCTCGCTGGACAAGCGCTTTCGCCGCCGAAGTAACCTCATTGCTTCTCGACGACCACGCGCCCCTCGGCGTTGAGAAAGATGTGATAGCGGTTTCCATCCTTGCACGTTGCGAGGTGATCGTTTTCCGCTCGCGTTGAGACGCTGACCACTTCGCCACACGGCAATCCGTGCAACGTGATCACGGTGAACAAATCCTTCTTGATCGATTCGTCATCGGCCGCGAGCGAAGCTGCCGCGAAACAGATCACGACCAGGATCACGATTGGCACAGCCGTCAAGGTGACTTTCATGGCTTCTCCCGCCTCACATCAGATTTTCGCGAACTTCGCCGGATCCGAAAGAATTCCCCAGATCGCCTCGCGCGAGGCCGCGATCGCCGTGGCCAGCGCCTGGTCGCTGTCCTGCAGAAGCGAGAGCACTTTGAGCACCAGGAGATCATAGGATCGCCTGAGATCGGCCAGTTCGATCTTGAGCTTTCCCTGGTAGAAGGCCCGGAACTGATTCAGCAGGTCATCGACCTGATTCTTGAGCGTGATCTTGGTCAGGACGCCGATGGCCTTGGTGTCCTTGAGCCGCTGCTCCAGTGATGACAGGTCGAGCGGCGGCGGTTTCGGCTTTGCGACCTCAGGTGGAGCGCTTTCCTTCTTCGTGGGCTGCGCCGCGGGAGCGGGGGACGCCGGCGCTTTCGCGGGCGCCTTTGCGGCGGGCGGGGCGGTCTGTCCCGTGGAAGCAGCCGCCGATGGCGTGGCCGAATTGCTCGCCGGTCCCCCCTTGGCGATTCCAGGTTGGATTGCGCTGGTCGCGGGCGGCGCGCTCGGAAGCGGGGGCGGCGTGACCACGGGGGCCAGGACTTCTGTCCCCGGTTGCGGCGCGCGGCTCTGGGATGCGGTGTCGGATGGCTGGGTTCCAGGCCGTGCGCAGCCCGATATCAGGAGCGCGAAGACAAGCCCGACGACGCCCGCTGGGTACGTCATCGGTTCGTCGGAACGAACCTCAACAACGCTGTCACTCATGCATCAATCCGGATCTGTCAGTCAGCTCACCATTCTACCCATGACGGCGTCGTCGTCACGCCTGCCAGACGCCGTACCCGGATTCACGCAGATCGATCGCCAACTCCACTTCCATGTCGCGCGCGGCATCGTAGGGCATCGGGTTGTAGAGCTCATAGAGGTCAGGCAACAGTCGCAATCCGAATTGCTTGGCATATCGATTGGACTGAATGCCCGCCTTGTGCTTGTCGAAGCGCACATCGGGATCCAATCCGGTCATGCCGACGTAAACACATGGCTTCCCGTTGACGTAATCCGGGTTGGCTCGCTTGAATCGGCTTTCGTAAAGAACGTCTTTCGACAATTCGATCACGTAGACGTGATAGTGGCTGCGGCGTCCCATGGTTGCGCGAAGATGAGTGCACGTGCGGTTCGATTGCGAACTCCGGGCCCGCTCACGGCGCGGGAATCGGCTTGCCCCGAATGTGCGCGAGCACCGAGGCCTGCGTCCTGCCGTCGTCATCGATGTTGCCGTGCTGCGTTGCGCCGGTGGCGGGCGACGAGGGCGCGACACGGTACTGGAGACGGGGCAGATTGCGCGGCGCAACCGTCGTGTCGAAGAATTTTGCCATGCCGAGGACGGCCACGCCGGCCTCTTCCTCGAGCGCATTGGATATGAGGTAGAGCAGCGAGCGCCTGTATCCCAGCAGCAGGCGCATCGCGCCGCCCTCGGCCCGCTCGAGGTCATCCTGCAACTCGAATTGCGCATAGCGTCCGAGCCTGCCCGAGAGCAGGTGCGGCTGGATCCGCGAATCGAAGAGCTCGACGGTGGCCGCCGGCGCAAGGAAGCTGGCCGACGCGATGTTCCACCCCTGCGTGACGAGCCAATCCGCAAGATAGGCGTGGACGATCGCTCCGGCCGAATGCCCTATCAGGTGCAGGCGGATCGTGTCCTTTTGCGGAGCCAGCAGCTCCATCAATTGCATGCCGCCGCCGCGGCCCGCGGTGTTGTAGGTGATGAGGCGACCCTTGTCCTTCATGTCCTGCCAGACGCTCCTGCCGACGACGCGCACGATGCCCTCGACGCGATCGCTCCAGGCGTCGTCGAGCATGGTGACGAGACCTCCGGTCGGGATGTCGCCGCGATTCCGGAGCTCGTTCTGCACCCGGTCGCTCAGGATCGACATGAGGTCCGATTCCCAGACGAGGTAGATCGGAAACACCTTGGCGTCCGTGAGGAGCTTCACCCATTCCTGCGCGGACTCGCCCGCCCCCTGTTCGTCGACGAGCCCGCCGTGCGCGTAGATCGCAACGTCGATCGGCGCTCCCGAAGGAATGTTCCACTCGTCGCGTTTTGCCGGCAGCAGGTGATTGGCCAGCTCCTCGAGATCCTGATAGGTCGTGTGAAATTCGCCGGCCGGCGAGAGCTCGCCGTTGCGGCCGGTATTGACGACATAGGGCGACAGCGCGTGCAGATCGAGCAGCGTGCTGCCCGATGCGCCGAACCGGGTGGCGGAAACGCGGGCGCGGCCGGTCGCCTGCGCTTCGTGGCGGCGCGTGACGACGCCAAGCTGCGCGACCCAGCAGTCGTAGCCGTGCTTGATCCAATCCTCGTAGGTGAGGATCGCGAGACCCTGCGTGCCCCAGCCATTGCCCCACGAGTTCTGCACGATGAAACCGTCCTCGTCGTAGCCGACGAGGGCGAACGCGTGGCCGTCGTTTGGGTTGGCCTTCCACGGATACGGGATCGTCCAGATTCCATTGGGCACGGCCTTCCTTCCGCCCTTGCGCGTGAACCCATCGTCCCAGCCAGCGTGCGCGAGCGCGCTCGCAATCAGCACGCCGGTTTCGTTGAGGGCGACCTGCATGTCGACCACGGAGCGCGAATCGACACGGTAGTACGCGCCGAGCGGACGGCGGACGGCGTCGTCCCACCAATCAGGCGCGCCCGTGGGACCCGGCTCTGCGAGTTTCGGCCAGAGCGGCTGCTCGCACACGCCATGCTTGAACCATCCCTTCAGCGCGCCCCGCAGCGAAGACCCGCCGTCCGGCGCCTCGCCGCGCAATTCGTCGTAACGGCGCGCCATGCCGTAGAGCATGAACGGCGAGACGGGATCGGCGGGCGCCGCATCGCGCCGCGACGTCAGCACGTGCACGACGGTCGCCAGCGCGAAGCCCGTGCACGCGCTGGTGTCGCCTTGATTGAGCCGCGGACGATGGGTGGCAGGAGGAGCGGGCAGGCGCGGCCGCGGCGCGAAGGCGACCGCGGGTCGATACGGACGGTCGCGGAAATCGACGCTGTCGGGAACGACGTTGCGCAGGATTCGGCCCGCGCCCGACGGCCTGGTGGCGGCGCGCTGCTTCTTTGCCGGGGCCCGGCGTGAGATCGGCGGCGCCATGAAGACCTCCAATGCGTGGACGGCGATGGTGCAGTATAGGCGCGGTCTCCGGCGCAGGGCTACGCGCGGCGCGGCCTTGGCGAGGCGTTGCCCGGCTCCAACACTTCGCCGTTCCCCTGCTCATTGCTCACAGCGCCGATTCGCACCGTTCGCATCCCCATGCCTGCGGCATGGGCCACTGCGCATCGCTCACAGCGCCGCCTCCTTGTTCCCGACGCGCAGTGCAACGGTCGCGCGTCGGCGGCCAGCGCTGATTCGCACCATTCGCATCCCCATGCCTGCGGCATGGGGCCCCTGCTCATTGCTCACAACGCTACACTCATCCCTCCATCGATGAAGAGCAGCTGGCCCGTCATGTAGTTGGCAGCCGGCGATGCGAGGAACACCGCGAGTCCGGAGATCTCGTCGGGCTGCCCCCAGCGCCCGGCCGGCGTGCGCTTCCTTACCCATGCGTCGAACTCCGCGTTGTCGATCAGCGCGCGGTTCATCTCGGTCGCGAAATAGCCCGGCGCGATCGCGTTGACCTGGATGTTGCTGGGCGCGAGCTCGACCGCCATGCCGCGCGTCAGCTGGCGCACACCGCCCTTCGCGGCGGTGTAGGGCACTACCGTCGGACGCGCGAGCTCGCTCATCAGCGACGCGATGTGGATGATCTTGCCGCTCTTGCGCGCGATCATTCCCGGCAGCACCGCCTGCGAGACGAGGTAGGGCGCGGTCAGGTTGGTCGCGATGACCTCGTCCCATTCCGACTGCGGGAAATCGACGAGCGCGTGGCGGCGCTGGATGCCGGCGTTGTTGACGAGGATGTCGAGGTGGCCGTACGACTCGACGATGCCGTCGACGCCGCGCTTGATTCCGGCGGCGTCGGTGACGTCGAACACGGTGATCGACGCGGCGTGGCCGAGGTCGACCAGCTTCTTCGCCGCGGCGGCGAGCTCCTCGGGCCGGCGCCCGTTGAGGACGACCGTCGCGCCGGCCTGCGCGAGACCCTTGGCGATGGCGAAGCCGAGACCGCGATACGCGCCCGTGACGAGCGCGACTTTTCCGCTGAGGTCGAATGGATGGGCTGGCATCGGCGACTCCTGATGATGAGGCGATGATAGCGCGGCGTCAGGACGCGTTCGCGGCTTCCTCGAGCGCGGCGACCATGCGTGCCACGCGGGCGTCGAGCGCCTCGGTCGAGAGCTCCTCCTTGAACATCTCGACCAGCAGCGGAAATGCGAACGGCGTCGGCCGCGCGGGATTGGTGAGACGCGCGCGCTGTCCGCGCAGCCGTTTCAGCGCGGCGTCGATGCGCGGCGCCTCGAGCTGGCGCTCCAGCACCTCGCGCACCGCCTGCGCCAGCAGCAGGTTGTCCGGATCGTATTCGGCGAAGACGCCGTAGAGCAGCGCGGAGGACGCCTGCAACTGGCGCGCCGGATTGGGCTCGCCGGGATAGCCCTGGAAGATGAGCCCGGCGACGCGCGCGATCTCGCGGAACTGGCGGCGGCCGAGCTCCGCGGCGTTGATCCCCGCGAGGATGTCGGCCTCGACGCCGGGAGCTGCGAGGAGGCGCCCGAGCTCGCCGAGCGACAGGGGAACGGGCTCGCGCGACACGAGGCCGAATCCGTAATCGTTGGCGGTGAGGCTGAACGTGCGCGGCACGTCGCGCGAAAGCCGGTACGAGAACAGCGTCGCGAGTCCGAAGTGCGCGAGGCGGCCCTCGAACGGATAGAAGAAGAGACCATGCCCTTCGCGCGTCGCGATGCGCTCGATCAGCCACTCGCCCTCGCCGGGAAGATCCGACCAGCGCCGCTGCAATTCGAGCAGCGGCCGGACGAGCTTCATCTCGGGCGAGGCGAATTCGCCGCGCCTGGCGCTCGCGATGAGCGCGCGGGTGGCCTCGGCCAGCTTGGTCGACAGCGCCATCTTGGCGCCCATCCAGCGCGGCACCAGCGCGGAGTGACGAGGCGCCGGGGTGACCCAGGCGGTGAACTCGCGCACGCGCACGAGCTCGAGCACGCGTCCCGCGAAGACGAAGCAATCGCCGGGCGCGAGGCGGGCGATGAAGCCTTCCTCGACGTGACCCAGCGCCGCGCCGTTGCGAAAGCGCACGGTGATGCTCGCCTCGGAGACGATCGTGCCGATGCCGATCCGGTGCCGCCGCGCGATGCGCGCGTCGGGCACGGTGGCCACACCGGCCTCGTCGATGACGACGCGCCGGTATTCCGGATACGCGTTGAGGCTTGCCCCGCCGTGCACGACGAAGTCGAGCGCGAACTGCCATTCGTCGTCGGTCAGCGCCGCGTACGCGCGTGTGCCCCGCACTTCGTCGCGCAGCGCTTCCGGCACGAATCCGCCTCCCAACGCGCACGTGACGAGGTGCTGGATGAGGACGTCCTGCGGTGCGCCGAGCGGCAGCCGGCCTTCGATCGCGCGCGCGGCGGCCGCTTCACGCGCAGCGGCGGCCTCGATAAGCTCCAGCGCTTGCGTCGGCACGACCGTGACGCGCGAGGTTTCGCCGGGACGATGGCCACTGCGGCCCGCGCGCTGCAGCAGCCGGGCGACGCCTTTCGGGCTGCCGATCTGCAGCACCTGGTCGACCGGCGCGAAGTCGACGCCGAGATCGAGGCTCGACGTGCAGACGACAGCGCGCAGCCGCCCGTGGCGCAGCGCATCCTCGACCCAGTCGCGCACCTCGCGCTCGAGCGAGCCGTGATGGAGCGCGATGCGTCCCGCCCAGTCGGGACGCGCCCCGAGGATCGCCTGGTACCAGATCTCGGTCGTCGAGCGGACGTTGGTGAACACGAGCGTTGAGCGCGCGCGATCGATCGCGCGGACGACGTCGGGCAGGAGCTTGAGGCCGATGTGGCCGGCCCACGGAAAGCGCTCGATCGTCTTCGGCAGCATGCTGTCGATGACGATCGCCTTGGTGTCGGCGCCCCGGACGATGCGCGCCCGCGTCGTGTTGCCGACGCCGACGAGGCATTCGAGCGCGTCGTCGAGATTCGCGAGCGTCGCGGACAGTGCCCACGTCAGGAGCCCGGGACGCGCACCGCGCAGGCGCGCGAGTGCCAGCTCGGTTTGCACGCCGCGCTTGGATGACAGGAGCTCGTGCCACTCGTCGACGACGATCGCCGCGAGGCCCGCAAAGCGCTCGCGCCAGTCGGCGCGCGCAAGGAACAGCGTGAGGCTCTCCGGCGTGGTGACGAGAACCGTCGGCAGCCGCTTGCTCTGCTTCGCGCGGGCGCCGGCGGCGGTGTCGCCGGTGCGCACGTCGACGGTCCAGTGCGGGCGCAGCGCAGCCGCTGCGGAAGTCAGCGCGAGGCCCGTGTCCGCGGCGAGCGCGCGCAGCGGCGTGATCCACAGCAGCGTGAGGGGCGGCGGCGCGTCGGCGCGGCCTTGCGGACCGAGGAGGAGCGGACCAACCGCGGCCGCCAGCGTCTTGCCCATTCCGGTGGGCGCGTGCAGCAGCCCGGACTCGCCGCGCGCACAGGCGCTCCACACCTCTTCCTGGAACGGAAACGGCGTCATCCCGCGCGCGGCGAACCACGCGCGCGCGGCGGCGTACGAATCGCCGTCGGTGTTCGCCGGTCGCGGCGAATCGGGTCGTCGGAGCGTCGTCGAGGAGGTGCAGCAAGGCGGCCAAGGCCACAGTCTATTGCATGACCCGGCCCGCCGCGCGCCTTCGCGCGGCAACGCGATCGCGCTACTGGGAGTGGGGCAGGGCGTCGAGGATCTTCGCGAGCTCGCCGATGCCGGCGGGCTTCACGACGTGATGCTCGAAGCCCACTTCGGCGAGCCGGCGCCGGTCCTCGTCCTGGCAGTAGCCGGTGAACGCGACCAGCATCGTCCCGGCGAGCTCGGGCGATTCGCGAACCTTGCGCGCGACCTCGTAACCGTTCATCCCCGGCAGCCCGATGTCGAGAAACATCGCGTGCGGGCGATAATCGGCGGCGATCGACAGCGCCTCGGGTCCGTCGTACGCCGTGCGAACGTCGTGCCCCATCATCTGGAACAGCGCGGCGAGCGTATTCGCGGAATCGCGGTTGTCGTCGACGACGAGCAGGCGATGCCGCGTCGGCGCGGGATCTTGCGCGGTATCGCCAGCGGGCTCGGGCGCGATGACCCGCTCCGCAAGCCGAAGCCGGACGACGAACTCGCTGCCCGCGTCCGGTCCGCCGCTCGAAGCCTCGACCGAGCCGCCATGGAGCTCGGCCAGCCGCTTCACCAGCGTGAGGCCGATGCCGAGCCCGCTCTCGGTGCGATCGAGCGACCGGTCACCCTGGACGAAGAGATCGAACACGCTCGGCAGGAGGTCCGGGGGAATGCCGATCCCGCTGTCGCGAACGCGCAACTCGGCCTTCCCGGATTCGCGCGCCACCGTGATCGTGATCCGGCCGCCGGGCGCCGTGTACTTGACGGCGTTGCTGACGAGGTTCTGCACGATCTGCGCGAGGCGTGTCGGGTCGGCGTCGACCGGCACGGGCTGCGCCGCGAGTTGCAGGTCCACGACATGCTTGCGTGCGTCGATCGAGGGGCGGCACGATTCCACCGCACGCGCAACGGCCTCGCTGAGGTCGAGGCGCTCCTTCCTCAGCACGATCTTGCCCTGCGTGATTCGGCTTACGTCCAGCAAGTCGTCGACGATGCGCGCCAGGTGGGTGGTCTGCCGCTGTATGACATTGCGCAGGCCGGCGTGCTCGGCATTCGGCGACCGGCGCATCAATTCGAGCGCATTGGCGATGCCGGCCAGGGGGTTGCGCAGTTCGTGCGCGAGCATCGCCAGGAATTCGCGCGTCTGCCGGTCCGTTTCCTGCAGAGCCTCGATGCGCCGCCGCACCGTCAGGTCGCGCGTGATCTTGGCGAATCCGCGCAGGTGGTGCAGGTCGTCATAGAGCGCGGTGATGACGACGTTCGCCCAGAACCGGCTCCCGTCCTTGCGCACGCGCCAGCCCTCGTCCTCGAAGCGGCCCTCGGCGCGCGCGACCTCGAGCTCGTGCGCGGGCCAGTTCCGCGCGATGTCCTCGGCGGTGTAGAACCGCGAGAAGTGCGTCCCGATGATCTCGGAGGCCGCGTACCCCTTGATGTGCTGCGCGCCGGCGCTCCAGCTCGCGACGTTGCCGTCGGGATCGAGGCTGAAGATGGCGTAGTCCTTGACGCCGTCAACCACGAGGCGGAACCGTTCCTCGTTCTGGCGCAGCGCGTCTTCGTAGCGGGTGCGCTGCTCGAGCTCCGCGCGGAGCGCCTGGTTGGCATTCTCGAGCCGCTGCGTGCGCTCCGCGACGCGATGGGTGAGCCCCGCATTGGCGTCGCGCAGGTCCGCCATGGCCCGCTCGCGCTCGCGAATTATTGCCGCCAACATGAGCCCGGTGATCACCAGCGTGCACGCATAGGCCAGCAGCACCAGCAGCGCAATCTGAGACGGCGCCGCGCCCCACGGCCCGAGCCCTTTGAGCGTGAACCGGGCCGCGATCGCACAGATGATGGCCGTCGCCGTGGTCACGCCGCGGGCGCCGAAGCGAATCGCCGCCCATATGACGAACGCTAAAGGCACGAAAGCGAGCGGGAACATCGTTCCCGGAATGACCACATCGGCGAAGACCAGCAACGTGACGAGCGCCAGCGCCACCGCCAGCGCCGTAGCCTCGATCGCTTTCGGCCACGACCAGCGCGGCCATCCGGCCGCATGCCAACCCAGGATCAACGGCGTCACGACGATCATTCCGGCGGCATCGCCCTCCCACCATGTCCACGCGTTCAGGAGGACGTCGGACAGCACGAGCGCCTTGCCGAGCGCGATCGCGAAGACCCCGATGCCGGCGGCGATGGTCGCGCTGACCGCGATCGCTCCGGCGAATTTGATGACCTGCTCGCTGGTCTCGAGCCGCCCGCCGCCGGCGTAGCGCCGGAGAAGCTCCGTGCCGACGACGGCTTCGAGCGTGTTGCCGGTCGCGATCAGCGCGGCGACCAGCGGCGAGCCCGCGACCGCCAGATTGGCGAGCGCCGCGCCGAGCCAGACCCCGGGCCAGAGGCGCCTCCCCCCGAGCAGCAGCGCCGCGAGCGCGATGCCGGACGGCGGCCAGACCGGTGTCGCGTAGCCGGGCGGGACGGCGAGCAGCAGCGAGGCCTCGGCCGCCACGAAGTAAATCAGCGCAAGCAGCCCCATGCGGCCGATTTCGGGGCCATTGCGCCAGAGGATCATCCGCAGTTCCACACGGCCATCCTGAGCGGGGTTGGGTTTCGGGGGCGCCGGCCTGTCAACGCCGCGATGATCGGCCGTTGTGTCGGGTGTGTCCATCCTGGGTGCCGCCTAGGCCCGGCGGCGTCAGCCGCCGAATCCGAAGCGCCGGAACGCCGCCCGCGTCACGCTCTGGCGCGTCCGGTCGAAGGCCGCCCAAGGGTCTTCCCGAAGCCGGGCCACGCGATCGGGGATGTTGCGCACGTTGAAGTGATCGAAGCGGACGTCGCTCGCGAGCTCGCTCCATGCGATAGGCGTGGAAACCGGCGCATTCGCGCGGGCGCGCACCGCATACGCAGCGATCGCCGTCGCGCCCTCGGCATTGCGCAGGTAATCAATGAAGATCCGGCCTTTGCGCTTTTCCTTTGATGCCGTCGCGGTGAATCGGTCGGGGAACGTGTGGACGAGGACATCGGCGATCGCCTTGGTGAAGCCTTTGGCCTGGCTCCAGTCGAGCGTCGCGCGGATCGGCACGACGACGTGCAGCCCCTTGCCGCCGGTCGTCTTCAGGAATCCCTCGAGCCCGACGTCTGTCGAGCAGCACGCGCAGCGCGCCGACGGCCTCGACGAGCGCCTTCCAGCTCACCCCGTCGTCCGGGTCGAAGTCGAATATCAGGCGGTCGGGACGGTCGAGCTTCGGCGCGCGCGATCCCCACGGATGCAGCTCGATCACGCCCCATTGGACGAGCGCAACCAGCGCCTGCGCCGATTTCACGCCGAAGTACGTCGCGGTGCCGTTGCCTTCCGGCACCTCGACGCGCGTGACCGCCGCGTTCACGCTCGCGTCCGCGTGCTTCTGATAGAAACACTGGCCGCGCCAGCCGTCGGGGCACCGCACCAGCGCGAGCGGCCGGTCGCGCAGGTAGGGCAGCGCCCGCTCCGCCATGGTTTCGTAGTAGCGCGCGAGATCGCGCTTGGCGAGATCGGCTTCCGGGAAGTACGGCTTGTCGGGATGGCTGAGCTTGATCCCCGCGACGGTGTCCGCGCGCGGCGAAGCGGGCGTCGCCTGGAAATTGCGTTTCTCGCGGTAGCGCTCGAGCCGCATCGAACGCTTCCGCGATCACGCCCGCTTGCGCTTGGCGGCCCCGCGGGCCGTGCCGCGCGACGAGGCGACGAGGCGCAGCTTGGGTTTCGCGGCGCCGGACTTCGCTCGGGCCGCCGCGGGGGGCCTGCGATGTGGCGCGCCCTGCTCGAGGCTCTGCTTCAGGAGCGCGGCAAGGTCGATCACCTTCGCCGAGCGCGGCGCTTCGGCTTCGCCCGGCTCGGGGCGTGTGATCTCCTTGACCTGCCCCCGCTTGATTTTCTCGCGGACGCGGCGCATCAGGTCCTGGTGATACGTGTCCTTGAATTCATCGGGATTCCAGTGCTCGCCCATGTCGTCGACCAGGCGCTTGGCGAGATCGAGCTCCTTGCCGGACACTCCCGCGCTCTTCAGGCTTGCCGCCGGGAGCTCGAAGCCGCGCGCGGCGCGGAGCTCGTCGGCGTAGCGCAGCGTGATCAGCATCAGCGCACGCTCCAGCGGGACCACCGCGGCGAGGTGCTGCGCCGTTCGGATCACGAGCTCGCCGATCGCGACGCGGCCGGTCGCGCGCAGTGTCTCGCGCAGCAGCGCGTAGACCTTCTCGCCGCGAGCATCCGGGGCGAGGTAGTAAGGTGTCGCGTAGAACTGCGGCGGGATCTCGCCTGCGGGCACGAACGTCTTGACCTCGATGGTCCGCGACGCCTTCACGTTGGCGCGCCGGAAATCCTCGTCGGAGAGCACGACGTACCGGTCCTTTTCGTATTCGTAGCCCTTGACGACGTCGGCCCAATCCACTTCCTTGCCGCTCTTCTTGTTGTAGCGCTTGTAGCCGACCGGCGAGAAGTCCCGCTTGTCCAGCATCGCGAACTCGAATCCCTTGCGCTCTTCCGCGGGAAAGAGCTCGACCGGCACGTTGACGAGACCGAATGCGATGGCGCCTTTCCAGAGCGATCGGGGCATGTTCAGGCGTCCTTTTCCCGGTGGTACCCGGACTCGTCCAGGCACGCCGCGCACAGGCCGTGGGCGGCGCGATGCGTGTCGAGGGCGCCGCATTCGGCGCACGCGGCAAGAGGACGCTCTCCCGACAGCTCGCACGTGCCGCTGCAACGCTCCCGATCGCACGACCGCATGTCCGAAGGGCAAACCAGCATTTGAAATTTCACGCGCGATCCTTCGTTTTCCCGATTGCCCCGATACAAAGTCTCGCAACCGGCAAGCGCTTCCACCGTAGGCGCATCGCTTGTGCTGGCGTAGGGCAAATCCGAGGCGTGCAGCGGCACCGCAGGCGGCGCCGGATCATCGTGGAATCGCTACGCGCCGGGGCGGGAGGGGGGCGCCACCGGGTCGACCGCAACGCGCATTTCGACGACCGTCCCGCTGCCGGGATCCCGCCGGATCGACAATTCGCCGCCGAGGGCGCGCGCGCGTTCGCGCATCGCGAGCAGGCCGTGCGCCGTCGGATCCTGAGGCTTGCCGGGGTCGATGCCGATCCCGTCGTCGGCGACGCGCAGGATCCAGCGGCCGGCGTCGCGCAGTACCGAGACGGCGACATTCTTCGCGTGGGCGTGCTTGCCGATGTTGGTCAAGGATTCCTGGACGATGCGATAGAAGGCAATGCGATAGGCCGGCGACATGTCGAGCTCCGCGTCGAGGAGCTCGACCCGGCATGGCACGCCGGTTCGCTTGGCGAATTCGGCGCACTGCCACCTCACTGCGGCGGCGAGTCCAAGATTGTCGAGGATCGACGGACGCAAGTCCTCGATGATCCGCCGCTTGACCTGGATCGAGTCGTCGATCGCCGTCATCGCGCGCGCGAGGCGGATCTGCTGCGGATGGTCGGCCTCGAGCTTGTTCGACAACATCTGCAGATCGATCTTGGCGGCCGCCAGCGTTCCGCCCAGCTCGTCGTGGATTTCGCGTGCGAGACTGGCCCGCTCGTCTTCCTGCACGCGCTGCAGAAAATGCGACAGCTCGGTCAGCTCGGTGGTGCGCTCCAGCACGGCCCGCTCCAGCTCCGCGGTGCGCCCCTTCGCTTCCACGGTTTCCTGCCGCCGCCGCCGGGCGTCCTGGCCCAGCGCGATGGCGCCCAGCACCAGCAGCACCAGATTGAGCCCCACGACCAGGTAGAAGCCCCAGCGGGAGAGCCGCAACTCGCGCTCGAACACCCGGAACCGGCGCTCGTACAGGCCGCGTTCCTCGGTCGCCATGCCGTCGAGCGCGAGGCGCAGCGCGTCCATCGCGATCTTGCCGCCGCGCTCCTGCATGTAATCGTCGAACGCCGCCGCGTCGCCGCTGCGCTTGATGTCGATGCCCGCCTGCAGGGTCTCCATGCGGGCGCCGAGCTCGCTGCCGACCGTGACGAGCTGGGCGGCCTGCACCGGGTTTTCCTGCGTGAGCTCGCGCAGCTCCTTCAGGGCGGTTGGAATCTCGTTGCGCGACTTGTTGTAGCGCTCGAGCTGCGTATCGCGGCCCGTCATCAGATAGCCGCGTTGCGCGGTCTCGGCGTCGACGGCCAGGCGAAGGATGTGCTCGATGAGGTTCTGCGCGCGCTGGGTGTGTTGAACCCACCCGGCCGTTTCGCGAAGGTCTATGAAGCCCTGCTCGGCGACGTTGAGCGCGGCGACGTTGATGATCGCAGCCAGCACGAGCACGACGATTCCGAGCACCCAGAGACGCTGGCTTTTCATGGCGATCTTCTTGGCGAGAGCCTACGTGACTGGCCGGCCTTCCTCTGTAGGACAGATCCTACGACGC
Organism: uncultured beta proteobacterium; assembly: GCA_963846855.1. GTDB lineage: Bacteria > Pseudomonadota > Gammaproteobacteria > Burkholderiales > Casimicrobiaceae > CAIWHR01. Next base: position 1,226,631 of record CAWJXK010000008.1, read on the forward strand.
GATGGCGGTTTCCCCTACACGCTATCGAATCCCTGCCGAGCGGTCTCAGTATAGGCAATCGCCGCGTGCCGAAACAACAATGCGGGCGCCATCCACTGCTAATGGCGTCTCCTGCATTGCGTTCCGCTGCAATCCTGGATCATCATTCGAAAACCTCCCCCGTCATGGTCCGCCGGCGCGCGTTCGAGCGAGACCCAACGCAGAGCCGGATGCGGAGCGTGTGCCTCATGCGATCGAGAATTGCGTCGACGAGTGATTCCGGTCCGCCGCGCGAGCCCCGCGGCGGCGTGCCGCATTCCGGGGACGGCGGCGACGGTTCGGAGGCGAGACCGGTCCGTGTGTACCTCGTAGAGGACGCGCCGACCTTCCGCGATCGCCTCTCCGATTTCCTGGCCGAGCCGGGCGAAATCGAGATGTCCGGATTCGCCGACACCGAATCCGGCGCGACGCGTGATCTTCACGACGATCCGCCGGACGCCGTCATCGTCGACCTGCACCTCAAGCAAGGGAGCGGCATCGGCGTCATCGAGTCGCTCCGCAAGCGCTGGCCGAACCTCCGCCGACGATCATCGTGCTGACCAACTATGCGTTCCCCGAGTTCGAGGCGGCGTGCCGCGACCGGGGTGCGGATCATTTCTTCGACAAGTCGAGCGAGTTCGGCGACGTGAAGGCGCTGCTGCGCTCGCTGTTGCGGGCCCGCGGCTAAGGAACCTCTGAATAAGTCCCGCGCGGTTGCGCTGCAGCGCCAAATGCGGATGCATGCCTCAGTTGGCAAATGAGGCGCGACGAAGGTCGTAGTCATACTACGATGCCGAGGAGCGCGGCAAAGCAGGCGCCGCATTTGGCAGCAGCCCGAAGGGACGGGGCTTTTCGGGCGGTCTGCTCATTTTGGTAACTGAGCGCGAGGCTTGCGGAAGGGGGCCGGCCATTAGCTTCGCCTCGCCTCGTTTGGCAACTGAGGCAGCCCATCCCGAAAATTCCCCGTCGCAACCGCGCGCGACTATTCAGAGGTTCCCTAACGCGCGCTACGGCGCGGCTGCTAGGCGGACGGCCCCGGCCATCGCCAATCGCGGATCTCGGGCATGTCCTCGCCGTGCTCCTCGATATAGCGCGTGTGCCGCCGCAGCGCGTCCTGCATCGCCACTTTCACTACCGCTGCCTCGGGGTCGTCCGGCCTGGCGCGGTCGATCACGTCGATGACGAGGTCGAAGCGGTCGAGGTCGTTCAGCACGGTCATGTCGAAGGGCGTGGTCGTCGTGCCTTCCTCCTTGTAGCCGCGGACGTGCAGGTTGTCGTGGTTCGTGCGCCGGTAGGTGAGCCGGTGGATGAGCCACGGATAGCCGTGGAACGCGAAGATGACCGGCCGGTCGCGCGTGAACAGCGCGTCGAACGCCGCGTCGGTGAGCCCGTTCGGGTGCTCGGTGGCAGGCTGCAGCTTCATCAGGTCGACGACGTTCACGACGCGAACCCGGAGCTCGGGAAGGTGCGCGCGCAGCAGCGACACCGCCGCCAGCGTTTCCAGCGTCGGCACGTCACCGCAGCAGGCCATCACCACGTCGGGATCCGCGGGCGCGCCGGAGGACGCCCAGTCCCAGACGCCGATGCCCGCCGTGCAATGGCGCACCGCGGCGTCGGCTGAAAGCCATTGCGGCGCCGGCTGCTTGCCCGCGACGATCACGTTGACGAGATGACGGCTGCGCAGGCAGGTATCGGTCACGTGCAGCAGCGTGTTCGCGTCCGGCGGCAGGTACACGCGGATCGTCTCGGCCTTCTTGTTGACGACGTGGTCGATGAAGCCGGGGTCCTGGTGCGAGAAGCCGTTGTGGTCCTGGCGCCATACGTGCGAGGACAGCAGGATGTTGAGCGAGGCGATCGGCCGCCGCCACGGGATCTCGCGGGACACCTTGAGCCACTTCGCGTGCTGGTTGAACATCGAGTCGACGATGTGGATGAACGCCTCGTAGCACGAAAAGAACCCGTGCCGCCCGGTGAGCAGATAGCCTTCGAGCCAGCCCTCGCACATGTGCTCCGACAGCACTTCCATCGCGCGCCCGTCGGGCGACACGTGGTCGTCGTCGCGCAGGATCGCGGCCACCGAGCAGCGGTCGGTGACGTCGAACACGGCGTTCCAGCGGTTCGACGTCATCTCATCCGGGCTGAAGACGCGAAAATTGCGGGCCCGCGCGTTGCTTTTCAGCACGTCGCGGATGAAGGCGCCCTGCACGCGGGTCGCTTCGGCGTCGACCGCCCCGGGGCGGGGAACGGCGACCGCATAATCGCGGTGATCGGGCAGCCGCAGATCGACGAGCAGTTGCCCGCCGTTCGCCTGCGGATTGGCGCCCATGCGCCGATCGCCCGTCGGCGCGAGCGCGGCGAGCTCGGGCGAGCAGGCGCCCGTCGTCGTCGAACAGCTCGAGCGGCCGGTAGCGCTTCATCCAGCGCTCGAGCAGCGCGACGTGCTCGGGATGCTCGTGCATCTCGCCGAGCGGCACCTGGTGCGCGCGGAACGTGCCTTCCACCTTCTTGCCGTCGACGCGCTTCGGCCCGGTCCAGCCTTTCGGCGTGACCAGCACGATCATCGGCCAGCGCGGACGCGCGCGGAATCCGTGGGCACGCGCGCTCGTGCTGGATCGTGCGGATGTCCGCCAGCACGCGATCGAGCGTTGCCGCCATCGACCGATGCATCGTCATCGGATCGTCGCCTTCGACGAAATAGGGCGCATGCCCCACGCCGCTGAGGTAAGCCTCGAGCTCGCGGCGCGGGATGCGCGCCAGCACCGTCGGGCCCGCGATCTTGTAGCCATTGAGGTGAAGGATCGGCAGCACCGCGCCGTCGCGCTCCGGGTTCAGGAATTTGTTCGACTGCCAGCTCGCCGCGAGCGGCCCGGTCTCGGCTTCGCCATCGCCGATCACGCATGCGACGAGCAGGCCGGGATTGTCGAAAGCCGCGCCGTATGCATGCGCGAGCGAGTAGCCGAGCTCGCCGCCTTCATGGATCGACCCGGGTGTCTCGGCCGCGACGTGGCTCGGCACGCCACCCGGAAAGGAGAACTGGCGGAACAGTCGGCGCATGCCGGCCTCGTCGCGCGTCACATCGGGGTAGAACTCGCTGTACGTGCCTTCGAGCCATGTGTTTGCGACCAGCGCCGGACCGCCGTGACCGGGACCGGTGACGAAGAGCACCGAGAGATCGTGCGCGACGATCGCGCGGTTCAGGTGCGCGTAGACGAAATTGAGTCCCGGCGTCGTCCCCCAGTGGCCGAGGAGGCGCGGTTTGATGTGCTTCAGCGTGAGCGGAACCTTGAGCAGCGGATTGTCGAGGAGGTAGATCTGTCCGACCGACAGGTAGTTGGCGGCGCGCCAATAGGCGTCGATCTTCGCGAGCGCGTCCCCGGCGAGCGGTGCTGAGCGCGGTCGGCGGTCCGATGCGGACCGGGTCGCGGAGCGCGGTGCGAGAGGACGCTGTGGTGTCATCGGAGTCCTCGCCGAGCGGAGCCGGAAGGCAACGGTCGCCATCATGCACCCTTCACCGCTGCGACGGGCGAGGGTTGTGCCATCCGTCGCTGTCGGCCGCGATCGCAAGGGCTTCCGGCGGTCCCCAGGTCCCGCCGCGGTAGACATGCACGGGCGACGTGTCGGCGAGGACGGGATCGACGATGCGCCAGGCGGCCTCGACCGCATCCTGGCGCGTGAAAAGCGTCGCGTCACCCCGAAGCGCATCGCCCAGCAGGCGTTCGTAAGCCTGCATCTCGTCGCCTTGCGTATCGCAGACGAAGAGCTCGACGCTGGTGCCGACCATCGTCGGGCCGGGCTTCTTGACGCGTGCGCCGAGCGCGATCGCCGTGCGTTCGGGCCCGAGGCGAAAGCGCAGATAGTTCGCGGGCGGCACAGGGGCGCGGTCGAACACCGCCTGCGGCGGGCGGCGCAGCGCGACGCGGACCTCGGTCGCGGTCAGGGGAAGGCGCTTGCCGACGCGGATCTGGAACGGCACGCCCTGCCAGCGCCACGAGTCGATGGCGAGGCGCATCGCCGCGAACGTCTCCACCCGCGAGCGCGGATCGACGCCGGGCTCGCGCCGGTAGCCGTCGTATTGCCCGCGCACCAGCGATCGCCGCGTCAGCGGGCGAATCGCGCGCAGCACCTTGACCCGTTCGTCGCGCAGCGCCTGATGCCCGTTGCCGACCGGCGGCTCCATCGCGAGATTGGCGACGACCTGCAGCATATGGTTCTGCACGACGTCGCGGATCGCGCCCACCTCCTCGTAGAAGGTGCCGCGACCTTCCACGCCGAATTTCTCGGCCATCGTGATCTGCACGCCGGAAACGAACGTCCGGTTCCACAGCGGCTCGAGAAACGCATTCGCGAAGCGGAAATACATCAGGTTCTGCACCGCCTCCTTGCCGAGAAAATGGTCGATGCGAAATACCGAGGCCTCGTCGAACACTTCGTGGATGATGCGGGAGAGCGCCTGCGCCGACGCGAGATCGCGGCCGAACGGCTTTTCGACGACGAGCCGGCCGCGGGCGCACGGCGTCGTTCCGAGACCCTGCACGACGGTCGCGAACATCGCGGGCGGGATCGCGAGATAGCAAAGCGGGCAGCGCGCGCCGTCGAGCGTCGCGCACAGGCGGCCGAACGTCGCCGGATCGCGGTAGTCGCCGCCGACGAATCGCAGCTGGCGCGCGAGCGCCGCAAACGCGCGCCGGTCGACTCCGCCGTGGCGCGAGAGACTCTCGCGAATCTGCGCGCGCAGCCGCACGAGGCTCGAGTCGCCGCGCGCGACGCCGATGACGGGCACCGACAGCTCGCCGCGCCGGGCGAGCGCCTGCAGCGCCGGATAGATCTTCCGCTGCATCAGGTCGCCGGTCGCGCCGAACAGCACCAGCGCATCGGCTCTCATGGTTGCCTTGTTCATTCCGGCGCTGGCGTCAGAGCACGTGATCAGCGCGCGTATCGGATGAGCGCTCGCGCATGCGCTCAGTCAGATCGAAGGAAGGAAGCTCGTCGCGGGCCGCGCGACCTCAGCGTTGCCGCAAGCTCCGATGCATTCCCGGCCATCGCGACGACGTCGATGAGCCGACGCCCTCGGTTCCGCGTCGAGCATCGCGTCGATCAGTCGGCCCGATCGCGCAGCTCGACGATACCCGCGGTCTTCGCGCAATGGGCGCAGCAGTAGAACACGCCGTCGTCCTCGAGCCCGTGGCCGATGATCCGGCACCCGCAGTGGGCACAAGTCGGAGCGAGGATGAGGATCGCGCATTCGAAGCTGTCGAACGTGTGGAGCTTGCCGTTTTTCTCCGTGACCGTGAAGGCCTTGTCGTAATCGTTGCCGCACACTTCGCATCGGGGCATGGCTCGTCTCCTTCGTTTAATGCCACTCGACCGTATGCATGTTCCATGCCGCAGTCCCGGCATCGAGCATGGCGTTCGCTGCACGTGTTGACGAAGCTGGGGCGGCTGGCGAAGCACTGCAAGGCAGCGTGGCGCGGCGCTCCGCGCTCTCATCGTGCACCGTGTCGGCGTCTTTTACAACGCGATCGGAAACAATTACCGGCGTGAAGCAAGTCTTTGGCTGCGGTCGACCGGAAATGTGGTCGTTCCGCCTCGCGGGACACAAGATGCGTTCGACCGGCACGGGTGTTGCATGTGATACGGCGTCGGCCAGGTTTGCGGCACGGTTTGGCATGCCGCTCCAAAGTTGCCCGGCGCGGAGGTCAACGATGATCCGAAAACTGAAGTCCGGCGGATACCGCCTCTATTCGGTCAAACGCGACGTGAAGACCGGACGGCGCCGCAACCTCGGAACGTTCGAGACGCTGGCCGCCGCCAAGCAGCACGAGCGCGAAGTCCAGTATTTCAAACGTCATTAGCCGGCGTCGAATGCAATGTGAAGGAGAATGATCAATGAAGCCTCAGCAGCAAACCCCCACGAATCGCGCGCCGCGCGGCGCGCAGGATCTCCCACCCGACTGGACGAGCGGTCTGGGGGACGATGTGTCCGCCCGGGAGACGGGGCGCGCGGCAGAACCGACGCCGTCCTCCGCGACGGCGAAGCTCCCGCCGCTGCCCTATGGCGAGGATGCGCTCGCCCCGGTCATCTCGGCGCGAACGATCAGCTTTCACTACGGCAAGCATCACAAGACTTATGTCGACACGCTGAACAAGCTGGTGGAAGGCACCGAATTCGCTGGCAAGCCGCTCGAGGCGATCATCGCCGCGACCGCAGGCAAGCCGGACAAGTTGGCGATCTTCGACAACGCGGCGCAGGCGTGGAACCATGCATTCTACTGGCGTTGCCTGACGCCGCTGGGAGGCGGCGAGCCGGGCGGGATGCTGGGCGAGCAGCTCGCGAGCGCTTTCGGCGGCTTCGACAAATTCAGGAAGGAATTCTCGGAGGCCGCGGTGTCGCAATTCGGCAGCGGATGGGCGTGGCTCGTCGCCGAAGGCGGGCGGCTCAAGGTGGTCAAGACGAGTAACGCCGATGCGCCGTTTCTCGACGGCCAGACGCCGCTCCTCACGATCGATGTCTGGGAGCACGCGTATTACCTCGATTACCAGAACCGCCGTGTCGACCACGTGAACGCCGTCATCGACAAATTGATCGATTGGCAATTCGCGGTGGAGAACTTCGCCAAGGTCTAGCGCATGGATGTAGCCGGCTGACGGTCGTCCCCGGCATGGGCGTGGCTGTCCCGCCGCCGCAGGGTTGCAATGCCATACGCGCACCCTCGGGGTCGCGGCTTGGTCGCGCACATGTGTAGTATTTTCAATCCCGATGCAATTTGCGGGCGGCGGCGCGCGCCCCTGCCCGGGACAGGGCATCGAATTCTCGAGTCGTGTCCGGGGCTTATGCGCGGCGGCGAGCTGGCACGCGCGCTGCTAATGATTCCATGTCGCGGCGCGACCGCCGCGTCGGTGCGGAGGCAGGCAATGTTGTATTACGCTGCGATGTCCCTCGTCATCGCCGTTGTCGCGGCGATTTTCGGGTTCAGCGGCGTGGTGGCCGGACCCGCCGGCATCGCGAAATTGCTGTTCTTCATCTTCCTGGTACTCTTCGCCTGCAGTATCGTCTGGGGATTGGTGAGCAGGAATCTTTGAGGGTGAGACCATGACCAATGATGAAGCCGGAAATGGCGGCAGGGCGCCGCGCCGCTCGAAGGACGAACTGGCACGGGATTTACGCGGCCTGGTGAGCGACGGCCAGGCGCTGCTTCGCTCGACGACCGATCTGTCGGGCGACGCGCTGCTACAGGCGCGCCAGGCCATGCGCGAAAAGCTCGCGGGCGCAAAAGTGCGGGTGGGCGAGGTGTCGCGCGTTGCCGCGGACAGGGGACGGCAGGCGGCAACGGCGACCGATGCCTACGTGCACGACAATCCATGGCCGGCGATCGGCATCGCGGCCGGCATAGGATTCCTCATCGGCGCACTGCTCGCGCGGCGCTGAGGGCGAGCATTTCGAGCGGGGGGCGCAGCGCCCGCCCGCCGTTCACGCGCGCACGATGATTTCCACCGTCGCCGGAACGACGCCGATCGGCGCGGCCATCACCCGATCACCCACTCGCTGGAATGCGACGCTGACGCGCGTGCCGCCGATCGCGAGCTCGCGCAGCGACAGATATTCCATTTCGCGCGGCAGCTCGGGACGGTCGATGCGCACCACGCCGGCGACCCCGTCGATCGTGATGCCGAGACAGGCCTGCAGCATCATGAACGCGGCGCCCGACGACCACGCCTGAGGCAGGCACGCGACCGGATAGCCCACCGGAGGCTCGCCGGTCCTTCGCACGAACCCGCAATAGAGCTCCGGCAGCCGCATGCCGAAATGGATCGAGGCGTCGAACGACTCGCTGAGAAGGCTGGCGGCCGCGTGCCGATGACCGTAGGCCGCGATGCCGGCGGCGCAGATCGCCGTGTCGTGTGGCCAGACGGAGCCATTGTGATACGACATCGGATTGAAGCGCGCCTGGTCGGCGGCGAGCGTTCGCAAGCCCCAGCCGTTGTTGAACGCCGCGGAAAGGAGCTGCTCGACGACGCGGCTCGCCCGTTGCGGTGACGGCAGTCCGGTGTAGAGCAGGTGCCCGGGATTCGACGCGCGCACACGGCACGGATGCCCCGTGCCGTCGATCGCAATCGCGTAGAAGCCAAGTTCCGGGAGCCAGAAGCGCTTTTCGACCGCGGCGCGCAGCGCCTTCGCGCTCCGTCGCAGCGCCTGGGCGCGATCGAGGTCGCCGCGGCGCTCCGCGAGCCAGGACATCGCGCGCCGGGCGGCATACACGTATCCCTGGACCTCGACCAGCGCAATCGGCGGCTTCGCCATCGTGCCGTCCTCGTGAAAGATCGAGTCCGTGCTGTCCTTCCATCCCTGGTTGACGAGGCCGATGGCGTTCGCGCGGGCATAGTCGACGAAGCCGTCGCCGTTCGAATCGGCCGCGCCGTCGATCCACGCCATCGCGGCGTCGAGTGCGGGCCACAGCTGGTCGATGAGCGCGAGGTCGCCGGTTCTCCTGGCGTAGGCGCCGGCCAGCATGACGAACAGCGGCGTGGTGTCGACGCCGCCGTAGTAACGTGCGAAGGGCACTTCGCGAATCGCGGCGAGCTCGCCCCGGCGCGTCTCGTGGAGGATCTTCCCCGGCGCTGCGTCGTCGAAATCCGATGATTGCGTCGCCTGGCTCTCGGCCAGGAACTGCAGCACGCCGCGCGCAAGCGAGGCATCGAGCCAGAGCAGCTCGAGTGCGGTGATGATGCCATCGCGTCCGAACGGGGTGGAAAACCAGGGGATGCCCGCGTACGGATAGGGGCCGGTCGGCAGCTCGGTGGTGAGCAAGGCAAGGTCCGCGCGCGATTTCTGCAGCCATGTCCGGAACGGGCCTCGCGCGCAATGCAGCGCCGCGCCGCGCCTGCGCTTGCGCCGCATGGCCATTCTCGCCTGCGCGGCCGCGCGCCGGAAGCGCCCGGCGTCCGGTACCTCGGCAGGCTCGATTCCGATCTCGAGATAGAGCCGGAGCTGCGCGCGGCGGGGCAACGCCAGCGTGAATTCGGCGGCGTCCGCGGCGAGTCGGTCGGCTCGCTGCGAGAAGGCGACGACGCAGGCGCGCACCACGCCGTCCAGGCCTTCGTAGGCCAGCGTGACAGTGTCGTCCCCGACCCGCGGGACGAGCATCCGGCCCCGCGTCGCGCGGACGTGTCCACGCACTTCGAAGATGTCGGCGAAATCGGTCGCGAAGTCGAAGCGCAGCGGCGCCGGCACCTCCGTCTCGCCATAGTTGGTGAGCGTAATCCGCTCGTACAGGCGGCTTTCCCACAAGAGGCGCGTCCGCTCGAGATGGATCACGCCTTCGGGCGTCTTGCGGCCGCCCAACTCGGGCAGCGGCCGATTCGTGACGTTGGCGCGAAAGAAGACATTGTCCTCGCTCACGCCCGAGCTCAGCAACGAGGGCGCCGTGCCGCCGACGCTCAGGTGAAAGCGCGACAGCAGCCTCGTGTCGTCGTGGAACAGCCCGTCGTTGTCGCCGGTGATGTCTCCCAGCGCGTCGGCGACCAGGAATTCCTCGTTGTACTTAAGTGCGTAGCGCTCCATCGGGGTCCGTGGCGAGGCGGGTCAGCAGGGCGCCGGCACCGCTCTGCGCGCCGGGCATGTACCCGGCCAGCCGCGCATAGAGGTCCAGGTAATTCTTGGACATCGTCGTCACCGAAAAGCGCCGCTCGAACGCCGCGCGAATGGCCGCCCGGTCGAGGGTATCGAGCCGGCGGACGGCGGCGGCGGCCTCCTCGACGGAGCGGACGATGAAACCGGTGACGCCGTGCTCGACTACTTCGGGGACCGACCCCACGTTCCACGCGATCACTGGCGTGCCGCAGGCCATGGCTTCGATCATGACGAGCCCGAAGGGCTCGGGCCAGTCGATGGGAAAGATCAGCGCGGCCGCGCCCCCCAGGAGCTCGTTCTTGGCGGCGTCGCCGACCTCGCCCAGGTATTCGATGCCGGCGCCATCCAGCATGGGCCGGATGACGTCGCGATAGTAGGCGGCGTCCACGGCGTCGACCTTCGCGGCGAGCTTGATCGGCGTCCTGGCGAGCTTTGCGACCTCGATCGCGCGATCGGGCCGCTTTTCCGGCGATATGCGTCCCAGGAAGGCGAGATATCCCCGGTGCGAGGGCGAGTAGTCGAACAGTTCCGGCGGGATGCCGTGCTGCACCGTCGCGAGCCAGTTGGCGTACGGAAGCGGCCGGCGCTGGTTGCCGGAAATCGACACCAGCGGGAATTGCGGCCAGCGCCGGTACACGTCCGGCAGGTCGGCCAGGTCGAGACGGCCATGCAGCGTGGTCAGCGTGCGGCCGGCGAGATGCTCGAACAGCGGAAAATGGATGATGTCGATGTGAAAGTGCAGGACGTCGAATTCGTCGGCCCGCTCCCGTACGTCGTACAGCATTGCGAGGTGGGCGGCGATGTCCGATTTCAAGGGGGACGGATCGAGCCGGATCGCCTGCTTGCGCACCGGCACCAGGCGCGCGGACGTGCGGGCGTCGGCGCTCGCGAACAGCGTCACGTCGTGGCCGAGCTCCACCAGCGAATCCGTCAGGTGCGCGACGACGCGTTCGGTGCCTCCATAGAGACGTGGGGGCACGGCTTCGGCTAAGGGCGCGATCTGCGCGATTTTCAGTGGAAACCGGGAGGCGTGAGACACGGGGATTCCTTAAAGACACATGTTTCTCGGCAATTTATCGCCTGCCCCGCGGGATCCACTGTCGGGGGCAGGCCGATTCGTCTGTAGGGAGGGCAAAGAACGCGACGCGACGCGAAAACGCGCTGTTGGCGTCGCGGCCCCGGGTGCGTGGGGCCGGTACCTCATTGCGACCTACAAGAAAATCGGCCGGTGCCGATTGGTCCTAGTGGAACAAGCGTGGAAATTACGCGAACGGACGCTCCGGCGTTTCCGTCATTGGTTCTTTTCCACAACATTACTTTTTGAATGGACTCCATCATGGATCGATCCCTAACGATTGGCGGCAACAACTCCCTCGGCGGAAGCAACCCGCAGGCGAATCCTGCATCCGACAAGATCGAAAGCAGCGCGCAGAGCGCGCACCAGGCCGTCGACAAATACGCCGACAAGGCCGCAACCCAGGTCGGTCGCGCCAGCGGCGCGGTGCATCAGGCGGTGGACAGCGCGGCCGGTGCCGCGGCTTCCGCTGCCCAGTGGGCGTCGAGCATCCCCGAGCAGGCGAAGCAGGCGACGACCAAGCTCTCGGAATCGGCGTGCGCGTCGATCCGCGCGCGTCCGCTGACGACCGTCGCGGGTGCCGCGGTGATCGGCTATCTGCTGGGCCGGCTTGCGCGCTTCTGAAACCCACAACCGTTCCCGGAGACCGAAGATGCCTCGAGCAACAACCAAACGGCCCGCACGCGGGCGCAAGGCGCAGACCGCGCTGGATGTCCTGAAGGCCGACCACGCCGACGTCTCGAAACTGTTCAAGCGATTCGAGCGGTATCTCAAGGCCGGCGACAATCAGGGAATGCAGCAGGTGGCGCAGGCCGCCTGCAAAGCGCTCGCCGTTCACGCCGAGATCGAAGAGGAGATCTTCTACCCGGCGTTGCGCGAAGCGGCCGATGCGGACGATGACCTCGACGAAGCCGACGTGGAGCACAGTCATATTAAGGAGCTCGTCGGTCAACTCGAGTCCTCGCAGCCGGGGGATGCCTTGTTCGCGGCACGGTTTACCGTGCTTTCCGAATACGTCAAGCACCACGTCAAGGAAGAGGAAGGCGAGATGTTCCGGAAGGCGCGGCGTGCGAGTTGCGATCTCGCCGCGCTCGGCGAGCAGCTTCTGGCCCGGAAGGCCGAGCTGGGCGGCGGGGAATCGGTGGACGTCGGTGCGCTCGCGGGCCGAAGGTCGCTGGCGCGTGCCCGGAACGGTCAGCGCGCGTCGCGCTGACGGTCCGCACTTGGAATGAAGGGTCCCGAGGCGGTGCTGTGTCGTCTCGGGATTCTTCCTGATTGTGACCAAAGGAGAATTCACCATGCGCTCGATCATTCTGTGGCTCCTCGGTGTGCCGATTTCCGTGATCATCCTGATTGCGTTGTTCTATCACTAGGCCGGCCACGCCAGACTAGTGGGAGTCAGGCAACGATCTCGGGTCGAAGCGGCCTTTGCGTCGCCACATAGGTCGGCGCGCCGTCTCGCAATCACCGCGACGCATGGCAGGGCACAGCTCCGCCGCCTCGGATCGGCCGGCCAGGCCTCGGGTGCGTTTGCCCGGGCGTCGTGCCGCCGAGGCACAACCAGGCGGAGGCGTGCACGCGGAGACGCTGAAGGATCAGGCGCAGAGCGCGCACGCGGAGGCGCGAATGGTGCTTCCCGGAATCCAGGCGCTCTTCGGCTTTCAGCTGATCGCGGTATTCAGCCGGCCCTTCCTCGACCTCGACGCGATCGATCGCGGTCTCCATCTTGCCGCGTTGGTGCTGGTCGCGATCGCCATCGGCCTGATCATGGCGCCGGCGGCCTATCACCGTCTGGCGGAGCCCACGCGGGTCTCGCGTCACTGGATAGCCCTCGCGTCGCGGAATATCGCGTGGGCGATGGCGGCGCTGATGCTTGCGATCGGCATCGATATGTATCTCGTCACGATCATGATCGCGGGCGTCGCATGGGTCGCCGTGACCGCCGCGACGATGGTCGGCGGCTTCTTCACCTGGCTCTGGTTCGCGCGGCCTTTGCGCGAAGCCGCGCGCCGGCGTGCCGGCGAATGAGCCTCGAGCCGCCGGCCCCCGCATGATTCACCAGCTTGCAACGCGCCATGAGCGGTGACCTGAGTAAGCTTGTCCCCTTCGACGACGAAGGCGCGCTGCGCGTGATCGTCGAGTCGCCGCGGGGGTCGGCAGTCAAGCTCGCTTACGAGCCTTCGCTGCGGACGTTCAGCGTCTCGCGGGCCCTGCCTCTGGGCGTCGTGTATCCGTTCGACTGGGGATTCGTCCCCGGAACGATTGGCGATGACGGCGACCCGCTCGACGCCATGGCGCTGCATCCCGCATCGTCGTTTCCCGGGGTCGTGCTTCCCTGTCGCATCCTCGGCATGGTCGAAGTCGTCCAGCGCGAGCGCGGGGGAAAGCCGGAGGTCAACAACCGCATCATCGCGACCCCGAGCTGGCACCGGCCACTCGCGAAGCTCGACGAGGCACGCGACCTTCCGGCGCACGCCAGGAAGGAAATCGAACAATTCTTCGTCACGGCGGCGACGATGACGGGAAAGCGGTTGACGATAAAGGGGTGGGCAACGCGGCGCGATACGGAACGATTCGTGCGGCGCAATCTCGCGTAAACCTGCTCTGGACGGCGTTCGCCACGGCCAGCCAGCTGCGCCATCGCACTCCCCGAGGGCGGGCGAACCAAATAGAATCGGCCAGCGACGAATCGCTGGCCGACGACACATCGACAGGACCGCTCAGGACACGTTGGGGTTGTTGATGTCGATGCCAGTGCTCGTGCGCCGATCGCGCGCCGATTGGATATCGTCATCCCAATACGGCGTCGCGTGGTAGTACGAATGCAGCTCGGTGGCCCACGTCGAGTCGGCCATCGCCGGCCAGTGGTCCTTGTCGAAGCCCGGGGCGCCTTCCAGCGTGTCCTTGGTGACGTTGAGGATGAAGCACTTCTGGTCGGCGTCGAGCGTGAGCGAGGACCACGGAATTGCGAACAGCTTGTTGCCCATGCCGAGGAAGCCGCCGAAGGACAGCACCGCGTAAGCGATCCGTCCGGTGGTGACGTCGAGCATGATGGCTTCGATCTTGCCGAGGTCGTCGCCGGCGTCATTGACCACCGTGTCGCCCTTCAGCGTCGCGGCATCCATCACTTGCGGGCCGGGACCATCGCCGCGGTTTTCGGCGCCGACGATCGTCGCGCCGCCGACGGCGCGCGGGGTCTCCGTGGAAGAAAGAGTGGTGCGTGTGCCCATTGAAATTCTCCTGAACTACTTGAGGTTTATCTGGCAATGCCCCGGTGTCAGCCCATGCGGTTGCCCGACGACGCTGGCGGGGAACCCTGCGGATTCGGCGCCGATACGACCTTCATGTTGCATCGTCTTGCTTATTCTTCTCACTGCGGCCCGAAACGCCACGCCATGATCATTGATGTCGGTGCATTCGTTTATCAGTTGCACCTGATTCGTCCGTAAGGCAGGTCCTACGCCGTCGGCGAATTGCGCAAGCATCGCAATTCGTCGACGGCCCGCGCGCGATTGCCGCGCGTCACAAGACGCCGAGGACGGCGAGCACGATGATGACGAGCAGGACCAGTCCGAGTCCTCCGCTGGGGTAGTAGCCCCAGCCGGAACTGTACGGCCAGGTCGGCAGCGCGCCGACGAGCAGCAGCAGGATCAGGATGATCAGGATCAGGCGCATGGTTTCCTCCTTCTAGTTGATTGTTCCGCGGCCTTCCGTATACCTGGCAACCGCCACGGGAACCGTTGCATGGCGATTTTCATCAGCCTCGGCGAACCCGCGCAATGAGCGAGTGCCTGATCGGCTTGTAGGGGATTGGCTCTCCGTCAAAAACAACGGCGAAAAATGAGCGCCCGTGGCACCGTGCGGAGCAAACGTTTCTCGTAGCGGGGCGGTCAAATCGCCGAACCTGTCAAGCAGATTCGCCAAGTGCCAGAGATGCTCATCGACCGCAACCGGAATCGCTCGCCATCGACCGAGCCGCCGCAACGGCGCATCGTTTGGAAGGCGGGGGCTGAGTCCGACCGGCCCGCGGTCACCGCGCTGCCAGCGGCTGCAGCCGCCGGCCTCGTCTACGTGTCCGACGCCATGCCGGGGATCCGACGGGTGCGCCAGGACGCCGGTTTCGTCTACGCGCTTCCCAATGGACGGCCGGTGACGAACGACGCGGAGTTGAGGCGCATCGCGAGGCTCGCGATTCCCCCCGCGTACGAGGACGTGTGGATCTGTGCGGATCCGCGCGGGCATATTCAGGCGACGGGGCGCGACGCGCGCGGGCGCAAGCAGTATCGCTACCACCCGCAGTGGCGTGCCTTTCGCGACGGGGAGAAGTTCGAGCGGATGCCCGCATTCGGCGAAGCCCTGCCGCGGCTGCGCCGCCGGCTTCGGCTCGACCTCGCGCTGCCCGGGCTGCCGCGGGAGAAGGTGGTCGCGGTCGTCGTGAGCCTGCTTGACGCGACCCGAATGCGCATCGGCAACATGGAATACGCGCGCGACAACGACAGCTATGGGCTCACGACGCTGCGCAACCGGCACGTGCGCTTCGTCCCGGACGGCAAGCTCGTCTTCCGGTTTCGCGGGAAGGGCGGCGCCGGCCACGAGATCGCCGTCGGCGACCGCCGCCTCGCGAGGCTCATCCGGCGATGCCATCAGCTGCCGGGGCAGCGCCTGTTCCAGTACATCGGCGACGATGGCCTGCTTCGACCGATCGATTCCGGCCACGTGAACCTGTACCTCAAGGAGGCGATGGGCGCCGATTTCACGGCGAAGGACTTCCGGACATGGGGAGCCACGCTGCGTGCCGCGGCGATCATGCATGCGACGCCGCTGCCGGAGCCTGCGACCGAGCGCGCGATCACCGGCTGCATCATCGAGACCGTCAGGAAAGTCGCGGCGGAGCTGCGCAACACGCCGGCGGTATGCCGCAAGTCGTACATCAATCCGCTGGTGTTCGACGCCTGGCGCAGCGGCACGCTGCACCGGAGCATCGGCGAGAGAATCGTCGGCGCACCGCGCCGCGCGGAACGGCTCGTGCTGGGATTCCTGCGTCGGCAGGCGCGCCGCTCCCGCCGCGCCGCGAGTATGTCGACGGGAGCGTCGCGACGGTTCTCCGGGCGGCAAGCCGGGCGAGCAAGACCGACCGCCTCGACGTCGCTATGAGGATTTCTTCTTCGGTACCTTCGCGCCGGACTTCCGCGCTTCGGAAAGTCCGATCGCGATCGCCTGCTTGCGGCTCGTCACCTTCTTGCCCGACGATCCGCTCCTCAGGGTTCCATGCTTGCGCTCGTGCATCACCTTCTTGACCTTGTCCTGCGCCTTCTTGCCATATCGAGGCATGTTCCGCTCCTTTGCGTACTGGCTTCGCCGCGCAGCGCCGGCTGCGCTGAAAGCGTGTCTATCCTGGATGAGAATCCGGCCGAGCACCATCGGCCAATGCTGATCACTTCGTAATCGCGGCCTTACAACGGACGCGCGCGCCCCATTCTCGCGGGGCAAAAAAAAGGCGGATGCGTCGCATCCGCCGAATGGGAGACCGGGGGAGGGAGGGCCCGCGGGCTCAAGGCTGTCCCCGGGAGGGAACAGGTTATTGTCGGACCGTTGCTATTTCTGATACTTCGCCTTCGCGCTCGCGACGCAGCTGTCCTTCGCCGCGCCGGAAAGCGAGTCGCACTTCTCGATGGCGACCTTGAAATTGGCATCCATCTTGTCCTCACGCGCGTCCTGACGGGCGGCGGCGACCTTCTGGTTGGCCTTCGCGTCGGCCTTGGCCTTCACTTCGGCGGCCTTGGCTTCCTTGATGCAGACGTCCTTGTCGTTGCCTGTCTTCGCGTCGCAACGGGCCTTGGCGACGTCGTAGTCGGCCTCGGCCGCGGTGATGATGGCATCGGCGCGCGCCTTGTCGGTGTTCTTGTACCGGGCTTCGGCTTCGGCCTTCGCTTTCTTCTCGGAGGCCTTCGCTTCGGCGATGCAGACGTCCTTCGAATTGCCGGACATCGAGTCGCATCGGGCGCTCGCGGCCTTGTAATCCGACTCCGCCCGGCTCTTCGCCGCGCTATAGTCGTTGGACGTCATCGCGGCCCCAAACGCCAGCGTCGGGATTGCCAAGCCGACGGCGACGCCTTGAAGCAGCCGGTTGAATGTCGGTTTGCTCATGACGGGCTCCTTTCGGTTCGTTGCGATCCGGTGCTGCGCTGGTCGCCCGCGGGGGGCGTCCACGTCGCGTACCGCTCTTCGAACGTGCTGATCTGGCGTTCGGCCTCGTCCTTGCCGATGCCGTAAGCCTGCTGGATCTTGCCTGCGAGCTGATCGCGCTTGCCGGCGATGATGTCCAGCTGATCGTCGGTCAACTTGCCCCATTGCTCCTTCACCTTGCCCTTGAACTGCTTCCAGTTGCCTTCGACTTGATCCCAGTTCATGTGATGTTTCTCCAATATGCCGATGAGGCGGTTGCCTCAATGCGTGCCTCGCATCCAGCAGCGTGCGTGCCAGGACACGAATGCCGCCAAATCAATGGGTTGACAGAGAGTGCCGGAGACACGGTTGCAGAAAATTCCGTTTCGTCCGGCGAATTTTTCATCAATGGAGACGCTGGCGGCGTAGCGGCCAATGTTGGTCGCCGGCAAGCGACCGATGCATCTCGCCGATATTGCGGTGCCGGCAAGCGGCCGCTTCACTTCCCCGCGGTCGCCGCAGGAAGCTGATCTGATGCGCCCACGGTCGACGCGGCGCGCGAGCGGCTCAGCGCTCGACCGGGAGGGTCAGGAGCAGCGCGAAACCCGTGGGACCGCGGCTCACCGAAAAGCTTCCGCCCTGGAGCGCCGCCGCCTGTTGCAGCACGTTGGCCTCATCGGTCTCCTTCGGCGACAGGCGCAGCGGAACATCCGGATGATCGGGTAGCGCCACGATGCGAAGAGAGGCGTTGTCCGCATCGCCGCTGAAGTGCAGCGTGATCTCGCCGGAACGTTTGCGCAGGGCCATCGCCTCCAATCCCCATTCCGCGGCGCGGAGGATCAGGAATGCATTTTCACGGCTTCGAAGGGTGGAGTGCTTTTCCATCGTCGCCTTCACGGAGGGCCCCCCCAGATTCGAATAGGAATCCGCGAGCATGCCCAGCGCCACCACGATGTCGTCCTCTTCCGGACGGGACTGGTCGAGATCCGCTTCGGCACGCAGATGTTCGTCGCGGGCATGTTCCATGGCGGCGATGAGGTTCCGCAGGCGGTTCGACTCGGGCGAATCGGCGGGCGTCGCCGACCACGCGATCCGGGTTCGCAGCAGCGCGTCCTGCAACAGCGTCGCGACGTGCCCGTCCATCGACACCGATGGGTGCGGAATTTCGACGATGCTTGCGTGGTCGAGCGTCAGCTCGTGCGGAATGAACGACCTCAGGCGTCGCACGGCGAAGAAGAGCAGGACGACGATGAGTACGATGACCGAGGCCAGCAGATAGAGATCGCGCCGCACCGCTTCGATGCCCGCGACGACCCCCTGCCGGTCGCGCGATGCCAAGGCACGCTCGCGCGCTTCCAGCTGCGCGATGATCGCGCGTATGGCATCCGTGGCTTCCTTGCCGGGTCGTCCGGGAACTGCCTTCGGCATCCGGTCCGGCGCTGCCCGTTTTTCCTCGATGGCGGCGGCGGCGAGGTCCGTGCGGGTGGCCACGAGCGGGACCAGCTTTTCCACGAGTGCGAGCCCGTCGGGATCGCCGCGCATGTTCTCGCGCAGGGCCGAGAGGCCGGGCGGGATGCCGCCGCGGGCACGCTCGTAGAGGTCGAGATCGGCGGCGTCACCGGTCAGGAGGAAGCCGCGCGCCGAGGTCTCGACGTCGATGATGGTGTTCTGCAGCGCTTTAAGCTCATGAATCGTCGCCGCCGACAGCGCACCGGACTCGTCGTGACGCTCGACCGCGTCGAGACGCTCGAGGCCCAGCCACGCCGACGCAACCGCAATTGCCATCACCAGCAGCAGCAACAGGTAGGTCGGCAGGGCGGGAAATGAAAGCGGTCTACGCATCACGCGCGTCGCAACGTCGCTGTCGGCCCGAATGTCGGCGTCGCGCGAATCGCGGATTCAATTCGACAGGAAGCGCACGCGCAGGACTCTCCGGTCGTACTCGGCCTCGGTGTCCATCGTGATCTCCGCGCCTCCGGCGGCGTAAACACGCCCGCCGCTGCGGCGACAGAGATTGCGCTCGTATTGGCAGGGGCCCATCTCGGGATGTCGCAGGCAGAGTTGCGCGACCTTGGGTACGAAGGCGATCGACGTCTGCGTGCGCACGCCGTCGGTTTCGGAGGCGCAGATGTATTGCGTGCCGGGAGGAACGGCGATGGGTGGCGCCGCGGCGCTTGATTGAGTTGCGGGAGCCGCGGCCATTGCGGGCGGCGGCTCGGCGATCGGTTTGCGCACGACCGGGGAGCTGGCCGCGTCCTTCGGCGGCGTCAGCGGAACGGGTTGCGGGGTCGAGCATGCCGTGATCGTCACGACGACCAATGCGAGCAGACGCCTCAGCGCTGCATCCTGTGCGAAGGCCCGGTTCCCGCTTGCCTTCGCCGAACGAACGTCATGGCCCGGCCTGTCCGCGGATCTCGCCATCGTTGTGCGCGTTGTTGTGAGCGTCTGACCACAGGGTACCCGCGTTGGACCAAGCCGGGGCCATCAGTTCGCACCGATATTGATGTAGGCGGGTTCCTACGCTGAAGATTGTCGCTGACATCGCCGCCTTTGGCACATCGCTTGCTCACTTTTCTGTGGCGCATGCGGGAGGCGACGCAAGTGGAAGCGACGCACGCCGGCTGCGTTTCACCGATTGGAGGACCAAATGCTGAGAATCCCGAAAGAATGGTGTGGTGCTGCGCTCCTGACGGCATTGGCGCTCGCGGCGTGGGGCTGCGATCAGCGGCACCCTGCGGATACGGCCGGACAGAAGATCGATCGCGCGGCGACGAGCGCGGGACAGACGATCGACCGGGCCGGCAACGAAGCCGCGGAGAAGACCAAGGTCGCGGCGGCGGAAACGGCGAAGGTGCTCGACGATTCGGCGGTGACGGCAAAGGTGAAGGCGGCGTTGTTCGCCGAACCCGGATTGAAAACGCTGCAAGTCGAGGTCGAGACACACGAAGGCGTCGTGACGCTGGCGGGAGCCGTCGACACGCCCATCCTCAAGCAGCGGGCCGTCGAGATCGCCGGCTCGATGAACGGCGTGCACCAGGTGGTCGACAAGCTGGTCGTGAAGTCCTGACACGCCTGGCGGCCGGCGCTCGTTGGTGACGCGCGATCGCCGCGGCGGAGTGTGGCTCGGCTGTAATTCCTGCCACCGTGCGAAACAAATTGCACGGCTCGGCGTACATCCGCGCATCGCGCGTTCAATGGCTTCCCCGTGCGAAAGGCGGCCGGCATGGCATTCAAGGAATGGCATGACGCTTGCTGAATGCAGCGTGCCTGATGGCCGAATCCGGCCGGGCTTGACGTCTGGAGCCAAGACTCTTCAACGAACGGAAAGGACACGGCGATGATCTCGAAACTGATGCTGGTGCTGGTGGCGCTGTCCATCGGAGCGATCCCGCTCACGGGCTGCAATACGGTTCAGGGCGCGGGCAAGGACATCGAGAAAGGCGGGCAGAAGGTGCAAGAAGAGGCCAAGGAGCACAAGACGTACTGATTCGCCTGCTGTTCGGAAGGTCGGCCGTTCGTTACGCCGGCCGCGCGGCCGACGGCGTTGTACCGTCGCGCTTGCGCGTGTAGGAGCGAAGGAGCCGATGCGCATGTGGGAACCGGTTTCGATGGCATTTGCGCGAGCGCGTGCGCGGAGGTACGCGCACGCCATCGCGGCGGCCGTGGCGTTCGCGTGCGCGCTCGCCATCGCAGGGTGCGCGTCCATGCCGCCCGGCATGGATGCTCCGAAGACCGCTTCCATCGCGCTTGCGAACCCGGATACGACGGCCCTCGGCAAGCAGGTCGAAGCGCGAGCCAGGGCGCATCCCGGCCTTTCCGGTTTCGAGCTCCTGACCGACGGTGCGGCGAGCTTCGCGTTCCACCTCGAGATCGCCGCGCGCGCGCAGCGGACGCTCGACGTGCAGTACTTCCTGATGCAGCAGGACGACACCGGGAAGCTGCTGCTCGAGGCGCTGCTGGAGGCCGCCGATCGCGGCGTGCGCGTGCGGCTGCTGCTCGACGACGCGCAGGCGTTCGACGCGGGCTCCTCGATCCGGCCGCTCGCAGCGCATCCCAACATCGAGATCCGGATCTTCAATCCGTTCGTGGTCCGGCGCGAGCTCACGGTGTTCCGCTGGGCGGAATTCATCGTCGCCAACCAGCGGCTCAACTACCGGATGCACAACAAGCTCTTCATCGGCGACAACGCGATCGCGGTGACGGGTGGCCGCAACATCGGCGACGAATATTTCCAGGCGAGCACGGTCGTCAACTTCGGCGACTTCGACCTCGTCGTCGCCGGCCCGACGGTGCGTTCCCTGTCGCACAGCTTCGATGTCTACTGGAACGACAAGCTCGCGATCCCGGTCGAGAGGCTTCCGCTCGGCAAGCCGACGCAAGCCGATCTCGACGGCTGCCGCAAGACGCTCGCCGCGCACAAGGAAAAGATGGCCGCCTCGGATTACGTGCGCTCGCTTCCTGCCGACAACGTCCTGGCGGGCATCCTGTCCGGGAAGAAGCCGCTCGTCTGGGCCAAGGCGACACTGGCCTACGATCCGCCCGACAAGGCGCAGCTCGAGCGCGACGGAGAGCCCGGGCGGCTCATGTGGCGGCGGGTCGCGCAGGCCGTCGAAAGCGCGCAGCGCGAGCTCATCATCGTCTCGCCCTATCTCGTTCCGGGCGAGTCGGAGATGGCGCTCATCCGGCGATTGCGTGAGCGCGGCGTACGCGTCCGCGTGCTGACGAACTCGCTCGCGTCGACCGACATGCCGATCGTCCATGCCGGCTACCTTCGCTATCGCATTCCGCTGCTGGAGGCCGGTTGCGAGCTTTTCGAAGTTCGGACCGTGCCGGGCGAGCCGGAAGCCCACGGGCTCGTCAAGTCGGGCGGCTCCGGCCAGTTCGGGCTGCACGCGAAGGTCTTCGTCATCGACCGCCAGCGCGTATTCGCGGGGTCGATGAATTTCGACCAGCGCTCGTTCGACATCAACACCGAGATCGGGCTCATCATCGACAGTCCCCAGATCGCAGGCGAGATCACGGCGCGCTTCGAGGCGATCGCGCAGCCGGCGAACAGCTACAAGCTCGTGCTCGATCGCCCTGCCGGGCGCGCCCCGACGGTCGAATGGGTCACCGAGAAGGATGGCAGGACGATCCGGTTCGACACGGAGCCGGACGTCGACACAGGAAAGCTCGCGCTGGTCGACATGCTTTCGCTGCTGCCGATCGAGCGGCTGCTCTGACGGCAAGGGGCTGGTGCGATCGCGCCACCGCCCCGGCGCTTGGTAAAAAGTGCAGAGGCGGCAAGAAATCTTGCGCGCTCTGCCAGTCTTTGCGGCGCCGGCGTCGTGCGCAAGCGTTCGCATCGCCCCGCAATCGCGCCCGTGATCGACGTTCGGGCGTGCTGCAATGCCCGGCACGGAAACTGCTGGGCTATGGCGCCGAGGAGGCAATTCATCGCGGCCATGGATGCGGGCCGCGCGCCGCCTCGAACAACGTCAGGCGTGATCGGCCGACGCAGCGGCCATCACGCACGCGCCTACAGGAGGCATCGATGAGAACGCCGGCGAGCATTGCAGGTCACCCGATTCACCCGATGCTGATCACGATTCCGATCGGCCTCTGGATCTTCTCGCTCGTGAGCGATGTGATCGTCCACGTTTCCGACGTGGAGGACGTCCAGGTGCTCTGGTTCACCCTCGCCTATTACACGATGGCGGGCGGCCTCGTGGGCGCGCTGCTGGCGGCGATCCCGGGGCTCATCGACTTCCTCTCGATGGAGCAGCCGCCGATCCGCAAGCTGGCCGCGACGCACATGGCGATCAACCTCACCGTAGTTGCGCTGTACGCAGTCAACCTGTGGCTGCGCACCTCGCAGCCGCCCAGCGCGGACGTCGGCTTCGGCCTGTCGGTGCTCGGCGTCGTGCTGCTCGGCATCTCGGGGTGGATCGGCGCCGAGATGGTGCACGTTCACCGCATCGGCGTCGCGGAGCCGGGCGAGACGATGGCCAAGACCGAAGTCGCGCGCGACGAGCGCGGACGCCCGGGGCCGAGGCTCGGCTCGACATAGCGAGGCGGTCGCCCGACGCGGCCCGCAAGGAAAAACGCAGCACCCTCGCCGGCGCACCCGCGTCGGCGCGGGCAACTACGCCGCGACCTTGATCGCGGACAGTGGCGTCTGCGGCTTTGCGGTGCGGAACTCCGCGAGCAGCGCCGCTTCCTTCGTCTTCGCTTCTCCGAGGAAGCGTTCCTTCACGTGGCCATAGCCGCGAATGTGCTCGGGGATCGAGGCGAGGTCCACCGCGAGCGCATGGTTGTGCGGCGCGAGCGAGCCCAGAATTTCGGTCAGCAGTGCCTCGTACTCGCCGGGAAGCGCTCGCTCGCGCCGGCGTTCGTCCGTCTTTCCGAAGACGTCGAACGGGGTGCCGCGCAATCCCTTCAGCTTCGCGAGCAGCGTGAATCCCTTCATCATCCAGGGGCCGTACGTGCGCTTCTTCACGAACCCCGTCGCCGCGTCGGGCTTCGCGACGAGGGGAGGCGCAAGATGGAAGACGAGCCTGTAATCGCCGTCGAACTGCTCGGCGACGCGCTTGCGGAAATCGGTCTCGGCATACAAACGCGCAACCTCGTATTCGTCCTTGACCGCCAACAGCTTGAAGTAGTAGCGGGCGACGGCCTCGGTCAGCGCCTGCGCGCCCGGAACGCGCGTCGATTCGGCGGCGCGCACGCGGTCGACGAAATCGGAATACCGCTTCGCGTACGCGGCGTCCTGGTACGCGGTCAGATACTCGACGCGCCGGGCGATCATTTCGTCGAGCGACTGCGACAGCCGCTGTGAGGCGGGCTTGACCGACGGAATCGCCAGCGCCGAGACCTTGGCGGGATCGATCGCCGCGAGCCGTCCCCATGCGAAGCTCTTCTTGTTCGATTCGACAGCGGCGGCATTGAGCTCGATCGCGCGCAGGATCGCCGCACTTCCGACGGGCAGGAGGCCGCGCTGGAATGCGTAGCCCACCATGAAGAGATTGGTCGCGATCGAGTCGCCCATGAGTCCGGTGGCGAGCTTGGTCGCGTCGAGGAACTCCGCCTCGCCGGCGCCGACGGCGTCCTCGATCTCGCGCTCCATCGAGCCCAGCGGGAACGCTAGATCCGGATTGCGGGTGAATCCCGCCGGCATCACCAGCGCCGTATTGACGAGCGCCCTGGTGACGCCCTTCGCCATCTTGGCGAGCTGCTCGTAGCCGACGCCGGTCAGGATGTCGCAGGCGAGGATGAGGTCGGCGTCGCCCGCGGCGATGCGAGTCGCGTGCATCTCCTCTGGCGTGTTCGCGATGCGCACGTGCGAGACGACGGCACCGTTCTTCTGCGCGAGGCCCGTCATGTCGAGCACCGAGCAGCCCTTGCCCTCGAGGTGCGCCGCCATGCCGAGCAGCGCGCCGATGGTGACCACACCCGTGCCGCCGATGCCGGTGACGACGATCCCGTACGGCTTCGGCGTGTTTGGCACGACCGGTTCGGGCAGCGCGGGGAAATCACCGCCCTCGGCCTTCTTCGGCTTGCGCAGGCCGCCGCCCTCGACGGTGACGAAGCTCGGGCAGAAGCCGTTGACGCACGAATAGTCCTTGTTGCACGAGCTCTGGTCGATCGTGCGCTTGCGGCCGAACTCGGTCTCGACCGGCGCGACCGACACGCAATTCGACTTGACGCCGCAATCGCCGCAGCCTTCGCAGACGAGCTCGTTGATGAACACGCGCTTCGCCGGGTCGGGGAACTTGCCGCGCTTCCGGCGGCGGCGCTTTTCCGCGGCGCAGGTCTGGTCGTAGAGGAGCACCGTGCAGCCGGGCGTGTCGCGCAGGGTGCGCTGCACGCTGTCGAGGTCGTCGCGGTGATGGATCTCGATGCCGCTCGCGAAATAGTTCGGAGGATACTTGTCCGGCTCGTCGCTGACGACGACGATCTTCGCCGCGCCCTCCGCGGCGACCTGGCGCGCGATGTCGCCGGCCGTGAGCGGTCCGTCGAACGGCTGCCCGCCGGTCATCGCGACGGCATCGTTGTAGAGGATCTTGTAGGTGATATTCGCCTTGGCCGCGATCGCAGCGCGGATCGCGAGGCTGCCGCTGTGGTAATAGGTGCCGTCGCCCAGGTTCGCGAAGATGTGCTTCTCGCTCGTGAACGGCGCCTGGCCGATCCATGGCACGCCTTCGCCGCCCATGTGCGTGAACGTGCTGGTCTTGCGGTCCATCCAGATCGCCATCACGTGGCAGCCGATGCCCGCGGTCGCACGGCTTCCCTCGGGCACGTTGGTCGACGTGTTGTGCGGGCAGCCGGAGCAGAACCACGGTGTCCGCTCGAGCATGACCTTCGGCTTCGCCAGTGCGGCTTCCTTCGCGTTGATCCACTCGACACGCGCCTTCAGCTGCTCGGACTGGCGCGGCAAGAGACCCAGCCGCTCGATCCGCTGCGCGATCACGCGCGCGATCATCGCGGGCGTGAGCTCGGAGAGCGCCGGCAGCAGCCAGTCGCCGTGCGGGCGCACCCATTCACCCTTTTCGTCGAACTTGCCGACGACGCGCGGGCGGACGTCGTCGCGCCAGTTGTAGAGCTGCTCCTTCAGCTGATACTCGACGACCTGCCGCTTTTCCTCGACGACGAGAATCTCGTCCAGGCCCTCGGCGAACTGGCGCACGCCCTCCGGCTCGAGCGGCCACGGCATCGCGATCTTGTAGACGCGAAGGCCGATGTCGGCGGCGTCCTGCTCGGTGATGCCAAGATCGTCGAGCGCCTGCCGCACGTCGAGATAGCTCTTGCCGCTGGTGATGATGCCAAGGCGCGGCTTCGGCGAGTCGATGACGATCTTGTTCAACTTGTTGACGCGGCAGTAATGGAGCGCCGCGTAGACCTTGTAGTTCTGCATCCGCGCCTCGGTCGCGAGGAACGGATCCGGCCAGCGGATCGATACGCCGTCGGCGGGCAGCGGAAAATCATCCGGGACGACGATCTTCGTGCGCTCGGGATCGATGTAGACCGACGCCGAGCTCTCGACGGTATCGGCCACGCACTTGAAGCCGACCCACAGGCCCGAATAGCGCGACATCGCCCAGCCGTGCAGGCCGAGATCGAGGATTTCCTGCACGCTCGACGGATAGAGCACCGGCATCATCGCCGCCGAGAACATGTGATCGGATTGGTGCGGCAGCGTCGACGACTTGGCACCGTGGTCGTCGCCGGCCAGCACCAGCACGCCGCCATGCTTCGACGTGCCCGCATGGTTGGCATGCTTCAGGACGTCGCCGCAGCGGTCGACGCCGGGACCCTTGCCGTACCACATCGCGAACACGCCGTCGTATTTCGCGCCGGGGTAGAGGTTGACCTGCTGCGAGCCCCAGATCGCGGTCGCGGCGAGATCCTCGTTCAAGCCGGGCTGGAACTTGATGTGCGCTCGGTCGAGGAACTTCTGCGCCTTCCACAGCGACTGGTCGAGCGCGCCGAGCGGCGAGCCGCGATAGCCGGAGACGAAACCGGCGGTGTTGAGGCCGGCGAGCGCGTCGCGCTGGCGTTGCAGGATGAGGAGACGGACGAACGCCTGGGCGCCGGTCAGGTAGACGCGACCGGAATCGAGCGCGTACTTGTCGTCGATGTCGACGTCACGCAGCGCGGGAACGGCTGATGCCATGAGAAAATGCTCCGCAAAAATCGTGTCTTTGGGACGGGCGGTGTCCTGTAAGGTTCCGCCACGGGCGCCGGCCGATTGTGTCGCCCGTACGCTGATTGGCCGCGCATTCTACGCTTCACCGTATGTTGGGGCAATTTGTCCCCGCGCAAAACGACCGCCACGGACGAGATGGACAAGACCCTGCTCCCTTGTATTGAGATCCTGACCGGCAAGAATCCCGACGCCGCCGTTCTCTGGCTGCACGGTCTTGGTGCCGACGGCAACGATTTCGTCCCGGTCGTGCCGGAGCTGCGCCTGCCGCCCGCGCTCGCCGTGCGCTTCGTCTTTCCGCATGCGCCGGTCCGGCCGGTGACGATCAACAACGGATTCCCGATGCGCGCCTGGTACGACGTCACCGCGGCCGACATCGCGAGCCGCGCCGACCTCGCCGGGGTCAGCGCGTCGCAGCGGGCGATCGAGGCGTTGATTGCGCACGAGACATCACGCGGGATCGCGTCCCGCCGCATCGTGCTCGCCGGGTTTTCGCAGGGCGGCGTGATCGCGCTGCATACCGGGCTGCGCCATCCGGCGCGCCTCGCCGGCATTGTCGCGCTGTCGACGTACGTCGTCGCCGCCGAGCGGCTGCCGGCCGAGGCCGCGGCCGCGAATCGCGACGTCCCGATCTTCATGGCGCACGGCGACGCCGATCCGATGGTCAAGCTCGGTTGGGGTGAATCGTCGCGGCGCGCGCTCGAAGCGTCCGGCTATCGCGTCGAATGGCACACGTACCGCATGCAGCATGCCGTCGTGATGGAGGAAATCCAGGCGATCGGCGCATTCATCGCGCGCGTGCTCACGCCTGCCTGACCGCACGAGCGGAAGCGCGAGCCGCGGGTTCAGGTCTCGGAGGATGCCGGCCGCGCGGCGTCGCGCGGCTTCGGCCGGATGCCGCGACGCGAAAGCGCGTCGCGCAGCAGGAATTCGATCTGCGCGTTGACGCTGCGAAGCTCCGTCTGGGCGAGCCGCTCGAGCTCGACCCACACCGTCGGATCGAGGCGCAGCAGGAACGATTTCTTCTCCGCCATTGAGTGGACGCCGGGCCGACGCTCGCTGCGCCGGCGGCTTCAGGTCCGCCGGCGGAAATGGCTCATCAGCGCGGCGACCCACACGAGCATGCCGACTCCGAACGCGACGAGCAGGATCACGAAGAGCGTTCCAGGCAGGCGCGGCGGCTCGTAGGCGTTCGCCACCATCACCGCGGCGTGGATCGCGGCGATGAACAGCGAAAGAAGCGAGCCGAGCGAGCATGCCCATCCGAACAGATATCCGAGCGTGTCCTCGCGGCGCTCCGGCGCGAGCCAGTAGTCGCGGTCGGGAAGGTTGATCGCGCCGGGGAACACGCGCGGAAGGAGGCCGACCACCCCGACCACGAACAACGGAATGCCGATCGCGAAGGCGAGGATGAACACCTCGTAACCGTCGCGCGACATGTACCCGTTGGCACGACCGTTGGCTGCGAAATGCGATGCCACGCGCTCCGGCAGCGACGGAGTCGTCATCAGGAGGTAGATGAAAACGCCCACCAGCGTGATGGGAAAGAGCAGGGAGACGACTCGGCGCATGGCGGCCTCGAAAAGAGGGAAGAAAATGCGAGCGGAGCGCTTTGCCGATGCCGTCCGCGCGTGAGCGCGGCGGCGGCCGTCAACGCGGCCCGCTCGCGGGGGAAAACGGTCAGCGGCGGACGATCGCGCCGCCGAGAATGCCGAGCACGAGGCCGGCGGCGAGCCCCACCGACGCGAATCCGGCGGCGACGCCTATCGCAGTGCCAATCACGGTGCCCAGGGCGATCCACAGCCCGCCCGCGTTGCGTGCTAGTGCCAGCATCGAAATTCCTCCTTGGCAAGGACTTCGAAGGTCATTGATACAGGGACCCGGTGTTCACCACCGGCTGCACGTCGGACTCCGCGCACAGCACGACCATCAGATTGCCGACCATGGTCGCCTTGCGCTCGTCGTCGAGCTCGACCACCTTCTTCGCGGACAGCTCCGAGATGGCCATGTCGACCATCGACACGGCGCCGGTGACGATCTTGGTGCGCGCGGCGATGATCGCCTCGGCCTGCTGGCGGCGCAGCATCACCTGCGCGATCTCCGGCGCGTAGGCGAGGTGCGTCAGGCGCGACTCGTCGACGACGACGCCGGCCTTGTCGAACCGCGCCGAGAGCTCGCGCGACAGCGCCTTGGCGACGACGTCGGCGCTCGCCAGCAGCGTCGGCTCCGGCGACTCGACGGGATGCGTGTCGTCCCGGTCGTAGGCGAATGACGACGCGAGGTGGCGCACGGCGGCTTCCGCCTGCAGCTTCACGTAATGCTCGTAGTCGTCCACGTCGAAGTTCGCCTTGGCGGTGTCATCGACGCGCCAGACGACGACTGCGGCTATCTCGATCGGATTGCCGCGCTTGTCGTTGACCTTGAGTCGCTCGCCGTTGAGGTTGCGCGCGCGAAGCGAGATCTTCTTCCGCGTGTAGAACGGATTGGTTCCGCGCAGGCCAGGGGTGCGCGTCGTCCCCTTGTAGGCCCCGAAGAGCTGCACGATCGCCGCCTCGTTCGGTTGCAGCGTGTAGAGGCCGCCCAGCACCAGCGCGGCCACGACGAAGAGGAGCCCGCCCCAGAGGAACGTAAGGAGCGAGGGCTGGCGCAAAGCGGCCGCGTCGGCGATCCCGCCCCAGATCACGTAGACGGCGAATGCCAGGAGCGCGATTCCCACCGCCAGCCACGCGAACCCATTGAACGTCATGATCGGCCGTTCCTGATGCACGTTCCGGCCGCCGAATGCTGCGGTGCCTTCCATGATCGACCTCCCGTTGGCCGCGGAGCGCGATCCCGCGCTGACGAAGCAATAGCATAACGATATCATATAAATATCATAGATCGTCAAGCGCCGTCTGTCGGGCGGCGGACGGGGAAGATCCGTCGCGAACAGGCGACGGCTGGTGGACCGGCCCAAGCGCGCCCAGGCGATCCCGGCCGGGCGCCAAAACCGTGACACGGAAAGGTCAGTACGGAATCCGCGTCGGCCCGTCGGGCCGATCGACGGGCGGTGGCGCTTCGCCCGTCGGGACGCGCGCCCCACGACGACCGGCACCGCCGGTCAGACGATCCGGACGAGCTGCTTGCCGAAGTTCTCGCCCTTCAGGAGCGCGATCAGACCCTTCGGCGCGCTCTCGAGCCCGTCGACGACCGACTCGCGGTACTTGAGCTTGCCGTCGGCGAAGAGCGCGCCGAGTCCCTTGATCGCCTCGCCGTAGCGGCTCGCCCAGTCGAACACGATCATCCCCTGCATCCGGATGCGATTGACGAGAATCGAGCGCATCATCTTGTAACCGTAAGGCTCGGTCGCGTTGTACTCGGCGATCAGTCCGCAGACGACGACGCGCGAATGCAGGTTCATCACGCGGAGCAGCGTGTCGAGAATCTCGGCGCCGACGTTGTCGAAGAAGACGTCGACGCCGCTCGGGCAGTTCGCGCGTAGCGCGGCGAGAAGGCCGCCGGCCTTGTAATCGATGCACGCGTCGAAGCCGAGCTCGCGCACCACGTAATCGCACTTCGTGGGTCCGCCGGCGATGCCAACGACGCGACAGCCGTGAACTTTCCCGAGCTGTCCGACCACGCTGCCGACCGCGCCCGATGCGGCGGACACGACCAGTGTTTCGCCTGACTTGGGCTGACCAATCTCGGACATCCCGAACCATGCGGTGATGCCCGGCATCCCGAGCACGCCGAGATAGCACGACGCCGGTGCGCGCGACACGTCGATCTTGCGCAGCGTCGCTGCCTTGGCGACGCCGCTGCTTTGCCAGCCGAGGTCCGTCAGCACCATGTCGCCGGGCGCGAGCGAGGCATCGCGCGACTCCACGACCTCGGCGACCGTCTGACCGACCATCACCTCGCCGAGCGCCGCCGGCGGTACGTAGGACTTCGCCTCGCTCATCCGGCCGCGCATGTACGGATCGAGCGAGAGCCAGCGGTTGCGCAGCAGCACCTCGCCTTCCTGCGGCACCGGCATCGGCGTTTCGACGATGCGGAAATTGTCCTCGGTGACCCAGCCCTTCGGTCGGCTTGTGAGCAGCACTTGTTTGTTCATCGCGACCATGTCGGCGTCTCGCATAGAAAGGAAGTTCGACGCTACGCGGTCGCCGCGACAGGGTCAAGGAAAGGCCCATCGCCAACTGCCTTCCAGGAAAAGATCCGCGTAGCTTGCTAGAATCACGGATGGCTCGCTGGCCCCTGTGGGTTCCGATGTTCGCGACGGGCGTGCTCGTCGGCGCGATCACGATGGGCGTCGGACCGATTGGTGTCGTGCTATGCGCGCTCGCGCTGACTGGCACCGTCTTCGCCGCGGTCCATCACGCCGAAGTGGTCGCGCACCGCGTCGGTGAACCGCTCGGGACGCTGGTGCTCGCCGTAGCGGTGACGGTGATCGAGGTCTCGCTGATCCTTGCACTGATGCTCGCGGATGCGGAGAAGGGGAGCGTCATCGCCCGCGACACGATCTACGCAGCGGTGATGATCATCTGCAATGGCGTCGTCGGCGTGTGCGTCCTGGTGGGAAGCCTTGCGCATCGCGAGCAGACGTTCCGCGTGGAAGGCGCCGGCGCGGCACTGTCGGCACTGATCGCGCTGTCGGTGCTGTCGCTCGTGCTTCCCGATTTCACGACGACGACGAGTGCCGGCACCTACAGCGGCGCGCAGCTCGCGTTCGCTGCCGTGGCGTCGTTGCTGCTGTGGGCCGTATTCGTGTTCATCCAGACGGTCCGCCACCGCGACTATTTCCTTCCGACGGAAGATGCCTCGGACCAGACAGTGCACGCCGATCCGCCGTCGGACCGCGCGGCGTGGGGGAGCTTCGGATTGCTACTGGTGTCGCTGGTCGCGGTCGTCGGGCTCGCGAAAATGCTCTCCGCGCCGATCGAGCACGGATTGGCGATCGCCGGCGCCCCGCAGGCAGTGGTCGGGATCGTGATCGCGCTCCTCGTGCTTATGCCCGAGACGTGGGCGGCCGTGCGTGCAGCGCGCGCGAATCGCCTGCAGACCAGCATGAATCTCGCGCTCGGATCCGCGCTAGCGAGCATCGGCCTGACGATACCCGTGGTGGCGGTCGCAGCGATCGGCTTCGGGCTTCCGCTGATCCTGGGCCTGGAGCCCAAGGACGTCGTGATGCTCAGCCTGACGTTGCTCGTCAGCGCCGTCACGCTTGGGACCGGCCGTACCCACGTCATGCAGGGAGCCGTGCACCTGGTTCTCTTCGCGGCGTTCCTGTTTCTCGCGTTGGTGCCCTGAGCGAGGGAAGTGCGGGCCCGAGGCGGCCATCTGTCAGAGCGGCGACGCGCTTGCGCAGGCGATCGCGCATCCCGGACCCAGCTCCTTGTCATCGACCGCGAACCGTGACGGCCCGAGGCAGCCGAAAAAAAAAGCGGGCCCGAAGGCCCGCGGAAGGAGTCACCAAAGCGAATCAGCCAATGGTCACCGGAATGAAGATTCGCGCCTCGTCGCGCTGAATCAGGAGCGCGACGGTCTTGCCCGCCTTGCCGATGAGCTCCTTCAGCTGCTCGGGGCTCTTCACCTGCGTGTTGTTGACGGCGACGATCACGTCGCCCGGGCGCACGCCCGCCTTGGCGGCGGCGCCGGCGACGTCCTCGACGACGACACCGGTGACGCCGTCGGCCGACTTGCGCTCCTCGGGCGACAGCGCGCGCACCGCGACGCCCAGCTTGCCCTGACTCGCGACGTCTGTGGCGTCGGCGACGACGGCGGCATCGGAGATCTCGCCGATCTTCGCCGAGACGCTCATCGCCTTGCCGGCGCGCCAGACGTCGAGCGCGACGGTCGAGCCCGGCTTCACCTTCGCGACCATCGGCGGAAGGTCGGCCGACCGGCTGATCGGCTTGCCGTCGAACTTGAGGATCACGTCACCCGCCTCGATGCCGGCTTTCGCCGCGGGTCCGTCCTTCACGACGGAGCCGACCAGCGCGCCGCCCGGCTTGGGCAGCCCGAAGGTCTCGGCCAGCGATTGATTGACTTCCTGGATCGACACGCCGAGCCGGCCGTGGCTCACCTTGCCGTTGTGGGCGATCTGGTCTTTCACGTCCATCGCCACGTCGATCGGTATCGCGAAGGCGAGGCCCTGGAATCCGCCGCTGCGGCTGAAGATCTGCGAGTTGATGCCGATGACTTCACCCTTGAGGTTGAACAGCGGTCCGCCCGAGTTGCCCGGATTCACCGCCGCGTCGGTCTGGATGAACGGCACGGCGGCGTCGCCCGGCAGCGAACGGCCCTTCGCGCTGACGATGCCTGCGGTCACTGTGTTGTCGAGGCCGAAGGGCGCGCCGATCGCGACGACCCATTCACCGACGCGCGTCCCGGCGGGATCGCCGATCGCGACGACGGGAAGATCCTTGGCGTCGATCTTCAGCACGGCGATATCCGTGGTCTTGTCCTTGCCGAGGACCTTGGCCGTGTACTCGCGCTTGTCGGTGAGCGTGACGACCACCGTATCGGCGCCGTCGACGACGTGGGCATTGGTCAGCACGATGCCGTCGGGGCTCACGATGAAGCCGGAGCCGAGACCCTGCGACGGCCCTTCGTCGGGCATCTGCGGCATCGGGAAATTGCGGAAGAACGGAGGGAGGTCATCCTGGTTGGGCATGTTGCGAAACATGCGGCCCGACACCTTGTGCGCTTCCTTGCTGACGGCAATGTGCACGACCGCAGGGCCTTGCCTTGCCGCAAGGTCCGCAAAATCGGGCAGCGTGACCTGCGGGGACGCGCTCGCGACGGCGGGCGTCGCCGCGCCGGCATGCCTGATGGTGCCAAGGCGGTCCGCGGTGACGGCGCCGGCGGCGAAGACGCCGACGACGGCCATCGCCACCAGGCTCTTCCTCAATGTGTTCGCTTGCATCGCTCTCTCCTTGCGGGACGGTGCGGAGGCGGGGGAGATGCCTCCACTGCCGGCAGGGTAGGGACGAAGACTTAAGCCTGAATTAAGAGTGCAACCTGCGGCCGGAGGTTGCGCGGTTCGCGCCAAGTTGGTACTATTATACCAATGTACCGATTTGGCCGCAGCCATCGCGAGCGACGACCGGGCGGTAGGGAGACGCACCATGCAAGATGCCGAATTCCTCGAGCGCTTCGAGCAAGGCACGCTGGCGCCGGCAACGTTCCGCCACGCCGACCACGTGCGGGCGGCGTGGCTGATGCTGCAGGCGCATCCAGGCTTCGACGGCCTCGAGCGCTATTGCGACGGGATTCGCTCGCTCGCGCGTGCGGCGAACCGTCCCGCGCTCTATCACGAGACGATCACGTGGGCCTATTTGCTCCTGATCCGCGAGCGCCGCGCGCGCATGCCGAAGTCTCATGCATGGGAGGCGTTCGCGTCGGCCAACCCCGATCTCTTTCTCTGGAATCCCGGTGTGCTGGACCGCCTGTACCGGAAGCGGACACTGCAATCGGATCTTGCGCGGACGTGCTTCGTGCTGCCCGATCTCGCGCTCGAGCCGACGGAGGATCGCATCTCATGAGCGCGCCACGATCGAAAGCCAGCCGGAAGCCCGCCATCGCGACGGCCGGCGCAATTCCTGTGGAGCGCGTGCAAACGGGGATTCGCGTCGAGCGACGCCTGCTCAAGGTGCTGAAAGGCATTGCCGAATACCATGACATGACGCTCGGCGATCTGCTGGAGGGTGTGTGTCTTCACGCGATCGAGGGCAAGGCGCCCTTCGGCAAGGAAACCGTTGCACTCGCGGCCGAGCTCAAACGGCTCTACGGCCTCGACCTCGACGCCACGGCGAGCCACCGGATGCGCGAAACGGCCCGGGCGCGCGCCGGCCGACCCGGGCGCACACCGCGATGAATCAGGGCGTCCTATCGTGCCGCGGCGAAGCGCACGGTAACGCCAAGCCCTTCACCCGCATCGCTCGCGATGCCGGCGCCGAGCGTGATGGTCGCGTCGTGGCGATCGGCGACGCGCTTCACGATGGCCAGTCCGAGCCCGCTCCCGGGAACGGCCGCCGACGCCTGCGTGGTCACGCGGTAGAAGCGGTCGAACACGCGCGAGCGCTGGTCCGATGCGATGCCCGGACCGGAGTCGCGCACGGCGAGGACGGCCTCCGCGCCTTCGCGTGACACGTCGGCGTCGACGCGCCCGCCTGCCGGCGTGTAGCGCAACGCGTTGTCGATCAGATTGCCGATCAGCACGCGCAGCCCAGTCGCGTCGCCAGTCACGACGGTGTTGCCGGGTACGTCATTCGCGGCGGTGAATTCGAGGTCGATGCCGCGCTCCGCCGCCATCGCGGCGTACTCCGCGGCGACGGCGCGGCCGAGCTCGCCCAGGTTGACCGGCGCCATCGGCCGATCGGTCACGCCCGGCTCCTCGCGCGCGAGCGCCAGCAGCTGCTCGACAAGGTGCGTCGCCCGCGCGAGGCCCATCTTCAGTGCGGCGAGCGCCGCCTTGCGCTCCTCCTCGCTCCCCGCGCGTTCGGCGAGCTGCGCCTGCAGATCCACCGCGGTGAGCGGCGTGCGCAGCTCATGCGCCGCGTCGGCGATGAAAGCGCGCTGCGCGCCCTGCGCGCGATCGAGGCGCCCCAAGAGACCGTTGAGCGCGCGGACCAGCGGGCGGATCTCGGCGGGAAGGCCGGCTTCGGCGACCGGATCGAGTGCCCGCGGCGAGCGCGCGGCCACGGCGGTCGCGATCTCGCGCAACGGACGCAGCCCGCGGGCGATGCCGAGCCACACGAGCAGGGCGACGAGCGGGACGATGGCCAGCAGCGGGATGATCGTGCGCAGCGCCATGCTCGCCGCCAGCTCGCGCCGCACGCTCATGGGTTGTGCGACCTGCAGCACGCGCTCGCCGGCGAGCAGGCTGAACACGCGCCACTCGCCAGCCTCGGTCGACACGGTGTTGAATCCGAGCTGCGCGAATTGCGGAAGCGCTTGCTGCGGGCGCGAGAGGTAGATCCGTACGCCGTTGCGATCCCAGATCTGCAGGACGAGCTCGTCCTCGTGCCCGGTGAGTCCCGTGGCGGACCCTCCGATCGGAACACCGGTCAGCGGAACGCCGGCGAGCGAGGCCGCGGTCTCGCGCAGCTGATAGTCGAAGAGCTCGTTCGCCTCGGCACGCGCGCGGAGATACGTTCCGCTGGCGGCAACGGCAACCAGCGCGATCAGGCCGAGGGAGAGCAGCAGCAGGAGCTCGCGCCGGATCGAGCGGACCGGCGTCATGCGCGCGCCTCGCCGGGCGGCACCAGCGTCCAGCCCACACCGCGAACGTTCCTGATCGTCTCCGCGCCGAGCTTGCGGCGCAGCGCGTGGATGTGCACCTCGACGGCATTGCTCTCGACCTCCTCATTCCAGCCGTAGAGCTTGTCCTCGAGCTGCGCGCGCGACAGGACCGCGCCCGGCCGCTCGGCCAGCGCGTGGAGCAATGCGAATTCGCGTGCGGAAAGCATGACCGGCGCGCCGTCGAGGCGGATGGCATGCGTTGCGGGATCGATCTCGAGCGATCCGCGGACGATGCGTGGCGCCGCGCGCCCCGCGCCGCGCCGCGACAGCGCGCGTATGCGCGCGGCGAGCTCGCGAAGCTCGAACGGCTTGACGAGATAGTCGTCGGCGCCGGCATCGAGGCCGGCGACCCGGTCGGCCACCGCATCGCGCGCCGTGAGGATGAGGACCGGGCGCGCATCGCCTTCGCGCCGCATCGCGCGGAGCACGTCGAGACCGGCGACGCGCGGCATGCCGAGATCGAGCAGCACGAGGTCGTGCACGTGCTCGCGCAGCGCGACCGACGCCGCCTGCCCGTCGCGCACCCAGTCGACGGTGAATCCATCCTGGCGCAGGCCTTGCCGCACGCCGGCGCCGATCATCGGGTCGTCCTCGGCAAGCAGGATGCGCATCGCGTCCGGTGCAGGCGGCCTATTTCTTGGGCTCGAAGTCGAGCGACGCGGAATTGATGCAATAGCGGAGCCCGGTCGGCCCGGGGCCGTCGTCGAACACGTGGCCGAGATGCGCGTCGCACGCCGAGCAGAGCACTTCGGTGCGGCGCATGAAATGGCTGGTGTCCGTCTGCTCGCTCACGTGCGTGCCCTCGACCGGCGCCGTGAAGCTCGGCCAGCCGCACCCGGAGTCGAATTTCGCATCCGACGCGAAGAGCTCCGTTCCGCAGCAGACGCAGCGGTACGTCCCGGCATCGTGGCTGTCCCAGTACTTGCCCGTGAACGGGCGCTCGGTCCCTTTCTTGCGGGCCACCTCGAACTGCTCCCGCGTGAGCTTTTCGCGCCATTCGGCATCGGATTTCCTGACCTTGTCGACCATGCTGTCTCTCCTGCTTCCGGAATCGGCGCGCGGCGGCGCGCCTCCGATACTGTCGCGACGGCGCGGCGTCCGCTTACAGCGGCCCCGTGGCGCGAAGCGCCGGCGCGGGATCAAGTATAGTAAACGTTCTTCCGGAAACCGCCGCGCGCCCCCTTGAACGCCGCCCCCGCCGCCACCCTCCGCCAGGACGTCAAGGTCATCGGCCTTGTCGGCGTCGCGCACGGAATCTCGCACTTCTTCCAGCTCGCGCTGCCGCCGCTCTTCCCGTTGCTGAAGGCGGAATTCGACGTGCCGTTCGCGGCGCTCGGGATCCTGATGGGAGTCTTCTACGCGGCCAGCGGCTTGACCCAGTTCGCCGCCGGCATCGTCGTCGACCGGATCGGCGCGCGACCGGTGCTGCTCGGCGGAATGGCGCTCGTCGCTGGCGGCACGCTGATCGCGGGAACGGTGCCGGGGCTCTTGTGGCTCTATCCGCTCGCCGCCCTGATGGGCGTCGGGAACGGCGTCTTCCACCCGGCCGATTTCGCGATCCTGAACACCCAGGTCGCGCCGCGCCGGCTGGGCTACGCGTACAGCATGCACGGCATCGGCGGCAATCTTGGTTATGCGATCGCGCCGGTGGTGAGCTATGCCCTCGGCGCGGCGTTCGGCTGGCGCACGGCGCTCGCGACGATGGGCGTGATCGGCGTCGTCGCACTGGGCGCGATGGCGACGCAGCGCGCGATCCTCTCGTCTCCACGCTCGCACGACGCGCACCTCGCGACGATTCGCGGCAGCCTCGCGCTGTTCGCGCAGTCGTCGATCGCGCTGTGCTTCGCGTATTTCGTGATCCAGACGTGCGCGAGCACGGGGCTGCAGACCTTCGCGCCGGCGGCGCTCAATACCGGCATGAGCGTGCCGCTGGCGATCGCGACCTCCGCGGTGACCGCCTACCTGCTCGGCAGCACGGCGGGCATTTTCGCTGGCGGCTTTCTGGCAGCGCGGGCGACGCGGCACGACCGCGTTGCCGTGATCGGGCTCGCGGCCGGCGCGTTGATCCTCGCGACGATCGCCGCAGGAATCGCCGCGCCGGCGCTGCTGCTGTCGCTTTTCGTTGCGGCCGGGTTTGCCGTCGGAATGACCGGCCCGTCGCGCGATCTCATCGTGCGCAGCGCCACGCCGGCCGGCGCGTCGGGGCGCGTCTACGGCTTCGTCTATTCGGGAATCGACCTGGGCGCGATGCTGGGGCCGGTATGGTTC
Source organism: uncultured beta proteobacterium (assembly GCA_963846855.1). Classification (GTDB taxonomy): domain Bacteria; phylum Pseudomonadota; class Gammaproteobacteria; order Burkholderiales; family Casimicrobiaceae; genus CAIWHR01. Next base: position 1,264,752 of record CAWJXK010000008.1, read on the forward strand.
GGATTCATGCTGGACCACGCGCTTGGCCGGCAGATGTTCTTCGTCGTCGCCGCCTTGTTTGTCGCGGCGATCGCCACGGTGACGCAGGTTCGCCGCACGATGGTCGCGCGGCCCGCCTGAGCGGAACGACGAAGACACGCGCATCGAATACGTTCGCCCGACATGATCGACCTCTACTACTGGCCGACGCCCAACGGACACAAGATCACGATCTTTCTGGAGGAATCGGGGCTTTCCTACACGCTGAAGCCGGTCGACATCAACAGGGGCGAGCAATTCGAGCCCGCGTTCCTTGCGATCTCGCCGAACAACCGGATTCCGGCCATCGTCGACCATGATCCGGCGGAGGGCGGTGCGCCCTTGTCGCTGTTCGAATCGGGCGCGATCCTCGAGTACCTGGGCGAAAAGACCGGTGCGCTGCTGCCGAGGGAATTCCGCGCCCGATGGGCGTGCCTCCAGTGGCTCTACTGGCAGGTCGGCGGGCTCGGGCCGATGGCGGGACAGAACCATCATTTCGGGCGCTATGCGCCGGAGAAGATCGGCTATGCGATCGACCGCTACGTGAACGAGACGGGGCGCCTGTACGCCGTGCTCGACCGGCAGCTGCGCGAGCGCGAATACATCGCCGGCGCCTATTCGATCGCCGACATCGCGAGCTATCCATGGGTGCTGCCGGAGCGCCAGGGTCAGAATATCGATGAGTTCCCGAACCTCAAGCGCTGGAAGGCGGCGATCGCGGCGCGGCCGGCGGTCGTGCGCGCCTACGCGGTCGCGAAGTCCGTCAGCACGGCGCAGGTCGCGCTCGACGAGGCCGCCCGGCGCATTCTCTTCGGACAGGGCAAGGACACGGCGCGCTGACGCGTGCCGTCGCGTACGACCCGCATCCATGGCAACGAATCACGACCGGACCTGCATGACATTGGAAGAGGCTTGCGTCGATCCGATCGACGCAGTCGGAGAATATTCTCCACGGCAGGTCCTCGAGCGGGGCGCCGGCAATCGAGGGAGCCGCGCGTGGACGATCTGAGCACGGGCCCGGCGTCGCGCGCCGAGCCCTCCGGTGAGCGTCATTCGCTCTCGGTGGTCGTCCCCGTCTACAACGAGGAGGCCGCGCTCTCCGAATTCCACCGGCGGCTCGCCGCGGTGCTCGACCGGCTGCCCGCGGCGTCCGAGATCATCTACGTCAACGACGGGAGCAGCGACGGCTCGGCGGCGTTGCTCGCCGCGCTCCACGGCGCCGACCGGCGCGTCGCCGTCATCGAGCTGTCGCGCAATTTCGGCAAGGAAGCCGCGATGAGCGCAGGCCTCGATCACGCGCGGGGAGACGCCGTCGTCATCCTCGACGCCGACCTGCAGCATCCGCCGGAATGCATTCCGGGCATGATCGCAGCCTGGGAGCAGGGATTCGACGTCGTGTTGATGCGCCGCGCGAGCCGCGACCGGGAGGGCGGGCTCCGGAAGGCGTCGGCACGTGCCTTCTACCGCCTCATCGGCCGCATCGGCACGATCGAGATTCCCGAGGACGTCGGCGATTTCAGGCTGCTGTCGCACCGCGCGGTGGCGGCGCTTGAGCGCTTTCCCGAACGCAGCCGCTTCATGAAGGGCCTCTTCGCCTGGATCGGGTATCCGTCCACATCGATTGACTACGAGGTCGAGGACCGCTATGCCGGCGAGACCAAGTGGAGCTTCTGGCGCCTGTGGAATTTCGCGCTCGAGGGCATCACTTCGTTCTCGGTCGTGCCGCTCAAGATCGCAAGTTACGTCGGTTTCGCCACCGCGCTCGCCGCATTTGCCTACGGCGCCTATTTCATCGGCAAGACGATGCTGTTCGGCGAATCCATCCGTGGCTTTCCGACGCTGGTCGTGCTGATCCTGTTCCTGGGTGGGCTGCAGCTGACCGCCCTGGGGATCATCGGTGAATACCTCGCGCGCATGTTCATCGAAGTGAAGCAGCGCCCGCTCTATCTCGTTCAGCGCCGCCTGCCGTCGGCGCGGCCGATCGAAGCCGGCCGGACGGACACCGGCCACCGCGCGGAGCCACCGGCGCTCTGATCGCGCGCACGTCAGTGCGGCGACAATGCGAAGACGTCGACGGCGTCGGGATTGGCCGCGGTCATCGTGATCACGAAGGGCGCCTGCACTGCCGGCGGACCGGAGATCGACCATGCAAACGTGTGACCGTTCGCGTAGAACGGCGCGATTGCCATGCCGCCGACCGTCATCGCGGGCGCGGTGAATTCCACCCAGTCCGGGCGCGTCACGGCGAGGACGACGATGTCGCCGCCGGCGACCACGTCCTCGAAGACGAGAGAGCCGCCACCCGCCTCGCGGACGTGCGGCAGATAGATTCGGCTGTTCGCGGCGGCGGCCCCGGAATTGGTGTTGAGGTTCCGCGACACCGGAAGCCAGCAGAGATCGCCTTGCACCTTGAGCGGATGGGCGGATGTGTCGTGGAGGATCTCGCACGGAATCGCGGCGAGGTCCGGAGCACCGGGCCGGGACCGGCCGCCCAGTTGCACTGTCGTCGCGCGCGCGCAGCCGCTGCGGCGAAGTACCTCGCCCATGAGGTCGAGAAAAAGGGCGCCGTCACCATGAACGACGGGTTGCGGCTCGGCGCAGACCTGCCGCTCGAAGTAGGCGAGGTCCTTGAAGAATACGGCGGGCGCGATGACCGAGGGCGCCTGCGGCGTGCGCTTCTGCAGGTTGAGTCCCGCGTCGATCGGCGCTGTCACGCGGCCGGCGCGGACCTGCGCCATCCATCCCGCCAGCAGACCCGCGTTCAGCAGAAGCATCGCGGCCACCGCCGCCGTCGCGAGCCAGCGCTCGGCGAACGGCGTGCGCGGACGCAAGGCCGCGAGTCCGTACCAGCCGGCTCCGGCCATCAACGCAATCAGCGTCGTCGCGAGGTCGACCGAATAATAGGTCACGTAGTCGCGCGCGGAAGCGACGATGGCCAGGTTGAGCACGGCCAGCGTCATCGCCACGGCGATGCATGCGCGCAGCCGCGGCACGCGCCAGGACCAGGCGACGCCGATGGCGCCCGTGAGCAGGCCCGTCCATGCGATCGCCGTCGCAATGGCCTTGAGCGCCGGGTACGGGGAGAGCGAGATCTCGGCGGCGGCGGGCGCACCCAAGACGACGATCCCCCAGAGAACGCGAGGCAGGTGACGCAGATTGGCCATCCAATCCTGCGCGGAGAGGTACTGCGTCGTTCGCGTCAAGTCGCTCCAACCGGACATCGCCTGTTCGATCGCCGCCGGAATGAACAGGACGGCGCATCCGAGCACGCCGGCAAGCAGCGCCAGCGCGCGCCGCCCGTGGTCGCGCCGAAACAACGGCACGGACAGCAATGCCACCAGCGGCAACGCGGACGGATGACCGTGCAGGGCGACGCCGATGCCGAGCCCGCCGAGGAACGCCATCGGCGCAGACGGCCGGTTCCAGTACGTCGTCCACGCGAGCAGCGCGGCCAGCACCGCGGGCACGGTCAGGATCGTATGGGCGCTCGCGAGCCAGTACATCCGGGTCCACGCGGGCAGCGCCAGCGCGAGCGCGAGACAAAGGCCGAGCCGGCGATCGCGCACGGCGAGGCCGAGCCGCCACGCGAGCCAGTATTGAAGTGAGCTCGTCGCGGCGGTCATCCAGGCGATCGCACCGACCGGCAGGCCGAGCGCGAACGGAACGGCCAGCAGGTAATACCAGAGTGGCCCCAGACGGAACGACGAACCGATTTCCGGGCCGCTGAGGTGCAGCCGCGAGCCGTCGGCGATGTCGAGCGCGAAGGCGAGGTCGCGCGCCGTGTCGATGTTGAAGCTTGCGTGCGCCGCCCCGATGCACTGGATCAGCATCAGAAGCCAGACGATCCACGGCGCGCGGTTCGAGGCGCCCGGAACAGCGACCGCGTCCCTGATCGGCGGCAGCGTCACGGCCAGTCCCGACGCATAGGGATGGCCACGCGGGCAGGACGGCCACTCACGGCGTCAGCGGAACACCCAGAGGCGATACGCGAGGTAATTGGCGAACGTGAGCACGATCGTCGTCGCCACCTGCGCCGGCCACAGCGAGACGCCCCGCGCGAGCAGTCCGGCGAGGAGCGCGCTGTTGGCGGCGAGCTGCAACGCGAACACGACGACGAAGCGAACGCTCGCGGACTTCACGCTGCGGGTCGGCGCGAAGATCTGCCAGTAGGATGTCGCGAAGCGTGTCATCGCGCCCAGCACGAATCCCGCCGCGCTGGCGGGAACCGCGGGGACGCCAGCCTCGACGAGGCCGTACATCGCCGCGTAATGCACGGCGACCGCGACAAAGCCCGTGGCCACGTGCAGCGTGAACGTGTGGAACCAGTGGAGGATCCCGGCCGTGGGGTCCGGCCGGCGAAGGAGTTTGCGCAAAGGCATCGTGGCGGAAGCGATCCGGATACGGCGTTGGTCAGGTGTGACGCGACGCGCCGCTCACGAAGAGAGAATGGCGAAACACGCCACAGCGGGCGAGGCACGCGAGCAGCGTCGTGCGGACCACGCCGAAGCCATAGCGGACGGAGCGCGGAAAATCGATCGAGCTCGCCTCGGCGAAGTAGCGCGTGGGCACCGAGATCTCGCCGATCCGGTAACCGCCGACGATCGCCTGCGCGAGGAGCTCGTTGTCGAACACGAAATCGTCGGAGTTGCCGCGCCAGGGCAGCGCGACGAGCAGATCGCGCGAGTACGCACGAAATCCGCTGTGATACTCGGAGAGCTTCGCGCCGAGCAGCAGGTTCTCGAACAGGGTCAGCGCCCGGTTGGCCGCGTATTTCCAGACCGGCATCCCGCCCTTGAGCGCGCCGCCGCCGAGGATGCGCGAGCCGACGACGAGATCGTAGACCCCCGAGGCGATCATCCCCGCCATCGCCGTCGTGAGTCGCGGGTCGTACTGGTAGTCGGGATGCACCATCACGACGACGCCGGCGCCGCGGGAAAGCGCCTCCGTGTAGCACGTCTTCTGATTGGCGCCGTAGCCCCGGTTCTCGGGGTGAAGCACCACGGTAAGTCCCAGCCGGCGCGCGACGCTCGCCGTGTCGTCGTCGCTGCCGTCGTCGACCACGATCACCTCGTCGACGACATCGTGCGGCAGATCGCGCCACGTCGCCTCGAGCGTGCGGCCAGCGCGGTACGCGGGCATGACGACGACGAGGCGTTTATCGTTGAGCATCGGGGGATGCGCGTTGTTGCGACGCGACACGAAAGGCGATGATATGCGAATCCTCGTACGCGGGCGTCCCCAGCTTCGCGCGAAGCGCCGATTCGCAGGCGAGCGTGTCCGCGCCGATCGGCTCGTCGTGCCCCGCGCTGGTCTGGACATAGGTCTTCTGCCACACGACATAGTCGATACGCTTCGCGGCAAGCTCCGCTGCGCTCGCGAGGTGGACCGCGTTGCGAAACTGGAATTCGGGGGTTGCCGGCACCTCGCCATAGCGCCGGTCGGCGCAAAGCCCGGTCAGATAGCCCGGCAGGACGGTCTGCCGGCTCAGCCGCTCCCACCGCGGCGCGTCCCAGTTGTAGCTTTCGAAATAGAACGGCGCCGCGGCGATGCGCAGGGTTCCGGGCGGATTCCGCGCGAGGCTTTCCCAGAACGGCGACAGCGGGGTTGCCTCCACGCGCGGGAGGTACGGATTGGCCCCAGGGCGGAAATCGACGTGGTACATGAGATGAACCGTCTCGGTGTTGGGATATCGCAGCATCGCGGCGAGCGGCGATTGCCAGCCGAGCGCGATGCACGGCAGCGCGGCGATCATTGCGGCAGCCGCGCCGCGGACGAAGGTCGGCGGCCTATAAACGCGCCGGGCGAGCCCGACGGCGCCTTCGGCGGCAGCGAGCAGCAGCAGGGGAAGCAGCGGCAGCAGATAGCGGGCGAGGGTCAGCGGATTGCTCACGTACATCGGACCTGTCGCAAGTACCGCGGCGAGCGTCAGCCCGATGCCGAGCATCGCCGTCCGTGCGACGGTCAGCCGCTCCCATACGGTTCGCGCGCCCAATGCGGCCAGCACGATGCAGACAATGATCGCGACGGTGGACGGCGTTCCCAGCCACGCGTACCAGACGCCGATCAATGCGGCGAAACCGGGGTGGTCGGCGAGCGCCTTTGATGCCAGCGACTGCGGATGCGAGAGCAGCGGCGGCAGCACGAGCATGGCGGCGAGCGCGCCTGTGGCAGCGGCGACGGCGAGCCAGCGCAGCGCGGCGTGACGGCGTTGCGCCGGCGGGCGCGCGCGTCGCGAGAATAGCGCCCAGACGAGTGGCGCCAGGACGAACGGTGCGCTGATCGGGTGGAGCCAGATCGACAGCGCGGCGGTGCTCACATACGTCGCGCCCGCAGCGGCGCCTCCGCCGTCGCGGTCGTGGAACCGCTGAAACGCGGCATGCGCGATGAAGCCGAGCAGCAGCGTGATCCCGTACGGGCGCGCCATCCGGCTGTACACGACGAGCAGCGGGGAGATCGCGAGCAGCGCCGCGAACGAGAGTGCCGTCGCGCGGGAGATCCGCGGCGCGACGTAGAGCGGAAACAGGACGAGCGTCGCGAGCCCGCACAGCAGCATCGGCCAGCGCATCGCGAGCTCGGACAGGCCGAACGCGCGGGATTCGTACCAGTCGAGGATGCCGAGCGGGATGCTGTAGTCGGCGAACCCGAAATCGCGGAACATCTCGAGCGGGCTGTGCAGCAGGACCTGATGCACCGCATGCCATTCGTCGTCGATCAGCACCTGCGCGGCGAACTGGTCGAGGCGGATCCACGCGCCCGCCGCGATCGCCGCGGCGAGAAGCCACGGCCATCCGCGCCGGAAGGCCCGGGACAGACCCGCTTCTGTCATCGAAGCGGGTCGCGCATATCGTCCGGGCGCGGCACGCCGCCCGACGCGCCCCTGTCGGGCCGGATTGACGTGCCGCGGTTCATCGCCGGTGCCGCAGCACGGACGCGCCACCCGCCGACGCGGCCGCGAGCTCCGTCGCGCGCTCGAGTGCAGCATCGACGTCGAACCCGATGTCGCCGTCCGGCGCGGGCGATCCCGTTGCGCGCACCGACGCGAAGTCGTGTTGCCTGCGGTCCATGAGATGCGAGGGCACGAGGTGGGCGAGCGCGTTGTAGATCGAATCGAGACGGCCCGGGTACCGGCGCTCCCATTCGGCCAGCATCCGCGTGACTTCCTTGCGCTGCAGGTGCTCCTGCGAGCCGCAGAGATTGCACGGAATGATCGGAAAGCGCATCACCTCGGCGTAGCGCGCGAGATCGCGCTCGCGCACGTACGCGAGCGGGCGGATCACGACATGCTTGCCGTCGTCGGAGACGAGCTTGGGCGGCATGGATTTCAGCTTGCCGCCGAAGAAGAGGTTGAGGAAGAACGTCGCGAGAATGTCGTCGCGGTGATGGCCGAGCGCGATCTTGGTCGCGCCGATCTCGCCGGCCACGCGGTAGAGCACGCCGCGGCGCAGTCGCGAGCACAGCGAGCACATCGTCCCGCCGTCCGGGATCACGCGCTTGACGACGCTGTAGGTGTCCTGCTGCGCGATGTGGAACGGCACGCCGAGGCGCTCGAGATAGCCGGGCAGGACCTCCGCCGGAAATCCGGGCTGCTTCTGGTCGAGATTGACGGCGACGATGTCGAACGGAACCGGCGCGCGCTCGCGCAGCGAGAGCAGGACGTTGAGCAGGCCGTAGCTGTCCTTGCCGCCCGACAGGCACACCATGACGCGGTCGCCGCGCTCGATCATGCCGAAGTCGCCGATCGCCTTGCCAACCTCGCGCCGCAGGCGCTTCCTGAGCTTGTCGGCCTCGAACTCGGCGCGGCGCGGATCGGCGCGCTTCGCGCGCGGCGCACGTGCTGCCGTCGAATCCGCGGCATCCGCGGGACGCGTGCGAGCGGTGTCTTCCATGGTCAGGGCGGCGTCGAGTCGGTGATCGCGGCGGCTGCTGATCACTGCAGCGAAAACGCGATTTCGACCTCGGCCGTGCGATCGGGCGCGCCCGGCTCGAACTGCCAGCGCCACAGCGCCGCGCGGACGGCGCGGTCGAACACGCGCCGCGGTTGCGCATCGAGGATCTCGATGCCGGCGACCTTGCCTGCCGCGTCGACGGTGACGCGCGCCTTCACGGTGCCGCTGCTGAATCCTTCCGTCATCGCTTCCTTCGGGAATTCCGGCGCATCGCGCACGATCGGCTTCAGCGCCGACTTGGCGGAAGCCGCGGCGGCTACGGGCGTCCGCGCCGCCGACGCGACCAGCACGGGAGCCGGGGCCGGTGGCGCGGCCGCATTCGGCATCGGAGCGGGAGGTTCAGGCGTCGGCGCGCTGACGAATGTGGACACAGGCGTCGGATTTGCCGCCGGGGGTGCGGCGGCGACTGACGTCAGTTCAGGCGCAGGTGTCGCAATTGCATTCGTTGCCGGACGCGGCTCGCGCGCGGGGGCATCGCGAGCTTGCTTGTCCGTCGCGACGGGCCGAGTCGACGTGGAGGCCGACAATGGCGCAGCGAGCGCGGGCGGCGCGGCGGATCTGGCCGGTGTCGCCGCGGCTTCCTGAGGTGCGGACGCCGTCACAACGAAGGGCGCGGGACTGGGGACCGGCAGTGGCGCGGGGGCAGTGAGCGCGGCGGCCGCGTCGACCCGCGGCGTGACCTGGGGGCCCGTCGCGCATGGCGAGCCCTCCCGCAGTCAACGCGACCACGGCAACACCGGCGAGTGCCGCCAACCTGAGGGGCGAGCGGCCGGCCGTCGCGCCGAGCACGACGGGCTGCAGTTGCGGATCCGGACGAGTCTGCGCCGGCGTGGGAGAAACGGATTTGGCCGCTCGCCGCGCCGCCGGCGGGTGCCGCGGCGGCAGGCTCGAGGCGCGCGCCGCGCGCGGGTGGAACGATGACGACCGACCCCAACTGCAGCGTGATCAGGCCGAGCTCGCCTAGACGGGTGACATCGCGTGCGAGCCGCTCGGGATCGAGGTGGTTTTCCGAGGCGAACTCGGAATACGCTCTGGGTGCCGTGAGCAGCGAAAGCGCCTTGCGCTGCGGGAGCGTGAGTCCGTTCCGGGCCCGCTCGAGCTCGGCTTCGCCGGCGCTCGTCCGCGCGCAGACCGTGGCGGGGTCGATATCCATGGGTGTCGGAGTCTAGGAGCCTGTCGGGCCTGATTTCACGTATGCGTTGCCGGGCCAAAAAGCGATGGATGCGCGGCGCGAGGCGCAGCGAATATCGTGAATCGTCGCAAGCCGAGCAACAAAGCAGACGCGCTTTTTGGCAGCAACCCGAAGGGACGGGGCGCTTTGGACGCATTTCTGCGTTGCTCGCCCTCGGCATATTCCCGATATGCACTCGGTCTCGCGCCTTGAACTGCGCCCAAATCGCCTCCGTCGCATACGTGAAATCAGGCCCGACAGGCTCCCGGGCGAACCCCGGGTGGGGGTTCGCCCGAAAGCGCGGATGGTAGCATTGCCGCTGGGTCGCGCGGGGTGGGACGGCATCGTCCATCCGGCCATGCCCGCGGGGGAGGGGACACTCGATGCAGACCATTCTCGTCGCCAATCCGAAGGGCGGCAGCGGCAAGACCACGCTCTCGACCAACGTCGCGGGATGGCTCGCGGGCAAGCGGCAGCGCGTCGCGCTCGCCGACATCGATCCCCAGCGCTCCGCGACGGAATGGCTTGCCCGGCGCCCGGCGCTGTTCCCGCCGGTCATCGGCGTCGGCGCGGACACGACGCGAAAATCGCTGCGCGCCGCCGATCCGCAGTGGCTGGTCGTCGATTCTCCCGCGGGGCTGCACGGCGCGGCGCTGCGCGACGCGATCGACGGGGTCGATCTGATGCTGGTCCCGCTGTCCCCGTCCGTGTTCGACATGGCCGCGACCGCGCACTTCCTCGCCGCGATCGCGCATTACAAAGCGGTGCAGAAAGGCGCGCTCGCCATCGGCATCGTCGCGATGCGCGTCGACGCGCGCACGCGAAGCGCGGCCGAGCTCGACGAATTCCTCAAGCAATTCGACTTTCCGCTGGTCGCGCACCTGCGCGACACGCAGGTATATGTCCACTGTGCGCGCGACGGGGCCTCGGTGTTTGACCTGCCGCGCTCGCGCGCCGAGCAGGACTGGGACCAGTGGCGGCCCCTGACGCGCTGGATTGCGCGCCATGCGGCGCCAAAGGCGGGCTCCTAGCGCCGCAAAGAAAAACGCCGGCGGTTGCCGGCGTCTTTTTTCGCAGGCACGAAGTGTCGCGTTACTTCTTCGGCGCTTCCGCGGGCTTCATCGCGTCCTTGGCAGCGTCGGCGGACTTGCCGGCGGCATCCTTGGTCGCATCGGCGGCCGACTTGGCGGCGTCGGCGGTCGCGTCGCCGGCAGTCTTGGCGGCGTCGGTCGTGGCGGCAGCAGCGGACTTGGCAGCGTCGGCGGTCGCATCGGCAGCCTTCTTGGCGGCTTCGGCGGATTTGGCAGCGGCTTCCTTCGCAGCGGCTTCGGCCTTGGCGGCGGCTTCCTTGCCGCTGTCACCACAGGCTGCAAGGGTCAAGGCGAGCGCGGCCGTGGCGAGCAGCGCGGGGATGCGGTATTTCATTGATGTCTCCTGAGGTCCTGAACGGGGGTTTTTGCGAGACGGCGACCGTCCGTCATCGGACCGGCTTCAGCCGCGGGCGCGTCATTCTATCCCAAATCGTTGTGCAGCGCACTAGATTGCAGTGATTCCGGTGCAGCGGACGCCGCCGGCAGCCGCGAAATCCAGCCAAAGGCGGTCATCGTCGAGATCAGCGCGCACGCGGTCACGGTGAACGCGAGCGGGTAGACGGTGCCGTTGTAGCTGATGCCGATCGCGGCACCGACCGCGGCGGCGAACGCCATCATCAGGAAGCCGAACAGTCCGGCGGCGGAGCCCGCCTGGCGCGGGAAGGGCGCGACCGACCCGGCCTGCGCCGACGGAAAATTGATGCCGTGGGCGAAGAAGTAGACGAATCCCGGCCCGATCAGCGCAGCCCAATGATGGACGCCGGCGAGGGCGAGCCCCGCCAGCGCGGCTCCCGCGGCCAACGCGACGAGCCCGCCGATGCGCAGCGTCGCGCGGATGCTCCGCCCTGCGAGGAGCCGGCGGCAAGCGATCGTCCCGGCGAGGTATCCCAGCACGCAGGACGCCCAGGCGAAACCGAAATAGCCGACCGGAACGCCGAGAAGGCCGATTAGCACGAACGGCGCACCGGTGATGAGCGCGAAGATGCCGCCGTACGACGCGGCGCCGGCAAGCGTGTGCGCGAGAAACGCGGGGGAGCGCAGCACGCGTCCATAGGTGCGCGCGAGCGAGCGCGGACGCGTCGCGTGCGGATCGAGATGCCGGTTGGTTTCGGCGAATCGCGCCAGCGTCAGCACGAGGAGGCCGCCGGCAAAGAACGCCAGGACCACGAAGATCGCGCGAAAGCCGAAGCGAACCTCGAGCGCTCCGCCGAGGATCGGCCCCAGCAGCGGCGCGGCGGCGAGGATCGACGACGCCTGCGCGATCGCGCGCGCACCGGCCTGCGGCGTGAAGGCGTCGCGCACGATGGCCCGCGCCACCGCGAGGCACGTGCAGCATCCCGCGGCCTGGAACACGCGCGCAACGATCAGTTGCCAGAGCGTGGGCGCGAGCGCGCAGCCGAGGCTCGCGACGACGTAGAGCGCGAGGCCGGCGACGAGTACCGGCCTGCGGCCGAAGCGGTCGGAAACGGGTCCGGCGGCCAGCTGCCAAACGCCGAACGTAAGCACGAACAGCGACAGCGTGAGCTGCACCGTGCCGATCCCGGCATCGAAGGTCCGCACGAGCCCCGGCAGTGACGGCAGGTAGGCATCCGTCGCGAGCGGCTGCAGCATGAAGCAGAGGCCGATCAGCGCGATCAGCGCTCGCTCACTCAAATGGCGGCGGGGAGGCGCCACGGACAGATTCGCGCAGGCAGGCGCGGTTGCGGGCGCGGGCGGCGGGCGAGCCGACGCGGCCCGCCTGCTGCGCGCGAATGCGCCTACGCGGCCTTCGCCATCAGCTCGCGCAGCACGAACGGCAGGATGCCGCCGTTCCGGTAGTAGTCGACCTCGATCGGCGTGTCGATGCGCAGCAGCACCGGAACGCTCTTCACCGAGCCGTCCTTGCGCCGGATGGTCAGCGTGAGATCCATCTGCGGCCGGATGCCGGCTTCGACGCCAGTGACGTCGAAGCTCTCGTTGCCCTCGATGCCGAGCGAGGCGACCGAGTCGCTGCCCTTGAACTGGCAAGGCAGCACGCCCATTCCGACGAGATTGGAGCGGTGGATCCGCTCGAAGCTCTTCGCGATCACCGCCTTGACGCCGAGGAGCTGCGTGCCCTTGGCGGCCCAGTCGCGCGAGCTCCCCGTGCCGTATTCCTCGCCGCCGAACACGACGGTCGGCGTGCCCGCGGCGACGTAGCGCATCGCCGCGTCGTAGATGGGAAGCTGCTCGCCCGATGGCTGGTAGAGCGTGACCCCGCCTTCGACGCGCGTGCCGTCGCTCTTCGGCGCCAACATCAGGTTCTTGATGCGGACGTTGGCGAACGTGCCTCGCATCATCACCTCGTGATTGCCGCGCCGCGATCCGTAGCTGTTGAAGTCGACGACGGAGACGTCCTTCTCGAGCAGATAAATGCCCGCGGGCGAGGTCGGCTTGATCGAGCCGGCCGGGCTGATGTGGTCGGTGGTGACTGAGTCGCCGAAGACGCCGAGCGCGCGCGCGCCCCTGATGTCGCCGGTCGCGCTCGCCGTCATGCTGAAGCCGTCGAAGAACGGCGGCTTCGCGATGTAGGTCGAGCCGGGCCACCCGTACACCTGCCCGTTCTGTCCGGCGATCTCCTTCCAGAGCGGGTTCGCGTTGCCGAGGTCGCCGTAGAGCTTGCGGAACGTCGCGGGATTGCGCGCAAAACTCATCACCGAGGCGATCTCGTGCGACGTCGGCCAGATGTCCTTGAGGAACACCGGGCCGTCCTTGCCTTGGCCAAGCGGCTCGGTCGTGAGGTCCTTCAGCACGGTGCCGGCGATCGCGAAGGCGACGACGAGCGGCGGCGACGCGAGGAAATTCGCCTTCAGATTCGGATGGATGCGCGCCTCGAAGTTGCGGTTGCCGGACAACACCGCCGCGCAGACGAGCTCGTTCGCGATGATCGCCTGGTTGATCTCGGGGGTGAGGTCGCCCGCATTGCCGATGCAGGTCGTGCAGCCGTAGGCGGTGACGCCGAAGCCGAGCTGCTCAAGGTAGGTCAGCAACCCCGCCTGGGTGAGATAGTCGGTGACCACGCGCGAGCCGGGGGCGAGCGAGGTCTTGATGTGCGGCTTGACCGTGAGGCCCTTCTCGACGGCTTTCTTCGCCAGCAATCCGGCTGCGAGCAGCACGCCCGGATTCGACGTGTTGGTGCACGACGTGATCGCCGCGATCAGGATGTCGCCGGTGCCGATCTCGACTGCGCGCATCTTCGGTTGCGGCACGCGATCGATCGTCGGCCGATTGTTGACCATTTCGACGTAGTCGGCCGGCATGCCGTTGCGCGGCGCCTGCTGGGCGGAGTCGGGTACCGCGGTACCGCCGGAGCTCATCACGGCGTAGCGTTTGCCGAGATTGGCCGCGGGCTGCCCGAAGCCGTTCTCGGCGACGTTGCGTGAATAGAGGTCGGTGAATTTCGATTTCAGGCCGCCGAGCTCGATGCGGTCCTGCGGTCGCTTCGGGCCCGCGACCGAGGGGCGGATCGTCCCGAGATCGAGCTTCACGAGCTTCGTGTAGTCGATGTCCGCGGCGCGCGGCACGCCGAACAGGTCCTGCGCCTTGAAATACGCCTGGAACGCGTCGATCTCCGCGTCGGTGCGACCGGTGGCGCGCAGATAGTCGAGCGTGGCGTCGTCGACCGGGAAGAATCCCATCGTCGCGCCGTACTCGGGTGCCATGTTGGCGATGGTCGCGCGGTCGGGCACCGACAGCGACGTCGTGCCCTCGCCGAAGAACTCGACGAATTTGCCGACGACCTTCTCCTTGCGCAGCATTTCGGTCACCGTCAGCACGAGGTCGGTCGCGGTGACGCCTTCGCGCAGCGCGCCGGTCAGCTCCACGCCGACGACATCCGGCGTGAGGAAATACACCGGCTGCCCGAGCATGCCCGCCTCGGCCTCGATGCCGCCAACGCCCCAGCCGACGACGCCGATGCCGTTGATCATCGTCGTGTGGCTGTCGGTGCCGACCAGCGTGTCGGGATAGTAGACGCCGCCCTTCTGGTGCACGCCGCGCGCCAGGTACTCGAGATTCACCTGGTGCACGATGCCGATGCCGGGCGGCACGACCTTGAACGTGTCGAACGCCTGCATGCCCCATTTCATGAACTGGTAGCGCTCGCTGTTGCGCTTGAATTCGAGCTTCATGTTGAGGTCGAGCGCGTCCGGCCGGCGGAAGTAGTCGATCATCACCGAGTGGTCGACGACGAGGTCGACCGGCACGAGCGGCTCGATGACCTTGGGATTCTTGCCCATGTCCTGCGCGACGTTGCGCATCGCGGCGAGGTCGGCGAGCAGCGGCACGCCGGTGAAATCCTGCAGCACGACCCGCGCGACCACGAACGGGATCTCGTCGGTGCGCTCGCCGGTCGGGCTCCAGTTGGCGACCTGGCGCACGTGCTCCTCGGCGACTTTCTTGCCGTCGCAGTTGCGCAGCACCGATTCCAGCACGATGCGGATCGATACCGGCAGTCGCGACACCTTGCCCACGCCTGCCTTCTCGAGCGCGGGCAGCGAGTAGAACCGCCCCTTGCCGCCGCCGAGCGGAAATTCCTGCAGCGTGCCGAAGAGATTGTGGCTCACGTTCGTTCTCCGATGATGTCGTGCGCGCCGCTTTGGCGCGCTATTGCTTGGGCGCGCCGGTCACGCCGCGAATGTTCATGGTCTTGCCGTTCGGCAGGATCATGTCGCCCACCTTGACGCCGGCGGGGCACGCGCCTGTCCACTTGGCCTCGATGACGGTCGTCGACGCGGTCTTGCCCATGAACGCCGGGCTGTACGTGGCCTTGACCTCGGTCTTGTAAGCGGTGTCGCCGACGAATGCTGTCACCGACTTCGACTTCATCGTGGACTCGCCGAGCTTGCACTCGGCCTCGCCGAAGATCTTGCTGCCGTTGCGGCGGATGTCGTTCTTCGGACACATCGACTTCATCGTTCCCATGCCCATGTCGAGCATTTCCTTCTGCACGGCAGCGTCGATGCAGATCTTGGTGACCATCGGCTGCTGGCCGCCGTCGCGGGAGAGCTTCTGCTCCCACAGGCCCGATTTCATCGTCGGGAAGTCGATCGCCGCGGCATTCGCGGCGAACATCGTCGCGGTAAGCGCGGCGGATGCGAGGAGGCAGGTTCGGGTCATCGGAGGCTCCTGGGGCATGAAATGGAGGACGCCCATTCTCGGCCGATGCCGGGCCGGCGTCCAACCTGCCTATATGACGAACAGGTCGACATATTCGTTCACCGGCATCGCCTCCAGCGCATCCGCCTCGAGGCTCGCGGCGAGGATGGCCGCCTGCTGCTTCGCCGGGAAGCGGCGCGCGAGATTGGTCCGGAACTTCTCGACCAGCACCGGAATGCCTTCCTTGCGCCGGCGCCGATGGCCGATGGGATACTCGACGATGACTTCCCTGGTCTTGCTTCCGTCCTTGAACTCGATCGTGATCGCGTTGGCGATCGAGCGCTTCTCGGGATCGTGGTAATCCTTCGAGAAACCCTTGTCCTCGACGCATTCCATCTTCGCCCGCAGCCGGTCGATCCGCGGATCGGCGGCGATGCCGTCCTCGTAGTCCGACGCCGTCAGCCGGCCGAAGATCAGCGGCACCGCCACCATGTACTGGATGCAGTGATCGCGATCGGCGGGATTGTCGAGCGGCCCCTTCTTGTCGATGATGCGAATCGCAGACTCGTGCGTGCGGATCGTGATCTTCGCGATGTCGTCGACGCGGTCGCGCACGTGCGGGTGCAGCTCCATCGCGCACTCGACCGCCGTCTGCGCGTGGAATTCCGCGGGGAAGCTGATCTTGAACAGCACGTTCTCCATCACGTAGCTGCCGTACGGACGCTGGAACTTGAACGGTGCGCCCTTGAACAGCACGTCGTAGAAGCCCCAGGTCTTCGCGGTCAGGACCGACGGATAGCCCATCTCGCCGGTCCTGGCGATCAGCGCGAGGCGCACGGCGCGCGAGGTCGCGTCGCCCGCCGCCCAGCTCTTGCGCGAGCCGGTGTTGGGCGCGTGGCGATAGGTGCGCAGCGACTGACCGTCGACCCACGCGAGCGACACCGCGTTGATGACCTCGTCGCGGGTGAGGCCGAGCAGGGTCGCGACGACCGCGGTCGAGGCGACCTTGACCAGCACCACATGGTCGAGTCCGACGCGGTTGAAGCTGTTCTCGAGCGCGATGACGCCCTGGATCTCGTGCGCCTTGATCATCGCGGTCAGCACGTCCTGCATCGTGAGCGGCGCGCGCCCGGCGGCGACGGCGTTGCGCGACAGCCAGTCGGCGGTCGCGAGGATGCCGCCGAGATTGTCCGAGGGATGGCCCCATTCGGCGGCGAGCCAGGTGTCGTTGAAGTCGAGCCAGCGGATCATCGCGCCGATGTTGAACGCCGCCTGCACGGGGTCGAGCTGGAACGACGTGCCCGGCACTTTCGCGCCGTTCGGAACAATCGTTCCCGGAACGATCGGCCCCATGAGCTTCGTGCAGGCCGGATACGACAGCGCCTCGAAGCCGCAGCCCAGCGTGTCGATGAGGCAGTGGCGCGCGGTGGCGTACGCCTCCTTGCTGGTGATCTTGTATTTGGTCGCGTAGTCGGCGATGTCGGCGAGGACCTGGTCGGGCGCGGGGCGGACGTTGCTGATGTGGGCTGACATGGATGCTTGTTTTGCGTTGAACGGAGGGGAAGGCGGATCAATTTGCCTGCAAGTTCGCCGCCGTCGTGGCGACGGCGCAGGCAACGACCGGCGCCGCCACTCTCACCGGCGGTCCTTGAGCGCGACGAACTTGCGGTCTTCCGGCCCGATGTAGTTGGCCGACGGCCGGATGATCTTGCCGTCCTGGCGCTGCTCGATGATGTGCGCCGACCAGCCCGAGGTCCGCGAGATGACGAACAGCGGCGTGAACATCGCGGTCGGCACGCCCATCATGTGATAGCTGACGGCGGAGAACCAGTCGAGGTTCGGGAACATCTTCTTGGCGTCTTTCATCACACGCTCCAGCCGCTCGGCGATCTCGAACATCCGCGTGTTGCCGGCGTCCTCGGAGAGCTCCCTGGCGACGTCCTTGATCACCTCGTTGCGCGGATCGCTGATCGTGTAGACCGGGTGCCCGAAGCCGATGATCACTTCCTTCGCCTCGACGCGGCGGCGGATGTCGGCCTCGGCCTCATCCGGCGTGTCGTAGCGCTTCTGGATCTCGAACGAGACCTCGTTGGCGCCGCCGTGCTTCGGCCCGCGCAGCGCGCCGATGGCGCCGGTGAGCGCCGAGTACATGTCGGCGCCGGTGCCCGCGATCACGCGCGCCGTGAACGTCGACGCATTGAATTCGTGCTCGGCGTACAGGATGAGCGAAGTGTGCATCGCCCGCACCCACAGCGGGCGCGGCTTCGCGCCGTGCAGCAGGTGGAGGAAGTGCCCGCCGATCGAGTCGTCGTCCGTCTCGACGTCGATCCGGCGCCCGTTGTGGCTCCAGTGGTACCAGTAGAGCAGCATCGACCCGAGCGACGCGAGCAGCCGGTCGGCGATGTCGCGCGCGCCGGCGACGTCGTGGCCGTCCTTTTCCGGAAGCACGGTGCCGAGCGCCGAGACGCCGGTGCGCATCACGTCCATCGGATGCGCGGCGGCCGGGATGCGCTCCAGGATTTCCTTCACCGGCTCGGGCAGCCCGCGCAGGCTGCGCAGCTTCGTCTTGTACGCGGCGAGCTCGGCGCGGTGGGCAGCTTCCCGTGGACGAGCAGGTATGCGACCTCCTCGAATTCGCAGGTGGCGGCGATGTCGAGGATGTCGTAGCCGCGGTAGGCGAGGTCGTTGCCGGTGCGGCCGACGGTGCACAGTGCCGTGTTGCCGGCGGTGACGCCGGATAGCGCGACCGATTTCTTCGCCTTGGGTGCGGTGTCGGTGGTCGTTTCTGCGGTGGTCATGCGAAGGCTCCCTGTCAGGCGCGACGTAAAAATCTCATGAGGACGACGCGGGACTCACTTGCCCTTGGCGAACAGCGCGTCGAGCCGTTCTTCGTAAACGTGATAACCGAGGCACTCGTAGAGCTGGTCTCGCGTCTGCATCGTGTCCACGACCGCCCGCTGCGTGCCGTCGCGGCGCAAGTTTTCATACACATGGAGCGCCGCCTTGTTCATCGCCCGGAACGCGGACAGCGGGTAGAGCGCGATGCCGACACCGGCGCTGCGGAGCTCGTCGACGGTGAACAGCGGCGTCGCGCCGAATTCGGTGATGTTGGCGAGCACCGGCACCTTCGTCGCGTCGACGAACTTCCGGTACATCGCGAGGTCGGTGACGGCCTCGGGAAAGATCATGTCGGCGCCCGCTTCGACGCACGCGCAGGCGCGGTCGAGCGCCGCCTCGAGCCCCTCGACGGCCAGCGCGTCGGTGCGCGCCATGATGCAGAAAGCGGGATCGGTGCGGGCGTCGACCGCGGCCTTGATCCGGTCGACCATCTCGTCCTTCGGCACCACGGCCTTGCCCGGCCGGTGGCCGCAGCGCTTGGCGCCGACCTGATCCTCGATGTGCATCGCCGCCGCGCCGAACTTGATCATCGACTTGACCGTGCGCGCCACGTTGAACGCCGAGGCGCCGAAGCCCGTGTCGACGTCGACCAGGAGCGGCAGCGAGCAGGCGTCGGTGATGCGGCGCACGTCGGTCAGCACGTCGTCGAGATTGCTGATGCCAAGATCGGGAACGCCCAGCGACCCCGCCGCAACGCCGCCGCCGGAGAGGTAGATCGCCTTGAATCCGGAGCGCTCCGCGAGGATCGCGTGATAGGCGCAGATCGCGCCGGGAATCTGCAGCGGCGATTCGGCGGCGAGCGCGGCGCGCAAGCGCTCGCCGGGGGAGGGTGGGGTCATCGCTGCGGACGAAGGCACAATCGCGCGGTCACCCAAGCAGCGACGCGACGCCGGCGCGCTCTTCCTCGAGCTCCTTCAGCGTCGCGTCCATCTTCTCGCGCGAGAACGCGTCGATCTCGAGGCCGGCGACGCGGGTGTACTCGCCGTTGGCCGTGGTGACCGGCACGCCATACATGACGTCCGGGGGGATGCCGTAGCTGCCGTCGGACGGCACGCCCATCGTCACCCACTTGCCATCGCTGCCCAGCATCCAGTCGCGCATGTGATCGATCGCCGCGTTGGCGGCGGACGCGGCGGAGGAGAGCCCGCGCGCCGCGATGATCGCCGCGCCGCGCTTGCCGACCGTCGGCAGGAAGACGGTCCGGTTCCATTCCTCGTCGTTGATGAGCGCCTTGAGCGACTTTCCCTCTGCCGTGGCGAATCGGTAATCGGCGTACATCGTCGGCGAGTGGTTGCCCCAGACCGCGAGCTTCTCGATCGACGCGACCGGCCTGCCGGATTTGGCAGCGAGCTGGGACAGCGCGCGATTGTGATCGAGGCGCAGCATCGCGGTGAAGTTCTTCTTCGGCAGCGACGGCGCCGATTTCATCGCGATATAGGCATTGGTGTTCGCCGGATTGCCGACGACCAGCACCTTGACGCCGCGGCTCGCGACCTGGTCCAGCGCCTTGCCCTGCTCGATGAAGATCTTCGCGTTCTCCATCAGGAGGTCCTTGCGCTCCATCCCCGGGCCGCGCGGCTTGGCTCCGACCAGCACGGCGATCTCGGCGTCCTTGAACGCGACCTTGGGATCGGCGGCGCCTTCCATGCCGGCGACCAGCGGGAACGCGCAGTCCTCGATCTCCATCATCACGCCCTTCAGCGCCGCCTGCGCCTTGTCGATGGGCAGCTCGAGCATCTGCAGGATCACGGGCTGGTCGCGTCCGAGCATTTCGCCGGCGGCGATCCGGAAAAGGATGCTGTAACCGATCTGGCCGGCGGCGCCGGTGACGGCAACGCGAAGGGGCTTCTTCATCGTGAGTTCCTCGGGTGGGGGCGGAAAAAAGGCAAGTAGGCGCGGGGCGCTGGCAATCGGGGCGGGGCGGCTCGTCGTTCGGGAAGGCGCTTTCGGAATGCGGGTGGCCTGACGTTGTTGCGTTGCAGCGACCTGGGAGCACGCGCCGGTGGAGGCGTCGCGACCGGCCGTGCGAATGACCGCCATTCTAGGCTTTCCCGCCGCGTCGTGTCAATGATATCCTATAACTTATAGAAGACATAAGACATGAGTTAGACAACGTCGGCGCCGGCGCGAATAATCGACGGTCGCCGGCAACGCTGGCCGGGCGGGACGAGGACGCCCCGGGATATCTCGGTCGAACCGGCTTTCGGAACTTCACACAGCAGGAGCTCACGTTGAACGCGACGCCGTCATTCAGTCCTTTATATATGCAAATCAAGGACCTGCTGGAACAGGGGCTCGAGGCGGGCGAATGGCGGCCCGGTGAGCCCATCCCGAGCGAGATCGAGCTCGCCGGACGCTTCGGCGTCTCGCAAGGAACCGTCCGGAAGGCGATCGACGCGCTCGCCGCGGACAACCTTGTCGTCCGCCGGCAGGGGAAGGGCACGTTCGTCGCCACGCACACGGAGGAGAACACGTCGATGTTCCGGTTCCTGCGCATCCGACGCAACGACGGCAAGGACGAGTACCCGGCGAGCCGGCTCCTCGACGTCCGGCGCGGCAAGGCGAACGCCGAGGCGGCCCGCCATCTCAACCTCGCCGCCGGCGACCCCGTGTTCGTGCTTCGCCGCGTGCTCGAATATTCGGGACAGCCCGTGGTTCTGGACGAGATCACACTATCCGCCGAGCTGTTCAAGGGGCTCACGCGCGCCCGCGTCGAGTCCTACCGCGGCTCGATGTACAGCTTCTTCGAGACGCAGTTCGGCGTCAGGATGCTGAAGGCGCAGGAAAAGGTGAAGGCGATCGCGGCCGACGCGGCGAGTGCCCGCGTCCTCAACGTCGAGCCGGGCCAGCCGCTCCTTGCGGTCGACCGCGTCACGCTGACGTACGGAGAGCGCCCCGTCGAATGGCGGCGCGGGCTTTGCGCGACCAAGCGGCACCACTATCTCAACCTGCTGGGCTAGGAGCCTGTCGGGCTTGGTTTCACGTATGCGTTGCCGGGCCAAAAAGCGATGGATGCGCGGCGCGAGGCGCAGCGAATATCGTGAATCTTCGCAAGCCGAGCAACAAAGCAGACGCGCTTTTTGGCAGCGGCACCCAAATGAGCGAAGGGACGGGGCGCTTTGGGCGCCTCAGTTGCCAATTTCCGCGTTGCTCGCCCTTGGCATATTCCCCGATATGCTCTCGGTCTCGCGCCTTGAACTGCGCCCAAAGCGCCTCCGTCGCATACGCGAAATCAAGTCCGACAGGCTCTTAGGGAGGCGCGACATGACGTCGACGCCGCCTGCGCGTTGCCGCGCGGCGAGAGGTTCGCGCTATAATGACCTGCTGCTTTGCACAATGCCGTTTCGCCCAAAAAAATCCTCGGGCAACGTCAATGTAAGCCCGCAGTCGCGCTGCCGGACACCGCCATCCCGCCCATGCCCCGACCCTGGAATCCGGCCCGCGTGACGCGATCCTCTGCGGAGTGCGCGTCTGGCACCGCTTTCCTGGCCGCCACGGGCGTCGCCGATGCCCGCCCCTGAGCGCCCTTCGGCGCGCGCGCGCCCGGTCTATCTCAACCTGGTCGCCATCCGGCTTCCGTTGCCGGGCTTTGCCTCGATCCTGCACCGCATTTCCGGTGCCCTTCTGTTCCTGATCGGGATTCCACTGCTGCTCTGCGGGGTCGCGGCGAGCCTCGCGTCACACGAATCGTTCGACGCGCTCAAGGCGAACCTCGCGAATCCGCTCGCAAAGCTCGTGCTGCTCGGTCTCGCGTGGGCCTATCTCCATCACTTCTTCATGGGTCTCCGCTATCTGCTGATCGACATCGACATCGGCGTCGACCTCCCGGCGGCGCGGCGTTCGTCGGTCGTGGTTCTCGTGGTGAGCCTCGCGCTCACGCTCTACGTCGGGTGGCGGCTGTGGTGACCGACCGCAAAGTCACCGGCGCGCATTATGGGTTGAGCGACTGGCTGCTGCAGCGGATGACGGCGCTGGTGATGGCTGGCTACACGGTGCTGGTCCTCGCGATCGTGCTGTGGAACGGCGGCCTCGATTACACGCTCTGGACGGCGCTTTTTGCCAACGCCGCGTTCAAGGTCGCGACGTTCCTCTTCATGGTCGCGCTCCTGTATCACGCCTGGATCGGCGTGCGCGACATCTACATGGATTACGTGAAGCCCGTCGGCGCGCGCCTCACGCTGCAGGCGCTTTCGGTGCTCGCGCTGATCGCCTACCTCGGCTGGACCATCGCCATCCTGTGGGGCGGCAGGTGACCGCGGCGTCGAGCCTTCCGGTGCGCAAGTTCGACGCGATGGTCGTCGGCGCGGGCGGCTCGGGAATGCGCGCATCGTTGCAGCTCGCCGAGGCCGGGCTCTCGGTCGCCGTGCTGTCGAAGGTCTTTCCGACGCGTTCGCACACGGTGGCGGCGCAGGGCGGCATCGGCGCCTCGCTCGGCAACATGTCGGAGGACAGCTGGCTCTGGCACATGTACGACACGATCAAGGGCTCCGACTGGCTCGGCGACCAGGATGCGATCGAATACATGTGCCGGATGGCGCCGCAGGTCGTCTACGAACTCGAGCATTTCGGGATGCCGTTCGACCGCAACGCTGACGGCACCATCTACCAGCGGCCATTCGGCGGGCACTCGGCGAATTTCGGCGAGAAGCCGGTGCAGCGCGCCTGCGCCGCGGCCGACCGCACCGGGCATGCGCTGCTGCACACGCTCTATCAGCGCAACGTGCGTGCCCGCACGCAGTTCTTGGTCGAATGGATGGCACTCGACCTCGTCCGCGACGCCGACGGCGACGTGCTGGGCGTCGTCGCGCTGGAGATGGAGACGGGCGAGACGATGGTGCTGCAGGCGAAGTCGACGCTGCTCGCCACGGGCGGCGCCGGCCGCATCTTCGCGGCGTCGACCAACGCTTTCATCAACACCGGCGACGGGCTGGGAATGGCGGCGCGCGCCGGCATCCCGCTCGAGGACATGGAGATGTGGCAGTTCCACCCGACCGGCGTTTACGGTGCCGGCGTGCTGATCACCGAGGGCGTGCGCGGCGAGGGGGGCATTCTGCTCAATTGCAACGGCGAGCGTTTCATGGAGCGCTACGCGCCGAACCTCAAGGACCTCGCGTCGCGCGACGTCGTCAGCCGTTCGATGGACCAGGAGATCAAGGAAGGCCGCGGCTGCGGTCCGAACAAGGACCACGTGCTGCTGAAGCTCGACCACCTCGGCGCCGAGCTCATCATGAAGCGGCTGCCGTCGATCCACGAGATCGCGGTCAAGTTCGCCAACGTCGACTGCACGAAGGAGCCGATCCCAGTGGTGCCGACGGCCCACTATCAGATGGGCGGCATTCCGACCAACGTCCATGGTCAGGTGGTCGCGCCGAAGGATGGGGACTACAAGGCGGTGGTCAACGGCCTCTACGCGGTCGGCGAATGCGCGTGCGTCTCGGTGCACGGCGCCAACCGCCTCGGCACCAATTCGCTGCTCGACCTCATCGTCTTCGGGCGCGCCGCAGGCATCGACATCGTCGAGCGCTCGCGCGGCAGCGCCGCGCACAAGCCGCTGCCCAAGGACGCCGCCGACCGTCCGCTCGCGCGCCTCGCCCGCCTCGACGGCGCGACCGGTGGCGAATCGGTCGCGGACGTCGCAGATGCGCTGCGCAAGGCGATCCAGGCGCACTGCGGCGTATTCCGCAACCAGCAGCTGCTGACCGAGGGCGTGG
The DNA here is from genome assembly GCA_963846855.1 of uncultured beta proteobacterium. Taxonomy (GTDB): domain Bacteria; phylum Pseudomonadota; class Gammaproteobacteria; order Burkholderiales; family Casimicrobiaceae; genus CAIWHR01. The sequence continues at coordinate 1,288,702 of CAWJXK010000008.1, forward strand.
GTCAGATGATGGAGATCGCCGAGCGCGCGTCACGGACCTCGATCGCGGACAAGAGCCGCGTGTTCAACACCGCCCGGGTCGAAGCGCTCGAACTCGACAACCTGGTCGAGACCGCGAAGGCGACCGTGGTGTCCGCCGAGGCCCGCCGCGAGTCGCGCGGCGCGCAGGCCCGCAGCGACTACCCGGCCCGCGACGACGTCAACTGGCTGAAGCACACGCTGTGGTACCGCGACGGCAACCGGCTCGACTACAAGCCGGTCAACCTGAAGCCCGTTTCCGTTGAAGCCTTCCCTCCGAAGGCGCGGACGTACTGACCACCGGACGCCACGGATGAAATTCCGCATCTACCGCTACGACCCCGAGAAGGACGCGAAGCCCTACCTCAAGGACTACGACGTCGCGCTCGATCCGCACGACCGGATGCTGCTGGACGCCCTGATCCGGGTGAAGGCGGTCGACGACACGCTGGCGTTCCGGCGCAGCTGCCGCGAGGGCGTCTGCGGCTCGGACGCGATGAACATCAACGGCAAGAACGGCCTCGCCTGCATCACGAACCTCAAGACGCTGAAGGAGCCGATCGAGCTGCGGCCGCTCCCTGGGCTGCCGGTCATCCGCGATCTCATCGTGGACATGAGCCAGTTCTTCAAGCAGTACCACTCGATCACGCCGTACCTGGTCAACGACACGCCGCCGCCGGAGAAGGAGCGGCTGCAGTCGCCGGAGGATCGCGAGGAGCTGGACGGCCTCTACGAGTGCATTCTCTGCGCCTGCTGCACGACCGCCTGCCCGTCGTTCTGGTGGAATCCGGACAAGTTCGTCGGGCCGGCCGGCCTCCTCGCCGCCTACCGCTTCATCGCGGATTCGCGCGACGAGGCGACCGCGGCGCGCCTCGACGATCTCGAGGATCCGTACCGGCTTTTCCGCTGCCACACGATCATGAACTGCGTGGACGTCTGCCCCAAGGGACTCAACCCCACGCGCGCCATTGGCAAGATCAAGGAGATCATGGTCAAGCGGACCGTGTAGCGCCCCCGTCCACGGATTTGCGCTGAGTCAAAGCCGGGGCGGGCAAATGCCCGTAGATTCACCTTCACCCTTCAACGTGGAACGTTCGAATCCGGCCGATGACCGCTCTTTTGCCCGGCTATCCTGGCGCTGCCGGCGCGGGATGCTGGAAAACGACCTCGTCCTGTCCCGGTTCCTCGCCCGGCGCGGCGCCGCGCTGACCCGCGACGAACTGGCCGCCCTGGGCGTTCTTCTTGACCTGTCCGACAACGACCTGTGGAAGATCCTCTCCGGCCAGTCAGAACCCGCGGACGCCTCGCTCGCGCCGCTGGTCGCGCAATTGCGCGCCGCGTGACGGCGCCCCGCCCCGCCGTGACGACCCCACCGATCCCACGATGCATTGCGATTCGAAGCGCCGATCCCCATTTCAAAGAGTGACGACGCGCCCGGTTCTCCCACCCGTCTCAAAGCGCATGGAGCACCCCTCATGACCGACCATACCGCCACGCCCACCTTGTCCGACGCCTCGGCGCCCGTCAATATTCCCGGTTCTCCCACCCGTCTCAAAGCGCATGGAGTACCCCCGATGACCGACCGCACCGCCACGCTCAGCTTCTCCGACGGCTCGGCGCCCGTCACGTTCCCGGTCCTCTCTGGCACCGTGGGTCCCGATGTCGTCGACATCCGAACGCTCTACGGGAAGACCGGCAAGTTCACCTTCGACCCCGGGTTCCTTTCGACCGCATCGTGCAAATCGGCGATCACCTACATCGACGGCGACAAGGGCGAGCTGCTCTACCGCGGCTATCCGATCGAGGAGCTGGCGACGCGCTGCGATTTCATGGAAGTCTGCCATCTGCTGCTGTACGGCGAGCTGCCGAACGCGGCGCAGAAGAGCGAGTTCGCCGGGCGTGTCACCAAGCACACGATGGTCAACGAGCAGATGCAGGCCTTCCTGAGCGGCTTCCGCCGCGACTCCCACCCGATGGCCGTGATGACCGGCCTCGTCGGCGCGCTTTCGGCGTTCTACCCCGACTCGATCAACCTGCACGATGCCCACCAGCGCGACATCTCGGCGGTGCGCCTGATCGCCAAGATGCCGACGCTGGTCGCGATGGCCTACAAGTACTCGGTCGGCCAGCCGTACATGTATCCGCGCAACGACCTGTCGTACGCGGCCAATTTCATGCGGATGATGTTCGCGACGCCGTGCGAGGACTACCAGTCGAACGAAGTGCTGGTGCGCGCGATGGACCGGATCTTCATCCTCCACGCCGATCACGAGCAGAATGCGTCGACGTCGACGGTGCGGCTGTGCGCGTCGTCCGGCACCAACCCGTTCGCGGCGATCGCCGCTGGCGTCGCGTGTCTCTGGGGCCCGGCGCACGGCGGCGCCAACGAGGCCTGCCTCAACATGCTCTACGACATCCAGCGGCAGGGCGGAGTGGCGAAGATCGGCGAATTCATCGCCAAGGCCAAGGACAAGAATTCGAACGTCAAGCTGATGGGCTTCGGCCACCGCGTCTACAAGAATTACGACCCGCGCGCGAAGCTGATGCGCGAGACCTGCCACGAGGTGCTGACCGAGCTCGGCCTGCACGACGACCCTCTGTTCAAGCTCGCGATGGCGCTCGAGAAGATCGCCCTCGAGGACGATTATTTCGTCTCGCGCAAGCTCTACCCCAACGTCGACTATTATTCGGGGATCGTGCAGAAGGCGATCGGCATTCCGGTGCCCCTGTTCACCGCGATCTTCTCGCTCGCGCGTACCGTGGGCTGGATCGCGCAGCTGAACGAGATGATCGCCGATCCCGAGTACAAGATCGGGCGTCCGCGCCAGCTCTTTACGGGCGCCACGCGCCGCGCGGTGAAGCCCATCGCTCAGCGCTAAGCGCTAAGCGAGCCTCAAAAGCGCCCGGCGACGGGCGCTTCTCGTGCCGGTGCCGGCCGTCGTACCATAGGCCTGCACGGGGGGACGTGACGCCCCCCGTCCCGCGCAAATCCGGCTTTTGACGAGGTTCCGGCAATGGATACGATGAAGCAATTCGAGTCGACGAGCACGCTCTTCGGCGGCAACGCGCCATTCATCGAGGACCAGTACGAGCAATACCTCGCCGATCCGGCCTCGGTCGCGCCGGACTGGCGCGCCTATTTCGACACGCTGCGCGGCGGCGCGCCGGACGTCGCGCACGCGCCGGTGATCGAGTCGTTCATCCGTCTCGGCAAGAGCCGCAAGCTCACCGGATCGATGGTCGACGCGTCGACGCTGCACAAGCAGGTGCTGGTGCTGCAGATGATCGGCAAGTTCCGCACGCTCGGCATGTTCCAGGCCGACCTCGATCCGCTGAAGCGGCAGGAGCAGCGCGATATCGCCGACCTCGACCTCGCGACCTACGGCTTCACCGACGCCGATCTCGACACCGAGTTCGACGTCGGATCGTTCAAGGGCGGGGCGCCGCGGATGCGGCTGCGTGACCTCATCCAGGCCCTGAAGGACACGTATTGCCGGACGTTCGGCGCCGAGTACATGTACATCAACGACACGGCGACCAAGCGGTTCATCCAGGAGCGCCTCGAGCCCATCCGCTCGCGTCCGACCTACACGGCGACCGAGCAGCGGCACATCCTGGAGCGCCTCACCGCCGCGGAGACGCTGGAGCGTTACCTGCACACGAAGTACGTCGGCCAGAAGCGCTTCTCCGGCGAGGGCGGCGACACGATGATTCCCATGCTGGACCTTCTGCTGCAGAAGGCCGGCGCCGCCGGCGTCAAGGAGACCGTGATCGGCATGGCGCATCGCGGGCGCCTCAATGTGCTCGTCAACACGCTGGGCAAGATGCCGAGCGACCTCTTCACTGAGTTCGAGGGGAAGCAGGCGCAGGAGCTCTCGGCGGGCGACGTCAAGTACCACCAGGGCTTCTCGTCCGACGTGACCACGCCGGGCGGGCCGATGCACCTGACGCTCGCATTCAATCCGTCCCACCTGGAAGCGGTCGATCCGGTGGTCGAGGGCTCCGTTCGTGCGCGCCAGCATCGGCGCAACGACAAGGATGGCGCGCAGGTGCTGCCGGTGCTGATCCACGGCGACGCCGCGCTGGCGGGCCAGGGCGTGATCCAGGAAATCCTCAACATGGCGCAGACCCGTGGCTACTACACGGGAGGCACCGTCCACATCGTCGTCAACAACCAGATCGGCTTCACGACGTCGGATCCGCGCGACACGCGCGGCACGCTCTACTGCACCGACATCGCCAAGATGGCCGAGGCGCCGATCTTCCACGTGAACGCCGACGATCCCGAGGTGTGCCTGCTCGCCGTCGACATGGCGATGGACTACCGGCAGCAGTTCCATCGCGACGTCTTCATCGATCTCGTCTGCTTCCGCCGCCTCGGCCACAACGAGGCCGACGAGCCGATGGTCACGCAGCCGCTCATGTACAAGCGCATCGCCCAGCACCCCGGCACGCGCAGGCTCTACGCCGACCGCCTCGTCGCGGCGGGCGTGGTCAAGCCCGAGGAGCCCGACGCGATGATCGCCGCGTACCGCGCGGCGATGGACAAGGGCCAGCACACGAACACGACGATCCTGTCGAATTACAAGGCGCCGATGACAATCGACTGGGCGCCCTTCGTGCGCCGCGACTGGACGGCGCCCTACGACGGCGCGCTCCCGATCGAGCGCCTCCGCGCGCTCGCGCGGAAGATCACCGAGGTTCCCGAGGGATTCAAGCTGCATTCGCGGACCGAGCGCGTCATGGCGGATCGCCGCGCGATGGCCGACGGCACGCAGCCGCTCGACTGGGGCATGGGCGAGATGCTCGCGTACGCGACGCTGCTCGACCAGGGCTATGGCGTGCGCCTGTCCGGTGAGGACACCGGCCGGGGCACGTTCTCGCACCGGCACGCGGTGCTGCACGACCAGAATCGCGAGAAGTGGGATTCGGGCACCTATGTGCCACTCGAGCATCTCGCCAAGGACCAGCCGACGATCGAGATCATCGATTCGGTGCTGACGGAGAACGCGGTCCTGGGATTCGAATACGGCTACGCGACATCGGACCCGATGCGCCTCGTCGTCTGGGAAGCGCAGTTCGGCGATTTTGCGAACGGCGCGCAGGTGGTGATCGACCAGTTCATCGCGTCGGGCGAGGTGAAATGGGGCCGGATCTGCGGCCTCGTGCTGCTGCTGCCGCACGGATACGAAGGTCAGGGCCCCGAGCATTCGTCGGCGCGACCCGAGCGCTACCTGCAACTGTGCGCCGAGCACAACATGCAGGTGTGCGTGCCGTCGACGCCGGCGCAGATCTACCATCTGCTGCGAAGGCAGATGCTGCGCGTGTTCCGCCGGCCGCTGATCGTGATGAGCCCGAAGAGCCTGCTGCGGCACAAGGAGGCCACTTCGACGCTCGAGGATCTTGCCCTGGGCCGGTTCCAGAACGTCATCGGCGAGACCGAGAAGCTTGCCGCGAAGAGCGTCCGTCGCGTGATCGCCTGCAGCGGCAAGGTGTACTACGAGCTCGCCGCGTACCGGCGCGAGCACAAGATCACCGACGTCGCGATCATCCGCTTCGAGCAGCAGTATCCGTTCCCGCATGATGATTTCGAGGCGGCGCTCGCGAAATTCCCGAATGCGACCGAGATCGTCTGGTGCCAGGAAGAGCCGCAGAACCAGGGCGCCTGGTACCGGCTGCGCGCCTATTTCCGCGCCGACGCCCGGCCGAACCAGGTCGTCGCCTACGCCGGCCGGCCGGTCGCGGCAACCACCGCGGTCGGCTACATGTCGAAGCACGTCGAGCGCCAGCAGAAGCTCGTTGAAGATGCGTTCGCGCCCGCGATGTCCGAGGGCGAGATGCTCGTCGGCACCTGACAGGAAGCCATCGCGATGCAAGTCGAAGTCAAGATCCCGCAGCTCCCCGAATCGGTGGCCGAGGCGACGCTCGTTCACTGGCACAGACGCGTCGGCGAGGCGGTCAAGCGCGATGAGAACCTGATCGACGTCGAGACGGACAAGGTCGTGCTCGAATTGCCGGCGCCCGATTCCGGCGTGCTGACGGAGATTCGCAAGAGCGACGGCGCGACGGTCATCGGCCAGGAAGTGGTCGCCGTGATCGACACGACCGCGGCCGCGACGGTGGCGCCTTCGGCGGCGGCGCAGCCGGCGGCGCCGCCGCCATCCCCGGCGAAGCCGACGCCTCCTGCAGGCGGTGCCGCGGCGATCGCGCTGCCCGCCGCGCGCAAGATGATGGCGGAGCAGGGCATCGGCGCCGCCGACGTCATGGGAACCGGCCGGGGCGGGCGCATCACCAAGCCCGACGTTGCCGCCGCCGCGCAGGCGAGGCAAGAGACGCCGGCGCCCGCCGCGCGCGCCCCCGCGCCGGCCCCGGCGGTGCCGCTTCCGGCCGCGCTCGGCAACCGTCCCGAGCAGCGCGTGCCGATGTCGCGGCTGCGCCAGCGGGTCGCCGAGCGGCTGGTCCAGTCGCAATCCACTGCGGCGATCCTGACGACGTTCAACGAAGTCAACATGCAGCCGGTCATCGACCTGCGCAACAAGTACAAGGAGCGCTTCGAGAAGGAGCACGGCGTCAAGCTGGGCTTCATGGCGTTCTTCGTGAAGGCCGCCGTCCATGCGCTCAAGAAGTTTCCGGCGGTGAACGCGTCGATCGACGGCACCGACATCGTCTACCATGGCTACTTCGACATCGGAATCGCCGTCGGCAGCCCGCGCGGCCTCGTCGTGCCGATCCTGCGCGACGCCGACCAGATGTCCTTCGCCGAGATCGAGATCGCGATCGCCGACTTCGGCAAGCGCGCCCAGGACGGCAAGCTTTCGGTCGAGGACCTGACCGGCGGCACGTACACGATCTCCAACGGCGGCGTGTACGGGTCGATGTTGTCGACGCCGATCATCAACCCGCCGCAGTCGGCAATCCTCGGCGTGCATGCGACGCGCGAGCGGCCGGTGGTCGAGAACGGGCAGGTCGTCGTGCGGCCGATCAACTATCTCGCGCAGTCCTATGACCACCGGATCATCGATGGGCGGGAGGCCGTCCTCTCCCTCGTTGCCATCAAGGAAGCCCTCGAGGATCCGGCCCGGTTGCTGCTTGATCTGTGACCCCGCGGCTGCGCGAACCGATCGCTTCGTTGCTGCTCGCTCGGGACCTCGCTGTACCAACATGTACTATCTCGGCCCCTCGCTCCGCTGCGCCTCGCGCTCGGTCCGCTCGCTCGCTCCCCGCATGCGACGGAAACCGGAGCCCTTCTTTGCAGACTCGAATTTCGAAAGAACGGCATGGCAGACCAATTTGATGTCGTGGTGATCGGTGCTGGCCCGGGCGGATACATCGCCGCGATCCGCGCCGCGCAGCTCGGATTCAGGACGGCGTGCATCGACGACTGGACGCGCGCGGGCGACAAGCCGGCGCCGGGGGGCACGTGCACGAACGTCGGCTGCATCCCGTCGAAGGCCCTGCTGCAGTCGTCCGAGAATTTCGAGCACGCGGGTCACGCATTCGCGGATCATGGCATCATGCTCGACAACCTCGGCATCGACGTCGCGAGGATGCAGGCGCGCAAGGAGAAGGTCGTCGCGCAGAACAACGACGGCATCCTCTTCCTGTTCCGCAAGAACAAGGTCACGTTCTTCCATGGTCGCGGCGTGTTCGCGGGCGGCAGCGCCGCCGCAGGGTGGACGGTGAAGGTCGAAGGCGCGACGCCGGCCGAGCTCACGGCGACGCACGTCATCGTCGCGACCGGGTCGAAGCCGCGTCCGCTGCCCGGGACGGCCATCGACAACGTGCGCGTGCTCGACAACGAGGGCGCGCTGGCGCTGCCGGAGGTGCCGAAGACGCTCGGCGTGGTCGGCGCGGGCGTCATCGGCCTCGAGATGGGCAGTGTGTGGCGGCGGCTCGGTGCGAAGGTGACGGTGCTGGAGGCGCTGCCGGACTTCCTTGGTGTCGCCGACGAAGCGATCGCGAAGGAGGCGAAGAAGCTCTTCGCGAAGCAGGGACTCGCCATTCATCTCGGCGTCTCGATCACGAAGGTGACGGTGTCGAAGAACGACGTCACGGTCGCGTGGAACGACGCCGCGGGCGCGGGCCAGTCGGCCGTGTTCGACCGGCTGATCGTGTCGATCGGCCGCGTTCCGCACACCGTGGGACTCTCGCCCGAAGCGGTGGGACTCAAGCTCGACGCGCGCGGCTTCGTCGAGGTCGACGCCGAATGCCGGACGAACCTCGCCAATGTGTGGGCGATAGGCGACGTCGTCCGCGGTCCGATGCTCGCGCACAAGGCCGAGGAGGAGGGCGTCGCGGTGGCCGAGCGGATCGCCGGACAGCACGGACACGTCGACTTCAATACCGTGCCGTGGGTGATCTACACGTCGCCGGAGATCGCGTGGGTCGGCAAGACCGAGCGCGAGCTAAAGGGCGAAGGCGTCGCCTGTCGCGTGGGCAGCTTTCCGTTCTCGGCGAACGGCCGCGCGCGCGCGCTCGGCGACACCGCGGGCTTCGTCAAGATCATCGCCGACGCGGCCACCGACCGGATCCTCGGCATGCACGTGATCGGACCGCTCGCCTCCGAGCTGATCGCCGAGGGCGTCGTCGCGATGGAATTCGGCGCGTCGAGCGAGGACCTCGCGCGGATCTGCCACGCGCACCCATCGCTGGCCGAGGCGACGAAGGAAGCCGCGCTCGGCGTCGCCGGCCGGACCCTCAACCTGTAGCGCTCGTGGCGGGGGCTGCAGACGTTGGATGCGAATGTGCCCTCTGCAGTGACGTGCTGCGGAATGACGCGGATCCCTTCGTGATGTCGGCCCGCACGGGCGGAGGCAACGCTTGAGCGATACGGCGACCGACGCGTCGATCGCGGCGCGGCGCGGCGGGCTCGCAGCCTGGGTCGAGCCGATCCTCGCCGCACGCGGAACCACGCTCGATCCGTCACAGGCGAATGCGCTCGACCGCCTGCAGGTCCTGGCCGACGAGCTCCACGCGTTTCGCGCCGCGCGGCAATCGACGCTGAAGAAGCTGTTCGCGCCGCCGGACGTCCCGCGCGGCATCTACCTGTGGGGCGGCGTCGGGCGCGGCAAGAGCTTCCTGATGGACGGCTTCTACGCGACCGTCGCCATTCGCCGCAAGACGCGCGTGCATTTCCATCTCTTCATGCGCGACGTGCATGCGGCGCTCGCCGAGGTGAAGCACGAGGAGGATCCGCTTGCCGTCGTCGCGGCGGGCATCGCGCGCCACTGGCGGCTCGTCTGCTTCGACGAATTCCACGTGTCCGACATCGCCGACGCGATGATCCTCGGCCGGCTGCTGCAGGCGCTGTTCGAGCACGGCGTGGTATTCGTGATGACATCGAACTATCCGCCGGACGGTCTCTGGCCGAACGGGCTGCAGCGTGAGCGTTTCCTGCCGACGATCGCCCTGATCAAGCGCTGGCTCGACGACGTCGAAGTCGACGCTGGCGTCGACTATCGGCTGCGTGCGCTGACACAGGTGCGCACGTATCACACGCCGGCGGGGCCGGCGGCGGACGCAAGCCTCGACGCCGCATTCGAGGCGATGCGTTCGGGCCGCGACGAAAGCCCGAAGCTCACGGTCGAGGGGCGGCCGATCCTCGCGCGCCGGGTCGCCGGCAGCGCCGCGTGGTTCGACTTTCCGGCGCTGTGCGACGGGCCGCGTTCGCAGCGCGACTATCTCGAGCTCGCCCGCCGTTTTTCCGTAATCCTGCTTTCCGGCGTGCCGCGGATGACGGCCGACATGGGCGATGTCGCGCGGCGCTTCACGTGGCTCGTGGACATACTGTACGATCATCGGGTGAAGCTGCTGCTCTCGGCCGACGCCGCCGCGCCCGACCTCTATCGCGCCGGCCATCACGGCGGCGAGTTCGACCGCACCGCGAGCCGCCTCGCCGAAATGCAATCCCGCGACTACATGGCGGAACCGCACGTCGCGGCCGAACGGGCGGACTAACCGCCGTTCGGCCCGACCTCGCCTCGCCCCCGATTTCCCGCATATCCCCGCAGTGGACAAGGAGACTCCCGTGCAGAAATTCAAGGCTTACCGGACGTTCCAGGAGCCGACCGGCGTCGCGAGCCGGTTCGTGGAAATGTCGCTGGACGAGCTCGACCCGGGCGATGTCGTCGTGCGCACGAAGTATTCGACGATCAATTACAAGGATGCCCTTTCGTACAACGGCGCCGGAAAGATCATGCGCAAGTACCCGACGAACGCCGGCATCGACATGGCCGGCACCGTCGAGAGTTCCGGCGATGCGCGCTGGAAGCGCGGCGACAAGGTCATCGTGCACGCCTACGACATGGGCGTCGCGCACGACGGCGGATATTCCGAATTCGTCAGGGTTCCGGGCGACTGGGTCGTCCGCCGCCCCGAGAGCATGACCGCGTTCGACGCGATGACGCTCGGCACCGCCGGGTTCACCGCCGCGCAGGCGATCATGCTGATGGAGCACAACGGGCTGGTACCCGCGAACGGCCCCGTCGCCGTCACCGGTTCGACCGGCGGTGTGGGCTCGGTGGCAGTCGAGATTCTCGCCAAATCGGGCTACGAAGTGGTCGCGATCACGGGCAAGAAGGAGGAGACCGATTACCTCAAGGAGCTGGGCGCGCGCGAGGTCGTCGTCCGTCAGTCGGTCGACCTCTCGAAGATCCGGCCGCTCGATTCGGCGCGGTGGGCGGGCGTGGTCGACAATCTCGGCGGCGACATTCTCGCATGGCTGCTGTCCACGATGAAGATCGGCGGCACGGCGGCCGCCGTCGGCCTCGCCGCCGACCATAAGCTGCACACGTCGGTGATGCCGTTCATCCTGCGCGGCGTATGCCTGCTCGGCGCCGACAGCGCCAACTGCCCGATGCCGCTGCGGCAGAAGCTGTGGAACAAGCTCGCCGTCGAATGGCGGCCGGACAAGGTGCACGACCAGGTTCGCACGATCGACTTCGACGACCTGCCGACGCACTTCGATCCGTACATCAAGGGAATGGTCCGCGGGCGCACCGTCGTGCGCATCGCTCCGGACACGCATCCCTGAGACGGTCGCCTCAGCGGGCCGGCCGGCGGCCGGTCCGGTTCATCGCAGACTTGATCCGGCGCAAGGCCGGCTCCGGAGGCCGAGGTAGCCTTTGCACGAGCGGTCCCGGGTTCGCCGCGGCGCTTTGAGCCGGCCGGCGGCGGGCTCGTCTTATGTCTTAGAGATTGACCGGGCGCAAGGCGTCGCGCCGGCGGCTCGCTGAACCTCGGGGAAGAATGCCGGCGGGAAACGGGCGAATGCGCGCGGCCACGCGCCGCGCGTCGGTGGCGAATCGTCGTCGAGGAGGGGTTGATGGCCAAGTACAAGGAATTCCACGGGAGCTCGCTCGCCGACCGCGATGCGTTCTGGCGCACCGAGGCTGCGCTCGTCGACTGGCAGACCCCCTTCGCGGACGTGCTCGACTATTCGAATCCGCCGTTCGCGAAGTGGTTCGTCGGCGGGCGCACCAATCTCTGCCACAACGCGATCGACCGCCATCTGGCGACCCGCGGCGGCCAGAAGGCGCTCATCTACCTGTCGACCGAGACCGGCGAGACGAAGACCTACTCGTACCGCGAGCTCCACGCCGAGGTCAACCGCTTCGCTGCGGTGCTCAAGGCGCAGGGCGCGGGCCGCGGCGACCGCGTCCTCATCTACATGCCGATGATCGCCGAGGCGGCCTTCGCGATGCTCGCGTGTGCGCGAATCGGCGCGATCCACTCGGTCGTCTTCGGCGGCTTCGCCGCGGCGAGCCTCGCGACCCGCATCGACGACGCGAAGCCGAAGGTGATGGTGACCTCCGACTGCGGGATGCGCGGCGGCAAGCCCGTGCCGTACAAGCATCTCGTCGACGAGGCCGTGCGGCTCTCGAAGCATCCGCCGGCCTCGGTCGTCATCGTCAACCGCGGCCTCGACCCGAAGATGAACGTCGTCGCCGGCCGCGACGTCGACTACGCGATGCTGCGGGCGCAGCACCTCGGCGCGAGCGTCCCGTGCGAATGGCTGGAATCGTCCGAGCCGTCGTACATCCTCTACACCTCGGGCACGACCGGCAAGCCGAAGGGCGTGCAGCGCGACACCGGCGGCTACGCCGTCGCGCTGGCGTCGTCGATGCGGCGAATCTTCTGCGTCGAGCCGGGCGAGACGATGTTCACGACGAGCGACATCGGCTGGGTCGTCGGCCATTCGTACATCATCTACGGGCCGCTCATCAACGGCTCGACGACGATCATGTACGAGGGTCTGCCGATCCGCCCCGATCCCGCGATCTGGTGGAAGATCGTCGAGGACAACAAGGTGAAGACGATGTTCAGCTCGCCGACCGCGATCCGCGTGCTGAAGAAGCAGGACCCGGCCTTCATGAAGCGGCACGACCTGTCATCGCTGAAGTACCTGTTCCTCGCCGGCGAGCCGCTCGACGAGCCGACGGCGCACTGGGCATCGGATAACCTGGGTGTTGCCATCGTCGACAACTATTGGCAGACGGAAACCGGCTGGCCGATCCTGTCCGCGCAGCCGGGCGTCGAGGAAACGCCGCGCAAGTGGGGCAGCCCGTCGTTCCCCGTGTACGGTTACGACGTCCGCCTGCTGCTCGAGGGCACCGGCGCCGAGGCCGGCGCCGACGAGAAGGCCGTACTGACGATCATGCCGCCGCTGCCGCCGGGCTGCATGACGACGGTCTGGGGTGACGATGCGCGTTTCGTGAAGACGTACTTCTCTGATTTCGGAGCCAAGCTCGCGTACTCGACGTTCGACTGGGCGACGCGCGACGCCGACGGGTACTATTTCGTGCTCGGGCGAACCGACGACGTGATCAACGTCGCCGGGCATCGGCTCGGCACGCGCGAGATCGAGGAGGCCGTGCAGGCGCACACGGGCATCGCCGAAGTCGCCGTGGTCGGCGTCGCCGATCCGCTGAAGGGTCAGGTCCCCGTGGCGTTCGCGGTCGTCAAGGATCCGCAGCGGGTCGCAACGCCCGAGGGTGTGGCGGCGATGCGCAAGGAAGTCATGGATACGGTCGACCGCGAGCTCGGCGCGATCGCGCGTCCGGGCGCCGTGCATTTCATCACGCTGCTGCCGAAGACGCGTTCGGGCAAGCTGCTGCGCCGCTCGATCCAGGCGCTTGCCGAAGGCCGTGACCCGGGCGATCTGACGACGATCGAGGATCCGGCCGCGCTGGAGCAGATCCGCGCGGCGCTCGCGGCGCGATAGGACCGTCGGGCGGCGTCGTGCCAGGCGCGGCGCGGTCGGCGGGACGCCGATCGGCGATAATGGGCGCTTTGCGCGAAGCCACGCCGATGCCCAACAGCTCGCGTCCGGTTCACGCCGGCACCGCTCCCCCGCATGCTCCGCTCACCGTCGCCGTCCGCGGCGATGGCGTCGACGCGGTGCATTTCGGCTCGGTCGCGGTGGTCGACGGCGAGGGGACGCTGCTTTATGGGGCAGGCGACCCCGGCTTCGTGACGATGACGCGCAGCGCGTTGAAGCCGTTGCAGGCGATGCCGTTTGTGGCGGCGGGCGGAATCGAGCGATTCGGCTACTCGAGCCGACAGGTTGCGCTGCTGTGCGCCAGCCATTCAGGCGAGCCGAGGCATGTGAGCGAGGTGGCCGAGATGCTCGCCAAGGCTGGCAATGCCGCGACCGACCTCCAGTGCGGGACACACGCGCCGGGCTATTTCGAGGCGCGAGGCGAGGTGCCGCCGCCGCCGCCGTATTCGCCGCTCGCGCACAATTGCTCCGGCAAGCACAGCGGGATGCTCGCGTATTGCGTCCACTGCGGGGCGCCGAAGGAAACCTACCTCGAGTTCGAGCATCCGCTGCAGCGCGAGATCCGCCATGCGGTCGCGCATTTCACCTCGGTTCCGGAAGCGGAACTCCTCGCCGGCATCGACGGCTGCTCGGCGCCGAACTACGCGGTGCCGCTGACCGGCCTCGCCCGGGCGTTCGCGCGACTCGCGAGCGGAAAGGACGATCCGGTCTACGGCAACGCGCCGAAGCGGCTCGCCGACGCGATGACCGGGCATCCCGACATGGTCTCCGGCGAGCGGCGCAACGATCTCGCGCTGATGCGTGCCGGCCGCGGCGACTGGGTGACCAAGGTCGGCGCGGAGGGCGTGCAGGCGCTTGGAATCCGCAGCCGCGGATGGGGCATCGTCGTCAAGTCGGTCGACGGGTCGAAACGCGGCCTCCATCCGGCCACCGTGGCGACACTCGACGCACTGGGCCTCCTCGATGCGGGGCAACGGGCGGAGCTCGCCGAGTGGGGCGCACCCAACGTGAGGAATTACCGAGGCATCGTCACCGGCGAAGTCCGCCCCGTGCTTGTACTGAACAAATTCGAGAAATCCGGGGCACTCGTGTTCCGGACGTCGGAATAACCCCTTCGCGCGTGAACTTACGCCCTTCGCGATGGTCTTTGTCAACAAGCGCGTACCGCGACCGCGAGATCCCGGAAATGCGGCATTCTTCGGGCACCCGTCTCGGCTCGGGAGCCGGTGGGCGCACCTGCCGTTCGGCGGGCATAACAATGATGATTCAGGGACCTGATGGGTGATCGCGAGGTCGATGCGCAACTGGTCGAGCGCGCGCAGCAGGGCGACAAGCGGGCCTACGAATTGCTTGTGGCGAAGTACCAGCGGAAGCTGGGACGTCTGCTGTCACGCTTCGTGCGCGACCCGGCGGAGGTCGAGGACGTGACGCAGGAAGCTTTCATCAAGGCCTACCGGGCGCTGCCGAGCTTTCGCGGCGACAGCGCGTTTTACACGTGGCTGTACCGCATCGCGATCAACACCGCGAAGAATTACCTGGTCGCGCTGGGGCGCCGTGCGCCGACGTCGACCGGCTTCGACAACGCAGAGGCCGAGAACTTCGAGGATGCGGAGCAGCTGCGCGACAGCAACACGCCCGAGAGCGAGCTCATGGGACGCGAGATCGCGACGACGGTGAACAAGGCGATGGATGCCTTGCCCGCCGATCTGCGCACCGCGATCACGCTGCGCGAGATCGAGGGCATGAGCTACGAGGAAATAGCCAACGTGATGAATTGTCCGATTGGCACGGTGCGATCCCGGATTTTCCGGGCGCGGGAAGCGATTGCAGCGGAATTGCGGCCGCTGCTGGGGACTGACGAAGACCGGAGATGGTGATGTCTGACAGGATTTCACGACTGATGGATGGCGAGCTCGAGGAAAGCGAGCTCAAGCTCGTCTGGACCGAGCTCGACCGAGCGGACGGTATCGCGACCTGGGCGTGTTATCACGTGATCGGTGACACGCTGCGGCGCACCGACGGCCCGGTGACGAATTTTGCCGGACGCTTCGGAGCCCTGCTGCGAACGGAGCCCACCGTGCTGGCGCCCGGATTCAAGCGCAGTCGGCCGCTGCCGTTCGTCTGGGCTGCGGCGGCTTCGGTGGCCGCGGTGGCGCTCACCGGCTGGGTGGCCTTCGGGACGCTCGACCCTGCGGCGACCGCCGTCGCGAAATCGCGCGAGGCGGGCGGCGTCCGGGCGGCGCAGGTGCGTCCGCAAGCGGTACCCGCTGACTATCTGCTCGCGCATCAGGAATATTCGCCGAGCACGCAAAGCCTCGGCGTGGGACCGAATTTCCACGCCGCGACCGTCGCCGCGCCCGACGCGACGCGATGATCCTGCCGCGCTCCGCATGACGATGCTCGCCACCGGGATGGCTTCCGACATCCCGCAGCCGCGCGCCACCGCCGCGCGCGGGCTCCCGTTCGGCCGACTCGCCGGCATCGCGCTTGCAGCGCTTGCATTCGCTGCCGATGCAGGCGCGCAGGACGCCGGCGCCGTGCTGACGCGCGCTGCGGCCGCGGCAAGGCAGCAGAATTACACCGGGACCATTCTTTACCAGCGCGGCAGCCGCAACCAGACGTCGCGTCTCGTCCATCTCAACGACGCCGGGATCGAGCAGTCGAAGCTCGTCAACCTGGAAGGACCGCGACGCGAGGTGATTCGCACGGCGAGCGAAGTCCGCTGCTACTACTCAGACGTGAAGGTCGTCCGGATAGAGTCGCCCGAGTTCCGCAACGCCTTCCCGACGCTGTCGCCGCAGCAGCAGAAGACGCTGCTCGATTTCTACGACGTGCGCAAGGCCGAGACCGAGCGCATTGCCGGACGGGACGCTCAGGCGTGGATGTTCATGCCCAAGGACGGCAATCGCTTTCCGCACAAGCTCTGGACCGACCTCGGGACGGGAATCCTGCTCAAGGCGGCGCTGGTCAACGAGCGCAATGAGGTGCTCGAGCAGTTCGCCTTTCTCGATATCACGCTCAGCGCCCACATTACCCATGATCAGGTCGCGTCGACGGCCGGCGCCGCGCCGCCCGATTGGCAGGTGCAGAATGCCACCGCGTCCGATCCGGACGCCCGGAACACGGGATGGGTCGCGACCCGTCTGCCGGCCGGCTTTGCGCGCATCGCCGAAGGCTATCGACCGCTGCACGGCAAGCGGCAGCCGGTCGCGCACATCGTATACTCGGACGGCCTCGTCGCCATCTCGGTGTTCGTCGAGCCGCTCAACGCGCCGCCGCGCAGCGCCGGCGCCGTGCAGCAGGGCGCGATCAACGCCTACACGCGCCAGTTGGACGACTACCTGGTCACCGTGCTTGGCGAGGCGCCCGGTGCGACGCTGAAGGACGTTGCCTTCTCCGTCGTCCGCCGTTGAGTTTCCGTCGTCCGCAATTCCCGTAAGAGGCCCGTCCCATGAGCTTGTGCAGCAACTCCTGCCGTTTCACCGTGGCGTTCGCCACCGCGGTCGTCCTTTCCGTCGCGGCTCCGCTCGCGTCGGCGCAGGCCCGCGCGATGAGCCTGCCCGATTTCACCGAGCTCTACGAAAAGCAGGCGCCGGCGGTCGTGAGCATCGACGTCACCCAGAAGCTCAAGCGGCATCCGATGCCCGAGCTGTCGGAGGACGACCCGTTCTACGAGTTCTTCCGCCGCTTCGGTCAGATTCCGCGGCGTGGCGCGCCGGGACGCGACCTCGAGCAGCAGTCGGTGGGCTCCGGATTCATCATTTCGGCGGACGGCTACGTCGTCACCAATGCGCACGTGGTGGACGGCGCCGACGAAGTGCGCGTGACGCTCGGCGACAAGCGCGAATTCCTGGCCAAGGTCATCGGCGCGGATCGCAAGACCGACGTCGCGCTCATCAAGATCGACGCCAAGGATCTCCCGCGCGTGGTCATCGGCGATCCGGAGAAGCTCAAGGTCGGCGAATGGGTCGTCGCCATCGGCAAGCCGTTCGGCCTCGAGAACACGATGACCGCCGGGATCGTCAGCGCCAAGGGGCGCGACCTGCCCCAGGAGAACCTCATTCCCTTCATCCAGACGGATGCAGCGGTGAACCCCGGCAACTCCGGAGGGCCGTTGTTCAATCTCAAGGGCGAAGTGATCGGCGTCAATTCGCAGATCCTGTCGCAGACCGGCACGTACATGGGGATCTCGTTCGCGATCCCGATCGACTTCGCGATGAACGTCGCGAACCAGATCAAGGACAAGGGCAAGGTGACCCGCGGCCGGATCGGCGTGCAGATCCAGGACGTCAGCAGGGAGACCGCCGACGCCTTCGCGCTCGCCAAGGCCAGCGGCGCGCTGGTGAACTCGGTCGAGAAGGGCGGCCCGGCCGACAAGGGCGGAATCGAATCGGGCGACATCATCATCAAGGTGGACGGCCGCGACGTGAGGAGCTCGAGCGAGTTGCCGCGGATCATCGCCGCAGTCAAGCCCGGAACGAAGATCACGCTGACGGTCTGGCGCAAGGGCATGACCAAGGACCTCGCAGTGACGGTCGCCGAGCTGAAGGAGGATGCGGCGGGCGGGCCGCAGCCGCGTCGCGGCGGTGCGAATCCGTCGAAGGAGAAGGCGAAGCCCAACAAGATGGGCCTCGTGCTCGTCGACCTCACCGACGAGCAGAAGAAGGAGCTCCAGGTCAAGAACGGTGTGGGCATCGAGGACATCACGGGATCCGTGCGCGGCAACGTGCAGCCAGGAGACGTGATCCTCGCGATGGTGAATCGCGGCCACGCGACCGACGCCAAGTCGGCCGATCAGGTCAACGCCGCTCTGGGAAAGCTCGAGAAGGGCGCCTCGGTGACGTTCAGATTGAAACGCGGTGAGCAGGAGTTCTACTCGACGCTCAAGCTCAACAACGGCAGCAGCGGCAGCGCCGAGTAGCGCACCGTGTCGCGATCGCGTCGATTGAGCGGGCGGCACGTTGCCGCTGCCCGGACGACAGGGTGCGCGAATCCGCGCGCCGGAAGGCGCTGAGCCGTTCCATGCGATTGACGATGCTCGCACGCGCGTGGTGCCATCTGTGCGACGAAATGATGGCCGCGCTCGGTCCGCTTGCCGCGCGGCACGATGTGACGGTGGCGGTCATCGACGTCGACGATCCCGCCCACGCGGCGCTCGAGGCCGACTGGGGCGACAAGGTTCCGGTGCTTTTTGCGGGCGCGCCGGACCTCGTCAACGAGCTTTGCCATTACCGGCTCGACGCGGCGCGCGTGACCGCGGCGCTCGAGCGCGCCGAATAACATCGCGCCGGGAGCGAAAATCCGCTAAAATTCAAGGTTCTTCGTGCGGCGGACAGGGCACTGAACGTGCCCTTTGTATTTTCCCGCGCGGCACCGGGGCCTTCGCACTTGGATCTCATTCGCAACTTCTCGATCATCGCTCACATCGACCATGGCAAGTCGACGCTGGCGGACCGCTTCATCCAGCGGTGCGGCGGGCTGGCCGAACGCGAGATGGAAGCGCAGGTGCTCGACACGATGGACCTTGAGCGCGAGCGCGGCATCACGATCAAGGCGCAGACGGCGGCCCTCACCTATCAGGCCCGCGACGGGCGGACCTACGAGCTCAATCTCATCGATACGCCCGGTCACGTCGACTTCGCGTACGAGGTGTCGCGCTCGCTCGCCGCCTGCGAAGGCGCGCTGCTGGTCGTCGACGCGTCGCAAGGGGTCGAGGCGCAGACGGTCGCCAACTGCTACACGGCGATCGAGCAGGGCGTCACCGTCGTGCCGGTCCTGAACAAGATCGACCTGCCCTCCGCCGAGCCCGAGCGGGTGATCGCCGAGATCGAGGACATCATCGGCATCCCCGCGCAGGACGCGCTGCGCTGCAGCGCCAAGACCGGCGAGGGTGTCGACGATGTGCTCGAGGCCGTGATCGTGCGGATCCCGCCGCCCAGGGGCGATCCCGCCGCGCCGCTCTCCGCGCTCATCATCGACTCGTGGTTCGACAACTACGTGGGCGTGGTGATGCTGGTCCGCGTGATCGACGGGACGCTGAAGCCGAAGGACAAGATCCAGCTGATGGCGACCGGCGCCACGTACAACTGCGAGCAGGTCGGCGTGTTCACGCCCAAGGCGGTCGGGCGCCCCGAGCTCTCCGCCGGCGGCGTCGGCTTCATCGTGGCCGGAATCAAAGAGATCCACGCGGCCAAGGTAGGCGACACCGTGACGCTCGCCGCGCGGCCGGCGGCAGCCCCCCTTCCCGGCTTCAAGGACGTGAAACCGCAGGTATTCGCCGGGCTCTATCCGGTGGAGTCGAACCAGTACGAGGCGCTGCGCGACGCGCTCGACAAGCTGAAGCTCAACGACTCTTCACTCCACTACGAGCCGGAGGTGTCGCAGGCGCTGGGCTTCGGCTTCCGCTGCGGATTCCTCGGGCTCCTGCACATGGACATCGTCCAGGAGCGGCTCGAGCGCGAGTACGACATGGACCTGATCACCACGGCGCCCACCGTGATCTATCAGGTCCTGCTGCGCGACGGAACAGTGATGGAAATCGAGAACCCGTCGAAGCTCCCCGACCTGTCGCGGGTCGAGGAGATTCGCGAGCCGATCATCACCGCGACGATCCTGATGCCGCAGGAGTACGTCGGCCCGGTGCTGACGCTCTGCACGGAGAAGCGCGGCGTGCAGAGGAACATGCTGTACATGGGCCGGCAGGTCATGCTGACCTACGAGCTGCCGCTCGCCGAAGTGGTGATGGACTTCTTCGACAAGCTGAAGTCGGTCTCGCGCGGCTACGCGTCGCTCGACTACGAGTTCCTCGAATTCCGGCCGGCCGACGTCGTCAAGCTCGACATCCTCATCAACGGCGACCGCGTCGACGCGCTGTCGGTGATGGTGCACCGCTCGGTCGCGCTGTACCGCGGCCGCGAGGTCGCCGCCAAGATGCGCAAGCTGATCCCGCGGCAGATGTTCGACGTCGCGATCCAGGCTGCGATCGGCGCGCAGATCATCTCCCGCGAGTCGATCAAGGCGATGCGCAAGAACGTGCTGGCCAAGTGCTACGGCGGCGACATCACGCGCAAGAAGAAGCTCCTCGAGAAGCAGAAGGCCGGCAAGAAGCGGATGAAGGCGGTCGGCAGCGTCGAGATCCCGCAGGAAGCCTTCCTGGCGATCCTCAAGGTCGGCGAGCAATGAGACGAGACGCGGAAATCGCCGGACGAACCGCACCGATCCGGGCTTCCCGTCCCGCCCGTCCATGCGAGAATGCGCCGGCGCGCGCTCCAGGCACCGCCGCTGCGCCGCGTGCATCCCCCCCGAATCCCGAGCCCGGACTTCCCACGCCACGATGAACTTCGCTCTCATACTTTTCCTGGCGACGATCTTCTGCGCCGTGATCTACGCGCTCGACGTCGCCGTTTTCGCGAAACGCCGACGGGCGGCGGCGGCCGAGGCGCTCGCCGCGTTCGACCGCACGCATTCGGGCGATCCCGGGACCGGCACGGCGGCGCTGCGCGACGAGCGGGCGGCCCTCGAGGAGCGAGGGCAGCGCGAGCCCTGGTGGATCGAGTACCCAAAGAGCTTCTTCCCGGTGCTCCTGATCGTGTTCGCCCTGCGCTCGTTCGTCGCGGAGCCGTTCAAGATCCCTTCGTCGTCGATGCGGCCGACCCTCGAGGTCGGCGATTTCATCCTCGTCAACAAGTTCGCCTACGGGCTGCGTCTGCCGATCGTCGAGCGCAAGATCGTCGAGGTCGGCGACCCGAGGCGCGGCGACGTCGTGGTATTCCGTTATCCGCTGAACCCGTCGCAGGACTTCATCAAGCGGGTGATCGGCGTCGGCGGCGACGTCGTGACGTACAAGGACAAGCGCCTCACGGTCAACGGCCAGCCATGGCCCATTCGGACCGACGGCAGCTACGGCTACGTCGAAGGCCTGCGCTTCGAAGCGCTCGCGCGCGAGAACGAGTCGGTGGACACGGGCCAGGGGCGCAAGGAGCACGAGATCGCGGTCGATCCGACGCAGCCGTCGGTCAGCCCGCCCCAGGTACGCTCGTTTCCCGACCAGGCGAACTGCGTTTACAATCCAGACGGCAGCGGCTTCACCTGCAAGGTGCCGCCCGGGCACTATTTCATGATGGGCGACAACCGCGACCGCAGCGACGACAGCCGTTACTGGGGATTCGTCCCGGACGACCACATCCGCGGCCGGGCGTTCTTCATCTGGTTCAACTGGGACGACTTGAGCAGCCTCGCGTTCAGGCGCGTCGGCAGCGGCATTCGATAGGGGGGGCGATGCACAACCGAGCGAAGGCGCGCGGACTCACCATCATAGGATTCCTGCTGGTGGCCGCGGTCGCGGTCATCTTCATCGCGGTCGGCGCGCGGATGGTGCCGGCGTACATCGAATTCTATTCGGTGCAGAGGTCGCTGGAGAAGTCGCTGCAGGACGCGAAGGATCCGACGGCGATCACCGATGTGCGCAAGGCCTTTACCAAATACCTCCAGACGGATTACATCGACTCGGTGAACGCCAGCGACGTCGACGTCCAAAAGGAGGGCAACGAGGTGACGGCCTCCGTGGTCTGGGCGCGCAAACTCCATCTGGCCGGCAACGTCAGCCTGTACCTCGACTTCGAGGCCACGGCGACGCGCTGAGCGCGGGCCTGCCGGGATCGCGGCAACGGGATGACGCCGGACGCGCCACGCAAAGGCCTCGGCCACGAATTCCGGCGTCCCGAGCTGCTCGCGCAGGCGCTGACCCACCGCAGCTTCGGCGCGACGCACAACGAGCGGCTCGAATTCATCGGCGATGCGGTGCTGAACTGCGCGATCGCGGCGGCGCTCTACGAGCGGTTTCCGCGAATGAACGAAGGCGATCTCTCGCGCCTTCGCGCGGGCCTCGTCAATCGCGACACGCTTGCGGGACTGGCGCAGGAGCATGCGCTCGGCCCCACGATTCGGCTGGGCGAGGGCGAGGTGAAGAGTGGTGGCGCGCTGCGGCCCTCGATTCTGGCCGACGCGTTCGAGGCGCTCATCGGCGCGATCTTCATCGACGCGGGCTTCGACGCGGCACGCGAGGCAATTGCGCGCATCTATTCCGAGCTGATCGCGCGCATCGACCCCGGCGTGCCCGGCAAGGATCCCAAGACGCGGCTGCAGGAGTGGCTGCAGGCGCGGCGTATCGCGGTGCCCGAGTATTCCGTGGTGTCGGTCGCAGGCGAGGCGCACGCGCAGACTTTCTCGGTGGAATGCAGGATCGGCGCGCTCGGCGTGGCCACGCGGGGAGAGGGAAACAGCCGGCGCACGGCCGAGCAGGCGGCGGCGGCCGGGGCCTGGGCGGCGCTTGCCGCGGTGGCTCCCGAATCGCCGGTCCGCTGAACCGATGACCGACACGCCACAGCGCTGCGGCCACGTCGCCATCGTCGGCCGGCCCAACGTGGGCAAGTCGACACTGCTCAATCGCCTCGTCGGCGCGCGCATCAGCATCACGTCGGCCAAGGCGCAGACGACGCGACACCGCATCACCGGCATCCTGACGCGCGGCGACGCGCAAATCCTGTTTGTCGATACGCCAGGATTCCAGACGCTGCACCGCTCCCGCCTCAACGCCCGGATGAACGCCGCGGTGACGCAGAGTCTCGCGGGTATCGACGCGGTCGTGGCTGTCATCGAGGCAGGACGCACCGTGGAGGCCGATCGCGCGGTGGTGCGCCTGCTGCCGCCCGGCGCGCGCGCGGTGGCGGCGCTCAACAAGGTCGATCAGCTGAAGGACAAGGACGCGATGCTGCCGCAGATGGCCGAGCTGGCGACCCTTTTTCCGTTTGCCGCCCTCGTGCCCATCTCCGCCGAAAAGGACCGCGGGCTCACGCCGCTCTTCGACGAGCTCCGAAATCTCCTCCCGGTCGGGCCCCATGTGCACGGCGAGGACGAAATCACCGACCGCGACGAGCGCTTTCTCGCCGGCGAGTTCGTCCGCGAGAAGATCTTCCGGCTGCTGGGCGAGGAGCTGCCCTATGCGACGGCCGTCTCGATCGACCGCTTCGTGCACGAAGGCGCGGTCCGCCGAATTCACGCGACGGTGTACGTCGATCGCGAGAACCAGCGGGCGATCCTGCTCGGCGCGGGCGGGGCGAAGATGAAGGAGATCGCGAGCACGGCGCGCACCGAGATGGAACGCCTGTTCGGCGGCCCGGTGTTTCTCGAGGTCTGGATCAGGGTCAAGCGTGGCTGGGCCGACGACGACGCGCAGCTCTCGCGGCTCGGATACTGACACGACGATCCGACGCTCTGCCATGCCCGCCCGCGCCCAGCCGCTCCGCCGCGACGATCAGGCCGGATTCGTCCTGCACACGTATCCGTACCGGGAGACGAGCCTCATCGTCGAGGCGTTCACGCGCGAGTGGGGCCGGGTCGCGATGGTCGCCCGCGGCGCCAAGCGGCCGCGCTCCGAGCTCCGCGGGCTGCTGCAGGGTTTCCAGCCGCTCTCGTTGTCGTGGTTCGGCGCGCACGAGCTGAAGACGCTCGCGAAGGCGGAATGGCGCGGCGGCCTGCCGCTCGTCGGCGGCGCGGCGCTCTGGTGCGGGTTCTATCTCAACGAGCTCGTGCTGAAGCTCCTGCCGCGCGAGGATCCGCACCCGCAGCTCTTCGCGGACTACGAGCAGGCGCTCGTCGATCTCGCGACGGGAGGCGAGCAGGCGACAATCCTGCGGCGCTTCGAGGTGGCGCTGCTCGCCGGGCTGGGCTACGCGCTGCCGCTGCTCCGGGAGGCGGATACCGGCGCGCCGGTGGATCCGTTGGCGCGTTACCATTATGCGTTCGACCGCGGCCCTCGCCGGAGCGCGCCGACCACCGGAATGACGCTGCCGCTGGTGCGCGGCGCCACGCTGGTCGCGCTTTCCGAGCAGCGATATCCCGATGCCGAGACCGTCGCCGAGGCGAAGCGGCTGATGCGCGAGATCCTCGACCACTATCTCGAGCAGCGCGGCGTTGAGAGCCGGCGCGTGATCCGCGAGCTGCGCTCGCTTGACGACCGAACCAGAAAGGAAACGTTCCACCGTGATTGAGCTCGGCGTCAACATCGACCACGTCGCGACCCTGCGGCAGGCGCGCCGCACGCACGAACCCGACCCTGTGTGGGCCGCGGTCGAGGCGCATCTCGGCGGCGCCGACGGCATCACGGTGCACCTGCGTGAGGACCGTCGGCACATCCAGGACGAGGACGTGCGGCGGCTGCGCGATCTCGTCCACATCCGCCTCAATCTCGAGATGGCGGCGACCGCGGAGATGGTCGGGATCGCCTGCCGCCTCAAGCCCGAGATGGCGATGCTGGTGCCGGAGGGCCGCGAGGAGATCACGACGGAGGGAGGGCTCGACATCGCGGGCCAGGAAGCGAAGCTGCGCGACAGCGTCGCGAAGCTCGCCGACGCGGGCATCGTCACCAGCGTCTTCATCGACGCCATGCCGCGCCAGATCGAGGCCGCGGCGCGCATCGGCGCCCGCGTCTGCGAAATTCACACCGGACCATACGCGCACGCGTTTCACGCACTGGGCCGCGATCCGGAAAGCGCGCCGGTCATCAGCGAGCTCGAGCGCATTCGCACTTCCGGCGAGCTGATCCGCCAGGCGGGGATGCGCTTCAACGCGGGCCATGCGCTCAACTACTTCAACGTGCAGCCGGTGGCGGCGCTTCCGGGCATCCGCGAGCTCCACATCGGCCACGCGATCGTGTCGCGCTCGGTCTTCGTGGGCCTGCGCGAAGCCGTGCGCCAGATGAAGTCACTGTTGCGCGAAGCGGCCGCAAAGCGCGACGCACGGTGACTTCGTTGCCGCTCGGCCCCGTGATGCTCGGCATCGAGGGGCTCGAACTGACGCCCGCGGACCGGGCACGACTGGCGCATCCGTCGACCGGGGGCGTGATCCTGTTCGCGCGGAACTACGCGTCGCCGCCGCAGCTCGCGGCGCTGACGGCATCGATCCGGAGCGTGCGCGATCCGCCACTCCTGATCTGCGTCGACCACGAAGGCGGGCGCGTGCAGCGCTTTCGCGAGGGCTTCACGGCGATCCCGCCGATGCGCACGCTGGGCGAGCGATGGGATCGCGACGTCGCCGGGGCGACGCGGGAAGCGCACGGGATCGGCGCCACGATCGCGCGCGAGCTCTCCGACCATGGCATCGATTTCACGTTCGCGCCGGTGCTCGATCTCGACCATGGCGCAAGCGGTGTGATCGGCGACCGCTCGTTCCATCGCAATCCCAACGCGGCAGCGCATCTCGCTGCGGCGTTCGCCGCAGGACTTCGCTCGGAGGGAATGGCGGCGGTCGGCAAACATTTTCCCGGGCACGGCCACGTCGCCGCGGATTCGCACGACGAGCTGCCGCGCGACGAGCGCAGCCTCGCCGCCATCATCGCCGAGGATCTCATCCCGTTCGCAGCGCTCGCGCAGCGCGGTCTGGATGGGATGATGCCTGCGCATGTCGTATATCCGGCGGTCGACACCGCGCCGGCGGGCTTCTCGGGCAAGTGGCTGCAGGAGATCCTGCGCGGCCGGCTCGGGTTCGACGGCGCGATCTTCTCCGACGATCTCGACATGGCCGGCGCGCGCGGCGTCGGCGATGTCGTCGCGCGCGCGGAGGCGGCCCTCGGCGCGGGATGCGACATGGTGCTCGTCTGCAACGATCTCGCCGGCGCCGACACGCTGCTCGCGCGCCTTGCGCCGCAAGAGTCGCCGGAATGCGCGCGCCGGCTCGAATCGATGCGCGGCGCGCGGGTTCAGCGCTGAGCGCAAGGCGCAGCGGCGCCCGCGGTCAATGCGGGTGCGGCCAGCGCCCGCCCAGCTTCTTCGTCAATTCCTCCGCCGTGTGCGCGACCACGTGGCCGAGCTGCTTGATCCGGTCGTCCGGCAGCCGCGACGACGGCCCGGCGAGCGAAATGGCGCCGAGCGGCTCCGCGTGCTCGTCGTAGATCGGCGAAGCGACGCAGCGCGTGCCATGCGCATGCTCCTCGTCGTCGAACGACCAGCCGCGCTGACGGATCACGCGGATGCTCGCCCACATCGTCTCGGGCGACGTGATCGTGTTCGCGGTGATCCGCGGCAGGCCCTTGACTTTGAGGATCGCGTCGATCTGCTCGTCCGGCAGCGACGCGAAGATCGCCTTGCCCACGCCCGATGCGTGCAGCGGCACGCGGCTGCCGAGCTTCACGATCGTGCGCATCATCTCGCGGCATTGGACCTGGTCGATGAACACGGCCTCGGTGCCGTCGAGGATCGCGAGGTTGGCGGTCTCGCCCGATTGCTCCATCAGGCGGCGCATGTACGGATGGCTCTGCGCGACGAAATCCCGGCTCGCGAGGAAGCTCGAGCCGACGGCGAATGCCTGCAGCCCGACGTACCAGCGGCCTAGCTCGCCCGCCTGGAACACGTAGCCCATCTTCTCGAGCGTCGCGAGCAGCCGATGCGTCGTCGACGGCGGCAGCGTCACGCGCTGCGCGACGTCGGTCAGCGTGAGGCCGCCTTCGGCGCGCGCGAGCGCTTCGAGGATGTTGAGGCCGCGCGTGAGGCTTTGCACCTGCGCGGTGGAGGTCCCCCGGGCTTGAGCGGCGTGCGGCCGCGGCGGGGCGGGGTCGTGAAGCGATGCGGCATGCGAGGATGATCCGTGACGGCTGTCCTTACAGCGGCCACGCTAACACAATATTCCGCCCGCGCGGTTGCGGGCGCAACGGGTCAGGAGGGCCCGACGACCGGCGTGACGGCGTAGAGATCTCCCGCGATGTCGGCGTGGCAGGTCGCCGCGGCCAGCGCCCCGTCAGTCAACGGCGATGCGGTGCGCACGTAGCCCATCGCGATGGCTCGGCCCAGCTTTCGGCTGTAGCCCACGGAGGTGATCTCGCCGACGTTCGAGCCGTCGATCAGGATCGGCTCGCCGCCCCACGGGAACGCCGCCGGGTCGTCGAAGGTGAACCGGATCAGCCGTTTCGTGACCGCCGCCGGGAGCGTCGCGACAAGTGCATCACGGCCAACGAAGGGCGCCGGCTTGTCGAGCTTCACTGAATGGGCGAGGCCCGCTTCCCACGGCGTCTCGTCGGGAGAGAGCTCGGCGCCCCACGCGCGACGGCCGGCTTCGACGCGCAGCGCGTCGATCGTGTAATAGCCCGCGTCCTTGAGGCCGAATTCGTCGCCCGCCGCGACGAGCGCATCATAGAGCGTGACGCACTGGTCGGTCGGCACGTAGAGCTCGTAGCCGGGGCCGCCGACGTAGCTCATGCGCGCGGCCCGCACGCGGGCGTACCCGACGTCGACCTCGCGCGTCATCGCGAACGGCAGCGCTGCCTTCGACAGGTCGTCGGAGGAGGCGCGCTTGAGCAGCGCCTCCGCCTTCGGGCCCATCAGCGAGATCACCGACCACGCGCTGGTCACGTCCACGAGCGCGGCGTGTTCGTCAGCGCCGATGTGGCGCTCGATCCAGCTGAAATCGCGCGTCGTCTGCGCCGAGCCGGTGATGATCAGGAACTCGGCGACGGCGACGCGCACGACGGTGAGATCGCTTTCGAATCCGCCGCGCGCGTTCAGCATCGCCGTGTAGACAATCCTCCCGACGGGCACGTCGATCTCGTTCGCGCAGAGGCGCTGCAGCAGCGCAAGGGCGTCGCGGCCCTTCAGCACGAATTTGGAGAACGACGTCTGGTCGAAGACGACGACATCCTCGCGGCAGGCGCGCTGCTCCTCCAGCACGTGCGGCAGCCAGCCGGGCGTGCCGAACGTGGTGGAGGGTGGCGGCACACCCTGCGGCAGGAAGTAGTTCGCCCGCTCCCAGTTCATCTTCGATCCGAAGACCGCGCCCTTCGCGGCGAGGCGATCGTAGAGCGGCGAGCGCCGCAGCGGACGCACGGTGGCCTGCTCCTCGCGCGGCCAGCGCATCGCGTAATGCAGGCCCAGCGATTCGACGGTGCGGTCGGCGAGGTGCCGGCGATTCGCGTGGAACGGCGCGAAGCGACGCACGTCGACGTCCCACAGGTCGACCGGCGCCTCGCCGCCGACGATCCATTCGGCGACGAGCTTGCCGGCGCCGCCCGAATTGGCGATCCCCGCCGAGTTGAATCCGGCGCACACGAAATAGCCGGCCAACTCCGGCGCTTCGCCGAGGATGAAATTGCCGTCGGGCGTGAAGCTCTCCGGGCCGTTGAGAAGGAGCTTCACTTGCGCCGTTTCGAGGCACGGCGTGCGATGGATCGCGTTGCGCATCAGGACCTCGAAATGGTCCCAGTCCTCCGGCAGGAGCTGGAATTCGAAGCCGTCGGGAATCGGATCGACGTTCCACGGCTTTGCCTGCGGCTCGAATCCGCCCATGACGAGGCCGCCGACCTCCTCCTTGTAGTAGAGGTAGCCATCGGGGTCGCGGATCACCGGCATGTCCGGCGTGACGCCGGCAATCGGCTTGGTGACGAGGTAGAAGTGCTCGGCGGCATAGAGCGGCACGCTGACACCCGCGAGCCGTCCGAATTCGCGCGCCCATTGTCCGGCGCAGTTGACGATCGTCTCGCAGGCGATCGCACCCACGCCGTCGGCCGTGCGCCAGCGGACTGCCGATACACGCCCGCGCGACGCATCGACGCCGGTGACCTTGACGCCTTCGGCGATGCGTCGCGCCGCCCATGCGCGCCCCCTTCGCGAGCGACTGCGTGAGATCGGTCGGATTCGCCTTGCCATCGCCGGGAATGAACACCGCGCCGGCGAGATCGTCGGTGCGAAGGATCGGGGCGATCCTTCCCGCTTCGGCGGGGGTGATGAATTCGAATTCGATGCCGAAGCTCTTTGCGCGCGCCATCTGCCGCTTCATCAGCGTCAGCCGCTCAGGAGTCCTGGCGACGTTGAGGCTGCCGCAGCGTTTCCAGCCGGTGGCGAGCCCGGTCTCCGCCTCGAGAGAGGCATAGAGCTCGATCCCGTATCGGCTCATCCGCGTTGCGTTGCGCGTCGCGCGCGTCTGGCCGACGAGGCCTGCCGCGTGCCAGGTCGTGCCGCAGGTCAGCTTGCCCTGCTCGAGCAGGACGACATCGCGCACGCCGAGGCGCGTCAGATGATAGGCGGTGGCTGCGCCGGCGATGCCGCCGCCGACGATGACGACGCGAGCCTGCGAGGGGAGCGCTGAAGGCATGCGCGCCGCGATCATAGTTTCATCGCGGCCACGCCCAGCGCGACGCTGGTGGCGCCGGCCAAGCGTCGCCATCCGAGCCCCTCCTTCAGGATCAGCGCGCCGAACAGTGTCGCGAAGATGACCGACGTTTCGCGCAGCGCGGCCACCAGGGCCACGGGTGCGCGCGTCATCGCCCACAGCACGATCGCATAGGCGAGCACGCTCCCGGCGCCCGCGGCGAGCGCGCGGGGGACTCCCGACCTCATGTAGTGGAAGGCGGGGCGGCCGCGCCGGACGGCGATCCACGCGAGGAACGGCAATCCCTCGAGGAACATCAGCCAGAATGCGTAGCCCCATGCATTGCCCGACGCGCGTGCGCCGGCGCCGTCGACGAAGGTGTAGCAGGCGATGATCGCGGCGTTGGCGAGCGCCCAACGGATTGCGGCGGGCGGATGCCGTCCCGGATGCACGAAGGCGATGCTGACGATGCCCGCCGAGATCAGCGCGATTCCGGCAGCAGCATGCAGCGTCGGGCCATTCGTGCAGCAGCGCGATGCCGAGCAGCGCGACCAGCAGCGGCGCAGTGCCGCGCATCAACGGATAGGCGAACGACAGATCGCCGGTGCGGTAGGCGCCCGTCAACGTCAGGTAGTACGCGAAATGAATCGTCGCCGACGTCGCGATGAACGGCCAGGCGGCCGCGTCGGGAACCGGCACGAACGGAAGCGCCAGCAGCGACCAGAACGAGCTGGTCGCGACGACGCCGGCGGTATCGAGCAGGGGATCGCCGCCCGGCGCGCTCTTGAGGAGTGCATTCCAGCCGGCGTGCAGCATGCCTGCGCCGAGGACCGCGAGCGTGACCCCGAGCGAGATGCCGGAAGGCTGCATCGACGTCGGGTCAGGCCGCGTCCGGCTTGCGCTTCGGCCAGGGCGCCGACGGGTCGGCGTTCGGCTCGTCGGCAACGCCGCCGTTGCCGTTCGCGGGGCGACGCGCCCTCGGCCGCGCCCGATCGGGCTCCTTCAGGCGCGTCTTGGCGAGCACACCGGCCTGCTCGAGGATCGGATAGGCGATCGAGCAGATGTGCGAATTGATGCGCTTCAGGTCGGAGATGAGATCGAGGTGCAGCGACGAGGTCTCGATGCTCTGCACTGTCTGGCTCGTGAGCCGCAGGAAATGCGAGTCGGCATACGCCCGCTCGAGATCGCGGAACAGCACCTTCTGGGCGAGGAGCTCCTGCGCGGCCTTGAGATCGCTGTCGAGGAACACCGACATCCCGAGGCGAAGGTTGGCGACGAGACGCGCGTGGAGGTCGCAGATCTCGGTCATCCCCGCCTCGGAGAAGCTTCGGCCCTTGTCGATCTTCTTTTCCTCGAGGTCGTTGACGATGCGCTCGATGATGTCGCCGACCTGCTCCATGTTGATCGTGAACGACACGATGTCGGCCCAGCGCCGCCCCTCCTTTTCCTCGAGCGCCTCGCGCGAGATCTGCGTGAGATAGAGCTTGACCGCGGTGTAGAGATCGTCGACGACGTCGTCCATCCTGCGCAGGCGCACGGCGAGGGCGCGGTCGTTGGTCTTCAGCACCGTCAGCATGCCGTCCAGCATGTCGCCGATGACGTCGCCGATGCGCAGGGCTTCGCGCGCCGCGAAGGAGATCGCCAGAGCCGGGGTGGCGAGCGCCGACGGGTCGAGGTGGCGCGGCTTCGAAGGATCGTCGGCCGGCGGCCGCGTCGGCAGGAAGCGCTCGGCGACCCGCGCGATCGGCGCCGTGAAGAAGATGAAAAGCAGCGCGAGCGCGACGTTGAACCCGAGGTGGAAGAACACGACCTCGTGCGCCGGGTCGACCTGGAATCCGGCGACCAGCGTCTCGAGGTGTGTCGCGAGGGGCAACACGAGCAGGCAGCCGATCAACTTGAAGAGGAAGTTGCCGAGCGTCACGCGCCGCGCTTCGGGAGGCGCGCGCAGCGTCGAGAGCATGCCGAGCAGGCCGTTGCCGAAATTGGCGCCGAGCACGAGGCCGAGCGCCACGGGCAGCGCGATGACGTGCAGTGAGGCGAGCGCGGCGACGACCAGCACCACGGCGAGGCTCGAATAGCAGAGCACGGTGAGAAGCGCCGCGACCAGCATGTCGAGCAGCATGTCGCCGGTCAAAGACGCGAAGATGACCTGCACACCGGCCGCCTGCACGACCGGGCGCGCGGCGACCGTGATCCATTGCAGCGCGAAGACGATCAGTCCGAGTCCGATCAGGATGCGCCCGAAGCGCCCGACGGGCGACGCCTGCAGCGACAGGAAGAGCGCGACGCCGACGAAGATCAGCAGCGGCGCGAGCCAGGAGAGGTCGAGCGAGAGGACGACGGTGACGAGCGATGTTCCGACGTCGGCGCCCAGCATCACCGCCAGCGCGGGCGCCGTGTCGATGATGCCCTGTCCGGCGAATGCGGCGACGATGAGCGCCGTCGCCGTGCTGCTCTGGATCAGGCCGGTGACGCCGACGCCGGCAAAGAACGCGGCGACGCGGTTGCTCACGCTTCGGCGCAGCACGCGCCGCAGGTCGCCGCCGTAGACCCGCAGCACGCCGGTGCGCACGATGTGGGTGCCCCAGATGAGGAGCGACACGCCGGCCAGCAGGTTGAGCAGCGTCTGCATGCTGGAGTCTATTGCCTCCCCACGGCGGCAAGCGCGGCATCGAGGATATCGAACGCGCGGTCGAGATCCGCGCGCGCGATCACCAGGGGCGGGGAGAGCGTCAGCACGTTGCCCTGACCCACCTTGAAGCTCAGGCCTCGCTCGAGGCATTCGTACATGACTCTTTCCGCCTCGCGCCGCGCGGGGATGCCGTCGCGGGCGAGCTCGATGCCGAGCAGGAGCCCGATGCCGCGGACCGCGGCGACGATCGGATGCTTCGCCTTCAGCGCACACATGCGCTCGAGCGACGCGGCGCCCAGCGACTGCGCCCGCGCGCACAGCGCCTCGCGCTCGATCACGTCGATCGTCGCGAGCGCCGCGGCGCAGCCGACGGGACTCTTTTCGTGCGTGTAATGGCCGAGCGCGCGATCGGCGGCGACGTCGAGATCGCGGCGTGCGATCAACGCTGCCATCGGGAACGCGGCGCCGCCCAGTCCCTTGCCGAGCACCACCATGTCGGGAACGATGCCGTAGTGCTCGAAAGCGAACATCCGGCCCGTGCGGCCGAGGCAGATCGGGATTTCGTCGAGGATCAGCAGGGCGCCGTGGCGATCGCAGGCATCGCGGACGATCCGGTAATACTCGGGAGGAGGAACCGCGACGTCGGTCGAGCGGATGGTCTCGATGACGACGGCGCCGATGTCCTCCTCCTTGCCGAGGACGTAGTCGAGATATTCCGCGCAGCGCGCGTTGCAGGTGCCGCCGCAGCCGAAGCGGCACGACGTGGGATCGCATGGCGGTGCGTGCTCGGTGCCGGGGAGCAGCGGCCCCATGCCCTTCCTGAACGCCGCCTCGCCGCCGATCGAGATCGCGTCGAGCGACGCGCCGTGGAACGAGTCCCACAGCGACAGTGTCTTGTGCCGCCCGGTAGCCACACGCGCGAGCTTCAGCGCCATCCCGATCGCCAGTGCGCCGCCCGGCGCGAACAGCACCTTCCCGAGCGGATCCGGTGCCAGCGCCGCGAGCTTTTCGGCGAGGTCGATCGCGACCCGGTTCGTGAAGCGGCGCGGCGAGAAAGGGAGTGTTTCGAGCTGGCGTCGCACGGCGTCCATCACGCGCGGATGCCGGTAGCCCACCTGATGCACGCTGTTGCCGTGGAAATCCATGATCCGCCGGCCCTCGACATCGGTCAGCCAGATCCCCTCGCAGCTCTCGAGGGCGTCGAGGCAAGGCGTCGACAGCGACTGATGCAGGAACACGTTTGCGTCAGAAGCGAGCAGCGCGCGGGTCGGCGCGTGCGCGTGGCGCGCCTCGAACGCACGCCGCTCCTGCGATAGGTTCACGTCGCCTTCGGCGGCAAGGTCGCCTGCGGGCGGCATCGGATCGCGCTTCACGCTCGCTCAGCCTTTGCGCATTACCACGGCAACGAATACGTCTTGGTGTTGGTAAAGCTCTTCATCGCTTCCTGCACGCCTTCCTTGTAACCCAGCCCCGAATCCTTGATCCCGCCGAACGGGGTGACTTCGAGCCGGTATCCCGGCACTTCCCAGACGTTCACGCTGCCGACCTCGAGTTCGCGCACGAACCGCATGATGTCGTCCAGCCGGTTGGTGCACACGGACGAGGACAGGCCGTAGGCGGTCGAATTGACGATCCGGAGGGCCTCGTCGACATCCTTGAACGTCATCACCGGAGACACCGGGCCGAACGTCTCGTGCCGGACGACGTCCATCTCCGGCCGGACGCGGTCGACGAGCGTCGGGGAATACAGCGCGCCCTTGCGCACGTTGCCATGCAAAAGCCGTGCCCCGCCGGCGACGGCGCCGTTGACGAGCGCCTCGAAGCGCTCCGCCGCGGCCTCGTCGATCACCGTGCCCATGTCCACCTTCGGATCCAGCGGATCGCCGTAGGTCCACGCTTTCGTCCGTGCGAGGAGGGCGTCGGTGAACGCTTCGGCGACCTTCTCGTGCACGAGGATCCGCTTGACCGCGGTGCAGCGCTGGCCCGAGTTCTTGTACGATCCGTTGGCCGCGAGCTCCGCCGCCCTGGCGACGTCGGCGTCGTCCATCACGATGATCGGATCGTTGCCGCCGAGCTCCAGTATCTGCCGCTTGTAGACCGCCTTCGCCGCGATGTATTTGCCGATCGGGACGCCGCCGGTGAAGGTGACGAGGTCGACGTCGGGATGGGTCAGGAGCTCGTCGGCGATCTCGCGTGGGTCGCCGGTGATCACCGACAGCATTTCCGGCGGCAGACCGGCTTCGTAGAGCACGTCGGCGAGCAGGATCGCGGAGAGAGGCGTCTTCTCCGTCGGCTTCAGCACCATCCGGTTGTTGGTCGCGACCGACGGCGCCACCTTGTGGATCACCTGGTTCAGCGGATGGTTGAACGGCGTGATCGCGACGATCGCGCCCAGCAGCGGCTCGCGCATCGTGTAGACGCGCCGTGCCTTGCCGTGGTGCGTGAGGTCGCAGGAAAACACCTGGCCGTCGTCGACCAGCGCCTGGTTCGCCGCGAACAGCAGCACGTCGGATGCCCGGCCGACTTCGTAGGCCGAATCCTTGAGGCAGAGCCCGGATTCCAGCGTGATTTGCCGCGCGATCTCGTCCCGGCGCGCCGCGATGATCTCGCCGGCACGCATGAGGATCCGGTAGCGCTCGTGCCGCGTGAGCTTCGGCCGGTATTGCTTCGCGATGGAGAGCGCGCGGCGGACGTCGTCCACGGTCGCTTTCGGCACGGTCGCGACGACCTCGCCCGTGTACGGATAGCGCACCTCGACGACGCGGTCGCGATACACCTTCTCCCCGGCGATGCGCATCGCTTCGCGCCGCGGCGCATCGACGGCGCGGATGCTGGCGGCGCTCATGCGGCTGTCGTTCCGTTGAGCGCGAAGTCGAACACCTGATAGCTCTTCGGCGTCGCGACGGCCGCCTTCAGCTTGTATTCGTCGTTGAGCGGCCGGCTCAGGATCATCGGCACCTTCGCTTCCGCGACGCCGCCGTGCGTGCGCAGCCGGTGGCCCGCGAGGCCCGACAGGTCATGGTCGGCCTCCGAGGCGCCGACGCAGACCTCCGCCGTCGCGATGACGACGACGTCCGCCTCGCGGTCCGGCGGGAGGTCATGCACGCGGCATGCGGTCGCCTTGTCCAGCACCGACTCGATGCCCTCGAGGCCGCGGATCGCGTCGATGATCTCGCGCGGCGTCGCCTTGCCCTGGCACCAGACACGGACAAATCCGCCCAGCGCGCCGTGGTGAGCCACGAACGCGTCGGTGATCGGGCAGATGACGCGGGCATCGCCCTTCCCGAATTTCGAATCGAGGACGTCCTGCAGCCAGATCACGTTCGGCGCGCCCTGTGCGTCCGACTTGTCGTTCATGCCGTGATCCGCGGTGAGCGCGACGGTCGCACCCAGCTCGGCGAGCCGGCCGAACCGCCGGTCGAGCTCCTGGTAGAAGCGGCGCGCTTCCGGCTCCGACGGCGCGTACTTGTGCTGCACGTAATCGGTGAGCGACAAGTACATGAGATCGCGCCGCGCCATCTCCAGCAGCTTGATCCCGGCGTCGAGCACGAACAGCGAGAGCTCCATCGAATACATGCCGGGCTGCTGCGCGCCGACGAGCTCGAGCACGTTCTCGATGCCGTTTGCCTCGAGCGTGCACCGGTTCGCGAGCTCGGAGGAGAGGCTGACGTTGCCGTTGCCGACGTCGAGATCCTTGCCGAGCTGCCTGCGCAGCTTGTCCTTCGCCGTGATCGAGACCACTTTGGCGCCGGCCTTCGCGAATTGCGCGAGGATCGTGTCGCCGCGCAGGAGCTCGGGCCCGGTCATCACGACCGCCTCGCCGGTCGCCGTGTCGAGGTAGTAGTTTCCGGAGATCCCGTGCTTCGACGCCGGCGTGCCGGTGATGATCGACATGTTGTTGGGACAGGTGAAGCTCGGCACCGTGCCGTCGGCGACCGTCGCGAATCCCTGCGTGATGAACCGCGCGATGTTGGGGATGCTGCCGTCGGCCAGGAACTGGCGCAGGTACGCGGGATCGCCGCCGTCGATGCACACGACGACGACCGGCTGCGTCGGCCATCGGTAGGCGACGCCGTTGACGTCGACGGAGGGTCTGGTCCGGGCGGGGCTCATCGTGCGTTCGGTTCTTTTTCCGGAAGTCGTGCCGGGCGCGCCATGCATGCGCGCCGATCAGGGGGAGCGGGATGGGGTGGCGGCGAGCGCTGCGTGCAGACGCTCGCGACTGTCGAGGACGTGCTCGCGCAGTAGCCGCTCGGCGAGTGCCGCATCGCCGCGCGCGACGGCGTCGACGATCGCCTCGTGGTCCTTGGTCGAAATGGGGATGTTCTCCGCGTTGCGGGCGAGAGTCTCGCGTCGGTAGAGGTTCAATTCGTTGACGATCCGACGGTAATTGGATACCAGCGCGCGGTTGCCCGCCGCTTCGGCGAGCACGTCGTGGAATTCGAGGTTCAGCGGGAAATACGCGTCCGCGCTGCGCATACGGCCGATCACCTGCATCCGGCGGACGATGTCGCGCAGCCTCGCGAGCTGCGCGGCCTCGATGCGCTGCGCCGCGAGCCGCCCGATGAGGCCGTCGAGCGCCGCCCGCACCTCGTAAATCTCGTTGGCCTCCTCGATCGACACCTGGCGGACGAACACGCCGCGATTCTTCTCGGTGCGCACGAGGCCGGCCTGCTCGAGAGCGCGAAACGCCTCGCGCACCGGTCCGCGCGAGACGCCGAGCATCTCGGCGATCGATTCCTCGTTGAGCTTCGCGCCGGCCACGAGATCGCCCGCGACGATCATCCGCTCGAGCTCGTGCGCGACGAGCGTGGGCAGCGAATTCGACTGCAGGAGCGCGATGGCGTTGGCCGGGGCCGCGGCCTTGCGCGCGGCGCGGCGCGGCACGGCGGCGGCGGTCCGCGCGCGCTGGGTGGCGGAGACCGATTTCAGCATCTTGGGATCAGACCACGCGAAGTGTAGATTGTCAACAATATGCAAAACAGGGAAATGGTGTCCACGCAGGGGGATGCGGCAGCCGCGTGCGAGCGCTACGCTGATCACACAGGTGTCCGGGCC
This sequence comes from uncultured beta proteobacterium, assembly GCA_963846855.1. GTDB lineage: Bacteria > Pseudomonadota > Gammaproteobacteria > Burkholderiales > Casimicrobiaceae > CAIWHR01. Next base: position 1,325,819 of record CAWJXK010000008.1, read on the forward strand.
GACCGCGGTCATCGCGCCGACATCTGCCGCACGCAAGATGCCGGAATGCACGCGCGCGCAGGCCCGAGATCGGTTGCCCGCCGGGTTGCCGCGGCGTAGCATGCGACGCCACGGAGGCGACGGCCCGACTGCCGCCGGAAATCGTTCTCGTCACGCCGATCAATGACAATCAAGGAGACCCGATGAAATCGTTCCGCAATTTCTGCTGGCTTCTCGCGCTCGCCGCGGGCGTCGCGCTTCCGGCCGCCGCCCAGAAGACCGAGCTGCTGGTCTACACGGCGCTCGAGACCGACCAGATCAAGGCGTACGAAGACGCATTCAAGAAGGCCTATCCGAATATCGACATCAAGTGGGTGCGCGATTCCACCGGCATCATCACGGCGAAGATCCTCGCGGAAAAGGCGAATCCGCAGGCCGACGTCGTCATGGGTCTCGCCGCCTCGAGCCTCGTGCTGTTCGACGTCGACGGGATGCTCCTGCCGTACGCGCCGAAGAATCTCGCGGCGATCGCGCACCAATACCGTGACGCGAAGAACCCGCCGGCCTGGTTCGGCATGGACGTCTGGGGCGCGACCGTATGCTTCAACACGGTCGAGGCCGCGAAGCAGGGCCTGCCGAAGCCCGAGACATGGAAGGATCTGACCAAACCGGTGTACAAGGGCAAGATCGTGATGCCGAATCCGGCGTCGTCCGGCACGGGCTTCTTCGACGTGACCGCGTGGCTGCAGCTGTTCGGCGAGACCGACGGCTGGAAGTACATGGACGCGTTGCACGAGAACATCGCGCAGTACACCCATTCGGGCAGCAAGCCCTGCGTCCAGGCCGGCAGCGGCGAGTTCCCGATCGGGATTTCGTTTGAATACCGCGCCAACACGATCAAGGCGAAGGGCGGTCCGATCGACCTCATTTTCCCGAAGGAAGGTCTGGGCTGGGATCTCGAGGCCGTCGGGATCATGAAGAATACCAAGAAGCTCGATGCGGCGAAGCAGTTCGCCGACTGGACGTCGTCGAAGGAAGCGAACGAGCTCTATGCCGCCAATTTCGCGATCGTCGCGATTCCGGGCATCGCGAAGCCACTGCCGAACATCCCGGCGGATTACGAGAAGCGCCTGGTGAAGAACGACTTCGCATGGGCCGCGAAGAATCGCGAAAAGATCCTCGCCGAATGGACGAAGCGCTACGACTCGAAGTCGGAGCCGAAGAAGTAGGCGGGCGATCGCGGTCGCGCTCCGCTTTCGGGCGGAGCGCGTCGCCCGAATGATGGGAGGTTTCTCCACAGTGGCGCCCGGCGACTCTTATCTCGAACTCCGCAACATCCGCAAGACCTTCGGCCGCTTCGAGGCGCTCAAGTCCATCTCCCTCTCGGTCGGTCGGGGCGACCTGATCGTTTTCCTGGGACCTTCCGGCTGCGGCAAGACGACGTTGCTGCGCATCATCGCCGGGCTGGAGATCCAGGACGCCGGCACGGTGATCCAGGACGGTCGCGACATCTCGCGGCTGCCGGCGATCCGGCGCGATTACGGGATCGTCTTCCAGTCCTACGCGCTCTTCCCGAATCTCACCATCTACGACAACGTCGCATACGGCCTCGTCAATCGCCGGCAAAGCCGCGAATCGATCCGGATGCGTGTCGACGAGCTGCTGGCGCTGGTGGGCTTGCGGGCCGAGGGCGAGAAATATCCCGGCCAGCTCTCTGGCGGGCAGCAGCAGCGGATTGCGCTCGCGCGCGCGCTCGCGCCGGCGCCGGGCCTCCTTCTGCTCGACGAGCCGCTGTCGGCGCTGGACGCGCTGGAGCGCGTTCGTCTGCGCGGCGAGATTCGTTCGCTGCAGCAGCGCCTCGGCGTCACGACCGTCATGGTGACCCACGACCAGGAGGAGGCATTGTCGATGGCGGACCGCATCGTGGTGATGAACCATGGATGCATCGACCAGGTCGGCACGCCTCGCGAAATCTACGAGAGCCCTCTGACCCCGTTCGTTGCCGATTTCATCGGCAAGGTCAACGTCATCGCCGCGATCGCCGAAGGCGGCGGGCGATTCAGGGTGGGCGGACTTTCCCTCGATGTCGCGCGGCCTGACGTGGCCACCGGGACTGCGGTGAAGATCTATCTGCGCCCCGAGGACGTCGCGATCAGCGTGAACGGCGCGCGCCCCGACTTCGCGAACTCGCTCGCTGGCAAGGTTGCGAAGGTCGAGTTTCTCGGGGCTTTCTGCCTCGTCGGCTTGCAGCTCGACGGCGGCGGGTCGTCGCTGATCGCCAATGTGCCGCGTCAGCAGGTCGACGCCGGTGGCATCACGCCGGGCGCTCCGGTGACCGTGGGGCTGCCGCCCGCGGCCATGCACATCCTCGGCTAGCGCCATGGCGACTGCGGCGACCGCGCTGCCCGCCCTGGGCGTACCGCCGGTGAAAGCGCGAGTGCACTGGCACGACCGCCTCGCGCAGGGCATGCTGCTCGCGGGCTGCGGTGCCCTCGCCTTGTTCCTGCTCGCCCCGCTGGGGGCAATTCTCGTCAAGAGCGTGCAGGACCGGAGCGGAGCATTCGTCGGGCTGCTGCAGTTTCGCGAATACTTCGGCACGCCGGCGCTCAACCAGTCGATCTGGAACACCCTGTGGGTGGCGCTCGCGGTGACGGCGCTCACCGTACCCCTGGCCTTCACGTACGCCTATGCGCTGACGCGCTCGTGCATGCCCGGCCGGTCGCTGTTCCGCGTCCTCGCGCTCACACCGATTCTCGCCCCTTCGTTGCTCGCGGCGATCTCGTTCATCCAGTGGTTCGGCAACCAGGGTCTGCTCAAGAGCCTGCTGGGCGGAGCATCAGTCTACGGCCCCATCGGCATCATTATGAGTGCCGTCTATGCGACCTTTCCGCATGCGCTGATGATCATCCTCACCGCGCTCCTGCTGGCGGACGGCCGGTTGTACGAAGCCGCCGAGTCGCTGCGGACCTCCGCGTGGCGAAAATTCTTCACGATTACCCTGCCCGGAGCCAAGTACGGCCTGGTAAGCGCCGCGATGGTGGTGTTCTCGTACACGGTGAGCGATTTCGGCATTCCGAAGGTCATCGGAGGCAATTTCAACGTGCTCGCGGTCGACATCTACAAGCAGGTCGTGGGCCAGCAGAATTTCAACAAGGGCGCGGTCGTGAGCTTCGTGCTGCTGCTGCCTGTGCTGGTCGCATTCGTGGTCGACTGGCGGATGCAAGGGAGGCTGCAGGCTCAGTTCTCGGCGCGCGCCGTGCCATTCGTTCCGAAGCGGCGCCGCGGGTTCGACACTGCGATGCTCGCCTTCTGCCTCATCGTCTCGGGGCTGCTGCTCGCCGTGCTGGGCATGGCGGTATGGACGTCGCTGATCAAGTTCTGGCCGTATGACCTTTCACTCTCGTTCCATCATTACAGCTACGGGCTTGTGGATGGCGGCGTGTTCACGGCGTACGTCAACAGCGTCAAGATGGCGCTGGCCGCGGCATCGGTCGGCACGTTCGTCGTTTTCGGCATCGCCTACCTGCTCGAGAAGACACGCGGCGCGGAAGCCGTCAAGTCCGCGGTACGGCTGCTGGCCGCCATTCCGATGGGCGTTCCGGGAATGGTGCTCGGCCTCGGCTACATCCTCTTCTTCAACCACCCCGACAATCCGCTCAACTTCCTCTATGGCACGCTCGCGATGCTCGTCATCTCGACGATCGTGCACTACTACACGTCAAGCCATCTCACCGCGGTGACGGCGCTCAAATCGATGGATTCCGAGTTCGAGGCGGTGTCGGCGTCGCTCAAGGTGCCGTTCTACAAGACGTTCCACCGTGTCACGGTCCCGGTCTGCCTGCCTGCAATCCTCGACATCGGACGCTATCTGTTCGTGAACGCGATGGTGACCATTTCGGCCGTCGTCTTCCTCTACGGGCCGCACAGCCGGCTCGCGTCGATTGCCGTGCTCGATCTCGACGATGCGGGCGACATCGGCCCCGCGGCGGCGATGGCCACGCTGATCGTCGCGAGCTCGACGATCGTCTGCCTCCTGTACGCGCTCGTCACGCGGGTGCTGCTGACGCGCACGCAGGCATGGCGCAAGCCGGTGACGACGGCTTGAGGGATCGGCGAGACTGGCGGAAAATCGGGGCATGCCGACGATTGTTCCGCAGCAAGCGTTGCATGAAAACCACCGGAGCCGACGATGACCCTCTTTTCCCGTGATCCGATCCTGCTGACGCCGGGACCGCTGACGACGTCGCTCGCGACCAAGTCGGCAATGCTGCGTGACTGGGGCTCGTGGGACGCGGCGTTCAACGCCGTCACCGCGGACCTGCGGCGCAAGCTGGTCGCGATCATTCACGGCGAGGCGACGCACGTCTGCGTGCCGATGCAGGGCAGCGGGACGTTCTCGGTCGAGGGCGCCGTCAACACACTGGTGCCGCGCGATGGCCATGTGCTGGTGCTGATCAATGGCGCCTACGGCACCCGGATGGCGAAGCTCACCAGGATGATGGGACGTACGCTCTCGACGTTCGAGACCGCCGAGGACGTGCCGACCACCCCCGAGGACGTCGACCGGCTGCTCGCCGCCGACGCGTCGATCACGCACGTCGGCCTCGTCCATTGCGAGACGTCGACCGGAATCCTCAACCCGTTGCGCGAGATCGCGGCCGTCGTGCAGAAGCATGGGCGACGCCTCATCGTCGATGCGATGAGCTCGTTCGCGGCGATCGAGATCGACGCGCGGACCACACCCTTCGACGCCCTGATCGCCGCCTCGGGAAAATGCGTCGAAGGCCCTCCCGGCATGGGATTCGTGCTCGTGCGTCGCGGCGTGCTGGAACAATGCGCCGGCAACTCGTCGTCGCTGGCGCTCGACCTGCACGACCAGTGGGAATACATGGAGCGGACCACGCAGTGGCGCTACACGCCGCCGACGCACGTGATGATCGCGCTCAACGCTGCGCTCGACCAGCTGATCGCCGAAGGTGGACAGCCGGCACGGCACGCGCGCTATGCGCGGAACTGCGCGACGCTGCTGACGGGGATGGCCGAGCTCGGTTTCCGGCCCTTCCTGAAGGCCGACATCCAGGCGCCGATCATCGTTACGTTCCACGCTCCGGTCGACCCGGCGTACACGTTCAAGCGGTTCTACGAATGCGTGCGCGACAAGGGCTTCGTCCTGTATCCCGGCAAGCTCACCAAGGTCGAGACATTCCGCGTCGGCTGCATCGGCGCGATCGGGCCCGACGAGATGCGCCAGGCGGTCAATGCCGTGCGCGACACGCTCGCGGAGATGGGCATCCGCGACGTGAGCTCGCGGCCCGCCGCCACGCGGGCGGCCGCGTAGGGTCTCCGGTCCGCTACTGCTGCGGCACGACGCGCGCGTCGTACCCGGAGCCCTCGACGTAGGCTCGCATGCCCGGGCGCAGCGCAGGATTGACGGGCTGCGTGCTACGGCGCCGTACACGAATCGTCGGGCGCGGCCGGATGGCGCAGTGCTTCGAGCGTCCTCCGGCCCGGCGCATCCGGCGCGATCGCGTCATGGCGAAGCAGGCAATCGGCGATGACGAGAGAAGCGTCCGCGGTCGCGACATCGACGCCGTCCGAGTTGGCCGCGATGCGCGCGGCGTCCTTCAGATCGACCAGCATGCTGTTGGCGACTTCACCGTCGACTGCCGTCGGCACGAACGATTCCGGGAGCCACAGGTCGTGCACGAACAGCGTTTCGTGCTGGATGCCGTCGGGTTGCGCGCGATAGATGTGAACGGCGCCGGCCGGAATGGCCTCCGCGAGCCAGCGCAGCGCCGATACCGGCCTCCTCGGCGGATTCCTTCACCAGCGTCGCGGCGGTGGACTGCCCGGCGGCGATGCCGCCGCCCACGAGATTGTCGAGCATTCCGGGGTCGATGGCCTTCGCGGAGCTGCGCCGCGCAATCCACATCGCAATGTCGCCGCTGCGCCGGACGAGTCCGTTGACGTGCACCGCATAGGTGTGGATCCCGAAGTAGCGCGCCGCCGCGCGCTCGAGCAGGAACCAAGGCGCCGCGCCGAAATCCGGCACGGCGGCGTACCGTTCGTCGCGCCAGGCGGTCAGGAGCCCCTCGCGTTCGAGCGCTTGCGCGACCCGCTGGAGCGTGGCGGTGCGCGCCGGCTCGTCGTCGACGCCCGGCACGAATCGGGCCGCGCGTGCGTCGACCTTGAATACGTCGTCGAACCGTGCGAGCCGCAGGGCGCGCGCGGCATCGACCCGGCCCGCCGCGCGGTTCTCCACACACAGCGGGATCAACGGCATGCGTGGCGGCGCCAGGGCAATGGCGAGCCGATCCGCGATCGCCGTTACAATATCGTCCTCGATCACCGGCCGATTGTAGTCCGGCGAGCATCATGACCGCATCCCTCTTCCCGATTCCCTTCCTGCGAGATTCTCCATGACCGCCCAGGATCATTGATGGCAAGGCGCGCGCGGCGCGCCTGACCGCCGACGTTGCACAGGCCGTCGCCGCCCGCGTCGCCGCGGGCCGCGCGCCGCCGGGGCTCGCCGTCGTGCAGGTCGGCGCCGATCCGGCGTCGTCGATCTACGTCCGCAACAAGCGGCGCACGACCGAGAGCGCTGGAATGCGCTCGTTCGCGCACGATCTCAAGGAGTCGACGTCGCAGGAGGAACTGCTCGCGCTCGTCGATGCGCTGAACCGGGATCCTGCGGTGAGCGGCATCCTCGTGCAGCTACCGCTGCCGAAGCACATCGACGTCGACCTCGTCACCGAGCGCATCGACCCGGGCAAGGACGTCGACGGGTTCCATCCGTACAACGTCGGTCGCCTCGTGCTGAAGCGTCCGCTGCTGCGTCCGTGCACGCCGTGGGGCTGCATGACGCTGCTGAAGGACACCGGCGAGGCGCTCGCGGGCAAGCACGCAGTGGTGATCGGCCAGTCGAACATCGTCGGCCGGCCGATGGCGCTCGAGCTCCTGATCGAGCGTTGCACGGTGACCATCTGTCATTCGCGCACGCGCGACCTGCCGGGGATCGTGCGCCAGGCGGACATCCTCGTCGCCGGGATCGGCAAGGCGAATTTCGTCCAGGGTGACTGGATCAAGCCGGGCGCGATCGTGATCGACGTCGGGATGAATCGCAACGCGGAAGGCAAGCTCTGCGGCGACGTCGATTTCGCCGCCGCGAAGGCGCGCGCCGGGTGGATCACGCCGGTGCCGGGCGGTGTGGGGCCGATGACGATCGCGACGCTGCTCGCGAATACGCTGCGCGCGGCCGAACTGCGCGACGCGTAACGCCACGCGGCCGGGATCGGCTGCCTCAGTTGCCTCAGTCTCTCAGTTGCCTTTGAGGTGCCAGGCCTTGGTGCGGGTGAACGTCTGGATGCCGTAGGTCGACAGCGTAAGCCCGATGCCCGAGTGCTTGACGCCCGACCACGGCAGGCGCGGGCTCACCCGGTCGCAGCAGTTCCAGTAGACGCTGCCCGCCTCGAGCTGCGCCATGAGCTTGCGAGCGCGCCGCGAATCGAACGTGTAGACGCCGGCCGTCAGCCCGTATTCGCTGTCGTTCATCAGATTCACCGCGGCCTCGTCGTCGGCGACGCTCTGAATGCCGATGATCGGACCGAAGCTCTCGTCCTTCATCAACAGCATCGAATGATCGACGTCGGCGAACACAGTCGGCTCGAACCAGTTGCCCTTGCGCTTGACCGTGCCGCCGCCGAGGAGGAGCCTCGCGCCCTTCCTCTTGGCGTCGGCGACCTGGCGACGCAGCACGTCGAGCTGCGCCCGGCGCGTGATCGCGCCGACGTAGGTCGCCTCGTCCATCGGGTCGCCGAGCTTGTAGCCGCGCACCTCGGCGACGAACGCGTCGACGAACGCGTCGTGGATCGACTCGTGGACGTAGATGCGCTCGACCGAGCAGCACGACTGGCCCGTGTTGTAGAACGCGCCGTCGGCGACCGCCGCCGCCGCCGCTATGACGTCGACGTCCTCGCAGACGTAAACCGGGTCCTTGCCGCCCAGCTCCAGCTGGATCTTGATCATTCGGCGCCCGGCGCTCGCGGCGATGCGCGCGCCGGTCGCGTAGGATCCCGTGAAGAACACCGCGTCGACCGGTTGGCGCAGCAGTGCCGCGCCCGTCGCGCCGTCGCCGATCACCGGAACGAACACATCCCGCGGCACGCCCGCCTCGTGCAGCATCTCGGCGATGTGCAATCCGGTGAGCGTCGCGTACTCGCTCGGCTTGTAGAGGACGGCGTTGCCCGCCGCCAGCGCCGGCACGAACACGTTGCTGCCGACGAAATAGGGATAGTTCCACGCCGAGATGTTCGCGATGACGCCCAGCGGCTCGTGCGTGATCCGCTCCTCGAATTTCTTGCCCGTGTCGGCGTGGACGGTCTCGTCGCGGAGCGCGCGCGTCGACTCCGCGAGGAAGAAGTCGATCCGGGCGAGGAGACCGTTCAATTCGTTGCGCGACTGTCTGATCGGCTTGCCGACCTCCTGCGTCAGCGTTCGCGCCAGCGTCTCGTGCATCGCGACGATGCGCTCGCGGAACTTGGCGATCGTGGCGAGCCGCTTGCGCAGCGGCACGCGCGCCCAGTCGTGCTGGCCGCTGCGCGCGGTCGCGTATTTGCGCCGCACGACCGCGCTGGTGTCCGCCACGACGCTCGCGATGACCGCGCCGTTGGCGGGATTCATGATCTTCATTCCGGTTCCGGGTTTCATATGGCGTAGGCGGCCGACTTGTGCGCGGAGGCGGCGGCGAGGAATTCGTCGAGGATCGGGGTGTCGTCGAGGAACGAGGGGTCGTCCGGCGCGTGGAATTCAGGATGCCACTGCACGCCGAATACGTAGCCCCGGCCCGTGTGGCGGATGGCCTCGACCATGCGGTCGGGCTCCGATAGTGCCTCGACGACGAGGTCGCGGCCGATGTCCTTCAGTCCCTGGTGATGAATCGAGTTCGTCTTTACGACCGTCGCGCGGGGATAAAGTTTCGCGAGACCGGTTCCGGGAACGAACGACGTCGCATGGCAGTTCTGCTCGTAGATCGCCCAGTTGCGGTGGTTGAGCGCATTCGGCACTTGCGTCGCGATGTCCTGATAGAGCGTGCCGCCCTGCGCGACGTTGATGATCTGCGCGCCGCGGCACACGCCCAGCACTGGCTTTCGCAGCGACATGAATGCGCGCAGCAGGGCGATCTCGTATTCGTCGCGAATCCGGTCGCCGCTCCATTCCGGCTTCTGCGCCGTCTCGCCATAGGTCTCCGGACAGACGTCCGACCCGCCCATCAGCACGAGCCCGTCGAGCTCGCCCGCGTACGCCTCGACGGTCGTCCGGCTACCGGTGCGCCGCGTGCGGCCCTCGGGGGACGGCACCATGAAGGCCAGCACGTCGCGCTGCATCAGCCAGTGGGCGACGTTCTGCTCGATGTATTGCAGCGTCATCCCCTTGAAGACCGGCCGCTGCGGGTCCTCGTGGAAGAAGCACGCCGATATGCCGATCTTGAGCATGGTGGCGTCAAATCGCTTCGGAAAATATGCGCTCGAAGTCCGCGCGCGTGCAGGCGCGCGGATTGGTCTTGTGACAGGTGTCGTGGATCGCCACCTCGACCAGCGCCGGGATGTCGGCGCGGGTGACCGGGCGGGCGGCCTTGAGCGCGCCGACCGTCGCCGGGATGCCGAGGTCCGCCTTCATCTGCGTCAACCACTCGACGAAGGCGCGCGCCGCCGCCTTGTCGGAAAGGCTCGCCGCGTCGGGCACGCCGGCGACACGCGCGAGCTCCGCCATCTTCGCGGTCGCGGCCGGCAGGTTGAAGCGCATCACGTGGTCGATCATGATGCCATTGGCGAGTCCGTGGTGCAGGTCGGCCACGGTGGACAGCGCGTGCGCGCACGAGTGCACGGCGCCCAGGTCCTTCTGGAACGCGATCGCACCCATCAGCGAGCTCATCAGCATGTCGCCGCGCGCCTTGAGGTTCTTCCCGTCCCGGACGGCGATCGGCAGCGCGTGCGCGGCGATGCGCACACCCTCGAGCGCGATGCCGTCGCACAGCGGGTGATACGCCGGCGACAGGTACGACTCGACGTTGTGCGTCAGCGCGTCCATGCCGGTCGCCGCGGTGATCGCGGGCGGCAGGTCGAGCGTCAGCTCCGGATCGGCGAACACGCATTTCGCGAGCAGCCTGGGCGAGAAGATGATCTTCTTCACGTGCGTCGCGTCATCGGAGACGACCGACGATCGGCCGACTTCCGAGCCGGTGCCCGCCGTCGTCGGCAGCGCGACGAAATAGGGGAGCTCCTTCTCGATCGGCCGCACCTGCGGATGGTCCCACGCGTATTCGAGGACGTCGCCGGGATGGGTCGCCATCAGCGCGATCGCCTTCGCGACGTCGAGCGCCGCGCCGCCGCCGAGGCCGATGATCGAGTCGGCCTTGTGCGCCTTGAACGCCGCGACGCCGCCGTCGACCTGGCTTTTCACCGGATTGCCCCAGATGCCGGAGTAGACGGCGAACTTGAGCCCGGACAGTTCATCGGTCACCGTCTTCAGCAGCGGCAGCGCGGCGACGCCGCGGTCGGTGACGACGAGCGGGCGCTTCTTGCCGTGGGCGCGCAGGTGTTCGCCGACGAGCTTGCGCGTGCCGGGGCCGAAATGGATGGTGGTCGGGAAGCTGATCGTCGTGGTCGTCATCTTGGCTCGATAAACAGGATCATGTGGTTCTTGTCGAAGAATTCGGCATCGACACGGATCGCGCGTGGCTCGACGCCGAAGGAGCGAAAGCCCGCCCGCTCGTAGAAGGCGCGCGCCGAAAGGTTGCTATCGGTGACCGTGAGGATGAGCTGCAGGATGCCGGGATCATGGCGGACATCGTCGACGAGATGCGCGAGCAGCGCGGTGCCCACGCCGCGTCGGACATGCTCGGGCGCCACGAACATGCCGAAGACCTTGGCCCTGTGCCGGTTCTTGACGCGCGGCTCGCGCGACCAGCCGACGACGCCGGCGAGGGCGCCGTCGACAAACGCGCCGTACACGACGTTGCCACTGTCGGGCGAGAGGCGGTGCGCGCTTTGCGAAAGCGGCTTCGCGGCCTCCTCATCGTGGCTCGACGTGAAAGCGTCCGGGTGCTCGGCGAATCCGCGCAGGCGCAGCGCCCGGTAGGCGGCGGCGTCGGCTGGCGTGAGCCGTCGGATCGTGATCTCAGATGATTTCGAAGTAACGTTTCATCTCCCAGTCGGTGACGGCGTCGAGCCACTGCCGCCACTCCCACTCGCGGGTCGCGGCGAAGTGATCGACGAACTCGTCGCCGAACCAGTCGCGCGCGAGCTTCGACTCACGGAAGATCCGCGTCGTCTCGATCAGCGTGCGCGGCGCCCGCGCGATGTGCTCGGCGCCCTGGTTCGTCCCGTGAATGGGCTTGGCAGTGAGCTTCAGTTTCTTCTCGACGCCCGAGAGTCCCGCCGCGATGCACGCGGCGGCGGCGAGATACGGGATTCATGTCGGCGCCCGGGCAGCGCGTCTCGAGGCGCGTCGCCTTGGGCGAGCTCGCGATCACGCGAAAGCTCGCGGTGCGGTTGTCGAGCCCCCAGGTCGGCTTCACCGGTGCCCAGAAGCCGTCGACGAGACGCTTGTAGCTGTTGATCGTCGGCCAGTACATCGGCGCCAGCTCCATCAGCCCCGCGACCTGTCCCGCGAGGTAGCTTTCGAACAGCCGGCTCATGCCATTCCTGCCCTTGGCGTCGGCGAAGAGATTCTTCTTCCCGTCGGAGAGCGACTGGTGGATGTGGCCCGAGCAGCCGGGCAGCTGCGGATTCCACTTGGCCATGAAGCTCGGCATGATGCCGAAGCGGGCGCCGATCTCCTTGGCCGCGGTCTTGAAGAGGATCGCGCGGTCAGCCGACTCGAGCGCTTCCGAGAACAGGATCGCGACTTCGTACACGCCCGGGCCGGTTTCGGTGTGCAGCCCCTCGATCGGAATGCCGAACGCCTCGGTGTCCGCCATCAGCGCCGCGAAGAACTCGCGATTCTCGTTCGCGCGGAGCAGCGAGTAACCGAACATGCCGGGCGTGATCGGCGTCGGGCCGACGCCTTTCTTCTGCGCCCACGAGTGTGGCGTCTCGGCGAAGTTGAACCACTCGAATTCCATTCCGCACATCGGCACCACGCCGAGCTTTTCCGCCCGCTTGAGCACCCGCTTCAGCACCTGCCGCGGGCAGATCGGCAGCGGCGCCTCGCGGCCCTTGACCTCGTGCACGAACTCGCCGAGGAAGAACGGCACGCCGTCGTCCCAGGGCACCGTGCGATACGTGCCGAGGTCGATCCGCGCGACGGCGTCGGGAAACCCCTTGTGCCAGCCCGTCATCGTCGTGTTGTCGTAGGTGACGTCCATCATGTCCCAGCCGAACACCACGTCGCAGAAGCCGAATCCGCCGTCGACCGCGGAGTAGAACTTCTCCTTGTGGATGTACTTGCCGCGCAGCACGCCGTCGATGTCGGAGCAGGCGACCTTGACCCGGTTGCCCGGGGCATTGCGAACGGCGGCAATCACTTTGCTTGCCGGCATGGAATTCGGCATCGGCTCCTCCGGGTGCGGGGTCGGGCGCGCGCGTTCTGTGGCGCGCGCGGCCTCGGGCATCGCAAATCGTTCGTGGCAGCGCGATTCTAGCGCAGCGCGGCCTCCGATGGCCGGGGTGGCACAATGCGGTCCATGACGCCGAACGTCCGCCGTTGCTGAATGTCCCGCGGGAGCGCGCTTGCGGCACTGCACGCGGCGGTGCTCCTGTTCGGATTCGCGGGGCTCTTCGGCAAGTGGATCGATCTCTCGCCCGTCGCGATCGTGCTGGGCCGCGCCGCCGTCGCGGCGGCGGCGCTCGGCATCGTCCTGCTCCGCACGCGCGCGGTGCGGCGCCCGTTCGAGCTTCGCCTCGTGACCAACGGCGCGGTGCTGGCGCTCCACTGGGTGAGCTTCTTCGCGGCGATCCAGACCTCGACGGTCGCCATCGGCCTCCTCGGGTTCGCGAGCTTTCCGCTGTTCGTGCTGATTCTCGAATGGCTGCTGCTGCGAAGGCAATGGACGCCGCGCAAGGTCGCGACGGCACTGCTGGTGACGTTCGGCTTGGTCGCGCTCGTGCCCTCGTTCTCGCTCCAGGACCGCACGCTGCAGGGTCTCGCGTGGGGGCTCGTCTCCGGCTTCACGTTCGCGCTGCTGGCCGTGCTCAACCGGCGCCTCGTCGCCAACCGCCGCGCGGTCGACGTCGCCTTCTGGCAGAACCTGACCGCGGCGCTGTGCCTTCTGCCCTTCGCGTGGGCGAGCCCGGCGGCGCTCGGCGCGATCGGCGCGCGCGACGTCGCGCTCATCCTGGTGCTGGGGCTCGTCTGCACGGCGCTCGCGCACACGCTCTTCATCGCCGGCTTGCGCACCATCAGCGCGCATACGGCGAGCGTCATCGTGGCTCTCGAGCCGGTCTACGGGATCGTGCTGGCGCTGCTCCTTCTGGGAGAGGTTCCCGGCGCGCGAACGCTCATCGGCGGCACGCTGATCGTCGGCGCGGCCTTCGTGGCGACGCGTTACCCCACCCGGTGACTCGATTGGCGGAATCGCGATTACTCGGTAGCATCCTGGGGCGCATTCGCACCAAGGGGAACCGAGCGGTGAACCGATGGTCGTCGTGGTGATGGGCGTGTCGGGGTCGGGCAAGTCGTCGGTCGGGCGCGCGCTCGCCGAGGCGCTCGGCTGGCCGTTCTTCGACGGCGACGATTTCCATCCGCCGGAAAACGTCGCGAAGATGGCGGCAGGCACGCCGCTGACTGACGCCGATCGCTGGCCCTGGCTCGACGCGCTCGCGGCGAAGATCGCCAGCGTGCTCGCGGACGACGGCCACGCCGTGCTCGCGTGCTCGGCGCTGCGTGCCGTCTACCGCGACCGGATCGCCGCGGGCGGGCGGCGGCCGGGCGACGTCCGCTTCGTCCATCTCAAGGGCGATCGTGCGACGATCGCCGCGCGGATGGCGTCGCGGCAGCACCGCTACATGCCGGCGACGCTGCTCGACAGCCAGTTCGCGACGCTTGAAGAGCCCGCCGACGCCGTCGTCGTCGACGTGCGCGACACGATTCCGGAGCAGGTCGCGCGGATCCGCGCGGCGCTCGCCCTCGGCACGACCAAGGACGCCGCATGACCAGGGAAAAGAAACCGATGCGGCCCGCCACGCAGGCGGGCCACCTCGGGCGCGACTCCGGAAAGTTCATGGGGGCCGTCAACACGCCGGTGTTTCGCGCGACGACGATCCTCTTCGAAACGGTCGCCGAGCTGGAACAGTCGGCACGCGGTCAGCATCCGGGCATTACGTATGGCCTGCACGGTTTGCCGACCGTCACCGACCTGCAGCGCGCGGTCGCCGAGATCGAAGGCGGCTTCGCGGCGCTGGCCGTTCCTTCCGGACTCACCGCGACGACGTTTCCGCTGCTGGCGCTCTCGCGCACCGGCGATCACGTCCTCGTCACCGACGCCGTCTACGGGCCGACGCGCCGGTTCTGCGACCTGCATCTGCCGCGCTTCGGCGTCGAGGTGAGCTATTACGATCCGCTGGCGGGCGCCGCGATCGAGCGTGAATTTCGCGACAACACGAAGCTCGTCTTCACGGAATCCCCGGGATCGCTGACCTTCGAGGTGCAGGATATCCCGGCGATCGCCGCGGTCGCGCACCGGCGCGGCGCGCGGGTCATTCATCGACAATTCATGGGCGACGCCGTTCGGCTTCCGCTCGTTCGATCACGGCGTCGACGTCTCCGTTCACGCGGCGACCAAATACATCGGCGGTCACTCCGACGTCCTGCTCGGGCTCATCGTCAGCAACGAGGCCGCATTTCCCGAGCTGCACCGGCTGTGGACCGACATGGGCGTCACCGCGTCCTCGGACGACTGCTTTCTCGGCCTGCGCGGCCTGCGCACGCTGCCGACCCGGCTCGCGCGGCACCAGGCCAGCGCGCTCGAGATCGCGGCGTGGCTCGCGGGCCGGCCGGAAGTGAAGGAGGTCATCTACCCGGCGCGCCCCGGCTCGCGGGGTCACGAGCTGTGGAAGCGCGATTTCGCGGCGGCGTCGGGACTTTTCGCCGTGGTGCTGCAGCCCGTGGAGAAGGCCCGCATCGATGCGATGCTGGACGGGATGCGCCTCTTCAGGATGGGCTGGAGCTGGGGCGGATTCGAGAGCCTCGCGATTCCGACGTATCCCGAACGTGCGCGGACGGCTACCCGCTGGGACGCGGGCGGGCCGTGCCTGCGCCTCGCCATCGGGCTCGAGGATCCGGCCGATCTCATCGACGATCTCGCCGACGGATTCGCGCGCCTGACCGCCTGACGTCCGTTCGCGCCGCTTCGCGCGCATAACGCGGTCCTCGCGCTACGCCGCCTCGTCCTCGCCCAGGTAGATCGAGCGCACGCGCGGATCGGCACGAATGACCTCCGGTGTGCCGGCGGCGAGGATGCGGCCGCGGTCGAGCACGATCACGCGGTCGGCATGCCCGAACACGACGTCCATGTCGTGGTCGGTGAAAAGCACCGCGATCTGCTGCTCGCGCGCGAGATCGGCGGCGAGCTGCATCAGCCGGTTGCGCGAGTTGGGCGACATGCCTGCCGTCGGCTCGTCCATCAGCAGCAGCCGCGGCCCGCCGGCCAGCGCCAGCGCGAGCTCGACGCGCTTCGCGTCCCCATAGGCGAGCGTCGCGCAGCCCAAGTCGGCGAACTTCGTCATGCGCACTCGCGCGAGCAGCGCGTCGGCCTCGGCTCGTAGCGCAAGTGTGGCCCGCGCTCCGATGCCGCGGTCCTGCCCGGCGTGCGCGAGGAGGGCGAGCTGCACGTTCTCGCGGACGGTCATCGACGCGAACGTTGCCGCGACCTGGAACGTGCGGCCCACACCCATCTTCGCGATCGTGCGCGGCGGCAGCCCGTCGATGCGCGCGTCGCCGAGCCGGACCGAGCCCGCATCCGGGACGAGCTGGCCGTTGACGAGGTTGAAGCAGGTCGTCTTGCCGGCGCCGTTGGGACCGATCAGCGCAACGAGCTCGCCGGCGTCGACTTCGAACGACACGTCGCGCACCGCGTGCACGCCGTCGAAATCGCGGCAGAGACCGTCGACGCGCAGGATCGTCGTCACGCCCGCCACCGTGCGGTGAAGCGGGACAGCGCGCCGCCGATCCCCATCGGAAACGCGAGCACGATCACGAGGATGGCCGCGCCGAGCACGGCGTGCCAGTAATCGGTGATGCGAGCGAGCGTGTCGGAGAGCCAGGTGAACACGCCCGCGCCGATGAGCGGGCCGGCAAGCGCATTGAGCCCGCCGAGCAGCACCATGACGAGCGCGTCGACGGAACGCGGAATGGCGAGCGTTTCCGGGGAGATGCTGCCCTTGGAGAATGCATACAGCCCGCCGGCGAGCCCGGCGAACGCGCCCGCGAGCGCGAATGCCGTGCGCTGCGTGCCACGCACGTCGATGCCGATCGCCTGCGCCCGCAGCGACGAGTCGCGACAGGCGCGGAGCGCGTATCCGAGCGGCGCCTGCGCGATCCAGGCGAGCGCGGCGAGCGCGGTCGCGCCGAGGCCGAGGACGAGCCAGTAGTAGGCACGCCCGTGCGCGAGCCATTCGGGCGGCCAGATGCCGACGAGGCCATTGGACCCGCCGGTCACGCTGTCCCACTGGAACGCGATCGACCACGCGATCTGCGCGAAGGCGAGCGTGAGCATCGCGAGATAGACCCCGGAGAGCCGCACGCAGAACCAGCCGACGACGACCGCGCCGGCGAATCCGGCAAATGGGGCGGCCGCGAGCGCGGCCCCCATCGGCCAGCCGTGCTTCGCGGCGAGCGCCGCGGCGTAGGCGCCGACGCCGAAATAAGCGGCGTGCCCGAACGACGCCATCCCGCCCGTCCCCATCAGGAACTGGAGGCTCGCGGCGAACAGCGCGAACACGATGACGTCGGTCGCGAGCACCAGCGTGTACGCGTCACCGACCACCGGCAGCAGCGCCGCCAGCACGAACGCGACCATCGCGGTGATCACGGCCGGGCGGCCGGGCGCGACGATGAGCGCGCGAAATTCGGCGAGGGGCGTCGTCGGCGGCGCCGGCGGGGCCTTGCCGAGGAAGCCGTAGGGCCGCACGACCAGCACGATCGCCATCACGACGAATTCGGCGACCAGCGTGAGCTTGGGAAACGCGATCGCGATGCCGCCGATCTCGACGGTGCCGAGGCCGATGCACAGCGCGCGCGTCAATCCGATCACCAGCGCGGCGAGGAATGCGCCCGGAATCGATCCCAGTCCGCCGACCACGGTGACGACGAACGCCTCGGCGATGATCGCGAGGTCCATGCCAAGATTGGCCGGCTCCTGCGGCAGCTGCAGGGCGCCGGCAAGGCCGGCGAGGAATGCGCCGAGCGCAAACACGCTGGTGAAGAGCGCGCGCTCGTTGATGCCGAGCGCGCCGGCGATAACGCGATTCTCCGTGGCCGCGCGCACGAGCATGCCGAAGCGCGTCTTGTGGATGAGCCAGGTGAGGCCGATGAGAACGACCGGGCCGACGCCGATGAGAAGAAGGTCGTAGGTCGGCACGACGCGCCCCAGCACGTCGATCGCGCCGGTGAAGCCGGGGGCGCGCGGACCGAGCAGATCCTCCGGCCCCCATATCGCCAGCGCCGCGTCGCGGACGATCAGCACGATGCCGAACGTCGCCGCGAGCTGCAGGAGCTCGGGCGCCGAGTAGATGCGCTTCAGGAGCAGTGCCTCGATCAGCGCGCCGAGCGCGGCGACCGCCAGCGCCGCGACCAGGACGCCGCCCCAGACGCCGAGTGGACCGCGCCCCAGCGCTTCGCTCAGCGTCCAGGCGATGTAGGCGCCCAGCATGTACAGCGAGCCGTGGGCGAAATTGACGACGCGGGTGACGCCGAAGATCAGCGTCAGGCCGGCGGCGACGAGGAACAGCGACGACGCGCCGGAGAGGCCGGTCAGGAGTTGCGCGAGCAGGGAGGCGGAAGACACGCGTCGGGAAACCAGGTCGGCGGCGCGCGAAGCGCCGCAGGCCGCGATTCTAGCCCGCCGGGCGCATGCACCGTCGACGCCGTGTCATTCACGCGGCCCGGGCGATTCGCGTCGGGTCCGCCGGGGACTGCCCGAAAATGTACGAGTCAGTTCGCGGGCCGAAGCTTCTTCACGGCGTCGTCGGAGGGCAGGTAGTCCTTGCCGTCGGCGTAGCGCCAGTCGACCATCACGCCCTTGCCGTCCTTGACCGCCGTGCGGCCGACGAACGCGCCCATCGTCGACTGATGGTCGAGGGCGCGGAAGGTGATCCTGCCGAACGGCGATTCGACGCTGAGGTTGCCGAGCGCGGCGACGATCTTCTCGGGGTCGGTCGATCCCGCCTTGCGGATCGCGGCGGCGGCCGTGACGACGGTCGTATACCCGACGACGGAGCCGAGACGCGGATAGTCCTTCCATTTCGCCTGATACGCGTCGAGGAAGCGCTTGTGCGCGGGCGTTCCGATCGCGTACCACGGATAGCCCGTCACCCACCAGCCGACCGGCGCCTCGTCCTTCATCGGATCGAGGTATTCGGGCTCGCCGCCCAGCAGGTTGAACACCGGACGACCCTTGAAGAGGCCGCGCAGCTCGCCTTCGCGGACGAAGCGGGCGAGGTCGGTACCGAAGAGCGACGAGAAGATCGCATCGGGTTTGTCGTCGATCAGCGCCTGCACGACCGGGCCGGCCTCGATCTTCCCGAGCGGCACCGCCTGCTCGACGAATTCGATGCCGCCCGGCTGCAGCGCGATCATGAGCTTCTTGAACGCCGCGGTCGCCGACTGGCCGTACTCGTAATTCGGGTAGACGATCGCCCAGCGCTTCTTGCCGAGCTTCGCGGCCTCGGGCGCCAGCATCGCCGTCTGCATGAAGGTCGACGCGCGCAGCCGGTACGTGTACTTGTTGCCGTTCTCCCAGACGATCTTGTCGGTGAGGGGCTCCGCGGCGAGGAACGGCACCTTGCGCTGCCGGGCGAGGTCGGCAACCGCGAGCCCCACGTTCGATGCGAACGTGCCCATCAGCATCACGACCTTTTCTCGCGAGAGCAGCTCTTCGGCGACGCGCACCGCATCGCCCGGGTTGCCGTTGTCGTCGCGCACGACGATCTCGATCGGACGCCCGAGAACGCCGCCCGCGGCGTTGATCTCGTCCCGCGCGAGCTCCATGCCCTTCTTGTAGGGTTCGAGGAAGGCCGGGAACGTCTTGTAGCTGTTGAGCTCGCCCAGCTTCACGGGCTCTGCGGCGAGCGCGGCGGACGCCAGGGTGACGAGGAGGGCCGCGGTCACGACCCGCAGCCGGCAGAGGCGATTCATGAAAGCTCCGGGGTATGCCGAAACCGCAATTGTCCAACGAAGCGGCCGGAATGGCACACTTTTTCGTCGCCCGGGCGAAGTCGAGAGGGGGTGAGATGCTCGCCTCCCGGGTTGGGCGGACTGCATGCATCCCGTCCGCCCATGTCCGCCGGGCGCGCCAAAAGAAAAAGGGCGGGACATCCCGC
This sequence comes from uncultured beta proteobacterium, assembly GCA_963846855.1. Lineage (GTDB taxonomy): Bacteria > Pseudomonadota > Gammaproteobacteria > Burkholderiales > Casimicrobiaceae > CAIWHR01. The sequence continues at coordinate 1,345,333 of CAWJXK010000008.1, forward strand.
CCCTGACTTGCCCCGTTCGGAGTTACTTGGGCATGTCGGCCGGCTCGGACTTGATCGTTTTCCAATCGATCCCATTGTCCGCGGGGTTCGCCATTCTGATATCCCCTGGATCAAGGAATCCGAAATGAGGTGAATTGCCGAGAATACGTCAACTGCGCTGCCCAACCATCCTTTTCAAGCTGACCGGGTCGAGCAGCTTGATCGAGCGACCCTGCACCTGAATCAACCCTTCCTCCTGAAGCCGCGAAAAGACGCGGCTCACTGTTTCGAGCTTCAGACCAATATAGCTGCCGATCTCGGCGCGCGTTAACCGCAGCGTGTATTCGGTGGACGAATAGCCGCGGCGGCGGTAGCGGTCGGCCAGGTTCAGGAGAAACACAACGAGTCGCTCTTCGGCACGCATGCTGCCGAGCATGAGCATTGCACCTTGGTCCCGCATCATCTCCCTGGACATGAACTGATGGAGATTGTGCTGCATCATTGGCACGGTACGCGCGAGGTCCTCGATTTCGGAGAAGGGTAGCGCGCAGACGTCAGCTTCCTCGAGTGCAATCGCCCCCACGGTGTGCTTGTCGGTTCCGATGCCGTCGTATCCAATGATCTCGCCCAGCATGTGGTAGCCAACGATCTGTTCGCGGCCATCCTCGGCAAGCACGGTGGTCCTGAACGATCCCATTCGGATCGCGTATAGCGCACGGAAGGGGTCTCCAGCGCGATATAGCGTTTCATTCTTCTTGAATCGGTTTCGGTGCAGGACCAGCTTGTCGAGCTGCTCCGTCTCGCCGACGTTAAGGCCAACGGGCAGACAGAGTTCGCGCAGCGTGCACGATTGACAATGGATGCGGAGCGCGTGGATCGAGAAGACCTGCGCGGGTGACGCCGCGGGTGCGACATGCGCGACCGGCTGGCCGCACGATTCGGCCGCGATGGGTAATGCATGCGCAATGTTGGAAATAGTGGCTCGATAGCTTTTTGCGGAAGGGCTCGTGCGACGCGAGCGGATCGACTCACCTTACGCGCATTTTGGTCAAATAGCAGAAAGATCGTGGCAAATGCCCCGACTTTCGGTAGGGGATCGATGCGACAGCGCACGCCCTACAGCGCCGCGCGTGCCCTTGCGCTAGACTTCCATATGCCCTGAACCGGTAGGTCGCCAAACCACCTTCGGCCGGGGCGCCACTCCTAGGTACGGGGGCGAACATGAACCACTACGGCATCAGCGCGATCCACTGGAACATGAACCTTGGCGAGATCGATCAAGTGATGTTGCACAAGGTCGTGCGGGACGAGCGCAACGGCATGGTTGCTCTTCGGCACGGCGAACGGGTTTGGTGCGAGGATGTTGCACGCCTCATTCGTGGCGGCGACAAGGTTTGGGTGGTGCAGGCAGCCGGGCGCGATAGCTTCAGGAACACGGACCACGTCGGCATCAACGTAAGACGCGGCCGGAACGCGTACCTTTACAGCCACACGAAAGACGGGAAGCCAACCACCGCTTTGACTGACCTGCCGCGCTACGACAGGCAGGACGATTCCCTGGCCACGGCGATCTGGGCTGATACGCAGCAGCTATCTAGTCCGCCCCGACGTTAGACTCCGCACTGCTCTCTCGAGAAGTACTATGTCCGTTGCCAAATTCCGCCGATGGAGCGCCGTCTATTGGATCGTTCTGGCGCTGATCCTAGGCGACTGCGCCATGGAAGCCTTCGGCGTGGGGCCGAGCTGGACCGCGACATTTTGTTCGGTGCGGGCCCCCGCTGACCGGTCGAGGTGAGCCGTGTTGACGTAAAGGGGCGGACCAATGCACGCGCCGGCGATTCTTGTGCTTTACCCGTTCCGGTTCCGCGACCCGCTGCCCAAGGAGCGCACCGCGCCAGGTACGTCGCCGAGCGGTGCGAGATGTAGCGCGCTATGCGGCCTGGGAGATCACCACTGATGGGCGATGCGATTGACGCGCGTGTGAAGTGAGTCGCGGGACCGCACGGGACGCGTGAGCAATGCCCTCGCGTGTGCGAGTTGCGTTCCCCCGTTGCGCGAAGTAAATAATGAAACCACTTACTAGCAGAATTGCGCGGGAAGGATTGTTTCGCTAAATCATTGTTTTATATGGTGCCGGCGGAAGGAGTTGAACCCTCGACCTTCGCATTACGAATGCGCTGCTCTACCAACTGAGCTACGCCGGCACGAAGCGAAACGCGAAATTATAGCGGAAAACAGCGACGGCCTCCAAGCCGCCGTCCCGATGGACGCTATCCGAGACAAGGTGGATGCGGCCCTCGGTGCGCGGGAGCTGTCGCGAGCCGCGTTGCCACGGCGGCGGGGTGCGCGTGCCGCTGCGGTACACTCGGCGCGGCGCCGGCTTGGCGCGCTACCGCGTCCGACGACGCGCCTTTTCCCTTGGGTGACACGAGGACCCTCCACGGATTCCATGCGGTGACCGCGCGCCTGCGGCAGCGGCCGGACTCCGTGCAGTCGCTCTATGTTGCGTCTGGGCGCCACGACGCGCGCACGCGCGACCTGATTGCCCGGGCGGAGCTCGCGCAATGCCCGGTTCACTCGGCCGACGAGACGCGCCTTCGCGAAATCGCCGGCACGGACCGCCACCAGGGGATCGTCGCCATCGTCTCCTCGGCCGATGCGCCGGTGTCGCTCGACGACGTCATGGAAACGCTCTCGGAGCCCGCGCTGCTGCTCGTGCTGGACGGCGTCACCGATCCGCACAACCTGGGTGCGTGCCTGCGCAATGCCGACGTCTTCGGCGCGCATGCGGTGATCGTTCCCAAGGATCGTGCCGTCGGCGTTAACGCGACCGTCGCGAAGGCGGCGAGCGGCGCGGCCGACACGATCCCCGTCATCACGGTCACCAATCTCGCGCGAACGCTGCGCGACCTGAAGTCGAAGGGCGTGTGGATCCTCGGCGCCGACGCGGGCGGCGAGAGCCTGTTTGACGCCGATGTCACCGGCCCGGTCGCGTGGGTGCTGGGCGCGGAAGGGTCCGGGCTGCGCCGCCTCACGCGCGAGCTGTGCGACCGCATCGTCGGCATTCCGCTCTCGGGCACCGTCGCGAGCCTCAACGTCTCGGTGGCGGCAGGCATCTGCCTCTTCGCGACGCGGCGGGCGCGGGTCGCCGAACGGGAAGGCTAGCGGAAAGAAAAACGCCCCGCGTGCGGCGGGGCGTTTCGATCGTGTGCTCTCGGAGAATCGCTACGGTCATTCCTTGATGTCGACCCCATAGAAAGTGTGGCGGCCGAACGGCGAGAGCTTGTAGTCGATCACTTCCTTGCGCACAGGCTTGAGCTGCACCGCGTGCGCGATCGTGAACCACGGCGCCTGCTCCTTGAAGACGACCTGTGCCTTCATGTAGAGGTCCGAGCGCTGCTTCTGGTCGGTCAGGGTCACCGCCTTCAGCACGAGGTCGTCGAACGGCTGGTAGCACCACTTCGACACGTTGCTGCCGCCGGGCTTCGCCCCGTCGCAGCCGAGCAGGTTGTGCAGGAAGTTGTCCGGGTCGCCGTTGTCGCCGGTCCAGCCCAGCATCCCCATCTGGTGCTCGCCGTTCTGCATCCGCTTGCGGTACTCGCCCCATTCGAAGCTCTTGATCTCGGCCGTGACGCCGACCTTGCTGAGGTCGGCCTGCATCAATTCCGCAATCCGCCTCGCGTTGGGGTTGTACGGCCGCTGGACCGGCATCGCCCACAGGTCTGTCGTGAAGCCGTTCGGATAGCCGGCCTCGGCCAGCAGCTTCTTCGCCGCGGCGGGGTCATAGGGATCGTCCTTGATCGCGTCGTTGTACGACCATTGCGTCGGAGGAATCGGATTCTTCGCCGCCACGCCGGTTGTCAAATAGACGGCGTCGATGATCGCCTTCTTGTTGATCGCCATGTTGACGGCCTTGCGCACCCGCACGTCGTCGAACGGCTTCTTGGTCACGTTGTAGGCGAGATAGCCGATGTTGAGGCCGGGCTGCTCGAGCACGACGACGTTCGGGTCCTTGCGGATCGCGTCGAGGTCGGCTGGGTTCGGGTACGGCATCACGTGGCATTCGCCCTTCTGCAGCTTCGCCCAGCGCACCGACGCGTCCGGCGTGATCGAGAACACGAGGTCGTCGATCTTCGCCTTGCCGCCGTAGTATTGCGGAAACGCCTTGTAGCGGATCACCGCGTCCTTCTGGTACTGGACGAGGTAGAAGGGTCCGGTGCCGATCGGCTCCTGGTCGATCTTCTCCGGCGTGCCGGCCTTCAGCATCGCGTCGGCGTACTCTTTCGACTGGACCCCCGCGTATTCCATCGCCAGGTCGGACAGGAACGGCGCCTCCGCCCGCTCCAGCGTGATCCGCACCGTGTAGTCGTCGACCTTCTCGACCGACTTCAAGAGCTTCGGCATCCCCATGTCGTTGAAGTACGAGTGGTTGGTGCTCGTCACCTTGAAATACGGATTCGATTCCTTCCACTGGCGCTCGATCGCGAAGATCATGTCGTCGGCGTTGAAATCGCGCGTGGGCTTCCACGCGCGGTGGTTGTGCCATTTCACGCCCTTGCGCAGGTGGAACGTGTAGACCTTGCCGTCGGGCGAGATCTCCCAGCGCTCGGCGAGGCCGGGGACGACGGTCGTGCCGCCGCGCTCGAAATCGACGATGCGGCTGTAGATCTGGCTGTTGGCGTCGAATGACGTGCCGGTCGTGTTCACGCCGGGATAGAAATTCTCGGGGCTGCCTTCGGAGCAGAACACCAGCGTCTTCGCTGCGACGCCAGTGGTGGCGAACAGGATCGGAAGCGCCAGCGCCGCAAACAGCGCACGGCGGGCGCCGGAAAGCTGGCGCAAAGTCGGATCGAGCTTCGTCATGACATGGACTCCTCTTTCAGTGGGGCTCAAGTGACCTGCGGCACCGGCTCGCCCGCATCGGAATGGCCGGGTTCGAGGAAACGTTCCGCGAGATGGCATGATACCTGTCTGCCGCCGAGGGGGCGCAAGGCGGGCCGCTCGATGCGACAGCGCTCGATGGCGTGCGGACAGCGGGTGGAGAACACGCATCCTGCCGGCGGGTTGAGCGGCGAAGGCAATTCGCCCTTGAGCACGATGCGCTCCGGGCGGCCGGCCGGCGCGAGGCCGGGCGTCGAGGCCAGCAGCGCCTGCGTGTAGGGGTGAAGCGGGTGGGTGAATATGCGCTCCTTGCTGCCTTGTTCCATGGCCAGGCCAAGGTACATCACCAGCACCTCGTGCGCGATGTGCCGGACGACCCCCAGATCGTGCGAAATGAAGAGGTAAGCGAGACCCAGGTCGCCCTGCAGGTCAGCAAACAGGTTGAGCACCTGCGCCTGGACCGATACGTCGAGCGCCGAAACAGGCTCGTCGGCCACGACCAGCGCCGGGTTCAGCATCAGCGCACGCGCAATCGCAATGCGCTGGCGCTGACCGCCGGAGAACATGTGCGGATAGCGGACGTAGTGCTCGGGGCGCAAGCCGACTTTCGCCAGCATTGTCCGCGCGCGCAGCGCGCGCTCGGCGGGTGCGAGATCGGTATTGATCGCGAGCGGCGCGTCGAGGATCGCGCCGATCTTCTTGCGCGGATTGAGCGAGCCGTAGGGATTCTGGAACACCATCTGCACGGTCTTGCGCAGCGCCCGCTGCTGCGATGACGTCGTGTTGACCGCATCGATGCCGCCAAGGCGCAGGTTGCCGCCGCTCGGTTTCTCGATCAACGAAACCACACGCGCAAGCGTCGACTTGCCGCAGCCGGATTCACCCACGACGGCCAGCGTCCGGCCCGCCTCGATCGTGAACGAAACACCGGCCACCGCGTGGAGCTTTGCCGCTTCGCGGAAGGGACCATGGCGAATCTCATAGATACGCGTCAGGTCCTTCGCCTCGACGACAGGCGGATTCAGCGGGGTGGTGTCACTCACAGCGTCGACTGAACGGAGATGGCGTCCGCCGCGATCGCGGCGTCACGGTGCGGATCGGAAAGCGGAAAGTGGCAACGAACCCGGCCGCCGGCCCACGGGCGGAGCTCGGGGCGCGTTCGACACGCGAGCCCGGTGACGTACCGGCAGCGCGGCGCGAACAGGCAGCCCTGCGGCCGGTCGTAGAGGCCCGGGACGACGCCCGGAATGGTGGCGAGGCGCGTCTCGCCGGTGCTGCGCTCGGGCATCGCCGCCAGCAGCGCCGCGGTATACGGATGCTCCGGCGCCGCGAAGAGCGCATCAGCGCGGCGCTCCTCGACGACCTGGCCCGCATACATGACGATCACGCGGCGGGCCATCTCGGCGACGACGCCCATGTTGTGCGTGACGAGGATCAACGCCATGCCGCGTTCACGCTGCAGCCCGCGCAGCAGATCGAGAATCTGCGCCTGGATCGTCACGTCGAGCGCGGTCGTCGGCTCGTCCGCGATCAGGAGCCGCGGGTTGCAGGCGATGGCCATCGCGATCATCACGCGTTGATTCATGCCGCCGGAGAGCTGATGCGGATAGTCGCCGAGCCGGCTCGACGCGGCGGGGATCCCGACCTGCTCGAGCAACTCGATCGCCCGATGGCGTGCGGCCTTTCCATCCATTCCCAGATGCAGCCGCAGCGTCTCGCAAAGCTGGAAGCCGACGGTAAAGCACGGATTGAGGCTCGTCGTCGGATCCTGGAAGATCATGGCAACGTCCTTGCCGATCAACTTCCGGCGCTCGCGCTCCGACATTTGCTGCAGGTCGCGGCCCGCGAAATGCAATTGGTTGGCACGCACGCGTCCGGGATAGGCGGTGAGTCCCATGACGGCGAGCATGGTGACGCTCTTCCCGGAGCCCGATTCGCCGACGATTCCCAGCACCTCGCCCTCGTCCAGCGCGAGGCTCACGCCCTCGACCGCGTGCATCACCGCGCCCCGCGACGGAAATTCGACGTGGAGGTCTTCGATTTCAAGGAGGGCCATGGATGGCGGCGATCAGCGTTTGAGCTTCGGGTCGAGCGCATCGCGCAGCCCGTCGCCCAGCAGGTTGAAGGCGAGCACCGTCGTCAGGATCATGATTCCCGGAAACGTCACCACCCACCACGCGCGCAGCACGAACTCGCGCGCGTCGGCCAGCATCGTCCCCCACTCGGAAGCGGGCGGTTGCGCGCCCAGGCCCAGAAAGCCCAGCGCGGCGGCATCGAGGATGGCCACCGAAACGCCGAGCGACGCCTGCACGATCAGCGGCGCCGCGCAGTTGGGCAGCACTTCGTTGAACATCAGGCGCAACCGTCCCGCCCCGTTGGCGCGCGCCGCCGTGACGTAGTCCTTCGCCGTCTCCGAAATCACCGCGGCCCGCGTGATGCGCACGTAATGCGGCAGCACGACGACGGCCACCGCGAGCATCGCGTTCATGATTCCCGGTCCGAGGATCGCGACGATCACGATGGCGAGCAGCAGGCTGGGGAGCGTCAGGATGATGTCCATCAGTCGCATGATCGCGATCTCGGTCACGCCTCGCGCGAACCCCGCGATCAGTCCGAGTGCGATGCCGACGACGATCGACAGTGCGACGACGGCGATGCCGATCAGCAGCGAAAGGCGAGCGCCGTAGATGAGCCGGGACAGGATGTCGCGCCCGATCGCGTCGGTGCCGAGCAGGTAAGCGCTCGAGCCGCCGACTTGCCAGAACGGGGGCTTCAGGAATACCGCGTTGTTGGTGAGGTCCGGCGGATAGGGCGCCAGCACGTTGGCGAACGCCGCCATCAGCAGCACCGTGACGACAACGATCAGGCCCGCAACTGCCCCGTGGTTGGCGCTGAAATAGCTCCAGAATTCGCGCAGCGGCCCGGGGGCGCGGGCGCGCCGCCACCTCGGCAACAAGCGAGGGCGTGCTCATGTCTCGGCCTCCGCATCGGTTGCGGCTAAAGATGCACCGCGTTGTCGGCCTCCCTCAATCGCTCGCGGACGCGAGCTTTGATGCGCCCTCTTTGCAAGGTCGAGACATGCGAACGGTCCGTGCGTCGGGCGCCGCCCGCGCTCGCAGACGCGCCCTTCGGGCCTTGGCTTCGCCCTGCTCGAGCAGGCGTCCTTGGCTTCGCCCCGCTCGCTCATGTCGCCCGCCTTATCCGCGGGTTGATCACGCCATAAGCGACATCGACCAGCAGATTCACGATCATCACGATGAAGCCCAGCATCAGCAATCCGCCCTGTAGCACCGGATAATCGCGCCGGTTGATCGCTTCGATCATCCACTTGCCGACACCGGGCCATGAGAAGATCGTCTCGGTGAGGATCGCACCCGTGAACAGCACGCCCACTTGCAGCCCGATGACGGTGATGACCGGGATCAGCGCGTTGCGAAACGCGTGCAGCGCGACGACGCGCAGTTGCGACAGGCCCTTGGCTCTTGCGGTGCGAATGTAGTCCTCGCCCAGCACCTCGAGCATCGCCGAGCGCGTCATCCGGGCGATGATGGCGAGCGGTTGGGTGCCCAGCACGATCATCGGCAGGATCAGGTGCGACACCGCGGATTGGAACGCTCCCTTCTCTCCCGACAACAGCGCGTCGATCGTGAGGAACCCGGTCACCGGCTCGATGTAGTACTTGACCGCGATGCGGCCGGACACCGGCGTCCAGCCGAGCTCGACGGAGAAGAGCAGGATCAGCAGCAGCCCCCACCAGAAGATCGGCATCGAGTAGCCGGTCAGGGATACCCCCATCACGCCGTGGTCGAACACCGAATTGCGGCGCACCGCGGCGATCATCCCGGCAGGAATGCCGATGACCAGCGCGAAGACAATCGCGCAAAGCGCGAGCTCGATCGTCGCGGGGAACAGCGCGGCGAACTCGTGCACCACCGGCTCCTGCGTGATCATCGACTTGCCGAGGTCGCCGTGCAGGACGCGCCCGATGTAGATCCCGTATTGGACGAGCACCGGGCGATCGAGCCCGTAATCCTTGAGCAGCGCCGCGTGTCGCGCCGGATCGATGCCGCGCTCGCCGGCCATCGTCTCGATCGGGTCGCCGGGAACGAGCCGGATCAGGAAGAACGCGAGCAGCGTCATCCCGAGAAAGGTCGGAATGATGAGGCTGATTCGCGTGACGAAGAAGCGCAGCATGGAAGGTCGGAAACGCGACGCGGCCCGCGCCCGAAGCGCTTGGCCGGCCCCTGCTGGCGGCGCAGGCGTGGTATTGAACCATAAAATATCTCGCCCGCAGAAGGCGACGGGCGGCGGCCGGGCCTGCCGCAGGTTCGGAGCGCATTGACGCTCCATCCGGGTTTGGGCATGATCGTCCGATGCGATTTTCTCCGATGCACCGCAGTGCAACGACTCTGATCTCCCCGGTGCGAACGGCGCTTCCTTGCTAGCATTCATCGTCAGGCGGATCCTGCAGTCGGTCGCCGTGATGGCGGTCGTCGCCTTCATCGCCTTTGGCATGTTCAATTTCGTCGGCGACCCCGTCGCGTTCATGGTCGGACAGGACGCGACGCTCGAGGAGCGCGCGAAGCTGCGCAGCGACCTCGGACTCGACCAGGCGTTTCCCGTGCAGTTCGCGCGCTTCGTCGGCCATGCGGCGCAGGGCGACTTCGGGCTTTCGCTGCGGCAGGGCCGGCCCGTCGCCACGCTGATCAAGGAGCGGCTGCCGGCAACCCTCGAGCTCTCTGCGGTCGCTGCCGCACTCGCGCTCGTCATCGGCATTCCGCTCGGCGTGTACACGGCGCTCAAGCGAGACACCGTGCTCGCGCAGGTGATGCTCGCAGGCTCGCTGGTGGGCGTGAGCCTGCCGACCTTCCTGATCGGCATCCTGCTGATCCTCGTGTTCGCGGTGATCCTCGGCTGGCTGCCGTCGTTCGGCCGCGGTGACACCGTCGCGCTGGGATGGTGGACCACGGGCCTCCTCACCAAGAGCGGTCTCAAGGCGCTGATCCTGCCGTCGATCACGCTGTCGCTCTTCCAGATGACGCTGATCATGCGGCTCGTGCGCGCCGAGATGCTCGAGGTGCTGCGCACCGATTACATCAAGTTCGCCCGCGCCCGCGGCATCACCGACCGCGCGCTGTATTTCGGGCACGCGCTCAAGAACACGCTGGTGCCCGTCATCACGATCACCGGGCTGCAGCTCGGCGGCATCGTCGCGTTCGCGATCGTCACCGAGACGGTCTTCCAGTGGCCCGGAATGGGCTTCCTGTTCATCCAGGCCGTTAACTTCGCCGACATTCCCGTGATGGCCGCATACCTGTGCTTCATCGCGCTCATCTTCGTGCTGATCAACCTCATCGTCGACCTCACGTACTACGCGGTCGACCCGCGGCTGCGCGTCGAGCGCGCGCTCGCGCACTGAAGACGCCGATGGCAAGCCCGGTCGATCACATCAGGCGCTGGCAGGATGATTTCGCGGCGGTGCGCCGCGATCTCCACCAGCATCCCGAGCTCGGCTTCGAGGAGCATCGGACCGCACGCGTCGTCTGCGAGGCGCTGGCAGCGCTCGGCATCGAATTCCATCCGGGCATCGGCCGCACCGGCGTCGTCGCAGTGATTCGCGGAAGCAAGGACACGCGCAATGCGTCGGTGGGGCTGCGCGCCGACATGGACGCGCTGCCGATGCAGGAGGAGAACGACTTCGCGCACAAGTCGCGCTACGACGGGCGCATGCACGGCTGCGGCCACGACGGACACACGACGATGCTGCTCGCCGCGGCGCGCTATCTCGCCGAGACCCGAGCGTTCGACGGCACGGCGTATCTCATCTTCCAGCCCGGCGAGGAGGGCTACGCCGGCGCGCGCGAGATGATCGACGACGGTCTCTTCGAGCGATTCCCGGCGGAGCGCGTGTTCGCGCTGCACAACTGGCCCGGCCTGCCGCCGGGCCAGATCGGCATCACGCCCGGGCCCGCGATGGCGGCGGCCGACCGGATCGAGATCATCATCGACGGCCGCGGCGGGCACGGTGCGCATCCGCACGCGGCGATCGACCCGGTGCTCGTCGCGGCGCACATCATCACGGCGGCGCAGTCGATCGTCGCGCGCAACGTGAGCCCGATCGACACCGCCGTCGTCAGCATCTGCGCGATGCAGGCGGGCAATCCCGGCGCGATGAGCGTGATTCCCGCGCACGCAAAGCTCGTCGGCACGGTGCGCACGTTCCGCCCGGCAACCCAGGACATGATCGAGCGGCGCCTGGGTGAGCTCGTCCCGACGATCGCGGCCGCATTCGGCGCGAGCGCGACGATCCGCTACGAGCGCGTCTACCCGGCGACGATCAACCACACGACCGAAGCGCACTTCGCCGCCGACGTCGCCGAAGCGCTCGTCGGCGCGGGAAACGTCGTGCGCAACCTCGATCCGTCGATGGGGTCGGAGGATTTCTCGTTCATGCTGCAGGCGAAGCCGGGCGCGTTCGCGCGGCTGGGGCAGGGCGGCGGCGAGGGCGGTTGCTTCCTGCACAACAGCAAGTACGATTTCAACGACGCGGTGATTCCGCTGGGCGCCGGCTACCTCGCGGCGCTCGCCGAGCGCGCGATGCCGCTACCGGTGAAGTGAACGGGTTCGAACGACTCCTTGGAGGAAAGAATGATTGCAATGAAACGCGCGGCCGTGCTCGTCGCCGGACTGTTGATTGCCATGGGCGCCGACGCGGCGGTGTTGCGCTTCGCCGACCAGGGCGACGCGATCTCGATGGATCCGCACTCGCTCAACGAGACGCTGCAGCTCAACGTCACCGGCAACATCTACGAGCCGCTGGTCGGGCGCGGCAAGAAGCTCGAGCTCGTTCCGCTGCTCGCGACGTCCTGGAAGCAGACGACGCCCACGCTGTGGCGCTTCAACCTCCGCAAGGGCGTCAAGTTCCACGACGGCTCGGCGTTCACGGCCGACGACGTGATCTTTTCGTACGAGCGCGGTAAGGGCGAGGGTTCCGACGTCAAGACCTACGTCGGCCCGATCAAGGAGATCCGCAAGGTCGACGACTTCACCATCGACATCGTGACGACGGAGCCGTTCCCCATCCTGCCGGACACGATCAACTCCTGGTACATGATGTCCAAGTCGTGGTGCGAGAAGAACAACGCCACCACGCCGGTCGACGTGCGCAAGGGCAAGGAGAACGCCGCGACGATGAAGGCCAACGGCACCGGGCCCTTCATGCTGAAGACGCGCGAGCCGGGGGTCAAGACGGTCCTGGTCAACAATCCCGCCTACTGGGAGAAGGTCGAGAGCAACGTCACCGAAGCGGTGTTCACGCCGATCAAGAACGACGCGACGCGGGTCGCGGCGCTCATCACTGGCGAGATCGACATGATGGAGCCGGTACCGCTGCAGGACATCGAGAAGCTCAAGGCCAACGCCGACCTCGTGATCCTGCAAGGGCCCGAGCTCCGCACGATCTTCCTCGGCATGGACCAGTCGCGCGACGAGCTCCTGTTCTCCAGCGTCAAGGGCAAGAACCCGTTCAAGGACAAGCGGGTCCGGCAGGCGTTCTACCAGGCGATCGACATCGACGCGATCAAGACGCGCATAATGCGCGGCGCGGCCACGCCGACCAACCTGATGGTGGCGCCCGGCATCCGCGGGTTCGCGGCGGAGCTCAACAAGCGGCTGCCCTACGATCCCGCGGCGGCGAAGAAGCTCATGGTCGAGGCAGGCTATCCCGACGGATTCGAAATCGGGATGAACTGCCCGAACGACCGCTACGTCAACGATTCGCTGATCTGCCAGGCGATCGCGGCGATGCTGGCGAAGATCGACGTCAAGGTGAACCTGATGGCCGAGACCAAGGTCACCTATTTTCCGAAGATCCTCTCGCGCAACACATCGTTCTATCTTCTCGGCTGGACGCCCAGTTCGTACGATTCGCACAACGCGCTGTTCGCGCTGGTGATGAGCCCCGGAGCCAGCGGCCAGGGGCAGTTCAACCTCGGCAGCTACAGCAACAAGCGTATCGACGCGCTCGGTCCGCAGATCGCGAGCGAGCTCGACGAAGGGAAGCGCAACGCGTTGATCGCCGAGGCGTTCAAGCTGCACAGCGACGACGTGGGGCACCTGCCGCTGCACCAGCAGGCGCTCGCGTGGGCGATGCGCAAGAACGTCTCGCTGGTGCAGCTTCCGGACAACAACAACTGGCTCAAGTGGGTCGTCGTGAAGTGAGCCGCGCCAGGCACGGGACGGCGGCAACGCTGGCGGATTCGCGCGCATGACGGATCCGGTCTCCGTCGCCGATGTGACCGGCGCAAGCGGGGCGCGCCTGTCGGCGGCCTGGAAGAGCGACATGCTCTACAGTTTCCGCCGCAATCCGGTCGCGGTGGCTTCCACGATTACGCTGCTGATCTGCCTGGTCGCGGCGTTCTTCGCACCCTGGGTCGCGCCGCACAATCCGTTCGATCTCAAGACGTTGAACCTGCAGGACGCGCTGACCCCGCCAGCATGGGAACAGGGCGGACGGTCGGTGTTCCTGCTCGGCACCGACGACCAGGGACGCGACGTGCTGTCAGCGATCATGTTCGGCGCGCGCATCTCGCTGCTCGTCGGCCTGGCGTCGGTGGCGTTCGCGATGCTCCTCGGCGTGACGCTGGGGCTCATCGCGGGGTATGTCGGCGGCAAGGTCGACGCCATCATCATGCGCATCGCCGACGTCCAGCTCTCCTTTCCTGCGATCCTGATCGCGCTTCTGATCGACGGCGTCGCGCGCGCCGTGCTGCCGCGCGACGCGCAGACTGGCGTTGCGCTGGCGGTGCTGGTCCTGGCGATCGGGCTCGCCAACTGGGTGCAATATGCGCGCACCGTTCGCGGCTCGACGATGGTCGAGAAGACCAAGGAGTACGTGCAAGCGGCCCGGGTGATCGGCATCACGCCGCTCAGGATCATGCGCCGGCACCTGCTGCCGAACGTGATGGGCCCGGTCCTCGTGCTGGCGACGCTCAACATCGCCACCGCGATCATCACCGAGGCGACGCTGTCGTTCCTCGGCGTGGGCGTCCCGCCGACGCAGCCTTCGCTCGGAACGCTGATCCGCGTCGGCAACGATTTCCTCTTTTCCGGCGAATGGTGGATCACCATCTTCCCGGGTGCCGCGTTGGTGATCATGGTGCTGGCGATCAACCTGGTCGGCGATTGGCTGCGCGACGCGCTCAATCCGAAGCTGCAATGAGCGGGACGATGGCGACGCCCGCCGCTGCGGCGGAACGTGACGCGAGGCCGTCGTTCGACGATCCGCTCCTCAGCGTCGACGGCCTTCGGGTGGAATTCCCGACGCGGCACCGGACGCTGGTGGCGGTGCAGGACATCTCGTTTTCCATCGCGCCCGGCGAGGTGCTGGGCGTCGTCGGCGAGTCGGGCGCGGGGAAATCGCAAACCGGTGCGGCGATCATCGGCCTCATCGACCCGCCCGGACGCATCGCGGCCGGCGAGATCCGGCTGGGCGGACGGCGGATCGACAACCTGGCGCCGATCGAGATGCGCAAGGTGCGCGGCCGCGAGATCGGCGCGATCTTCCAGGACCCGCTGACCTCGCTCAATCCGCTCTACACGATCGGCCGCCAGTTGACCGAGACGATCGCGACGCACCTGCCGGTGAGCGCGAGCGAGGCGCACGACCGCGCCGTCGCGCTGCTCGAGGAGGTCGGCATCCACGGTGCGGCACGACGCATCGACCACTACCCGCATCAATTCTCCGGCGGGATGCGCCAGCGCGTGGTCATCGCGCTCGCGCTTGCGGCCAAGCCGCGCCTCATCGTCGCTGACGAGCCTACGACCGCGCTCGACGTCTCGATCCAGGCGCAGATCATCCAGCTCCTGAAGCGGCTCGCCCGCGACCATCACACCGCAGTGATGCTGATCACGCACGACATGGGCGTGATTGCCGAGACGGCCGACCGCGTGGCGGTGATGTATGCCGGGCGCATCGTCGAGATCGGCCCGGTCGAGGCGGTGATCCACCGGCCCGCGCATCCGTACACGGTCGGGCTCATGGGATCGATCCCGTCGATCGCGGCCGAGCGCGAGCGTCTGGCGCAGATCGACGGCGCGATGCCGCGGCTCGACGCGATACCGTCCGGATGCGCGTTTCATCCACGCTGTCCGTTGGCCGTGGACCGCTGTCGCCGCGAGCGTCCCGAGCTCGCCGTCATTGAAAGCACGCGCGCCGCATGCTGGGTCGCGCAGCGCGCGACTGGGTGACCGCCAATGCCGGACACGTTGCTGACGCTCACTGATGTGGTGAAGACGTTCGACGTCTCGCCGCCGTGGCTCGATCGCGTGCTGGCGGGCAAGCCGCGCATGCTGCTGACCGCGGTCGGCGGCGTCAGCTTCTCGATCGCAGCAGGGGAGACGCTCGGGCTCGTCGGAGAATCGGGATGCGGAAAGTCCACCGTCGCGCGTGTCATCGTGGGTCTGTACGCGCCGACGCATGGATCGGTGTCCTTCGCCGGCGTCGATCTCGAACTGCGCGGCATGGCCACGCCGGCGCAGCGCGCGGCGCGTCGCCAGATGCAGATGATCTTCCAGGATCCGTATGCGAGCCTCAATCCGCGCTGGCGCGTCGCTGACATCGTCGCCGAGCCGATCCTCGCGCTTTCACCGGAGATCGCGCGAAGGGAGCTGGGGGCGCGGGTCGCGGCGCTCCTGACGCAGGTGGGCCTCGCCGCCGCCGATGGTGCGCGCTACCCGCACCAATTCTCGGGCGGCCAGCGGCAGCGGGTATCGATCGCGCGGGCGCTCTCGAGCGAGCCGCGGTTCCTTGTCTGCGACGAGCCAACCTCGGCGCTCGACGTGTCGGTACAGGCGCAGGTACTGAACCTTATGCGCGACCTGCAGCGCCGACTGGGTCTGACGTATCTCTTCATTTCGCACAACCTCGCGGTGGTCCATCACATCGCCGACCGGGTCGGCGTGATGTACCTCGGGCGCGTCGTCGAGCTCGCGCCGACGCGCGAGCTGTTCGCGCGGCCGCAGCATCCGTACACGCGGATGCTGCTGGCGGCGGTGCCCGACCTGGGGCTCACCGGCGTGGCGCGCACTGCGGTCGCCGGCGAGGTGCCGAATCCGCTCGATCCGCCTCCGGGCTGCGCGTTCCATCCGCGCTGCCCCTACGCCAACGACCGGTGCCGCAAGGAGTTGCCGGAACTCCTGCCTGCGGGATCAGGTGGAACGGTCGCCTGCCACGCGGTCGCGGAAGGCAGGCTCGCCGCCGTATCAGCGTTCGACCCGGTGTGACGCCCCGGTGCGGGCGTTGCGCGCGGCCGTGGCGGCCGGCCGAACGCGCGGATCGGCTATAATTTCAGCTTTTGCGGCGCCGGCGGGTGAGCCGGCGGCGCCCCACGCCGTGGCGAAGCGCCGCGGACCTCGCAACACACGGCCGTCGATTCAATTGCGCCTCGTCCAGATCAAGCTCGCGGGCTTCAAGTCGTTCGTCGATCCGACGGCGATCGGCACGCCCGGTCAGCTCGTCGGCATCGTCGGCCCGAACGGCTGCGGCAAGTCCAACGTCATCGATGCCGTGCGCTGGGTGCTGGGCGAGTCGAAGGCCTCGGCGCTGCGCGGCGAGTCGATGCAGGACGTGATCTTCAACGGCGCCGGGGACCGCAAGCCCGTCGGCCGCGCCTCGGTCGAGCTCGCGTTCGACAACAGCAGCGGACGCATCGGCGGCCAGTGGGGCCAGTTCGTCGAGCTATCGATCAAGCGCGTGCTGACGCGCGACGGCGATTCGACCTACTACATCAACAACATCCCGGTGCGCCGGCGCGACATCCACGACCTCTTCCTCGGCACCGGCCTCGGACCCCGCGCGTACGCGATCATCGAGCAGGGGATGATCTCGCGCGTCATCGAGGCGAAGCCCGAAGAGCTGCGCATCTTCCTCGAGGAGGCCGCCGGCGTCTCGAAGTACAAGGAGCGGCGCAAGGAAACCGAGGGCCGGCTTGCCGACACGCGCGAGAACCTTGCACGGGTCGAGGACATCCGCATCGAGCTCGGCGGCCAGCTCGCGAAGCTCGACGCGCAGGCCAAGGTCGCGGCCGAATACAAGGAGCACGAGGCGCGGCTCAAGGACGTCCAGCACCTCCTCTGGTTCTCGAAGCAGCAGGACGCCGACAATGCGCGCGAGCGCCACGCCGGCGCGGTGGCCGCCCAGGTCGCCGCCTTCGAGGGCGTGCAGGCCGAAGTGCGCGCGGCAGAAGCGCGGCAGGAGGCGCTGCGCGCCGAGCACTACACCGCAGGCGATGCGCTGCACGAGAAGCAGGGCGGCTTCTACGCCGCCAATTCCGAGGTCACGCGGCTGGAGCAGCAGCTCGCGTTCGCGCGCGAATCCGAAACGCGGATCGCCCGCGAGGTCGCGCAGCTCACCGCGCAGATCGAGGCGCTCGCGGGGCAGGAAGCCGCGCTTGCCGGGGATCAGGCAGCCGCGGAACGCTCGCTCGAGGCGGCGCTGACAGCCCGCGAGGCTGCGGCGGCGGAGGAATCGGGCGCCGCGGACGCGCTGCCCGCGCTCGAGGCGGCGGTCGTCGAAGCGACGCGCCTCGCCAACGACGCGCAACAGCAGATCGCTCTGATCGAGCAGTCGATCCGCGTGGTCGAGACGCGGCGCGAGCATGTGGCACGCGTCCTCGCGCAACATCAGGAGCGTCGTGAGCGTCTCGACGCGGAGCTCTCCACGCTGTCGACCTCCGTGACGGGGCAGGGCGCCGACGTCGAGGAGCAGCTGCGCCAGGAAAAGGCGGAGCTCGCGACCAACGAGTCGAGCCTGAATGCGCTGCGCGACACGGTCCAGGACCTGCAGGAGCGGCAGCGGGTCGAGAGCGAGGCCGCGCAGGCCGCGGGCCGGCGGCTCGCTGACCTCGAAGCGCGGTCTTCGGCGCTGGCGGCGCTGCAGGACGCCATCGGCTACGGCAAGGACAGCGCGGCCTGGCTCGCGGGGAAGGGGCTCACGCACGCGCGTCGTCTCTGGCAGGGTCTCGACATCGAGCCCGGCTGGGAGGATGCGCTCGAAAGCGTGCTGCGCGAGCGTCTCAATGCGATCGAGCTCGACCGGCTCGACGCAGCACTGACATGGATCGGTGACGCGACGGGCGCGGGCGACAAGGGCAGCGGCAACGGATTGCCCGGCCGCATCGCGGCGTACGCGCGCGACGGCGGTGGCGCGGCGAATCCGGCAACGGGCGGGGCCGATGCATTGCTCGCCAAGGTGAAATCGGCGCAGCCCGGCATCACGCGCCTTCTCGCCGACTGGCTGCGTGGCATCCGCTGCCGGCCCACCCTGGCCGAGGCGCTCCGCGCGCGCGGCGACCTGCAGCAGGGCGAAGCCTTCGTGACCCCGCACGGTCACGTCGTCAATGCGCATGCCATCGCGTTCTTCGCACCCGACAGCGAGCTCCACGGAGTGCTCGCGCGGCAGCGCGAGCTCTCGGAACTCGGCCCCGCGATCACCGGCGCGCGAGACGCGGCCGCTGCGGCGCGCGCGGCGCTTGCCGCGCTCGAAACCGAGCAGGACGAAGCGCAGACCCAATACCACGCCGAGAGCCTCGCGTTCACCTCGCAGCAGCGGCGTTGCCACGACCTCGAGCTCGAGCTGCTGCAGTTGCGCAAGGCCGCCGAAGCCGCGGAAAAGCGGCGCCAGCAGATCGCCGCCGAGGATGCGGAAATCGCCGCGCAGGAGGCCGCCGAGCGCGAACAGGCGAGTTCGTTCGATGCCGAGCGCTCGGCAGCCGCCGCGCGCCTCGACGAGGAGATGCGAAAGCGCGACGCCGTGCGCCACACGCGCAACGAAGCCGACGTCGCGTTGGCCCGCGGCCGCGAGCGCGCGCGCCTCGCGGAACGGGCCGCGCAGGAGGCCGCGTTCGCCGAGCGGAGCTGCCGCGACCGCATCGCCGAGCTCGCCGTTCGCGGCGAGACGCTCACTGCGCAGACGGCGCAACAGCGCGAGCTCTTGACGCAACTGACGTCCGAGCGTGCGGCGGTCGACTGGACCCCGGTCGAGGAGGCGCTGCAGCGCCAGCTCGCTGTGCGCGCGGCGGCGGAGCAGGCGCTTGCGGCGGCGCGCGACCGCCTGGAGACGCTCGGCACGGATCTTCGCGCCGCCGAGGAAGCGCGGATGACCTGCGAGCAGAAGCTCGAGCCGGCGCGCGCGAAGATCGAGGAGACTCGCCTCAAGGAGCAGGCGGCGGTGCTGCAGGCGCAGCAGTACGCCGAGCAGCTGGCCGAGGCGCATGCGATGCTCGAAGGAATCGCCGAGCGACTGAAGGCATTCGGCAACAAATCGGGTCTCGCCCCCGAGATCGAGCGGCTGCAGGGGCTGATCGCCTCGTTCGGCGCCGTCAACCTGGCGGCACTGGACGAGCTCGGCATCGCCACCGAGCGCAAGCAATACCTCGACGCCCAGGCGGCTGACCTCACCGAAGCGATGGGAACGCTCGAGAACGCGATTCGCCAGATCGACCGCGAATCGCGTCAACTGCTGCAACAGACGTTCGAGGCGGTCAATGTAAATTTTGCACGTCTCTTCCCCGCGCTTTTCGGCGGCGGGCAGGCGAAGCTCGTCCTGACCGGCGAGGAAATCCTCGATTCCGGCGTTCAGGTCGTCGCGCAGCCGCCGGGCAAGCGCAATTCTTCGATCCACCTGCTGTCGGGCGGCGAGAAGGCGCTGACCGCGATCTCGCTGGTGTTCGCGCTGTTCCAGCTCAATCCGGCGCCGTTCTGCCTGCTGGATGAGGTCGACGCGCCGCTCGACGATCCCAACACCGACCGGTTCTGCCGAATGGTGAAGGCGATGTCGGCGCAGACACAGTTCCTGTTCATCTCGCACAACAAGATCACGATGGAGATGGCCAACCAGCTCATCGGCATCACGATGCCGGACCCCGGGGTGTCGCACGTCGTTGCCGTCGACATCGCCGAAGCGCTCGAGCTCGCCGATTCGGGCGTCGCCGCCGCCTGACGTTTCCACGAATCCCGGCCGTCCAGAGGCCGAAAGGCGTCGCGGCGGACGGATAGCCGCAGCCGATGCATCGTCCATTCGCTATAATCGACGCGATGGCCGCCTCGTCCTTCGCACTTCGCATTTCTTGGCGGACTCCCGCCATCCTCGGCTGGGGCGATCGCGCATGACCTCCCTCCAGCTCGGCCTCATTGCCGCGGGGAGCGCGCTCGTCGTCGGTGTCGTCGTCTACAACTGGCTGCAGATGCGTATGCTGCGCCGGCGCCTCAAGGGCGCGGGCAGCGCGACCGTGAAATCGGCTGCGCGCCGGCGCAATTCGCCCGCAACGCCGGAAGATTCCGACGGCGAGCGCATCGAACCGACGATGGCATCGGATGAGGATTTCGTCGCGCCGGATGCGGGATCGCATGCTGCGATTCCGGGTGTCGACGATGCCGACTACGAGCCTCCGCTCGCCATCCACGCGAGGATCGCCACCGACCTCGCGGCGAGTGCGGGGGCTCCGGCGCGCGCCGTCTCGCGCGCGCTCGCGCCCGATCGAAGCTCCGCCCAGCCCGACCCCGACATCGAATGCGTGCTGGCGGTGGAATGCGTTGCGCCCGTCAGCGCGGGGGCGCTGGCCGCCGGACTTCATGCGAGGCCCGGGAAGCCGCTGCGCTGGTTCGGCCGCCGCGACGAAGGGTCGGCGTGGCAGCGGATCAAGTCCGACGCCTCGGGCGAGTTCTCGGAGTTCGCCGCGTGCATGCTGCTGGCCGACCGCGGCGGACCGGCGACGCGCGAAATGCTGACGGACTTCATCGCGCTCGTCTGCGATCTCGCCGCCGCGCAGGGCGCGACGGTCGACGCGCCGGATGCCGCCGACGAGGCGGCGCGGGCGGAGGCGCTCGACCGGATTTGCGCCGAGCTCGACGTCCAGATCGGGCTCACGCTGCTGAAGGCGGAGCCCGCCACCATCGCGGGGACGCGTCTGCGGGGTGTCGCCGAGGCGGCGGGATTTCGCCTCGACGACTCCGGCCGCTTCGACTGGGTCCAGGACGAAACGGGCGCCGTGCTGTATTCGCTGCAGAACCTTCGCTCGGAGCCGCTCACCCGCGACACGCTGCGCGTCATGTCGATGGGCGGGGTCGTCTTCCTGCTCGACGTTCCGCGCGTCGCCGATCCGGCGCGCGCCTTCGACCAGATGAAGCTCGCTGCCAGGCGAATGGCGCAGACGCTCGACACGGCGCTCGTCGACGACAACCGGCGGCCGCTCGACGATGCCGCGCTGGCGGCGATCCGCCAGCAGGTCGATGCCGCGGCGGCAGCGCTGCGCGATGTCCACATCGAGCCTGGCAGCGCGCGCGCGCTCGCGCTCTTCGGCGGCTAGCGGCAGCACTTACCCGAGCGCCGACGTATCGATGAGCGCCACCGGCTCCGGGTCGCGTGATGCTGTTCCGGCGGCTGCGGCGGCCCGCGCAGCGGCGCTGCGGCGCGAGATCGACGGTCACGACCACCGGTATTACGTCCTGGATGCGCCGACGGTGAGCGACGCCGAGTACGACACGCTGTTCCGCGAGCTCGCCGACCTCGAGGCGCGTCATCCGGCGCTGGTCACGCCCGAATCGCCGACGCAGCGTGTGTCCGGGTCCGCCGCCGCCACGTTCGCCGCGGTGACGCACGGCACGCCGATGCTCTCACTCAATAACGCGTTCAGCGACGAGGAGGTCGAGGCGTTCGACCGCCGCGTTCGCGCCGGCGCCGGTGCGGACGCGGTCGATTACGCGGTCGAGCCCAAATTCGACGGCCTCGCGATCAGCCTCACCTACGAGGAGGGCCGTTTCGCTGTCGGCGCCACGCGCGGCGACGGCACCACGGGCGAGAACGTCACCGCGAACCTGCGCACGATCGGTGCCATCCCACTCGCGCTGTCGGGGAAGCGCTTTCCGGCGCTGATCGAGGTGCGCGGCGAGGTCGTGATGCTCCGCTCCGATTTCGAGGCGCTCAATGTCGCGCAGGCGGCGAAGGGCGAGAAGCTCTTCGTCAATCCGCGCAACGCCGCGGCCGGCGCGCTGCGCCAGCTCGATCCGAAGATCACCGCCGGACGACGCCTCACATTCTTCGCCTACGGCGTCGGCGACGTGCGCTGGGGCGCGATGGCCGTGCCGGCGACGCACGACGCGCTGATGAAGGTGCTCGCCACGCTGCATTTCCCGGTGACCGGCGAGCGCACCGTCGTGCGCGGGCTCGACGGAGTCCTCGGCTACTACCGGAAAATGGGTGCCCGGCGGGCGTCGCTGCCGTTCGACATCGACGGGGTCGTCTACAAGGTCAACGACCTCGCACTGCAGGAGCGCCTGGGTTACGTCGCGCGGGCGCCGCGGTTCGCGATCGCGCACAAGTTCCCGGCCGAGGAGATGACGACCGAAGTGACCGCAATCGACGTGCAGGTCGGCCGCACCGGCGCGATCACGCCGGTGGCGCGTCTCAAGCCCGTGTTCGTCGGCGGGGTGACCGTCACCAACGCGACGCTGCACAACGAGGACGAGGTCAGGCGCAAGGACGTCCGCATCGGCGACACCGTGGTCGTGCGCCGCGCCGGCGATGTGATTCCGGAAGTGCTGCGCGTCGACCTCGCGCGCCGTCCGGCCAACGCACGCGAGTTCGTGATGCCGACGGCCTGCCCCGAATGCGGCTCGGCGGTGCTGCGGTTACCCGACGAGGCGATTGCGCGCTGCACCGGGGGACTCTTCTGCCCTGCGCAGCGCAAGCAGGCGCTGCTGCATTTCGCGGGCCGCCGCGCGCTCGACATCGAGGGTCTCGGCGAAAAGCTCGTCGATCAGCTGGTCGACGCAGGGCTCGTGCGGACGCCGGCTGAAATCTATCGGATCGACCAGAAGACGCTCGAGGGTCTCGAGCGGATGGCCGAAAAGTCTGCGGCCAACGTCGTCGCCGCGATCGAGGCCAGCAAGCGGACGACGCTCGCGCGCTTCATCTTCGGGCTCGGCATCCGTCACGTCGGTGAGCAGACCGCCAAGGACCTCGCGCGTCACTTCGGCGGCCTCGACGCGCTGATGACGGCGGACGAGGCCTCTCTTGCCGAGGCGCCCGACGTCGGCCCGGTGCTGGCCGAGAGCATCGCGCGATTCTTCGCCGAGCCACACAATCGCGACGTGATCCGCGCGCTGCGCAAGGCTGGCGTGCAGTGGACCGAGTCGGCGCCGCAACGTGCCGCGACGGGCAAGCTCGAGGGGCGTACGCTGGTGCTGACCGGAACCCTTCCGGCGATGACGCGCGAGGAGGCGAAGGCGCTGATCGAGGCCGAAGGCGGCAAGGTCGCCGGCAGCGTTTCGAAGAAGACCGATTACGTGATCGCCGGCGAAGAGGCCGGCAGCAAGCTCGACAAGGCAAAGGCGCTCGGCGTCACCGTCCTCGACGAGGCAGGATTCCGGCGCCTCCTTGCGAAAGGCGCGCCATAGCGGCGCGAAAGGAACCACGATGCAGAAGATCACCAAGGCCGTCTTTCCCGTCGCGGGGCTCGGCACCCGCTTCCTCCCGGCCACGAAGGCGAGCCCCAAGGAGATGCTGCCGGTCGTCGACAAGCCGCTGATCCAGTACGCGGTCGAGGAAGCCGCCGCGGCGGGCATCACCGACATGATCTTCATCACCGGCCGCAACAAGCGCGCGATCGAGGACCATTTCGACAAGGCCTACGAGCTCGAGGCCGAGCTCGCCGCGCGCAACAAGGCGGACCTTCTGCGCGCGGCGCAGTCGGCAACGCCGCCGGGCATCAACTGCATCTACATTCGCCAGACCGAGGCGCTTGGGTTGGGGCATGCAGTGCTGTGCGCCGCTCCCGTCGTCGGCAACGAGCCGTTCGCGGTCCTGCTGGCCGACGACCTCATCGACGCGGGCGTGCCCGTGCTGCAGCAGATGACGACCGTCGCGGGTTATGAAGGCTGCTCGGTGATCGGCGTGATGCAGGTCGCGCCGGAGGAGACCGCGAACTACGGGATGGTGGAGACCGGCCCGGTGTCCGGACGCGCCGGACCGGTGACGCGCATCGTCGAAAAGCCCGCCGCCGGAACCACGTCCTCGACGCTGGCCGTGGTCGGGCGCTACGTGCTGACGCCGAAGATCTTCGAGCATCTGCGCGCGATGCAGCCCGGCGCCGGAGGCGAGATGCAGCTCACCGACGCGATCGCGAGGCTCCTGGGCGACGAGCGCGTGCTGGCGTACGAGTTCGAAGGCCGGCGCTACGACTGCGGCACCAAGCTCGGCTACCTCGAGGCCACCGTCGACTTCGGGCTGAAGCATGCCGAGACCGCCGCGCCCTTCGCGCGGTTCCTGCG
The DNA here is from genome assembly GCA_963846855.1 of uncultured beta proteobacterium. Classification (GTDB taxonomy): domain Bacteria; phylum Pseudomonadota; class Gammaproteobacteria; order Burkholderiales; family Casimicrobiaceae; genus CAIWHR01. Next base: position 1,369,519 of record CAWJXK010000008.1, read on the forward strand.
CGAGAAGCAGCTGCCGCAATGACCTTGTCCGAGCTTCGCTACATCGTCGCCGTCGCGGCCGAGCGGAGCTTCGGCCGCGCGGCGCAGAAATGCTTCGTCAGCCAGCCCGCGCTTTCGGTGGCGGTCCAGAAGCTCGAGGAGGAGCTCGGCGCGCGGCTGTTCGAGCGCGGCAAGGCGCGGATCACGGTCACCGCGGTCGGCGCGCGAGTGGTCGAGCAGGCGCAAAAGGTGCTCGAGGAGGCGGCCCGGATTCCGGAAATGGCGCAGGCGGGACGTGACCAGCTTGCGGGACGGCTGAAGCTCGGCGTCATCTTCACCATCGCGCCGTACCTGCTGCCCGATCTGATCCACGCGCTGCACGAGCACGCGCCGCAGATGCCGCTCGAGATCGAGGAAAACCTGACGCGCGAGCTCGAAGCTGCGCTGAAGGCCGGCCGGATCGACGCCGCGATCGTCGCGCTCCCGTTTGCGCCGCCTGGCATCGTCACCGAGCCGCTCTACGAGGAGCCGTTCGAGATCGTCGTTCCGCGCGGCCATCCGTGGGCCAGGCGCCGCTGCGTCGCGGCCGACGAGCTCGCGTCGGAGCACGCGATCCTACTCAACGTCGGCCACTGCTTTCGCGACCAGGTGCTGGACGCCTGTCCCGAACTCAACCGCTCGGAGGCGCAGGTGACGCGGACCAACTCTCTCGAGACCGTTCGCAACATGGTGGCGTCCGGCCTCGGCGTGTCCGTGCTGCCGCGCGACGCGATGGCGCCGAGGCACCACAATGCGCTCGTCGTGCCGGTGCCGTTCGCGCAGCCGACGCCGACGCGGCGTGTCGTCCTCGCGTATCGGAAAAGCTTTCCGAGGCCGGACGCGATGCGCGCGATTCGCGAAGCGGTCGCGGCTTGCCGGATGCCGGGCAATGTCGCCGGCATCGACAGGCGGGGCGTGCGGCGCGTCGCGCGCGGAACACGAAGGCCAAAGCGATGAGCGCGCTGCGCGCACACGCTCCTGGCGCGAATGCGCGGCCAATGCATGCCATGAACAGAATTCGCACGGGCAATTTGTGCGAAGACCTTGCGGGCCTGCGCGATCCTTTGGACCGTTTTGTCCCATCATCCTAGAAACGATTGACGGCGACTCACGGGTTCCTTATTTCACGCTAGGCCTCGCGCAGGCCCGCACACTTCAGGATAACTCATGTTTGACCACGTCAAATTCGGAGTCAGCGACTATGCAGAGAGCAAAGCGTTCTTCCTCAAGGCACTCGAACCGCTCGGCGTAGCTGTGGTCTCGGATTGGCCGTCAACGCACGGTGTCGAGCTTAGCCCGAAGGGTAAGGCTTCATTGTGCTTGTACCAAACCGAGGAGAAGCCGGCGCATCTTCACTTGGCGTTCACGGCCGAGAATCGCCAGCAAGTCGAAGCTTTCTATCGCGCGGCTCTGGAGGCGGGTGGCAAAGACAATGGTGCGCCTGGTCTGCGCCCGCACTACCACGCGAACTACTATGCAGCTTTCGTCATTGGTCCGGACGGGCACAACATCGAAGTGGTTTGCCACGAACCCGAGGCCTAACCCTTCCATCGAGGGGACGTCCACAAGCGGGCTTCGCCCACTTGCGGCCGCCCCCCATGTCAAACGTTAGGCCCTGGAAGTGCTGAGAGGAGAGCACGATTGAGCAACGAACAAGTGGCACCTGAGACAAAAGGTGTTGCGGTGAAGTTACTTGCAACGGTTGACCTTGGCCCTGAGATCGAGGGCATGGCAGGGCGCCAACTTCGAATGCGTATGGTGACCATCGAGCCTGGAGGCGTCTTCGGCCCGATCCACGACCATAAAGACAGACCAGGCACCGTCTACATACTGCAAGGAACGATCACTGACCATCGAAATGGCGTCGCTACGGACTATGGGCCGGGAGTGGGCTGGCCCGAGGATAGGAACACCACGCACTGGCTTGAGAACAGAGGAACGATTCCGGCAGTGGAGATCTCGGTCGATATAGTCAGGCAAGAGTGAGCTCGGGCCCGACATCTAACGCGGTCGGGCCCAACACGCGGCTCAACCGGACGCGATGCGCGCGATTCGCGAAGCAGTCGCGGCGTGCCGCGCGCCGGCCAGTATCGCAGGCATCGAGAGGCGAGGCGTGCGACGCGTCGCGCGCGGCACGCGAAGGCCCACGCGATGAACGCGGTGCCCGCAACGGCTCCGGCCGCGAATGCGCGGCCGATGCATGCCATGGACAGAAGTTCGCGTGCGCGATGTGTGCGGATCCCCGGCGGGTTCCGAGCGCGATGTGAGCACTTTGAAAAAAGAAAGGGGTTGACCAAGAAGGCCAACCCCTTGATTCGACTGGTGGGCGGTACTGGTATCGAACCAGTGGCCCCTGCCGTGTGAAGGCAGTGCTCTACCGCTGAGCTAACCGCCCCGCGAACCCAGACAGGAGCCGTGATTTAAGCATGGTGCGGAGTGGGGGGTCAAACCAATCCCCCAGTTTTGTCCATGAATGTCATGGACAGAAAATGCACCACCCAGGTGCGAATTTCCTCACGGTCAAACCAATCCTGATGGATCCGATTAGCCAAGTTCCGGTAACCCACTGCGCCAAAGGAGAATTCCAATTCCGCGCGCGTCCTGCACCGCAATTCTGCGCTTGCGGACCCATCCGCAAATTCGCCCGTGTCCCGCCCGGCGGGCGGCCAAATCCTGGACCCATGGCACCGTTGGAACGGACGTTCGGGCGCCCGCCGACGCGTCCCGGCGGGGGCCGGCGGTGAGAGACCGTCGCCGAATCGCGACGAGGAGCGCTCGTGCGCGAGCGATGAGGCGTTCCCATTTGCCAAGGGTCCCGCGTATTCGGAAAGGTATTCGCTGCTTCAATTCGCGCTGGAGCACGCGGCGCCAGACGCGCGGTTACGCACCATCGCCAACGCGCGCATACGATTTCCAATGCGGACATCAACCTTGGCGCCCAAGAACCGCGACGGCGCACCCGATCCCGCAGAGGTCGGCACGACTCAATCGCCACCGCAAGTAGCGTTGCGCAGTTCAGCGACGCGCCCACGCGGTCCGGTAGAATGCGACGCTTTCCCGCCGCATCTTCGTCGTGACCATTGTCCGCACCCGCTTCGCGCCCAGCCCGACCGGCTTCATCCATCTCGGCAACATTCGCTCGGCGCTCTTTCCTTGGGCGTTTGCGCGGAAGAACGGCGGCGCGTTCATCCTTCGCGTCGAGGATACCGACGTCGAGCGCTCGACGCAGGAATCGGTGGATGCGATCATCGCCGCGATGGCGTGGCTCGGGCTCGATTACGACGAAGGCCCGTACTACCAGATGCAGCGGATGGACCGGTACCGCGCGGTCCTGGGCGACATGGTCACGCGCGGCCTCGCCTATCCCTGCTACACGTCGCCCGCGGAGCTCGATGCTCTGCGCGCGGCGCAGATGGCGCGCGGCGAGAAGCCCCGTTACGACGGCCGCTGGCGACCGGAGAACGCCGTCGGCATGACGCCGCCGGCGGGTGTCGCGCCGGTGATCCGGTTCAAGAACCCGCTGGAAGGCGCCGTCGCGTGGGTCGATGCGGTCAAGGGACGGATCGAGATCTCGAATGCCGAGCTCGATGATCTCGTGCTCGCGCGCCCCGACGGAACGCCGACCTACAACTTCTGCGTCGTCGTCGACGACCTGGACATGCGGATCACGCACGTCATCCGCGGCGACGACCACGTCAACAACACGCCGCGCCAGATCAACATCCTGCGTGCGCTGGGCGCCACGCCGCCGGTCTACGCGCATCTTCCGACGGTGCTGACGCCGGAGGGTGAGAAGCTCTCCAAGCGCCACGGCGCGAAGGGCGTGCTGCAGTATCGCGACGACGGCTATCTGCCCGAGGCCGTCGTCAACTACCTCGCACGCCTCGGCTGGTCGCACGGCGACGACGAGATCTTCTCGCGCGACGAGTTCCTCGCATGGTTCGACCTCGGCGGGCTGTCGCCGTCGCCCGGACGATTCGACCCCGACAAGTTCAAGTGGGTCAATCAGGAGCACATGAAACGGCTTGCCGAGGATGAGCTGGGACGGCGCCTCGCGCCGTATCTCGACGGCGCCGGGCTCGACGCTGCGCACGGTCCTGCGCCGGGGCCGGTCGCGATGCTGCTGCGCGATCGGGTCGCGACCCTGGTGGAAATGGCCGATGCCGCGCATTATTTCTACGCCGCGCCGCATCTTTCGCCGGAAAGGCTGGCGGAAACGGTCACTCCATCCAATCGCCCGGCGCTGGCCGAGATTCTCGACGCATTCGCAGCGGCGGACTGGACGCGGGAGGCGATCGGCGCCACGCTGAAGGCAGTCGCGGGGCGACACGCGCTCAAGCCGGCGCAGGTCATGATGCCGCTGCGGATGCTGGTCTGCGGCACGCCGCAGACCCCGGCGATCGACGCCGTGCTCGCGCTGCTGGGCCGCGAGGCAACGCGAGACCGGCTCGAGCGTGCTCTCGGGACCGCCGCCTGACGCGAAGCATTATCCGCTGGGCCCGCCTGCCCGCGCGACAGCGGCGCGAATCCGTGTAAAATGCATATTTCCGGAACTTGTCGCCCATGACCAAGTTCGTCTTCGTGACCGGCGGCGTCGTTTCCTCCCTGGGGAAGGGCATCGCCGCCGCCTCCCTCGCCGCGATCCTCGCTTCCCGCGGCGTCCGCGTCACCAATCTCAAGCTCGACCCGTACATCAACGTCGATCCCGGAACGATGAGTCCGTTCCAGCACGGCGAGGTGTTCGTCACCGAGGACGGCGCCGAGACGGACCTCGACCTCGGCCACTACGAGCGGTTCGTCGACGTGCGGATGGGCAAGCGCAACAACTTCACGACGGGGCAGATCTACGAGAGCGTCATCCGCAAGGAGCGCCGCGGTGATTACCTTGGCGGAACGGTTCAGGTGATTCCGCACATCACCGACGAGATCAAGAGCTGGATCATGGCGGGCGCGGGCGACGCGGAGGTCGCGGTGGTCGAGGTCGGGGGCACCGTCGGCGACATCGAGTCGCTGCCCTTTCTCGAGGCGATCCGGCAGATGGGCATCACGCTCGGCCGCGAGAACGTCTGCTACGTCCACCTGACGCTCGTGCCGTTCATCGCGTCTGCCGGGGAAATGAAGACCAAGCCGACGCAGCACTCGGTCAAGGAGCTGCGCGAGATCGGGATCCAGCCCGACGTCATCCTCTGCCGCGCCGACCGGCCGTTACTGGACGGCGACCGGCGCAAGATCGCGCTCTTCACCAACGTCACGCCGGACGCCGTGATCCCGGCGCTCGACGCGGACTCGATCTACAAGATTCCGGGCGCGCTGCACGCCGAGGGCCTCGACGCGATCGTCTGCAAGAAGCTGCAGATCCAGCCGCCGCCCGCCGACCTGTCGGTCTGGGACACGCTGGTCGATGCGCTCACGCATCCCGAGCACGCCGTGAACATCGCGATGGTCGGCAAGTACGTCGACCTCACCGAATCCTACAAATCGCTGTCGGAGGCGCTGACCCACGCCGGCATTCACACGCGCAGCAAGGTCAACATCCACTACGTCGACTCCGAGGTGGTGGAGCGCGACGGCGTCGACTGTCTCGCGACGATGGACGCGATCCTCGTCCCCGGCGGGTTCGGCAAACGCGGCGTCGAGGGCAAGATCAAGGCGATCCGCTACGCGCGGGAGAACGGCGTGCCGTACCTCGGCATCTGCCTCGGCATGCAGCTCGCGGTCATCGAATTCGCGCGGCACATGGCCGGCCTCGCCGATGCCAACAGCACGGAGTTCGAGCCGGACACGCCGCATCCCGTGGTCGCGCTTATCACCGAATGGCAGAACCGCGACGGCTCGATCGAGAAGCGCACGGCGAGCTCGGACCTCGGCGGAACGATGCGCCTCGGCGCGCAGCCCTGCGAAGTCGTGCCGGGCTCTCTCGCGCACCAGATCTACGGCTCGACCGCCGTGGCCGAGCGGCACCGGCACCGATACGAGGTCAACAACCATTACCTGCCGCGGCTCGAGGCGGCGGGCCTCGTCGTCGGCGCACGGGCGAAGAGCGAAACCGCCGGCGACCTCTGCGAGATGATGGAGCTGCCGCAGCATCCGTGGTTCTTCGGGTGCCAATACCACCCGGAATTCACGTCGAACCCGCGGCGCGGCCACCCACTGTTCATCGCCTTCGTGCGCGCGGCGCAGGAACAGCAACGGCGCGCGCGCGGTCATGGCGCCGCCGACGCGGTCGCCGAGCTCGTCGCGTCGATCTGAAGGCGCGTCGCGATGAAGCCACGCGCCCTTCGGTCCCGGCCGTTCGCTTCCGGGCGCGCCGGCACGGCATGAAGCTCTGCGGCTTCGACGTCGGACTCGACCGTCCGCTGTTCCTCATCGCTGGCCCCTGCGTCGTCGAATCGCTGCAGCTGCAGCTCGACGTCGCCGGGCGGCTGAAGGATCTCTGCGGCACGCTGTCCGTTCCGTTCGTGTTCAAGTCGTCGTACGACAAGGCGAACCGCAGTTCCGGTACGTCATTTCGAGGCCTCGGCATGGACGAGGGACTGCGCATCCTCGGCGAAGTGAAGCGTCAGATCGGCGTTCCTGTGCTGACCGATGTGCACGCCGAGGACGAGGTCGCCGCCGTTGCGGCGGTCGTCGACGTGCTGCAGACGCCCGCATTCCTGTGCCGGCAGACCGATTTCATCGAGGCCGTCGCCCGCGCCGGCAAGCCGGTCAACATCAAGAAAGGCCAGTTCCTGGCCCCCGACGACATGAAGCAGGTCGTCGCCAAGGCAAGAGCTGCGAGCGGCGCCGACAACATCATGGTCTGCGAGCGCGGCGCGTCGTTCGGCTACCACAATCTCGTCTCGGACATGCGCAGCCTTGCGCAAATGCGCGGCACCGGCTGTCCGGTGGTGTTCGACGCGACGCACTCGGTGCAGCTGCCGGGCGGCCTGGGGACCGCGAGCGGCGGCCAGCGCGAGTTCGTGCCGGTGCTGGCGCGCGCAGCGGTCGCCGCCGGCGTCGCGGGCGTCTTCATGGAAACGCATCCGGATCCCGCCAGGGCGCTCTCGGACGGGCCCAACGCATGGCCGCTCGACCGCATGCGTGAATTGCTGGAAACCCTGGTCGCGCTCGACGCGACCGTCAAACGCGCGGGCTTTCCCGAAAACGCACTCCTTGCGCCGGCGCATTGATGCCGCGGTCGCGCAAACCTTCCAACGCTTATCGACCCACACCTCCGGACACCTCAACATGAGCGCCATCGTCGATGTCATCGCCCGCGAAATTCTCGATTCCCGCGGCAATCCCACGATCGAGGCGGACGTCGTCCTCGAGTCCGGCATCTCCGGGCGCGCCGCGGTCCCGTCGGGCGCGTCGACGGGGACGAAGGAGGCCGTCGAGCTGCGCGACGGCGACGTCGCGCGCTACGGCGGCAAGGGCGTCACCAAGGCCGTCGAGAACGTCAACACCGAGATCTGCGAGGCGATCATCGGCCTCGACGCGACCGAGCAGGCGTTCATCGACAAGACGATGATCGAGCTCGACGACACGCCGAACAAGGCGCGGCTCGGCGCCAACGCGATCCTCGCCGTCTCGTGCGCGGTAGCGAAGGCCGCCGCCGACGAGTCGTCGCTGCCGCTATACCGCTACCTCGGCGGAGCCGGCGAGATGGAGCTGCCGGTGCCGCAGATGAACGTGATCAACGGCGGCGCGCACGCGAACAACAAGGTCGACATGCAGGAGTTCATGCTGGTGCCGCTCGGCGCGCCGAGCTTCCGCGAGGCGCTGCGCTACGGCGCCGAGGTCTTTCACGCGCTGAAGAAGATCATCGACGCAAAGGGATGGCCGACGACGGTCGGCGATGAAGGCGGATTCGCGCCCGATTTGCCGTCGAACGAAGCGGCGCTCGAGCTGCTCGTCGAGGCGATCAGGAAAGCCGGCTACACGCCGGGAACCGACATCGCGATCGCGATCGATTGCGCGGCCAACGAATTCTGGAAGGACGGCAAGTATGTCCTCGCGTCGGAAGGCCGCACGCTGACTTCGGAACAGATGACCGACATGCTCGCCAAATGGTGCGACAAGTACCCGATCATCAGCATCGAGGACGGCATGTCCGAGCACGACTGGGACGGCTGGATCCACCTGACGAAGCGGCTCGGCAAGAAGGTGCAGATCGTCGGCGACGACATCTTCGTCACCAACACGAAGATCCTGAAGGAGGGAATCGCCAAGGGCGTCGCCAACTCCATCCTGGTCAAGATCAACCAGATCGGCACGCTGACCGAGACGTTCGGGGCGATCACGATGGCGAATCGCGCCGGCTACACCGCCGTGATCTCGCACCGCTCCGGCGAGACCGAGGACAGCATGATCGCCGACATCGCGGTAGGAACCAACGCCGGCCAGATCAAGACCGGCTCGCTGTCACGCTCCGACCGGATCGCGAAATACAATCAGCTGCTGCGCATCGAGGAGGATCTCGGCGAGGCGGCGAGCTATCCCGGACGCGCGGCGTTCTTCCAGCTCAGGTAACCGCGGGAGCATCGACACTTTGCGCTGGCTCGCGCTCGTCTTCCTGGCTCTGATCGCCGCGCTGCAGTATCCGATGTGGCTCGGCAAGGGCGGTTGGCTGCAGGTGCGCGCACTCGATCGCGAAGTGGCTGAGCAGCGCGCGGCCAATGCCAAGCTGAAGGAGCGCAACGAGGCGCTCGACGCCGAAGTGCGCGACCTCAAGACGGGCTTCGACGCGATCGAGGAGCGTGCCCGTTCCGGCCTCGGCATGGTGCGGCAGGACGAGATCTTCTTCGAATTCCGCCAGGACGCCGCGGCGACGCCCTCCGGCCGAGGCAATGCCGTCGCCGACCGCTCCGACTCGGGCCCGAACGTCGCGCCGGTGCCGCAGCCGCCCGTCGGCCGGCGCTGAATCGTATCGCGCGCGCGGCCGCGATGCTCCGTATCAAGTCTCGCCAGAATCCCAGGCTGCAGGAAGCCTCGCGGCTCATCGCCTCGGCGCGCGATCGGCGCAAGGCCGGCAAGTGCGTGCTCGAAGGCGAGCATCTCATCGAAGCCTTCGCGCAGCGCCACGGTACCCCGGAAACGCTGATCGTCATCGGAGGACGCGCTCCTCCGTTTCGGGACCGCGGCACTGGCCGAGCGCTTCACGGCGCGCACGCTCGTCGTATCTGCCTCGCTTCTCGCGGAGCTCGCCGCATTGCCCGCGGGGGTCGGCATCATCGCGGTCGTCCCCGCGCTGACGCCGGCACCCGCCGCGCCCGCCGATTTCTGCCTGCTGATCGACGACGTGCAGGATCCGGGCAACGTCGGCTCGATGCTGCGCACGGCGGCTGCGGCCGGCGTGCGCCAGGTGATGATGTCGAAGCACTGCGCGTTCGCGTGGTCGCCCAAGGTGCTGCGCGCGGGGCAGGGCGCGCATTTCCTGATCGACATCTACGAGAACGTCGACCTGGCTGATTGGGCGCCGCGGTTATCGCGCGGGCGGCGGGGAGGTGGTTGCGGCGACCGCCGCGGACGGTGACGGCCTTTACGCCGCTCGGCTCACCGGCCGCGTTGCCGTCGCGATCGGCAACGAAGGGGCCGGGACTTGCGCCGAGACACTGTCGCGCAGGCGACGCAGCGCGTGACCATTCCGATGCCGGGCGGAATGGAATCGCTCAACGCGGCCGCGGCGACGGCGGTGTGCCTGTTCGAATGCGTGCGGCAGCGCGCCGCCGCGCGCGTCTGAGGCTTTAGTTCAGCAGTGCGGAGAAGCTGGCGTCTTCACGCAACCGAAGACGCTGCTCGCAGCGGCCCAGCGCCCTCGATTCCCAGCGCGGTTGCCTTGATCTCGTAAATCGTGGCGGTCGTGTTGATCCGTGCATTGCATGTATAGGCTCGCAGCCGGAATGCGGAAAAGCTGGCCTTCCTGCAATGCGCACTCCGGCGAGCGTGCAGCTCGAGCGCTGCAGTCCGTGAAGGTGATGATCGAATTGCAGCGAATCCGTTGACCGTGATCTGCGCAACCGCCGGGTCGACATGATGAAGAAAGTTCCGTTGTCGGCGCTGTTCGCGCATTGGATGGTGGTCGACGAGTAAGCGCCCGAATAATTGCCGCCAAGCAGGATCGTCTTGAATGCGTAGCGGCCAATCTGCTTCGAGGCGGCGCCCATGTTGGCGCCCGTTGTAACCGAATAGTTCAGCGTGCCGGTTGTCGCGGAGGATGGCGTGAATGTCGACGAGCCGACGAGGTGTCGCGGCAGGGTGCTCGGCTCGGATTCCAAGGATTGCCGAAGAACGAGTCCGGCGTCTGGTAGAGCGGGCCACGTGAAGCTCCCGGAGCCCGTGCTCGTCATCGCCGCCGAGTACCAGATGGGCTGTCGATTGACGTCGTAGATGTAGAACGTCGCGAACACGATGTCGTCGTTCTGCACGAAGTTGACGCCCCAGCCGCTCTCGGTGCCTCCGGCGCCCCACCAGATGTCGGTGTAATCCTGGGCGCGCGCGGCGGCAGGCGTCAGCGCGACGACGGCAAGGGTCAGGGCGAGTGCAAGCGAACGAAGGTCACGGAAGCGCATGAGGAGTCAGTCGAGCCGGTGAAAGTGGACGTTGGATTCTACCGAATTGGAAAGGTTCGCGATGGCGATCGCCTCCGGCAGCGCGGCTTGCGCGCCTGCTGCGGTGCAGGCCAGCGCCCCCGCGGCAATGCCGTCGGCAAACGCGCGAGGCCACGCGGCGCCACGATCGAGCGCGGCCGAGAGCGCCCCGGCGAACGCATCGCCCGCCCCGATCGTGTCGACGATCGAACAGGCCCTAGTAGGCGTGGCGCTGCAGCCTTGCCTTGTGCAGGATCGTCGTGGCGATCTCCTCGATCGACTTCGCCGTGGTGTCGAGCATCGGAATCCCCTCGGTCTCCAGCAGATTCGCGCATTCGCGCACCTCGTACCGGCAACTGTCGAGCTTCGCGTATTTGCTGCCGGGGCGGCGTTCCTCGCGGATCCGGTGCAGCCGCTCGGGATTGATCGTGAGGCCGAACAGCTTGTCGCGAAACGGCAGCAGCGACGACGGCAGGCGGCGGTCGACGAAATCGTCCGGGGTCAGCGGGAAATTCGCGGCGCGTACGCCGAACTGCAGCGCGAGGTAGAGCGACGTGGGCGTCTTGCCGCAACGCGACACGCCGACCAGGATGACCTGCGCCTTGGCGAGGTCGCGCGTCGACGCGCCGTCGTCGTGCGACTGGGTGAAGTTGATCGCGTCCATCCGGGCGAAATACTCGTGGCTGTTGGAGATGCCATGCGAGCGGCCTGCCGCGTGCGAGCTCTTCGCCTTGAGCTCGACCTCGAGCGGCGCGATGAATATCTGGAAGAGGTCCAGCGTGAGCGCCCGCGCCTCCTCGCGCACCCGCGCGCTCATCGCCTCGTCGACGATCGAGCTGAACACGATCGGCGCACGATCCTCCTGCGTCGCGTTCTCGTTGATCTGGCGAATCACGGCGTCGATCTTCTCGCTCGAATCGACGAACGGAACCGTGTGCCGCTGGAACTGGAATTCCTCGAACTGCGACAGCAGGCTGTTGCCGAGCATCTCGGCGGTGATGCCGGTGCGGTCGGACACGAAGAAGACGGTGCGGCGATTCGACATGCGAAAGACGCGGCCGATAGCGGTCGGCCTCGCGGCGCTCTCGACCTACCAGCCGGCCCAGACGGGGACAACGCCGGCCGGAAGCGGCGGCAGGTCGCCGAGGTCGGTATTGCTTTCACCGGCCCCGTGGTAATCGGAGCCCGACGATGCCTTCAATCCGAGGACCCGCGCGTAGCGCGCGTATTCCGCGACCTGCGCCGATGAATGCGACGCGGAAAGCACCTCGATCGCCTCGCCGCCCGCGTCGCGAAATTCCGTCAGCAGGCGGCGCATCCCGCGCTCGTCGACCTTGTAGCGTCCGGGGTGCGCGAGCACGGCCTGGCCGCTCGCACCGCGGATCCAGCCGATCGCCTCGCTCATCGTCGCCCACGCATGCGTGACGTAGCCGGGCTTGCCGGGAGTGAGGAATTTGGCGAACGCGTCCTTCATGTCGCGGACGCGCCCGATCTCGATCAAGTGGCGCGCGAAATGGGTCCGCGTGATGAGCCGCTCGGTGGTGGCGTACTTGAGCGCGCCCTCAAACGCGTCCGGGATCCCGGCCTCGGAAAGCGAATCGGCGATCCGCCGGGCGCGGGTGCGGCGTCCCTGGCGGATGGATTCCAGACCAAGATTCAGCGTGGTGTCGGTAGGATCGATGCGCAGCGCGACGACATGGATCGTGAGGTCGTCCCAGCTCGCCGACAGCTCGGAGCCGTTGACGAGCGTGATGCCCGCGTCCATCGCCGCGCCGCGAGCTTCGGCAAGGCCGGCGAGCTCGTCGTGGTCGGTGAGGGCGAGAAAGTCGACGCCGCGCGATGCCGCCCGGCGCACCAGAGCGCCCGGGTCGAGCAAGCCGTCGGAGTACGTCGAATGGGAATGGAGATCGTAGTGCGGCATCTGGATCGGAGCGGCCAAGGGCAGGGTCGGCCGCAATCCCGATTCTAGCAGGGCGCCTGCATGGCCTTTTCGCGCGGCGGGTCGGTCCGGGGTTCGATGCGCACGGCCGGCGGCGCCGATCGAAGCCTCCCATGGCCCGCCGGTCCGGACTGCGGATCGCGGACCACGCGGGACCTCCTCGCGAGGCCCGCAAAGCCGGCGCGGAAGGCCGGGACTTGGCACCGAAATTCAAAACCTTGCGACGCGGCAGTGGCAGAATTGGGCATCTTATTGATGCGAATGCGAAGAATCGGACGAATGCCCCTTGCATGGATGCAGCATTTCGGTCAAGAATATGCCATTGGTATAGCCCTGCCGGAGCGGCAGGCCGATGATCGCATTCATTGACGACGAGTGAATTCGTGAAGCTGTTTGATCGAGTTCTCAATCCGCGCGAGATCCGACGGCGCCTGGGGCTGAATCAGGAGCAGTTCTGGACGCAGATCGGCGTCACGCAGAGCGGCGGCTCTCGCTACGAGAGCGGACGCGAGATGCCGAAGCCCGTGCGCGAACTGCTGCGCCTCGTGCACGTCGAGCAGATCGACCTGTCGCAGGTTCGGCGCGTCGACTTCGAGATCATCAGCTATCTCAAGGAGTCACACGCCGACCTGTACCGAACGCTGCGCCGCGCCGTGAAGGGCCGCAACAAGGCCGGCGGGGCGCCGCTGTCCCTCGACGAGGTCGAGGTGGGTGAGGGCGAGGCCGCCGTCGCCGAAGCGCCCGGGCAAACGGATCCGTCGCATTCCACCTGACCATTCCCGCTTCCACACGCAATGCCCAAACTGGAACCCGCTTCGGCGGGTTCTTCGTCTAGGAACCTCTGAATAAGTCCCGCGCGGTTGCGCTGCAGCGCCAAATGCGGATGACTGCGCGACGCGCGACGAAGGTCGTAGTCCACACTACGATGCCGAGGAGCGCGGCAAAGCAGGCGCCGCATTTGGCAGCAGCCCGGAGGGACGGGGCCTTTCGGGCGGTCTGCTCATTTTGGTAACTGAGCGCGAGGCTTGCCGAAGGGGGCCGGCCATTAGCTTCGCCTCGCCTCATTTGGCAACTGAGGCATCCCATCCCGAAAATTCCCCGTCGCAATCGCGCGCGACTTGTTCAGAGGTTCCCTAGTGCAGTGCAACATGCCCTCCGACGAGCGTCGCCGTAAGCGTAGAATGTGACTTTTTCGCCCCGATTTTGCGCGACGCACCACTGCAGACGGCGGCACGAGGGGAGCGCAACATGGGCGACAAGGCACGGGTCATCGCGTTCGATCGTCTTCGCATGGGAGACGTCGGCGAAGTCGGCGGCAAGAACGCCTCGCTGGGCGAGATGATCGGGGAGCTGGGCGCCACCGGCGTCCGCGTTCCATCGGGATTTGCCACCACCGCGACCGCGTTCCGCGAATTTCTCGCCCAGAGCCAGCTCGACGCGCGAATCGCCGCACGGCTGTCCGGGCTCGACGTCGATGACGTGAAGAAGCTGGCCGAAGCCGGCGCCGAGATCCGCCGATGGATCTCGGATGCGCCGCTGCCGCCGGGGTTGATCGACGCGATCAAGCAATCGTACATGGCGCTCGCTGGCGGCGATCCGGACGCAACCTGGGCGGTCCGATCGTCCGCCACCGCCGAGGATCTTCCTGACGCCTCGTTTGCTGGTCAGCAGGAAACATACCTTAATATCAAAGGTATAGAGAATATTCTTCATGCTGTAAAGGAGGTATTCGCGAGCCTCTATAACGATCGCGCCATCGCCTATCGCGTGCATCAGGGGTTTGTCCACGCCGACGTCGCGCTGTCGGCCGGCGTGCAGCGGATGGTGCGAAGTGACATCGGCGCGTCGGGCGTGATGTTCACGCTCGACACCGAATCCGGCTTCGACCAGGTTGTGTTCATCACGGCGTCCTACGGTCTCGGCGAAACCGTCGTCCAAGGAAGCGTCAATCCGGACGAGTTCTATCTCTACAAGCCCAACCTCGCTGCCGGGCGGCCCGCGCTCCTGCGCAAGAGCGTCGGCACGAAGGCCGTCAAGATGGTCTTCGGCGACGGCCAGGCGGCAGCGACGTCCACCGTCACCGTCGAAGTCCCTGTGCCGGAGCGGCATCGCTTCGCCATCACCGACGCCGAGGCGCATGAGCTCGCGCGCTACGCGACGCTGATCGAGGCACATTACGGGCGTCCGATGGACATCGAGTGGGGCCGTGACGGCATCGACGGTCGCCTCTACATCCTGCAGGCGCGGCCGGAAACGGTGAAGTCGCGCGAAGGCGCCGGGCTGCTTCGCCGCTATCGGATCAAGCAGAAATCGAAGGTGCTCGCGAGCGGGCGCGCCATCGGGCAGAAGGTCGGACAGGGCACGGTTCGCCTCGTGAAATCGATTGACGAAATGGAGCGCGTGAAGGCAGGCGACGTGCTCGTCGCCGAAATGACAGACCCGGACTGGGAACCGGTGATGAAGCGTGCCGCGGCGATCGTCACCAATCGTGGCGGGCGCACATGCCACGCGGCGATCGTCGCGCGCGAGCTCGGCATCCCGGCGGTCGTCGGCTGCGGCGACGCGACCCGCGTGCTTGCCGAGGGGACCAGCGTCACGGTGTCGTGCGCCGAGGGCGACACCGGCAATGTCTATGAGGGATTGCTCGACGTCGAGATCGTCGAGACCGCGCTCGACAGGATGCCGCCGTCGCCGACGAAGATCATGATGAACGTCGGCAATCCGGAGCTCGCATTCGAATTCCGCCGGCTGCCCAACGAGGGCGTGGGCCTCGCCCGCCTCGAGTTCATCATCGCCCGGAACGTCGGCATTCACCCGAAGGCGCTGATCGAGCTCGAGCAGCAGACGCCGGAGCTCAAGCGCGAGATCGGCGAGCGGATCGCGGGGTACGCGAGCCCGACCGCGTTCTACGTGAGCAAGATCGTCGAAGGCGTGGCGACCATCGCCGCGGCGTTCTGGCCGAAGAAGGTGATCGTGCGGCTGTCCGACTTCAAGTCGAACGAATACTCCAATCTGCTCGGCGGCGGCCGCTACGAGCCGCACGAGGAAAACCCGATGCTGGGCTTTCGCGGCGCGTCGCGCTACATCGCGGACGAGTTCCACGACTGCTTCGCGCTCGAATGCGAGGCGATGAAGTTCGTCCGCGACGAGATGGGGCTCACCAACGTCGAGGTGATGATTCCGTTCGTGCGCACCGTCGCCGAGGCGAAAGGGGTCATCGGGAAGATGGAGGAGGAGGGGCTCAAGCGCGG
The DNA here is from genome assembly GCA_963846855.1 of uncultured beta proteobacterium. Taxonomy (GTDB): domain Bacteria; phylum Pseudomonadota; class Gammaproteobacteria; order Burkholderiales; family Casimicrobiaceae; genus CAIWHR01. The sequence continues at coordinate 1,385,295 of CAWJXK010000008.1, forward strand.
ACGCAACGGGTTGCGCGTGATCATGATGTGCGAGATTCCGTCCAACGCCGTGCTCGCCGATCGCTTCCTCGAGCACTTCGACGGATTCTCCATCGGCAGCAACGACATGACCCAGCTGACGCTCGGCGTCGATCGCGACAGCGGGGGCCCGATCGCCGCGACCTTCGACGAGCGCGACGACGCGGTGAAGGCGATGCTGTCGCTCGCGATCACGGCCTGCCGCAAGGCGGGCAAGTACGCGGGCATCTGCGGGCAGGGGCCGTCCGACCATCCCGACCTCGCGCAATGGCTGGTCGCGCAGGGCATCGAGAGCATCTCGCTCAATCCGGATTCGGTGGTCGAGACGTGGCTGCTCCTGGCGGGAAAGAAGGCCGCCTGACGCTCCCACTCGCGGGCTTCCGGCGCGGGCGATGCACCGGGCGGAGGCGCAGCGCATTTCGAGGTTGGTCGTCGAATCGCTTCGGTCAGCAGGACACCGCCCCTTCTGCGTAACAGAGCAGCAGAAGGCGCATTCGCCGTGCTCCGGCCGTAATGAAAGAGATATAAATTCAGCGAACCACGCATCGGAAGCGGGCGGCCGCGCGCTGCGCTCGAATGACGGTGATTCGGGGCGTCGTCGATCCGCCGGCACGGCGGGCCTTCGCCCTTCGGACGATTGACCCGCGGGTCGTGATCGAGCGCAATTGCGGCCTATGCATTTACCGCCCCGTCTGCGCCTCGAGCCGCGGCCGTCGATGGCCGGATTCGCATTGACGACGATCGGCTGCCTCGTCGCCGCCATGCTCGTGGCGGCCCTTCCGCTGTCGTCGGGGGCAATGCTCGCCTGCCTCGTTGCGATCGGCCTCGCGCTGTACCGCGCCCATCGGCAATTGATCGGCCGCGGCGTCCCGGCAATCGTTCACGTCGGCATCGACCGGACCATCACGGTCACCGATCGGCACGGCCGGTCTCGCGACGGCGTCGTCCTCGCGGACTCCTATGTCGGTGCGCTGCTCTCGAGCATCGTCTGGCGTGCGCGCGGCGCGCCGTGGTGGCGGCCGGCCCACGTCATTCTGGTGTTGACCGATACACTTCCTGCCGACGACTTCCGTCGGCTCAGGATTTATCTGCGTTACGGCCGGGTTCCGATGGCAGCCGCCACCAACGGCGTCGACGCCGGCTGACCGGCCATCCACGCGTACGCGTCGATCCGCGTGCCGCTCTCTGACTTCGGCTGTCCGGCGACGAGGTACAGGTAGAGCGGCACGAGCGCCTCCGGCGGCGCGAGCGCGGATTTCTCCTCGCCGGGATGCGTGCGATTGCGCAGCGGGGAACGCATCGGGCCGGGGATGACGGCGTTCACACGCAGCGCCGGGCGATGCTCACATTCATCGGCGAGCATCGTTGCGAGCGCGCCGAGGGCCGCCTTCGCCGCTGCGTAACCGCCCCAATAGGCATGCGGATCGGCGCCGCGCGAGTCGAGGGTGAACACGATCGAGGCGTCGGCCGCCTGCGCGAGCAGCGGCATCATCGCGCGAGTGAGCGCCATCGCGGCGCTGACATTGACGCGAAGCGCCGTCTGCCACGCGTCGAAGGCCTGATGCTCGACCGGTCCAAGCGCTCCCAGGAAGGCGGCCGTGTGCACCAATGCGTCGAGGCGTCCGAGCTGCGCGCGCAGTGCGCCGGCGGCGTTGCCGAAATCATCGCTCGCTGCGCTCGCAAGATCGAGCGGAAGAATCGTCGGCTGCGGGTGCCCCGCGGCGACGATCGCGTCATAGATCGCTTCCAGCTTGTGCACCGTGCGCCCGTGCAGAACGACCGTCGCGCCGCGCGCCGCGCATGCCATCGCAAGCGGTTTGCCGAGCCCGCCCGACGCGCCGGTGACGATGATCACGCGTCCGGAGAGATCGGCAGCCGAAGTCGTAGCGGGCGAGGGAAGCGGCATCCTGGGATTTCGGGCGGTTGCGCGCGGTCCAGATGGACGTTTTTTTGCCGGGACCGGATCGGTGGTTGCGCAGCGTCGGGACGTGGCCGGCGATGATACCGCATCTTCCGCGCAGCACCGCCCCGGCGCGCCGCGCGGTTTGCCAACGATCAGAGCGCAACGTATAATTTCAGTTTCGCTGTGGGGGTATAGCTCAGCTGGGAGAGCGCTTGCATGGCATGCAAGAGGTCAGCGGTTCGATCCCGCTTACCTCCACCACCGTCCAACAACCGCAGCAGGCGGCCGCAGTATCGGGTCCCCATCGTCTAGAGGCCTAGGACATCACCCTTTCACGGTGAGTACGGGGGTTCGAATCCCCCTGGGGACGCCAGTTATACCCTGTACGGCCCTGAGACATGGGTTACAGGGCGTACCTAAGACATGGGTGACACCCGTGTGCCGAACGGGTTGTCCAAGGGTTGCAGGGTTTTCTGCTCCAGGTCGATGTAGCCGAGATCGTACTGCATGAAGCTTACGATCCAGATGCCTTCGTCGATCTCCTTGATGCCGACGCGCTGACCGGCCAAGACGGTTGAGATGTTGACGCGCTTGCGGTGCATGCAGATGCGCCCGCAAGCGGTGACCAGCACATCGCGATCATGTAGCGGGTAGGTCAGTTCCGACAACCCACGATAAGCCCTCGGCGAGGCCGAATACATTTCGGCGGGCGTCTTCATGGCTAGTGCTTCGTGAGGCCGTTCCTGGTTGAACTCACTGACGAAGATGTCGAAGCGCCCCTGTTGCTGCAGGCTGTTCATGCCTGGCGGGCGCGTGGCCTCCTTCTTCAAGGTCAGATGCATGCGTTCGTGCCGGCCGTTCTGTTGAGGATGTCCTGGCTTGATGCGCTCGATGCCGATGCCTAGGCGCAACCACCAGACGGACAGCTTGGAGAGATTGAACAGGGCGTTGGGGCTGGCGAAGGGAACGCCGTTATCGGAGCGGATGGCGCTGGGCAGGCCGCGCTCGCGGAACAGATGCTCGAAGGCGGTGATGGCCGGGTCTTCGCGGGTCGAATCGAGGGCTTCGCACAGCAACAGGAAGCGGGAGGCGTGGTCGGTCACGGTCAAGGGGTAGCAGTAGTGACCGTTGCCGAGCTTGAACTCGCCCTTGAAGTCGGCGCACCACAGATCGTTGGGGGCAGTGCCGGCGGATAGCGACGTACCCGTGGCGCGCTGACGAGGGCGGCGGATTGCCTTGACCAAGCCGTGGCGGTGGAGAACCGCGTGGATGGTGCTCTTGGCCGGAATGCGGAAGTCACCGTCCAATCGGCGCACCAGGAGCTCGCGGATCTTGCGAGCGCCCCAGTGCGGCTTCTCCTGCTTGAGGGTAACGATCAGGCTCTCGATCTGGGACGGCAGCTGGTTGGCATAGCGCACCGGACGGCGCGAGCGGTCCGACAGCGCCTCGACCCCGCTATCCCTGTACCGCTGGAAGATCTTGTAGCCGGTCTTGCGGGAGATGCCGAACTCCCGGCAGACCTCGGTCATCGCTTCGCCGTCGAGCAACTTGGCCACGAATCGCAGGCGCTCGTCCATCACCGAACACTCCTTCCACGGCATAGACACCTCCCGCTCGAAAGCGGAAAGTGTTACCCATGTGTCCGGTACGTTCTGTCACCTAAGTCTCGGGCCGCTCAATGCGGCCCCGATCCGGGGCCGATCTTTTTGCGCAGGTCAGAAGCGCGACACGGCAATGACGGCCGTCGGCGATCGCCACGACGGCTTGACGTGGCATACGTGGCAGAGCTTCACCGACTTGCAGTGGGGCATGGGAGTCCCGCCCAAGATTTGTGCCGATGAACCCCGGGCTAGAGGCTGATATAATCCGCCCCTCGCGCCCGTAGCTCAGTTGGATTAGAGTACCTGGCTACGAACCAGGGGGTCGTGGGTTCAAATCCTGCCGGGCGCGCCAATAATCAAGGACTTACGAGCCGCAAGTGGGCTCGTTTTTCCTGGTGCGGGACCTCTGCGGGACCTTTTATCCACAGACCCGACGCGCCCGAAATGGCGACGCGCAACACCGTGCGCGTTTCTTCCCGATTCAGAATTTGGTTCGCCTTGTCAAGTAGCCGGCCCACGTCGGCACTCGCGTAGTGCCCGGCCATCGAGTGGTTGGCATGTCCAAGCAGGACTTCGCGATCTTCCATCGATACGCCGACCGCACGTAACCGACAGGCAAACGTGTGACGCAGGTCATGAATGCGCGCCGGCCGAAGACCGGATTCGCGTCGCGCGCGCTGCCAAGCCGTGTTGTTCATCGTGGCGACCGGTCCGCCGCGGTACGGGAAAACCCAAATCGGGTCTTTTCCACGTTGCTCCCTGACGATCGACCAAGCCACGTCATTCAGGATCACAACGTGCGCGCGTTTCGACTTGAACGCTTCGGGCGGGATCACGAACACGCTTCGGCCCACTTCAGGCACGGCAACTTCCCACGTCCATTGGAGTCGGCACACATTGGATTCGCGCAGTCCGGTGTTTACGGCGAAGTGCACCATCTGGGCAAGACGGGATGGCAACTTCGCAAAGAGCCGGTCCTGCTCCTCCCAAGTGAGCGGGTAGGGCAGGCGCCGGGTTTCGGACAGCATCGTGATCAGCGGCGGCAGACCTTCCAGCCAGGGCCGACCGCAATCGTCGCGGTACACGCGTGCGGCGCGATTGAGAATCGTGCGCACAACCTCGAGACTGCGATTGATGGTCGTAGCTGTGACGCCGGCGGCGTGTCGGTCGGCAATGAACGATTGAAGAGTGCCGTCGTGGATTTGGCTTGCTTCGAGCTCTCCAATGTACGGGACGACCAAGCGCACGTGCCACGCGGTAACGTCCACCGATCTCTTATCCTGTGACCCGGCGAGGTAACGTGCGGCGCAGTCGGCAAACCGGGGACGAGCATTTGCCTTGCGCAGTAGTTCCGTCTCCACTCGTGTCACCTCAAGGCTCAGGCGCTGCTTCGCCTCCTCTTCGCTGACCAGCCCGAGGCGGGCATAGATCCGCTTGCCTCGGTGTTCCTTGTCAATGATCCGATGGCCCGTGCCGTTGACAGTGATCCCGGGGGTTGGGGTGCTCGGCATCGAAGTGCTCCTCTGTGGCTCGCCGTCTTCAGAGTTATCGCGGGGATCCCTCGTTCGCCACCTGTCGTTTGCGAAAGGTGACGATTCGCCAGACCGGGCTCCGCTTCATCTTGTCCGAATGTATCAAGTTTGATACAATGCCCCGGCCATGGATAAGCCAATCGACTGGCGAGGATCGTCGCGTGACGACCTGCGCGAGTTCCCCGAGGCGGCGCGGAGGGTGGCGGGCTACGAATTGCGGAAGCTGCAAAGGGGTGAAGCCCCAGACGACTGGCGGCCGTTCCCCGAAGTAGGGTCGGGCGTCAACGAGATTCGCATCGACTCCGCCGACGGATGGTTCCGAGTGATGTACGTGGCGAAATTCGAGGAAGCCATTTACGTGCTCCACAGCTTCCAGAAGAGCACCCGTAAGACCACTCGAAGCGACGTCGAGGTTGCCAAGGCACGCTATCGCGCGGTAATTGCAGAAAGGAAGACATCGAAATGAAGATTGATACCAAGTCCCGTCATCGGACGAAGGTCGGTGGCAATGTATTCATGGATCTCGGATTTCCACCGAAGGAGGCGAAGCGGCTGCTGGCCCACGCTGACGCGCAAATCGATGAGTCGATTCGGCTGAAGCGGCAGCTCATGGATGAGATTGCTGAATGGATGAAGGCGGCGAGCGTGACACAGGCCGCGGCCGCGGAAGTGCTTCACGTCACGCGGCCTCGAGTCTCCGACGTGGTCAATCACAAAGTCGAGAAGTTCACTATTGATGCGCTGGTCAGCATGCTGGGGCGCATTGGCAAACAGGTGCGTTTGGCTGTGCAGTAGTAGACAGCCGCAATGCTGCTCGCATGCGAGGCATTACGGTAGTTCGGCCGCGTATTCGGGGGCAAAATTCAGACGGCACGGTCGAATGTTTGACAGAAGAACTGCCTCTTAGAGGGGCCGCCAAACGAACATTATCGAAGTTCCAGTTCCACGTAACCAAGCCCCAAGTCCGCGAGGCAATCCGGGCCGCGGTTGCCCTAATCGAGTCGTGCCGCCGAGTCACTCAATCCCAGCACCTGGCGCATCCACCTTCGTGTCGGACCATCACCCGTCAGGATCGGCCTCAGCCGGAGGGCAACCCGTTCCTCATGCCCGAGCATCCGCGCGCTTTCCTGGGCGTACCGGTAGGGGTCTCGAACGTCCTGACCGATGAGGTCGTAGCCGTGGCCACCCGAGATCCAGTGCAGTGCCGCCAGCGCCACCTCGGTCGCGAAGGCCGGCTCGTCGTTGAGGTAGTCCCTGGCGGCGCGCGTCAACGTCTTCGGGTCGCAGGGCGAATGCCAGACCAGCTTCATCGCCAAGTCGAGTCGCTTGAGCGACTTCGCCGCGGCAAACCACTTGCCCTCGTCTCCCGGCGTGGACGCAATCAGGTCGCCGAGCAAGCGATCAGGCTCGATCTCCGGGTACTTCTTCGCCAGCGCGCGATAGGTCGCCAATCGGGAGTTCGCCTGATTCGCGTCAATGGCATGGTGAAGGTAGGCGTCGGCGCGACGACCGGCCTGAAGAAGCGTTTCTTCAGCGAAGCGCGCCAGCGCCGCCTTTGGTGCGTTGATCCCCGCCCGCTCCTTCATGAAGGCGATGGCCTCGTCGACCTGTCCGCGTGCGGCGAGGACGCGGCCGCCCCAGATGAGGCAGGGCCAGATGGGGTGCCGGTCCAGCGCGAGCAGTTCAAGCACTTCGTCATGTCTGCCGGCCTTGAACAGCGCGCTGTAGCAGGGGACGGTGCCGACGAACCAGTGGAATCCTCGGCGCTTGTCGCCAGCGAGCGCACGGCGAACGTGTGGCATAAATTCATCCGCCCAGCGCGACGCCAGTTCCGGTGTCGCGCACAGTTCGCCCCAGAGGTCGCCCAGCGATTCGATATACGGCGGGTCGTCCTCCTGAATCGCTTCGAATAGGCGCTCGAGCCACTTGGTGCGAGTCGCGACTGGTACCGGTGCCGCGGCAATGATGGGCACGACCGACGCGACCGCTGAGTAGGCGGCGCCACCCAAGGCCCCGGATGAGCTGTCCACGTCGCGCACGGCCGGCGAGACCTTCTCCAGAAAAATCACCGCACCTTCAGCGCCGAGGACGGCATCGCGTCGCGCCGCGGATAGGATTTCGGACACCGCCTCGTCGATGGCCGTGATCGCGGCCTTCGAGGCTCGCCAGCCAAAGGCCGAGCGACGCAGGCGGCTGCGGAACCGCCAAGGTGATGCGCTTGCGGCTTTCGCGGACTTCGTCGTCACGGTTGCTGTTGGTTAACAGGCCGGCAGATGCTGTCGGCACGGCGCGGGTGAAGGAAGCTTGGATTGCCTCCTGATCGGCCTCTCTTTCGAAGGATGAAGTGTACGGGTAGGGGGTCCGGTTGTCCCTAAACACCATTATCCCGGTAGGGGGGCGGTTTGCTCGCAGCAGACCCGAGACCGACCAGTGGAGAAACGAGATAGCGAAAGAAGCGCTCGCGGACGTGATTGCCCTGGAAGGCCCTAGAATCGGGGCATGCCAACTCCATCGCCGCGGTCGCAGCGGCCGAGCGGGCGGCCAAGCGCTGGTACGTGTACCTGATTCTGTGCCGCAGCGGCACGATCTACACCGGGATCGCGCTTGACGTGGCGGCGCGGTATGCGCAGCACCTGGCAGGCACTGGGGCGCGCTACACGCGCGCGAACCCACCACGTCGGCTGCTCACCAAGTTCGCCTGCCAGAATCAGTCGGTGGCAGGCAGGCTGGAGGCGGCGATCAAGAACCTCGCAGCCATCGACAAGAAGAAATTGGTCGGCAAGACCAGCGCTGAGGTGCGGAAAGCGCTGCTCTTTTGACCGACCGCGACAAGCGCACGCCGAAGCGCAGCGTCCGAACGTCTGCAGTCAGGCAATTGGAACTCGCTGGCCGACAGGGAACTCGCGGCCATTTGCAGCCGGTGAACGCCGCCGACCAATTTGCTCGGGAACAGTCGTTCGCGAGTGGCGCGGTGCGGGTCGGGATCGCAATGCCGGAAGCGTCGCAGACGTCCGGTCTGCCGTAGTGATCGCGTCGGGGTCCTGCCAATAGGTTGGCATTGGCTTCTCCCGGCGACACGGTGAATGACGCGCTGAAGAGGCGCACCATCCAGCGGCATGATACCTCTTATGTGCGCAGCTACCTGAAACACGCGCGCAGCTATTTCCACGAATAGACGAGCTAAGTTCCGGATCGCGCGATTCACACCGACGCTAAGCTGGCGGGATCTTTCACCCGCCGTCCGCGCTGAGCGCGGTATTGACCGCCTCCAGGATGGTTGCCTCACTGAAAGGCTTGAAAAGACAGGCGACCGCTCCGCGCTTCAGCACCTCAGCGCTGCCCCGTTCATCGGAATGGGCAGTGATGAAGATGATCGGAATCATGAGGTTCCGGCTGAGCAGTTCTTGCTGCAACGCGGGGCCGCTCATACCCGGCATAGCGACATCGAGAACCAAGCACTGCGTGCGCCCCAGGTTGTCGGACCCGAGAAAGGCTTCGGCGGATGGGAAGGCCTCGACCTCCAGACCGAATGACCGCAGCAGATGTGGCAACGACTCCCGAATGGACTCATCATCATCGACCACCGATACGAGTTTATCTGCCGTCAACATGTTTCCTTGGGTCCCGAAACTGCATCGGCGCCGCCCATGTGTGGGTCGCCGCCACGGCTCACCCCCACCCCCACCGTATGCGACAGCCGCCCGTCATGACTCGATATCCGTTCTGCGATAATCCCGAGGATGCGCCAGTGCTCCGGGCGCCGTCCAGAACACTTTGGTGTCGGTTCGTAGATGAAGGTGACGCTCGGCGTATGCGTGGCCGCGTCGGGCGGTCTTTCGCAGATCAGGCCGTCGCCCCAAACGGCATCGCTCGCGTTCTTGCTGGTGATCGCCGAGTTCTGATCGCCAGTCCGAAACGACATGCCGACGTGCCACTCTTCCCCGCAGGTAAGCGGTATATCGTCGATAAAGAGCCAGAAGCGGCAGCGATGCTCAATCACGCCGGCGGTTTGCCGGATCCGCGGCCTTTTCGCGCCAGGCGCGATCATCGAGACTCTGTCTCAACGGGATGGATCGTGCCGCGGCGACCTAACTTCTGGCCGGCATCGACCTTGCGGTGAAGACTTGCTCTCGCGCGGATGCGCCACACCAAGTCGCGCGGCGATGGTTACCAGGTCGGGAAGGGATGCGGCCTTCATTTTCCGCATCATGCTGCCGCGGTGCGCCTTGACCGTGATCTCGCTGATACCCAGTTCGTGACCGACCTGCTTATTGAGAAGCCCAGCGACAACCAGCTCCATGACCTCTTTCTCGCGTCGGCTGAGCGAGGCATACAAGTCGCGCAGCATTTTCATCTCGACTTCTTGTCCAACCGCGGCCTGGCTGCGCCCAAGCGCGTGCTCGATAGCGTGCAGGAGCACCTCGTCGCTGAAGGGCTTGGTCAGGAACTCCGCGGCCCCTGCTTTCATCGCCTGCACGGTCATGGGCACGTCGCCGTGGCCAGTGATGAAGATAATCGGCATGTCGGCGCGCTCTGTCGCGATGCGCTTCTGTAAGTCCAGGCCGTTGAGATCCGGCAGGCTGACATCCAGTATCAAGCAGCTGGGCGCAAAGACACGCGGACGGACCAGAAATTCCTCTGCGGACTTGAATGTTTCGATCCGCCAGCCGAAATGGCGCATCAGCGCCTCCAGCGATTCGCGAACGGACACGTCGTCATCGACAACGAACACGATGGGAGCCATATCCGACATCGTCAATGCCCTCGGTTCCAAGGAGAGTGCGGTCGATGAATGCCCGATCCCGGGGACGGGCTCCCCCCGCGGAGGCCCCACCGCAGCCTTCCAGCATGCGCAACAGCCCACATTCAGGCCCCCTGCCTGACTGTCAACGTTGGAGAGCGTGCTCCTTTTCGCGGCAGGCGTCGATCACACTTTAGTCTTGGTTTGCCAGTATCGCCAAGTTCATTTCGCGAGCCGAAGGCTGTTGGTCGGAATTCCGTGAGCGGGCAGCGCCTTGGCCGGACACGCCTCCCGAGGTGTCGCGGCAAGTCGAATTGCGGTCTTGCCTCGACCATGTGGGGGCGACGACAAGGTCGCAAGGCAATGCGTAACGCCCTGCGCGTGTCGAACCCGATGCCACGGTACCGATCAATACCATCGTTCAATAGATCGACGCCCATTCCTCTGGCCTAATCAGCAGTACTGTTTGGCATAGGGGATGACTCATGTCGCACCACTACTCAGGCCCTAACCTTGGCTTCCCCCACGGTGACGCTCGCCTTGACCTCACCGACTTGTATGTCTTCCCCAAGCCTGGCGATCCGCGAAAGTCGATTTTCGTCATGGATGTGCATCCGTCGGCGAGCCTGAGTCCGCCGGGACTGACGACGGCAGAGCCCTTCTCGCACGAAGCGGTGTACGAGATCAAGATTGACACCGACGGCGACCTGATCGCCGATATCGCCTATCGCATTCGCTTCTCGCCTTTCGAGGACGGATCGCAGACAGCGACATTGCGCGTTGCCGAAGGGAAAGATGCCGCTGGAACAGGCGATGGCGGTCGAACCATTCTCGATCGGGCGCCGGTCTCCGCCGGTAACGAGACACGCGTGACAGAGGCTGGTGGGTATCGGTTCTTCGCGGGCTGGCGCAGCGACCCGTTCTTCTTCGACACGCTGGGCGCCTTGAACAACATGCAGTTCACTGGAGTCGACTTCTTCGCCGAAAGGGATGTGTGCGGCATCGTTCTCGAAATCCCGAACTCTGCGCTGAGCCAAAAGAAGATGAGCGTGTGGGCTCGCACGGTCGATGGCCGTGGAGGTGAATGGGTCCAGGCAGAACGCGGGGCCCGGCCGTCGCAATCCGTCTTCCTGACTGGCTCCGAACAGGCCGCCTACTTTGCAGCTGGTCCTTCTGAAGATGATCGATTCGTAGCGGTTTATGCGCACTCGTTGGAGCACACAGGTGGCTACACGCCGGAGGAAGCGACGCGGGTGGCGAAGACCTTGTTGCCGGACGTCCTGTCTTACGATCCTTCGCGACCAGCGCATTTTCCGGACAACGGCCGCGCGCTCCTCGATGACGTCATGGACGGGTTCATCTCCATCCTGACCAATGGAAAAGTGACGACGGACGGTGTCAGTGCGCACAGCGACCTGCTTGACGCGTTCCCATACCTCGGCCCTCCGCATAAAACCCGAGCGGTCTCCGCGGTGCAGGTCCGGTGATAGGCGCGGGACGAAGAGATCGACCGTGCCGACAGGAACACATCATCGAACACGCTGGCCGTGCCACGCCCGGTCGACCCTGGCGCAGTGGGTCGGCGAATGCAGAGCCTAGTTGCAACCGCCGGCCGACACCTTCGTCCAATGGACTCACCTTCGCACTTGCGGTCACATCAGTGCTACCCGGCGCGAGCGTCGAACTGAGCGCTGGACATCATCCGCATCCTGGAGCATCCAATGATCCGTCAATTGATCTTAGGAGCAGCGCTTGCCACAGCGCTCGTTGCACAGCCCTCCCAAGCCGTCGGCGGCGTGCGCAATGTCATCCTGGTTCACGGAGCATGGGCCGACGGCTCGAGCTGGGCCAAAGTGATACCGCTCCTCGAGAAGGCTGGACTCAACGTCGTTGCCGTCCAGAACCCGCTCACCTCGTTCGAGGACGATGTGGCTGCGACGAAGCGTGCTATCGCGCTGCAGGACGGACCGGTGATTCTGGTCGGCCATTCTTTGGGCGGCGTGGTGATTACCGAGGCAGGTGTCGATCCCAAGGTCGCTGGCCTTATCTACGTTGCGGCATTCGCGCCGGATGTCGGGGTGCCGGTCGGAGAGTTGGGCAAGGGCTTCCCGGACCCACCGGGGAACGCGGAGTTGCGGACCGACGCCCAAGGGTACGTGACGATAACAATCAAGGGCGTTACGGACAGCTTTGCGCCGGATCTCCCAGTGGCACAGAGAAAGATCATTGCCGCCACGCAGGGCGCGACCAACAGCTCTATGTTCGGCGCCAAGGTCACCAACGCCGCCTGGAAAGACAAGCCGAGCTGGTACGTCGTTGCCGCCAATGACCGGATGATTTCGCCCGAGCTCGAGCGTCGGTCCGCTGCAACGATCAAGGCGACGACGATAACGCTTCCTTCCAGCCACGTGGCGATGCTTTCGCATCCCGTGGAAGTGGCGAAGCTGATCATTGACGCCGCCCGCACTTCACCTGTCCATTGATGGACGCAACGAGTCGCGATGGAGCACAGACGATCGGGGCGCAAAGGCGCCACCAGGTCTTCCCTGTTCTCGAAGCGGAGGACGTGACCAGGATGGCCCGCTTCGGGGACGCGCAGCGCTTCCGGTCGGGCGAGTTGTTGAAGAAGGCCGGCGAGCGGCCGCCGGGGATCTTCGTGCTGATCGCGGGGCGCGTGCTGATCAAGCAGCGAAACGGACTCGGGCAGCGGGTACCCATTGCGGAACACGGCCCCGGCGAGTTCCTGGGTGAGGTCGGTCATCTCGGAGGGGCGGCATCGTTTACCGATGCCGAAGCGACGGAGGATGTGGAGGCGCTCCTGATTCCGCCGGACCGCCTGCGAGCGCTTATCATCGGTGAGGCAGATCTTGGCGAGCGCATTATGCGAGCGCTGATCCTTCGGCGCGCGATGCTCATCGAATCGGCGTCCAGCGGGCCGGTTCTGATCGGCCGCGCGCAGTCTCCGCAAGTCTTGCGGCTCGAGGGATTCCTGCGCAGAAATGCCGTGCCCTATCAGAAGATGCCTCTGGGTGCGTCCAATGCAACCACCGCTCTGCTGGAGCAATACGGCGCGACTGCGGACGACGCGACCGCCATCTGCCCCAACGGTGCGGTGCTGGTCAACCCGGACGAAGCCCAGCTCGCCCGATGCATCGGGACGCTCGACATGCGCGATCGCCCCGAGTGCGTCGACGTCCTTATCATCGGCGCTGGCCCCGCCGGGCTGGCCTCAGCGGTCTATGCGGCATCTGAGGGCCTCAAGGCTGTCGTCGTGGACAGCCGCTGCTTCGGAGGTCAAGCGGGAGCCAGCACCAGAATCGAAAACTACCTGGGCTTCCCGACCGGAATCTCGGGGATGGCGCTAGCCGAGCGTGCGTTCGTGCAGGCGCAGAAGTTCGGCGCCGAGGTCATGATCCCGGTAGCGGCGTGCGGACTGGACTGCAGTTGTACTGACGCGGACCGATCTCTCCGCTTGCAGATCGGCGATGGCCGCTGGTTGAGGAGCCGCTCGATCGTCATTGCCTGCGGCGCAACGTATCGACGTCCCGCCGTCCCCCGCCTGGCGGAGTTCGAGGGTCGAGGCATTTGGTATTGGGCCTCGGCGATGGAGGCTGTCCTATGCGAGGGAGCTGATGTTGCGCTGGTGGGCGGGGGAAATTCTGCCGGCCAGGCGGCTGTGTACCTCGCCGGCCACGCCGCTCGCGTCTGCATGCTGGTTCGAGGGGAGGATCTGTCGAGGAGCATGTCGCGCTATCTGGTCGACCGCATCTCGAATACGCCGAATATCGAGGTTCTCTACCAAACTGAACTCTGCGTCGTTCGGGGGGATCGAAGCAGCGGACTGTTGGGCGTAGGCTGGCGTAATCGCCGTGACGGAAGCGTGTGCGATCGGGACATCCGCAATCTGTTCCTCTTCATCGGGGCGGATCCGGATACCCGTTGGCTGGAAGGATGCGGCGTCACGATGGATGCCAATGGCTTCATCCTGACCGGAGCGGAAGCGGCTTCGAGGGGAGCGCCGGCGCCGCGTCCCCTCGAGACAAGTGCGCCGGGTGTTTTCGCGGTAGGCGATGTGCGCGCGGGCTCGGTCAAGCGGGCGGGCGGGGCGATTGGGGAGGGTGCCGCAGTGGTTGCGCAGATTCACCAGCATCTGGAGTCTCGCAATCGTTGACCGCATTGCGTAACGGGGGCTGGGATACTGAAGCGAGGCACGGTGATCGCGGGACGCCTCCCGCCAAGGCGTTCTCGAACGTCGGGGAACCAGCATTGGCACATTGTCCATGTTGCGGTCGAGAAGCCATAAACCTAGTCGATTTTTCCGGATGATCCCATTGTCGTGATCTCACGACCAGGAGGCGGAGTTATTAGACGAAGGTATCGCCGATACCTTCATCCAATGGATTTGAGATGTTTCGGTGCCCGCTCTTGCTTCTAAAGCTTTACCATGAGCGCTCGCTCTCTGGAAAGTGCCGATTATGCCCCTGACAACCGGACTGTTCTCAACGGGGGAGGATTCCGCGTATGTACTCGAGCCGCTTCGTGAGGGGGCGGACTTCACGCTGTACCGCGGCAGAGAGCGCCTCAGACAAACCCCGATCCTTGCGGTCGCAGTCGCTGCAGAACAGCCATCGCCTCAGAATCTCCAGCGGCTCGAACACGAATACTCCCTGACGACCGCGCTCGATGCGGCTTGGGCCGCTCGACCGATCGCACTGACTCGCTACCAAGGGCGAACGTTCCTAATTCTTAGCGATCCAGGTGGCGAACCGCTGGATCAGCTGATCCATCAACACAAAGAACAGTCGATCGATCTCACTCGATTCCTGCTCATTGCCATCGGCTTGGCGGCAGCCCTTGGCCATGCCCACCGTCAGGGCCTCATCCACAAGGACGTCAAGCCCGAAAACGCCCTTGTCGACGACTCCGGCCATGCGTGGCTCACTGGATTTGGCATCGCGTCCAGGCTAGCCCGCGAGCGCCGGCCGACCGGGGGCCCGGAATTCATTTCCGGATCGCTCCCCTACATGGCCCCCGAACAGACTGGACGGACGAACCGTTCTATCGACTCTCGGAGCGATCTCTATTCTCTGGGAATCACGCTGTACGAAATGGCGACCGGCAGGCTCCCCTTCATCGCTTCTGACCCGATGGAATGGGTGCACTGTCAAATCGCAAGGCAGCCAGTACCGCCCTGCGAACAGGCGCCAGACATCCCCCGGCCAGTCTCGATGATCATCATGAAGTTACTCGAGAAAGCCGCCGACCACCGGTTCCAGACCGCGGCGGGCCTGGAGCGTGATCTGCGGTGGTGTCTCGCAGAATGGGAAACTCACGGCTGCATTGACACGTTCCCGCTTGGCGAGCACGACATTCCGGACCGACTCCTCATCCCCGAGAAACTGTACGGGCGAGCATCGGATGTTAATGCCCTTCTGGCATCCTTCGAACGTGTCGTGAGTAGCGGCAGACCGGAACTCGTTCTTGTCTCCGGCTACTCGGGTGTTGGCAAATCCTCCGTTGTCAACGAACTCCAGAGACAGCTCGCCGCCCCACGAGCTCTTTTTGCCTCAGGCAAGTTCGACCAGTACAAGCGAGACATCCCCTATGCGACCCTAGCTCAAGCCTTTCAAAGCCTTGTCCGTCCGATTCTTTCAAGTAATGAAGAAGAGCTGGACCGTTGGCAATCCGCTATCGGAGAGGCGCTCGGCACGAATGGCCAGCTCATGGTGGACCTTGTCCCGGAGTTGAAGCTCATCATCGGGGAGCAACAATCCGTTCCCGAACTCCCCCCGAACGACGCGCAGAGCCGCTTCCAATTGGTCGTCCGCCGGTTCATCGGCGCTTTCACGCGAGAGCACCCCCTCGTCCTCTTTCTCGACGATTTGCAATGGCTTGACCCCGCCACCTTGGATCTGGTGGAGGATTTAATGACGCATCCGGACGTCAGAGACCTGATGTTGATCGGCGCTTACCGTGACAACGAGGTGGGCCCCGAGCATCGGCTACTGCGCAAGCTGCAAGCCATGAGCCGGGCCGGAGCGATATCACATAACATCGTCCTCGCGCCTCTGACCCGCAGCGACCTGGAGCAGCTGATAGCGGACGCGCTTCATTGTGAAGAGCGCCAAGCTCGCCAGTTGGCTGGCTTGGTTGATGAGAAGACTAACGGTAATCCTTTTTTCGCAGTTCAATTTATATCTGCTCTCGCCGAAGAGGGGCTACTCAACTTCGATCACACCGAAGGGCGGTGGTGCTGGGACTTGAATCGCATTCGGGCTAAGGGCTACACCGACAATGTCGTAGACCTTATGGTGGGGAAGTTGAGCCGCCTCCCCGCGGAGACGCAGAAAGCGCTACAGCAGCTTTCGTGCCTCGGGAACAGCGCCGGCTTCGCAAAGTTGAGCAAGGTTTACCAGGAATCAACCGAAGGGATACATGATCAGCTCTCGGAAGCAGTGCGAACGGGCTTCATTTTCAGATCGGATGATACCTACGCGTTTCTCCATGACAGGGTGCAAGAAGCAGCGTACTCGTTGATCCCTCAAGAGTTGCGAGCGCAGACGCATCTGCGCATCGGCATGTTGATGGCCACGAACACATCTGCCGATAAACTTGGAGAAGAGATCTTCGAGATCGTCAATCAACTCAACCGTGGCTCCCATTTGCTCACTGATGCCGGTGAGCGCGAACGAGTAGCTAAGTTAAATCGCCTGGCGGGCCAGCGGGCGATGGCATCCACAGCGTACGACTCTGCTCTGAAATATCTTCATGCCAGCCGATTGCTATTGAGCGAGCAGGCATGGGAGCGTAACTATGAGCTTTCCTTCTCGATCGAGTCTCTACTAGCCGAGTGCGAACTGCATAGTGCGGACATAGTCGCAGCCGAAGGTCGCCTGAATATGTTGGCGCAGCGTGCCAGGAGTCGCCACGACTTTGCGGTTGTGACTCGGATGCAGGTCACCCTTTATACGACCTTGGATCGCAGCGACCGCGCGATCGACGTTTTTCTCGACTACCTGCGCCGTAGCGGCACGGACTGGTCGCGACATCCTGCGCGCCACGACGTCATGCAGGAGTACAACCGAATCTGGGCGCGGGTCCAAAACCGTCCCATCGAGGACCTCATACAGTTGCCGCTGCTCGACGATCCCGATGTCCGCGACATGCTCGATGTGTTCACCGAAGTCGTCCACCCCGCTATGTTTTTCGATGAAAATCTGTCTACGCTGGTGGTTTGCCGCATGGTGAACCTTAGCTTGGAGTACGGCAATTCCGATGCGGCCTGTTTCGGCTATGTCTGGTTTGCGATGTTTGCGGGACCCCGCTTCGACAATTACAAGGATGGATTCCGATTCGGCCGGCTTGGCTATGATCTCGTCGAGAAATGCAACCTGACTCGATACCAGGCGAGAACCTACATTTCGTTCAGCACGCTGATGCCTTGGGCGAAGCACGCCGCCGAGAGTCGTGAACTGATCCGACGTGCGTTCGATGTCGCATACCAGACAGGCGATCTTACGTTCTCGGCGTATAGCTGGCATGTGCTGATCACCAATTATTTGGCCGTAGGCGACCCCCTGTCGGAGGCGCAATCCGAGGTTGAGAAAGGCCTGAGCTTTGTCAAGAAGGCTGGTTTTGGGCTGGTGGCCGAGAACTGCGGGGCACAGTTGGGCCTCATACGCACCCTTCGGGGTTTGACTTCGACCTTTGGATGTCTCGACGCCGACGACTATAGCGAGTCTGACACCGAACATCGTCTCGCGAGCAACCCCGCGCTAGCGCTGGCTGAGTTTTTCTATTGGACCCGAAAATTGCAGGCCAGATTTTTCTCCGGCGACTTCTCCGCGGCCGTCGAGGCGTCCCGGAAAGCTCATCCATTGCTCTGGCCGGCAGCGTCCCAAGTAGAGACCGGCGATTTTCGCTTCTATGCCGCCTTGGCCCACGCTGCTGCGTGGAACTCGGCGTCTTCCGAGGCGAGACAGGAGCATCGTTCCGCCCTAGGCGACCATCACCGCCAAATCGAGACATGGGCACTGCATTGCCCCGCAAACTTCGGAACCAAAGCCGCGCTGATCCGGGCGGAAATCGCGCGCATTGAAGGCCGGATAGTCGAAGCTGAACTTCTTTACGAAGAGGCTATCCGTTTGGCAAGCGAAAGCGGTTTCGCGCATTGCGAGGCGGTCGCACACGAATGTGCGGCGCGGTTTTATTTAGCAAAAGGCTTCAATAAGTTTGCACGCGTTTATTTGCGAGACGCACGGGACTGCTATCTACGCTGGGGGGCAGACGCGAAGGTTCGACAGCTCGAGGAATGTAATCCGCAGATCAAGGCGGAAAAAGCTTCGTCTGTCACGGGGACAATCCTCG
Source organism: uncultured beta proteobacterium (assembly GCA_963846855.1). Classification (GTDB taxonomy): domain Bacteria; phylum Pseudomonadota; class Gammaproteobacteria; order Burkholderiales; family Casimicrobiaceae; genus CAIWHR01. The sequence goes on from CAWJXK010000008.1 coordinate 1,403,457, forward strand.
CCTCGGTCAAACAACTGGACCTGGCGACGGTCATCCGCGTATCAGAGGCGGTGTCGGGTGAAACCGACCGGGAGAAGCTGATTGACACGCTCATGCGCACGGCCATTGAACATGCAGGGGCCGAGCGTGGCCTACTGATCCTGATCCGCGACGGTGAACCACTGATCGAAGCGGAGGCTACCACCGGACGCGGCAAGTTCGAGGTTGCGACGCGGCACGCAGCTGTCGTCGGGCCGGCTGATCTGCCTGTATCCGTACTGCATTACGCAATGCGGACGCAGGACCGCGTGCTCTTGGATGATGCCTCGTCCGACACTGTGCATTCCACGGACCATTATGTGCAGCTGAAGCGCTCGAAGTCAGTCCTATGCCTTCCAATCATCAAGCAGAAGAAGCTTGTCGGAGCGCTCTATCTCGAGAACAACCTGTCGCCGAGCGTCTTCACGTCGGATCGGGTCACCGTTCTGGAGTTACTGGCTTCGCAGGCCTCTATTTCACTCGAGAACGCCGCCCTCTATACCGATCTGCAACTCCAAGTTGGGCTGCTGCAGCACCTTCCTGTATCCGCCTGGACGCTCAAGCCTGATGGGACACCGGATTTCGTGAATCAAGTCTGGCTTGAATTCGCCGGTCAGACCCTTGACTTCGTCCGGTCGCATCCCGAGGCCTGGATGACCGCAGTCCACCCTGAGGATCGGGAGATGGCCGCCAAGATCTTTTGGGAGGGCGTGCATTCGGGACAGGGTTTCGCGATCGAAACCCGGTCTCTGCGCGCTCAGGACGGAACCTATCGCTGGCATCTCCAGCAGGCCGTGGTCTTGCGCGATTCCGAAGGGAAAGTCCTCAAATTCGTCGGTACGACGACCGACATCGACGACCAGAAGCGTGCCGAAGAGACATTGCGCCGAGCGCAGGCCGATCTGGCCCATGTGGAGCGAGTCGCTACGCTCAACGCCATGACCGCCTCCATCGCCCACGAGGTGAATCAGCCGCTTTCTGGCATCCTGACCAACGCCAACACCGGCCTGCGGATGCTGGCGACTGATCCACCCAATCTCGCCGGGGTCGCTGACACGCTTCGGCGGACCGTCCGCGACGCCAATCGCGCCTCGGGCGTGATCAAACGTCTGCGGGAAATGTTTTCCAAGAAGGAGCCGATCGCCGAGCTAGTCGACCTGAACGACGCGGCGCGCGATGTGATCGCCATCTCTGCCGACGAACTTCAGAGGCGCCGCGTACGCTTGCAGGCAGAACTCGCGGACGGCCTGCCGCCCGTAAACGCCGACCGCGTGCAACTGCAGCAAGTCATCTTGAACCTGCTCCTCAACGCGGCAGACGCGATGGACGGCATCGAAGACCGGCCCCGATCCCTTTATGTGAGGACGGAACTCGAGAGCGATGGCGCTGTTCGGCTGCAGGTACGCGACGCCGGAAGAGGCTTCGACCCGGCCAACGCCGAGAAACTGTTCGAAGCCTTCCACACGACCAAGGCGAACGGCATGGGCGTCGGCCTGACGATCTGCCGGTCGATTATTGAGGGCCACAGGGGACGTCTTTGGGCCACGCCGAACGACGGGCCGGGAGCCACCTTTAGCTTCTCGATTCCTGTCGCCACTGAACCGGCTGGCGCACCCGCTCAGCCAAGCGCTTTCGACGAGTCCGCTTAAATAGGGGGTCGAACGAAAGGATTGAAGAGTGCAGCCGTCGCCAGAGGGTCTATTTCATTGCCGCCTCCAGGATGGCGACATCCTCCTCGGCTGTGCCGCCGCTGACTCCGACACCCGCGAATACCTTGCCATCGTCGAGCAACGGAGCCCCGCCGCCCATGGGGCAGAATCGGCCGCCGCCGACGGTGGGGAGCGCATAGAGAGACTGGCCTGGCTGGACAAGCGCGAGAAGGTCGGCCGTACGCACCCCCACAAGGCCTGACGTGTAGGCCTTGCGCTCGGATATCTCGAGCGAGAAGAGCGGCGCGCCATTCATTCGATGCTGGAGCACCAGGTTGCCGTGAACGTCGATGATGCAAACCGCGACCGGAACCTTGGCCTTCGTCGCCTCGGCTTCTACGCGCGCGGCCAAGGTCTTGGCTGTCGTAAGCAGATCCATGTGATCGATCCTTCCTGAAGTGCGGTGGCGTCGCGGCGAATTCCGCCTAACGCCGGAGCTCGCCGAGGTGGAATCCCAGCCGGTTCTCAACATCGCCCGGCGCCTGGAAGCCAAGAGCAGTGAGGGCCTTGATTCCCTCCTGGGCAGCGGCGACGCCCGAGCGACGCAATGCAGGCTTCCCAGCCGGCGCCGAGCTCGACGTCGGGCGGCAGGCTGGTGTTGACCAGCCGCTTGGTCTGGCCGATCGCCCACTTGTCGAACCGGGAGATCCGGGTGGCGAGCGCGTCCACATAGGCGTCGAGTTCGGCGTCGGGCAGGGCGCGGTTCACATAGCCATACGCCTCGGCCTGCTCGCCACGGATATCGTCCGAGCTCAGCAACACCTCCATCGCGCGGTTGCGGCCGATGAGTTGCGGCAGCCTGGCCATCGGGCCGCCGCCAGCGACCATGCCCACGCCGACCTCCCACTGGGAGAGGATGGCTTTCTCCTTGCTGGCGAAGGCCATGTCGCACGCCAGCGTGATCTCGCTGCCGTTGCCGGTTGCGCGGCCGCGGATCAGGGCGATCGAGGCGACCGGTGCGCGGGTCAGGCGCACGAGGAAATCGGGCCAGGGCGGCAGGCCCGTGGCTCCGGGTGGCATGGACGTAAGGTCCTCGAGCCGGGCCATGAAGTCGGAGTGGTTGAGGAAGACGCCGTCAACGGCGCTATCGAAGACCACGACCCGAACGTCCTCGTCGGCCTCGATGGCCGCGATCAGCGCCTGGAACTCGCGGACCATTTGCGGGCCCATGACGTTGAGCGGCGGATTGTCGAACGTCACCCGCCAATAGGCAGGCGAGCGTCGGGTCAGGCTGGATCTGCGTGCGGGTGGTCGTAGCGTCCACTGGGGCCTCCTTTGGCAAGTGAGTAGACACGCTTGCAAGGATGCGCGCCCGGCTCAGCGGCTGCTATTGGATGAAAGTATCGGCGATACCTTCGTCCAATGGCTCCGCCTCGCGGTTTGCGGTCAACTTCGCCGCATGGCGAACGATCGAGCGCCGAAAAGGTCCAGATGATCCCCGGCCCCGCACCGCACGTCCTGAACGGGGATCCGGATGGCGGATTCGTCACGACGGAGCGCTCCACGGCCGTCGGGCCGCCGCGAAGCTATAAATGACCCCATGCCACCGAAGTATCCGAATTGGAGCCAACCATGAGTCAGGTACAGGTCGAGCAGAAGAGCTACGAGATGCCGCCGCGGGAGGGGTTTACTGTCGCGCATTTTCTTACGGTCGCCGACATCGACCTATTACTTCGATTCTACGAAACGATCTTCGAAAGTCGCATTTTGAGCAGAGGCGACGGCAGCGGTGCGCCCGGGTATTTCCAGATCGCGAACACGTGGCTCATTGTCAACGTCGGGGGCGGTCCGACTCCCGACAAACCATCGGTAACGCTCAGTGTCCCCCCGGATCCGGATGCGGTTAGCAGCTTCATGAACATACGCGTTGCGGACATCCGGGTGTGCGGATTCCCCGGCTCGTACTTCTGCGTCAAGGCATTCTCCGAGACCGACCTGACCGAGGACCTGAAGAGGTTCGACGTCCCGACGCTCATCCTGCACGGCGACGACGACCAGATCGTGCCAATCGCGGATTCGGCGCTGCTGTCGTCGGAGATCGTGAAGAACGCGAAGCTGGTGGTTTACTAGGGCGCTCCGCACGTCATGTGCACGACGCTCAAGGATCGGGTCAACGAAGAACAGCTCGCATTCATCAAAGCGTAGGATAGAAGTTTCGGGTTTAAACGACCGCAACCGCGCTGAAAGGATACACCCGTGAAGAAATCTGACACCGCGAAAATAGCCGACCTCAAAACCCGGCGCAAATCTCCGCTGACCACGCCCACCGATCTTAAACAGGCAGCGACCAACCAAATTGCAGTGGCAATGAACGCCATCCTGGCGGACGTGTTTGCGCTTTACCTGAAGACCAAGAACTTTCACTGGCACATGAGCGGTCCGCACTTCCGGGACTATCACCTGATGCTGGACGAACAGGCCGACCAGCTGTACGCGATGACCGACCCTATTGCCGAGCGGATACGCAAGTTGGGTGGCACCACGCTGAGGTCCATTGGTCACATCTCGCGAACCCAGCGCATTCTTGACAACGACGCGGACTACGTCCAACCGCTGGACATGCTGGCGGAGCTGCGTGACGACAACAAGACGCTGGTCAGCAGCCTACGGGAGGCGCACGACGTGTGCGACGAGCGCCGTGACATCGCGACCGCCAGTCTGGTGGAAGTCTGGATTGACGAGACGGAGCGCCGCACGTGGTTCCTGTTCGAGGCGAGTCGTCAGGGCGACAGCACTGGGCACTGAGCGGACGAATCGCGAAGGGCGAATCCGCCGTGGCTGACAGCGCGCAACCCGGCATTGAAAGCCGGTGGCATCAGATTTTCCCGGTTCTCAGCGAGACCGATATCGCGCGCATCAGTCGCTTCGGGACAGTCCAGCGCTACGAGCATGACGCACGCCTCTTCACCGCGGGCGAGCCGGTGCCAGGCATGTTTGTGGTGTTGAAGGGCAGCGTGGCAGTCAATCAGCGTGACGGCCACGGTCTTGTGCTTCCCATGGTACGTCTAGAGCGCGGTCAATTTTCCGGCGAAGTTGCACTCCTGTACGGTCGCCATTCGCTGACAGATGGGTTCGCCGAGGAAGATGTCGAGGTGGTCCTGGTGCCGCCTTCGCAATTGCGCGCCTTGATCATCGCCAAGGCCACTCTTGGCGAGCGCATCGTCCGCGCGCTGATCCTGCGCCGGGTCGGGTTGCTAGAATCCGGCGCGAGCGGTCCCGTCCTCATCGGCCACCCGGGGTCCCCTGAGCTGTTGCGGTTGCAGAATTTTCTACGGCGCAACGATTATCCGCATCGGGTTATCGACACTGCGCTGGAGGACGATTCCGCTGCGCAGCGTCAGCATCACGCCTTGCCGGAGGGTGACGTTGTCGTGGTGTGCCCGAACGGCTCAGTGCTGCGCAATCCCAGCGAAGACGCGCTCGCGCGGGGCCCGGGCATGCTCGATTCGGTTGAGCACAACGAACTCTTCGACGTTGCCATAGTGGGCGCAGGTCCCGCGGGGCTCGCAACCGCCGTCTACGCGGTCCCCGGGGGCCTGCACGTCGTCGTACTGGACTGCCGGTCGTACGGGGGGCAGGCGGGTGCCAGCGCGCGTATCGAGAACTATCTGGGATTTCCCACGGGCATCTCCGGCCAAGCGCTCGCAGCCCGCGCCTATATCCAGGCGCAGAAATTCGGCGCCGAGATCATGATCCCGGCGCAGGCCGTCGCGCTTGATTGCAGCAACGCGGAGGCGGACGCAGAGTTCTCGGTAAGGTTGGCTGACGAGCGCCGCCTCAGATCAAGGACGGTGGTCATTGCCAGCGGTGTACGTTATCGACGCCCGCGGTCCCGCGGCTGAGCGAATTTGAAGGACGAGGTGTTTGGTATTAGGCGTCGGCGCTCGAAGCGAAGACATGCGCGAACGAAGAGGTGGTGCTCGTAGGAGGCGGCAACTCCGCCGGACAGGGCCGCGGTATTCCTGTCCCAGTTTGCCGCCAAGGTGCACGTGCTCATTCGGGGCCCAGTCTCGCCGCCAGCATGTCGCAATACCTGATCGAGCGCATTCGCGCCACACCAAATATCGAACTGCGAACGCAGACCGAATTGACACAATTGCACGGCGACCAGGCGCTGGGCCTCACTGCAGTGTCGTGGCGCGGCGATCGCACCGGAAACGAGGAGGAGCGGCCGATTCGGCATGTTTTTCTTTTTGTCGGCGCGGATCCGGAAACCCAGTGGCTCGAGGGCTGTGGCGTTGCGTTCGACGCGCAAGGGTTCATTCTGACGGGGTCGGCGTCGTCGGGCGGTTCAACGGGGCATGTTCCCACCCCGCTCGAATCATCGGTAGCGGGCGTATTCGCCGTCGGCGATGTTCGCTCCGGTTCGGTGAAGCGCGTCGGCGGCGCGATCGGTGAGGGCGCCGCGGCGGTGGCGCTGATTCATCGATACCTCGCGTCCGCGCGCCCGCAGCTCGAGCCGGGCGAGAGCAAGCAGGAATCGGTGCGAGACCGAGCCTAGACCGCGGGTTCCACGTTCAATGCTCTAGAATTTCGGGTCAACAAGAGAGCGGAGCGACATGGCTCGACTGCTGTCGATCAACGTGGGACTTCCGCGCGACATCGAATGGAAGAGGCGCACTGTTCACACCGGGATCTGGAAGGATCCGGTGCGCGGCCGCTGTCGGGTCGCCCGGTTGAATCTGGAGGGAGACGGTCAAGGCGACCTGGCTGGGCACGGGGGTGAGCAGCGCGCCGTCTTTGTCTACCAAATCGAATCGTACCGCGATTGGCAGGAGCGGCTTGCGAGGACCGACTTCGTCTACGGACAGTTCGGCGAGAACTTCACAATCGAAGGACTGCCCGACGTCGCCGTGTGTATCGGCGACCGTTATCAGATCGGGAGCGCGCTGTTCGAGGTCACCCAACCTCGCGTTACCTGCTATCGCGTCGGCATTCGGATGAACGAGCCTCGGATGCCGGCATTGCTGACCTCCAGCGGGCGACCCGGGTTCTACTTCCGCGTGCTGCAGGAAGGCTTCGTGGAGGCCGGCGACGACATCGTGAAGGTGGGACAGGCGGCGGAGCGAATGACCGTCGCGGAGATCAATGCTCTCCTCTATTCGCCCGATCATCCGCGCGAGAAACTGGAGCGCGCACTGCGGATCGACGCGCTTTCACCCGGATGGCGCGGGTCTTTCGAGGCGTTGTTGCAGAGTCGAACGACTGCTGCCGGAAGCGGGAACGCGGGTCTCGCACCGGCGGCAGCCGCGCATCCGGTTGCGCCAGGATTTCGGCCGCTCAAGGTGGTGGCGATCGATCAGGAGTCCGCGGACGTTCTCTCGCTGACGCTTGCGAGCACGGACGATCAGCCGCTGCCGCAGGCTCTGCCCGGCCAGTATGTGGTGCTGCGTATCCAAACGAACGCCGACGGCCCGCCACTTTTCCGCAGTTTTTCGCTCTCGGGCGACGTCGCGGCGGCGTGCTATCGAATCAGCGTGAAGATCGAGCCGAATGGCGCGGCTGGCGAGTACCTGCGGGAGCATGTGCGAATGGGCGATGCTCTCGCCGTGAGCTTGCCGCGCGGAAGCTTTGTGCTGCAGCCCGGAGAGCGGCCGGTGGTGCTGCTGAGCGCGGGAATTGGAGCGACACCGGTTCTGGCGATGCTGCATTCGCTGGCAGCTGCCCAATCGACACGGCAGGTCTTGTGGCTGCATGCGGCTCGCGATCGGCAGCACCATCCGTTTGCCGCCGAAGTCCGCCGGCACATGCAGGCACTCCCCGACGGCCGAAGTTATGTCTGTTACAGCAGGCCGGGGTCGACCGACAGGATGGGCGAGGATTTCGACGCTACCGGCCACCTGTCGCGATCGGTCTTCGACACGGTCGGCTTCCCGCCCGAGGCCGACGTCTACCTCTGCGGGCCGGCTGGCTTCATGGCAGGGATGAAAGAGCTCCTCGCAAGCATGGGGGTCGCGCCCAAGCAGGTTCACGTGGAAATCTTCAACGGCGGTGAATCGATGACTCCCGGTGTCGTCGGAGCAGTGACGCGGGCGCCTCATGTGCCGAAGGATGATGCCGGCACCGGCTCGCTGGTATCGTTCGCGCGCAGCGGCATCGCCGCGCACTGGAATGCTTCCACCTACCAGAGCATCCTGGAACTGGCCGAGGCGTGCGACGTGCCCGTCCGCTGGTCGTGCCGCACCGGCGTCTGCCACAACTGCGAGAGCGGATTGATCAATGGCTCCGTCACCTACCAGCCTGATCCGCTGGATTCGCCTGCACAGGGAAATGTCCTCATCTGCTGCGCCCGGCCGCAGGATGACGTGGTGATCGACCTGTGAGCCGCGACGCAAGACAAAGCGAAACGAAGGTTGCAAGAGTCCGGCGCAACTTCTTCGAGCAGGATCCGCTTGATGTTGGCCGAGCGCTCATCGGCATGGAGTTGGGATCGGATTTATCCGGGAGCCGGTGTGGCGGATTGATTGTCGAAGCCGAGGTGTATGTCGGTCCGGAGGATCGCGCGTCCCACGCCTGGAATGCGCGCAGGACGGCTCGTACCGAGGCCCTGTTCGGCCCCCGCGGCCACGCGTACGTCTTTCAGATCTACGGCATGCACTACTGCTTCAACATCGTCGTCGGCGCGGGGCGAGTCCCCGCGGGCGTGTTGATCAGGGCGCTGCGGCCAACGCTCGGGTTGGACGTCATGGCGAAGAATCGCGATCTTGCAAGCGTGCCGGCCAAACTGCGGCAGCTTACCTCCGGCCCGGGACGGTTGGCGCAGGCACTGGGAATCGATCGCCAGGCCAACGGGTTGGATCTATGTCACGCGCCGCTGTGGGTCCGGCGCTCTCAAGCGGGACGGCGCCTGGCCGCTGTCCAGGGAATTCGAGCCGGAGCCCGTATCAACGTGGATTATGCCGGGGACTGGGCAAAGCGAAAGTGGCGATTTACGCTCTCGGGCGATCCATTTGTCAGCGTTTGACGGAATTTGGAAACGCCTCCTGCGAGCGCCGCGACCATATTCACCAGGTCCGCGAGTGAGTCGGCGTGCATCTTGCGCATCACGCTGCCTCGATGCGCTTTCACCGTGATCTCGCTGATGCCCAGCTCGCCGCCAACCTGCTTGTTCAGGACATCTTCGCGCCAAATGGATTTATCCGCATCGGGGACGATGGGCAGATTGTCCTGATCATGCCCTATGTCGAGATGGGCCAGGGCACCTACACGTCCGTCCCCATGCTGATCGCCGAAGAACTGGAGGTGGACCTGAAACAGGTGCGGCTCGAACCCGCACCGCCCAACGAAAAGCTCTATGCAAATCCTTTGATCGGAGTGCAGGCAACCGGCAACTCGAACGCGATACGCGGCGCGTGGCAGCCGCTGCGCCAAGCCGGCGCGACGGCGAGAACGATGCTCGTGACGGCGGCGGCAAAGCGTTGGGGTGTCGATCCGTCATCCTGCCGCGCGCAAAGCGGGGAAGTGCTTCATGCGCCGACGGGAAGGAAGGTCAAGTACCGCGCCCTGGCGGCGGACGCTGCAAGGATGCCGGTGCCCGAAAACGTGGCGCTCAAGCAGTCCAAGGACTTCAAGCTCATCGGCAAATCGGAGAAGCGTCTCGACCCGCCAGCGAAGGTCAACGGAACCGCGGTCTACGGCATCGATGTGCGCCCCCCGGCGTAAAGTTCGCGACGCTCGCGCAATCGCCCGTGTTCGGCGGCCGAGTGAAGAGCGTCGACGACACGGCGGCCAAGGCCGTCAATGGCGTACGTCAAATCGTGTGGCTCGACGATTGCGTCGTCGTCGTCGTCGTGGCCGACCACATGGGGCGCCGCGAAGAAGGGACTGGCGGCCCTGAAGATCGAATGGGATGAGGGGCCGCTCGCCAAGCTCACCACCGACTAGGTTGCGGCGGAACTCGAGAAGGCAGTAATCAATCCCGGGCCGGTGGCGCAGAACTTGGGCGACGTCGACAAGGCGTTGGCAAGCGCCGTGACCAAGGTGGAAGCGACATACCAGGTTCCGTTCCTCGCGCACGCGGCCATGGAGCCAATGAATTGCACGGTTCACGCCCGCCAGGACGGCTGCGAAGTCTGGGTCGGCACGCAGGCGATCGCGCGCAGGCAGCGGCGGCAAAAGTCCTCGGACTGCCATTGGACAGGGTCGTGCTGCACAACCATCTTATCGGCGGCGGCTTCGGCCGGCGGTTGGAAAGCGATGGCGTCGCTCGCGCCGTCCAGATCGCGCAACAGGTCGATGGCCCCGTCAAGGTCGTATGGACGCGCGAGGAAGACATCCAGCACGACATGTATCGGCCCTATTTCTTCGACCGACTTTCCGCAGGTCTCGATGGGCGCGGAAAGCCGATCGCCTGGAACCATCGCTTCGCGGGGTCCTCGATCATCGCGCGATGGCTGCCGCCGGGCTTCAACAACGGACTCGATCCGGATACGACCGAAGGTGCGATCGATCTGGTCTACGCCCTTCCGAATTTTCACGTCGAGTATGTGCGGGCGGAGCCTCCCGGCATTCCGACCGCCTTCTGGCGCAGTGTCGGGCCGTCGCACAATGTCTTTGTCACCGAGAGTTTCATCGACGAACTGGCAGCCGCCGCGAAGCAGGATCCGGTGGCCTATCGGCGCGCACTGCTCGACAAATCACCGCGCGCCAGGACGGTCCTCGACCTTGCCGCGGAAAAGGCCGGCTGGGGAAAGCCGTTGCCCGCAAGGTCCGGTCGCGGCGTCGCGCTCCAGTTCGTCTTCGCCACCTACATGGCGCAGGTTGCCGAAGTGGAAGTGGCGATGGATGGCGCGGTTCGCGTGCGGCGCGTCGTTTGCGCGGTCGACTGTGGCATTCCGCGCGAGCCCGGACATCACAACGAATAGGCCGCAACTTCGTTGGAAGACTGGCGCTACGAGTGCAGGCTGCGCATGGTCGCCCCACGCATCTAAATGATCGTGACATCCACCGATTCCGAGTGGCTGATGCCAGGCGATGCCTCCGAAGGCGCCGCTGCCGTCGCGCTGATTCAGCAGGACCTCGCCATGGGGCCGGGATGATGCGGCGAAACGCAACGGCGATCCGCGGCACGCGCTGGCCGACCAATACCTTGGTCCAATGGATGTGAGTTCACAGTTGGAGCGTAATCGCATTTTGCATAGCAACCGGTGGCGTCCAGGCAGGAGGTCTCACGAAATGAAATCAGTTACTCGCGCGCGCGGGGCGCAATTCAGCTCCCTGGCGCTCGTGCTGGCCGCATCGAGCGCCGCCATGTGGGCCTCGGCGGCGCCGGCCGACACCGTCGAGGTCACTGCCCCGCAAATGATCGACGCTATGGAGGGAGACTTTGGCGTACACCCCGGCCAGCGCAAGAACCACGCCAAAGGCCTCTGCGCGGCGGGCGAGTTCGTCGGGACGAGCGATGCGGTTGCCCTCAGCCGCTCGGCGCTCTTCTCGGGCAAGACTATTCCTGTAGTCGCGCGCTTCTCGCTCGGGGGAGGCGATCCCGACGTCCGGACGCGGCGCCGGCTCCGCGCGGCTTAGGGCTCGAGTTCCGTCTTCCGGGCGGCGCGTTGCAGCACATCACCATGATCGACGCGCCGATATTCGCCGCAAAGACACCGGCCTCCTTCCGCGATTTTTTCCTGGCCGCGAAGCCGGATCCGAAGACGGGCCAGCCCGACCCCGAGAAGCTAAAGGCGTATTTCGCCACCCATCCCGACGCGATGGCCCTGACCGAGCTGTCGAGTCACCACACGCCGACGGCGAACTACTATCAGACCACCTACTTCAGCATTCACACGTTCAAGTTCATCGACGCGAAAAGCACCGAGCACATGGTGAAGTGGCGCTTCGTGCCTCGCGACGGCACGAAAGAGATGACCGCTGCGGAAATGAAGGCGGCGCCTCATGACTTCCTGGAGAAAAACCTTATCGAGCGCACTCGCAAAAGGCCAGCGGTGTGGGACATGATCGTCTATGTGGGCGAGCCCGGCGACCCGCAGGACGACCCGACCTTGGCGTGGCCGGAGACCCGCAACCATTTCAAGGCGGGCACCCTCACCATCACCCAGGCAACGCCGCAGCAAAAGGGCATGGCCTGCGAGCCGATCAACTTCAATCCGTTGATCATGGCTGATGGCATCGCTCCGACCAACGATCCCATCCTGCTGTTTCGCTCTCCGGCGTACGCAGTTTCGTTTGGCAAACGCCTGTCCAACCAATAAGGCCGCGGCAGGCGCCGGTACAAGCACGCTCTATCCGAATTGGAGTCGCCAATGAGCAAAGTACAAGTCGAGGAGGCGAGCTATGAGATGCCGCCGCGCGAAGGAATTACCGTCGCACACTTTCTCACCGTCGCCGACGTCGACCGATCACTTCGATTCTACGAAACGGTGTTCGGAAGTCGCATTTTGAGCAGAGGCGACAGCCGCGGTGCGCCCGGGTACATCCAGATCGCGAACACGTGGCTCATTGTCAACGTCGGGGGTGGCCCGACCACCGACAAGCCGTCGGTTACGCTCCGTGCCCCCCCCGACCCCGATGCGGTGAGCAGCTTCATGAACATACGCGTTGCGGATATCCAGGCGTGCTATGAACTGTGGCGAAAGCGAGGGGCCGAGTTCATCACGGAGCCTAAGGACAAGTATGGCGAGACGCGCTGCTATATCCGCGATCCTGATGGTTACATCATAGAAGTTGGACAAAGTAAGCCGGACTTCACTTACGGTTGAGATTCGGCTCAGGCATCAACGGCCTCCAGGATTCTTGTCATGCAAAAGCTCGGGTCTGGCGCTTCGTCGCTCGCTAGCGCCGATGGGAATGCGTGGACCGCATCGACGGAGGTGGCGGCTCCCTGCGGCGGTATGTACCCGGCACTCGGGGATTCGCGCGAGCTGGGCGATCGCTATGCACGCGTTCGACAGCAGACCGAAGCCTTGGCGGGGCCGCTCAGCGCCGAAGACATGGTTGTCCAATCGATGCCGGACGCCAGTCCAGCCAAGTGGCATCTGGCGCATACCACCTGGTTCTTCGAAACCATGGTGCTCTCGGTCCATTTTCCGCGTTACTGTGGCTTCGATCCTGGTTATGGCTACCTGTTCAACTCCTACTACGAGGCATTTGGGCCGCGCCAGCCAAGGGCACAGCGCGGCCTTCTGACACGCCCGAGCGCGCCGGACATCATGGCGTACCGGCGCTACGTCGATGGCCATATGCGCACGCTGTTGAAGTACGGCGTTTCTGCAGAGATTGAGGACTTGGTGCGCCTGGGTCTTGCCCACGAGGAGCAACATCAGGAACTGTTGCTGATGGATGTGCTCGATCTTTTCAGCCGGTCGCCGATCAAGCCGGCCTACGACAAGGACTGGCCGGTTGACGCAGTCGGTCGCAAGGGACGTTACAGGGGAATGTCGGGCGGCCCGTTCGAGCTCGGTGCGGCCGCGGCGAGATTCGCGTTTGATAACGAACGCCCGCGCCACACGACTTGGCTCCGGCCTTTCGAAATATGCGACCGACTGGTGACTAACGGCGAATGGCTTTCGTTCATGGCGAACGGCGGGTATTCACGGCCCGAGCTTTGGTTGTCGGACGGCTGGACCCTCGTCCAGTCGGAGTCGTGGGACTCGCCGCGTTACTGGGTGCAACCGCCTGACGCCTGGAGCCTGATGACGCTGGGAGGGTTGCGGAAAGTCGAAGCGGATGCTCCGGTCACACACGTCAGCTACTACGAGGCTGCCGCGTACGCTGCGTGGGCAGGCGCACGTTTGCCTACCGAGGCGGAATGGGAGTGCGCCGCGCGCGCAGGTCTGCTCGAACAGCTCGAGGATGTGGCTTGGCAATGGACGCAGAGCACATACGGTGCCTATCCCGGCTTTCGACCGGCGGAGAAAGCGGCGGGCGAATACAACGGCAAATTCATGGTAGGGCAGATGGTCTTGCGCGGTGGAGCAAGTGTCACGCCGGCCCATCATTCGCGCCTGACGTATCGCAATTTCTACCGCCCCGAACAGCGCTGGATGTTTTCGGGCATCCGTCTCGCGCGCGACCTGACCCGGTCAAGCGAGTGGGGCGAGCCGACGCCAGCGGATTCCGATTTCGCGGTGGACGTTGTCGCCGGCCTGCGGGCGAGAGAAAAGACGCTTCCCCCAAAGTACTTCTACGATGCGGCTGGCTCGGAGCTGTTCGAGGCCATCACCCGGACGCGCGAATACTATCCGACACGCGTTGAAACGGCGTTACTCCAGCAATTTGCGAGCGAGATTACCGCCGGGATCCTGGACGGCGCCGTCCTGGTGGAATTCGGCAGCGGAGCCAGCGACAAGGCCCGGGTGATCCTGGATGCGGCACCGAAGATAGCTGTCTATGTGCCGATCGACATTAGCGAAGATGCGTTGGAGAAGGCCGCCGTTGCTGTATCGGGCGACTATCCCGGAGTGCAGGTTGTCCCCGTTGCAGAGGACTTCACCAGCGCCATCAGGTTGCCCGCGGCGGCGCAGGGCCGGGTCAAAATCGGCTTCTTTCCAGGCTCGACCATCGGCAACCTGACGCAAGCCGAGGCGCTGCGATTCCTGCGCTCGGTGCGGCACCTTCTGGGTGATGAGTCCGTTCTGGTGATCGGGGCGGATTTGATCAAGGACGAAGCGACGCTCGTCGCTGCATATGACGATGCAGAGGGCGTCACCGCACGGTTCAACAAGAACCTGTTGGCTCGCATTAACCGTGAGATCGGCGGGGATTTCGATCTGGAGGCGTTCGACCATTTGGCGGTATGGAACGCGGAGCTGGCCCGCATGGAAATGCATATGGTCAGCCGGACGAATCAGATTGTGAACGCCGCCAGGCACACGTTTGCCTTCAAGGCCGGGGAGCGTCTGCATACCGAAAACTCGCGCAAATTCACGAGCGATTCCTTGGCCGACCTTGCCGCCCAGGCGGGTTGGTCGGTGAAGCGGGAATGGGTTAGCGCGGTGCCGCGATTTGCCATTTTCAGCCTCGCTCCGCAAGCAGGGGCTCGGTGACGGGGGCCGTCATACGCAAGGGGCGAGCGCACCCGACCATCATCTCGACATCGTCCTCCTGCAAGCACGCGCTCGCGCAATGGTCGCAAGCAACGGCGCACGTGTTGCACGCGTCGATACACGACTGATACCTCGGTCGCGTCACGTCCGTTTTGACCCGATACCATCGTGCAATTGAGATAGTTATGCAGGTCTGCTTCAATACAAAGGGCAGTTGCCAGGCAACGGAAAGGAACACCAATGCAACGCAAGTACAAGTTAGCGATTTCGACGGCCATGGCAGTGCTGGCCATGCTGAACTGCGCGTTCGTCTACGCGCAGGACAAGTACTCGTTGAAAACGCCGGCCGGAGTCGCGTTCTCCGACTTCAGGGGATACGAGGACTGGTCGGTGGTCTCCTCCGCCCGCACCGACGAAGTGCTGAAGGTGATCGTCGCCAATCCGATCATGATCAAGGCGTACAAGGCCGGCGTTCCTGGCAACGGCAAGCCTTTCCCGGAGGGCTCCAAGATCGCCAAGCTGCAGTGGAAGTTCAAGAAGAGCACGGAGGCCCCGTTCGCCGTGGATGTGCCCGACGTCTTCTCGCAGGCCTTCGTCATGGAGATGGACAGCAAGCGATTTCCCAATACCGGCGGATGGGGATATGCGCTGTTCAACTACGAAGCCGCGTCGGACAAGTTCACGGCCGATCCCAGTCCCGCGGACTGCGGACACACGTGCCACGTGGCCGTGAAGGCAAAAGACTACATCTTCCACCCCTATCAGAAGCGCTGAACCGCCTGGATCTATGGTTCGAGGGTTTCGGCCGCCGCATGCGATTGGCTCGAGAGCGCTCACAACATGGATACATCGTTCCTCACAATGGGCGCCAATGCGCCCGAGGTCGCCATTACGCTCAATCGCGTCGCGCTCGGCGTGTTCTTCTCGATCAGCGGTTACCTAAAGCTTTCTAACGACTCCCGGCACGCGGCCCTTACGCAAACGCTGCGGGAGTCCGGCGTGCCCGCGGTGCCGATCATGCGATGGCTTGTTCCCGGCGTCGAATTCAGCGCGGGGTGCGCCCTCATCATCGGCTTGTTGTCCGCGCTCGCGGCCTTCGGTCTCTTCGTGATCTGCCTCTTCGCCTTCAGGCTCGATGCCATCAAACGGATAGAAGGATGGAAGCCGATCAATCGCGCCGATTGGATCGGTGACATTCTCTACCTGCCCGAGGCCCTGTACTGCATCGGGTTGTCAGCCGTGATGCTGGCCGGGCCGGGACCCTGGAGCCTCGACGCCATCATCGGCGCGCGTCCTGCAACCTAACGGCCCACCCACGGAGGTCACCATGAGCGCCGCGAAGATCGACATGAAGCTCGAGGTCGTCGTCATTCCCGTGTCCGACGTCGATCGCGCCAAGCGCTTCTACGGGAGCTTGGGGTGGCGCGAAGACGCCGACTTCGCTGCAGGCAACGCGTATCGGGTCGTCCAGTTCACGCCGCCGGGCTCGCCATCCTCGATCCACTTCGGCAAGGGACTCACGCCGTCCGCGCCGGGGTCGGCGCGCAACCTGTATCTCATCGTGTCCGACATCGTGGCGGCCCGCGCCGAACTCGTGAGCCGCGGCGTCGACGCGAGCGAGGTGTTCCACCGTGCCGGTCCGGGAACGCCGTCGCTCAGCGGTCCGGATCCCCAGCGGAGCAGCTACAACTCGTTCGCCACGTTCAGCGACCCGGATGGCAACAGTTGGCTGCTCCAGGAAATCGGGACCCGGCTTCCCGGGCGAGGATTGAGCAACAGCGACGTCGCGACGCTGAGCGACCTCCTGCGCGAGGCGGAGGAGCACCACGGGATTTACGAGGCGACCGCTCCGAAGCATCACTGGTCGACGTGGTATGCCGCTTACATCGTTGCGCGCGAGCGCGGCAGGACTGCCGAGGATGCCGCCAAGGATGCAGCGCTCCATTTGGCAGGTACACCTCAGGGTACCCATCCATGAGGCCCGACATCGTCGCCGGGTCTCCTTTCCCCGACTACGAGCTTTCGGACCAAGGCGGCAAGCACCGCAAGCTTTCGGAGTTGCAGCAGGGCGACCCGCTCGTGTTAGTACTTTCGCGCGGCGGTTTCTGTCCGCGGGACCGGCGGCAACACGAGGGGCTGCTGCAGCTCCACCACGAAATGCAGGTCGGCTACTGCCGTCTCGTGACCATCTCGACCGACAACCTGCTCGAGACAAATGAATTTCGCGCCGGCGTCGGCGCCCGCTGGACGTTTCTGTCGGACCCCTCGCGCAAACTGCAGAAGGACCTCGACATCGCGGAATACACAGACCCCACGCACAATCCGATGATCCCGCACACACTGGTGCTCGAGCCCGAGTTGCGCGTCTACAAGATCTACAACGGCTACTGGTTCTTCGGGCGGCCGACGGTAGAGGAATTGCGCCTGGACCTGCGCGCCGTGCTGCAAGGATGCCGTCCGGATTGGAGCATCGACAGCGCTGCGCAACGAGCCGCGTGGGCGAGCGGCGAGAAGGCGCGCTTCCATCCCTACGGGAAAACGCAGGCACAGGTACTGGCCGAACCGGATTTTTGAGGAGTCACCATGAGCGCCGAAATCGCTTCGCCAATCAACCGTGATCGTCGCCGCCTCCTGGCCGCCGCGGTCGCAGGCATCGCGGCCGCAGAGCTCGGCATGACGAACTCGGCGGACGCACAAACGACGACGATAAGCCCGATCAAGCCGGGGACGAACACGTCGTTCGGCTCACTTAAGCAGATCGATGCCGGCGTTTTGAACGTCGGCTACGCCGAATCCGGCCCCGCGAATGGCCCGGTTGTCTTTCTGCTGCACGGCTGGCCCTACGACATCTACAGCTTCGTCGATGTCGCGCCGTTGTTGGCATCGGCGGGCTACAGGGTGATCGTCCCTTATGTGCGCGGCTACGGCTCGACCCGCTTTCTGTCGAGCGAAACGTTCCGCAATGGCCAGCCGTCGGCAGTCGCCGTCGATCTCGTCGCGCTGATGGACGCCCTCAAGGTCCAGAAGGCGATCCTCGCCGGCTTCGACTGGGGAGCGCGGACGGGCGACATCGTCGCGGCGCTTTGGCCGGAGCGCTGCAAGGCTCTGGTGTCGGTGAGTGGTTATCTGATCGGCAGCCAGGAAGCCGGCAAGATACCATTGCCGCCGCAGGCCGAATTCGAATGGTGGTATCAGTTCTACTTTGCCACTGAGCGCGGCAAGGCAGGCTACGACAAGAACCGGCACGATTTTGCAAAGCTCATCTGGCGCCTTGCATCGCCCAAATGGAATTTCGACGACGCGACGTTCGACCGCAGTGCGGCGTCCTTCGACAATCCGGACCATGTTGCCATCGTTGTACACAATTATCGGTGGCGACTCGGGCTGGCGGAAGGCGACTCGAAATTCGCCGATCTGGATAAGCGGCTGGCCCAGGCACCGGTCATTACCGTGCCCACCATTACCATGGAAGGCGACGCCAATGGCGCGCCCCACGCGGACCCCAGCGCCTACGCCGGCAAGTTCACGGGCAAATATGCGCACCGGACCATCAACGGCGGCATCGGGCACGATCTGCCGCAAGAGGCTCCGCAGGCCTTTGCGCAGGCGGTAGTCGACGTCGACCGTTTTTGATCGGCGCCGCGATATTCCTGGAGAGGCTTCTTCAATGAGACCAAGCCAGGTCTTGCTTGCGGCGGTGCTCGCCACCGCGGTCGCGGCTTCGAACCAGTCCGCCGCTGAGGAGAAGAATGTGGTGCCGCAAACCGCGCGCGCAGCAATCAATCTGCCCGTTGAAGGCGAGTTTCCTTCCCTGGCCGGCGCGACCGCATGGCTCAATTCACCGCCGTTGACCGCGAGCGGACTGCGCGGGAAAGTGGTCCTGATCGACGTCTGGACCTATACCTGCATCAATTGGCTGCGCACGCTCCCTTATGTGCGCGCATGGGCCGAGCAATACAAGAACCAGGGACTGGTGGTGATCGGCGTGCATTCGCCGGAATTCGGCTTCGAGCACGACATCGACAACGTGCGCCGGCAAGCGAAGGACATGCGCGTCGACTATCCGATCGCCATCGACAACGACTTCGCGGTGTGGCGTGCGCTGAACAACAACTATTGGCCGGCCTTGTATCTCGTCGATGCGCAGGGACGCATTCGGTACCATCAATTCGGCGAGGGCGAATACGATCGGACGGAAAGGGTCATCCAGCAACTATTGGCCGACGCGGGGCAGGCTGGGAGCCGCAACGAACTGGCTTCGGTCGACGCGCGCGGCGTGGAGGCTTCCGCCGATTGGGACGCATTGAAGTCGCAGGAAAACTACCTGGGCTATGACCGCACCGAGAATTTTGCGTCTCCGGGCGGGACGGCGCCGGACAA
Source organism: uncultured beta proteobacterium (assembly GCA_963846855.1). GTDB lineage: Bacteria > Pseudomonadota > Gammaproteobacteria > Burkholderiales > Casimicrobiaceae > CAIWHR01. Next base: position 1,422,562 of record CAWJXK010000008.1, read on the forward strand.
GCCTCGCGTTTATGGTGTCCCGGCGAAATTGAAGCTGAATCAGTGGGCGCTGTCGGGCGATTGGACGGTGGGGAAGCAGGCCACCGCGCTGAACAAGGCCAATGGCCGGATCGTGTATCGCTTTCACGCCCGTGACCTGCACCTCGTCATGGGACCGGCGGCACGAGGATCTTCGGTGCGCTTTCGCGTCCTCATCGATGGCCAGCCGCCGGGGTCCGCCCACGGGTCAGACGTCGACGATCAGGGCAACGGCACGGTCACCGAGCAGCGGCTGTACCAGCTCATACGGCAATCGAAGCCAATCGCCGATCGCCAGTTCGAGATCGAGTTTCTCGATCCGGGCGTGGAGGCCTTTGCGTTCACCTTTGGCTGAGGCGGTACGCTACAGGAGTTGCTCCGGCACGAACGGCGCGAACAGCATGTTCTCGAGACGCATGAACGGCGTGACCTCGGGCTCGCTCGTCAGCACCGCCTCGCCTCGTTCATCCGTCGCCAGCCATTCAAGGCTTTGTCCATCGGGGCCGAATTGCAGGCGGTACGAACTCTGCAGCTTGCTGATGTTGATGACTCGGATGACCTCCCGGGCAAGTTCCGGACACTCGGCGAAAATTCCCAGCTCGGTGTTCGTGCTCTCGGACCTCGGGTCGAGGTTCATCGACCCGATGTACACCATCGATTGATCGATGACGGCCGTCTTGGCGTGCAGGCGACCGAGCGACTGTCCGGGAAGCTGGAGCCGCTCGTTGTTCCGGATGCGAGTGGGACTGAGCTCGTAGAGGTCGACACCGGTTCGCAGCAGCGCCACGCGGTACCGCGCATACCCCTTGTGCACGATGGGCTCGTCGTTCGCTGCCAGCGAATTGGTGAGGATCGCGACTTTCACATTGCGCTTCCGCAAATCGGCGAATTCCTGCACTCCCATCGTCCCCGGCACGAAATAGGGGGACGAAATGACGACTTCGCTCTTGGATTTCATGACCCGGTCCATGACACTCATCTGAACGCTCATCGACCGGGCCATTTCATCCGACGTCGCCATGACTTTGCCCGGCTGGTCCGCAAACGCAACCGCCGTTCCCCAGACAAGTCCGAGACGCCCCGAATCGAGGTCGTCGCTGATCGGGCCATAGCCGAGGATGTCGAACGGCGGCACCTTGACGGACATCATTTGCTCCCCGTCGTCCACCAGATGGTCAAAGCTTCGTTGCTCTTCCACGCGATTGTCGGATGCGCCGAGGATAGCCTCCGCGGGATAGGCTTCCGGGCTGTTCCAGTAGACATCGAAGATGTTCGCGAGCTGACGAACGACCGAGCCCACGAGGAATACGTCCATGTCGACAAAGTTGGCCGTTGCGCTGCGCGTGAAGTATTCATCCGCGATGTTGCGGCCGCCCATGACGGCGACCGCGCCGTCGGCAATGAAGAGCTTGTTGTGCATCCGGTGATTGAGTCGGGTGAAATCGGCGAACGACGCCAGGTACTTGCTGGCGATGCTCTGCCGCGCGCAGCAGAACGGGTTGAAGAGGCGCACCTCCACGTTCGGAAATGCCGCCAGGCCGCGAAACATGGCGTCGCCACCTACCGTGTAGAGGTCGTCGACGAGCACTCGCACGCGCACGCCGCGCAGCGCGGCGTCGCGCAGATTGCGCATCAGCAGGCGTCCGGTCCGATCCTCCTTGATCTGGTAATACTGGACGTCGAGGGAATGGACGGCCCTGCGGGCAAGCTGGACCCTGGCGTCGAGCGAGTAGAAGCCGAGAGGCATGAGCCGGAATCCCGTCAGCGTCGGCGCGGGGCTGGAGTCTTGTACGATCCGGACCAGCGGACTATCGTCGGAAGGCGGCCGCGCCGAAGAAAATGGCCGATCGACTTGGGTTGGCAGCGCGCCGCACGCCGACAGCAAGGCCGCCGCGAGCAACGCTATGGCGCTGCGACGCCGCGATACAATGAACGCCGGGGATTCCGTGGAGATGGCCATGGCACGTTTTCTCGTTTGCGCGCTTGCCTTGCTGGGATGCTCGTTTCCCGCAAGCGCCGCGCTCGATATCGGCGAAAGCGCGCCAACGTTCACAACGCAGGCGGCAATGGGGGGGACAGTCTACAACTTCTCCCTGGCCGACTCATTGAAAGCGGGCCCGGTCGTGCTGTACTTCTTCCCCGCGGCATATTCCGAAGGCTGCTCCATCGAAGCGCACGATTTCGCCGAAGCCACGGAACAGTTCAAAGCGCTCGGAGCATCGGTAATCGGCGTCTCTGGAGACGACATCGAGACGTTGACCAAATTCTCCGTCCAGGTCTGTCAGAGCAAATTTCCCGTTGCCTCCGACAAGTCGCAGGCGATCATGAGATCCTTCGACGCCGTGATGCAAACGCGGCCCGAATACGCCAACCGCATCTCCTATGTGATTGCGCCCAACGATACCGTGGTTTTCCAATACATGAGCCTCGATCCGACCAAGCACGTTGAAAAGGCATTGGCCGCCCTGCGCGAATGGCTGGACAACCAGAAGAAGAAATAGCGCGATTCGCTCGATGGATTCTCTTCGCTCCAGTGGCGGCTCCCGCCTGCAGCGTGTAGCGCGCGAGGCGATGCGCGTGAACGGCCTCCTCCCGGACTTCTCGCCGGCGGTCCTGGTCGAAGCGAAAGCGTTGACCCAGGCGGCCACGGATGCGGCGGTGCGCGATCTGCGCAGCCTCGTTTGGTCCTCGATGGACAACGACGACTCGCGCGACCTCGATCCTTCGAGGACGCGAGCGCGGTATCGACGACCGCGTCACCCAGAACTGCGCACTGCGCTTCCACCGCGCTGATGGCAGCTTCGAGTTGCTGCTGTTCCCTGGACATGGGGCGAGAATGCCAAGTCCCTAACGGCCGCCGTCAACGCCTTCTTGACGATCCGGTCGGGGGCGAGCCGCTGCTTTAGGCGCACTGCTTGCAAGATGGCTCTCATACGTTAGCGCCAGTTGGCCGGCGCACGCGCAACACCCGCAATCGCTGCGAAGCGGTAGGTGGTCCCCGTCCGGCGTATGGCCGAGTAGCGTCGATATCCTCTTGCGCTGCCGCGGTGGCAATCAAGGGCTCCCCCTCGTCCTGCGTCAACCAGCTGTCCCTCTCTTACTCGCCGGGCAACAAGAGGATCTTCGGCATCGCCTCGATCGACTGCCACTCGTCACGCGCGATGCGCAACAGCTTGCGATTGGTGGCGAGGTAACGGTTCACGGTCGCCGGCTGACTACCGCGCTTCAACTCCTGCTGGGTCACCTGTCAGATCACGTCCCGCTTGATCTCGCTCAGGTTCAACTTCCCAGCTTAGCGGAGGGCCGCCTCGAGGATGGCGACATCTTCCTCGGCCGTGCCGCCGCTGACTCCGACTCCCGCGAACACCTTGCGATCGTCGTCGAGCAACGGAGCGCCGCCGCCCATGGGACCTCGCCATCGAAATTATTGCATCGTTATAGTCGGCAACTCTCGGACAGCAGCAACGGGTCCACAAGCGACGATCGTCGGACGGCCGATGGCAGCCAACAGCAAAGGCGCGAGCCGCGTTGCGATACCTCGCAATCAAGCCGAGGCACCGACCGACGCAGGACCCAGACTACGCGGAGCAGTCAGTGTCTCGCCCCCTGCTTAGTCAACTCGTTGGACTCGCTGTACGACAGCCACGTTAGCAGGACGGTCGAGACCGGCGCCAGAGGGCCGCTTCAACGAATTTCAACGGCCGCTTCCGCGTACGGTGGACGTCGGGTCAGGGTCGACTGTTGCCGATGGTGATGCTCGTTAGTTGACCTTGCGGCAAGCGTTAGTTGTCGAGATGAGCGACAGGCTCTTGCCGACCTGTTGTGCGCAATTATTCAATCGAAGGTGGCATGAGCTCGGTAGCTTCTGTGAGCGGGGCTGTTGAATGAGACCACGGACAACACAGGGCCGAGCAGAGGAGGGTCAAGCTCGAGCGCGAAGGACATCAATGCAAGAGGTGATCGCGGCAGAAAACTCGCTACTTGCCAGCGACAATCCGGAGTGCGTTCGCGGTATGCTCACAGCGCGTCGGCAGAGGTGACGCGTCAAAATGGTCCGATACTCAACGAGGAGAGAGTCCGATGGCCCGCAAGAAGGCACCCCGTAATCACGGCGCGGCTTGGAGCGCGAAGGATTTCGCTGCAATCCGGCGTCTAGCCAAGACCGGCGCCACAGGGAAGACGATCGCGCACGAAATCGGACGCTCGGTGGACGCTCTCTATCAGAAGGCGAGCATCGAGGGTATTTCGCTGTCAGCGCGCCGGGCGGTTCGGAGATCGGCCGTCGCCAAGAAGGCGAAGGCCGTCGCGGCATCGAAAGGGCGCGGTTCCCGTTAAGCGTCTGACGGATCTTTTGGCTGGCAGTTACGGCGCGCGCTTGCTTGCAGCATTAGCAGTCGGCATCGCCGGGGCAAAGCGGCAACTGATGATCGCTGAATATTTGCCGCCGCTAAACGGTCGTCGCCTCCGCTTCACCGTGGTTCAAACGCCGCGCGACTTGCGAATTGGGTGCGTGACTTTTGCGTGACTTTCCTGGGCATCAATGGGCATTGCTGTGCAAACTCGATGGAGCGGCCAGCCGCAAGTCGTTGATTAATAATACCTACTGCCGTCTACAAAAGACTACGAACCAGGGGGTCGTGGGTTCAAATCCTGCCGGGCGCGCCACAATTCAACTGTACGGCCCTGAGACATGGGTTACAGGGCGTACCTAAGACATGGGTGACACCCGTGTGCCGAACGGGTTGTCCAAGGGTTGCAGGGTTTTCTGCTCCAGGTCGATGTAGCCGAGATCGTACTGCATGAAGCTTACGATCCAGATGCCTTCGTCGATCTCCTTGATGCCGACGCGCTGACCGGCCAAGACGGTTGAGATGTTGACGCGCTTGCGGTGCATGCAGATGCGCCCGCAAGCGGTGACCAGCACATCGCGATCATGTAGCGGGTAGGTCAGTTCCGACAACCCACGATAAGCCCTCGGCGAGGCCGAATACATTTCGGCGGGCGTCTTCATGGCTAGTGCTTCGTGAGGCCGTTCCTGGTTGAACTCACTGACGAAGATGTCGAAGCGCCCCTGTTGCTGCAGGCTGTTCATGCCTGGCGGGCGCGTGGCCTCCTTCTTCAAGGTCAGATGCATGCGTTCGTGCCGGCCGTTCTGTTGAGGATGTCCTGGCTTGATGCGCTCGATGCCGATGCCTAGGCGCAACCACCAGACGGACAGCTTGGAGAGATTGAACAGGGCGTTGGGGCTGGCGAAGGGAACGCCGTTATCGGAGCGGATGGCGCTGGGCAGGCCGCGCTCGCGGAACAGATGCTCGAAGGCGGTGATGGCCGGGTCTTCGCGGGTCGAATCGAGGGCTTCGCACAGCAACAGGAAGCGGGAGGCGTGGTCGGTCACGGTCAAGGGGTAGCAGTAGTGACCGTTGCCGAGCTTGAACTCGCCCTTGAAGTCGGCGCACCACAGATCGTTGGGGGCAGTGCCGGCGGATAGCGACGTACCCGTGGCGCGCTGACGAGGGCGGCGGATTGCCTTGACCAAGCCGTGGCGGTGGAGAACCGCGTGGATGGTGCTCTTGGCCGGAATGCGGAAGTCACCGTCCAATCGGCGCACCAGGAGCTCGCGGATCTTGCGAGCGCCCCAGTGCGGCTTCTCCTGCTTGAGGGTAACGATCAGGCTCTCGATCTGGGACGGCAGCTGGTTGGCATAGCGCACCGGACGGCGCGAGCGGTCCGACAGCGCCTCGACCCCGCTATCCCTGTACCGCTGGAAGATCTTGTAGCCGGTCTTGCGGGAGATGCCGAACTCCCGGCAGACCTCGGTCATCGCTTCGCCGTCGAGCAACTTGGCCACGAATCGCAGGCGCTCGTCCATCACCGAACACTCCTTCCACGGCATAGACACCTCCCGCTCGAAAGCGGAAAGTGTTACCCATGTGTCCGGTACGTTCTGTCACCTAAGTCTCGGGCCGCTCAAACGACTTGGCCTTGAAAACCAGGTCTTTCCAACGTCTGTGGGACCGCCGTGGAACGACTTGTCCACCGGTCCCGTGCGGCGCCTTGCGAATGATCGGCTTGGCGCGCAAAGCCAAGTCCCCCTTCTTCCGACCGTGGAACGCCGTGAGTGGCCTGCGTTTGCTCGCGGCAACCTTCGGTGATGCGAAGTAGGGCTTGAGTCCCGCTGCGGTTGAGAACCAGATTCGCCTGCTCTAGCAGGCTGCCCACATCGGCACTCGCGGTGTGCCCAGCCCTCGAGTGGTTGGCATGGCCGAGGAGAACTTCACGGTCCTCGGCTGAAACGCCGACGGCGAGGTGCGCCAGTAGCCGGCGGAAGATGGCATATTGCTCTGCCCAGGTGATCTGGTGCGGCAACCTCGGATTATTCGCCAACATCGTTGCGAGCGGCGGCATACCGTCGAAATACGGTCGTCCATCCCGGTCGCGATAGAAGTGGGCGGCACGGTTCAGGATCGTGCGCACGGCTTCGAGACTACGATTGATGGTGGTCGGACTCGTGCCGGCGGCACGCCGGGCTTTGATGAATGGCTCCAGTGTCTGATCGTGGACCTGCTGCGGTTCGGAATGGCCGATGTGCGACTGGAGCAGTGCAACGTGCCAATTGATGACGTCGATGCGGCGCTTTGCGCGGGACTTCTCGACATGGCGCCCGGCGCAATCGGCGAAGGTCGGGCGCGCGTGCGCATTGCGGACGAGGTCGGACTCGACCCGCGTCGCTTCCGTTCGGGTTCCCAAGCTGGCTCGCGCTCATGGGCACGCGCACAGCCTGCATGACGTTGCGCCTTGCCCCACCCGACGCCATGCTAAGGGCGGCCCGCCCCAGCGTCCCCGTTTTTGGGCCCATGCGGATCCGCTGTATGGATGACGAGCGACCTGATACTGATGCCTGCGGTCGCCGCGACGATCGCACCCTCAATGCGCGCTACCAGGTGCTCGACAGGCTCCGGAAGCGGAAGCGCGCCGGGATTGAGGAAGCCCGCCTCGCCTGAGCTGCGTACCGCTGCCAGGACATCCGCGACCGAGACTTCCGCCAGATCACGCGCAGGCAAGTAGGCCGCAGGATCGTCGTTGCTGAGCTTCAGCAGTCCACCGTCGCGAAGCGCACCGAGCACAAAGTCGACCGCATGCATGGGAACGGCCATGTGCTGCGTCAGCCGACGCAGTGTCCAAGGCGGCAGTCCGTCCACGAACTTCGACCCAACCTGTTGCATGACCGCGATCGCCAGGCGCTCGCGCATCCGATTGCTGAGCCGTGGCTCGCCCGGCATGGCGTAGAGGTATTCCGGATTCTGGATATAGAACGAAAGATCAGCTCCAATCAGCAGGACCAGCCAGCTCACATAAAGCCAGAAGAGGAACAAAACGAGGACTGCAAAGCTGGAGTAGATTGCGGCGTACCGTGTCGAGGACGCCACAAATAATGCGAATCCCCATCCAGCAGATTGCCAGAGAATGCCTCCGATCGTACCCGCCACGAACGCCGGCAGAAATCGTACGCGCGTATTCGGTACGAATGCATAGAAGAACGTGAAGGCGCCGATCACCAGCGCGTAGGGCATGAGCTTGGCGACGCCAAGAATCAACGTCCCCAATGGCTCGATCGAAACAAGCGTCTGCACGAATTCGGAGCTGAATGCCATCGCGGTCATGGCGAGCGCCGCGAACACGAGTATGGGTCCTACGAGCAGCACGCTAAGGTAGCGGCTGAAGCGCTCGCCCATGCTGCGCAATTGCGTGACGTGCCAGATCGCATTGAACGATTCCTCGATCTTCTGCATCAGCGAGACGACCGTATACAGAAGTAACGCCAGGCCCACGGCACCCAGGACTCCGACATTCATGTGCGCGATGAACCCGAGGATCTGCGTGGTGATCTCGTTGCCCCTTTCCCCCAGCGGCGCGAGCAGGTTTTGCAGCAAAGGCTCGATCTGGTTGTGGACGCCGAATGCCTTCAGCACCGAAAAGCTGAGGGCCAGCAACGGAACCATCGATAGCAACGTCGTGTAGACGAGGCTCATTGTCCATAACGTGAGCTCGCCTTCGAACACGTCGCGAAAGAGCACGATCGCAAGCCGAACGATGCGCAACGTGCGGATCTTCCAAATCGGCAGATGCGCAAAGCTTTGCGTCCAGATCGCTCGGTCGATTCGCTTCAGCCAGCCTTGGAGTATGTGCAACATCGCTCGGTGTTTTGGTCGATCCGGCGCCCCGGCGCGGCGGTTCAGTCACGGGGCAATCAGGCAGCAACTTGCCACCGGCGCGCAGCCGCACCCGCAATTCGCATGTGCGCGAAGGGTCGGCCGCGGGTTGGCCTCGTCCCGTGCGCCGACGAGAGGCACGTATAAGTCTAGCGCCGCACCGTCCGGATGGCCACGATTGCCTTCGCGCCTGGGGAATATCGCATGGCGACGCAACGGTCGGGAACGATGGCCGCCGCGGCAAACGTACCCTTGACGATGGGCAAGCGTTCGGTTGCGGCCCGGATTTGACGACCGAAGGCCGCGTAGAGCGGCTCGGTACGAATGCGATAGCGACTATCCCGTGCCGGGTGGCGGCGGCGTCGCGTAGAAGAAGGCAAGGCCGAGCAAGGCGTAAACGGCGAGCAGCAGCACACCCTCGAACCAGGTCGCTTCACCGTCGCGCAGGATGGCATTGACGATGAACGCGACGCTCGCGATCGCCGCAAGCTCGAGGGGGTTGTCGAACACGAGATTCATCGGGTGGCCGATGAAATACGACAGAATCACGAGCAGGGGCGCCGCGAGAAGCGCGACCTGGATCGTGGATCCTACGGTGATGCTGGCGACGAGCGCGTTGCGCCCCCTGTGGGCAAAATAGATTGACGACAAGTATTCGGCCGCATTGCCGATCACGGCCAGGACAACGATTCCGAGGAAGAAGGTCGACACGCCAAGGCTCCGCGCGGTGTTCTCGAGCGCGCCGGACACGAGGTCCGCCATCCACGCCGTGGCGGCCGCTGCGGAGATCAGCGTGGCGATCGAGCGCCTCAGGCTCCACTCCCGCCCCGGGGCCGTGTTCTGCTCGTCTGCGGCGAAGACGTCACGATGCGTGACGAGCGTGTACACGAGATTCATCGCGTATACGACGATCAGCACGACCGCAACGCTCAGGCTCAGCTTTTCGTCGAGACTTGTAACGGAGGGCGACGCGAAGACGGAGCGCTCCGTATAATTGAACAGCGCGGGGATCAGTAGCGCGATGAGCACGAGGTTCAGCAGGCTGCCCAGGTGGCTCGTGCGTGCGGCATCGAACTTCATTCGCCGTTTGCCCCACGTGCCAACGGCAATCGCGAGGCCGAGCCCCAGCAATCCGTTGCCGATGATCGACCCGGTGATCTGAGCCTTGACGACGCTCTGCTGCCCTGACAGCAGCACGTACAAGGCGAGGACCAGTTCGGCGAGGTTGCCGAACGTCACGTTCAGCAATCCGCCGATGGCGCCACCGGCGCGACGCGCGATCGCCTCTGTCGAACGGCGAATCCATTCGGCTAGTGGAACGATCGCTGCGACAGCCGCACCGAACGTCCACAGCGGCGCGCCGAACGCGTAATGCACAAGCACTGCCAGAGGGACGAGGGCGAGCAGCCACGCAAAAACCTTGGTGGAAGCGTTCGCCATGTAACCCATTGGATTTGGCGCGGGTGATGGAGTTCGGGGCCCCGTCGTAAGAAATGGCTGGCACCGATCTTGCGGTTGCCGCTTCGTCGATCGCCCTTGTTCAGTGCAGCGACGTCACGGGAAGGGTTACTCAATGAGGCGGCCGCTGGCCGATTGCACGTCGCCTGACATGTCCGCAGCGACTCCCGGGGGAGGCTGCGCGGTCCCGTTGGGCTCGTCCGGAATCAACATGAAGGAATCGAGGAAAATGCGAATTTGCTGCATGTTCCGCACAGCGTTCCGAGCGAGCGCCCTGGCGCAGTGCATCGCTATCATCGGTGCTCGTTCTGCGTGCCGGAACTTTGCCGAAGCCACTCTGCCCGAACGATGCGGACCGCGCGCGCTCCAATGCGGGCGGGCGGAAGCTGTTCGCGAGAAAGGAAGGAGAATTGCGATGAATTCACTTGGCAAACGCAATGTAATTGCAGCGATCGCATTCGCAGTCGCGGCACCGGCTGTTGGAGCTGCAACGGGCCAGCCTGGCTACAATGCCGTGCAGGAAGGCAACGGCGTTTCGAGGTCCCAAGCCCCCAGCGGCGACCGGGATGAAGCCCGTGATGCGAGCCAGGAAGTCAACAAGGCCACCGATGTCATCAACACCATGCGCGCGGATCGTGACGCAGGCCAGCTCCTGCGGCACGCGAAGGGTGTATTCATTGTGCCGACATATGGGCGCGTGGCATTGGGCGTGGGTGGACGCGGCGGTTCAGGCGTCCTGCTCGTGAAGCACGGAGACCGTTGGAGCGACCCTGTCTTCTACGGCTTCGGCGGCGCAAGCGCCGGCGTTCAGGCCGGCATCGAGGGCGGCTCATTCGTCCTGGTGCTGAACAACGACAGGGCAGTCAACAGCTTCCTGCAAAACAACAACTGGTCACTCAACGCAGGCGCCGGCCTGACCATCGTCGACTGGTCCGCCAAAGGCCAGGTCTCGACTGGCAAGGGCGACATCACGATGTGGTCCAACACCAAGGGCCTGTTCGGCGGTGCGACGGTGAGCATCACCGACATTCACTTCGCCAGCGACGAGACGGCCGCGTACTACGGACGCCAGGCAACGGCGCAAGACGTGGTCAACGGCAGTGTGACCGGCGCGCAGGCGCGGTCCTTGCAGAGCGCGCTCGCCCAAGGTTAGCGACGACTGTTCCGCAGACTCGAAGGCCGGCGGTGGGGCCGGCCTTTGACCGCGGCTCCTCGGTGCTGCGCGATCCGATCGCGCACGTTCGATGCTCGACGCGAAATGCGGATGCGCGACTGCCCAAATCGACGTCCGGATTCGTGAGCACGGCGGCGACGTCGGGCTTGTCGGCGGATTCGCACGTTGCGAAGGCTTTCCGACGGACCGTCCCTTGTCCGAAATCCCTTACAGCAGACATTTGAACAAAGTTGAACCGCGCGGACTCGAATGACGCAGGGCGGGAGCGCATGTTGGTCCATTCCCACGCAATGCAAATGGAGGCAAATCATGAGTAAACCTGGCTTTGCGATTGGCGCCGTTGGCGCCGCGCTGGTTTCTGCCGGGATGGTGCTTGGCGCGCACGCACGAGGCGTGCCTTCCGCCGACCAACAGTTCGCCGACAAGGCCGCAATCGGCGGCATGACGGAGGTCGACGTCGGCAGGCTCACGCAACAGAAGGCGCAGGACCCCCGAGTTAAGCAATTCGGTCAGCGCATGGTGCACGATCACACCGATGCTGCCGACCGGCTGAAGCAAATTGCCGCAGCAAAGGACATGACGCTGCCTACGAAGCTCGACAAGCACGCGCAGCAGGAGATCGACAAGCTCGCCAAGCTTTCGGGCGACGAGTTCGACCGCAGCTACATCGAGGCCCAGGTCTCCGATCACAAGAAGGTCATCAACGAATTCGAGAAGGAGGCGAACTCCGGCAGCGATTCGGACCTCGTCAAGTTCGCCCACACGACCTTGCCGACGCTTCGCGAGCACCTCAACCTCGCGCAGTCGGCCGAGAAGGAAGTGACAGGCAAGTCGGCGTCCAACATGAAGCAAGGGAACGCGAAGGACCTCGCCGCGGCGCGCGCAGGAACGGACGCCGGTTACGCGCAGGCCGGGAAGGAAGGCCGGATGCCGGCGCCGAAGACAGGCATGTAGGGACCGGGTTTACCCGCCGCGACCGAGGAAGTCGGTCGCGCTCAGGCCGGCGAGGATCGCAAGCCAGATCACGCCGACGAGCGCGACCGCCAGTATCAGGGGGCGCTCCGTGCGCACGCGCATGAAGACGGCGACGACGAGGAGCGCCTTCGTTGCGGCAACGACGAAATTCACCGCGACATTGAACCTCCCCATCGGGAGGTAGGAGCTGCCGCAGGTGATCGCGAGCAGCACGAGGAGCGCGATCCAGGTGCAGAGGTCGGCGTGGCGCTGGATCATGCGCGCGAGATGAGGTAAAGGCACGGGTAGACGAAGATCCAGACGACATCGACGAAGTGCCAGTACAGCCCGGCGACCTCGACGTGGTCCGCGAGCGCGTTCGGGCGGGCGCGCCAAACCTGACGGGCGAGTACGAGCAGCACGACGCACTCCGACCGTCAGGTGCACCAGGTGCAGGCCCGTCGTGGCGAAGTACAGTCCGAAGAACACGTGCGCGCCCGGCAGGTAACGCGGGTCGAACGTGAAGTTGACGAGGGGCACCAGATGGTCACGATAGTCGATGGCGTACTCGGTGAGCTTAAGGGCCGCGAACACGATGCCCAGCCCGGCCGTGACGAGAAGGAGCGCCGTCGTCGCTTTCGTGACTCCCCTGGCGGCCGTGCGTACAGCCAGCGCCATGAAGAAGCTGCTCGTGAGCAGGATCGCGGTATTGGCGGTGCCGATGACGATGTTGGTGTGCCGGCTCGCGGCCGCGAACGCCTCCGGCGCATGAATCCGATCGATGGCGTAGGCAAAGAACAGCACGCCGAAGAACATCACTTCGGTGGCGATGAAGATCCACATCCCGAGGGTTGCGGCGGCGCGCTGTTGTGGCGCATCCTCGAATTGCTCGGCGACGCGCAGTGCGGTGCCCGTGAGAGCGTCGCTCGTCATTGCGTTCCTTCGCGAGCATCCACCACGTCGCGCCCCAGCGCCGCGGCGCGGTAAGCGTACGGCGGGGCGTCCACGACGGGCACCGTGTCGAAGTTGTGCTTGGGTGGCGGCGACGCCGTGCGCCATTCGAGGCCAGTGGCGCCGCAAGGATTGGCGCCGGCACGCGCTCCGCGGAACAGCGACCAACCGAGATACACGAGCGGCAGCACGTATCCGAGCGCGAGGATGACGGCGCCCGCCGACGACAGCACGTTCAGGGTCTGGAACTCCGGCGGGTATTCGTGGTAGCGCCGCGGCATGCCCGCGATGCCGAGCAGGTACTGGGGGAAGAACGTGAAGTTGAAGCCGACGAACAGGAGGATCGCCGCGAAGCGCGCCCACGGCTCCGGAGTACATGCGGCCGGTGATCTTTGGCCACCAGAAATGGATGCCGCCGAGGTAGGCCGACACCGTGCCGCCCACCATGATGTAGTGGAAGTGCGCGACGACGAAGTAGGTGTCGGTGAGGTGCACGTCGAGCGCCAGCGCGGCGAGGAACAGTCCGGTCATGCCGCCGATCGTGAACAGGCCGACGAAGCCGAGCGCGTAGAGCATCGGCGCGTCGAAGCGTGATGCGGCCGTGCTACAGCGTCGCGGTCCAGTTGAAGACCTTGATCGCCGACGGGATCGCGACGAGGAAGCTCAGCATCGAGAACACCATGCCCGCGTAGACCGACTGGCCCGACACGAACATGTGGTGGCCCCAGACCAGGAATCCGATTACCGCGATCGCCGACGATCGCGTACGCCATCATGCGGTAGCCGAAGATCGGATTGCGCGCGAAGCAGGCGATGATCTCGCTCACGACGCCCATCGCCGGAAGCACCATGATGTAGACGGCCGGATGCGAATAGAACCAGAACAGGTGCTGGAACAGCAGCGGGTCGCCGCCCAGCGCGCGGATCGAAAATGCCGATGCCGCCATAGCGCTCGACGGCGAGCAGCACGAGCGTCATCGCGAGCACGGGCGTGGCGAGCACGAGGATCGCGCAAGTGGCGTACTGGGCCCACACGAACAGCGGCAGCCGGAACCAGCCCATGCCCGGGCGCGCGCAGCTTGTGGATGGTGACGATGAAGTTGAGGCCCGGTGAGGATCGACGAGAAGCCGACGACGAAGACGCCGGCCAGCACGTAGAACACGTGCGTGTTGGAGAACATCGTGGAGAACGGCGCGTAGAACGTCCAGCCGGTGTCGACGCCGCCGCGCGATCAGCGCAGCGAGCGTGAACGTCGCGCCAGCCACGTACAGGTACCAGCTCGCGAGGTTCAGGCGCGGGAACGCCATGTCGCGTGCGCCGATCATCAGCGGCACGAGGAAGTTGCCCAGCGTGGCAGGGATCGACGGGATCAGGAAGAACCACACCATGATCACGCCGTGCATCGTGAACAGCTTGTTGTACGTCTCGGCGCTGACGAGATCGCCCGCGGGCGTCGCCAGCTCGATCCGCATGAGCGTCGCCGCGACGCCGCCGATGAAGAAGAACACGGTGATCGCGACGGCGTAGAGGATGGCGATGCGCTTGTGATCGCGCGTCGTGAGCCACGAACGGATCGTGTGGCCCTCGTCGAGATAGCTCGCCTGCGGATGCGCGGCGCGCTGCGCACCCGGGTCGCGCAGCGCATCGTTGTCGCCGCGGGCTAGGTTCGTCCGCTCATCGTGGCCGCTCCGCGCGTTCGCGAGGCTCTTGATGTAGGCGATGAGGTCGAGGATGTCCTCCTCGCCGATCCTGCCCGCGAACGACGGCATGATCGGCTCGTAGCCCGCGGCGACCTCCTTCAGCGGCAGCAGGATCGAGTCGCGCAGGTAGCGCTCGTCGGCGACGAGTGACCGTGCCGTCGGCGAGGGGAACGGGCCTGCCGAACAGGCCCGCGAGGTTCGGCGCGTGCACCGCTGCGTTCGGCGCCGTGGCAGCCGCTGCAGCCGTAGCTGGCGGAACAGCGCTTCGCCGCGCGCGGCCATGGTCGGACCCGCTCATGCGCGGTCGAGCCAGCGCTCGAAGTCGGCGGGCGTCGAGCACGACGATGTCGCCGCCCATGCGCGCGTGGTCGGTCCCGCAGTACTCGGCGCAGAACAGGTGGAAGCGGCCGGCCTCGGTCGGCGTGAACCAGAGTGCGGTATAACGGCCGGGAAGCACGTCCTGCTTCAGCCGGAACGCCGGCACGAAAAAGCTGTGGATGACGTCCTGCGAGGTCATCACGAGCTTGACCGGCTGACCCTGCGGCAAATGCAGTTCGTCGATCTCGCGCTGCCCGTCGGCGATGCTGCAGCTTCCACATCCACTGCTTGGCGACGACAAAGACTTCCGTCGCCGCGGCGGGCGCCTGGGCACGCAGAAGGTACAGGCGCGCGCCCCACGCGAAGGCGCCAAGGAACAACAGCAGCGGCGTCAAGGTCCAGGCGAGTTCGACGCGGCGGCGCGCGCGCGCCTGTGCGGCGGCAACGTCGCGGTCGCGCGGCGTCGTCGAGCCGGCGCGATAGCGGATTCCGAAGACGATCATCGTGACGAAGATGGCGAGCGTGACAGCCCCCGTGACGCCGGCGACGGCGTACAGGAGATGATCGACGCGTGGCGCGATCGTTGAGGCTTGGTCCGGCGTGCCGAGCCAGCTCATCGCAATCGCTCCCGGATTCGCGCATAGCGCGATATAGCCGCCGAGCGCGAGCAGGACGGCGAGTGCCGCCGCACGCACTGCGTTCATCGGCGACGAAGCTGTAGCGGCCGGTGCGCGGGTCGTAGTGGAAGCACATGAGCCACGTGCGTGGTTCGGCTTCGAGCGGAGCCGCCAAAGGCGGTGCCGCGCCGCGCGCACTCGCAAGCGCGTCGCGGAGCTCGGCGGGCGCGAACGTCGCGCCATACAGCACGCGCGCTATGCGGCCCCCCGGGGAAACGATCGCAATTCCGGACGCGTGGGCGTATTGGCGCTCTCCTGGAACATAGGCATAACGGTAGCCGAGCGCGTCGGTGAAGCGGCCGATGTCCGCGTCATCGCCGGTGAGGAAGTGCCAGCCGTCGTTGGCGCCTGCGATCGTCTTCTTCTTGGCGAGCGCGTCGGCGGGCGTTTCCAGTGGCGCAATGCTTACGGCCACGACCTCGACGTCGCGACCCGGGCGCAAGCCGGCCGCGGCAAGCGAGGCTGCAACGCCACGCAGGACGACGCCGCACAGGTTCGAGCACTCGAAATACGCGGGAACCACGATCGCCGGATGCGAGGCGACGAGATCGCCCAGGCGCACCGCATCCTTGTGCTCGTCGACGAAGTGGGCATCCATGGGCACGGTCGCGCCGGCAGGGGGCGCGAACGAGACGCGATCCGCAGGTGGCACCGCGGCCGCGACAGCGACGGACGCGAGCAGCGAGTGCGCCGATCACGGAACTCTCCTCCGCGCCGCGCTTTCGGCAACCAGCGCCATCGCACGCTCGATGGGAATGCGCGCAACACTGTGGCCGGCATCGAGCCACGCGTAGGTGTCGAGCAGCGCGCGCTTTTCTGCCATGAACGCGCGAAGGTCCTGTCCGGGATTCGTTTGCAGGATGGCGTTGCCCCGGATCGGCGGCGGCGCTCCGTGCTGCGCTCCCGTCCAGGGGGGCGGTCCGTCGATGTGAAGGTGCGTTGCCAAATAGGCGGCCAGCAGCGCAAACGCGATCGCCGCCGCGATCGATAGCCCGCCGACGCCGATGGCGGACCATTGCAGGCCTTCCGGCATGTGGCGATCGCTAGCCATGCGCCCCCGCCTCGGAGGTCACGCCGATCGCGGTCGGCGGCAGGCGCTCGGCAATCGCAATCACCGCGGCGAGCCAAAGCCCGCCTTGGGCAATCAACGCCGAGAAGTCGAGCCAGTGAAGCGAGAAGCCGTGGACGCGCAGCGACGGAAGCGTGAGCCACACGTCGTCGAGCCACGTGCCGGTGAGCACCATGAGACATACGAGCCCCAGCAGCGTCGGATTCCGTTTGATGACGCGAAACAGCATGGCGAGGAATGGCAGTACGAACACGAGACCGAGCACGACGAGCGCGAGCCACCGCCAGGACGTGAACACACGAGGCCAGTACCAGGAGGCGCCGTGAGGGAGATCCTCGGCCCAAACGATGAAGTACTGCGTATAGGCGATGTAGGCCCAGAACATCACCACGGTGAGCAGCAGGTTCCCGAAGTCGCCGAAGTCGCGTGCGCTCGCGGGCGGCGTCTGCGCGCGCGGCCACGGATCGAGCGCGACGACCGCGACGGTGAACGCGACCGCCGCAACGAACTGCCCGGCGCCGAGGCGCAAGCCGACCGCCGTCGAGTTCCAGTCGGGAACGAGCGACGCCACCCAGTCGTACGCGAACAGCGTGACCGTCGCGAGATAGACGAGCAGTCCGGCGACGCTGATGCGGCGTCGCATGCGCACGTCGGCCGGCTGCGCACTGCCGAGCCTTCTCGCGAGCGCGACGGCGAACATCGTCCATACCAGGAGCCACACCGCATTGCGCGCCAGGAAGCCCGGCACATTCAGGAACCAGTGCTTGTGCTGCAGCACTTCGCTCGTGGCGACCGCGCCGGGGCGCGCCCACTCGAACAGCGACGGCAGGCCGAAGGCAAGCGGCACTCCGAAAAGGGCGCACAGCGGCAGGGTCAGCATTGCCGCCTCGAGCGGACGGCGCAGCACGAGCCCCCAGCGACCACCCGTGAGCTCGTGGATCATCACGTTCATCATGCCGCCGACGGCGATGCCGATCACGAACAGCCAGCTCGCGAGCCAGCCCGCGAAGAATGCACGTGGCTCGAACGCACCTCCGATGCCGCAAGCGACGAGCGCGACGCCGCCCAGCGATGCGGCGCGGCGCGACGCGCTCGGAAGTGCGCTCCACGCGGAGATCATCGCGTTCCTGCGGTCGCGGGAGGAAGAAGCCGCTCGAGGTCGTTCTGCGCGAGCGACGCGGCCGGGGCGTGCTGCGAGAGTTGCATGGCGCGAATGTAGCCGATGATAGCGAGACGATCGTCCGGCGGGACGCGCGTCGCATACGAATGCATCGCGCCGTAGCCGTTCGTGATCACCGCGTAGAAATGCGCATCGGGCGCCTCGCGCAGCCGATCGATGTGGAACGACGGGGGATGTGGAAAGCCGCGCCGCGCGACCATGCCGTCGCCGTCGCCCACAATGCTGTGGCAGGGCGCGCAGAAGATGTCGAAGCGTTCGCGGCCGCGCGCCAACGCCTGTGGCGTCGTCGATGCATGAACCACGGGGGAGGGCGCCTCCGCCGCGGCACCACTGCGAAGCTCCGGCCGCAGCGTATCGAAAGCGCCCGGTTGCGGCGCCGGCTCGAGCGTGCCGAGGCGACCGCTGCTGCTGCCGGCGAAAGTACCACCGCTGCGGGCGACGACGTCGTCCGGCGGTGGGCGCGACGCGCGGCCGTCGGCCCATTGGATGCTATGCGCGAGCGGCTTGTAGCGCGGCTGGTCGTACATGTCGCGAAACGTCCGCTCGCAACCGGCCAATGCGAGAAGTGCCGCCGCGGCCGCGATGCGCAGGGCCGTCATGTGGCGACCTCGAATACGCGTATGGGCGCGAGTGTCGTCAGGAATGCGCGGACGCCATCGGCGTCGAAGGCGGCATCGCTTGCGCGCACGCTCACGAAGAAGCGATTGCGCGACGCGAGGTCGAAATCGGGCGCGTTAAAGATGGGATGGTGCAGCCGCGGCAGCCCGTTGAGGGCAAGCATCCCGATGAACGCCGCCAGCGCGGCGCCGAGGACGGCAAGTTCGAATGTCGGAATGATGAACACCGGCCAGCTATCGAGTGGCCGACCGCCCGAGTTGATCGGAAAGTCGATCACGGCGCTGTACCACATGAGCGCGTAGATGGCGGCTCCGCCGACAATGCCGCCGAGGAGTGCGAGCAGCGGGACGCGGTTGCTTCCAAAGCCGATCGCTTCGGCGAGGCCGTCGACGGCGTAGGGCGCATACGCATCGACTTGCTCGTAGCGCGCACGGCACAGGCGTGCGGCCTGGACGAGCTTGTCGGGGTCGCCGAATTCAGCGGCGAGCGCGTGGAGCGTGGACGGGCCGCTCATTGCGACCGTCCGGCGACGATTCGCCTGTCGCGCACTTCCTTGCGCAGCTCCGACATCGAAATCGCAGGCAGATAGCGCAGGAACAGCAGGAACAGCAGCGCGAAGGCGCCGATCGACCCCGCGAGCGTGGCCAAGTCCCAGAACGTAGGGTAAAACATGTGCCACGACGACGGCAGGAAATCGCGCTCGAGGCTCGCCACGATGATCATGAAACGCTCGAGCCACATCCCGAGCAGGACCACGATGCCCACGACGAAGAGCGCGATCGGCGAGTCGCGGACGCTGCGTAGCCACAGCGCTTGCGGGATCACGACGTTGCAAAGCACGACCGACCACGACACTGGCGCATACGGGCCGGTGTAACGAATAGTGATCATCGCGATCTCGTACCGGTCGGCGCTGTAGTACGCGTTGAAAACCTCGACCAGGTAGCTGTACGCAATGATGAGCCCGGTCACGAGCATCAGGATTCCTATCCGGGCCAGGTGCTTCACGGTGATGAAGTCGCGAAGCTTGAACACGGCCCGCAGCGGGACGGCGAGCACGATTGCCATCGCGAATCCCGAGTACAGCGCGCCGTCGACGAAATACGGAGGGAAAATCGTCGAGTGCCATCCGGGCACGAGGCCGTACGAGAAGTCGAGCGACACGACGGTGTGGACCGAGATCACGAGCGGCGTCGCGAGCCCCGCCATGAGCAGATACGCAGTCTCGAAGCGATGCCAATGGCGCGCCTCGCCGCGCCATCCCAGCGCGAACAGCCCGTACGCGATCTGCTTTCCGCGTGCTCGCGCCCGATCGCGCAGCGAGGCGAGGTCGGGCAGCAGGCCCATGTACCAGAACAGGATCGAGACGATGATGTACGTGCTGATCGCGAAGATGTCCCACACCAGGGGGCTGCGCCACTGCGGCCACAGGTTCATGACGTTCGGATAGGGAATCAGCCAGTAGAAGAACCATGGTCGGCCGAGATGGAGGATGGGCATAATCCCCGCCATGGCGACGGCAAAGATCGTCATCGCCTCGGCGAAGCGATTGATCGACGTGCGCCAATGCTGGCGCAGCAGCAGCAGGAATGCCGAGATGAAGGTGCCCGCATGGCCGATGCCGACCCACCACACGAAATTGGTGAGCGCGAACGCCCACGCCACCGGCTGGTTGATCCCCCAGATGCCGACGCCTTTCGCGAACAGGTAGCTGATCGCGACGAGAAACAGCACGGTGAGCGCGCCGCTCAGGGCGAACCCGACGTAGTAGCCCCAGTGCATCGGACGCACCAGGACGAGGTCGCTGATCTTGTCGGTGATGACCGCGCCGGTGTAGCGTTGGCCGGGCGCAGGAACGATCGTTCCCGCGTCAGCGCTCATGGCCTTCACGTCGCTGGGTGTCAGGCACATGCACCGGTTGTTCGGTGAGGCCCGCGAGCCGGGTTCACCACGTGCGCGAGATACGTCGTGCGCGGCCGGGTGTTGAGGTCGGCAAGGAGGGCATAATCCAGCGGCGACGCCTTGCGCCGGTTGACTTCGCTCGCGGTCAGGGCGAGATCGCCGAAAACAATTGCGCGCGTCGGGCACGCGGCCTGGCACGCGGTGACCACGTCGCCGTCACGCAGGGCCCGGCTTTCGCGGTCTGCGGCGATCTTCGCCGTGGTGATCCGCTGCAGGCAGTAGTTGCACTTCTCCATCACGCCGCGCATGCGCACGGTAACGTCGGGATTGCGCTGCGCGTCCAGGCCGGGAACATCGCGCGTGTACTGGAGAAAGTTGAAGCGGCGCACCTTGTACGGGCAGTTGTTCGAGCAGAAGCGAGTGCCGACGCAGCGGTTGTACACTTGCACGTTGATGCCCTGCGCGTCATGGATGGATGCCTCAACCGGGCACACCGGCTCGCATGGCGCGTGCTCGCATTGCATGCACGGAACGGGCTGGAAGACCGTGCGCGGATTGGCGACGGGACCGGCGTAATAGCGGTCGACGCGGATCCAATGCATTTCGCGGCCATTGCGAACCTCGTCGCGGCCGACGACCGGAATGTTGTTTTCGGCCTGGCACGCGATCGTGCAGGTGCCGCAGCCGATGCACGACGAGAGGTCGATGCTCATGGCCCACGCGAAGGGGCCTTGTGGCGGCGAGTCGTACAGCGTCGGCCTGTCGCGGTAAGGCACGGTGCCGCATTGCGCCGCCGTGCAGGCATCGGCCTCGGCGGCGGGATACAGGCGGACGATGTCGCGGCCTTCCATGGTGTGATGCGTCTGCGCGCAGGCGAGCGGCTGGCGGCGGCCGGTACGCGTGATCGCCACACCTCGCGCCACCCAGGCCGCGCCGCTGGTGCGCAGAAGATAAGCGTTCGCGCCGCGGTCGTTGCCGACCTGGCCGGCGGCGGTTCGGCCGTAGCCAAGGGCGAGGTTTACCGTGCGGTCCGGCAGGCCCGGCACGATCCACAGCGGCGCCGCGAGCGCCCGATCGCCCACGCGCAGCTCGACCACGTCCTCGTTGCCGCAGCCGAGGCGACTCGCAAGCGCAGGCGACACGAGGGCCGCGTTGTCCCACGTGAGCAGCGTCAACGGCTTCGGCAGCTCCTGCAGCCACGCGTTGTTGGCCCATGTGCCGTCGCCGACGCGCGCGTCGGACGCGAAGACGAGCTCTATGGCATCGTCGCGCAGGGCGGTCGCAGGCGGCACGAACGCATCGCGCGCCGCCACGCGCTTCGCGCGCCGTGCCGAGTCGGCAACGACGCCCGTGCGCAGGGCGTCTGCGAAGAACGCGTCCATGTCGCCGCCGCGCGTGGTGCTCCAATAGGCACGGACGAGATCATGCGCGCTGCTCGTGATGTCTCCGGCGACTGCCGCGAGCAGCTCGTGCGCCGTCTTGCCGGCGTAAAGCGGCGCGATGCAGGGCTGTTGCAGCGCGATCGTGCCGTCGAAGCTGCGAAGGTCGCCCCAGCTCTCGAGCGGATGCGCCGCAGGCACGTGCCAATGGCAGGCTGATGCCGTCTCGTCGCGATAGAGGCCGTGATGGATGCGCAGCGGGACCCCAGCGAGCGCCGCAGCGAACCCCAGATCGGCGGGCGCCGTATACACCGGGTTCGTCGCGCATACGATCAGCGTGTCAACCTCGCCCTGGGTCATGGCGTCCACGAGGACGTGCAGCGATTGCAGGTGGTCGACCGCCTCCTCGGCCACGGGAGCAATGAGCTCGAGCGTCGCGCCGTAATTGCGAAGCTGCTCGTTGATCGCGTGCACGAGCGCGTGCACCGCGGCGGGCTGACGAGCGCCGGCGACGACGATCGACATATGGGGGTGGGTGCGAAGGTCCGTGAGCACCGCGTCGAGCCACGATGGGGGCAGCACCGCGCTCGCGGTCGCGACGCCCGGGACGCCGAGGCCGGCGGCGACCTCGCGCGCCGCGGCTTCGATATCGGATGCGCGCAGCGGCAGCCGATGGTCGGCATTGGCGCCGGTCAGCGTGGGTGCGCACTCGATTGCGTACAGCCGGCTGCGGGCCGCGCCTTTCGCGAAGGCATTGCGGGTCGCGGCGAAGTCGAGCCCGTAGCGCACGAAGCCGGGGTTGTCGTCGAGGAAGTCCCCATCGAGGGCGAGCACGACGCGCGCGCGATCGAAGCGCGCAACCGTGTCGAGCGACTCGCCGTACGCGAGTTGCGCCCCGGCATGGATGTTGTCCCGGTTCACGGGCTGCCACTGGTGCCAGCGTGCCTCCGGGTAGCGCGAGAGGATGGCGGCGATCTGCGCGTGCAGCGACGGAGAGGCGACCGTACCGGTCAGCAGGCGCAATCCGCGGCCACCACGTGCGCCGAGCGCGCGCAGCCGCTCGGTGAGTGCGAGGAGCAGGTCATCCCACGTCGCGATGCGCGCGCCGTGGCGCACGGCGGTGGAGCGATCGGGGTCCCACAGTTCGAGCACGGCAGCCTGGCGAAAGACGTCAGTCGCGCCGAGGCTCGCAGGGTGCAGGAGGTTGCCCTCGATCTTCGTCGGCCGCCCCATGTGGGTCTCGACCAGCACGCCGATGCCATACCCGTCGTGAGGCAGCACGGACGCGTAATACAAGGGTTCGCCGTAGGTCTGCTGCTCCGGGCCGTTCACGTACGGGACGATCTTCTCGAGAGGCCGGTCGGAACAGCCCGCCGTTCCTGCGAGCGCAAGCGAGGCGCCCATCACCTTCATGAAGTCGCGCCGGCTCAATCCCGGAGGCAGAGCAACCTCGGCGTGCCGCTCGCGCCCTTCGGCTTCGGCGAGACTCCGCCAGAAGCGCGTTCGAGCCGTTTCGCCAGCCGCATCCATGTTCAACGGTGGCATGTCGAGCAATCCGTGAGCTCGCGCGTCGAGCGCAGAGCGTAGCGTTGGCGCAGCTGCGCGGCACGCGAGTCCTGGTCGGCCGGAGCGTGCCAGTCCATGTCGAGGACCTGGCCGGGCTCGCGCAGATAGGGGTCCGGATTGCGATGGCAGCCGAGGCACCATTGCATGTCGAGAGAGACCACGCGACGCATGAGAGGCATCCGATCCACGCGGCCGTGGCAGGTGCTGCAGCCGATTCCCTTGGCGAGGTGGATGCTGTGATCGAAGTAGACGAAATCGGGCAGGTCGTGAACGCGATTCCAGGCGAGCGTCGTTACCCTCGCGTACGCTTCGCGCAGCGGTGCGAGCGGAGGCGCATCATTGAACAGGATCGCGTGGCACGTCATGCACGTGGCAAGCGGCGGAATTCCGGCAAAGGCCGATGTCTCCACCGACGTATGGCAGTAGCGGCAATCGATGCCGTCGTCGCGCACATGATGCTGGTGACTGAACGGAATCGGCTGCTCCATCGGATCGTCCTGCGGCGCGTCGGCGCGCGCGTTCACGCGATAGGCGAGCGTGAGCGCGACGGCGGCGACCGCCGCCGCCAGCAACCCGAGCCGGATCGCCAGAGTGAACCGTCGCGAGAAAACTTGCGCCATGGCGTGCTGCCCTGCCCGAGCAAGGTCCGTGCCGCGGACCATTGCCACTCGCGCTTAGGCCTTTCTACACATTCGTCCTGTTCGGCAACGCTCGGGGAAGCGGCGGCCGCGCGCGGATCATTCGTGCAAGCGTTGCAGGAGAATTTCTGCGGAAGGCGATGGCGTCCATCAGGTGCGATCGAAACGCGGCGCAGCATGACGAAGTATCGCGGCGGTTGCCTGCGCGACAAGGCGCGTCGCACTCGAGGATTCAGGTCGCGGGCCTCATGCCGGCGGTCGACGCGGTTCGCATCCGCGGGCCCGGCGCGCCGGCTGCCCAACGTCATTGGGGATTGCGAGTTGATACACGTTCTCATTCGGATCAATGCTGTCGGCCCCCGCCACGGTCGCGGCACCGCAACCGCGCGCCGCGTGCGCCGCAGCGTGCTTGGAGTTGCCGACCGGGATGGGCGGACGACGCGGGGCAATCGCGCGAAGCTGCATTTGCGCGCGAGGCTGGAGGCGGTGGTGGTCGCGCCCGGCCGAGCCGAGTGGCGCCGTCGGCCGTTATCGCGGCTCGACCTGCCCGCACCTCAGCACGAATTCACACGACGTGCAGAAACATTGCGCCTGCAATATGGCCCCCATGAGGCGACCGTAACAGCCGGGATGGGAGATTGCAGCTGTTTCAAAGCCGGCACGTGCGCCGCCGTGAAATTCAACAATAATTACAATCGCCTTGTAAGATTTGCAGGGCGACGTCAAGCGACGGGCTGCGCCGCGTAGCTGTCCTTCGTGGGCTCACGCCGCGCTCCTCATCGCGCCGATTGTCGGAGCGGTCCTCGCGCACTCGGTTCCGGTCTGACCCATGCAGACATCCGCGCCCTCATGAGGCTGCTTAGCCATAGAATCGCATTCGTGCGCGCATATAATCGATCCATGCACCGGCCGATTCCGCAAGCGCAGCCGGCGCGCCTGTTGGTCGCGGCGCTCGTGACGATCACGCTGGGCGTCGCTGTTGCCGATCTCGCGCTGGTCGCGCCTTTCGTCGCGCCGCTGACATGGGCGCTGACGCTTGCCGTCGTCACGTTCCCTGTCCACGAGCGCATTTCACGGTGGATACCCCGGCGGTCGATTGCCGCCGCCTGCTCGACATTGATCGTGACGGCGGTCATTTGCGCCCCGTTCGCCTACGCTGCGACGGTAATGATCCAGGAAGCGCTGGAGACGGCGCAGTCGATGCAGGGCGCGGTGTCCGCCGGCAGCCTTGCGGAAGTCGTTCCGCCGGATTCGCGCCTTTGGCCGGTGGCGGAGTGGATATCGACACATGTCGTCCATGGAAGCTACCGGCAGCAGGTTGCCGAGTTCCTGCTCGACCGGGCGAGCGGGGCCGCGTCTCACTCGCTCTACGCAGTCACCGAGGCGCTGATCACGATCTTCTTTCTCTTCTATTTTCTTCGCGACGGTCGGCGCTTCCTTCGTCGGGCGCCACGCGTGTTGCCCCTCTCGGTGCAGGAGACCCGCCTCGTCCGCGACCGGGTCAGTACGATGATTCGCGCAATGGTCTACGGAACGCTCGCCGTGGCGCTGATTCAGGGTGCGCTCGGCGGCGCCGCCTTCTGGTGGCTCGATTTGCCTGCGCCGTTGCTGTGGGGTGGCGTCATGGCGCTGCTATCGACCCTTCCCGTGTTCGGCGCCGCGCTGGTCTGGGTACCGGTAGCGCTGTACCTCGCGCTGACCGGTGACCTGACGTCGGCCATCATCCTTGCGGCGTGGGGCGCAGTCGCGATCGGCCTTGTCGACAATGTCCTGAAACCGAGGCTGGTCGATGAGAAGGTTCGTCTGCATACGCTGGTGATCTTCGTGGCCGTGCTCGGCGGGCTCGTCGCTTATGGTCCTACGGGTGTCATGCTTGGCCCCATCGTGGTCGCGGCTGGCGTGGCCCTGTGGGAGGTCTGGCGCGGGCGGCTCGGGCGCGCGCATCCATGAGCCGGCTCGCGGCACTGTGGGAGGATCTGCGCTCGAGCCTGTGGTTCCTGCCGTCGCTCATTGTCGCGGCTTGCGCGGCGTTGGCGGTCGGGCTGGTGGAGCTCGACGGCTGGGTGGGGGACGAGGCGCTGGCGCGATTTCCGCGGTTGTTCGGCGCGGGAGCCGAAGGCACACGCAGCATGCTGTCCGCGATCGGTGGCGCGATGATCAATATCGCCGGCGTTACGTTCTCCGTGACGATCGTGGCGCTGTCCCTCACTTCAAGCCAGTATTCGCCCCGCGTCCTGCGCAATTTCATGCGGGACCGCTCGAACCAGACGGTGCTCGGCGCATTCCTGGGTATCTATGCCTACTGCCTCATCGTGGTGCGCACGGTGCGCGCGGGAGCCGATCCGTTCGTGCCGTCGATTGCGGCCTTCGGCGCCATTGTGCTTGCCTTCGCGGGCGTGGGCCTGCTGATCCACTTCATCCACCACATCAGCGCATCGATGCAGGCCGCGCAGATCCTTCGGTCGATTCACCGCGAGACAAGCGCGGCGATCATGCGCCTGTATCCCAATCCGTTCGGAGAAGGCGAGGACGTCGATCCGCACGCGATGACGCTCCCGGAGCTGGAGTGGACGCCCGTCGCCGCGACCGAAAGCGGCTACCTGACAGCCATCGACGGCGACGCTCTCCTGCGCGTTGCGCGCGAGCATGACTGCGTCATTCGGCTGCTGCCTCGTATCGGTGATTTCGTGATCGAGGCGCACGCGCTGGCATATGTCTCCGCCCCGGCGCGCACGGAAGCGGTCGACGGCGTGGCGAACGCTCTTACGACCGGACCGCAGCGCAACATGGCGCAGGACGCCGCGTTCGGCATTCGTCAGATTGTCGACATCGCCGAGAAGGCGCTGTCCCCCGCGATCAACGACACCACGACTGCCGCAATGTGCGTCGACAGGCTGGCGGCGATACTGTCGATACTCGCCGGGCGCAGCATCCCGGCGTCGCATCGCCTCGACGGGGAGCGACTGCGCGTCATTGCGCCCGCCCTCGACTTTGCCGCGTACCTCGATGGCGCCATCGACGACATACTCCCGACAATGCACGGACACGCCTCGCTGCGCGAACGGCTGGTGCACGGCCTTCGAACCGTGGCGGCCCATGCACCGAGTGCGCGGCGGAACACGCTGCTCGCCAAAGTACGCCAGGTGGAGCGGGCAGCCACCACGGAATAAAAGACCCGGGCAGATCGGTGCTAACGGGTGTGCCGCGACAGGGTGCTTTGCGCGCCGCTGCCTGGACCGCTTAATCCCAGCGCGCGCATGAGAGGTCCGACGCTCAGCCCCTGAACGGCGATGGCAAACAGCGCGCAACCGTAGGTCATCATCACCAGCGTATTTCGATAGGGTGAGGGGGGCAGCGACAGGGCGAGCGCGATCGAGATTCCGCCTCGCAACCCGCCCCAGGTGAGAATGGCCACCGAGCGGGCGTCGAACGAGCGTCCAATGAACGGCAGAAGCCCGGGCACGGCAACCGAAAGCAGCCGTGCCGAGAGCACCACCGGAATGGCGATGGCGGCCGCGACGAGATGTTGGACGTCGAGCGGCAGCACGAGCACCTCGAGTCCGACGAGCACGAACAGGACCCCGTTCAGCATGGCGTCGACGAGACCCCAGAAGGTGTCGAGATGCTCGCGCGTGCGGCGGGACATCGCGTGCGAGCGGCCGAAATTGCCGACGACGAGTCCGGCGACGACCGAGGCGATCGGCGCCGAAGTACCGAGACTTTCCGCCGCGGCGTAACCGCCGATCACCGTAGCCACGGTTATCAGGATCTCGACGTTGTAGTCATCGATTCCCAGCAGCAGGAAGAAGGCCGCGAAGCCGAGCACGATGCCGAATGCGACGCCGCCCACGGCCTCGCGCAGGAAATAGATCGAAATCGCGGGCGCCGACAGCGGTCCTTCGCCGGAGGCGATCTGGAGCATGACCACGAAAACGACAATGGCTACGCCATCGTTGAACAGTGACTCGCCCGCGACCTTCATTTCCACGCTCTTGCTCCCGCCTGCCCTGCGGATGATGGCCAGCACGGCGATGGGGTCCGTCGGCGAGATCAGTGCGCCGAAGACGAGGCACCAGGAAAGGGGCACCGGGTGGCCCAGCACGCCGAGCGTGTAGTGAATGCCGAAGCCCACCAGAAAAGTGGAGACGACGACGCCTGCCAGGGCAAGGAACGCGACCGGCCACTTCTCGCTGGCGAGGTCTGCGAGGTCGACGTCGAGCGCGCCCGCGAACAGGATGAAGCCCAGCATGCCGTTCATGACCGTCCGGTTGAAGTCGACCGCGACCAGCATCTCCTTCGCGGTCCGATCGAGCGGCAGGCCGAGGCTGGCGAGGCCCAGGACGAGAAGGGACGCCACAAGCGCGATCAGCATGACGCCGATGGTGTCGGGCAAATGCACGAGTCGCGTGTTGAGGTACGCGAACAAGGCGGTGACGACGACCAGTAGACCGGCCGCATCCGAGAAGGTCATTGACGGACGCTCCGGCAGACCCTGGGGGGTTCAGCGACGCCGGGCCAGAAGGGTCGCGCCGGCGGCGCACACGCCAATGCCGAACAGCAGAGCCAGCGATCGCCGATGCACCGTGGCCCACACTTGCCAGCGCCCCATCGTCGCGCGGCGGTCGAATCGACCGTGCGCCGCATACGGTCCCGGCACCGGCTGCCAGAGGTTGTCGGGCCGCTCCGACGAATCGGGCTCCTTCGATTGCTGAGCCTCGTAGGACGTGCGTGCGAGATAGCGGTCGACAATCCCGGGCGCGACCTTGTTCGCCCAGATGGCGGCGAGGGTCGGAAGACCGACGTACACCTCGCGACGCCCATGAGCAGCCGCCCACGCAATGGCGTAGGCCGCGACCTCGGGCTCGAAGATGGGCGGCACCGGCGTGGGCCGGTTCGGCATGTGATTCTTCGCCCAGTCGAATTGGGCGATCACCCGGACTGCGCCTTCCGAAGTCTCGAAGTCGGTCTCCAGAATGAGGGAATCGGGCTGGTAGCGCCGGCTCACCGCGCGGACTTGACCCGCAGGGGCGAGGAGCCATCGTCCATGTCTCGGTTCGCCGAGCAGCGCGGCGAAGCACGCCGTGCCGTCGAAGCGCGGCACGCACAGCCAATCGATCGACCCGTCGCGTCCGACGAGGGCCGCGGTGCGCGTATTGCCGATGAACGCGTAATGCTCGATGGGGAGCGGCATGCCGTTATGATGGCTGGAAGTCGGCGCCTGGGACCGTTGTCCAGGCGGGCGCTGCAAGGGTTCGTCGCGACCTTACCGTCATCTTGCGACCGGTCGGTTTCGCCGGTCCTTTACGCTTTCCCGCGACGACTCCGGCGGGACGCCGTGCCGTGTTGGACACCCATGCGCCAGAGCGACCGGCCCTTGCGGCCGTCATCGATTGTTGCGATCGGCATCCGTAGTCGAAATCCGTCACATCGAGCCGTTATTGCCTGGCAATCTTGTCGCGCACATCGGCGACCTTCGATTCCGACACGCCTGCAGCCTGATTGCCGAAATTCGCGCGCAGATAAGTCAGCACCGCGGCGATGTCCGCGTTGCTCAGCTTGCCGGCGAAACCCGGCATGCCGAAGCCCTCGGGCCGGCCTGCCGTCATGGCGCTGTGGCCGCCTTCGAGCACGATGCGCGCGAGCGACGTCGCATCGCCGGCGTGCAGCGCAGAATTGCCTGCCAACGCGGGAAACACGCCCTTGAGTCCCTCGCCCTTGTCCATGTGACAGCCTGCGCACTGGTCGACGTAGACGAGGCGCCCGCGATCGAGCAGGTCGCGATCATCGGAAGCACGCTGCGGGCGTTGCTCATTGTCGGCGGGCAGGCTCTTGAGGTAGACGGCCATTGCGTGCAGATCGTCGTCCTGCAGGTGGCTCGTCGACTTCTCGACGACGTCCTTCATCGCCCCCATCGCTCGCGTCCGATCGTTTTCGCCGGTTTTGAGATACCGCACGACGTCGTCGACCGACCAGTCGCCCAGGCCTTCGCCCTTGGCGGGCTCGAGGCTGCTCGCGAACCAGCCTTCGGCCGCGCCGCCCTCAAACCGGTGCGCCTTTTTCACGGCTCCCATGAAATTCTTCGGAGAATGGCATGCGCCACAGTGTCCGGGCCCTTCGACCAGATACGCGCCGCGATTCCACTCGGCGGGCTTTTGGCGATCTGCGCCGAGGACGCCCGGCTCGAAGAACATCTCGTCCCATGCCCACAGCGCCACCGAGCGCCAGCTCAGCGGCCAGGGCAGATCCGGGTCGTTTACGTCGTTGCGAACGGGTGGAAGCGTGTCGAGGTATGCCTTGATCGCCAGCACATCGTCGTGGTCGAGCCGCGTGTACCAGGGGTAGGGCATGGCCGGATAGAGCCGCCCGCGCTTGACGCTTTCTCCATCGTGCATGGCGTCCCAGAAGTCGGCGTTGCTCCATTTGCCGATTCCCGTGTCCGTGTCGGGCGTGATGTTCGCCGAGTAGATCGTCCCAAACGGCGTGGGAATGGGACGCCCGCCTGCGAACGGCTGTCCGCCCTCGGCGGTGTGGCACCCCGTACAGTCTCCGACGTCGACGAGATAGCGACCGCGCACAATCTGCGAAAACATCGGCGGCGTGCCCCCGTCGTTGGCGACCGACGGCCCGATGCAGCAGACCAGAGCTGCAACGCTGCCTGCGGCAAATAGGGCGAACGATGCGCGCATCAAGCCGCCTGTCGTCAGGACGAAACGAGCGGGCCCGGCTCGCGCAGATACTGTCGCAGGGCTTCAGCGCCCCAGAACGCGAGCGCGCCCACGGTGCCGGTCGGGTTGTACCCCGCGTTCTGTGGGAACAGGCATGCACCTTGCACGAATACGTTCGGGACATCCCACGATCTGCAGGTAGCGGTTCACCACGCTGGTGTGCGGGTCAACGCCCATGATGGCGCCGCCGGTGTTGTGCGTCGTCTGGTAAGGCACGATCGAGTAATGGCCACTGCGCTGCTTCACGTGGATCGAGCGTGCCTTCATCGCCTTCGCGATTTCCTCGGCCTTTCCCGTGATGAACTTCGACATCTGATGCTCGTTGTCGTGGAAATCGAAGGTCAGTCGCAGCAGCGGATTGCCGTAGAAGTCGCGATAGGTCGGATCGAGATCGAGGTACGCATCGCGATAGCTCATCACGCTGCCATGCGTCGAGATGCTGACGCTGTGCAGGTAGTTCTCCGCCATCGCGCTGCTTCCACTTCGACCCCCAGGTCGGGGTGCCGTCCGGAACGTGGTTCTGCAGGATCGGGCGGCCGCCGGTCGTCCACAGCGCGAGGTAGCCGCCGCCGATGAAGTCCGTGCGGGCCGTGGTCGAAGTTGTCGCCGTTGAAATCGTCGACGACCTGGCCGAGCGCGCCCGCACCCATGAAGGGATTGATCAGCTCGTCGACGAAGACGTCGACGCTCGACGTGATCTGGTAGGCGTAGTTGCGGCCGACCACGCCGTAACTGGCCTTCGGGTCGTACGGCTTGCCGATGCCCGAGAGCAGCAGCAGGTGCACATTGTGCTGGGCGTATGCGCACAGGACGACGATATTCGCGGGCTGCTCGAACTCGCGTCCGGCGATGTCGACGTAGGTCACGCCGGTCGCGTGCGCTTGTCGGCGTGTCGAGATTGACGCGCGTCACCTCGCGTTGCACTCGCAACTCGAAATTGTCGCTTGCTCGAGCAGCACCGGGAACATGCGTCGCCTGCGGGCTCGACTTCGAATAGTTCCCGCAGCCGAACCACTCGCAGTAGCCGCAATAGGTGCACATCCCCATCTGCACGTCCAGAGGATTCGTGTACGGCTTCGAGGTGTTCGCCGCGGGCGCCGGAAACGGATGGATGCCGACTTCCCTGCGCCGCCTTGTCGAACAGCTGCGAGCCGATGCTGCGCTTCGAGCGGCGGCAGCGGATAATCGCGCTTGCGCGGCCCTTCGAACGGATTGCCGCCGTCCTGCACCTTGCCGCCCAGGTTGCCGGCCTTCCCGGAGATGCCGCACAGGTACTCGAAGCTGTCGTAATGTGGCTCGAGGTCCTCGTACGTGACGCCCCAGTCCTGGATCGTCATGTCGTCGGGGATGAACTTCGAGCCATACCGCTCCGACGATGTGGCTGCGCGCTGTGAAGTCGGTCGGCAGGAAGCGCCAGTGTCTGGCCGTTCCAGTGCACGCCCGCGCCGCCGGCGCCCGCGCCCGGCGGAACGAGCCCAGGTGGCGCATCGGCAGTGCGGTCTGGTCGAGCGTTGTTGCGAAAGGTGAGCGTCTCGCGCTCGGCTGCTCGAAGATGCCGTTGCGGACCGCGTAGCGCAGCTCGTCCTGGATGTGGTCGGCGCGAAGTCGGGCACCGTGTCGCGAAAACCGCCGCGTTCGATGGCCAGCACCTGCAATCCGGCGTCGGTCATCTCCTGGCCGATGATGCTGCCGGTCCAGCCGAACCCGACGAGGACCACATCGACCGGAGGCAGGCGCGTTGCCATGTCAAGCCCCTTCCGCGCGCTGCCGTCGCGGCCGGCGAGGCCGACGGGCGGCATGTCGTACTCTTGCCGTACTGCTCGATCTCGTCGACGTAGTTGTAGCGCGGCCCGGGAAAGCCGATCAGCTTCCAGCCGACGAAATCGCGGTTGCCGCCGTAGATCGGGTCGGCGAGGAAGCCTTCCATGGTGTTCTGCAGCAGCATGCTCGAAGAACGCTTCGCGCAGGCGACGTTCGGAAGCTGGAGCGCGCCCTGTCGAGGCCTGCAGCAGCTTGTCCTGGTGGCGGCGTCGAGCGCCGCGAACGGCTTGCCGTGCTGCTGCCTGCAGTGCGCGTCGATGTCGCGCGATCGCGGTGCGGTAGAGCGCGGCCGGCGTCAGCTCGCAGCTGGTAGCCCTGCTCGTCGGTGCCTTGCTGCCACGGGCCCTGCATGTACCAATCGTCGGCGCGCCCGTAGGGGCCGGCGAGCTGGTGATCGATGAATTCCGTAACACCGGCTTCCTTCGCGCCGGGACCCAGGTCGTCGCTGGGAATGATGCGCGCGACGGCCGCGTCGACAAATCCGAGTTCATCCTGCGTGAAGAAGACTTCGGGTGGCGCTGCATAATCCGGCGCGCCTGCGCGCGCGGCCGAGATACTGGTTCGCAACGCCTCGAGGGGGACGACGGCGACCGCCGGCGCGAGGGCAACAGCGGGGCCCGCGACCGCCATCTTGAGAAGACTGCGTCGAGAAATTCTCATCGGCAAGCCACCAGGGCGCTCAGCGCACCAATGGCGAGAATGGATCTGTTCATTCAGACCTCCTTTGATCAGTCGGTTGGCCCCTTTTTGGGCATGCAGCGAGCATAAGTGCCTGCTGCGCAGCTTCGCTGTCAGCGGCAAAATGTTCCGATCGTAGGACAACGCGCAATTCGAAACTCTCTCCCGGCCGACCCGCGACAGCGTCCTACACCAAGATCGACCGATTTTCGACTGCCGCCTGCAGGCGCGCGCACCAAGGTATTTGTAGTCATGCCCCGTCTGGGTTTGACCCCTTTCTTTCGTCCAACCCTAGGCGCGCTTATTCTTTTCATGTTGGCGGCGCCATGCCTTTTCAATTTCCACCGCGACAAACACGATTACGGCCAAGCCGAAGCAAAGCGCCAATTCGCCTGGGGACAGGGGCTGCGTGCGGAAGATGGGTTGCAGCCAAGGCACGTAGATCGTGGCCAATTGCAGCACCAACGTTAACGCCACAGCGGCAAGCAACGGCAGGTTGCTCGCCAGCCCAAGGCTGAAGAGAGATTCGCGGTCCGAGCGGATGGCCAAGATGTGAGCCATCTGCGATAGCGTCAGCACGGTGAATACCATCGTTTGCCAGTGCGTATTTGCCGCATCGCGGCCGTCGCCGGCCAATGCCCAGGCTTGCACGCCCAGGCACAGAGCGCCAATGAGCAGGCCGACCAAAAGTGCGTGCTGCCACAAACCGTGCGCGAACACGCTTTCGCGTGGCGGGCGTGGCGGACGCTGCATCACCCCGCGCTCCGCGGGTTCCGCCGCCAATGCAAGTCCGGGCAGGCCATCTGTGACGAGGTTTACCCAGAGGATCTGGAGTGGCAGCAACGGCACCGGCATACCGAGCAGGGGTGCCAGGAACAGCACCCAGATTTCTCCAGAATTGCCGGTCATTACATATCGAATGAACTTGCGAATGTTGTCGAAGATGCGGCGACCCTCGCGCACTGCGTTGACGATGGTGGCGAAGTTGTCGTCGAGCAGCACCAGGCTCGAGGCCTCGCGCGCAACGTCGGTACCTCCTTTGCCCATGGCCACACCAATGTCCGCACGACGCAATGCCGGCGCGTCGTTGACGCCATCGCCGGTCATGGCGACAAACAGGCCTTGCGCTTGCAGTGCCTCCACGATGCGGATCTTCTGTGCCGGGTCCATGCGCGCATAGACCGAGACGCGTGGCGCAGCGGCGGTGAGCGCCGCCGCATCGAGCCGGGCCAGCTCCGCGCCGGTGAGGACGTCGCCTGCCTCGGCGGTGATGATGCCAAGGTCCCGCGCAATGGCCAAGGCGGTGGCAGGATGATCGCCCGTGATCATCACGGGGCGGATGCCTGCGGCCAGGCACTCGGCGACCGCGGCGCGCGCTTCCGGACGCGGCGGGTCGATAAGACCGACCAGCCCGAGCAGCGTGAGCCCTTGTTCAAACACGTCGGCGTCGAGGGCCACCACATCGTCGTGTCCGTCACGCTGTGCCACCGCCAGCACGCGCATGCCCTGCGCGGCCCACACGCGCGCTGTCGCCAGCGCCTCGTCGCGATGAGTGCCAGCGGCGCAGCGCGGTAGCACCGACTCAGGCGCCCCTTTGACATAGGCGCGCCAGCCATCGCGGCGCGTGTGCAAGGTTGTCATTCGCTTGCGCTCAGCGTCGAA
The DNA here is from genome assembly GCA_963846855.1 of uncultured beta proteobacterium. Lineage (GTDB taxonomy): Bacteria > Pseudomonadota > Gammaproteobacteria > Burkholderiales > Casimicrobiaceae > CAIWHR01. The sequence continues at coordinate 1,457,261 of CAWJXK010000008.1, forward strand.
GGGCCATTCGTGGCGCCGCGGCCGGCTGTGCTTGAGCGCGGTGACATCATGTCCCGCGTCCTGCGCGGCCTGCAGCAGCGATGTTTCAGTCGGGTCGCCAACCCAGCCATCGGTGCCGGCCGCCGCGTCATTGCACAGCACCAGCGCGGTCCACAGCGCTTCGTCCGGCATGCCAAAGGCCCGGTGCTCGCGCAGTTGCATGTGATTGAGCGTGAGCGTCCCGGTTTTGTCCGAGCAAATGACACTGACTGATCCGAGTGTTTCGACGCTAGGCAGTCGGCGGACCAACGCATTCACGCCGACCAATCGGCGCGCGCCAAGGGCCAACAAGATTGTCACCACGGCTGGCAACGCTTCCGGAATGGCGGCGACCGCCAGGCTGATCGCCGTCAGCGCCATCAGCAAAACGGGCTCGCCGCGCAATACGCCGATTGCGAAGACCAGCGCACAGATCGCCAGGATGACAACCGAGAGCCGCTTGCCGAACGCCGCCAACCGCTGCTGCAGAGGCGTCGCGCGGCTCTCGGCAGAACCAATCAGCCTGGCAACGTGACCGAGTTCGGTCTCCTCGCCGGTGGCTACGACCACGCCAATCGCGCGGCCGTGGGTGACCAGCGTGCCCTTGAACGCCATGTTGGTGCGGTCGCCGAGCGGCCGCTCGCCCGATGGCAGATGGCCGTGTGACTTCGCAACCGTGACTGACTCGCCGGTGAGCGCCGACTCGTCCACCCGCAGCCGCGCCACGTCGAACAACCGCAGGTCGGCCGGAACCAGGTTGCCGGCTTCAAGAAGTACCACGTCGCCGGGCACCAGGTGCGCGGTCTCCACCACTTGCACCTGCCCGCCGTCGCGCCGCACAGTGGCGTGCGGCTCGCCCATCCGTTGCAGCGCCTGCAAGGCTTGATCGGCGCGCCGTTCCTGCCAGACCCCGATCGCGGCATTGAGCACGACGATCAGCGCAATGACCAGCGTGTCAGCTACGTCACCGATCAGCCCGGACAGAACGGCGGCGGCCAAGAGCACCATGATCATGAAATCGCGAAACTGGTCGAGCAGCTGCTTCCAGGCTGGGCGCGGTTGCGCCTCCGGCAAGCGGTTGAGGCCGTAGTGATGCTGACGCACGTCCACTTCGGTGCTCGCCAAACCAGTATCGACCGTGACATCCAGCTGCCGGGCCACCTCGATGGCCGGAAGCGTGTGTGGTTCCCTCTCCAGGAATGGCCGCGCTGCGCCACGGACTGTTGCGCGGACCTCAGGCGTGATCTGAACAGTTCGATGAGTCATAGGCTTGACCTAGCCGGAGATTTACAAAACGGTTCGTTGGCGCCGGGCGCGACGCTGCAAAGCTTCAATGTCCGGAGCCTCGAACTTGAAGTGTCAAGGAATCGACGACTTGGCGCACTGCAAGCTCTGAGCGATGCTTGAGCGGGATCAAACCCTCGAGCGAACAGGAGATCAAGAATGTCGCAGGCAGTCGAAGGGGGCCGCTCGATAATCACCATATCCCGTGGACTAAATGGTCTCTTGGCTAACCGAGATAGTTCAGCAGATTGCGCGGTCGGGGCAATACGCGATCCTCGCGGTGCTGTTGTTCGTAGTTACGCTGGCGATAAGTCTCGCTGTTGCCTTGACGGTCCTCGTCCGCTTGCCACCCGACTACTTTTGCACTCCTCGAACAAGAATGGCCCAGGATGCCGGTCACGGCATATTCTTCGCTATTGGTGCCGTCCTGAAAAACCTCCTCGGCGTGGCACTGATCCTTATCGGCGTCATACTCTCGGTACCAGGACTCCCGGGTCAGGGACTGCTCACCGTGCTCGCCGGTGTCTTTCTGCTGGACTTCCCCGGCAAGCATAGCTTCCTGTACAAGGTCGTGGGCCGGCCGCTTTTGCTGCAGTCGATTAATCGGCTGCGGACGAAATTCTCGCAGCCACCACTTGTCGTTGACTGAGTGGCTGGCGGCATCACGCCACGATAGGGGCATCACATGCTCAATGTATTGCTTCCCGTCGACGGTTCGGCGAATGCGACTCGCGCGACCCAGGAACTCATCGAGACGCTTGGCTGGTACAAGGAACGGCCCAAGGTCGAGTTGCTCGCCGTGCACCTGCCGGTACCGCGATTCCCGAACATGGGTCTGGTGGTTAGCGAAGAAATGCTCGAGCGCTACTACGCCGACGAATGCGAGGCGATGCTGGCACCAAGCAAGAAGGCTCTCGACGCGGCCGGTGTTGGATATACCGCGCACACGCTCGTCGGAGCGATCGCCGAAAGCATCATCGAGCAGGCGAAGCAATCCGGTAGCAACATGATTTACATGGGAACGCGCGGCATGACCGCGCTCTCGAACATGGTGTTAGGATCGATTGCTACGAGAGTTCTGCACCTTTCGCACGTTCCCGTCGTGCTGATCCACTGAGAACAGCAGCGCGTAATCTCATCAGCGCGAGAACTCCGGCTACGATGCGCACCGGCGCTCCGCGAAGGCCATTCGACTCCCGCCATATGTATTGAATGCCGGAAGCCATCGCGGTGAGGAAGACGACGATGAATAGCGGCGGCATCCGGGCGGCGACGTTGATCCAGCCCGCGGCTGTCGACATCACCAGCAGCAGCACGGCAAACTCGATCGCCGTGTTCCGATCTTCCAAGAGCGCAGACGGGACCGATCAGTACAGTGCCCACCAGAAGAGGTCTTTCTCAAGGCTTTCAACGGTGCGTACGAGCAATACAATCATGAGGAGAGCTGCACCTTTGCGGTGTCGCACCATGCAACAATGCGCGCAGGCGACGATTCGCACCGGAAGCAGGCGAGCGGCAAATTTCTGACGGACGGCTTGGTGTCCTTAAACCAAGGAATCGCTGGTTAATAAACCTGCTGGTGCGCCAATAACTCAATGGGTTAGGTCATAGACCTAGCCCTTTTTCTTTATTTCGGGTCAACGTTCGACCCGACGGTTCTTTGTGCGACGATGTTCGAACCGCCCGACGGACGCGCGGCCACCGCGGCCGTAGCAAATGTTCGTCGCGCATGTGTCGGCCGCGCATATCCTGTCCTACAAGGCCGGTGGCTCGCACGCACCTGTGTCCCACAAGGCAACCGTCAACAAACTGGTATCAAGTTTGCTTTCGACGGCGTATGTCACCAAAATCTGCATACGCCGGTCGGATGACCCTCGAACTCGTCGGTGAGCCTGTGCCGGCTAATGATGCTCCGGACGGGGCGGACGACGCACCCAAGGCGGGTGAAAAGCCCGCTGGCGCGTCCCTCACGATGGACACGGATAACTCCCTGGCCGAGGCGACCAAGGAGTTCGACCAGGGCCGCATCGACGGACCCCTTTGGACCCGGTCGGTCGTCGGCGCCAAGGGCGACAAGGCGCAGGCCAAGGCCGCGTACTTGCGAGCGCGGGCGACGGCACTCCAGGCGCTCAAGAAGGACCATGGCGCCACGAGTGCAGCCCCGCAGGCATGGATGCCGTCCGCGTCCGACGATTTGCCCGCGGGTGCAGCGTCCCGTCCTCCAGCGGTCGCGGGCAAGGCCGATCAGGGCCGCAGCGCCGTTACGACAGCCCGGCAGGCCAGTCCGGCGTCCCATCCCCCGGTGGATGTTGGCAACGCCGATCGGGGCGAGCGCAGCGACGCGACAGCGTGGCTCCGATCTCCCGCCGGAGTCTTGGCGGTGCTCACATTGCTGGTCGTTGTCTCCACTCTGTCTTATGCGTTGTGGCCGCACAATTCGACAATGGACGCGGCGGCAGCTGGTGTGGCGCCTGGCGGCGCCCGTTCCGCATCGGTGCTGGCAAGCAATCCGCAAGCCCGCCCGGAACAAGGACAGGGTTTCATGGGCACGATTCAGAAGCTCAAGGGAACAAGAAACTGGAATGAAGTCGTGGTCCAGGCATTGGCCTGGACGCAAAAGGAGCCTGGAAACGCGGCGGCCTGGAATGAGCTCAGCATCGGCTACACGAACACGCAGCAACGTGACGACGCGCACGCAGCGGCGAGACGGGCCGTGGACCTTGCGCCGAAAAACGCGCTTTACTGGCGAAACCTCGGGGATCTTCTGGATCGGGACGCTCCTGTCGAGGCGCTCCTCGCCTTCGAGGAGGCGATTTCCTGGAACACCCAGGACGGCTACAGCTTCGTGCAGACCGGAATCCTGAATACGCGACTGGATCGCATGCCGGAGGCGAAGGTCGCGTTCTCGAAAGCATTGGCACTGAATCCGAACGACACGAATGCGCGGTGCGGCATGGCGATGATTGCGCAGAGATTGACGCCATCCCAGGCGAATGCAAGTGCCAAATCGGCGGCGCTCGCCGACGACACTTGTCGCTACCTGATCGAGCGGGCGAGCGCACCTGTCAATTTGGGACCGACGGCGTCCAGCAGCACGGCTTCCGGCAGTCACTGATCTCGCCGCGGGCGAGCCGCGAGGCGGGCGCCGCCTCCGTCGCGTCGCGCGCCCGCGCGGTGACGCACTGACGTTGCGATTGAGTTCTTCTCCTCGGTTGCTCATCCTCCTGGTGAATGGGGGTCCCCGCCGGTGCCGGCATCCGGTGGTTCCACGTGTTCGCCGCGAATGCCTGCCATCGGCGTCGAACTGTTCTGACCGTCAGTGCCATGCAACAAGCAAATGGCCGCGCAAGGCGGCCATTTGCTTCTACGGCACAGGAGCGACCGCGCTGTGTTGCGCGCTCGCGGATTGGAGGTTACCTTCTAGACGCCTGAACTCCTCCGCCGCGCGTAGACCATGCACAGCAATGCCAAGCCCAGCAGCGCAATAGTGGCCGGTTCCGGCGCGTGGCCTACGTCGCTTTTGACGTCGTGCTTCAGGTTGTCGAAGCCGATGCCGGCTCCGTCATTATTGGTGATCGAGATGCCCCCGATATCCTTGATGCCTCCGTCACGGGAAAATCCGTAGAAGTCATTCGCCAGATTGTCTACCACGATTTCCGCGATCAGGCTGCCGTCGCGCGCGAAGAAATCGATCGTAGCGCTTCCCCCGTCGCCCCCGACCAGCTGAAAGCCGAATTCGGACTGGTCCGTGCTGAACACGACCGCGAATGATCCCTCGCCGACCGCGTCAAAACTGGGGTAGCCAAGGTTGCCAAGTCCTGTCAGCACGTTGGTGCCGCTGAATGTCAGCACATCCAGGTTCTGGTTCGGCGCACCCGCCAGCGTGTTCAGGCCCGCCGACGGGCTGCCCGACAGCGTGTCAAATTGGCCGGCCGCCCCGAGCGTCTGGCCGGCGAAACGCTCACCGAATCCGGCGCCGCCCGAAACGAACGTCGCGTCATAGTTTGTGCCTGCCCCAGCGCTGCCGGCAATGTCATCGAACGTGATGATTTCGGTCCCCGTCAGGGACGCGTACGAAACCTGGTTGATCGGCGAGGCGCCGACACTCGTCGCGAACATCAGTATGAGTGCCACGAGCCCGGCAAATTCGAATATTCGTTTAATCATCGCGTTCTCCCCATTTTTCGGAAACGAGATCCCCGTCGAAACGCACCGATTCTGAGCAATCTCCGTGCCGAGTTATTTTTGTTTTTAATATCAATTACATATGATCGGCAACTCGCCGGTAGCCGCGGCGGTTGTAAAGAATTCCTACACCACTAGAACACGCCCCAATTTTCCCGCACGCGCTGAATCCGCGAACGTCGCGAGGCAGCGCACGCGAGGAAACGGGGACAAAATTACCCCAATGAGCCCTCGAATGCGCACGCTTGTCGGCCTCGTTGCGCTCGCCAGCGCCACGGTCGCGCTTGCGGCGCCGACACTAAATGTCGGCTCCAAGCGCTTCACCGAGTCGTACATCCTGGGCGAGATCCTGAAGCAGGCCGCACAATCCGCCGGCGAGGCGAGCGCGGCGCACCGTCAGGGGTTGGGCAACACGGCCATCGTGCTGAACGCGCTCACGACGGGCAGCATCGACGTCTACCCTGAATACACGGGCACGATCGCCAAGGAAATCCTGAAACTCGACGGCGTTCCGTCGCTCGCCGAACTCAATGCCAGGCTGGCGCCCATGGGGCTGGCGGTCGCGATTCCGCTGGGCTTCAACAATACCTATGCACTGGCGATGCGCGCCGACGATGCGCGCTCCAGGAATATCGTGCGGCTGTCCGACCTCAAGGCGCATCCCGACGTGCGGCTCGGACTGTCGCAGGAATTCATCGGGCGCGCCGACGGCTGGCCCGGATTGAAGCGAACGTACGCGCTGCCTTTCGACACGCCGCGCGGCCTCGATCATGGGCTCGCCTATGAAGCCATTGCGGGTCACCAGGTCGACGCGATCGACATCTACTCGACCGACGCCAAGCTCGACAGGTACGGCTTGACCGTGCTCGACGACGACCGCAAGTATTTCCCGCGCTACGATGCGGCGCTGCTGTATCGGGCAGACCTTCCGCAGCGCTTGCCGAAGACGTGGGCCGCGCTCGCCAGACTCGAAGGCACGATCGACGACGCATCGATGCGTCGGATGAACGCTGCCGCCGAACTCGAAAACAAGGACTTCGCCACCGTCGCCGCGAACTTTCTGGCGCGCCAACCGGCGGTGTCCGTCAGCGCGGGAGCGTCGGACTCATCTGCCAACGCGGGCGGGTTCGATGACTTCTGGCGCAAGCTCTTCGGTCCCGACTTCGCTCGCCTGACGCTCGAACAGCTCGGGCTCGTCTTCCTTTCTCTTGCAGCCAGCATCGTCATCGGCGTCCCGCTCGGGATTCTTGCCGCGAAGCGCCCGGCGACGGAGGGCCTGATCATCGGCGCGACCGGCGTCGCGCAGACAATTCCCTCGCTGGCGCTCCTTGCCATCCTGATTCCGCTGACAGGGCGCATCGGCGCGGTTCCGGCGTACATCGCGCTCGCCCTGTACGCGCTGTTGCCAATCGTGCGTAATACACATACAGCGCTCACTCAGATCTCGCACGGAATGATTCAAGCCGCCGAATCGCTCGGCATGCGGCCCAGCACCATCCTGCAGAAAATCGAGGTGCCCCTGGCTGCGCCGACGATCCTGGCCGGCATCAAGACGTCGGCCGTGATCAACGTCGGGACCGCGACCATCGCCGCGTTCATCGGTGCCGGCGGCTATGGCGAGCGCATCGTCACCGGCTTGGCGCTGAACGACCACGCCATGTTGCTGGCGGGCGCGATCCCGGCCGCCGTCATGGCGCTGCTGATTGAACGGGGCTTTCGCCTTGGCGAGCGGTGGCTGATTCCGGCGGGTCTGCGGCACGCACCGAACGTGCGGTGAGCAGCGACGTGACGCTGCGTTCCGCTGCGCGGCCGCGCAAACGGCTCGCCGTCGCGCGCTTCTGGTACGAAGGCAACGCCTTTGCGCCGATACCCGCAGACATGGCGGCGTTCGAGCGCTGCGAGTGCGAGTTCATCGATTGCGATGCGCGGGCCTGGCTTACGTCGATCTCATTCAGGCGCCTGCTGCCGAGCGCAGCGTGGGGATGGGAACTGCGGCCGGGATTTGCGTTTCCCCGGCCGTTATCTTGTCCGGAGAGCGCCCGTCGGTTCTCCGCACTTGGTGCCGACTGAGTTGAACGAGCCTCGCTGCAATTCGGCACAATGATGAATGGCAAAGAATTACGCGAGTGGTGGCCGGGCGGCCTCTCCCAGGCCCGGTGACGCATTGCCGGCGCCGGAGGGCCGGTCCTGGCGCGAGCGCCTGGGGGCACTGCGCAACATTCCGCCGTTCCTGAAGCTGGTCTGGCGGACCAGTTCGTCGCTGACCCTCGGTCAAGCGCTGCTGCGGATCGCGCGCGCTCTTCTGCCCGTTGCGACGCTCTACGTCGGCAAGCTGATCATCGATGAGGTCGTACTGCTGGTCCAGGCGCCGCACGCCATCGAAGGTCTGCGCCAATGGATCGCGAGCGGCCTGCTCGATCGCATCGGTTGGCTGCTCTTGGTCGAATTCGGACTGGCGGTCCTGTCCGACGTCCTCGGCCGCGCCGTGTCCCTGCTGGACTCCCTGCTGTCCGAGCGATTCAGCAACGAGACCAGTCTTCGGCTCATGGAGCACGCCGCCACGCTCGATCTCGAGGATTTCGAGGACAGCGAGCTTCAGGACCGCCTCGAGCGGGCCCGGCGCCAGGCGGCCGGGCGATCGAGCCTAATCGGTCAGCTGTTCGGCCAGGCACAGGACGTCGTTACCGTCGCGAGCTTCGCGGCGGGAATGCTCATCTTCGCACCGTGGCTCATCGCGTTCCTCGCGATTGCCCTGCTGCCGGCATTCATCGGCGAGGCGCATTTCAACGCACAGAGCTATTCGCTCAACTATGCCCGCACGCCCGAGCGCCGCGAACTCGATTACGTGCGGCAGACGGGCGCCAGCGTGGAGACAGCCAAGGAAGTGAAGATCTTCGGGCTCAATGCCTTTCTGATCGATCGCTACCGGACGCTTTCCACGAGCTTCTTCGAGGCCAATCGTCGAATCGCGCTGCGACGCGCCGGCTGGGGAAGCCTGCTCTCCGCGATCGGAACCATTGCCTACTACGTCGCGTACGCGTACATCGTCTGGCGCACGCTGCACGGCGACTTTTCCATCGGCGACCTGACATTCCTTGCCGGATCCTTCAGGCGCTTGCGGAGCCTGCTGGAGAACCTTCTTATCGGATTCTCGCAACTCGCTGGCCAGGCACTCTATCTCGACGATCTGTTCTCATTCTTCGACATCCATCCGGAAATCGTCCCGCCGCCCAATCCGCGGCCATTTCCCGTTCCGATAAAGGAAGGCTTCGCATTCGAGAATGTGGGATTTCGCTACCCCGGGGCCGAGCGCTGGGCAGTGCGCGGCTCGACGTTCAATCTGAGGGCAGGCGAGATCCTTGCGCTTGTGGGCGAAAACGGCGCCGGCAAGACCACTCTGGTCAAGCTGCTCGCACGACTCTACGATCCGGACGAAGGCCGCATCCTCCTCGACGGACACGACCTCCGCGAATACGACCTGTTCGCGATTCGCGCCAATATCGGCGTCATCTTTCAGGACTTCGTGCGCTATCACTTTACCGCCGCCGACAATATTGCGGTCGGGCGCATCGAGGCGCGCAATGACCGTCGACGCATCGTCGCCGCCGCGAAGCGCAGCCTGGCGGACGACGTCATTCGAAAGCTTCCCAACGGATACGATCAGATTCTCGGCAAGCGCTTTCGAACCGGCATCGATCTGTCAGGCGGTGAGTGGCAAAAGGTTGCCATCGCACGCGCCTACATGCGCGACGCGCAGCTGCTGATTCTCGACGAGCCCACAGCGGCGCTCGACGCCCGTTCGGAGTTCGAGGTGTTCAAGCGTTTCAAGGAACTGAGCCAGGGCAAGACGGCGGTGCTGATTTCGCACCGATTTTCCAGCGTCCGCATGGCGGATCGCATCGTCGTGCTGGTGGACGGCGCAGTCGAGGCCATGGGCACCCACGCCGAATTGCTGGAGCGGGGAGGGCGCTATGCAGAACTCTTCGAATTGCAGGCCGCCGGCTACCGATAGATGTGATGTGGTCGCGCGGGGCCGCGTGCGAATGGGTACGGAGCACGCCCTGTGCGCTGCGTATGCCTGGCACGACGATACGACTTGCGCGTGGTCGAGGGTCGGAAGCATCGAGCCCTGTTCATTCAACGAATTCTGTGTGTGCGGAACCCCGGACGCACGATGGCCGTTGAGCCTGCCAGATGCCTCTTCATGGCACTGCGGCGCTGGCCGCATACCTCGTGCTACGCTATCCGCCAACGGCGCGCGAGGGCTTGCAGGCAACGGGATGGGCGGTGCGCGAGCACAGCAAACGGTGATGCCGAATCGGACCATCTCCAGTTTCGATGACCTGCTGCGCGAGGCGCGGCAGCAGCCCGAACTGCAGCGCCTGCTGTTCGTGTTCGCGGGCGCGGCGCTGCCCGACGACAGCACGCCGGAGCAGCGCCGGCGCTATGCCGCCGGTGAGGGCGGCGCGCTGGTTCCGTTGATGTGCGTCGACAAGCTGCCCGACGAGCTTCGATCGTTTTCAGAGCTTGTCGAGGAATCGCGCGGCGCAGGACCCGAGTGGGTGCTGGTCTTTGTGGCGAGCCTTGCAGGGCGCGACGGTCACGCGCCGTCCAGCGCCGATGCCGAAGGGCCGCTGCGGTCCATGGTCGAGTCCATCAAGTCCGGTGCGCACGGCTCGTTCATTCCCTTTGACGTCGAGGGCCGCGCCGTCCGGCTGGAATGACGAGTGCCACGCCCGGTCGCGCTTCGCCTGCCGGCCGACGTCAATTCCGGAGGCTGAATTCCTCATGAATCCCATCGCGGGTTTTGCGCGCACGCGCTCAAGGCCCTGATCGAGGCCCGCCCCAAGGAGATAGCAAAACCATCGCCAAATCATGGGCATACGGTCCCGACACCGCGCATTGGAAACGTCGGCCCAAATTTCAGGGAACGCTCAATCGCATGGCCAATCGGATTGCGCGACGTGCAATCCCTGTCCGACAATGACGCTGGCCTTGGCGCGCGCGCGGCCCGGAGGTTGTGCGCACGTGCCGGACCCAGGGTTCGCGGAGGGCGGCGCATGCCACTCGCCGCGCACCGACCGCGAAATGCCGTCCCACCTCCCCTCTGGCCGGAAGCGAGGCTCTTGTGTCCGATATCGAAAATGCGTCGCTTCCGGATCTGCGCGGCGGAATCCCGACTGCCGTCCTGCGCGAGCGCGGCATGCAGCTCGGCCAGGTCGACGGCGATGACGTGCTGCTGGTGCTGAGCGACGGCACGCCCTTCGCCATCGGCGCGCACTGCACGCACTATCACGGCCCGCTCGCCGATGGGCTCGTCGTCGGCGACACGGTGCGCTGCCCCTGGCATCACGCGTGCTTCAGCCTGCGCACCGGCGAGGCGCTTCGTGCGCCGGCACTGGACCCGGTCCCGTGCTGGCGCGTCGAGCAGGTCGGCGACAAGACATTCGTCCGCGAAAAAATCGCGGCTCCCGCTCAACGCGAGGCGCCTGTGGTGCGCATGCCCGGCAGCGCGCCGGCATCGGTCGTCATCGTCGGCGGCGGTGCCGCCGGCCTCGCCGCGGCCGACATGCTGCGGCGGGAAGGCTTCGGCGGCTCCATCAATCTGATCAGCGCCGACGACGATCCGCCCTGCGACAGGCCGAATCTCTCCAAGGATTACCTCGCGGGAACCGCGCAGGAAGACTGGATTCCGCTGCGTGCCCCCGAATACTATGCCGAGCGCAAGATAGACCTGCTGCTCGGCACCCGCGTATCGTCGATCGACGTGCGCGAGCATCGCGTACGCCTGGAAGACGGACGGCAGGTCGACTTCGGCGCGCTGTTGCTCGCCACGGGCGCCGATCCCGCCCGCCTTGCGATACCAGGCGCCGTCAAGTCGCAGGTCCTTTATTTGCGCACGTTCGCCGACAGCAAGGCGATCGTCGCGCGAGCGGAAACGGCGCGGCGTGTCGTGGTGGTCGGCGCGAGCTTCATCGGGTTGGAGGTTGCCGCGTCGCTGCGAACGCGGGGCGTCGACGTCGATGTCGTCGGGCCGGAGAGCGTGCCACTCGAGCGCGTCATGGGGCCCGAAGTGGGGGCCTTCGTTCGTGCGATTCACGAAGAGCACGGCGTCGTCTTTCACCTCGGACAGACTGTCAGCCGGATCGACGGTCGCCGCGTGACGCTCGGCGATTCGACGGCGCTCGATGCGGATTTCGTTGTGCTGGGCGTGGGTGTGCGGCCGGAGATCGCGCTGGCCGAAGCGGCCGGTCTCGCGATCGATCGCGGCATCGCCGTCGATGAATATCTCGAAACCAGCGTCCGCGGCATCTTCGCCGCCGGAGACGCCGCACGATGGCCGGACCGTCACTCCGGTGAGCGGATCCGCGTCGAGCACTGGGTCGTCGCGCAAAGGCAGGGCCAGACCGCGGCGCGAAACATCCTGGGCCGGCGCGAGCGCTTCGATGCGGTTCCTTTCTTCTGGAGCCAGCATTACGACGTCGCGATCAATTATGTCGGCCATGCGGAGAAGTGGGACGCGATCGCGATCGACGGTTCGCTCGCCGCGCGCGATTGCGAGGTGACCTACAAGCTCGCCGGACGCACGCTTGCGGTGGCCACGATTTCGCGCGATCGGCAAAGCCTGCTCGCTGAACGCGCGCTGGAGCAGGCGGGCGGGTAGTTCCGTCGCGCCAGGTGGCAAATCCAGCGGAAGCCGAGGCGATGACGAGCGTAAACCCTTCCGGCGACGCGTGGCCGGCGCTTCCCCTCGACGGGTGGCGGCCGACCTACGCGACGCTGCACATGTGGATGCAGGTCGTCGGCAAGGTCTGCCTCGCCCTTGCACCGCCGGCGAACCACTTCTGGAACATCGCGTTCCGCGTGACCGCCCGCGGCATAGCGACGCCGACGCTCTATGCGGACGGGCGCGCGCTGACCATGACGTTCGATTTCGTCGCCCATGAGCTGGTGATCGTGTGCTCGGACGGCCAGAGCGAAACTTGCGCGCTCCTGCCCATGACGGTCGCCGCTTTCTACGATGCAGTCATGCAGTCGCTGCATCGGCTGGGCGTCGACGTTCGCATCTGGACGATGCCGGTCGAGATCCCGGATCCGGTCCGGTTCGAGGTCGACACCAGGCACGCGGCGTATGACCCCGAACGGGCGAACGCATTCTGGCGCGCGCTCGTTTCGATGCAGCCGGTGTTCGAGGAATTTCGCTGCCGCTTCGTCGGCAAGTGCAGCCCGGTCCATTTCTTCTGGGGCAGCTTCGATCTCGCCGTGACGCGATTCTCGGGACGGCCGGCGCCGCCGCGCCCGGGCGCGGACGCGATCACGCGCGAGGCGTACTCGCACGAAGTCATCAGCCACGGGTTCTGGCCAGGAGGCCGCGGGATCGAAATGCCGGCGTTCTACGCGTACGCCGCGCCCGAGCCGGAAGGATTGTCCCGAGAGGCCATCCGGCCGCCGGCCGCGTATTACAGCGCGGAGCTCTCCGAATTCATCCTGCCCTATGATGCGGTCCGCGCCGCCTCGTCTCCGGCAACCGTGCTTATGGCGTTTCTCGAGAGCACCTACGATGCGGCGGCGAGACTCGCCGGGTGGAATCGCCCCGCGCTGGAAAGAAAAATGACGCGCACCGCGCCGATTGCATGAAGGCCGGTTGAAGCGGTGCGGCAGACGAGGAGGGCGGGACGTGAAGGAAGGGTTCGAGGGACAGACAGTCGTCGTGGCCGGCGGCACGGGCGGGCTGGGACGCGCGGTGAGCCTTGCGTTCCTGGAAGCGGGCGCGACCGTCGTCGTCACTTATCGGTCACGCGCCGAGCTCGATGCGCTGATGACGGCCGCGGGAGCGGCAGGCACACGGCTCGACGGTCGACAGACTGATGTGACCGATGAATCCGGAGCGCGTGAGCTGGTCGACGGAGTCGTCGCGAAGCACGGCCGGATCGACGCACTGGTCAACACCGTGGGTGGGTACACGGGTGGCGCGACGTTGTGGGAGATCGAACCGGATGCCCTCGACCGGATGCTCGCGCTGAACCTGAAGTCGGGCTACGCGCTGGCTCGCGCCGCCGTGCCCGCCATGCTGAAGCAGAAGCAGGGGTCGATCGTCAACATCGCGGCGAAAGCGGGCGTCGTTCCTCCGGGCGGTGCCGCCGTGTACGCCGCGTCGAAAGCCGCGGCGCTGGCGCTGATGGAATCACTCGCCGCGGATCTCGCGGGCTCCGGCGTGCGCGTGAACTCGGTGCTGCCCAGCATCATCGACACGGAGGCCAACCGGAAAGCGATGCCGAAGGCGGACTTCGCGAAGTGGCCCAAACCCGAGGACATCGCGCGCGTGATCGTGTTCCTGTGCAGCGCCGACGCGAAGGTCATTCACGGCGCGTCGATTCCGGTTTACGGCAACGGGTAACGATCGAGCGACGCGCACCGACCGTCAGGCGTTCGTCGATTTCGAGGTGAACGGTTCTGCGAGCTCAATCCGGATGCTTCATCCCGCAGTACTTGCCATAGGCGATTCCCTGGCATGCCTTGGCGAGCTCCGCGTTGCACGCATCCTCGTTCTTGCCGGACTCCTGGCACTTCGCGGCTGCTTCGTGCGCGGCCGCCATGATTCGGTGCCGGCGAATGTCCTCTTTCGCGTGCTGAGCCTCCAGCGCGGGATCGACGGGGGACCGTGCGGGGGCCTTGCCGCTGACGGGGTCCGTCGCCCATGCCGCCAGCGGCACGAGCGTCAGCATGGCGACAATTGCGTATCTCATCGTGGACTCCATGGTGGAATCAGTTGCGCCGGGCGAGCGTCGCCGAGATGTTCGCGTGCGCTGCGCGCCAGCTCGGGAGCAGCGCCGCGAGCGTCGCTGCGATGAAGGCGGGCACGAGCAGCCACAGCTCGCTCGCCGAAAATGTCCAGGGATCGATGCGCAGGCTCTGCTGGTCGGCCATCCAGCGCGCGAGGATTGCGGCGAGGCCGTGCGCGAGCGCGAGACCGAGCGCGCCGCCCAGCGCGGCCAGCATCAGCGCCTCCAGCATCAGCATGAGCGCGATGCCCGATGGTCGCGCGCCGAGCGTGCGCAGCACCGCGATGTCATAGGCGCGCTCGTTCAACGCGTGGTAGAGCGCGATGAAAAGCGACAGCGCCGCCGTCGCCAGCACGACGCCGCCGAATGCGCGGATGACGTCCGCGCCGACGCCCACCATCCGAAAGAGCCGCGCCGATTCGTACGCAGGCGAGGCCGCCTGCAGGTTCGTCTCCGAATTGATCCGACGCGGAAGCGTGACCGCCGCCAGCGGCGTCGCGTACTGGATCAGCAGGACCGTGACCTGGCGCTCCGCTTCCATCACCTTGCGCTCATCGGCATCCTTGATCACGCCTTCGTGGACGAACCAGATGCTCTCCGGATTGACGAGCGCGACGCGGTCGAGCACGGTGCCGGTCGGCTTCAGCACGCCGACCACGGTGTAGACCGAATCGCCGTGCACCGGGCCGCCCTCGGCAAGGCCGTGCGAGCCGACGAAGCGGTCGCCAACGCCGAGCGCCGTGCGCTGCGCGACGGTCGCGCCGAGCACGGCCTGCATCCGGTCGGTCCAGACCCGACCCGATGCAAACGACCCGCCATAAAGATCGATGTAATCGGGCGTCGTGCCGAGGACCCAGTAGCCGCGGAAGCTGTCCGCGATAGACAGCGGAATCACGCGCTTGACCAGAGGATTGGCTGCGAGTTCGTCCACGGCGGCGAGCGGAATGTTGCCGGTGGGCACGTCGAGGTGGAAGATCCCCGCGAGGATCAGCTGGATCGGGCTGCCCTTGGCGCCGACGACGAGATCGATCCCGCGGGCGTCGCGGTTGAGGCTCTCGCCGACCTGACCATTCACGATCAGCACGAAGCCGATCGTCCCCACCCCGAGGGCGAGCAGCAGCACGTTGAGAAGCGTGCCCAACGGACGCGCGCGCAGATAGCTCCAGGCGAGGTGTGCGAAGTTCATGCCTGAACGGTCTCATCGGGCCGGCGCGGCAGCGCGAGCTGCCGCGGGATGCGCGACTTGAGCCTTGAATCGTGCGTCGCGACGAGCAGCGCGGCACCGTGCGAATTGGCCGTCTCGAGAAGAAGGTCGGCGACGACGGCGCAGGCCTCGTCGTCGAGATTCGACGTCGGCTCGTCCGCGAGCACGAGGCGAGGGTTGTTGACGAGCGCGCGGGCGATCGCGACTCGCTGTTGCTGGCCGATCGAGAGTTGGTGCGGATAGGCATCGCCAAATTCATCGACGCCGAGTGCTCCAAGCATCGCGCGCGCGGCGCGACGGTCGACGGCGAGGCCGATGATGGACTGCGCGACGAGGAGATTCTGCAGCGCCGTCAATGTCGGCAGCAGGTGGAACTGCTGCAGCACGACGCCGACGTGACGGCCGCGGAAGCGGTCGCGCTCCGCCGGCGAGAGTGCACCGAGATCCTGCCCGTCGACCTCGATCCGGCCCCGCGATGGCGAGAGCAGTCCGGCAATCAGGTGGAGCAGCGTGGTCTTGCCGCAGCCCGAGGGGCCGACGACGAGGGCGTTGCTCTGCGGCGAAAGCGAGAACGCGTCGAGCTCGACCACGATGGGACCGCCGCGGTAGCGGAAGAGGAGGTGCTCGATCCGGATCATCGGGGGTTCGCGGGAGCCGTTGGCGACTGGATGCGACCGTTGTCAGGTTCGGCCGATGCGAAGCGGGCGCGCGGCGGCGCGCCATCATCGTGAATCATCAGGTTCATCGGCAAGCGGATATCGGCATTTCGCCTCGCGCATGATAACCAACTCGCCCGAACCGGCCGCGTGACGCGCCGCGGAACCGCCTGCCAGACTGCGCGCCAGAGCGCGCCGGGGGATGGAGGCGCGCATTGGGAAGCCGGCCGATGCGACGTCGCTTGCCGGAGCGAAGCGAGGGCGGCACGTCGACAATCACATCGATCTCAGCGGCCGGTGGGCGACCGGCTTGCGCATCGACGGTCATTGGACCCGCATGCAGTGGAGCGTCTTGGGGTCCCGTTCGACATTGCCTGATTCGCCTTCGATCGGAGCCCGCCGCCCGTCTCGACGCGAACCGATCGAATCCGACATCGCTTGATCGGCTCCCGCCGCCAACGCGCAGCGACACCCGCACCGTCCCCGCTCGCGAATACGGCGTGGCTCGCCAAAGCCAACCGCGGCTGGCGCCGCATTGATCGCGGCGGAGACTCGATTCAGCTGCCGGTGCCCGCGGCGAGCGTGTTGTGCTTCTTGCGGTACACACGCCCGCTTTGCCGATTTTCACTCGCCTGCATCCTTGCCTGCTCGCCGGCGCCGACGTGGCCATTCGCGCCCGCGACCGCTTCCTTGCGGGTCACGTGCGCCTGGCCGCGCTCGAGCGATCCGGCCTCCGTCGTCGTCACCGCGCCCGAGGCGACGCCCTGCTTCATCCGCGCCTGCTGGTTGGCATTGCGCTCTACGTCGGCCTGCATCCGCCGCGAGCTCGCGGATGCGGGGTTGCCGGTCTGGGTGTCGTGCTTCTGGCCGTAAATGGCCGCACTTTCGCCGTTCTGCGCTTTCCGGATCCGGGCCTTCTCGGCGTCGGACAGCGACCCGTCCTTCATCGCGTTGCTCTCCATCTTGTTGACGCGCGCCTCACCTTGCTCGAGCTTGGCGGCCTCACGAGTGTTGAGCTGGCCCGACTGCAGGCCCTGGTCGATGCGCTCCTGCTGGTTCACGTTGCGCTGGACTTCGCTTCCGGTGGTCTGGGCGACGGCGGCGCCGCAGAGCGCGGCAGCGATCGCGAAGGCGAGCGTGGTGCGGACTGGTTTCATGGTGTCGTCTCCTTGGGGTTGTCTCAATCCGGCGAGCCGCCGGGAAGGCTCCGAAGCCGGCGTGGCTCGCGCTGCATCCGAAAACGGATTCCGCGAATCGGGCGTTGACGATGGAGGACCCCGAATTTGTAACGGCTTGTGGCAATCGGCCCCGCGGCGCCCGTCGCCCATCCGGCCGCGTGGACGTTGCAATTCAATGACGACGCTGCGCGCATCGCGCTCGAGAAAGCCTCAAATGCCTTTGCGCGAACGGACCGGCGCGCTACTATCGGCGCACCCGCGGCGCCATCTCACCTGAAGGGCGCGGTTGTCGCCGCCGCGCCGGTGCGACGACGGCGAGGTCCGTGCTCGCCTCAAGGGCCGCGAGTCTCGACTTCCGGATACGCAGCGATCGCCTCCCGATGAATCCCCGCTCCTATCCCGCGACCACCGGCCAGCAGGTCGAGCGCAGCTGGCGCTTCGGCTGGGTCGACGTCGTGGTCATCCTGGGCGTGTTTGCGCTGCTTCGCACCGTCGTGACGCTGGGCGGGGACATGCGCGTCCAGTTCGACGAACTTCATCCGCCTGAGCTGTCGCTCGACGTCGCCCTGATCCCTTACTACACGGCGCGCACCGTGCTGCGGATGTTCATTGCCTTCGGCGCGTCGCTGCTGTTCACGCTGGGTTGGGGCTACGTCGCCGCGAAAAACCCGCGGGCGCGGATCGTGATGCTGCCGATGCTCGACATCCTGCAGTCGGTTCCGGTCCTGGGCTTCCTGTCGATCACCGTGACCGGATTCATCGCGCTGTTTCCGGGAAGCCTGCTGGGCGTCGAATGCGCCAGCATCTTCGCGATATTCACCGCGCAGGCGTGGAACATGACGTTCGGCTTCTATCACTCGATGGTCACGATATCACCGGATCTGCAGGAGGCCGCGACCGCCTTCCAGCTCAATCGCTGGCAGCGCTTCTTCAAGGTGGAGCTGCCTTCGTCATCGATCGGCCTCATCTGGAACTCGATGATGAGCTTCGGAGGAGGGTGGTTCTTCGTCGCGCAGAGCGAGGCGATCACGGTCCTCAACAAGGACATCAAGCTGCCCGGGCTGGGATCGTACATGGCGACGGCGGCGGAACGGGGCGACACCCGCGCCGCGGTCTACGCGATCATGGCGATGATCGTGACCATCGTCGTGATTGACCAGCTGTTCTGGCGGCCGCTCGTGGCCTGGGCCGAGAAATTCAAGCTCGAGCAGACCGGCTCGGCGGACGGGTCGACGTCCTGGATGCTCAACCTGCTCCGCCAGTCCTACCTCGTCGAACGGCTGTCCTGGCAGCTGTCGACGCTGCTTTCGCGCGCGTCCCAGCGGGCGTCGACCGCAGTCGCCGACACCGCGCACACGCTGGCGCGGCACAGCCCGGTCGTGATGAAGCGGCTCGTCCGCTTCGGCGCCTGGGGGCTGGCGGCGGTCGCGGCGGGCTGGGTCGCGCTCGACGCGGTCGGGATCGGGCGCGAGATCCATACCCAGCTGTCGTGGGGCGAGATGCTGCACATCGTCTGGCTCGGCGTGCTGACGCTGCTGCGCGTCGCCGCGATGACCATCTTCGCGACGCTCGTCTGGACTCCGATCGGAGTCTGGATCGGGATGCGCCCGCGCGTGGCAAGGATCGCTCAGCCGCTCGCGCAGATCGCGGCGTCGTTCCCGGTCAACATGACGTTTCCGTTCGTCGTCGCGTTCTTCATCTATGCGAACATCCCGATCAACCTCGGCAGCATCATGCTGATGGCGCTCGGCACGCAGTGGTATATCCTTTTCAACGTGATCGCGGGGACGATGGCGATCCCCACGGACCTCAAGGAGGCCGGCAGGAGCTTCGGACTGCGCGGGATGCAGTGGTGGCGCAAGTTCATCCTTCCGGCGATCTTTCCGTTCTGGGTCACGGGCGCCGTGACCGCGAGCGGCGGCGCGTGGAACGCGAGCGTCGTCGCCGAGGTCGCCTCGTGGGGCAACGACAGGCTGGTCGCCGACGGCCTCGGCGCGTACATTGCGCAGGCCACCCAGAAGGGCGACCAGCCGGCGATCTATTTCAGCATCGTCGTGATGGCGCTCTTCGTCGTCTCGATCAACCGGATGCTGTGGCGGCGGCTGTACGGGCTCGCCGAGCGGCGGTTCCGGCTCGAATAGGCGCGTGATGTGGATCAATGAGGGCCGACCGCATCCGTGCGGGCATTGAAATGATGGAGCACAACGATGGACCTTGCAACGCCTGAGCGTGCCGAGCGTATCGAGCGCGGCGTCTCGGCCGGGACCGGCGAGCCGCTGATCGAGCTGCGCCACGTCTCCAAATCGTATCCGACCACCGACGGCGGCACGCGCGTCACGATCCTCGACGACGTGAACCTCGAGATCCGCGAAGGCGAGATGCTCGCGCTGCTCGGCCAGTCGGGATCGGGGAAATCGACGATGGTGCGGCTGATGGCGGGGCTGATCGAGCCGACGCAGGGCGCGGTGCTCGTTCATGGCGAGGCGCTCGACGGCGCGAACCCGTACACGTCGATCGTGTTCCAGAGCTTCGCGCTCTACCCGTGGCTCACCGTCGAGGAAAACGTCCAGATCGGGCTCATCCAGCGGAACCTGTCGGGCGGCCAGGAGGCCGAGGAGCTCGAGCGCGCACTCGATCTCATCGGCCTGTCCGGATACCGGAACGCCTATCCCAAGGAGCTGTCCGGCGGCATGCGCCAGCGCGTCGGCTTCGCGCGCGCGCTCGTCGCGCGCCCCGAGATCCTCTGCATGGACGAGCCGTTCAGCGCGCTCGACGTGCTGACCGCCGAGAATCTCCGAACCGAAGTCGTCGAGCTCTGGCGGGCGTCCGGTCATGCCGGCATCAAGAGCATCTTCTTCGTCACCCACAACATCGCCGAGGCGGTGTTCATGGCGAGCCGGATCATCATCATCTCGTCGCACCCGGGCCGCATCAAGCACGTCATCCCGAATCCGCTGCCGTATCCGCGCGACGTCAATTCGGCCGGATTCGACGCTCTGGTCGAGCAGATTCACGCGGCGATCACCGCGACTGCGCTGCCGGACGAGCCCGCCGACGCGGCGCAACGACGCGCCGCTACGCCGATCCCGCAGGAGCAGTACGGCGCTCAAGGGGCAGGCGCCGCCGCACCGGCGCCGCCGGTGCGCACGCGCGTGGAGTCGATCCCGGCCGTCCAGATCGGCACGATCGTCGGCCTCCTGCGCATCCTCGAGGACAGCCAGGAGATCATCGACGTGTTCGAGCTCTCGACGCGGATCGGGAAGGAATTCGGCGAGACGATCGCCATCGTCAAGTCGGCGGAAATGCTGGGCCTGGTCGACACGCCGAAGGACGACGTGCACATGACGCAGCTCGGCTGGTATTTCCTCGCGGCGCCGCTGCCGGCGCGCAAGGCGCTGTTCAAGCAGGCGATCATGAAGCTTCGGCTCTTCCAGATCGTGAGCGCGCATCTCGACGAGTCGCCGGACGGAACGATCGACGGCGAGGCGCTGCGCGAGGAGCTCGCGACGCTCTTGCCCTACGACCAGCCGTCGAAGCTCTTCGAGACCCTCGTCGCCTGGGGGCGCTACGCCGAGATCCTCGACTACGACGAGAACGCGAACACGATCACGCGCCAGCATTCCGACGCCGAGGCGGACGAAGACCAGGGCGATGACGAATAGCGGCATGACGTGAACGCACTGGGAAACGTACTGGGTGCCGCGGACGTCGCGCTCGACTTCGATGCGGCCGACGCCAACGGCGTCATGGCGGTCGCGGCGAAGCTTCTTGCGAGGGATCACGGCTTGTCCGCGTCGGACGTGAGAGCAGCGCTCGCCGCGCGCGAAGGCCTGGGCTGCACGGCGCTGGGACACGGCTTCGCGTTGCCGCACGCGCGAATGACCGGCCTCGCCGCGCCTGCTGCCGCCTTCGTGCGCACGCGGGAGCCCATCGGATTCGGCACCGCCGATGGCAAGCCCGTGTCGTGCTTTCTCGCGCTGCTCGTGCCCGCGCAGGCCGCCGAAGCGCATCTGAAGCTCCTCGCCGAAGCGGCGGCGCTCCTCAACGACCCGTCATTTCGCGCGGCGCTCCGCAGCGCCGGGGATCCCGCGGAGGTTTCGCGCCTGTTCGCGCAGTGGCCGATCCGCGACGACGCCGCGTGATCGCGTCCGGCGCCGGCTCAGCGCAAGCCTCGCACTTGCCGCGCGGGCCGAGGCTCGGCGATTTCGTGCGAAAATCGCGGCGTCCGCCGTCGACGATCGCGCTTCGCGGACACAGCGCGCCGCCGGAGCGAAGGCCATGCCGAGAAAGAAGTTCCTGAAGACGATCAACCGGTTCATCGAACCTTACCGCGTCACGAACGGGAGGCGGTTCCGGTTGAAGGATTTCGACCCCGACGACACGCATGACCTGGTATCTGAGCAGAAGCCGCAGGCGAAGGACCTGCTAGCGCGGGGCGTCGAATGGCTGGCGGAGCTGCAGGACAAGCTCTACGCGCAGAATTCGTGGGCGCTGCTGCTCGTGTTCCAGGCCATGGACGCCGCCGGAAAGGACAGCACGATCAAGCACGTGATGTCCGGCGTCAACCCGCAGGGCTGTCAGGTGTTCTCGTTCAAGGTGCCGTCCGACGAGGATCTCGACCATGACTACATGTGGCGCTACATCCGCAATCTTCCGGAGCGCGGCCGCATCGGGATCTTCAACCGCTCGTATTACGAGGAAACGCTGGTGGTCCGCGTCCACGAGGACATCCTCGCGCGGCAGCGGATTCCCCGGAAGCTCGTCACCAAGCGGATCTGGGACCAGCGGCTTGCGCACATCGCCGGATTCGAGGGCTACCTGTCGCGCAACGGCACGCAGGTGCTGAAGTTTTTCCTCCATGTCTCGCGCAAGGAGCAGAAGCGCCGGTTCATGGAGCGACTCGACATGCCGGCGAAGA
This sequence comes from uncultured beta proteobacterium, assembly GCA_963846855.1. Taxonomy (GTDB): domain Bacteria; phylum Pseudomonadota; class Gammaproteobacteria; order Burkholderiales; family Casimicrobiaceae; genus CAIWHR01. The sequence goes on from CAWJXK010000008.1 coordinate 1,479,487, forward strand.
ACTGGAAGTTCTCGGCGGCGGACGTCACCGAGCGGGCGCACTGGAACAGCTACATGGAGGCCTACGAGAAGGCAATCCGGGCGACCGCGACCGAGGAGGCGCCCTGGTACGTCGTCCCGGCCGACAACAAATGGTTCACGCGGCTCGTCGTGTCCTTGGCGATCGTCGACGCGATGGAACGGCTCGACCTCGCATACCCGCAGATCGACGCGAGGCAGCGCGCCGAGCTCGCCCGCGCGAGGAAGCTCCTGCTGGCTCAGCGGAGCCGCTGAACCCGAGTCGACGCTCCACGCGTCGCCTGGCAATCCGCGGACGGCCCGCGATGGCGGGCGGGCCCGCATTCGGGTAGAATCCGGCCCGCGCATCGCCGTCGGAAGTTCACCAGAAGCGGCGAATCCACCTGCCTTTCCCGTTCCCCAATCCGCTTTCAGGAGCATTGAATGCACAAGCTTTCCAGCATTGCCGCCGCATTGGCACTTGCCGCTGTCGCCATGCCGCTCGCGGCGCAATACGGGGCGCCGGCCGCTGCGCCCAAGGCGGCGGCGCCCGCGCCGACGCCTGCACCGCCCCCAAGGTGATGGATGCCGCCGGCGCCGTCGACGTCACGACCGTCACGGCGAAGATTGAAGCCGTCGACCAGGCGAACCGCACGGTCACGCTGAAGGGCCCGATGGGGAGGGTGGTGACGCTGAAGGTCGGCCCCGAGGTCAAGAACCTCGCGCAGGTGAAGGCCGGCGACGAGCTCGTCGTCAAGTACGCCGAAGCGGTGTCGCTGAAGCTCGAGAAGAACGTCGAAGGACGCAGCGCGACCACGACCACGACAGGTCCGATCGGGGCGCCCGTCGGCTCGATGCCCAAGGGCGGGATGGCGACGCAGACGACGATCGTCGCGAACGTGCAGCGCGTCGACGCGAAAAAGCAGGAAGTCCTGCTCGAGGGCCCGGGTGGCCGCTTCGTCGAGGTCAAGGTGAAGGATCCGGCTGTGTTCTCGAGCATCAAGCCGAACGACAAGGTCGCGGTCACGTATACCGAGGCCATCGTCATGGCGGTCGTCGCCCCCGCGAAGAAGTAATCGCACTGCGCGGATCCGCGATCGCTTAAGCCACGCGTCGCTGCGGCGTGTTGCCGCAGCCGCGCGTGGCTTTTTCTTGATTGCGCGCCAGCCGGTTGCGTTTCTCGGCTCAGCTGCGCCGTGCGGCTTCGCCCTGGGCGCGCAACGCGCCGAGCGACGCACTCGGCGTCAGCGCCTGTGGATCGAGCTTGAGATGGAGCAGCACCGGGCCGTCGGCCGAGAGCGCGCGTTCGAATGCCGGCGCGAATTCGGCGGTGCGCGTCACTGTTTCGCCCTGCGCCCCGTAGGCGCGCGCGAGCGCCGCGAAATCGGGATTGACGAGTGACGTGCCGACCACGCGGCCGGGATAGTTCCGCTCCTGGTGCATCCGGATCGTGCCGTACATGCCGTTGTCGACGACGACGAACACGATCGCGAGCCGGTACTGGACTGCGGTCGCGAGCTCCTGGCCGTTCATCAGAAAACATCCGTCGCCGTTCCAGGACACGACGATCCGCTCCGGATGCAGAACCTTGGCCGCGACTGCGGCGGGCACGCCGTAGCCCATCGCCCCCGAGTACGGCGCGAGTTGCGTGCGAAAGCGGCGGTAGCGGAATATCCGGTGCAGCCAGGCGGTGTAGTTGCCGGCGCCGTTGGTGAGGATCGCGTCGTCAGGCAACCGCGCGTCGAGCCACGCGACGATCTGCCAGAGATCGAGCTCGCCGGGCACCGGACGCGGTGCCCGCCATGCTTCGTAGTCGGCATGCGCCGACGCAACGCCCTCGGCCCGGTTGCCTGCAGTGGTTGCCGGCAGCGCATTGAGCGCGGACAGGAACGGCCCGGGCGCGGCGACGATCCCGAGCGCGGGCTGGTAGACGCGCCCGATCTCCTCGGCGCCCGGATGCACGTGGATCAGCGATTGCGCCGGCGTTGGCGACGCGATCAGCGTGTATCCGCCCGTGACCATCTCGCCCAGCCGTTCGCCGACGACGAGGAGAACGTCGGCGTCGCGAATGCGCGCCGCGAGCTTCGGGCTGACGCCGATGCCGACATCCCCCGCGTAGTGCGGGTCGCGATTGTCGAACAGGTCCTGGCTGCGGAATCCGCATGCCACGGGCAGCGCGTTGCGCGCCGCGTAATCCTTGAGATCGGTGCATGCCGCGGCGGTCCATCGCGGTCCGCCGACGAGGACAAGCGGCCGGCGCGCGCCGGCAAGCATTGCGTGCGCCGCTGCGACATCCGCGCTCGCCGGCACGGCGTCCGCCACGCGCACCGGCGCCGCATCGATCGCGCTCGCACGGCTCGTCAGCATGTCCTCGGGCAGCGCGAGGACGACCGGCCCGGGCCGACCCGCCATCGCCGTGCGAAATGCGCGCGCGACATATTCCGGAATCCGTTCGGCGCGGTCGATCTGCGCTGCCCATTTGGCGATGCTTCCGTACATCCGCCGGTAGTCGATTTCCTGGAATGCCTCGCGATCGACAAAATCGCCGCCGACCTGTCCGATGAACACGATCATCGGCGACGAATCCTGCGCGGCCGTATGAATGCCGATCGCCGCGTTGGAGGCACCCGGGCCGCGCGTCACCATCGCGATCCCGGGACGGCCGGTGAGCTTGCCGAACGCTTCCGCCATGAACGCGGCGCCGCCTTCCTGGCGGCACACGACCAGCGCCAAACGGTCGCTGACATCATGCAGCGCGTCGAGCACGGCCAGATAGCTCTCACCGGGAACGCAGAAGACGTGCGTCGCACCCTGGGCCACGAGATTGGCAACGAGGATCTCGCCGCCGGTGCGGGGGGATTTCACGGGAGCCTTCGGGATATCGGGACCGGGCACGGCCGGCGATCTGCCATTCTATATAATCGTCGCCACCCGACCCCGCCGATGCCGCCATGCTGACGCCAGAACTCGTCTACCACGCCTCGGTCATGGTCACCGTCGGGCTCCTGCTCGCGCTTTTCGTCGTCTGGCTTCGGCGCGACCTCGGCCAGTTGATGGCGGTGATGTCGGGAACGATGATCGTCGGAGTGATCGGCCTCGTCATCCTGCAGCGCATCGAGTCGATGCTGGTGACCGGGACCATCGCCAATGCCGTGCGCGAGGCGATGCTGCTGCTGATCGCGGTCGGCTTCATACGCATCGCTCTGGTATTCCTATTCCAAGGCCTGCTGAAGCGCCTGAACGTCCCGCGCATCCTCGGCGACGTGCTCTTCGCGCTGCTCCTCGTCGTGTTCGGCCTCTACCGGATGAATGCGGTCGGCGTAAATCTGGCGAGCATCATCACGACGTCGGCGATTGTCTCGGGCGGCATCGCGTTGTCGCTGCGCGAGCCGCTCGAGAACCTCTGGGCCGGCATGGCGCTGCAACTCGACAACACGTGCCGGATCGGCGACTGGATCCGCATCGACGGCGTCACCGGGCAGATCGTCGGCGTACGCTGGCGCTACCTGTCGCTCGCGACGAACACCAACGAGACGGTGATGATCCCGAACATGCAGATGACCAAGAATCGCGTGATCGTGCTCGCCCGCCGGGGCGAGGAGCGGGTCCCGCAGCGGCGCGACGTCGAGTTCTCGGTGTCCTACGACGTGCCGCCGGCGCGGGTCATCGCGGTGGTCGAGGACGCGCTGGCACGCTCCGAGATCCGCAACGTCTCGACGAATCCCAAGGCGATCGCGATGTGCGTGGGATTCGGCGACAACGCCATTCACTTCGTCGTGCGCTACGGGCTCGCCAATCTCAGCCAGGATCTGTGGACCGACTCACAGGTGCGGCTGCATGTCGCGGCGACGCTCGCGCGCAACCACATGGAAATCCCGTTGCCGCAGCGCGTGCTGATCCGCGGCCGCACCCAGGGCGGCCCGGAGATCCACGAGCGCGAACTCACCGCGCGGTCGGCGACGCTCGCGAAGCTGGAGCTCTTTGCGGCGCTGACCGACGCCGAGCGGCGCGCGCTGGCGGAAGAGCTCTCGGACTGGCCGTACGTCGCCGACGACATCGTCGCCCGCCAGGGCGAGCCGGCCGACTCGATGTTCATCCTTGCCCAGGGGCGCGTCGGCGTCTTCGACGACAGCGCGAGCGGAACCGGCTCGCGGGACCGCCTCGCGACTCTGGATGCGCCCAACGTCTTCGGCGAGATGGGGCTTCTGACCGGGCAGGCGAGGGGAGCGACCGTCGTCGCCGAGACCGAAGTGCTCTGCTACCGGCTCGACAAGGCCGGATTCGACACCACGCTCAAGGCGCGGCCGGCGCTGGTCGAGCAGCTTTCACGCGTCGTTGCGGCCCGGCAGATGGCCAACGACGCCACGCTCGAAGGCCTCGGCGCCGACTTGCGTGCGCGCAGCGCGTCGACCCGTACCGCGGAGCTCGTCCGGCGGATCAAGAGCTTCTTCGCGATCCAATCCTAGGTGCCCGTCGGGATTCCCGGCACAGCGTCAGCGGACGCCGACGATATCGGCGCGCTTCAGCAGGAATACGCTGTCCGGAGCCGCGGCGGTCGCCACCCACACGAATGGCAGGCGCGGCCATGCGAGCTCGACCGCGGCGCGATTGTGGCCGACCTCGACCACCAGCGTTCCCTCCGGATTCAGGAATCGCGGCGCTTCCTTGAGAATCGTGCGCACCGCGTCGAGGCCGTCGTCGCCGCCGGCGAGTGCCAAGGCAGGCTCGTGCCGATACTCGGGCGGCAATTCCTCCATTGCCATCGCGGTAACGTAAGGCGGGTTGCTGATGATGAGGTCGAAGCTCTTTTCCGAGAGGTTCGCGAAGAGGTCGGAGCGGATGAGATTGACGCGATCGGCGAGTCCGTAGTCGGCGACATTGCGCTGTGCCACGGTGAGCGCGTCGGCGGAGATGTCGACCGCGTCGATATCGGCATCGGGATAGGCATGCGCGAGCAGGATGGCGAGGCAGCCCGATCCCGTGCACATGTCGAGCGCCGTCGTGACCTGCTGCGCGTCGCCCACCCAGGGCGCGAGGCCGTCAGGAAGGAGCTCGGCGATGAACGACCGCGGAATCACGACGCGCTCGTCGACGTAGAAGCGGAAATCGCCGAGCCACGCCTCGTGCGTGAGGTACGCGGCCGGCACCCGCTGGTCGATGCGCCGGACCAGGAGCTCCATCAGCCGCGCGCGCTCGCCCTGCGTCAGCGCTGCGTCCAGGAACGGCTCCAGCCGGTCGAGCGGAAGATGCAATTCGTGAAGGATGAGGTAGGCCGCCTCGTCGTACGCGTTGGCACTGCCGTGACCGAATGCGAGCTTCGCCTCGCCGAACCGCGAGATCGCATAACGCAGCCAGTCGCGCAGCGTGGCGAGATCGTGGAGCTCGGTGCTCATCGCGCCGCGTCCGGCACGAGAAGCCGCTCGAGGATGCGGCGGTAGATCGCCGCCAGCGGCGCGAGGTCGGCGACGCGCACGCGCTCGTTGATCTTGTGGATCGTCGCATTCACCGGACCCAGCTCGACGACCTGGTCGCAGATATCGGCGAGGAAGCGTCCGTCCGACGTGCCGCCGGTGCAGGAGAGCTCGGGAACGCGCCCGGTCACTTCGCGCACTGCCTCGCTGGCGACGTCGACCATGGCACCGCGCGGGGTCAGATACGGCTTGCCCGAGCCCGTCCAGTCGACGTCATAATCGAGGCCATGCCGGTCGAGAATCGCGATCAGCCGCTCCTGCAGCGATGCCTGCGTGCTCGCGGGCGAATGCCGGAAATTGAACTTGAGCTCGAGCGTGCCCGGAATCACGTTGTTCGCGCCGGTGCCGGCATGGATATTCGAGCACTGCCATGTCGTTGCCGGAAAATAGGCGTTGCCATCGTCCCAACGGGTCGCGGCCAGCTCGGTCAGCGCGGGCGCGACGCGATGAATCGGGTTGTCGGCGAGTTGGGGATAGGCGACGTGGCCCTGAACACCCTTCACGGTCAGCGTGCCCGAGAGCGTTCCGCGGCGACCGTTCTTGATCATGTCCCCCAGCGCGTCGACCGCGGTGGGCTCGCCGACGACGCAATAATCGATCCGTTCACCGCCCGCGGCGAGCTTCTCGACGACGCGCGCCGTGCCGTCGATCGAAGGGCCTTCCTCGTCGGACGTGAGCAGGAGCGCGATCGACCCGGGTGCGCCGGGGTGGCGCGCGACGAAGGCCTCGATGGCCACGACGAACGCCGCGAGCGAGGCTTTCATGTCCGCGGCGCCGCGGCCGTACAGCCAGCCGCCGCGCTCGGTCGGCACGAACGGATCGCCGTCCCACTGCGCGAGCGGGCCCGTCGGCACGACGTCGGTATGGCCGGCGAAACACACGACGGGACGCGCTGCGCCGCGCCGCGCCCAGAGATTGGTGACGCCGTTCACGACGAGCGTCGTGATGGAGAATCCGAGCGGCTCGAGGCGCCGTGCGATGAGCGCCTGCACCCCGGCGTCGTCTGGCGTGAGCGAGCGGCGCTCGATCAGCGCACGCGCGAGCAGGAGCGTGGGGTCAACGGCGGGTGCAACGGGTGCGGGCGCAGCGGAAGCCATGCGCCGAATGGTAGCAAATCGACCGTGTGCGAAGGCGCCGTGCAGGGGCCCGGTCAGGCGTTGTGGTCGAGCATGTTGGGCTCGATCTGCATCGTCGTGAAATCGCTGTGCTGCCGGCCCTGCGGACTCGATTCGTTGTCGCGCTTGGACATGATGTCGACGCGCGCGGTGGGCGAGTTCTGGTTGATGAGCCAGGCGAGGTTGGTCGGCGAGTCCGACGCGACCATCGCCTCGTCGTAGCTGATCTGCGCGTCGAGATAGAGGCGGCACAGCGCCTGCTCGAAGGTCTGCGATCCGGGATAGAGCGACTGCTCCATCGCCTCCTTGATCTGCGTGATCTCGCCGTTCTTGATGAGGTCGGCGATGAGCGAGGTATTGAGCAGGATCTCGGTGGCGGGCTGTTGCTCGCCGTCCTTGTTGAGCACGAGCCGCTGCGAGATGATCGCGCGAAGGCCGATCGACAGGTCGGACAGCACGCCGGAGCGCGCGTCGTAGGGGAACATGTTGATGATCCGCGACAAAGCGTGGTAGCTGTTGTTGGCGTGCAGCGTCGACAGGCACAGGTGGCCGGTCAGCGTGTGGATCAGCGCCTGCTGCATGGTGTCGCGCTCGCGGATCTCACCGATCATGATGAGGTCGGGTGCTTCGCGCAGCGCGTTCGCCAGCGCCTTCTGGTAGCTCTGGGTGTCGACGTGGAGCTCGCGCTGGTTGACGATGCTGCGCTTGTGCTCGAACAGGTACTCGATCGGGTCCTCGATCGTCAGGATGTGGCCGGGCCGGTTGGAATTTCGGTAGTCGATCATCGCCGCCAGCGTGGTCGACTTGCCCGAGCCGGTAGCGCCGGCGATGATCACGAGCCCGCGCTTCTCCATCACGATGTCGAGCAGCACGGGCGGCAGCTTGAGTTCATCGAACGACGGGATGTGGCTCCGCACGAAGCGCACAACCAGCGACAGGGTTCCGCGCTGGCGGAAGATGTTGATCCGGAAGTTGCCGACGGCGCGGTCGAGGTAGGAGAGGTTCATCTCCATCTCGTTCTCGAATTCGCGCGCCTGCTCTTTCGACATCAGCTCGTAGGCGATGCGGCGCACCGTCTCCACGTCCATCGGCTGCGTCGAGATCGGCGAGACGACGCCGTTGACCTTGATGTTGATCGGGGCGCCGCACGAGATAAAGATGTCCGAGGCCTGCTTGTCGGCCATCAGACGGAACAGTCGGTCGAGGTACATGGCGTTTTCGCGAGGCTACAATGTGGGTTCGCCGGGGCCGCCGGCGGCGTGTCGCGTTTCCATGATAATGTCATGAATCGGCGGGTGGTGCCAAGTTCGGGCCGGAGCCCGGCAATTTCTGGACGTTTGCGGGTTCATTTCACTTCGGTGCTCCCTTTGGCGCCGCGTGTCTTCCCTGGACAAGTCATTGATTAAGCAAATTTCATGCTCGCGATCATCGGCGGCACCGGCCTGACCCGGTTGTCGACGCTGGCGGTCGCGCATCGCGAAGTCGTCCGCACGCCCTACGGCGATCCCTCGGCGGCAATGCTTTTCGGCGAGATCGCCGGTCGTCCGGCGATGTTCCTCGCGCGCCATGGCCATGGCCACACGATTCCGCCGCACCGGGTCAACTACAGGGCGAATCTGTGGGCGCTCCGCGCGCGCGGCGCAACCGCAGTGCTCGGCGTCGCGTCGGTGGGCGCCATTCGCGGCGCGCTGCCCGGCTCCCTCGTGCTGCCGCATCAACTGATCGACTACACGCAGGGCCGCGAATCGACCTTCTACGACGGCGGCGAGCACAAGGTGGTCCACATCGATTTCACGCACCCGTATTCGCCGGCGCTGCGCCAGAAGTGCTGCGCGGCGGCGCGATCAGCAGGAATCGCACTGACGGACGGCGGCGTCTACGCTGCGGTATCGGGGCCGCGGCTCGAGACCGCGGCGGAAATCGACCGCCTCGAGCGCGACGGCGCGACGCTGGTCGGGATGACCGGCATGCCCGAAGCCGCGCTGGCGCGCGAGCTCGACCTCCCTTATGCGTGCATCGCGGTCGTGGTGAATCACGCCGCGGGGCGCGGGGATTCCTCGGGACAGATCTCGATGGAAGGCATCGCCGGCGTGCTCGAGTCCGCGATGGACAAGGTCCGCTCGCTGCTCGATCACGTGGCGCCGCTGATTCCCGCCCCGGCGCCGGCGACGACGCGAGGATCCGGATGATCCGCGAGGTCCTGCGCATGGGCGATCCGCGGCTGCTCGCTTCGTCGCGGCCGGTCGAGCAATTTGCCACACCTGAGCTCGATGCGCTTCTCGCCGACCTGCGCGACACGATGGCCGCGCAGAACGGCGCCGGACTCGCGGCGCCGCAGATCGGAGTCGGTCTTAGGGTCGTCATCTTCGGCTTCGAGTCCAACGAGCGCTACCCCGATGCCGAACCGGTGCCGTACACCGAAATCGTGAATCCGCGCATCACGCCGCTCACCCCGGCGCTGGAGGATGGATGGGAGGGCTGCCTGTCGGTTCCGGGCTTGCGCGGGGTCGTGCCGCGCTTCACCAGCGTGCGCTACGAAGGCTTCGATCCTCAGGGGCGGCCGATCGCACGCGAGGCGACCGGGTTTCATGCCCGCGTCGTGCAGCACGAATGCGATCACCTCGACGGCATCCTGTACCCGATGCGAATGCGCGACATGCGCAACTTCGGATTCACCGAAGTGCTGTTTCCCGACGCGCCGACCGGCGAGGAGTAGGCGGGAGGCGCCCTTCCCCGTCAGAGCTGCAACTGGTCGTAGAGGTCGGTCTCGATCTTCAGCAGCGCGTGCTCGTCGGCGAGACGCGCGCCCTCGATGAGGAAGATGTCCTCGGCGCGCTCGCCCAGTGTGTTGATCTTCGCGCTGGTGACGTTGACGCTCGCCTGCGCGAGCGTGTAGGCGATCTTCGCCAGCAGTCCCGGGCGGTCGCCGGCGACGATTTCGAGGATGTAATGGGTGCCCTTGTCGTCGGGAAAGATGCGCACCTCGGGCGTGAGCGGAAAATGCCTGAGATGCCGGCTGACCCGACCCGCGACGGGGGGCTCCAGCGGCGTTGCCTCCAGCAGCAGGCGCTTCAGCTCGAACTCGATCAGCTGGATCGTGTCTCTATAGGAGGCATTCGGATTGGCGGGATCGTGCACCGCGAACGTGTCGAGCGCATATCCGCTGCGCGTCGTGTGGATCTTCGCCTCCAGGATCGACAGCCCTTGCCGGCCGAAGAATCCACAGATGCGGGCGAAGAGATGCTTCTGGTCAGGCAGGTAGACCATGACTTGCAACCCCGTCTCCGCGCGAGAGAGCCGGGCCCGCACGACCGGCTCGGTGCGCTCGACACGCCAATAGAGGTGCCGCGCGTGCCACGCGATCTCGTCGGCCGTGTGGCGCTGGAAATAGACGGCGTCGAGCCGTGCCCAGAGCGCCTGCTCGGCGGAATCAGGTACGGCGTAGAGGCGCAGCAGGCGCCGCGCCTCCGCCTGCCGCTGGTTGAGGCTGTCCGCGAGCGTGATCGTCACCTCGGTGCCGGCGAGCCGGGCACGGGTCGCGTGGAACAGGTCCTCCAGCAGCTTCGCCTTCCACGCGTTCCACACCCGTGGACTCGTGCCGCGAATGTCCGCGACGGTCAGCAGGTAGAGCGCGATCAGCCGCCGCTCCGTGCCCACCTTGCTCCCGAAGGCCGCGATGACCTCCGGATTCATGATGTCCTGCTTCTGCGCGGTGGCGGACATCGTCAGGTGTTGCGCGACCAGCCACGCGACGAGCTCGCCGTCCTCGCGTGAGACTCCGTGCGCGCGGCAGAAGCGCAGCGCGTCGCGTCTCCCGAGTGCCGAGTGGTCGCCGCCGCGGCCTTTGGCGATGTCGTGGAAGAGCCCGGCGAGATAGAGCACTTCCTTGTGCTCGAAGTCGTTGATGAGGCGCGAACAGAGCGGATATTCGTGCGCGTGCTGCGGCTCGGTGAAGCGCCGCAGGTTGCGTATCACCATCAGGATGTGCTCGTCCACCGTGTAGACGTGGAAGAGGTCGTGCTGCATCTGCCCCACGATGCGGCCGAACGGCGGCAGATAATGCCCTAGGATGCCGTACAGGTTCATCCGGCGCAGCTCGTGGGTGATGCCCCGCGGCTCGCGGAAGATCTGGACGAAGCGGGCGCGATTCTGCGGATCGCGGCGGAAGCGCGCGTCGATCCGGTTGCGATTGCGCCACAGCGAGCGCAGCGTGCGCGCCGACATGCCCTTCAATTCGGGATGCCGCTGCAGCGTGAGGAACGCGTCGAGCATCGCCGCCGGGCGGCGCTCGAACAGCATCTCGTCGCCGATGTCGAGGAGCTCGTCGACGGCGTTGAACTCGCTGTCGACCGGCACGGGTTCGGCGGAAACGGGGAACAGCCGCGCATGCAGGTTCTGCAGCAGGATCACGTTGACCTGCCGCACCAGCTTGGCCGCGCGATAGTAGCGCTGCATCAGCTGCTCGGTGGCGCGCCGTGATGGCGTGTCGGCGAGCCCCAGCTCGCGCGCGAGCGCGCTCTGCTGGTCGAATACCAGCCGGTCCTCGCGCCGGCCGGCGAGGTAGTGCAGGCGCACCCGCAGCGCTCCGATGAAGCGCTGCTGGCGCGACACGGTGCGCGCCTCGTGCATCGTGATGAGGCCCGCCTTCGCGAGCTCCCGCCAGGTGCGGCCGAGCCCGGCGGCGAGCGCGATCCAGAGCACGGTCTGCAGATCGCGCAGGCCGCCCGGGCTCTCCTTGAGGTTGGGCTCGAGGTTGTACGCGGTGTCGTGATACTTGAGATGACGCTGCTGCTGCTCCAGCGCCTTCGCGTCATGGAACTGGCGAACGTCGAGCGCGGCGGCGAACCGCAGGCCAAATTCCTTGTAGAGGCGGCGCGATCCCGCGATGAGCCGGTGCTCGAGCAGGCTCGTCTTGATCGTGACGTCGCCCGCCATTTCGGACTCGCATTCGTCGATCGTGCGCACGCTGTGGCCGATTTCGAGGCCGATGTCCCAGAGCATGCCGAGGAAGCGCTCGACGAACGCGGTGCCGCCGGCATCCAGCGGGTGCGGCAACAGGATGAGGACATCCACGTCCGAGTGCGGAAAGAGTTGGCCTCGGCCATAGCCGCCCACCGCGACGAGCGCGATGCCGGGCGGGGCCGCGAGCACGCCATAGGCGTCGGCGACGACACGGTCGACGAGACGCGCGTGCCCGCGCAACAGGCGTGGCGTGTCCGGGCGGGCATGGAACGCATCGCGCAGCGCCTCGCGGCCGGCACGCAGCTCCGCCCGCCAGCGCTTCGCCTGTTCGGCGGCGGGCGCCGGCGCCGTTGCCCTCGCGGTGTCGGCGGTCGCCATTGCCTTCGCCGCTAAGCGGGCGGCGGCGTCCCCGCCGAGGTCGTGAGCACTTCGTATCCGTCGGGCGTGACCAGCACCGTGTGCTCCCATTGCGCGGACAACGAGTGGTCGGCGGTGACGATCGTCCAGCCATCGGCCAGCGCGCGGATCGCCGCGCGTCCGGCGTTGATCATCGGCTCGACGGTGAACACCATGCCGGCCTGCAAGGCCATGCCGGTGCCCGGCCGGCCGTAATGGAGCACTTGCGGCTCCTCGTGAAACGCGCGGCCGATGCCGTGTCCGCAGAACTCGCGCACGATCGAGAAATGATGGCCTTCGGCGAATCGCTGGATCGCGTGCCCGACGTCGCCGAGGCGCGCGCCCGGCTGGATCGCGCGAATGCCGCGCCACATCGCCTCGTACGTGATCTCGACGAGGCGCCGCGCCTGAATGGAGGGCGTGCCGACGAAGAACATCCGGCTGGAATCGCCGTGCCAGCCGTCCTTGATCACCGTCACGTCGATGTTGATGATGTCGCCGGCCTTCAGCTTGCGCTCGCCAGGGATGCCGTGACAGACGACGTGATTGACCGACGTGCAGATCGACGCGGGGTAGGGCACGTGGCCGGGCGGCTGGTAATTGAGGGTCGCCGGCGTGACCTTCTGCACGTTGACCTGATAGTCGTGCGCGATCCGATCGATCTCGCCAGTGGTGATCCCCGGCTGGACGTGCGGGGTGAGAAAGTCGAGGAGCTCGGCCGCGGTGCGGCCGGCCGCGCGCATCTTCTCGATGTCTTCGGGCGATTTGATGGTGACGGACATTTCGCGATCGGCGTCAGGCGCCTGACGTCCGGCGCATGCAAGGCGCGCGCGCGATCGGTGCAGCGCGGGCTGGCAATGAGGGCCGCATTGCATTCTTCATGCGCGCAATAGTTCGTTGATGCTCGTCTTGGAGCGCGTCTTCGCATCGACCTGCTTCACGATGACCGCGCAATAGAGCTGGCAGCCGGCGGTGCCCGTCGGCAGGCTGCCGGCGACGACGACCGATCCCGCTGGCACGCGCCCATAAAGTGTCTCGCCGGTTGCACGGTCGTAGATCCGCGTGCTCTGCCCGATGAACACGCCCATGCCCAGCACGGAGTTCTCCTCGACGATCACCCCTTCAACGACCTCGGAGCGCGCGCCGATGAAGCAATTGTCCTCGATGATCGTCGGATTCGCCTGCAGCGGTTCCAGCACGCCGCCGATTCCGACGCCCCCCGACAGGTGCACGTTCCGACCGATCTGCGCGCACGAGCCGACCGTTGCCCACGTGTCGACCATCGTTCCTTCATCGACGTAGGCGCCGATGTTGACGTAGGACGGCATCAGCACGACGTTGCTCGCGATGTAGGCGCCCCGGCGCGCCACCGCGGGCGGCACGACGCGAACGCCGGTGGCGGCGAGCGCTTCGCTCGAAAGCCCCGCGAATTTCGTCGGCACCTTGTCATAGAACGCGAAGGGCTCTCGGCTGCCGGGGTGCTGTGCGAACCGCATCGGGACGTTTTCGGCCAGCCGGAAGGAAAGCAGCACGGCCTTCTTGAGCCACTGGTGTGTGATCCACCGGCCATCGATCTTCTCGGCGACCCGCAGCGTCCCGGCGTCGAGCAGGGCGATGACGTGGGCGATCGCGTCGCGCGTCGCGGCGCTTGCCGACGCACCGGATAGCTCCGCGCGCTCCTCCCACGCCTGGTCGATCGTGTGCTGCAGGGTATGCATCGATGCCCTTGCGCGTAATCAACGCGCAAAAAAGCATGATTCTACCTCGGGAGGCGCTCCCACCGCGACCGACGGGCATCCGTGCCGCGATCACGCTGCCGGGTTAAGGCCGGCGCACGATCAAAGGCGCCGCGCGGCGGGACCGCCCGCGCATCGTCACATCGCCTTGAACCGATGCGAGAACGTTCGGCTCACCGCCAGCTTCTCGGGGCGGCCGCGCAACAGGATGATCGGCTCGCCGCGCGCATCGCGGTCGACGCGCGCGATCGCGCGGAGGCTCACGATCGTCGCGCGGTGAATCTGCCAGAAGAGCTCGGGGTCGAGCTCCTCGTAGAGCTCCTTGATCGGCTTCCTGATCAGGGCCTCGCCGCTGGGGGTGATGACGCGCGTGTACTTGTCCTGCGCCTGGAAGTAGAGGATATCGTCCACCGGGATCATCTGCATCGAAGCGCCGAGCGACGCGCGGATCCATTTGAGCGGCGCCGGCGCCGCCTCGCGCGCCGCAAGCCGAGCGAGCAGCGCAGTAAGGTCGAGCGGCGCCTGCGCAAGCCGCGCCTTCAGCCGCGCGACAACCTTGGACATCCGTTCGGGCGACGGCGGCTTCAGCAGATAGTCGACGGCGCCTTCATCGAACGCCTCAATGGCGTACTCGTCATACGCCGTGACGAACACGACATGGCAGGCGCCATTCAGCTCGCGCGCGACCTCGAGGCCCGTGCGCACCGGCATCCTGATGTCGAGGAAGGCGATGTCCGGGCGGTGCTCGCGCGCGCGCGCCAGCGCCTCGTCGCCATTGGCCGCCTCGGCGACGATTTCGAGCTCGGGCCAGGCTTCATCGAGGCGGGCGCGAAGTTGCGCCCGCAGCAGCGCCTCGTCCTCGGCGATCAGCGCGGTCGGCATGACGAGGATCGCCGATCCGGTGCGGGGCCGGGCTCGTTTTGGACCATGGGCGACCGATTGGGCAGGTCGGAAGTCATCACAACTCCTCGAACGGAATCTCGATGGTCGAGCGCGCGCCGTGCGGGGCGACATCCTCCAGCGTGAACGTCGCGCGCGCGCCGTAGAGCGCGGCGAGCCGCTCGCGCACGTTGCCGAGGCCGACGCCATGTCCTTCGCGCGGCGCCCCGTTGTCGACGCCGCGGCCCGTGTCGGTGACGACCACGCGCAGCCGCTCGCCGTCGCGCGTGGCCTCGATGCGCACGGTGCCGCCTTCGGCCTGCGGCTCGAGCCCGTGCGTGATCGCGTTCTCCACGATCGAGATCAGCAGCACGGGTGGGAACGCGTGACTGCGCAATGCCTCGGGTACGTCGATCGCGAATTCGAGCCGCGGGCCCATCCTCGTCTTGAACACGTTGAGGTAGGCCTCGATCAGCGCGATCTCCTGTCCCAGCGTCGTCTTCGCCGTGCGCAGCTGCGGCACCGCGGCGCGGAGATAGGCGAGCAGGTGTCCGAGCAGTTGCGATGCCTCACTGGGGTTGGTTTCGGTGAGATATTGGACCGACGCCAGCGTGTTGAACAGGAAGTGCGGCTCCACCTGTGCCTGCATCATCTTGAGCTCCGCCTCGACCGCCTGCTTCGACAGCTTGCTCCGATCGGCGTCCGCCTTCAGCATCTGCGCGCGCGCATGCGCTTCGCGAAACTGGAACAGGAAGAACAGGCTGATGCAAAGCCCCATGATCATCGCGCCAAGCGCGGTGCCGAAAACCTGGCCGCCGTTGATCTCACCGGTGCCGAGCTGATAATGGACATCGCCGATCACGTAACCCTTGATCGCAAACAACAGCACGATCCCGGCTGCCGTTCCGGCCGCGACCGCGCCCACGAGCCTCCAGATCGGGTAGGTCTTGCGCCACGGGGCGACGACCTTGACGGCGATCGCAATCGACAGGCCGATGCTCTGGGCAGAGATGAGGGGATGCCAGAACGGCCGAGTCTCCTCGATGTAGAGCAGTGCGGCTACGCCGGTGTTGATCGCGAGGACGAGGCCGAGCCGCATCCAGGAGAAGCCGGAGGATTGCGTCGCACCCGGCTCGGACGACCCTTGAGGCTGGGTGTTCGAAGTGATCGTGGAAGATGCCATGGTGCGGATTCTACGGACGAGAAGGCGGCGCCGCAGGCGTCGGCGACGGGACGCGCCCGGCGCCGACAGGACGCCCCGGGCGGGACTAAAGAGCGCGGGCGAAAGCCACCATCCGGTCCACCGCCGCCTCGCATTCCGCCGCGCTCGCGACCAGCGCGATCCGGACGTGGCCCCGACCCGGATTGGCCCCGTGCGCGTCGCGCCCCAGATAGCTTCCCGGAAGCACCGTCACGGCCGTGGCGGCATGCAGTTCCTGCGCGAATTCCGCGTCATCGCCTGGCGTTCGCGCCCAAAGATAGAACGTGGCATCCGGCATCGCGCACGGCAACACCTTGTCGACCCTCGGCTGCAATGCAGCGAACTTCGCGGCATATAACGCCCGGTTGGCCCGCACATGCTCTTCATCGCGCCAGGCGGCGAGGCTCGCCGCCGCGACGGCCGGCGACATCGCCGAACCGTGATACGTCCGGTATCGGAGGAAGGCCGCAATCAGTTCGGCATCGCCGGCGGCGTAGCCCGACCGCAACCCGGGCGCATTCGAGCGCTTCGACAGGCTGCCGAAGACGACGAGTCGGGGAAAGCCCGCTCGGCCTTGCGCAACCGCCGCGGCGAGCGCGCCCAGCGGCGGCGTGGCCTCGTCGAAATACACCTCGGAATAGCACTCGTCGGAGGCGATCACGAAGCCGTGCCGGTCCGACATCTCGAAAAGAAACGCCCACTCGTCTCGCGTCGTGACACGACCGGTCGGGTTGTCCGGCGAGCACACGTACAGAAGCTGTGTCCGCGCCCAGACGTCGGACGGCACCTCGTGCCACGCCGGCGCGTAACCACGCGCCGTGTCGGCGTTCACGCACCAGGGCGCGGCACCCGCGAGGAGGGCGGCGCCTTCGTAGATCTGATAGAACGGATTGGGCATCATCACCGTCGCGCCCGGACGGCTCGCGTCGACGACCGTCTGCGCAAACGCGAAGAGTGCCTCGCGGCTCCCGAGCACCGGCAGCACCTGGGTCATGGGATCGAGCGGGGCGATCGCGTTCCGGCGCGCGAGCCACGCGGCGATCGCCTCGCGCAGCGCGAGGGCACCTGCCGTCGTGGGATAATTCGCGATGCCTGCGCCGCTTGAGGCGAGCGCATCGAGGATGAACGCGGGAGTCGGATGCCGGGGTTCGCCGATCGAAAGATTGATCGGCGCAAGCGAAGGATCGGGCGCCGCCCCGGCCAGCAGCTGGCGCAGGCGCTCGAACGGATAAGGCCGCAGTCGTGCGAGGCGGGGGTTCACGTGGGGCGGGAATCAGAGTCGGGCGGATCGCAGGGCCGGCGCGGCGGGGCATCGCGCGGGGCGGCGCATTTGCGTGCCGCCATCGCGCCGAATTATAGCGGGCTCCGAGCATGCGCCCGGCCGCAAGTCGCGATCGCAGCAGCGATCCGCGCACCGTGCCGGGAGCCTGGGTCATGAACGGTGCGGCCAACACGTCCGCCGTGGCGTGGCCATGGCGCGTCGCCGCGGGGCTCGCGACCCTCGCGGCGGTCGCGCTGCTCGCGTGGGTGCTGGCGCAGTGGGGATGGCGCGCCTTCGGCCCCGCGCCGACGGCAATTCCCGCCGCGCCGACGCCGGAGCCGTGGAGCCCCGCGATCAGCGCGGCGCGAATCTTCGGCGAGACGGGTGTGACGCCATCAATCGCGGCACCGGCCGCGATGCAAGGCGAGACACGATTGCTGGGCGTGTTTGCCGAGGCAAACGGCGCGGGATTCGCGCTGTTCCGCCTTGCCGACCGTGGTCCGGTTCTGGTTCGGTCGGGAAGTGATATCGCGAAGGACGTCCAGCTCGAAGCCGTCCATCCGGCTGGCGTGCGGATCCGCGACCACGGTGAGGTCCGTGAGATCGTGCTGCGCCCGGCAGCAGCGGATGCGGCAAAGGCGATACCCTCGAAGGCTCGAGCAGGCGCACGCCCGGCGCGGGTCGCGACAAGCGCCGCCTGCGCGGTGCCGGCGGGATTCACGGGCGCGGTCTATCGGCTGAACGCCGAGCTGCTGTCGGGCATTGCTGCGCAGCCCGAAAGCTGGAAGACGCTCGTCACCGCCGGACCCGGCGGACTCATCGTGCGCGATGACACCGGGTTCGCGACGATGCTCGGGCTGAAGCCGGGGGATCGGGTGTCCGAGGCCAACGGCATCGCGCTCGCCGGTCCCGACGATGCGCTGGTGGCGATCGTTCGCCCGCTGATGGCAAGCCAATCGGTGCGCGTGCGTGGAACACGCGACGGCAAGGCTGCGGAGTGGCTGCTGGTCAACGCCGGTGCGTGCCCGGGCTGACGAACGCCCTTCAAGGCCCGTTGCGCGGAAGCCACGCGATCAGGTCGCGCGGCGACAGGATGAAGCCGTCGGCCGGCCACGTGCCGGGAACCTCGTCGGCCGTGATGTAGCCATAGCTCGCGACGATCGTGTGCATCCCTGCGGCGACGCCGGCGGTCACGTCGCGCTCCGCGTCGCCCACATACACGCAGCGTGACGCGGGCGTCGCCAAGGCCTGCGCAGCCGCGAGCAACGGCGCGGGGTGAGGCTTCGCGTGCGCCGTCGTGTCGCCGCACACCACCGCCTGCGCGCGCGCGGCGAGGCCCAGTGCGTCGAGCAGAGGCAGCGTGAAACGCGTGGCCTTGTTCGTGACGATGCCCCAGCGCATGCCGCGCGCCTCGATCTCGGTCAGCACGGCATCGACGGCTGCGAAGAGCGTGGTGCCGACGCACAGCGCGTTGGCGTAGAAGTCGAGAAAGGCGTCGCGCAACTGCGCGTAATCGGCGGCATCGGGCGCGACGCCCATGCCGGCGCCCAACAGTCCGCGCGCGCCGTGCGACGCCCACGGCCGGAGCTCCGCGAGCGACATCGGCGGCATGCCGCGCGTCGCCCGCACGGCATTGAGCGCCGCCGCGAGATCCGGCGCGGTGTCGGCGAGCGTGCCGTCGAGGTCGAACAGGACGGCATCGATCTCGAGCGGACGCGGCGCCGGCGCTTCAGTCATCCAGCGGCCGGCGGAACGCCATCAGGTAGTTGACGCTTGCATCGGCAACCTGCCGGAATTCCTTGCTGAGCGGGTTGTACGCAACGCCGGCGAGATCGAGCGGTGCGAGCCCGGCGCCGCGCGCGAAAGCCGCGACTTCGGCGGGCTTCAGGAATCGCGCGTAGTCGTGCGTGCCGCGCGGCAGTAGGTTGAGCACGTACTCGGCGCCGAGCACGACGAGGGCATACGACTTCGGATTCCGGTTGATCGTCGAGATCGCGATGGTGCCACCCGGGCGCGCGAGCGCGGCGCAGGCCGCCACGATCGCCGACGGATCCGGCACGTGCTCCAGCAATTCCATGCAGGTCACGACGTCGAACGCGGCTGGCATCTCGGCTGCGAGCGCCTCGGCGGAAGCAAGCCGGTATTCGACCGCCGCGCCGCTCTCGAGCTTGTGCAGCCGGGCGACGCCGAGCGCCTTCTCGCCAAGGTCGATTCCGGTGACGCTCGCGCCCTTTGCAGCCATCGCTTCGGACAGGATGCCGCCGCCGCAGCCGACGTCGACGACGGATTTGCCCGCCAGTCCGCCGCATATCCGGTCGATCCAGCCGAGCCGCAGCGGGTTCATCCGATGCAGCGGACCGAACATCGCGCTGTCGGGATCCCACCAGTGATGCGCGAGCGACGCGAACTTCTCGACTTCGTGCGGATCGAGATTGGTGTCCGCCGCGGGTTTCGTGGAGGTCGTGGAGGCCTTCATTGCATGCGTTCCTGCCAGAGCCGTGCGCGTGCCACGAGAGCGCCGGTGTCGGCCGTGAGGAGTTGACGATCGGCGACGACGCGGCTGCCACCGACCCAGACGTCGGTGACCGCGTCGCGCCCGATTGCGTGAACCAGATGCGAAACCGCATCGTAGCAGGGGACGGCGTCGACGGATGCGAGGCAGACGGCGATCATGTCCGCTTCCTTGCCGGGAACGAGCGAGCCGATCGCCGATTCCTGGCCGAGCGCCCGCGCACCCCCCAGCGTCGCCGCCTGCAGCGACTGCCACGCCGGGAACGACGACGCATCGCCCGTCGTCACCTTGGCGAGCAGCGCGGCGAGGCGCATCTCCGCGAAAAGGTCGAGCCGGTTGTTCGACGCCGCGCCGTCGGTGCCGAGCGCGACGTTGATCCCGCGCGCAGCGATGGCGCCGATCGGCGCCGCACCGCTTGCAAGCTTCATGTTCGACGCCGGGCAATGCACGACGTGCCCGCCGTGGACCGCGAGGAGCTCGATGTCGTCCGGGCCTAAGTGCACGCCGTGGATGGCGATGAAGCCCGGCCCGGTCGCGCCGAGCCGGTGCAATCGCGCAAGTGGTGTGACGCCGTACTGCTCCCGGCTTCGCTGCACCTCCTGCGCAGTCTCGGCGACATGGGTCTGGATCGGAAGGTCGAGCTGGCGCGCGTACATGACGATGCGCTCCAACGTCGCGTCACTGACGGTGTACGGGGCGTGCGGCGCGAGCGAGAACGTGAGCCGCGGCTCGTGCTTGCTGGCGTCGCGCACGGCGAGGCCTGCCTGCAGGTAGCCATCCGCGTCGGCGGCATACGGCGTCGGGAAATCCAGCACGGGGAGCCCGAGCATCGCGCGCATTCCGGTTTCGACGAACGCGCGTGCGGTCGAATCCGGGAAGAAATACATGTCGTTGCAGCAGGTGATCCCGCCGAGGAGCATCTCGGCGGCCGCGAGGCGCGCTCCATCCAGCACGAAATCGGGCGCGAGAAACGCGCGCTCGTGTGGCCAGATGTGCTGCTCGAGCCAGACGCCGAGCGGAAGGTCGTCGGCGATGCCGCGCATCAGGCTCATCGCGGCGTGCGTGTGCGCGTTGACGAGCCCCGGCAGCAGGATGTGATCGGCGAGGGTCACGTGCTCGCGCGCGGACCACTCGCGATCGGCCGTACCGCGCGGGACGAGCCCGACGATGCGGCCGGCTTCGACGAGCACGGAATGATCGCGCACAACGCCCTGCGGCTCGATCGGCACGATCCAGCCGGCATCTACGCGGAGATCTGCATTCTGCATCGCGGGGTCGCCCATGTTCACGGCGAATTATGACCGGTTGCGGCAAAAAAAAGCCCCGCCATCGGCGGGGCTCTTTGTGCTGCGGGCGAAACCCTATCTCTTCATCATCTCGCCCTTGACTTCGACTTCGACGCGGCGATCGGGCTGGTAGCACTCGACCTTCGCCTTGAAGTTCTTCTGGTTACAGACGAGGCCCGGAATCGGCTGCGTCTTGCCCATGCCGAGCGTCTCGATCCTGTCCTTCGCGACGCCCTTGGAGACGAGGTAATTGCGCACCGCGTCAGCGCGACGTTCGGACAGCTTCTGGTTGTACTCCTGCGAGCCGATCGGGTCGGTATGGCCGGTGACCAGCACGAGCTCGAGCTTCTGCACGTCCCTGAGCTTGGCAATGATCTCCGTGTCGATCGCCCTCATGCCTTCGGGCTTCAGCACCGCCTTGTCGAAGTCGAACAGCGCCTTGGCAGCCAGCGTCATCTTCACGACCTGCGGCGCCATCGGCGGCGGGGGCGGCGGCGGCGGCGCGGGAGGCGGCGGCGGCGCTGCGACTACCGGCTTCGGCACGAGATCGGGGTCGCATTGAATGGTCGCCATCGCGGGCGCCCAGTAGGCACTGCGGACGCACAGGTTGCCGGCAAGTCCCTTGGTGCCATTGTACGTGGCGGACTTGACGACACCGTCCTCCGGCGACGGAGAAGAGCGGCACACATAGCCCTCCGTGCATGGCGCGGTTCCCGGAACGTAGCCTTTCGGATCGGCCGTTTGCGCGGCGAGACTGCCGGCAAAAACAGTCGCGAGCGCGCCGACGAGAGCGCCGGAGACGAGACGACAGGTCATTGTTTCACCCCTTTGGCTTTGGTTTTGAACATGTTTTTTGCGAAGTCTACAAATTCCCGCGCGATGCCTCAACCCCATGAAGGCACGCGCGCGCCGAATCCCTTGTTTCCACAAAAACTATAGCACAGCACCCCAGACCGTGCAAAAGAAAGTGCCATTTGGGCAACACATATGCCGCGAGTGTCGCGGCGACGCAACGTCGTGATAAAATTTTGTCTTTTCAAGACACTCCGGCGCCCCGGAGCGCTGCCGGCCACCCGGCCGGCAGGCAATTCTCGGACGCCCGCCGCAGCCCCGCCGATTTTCGATACTTGCCGGATCGCCCCGAGGCCCCCGCGGCGCAGCGAATTGCCAACGATCGCCCCGTAACGCAACTTTCACGAAGAAATCCTGCACATGGAGCAGTTTGCCAAAGAAACCCTGCCCGTAAGCCTCGAAGCGGAAATGCGGCATTCCTACCTCGATTACGCGATGAGCGTGATCGTCGGCCGGGCACTGCCCGACGTCCGCGACGGCCTGAAGCCGGTCCACCGCCGCGTCCTCTACGCGATGCACGAGGCGAACATCGTCTTCAACCGGCCGTATGTCAAATGCGCGCGCGTCGTCGGCGACGTGATGGGGAAATACCATCCGCACGGCGACATGGCGATCTACGACACGCTGGTCCGGATGGCCCAGGATTTCTCGCTGCGCTACCCGCTGATCGACGGACAGGGCAACTTCGGCTCGGTCGACGGCGACAACGCGGCCGCGATGCGCTACACCGAATGCCGGCTGCAGAAGATCGCGAACGAGCTCACCGCGGACATCGACAAGGAGACGGTCGACTTCGTCGCCAATTACGATGGCAAGGAGCAGGAGCCGACGGTGCTGCCGTCGCGCCTGCCCAACCTGCTCGTCAACGGTTCGTCGGGCATTGCGGTCGGCATGGCGACCAACATCCCGCCGCACAACCTGACCGAGGTCACCGACGCCTGCCTCGCGCTCCTCGACAACCCGGAAATCTCGCTGGACGAGCTGATCGACATCGTGCCGGCGCCGGATTTCCCGACCGCGGGAATCATCTACGGCACCGAAGGCGTGCGCGAGGGCTACCGCACCGGGCGCGGCCGCGTCGTCATCCGCGCGCGCACCCACGTCGAGGATCTCGACAAGGGCGTCCGGCAGGCGATCATCGTCGACGAGATCCCCTACCAGGTCAACAAGGCGAACCTCCTGATCCGCATCGGCGAGCTCGTCCGCGAGAAGAAGCTCGAGGGCATCTCCGACCTACGCGACGAGTCGGACAAGTCCGGCATGCGCGTCGTGATCGAGCTGAAGCGCGGCGAGGTCGCCGAGATCGTCCTCAACAACCTGTACAAGCTGACGCAGCTGCAGGACAGCTTCGGCATGAACATGGTCGCGCTGGTCGACGGCCAGCCGCGCCTGCTCAATCTCAAGCAGTTCCTCGAGTTCTTCCTGATGCACCGGCGCGAAGTCGTGCTGCGCCGGACCCGCCACCTGCTGCGCAAGGCGCGCGAGCGGGGGCACATCCTCGAAGGCCTCGCGGTCGCGCTGTCCAACGTCGACCCGATCATCGCGCTCATCAAGGCCGCGGCGACGCCGGCCGAGGCCAAGGTCGCGCTGATGGACCGCGCGTGGCGCTCGGCGCTCGTCGAGGACATGCTGAAGCGCGCCGCGGCCGATGCCGCCCGCCCGGAGGGGCTGGCGCAGGGCTTCGGCTGGCAGGACGACGGCAGCGGCTACCGGCTTTCCGACGCGCAGGCGCAGGCGATCCTGGAGCTCCGGCTGCAGCGCCTGACCGGTCTCGAGCAGGACAAGATCGTCGCCGAGTACCGCGACGTCATGGCCGAGATCGTCGACCTGATCGACGTGTTGGCGAAGCCCGCCCGCGTGACCAAGATCGTCGGCGACGAGCTCGCCGGCATCCGCGAGCAGTTCGGCGACGCGCGCCGCTCCGAGATCATCGCGCAGGGCGTCGACCTCTCGCTCGAGGACCTGATCGCGCCGGCCGACATGGTGGTCACGCTTTCGCACGGCGGTTACATGAAGGCGCAGGCGGTCGCCGACTACCGCGCGCAGAAGCGTGGCGGGCGCGGCAAGCAGGCGACGGCGACGAAGGAGGACGATTTCATCGATCATCTCTTCATCGCCAACACGCACGATTTCATCCTCTGCTTCTCCGATCGCGGCCGGGTCTACTGGCTCAAGGTCTACAACGTGCCGCAGGGATCGCGCACCGCGCGCGGCAAGCCGATCGTCAACCTGGTGCCGCTGTCGGACAACGAGAAGATCACCGCGATCCTGCCGGTCAAGGAGTTCACCGAGACGCAGTTCGTGTTCATGGCGACCGCGATGGGCACGGTCAAGAAGACGCCGCTGTCCGAATTCTCGCGGCCGCGCACGTCGGGCATCATCGCCGTCGACTTGACCGACGGCGACCAGCTGATCGGCGCCGCGCTGACCGACGCGAAGCACGACGTGATGCTGTTCAGCTCGGGCGGCAAGGCGGTGCGCTTCGACGAGAACGACGTGCGCCCGATGGGGCGCGGCGCGCACGGCGTGCGCGGCATGATGCTGGACAAGGGGCAGCGCGTGATCTCGATGCTGGTCGCCGGGGACGAGGAGCAGTCGGTGCTGACCGCGACCGAGAACGGTTACGGCAAGCGCACTCCGATCGTCGAGTACACGCGACACGGCCGCGGCACCAAGGGCATGATCGCGATCCAGCAGAGCGAGCGCAACGGCACCGTCGTCGCCGCCGCGCTGGTGCTTCCCGACGACGAGGTGATGCTGATCTCCACGGGCGGCGTGCTGATCCGGACCAAGGTGAAGTCGATCCGCGAGATGAGCCGCTCGACGCAGGGCGTCACGCTGATCAACCTCGGCGAGGGCGAGAAGCTCGCCGGTCTCGAGCGTGTCGTCGAGCGCGAGGATGACGAGTGAACGGCTGATGCCGGCTCCCGGCAAGCCAGGTTCCGGCCCGATCACCATGGCTGATCCCGACACGACCGCCGACGATCGCGATCCCGAGCTCGTGCGCCACCGCGCCGCGATCGATCATCTCGACCGCGAGATCCTCGAGCGGCTGAACGCCCGCGCTGCACACGCGAAATCGATCGGCGCGCTGAAGGGGCACGGCCCCGCCTACCGGCCTGAGCGCGAGGCGCAAGTGCTGAAGGCGCTGCAGTCGCAGAACGGCGGACCGCTTCCCGACGACGCCGTGACCCTGATCTTTCGCGAGGTGATGTCGGCGTGCCGGGCGCTGGAACAGCCGGTCTCCGTCTCGTACCTCGGGCCCGCGGGCACCTATTCGCACGCAGCGGTCACGAAACAATTCGGCCGGTTCGCGCGGGCCGAGCCGTGCGCGACGATCGACGAGGTTTTCCGCGCGGCGGAAAGCGGGCAGGCCGACTACGCGATCGTTCCGGTGGAGAACTCCACCGAGGGCGCGGTCGGCCGCACGCTCGACCTCATGTGCCAGACGCCGCTGTCGATCTGCGGCGAGATCCGCTTGCGCATCCGGCAGAACCTGCTGTCGAAGGCGCCGACGATCGCGAAGGTGACGCGCGTCTACTCGCACGCGCAGTCGCTTGCGCAATGCGTCGGCTGGCTCGCGCAGCACCTGGCGGCGGCACCACGGATCGCGGTCGCGAGCAATGCCGAGGCGGCGCGGCTCGCGGCGGCGGAGCCCGAGTCGGCGGCCATCGCGGGCGAGATCGCCGCATCGATCTACGGCGTTCCGATCCTCGCCGCCAACATCGAGGACGAGCCCAACAACACGACGCGCTTCTGGGTGCTGGGCCAGCAGGCGGTGCCGGCTTCCGGCAACGACGAGACTTCGCTCGTGATGTCGGCGCCCAATCGACCCGGTGCGATCTACGCGTTGCTGGAGCCCATCGCCAAGCACGGCGTCAGCATGTCGCGCCTCGAATCGAGGCCCGCGCGCACAGGACTCTGGGAGTACCTTTTCTTCGTCGATCTCGTAGGCCACGCCGACGATCCGGCCGTCGCGTCGGCGCTCGCAGAGTTGCGCCTAAAGGCTCCATTTATCAGGATATTAGGATCGTATCCTGCAGCTGTCCCTTAAGAGTGATCGGCACCCATCGATGACCGTCCACCCCCTCCGGAGCGCGACCTGCGACCCCGCGATCCACGCGCCTTCGCACGTCCGTGGCATCGCGCCCTACCTGCCCGGCAAGCCCATCGCCGACCTCGCACGCGAACTCGGCTTGCGCGAGGCGGATATCGTCAAGCTCGCGTCGAACGAGAATCCGCGGGGGCCAAGCGATGCGGTGCGCGCGGCGATGCTGCGCGCCACGGAAGAGCTCGCGCGCTATCCCGACGGCAACGGCTTTGCGCTGAAGTCGGCGCTATGTGCGCGGTTCGGGGTCGAGCCGGACGAGATCGTGCTCGGCAACGGCTCGAACGACGTGCTGGAGCTCGTCACGCAGGCGTTTCTCACGCCGGGCGACGCTGCGGTGTACTCGCAGCATGCGTTCGCCGTGTACCCGCTCGCGACGCAGGCGCGGGGCGCGATCGGCATCGAGGTACCGGCGACGGAGTTCGGCCACGATCTCCCCGCGATGCGCGCCGCGATCACGCCGGCGACGCGGGTCGTGTTCGTCGCGAACCCGAACAATCCCACCGGCACCTGGATCGCGCCGTCGCTGCTGGAGGCGTTCATCGCCTCGGTGCCGGCCGACGTGCTGATCGTGCTCGACGAGGCGTACAACGAGTACCTCGATCCCGAGGAGCACACGCGGAGCGCGCGCTGGGTCGGAAAATATCCGAATCTCGTCGTGTCGCGAACGTTTTCCAAGGCGTACGGGCTGGCCGGGCTGCGCATCGGCTTCGGCCTGATGCACGCGCGTGTCGCCGACATGCTGAATCGCGTCCGCCAGCCGTTCAACGTCAATGCGCTCGCGCAGGCGGCGGCCGTCGCGGCGCTCGCCGACACCGCGTATGTCGATGAAAGTCGCAGGCTCAACCGCGAAGGCATGCGCGAGCTGGAGGAGGGTTTCCGCGCGCTGAAGCTTCGCTCGCTTCCGTCGCATGGCAACTTCCTGCTCGTCAGCGTTCCGGACACGGACCGCATCTACCAGCAACTGCTGCGCGCCGGCGTGATCGTCCGCCCGGTCGCGAATTACGGGCTGCCGGACTGGCTGCGGGTCACGGTGGGACTGCCTGCGGAGAATCGCCGGTTCCTCGACGCGCTCGCCCACGCCCTTGCGGGCTGACGTTCAAGGTGGGCTCGTGACGACCGCGGCGGCGCGCATCGACAAGCTGGTGGTCGTCGGCGTCGGGCTCATCGGAGGCTCGTTCGCGCTGGCGCTTCGCGCCGCGGGGCAGGTCGGTTGCGTCGTCGGTGTCGGGCGCAGCCAGATGAATCTCGAGGAGGCGAAGAATCTCGGCATCGTCGAACGCAGCCACCGACTGTCCGATGACTGGACGCGCGAGCTCGCCGATGCCGACCTGGTTCTGCTCGCGACACCGGTCGGAGAGCTCGAGCCGCTGATGCGCGCGATGGCGCCGCATCTCGGCGCGCAGACCATCGTCACCGACGCCGGCAGCACCAAGCAGGATGTCGTCCGCGCGGCACGGCGGGCGCTTGCTGCTGCGCTGCCGCGATTCGTTCCGGGGCATCCGATCGCGGGCGCCGAGCGCTCCGGCGCGGCCGCGGCGCAGGCCGCGCTGTACGCGGGGCGCAACGTCGTGCTGACGCCGCTTCCGGAGACGGACCCGCTGGCGGCCGCGACGGTGGCCGCGGCCTGGACCGCGTGCGGCGCGCGGATCCACGTCCTCGACCCGGCGGCGCACGATCGCATCTTTGCCGCGGTGTCGCACTTGCCGCACGTCCTCGCGTTCGCACTCGTCAACGAATTCGCCACCCGCGACGACGCCGAGGAGCTGTTCCGGTTCGCCGGCAGCGGCTTCCGCGATTTCACGCGCATTGCCGGCAGCTCGCCCGAGATGTGGCGCGACATCGCGCTCGCGAACCGCGTCGCGCTCCTGTCCGAGATCGGCGCCTACCGAGCGGAGCTCGACCGCCTTGCGGCGCTCATTGCTGCCTGCGACGGCGCGGCGCTTGAGTCTGCATTCGCCAAGGCGCGCGACGTTCGCCTCTCCTGGGACGCGCGGATCGACGCATTCCCTCCATCGGCGCCGGCCGGCGACAGCCCGGACGACGCGTGACATCGACCCCACCGCTGCCCGGCGCCGCGGCCGGATTTCTCGACCTCGAGCCGGTCGCATCCGCGCACGGCACCGTGGCCCTGCCGGGCTCGAAGAGCATTTCGAATCGGACGCTGCTGCTGGCCGTTCTGGCCCGCGGCGACACGCGGGTTGACGGTCTGCTTGCGGCGGACGACGTCCTGCGGATGCGCGAGGCGCTCGCGGCGCTGCGGCTTTCGCATCGAGCGAGACGAACCGGGGGCGGATGTCATTTACGGCACAGGTGGGGACGTTCCCGCAAAGGCCGCGACGCTCTTCCTCGGGAATGCCGGGACCGCGTTCCGGCCGCTCACCGCGGTGCTCGCGCTGGCGGGAGGCGACTACACCCTCTCGGGCACCGCGCGGATGCACGAGCGGCCGATCGGGGATCTCGTCGACGCGCTGCGTTCGCTGGGCGCGGACGTCCGGTATCTTGCGACCGCCGGCTATCCGCCGCTCGCGATCGGAGCGTACCGCGCGCCCGCGGCCGCCGACTCCGGGCGCGTGAGCCTGCGCGGCGACGTGTCGAGCCAGTTCCTTTCGGCGCTGCTGATGGCGTTGCCGCTCCTGACGGCGCGTACTCGACACGCCGTGACCGTCGCCATCGTCGGCGAGCTCATCTCGAAGCCATACGTGACGATGACACTCAATCTCATGCGCCGCTTCGGCGTTGCAGTGGCACACGAAGGATTCGGCTCGTTCGTCGTGCCCGCCGATGCGCGCTACGCGAGTCCGGGCACGATCCGGGTCGAAGGAGACGCGTCATCGGCCTCATATTTTCTCGCCGCCGGAGCGATCGGCGGCGGCCCCGTGCGGGTCACGGGCGTCGGGCGTGACTCGATACAGGGCGATGTCGCGTTCGCCGACGTGCTGACCCGGATGGGCGCGCGGGTCCACGACGGCGACGGCTGGATCGAGACCGCATCGGGCGAGGCCCTCGAAGGCGTCGAGGTCGATTGCGTCGCCATTCCCGACGCTGCGATGACGCTCGCGGTCGTCGCGCTGTTCGCAAGGGGACCTACGACCCTTTCCGGCATCGCGAGCTGGCGGGTGAAGGAAACCGACCGCATCGCCGCGATGGCGACCGAGCTCGCGAAACTCGGCGCAGGGGTCGAAACCGGACCCGATCACCTGCGCATCGTGCCTCCGGCGCGGATCGCCGACGCAACGATCGACACCTACGACGACCACCGGATGGCCATGTGCTTCGCGCTCGCCTCGTTTGGGGGCGCGCGCATCCGGATCAACGACCCGGAATGCGTCGGCAAGACGTTCCCCGATTACTTCACCGCGCTGCGATCGATCACGCAACGGAGGGATGGGTCATGAGCGCCGCCGGACCGCGACGAGGACGCCCGCGCGAGCGGGCCGAAGGCCAGGCTCGAAGGGCGCGTCCGCGAGC
Organism: uncultured beta proteobacterium; assembly: GCA_963846855.1. Lineage (GTDB taxonomy): Bacteria > Pseudomonadota > Gammaproteobacteria > Burkholderiales > Casimicrobiaceae > CAIWHR01. Next base: position 1,508,733 of record CAWJXK010000008.1, read on the forward strand.
GCGGGCGGCGGCCGACGCGCGTCGCTTCAGCATGTGGCACGCGTACAAAGAGGCCGCATGGAATTGCGCCCCCCCGGGGGGCAGCGCAGCGGCCGAATTGGCCAATGAGGCCGCAAGCGTGGGGGCACTTTGAGCGCATCAGTGCCGGTCATCGCCATCGACGGTCCCGCCGCGTCGGGCAAGGGCACGATCGCCGCGGCGGTCGCGAGGTCGCTGTCGTTTCATCTGCTGGACAGCGGCTCGCTCTACCGGCTGGTCGCGAAAAAGGCGCTGGACGAGCGCATTCCTCTCGACGACGAGATCGCGCTGGCTCGCGCCGCGGCTGCGCTCGACGTGACCTTCGACGGTGACCGGATCGTGCAGGACGGACACGACGTCACCAATGCGATCCGTGGCGAAGCAGTGAGCGCCGCCGCCTCGAGGGTTGCCGTGTTTCCTGCGGTGCGCAAAGCTCTCGTCGGCCGGCAGCGCGCCTTCCGGGTTCCTCCGGGGCTGGTCGCCGACGGGCGCGACATGGGCACCGTGGTGTTCCCGGACGCCGCCCTGAAGGTCTTTCTGACGGCCAGCCCCGAGGAGCGGGCGAGGCGGCGCCATAAGCAGTTGATCGAAAAAGGAATCTCCATTACAATGGAGAGTCTTTTGCGTGATATCCGCGAACGCGACGCCCGCGACGCCGGCCGGACCGCCGCACCCTTGGTCCCCGCGCCCGACGCCGTTTTGCTGGATACGACCGAATTGTCGATCGACGCTGCCGTAGCCTTCGTGCTCAGAAGGTACGAGGCTCTGGCAGGCAGGACGATGGATTAGACGTGCATCGCCGCCGCGCCCGGCACTAGGGGAATGCGCCGGCGATGATCGCAAGAGGCCGCCCGATCGCGCTCTAGCCGGCGCCGTCGGGCGGATTTCAACAACCGGCCCGCCGCACGAGAAACTGGGTTCTCGTTGCCGGCGGCTTGAACCGACGAAAAGGAACCAACCCTCATGGCTACCGCCACCACCAACGTGTCCACACCCCATCCCGCCGAGAATTTCGCCGCGCTGTTCGAGGAATCGCTTTCGCGCCAGGAAATGCGCCAGGGCGAGCTCATCACCGCGGAAGTCGTCCGCGTCGACTTCAACGTCGTCGTCGTCAATGCCGGCCTCAAGTCCGAATCGTTCATTCCCATCGAGGAATTCAAGAACGACAAGGGCGAGGTCGAAGTCAAGCCGGGCGATTTCGTCACCGTCGCCATCGAGTCGCTCGAGGACGGCTACGGCGAGACCCGCCTGTCCCGCGACAAGGCGAAGCGCCTCAAGGCGTGGCACGACCTCGAAGCCGCGATGGAGCAGGGCAACGTCGTCTCCGGCCTCGTCACCGGCAAGGTGAAGGGCGGCCTCACCGTGATGGTCAACGGCATCCGTGCGTTCCTTCCCGGATCGCTCGTCGACATCCGGCCGGTCAAGGACACGTCGCCATTCGAGAACAAGGCGCTCGAGTTCAAGGTCATCAAGCTCGACCGCAAGCGCAACAACGTCGTCGTCTCGCGCCGCGCCGTGCTGGAGGCGAGCCTCGGCGAAGAGCGCGAAAAGCTCCTCTCGACGTTGTCCGAGGGTGCGGTCGTCAAGGGCATCGTCAAGAACATCACCGATTACGGCGCGTTCGTCGACCTGGGCGGCATCGACGGCCTGCTGCACATTACCGACCTCGCGTGGCGCCGCGTCAAGCATCCGTCCGAGGTGCTCGCGGTCGGCGACGAAGTCACCGCGAAGGTGCTCAAGTTCGACCAGGAAAAGAACCGCGTGTCGCTCGGCATGAAGCAGCTGGGCGAGGATCCCTGGGTCGGCCTGTCGCGCCGCTATCCGTCGGGCACGCGCCTCTTCGGCAAGGTCACCAACATCACCGACTACGGCGCGTTCGTTGAAATCGAGTCCGGCATCGAGGGCCTCGTCCACGTCTCCGAGATGGACTGGACCAACAAGAACATCCATCCCACCAAGGTCGTGCAGCTCGGCGACGAGGTCGAGGTGATGATCCTCGAGATCGACGAGGAGCGCCGCCGCATTTCGCTCGGGATGAAGCAGTGCATGCCGAACCCGTGGGACGAGTTCGCGATCAACCACAAGAAGGGCGATCGCGTCACCGGCCAGATCAAGTCGATCACCGATTTCGGCGTGTTCGTCGGTCTGCCGGGCGGCATCGACGGCCTCGTCCACCTGTCGGACCTCTCGTGGTCGGCCACCGGCGAAGCCGCCGTGCGCGACTACAAGAAGGGTGCGGACGTCGAGGCGGTGGTGCTCGCGATCGACGTCGAGCGCGAGCGCATCTCGCTCGGCATCAAGCAGCTCGACGGCGACCCGTTCACCAATTACGTCGCGACGCACGACAAGGGCGCGGTGGTGAGCGGCATCGTGAAATCGATGGATGGCAAGGGCGCGGTGATCACGCTCGACGGCGACGTCGAGGGCTACCTGCGTGCCTCCGAAGTCGCGCGCGACCGCGTCGAGGACATCCGCACGCATCTCAAGGAAGGCGACCGGGTCACGGCGATGATCATCAACATCGACCGCAAGAACCGCTCGATCAACCTGTCGATCAAGGCCAAGGACCACGCCGAGGAAACGGAAGCGATCCAGACCGTGAAGGCGGACACCGCGGGCACGAGCACCGGGACGACAAATCTCGGTGCGCTGCTGCGCGCCAAGATGGACAACAAGACCAACGAGTAAGCGGGCCCGCGCGATGACCAAATCGGAGCTGATCGACCGCCTCGCGGCGCAGTTCCCGCAGCTGGTCGCGAAGGATGCCGAGCTTGCGGTGAAGATGATCCTCGACGCCATGGCGGAAAGCCTGGCGAAGGGGGAGCGCATCGAGATCCGCGGGTTCGGCAGCTTCGGCCTGAACTATCGGCCGCCGCGAACCGGACGCAATCCGAAATCCGGCGAGAAGGTCCAGGTGCCGGAAAAACACGTCCCGCATTTCAAGGCGGGCAAGGAATTGCGCGAGCGGGTTGACTTCAAGAATAGCGCATGAGCGAGCAGGGCGAAGCCCAGGCCCGAAGGGCGCGTCTGCGAGCGAGTGCGCGCGGCCGACACCGAGACGCAACGCATCGCGTGAACCGCTCGGAGGCCGCCGCATGAGCGAGCAGGGCGAAGCCCAGGCCCGCAGGGCGCGTCCGCGAGCGATTGCGCGAAGGCCGACCGCTCAGGGCGAGGAGCACGTTCGGCGCGTGCGGAGGCCGCGCATGAGCGTTGCCGTAGCCTGATGAGAGCCCACTGATGCACATCGTGCGCTGGATCATCGGCTTCACGATATTCGTCGCGCTGCTTTTCCTGTCGCTGCAGAACAGCGAGCCGGCCCACCTCAAGTTCTACAATCTTTGGGAGTGGACCGCGCCCCTGATCTTCGTGGTGCTGATCGCGTTCGCGATCGGCGTGGCCGCGGGCCTCCTCGCCGGAGCCCTGCGCACGTCGCGCGTGAAGCGTGAGCTCAATAGGTTGCACCGGGAGCGCAGCCGTGCCGGGACGGTGTCGTCCGCCGGCCCGCCGTCACGGCCCTACGATGGCGCCTGAGGTGGTGACCACCGCGTCACGCGTTCTCCCGGAGCTTCGCCGCGTTCCATGATGGAAATCGAGCTCTGGTGGCTGCTGCCGCTCCTCGTCGTGTTCTTCGCGATGGGCTGGATCGCGGCGCGCATCGACATCAAGCACCTCCTGCGCGAGTCGCGCGCGCTGCCGCTTTCGTATTTCCGCGGCCTCAACTTCCTGCTGAACGAGCAGCCCGACAAGGCGATCGAATCATTCATCGAGGTGGTGAAGGTGGATCCGCAGACGATCGACCTGCACTTCGCGCTGGGCAGCCTGTTCCGCCGCCAGGGCGAGATCGACCGCGCGATCCGGATGCACCAGAATCTCCTCGACCGCCCCGACCTGCCCGCCGACAAGCGACAGGCCGCGACCTACGAGCTCGCCCAGGATTTCCATCGTGCGGGCCTCCTCGATCGCGCCGAGGAGCTCTTCACCCGGCTCGACGGCTCGGCGTTCGAGCATCCGTCGCTCGGGTTCCTGCTGTCGATCTACGAGACCGAGAAGGACTGGCCCAAGGCGATCGCCGTGACCCGGCGGATGGAGGCGGTCGCGAAGCAGCCGTACTTCAAGGAGATCGCGCACTACGCTTGCGAGCTCGCGCAGGCGGCCTCGCTCAATCAGGACGAGGCGGCGGCGCGCAACTACGTCGATCAGGCGCTCGCGGAATACAAGGCCTGCACGCGCGCGACGATGCTGCTCGGCGATCTCGACGCGCAACACGAACGGCTGCCGACCGCGATCGCGACATGGCAGCGGATCGAATCGCAGAATCCGGTGTATCTCGCGCTCGTCGCCGAGCGGCTCGCCGACGCCTACCGGAAAACCGGTCAGGCGGCGCAGGGACTGCGCGTCCTGCGCACCTACCAGCAGCAATATCCGTCACTCGATCTGCTGAATGCCGTCTTCTCGCTGACGCTCGAAGAGGAGGGTCCCGAGGCCGCGGCCGCGCTCATCAAGGAAGAGCTGGCGCGCAATCCGACGCTGCTCGGCCTCGACCGGCTGCTGGAGGCGCAGCTCCTCGCGGCGCCCGCCGAGCGCCGGCACGACCTCGAGCTCGTCAAGGGCCTGCTCGGCCAGCACATCAAGCGGCTGGGCATGTACAAGTGCGACCATTGCGGCTTTCGTGCGAAGCAGTATTACTGGCGCTGCCCCGGCTGCGGCAAATGGGAAACGTATTCGCCGCGCCGGACCGAAACGCCGGATGGCTATGCCTAGCAGAATCCTACGAGGCAAATTGACCGACCCGCGGATCTGGATGCCTGGTTCCCCGCTTCATTGCCCTGACCATCAAGTCTCTCGATGACCCACGCCGACTCGCGAATCATCGTCGCGCTCGATTTTCCGGACGCGGCCCCCGCGCTGGCGCTCGCCGCCCGGCTCGATCCCGCCGAATGCGCGCTAAAGATCGGCAAGGAGCTCTTCGTCGCGGGCGGCCCGGACACGGTGCGGACGCTCGTGCAGCGAGGCTTCCGCGTCTTCCTCGATCTCAAGTTCCACGACATTCCGAACACGGTCGCGCAGGCCTGCTCTGCGGCAACACGACTCGGCGCGTGGATGATGACCGTGCACGCGTCCGGGGGCAGTGCCATGCTCGCCGCTGCGCGCGGCGCGGTGGATGCGGCCGCGCAGGAGGACGGGCGCAAGCCGCCGCTGCTAATCGCCGTCACGGTACTGACGAGCCTGTCAGCACTGGACCTCGGCGACATCGGCGTGTCCGACACGCCCGCGGGACAGGCGAAGCGGCTGGCGCGCCTCGCCGCGGCGAACGACCTCGACGGTGTCGTGTGTTCGGCCGTCGAGGCGCCGACGCTGCGCGCCGCCACGGGTCCGCAGTTCCTTCTTGTCACGCCAGGAATCAGGCCCGCCGGAAGCGTCTCCGACGACCAGGCGCGCGTGGTGACGCCGGAAGCGGCCATCGCCAACGGCGCCGACTACCTCGTCATCGGGCGGCCGATCACCCGCGCGAGCGATCCCGTCGCCGCGCTCCGCGCGATCAATGCCTCGCTGGCCGACGATCGCGGAACCCGCGCATGAAGATCACGGTGATCGGAACGGGGTATGTCGGCCTGGTTTCAGGGACGTGCCTCGCCGAAGTCGGCAACGACGTGCTGTGCGTCGACGTCGACGCCGGCAAGATCGCGATGCTGGACGCGGGCGGCGTGCCGATCCATGAACCGGGTCTGGAGCCGCTCATCCGCCGCAACGCGGCGGCCGGGCGCCTTCGCTTCACCACCGACATCGACGCGGGCGTCGCGCACGGCGCGCTGCAGTTCATCGCCGTCGGCACGCCACCCGATGAGGATGGCTCGGCCGACATGCAATACGTGCTGGCTGCCGCGCGTGGCATCGGCAGCCGGATGACGGAGTTCAAGGTCGTCGTCGACAAGTCTACCGTGCCGGTAGGCACCGCCGACCGTGTCCGCGCGGCGATTGCGGAGGCGCTTCGTGAGCGCGGCGCAACGATCCCGTTTGCCGTGGTCTCCAATCCGGAATTCCTGAAGGAGGGCGCCGCGGTCGACGACTTCATGCGGCCCGACCGTGTGGTGATCGGCGCCGACGACGAGCGCGCGATTGCCGCGATGCGTGCGGTCTACGCTCCGTTCATGCGCAGTCACGAGCGGCTGCTGGTGATGGACGTCCGCTCGGCCGAGCTCACCAAATACGCCGCGAACGCGATGCTGGCGACCCGGATCTCGTTCATGAACGAGCTCGCCAATCTCGCCGACGACCTTGGCGCCGACGTCGAGCTGGTCCGCCAGGGGATCGGATCCGACCCGAGGATTGGCTACCACTTCCTCTACCCGGGCATCGGCTACGGCGGGAGCTGCTTCCCGAAGGACGTCAAGGCGCTGCTGCACACCGCGGCCGAGCACAAGCGGCCGCTCCGCGTGCTGGCGGCGGTCGAGGCGGCCAATGAGGCGCAGAAGCACAGGCTGGTCGACAAGATTGTCGCGCGGCTCGGCGCCGACCTCTCCGGCCGCCGCTTCGCCTTGTGGGGGCTCGCGTTCAAGCCGAACACCGACGACATGCGCGAGGCGCCGGCGCGCGAGGTCATCGCCGCCCTCACGGCGCGCGGCGCGACGATCGCCGCCTACGATCCGGTGGCGATGGCCGAAGCGAAGCGCGTGCTGGGTGCCAACCCTGCGGTGACGTTCGCGGCGGATCCGATGGCCGCGATCAAGGGAGCCGACGCGCTCATCGTCGCGACTGAGTGGAAGGAGTTCCGCAGCCCCGATTTCGACGCGATCCGGGGTGAGCTCCGCGAGCCACTCGTCTTCGATGGCCGGAACCTCTACGAGCCGGCGCTGGTGCGTTCCGCCGGCCTCGAATATTTCGCAATCGGCCGGCGCTGACCGGCGCTATCCCTCAACCACCTCCGAACACGATGAAGCCGGAAGAAACGCGGTTCTCGGTCTGGGCACAACGCGCGGCCGGCACGCGGATGCTCGTCGTCGGCGACGTCATGCTCGACCGCTACTGGTTCGGCGACGTCGAGCGCATCTCCCCGGAAGCGCCAGTGCCGGTCGTGAAGATCGTGCGCAGCGAGGAGCGCCCCGGCGGCGCCGCCAACGTCGCACGCAATGCCGCCGCGCTGGGCGCGCAGACGACGCTCCTTACCGTCATTGGCGAGGACGAGGCCGGCGCGACGCTCGCGCGGCTCCTCACCGCCGACCTCGTCAAGACGTCATTCCACCGCGACCCGGGCATCGCGACGACGGTCAAGTTGCGCGTCATCGGCCGCCAGCAGCAGCTGATCCGCATCGATTTCGAGACCGCGCCCTCGCACGAGGTGCTGGCCGGCAAGCTCGCCGAATTCGAGCGCCTGCTTCCCGAAACCGACCTCGTCATCCTGTCCGACTACGGCAAGGGCGGGCTTGCGCACATCGCCACGATGATCGAACTCGCGCGCGGTGCGGGCAAGCGTGTGCTCGTCGATCCGAAGGGCGACGACTGGACGCGTTATCGCGGCGCCTCGATCATCACGCCCAACCGAGCGGAGCTGCGCGAAGTCACAGGCAGCTGGCGCGACGAGGCCGGCATGACCGCGAAGGCGCAGGCGCTGCGTGCCGAGCTCGGGCTCGAGGCGCTCCTCGTCACCCGTTCCGAAGACGGCATGAGCCTCTACACCGCCGGCGATGCACTGCACATCCCCGCCGTCACGCGCGAGGTGTACGACGTATCCGGCGCGGGCGACACCGTGATCGCCGCGCTTGGCGTCCTGCTGGGGGCCGGGGCGCCGCTGCCCGTCGCGATGCGAATCGCCAACCGCGCAGCGGGCGTCGTCGTCGGCAAGCTCGGCACCGCGGTCGCGACGCCTGCCGAGCTCGATTGAGGGCCCGGTGACCGCGCAGCCCGGCGGGTCCGGGCCGGTCAGGCGGCACCGGATGCTCGCATCGAGTTCGATTGGGAGGGCAGCGTGCTGAAGGCGAGATGGAAGCCCCTCGCCGCAGTGGCCGTCTTCGACGTCGTCGCCAGGCTCCGGGCAGCGCACATTGCACCCGGCGCCGGCACGCTGAGTGGAATCCTCATGCCGTATCGTTGAGGTACGAAGGCGTCGCGACATGGCAAAAGCAAAGACCGTCTACAGCTGCACCGAATGCGGCGGCCAGAGCCCAAAATGGCAGGGCCAGTGCCCGCATTGCGAGGCGTGGAACACGCTGGTCGAAACCATTGCGGCGCCGGCTCAGAAGCGCTTCCAGGGCGTCGTGGGGAAGACGGGTCAGGTGCGGCCGCTCGCCAGCGTCGACGCGCGCCATACGCCACGCTTCCCGACCGGCGTCGAGGAGTTCGATCGCGTGCTGGGTGGCGGGCTCGTCCCGGGCGGCGTGATCCTGCTCGGCGGCGATCCGGGGATCGGCAAGTCGACGCTGCTGCTGCAGGCCACCGCGGCGATCGGCGCCGCGAAGAAGGCGCTCTACATCACCGGCGAGGAATCGGTCGAGCAGGTCGCGTTGCGCGCGCAGCGCCTCGGGCTCGTCAACGCGCCGGTGTCGCTGCTGGCCGAGGTCCAGCTCGAGGCCATCGTCGCCGCGATTTCGGCCGAGCAGCCCGAAGTCGTCGTCATCGATTCGATCCAGACGGCGTACACCGAGGCGCTGACCTCGGCGCCGGGGAGCGTCGCGCAGGTCCGCGAATGCGCGGCGCAGCTGACGCGGCTCGCCAAGCAGCGCGGCATCGTCGTCGTGTTCGTCGGCCACGTGACGAAGGACGGCGCGATCGCCGGGCCGCGCGTGCTGGAGCACATCGTCGACACGGTGCTCTATTTCGAGGGCGACCCGCATTCGAGCTTCCGGCTGGTCCGCGCGATCAAGAACCGGTTCGGCGCCGCCAACGAGCTCGGCGTGTTCGCGATGACCGAGCGGGGGCTGAAAGGCGTGGCCAATCCGTCCGCGCTGTTCCTGTCGAAGCACGCGACCGAGGTTCCCGGCTCCGCGATCGTCGCGACGCTCGAGGGCTCGCGCCCGCTGCTGGTGGAGATTCAGGCCTTGGTCGATCCCGTGCAAGGCGCAATGCCCCGCCGCCTCTCGGTGGGGCTCGATCCGCAGCGGCTCGCGCTCCTGCTCGCCGTGTTGCACCGGCACGGTGGCGTCGAAACCGCAGGCTACGACGTTTTCGTCAATGCGGTCGGCGGGGTGCGCATCAACGAGCCCGCTGCGGATCTTGCCATCCTGCTTGCCGTGCATTCGTCGTTGGTCGGCAGGCCGCTCCCACCCAAGACTTTGGTTTTCGGCGAGGTTGGTCTCGCCGGAGAGATCCGGCCGGTCCAGCGCGGCCAGGAGCGAATCCGCGAAGCCGCCAAATTGGGCTTCAAGCAGATGTTAATCCCAACCATGAATAAACCAAAGCAAGCTATTGATGGAGCGAAATTAATTTGCATCGACCGCGTCGATGCAGCGCTCCGATTCCTGGAGGAATAGCGCGTTGGTCACCGTCGTGATATATCGCCAAGCGAAATAAGTCGTAAATGAAACGATCAATTCTGGCCCTAAGCGATATTGACCAGAGGTCAATCAGAACGTGGGCACGGCGGCCGATCCCGGCCTCGTCAATGCGGTACTGACGTTCCCGGTGGCGACGCAACCGAAGTGGGCAGAGGAGGGCGCGGCACCGGGCCCGACGACGCGGTTGCAAAGTCGCCGCATCCGGGGAATATCGCCGGGCGTGCGCCTATTCCAGCGAAGCCGCCAAGCCGCGGAGGACCCAGCCCGCATCCCCCTCGATCGGCGAACCGTGCGAGACGAGGATACGATTGAGCGATTCGAGCTCAGCCCATTTCAGGAGCTGCACGCGCAGGAGCCGCGCATCCCGGACGATCGCCAACTTCACGACCTTGGGGATGATCTGTGCCGCCTTCCCGGCGAAGCCTGCCACGCGCAGCACCCAGCCTCCCACGCCAGGCGCATAACGAATGTTGCCGATCAGGTCGTTTAGCACCAGCGTCGTGCCACTGGGTGTGGCGACGACGAGTGCGGCTTCGCGCGCGTCCGTTCCGGGCACCGAGGAATTGCAGCGTCGTGTCGTCGAAGTGCGGCGCGGTCGTGTCGACCGGCACCACTTCCTCGACCTTCGCTCCGGCCCCCTCGGGCGCGACGACCCGAAGCGCCGGGTCGCGATCCTTCCAGATCTTCGCGTCGAGCCGGTGCTTGTCGCTCGGCACGATCAGGTAGGCGGGTCGCCCAAACGCCCACAGTGAGTCGGTATCGAGGTCGCCCGTGCGTTTGAGGGGGACCGGCGGCGTTCCGGTGCCGGGTCGCCGCGCTTCCCGGGCCTCGATTCGAACAGTCGTATAATTTATATTATGTCAACTTCTATTCGGGGCCTCGTTTTCGCCCAACATCAAGCGGCCCGCAAGCCAACCCTGCGTCCCGCACCTGGCCTCCATCGGCCGCCGGAGTTCGCGGGACCTGAAATCGGAATTCCCACTCCGGGCGCACTTCGGGAGCCATCCCTGATTTTGGGGTCGGGCGCGATGCGCGGTCGGCGAATCGCGATACCCGCTGCGTGAAGGCATCGCGCCAAAGGTTTGCCCTGGCGCAATTGTTCGATGCGCCGGAACTGGTAGAAATCGTCGAGCACCCTGCAGAGGGCACGGCCGACAGCGACTATTGACGCGGCCCCGATTGGGAGTCGCGGGAAGGAACTCATGAATTATCTGAATCCCGAGTGCATCGAGCGCGTTTCGTCGAGCGCGTTCCAGACACAGCGCCCTTATCCGTGGGCGCACATGCAGGACACGCTGACGCCGGAGGGCTGGGACCGCCTCCGCGGCGACCTTCCCGACATGGCGCAATTCAATCGGATGATCGGCGTCAAGCGCGGCCATGGGCAGGCACCCCACAACCGCGGCCTCCTGCACTACCGGGACGGAATGGCCGTTGCGGCGCCCTGGCAGGAATTCATCGCGGAACTGCATGGCAAGGCATACGACGCGTTCCTGCGCCGGATGCTGGGCCTTGGTCCGAACCAGGAGATCATCCTCACGATGGAGTGGTACTACGCCTGGCAGGGCTGCTCGGTATCGCCGCACTGCGATGCCCGGCGAAAGCTCGCCACTCATATCTTTTTCTTTGCCGACGACGAGGACTGGCCGCGGGAATGGGGTGGCGACATCCTGATCTTCGACGACGAAGGCCGGCATAAGGCCCACTCAGCTCCGGGCTTCGACGATCTGAAGGTGGCGGCGTCGCTGGACCTGCGGAAGAACGGCAGCCTGCTTTTTCAGCGGACCGACCACTCATGGCACGGCGTGCGCCCGCTGCAATCTCCCCGGCCCGATGTATACCGCAAGCTTTTCATCGTCACGGTCAACATTCCGACGTTTCAGGTGTGGTGGCGGCGCGTTCGCGGCAAGGATCCCGACGGATACACCTTCAAGCTGCAGTGAACGGCATTCGGAACCCGGTCGGGCGATCCCGGCGAATCCCCTCGCCTGTGCCGCGCTTCACCCTCCCCTTCACACGATTCGGTTGCGCGGCTCGGCTGCAGCAACTCGACGCCGCGCGTCACGCGTGACCGGCGCGCTCGCGGGCGTCGAGGACCCTATCGACCATGACGCCCGCCTGCCCCAGGTAATTGGCGGGGTCGCACAGGCGCTCGAGCGCGCCGCGGTCGAGGTGGCGGCTGATCTCGGGATGCGCGGCAAGGAGATCGAGCAGCGGCCGCTTCAGGCGTATCGCCTCGCGGCAGATGTCGTAGACGAGGTCATGCGCATACTCGCGTCCGACGAATGGCCCGAGGCCCATCATCACCGCCTCCGACATCACGAGGCCATTGGTGATGTCGAGGTTGGCGCGCATCTTGGGCGCATCCATCTCGAGGCCTTCGAGGATCGAGCGCGCCTGCTTCAGCGCGCCGGCGGTAAGGCAGAACGCCTCGGGCAGCACGATCCACTCGATTTCCCACGGACCGGTCGAGCGTTCGTGATCGGCGATCATCGCGTCCATCAGGGCCGCAGCGTGCTGGCGCACCACCGACACCGCTGCATGGATGTAGCACGAGCCGATGGGGTTGCGCTTCTGCGGCATCGTGCTGCTCGACCCGCGGCCGGGCGCGAACGGCTCGAACACCTCGGCGACCTCGGTCTGCATCATCAGCTTCACGTCCATCGAGATCTTGCCGAGCGTGCCGCCGACGAGACCGAGAAAGCATCCGACCTCGGCGATCGAATCGCGCACGGTGTGCCAGGCGATCGCGGGCTCGCCCAGGCCAAGCTCGCGCATCAGCTCCGCCTGCGTTTCCATCGCGCCCTTCTCGATTGACGCGAGCGTGCCGCACGCGCCGCCGAATTCGCCCACGAGCACGCGCGGCCGCAGCTGTGACAGCCTTTCGCGATGCCTCTCGACGGCGGCCAGTATCGTCGCCATCTTGTAGCCGAACGTGACGGGGATCGCCTGCTGCAGATTGCTGCGGCCCGCGACCGGCGTCATCCGGTGCTCCCGCGCGAGCCGCGCCAGCGTTGCGGACAGCGCCGCGAGGTCCGCCTCGACCACCTCGAGGCTCTCCCTGACCTGCAGGACCGTCGCCGTGTCGGTGATGTCCTGCGTCGTCGCGCCCCAATGGCAATACTCGCCAAGCTTGTTCCTGCACAACGCGTTGAGCTGCGAGACGACGCCGAGCACCGGGTAGCCGATCCGCTCGGTCTCCGTGCGGAGCTTTTCCATGTCGATCTTCGCGATGTCGCAATTGCGTGCGATCTCGTCGGCGGCATCCTTCGGAATCACGCCGAGACGGCCCTGGACCACCGCGAGCGCGCGCTCGACCTCGAGATACTTCGCCGTGCGGCTTTCGTCGGACCATATCCGGCGCATCGCCTCGCTGCTGAATATGTTGCCGAAGATCCGGGAGTCGATGACGGTGGCGCCCATGCGTGGAGATCCTTGTCGATGTCCGTTGAATTGGCGCGGCGGCCTGCGGCTTGACGCCTCAGCGCGCGCGATCGAGCAGCGTGCGTGCCTTGAGTATCACGGGACGATCGACCATCTTGCCGTCGACCCGGAGCGCGCCCTTCGCCGGCCCTCCCCCATCGACGGCCTCGACCACCTTGCGCGCCCACTCGAGCTCCGCATCCGTGGGCCGCATCGCGTCGCGGATCACGCCGACCTGCCGCGGGTGGATGCACAGCTTGGCGCCGAAGCCGAATGCGCGGGCGAACGCGAGATCGGCCCTGAGCCGGTCGTCGTCGTCGATCGAAGCCGTCACGCCCGCGACAGGCGATGCCAGCCCTTCGCAGCGCGAGGCGATCGCCATCCGCGCCGACGGGTACACGAGACCGCGATCGTCGCCCGACAAGTCGAGGTCGACGCCGTAGTCGAGCGTGCCGAAGACGAGCCGCAGCACGCCTGGCGCGCCCGCGATCGCTTCCACGTTGGCGACGCCGCGCGCGGTCTCGATGATCGGCAGCACCTTGCCTTGCGGACCCAGCACCGCGATGACGGCCACGACCTGCTCCGGGCTTTCCGCCTTCGGCAGCATCACCCCGTCAATGCCGCCGTTGCGCAGCAACTCGAGGTCGGCGGCGAAACCCTCGGAAAGCGCGTCGTTGATGCGAACGACGATGCGTTGCGCCTCGTCGGGGTGCCGGTCGATCCACGCGCGAATGTTCTGCCTTGCCTGTGCTTTCGCGGACGACACGACCGCGTCTTCGAGATCGAGCACCACCGCGTCGGCGCCTGAATCCCGCGCCTTGTCGAATCGCTCGGGCCGGTCCCCCGGCACGAACAGGTAGGTGATTGCGTCGTGCGTCATGGCTTTCCTGGCTAGATGGCCTTGGCCGCGCGCAGTGCGGTGATGCGCTCGGCCGAGTAGCCCAGCCCACCGAGGATCGCGTCGGTATGCGCCCCGAGCGCGGGAACGGCGTCGATGCGAGGCGCGCCCTCCTCCCACGAGCCGGGCGGAAGCAGTGCCGGCACCGCACCCGCCGGCGTCTCGACCTCGCGCCAGCGCTTGCGTGCCTTCAGCTGCGGATGCTCCCACACGTCGCGCATCGTGTTGACGCGCGCGTTGGCGATCTGCGCGTCGTCGAGGCGGGCGACGACTTCCTCGGACGTGAGCGCGGCGAATGCTTCGATGATGATCGCACGCAAGGCCTCGCGCGACTCGCTGCGGCGCGAATTGGTCGCGAAGCGCTCGTCGCGCGCCAGGGCGGGCTGCAGCAGGACCTTTTCGCAGAACGCGCCCCACTCCCGCTCGTTCTGCAATCCCAGCATCACCACCTTGCCGTCGCCGGCCGGGAACGGGCCGTAGGGATAGATCGTCGCATGGCTCGCACCGGTGCGCGCCGGCTGCGGCGCGCCGTCGAAGGCGTAGTAGAGCGGGTAATTCATCCACTCGACCAGCGATTCCAGCATCGAGATGTCGATGTGCTGGCCGCGGCCGGTCTGCTGCCGGTGCAGCAGCGCGGCGAGAATGTTGGAATAAGCGTACATGCCGGCGGCAATGTCCGCGATCGATGCGCCGGCCTTGGACGGCTCCTGCTCGGTGCCGGTGACGGAGAGGAATCCGGATTCGCTTTGAATCAGCAGGTCGTAGGCTTTCTTGTCGCGATACGGGCCGTCGTCGCCGTAACCGGAGATGTCGCAGACGATGATCGCCGGCTTGTCGGCGGAGAGCGCGGCGTAGGAAAGTCCGAGGCGCGCCGCCGCGCCGGGTGCCAGGTTCTGCACGACGACATCGGCCTCCTCGGCGATCAGGCGTTTCAGGATCGCCTGCGCTTCCGGATGCTTGACGTCGAGTGTCAGGCTCTCCTTGGAACGATTCGTCCAGACGAAATGCGAGGCGAGGCCGCGCACGCGCTCGTCATAGCCACGCGCGAAGTCCCCGACGCCGGGACGCTCGATCTTTATCACGCGCGCGCCGAGATCGGCCAGCTGGCGTGTTGCGAAGGGCGCGGCGATCGCGTGCTCCAGCGTGACCACGGTGATGCCGGCAAGCGGTCTCATCGCGTCTCCCTCACCGGATCACCGCGGTCGCGTCCATGGCGAGGAAGCCTTCGTGGTCGCGCGCCCACAGCCGTATCGTCTTGCCGTCGGGCTGCGGCTCGCCGCAGACGTAGAAAGGGCTGATGTCGAACAGGGGGCGCACGGCGCGGAATTCATAGCGCGCGACGTCGGCGTCGGGCCGCTCGCGGCGAAGGAGGTCGAGCAGCAGCGTGGCGATCAGCGGGCCGTGGACAACCAGCCCCGGGTAGCCTTCGACCTCGGTCACGTAGCGGCGGTCGTAGTGGATTCGATGGCCATTGAACGTAAGCGCCGAGTACCGGAAGAGCAGGACCTCGTCCGGAACCCACTTGCGCTCCCACGCGCTCGTCGGCGGCGCGGTCTTGGGGGGCGGCGCGACGTCGTCCGGCTTCGCCGCCTCGCGATAGACAATGTCGTGAAACTCGGTCAGCGCGACACCATGGTCGCCGACGCGGCGGACCTCGTGGCGCACCTTGACGAAGACGAGCCGGCCGGTGCGGCCGCTCTTTTCCGTCACTTCCGTGATCGTCGACGTCCGCGCGATCGCATCCCCGACGCGAAGCGGCGCGTGAAATTCGAGCTGGCTGCCCGCCCACATCCGCCGTGGCAACGGCACCGGCGGAAGGAACCCGCCGCGTTTCGCGTGCCCGTCGGGACCGATATCCGACTGACGGTGCAGCGGCAGGAAGTAGAGCCAGTGCCAGAGCGGCGGCAGCGCCGTTCCCGCCATCGGACGCTCCGCCGGCCGGTCGAGCGTGGCGGCGAGCGCCGCGAATGGGGTGGCGGTGGCCGCGTCGGCCGCCTCCTCCGATTTCCCCACCCATTCCTTCAGGTCCATCGACCCGCTCCTCCCATCCCAGTTGAAATCCTGCGCCGTACGGCGCGAACCGCGTCACCGGCAGCTTCGTTCTCGTCGACGACGTGACCAACAACACCGTCGCGGCGGGGACGGTGCAGTGTGTCGTCGTTCCCGCTATCATTTCACATCTTGCGCGCGAATTTCGTCCGCGAGATCGTCCACGCCTGGACCGCACCGCATTTCCGCTCCGTGATCCCGTTCGATCTCGTCTACAGCCTATCCGGATTCGTCGTCGGCATGATCGTCGGGATGACCGGCGTCGGCGGCGGTGCGCTGATGACGCCCCTGCTCGTTCTGCTGTTCGGAGTTGCACCCGCCACCGCGGTGGGAACGGACCTTCTGTATGCGGCTACGACGAAGACCGGTGGCACCATCGTCCATGCGCGGCACGGCCATGTCCAATGGGGAATCGTCGGCCGTCTCGCGGCGGGAAGCCTCCCGGGCGCCTTGCTGACGCTGTGGGCGCTCAGCTCGCTGGAGGTTGATCACGCGCTGTTTTCGCGCGTGATTACGCGAAGCCTCGGCGTCGCATTGCTCCTCACAGGGCTGGCGATCCTCGGACGAAACTGGTTGCAGCGGATCGGGGCGCGCAAGGAAGGCGCCTGGCAGGAGCGCCAGCTCGATGGCCTGACGGTTCTTGTGGGATTGATGCTGGGCATCGTCGTCACGCTGTCCTCAGTCGGAGCCGGAGCGCTCGGCGTCACCGCGCTGCTCTTCCTGTATCCGCGGTTGCCGACCGCTCGGATCGTCGGCACCGACATCGCGCACGCCGTACCCCTGACGCTCGTGGCGGGGTTGGGCCATGCGCATCTGGGAACCGTCAATTGGGGGCTGCTGGGCAGCCTGCTGATCGGCTCCCTCCCCGGCATCTGGCTCGGCAGCATGCTCTCGGCGCGCGTCCCGGATGGCGTGTTGCGTGCGGGACTCGCTTCCGTATTGTTCGTGGTCGGCGGCAAGCTCGTGCTCTGACGCCGCGCGCCGCGTTCACATCACCGTAACATTCACGGATCGGCCGGTCGCCTTCGCGAGTCGCATTTCCGGCGGCGGTAGAATGGGTGACGCGCGCAATCGACTCGACCGCGCCCCGGCGGATGCCCCTTCCCCTGTTTCATCTACCCCCTTCGGCGCAACGCGAGTGGCTCGCCCTGCGCCTCGCGCGCCCAGCGCCCGAAGCGGCGAAGAATCTCTCCGACGGATTTCGCCTGCCCGGCAGGGAAGGCGACCCGACCCCTGCGGCAGTGCTCGTGCCGCTCGTCAACCGCGACAGTGGGCTGCAGCTACTCCTCACGCAACGCAGCGCAGATCTTCCCGATCACCCGGGGCAGATCAGCTTTCCCGGCGGTCGTGTGGAGGCAGGCGATGTGTCGATCGCCGCCGCGGCGCTGCGCGAGGCATCCGAGGAAATCGGCTTGCCGGCGGAGCGCGTCACGGTGCTGGGCCGCCTCGAGAACTACGAGACCGTCAGTGGCTATCGCGTGACGCCGGTGGTGGGATGGGTCGAGCCTCCGTTCGTGCTCAAGACCGATCCGATCGAGGTCGCCGAAGCCTTCGAGGTGCCGCTCGAATTCGTGCTCGATCCCGCGAACCGGCAGCGGCATTTCCGGATGCTGGGCGCATTGCGGCGCGACTACTGGGCGATTCCCTGGCGCGACCGCTACATCTGGGGCGCGACGGCGGCAATGCTGCTGATCCTCGAGCGAACGCTCTCGGCGACCGGCGGCGAGTGACGCGCGCCGCCCGTCACAGCTGGTCGATTCGCTTTGCCGGCCCCGCCGGCATCGGCGGCGGGGCAGACGGCAGATTCGACACGATGCAGTCGATGCCGCGGTTCGTATCGTCGCCCGCGCCGAAGAAGCTCAGCACCGCGCCGCGGTACGACGCGGGCGAGATCTGCCCGTAGTAGGCGCGCGACGTGATGTCGAGGAAGTAGTTGTAGCTGTCATCGCCGATCCCGCGGCTGTACAACAACTCCTGCCCGATGTTGTGCGTTCCAAGCATCAGAGGATTGCAGCGCGTCGCGATGAGATTCAGGAAGCCGTCGTACCCGGTCTGCTCGGCTCTTGGTGTCATCGCGTCCGGCGCGCAGCCGGCGACGGCGAGCGCCATCAGGGCCAGCGCCATTGCGGAGTTGCGCGAGCAAGCCTTGCGGTGACGCATGATCGGTTCCCCAGGTGTCGTTGCGATCGGACCTGATGACATTTTGCGGGTAAATGCGCGCCGTGAGAAGAGGCAGCGCCCGCGTTCCGGCAGCACGTTGACGGGGCGCGCCAAATCGCCGAGCATCGGTGTGTCGATTTCGCAAACGGATCGCCGTGCCGATGCAGCCCCATCGCAGCCATTTCGCCAGCCTCTCGCCGCACGGCTTTCACCGCGTCGCGTATTTCGAATGGGGCGACCCCGCCAATTCCCGGGTGGTGATCTGCGTGCACGGCGTCGGACGCAACGCGCGCGATTTCGACACGATCGCCGAAGCGCTCGCGCCGACGCACCGCGTGATTTCGGTGGACATGCCCGGCCGCGGCGAGAGCGAATGGCTCGCCGACCCCAACGATTACACGTTTCCCACGTACCTGACGACCTTGACCGCGCTGATTGCGCGAAGCGGCGCCGAGGCCGTCGGCTGGATCGGAACGTCGATGGGCGGTCTTCTCGGAATGACGATGGCGGCGCAGCCCGCCTCGCCCATCGCGCGGCTCGTCGTCAACGACGTCGGACCGACCATTGAAGTGGCTGCGGTGGAGCGCATCCGCGGCTATTTCGGCACCGACCCGACATTCGCGACGTACGATGAAATCGCGCAGTACGTGCGCACGATCTCCGCGCCGTTCGGCGCGCTCGACGATGCGCAATGGGACCACATCGTCCGCACCAACGTCCGGCAGCGTGCCGACGGCCGCTGGGGCCTCGCCTACGACCCGGGCATCGCCGTTCCCTTCCGCACCACGGCGGCGCCGCCCGACCTCTGGCCCCTCTGGGATCGCATCCGTTGCCCGACGCTTGTGCTGCGCGGCGCGCAATCGGACCTGCTCTCCGCGGCGACCGCCGCCGAAATGTCGGCTCGCGGGCCCCGGCCGCGCGTCGTTGAAATCGCGGGCGTCGGGCACGCACCGATGCTGATGTGCCAGAACCAGATGGAGCCCGTAATCCGTTTCCTCCGCGACTGAAGGCGCCGGGAGACGGTGGCCGCGGCGCCGCGGCCGAATGCCACACGACGGACTCCATCGGCGCAGAAGCGGGGCATCGCTTACAATCGCATGAGACAGCCTGGCCCGCCATGCCCCTCGCGCTCACCCTGCCGGCGCTCGACCCGCGCCCCGCGAACCCGCCGGAAACCCGGCCGGCGAAGGTATTCGAGTGGCTGGAGGAGGCGCTGAAGCGCGACCCGGTCGAAGCAGCAAGCGTCATCGGGGACTCGCTCGCGGCGATCAACCGCGTCGCGATGAGCGAGTCGCGCCGGTTCGAGCTCGCCGAGCGTTACTGGGCGACGGCGGGAATGCTCTGGCCGCTGCTGGAAAAGGAATACGCGCGGGCATCGCATCCGCTGTCGGGCGCAGGTCTCGATGCGGCCAAGGCGGCGCTGGGCCTCGCGCACGAGTTGTCGGTCGCGTACAAGCATCTGCTCGTGCGCGAGGCCGACAAGCGGATCCTGCTGTCGGGCAATCGCGTGCTGGCGGCGCTGGTCTTCCGCTGCCTGCAGTGCACGGCGCGCATCCTCATCAACAGCTACCTGTCGTACTCGCCGGTGCCGCCGAAGACCTGGCAGGACGGGCACGCGATCTACGCGTTCTCGCGCGAGCGTCACCTCAATCACAGCGCGATCGCGAACGAGGCGCCGGAGATGACCCCGGAGCGCACCTATCTTCAGTCGCTGCTGCTGGCGCTCGCCAATCCGTACGGATTCCATCCCGGCCAGCTCGCGACGGTGCTGCGCTACCTGCAGGACCACAGTCACTGGGCGAAGCTGACCGACGTCGCCCCGGTGCATCGGATGGCAAAGGCGGTCGCCATCATCCCCGTGGGGCACGACTTCCCGCCCTTTTCTGCCAACAAGGGCGGCTCGATCGACGGGAGCAAGATCTTCCTGCTGACGTTCGACCTCGCCTTCCAGATCCAGGAAGAGCTGCGCAAGCTCGACGCCGGAGGCGAGGTTCCGCTGGGCATCTCCCCCGGTGCGGCGTCGCGCCTGCAGTACATCGCACTGCTGCGCCGGCTGTTGCGGCAATGGGCCATTCCGCCGGCGCGTCAATTCAACCGGCTGCCCTCGCGCGCCCGCGTCGTGATGTGCGCGGGGCTCTACGGTGTCTGGCAATACAGCCGCGGCGTGCATGCGGGCGTCGCGCAGCCGCCGAAGGGTCTGCCGCCAATGACCGGATGCCAGGTCATCAACCACACGCCGGCGGGCTACGCGCTGCGCCAGATCGATCCGAACCCGACCGCCCTGCGGATCGGCGACCTGATCGCATTGCGGGTCGAGGGCAAGACCGGCGTGCAGGTGGCGATGGTGCGCTGGTTCCGCAACACGCTCAAAGGCAGCGGGCTCGAGTTCGGCTGCGAGCTCCTCACCGACAATCCGGAGGCCGCAGCGGCGATTCCGGAGGGTGCCGCCGACGAGCAGTTCGTTCCGGTCGTGGTGCTGCCCGAGGACGGATCGGCGAACGGTCCCGAACCGACGCCCGCGCAGTTGCTCGTCCCCGAGAAGACCTTCCAGGTCGAACAGGGCATCACGCTGCGGCGCGGCAGCGAGACCGGGCTCGCGGTGCTGCTGAAGCTGGTCGAGCACGGCCCGGGGTTCGAGCTCTACGAATTCACCGCCGTGTCGTAGCGCCGCGTGTCGCTAAGAGATGCCGCCGCGCGATGGCATCGCATCGCCCTCGCGGCCGTCTTCGCGCTGGCGCTCACCGAAATGCTCTGGGAAATGCTGCTGGCTCCGCTGCGCCCGGGCGGATCGTGGCTGGCGCTGAAGGCGCTGCCGCTCGCGATCCTCTGGCTCGCCATGGCCCGCGGCTCGCACCGAGCGCGCCAGGCCGCAGCGCTGCTGCTGCCGATCTATTTCGGCGAGGCGCTCGTGCGGGCGCTGAGCGAATCCGGGCGCCACGCGCTCGTCGCGGCCATGGCAACGGGACTCGCGGTCCTCGCCTTCGCGGCCCTGCTGCTGTCGTTTCGGAGCGCGCGCAACCGCGAGTGACACGTCGAATCACCCCAGCCCGGATCAGCTTCGCGACGACGCCGGCGCTGTCTTGGTGTCCGGATGCGCGCCCAGCCCCCTGGGAAGCGGAAACACGACCGTCTCCGCGGCCCCGTCGACCTCGTGCACGCGGACGACGCCAAGCGATTCGAGGCGCGCGACGACTTCGCGGACGAGCACCTCCGGCGCCGACGCGCCGGCCGTGATGCCGACACGCAGCTTGCCCTCGATCCATTCGGGGCGGAGCTCGTCGGCGCGGTCGACCATGTACGCCGGAATGCCGCGGTGCGCGGCGACTTCGCGCAGCCGATTGGAATTGGAGCTGTTCGGGCTGCCGACGACGATCACCACGTCGACCCGCGGCGCGATGAACTTCACGGCATCCTGCCGGTTCTGCGTCGCGTAGCAGATGTCGTCCTTCTTCGGGCCGACGATTCCGGGAAATCGCTCCCTGAGCGCAACGACGATCCCGGCGGCATCGTCGACCGACAGGGTCGTCTGCGTGACGTACGCGAGATTGGCGGGATCGCGCACATCCAGGCGGCGCACGTCGTCGACGGTTTCGACGAGGTAAACGCCGCCTTCGCACTGCCCCATCGTTCCCTCGACTTCCGGGTGGCCCCTGTGGCCGATCATGACGATCTCGAGACCGCGCTCGCGCATCTTGGCAATCTCGACGTGGACCTTGGTGACCAGCGGGCAGGTTGCGTCGAACACGCGGAGCCCGCGCGCGTCGGCCTCGGCGCGCACGGCCTTCGACACGCCGTGCGCGGAGAAAACGACGGTGCTGCCGGACGGAACTTCGGCCAGCTCCTCGACGAAGATCGCACCCTTGGCGCGCAGGTCGTCGACCACGAACTTGTTGTGGACGACCTCGTGCCGCACGTAGATCGGCGCCCCGAATTTGACGAGCGCCTGCAGCACGATCGCGATCGCGCGGTCGACACCGGCGCAGAATCCGCGCGGATTGGCGAGCAGGACGTCCATCATGCCTCCCGGGTGCCGTTCGACGGCAGCGAATCGGTGCGGCGATGCAGGAGGCTGTCGAGAATCACCAGCGCGGCTCCCACGGTGATCGCCGAATCGGCGACGTTGAATGCCGGAAACGCCCATCGATCATAGTGGAACAGCAGGAAGTCCACCACCTTGCCCAGCACGACACGGTCGCAGAGGTTGCCGATCGCGCCGCCGAGGATCAGCGCGAGACCGGCGCAGTAGATCGCGCCGCCGCCGCGCTTCAGCAGCCACGCGATCAGGATGATCGCAGCCACCGCGATCGCCGTGAACAGCCAGCGCTGCCAGCCGCCCGCGCCGGCGCCGAGGCTGAACGCGGCGCCGTCGTTGTACGTGAGGATGAAGCTGAACAGGCTGCCGATGGGACGCACCTCGTAGGGTTGCAGCCACGCCTTGACGATCGCCTTCGTCGCCTGGTCGGCGATGATCACGACGGCGCTCAGCGCCAGCCAGTGCAATCCACCCGCAACCAGGGGCGCCTTGTTCATGCGTAACGGCGTGCTTCGCCGCTCCCAAAAAGATTCGCGACGCAGCGCGCGCAGATCGTCGGATGCGCGGGATCCGCGCCGACATCGGCGCGATAGTGCCAGCAGCGATCGCACTTGCGATGCCGACTGGCGGTGACCGCCACCGCGAGCGCGGGACCGGCGGCGACCGTTGCGGCCGACGTGATCATCACGAAGCGCAGATCGTCGCCGAGGCTCGCGAGCGCGTCGTAGTCGTCGGGCGGCGCAGTGATCGCGACCTCGGCCTGCAGCGACGAGCCCACCTCGCCGGTCTGGCGCAGCGCCTCGATCTCCTTCTGCACGGCCGCGCGCACGGCCAGGATGCGCGACCATTTCCCGGCAAGCGCGTCGGCGTCGGGTTGGGCCGGCAGCGTTCCGGCCCAGACCTGGGTGAAGATCGTGGCGTCCTGCGGGTGGACGATGCGCCACGCCTCCTCCGCCGTGAACGAGAGTACGGGCGCCATCAGCTTCAGCAGCGTGTCGCGGATCAGCGCCAGCGCCGTTTGTGCCGATCTGCGTGCGCGGCTCGTCGTTCCCGCCGTGTAGAGGCGATCCTTCAGCACGTCGAGATAGAAGCCGCCCAGGTCCTCCGAGCAGTAGGTCTGCAGCCGCTGCACGACGAGGTGGAATTCATAGCGCGCATAGTCGCCTTCGATCGCGTCCGCGAGCGAGCGCGTCGCTGCGATCGCGTAGCGATCGATCTCGAGCAGCTCGGCCAGCGGGACGGCATCCTTCGCCGCGTCGAAATCGGCGGTGTTGGCGAGCAGGAACCGCAGCGTGTTGCGGATGCGCCGGTAGCTCTCGACGACGCGCCTCAGGATTTCGTCGGAGATGCTGAGGTCGCCCGAATAATCGGTGGCCCCGACCCAGAGGCGAAGGACTTCGGCGCCGAGGGTGTCCGAGACCTTCTGCGGGGCGACGACATTGCCCTTGGACTTCGACATCTTCTTGCCGTCGCCGTCGACCGCGAAGCCGTGCGTGAGCAGCGCCTTGTACGGCGGCACTCCGTTCAGCATGCAGGACACGAGCAGCGACGAATGGAACCATCCGCGGTGCTGGTCCGAGCCTTCGAGGTAGAGGTCTGCCGGAAACCGCGTGTCCTTGGCGTGCGAGCCGGCGCGCGTGGCCGCGGCGTTCGGGCCGCCCATCACGGTCTGGTGCGTCGAGCCCGAATCGAACCAGACGTCGAGCGTGTCGGTGAGCTTGCGGTACTTCGCGGGATCGACGCCGAAATCCTCGTACGTCGCCTCGAACCATGATTCGATGCCGCCATGCTCGACTTTGGCCGCGGCGAGCTCGGCGAGCGCGACCGTGTCCGGATGCAGCGCATCGGTGTCCTTGTCGACGAAGAACGGCAGCGGCACGCCCCACTGCCGCTGACGCGACAGCGTCCAGTCGGGCCGGTTCTCGATCATCCCGTAGAGTCGCGCCTTGCCCCATGCCGGGAAAAATTCGGTGCGCTCGATGCCGGCGAGCGCGGTCTCTCGCAGCGTGCGCTCCGGCGTGGCGCCGCGGTAGCCCGTCACGTCATCCATCGCGGCGAACCATTGCGTCGTCGCGCGATAGATGATCGGCGTCTTGTGCCGCCAGCAGTGCATGTAGCTGTGCACGAACTTCTCGCTGTGCAGGAGCGCGCCGACTTCGTCGAGCTTGGCCACGATCTTCGGGTTCGCGTCCCAGATGCGCATTCCGCCGAAGAACGGCAGCGATTCGGCGAACTGGCCATTGCCCTGCACCGGCGTCTCCATCTCGTCGTCCTTCATGCCGTAGCGCCGGCACGAGGCGAAGTCCTCGATGCCGTACGCGGGCGCGCTGTGCACCACGCCCGTGCCCTGCTCCAGCGTCACGTAGTCGCCGAGATAGACCGGCGACGCGCGATCGTAGAACGGATGCCGGAAGCGGATCTGCTCGAGCGCCGCGCCCGTCGCGGTGCCGACGACGCGGCCCTCGAGCTCGTAGCGCGCGAGGCACGCGGCGACGAGGTCCTCCGCCAGCACGAGATGTCCGCGCGGCGTTGCGACCAGCGCGTAACGGAAATCCGGATGGACATTGAGCGCCTGATTCGCCGGGATCGTCCACGGCGTCGTGGTCCAGATGACCGCGAGGACCGGGCCCTGCGGCAGCGCCGGCAGCCCGAACGCTTTCGCGAGCTTCGGCCGATCGGCGTCGTCGAGCGGAAAGCCGACGTCGATCGCGGCGTCGGTGCGGTCTTCGTACTCGACCTCGGCCTCCGCGAGCGCGCTGTGGCAGTCGAAGCACCAGTTGACCGGCTTCAGGCCGCGGTAGATGTAGCCCTTTTCCAGGAGCTTCACCAGCGTGCGGATTTCATCGGCCTCGTTGCGGTAGGCCATCGTCGTGTACGGACGATCCCAGTCGCCCAGCACGCCAAGGCGCTCGAAGTCCGCCTTCTGGCGCGCGATCTGCGTCGATGCGTAGGCACGCGCGAGGCGTTGCGTGTCGGCGGTAGGAAGGTGCTTGCCGTGCGTCTTCTCGATCTGCACCTCGATCGGCATCCCGTGGCAATCCCAGCCGGGCACGTAAGGCGCGTCGTATCCCGCCATCGTCTTGCTCTTGACGACGATGTCCTTGAGGATCTTGTTGACGGCGTGCCCGATGTGGATGTCGCCGTTCGCATAGGGCGGCCCGTCGTGGAGCACGAAGCGCGGCCGTCCGCGCGCCGCCGCGCGAATCGCCTCGTACACCTTGCGTTCGCGCCAGTCCTTCACCCACACCGGCTCGCGCCGGGCGAGGTCGCCTCGCATCGGAAACGGCGTGTCGGGCAGGTTGAGCGTCGACTTGTAGTCTTTTTTCGTGTGGTCTGGCATGCGGGCTTCGTCGAATCGCGCGTTAGTTGGGGATCAGCGGCCGGGGGCCGCCAGCGCCAGATCGGAAGCCGCCGCGCGCTGCGCAAAATAGTCGCGCGCCTGCTGGGCGTCGATGCCGATCTGCCGCTTGAGCGTCTCGAGATCCGGATATCGTTCCTCGTCGCGCAACTTGTGCACCAATTCGACCGCGATGCGCCGGCCGTAGATCGGCTCGTCGAAATCGAAGATGAACACTTCGAGCAGCGGCTCTCCGGCGCTCTCGATGGTCGGCCGGACGCCGATGCTGGCGACCGCCTCGAGCGGCGTGGCGCCAAGCCCGTGCACCCGCACGGCGAAGACGCCGGAAACGGGCGGCTTGCGCTTCAGGCGGATGTTCGCCGTGGGAAACCCGAGATTGCGTCCGAGCTTCGCGCCGTGCGCGACGCGCCCCTCGATCGCATAGGCGCGACCGAGCATCGCCGCGGCGTGCGCGAGATCCCCTGTCGCGAGCGCCTCCCGCACCACCGTCGACGACGCGCGCTCGCCGCCATGCGAGACGATGCGCATCGCCTCGACGCTGAACGTCGCCGCGTGCGCGCGCAGGGTTCCGATATCGCCGGTGCGACGCTTGCCGAAGCGAAAATCCTCGCCGACCAGCACCCAGCGAACGCCGAGGCGCCGCACCATCACGTCGGTGACGAACGCCTCCGGCGTCAACGCGGCGAGGCGGGCGTCGAATCGCGCGATGTAGATGCGTTCGACGCCATGCTCCTCGAACTGCGCGATCTTCGTGCGCAGCGTGGCCAGCCGTGGCGGCGCGGCGGCGCCGGCGAAGAATTCGCGCGTCGGCGGATCGAACGTCAGCACGGCGGGCGTCAGCGCGAGGTCGTCGGCGGCCTCGACCAGTCGCGCAAGCATCGCCTGGTGTCCGCGGTGGACGCCATCGAAATTGCCAATCGTCAGTGCAACAGGGACGTCGGCCGCAGCCGGCAACCCTCGGAAAATCCGCACGCGCGGTCCTCGAACGACAAAAGAGCGCAATTTTAGCGGATTTTGGCGGCTTCCGCCCTCCTTGCGTCCGCGCTGACGAGATGGCGATTATCCGCTCGTCACGGCGCCGGCCATTCGCGCCATTGCTGCAGCAGCGGATAGTAGAGCGCGAGCCGGATCGGCCGGGTGTCCAATTGGCTCACGATTGCCGCGTAACGCGCGAGCTGGGCGCGATAGCGGTCGGCTTCGCGGTCGAGGAACGCTTCGATGTCGGCGCCTTCGTGGACGCTCGTCTTGAAATCCACGATGTAGCGTACGCCGGCATCGACGAAGGTCCGATCGAGGGCGACGTGAACGGTCGCGCCGTCGACGATGCCGCCCAGCGCCCACTCGCTGCGGGCGTCCGCGTGCTCCGGCGCAAACAGCCAGCGCCCCCGCGGATCGGCAAGGAGCCGCGTCACGGCGGCCTCGACCTGCGCGGTGGCAGGCGCGAGCTCTGTCGCATCCACGCCTGCCGCGGCGAGCTCGCTGCGGATGCGCGATGAAAGGCGCGACACGCGTTCCGCCGTCCATGCGGCGAGCCCCTCGCGCCCGAGCTGCGCGAATATCCGATGCGCGATCGTTCCGACGTGCTTCGCCGTTTCGCGCGCCCAATCGAACGGCAGCAATTCCCGCGCGGTGTCGACCTCGCCGTGCGCGGGAACGCCGGGCGGAATCGGCGGAGGGGACCATGCGGCCGGAATGCGCAGCAGCATCGGCGGCGGGGCCGGCGTCGTTGCAGCCGCAGCCGCACCGGCGGCCGGCGGCAACATGGCGTCGATGGCATTCCCGAAGCGCGCCAGCGCCGACCCCGACCGCGGCGGCTTCCATTCGACCGTGCCCTCCTCGTTGTCGCTCACCGAGAGGTCCGCGATGAGATGAAGTCGGCGTCGCGCACGCGTGCAGCCGACGTAGAGCAGGCGAGCCAGTTCCGCATGCTCTTCGCCGTCGGCAAGATGCTTGAGGTACGCGTAGACCGGATCCGGATTTCCGCCGCGCTCCTTCATCGGCGCGAGCAGCAATCCGGCCGGCCGGCGCCGCCATCGGATCAATGGCGCATCCCGTCGGTTCGGGGCACGCGCAAGCCCGGGCATGATCACCACGTCAAACTCGAGGCCCTTCGCCCGATGCAGCGTCATCACCTGCACGCGGGCCGCCTCGACATCCTGTGGCGCGGCACGAAGCTCCGCCAGCGCAGCAATGAAACCCGCCCAATCCGGCACATCACCGGCGACTTCGTGCATCGACAGCGTCGCGAAGTAGAGCTCGGCCGCGTCGAGGTCGATCGGATCGTCGAGCGTCGCCGGGCCGGCGAGCGCGAGCCACGCGCCGCGCACTCGCGCCGACAGCGTCGCGTGGCCGCGCGCCGCGAGCGCGCAATCGAGAATCCTGCCGACCCGGGCGAAGCGTGCGCGTCCGTCGTCGGAGAGCCCCGCGATCATTTGCGCGTCGCCAATCAGCGCCGCCATCGAGGCTCCAGGTTGTGCGTCCGCTGCCGCGACCATGGCCAGCAGGTCGGCGAGCTCCATCCCGCACCACGGCGCACGCAGCACGGACAGGAACGCGAGGCGGTCCGCGGGCTGCGATAGCGCATGCGTCAACGCGACGAGATCGAGGATGGCTTGCCGCTCCGCCAGCGCATCGAGGTCGACGGCGCTGTACGGAACGCCGGCGGTACGCAGCGAGGGGAGAATCTCGTCGAGATGCGTGCGCGCGCGGACGAGCACGGCGACCGTCGCGTCATCCCCGGCCAGCGCCAGTTGCACGCGGCGCACGACGGCCTGCGCTTCGGCCGCGCGGCCGAGGGAGGCATCGAAGGTCACCGCCGGACCGGCAATCTCGGGCTTCCCGGCGATCGCGGGTGCGAAGGCGACGATGCCGCGCCAGGGATCGTTGACGCGCCCGAGCACGCTCGCGAACGTGTCGTTGACCCATCGGACGAGGCCATCGTGTGCCCTGAAATTGTGCGAGAGCACGATCGGCTCGAGCGGGACGCCGCCGATCGCGTGCCGCTGCTGGGCATCGACGAACAGTCGCACCTCCGCCTCGCGGAAGCGATAGATCGACTGCATCGGATCGCCGACGGTGAACAGGGTCCGACCGTCGCCTGGCTGCCAGCCTGCGATGAGCCGCTCGATCAGCTCGAGCTGCGGGTACGAGGTGTCCTGGAATTCGTCGACGAGCAAGTGGTCGATCGAATAGTCGAGGCGCAGCAGCAACTCGGAGGGAGCATCGTCATTGCCCAGCGCGGACTTCGCGGCGATCTGCGCCTGCACGAAGTCGATCGCGCCGGCGTCGGCGAACGTCAGCACGAGCTCGGCGGCGACGCGCGGCAGGAGTTCGACGAGCGCGTCGATCAGGGCCCAGGCGCCTTCCGTGTAGCGTGCGGGCGGAAGGTGTCGTACGGCATCCAGCGTCGCGGCGAGGTCCGGAATCGTCCGTAACTCGGCCAACAGCGCACGCATCGATTTGTTGCGCTCCTCGCGCAAGGCCGCGCCGACGCCTGAACCCTTCGGGGGAAACCCCGCGTATCGATCGACCGCGCTGCGGAATTTCGCCTTGCCTTTCAGCAGCAGCCATTGCGCCAGCGCCTGCCACTGGGCCAGCGCGGATATGTGAGGAAATGGGCAGCCCGCCGCTCGCCGCGCACGAGAGCAGATCCGCGGCAAGCCCGGCCTTCTCTGCATCCGCGCCGAGATTTGCCGCGGCGTAGCGCAGCGGCGCCATGAGACTTGCCGCGACGCGCGCGGGCACCGCGGTTCGGATCGCGGCGAGCTCGCCGTCCGTTTCGGCCGTGAGCACCGATTCGAGCGCGGCGCGATAGGCGGCGCGGTCAGGTCCCGCCATGGCTCTCAGCCACTGGTCGCGTTTCGAGAGCAGATCCGCGACGAGCGCCACCGCACGGCCCGCATCGTTGTCGAGGTGCGTCAGCAGCCGCTGCCACGGCTCATCATCCGCGCCGGCGTCGTCGAGCGCCGCGCGCGCTGCGCGAAGATACAGAGGATGCGCGTGCTCCTCGAAGCGCGGCGTCGCGCCGAAACGGGTCGCCAGCGGCGCCTGCCGTGCGAGCCCGGCACAAAAGGCGTCGATCGTCATCACCCGCAGCCGTGCCGGATGCGCGACGAGCTCCCAGCCGAATCTCGCGTCCTGCGAAAGCACCGCGCGCGCCAGCGTGAGCGTGCGGGCGCGATGCTCGGTCGGCGCCGCAACGCCGGCGCCCGCGTCGCGCAGCGCCTCGACGATGCGACCGAGCATCTCCGCAGCCGCCTTCCGCGTGAAGGTCATCGCGACGACGCGCTCGGGTCGATCCACATGCGCGAGGAGCGCGAGGTAGCGCTGGATCAGCAGCTCCGTCTTGCCGGAGCCCGCGGGCGCCTGGACGAGGAACGACTGCGTGACGTCGAGTGCGCGCCGTCGTGCTGCCGCATCGTCGGGCGTGTCGATTCGGCGGGTCACCGGCTCATTCATCGCCGTTGCTCGCTTCCGCGTCGAGCGCGGCCCCGCCAATCCGGCACAACGACTGCCGCTTGCAGTGGCGGCACGTGGTCACGACGTTTCGCGGCGTGACGCTCGCACGACCGGCACGGATTTCCGCGCCGAGCGCCTCGAGCTCGGCTCGCCAATGTGCCTCGATGTCGGTCCAGCTCGCGAACGGCACACCCGGAAGATCACCGAGCGTGCGCAGGCCCGTCCATGCGCGAGCGTCGGCGGCAAGACCCTCGACCTTGATCTCGCCGCGGCGCAGCCTCGCCTGCACGAGCGCACGCAGCGGTTGCGCCGGCGGCGCCGCCTCGTAGGCGAGCGCATAGAGCCCGAGCTGCGGCGCGCGTGGACGCGCCTCGACCCAGCGTGTGGGTCCGTCGGTGTCGCCCGTCTTGTAGTCGATGATCGCGGCGCCGCCCTCCGCCAGTGCGTCGATGCGATCGATGCGCAGCGTAAGCAGGAGTCCCGCCAGCGTGAGCGGCATCGGCTGCTCGACGCTCGCGACCGTGAAGGGCGGCCGCGCACGCTCGACTCCGCCGAGCCACGCCTGCAGCAGCGCGGCGATTCTCGGCGCTTCCCGGGCCAGCACCGCGTGGGGTAGCGACCGGCGCCGAAGCGGATCGAGCGCGCGGATCGCGGCGTCGACATGGGTCGCGACCGTCTGCTCGAGCGCCTCAGGCGAGAGCACGGCCAGCGCCGCCTGCGTTCGCACCGCGGTCCAGAATCGCGCGAGCGCGTCGTGGACGAGAATGCCCCGCTCCATCGCGGAGAAGCCGTCCAGCGGCGCGGGCCATGGATCCGCACCGAGACGATAGGCCGCCACCGCCTGGAACGGGCAATTGCCCTGCGCCGCGACGAGGGCCGCTCCGCCGCGCAGCGGCGTGCCCAGCGGCAGCGATGGTGCGAGCGTATCGTCGCGGCGTTCCAGCACGGGGCGGGCGGCGAACTGCGACTCCGCGGTGCCGACAAGGTCCCCGCCCTCGCGCGAGGAAAGCGGATTGCCCGCGGGAAGCAGCGCCGACGGGAATCCGCGCTCTTCGCCGGCTTCGCGCGCATGCGAAAACACGACGTCGGGCGCGGCGCGCGCGAGCTGCGCCGTCAACGCGCGCGCATGCGCGAGCTCGCTCCCCGGCGAGGAGCGCGGCACGCCGCGCTCGCGCTGCCACGCGAGCGGAAGCATCGGATTGGGCTCGGGTGCGCGCGGCCAGGATTCCGAGTCGAGCCCCGCGACCCACAGCGCGTCGAACGGCGTGCCGGCGGCCTCCAGCAACCCCAGAATCTGTATCGGAGCCGACGGCGCCTCCGGCTGAAAAATCCTTTGCGTGAGCGCCTCGCGCAACGTCGCGAGCGCGTCGCGCGGCGGCATTCGGCCCGCGAGCGCGGCAATCCCGGCGAACTCGACGAGCGCTTCGTCCCAGGCGCCGCGCGCCTGGAATTCGTCGCTTTCCAGCGATCGCTCGCCCGGCCAGCCGGCGGCCGCGAGCAAGCCGCGCCATGAATCGGCCCACGCGCGCGGCGCGGTCGCGGCGCTGGACGACGCGGACTCGCGCGCCGCGCGCCAGTGCTGCGCCAGCGCCGGATCCACCGTCTGCAGCTCGGCAATGGCTTCGCTGAGTGAAATCTCGCTGCGTCCTTGCTCCAGCCAGCGGCGCTCGAGCGCGGCGCGCGCGAGCCATGCGCGCCTGCCGCCGGGGAAATACGGCGAGCGCACGAGCGCCGCCACGCGACCGGCCGGCAGCGGGCCGTGCGCAAGGGACACGAGGTCGAACGCCGCGGCGACGAGGTCGACGTCGACGAGCCGCACGCCATAGGAGAGGTTGTACGGCCGTGCCGCCGCTTCGCGCCCCGGCCATTGCAGCGCCGGGCAAAGGATGTCTTCGGCGAGGGCGCCGACCTCGGCACGCCGCTGCGCGAGGTCCGCCACGACGATCGCGACGACGGCGTCCGGCTGCGCGAGCGCCGTTGCACGCGCCCACGTGAGCGCGTTCGCGATCTCGACACGCTTCGATGCGTGAGCGCTGTGCCAGACCCGCCCGGGGCCCGGCGGCAGCGTGGGAATCGTGTCGACTCGCGCGCCTGCCGTGGTCAGTGCGGCGATCAGTCGCGATTGTTGAGGCGAGAGTTCAGTGAATCCCGACAGCGCGACCGGCGCGCCGTGCCACACGCCGACTTGCGTTGCGACCGCCGCCAGCCGATCAGCGAGCCCGGCGCCGTCGTGCGCATGCGCATCGTCCAGTGTCGCGTGAAAGCGCTCCGCCCACGTCGCGAAGGCCGCCGGATCGTCGTCCGCGGGCGCGGAAGCGTTTGCCCAACCGCGCCAGCTCTCCCCGCCCGCGCCCCATTCGTGCGCGAGCATCCAGGCCTCGGCCGCGATGCGCGCGGCGCCCGCGGGGTCGATGAGCTCCCTGGACTGCGCGGCGACGATCCGGCGCCACAGGAAGTCCGACTGCGCGCCCGTGAGCAACCGCAAGGTGGCGTCGACGGCGTCGGCTTCGACCGCGTCCTGCCAGAGCGTCGTGAGCCACGCATTCCATGGAAGTACCCGCGCCGCCGCCCACGCGGATTTTCCCGCCTGGCGCTGTGCGCCATCGAACCGGGCCACCAGCGCGCGGGCGAGACGGTTGTTCGGCGTCACGACGGTCGTGCCCGTCGCGAGCGCGGTCAGCAATGAGTCCGGGAGGGAAGCCATGGAGTCGGACGGGCGCGGCGGCGTGCGGGCCGCAATGCGCGCCGGCACGATTCAGATTCGTGGCGAGGTCGGAAAATTCGCGGCGCCGGTCACCTGGCACCGCTGCGGGTCAATCGGCATTGGTCCGCGCTGCAACGCTTCGTTGCAGCCGACCTTGGCCGAATTTAGCAGCTTTTTCGGCGTTCGATCGCCGTGGAATCAGACCTCGGGTCATTCGGACCCCTGTAAGTATCGGATGGCTCGTGCGCTGACCCAAGCGAACGGCGAGCCAACCTGCCGGCGCGAGGCGTCATCGCCGGCAGATCGCGATGCGGCGCACGGGAAAGGCCGTTAGACGGAGAGAGTCGGAACAGACGCCGGAAGGGCCCGCCGTGTCGTGGCGCTGCTGCACAGCGACGCGGCGTTTGAGGGCGTTGCGCCCCGCACCGCGACGCCGGGTTGTATCGTCAGTCGCTTCCGGGGGCGGCGGACATCGGGGCGGAGGACACCGGGGCGGCGGACATGGTCGTGAGGTTGGTCGTCGGCGTGCGCCCGAACGCGGGCGAATTCGTGCTCGTCGCAGGCCGCGATAGCGTCGCCAGCGCTTTCGGCCCGATGGCGGCGGCGTTGGTGGCCTCGACCGGTCGGCCGTCGACGCGCCGCGCGAGGATCTTCCATTCGCCACACCAATCGTCATCCCGAACGGTCGGCCAGATGCCCTCGATCAGGTACGGCTTGGGATTGACGGGATTCAGCATCGGCGCGGTGCGTCGGCACTGCCCTGTCTGCGGAGCGCCGCTGACGCCGTTCATTTGCCGGCGTTCGTAGTATTGGCAGGTCGAGCATTTGTCCACGTCCGGTTCTCCTGGAGCGGTGCGCGGTGGGGCGCTAGGGTCGTTTTGAGATTGCGGCGTGCTGCCGTCGTTCAGGGATCGTTCCTGCCGATGTCAAACGTCGCGTTCGATTCTCTTCGCCTGTCCGGGTGCTGGGAAATCATCCTTGCGGTCGATGCCTGTAGAGCAATGCGTGGCCAAGATTGCGATCGGCGCCTCGTCGCGACGGGTATCTCAATGCGTCCACAACGGGATCAGTCCGCGCGGAACGAGCGAATCGGGACGCATCCGCGGACGCTGCGCCGCGCGACGCGTGTGGATGCAGGTGCGCCGGCGCTCGCAGCGCGGGCCCTGCGTCACGTGTCGGCCGTCGCGCGGCGAAAGCTGCGCCGCTCGGCGCGCCTTGAATCGCGCCGACGCCGCGGCGCCGCGGCTCCTGGCCGCGTGACGTCTGGGAAAGAAAACGGCCGCCGACCGCATCGCTGTTTGCGTATAAAAACCCGGCGACCGTCAAATCTGCCGCAGGAGGGGGGTCACGCCGCGAGCTGGCGCAGCATCTGCTGCAGCGCCATCGGGGCATCCTGGAATCGTTGCGCCGTTCCGGCCGGGGGCTGGTCGAGAACGGACTTGAGCTCGGCGTCGGCGAGCGCGGCTTCGCGCGCCAGCTCTTCGTCATAGCGACGCCGCAGCTGCGGGTCGGAGAGCACCTCGTACGCGGCGTGAATCATCCGGACGAGACCGCCCATGTCCTGTTCCATGTCGGCGCCGCCATACCCGAAGCGCTCCAGCACCTGCGCATACGCGGCTTCGATGCGGGCGGTGCTTGCGCCCGGCGCGAGATCGAGATAGTCGTAATGCGTGTAGATCACCGAGGCCTCCATTTGAATTTCCTTTTCTGCTGATTGCCTTTGCCTGCCACCTCATAAGCACCAACCGTGCCAACTGGACGATGGCCTCGGGCGGCTGTCGGAAACCACTTGTTTTTCAGCAGCCTGCGTTAACCGCCGCGACGTTCGAGCACGGCGGATGTAGGGAACAAAAGACGCCGTCCCGGAGCACCATGGCGCCGCAAGCGACGTCCAGTTGACGGTATGCGGACGACGCGTTCGGAATCGGCGCGGCCGACTCCCAACCCCGCAAGACGCGTGCTCGCGGCGTCCTCATCGGCCCGCGCTATCATTGCCGCGTGCCTCTCGATCCGAACGCAAACGGGAACAGGACTGTCGTGCGCGGCGCGTGTCCGCACGACTGCCCCGACACCTGCGCGATGCAGGTGACGGTCGAAAACGGGCGCGCGATCGAAGTGCGCGGCGCCACCGACCACCCTCCGACCGCCGGCAAGCTCTGCACCAAGGTCGCACGCTATCTCGAGCGCACGTATTCGAAGGACCGCGTGCTGCATCCGATGCGTCGCGTGGGCCGCAAGGGCGAAGGCCGCTTCGAGCGCATTTCGTGGGACGAGGCGCTCGCGACGATCGCCGAGCGCTTTGGCGCAATCGCGGCGTCGCCGGACGGGCCGCAGGCGATCCTTCCCTATTCCTATGCCGGGACGATGGGACTCCTGCAGTCCTCGTCGATGGACCGGCGCTTCTTCCATCGGCTGGGCGCGTCGCTGCTCGACCGAACGATCTGCGCCACCGCCGGCAAGGCCGGCTGGACCGCGACGATCGGGGCGTCGATCGGGACCGACGTCGAGGAGATCGTATCGAGCCGGCTGATCCTGTTCTGGGGCTGCAATGCGATCACCTCGAACCTGCATTTCTGGACCCGCGCGCAGGAAGCGCGGCGGCGCGGCGCGCGGCTCGTCGCCATCGATCCGTACCGGTCGGTGACGGCGGACAAGTGCGACGACCACATCGCGCCGCTACCCGGCACCGACGCGGCGCTGGCGCTCGGCATCATGCAGGTGCTGATCGCCGAGGATCTGCTCGACCACGATTACATCGCGCGCCACACCATCGGCTTCGATGCGCTACGCGGCCGCGCCGCCGAGTTCCCGCCGGAACGCGTGGCGGCGATCTGCGGCATCCCGAGCGCAGCGATCGTCGATCTCGCGCGCGAATACGGGACGACGCGCCCCGCGGCGATCCGCCTCAACTACGGGCTACAGCGCCACGCGGGCGGCGCCAACGCGGTGCGCGCCATCGCATGCCTGCCCGCCCTCGTCGGCGCCTGGCGCGATCCTGCGGGCGGCGCATTGCTTTCGTCATCGGGCAATTTTCCGATCGACACCGCCGCGCTCGAGCGGCCCGACCTCATCCACGGCGATCCGCGCACCATCAACATGAGCGCGATCGGCGATGCGCTGTGCGACCTCGCCGATCCGCCAATTCGCGCGATCTACGTCTACAACTCCAATCCGGTCGCCGTCGCGCCGGATTCCACCCGGGTCGCGGCAGGCTTCGGGCGCGAGGATCTGTTCTGCGTCGTGCACGAAATCTTCCAGACCGACACCGCCGACTTTGCGGACATCCTGCTGCCGGCGACGACCCAGCTGGAGCAGACCGACGTGCACAGCTCCTACGGGCATATCTACGCGCTCGCGAACAACCCCTCCATCGCGCCGCTCGGCGAGGCCAAGCCCAATACCGAGGTGTTTCGGCTGCTCGCCGCGCGCATGGGCTTCACCGAGCCGTGTTTCCGCGAATCCGACGACGACATCGCGCGGCAGGCCTTCCGACGCACGCATCCGCGCGCGGCGGGCATCGAGTGGGACCGCCTCAAGCGGGACGGATTCGCCCGGCTTTCGGTGCCGGCGCCCTACGCGCCGTTCGCCGAGGGCGCGTTCCCGACGCCGTCGGGCAAATGCGAGTTCCATTCTGCGACGCTCGCGTCGCGAGGGCACGATCCGCTGCCGGCCTTCGTGGCGCCGCGCGAATCGGCCGCGAGCAATCCGGCGCTGGCGAAGCGCTTCCCGCTGGCGTTCATCTCGCCGCCGGCCCGCAATTTTCTCAATTCCTCGTTTGCGAATCTCGAGCGCTTCGTCGCGGAGGAACGCGGGCCGCGACTCGAGATCCACCCCGACGACGCGGCGCCACGGGCGATCGCGACGGGCGACACCGTGCGCATCTTCAACGCCCGCGGCGCGTTCGTCGCGACCGCGAACGTCACCGACCGGGCCCGCCGCGATGTCGTCGTCGCGCCGTCGGTGTGGTGGAAGAAGCTGTCGCCGGGCGGCGCCAACGCCAATGCCGTCACCAGCCAGGCGCTCACCGACCTGGGCGGCGGCGCGACCTTCTACGATTGCCTGGTGGAAGTCGAAAAGACCGCACCACGCTAGGAGCCTGCAAGACCTGGAGCGCGATCAGCAGGCACCTGCGAGCAGCGCCTCGATCTCGGCGCGATGCGTCACTGCGTCGGCGCGGCCGAGGTCCATCAGCGCATTGCAGAATCCCGGGGCGAACAACAGGTAGGACAGCAGCGCCCCGCCGCCCGGATGGGTCGCGCCGATGCCGCGCAGCAGCACGCGCATCGATCTGGGCAGCTCGCCGACATGCGCGAGCGCGATGTCCTCCAGCACGATGCTGGGCGTCATCACGGCGAGCCCGACGTCGCGCAGCGGAACCGGGCTGGCGGTGAGCCGATCCGACGGGATCTGGCGTACCGCGACATTCACGAGGCGCACCTTCTCGAGATCGGTGCCGAGGGCGTCGGTGAAGATGCTGGCGAGCACCTGCCCGCCGATCTGCGCCATCGACGGCGGCATCGCAGTGGCCGGCGTGTCGTGGTGCACGGTACTCCGGGCGGCGCCGATCACCAGGATGCGGTCCGCGCCGAGATGGAGCGCCGGGCCGGTCGGCGCGACCTGCCGCACCGCCCCGTCGCCGAAATACTCGCCGTCGATCGGCGCCGGCGGGAAGACGAAGGGAATCGCGCTCGAGGCGAGCAGATGCTGGACGCCGATCGTCGCCGGGACGCCGAGGCGCTGCGAGCGCTCCCACAGTGTGATCCCGGCCCTGGCCTGGCAGAACGTCACCGACATCCCGCTGCGGTAGCTCATCGCGGTCACCGCGAACGAATCGAGGATGCCCGCCTCGAGCGCCGACTGCACGGCGCCGAACGGAATGTTGCGCGCGAGAAAGCCCGCCAGCGGCGCGTTGTCGAGCAGGCTCGCCGGACGGCGGTGCCGCCACACGGGAACGAACGAGACCAGCCAGCGCCCGCCCTGCCCCATCAGTTGCAGCGCATCGGTCTGGTAGATGTCCTGCACATGCAAGGTGCTCCAGAGCTCGCACAGGCGCTTCGTCGCAATGGCGAAATGCTTCGCGCCGGCGGCGATCGCGGCCGCGTTGATCGCGCCGGCCGACGTTCCGCACACGATAGTGAAGGGGGTCGGGACACCGGGCGGCAGCCACTCGGCGATCGCCGCGAGCACGCCGGCCTGGTACGCGGCGCGTGCCCCCCCTCCGGAGAGCACGAGAGCGAGCTTCGGAGGCGCCGGCATCGGTCGGACGCCGGTCGCGTCAGCGCTTGCGGCGCAGCGATACCGGCTGCGCGCGAGGCAATCCGTCCCAGCGGCGCGCGAACGGTGCGGGAATGTCCAGCTGATCGAGCGTGCGCGCGACTATGTGATCGACGATGTCCTCGATTGTCTGCGGGCGGTTGTAGAACGCGGGCATCGGCGGCATGATCGTCGCGCCCATCCGCGCGAGCTTCAGCATGTTCTCGAGATGGATCTCCGAGAGCGGCATCTCGCGGACCAGCAGCACGAGACGCCGGCGCTCCTTGAGGACGACGTCGGCAGCACGATGGATCAGGGTGTCGCCGTTGCCGTGCGCGATCGCAGCGAGGCTGCGCACCGAGCAGGGCGCGACGACCATGCCGTCGACGCGAAACGATCCCGACGCGATCGGCGCGTTGAAGTTGCCCGGCTCGTGGGTTATCGTCGCCAGCGCCCGGATGGCGTCGACGGACAGATCGACCTCGTGCTCGATCGTCTGCAGCGCCCATTTGCTGATGACGAGATGCGTCTCGATGCCGCTGCCTTCGAGCGCCTGGAGCAGCCGGACGCCGAAAATCGCGCCCGTGGCTCCCGTGATTCCGACGATCAGTCGCTGCATCGATGCGCTCCCTGCCGGTGACCGCCCGGATTCCGACGCGTGCCGAAGGCCGCATCGGCGAAGACGCCGCTGACGTCATCGACAGTCCCGGAGGAAACGTTACCACGATCGTGACGACCGCCGGCGGGCGCGGACGCCGCCGTGCGCCCCGGCGCGGAGAGATGTCGCGGCAGCTCGCCGCGGACGCTCAGATCTTGCGAACGAGGCCCACCATCACGCCGAAAATCTCCAGCGCGCCCTCGGGGCGGATGACCGGATAGGCCGGGTTCTCCGGCTTGAGCACGAAGCGGCCCCGCTCGAGGTCGAGCGTCTTCAGCGTGAATTCGCCGTCGACGATCGCGACGACGATGTCGCCGCGCTTGGCCGCGGCGGCCTTTTCGACGACCACGAGATCGCCGTCGAGGATGCCCGCGTCCATCATCGAATCGCCCTTGACGCGCACCAGCACGGTTTGCGACGGGCGCTCGATCAGATAGTCGTCGATCGTCAATGCATCGGCCGGGGCGTCCTCGATGACGCTGGGCAGACCCGCATGAACGGGCGATTCGGCGACTGGGCGCTCGAAGAAGCGCCGGGTCGGCGCGAGCCTGCGATCCGGGGTCGATTCGATATAGCCGGCAAGCTTCAGGCGTGCCACCATCGCGGCGACCGAGGACTTGGATTTCAGCCCCAGCAGCGACCCGATGAAGGCGAACGACGGCAGGGCCCGGTGCTTCGAGTAATAGTCCTGCAGCAGCGCCAGATAGGAACGATCGTTCGACATTGGGGTACCATACCGAACGAACGTTCGCCGGTCAAGCCCCTTGCCGCACAATCCCGACATCCCGGTCCATGACGCTCCCCGGGTGCCACCCATGAACCTGTTCGCGCCCAGCGTCGTCTTCGTCGATCTCGAGACCACGGGGATGAACGCGGCCGACGACGCGATCACCGAAATCGGCATCGTCCGGGTCGACGCCGATCCGGCGGGCATCGCCCCGCCGACCGTGACCGAATGGAGCACGCTGGTGAACCCGGGAACGCCCATCCCGCCCGCCATCCAATCGCTCACGGGGATCACCGACGCGATGGTGCGCGACGCCCCGCCCTTCCGGGCGGTCGCGGCCGACGTGGCGGCGCGCACCGCGGACGCATTGTTCGTGGCGCACAACGCGCGCTTCGACTACGGCTTCCTCAAGCACGCCTTCGCCCGCGAGGGCGCCGCATTCACGGCGCGTGTGCTCTGCACGGTGAAGCTGTCTCGGCGGCTTTATCCGGAGGCCGAGCGGCACAACCTGGACAGCCTGATCGCGCGCCATGCGCTCGGCGCGGAAGCGCGGCACCGTGCGCTCGGCGACGCCCGCGTGCTGTGGGCGTTCGTACAGGCGCTCTACCGCGATTGGTCCGCCGATGCCATCGCCGAGGCCACGAAGCGGGTGCTGAAGACGCCGAGCCTGCCCCCGCAGTTGCCGCAGGACGCGATCTCGTCCCTCCCCGAAGGCCCGGGCGTCTACCTGTTCTACGGACTGAACGCGCTTCCGCTCTACATCGGGAAGAGCCGCAACCTCCGTGAGCGGGTTGGTGCGCATTTCTCGTCGGATTACCGGTCCGCGACGGATTCGCGGCTGTCCGCGGAAATCCGTCGCATCGAATACGAGGAGACGGCGGGCGAGTTGGGCGCGCTGCTGCGCGAATCCGCGCTGGTGAAGGCGCTGTTGCCGGCGCACAACCACGCGCTGCGGCGAAAGAGCGAAGCCGGCGTGCTGGAGCTGCCGCCCACACCCGGCCCGCCGCGCTACATTCCGGCCGCGGGCGTGGATGCGCGCGAGCTTTCCGGCCGCTACGGCCCGTTCAGCTCGAAGCGACAGGCGCGCGAAACGCTGCGCCATCTCGCGACCGAGCAGGCCCTCTGCTGGAAGGCGCTCGGGCTGGAAAAGCGTCAGGGCGCGTGCTTCGCGCGACAGGTGAGGCGCTGCGCCGGCGCGTGCATCGGCGAGGAATCGATGGACGCGCATCACGCGCGCCTCGCCGCCGCGCTCGCGCCCCTGGCCGTACCGGCGTGGCCATTCCACGGGCTCGCCGCCATCCGCGAGCGGGCGCTCCTGGGCGAGCGCACCGACATCCACGTCATCCGCGACTGGTGCTGGCTCGGCACCGCGCGCGACGACGGCGAGCTCAACCGCCTCGTCGAAGCGCCACCACGACCCGAGTTCGACGGCGACATCGCGAAGCTCCTGATCCGAACGCTGGCGCGCAAGCGGCACGACGTCTTCCCGCTCGCGTGACCCCCTGCGCGACGCCGTCCCGACAACGATCGGTGGATCCAAAGGCGGCGGCGGCCGGAAATGGCGGCGGAGGAAGCCTGCGCGAGCAGCTGCAGCAGCTCGAGATCGAGATCGTCCGGCGCGCGATCACCAACGTGCAGGGTGACCGCAGATTGGCCTCACAGCGGCTCGGAATCTGCCTGTCGGGCCTCTACCGCAAGCTCGGCGAGCACGCGCAGTGGCGAAGGCCGCGCGACATCGCCGATCGGCGTGCGGCACGTTCCGAACTGTCAACGCGCGTTCCGCACCCCATCGTACCGAACTTTGGAACAGCTCAATCGTGCTTGCCGGCATGCGCGGCGATGACGCCGGCGACGCATGCCGTGAGCTTTTTCGCATACGGAATGTGGATGAATTCGTTGGGGCCGTGCGCGTTCGAATGCGGTCCCAGCACTCCGGTGATGAGGAACTGCGCCTCCGGGAAATATTTTCCCAGCATCGCCATGAACGGGATCGTGCCGCCCTCGCCCATCGCCGCGGCCGGCTTGTCGTAATAGCGACGCGACGCATCGTCCACTGCCGAAGCGAGCCACGGCACCGTCGGCAGCGCGTTCCAGCCGGTCGCGCCGGATTCGGACTCGAACCGCACACTCGCCCCGTGCGGCGGATCCGCTTCCAGGATCCGCTTCAGGGCCTTGACCGCCTGCTCTCCATCAACGGTTGGCGGTAGCCGCATCGACAGCTGCAGCACCGTGCGCGGGCGCAGCACGTTGCCGGCATCGGCGACCGGTGGAAGGCCGTCGGCGCCTATCACCGAAAGCGCGGGGCGCCACGTGCGATTGAGCAGGGCCTCCGCGCGGCCGCCGACCATCGGCTTGGTGCCGCCGGCAAAAGGGAAACGCGTGGTCACCATCTCGCCCAGCACATCCGCGGCGGCGCGCGCCTGCACCGCGCGCTCATCGGGAATGACCGCGTGGAAATCCGGCGGAACGATGCGGCCCGTCGCGCTGTCCTCGATGCGATCGAGCAGGCTCCGCGCGATCCGGAATGACGAGGGCACGACTCCACTCGCGTCGCCCGAATGCACGCCCTCGGTGAGCACGTCGACCGACAGCGTGCCGCCGGCGAGCCCGCGCAGCGACGTCGTCACCCACAGCCGCTCGTAATCGCCGCAGCCGGAATCGAGGCCGATCACGAAATCGACCTTGCCGAGGCGCGGCGCGAGGTGCTTGAGGTACGCGGGCAGATCGTAGCTGCCCGACTCCTCGCAGGTCTCGATGAGACCGATGCAACGCGCGTGCGGCGCGCCTTGCGCCTGAAGCGCTGCGATCGCCGCCACCGCCGCGAACACCGCATAGCCATCGTCGGCGCCGCCGCGGCCATAGAGCTTGCCGTCGTCGAGCAGCGGTACCCAGGGGCCGCCATCCTTGCGCCAGCCCGTCATTTCCGGCTGCTTGTCGAGATGGCCGTAAAGCACGATCGTGTGCGGGCCCGCGGACTTCCCCGATGCCGGCACTTCGAAGAACAGGAGCGGTGTCCGGCTCGGAAGGCGAATGATCTCGACGGCGAGCCCGCGCACGGACTGGCGGCGCACCCACGCCTCGGCCTGCTTGATCACCTTTTCGATGTGACCATGCGACTTCCAATCGGGGTCGAAGTGCGGCGACTTGGCGGGGATCCGGATGTATTCGACGAGTTCGGGGACGATTTCGTCGTCCCAATGACGGGCGACGGCCGTAGCGAGCGTGCTGGGATTCATCGGGGAATCATCCTGCGCGGAGTTTGAATTGGACGCGCGATTTTACTCGTTGCCGGTCGATGCGTGCGTGCCGCAGGCGTCGGATAATCGCGATGCACGGCGGCAACGTCGAAACAGGCGCGCAGCGAGTGCGGCCTGCCCCGGGTCAGCGCGCCCCGCTGAATTCGGGAAAGAACTCGTGCAACAGGAAGGCTTCCAGCTCCGCGTTGTCACCGGGGCGCGCCGAAAGGTTGTACATCCGTCCCGTGGGCTCGGATTTCCACGTGAAATCCTCCTTCACCTCGTCCCGGATGATCGAAATGATCCTGCGTACGATCGCGAGACGAATGTCGCTGTTCGTGCCCCGGCGAACCTCGATAAGCTGCCTCGCGCGGCGGCCGATGTCCTTGTCCCAGCCGATGAACCAGAAATCGGCCTCGGAGTCGTCCATGCGCTTCAGCTCGAAGATGCCGCCGCTGGTCCGCGGATCGAAGCCGAAGCTCGGCTGCTGCTGGCCGGAGGCGAGATTGGCGGCGATCGTCCGGTCGCGCCGCTCGTTCTCGAGCTCGGCCGCCGACCTCGGTGCAGCCGCTTCCGGGCGTGACGGAGGTTCCCCCCGCGCCATGCGCCGTGCCGCGATATACGCCGCGAGGTCGGGTTCGGCAGGCGGTGGCGGCGCCTTCGGCGCGGCGGGCTGCGGAATTGGTGTGGTCAGCACCGGCGCCGGCCTGGATGCGCCGGCAGGCTCGCGCGCCGCGGGGGGGCGCCGTGGCTGCGGCGGCGCGGGGGGCGCGCGACGGATGACAGGGGCCACGACGGGCGCGGGCGGTGGCGACGGCGGCGGCGAAGCCGCAGGCGGCGGCATCGGCTGCAGTCGCGCTACCAGCGTCGAACCAGCCTTGCCGGCATCGGCTCCGCTGCCGGGCAGTTTGGAAATCTGCGGCAGGAAGTACCACAGCATGGCGACGTGCGTCAGCAGCGACAGGATCAGCGTCAGCCACACCGTCGGTATCGTGACCACGTCCCGCCGCCGCCGCGGGACGTAATCCCAGTTCATCGTGTTTGCCGGGGCGATCGCCAGCGAAGTGGGCTCTGATCGTTGCATGCGCTGCGCTTGCGATCGTCGCGGAAGGAGTCGCGGCATGGCCGCAGCGGCAACGAGGAAAATGGATTCGAAATTTACGCGCGGCGGGTTGCGCGGCTGCGACGCCACGCAACGGTCGCAGGCGTCAGCCCGTCGTCGTTTTGCGCATGATTGTTCTTGTGTCCCGGCACAATGGACAAGCGCCAGCGCTCGCAGTTCGCCGTAAGCGGCGCGCAAGGAGGCTCGGTGTGGGAAGCGGGCGGCGCTGCCCGCGGTTGAGTGCGCGACCGCGCAGTGCGGCTGGCGGGCGAAAGACCGTCCCAGAACTGGCGTCCCCAGGGGGATTGGTTGCTACTCCCACCTTGGTCTTCAATGGGTTAGCGCAGACGATCTGACCGTCCTCATCGGATCTATGAGCGCGCGACGGGATGAATCGGCGACCGAGGTGGGATGTCGCCGCTTTGCGCCGCCACAGGTCCGGATCGCACGAAGCGATTCTGGTCGAGTTCGACGCTCTGCTGGATGGCGCGCCTGGAAATGAAGAGGGATTGAGGTCGTCGACTTCACTTCTTGACAATGCTCGTGTACGCGGAATTATTCGAATTCCGCGATCCCCAGTCCCCTGCGCCCGGATCCGAGAATTGC
The DNA here is from genome assembly GCA_963846855.1 of uncultured beta proteobacterium. GTDB lineage: Bacteria > Pseudomonadota > Gammaproteobacteria > Burkholderiales > Casimicrobiaceae > CAIWHR01. The sequence continues at coordinate 1,552,904 of CAWJXK010000008.1, forward strand.
ATTCCAGAAGCATTGAATCGCATCGAGTATTCGCGTCAACACCGCGCCGTGCGCCGATAACTGCGCCAAATTTGCCGCAGCCTTGACGCAGATCAACCGCATGCACAATCCTATATATAACGCACGCGCTATATTGCAAACGTGAATCCCAACGTCGATCTGATCGGTGATTCCACTCGGCGCTGCATGTTGGCGCTGTTGGCCGTGGAAGGTGAAGTTTGCGTCTGCGAGTTCGTCGCCGCGCTCGAAGAGCTTCAACCGAGCGTTTCTCGCCACCTCGCCCTGCTGCGTGATGGGGGCTGGATCAAGTCCCGCCGCGAGGGGACGTGGATGCACTATCGGTTGGCGACCTTGCCCAAATGGGCTCGGTCGATGCTCGACGCGCTCGTCGGCGGTGGCGTACCGGCCGATAAGCTGCGCGAGGTGAGAAAGCGCCTTGAGGCGTTCGGGGGCCGACCGCTGCGTGCCATCGGACGGGTCGCATGAACGCCGTCCTGACGCTCCCCAGCCACTGGCCCCGCTTGTTCCTGCTGGTCGCGGCCGCGGTGTGGTTCGTCGCGTTTCAAGCTTTGGCACCGGTATCCGAGCTGCTGACGGCCGCACTGCCCGTGGATCGCGACAGCCACCTGGGCGGCGCGCTCCAATTCTTCCTCTACGACACGCCAAAGGTGCTGCTGCTGCTCACCGGCGTCGTGTTCGTCATGGGAATGATCAATTCCTACTTCACACCCGAACGAACGCGGGCCCTGCTCGCCGGCCGCGCCGAGGGATTGGGCAACGTCCTGGCGGCCTCGCTCGGTGTCGTGACCCCATTCTGTTCCTGCTCGGCGGTCCCACTGTTCATAGGGTTTGTGCAGGCGGGCGTGCCACTCGGCATCACGCTCTCTTTCCTGATCTCGGCGCCGATGGTCAACGAGGTCGCGCTCGCGCTGCTGCTCGGGCTCTTCGGCTGGAAGATCGCCGGCCTCTACCTTGGCCTTGGCCTTGCGGTTGCCATCGTCTCCGGCTGGGTGATCGGCCGGCTGCACATGGAGGCACATCTCGAGGACTGGGTGAAGAACATGCCGCGCCTCAACGCAGCAGTCGGCGCGGATGCGGTGACGTTGGCTGAGCGCGTACAGGCCGGGTTTGCATCGGTGCGCGAAATCGTCGGCAGGGTCTGGCCCTACGTCGTTGCGGGCATTGCCATCGGCGCTGCCATCCACGGCTACGTGCCCGAGGACTTCATGGCCGGATTGATGGGCAAGGATGTCTGGTGGTCGGTGCCGGTCGCCGTGCTGATTGGAGTGCCGATGTATTCGAACGCCGCGGGCATCATTCCCGTCGTCGAGGCGCTGCTGGCCAAAGGCGCCGCGCTCGGCACGGTGCTGGCGTTCATGATGAGTGTCATCGCGCTGTCGCTGCCGGAGATGGTCATCCTGCGCAGGGTACTCAAGATGCGGCTCATCGCCACGTTTGCCGCGGTGGTGGCGGGCGGCATCCTGCTGGTGGGCTACGTGTTTAACGCGGTGTTGTAGACCAACGGGACGACATCATGAAAGCAATCAAGGTACTGGGAACGGGTTGTGCCAACTGCCGCGCGACGAGTCAGCGCGTCGAGCAGGTGGCGAAGGAACTGGGCGTCGCGATCACTCTGGAAAAGGTCGAAGCGATCCAGGACATCATGAGCTTCGGAATTCTGGCCACGCCCGGCGTCGTCGTCGACGGCAAGGTCGTCCACTCGGGCGGCGTGCCGAGCCGAGAGAAGATCGCCGGCTGGTTCACCGCGAACGCGGATCCCGCAGGGGCCGCCGTGCCGGTTGCGTACGGCTGCGGGTGCGGCGGCCGCAGCTGACGCGCGTGTCGGGCTCCTGCCCGATGCAGGTGCCACTACCATTCACTCGTGGAGGCCAGATGCGGATCACCGCAGCTCTAGCGGCAGCCTTGACAGTGGCTTGGGTGGGCGCCCTTGCGTCCTCCGCCATCGCGCAGGACCACCAGCATTCGATGACCGCAACCGCTGTCCCCAGCGCTGATACACGGCAATTCGTCCAATTTCCCGAAGCGATGCGCCTGCACACGATTACCAGCATGCGTGACCATTTGCTCGCGTTGCAGGAGATCGATGTGGCCCTGTCCAAGAACGAATTCGACAAGGCCGCGACCATCGCCGAGCAGCGCCTCGGAATGAGTTCGCTGGAGCTTCACGGTGCGACGCACATCGCGCCTTTCATGCCGCAGGCGATGCAGGACATCGGGACGCAGATGCACCGGGCGGCCAGCCGCTTCGCCGTCGACGCACAGACCGCAAGCGTGAGCAACGACGTTCGGCCGGCGCTGGCCGCGCTGGGCACCGTCATGCAGCAATGCGTGGCCTGTCACGCCGCCTACCGCCTCCATTAAATCCCACATGGACACCGGCACGTACGACGCCTGGTACCGCACGCCGTGAGGCGCCTGGAGCGGCGACATCAGGATACTCCTCTGTTCGCGCGACCAGCATTCCTCATAGGAAAGGCTGAGGGTCGCCGATGCGCAACGCCGACTCGCCGCCGTGGTCGGCGGTGCGCTGGTCCGGCTTGCGATGCGCTTTTCTCAGATTGGCAAATGCAAGAATGCGTACTCGCCAAACGACCGGTCGCCTGACCGGTCCGCCGTGACGAGTTGGACACCCAACGTATGGGCCGGCAACTCTGCCGCAACTGAAGCCCTGGCTGTACTAATTGCAAACGGTGCCGGCCGGCGCCGCGAACAGGTAACGCGTGACTTGCTTGCTCTGAGTCGCCGCCGGCAATCCACCGGTGCCGTTCGTCATGTAAGCGAACGTCGCATGATTGCCATCGGCGAATGTGAATGTCGCGGTCCCTACCTGGGCCGACAACCATTTGGTCGTGTCATAGGCGTCGAACCGCGGCCCCCAGCTGCGATACAGCGTCCCTGTATAGACGTTGCTCGTGCCCACCCGTGTCGCCAGGACCGATAACCACAAGGGCGCGCCGCCGGCGTCGTACGTGTACCACGTCGCGAATACGCTATTGCCCTGGTGTGTGAAGTTAACTCCCCATCCAGATTCCGCGCCCCCTGCCACCCACCACAGGTCCTGGTAATTAGTCGCGGCCGCGAAATTGGGCGCCACACCGTACGTGCACGCGGGCTGCGGACCGGTGCCCAAGTCATAGCGGGCGATCGCCTTGGTCTGCGTCGTTCCGTTTACCGTGTATAAGAAGCTGCCGTTGTTGCCATCGGTAAACGTCACAGTTCCGCTTCCGACCTGCGCCGGGGTTCCGGCGCCGACGAAGTCGTTGAAGGGGGGGCCGGTATCGACGTAGATGAGACCGCTGTAGGCGTTGCTCGTTGGCGCCGTCCGGCTGGCGAGCATTGAGAGCCACCATGGCTTGCCGCTGGCGTCGTACGTGTACCACGTGGCGAATACGCTATCGCCTTGGTGCGCGAAATTGACGCCCCAGCCAGACTCCGACCCCGCCGGGGCTTTCCACCAAAGGCCCTGGTAGTTGTTGCCGGTACCGCCATTCACCGATACGGAGACGTAGGCACCCGCGTTATCGGTTGTGACAGATTCACCAGAGACCGTATCAACGGCCACATAGTAGTCATACGTGCCGGGTGCCGATGGCGGGGTGATGGCGCAGGATTGGCTGGACGTCGCGCCAGGCGCCAACGATCCGACGCTATCCCGACAGAACGTCATCTCACTCCATGTGCTGCCGAGCCACTCGTAGTAATGCAGGGTGGTGGCGGCGCTGCTCGCGGTGCCCGCGTTCCTGATAGTAGCCGCCAAATTTACGGTGCCACCCGCGCTGACGTTAGTGGGGGAAGCGCTAAAGGCGCTAATGGTGAGATTGGGGGCACCGCCGCCGCCACTCACCGATACAGAGACGTAGGCACCCGCGTTATCGGTTGTGACAGATTCTCCAGAGACCGTATCAACAGCCACGTTGTAGTCGTACGTGCCGGGTGCCGATGGCGGGATGATGGCGCAGGATTGGCTGGACGTCGCGCCAGGCGCCAACGATCCGACACTATCCCGACAGAACGTCATCTCACTCCATGTGCTGCCGAGCCACTCGTAGTAATGCAGGGTGGTGGCGGCGCTGCTCGCGGTGCCCGCGTTCCTGATAGTAGCCGCCAAATTTACGGTGCCACCCGCGCTGACGTTAGTGGGGGAGGCGCTAAAGGCGCTAATGGTGAGATTGGGGGCACCGCCGCCGCCGCCGCCACTTAGTCTGCCCGAGTATATGTTTTCAAGTGGCTGCGAGAACGAGGAGCTAGCAAGTTTGATCGTGCCAAAGGCGAGTCCATTGATTGCGGACGTCACCGAAAGCGTAGCCGAAGAACCAAACGCGAAATCAAAACCCATCGCCTTAATCAGGTATGAATGGTCCGTTAGTTCATAGTAGCCATCGCCAGCGCTATTAACGTTCACAGCATAGTTGCCAGCAGCCACGGTGGCGGGGTCAAATACGTTCAGCACCGAACATTGTTGCCCTGAAGAAAAAATCAATGATCCGGTGCTAGGCGTCGTGAGCCTCAGCGTCGCATTGTCGAAAAAGACAAACTCAAAACAAAACTGGGTCTGGACGACTCCCTGATAGCCGATTTTGCCGACGTAGTAGTCTTGGGCATCTCGTGAAACTGTGACGGCGTAGTCGATTGCCTTCGCTGTCGGAATCCATAAAACGAGTGCTAGCACGCCAATGATCTTGGCCAGCGCGGACGTAAAGTCGTGCCGGTGCATGATTTCTCCCGTGTGCCGATTTGGCCGGCCCCTTGTTATCGGAGTCAAAAAAGAGGACTCGCTGCAACAGTTCAGCAGCAGCAATAACCATGCCTACGATGGGGCGATACGGCGATTTCGATCTTGGGATCGGATAGTTGGCCTCTGTGTTCCTTGCGCGGAAATTGGAGAATTGGGTGGCGCAGCGGCTCTCCCATTTGTGAAGCGACGCGGCGATGAGCGGCAGGAAATGACACGTGGGGCATCTTTCCTTCCGCCGAGGATCGCGGGCGAATATTGCCTTGGCGTGAGGTTATTAACCGACCAGCGCTAGCGAGGGCGATCCGCGTATTGAAGAGTTGCGCGATGATGAGCTGCGGCGATATGTTCGCATTGCCTTACTGTGGGAGACGGAAAGCATCCTTCCTTCGCAAGCGCGTCCGCGCCTGTTCGATGTCCACATCGTGGGAATGAGTCCGCAGGCATTCAGCCTAACGGGATTTGAGCGTGCGGATGGTGCTGAGTTACATGCAGTCGTGACTCGCCCAGGCATTCCCAAGTCCGCACGATAGCCCCGCCGAGCTGGGTCCGCTTGAACGCCGGGTTAGGCCTCGCTTGCGCGAGTGACGCAGACCGGGGATGTTTGCAAGTCCTTGCGCATGCGGCGAGGGGTCAAACTGCGGGATTGCGGGAAAGTGCTGCTTGGATTCGGCCCGCGAGCTCTATGTAATTCACAGCAGAATCGTAGGTCGGGCTGAAATCTTCGGAATGCGCGGCCCGATTCCGTAGCGACCGGAGATCGTGGAACAGAGCGAGTTCTTCGGGTGAAAGTACCTGAAGCTTTCCGAGCACCCGGGCTACGCTCGAAGGCGAGTACGTTTCCCTTGGCGAGAACGACTGACCAATTGTCGCGGCCAAGCGTTGCGCCGAAACCTCGACGGAGTGCCACGCTTCCAGGATTGCAGATCGCGGGTTTATTTGCGCGAGCTGGAGTAGCTTTTGCCTTTCAGCCGTCGCGGCTGGCAACTCGGGTTGCGGAAGCTCAACTTCCGCCTCCGACCTCAGTTCGAATACCTCACGCTCAAACTCGGCCTCGACAGGTCCGGCCTTGAGCCTTTTAATGAGAGATAGCAACTTGATGATGTGCTTTCGAAGCAACAGCACAAGAAAGACGGTTGCTACTGGCCAAGCAAGAGAAGAAACGACACTTGCCCAGAATGTAAGCCAGTCCATTTGCGTTCCCCAGAGGCCTAACGGAACAAGCTGACCGGCGGACCGCTTTGGTGGCGAAGCCCTGCATGTGGGACGTCCGCGTTGATCGACAGGTTAGGCGTCATGTGTTTCAGTGCTTGAAGATGCTGACAACAAGGGATGCAACAGAAATACCGAGCGCGGCGAAGGAGACTCCAAGCGAAATGAGGAACCTGCGAAATTCCTGATTGAAGCCCGCGAGGATGGAAGCGAGGTAAGGAAATTGAACGGCATGACGTTTCTCGCCAATCTTCAGCTGAAATGGTGAAACCGTGGCTCCGTTGTCTTGCTTGTACCGATATTTTTGATCTAAGTGATAGTACAGCCGCCCAAATAGAAGCTCGGCATTGCAGTCGAGCCTCTTCGCCACTGCCTGCAAGTCTATTTCAACATAGGGGTCGTTCTCCCCCCGCCCGGAAGCAGACCGCGGGCCCGGGTACGACGTTTCGTACACCTTGTAGATGGACTCTAAGACGTAGCGATCGGTCGGAAGCTTGTTCATGGCGCCTAACGGACTATGTCAAGTGGCTCAGACGGCGATGGCGAAACCACGCCGACTTGGGTCCACTTGAACGCCGGGGTAGGCCTGACCTGAGTCTGGAATTTCGAGCCAATCATTCCTGAGAAATGGCTCGGTCGGAGTGGTTGTGAACAGGTGGATGTTGCAGTGTGAATTCGTGCGGGGTCAAGTAGTCGATGCTCGAATGGGGGCGCACGGCGTTGTAATGCTGGCGCCACGCCACGATGATGATGACCTGGGCCTCGCGGCGGGTGCGGACCTCCCGCATGATGTCGACCTCAAGGTCGCGTTCAGTGAGCAGGCGCTTGAGCTTGGCGTTCTCCAGCTCCAACGCTCTCAGCCGCTTCACATCCGCGGGCACGAGGCCGGCGAAGTGCTTGCGCCACAGCTAAATGGTCTGGTCGCTGACCTTGTGCTTCTTGGCGGCTTCCGCGACCGACGTGCGGTCGGACTCCCGCAGAATCGACACCATCTGCTCATCCGTAAATCGGCTCTTGCGCATGGGCTCCTCGCTTGCGAAGGAGCCATTCTTCCAGAAACGAATGGACCAAAAAACCGGCTCAGGTCAATCGCGCAGCCCGCAATTATCACTGCTATCAGTGCCTGGCCAAGGTGACTAGCTTCATTTGCAAGACCCGCACCTACTCGGATGCTCTATGCATACGCGGAAGTAATGTTGTTCGTGTAGCGATACGCTTTCCCGCTAGTGGTGACGACAATGACATCGTCACCACTCCAGTTCGCAGACTGAATCGGCTCATTTAGACGGATGTCTGTATATCCAGCGCATCTCACGCTATGTACGTCAACTGTGTTGCCCTTCACAACAAGAGCCCCGCCCACGTAATCTTTATTAAAGCCCATGTGCAATTTCCTTTCAATGAGACCTAATGATTTTGGGAGCAATCCAAATTGCCGTTCCAACTGCCCAACGCGGTCAAGGTCAACCGCTCAAGCCGCCGTCGCTATACAACGGCGCAAGATACGCCTAACGTGAGTAGCCGGCGTCGGCTTCCGTTAGTGACTGTGCCGCTTTAATCTCATTGAGCACTCCTCACGAAGGCTATCTATGAATTCCGAAACTGTCGGGAACTTATCCGAAGCTCTCCATTTATCCAGAACGACTTCGAAATCGGTTGGGCACAAGTCAATCAGTTGACCCAACTCCTCTTCAATGTCCGCGAGGCTGGAAATGTGAACCCCATCTCCTGTGAGGGCCGGATATGTCCGCAGAAACAGCATCAAAGCTTCAAGGGAGGAGTCAACCGGTCTAACTCTCATCTGCCACCCTATTGGGGATCGCATTCGCACCGTGACGCTTTAGGTGTCGAGCTGCACGCACTTCTGCCGCCCTCCATTAACAACTGCCGGTTACGGCAAAGACACCGCCCAAGTCCGCAGTACAGCCGAGATCGCTTCGGCACGCTCGTCGGGTATCCAACCGTATGCGAAATGGGGTGCAAGAATGACTCGCTCCACCGTATAGGCCAAGACTTTATCCTTCTCAACCTCCACGGGTTTACTCGTCACCTCGAAGGCCTCGCGAAATTCGCGCCAGTACGTCTTACCGAGGCAAACAATTGCCTGTGGTTTCAAGCGCCGTCGTGCTTCTCGAAGCGATGGAAAACGAATTGATTTGACCGCCGCTTGGTAACGCCCGGTATCTGCATCGCCCGAACCAAAACCGAATAGGGCTTCGTACCAGGCTGGAAGCGCCCCTAGCCTTGGCTTCCCCAACGGGTATAGGTTTCCATGCGCGACACGCTGTCCATTTCCCCAAAGATTCGCCTTGTAAGCCATTAATCCTAAGGACTTGCATGATGCGGACAAGGGTGCACAAATCTTCGCCTCGACGGCGTCGATTTGGCTTCGACCGATGGGTGCGTGCTCGCCCGGAGTCCTTGTTTTTCGTTCGACTTCATCATCACGAAAATATGGACCGTCCCGTCCGAAGCTGTAGTGATTCTCGATCTTAGACTCCTGGCCGGGTTTCCAATCCGACGCCTCTTCGATCGACACAAACCACAATGCGTTCGCTGCATCACCCCACCCGAGCTCGTTGCATGCAAGGAGGAAACGATCATTCGGAGTTCCCACGCTGACCTCTCTCAAATGTGTGGACCCGACGTCACGCAGAAGTGACAATCAACGTCGCTCAAATTGGGGGCGCTTTTTCAATGCCGCTAGGCAGGTTGTAGAAGAACAGCTACGAAGTCCTTTGCTGCTTGCACTCTCCTGATGTCATGAGAAGCAAGCCGAGGAGCAAGAACACGAACGCCCCGAGCCCCGCGATCAACAGAAGAATCACCGAACTTAAAGCCAGCAAGATTGTTGTCTTGGATGCGACGTACCAACCCAGTCCCACAAAGACCAGGACGCCAATTCCAGATGCGACCAAGAGATTTTCACCATACGACCCGCCCACAAGAAGTCCGAGCAACGCCAGACAAAACGGCGACATAGCAACGGCACTGGTCTTTATCGAGATCGGTCGGAACTGAAACCGCTCTTCGCAGTATTGATTGGTTGATCGAACCGCGACAAAGTAGCCGTAACAAGCGCCAGCAATGCCGACAGTTACAAGAACAATGATCAGCAGGTTCACTTAACAGATCCTTTAATATAAGTTGCATTCGGATGCTTGCAGTCCGGCTTTCAGCAAATCGAGATCGACGCGCGTGAGATGACTGTTCGCTCCCACAAGGGGAAGGCGATATATTGAACGCGAGTGATTCTCGTTCGAGCCGCGATATGGAGCATATTCTCGGCCCCGCTCCAAGACACCGCCGATTCCGGCTATCGCGCCACGTCACGAAATGCCGCAAACCCGCTAACAATATAGCCGACGCGTGCCACAATTCAGGTCACGCACGGAATGACGCAAGTCTTGAGCCAAAGCTCGAAAGCCAATGTTGATTTTGGTCAACGCTTCCGATTCGCGTGAGCAACGGCTCGGCACGGCGGCCAAACCGTTGCTCGCCTCCCCGTCGGCCTGTTGCTGATACTTTTTTGGCGGTTGGCTTTGCGATGGGAAGCCTGTACGACGCCGCCGCGCGCGCGATGAGGCACGATGCGCCGTCGCCAGGCCATTAGGCCTGGCGACGGCGCATGGACGCAGATCGCAGGGCCGAACTCGCCCGAATCTCGGGCGCAAGGTTGACGGCGCTCGGAAACGCGCAGGCCCTGGCCGCGCGCGGAGACTTCGCCGACCTCGTCGAGCTGTTGCGCCACGAGCGAGAGTTGCACGATCTGGCGCTTGAAACGCTTGGGCCGGAGTCCGATCCGCCAGGCCGAGGCACGCGAACTCGCGAGGCCGATCGGGGAGAAGCTGGGCGAACTCGACGCCGAGGTCGCGATGCAAAGGCCGCCCCAATCGCGGCATTGAATTTGGCAGATCGTGGTGCCGCTGCTAACAGATCATGCCAAGACCGAGCGCGGCTTCTTTGGCAACCGTCTCGACACTTTGGTAAGTGTAGCCCTTCGCGTATGCGAGTTTTTCGATCGCGCTGACGAGGGTGTATGAATTGTCCGGCACTTTCTTGCATCCGCTCTGTAGAAAGCTAAGCATTATTGGCTTCACAACGTCCATTTGTTCCGATGTCTTCATCTTCATGAAATCGATGGTGGCCAGCGCCGCAGCTGCCTGCGAGATCAACAGCATGAGCAGAATGAGGGATTGCGCGAGTCTTTTCATATGTACTCCTTCCTCTTTGCCGCGCGATCACAATTTGCGAGTATCGCGATGCGCTCGGTTCCGCAAGAGTCTACGCCCGCCCTGCCGATCGATTGCGGCCAAGCTCGCCATGCAAAGACCGCCCGATCCGCTCGATCGACAAGATCGTGGCATAACGCGCCACGCCAAGGACCTTTGTTCGCGGCTAAGGCTTGGGCTTTGTATTTTGCGGCGGAGAAACCGCTGGCGTCGGCGGCGATACCGTTGCGGGCAACTGAACGACGATTGGCTGCGGCTGCGCTATCGGGGGATTGGCGCGATTGATCGCAAAAAGCAGGATGGCGACGATGATCGCGGCGACGGCCATTCCGAATGTCGCCATGAAAGTGATGATCGAAGTCTTCGCATCCGATACGTCCCCCTTCGTCGCGAGGTACGGCAGGATTGCTTCTAGCTTTGCGACACGCTCGTTCACGCCGTCATTATTGGGCGGCTGGCTTCCGCCCGCAACTGTGCTGTCGCCGCCCTTATAGCCAGGATTAATGCGCGGAAGGTGCTGCTCAGCCATCGGTGGCGTAGTGAAGCTCAAGGTAAGTGCATAACGGGCAATACCATGCCCACACGTTAACGCTTGGGGGCGATGTTTGCCCTGCGAACCACCCACCCCAAATATCACTTGGTGAGGCGGCGGAGCCGTGAGAGCAAGCGGAAGGTCAATCCGCTTTAACGCAGTGTCGGTGTGATACCGGCACGTCCACGGTGGAAGGCCGAGAAGCCCGCCTGTTGCCATTTCGGCCATGGGTGCGGCGATGTCCGATAGTGGGTCGGATTGTGGATCTTGCGGGCCGTGAGCGGCCCGAGACTTAGGTGACAGAACGTACCGGACACATGGGTAACACTTTCCGCTTTCGAGCGGGAGGTGTCTATGCCGTGGAAGGAGTGTTCGGTGATGGACGAGCGCCTGCGATTCGTGGCCAAGTTGCTCGACGGCGAAGCGATGACCGAGGTCTGCCGGGAGTTCGGCATCTCCCGCAAGACCGGCTACAAGATCTTCCAGCGGTACAGGGATAGCGGGGTCGAGGCGCTGTCGGACCGCTCGCGCCGTCCGGTGCGCTATGCCAACCAGCTGCCGTCCCAGATCGAGAGCCTGATCGTTACCCTCAAGCAGGAGAAGCCGCACTGGGGCGCTCGCAAGATCCGCGAGCTCCTGGTGCGCCGATTGGACGGTGACTTCCGCATTCCGGCCAAGAGCACCATCCACGCGGTTCTCCACCGCCACGGCTTGGTCAAGGCAATCCGCCGCCCTCGTCAGCGCGCCACGGGTACGTCGCTATCCGCCGGCACTGCCCCCAACGATCTGTGGTGCGCCGACTTCAAGGGCGAGTTCAAGCTCGGCAACGGTCACTACTGCTACCCCTTGACCGTGACCGACCACGCCTCCCGCTTCCTGTTGCTGTGCGAAGCCCTCGATTCGACCCGCGAAGACCCGGCCATCACCGCCTTCGAGCATCTGTTCCGCGAGCGCGGCCTGCCCAGCGCCATCCGCTCCGATAACGGCGTTCCCTTCGCCAGCCCCAACGCCCTGTTCAATCTCTCCAAGCTGTCCGTCTGGTGGTTGCGCCTAGGCATCGGCATCGAGCGCATCAAGCCAGGACATCCTCAACAGAACGGCCGGCACGAACGCATGCATCTGACCTTGAAGAAGGAGGCCACGCGCCCGCCAGGCATGAACAGCCTGCAGCAACAGGGGCGCTTCGACATCTTCGTCAGTGAGTTCAACCAGGAACGGCCTCACGAAGCACTAGCCATGAAGACGCCCGCCGAAATGTATTCGGCCTCGCCGAGGGCTTATCGTGGGTTGTCGGAACTGACCTACCCGCTACATGATCGCGATGTGCTGGTCACCGCTTGCGGGCGCATCTGCATGCACCGCAAGCGCGTCAACATCTCAACCGTCTTGGCCGGTCAGCGCGTCGGCATCAAGGAGATCGACGAAGGCATCTGGATCGTAAGCTTCATGCAGTACGATCTCGGCTACATCGACCTGGAGCAGAAAACCCTGCAACCCTTGGACAACCCGTTCGGCACACGGGTGTCACCCATGTCTTAGGTACGCCCTGTAACCCATGTCTCAGGGCCGTACAACATTTTGACTGGCGGAGACGCAGGGATTCGAACCCTGGATACACCTTTTTGGGCGTATGCTCCCTTAGCAGGGGAGTGCCTTCGACCACTCGGCCACGTCTCCGTAAAACGCGCGCCATTGTACCGGGCCGGCGTCCGCCCCGTCAAACAGGCGCCGCAAAAACCCGCAGAAAAACCGATAGTTACGCGGCCTTCGGCGGCTGGTCCAGCGCGAAGACCTGGTGCAGCACGCGCACGGCGAGCTCGAGATACTTCTCGTCGATGACGACCGAGATCTTGATCTCGGAGGTGGAGATCATCTGCATGTTGATGCCCTCCGCCGCCAGCGCCTTGAACATCTTCGACGCGATGCCGGTGTGCGAGCGCATCCCGATGCCGATCGCCGACACCTTGCAGATCTTGTTGTCGCCGATGATCTCGCGCGCCTTGAACACGCGGCCGCGCTCGCGCGCGAGAACGTCGAGCGCCTTCTGGTATTCGGACCGGTTCACCGTGAACGAGAAGTCGGTGTGGCCGGACGCGCCGATGTTCTGCACGATCATGTCGACGTCGATGTTGGCGTCGGCGATGGGACCGAGGATCGCGTAGGCGACTCCAGGCTTGTCCTCGACGCCCATCACCGAGATCTTCGCTTCGTCGCGGGTGAATGCAATGCCGGAAATGATCGCCTGTTCCATGGCTTCGTCTTCCTCGAACGTGATGAGCGTGCCCTTCGACGTCGACTCCGGGTCCTCGAACGACGACAGCACACGGAGCCTTACCTTGTACTTGCCGGCGAACTCTACCGAGCGAATCTGCAGCACCTTGGAGCCGAGGCTCGCCATCTCGAGCATTTCCTCGAACGTGATGGTGTCGAGCCGCCGCGCCTCGGGGACGATGCGCGGGTCGGTCGTATAGACGCCGTCGACGTCCGTGTAGATCTGGCATTCGTCGGCCTTGAGCGCCGCCGCAAGCGCCACGCCCGACGTGTCGGAACCGCCGCGGCCCAGCGTCGTGATGTTGCCATCGGCATCGATTCCCTGGAAGCCGGCGACGATGACCACCGTGCCGGCGGCGAGATCGGCGCGCATCGACGCCTCGTCGATCGTCAGGATGCGCGCCTTGGTGAACGCGCTGTCGGTGACGATGCGCACCTGGCCGCCGGTGTAGCTCTTTGCCTTGACGCCGAGCTCGTGCAGCGCGATCGCGAGGAGCCCGATGGTGACCTGCTCGCCCGTCGCCGCGACGACGTCGAGCTCGCGCGGATCCGGCGTGGGCGAGAGCTCGCGCGCGAGCGCAAGCAACCGATTGGTCTCGCCGCTCATCGCCGAGACGACGATCACGAGATCGTGGCCTTCGCGATGATAGCGGGCGACGCGCCGCGCGACGTTGCGGATGCGCTCGATGCTGCCGACGGAGGTGCCGCCGTATTTCTGGACGAAAAGGGACATTGCCGATGCGAGGGTTTCCACGAGGGCACTGCCAGCGCGCCCGGCGGTTGCGTCAGGGTGCGGTCAGAGGGCCCGGAACAGTAAGGTGGCGTTGGTGCCGCCGAAGCCGAACGAATTCGACAACGCGGCGCGAATCTTCATCGGGCGGGCGGTGAGCGGGACGAAGTCGAGATCGCACTGCGGGTCCTGGTGGACGAGGTTCGCCGTCGGCGGCGCGATCTGGTCGCGCAGCGCAAGCACCGTGAATACCGCCTCGACGCCGCCTGCGGCGCCCAGCAGGTGCCCGGTCATCGACTTGGTCGAGCTCACCGCGACCTTCTTCGCGTGGTCGCCGAACGCGCGCTTGACGGCAATGCACTCCGCGACGTCGCCCAGCGGCGTCGACGTCCCGTGCGCGTTGATGTAGTCGATGTCCTCGGGATTGAGCTCGGCATTGGCCATCGCATTGCGCATGCTGCGCATCCCGCCGCGGCCGTCTTCCGGCGGCGCCGTGATGTGATGCGCGTCGGCGCTCATCCCGTACCCCGAGAGCTCGCAGTAGATGCGTGCGCCGCGCGCCTTCGCGTGCTCGTACTCCTCGAGCACCAGCACGCCGGCGCCCTCCCCCAGCACGAAGCCGTCGCGGTCACGGTCCCACGGACGCGACGCCGTGGCCGGGTCGTCGTTGCGCGTCGACAGCGCACGCGACGCGCAGAAGCCGCCGACCGCCACTGCGCAGACGGTGGATTCGGAGCCGCCGGCCACCATGACGTCGGCGTCGCCGTATTCGATGATGCGTGCTGCTTCGCCCAGGCTGTGGTTCGCAGTCGAGCATGCGCTGACGATCGCCATGTTGGGGCCCTCGAATCCATACTGGATCGAGGCGAGCCCGGCGATCATGTTGATGATCGATCCGGGAATGAAGAACGGCGAAATCTTGCGCACGCCGCCCTTCATGAAATCGGCCTTGGTCTCCTCGATCATCGGCAGCCCGCCGATGCCCGAGCCGATGCACACGCCGACCCGCTCGCGATTGCCGGTGTAGCTCTCGATGCCCGCGTCGCGCACGGCTTCCATCGTCGCCACCAGGCCGAAGTGGATGAACGTGTCGTAGCGCCGGGCTTCCTTCGCCGAAAGATATTTGGTGACGTCGAAATCCCTGACCTCGCCGGCGATCCTGGTCGGAAATGTCGACGCATCGAAACGCGTGATCGGCCCGATGCCCGAGCGCGCGTTGCAGATCGAATCCCAGGCCGCGGTCACGCCCACGCCGACCGGCGAGACGATTCCGAGTCCGGTGACGACAACGCGGCGGCGGCTCATGGGAGACGGGGATGGGCAGTTGCGGGTGGGTGTCGCGGCCGTCGGCAGGTGCCACAGCCGGCCCCGATCCGCTGTCGCCGAAGGCGAGGTGGGCCGGATCGCGCCGGCCGCGCCCGCCTCGGGCGGCTCACTTCTTGACGTGCGAACTGATGTAGTCGACCGCCTGCTGGACGGTCGTGATCTTTTCCGCTTCCTCGTCGGGAATTTCGGTCTCGAACTCTTCCTCGAGCGCCATCACGAGCTCGACAGTGTCGAGCGAATCGGCGCCGAGATCATCGACGAACGACGATTCGTTCTTGATTTCGGCCTCGTTGACGCCCAGCTGCTCAGCGACGATCTTTTTCACTCGCTGTTCGACGTTTTCCATGCATCTCCTCCCGAAGCGGGGACGTTGACTCAAAACCCGGCGATTTTACCAGAATTGCGCCCCCCGCTCGCGTCGGCGATCGGGGGTGGCCCTGGGGAGCCTCTGCACAAGTATTCGCGGTTGCGACGGAGGCGTTTCGGGATGGGATGCCTCAGTTGCCAAATGAGGCGAGCCGCAGCGAATGGCCGGCCCCCTTCGCAAGGCTCGCGGAACGAACGTTCCAGTGAAGGCTAGCGTGAGCAGCGCGAACGTTAAGCCGCGAAGCGGCGGCCGGAACTACAAAGCATACCGCCCGAAACGCCCCGTCCCTTCGGGCGGAAGCAGCGCAATCGTGAATGCTTGTGCAGAGGCTCCCTACGTCATGTACATCCCGCCATTGACATGCAGGGTCGCGCCCGTGATGTAGGCAGCCTCGGGCGAGGCCAGGAAGCGGACGGCGTGCGCAATGTCGTCGGGACTGCCCAGCCGGCCGAGCGGGATCTTCTGCAGGAGCCCGGTGCGCTGGGCCTCGGTGAGCGCACGGGTCATGTCGGTGTCGATGAAGCCCGGCGCCACACAGTTCACCGTGATGTTGCGGCTGCCGACTTCCTGCGCGAGGCTCTTGGTGAATCCGATCAGCGCCGCCTTGCCCGCCGAGTAGTTCACCTGCCCCGGGTTGCCGCTCGATCCGACCACCGAGCCGATCTGGATGATCCGCCCCGAGCGCGCCTTCATCATCCCGCGCAGCACCGCCTTGGCGAGCCGGTACGCGGGCTTGAGGTTGGTCGACATGACGGCATCCCACTCTTCCTCCTTCATCCGGAGCAGGAGGTTGTCGCGCGTGATGCCCGCGTTGTTGACGAGGATCGTCACGGCACCGAATCTTGCCTCGATCGCGCCGATCTCGGCGTCGACGGCACCGCCGTCGCTGACGTCGAGGCGAATGCCGGCGCCCGCGTTGCCGGCTTCCCGGAGGCTCTCACCGATCTTCGCCGCGCCCTCGTCGGTCGTCGCCGTCCCGATCACCGTGGCGCCGTCCTGCGCGAGTCCCAGCGCGATGGCGCGGCCAATGCCGCGCGTCGCCCCGGTAACGAGCGCGATCTGGCCTTTCAATGCGTTGTCGCCCATCGGTCCTCCGTTCGTCGCGTCGATCACGCCGTGAGCGCGATCCGGACCGCTTCGATGTCCGCGCCCGCATCGAGGGCAAGCCCCTTGAGATTGCGGTCGATGCGCTTCGTCATGCCCGCGAGCACGCGGCCGGGCCCGCATTCGACGACGTGCGTCACGCCACGCGCCGCGAACGCTTCGATCGTCTCCACCCAGCGCACCGGACTCGATGCCTGGGCCGCGAGCGCCGCGCGAATCGCCACCGGCGACGCCTTCTCGGCGACGTCAACATTGTGCAGCACCGGGATCCGGGGCGCCACGATCGCGACGCGTTCGAGCCTTTCAACGAGACGCAGAGCTGCCGGCTTCATCAGCGAGCTGTGGAATGGCGCGGACACCGGCAGCAGCACGCCGCGCTTGGCGCCGCGCGCGGTGGCGGCATCGATCGCGCGCAGCACCGCTTCGCGATGGCCCGCGATGACGATCTGCTCGTGCGTATTGAAATTGACGGGTTCGACGACCTGGCCCTGGGCGGCGTCCGCGCAGGCTGCGGCGACACCGGGTGCGTCGAGACCGAGGATGGCGGCCATTGCGCCGACACCCGATGGCACTGCCTGCTGCATCGCCTCGGCGCGGAATCGCACCAGCGGCAGCGCGTCGTGGAAGGCGAGCGCACCGGAGGCGACGAGGGCGGTGTACTCGCCGAGGCTGTGTCCGGCGAGCACCGACGGCATCAACCCGCCGGCAGCGCTCCACGCCCGCCAGATGGCGATGCCCGCCGTGAGCATGACCGGCTGCGTGTTTACCGTCTGGTTGAGCTCGGCGTCAGTGCCGTTGGTTACCAGATGCCACAAATCCTGGCCGAGCACGTCGGACGCCTCGGCGAAGGTGCCGTGCACGTCGGGATGACCCTCGAATCCGGCCATCATGCCGACCGATTGCGAGCCCTGCCCAGGGAAGACAAAAGCGAATGTCATGGGAGTCCGGAAGTCATGAAACGAGCAGCGTGATTCTCACCAGACGAGGAACACCGAGCCCCACGTGAATCCGCCGCCGACGCCCAGCAGCAGCACGCGATGGCCGGGCTGCATGCGGCCGTCGCGGACGACCTCGTCCAGCGCGAGCGGGATCGACGCCGCCGACGTGTTCGCATGCCGGTCGACGGTCGTCACCACCTTGCTGTCGGGAATGCCCAGTTTGTGCGCGGTCGAGTGGATGATCCGGATGTTCGCCTGATGCGCGATCATCCAGTCGATCGATTCGCCGGTTGCGTTGTTCGCGGCAAGAGCCTCGTGCGCGGTCTCCGCCAGAACCTTCACGGCGAACTTGAACACCGCGCTGCCGTTCATGTGCACGAACGGGGTCCCGGTGACGGCGCCGTCGGCAACCGAGCCGGGCACGCAGAGCATCTCGCGATGGCGGCCGTCGGCGTGCAGATGCGACGAAAGGATGCCCGGAACGCTCGAGGGCACCAGCACGACGGCACCCGCGCCGTCGCCGAACAGGATGCACGTGCCGCGGTCGTTCCAGTCGAGGATGCGCGAGTAGATCTCGGCGCCGACGACCAGCGCATTGCGCGCCATTCCGCTCGCGACGAAGCGGTCGGCGATGGCGAGCGCGTAGACAAATCCGCTGCACACCGCCTGCACGTCGAACGCCGGCCCGCCTGCGGCGCCGAGCTTCGCCTGCAGGATCGTCGCCGTCGACGGAAAGATCATGTCGGGCGTCGACGTCGCGACGATGATGAGGTCGACGTCCGCGGGCGCGATGCCGGCGGCCGCGAGGGCATGCCGCGACGCGTGCAGCGCGAGATCGCTCGTCTGCTCGCCCGGCGCGGCGATCCGGCGCTCGCGAATCCCGGTGCGCTCGCGGATCCACGCATCGGTCGTGTCGATGCGCCGCGACAACTCCTCGTTGGTCAGGATCTTCGCCGGCAGGTAGCCGCCGGTCCCGACGATTCGGCTAAACATCGGCGGCGAGCGGCGTGCCGGCCTGGACGCCGGGCGGTTCAAGCGCGACCGGCATCGCCGCCATCCGCTGGGCGATCTTCTCGAGCACGCCGTGCGTCGCCTCGGCGTGCGCCTTGGCAAGCGCGTGCCGGAACGCGAGCACGTCGGCGCCGCCGTGGCTCTTCACCACGACGCCCTTCAGCCCGATCAGCGTCGCGCCGTTGTGCCGCCGCGGATCGATCCGGCGCTTGAAGCCCATCAGCACGGGATAGGCGGTGAACGCCGCGAGCCGCGCCATCGGGTTGCGGGTGAATTCGGCTTTCAGGAATTCGTAGAGCATCGTCACGAGCCCCTCGGACGCCTTCAGCATGACGTTGCCGACGAAGCCGTCGCAGACGACGACCTCCGTGGTGCCCTTGAAGATGTCGTTGCCCTCGACGTTGCCGACGAAGTTGAGTCCCGACACCTTGAGCAGCTCGCCGGTACGCTTGGCGAGATCGTTGCCCTTGATGTCTTCCTCGCCGACGTTGAGCAAGCCCACTGTGGGTCGCTCGATCCCGTCCACGGCGGTGACCAGCGCCGAGCCCATCGCGGCGAACTGGACCAGCTGCTCGGGCGTGCAATTCACGTTGGCGCCGAGGTCGAGCACCGTCGTCACCCCCTTGCGTGTCGGCAGCTGCGACGCGATCGCGGGCCGGTCGATGCCGGGCAACGTCTTCAGGACGAACCGCGCGATCGCCATCAGCGCGCCGGTGTTGCCGGCAGAGACGCAGGCCTGCGCGGTCCCTTCCTTGACGAGATTGATCGCGACCCGCATCGAGGAGTCCTTCTTGTGCCGCAACGCATCGGCGGGCGGCTCGTGCATCTCGACGACTTCGCTCGCGGGACGGATGACGAGGCGCGCCGACGCGGGTGACTTGAGCTTCGCCAGCGCGGCGCGCAAGGGTCCCTCGAGCCCGACCGCGATGACGCTCGCGTCGGGCGTCATCTCCAGAAACGCGAGCGCCGCGGGAAGCGTGACCGACGGGCCGTGGTCACCGCCCATCGCGTCGACGGCTACCGTGATCGGCATGGCGGAGTCGGCGGGTCGCGCGTCATGGTCGGAGCAAGCTGCCGCGCGCGGAATGCGGGTGGCGAAGGCGAAGTTTACAACGCCGCGGCCAGCGGCCGCGGCGTGCGGTGCCGCGCACACCGGCGCGGCAATAATCTTGCTATTCGTCGGCCTTGGTCTTCACGACCTTGCGGCCGCGGTAGTACCCGCTCGGGCTCACGTGATGGCGCAGGTGCACTTCTCCCGTGACGGGCTCGACTGCGAGCGGCGGATTGCCGAGGAAGTCGTGCGCGCGGTGCATGCCCCGCTTCGACGGTGATTTCTTGTTCTGCTGGACAGCCATGTGCTTCTCCTGATGAAAAATCGATCAATCCGTTCGGCGCGATGCCCTCAAACGGCACAGTGTGGTGAGTCAGCAATTCGCTCGATAGTTCGCGGTCAACTTGCCCGCCATGCCGCGTTGCTCGACCTCACCGTAGCACAGGCTCCGGTTGCGGTCTCGCGCCTTGCCTGACAGCCAATTTGCCTCGTTCCCTCATCTTCGGAACTTCTGACGCACCACGCTAGCGCGGCTTCTTCGTCGGGTCGCCTTTCAGCGCGCCCAGCGCGGCAAAGGGCGATGCCTTGCCGGCTGCCTCGAGGTCCACATGCCCTTCCGTCCGCACGACGCAGTCGGCCTGTTCGCAGTGCGGCGCGAACGGCAACGTCAACAGCAATTCGTCCTCGACGAGCGACATCGGATCCAGCACATCCGCGGCGAGAATGACCTCGTGCAGGTCGTTATCGTCGAGCCGAACGAGCTCGCGCTCGTCCTTTGCCAGCAGCACCAGCGTCTCTTGCCGGACCGGCCATGCGAATGTCCTCATGCAGCGCTGGCATTCGAGCGGCAATTCACCGTCCAGTGCGATCGCCAATGCCGGCCGGCCCATCGCATCGGCCGTGCCGTCGATCCGCCAGGCCAGCTCGGTTTCCGGCTCGCCTTCCGCGATCCGGTCGACGATTTTCGGCAGCTCGCCGGTGGCGACCGAACCCGCAATCGATTCGCCGCGCGCAGAGAGGTCCCACGCGTCGAAGGCACCGGCGCGACGACCTGTCGAAACGTGCTGCCCGGCCATCGCCACGTCCCCTCGAATCGGCAATCCGCCCGCCCTTCGCTTGCGCACACATTGCGCGACCGACCGCAGGCTGTGCCGGCCAGCGAAAACATTGGATAATAGCGCGAACTTCCGGCTGTGTCAAAAAATGCCAGCAAAAACAACAGCCAGAACCCATTCCACCGGAGCGCCGTCCGCCGCGCCAATGCGTCAGCTCGTGCTCGCCTCGACGTCGCGCTACCGCGCCCTGCTGCTGGCGCGCCTCGGCCTCCCGTTCGAGACCTTCGCCCCCGACGTCGACGAGGCCTCGCTTCCGGACGAGACGCCGGCAAAGTCCGCGGCCCGACTCGCCGAGGCCAAAGCACGTGCAGCGACGCAGGCGCATCCGAATGCGCTCATCATCGGGTCGGATCAGATCGCCGCATGCGGAGCCGATGCGATCGGCAAACCGGGCGGGCACGAGGCGGCGCTCGCCCAGCTGCGGCGGCTGTCGGGCAAGACGGTCGTGTTTCACACCGGGCTTGCGCTCCTCGACAGCGCCAGCGGCGTGTGCCGGACCGAGTGCATCGACGTCGTCAGCACCTATCGCGAGCTGGCCGACGCCGAGATCCTGGCGTACCTCGAACGCGAGCGCCCCTACGATTGCGCGGGCTCGGTGAAATCCGAGGGCCTCGGCATCGCATTGTTCGAGCGGATTTCAAGCGACGACCCCACGGCATTGATCGGCCTGCCGCTGATCCGCCTGTGCGCGCTGCTTCGCCTCGCCGGAATGCCGGTGCCGCCTGCCGCCTGAGCGGCCGATCGCGATCGAACCGATGCCGGGCCGTCTCTTCCTCGTTCCCAATCTGCTGGGCGTCGTTCCCCCCGAGAACGTGCTGCCAGCGCGCACGCTCGCCGTGGCGCGCGGCCTCGCGCATTTCGTCGTAGAGAATGCGAAGCCCGCGCGGCAATTTCTGAAGTCGCTGGCGCCTGCGCTGCCGCTGCAGTCGATCGCGATCGAGGAGATCGGAGCTGCGCCCACACCGCAGCGTTGCGAGGCGCTGCTCGCCCCGATCCGGGCGGGACACGACCTCGGCCTCCTGTCCGACGCGGGCTGCCCCGGAGTCGCCGACCCGGGTGCCGACGTGGTCGCCGCCGCACATCGGTCGGGAATCATCGTTGTGCCGCTGGTCGGGCCGTCCTCGATCCTGCTCGCGTTGATGGCCTCGGGCATGAACGGCCAGGGATTCGTCTTCCACGGTTATCTTCCGGTCAAGTCCGTGCCGCGCGCGGAGGCCATTCGCCGGCTGGAAGCGGAATCGACCCGCACCGGATACGCGCAGATGTTCATCGAGACGCCCTATCGCAACGCGCAGCTCATGGAGGCGCTGGTGCACACGGTGCGGCCGGATACGCGGCTTTGCGTCGCCGCCGACCTTACGCTCGCGAGCGAATCGGTGGAATCGCGGCCGGCGCGCGGCTGGCGCGGCCACGATTTCGCGCGGTACGCGAAGCGGCCCGCGATTTTCATCCTGCAGGCCGCGTGACGCCGCCGGTATCCGGCGAGGCCGGGATCACGCGCCTTCAGGCGCGCTCGTCGCTGATGTAGCTCTTCAGCATGCGGTTCTCGAAGCTCTGCTCCTCGAGGACCGCCTTGGCCACGTCGTGGAACGACACCACGCCCTGCAGCGTCGTGCCGTCGAGCACCGGCACGTAGCGCGCGTGCCGCTCGAGCATCGTGCGGCGCAGGTCGTTGACGTCCATCGCCCCCGTCGCGGTGAGCGGGTCGCGCTGGACGATCTCACTGATCTTGAGCGCCCCCAGCGAGCCGCCACGTTCGGCGAGCGCGCTCAGGACCTCGGCAAAGGTGACCATCCCCGACATCCTCCCGTGGTCCATGACGACCAGCGATCCGATGTCGTTCTGCGCCATCACGCGCACGGCATCGACCACCGGCGCCTCGGGTGACGTCGTGAAGAGCGTGCTTGCCTTTCCCTTGATGCGCAGGATTTCGCTGACGAGCATGAAGCCCCCTGGAGCGACAGCCGTCGTCGTGATTGGGTGCTTAGGTTACTCCGCTCACTAGCGGGCGCGCAACGGGGTCGGACAGCGCGTCCCTCGGGCGGTCCGCGGGTTCCGCTGACGCGGAGGGTGGACCGAAGGTGCCGGAACCGGCCCAGGCGGAGAACGGGTAATACCGGAACACGCCTCGCTACGATTCGCTTAGTCGCTCTTTGACTTAAGCGATTGCCAGAGGTCGGCAAGCATCAATGTGAGCCCGATCAGCACGACCATACTGAGCGCGACGTCCTTCAGCTTGACAACGACCGGGCCGATGAAAATGATTAGGAGCGCTGCGGCCACGATGCCTGCTGCGATCTTGAATGCCATGTCGAGCTCCTTCGCTTCTTTTCAGTCGGTTTCGACCCGAGATACGAGCCATCGTGCGGTGCGCAACAGGCGTGCATCGTCGCCACGCCGGCCAACGACTTGCACGCCCATCGGCAGCCCGTTCTCGCCCTGCATCAGCGGCAGGCTGAGCGAGGGCATTCCGCACAACGTCCACAGCGTGCAAAACGCGGGGTCGCCGGTGGAATCCAGGCCCTCCGGCGCGGTGCCCGGCACCGCGGGCGTGATGATCGCAGCACAGCGCTCGAAAATTTCCTCGAAGCCTTCGTTCAGCATCGGTATGCGGGCGCGCGCGCGCTGATAGTCGAGCGCCTTGGTCTCGCGTCCGCGAGCAAGCTGCGCGTGCAGGGACGGCGAGATCCGCTCGCGCCCCTTTTCCCATTCAAGGTCTAGGTTCGCCGCCATTTCGGCTTCCATGATGGTCTGGTGCCAGTCGAGCGCCTGGCGCGCGGAGTCCGGCAGTGCGATCACCACTACACGGTCGCCGAGCGCCGAGACCAGCTCGGCGAAGGCCGCTTTCGTTTCCTCGCTGGCGCGATCCCACACCGGGCCCTCGACATACGCGAGCAAGGGTGGGAGCGGCGGCTCCTCTGCAGCCGTCGTGACGAACGGAACGCGCGCCCGCGGCCTCGTGTCCGGGTCGAGCCAGTCGAAACCTACAATCTGTTCTGCCGCGAGCGCTACGTCACCCAGCGTGCGCGCGAAGACTCCAACCTGATCGAGCGTGCGCGAGAGCTTCAGCACGCCGCCGCGCGGAATGAGTCCGAAGGTCGGCTTGAAGGCGTACACGCCGCAGTACGAAGCCGGGCGAATCAGCGAGCCGTTGCTCTGGCTGCCGAGCGCGAGCGGCACCATGCCGGCCGCGACGGCCGCGGCCGAGCCGCTCGACGAGCCGCCCGGCGTGTGTGCGGGATTGTGCGGGTTTCGCGTCTTGCCGGGCGCAAAGGTGGCGAGCTCGGTCGTCACCGTCTTGCCCATGATGACCGCACCGGCTGCGCGCAGCATTGCCACGACGGTCGCATCGTGCGCCGGGGTGCGGCCCGCATGCAGAACAGTGCCGTCCTCCGTCGGCATGTCCTCGGTGTCGATGATGTCCTTGATGCCGACGGGCACGCCGTGCAGCGGCCCGATGGGCCGGCCTTCGCTGCGTTCGGCGTCCCGGGCGCGCGCCTGTTTGAGTACGTGCTCCGGATCGAGGAAGGTCCAGGCTTCGACTTGTGCATCCACCTCGCGCACGCGAGCGAGGCACGCTTCAGTCACTTGCTCTGCGCTGACCGCGCCTTCCCGAATCAGACGAGCCAGGTCGGTCGCGGAGAGCCAGTTGAGTCGGGACGCGTCCATGCTCTACCTGTTTCCATAGAAGAGGTTGGGCAGCCAGAGCATCAGTTGCGGGAAGACGTACACGAGCACCATGGTGACAAGCACCATGCCAAGGAACGGGAAGCAGCCCCTGAAGATGGTCCAGAGTTGCACGAAGGGTGGCGCGATGCCTTTCAGGTAATACGCCGACATGGCCATCGGCGGCGTCAGGAACGAGGTCTGCAGGTTGAGCGCCACCAGGATGCCGAACACCATCGGGTCGATGTTGAAATGCGGCAGCAGCGGCAGGAAGATCGGCACGAAGATGATGATGATCTCGGTCCACTCCAGTGGCCAGCCGAGGAGAAAGATGATGAACTGGGAAATGATCAGGAACATGACCGGGTTGAGATCCAGCCCAAGCACGAATGCCTTGATGATGCCTTCGCCCCCTAGGTACGAGAACACCGAGGAAAAAGTCCACGAGCCCACGAACAGGAAGCACACCATCGCCGAGGTGCGCGCGGTGAGGTAGACCGCCTCCCTCAGCCGTTGCCAGGTGAGCGCGCGGTAGGCCGCCGCCAGTACCAGGCTCCCCAGCGCGCCGACGGCCGCCGCCTCGGTTGGTGTCGCCAAGCCGAGGATGATCGAGCCGAGCACCGCAAGGATGAGTACGGCGAGCGGCACGAAGGCCTGCGCGAGCAGCAGGAAAGCCCGGCTCCACGGCACGTTGCCTTCCTCCTCGGGAAGCTTCGGCGCAAGCTTCGGATTGAAGATCACACGCGTGATCACGTAGACAATGTAGAGGCCCGCGAGCAGGAAGCCCGGAAGCATCGCGGCGGCATAGAGCCGCACCACCGAAACCGAGGCGGCCGTGCCGTAGACGATCAGCATGATCGAAGGCGGGATCAGGATGCCGAGCGTTCCGCCCGCGCAGATGACACCGGCCGACAGCTTTTGGTCGTACCCCGCCTTGAGCATCGCCGGAAACGCGAGCAGCCCCATCAGCGTCACCACCGCGCCAACGATACCCGTCGCGGTCGCAAACATCGCGCACGTGAGGAGCGCCGCCACCGCCATCGAACCCGGAATGTGGCGCAGCGCCACCCGCAGGCTGAAGAACAGCTTGTCGAGAATGTTCGAGCGCTCGATCATGTAGCCCATGAAGAGAAACAGGGGCACCGCGACCAGAACGTCGTTGCTCATGATGCTCCAGGTGTTCTGCGTCAGCAGGTAGAACAGCCTGCTGTCGAAGAACTCCTGTCCGGGCTGGTAATACGCGTAGAAGCCGAACCCGACCGCCATCCCCATCAGCGTGAAGGCGATGGGAAACCCGAGCAGGATGATGAAGATGAACAACCCCAGCATCACCAGGGCGAGGGCCGGATCGCTCATTTCGGACTCCCCTGCTTGGCCGCTTCCTCGGCGGCGTGCTGCTGAATCAACTCGTCCTCCAGTTCCTCGACGTCGTGCAGCCGCGGCGGCCAGCGGTTGTCGCGGATGCACTGGATGCTGCGCAGCACCTCGGCGACGCCCTGCAGTGCGAGCAGACCGGCGCCGAACGGTATCAGGAGCTTCAGCTGCCAAACCGGGATGCCCACCGGGCTGTTGACGCTCACCTCGCGGATTCTGAATGCTTCGTAGCCATACAGCGACCCCGCATACACGAGCGCCAGCACCCCCGGAAAAAAGAAAAGGACGTAGAGCGACAGCTCCACGATGCCCTGGGTGCGCGGCCGCCACATCCGGTAGATGAAATCGCCGCGTACGTGGCCGTTGCGCGACAGCGTGTACGCCCCTGCCATGAAGAACAGCGCGCCGTACATGATATAGCTGAAGTCGAACGCCCAGCTCGTCGGGCTGTTGAGCGCGTAGCGCACGAACACCTCGTACGAGGTGCCGAGGGTCAGGATGATGATGCACCAGGCGAAGGCGTGTCCGACCATCCTGCTCAGCAGGTCGACGCCGTAGATGAAGCGGCTGATCATGCTGCGAGCCTCCGCGCGCGATCGCGCGCTCCGACAAAAAGAGGGCGACGCGTTACGCGCCGCCCCGGCTGAATCTCCCGATGCAGAGTGCCTTTAGGCCGACTTGAGCTTGGTCTTGAAAACGTGCTCGTAGCCCATCTCGAACTCCGCGTCGTTGAGGAACCAGTAGAAGCAGACGTCCTTGGCCCACGCGCGCTGCGAGTCGACCACCCTCTTGAAGAAGGGATCCTCGTCGGAGAGTTTCTTCGTCAGTACATCCCAGGCCACGAGCTGTGCCTGGAACACCGACTTCGGCGTGCGCAATACGTTGACCTTGTCCTTGTCGATCAGGGCCCGCAGGTCCTTCGGGTAGTTTTTCATCGCGGTCCAGTAATTGGACTGCGACGCAGCCTCGACGCCGTAGCGCCAGATCGCCTGCAGGTCCTTCGGCATCGCATCCCACTTCTTCTTGTTGATGCAGATTTCAAAGAACTCCATCGCCTGATGGAAGCTGCCAAGCTCGTAGTTCTTGATCACGTCCGCGGAGCCGAAGCGCCGGTCCGAGGTCGGGTTGTTGAACTCGAACGCATCGATCACGCCACGTTCCAGCGCGGGAATGATTTCGCCGCCCGGCAGCTGCGTCACTTTCGAGCCCATCTCCTGGAACAGGTCCGCCGCAAGACCCACTGTCCGGTACTTGAGACCCTTGAGCTGGCTCGCGTCGGTAACCGGTTTCTTGAACCAGCCGAGCGGCTGCGTGGGCATCGGCATGGCGAAGAAGCCGACGTAGTTGAGCTCGATCTTTTGCAGCAGCTCGTTGTAGAGCTCGAGACCGCCGCCGCGATAGATCCAGGAAAGCGTCTGGAACGCGTCCATGCCGTTGATCGGCCCCGAGCCGAACAGCGATGCGACCTTGGACTTGCCGTACCAGTAGACCGGCACGGTGTGGCCTGCGTCGAGCACGCCTTTGCTCACCGCGTCCGTCACCTCGAACGCCTTCACCACCGCGCCGCCGACCAGGTAGTCGACCTTCAACCGGCCGCCCGACATCTCGTTGACGCGGGTGACGAATTCGATGGCAAACTCGTTGAAGATGTCGGTGGCGCTCCACGCGCCCTGCATCTTGATCACGATCGGCGACTGCGCGACCGAAATCATCGGGAACCCGAGTGTTGCGCCTCCGGCAGCCACGCCCGTGGCAGCCTTCAGGAACTTGCGCCGGGACCCGGCGGACGGCCGGGATTCGGCTTTCGCCGTGACAGGCAATTTCTGGGTCATGACTCCTCCTAGTGAAATGGCGCCGTTGCGCCGTGCCGGGGATTTTGTCCTTGGGCCCCCAACGTCCGGATGGTGGGTCGACGCAACCTGCGAGATCGGCGCCGCCCGCCTTTGGGTCGAGTGTATACCCGCTCGCGCCGAATCGTCCACGCCCTCGCTCGGCTCCCCCGGTCGAGTCGGCAATAGCTGTTGTGGACAGCCGTCCTCAGCCGCTCCGCTCGGGGTCAGGAACCGAGCGCCCGTCGCTCGCGCAATGCCTGCGCCAGCGTTCCGCTGTCGACGTACTCGAGCTCGCCTCCCACGGGAACGCCGCGCGCGAGACGGCTCACGGCGAGCCCGCGTGCCGCGAGCAATTCGCCAATGTAATGCGCGGTGGCCTCGCCCTCGTTGGTGAAGTTGGTCGCGAGCACGACCTCCTTGACGATGCCGTCGGTGGCGCGGGCGATGAGGCGCGGGAGGCCGATTTCCTTGGGGCCGATGCCGTCGAGCGGTGACAGCCGGCCCATCAGCACGAAATAGAGCCCGGAGTACGCCTGCGTCGCCTCGACCATGATGAGGTCGGCCGGCGTCTCGACCACGCAAAGCAAGGACGCATCGCGCCTGGTGGAGCGGCAGAGCGCGCAGACCTCGTCCTCGGTGAAGGTGTTGCAGCGCCCGCAGTGCCGGACCGTCTGCGCGGCGTGCTCCAGCGCCTGCGCGAGCCGCACCGCGCCCTCGCGATCGTGCTGCAGCAGGTGCAGCGCGATGCGCTGCGCAGCCTTCGGGCCGACGCCCGGGAGACAGCGGAGCGCGCGAGCGAGGTCGTCGAGCCCGGTCGACGGCGTAACTGGGGAAGCGGAATCCATGAGTCGGCCGGATGCCCGCCTAGAACGGCAGCTTGAATCCCGGCGGCATCGGCAGGCCCTGTGTTAGCCCGGCCATCTTCTCCTGCGTTGTCTGTTCGACCCGGCGCACCGCATCGTTGATCGCCGCGGCGACGAGGTCCTCGAGCATGTCGCGATCCTCGCCGGACAGCGACGGGTCGATCGACACGCGCTTCACGTCGTGGCGGCAGGTCATCACGACCTTGACGAGCCCCGCCCCGGACTGGCCCTCGACTTCGGTCTGCGCGAGCTCGTCCTGCGCCTTCTTGAGGTTGTCCTGCATTTCCTGCGCCTGCTTCATCAGGCCGGCCAGCTGGTTCTTCATCATGAGCATTGCACTCCGGTTTCGCCGCCGCACGGGATCGGCGGCGGCAACGCATTCACGAGGCGGGCTTGACCGAATCCGGCCGGATCGTCGCGTCGAAGCGCTCCAGCACGTCGCGAACGAAGGGCTCGTCGCGGAAGGCGGCCTCCGCCTTTGCCTTTTCCTCGGCGCGCGCCCGGCGCTCCTGCGCGGCGAGCGAGCTGTCGGTGGCGGCGCCCACTTCGAATGCCAGCAGCAGCTTGCGTCCGGTCGCCTGCTCGAGCGCGGCCTTGAGCTTGTCGGAATATGCCTTGTCGGCAAGGTGCTTGTGCGTCACGGGCAGGGAAAGCGTCAGGACGTGTCCCGCGATCGATTTGAGCTCGGCCTGCGCCGCAAGTTGCGCCGCCATCGGTGGCAGGGTCAGCTCGCGAACGAATGACGGCCAGTCGGCGACGTCCTCGGGCAAGGCGACGCGCGGCGCTGGCGCGGCGCCCGCCGCTTCGCTCTGCGGTGCCGGCGACGCCACCCTCGACGCCTCAGCGGCAGGTGGCGACGCCACCCCGCCCGCGCGTTTCGCAACCGGCGGCGCAGTCTTTGGCGCGGCGATAGGACGATCGCCTGCCACACCCCCTGTGGCACCACCGGGCTGGAAGGCAAGGAGCCGCAACAGCGCCATCGAGAAACCGGTCGCCTCGTCCGGGGCGAGCGCCAGGTCGGCCGCACCCTGGACGCAAATCTGGTAGGCGAGCTGCACCGCTTCGGGCGAGGTGCCGGCTGCGAGCGCCGCGATGCGCTCGGCGTCGTCGAATGCGCTCGTCGCCGCGGGCACCGTCTGCGCCACGGCGATGCGGTGATACAGCGACGCGAGCTCGCCGAGCGCCGCCTCGAAGTCGATGCTGCGCTCGGTCATTGCGTCGATCTCGCCCAAGAGCGCCTTGCCGTCGCCGGCGGCCACCGCCGCGACGATGCGGTAGAGGTAATCCTTGTCGACGGCGCCCAGCATCGACCGCACCGCGGCTTCGCGGACCTCGCCGTTGCCGTGGGCGATCGCCTGGTCGAGCAGCGACAATGCGTCCCGCATCGACCCCGACGCCGCACGCGCGATCAGCGCGACCGCGTCACGGTCGGCGGCGATCTTCTCCTCCGCGAGGATGAATTCGAGGCGCCCGGCGATCTGCGCCTGCGGCAGCTGCTTCAGGTTGAACTGCAGGCAGCGCGAGAGCACGGTCACCGGAATCTTCTGCGGGTCCGTCGTCGCCAGCACGAACTTGACGTGCTCGGGCGGCTCCTCCAGCGTCTTCAGCATCGAGTTGAACGCCGACTTGGACAGCATGTGCACTTCGTCGATGAGGTAGACCTTGTAGCGGCCGACGGTCGGCGCGTAGCGCGCGTTGTCGAGAATCTCGCGCATGTTGTCGACGCCGGTGTTCGACGCCGCGTCGAGCTCCAGCAGGTCGACGAAGCGCCCGGCGTCGATGTCGGCGCAGGCGGCGCAGGTGCCGCATGGCGTCGCCGTGACGCCGTTGGTGATGCAGTTGAGACTCTTCGCGAGCAGCCGCGCGATCGTCGTCTTGCCCACGCCGCGCGTTCCGGTGAGCAGGTAGGCGTGGTGCAGCCGCTGGCTCGACAGCGCGTTGGTGAGCGCCGTGACGACGTGCTCCTGCCCGACGAGCTCGGCGAATGTCTTGGGCCGCCACTTCCGGGCAAGAACCTGATAACTCATGCGTCGAGTGCCTGACGTGGAGGGGTTAGCGTCCAATTTCGCACGCTGTGCGCGAATGCGCCGCTGCGCAATCTTCCGCCAGATCGGCCGAAAACAAGACGCTCAACGTGGGCCCGCTCAACATCTGACGGCAACGAAGCGTCTATTTGCCGTCGTATCGACCGAAAACACGGTGCTCAAGGCGGGCCCGCTCAACACTCGGCGGCAACGAAGGGCCCATTTGCCGTCAGATCGGCTCTGAGGACGACGGCGCTGAGCCGGCGAGAGACGCGCAGTGCGTACATGAGACGTACATGAGCGGTCGAGCCGGCGGGCAACGAAGTATCAGGTCGAACTGGCGAGCAAAGAGAGGGGTGGCGAGCCGGACCCCCGGCACTTGTGGCTGATCGCTGTGGCTGCTTCCTTCCGGACCTGACCAGATTCACGACGCCGCAATGCGGGGCGACCCGCCGTTGATCGGAGCGCACCTGCGCAAGAGGTTGATTATCGGCGATAGGGGCTGTTGCGGCAAGCCGCGCGGAAATCGCATGTCTCCCGGTCACGCAATGCGCGCTAATCGTTCCGCGCGGTGCCACTCCGCGTGGCGCCGGACCCAGCGGAGGCCGCGAACGCCGCGATGGCTATAATCGACCGCGGCTCAGGCTGCCTCGCCCGCCGCCAGCAGAATCCGCGACCGATGCGCCGCCTGCCCTACATTCTCGCCGCCCTCGTCATCGTGCTCGTCGCCGCGCTGCTGGTGGTGCAGAACGCGGGCGTCTTTCCCGAGCGGACGCGGCCGATGGTCGGTGCGCCCGAAGCGGGAAGCGATCTGGTCGTCGTGGTCCGGCCGGGACCGATCGACTATTTCCCCGGCCCGGACGGCAGCATGGTCGGAATCGAGGCCGACCTTGCGCGCATGTTCGCGCTCGAACGAAAGCTGCGGCTTCGCTTCGTCACGGTCGACACCCCGGCTGAAATCTTCGCGACGCTGGGCCGCGGCGAGGCGCACATCGGCGCAGGCGGGCTTCTGCGCCCGCTCGCCATGAAACCTCCCCGACCTGTGTCCGTATCCGCGCCTGCACCGGCAGCAAGCACTGTGCCCGCGGTCGAACCGGCGCCAGTCGTGCTGTGGACCTCCGGCATGCGCTCGATCGAGCCGGTGCTGATTTATAACGGCGACGGATTCAAGCCCGCCGACTGGGGCGACCTCGAGGGCGAGACCGTCACGTACGTCGAGGGCCTCGGTCTCGAGCCCGAAATCGACGCCGCGCGCACGCTGCATCCCGAAGTGCTCTGGCAACCGGTGAACGTTCCACCCGTGTCTCTCATCTCGCAGGTGTCGGACGGGACGCTGTCCTATGCGGTCGTTTCATCGGCGGGCGCCGCGGTCGCGCGAAACATCTACCTCGGATTCGAAGTCGCGTTTCCGATCGGCGGCAAGCGCGAGGTCGCGTGGGCCGTCTCCGAGCGCTTCCCGGCGCTGCGCGACGAGCTCGACCGCTTCATCGCGCGGGTGAAGCGCGACGGCACTCTTGCCCGCCTGACGGAGCGCTACATGCAGAACGACACCGTCTTCCGCCGCATCGACGCCGGCGCGCTGATCGACCGCGTGCCGTCGATGTTGCCGCGGCTGCGCCCGATCTTTCACGACGCGCAGGTGAAGACCGGCATCGAATGGCGCCTGCTCGCCGCCATCGCGTTCCAGGAATCCCAGTGGGACGGCTCGGCGCAGAGCGAGACGGGTGTGCGCGGCATCATGCAGATCACCGAGGACACCGCGCGCCGGCTCGGCATCAACGACCTTCTCGACCCCTCACAGAATATCCTCGGCGCCGCGCGCTATCTGCACGACCTCAAGGGCAAGCTGCCGGAACGCATCCACGAGCCGGACCGGACGTGGCTGGCGCTTGCCGCGTACAACATCGGCCTCGGCCACCTCGAGGACGCGCGGATCCTCGCCCAGAAGCAGAAGCTGAATCCCGACCTCTGGAGCGACGTGAAGAAAGTGCTGCCGCTGCTCTCCAATCCGGAGTATTACGAGGAGGCGAAGCTCGGCTACGCGCGGGGCGGCATGCCTGTCGCGTTCGTCGATCGCGTGCGCGGGTATTACGACGTGCTGCTGGCGCAGGAACCGCCCCACAAGCCGCGCCTCACGCTGAGCGTCGGATCGTCCGACATCGCGGCACCCCTTGCGGCGCCCGCCGCGAAATAGTCAAGCGGGGTGGTTCGCGCATTTGGCCCGGCGGCACCGATCGCCTATCATTCGCCCGTGACGTTCGCACCGCGCCTCGCATTCATCGCACTCTTCGTGGCGGCGTCGTGCGCATTCGCGCAGTCGCCGGCGCCGGTGTTCATCGAGGACCTGACCTCGCCCGAGCTCAGGCGGGCGATCGACGCCGGCAAGACGATCGTGCTGGTCCCCCTCGGCGGGACCGAGCAGAGCGGCCCGCACATGACGCTCGGCAAGCACAACGCGCGGGTGCGCGCGCTCGCCGAGCGGATCGCGCTCTCGCTTGGCAATGCGCTGGTGGCACCGGTCATCGCCTACGTTCCCGAGGGCAGCATCA
Source organism: uncultured beta proteobacterium (assembly GCA_963846855.1). Taxonomy (GTDB): domain Bacteria; phylum Pseudomonadota; class Gammaproteobacteria; order Burkholderiales; family Casimicrobiaceae; genus CAIWHR01. Next base: position 1,585,854 of record CAWJXK010000008.1, read on the forward strand.
CGCCGCCGTCGTCGCATATGCGCTTCCCGGGCACGATCACCGTTCCCGATTCAGCGTTCGAGACGACGCTCGAGTACGCGGCACGCAGCTTCAGACTGCACGGATTTCGCGACGTCGTGTATCTCGGCGACCATGCCAGCTACCAGAAGGATATGAAGGCGGTGGCGGCACGGTTGAACCGCGAATGGGCGGCCACGCCGGTGCGGGTCCACGCAATCGAGGAGTATTACCGCGCTGCCGAATCCGGATACGCGCGCCTCCTTGCGAGCCGCGGCTACCGCGACGACGAGATCGGCACGCACGCGGGACTCGCCGACACCTCGCTCTCGCTCGCCGTCAACCCGCAGAGCGTTCGCACCGACCAGCTCGAGGCAGCGGCAAGCGGCGGGCGCCGCGCCGGCGTGTTCGGCGACCCGCGCCGCGCGAGCGCTGCGCTCGGAGCGCCTGGCGCGGAGCTCATCGTCAGCGAAACCGTTGCCGCGATTCGCAAGGCGGTCGCCCGCTGACGCGGGATCGCGCGTCATTCACCGTTCGGCCAACAACCACTCGAAGGAAATGCCGGGATGTCGAAGTTGCTTCGCCTTGTCGCGCCCGCGGCCGCAGCGTTTGTCGCGATGCTTGCCGTGGAAATCGCAGTGGGGGCCGCTCCGGGAGGCGCAAGCGCGCCGCCCGCGGTGGTCACGGTCCCGGGAATGCCAGGCGTCCCGGACCCCTCCAATCTTTACAGCGAGACCGGTGCGGGCAAGCTGAGCCCTGCAGTTGCCGCCGACCTTCCTCGCGTCTACGTTCCCAACCTGCAGTCGAACGACGTATACGTGATCGATCCGGAAACGATGAAGGTCGTCGACAGTTTTCGCGTCGGCCTCAATCCACAGCACGTGGTGCCATCGTGGGATCTGCGCACGCTGTGGGTCGCGAACAACGCCGAGAACACCAAGGTCGGCAGCCTTACGCCGGTTGACCCCCGCACCGGAAAGCCCGGCAAGCCGATCCGGGTGGACGATCCTTACAACATGTACTTCTCTCCGGACGGCACGTCGGCGATCGTCGTCGCCGAGGCCCACAGGCGGCTCGATTTCCGCGATCCGAAGACGATGGCGATGCAATATTCGCTCGACGTCCCGCGCTGCGACGGCATCAACCACGCCGACTTCTCGATCGACGGGCGTTTCGCGATCTTCACCTGCGAGTTCACCGGAACCGTGGCGAAGATCGACCTCGTGAACCGCAAGGTGCTGGGCTATCTCCAACTTCTCAAGCCGGGGGTGCCGACACAGATCGTCAAGGGCATCGACGGACGCGACGAGGTGATCTGCACCACCTGGAAGGGCATGCCGCAGGATGTACGCGTTTCACCCGATGGCAAGACGTTCTTCGTTGCCGACATGATGTCCGACGGCGTGCACGTGGTCGACGGCGACAGTTTCCGCCAGACCGGCTTCATTCCCACCGGCGTCGGCACTCACGGTCTCTACCCGAGCCGCGACGGCACGAAGCTCTATGCCGCGAACCGCGGCTCCCACAAGATCCACGGCAAGCCTCACGGCCCGGGCAGTGTGTCGGTCATCGACTTCGCGACGAGGAGAGTCGACGTCACCTGGCCGATTCCCGGCGGCGGCAGCCCGGACATGGGCAACGTCAGCGCCGACGGCAGGAAGCTGTGGCTGTCGGGCCGCTACGACAACGTGGTGTACGTGATCGACACGGCGACCGGCGCGGTGAAGTCGATTCCGGTCGGCAAGGAGCCGCACGGTCTCACCGTCTGGCCTCAGCCCGGCCGCTACTCGCTCGGCCACACGGGCAATACACGGTAGCGGCGCGAGCGGTGAGCAGGGGCCCCGCGCAGCGGGGATGCGAACAAACGCGAGTCGACGCATGAGGCCGACAACGCGACCGCCGCGAACCTGAACGGTGATGGAGGCCGAGGCGCGAGCGGTGAGCAGGGGCCCCGCGCAGCGGGGATGCGAACAAACGCGAGTCGACGCATGAGGCCGACAACGCGACCGCCGCGAACCTGAACGGTGATGGAGGCCGAGGCGCGAGCGGTGAGCAGGGGCCCCGCGCAGCGGGGATGCGAACAAATGCGAGTCGACGCATGAGGCCGACACCGCGACCGCCGCAAACCTGAACGGTGATGGAGGCCGAGGCGCGAGCCGTGAGCAGGGGCCCCGCGCGCGGGTAGCGCGTGGGGATGCGAACAAACGCGAGTCGACGCTGGAGGCCGACGACGCGACGGTTCACAACCTCAGCCGCGCGGAGGCCGAGGCGTTATTTGGCCGGGCCAATGACCGTCGTGCCGCCCATGTACGGGTGCAGCACGGCCGGCACGTCGATGCCCCCGTCCGCGCGCTGACAGTTCTCCATCACCGCGACGAGCGTGCGGCCGACCGCGAGCCCCGACCCGTTGAGCGTGTGCACGAGCTCGGGCTTGCCTTGCGCGTTGCGAAAGCGCGCCTGCATCCGCCGCGCCTGGAACGCTTCGCAATTGGAGCACGACGAAATCTCGCGATAGGTGTTCTGCGCGGGCAGCCACACTTCGAGATCGTAAGTCTTGGCGCTGGCGAAGCCGGTGTCGCCGGCGCAAAGCGTGACAACGCGGTACGGAAGCGCGAGCTTCTGCAGGATCGCCTCGGCGTGGCCCACCATGGCCTCGAGCGTCTCGTACGATTTCTCCGGATGCACGATCTGCACCATCTCGACCTTGTCGAACTGGTGCTGGCGGATCATGCCGCGCGTGTCCTTGCCGTAGCTCCCGGCTTCGGAGCGGAAGCACGGTGAATGGGCCGCGAGCCGGATCGGCAGCGCCTCGCCGGGAAGGATCTCGTCGCGAACCGAATTGGTGAGCGTGATCTCGGCCGTGGAAATGAGGTAGAGCGGCTCGCCATCCGTCTCGCCGCCTTTCCTCACCGAGAACATGTCGGCGGCGAATTTCGGCAGCTGCGTCGTTCCGACGAGCGTTTCAGCGGTGACGATGTAGGGCGTATAGCACTCGGTATATCCATGCTCGCGTGTCTGCGTGTCGAGCATGAATTGCGCCAGCGCGCGATGCAGGCGCGCGAGCTCGCCGCGCAGGAACGAGAATCGCGCGCCCGACATCTTGGCGGCGGTGGCGAAATCGAGGAGTCCGAGGCCCTCGCCAATGTCGGTGTGATCCCTGATGGCGAAGTCGAACTGGCGCGGCGTCCCCCAGCGCCTCATTTCGACGTTCTCCTCCGACGAATTGCCGGCGGGCACGTCCGGATGCAGGAGATTGGGAATGTCGAGCAGGAAATCGCGCAGCTTCGCCTGGACCTCGTTCAGCGCGCTTTCCTGCCGCTTCGTCTCGTCGCCGATCCCTGCCACCTCGGCCAGCAGCGCGGCGGCATCCTCACCCTTGCCCTTGGCGACGCCGATCTGCTTCGACAGCGCGTTGCGCCGCGCCTGCAGCTCCTGCGTGCGCGTCTGGATGTCCTTGCGGTCGCGCTCCAGCGCCTCGAAGCGCGCCGTGTCGAGCACGACGCCGCGCCGCGCGAGTCCGGCGGCGACCGCGGCGAGGTCGTTGCGTAAAAGATTGATGTCGAGCATCCGGCAATGTTATCAAATGCCGCGGTGCCATTCCCGCGCGAGCCGTCAGGATTCGTCGTCGCGCGACGCCTTGTCGCGGCTTTTCAGCCATTCGAGCTTGTCGCGGATCTTCGCCTCGAGCCCGCGGTCAGTGGGTTGGTACCACGACACGTCGGGCATGTTGTCGGGAAAATAGCGCTCGCCGGCGGCGAACGCGCCCTCCTCGTCGTGGGCATACCGATATCCCTTGCCGTAGTCGAGATCCTTCATCAGCTTGGTCGGCGCATTGCGCAGCCGCAGCGGCACCGGGCGCGAGCCGTCGTCGCGAATGAACGCGCGCGCGGCGCCGTAGGCCGTATAGACGGCGTTCGATTTTGGCGCGCAGGCGAGGTAGATCACCGCCTCGGCGAGGGCCAACTCGCCCTCGGGCGTGCCCAGCCGCTCGTAAGTCTCGACGGCGGCGAGCGTCAGCGACAACGCCCGCGGATCGGCGAGGCCGATGTCCTCGCTCGCCATCCGGATCATCCGCCGCCCGACGTAGAGCGGATCGGTGCCGCCGTCGAGCATCCGGCACATCCAGTAGAGCGCCGCGTCGGGGCTCGAGCCGCGCACGGCCTTGTGCAGCGCGGAGATCTGGTCGTAGAACGCCTCGCCGCCCTTGTCGAAGCGGCGCAGGCTTCGCGCGATCGTGGCCTCGACGAACGCGACGTCGATCGGCGCCTTGCGCCCCTCGCCGGCCGCGGTCGCCAGATACTCGACGAGGTTGATCAGGCGGCGCCCGTCGCCGTCGGCGTATGCGATGAGCGCATCGCGCGCGCCGGCGTCGAGCATGATGCCGGGCGCGCCGGCGGAAAGTGCACGATCGAGCAGCTGCGCGAGCTCGTCGGGTGCGAGCGGCTCCAGCACGTACACCGCCGCGCGCGACAGCAGCGCGCCGATCACCTCGAACGAGGGATTCTCGGTCGTCGCGCCGATGAACGTGACCACGCCCTGCTCGACGAACGGCAGGAATGCATCCTGCTGCGCCTTGTTGAAGCGGTGGACTTCGTCGACGAACAGGATCGTGTGCCGGCCGCTTTGCGCGAGCGTCGCCTGCGCGCGCGCGACGGCGTCGCGGATGTCCTTCACGCCTGACAGAACTGCGGAGAGCGCGATGAATTCGGCATTGAAGGCGTCGGCCATCAGCCGCGCCAGCGTCGTCTTGCCCACGCCCGGAGGGCCCCACAGGATCATCGAGTGCGGCTTTCCCGACGCGAAGGCGACGGCGAGCGGCTTTCCGGGGGCCAGCAGGTGCCGCTGGCCGATGACGTCGCCGATCGACGTCGGGCGCAGGCGTTCGGCGAGGGGCGTCGCCGGATTGACCGTGGCGAACAAGTCCGACATTCCATCATTGTAGTCGGCGTCGAGGTCGCCCATCGCGATCCCGCTTGCCCCGGCGCCCGCCAACGGCGATCATCGGCGCGCCGCCCACCCGACCGTCCGATTATCGTGTCCCGGCACCCATCATGATTCCGCCGCGCCTCCTGCCGAATTTCCTTCACATTGCCGGAACCGCTGCCTTGCTTGCCACGCTTCCGGTGCACGGGTTCGATCTCGAAGGCCATCGCGGGACGCGCGGGTTGAGACCCGAGAACACGCTGGCCGCGTTCAGCTGCGCGATCGAGATCGGCGTGACGACGCTCGAGACCGATCTCGCCGTCACCAAGGACGGCGTGCTCGTCATCTCGCACGACCCGTTTCTCAATCCCGACGTCGTCCGAGGCCCCGACGGCCGCTGGCTCCCCGCGAAGGGGCCTTCGATCCACTCGCTCATGCTGGCCGACCTCGAGACCTACGACATCGGCAGGCTCGATCCGGGCAGCAAGTACGCAAAGCAGTTTCCGCAGCAGCAGCCGGCAGACGGCCAGCGCTTCCCGACGCTCGCCCAGGTTTTCGCCTTGGCGCAGGAAGCGCCAAAGCCGGTGCGGCTCAACCTCGAAACCAAGATCACACCGACGAGTCCCGGTGACACGGTCGACCCCGGCACGTTCGCGCGGCTCGTCGTGGACGCCATTCGCGCGGCCGGGATGACGCCGCGCACGTCGATCCAGTCGTTCGACTGGCGCACGCTGGTGGAGGCGAAGAAGCTCGCGCCCGAGATCGAGACGGCATGCCTTACGATCGAGACCCAGAGCTTCGACACGGTGCAGAGCAAGTCGGCGACGCCTTCTCCCTGGCTCGCCGGGCTTGAACTTTCGAAGGTGAATGGATCCCTGCCGCGGCTCGTCAAGTCGGCAGGTTGCTCTATCTGGTCGCCCTTCTGGCGCAACCTCACGCCGGCGCTCGTCGCGGAGGCGCACGCGCTCGATCTCAAGGTGCTGCCGTGGACCGTCAGCGAACCGTCCGACATGGCCGCGCTCATCGACGCTGGCGCGGATGGCCTCATCACCGACTACCCGGACCGCGCGCGCACCGTGATGAGCGCGAAGGGGATCCCGCTGCCATAGCGTGCGGCCGGGATCTCTTTGATACCTGGAGAATCGTCATGCCCGCGAACAGCAAGACGTCGGATCCGATCGTTGCGGGCACGCGGAAAGGGCAACGGGACAGCCAGACGAGCGCAATCTTTCCGGTGGCGAGGTCTTGCACGCCGCCGCGCATTCAATCGTTTCGCGACGCAGTCGAACCGGACTTCATTGGCCCATGCGCCGAGCAGGCGCGTAGTGGCAAACGGGGGGCTTCTTCTTTTTGGAGCGGACGTTCTTGATCATCCCGGCGATCGCTCCAACGGCCGCTCCGCCACAGGGCCGACGATCGGAATGGGAACTCCCGCGACGGCACCGATGGCGGCGCCGGCGGCAGCGTCTTGCCCATGTCGTGCTTCAGAACCTCCTTGCCAAGCTTCTTCGCCCCCGCAGCGGTGGCCGAGCAAGCTTCTTGGCCTTTCCGCCGCGATTCTTGCATCGTCCTGATCGACTTTGCCATCGCGGTTCAAGTCGCCCGCGAATGCGCGGCATCCTTCACGAAGCTGCCGGTGGATCTGGCAGCACTCGCGACCTTCTCGCGTGCGCGCTTCTCCGGACGCACCCGCGCCGGCAGCACGCTCTGTCCAGCGTGGTTGCCGCGGGATCGACCGGGATGCCGGCATTGCTGGTTGCGTGGTCGGAGCGCGCTTATCCGCCTCGCCAGTCTTCGTGATCTCAGGCATGCGTTGCTCCTCGTCGATGGCAACCGGAAACGCAAACGCGCCGACGCGTCCGAATCCGATCGCCAACGCGTTCTGGCCGCTCATCGCCGGTATCGCCGCAATCGTGATTTCTCCGGTACTCGAGCTCGCGACCGGGCAAGGCGCGCTCTACACCGCGCTATGAACTGCCGAACCGCTCAGCCATCCTTTCTGAACTTCGCCAGCCAATGCTCCATCTGCCGGCCTGCAGCCTCGCGGCCGCCGAGCCCGAACGACAGCGCCAGGGCCACGGCGACCGCGCCGAAGGTGAGCAGGAACGCGAGGTTCACGATGTCGTCGGCAATGCCCATCGCGCGCAGCCCCATCGCGATGACCAGGCCCAGGATGGCGACGCGGGCGATGCCGGCGAGGCTCTCCGAGTTGCGTGGTGTCGGCGCGGTGAATCGCGTTGTGGGCGACGTTTGCCAGCCAGAAGCCGATGGTGAGGATCGCGGCGCCGAGGACGACGTTGCCGCCGAACTTGATGAACAGCGTGACGACATCGCGAACCTGGCGTGAATTCGAGGCGGTTGGCCGCTTCGACGGTCGCAAACAGCATGGCGAAGAACAGCACCAGCATCGACACCATCCGCGACGGCTGCGTGCCTCCGGCGAAGACGCGCGCGAGACCGAGCTTCTCCGGCAGCGTATCGAAGCCGATGCTGTTCAGCAGGCGCCCGAGCAGCGCCGGCGGCAAACTTCGCGACGTAGTAGGTGACGAGGAGAATCAGCGCCGCGGCTATGATGTTCGGAACGGCCGCGAGCATCTTGCCGAGCATGTCGGTCGCGGGTCTCGAGATCGCCTCGATCTTGAGCGCATCCAGCGCGGCGATCAGCGCCGGCACGAAGACGAAGATCAGCACGATGGTGCCGGCGACTGCGAAATGCGAAGCGTCGGGTCGAGGCCCAGACGATGCGCGCCCTGATCGGCGCCGGCGGCCGCGAGGATGTTGGTCACGAGGCCCGCGAGCACCTTTCCGAGCAGCCAGCCGGCGAAGCCGATGAGGAACGCTGCGAACACGTTGGGCAGCATGTCGAGGATCTTGGTCACCATCGCCTTGATCGGATCGAGCAGGCCGCCGAGGTCGAAGACGTGGAGGATGGCGGGAACGAACAGAAGGATCACCAGCCAGAAGAGCATGTTGCCGACGCTCTTGCGCATCGGCTTCATGCCGGCGCTGGCGGACAGCTTCTCGTCTCAGCGGCTCGCATCGAGCGCGCGGTTGACGAGGGCGCGCAACGCAACCGCGACGAGCCAGGCGACGAGCACGAGCAGCGCTCCCGGCGACGAGGCGCGGCAGAAAGGCGGCGATCTGCTTGACCAGGACTTCGAACGGCCCGGAGGCGAGCGTCAGCTCGAGCGAATTGAACACGCCGATCAGCGTGATCAGAATGATCAGCCAGAAGGCTCCGGCAGAAATCCCCGATTCCAGATCGAGCTTCTGCTCGGTCGACTCGGCGATCCGATGGTTCAGCCGCGCCAAAGAGAGCAGGCGCCGGACCCCGGCCCTTGCGAAGACAGCGACGATCCAGCCGATGATGAGAATCACGACTGCGCCAAGGATGCGCGGCAGTTCCGCGCCCAGCGCGCTTCCCAGCGAACTCCCTATTGACGAGAAATCCATGTTGCCTCTCCCTTCAAGATTTCCAGAGGGGGCCAGGGCACCCAAATCCGCAGCGCCTAGCCGCCGATTTGCTGCGCAAAATGCATAGGCAAACGAACTCTTCTTGGCGTACGGCAAAAAATGATACACCGTGCTTTCTGGCCCGGCTTGACATTAGCCAAAGCATGGCGAACTGGGCGTGCCTTCGGTGACGGGCGATTTCCGGTCGCGCGCCATCCTCGCAACACTGCGCGTCGCCGGGCTCCGACGACCGCGATGGGCGGATGGCGACGCTCGGTGGCTGACTGCTTTTCGGCCACAGGCGGCCGCACGCCGAGCGCCAGCCAGATGCCTCGAAGCGGACATTCGTTGTCCAGGGCCGCATCTCCTCGTCGAGGCGGCATCATTGCCCATGCCAAATGCATAGGTTGCGGGTGCGGGAATCGAAATCGACCGGTCTTCCGGGTCGCGACCCCGGGCACACGACGGTCATGGCCATCGGCAGGGCTCGCCATTTGGGGGAACTTTGATCCATCTCAGCGACTGACCCATCCCGACGGCGTGACATCGCACGCGCCGTATGCCAAGCTGACGCCCTGCGTGCCTTTCCCCAATGGGCGCTGCCACCCGAACGCCCCGCCGCAAGAGATTGCTTCGAATTCTCGAGGAGAGAAACGATGAATACGAAGATAGCAGGGCTGGCGCAAATCACTGTGATCGTCGCGTTGGCGCTCGCCTTCGCCGGTGCCCCTCTGGCACAAACGACGACCACGCAGGACGTGCGCAACTTCGAGGTGATTTCGGTCGATGGGAACAAGCTCGTCGCCCGCGACCAGAACGGCACGCAGGAATACACCGTGCCGGATGATTTCCGCTTTACGGTCGACGGCAAGAAGGTGCCGGTGTCGGAGCTCAAGCTCGGGATGAAGGGCACTGCGACGATCACGACCAAGACGACGGTCACGCCGGTCGTGGTCACCGAATTTCGCGACGCGATCGTGTTGAGCGTCGGACCGCGGATGGTGACCGTGCAGGGTGCCGACGGAGTGCGGGAAGCGCTTCAGTCAGGACCAGTTGGACGAGCGCGGCATCCAGATCCTCAAGGACGGTCGCGTGGTTCGCATCAGCGAATTGCATGAGGGCGACGCGCTTACAGCGACGGTCATCTCGAAAGCGCCCCCAGTGGTCGTGACGGAAAAGGAAGTGCAGGCGACCGTCGGCGGCTCCAAGGCAGCGCCGGCTCCCGCCATGGCGGCCGCGGCACCCGCGGCTCAACCCCGGCTCCGGCGCCCGCCCCGCAGCCAAGTCTCACCCCGCCGGCGTTGCCGGCGGCCGAGCCATCCGGGTCTTGGGCCGATGGGGTATCTGCTGATTGCTGCAATCATCGCGGTGGTGCTGTTCTTCGTCGTGCGTAGACGAAAGGCGCCGTGATCGTCCAGCCGAACAATGCCGGATGCCATCGTGATCGGCTGGTCGGGTTCTCGACAACTGGCATCTTGATCCGTTAACCAATCTCACGCGAGAAGGATTTCCCGCCATGAAGATTCCTGCAATCATAATCCTCGCCATCGCCGCAGCCTTCGCCGTCAATGCTCCCGCGCAGACCAGCGTCATGAAGAGCAGCAGTGAGCCGGGCAAGGCCAGCGTCGAGCAAACGGTCGACGTCACTGCCACGGTCATCGGCATCGACAGGTCTACGCGTGACGTCACGCTGAAGGGTCCCAAGGGCAACTGGATCGTCGTCACCGCCGGCCCCGAGGTCAAGAACTTCGACCAGATCAATGTGGGTGACAAGGTCCATGCCCGATACATCGAAGCGCTCGTGCTCGAACTGAAGCATGGCGCCGACCTGGCGGTTACTCGCACCGACGAGAAGAGCGCCCAGGGCGCGGCGCCGGGAGCGCAGCCGCATGGCGTCGCCGGCCGTCGCATCACCGTCGTGGCCGACGTCATCGCCGTCAACCGCCAAACACAGGTTGTTACGCTGAAGGGACCGGAACTCACGATGAACGTGAGAGTTGACGACCCCGCTCAGCTCAAGCGGATCCAGAAGGGCGATCAGGTGTACGCCACTTACACGCAGGCGCTCGCGATGGTGGTGGAGGCGATGCCGAAGAAATGATCGCAAGGTGCACAGCAGTGCGGTGTGCGGGCGCTATCACATCCGCCATAGTCGAACGCCGGCCCGATCACAACGATAGGGGATCGGCAGGAAGCCGCGGGAGTTTTCGAGAAATTTGCTGGAGGTCGAACTGACCTGGCGGATCGAGATCTCGGCGCATCGCGGCGTTCGGAGATCGTTTGGCTCCGGATGTAGCAAGGACAAGCAGGAGCAGCAGACAAAGTCGTCTCATAAGGCTTCTGGGCCTAGCAGCATGCGTGGTACTTTCTGGCGGCAATAGCAGGCCTCGACGTCGTTCGCCGTTGAAATCCTGACGGTCGCAGCTGCGTCCTTGTTGTGCATGGGAGGATGACGATGTCCGGGTCCATATCGCCATTCCCGGCTATTGCACGTGGGCTGCTGGCGCTTTCTCTGTTTTCCGGCGGCGCTCTGGCTGACGACGCTACGATCCGCGCAGCCGCACTGGTCGGGACTGCCGATATGGGGCGCGGAAGCGGAGGCCAGGGGTTATCAAATTCCGTATCCGTTTGGAATCGGAATCACCGCCTATTCGGCTCGCCAGCCTGTGGACATCCAGGACCTGCAGTTGGCACGCAATGGGCCTCCGGTGTCGGTCAAGAATTTCCTGCAGATCAATCAGGTCGACACGTCCCAGCAGAATGTCTCGGCGAAGTTCGACGTCCTCCTCTTCCCGTTCCTGGACGTCTATGTCCTCGCTGGATACACGACCGGAACTACCAAGGGACTCATCCTGGTGCCGGCCGATCCCATCCTGGGCATCATCGAGCCCAGGGAACTGCAGCTCAATGCCTCGTTCAATGGCCCGACCTACGGCGCGGGCGTAACCCTTCAAGGGGGTGGCAAGGTAAGCGACTGGCACGATCCTGACTGCGATCGTGGTGGCCGACTGGAACCGCACCCAGACGAAGCTGTCGTTCGAAAACGAAACGTTGATCGCCGACACGAAGCCGGTGGCGACGGTCTTCTCGGCCAGGGTGGGCTTGCACGGCACCGTCGGCACCTCCATGGGCGCGGCGGTCTGGGCCGGTGCGATGCATCAGAGCATCCAGCAGGCAGGTCGCGGGCAGCGTTGCCAATACGGACCTTCAATTCATTGTGCTCCAGTCACCGACGAAACCCTGGAACACGCTGCTCGGTGGCCTGTTCGAGTTCGGCAGGGACGGCTATGTCCTTCTCGAGGGAGGGCTCGGCGCTCGCATGTCGATCCTCGCAGCAGCTGTGTACCGGTTCTGATCGATTGATCGTTCGAGCCCGTCAACGCGAAGATTCAGATAACTACCGCGGCTCGTGCGTTTCATTTCCCTGAGTGCGTTCGGGGCACCGGCGCGCGTCAAGTCGTCGAGATGAGCCCAGCATCGCAATTTGCAGCGAGAACAAGTCGCTCCAAGTAAGCAGGCCGAGCAGATCTGACACCCGCTTCGCGTCGTGACCCGAAGTTCGTCGCCGTCGGGCAGAAGCAGCCATCGGGCGATCTCCCCAGCAGCAATCCGACAGGCAGCGATGCCGTTGAGCGGCGCGTTCGCAGGCGATGCCTTTAGGTCCCGCAGGAAGACGCCACCAGTGGGCAGCGGCGCTACTTCCCGCAGCGCCGGGCGACACGTAGACTCATGGCGCGTTCTGTCAACGATGATTCATGAACTCACAGCGAAGGATTGTCAGCGATGAGCCCGAGAACCCGCGATCCTGCTCCATCGGAGGCGATGTGACGACACGTCGGCGCCGGTTCGTGGATTTTGTCAGGAGCAAATTGGCCTGGGGCCGCGTGTACCGCGCGACCAGCTACCTCAAGTCCGCGCTGTGGACGGTCCCGCTCATCGGCATCGCGGTGGAGCTGCTGTTGTCGCCATTGATCGGCGCGTTCGATGACTGGGAGCGGTGGCGATCTGGCGGGGCTCTCGCCGGCCGGCGCAACGGCGCTGTACCAGACCTTCATCGCGCTGACGCTGAATTTTCTCGTATTCACGTTCGGCTCTCTGCTGGTGGCGATCCAGGTCGCCGGCGGCCAGCTGACGCCCCGGATCATCGCCACGACGCTGTTGCGCAACAACGTCGTGCGCTACAGCGTCGGTCTCTTCGTGTTCACGCTGGTGTTTGCCGTCGCGGCGCTCAACCGGCAGGACGAATCGGTGCACGAGCTGGTCGTCGCTCGTGACCGGGATCCTGGGGGTCGCGTGCATCGCCGTCTTCCTCTTTCGGATCGACTACGCGGCGCGCCTGCTGCGGCCGGTGAGCGTCGTTGCGCGCATCGGTGACGAGGGCGTGGCGATGATCAAGGCCGTCTACCCTGAACCTGCGACGGCGCTGCCGGCGGAGGCGGTCGACGCTGCACGAGCAGATGCCGGCTTGCCACGGCGCGAAGTCGTGCATCGGGACACATCGGAGATCGTGCTCGCCGTCGACATCCCGACGCTGGTGGCGCTGGCACGATAACCAGGACGGCTTGATCGATTCGTGCCGCAGGACGGGGATTTCGTCGCCGCGGACGAGCCGCTGTTCGTGCTCCACGGCGGCGCGACGACGATCGACGACCGCGCGCTGCGTTGGACGGTGGCCTTCGGTCCCGAGCGGACGCTCGAGCAGGACCCGATGTTCGCGTGCCGCATCATCGTCGACATCGGGCTGAAGGCGCTGTCGCCGGCAATCAACGATCCGACCACCGCGGTGCTGGCCCTCGACCAGGTGCATCGGCTGCTGCGGATGGTGGGCCGGCTGCAGGCTGCGCGGCGAGGTCATCCTCGACGTCGGAGGGCAGCCGAGCCTATCTGTCGCACCCCGAATTGGGAGGACTACGTGGACGTCGCGTGCAGCGAGATTCGCGCATGCGGCGCAAAGAAGATGCAGATCGCTCGCCGGATGCGCGCGATGCTTGGGAATCTCCGGAGCGCGGCTAGCCGGAGCACCGCCGTGCTGGCGATGGTCGTCGCAGCTGGACTTGGTGGACTGGCGGGTCAAGGCGCACTTCAGCGGGAGGAGCTGGCACTCGCCGCATCCGATTCGAGGGACTGGGCGGGTCGTCGGGCTCGGGTTCACGAATCGGGTGACGGCGGCGCGAGCCGGCACGGGTCTCGACGGATTCGAGCGGTAAGTGTGGAAGGAAGAGGGTGTGAAACGCCACCTCGACCTGAACGAAGCCGTTTCGCCCGCTCAATGCCCGGCGGCGCCGTTAACCACCGGAGCCGGGCATTCCTCGCGTCTAGACGAGTGCAATCTTTCCGGTGGCAAGGTCATACACGCCGCCGACGATGTCGATCTTCTTGGCGGCGTAGAGCTTCTGGACGACCGGCGGCGAGCTCTTCAGTCGAGCTACCTGCCGTCGCACGTTCTCGGCGACCGAGTTGTCGAGCAGGTTGCCGGTCTGCGTCTTCTCGGCGACGATGACGGCTGGTTTGATCGCGGTGATGAGCGCGGGCAAATGGCCCGGAAGGACGGCCTTGGTCTTCAGCACCTTGATTGCGGCGTCGACCGCGCCGCATCCGCTGTGGCCCAGCACCATGATCAGCGGCGCGCCGAGGAACTGGGCGCCGTATTCGATGGAGGCCAGCAGATCCGGGGTCACGATGTTGCCGGCGACGCGCATGACGAAGAGTTCGCCCGGCCCCTGGTCGAACAATAGCTCCGGCGCGACGCGCGAATCGGAGCAGCTCAGGATCTGGGCAAACGGATACTGCCCCTGCACGCGGGCGGCGCGGCCCGATGAGAAGTCGCGCTCGTTGAGCGTATTGCCCGCGTAGCGCGCGTTGCCGTCCATCAAGCGCTTCAACGCCTCCGCAGGCGCGATGGCGTTCGCGGGCGGCGCTGCGCCGGGCGCCGCCGGGTCGGCCGCAAGGGCAGTGCCAATGCTCCATGGAACGAGCGCCGCGAGTGCGCCGGTCTTCAGGAAATCCCGACGCGACACCTGAGGTACGTGTTGCGCATCGCCACACACATCACACATTTGGATTCCTCCGTCGTTGTTGCGCACATTCAGGCGCGCATACGCGCACCCGCCGCATCACGGTGCAACTGCATACGAATTTCCTGCTGTGTGCGCGTTGCGTCGTGTCCGAACGTCACGCGGCGCGGTGGATCGACTGCATTGCACCGGCGTGAGTCTATACCCGGCCCGGCAGAGTAGCAGCCCGAAATAAACCCCACATTTACAATGGAAAAGAACGGCGTCGTGCGGCGACGCGCGGGCGGCCGGCCCCGCTACTCCCCCACAACGTCGGCGCCGGGCGGCGGCGTGAACGCGAACAGGGCGGCATCGAGCGTCGGATTGCGCTCGAATCGGTCGAACGTCAGAAGCGTGGTGTTGCCGAACGCGTCGATGAGCTCCATCCGGCGCGGCAGGTTGTCTCTGAATCCCAGCCGTACGCGCTGGAGCCCCGCATCGGGCGATTTGGGACGCGCTTCGACCATCGCAAGCCCATCGGCGGTGCCGGCGTCGGACAGCGTGAAATTGCGCTCGAGCGCGTTGTCTCCGGCGAGGAGCGCCGCCGGGCTTCCGCCCAGCGCCGCCGTCTGCGCTCGCACGATCACCTGATTGAGATCGCGATCGAAGATCCACAGCTTGGCTCCGTCGCCGACGATGAGCTGCTCGACCGGCTTGTCGTACGACCAGCGGAACTGTCCCGGCCGGTGGAAATAGAACATCCCCGTGCTCGTGCGGTCGCGTCGGTCCTTGCCGGTGACGACCTGCTGGAACGAGGACCTTCCGGACCGCGTGCCATCGACGAAAGCCTTCAACTGCTCGAGTCCACCTCCGATGGCAGATGCGGGCAACAGGGCCAGCGCCGCGATCGCGCCAAGCATCAGCCATCGAATCGAGCGCACCGGCACCGTCATGTCCCTGGGATGTTCGCAAGGCAGTTGCCCACGGCGTCGAGCACCACGTAGGAGTGTTCGCGCCCGGCGAATTCCTTGCGCCCGCCGACGAGCTTGTACTGGTGCGCGTACACGCGCCACGAATCGAAGGCGCGCTCGGGATCGTAGTCGCACCCGTCCACGTACCAGCTCGGCCCGCAGAATTCCTTCGGCAGCAGCGATTTCGCTCGCTCGATCGCCTGCTCGGCGGTGATCCGCGGCGCGCTCGCCGGCCGATCGTGCGGGCACCAGTCGTCCTGGCGGTAGACGAGCACGGGACCCGCGAGCACGGCGCGCGCCGCGAGCAGCGCGGTCACTCCGACGAGCAGCACTTGCGCAAGCATGAGCCGGCGTTCGGAGGCAGTGCTCATCGGCCCTCGCCCTTGGTTGCCGGCGCCAGCACATCGCGATTGCCGTTCGCTTGCATCGGGCTCACGAGCCCGGATCGCTCCATCTGCTCGATCAGGCGCGCCGCGCGGTTGTAGCCGATGCGCAGATGGCGCTGTACGAGCGAGATGGACGGACGTCGCGTCTGCAGCACGATGGCGACTGCCTGGTCGTACATCGGATCCGACTCGGCGTCCGCCGCGTTGACGGCCGCCGCGTCGTCGCCGTTGCCATTCGCCCCGCCCTCGAGCAGCCCCTCGACGTACTGCGGCGTGCCCTGCGCCTTGAGATAATCGACGACGTGATGCACCTCGGCATCGGAGACGAACGCACCGTGGACGCGCAACGGATAACCCACGCCGGGAGGCTGGAACAGCATGTCGCCCTGCCCGAGCAAAGTCTCCGCGCCCATGTGGTCGAGGATGGTGCGCGAGTCGACGCGGCTCGCGACCTGGAATGCGATCCGCGACGGAATGTTCGCCTTGATGAGTCCGGTGATGACGTCCACCGACGGTCGCTGCGTGGCGAGGATAAGGTGGATGCCCGACGCACGCGCCTTCTGCGCGATCCGCGCGATCAGCTCCTCGATCTTCTTGCCCGTCACCATCATCAGGTCGGCGAGCTCGTCGATGACGACGACGATGTAGGGAACCTCCTCGATCGGCTCCGGCGCGTCCGGCGTCAGCGAGAACGGGTTGGTCAGCGGCGCCCCGGCCTTGCGCGCCTCGGCGACGCGCGCGTTGTAGCCGCCGATGTTGCGCACCCCGAGCGTGGACATGAGCTTGTAGCGGCGCTCCATCTCGGCGACGCACCAGTTTAGCGCGTTGCCGGCGAGCTTCATGTCGGTGACGACGGGCGCCAGCAGGTGCGGGATCCCCTCGTAGACCGAGAGCTCCAGCATCTTGGGATCGATGAGGATGAGCCGCACCTGCCGCGGCTCGGCCTTGTAGAGCAGCGATAGGATCATCGCGTTGACCGCGACCGACTTTCCCGAGCCTGTCGTGCCCGCCACCATCAGGTGCGGCATCTTTGCGAGATCGGCGACGATCGCCTTGCCGGCGATGTCCTTGCCGAGGGCCAGCGTCAGCGGGCTCGCCGTGTCGTGGTAGGTCGTCGACGAGAGGATCTCGGTGAGCTTGACGATCTGGCGCTTGGGGTTCGGCAGCTCGAGCCCCATGCACGACTTGCCGGGAATGGTCTCGACCACGCGGATCGACACGACCGAAAGCGCGCGCGCCAGGTCCTTCATCAGGTTGACGATCTGCGCGCCCTTGACCCCCACCGCCGGCTCGATCTCGTAGCGGGTGATCACCGGTCCCGGATACGCGGCCAGCACGTGCACGGCGACGCCGAAATCGGCGAGCTTGCGCTCGATCAGGCGCGACGTGAATTCGAGGGTCTCGGCGCTGACCGCCTCCTCTTTCGACGGCGCGTCGTCGAGGAGCGCCAGCGGCGGCAACGGCGAGTCGGGCATGTCGACGAAGAGCGGCCGCTGCTTCTCGCGGACGACGCGCTCCGACTTCTGCAGCTCGGCCGCGGGTGCGACGACCAGCACCGGCTCGCGCGGCGCCGTGTCGTGCTTCGCCAGCACGACGGCCTCGCGTTCGGCCATCGCCAGCGCGCCGAGCTCGCGCTCGCGCTTCGCCTGTGCGCGTTCGCGCTGCGTCGCGACCATGCGCTCGAGGCCCGCGCCGAGGCGCTCCATCAGCTTCAGCCACGACATGCCGGAGAAGAGCGACCAGCCCACCGCGAGCAGGACGATGAGGAGCAGCGTCGCACCGTTGAATCCGGCAAATCTGGACAGCGCTTCGCCGACGACCTCGCCGACCGCGCCACCCGGTCGCAGCGGCAGTCGCATCGGCAGCCGATAGAGCCGGAGCCCCTCGAGCGCGGCGCTGGACACCAGCACCAGGCCGAAGCCGAGCAGCCCGAGCGACAGCGGGTGATCCGACTCGTGCGCCGTGTGACCGATGCGCCGGTAGCCGGCGATGACGAGCGCGACGCCCGCCGCGACGAACCACCACGCGGATGCGCCGAAGAGGTAGAGCAACAGGTCGGCGAGCCACGCGCCCGCCATGCCGCCGCGATTGCCGATCGGGGCGCCGGTTCCGGTGAACGACCATCCCGGATCGGCCTTCGAATAAGTGGCGAGGATCAGCGCGAGCCAGACGAAACCCGCGACGACGAGCAGCCACCAGGACTCGCGGACGAGGCGCGCGAATCGCGGCGAGCGAGTCGCGAGATCGGCCTTGCGGGCGCTTTGCGATGCCGCGGCATGGCGTCCGGTGCCAGGCGCTTTCTTATTGAAAAACATCGGGGTGCCGCACTTTGTTCATGCGACGCATTATACACGAGACTTGAGGGAAATCCGAGGCGGGCACGAAGGCTGCGCTCCGCGCCGGACGCGGCGCCGATCACGAGTGTGCGGCGCGCTCCGCATGCATCGCGGCGCGGCTTGCCTCGCCCGGGCGGCGGCCCCAATTAAAGTAAAATCGGATGGTTCTACGACAAGAACAGCCAATCGCAACGAAGAAAAACGCAAAGCATGCCAACCCAACACGCCCGCCTGCTCATTCTCGGTTCCGGACCCGCCGGCTACACCGCGGCAGTATACGCCGCGCGCGCCAACCTGAAGCCCGTGCTCATCACCGGGCTCGCGCAGGGCGGGCAGCTCATGACGACCACCGACGTCGACAACTGGCCCGCCGACGCTGCCGGCGTCCAGGGTCCGGACCTGATGGCGCGCTTCCAGCAGCACGCCGAGCGCTTCGAGACCCGGCTCATCTTCGACGAGATCCACACGGCGAAGCTCGACGAGCGGCCGATGCGGCTCATCGGCGACAACGGCGAATACACGTGCGACGCGCTGATCATCGCGACCGGCGCGTCGGCGCGCTATCTCGGCATCCCCTCGGAGCAGACCTTTCACGGCAAGGGCGTGTCAGCCTGTGCAACGTGCGACGGATTCTTCTACAAGGGACAGGATGTCGCGGTGATCGGCGGCGGCAACACCGCGGTCGAGGAGGCGCTCTACCTGTCCAATATCGCGAAGTCGGTCACCATCGTGCACCGACGCGACAAGTTCCGCGCCGAGGCAATCCTGGTCGACAGGCTGGTCGCGAAGACAAAGGACGGCGGCAACGTGCGCATCGTCTGGAATCACACGCTCGACGAAATCCTCGGCGATGCCACCGGTGTCACCGGCGCCCGCGTGAAGGACGTCAAATCCGGCGCGACGCGGGATTTCCCGGCGTCGGGTGTGTTCATCGCGATCGGGCACACGCCGAACACGAAGCTCTTCGAAGGCCAGCTCGTCATGGCCGGCGGCTACATCACGGTGAAAGGCGGATCCGAAGGCGACGCCACGGCGACCAGCGTTCCCGGCGTGTTCGCGGCGGGTGATGTCGCTGACCATGTGTATCGGCAGGCGGTGACGTCGGCCGGCACCGGCTGCATGGCGGCGCTCGACGCCGAAGCGTTTCTCGAGGGTCACGCCTGACCGGCGCGCGGGGCGGATTGCGCGCGCCGCCGCGGCGGTTGCGGCGCGAAGGCGGAGTATCGGCGATGGCGAAGCTGTCGGATCTGAAGCGGCTGGTGGACGAGGCGCGGGCGAGCGCACCCCGCCCCGAAGTGCGCGCCCCGGCCGCCGCGAAGGCGAATCCGCTTTCGGCCCGCCGCGCGGTATCGGCGACGAAGCACGCCGGCGGCGACATCGACATCGAGCGGGCATTCGCCGACGTGAAGCGACTGCCGCAAACGACGCGCGCACGGCACCTCCCTTCGCGCCCTGCCCCGATCCCGCACCAGCGCATCGCCGACGATGCCGCCGCGCTGGCGGCGTCGAAATACGGCGCCGAGCCGATCGCAGACACGTGGGAAGTCGGCCAGGAGCAAGAGGCCCATCAGACCTTCGTCCGCCGCGGCCTGGGCGCCGACATCCTGGCCAAGCTTCGCCGCGGGCATTGGTCGGTGCAATCCGAAATCGATCTGCACGGGCACACGTCCGACGAAGCGCACGACGCGCTCGCCGATTTCCTGGTCGAAGCCCGGCAGCACGGCCACCGCTGCGTCCGTGTCATCCACGGCAAGGGACTGACGTCGCCGCAGCGCGAGCCCGTGCTCAAGGGCAAGGTGCGCAAATGGCTGTCGCACTGGGATGACGTTCTCGCCTATTGCGAAGCTCCGCGGCATGCGGGCGGCGGCGGCGCGGTGCTCGTGCTTCTGCGCGGCGCGTGACGCGTTTCAGCCGGCCGGCGGCGCGGCGCCCGGGCGCCGCAGCATGAGATTCATCGCCTTCATCGTCAGCACGACCTCGCCGCGCTGATTCATTGCCTCGATGAACGAGCGGACGAGGCCGCGGTCGGGCTTCGAGCGCGACGGCGTCGCCTCGGTGACGGTGACGCGCACGGTGAGGGTGTCGCCCGGGCGCACCGGCGCCTGCCAGCGCAGTTCGTCGATTCCGGGCGACACGAGTGCGGCGACGTGCGACAGATAACGCTCGACCAGCACGCGCATCACCAGCGCGATCGTGTGCCAGCCGCTCGCGATCAGCCCGCCGAATGGCCCGGCGCGGGCCGCGACGGGATCGGCATGAATGGATTGCGGATCGTAGCGTTGCGCAAACTCGACAATTTCCGCCTCGGTGATCGCGATTCCGCCGAAGACGCCGACCGAACCCGGAACGTAGTCCTCGAAGTATCGGTCCTCCACCGGCACCGCAAGGTCGGATTCGCGCATCAGAGCACGCGATGCGTGAGCGCGGGCAGTTGGCCTCTCACTTCGGCGAGGCGCCCGGCGTCGACGTCGCCGACGACGATCCCCGGCCCCTCGTCCTGTTCCGCGACGATTTTTCCCCAGGGGTCGATCAGCACCGAATGGCCGTAGGTCCGGCGTCCGTTCGGATGCGCGCCACCCTGCGCGGCCGCCAGCACGTAGCACTGATTCTCGACGGCGCGCGCGCGGAGCAGCAGATGCCAATGCGCGGCGCCGGTCGTCGCCGTGAACGCCGACGGGACGAGGATCAGCGACAGCTCGCCCAGTCCGCGATAGAGCTCCGGGAAGCGCAGGTCGTAGCACACCGACAGGCCGACGCGGCCGCACGGCAGATCGATCGCGACCGGCACGGATCCTCGCTCGATCGTCCGCGCCTCGTCGTAGTTCTCGTCGCCGCGCGCGAATGCGAACAGGTGGATCTTGTCGTAGCGTGCCACTCGGGTGCCGTCGGGCCCGTACACGAGGCAGCTGCTGCGGACCCGCGCGGGATCGGCGCTCGCCACCGGCACGGTGCCGCCGACGAGCCAGATGCCGTGCGCCCTCGCGAGACGCGCGAGAAATGCCTGCTGCGGACCGTCGCCCTCTGCCTCGCGCACCGCGAGCTTGTCGGTCGCGCGTGCGCCGAGGATGCCGAAATACTCGGGAAGGACGACGAGCCGCGCGCCCTCGCGCACCGCCGCTGCGATCAACGGCTCCGCCGCCGCCAGATTCGCGGCCACGTCGCCGCTCGAAACCATCTGTACCGCCGCGACGCGAAACGTCGGCGCGGACGTGGGGCCCGGGGAAGGCGGCACGTCGTCCGCGATCATTTCGCGCTTCCCTCGGCAGGCACGCCCGGCGCTGGCGCTGCGCTCGCCGTCGCCGTCGCGCCGCGCGTGACGATCGGCTCGGACCAGCTTCCGGTGACCGTGTACTGGTAGCTGAACATCTGCTCGATGGGATCCTTCATCACCTTTTGCGCGAGCAGCGATCCCGCGCCCACCGCGGCGCCGATGATCGGATTGGCGAGGAACAGGAGTGCGGCGCCCGCCGACACGCCCGTCGAGAGCGCAGGCTGCACGCGGACGCTGAGTCGCTGCGACTCACGGCCGAGATCGGCGTCGCCGGCGATGTCGACCTTCGCCGCCGGCCCGATCAGCCGCAGGTCGTCGGTGGTCATCACACCGTCCTTCACACGCACGTTGCCGGTGACGTCGTCGAAGGCAAAGCCCTCGCTGAAGATGTCTTGGAAGTCGAGCGTGATCCGACGCGGGAGCGCCTGCAGCGACAGCACGCCCAGCAGCTTGCCGATCCCGGGCTCGATCTTGGTGAAGCGCCCGGGGCCGACGGCGATCTTGAATGCGCCCGACAGCGTCGGATAGTCGAATTCGCCCGGTCCGCCGGCCCAGGCAAGCTGGCCGTTGATCTTCGTCGGCGCGCCTTTCACCGCGTCCGGGTAGCCGAAGCGCGCGAGGAACGCTCCGGCATCCTTGGTCTCCAGGGCCACATCGAGCCGCGTCTGCTGCGCCTTTCCCGTTGCGCGCCACGCGCCCTTGGCGTCGATTCGCCCGCTGTCGTTGACGAGCACGAGTTTCTCGATCTGCCAATCCTTGTCGTTCGGCTGCGCGACCACTTCGACGCGGCCGAGGTCGCGTTCGTGCGACACGAACGTGTCGGCGGCGATGTCCATCGCCGGCCAGGAATTCGTCGATTCCGCCGGCGCGCTTGCCGCGCCGTCTTTGCCCGCGCCGCTCCAGGGCGGCAGCTCGGCGGCGCCCGGCATCGCGAAACGCGTGAGCCGCGCCACCAGCCGGCCGTTCGGATACGCCGTGTCGGGCATCGACCACTGCGAGGTTCCCACGACCTCACGGGCGCGCAGGTCGAGCTTCCATTCGTCCCCGGCACGGCGCGCGGCGATCTTCATGTCGTGAAATCGTCGCCCGAACGATTCGAGCACGCCGGCGTCGAGGTCGAATCCGGCGAAGACGAGAGCGTCGGACGACAGGGCCTCCCGCTGTTTCATCGATGCGCGCAGCGCGAGCCAATCATCGATGCTGACTGTCGCAAGGTCGGCACGGACCCAGAGCCCCGGCCGGTCGGCGTGCGCGGCGCCCGCCCTCTCTGCGGCGCGGCCCAGCGTGAGCAAGGCCCGTTGTGTCGCCATGCCGTCGCCGACGCGCTGGCGGGCGAGCGCCAGTTGCATGACGCGGCCATAGGCGACTTCGATGGAATCGTCGTTGGGATGCGCGGCGTCGATGCGTCGCGCGAGGCGCAGCGGGACGATGTCACCGGGCTGCTTGCCGAGCGGCGCCGGCAGGTCGATGGTCGCGCCCTTCATGTTGCTGTCGAACTGCCATACCGAGCCGTCGCGGCGCAGCTCGCCCCCAAGCGTCCAGTCGACGACACCGCTGATCCGGTCGAGGAGCTCCGACGGATAGAGCGCGCGCACCGTGGCGAGGTTGGCGACGCCGGCGCCGCTGATGTGCGCGTGACCCTCGGCATTCGCGATGCTGAGCCGCGCCGGCCCGCCGGCGACGTCCATCGTGACGTCGCGCGCCCGCACGTCCTTCTCGGTGAACGCGAGTGTGCCGTTGACTTTGGTCAGCGGAGGCATCCCGGCGAGGCGGAATTGGGTGTCGGCGAGCGTGAGCTCCCCGGAGATCCGGCTCACGTCCGGCTTCCCGAGCGGCAGCTCGAGCTTGGCGGTGAAATGCGCCCCGCCGGTGCCCTCGACGCCGTCGGTGACGTGTCCGATCATCTCCGAGACCGGGCTCGTCGACACGAAACGAAGCACGTCGTTGACCGGCCCGGCCGCCTCGCCCTCGATGCGCAGCAGCGGTACCGCCGGGCGAAGGTCCGGTATCTCCGCGTGGGTGCGGCCGAGCTTGAGGTCGAACGTGCGGCCTCGCGCCGCATCGATGGTCAGCCGCGTTCCTTCCAGGCGAAATTCGGCATCGAGGGCCTCCATAGGCGGCCAGCGCTCCGCGTAGGCGAGCGTCAGGCCGCGCAGCTTCGACGTGATGAGGAACTGCCCGGTCTTGCCGTCGGCAAACGGAAAATCGGACAGGCGGCCGGTGAACTTGACCCGGGTATCGGAGGCCGTTCCCGCGACGAGGCTACGCCGCAGCCAGTCGCGCGTCGCGGCGTTGACGGCGAGCGGAAGCTCGCGATGCATCTCGCGAACGTCGATGCTGGACAGCTGCGCCGTCATTTCGAGCTCGCCGCCTCCCGAAGGCTCGGTCCGATAAGTCGCGCCGGCCGTGCCGGCGACACCTGGCAGCGCGAAATCGAACTTTTCCGCGCGGACCGTCGTGCGGTCGCCTTTGCGTTCCCATTGCAGATTGCCAGACAGCCGCTCGAATGCCACCGGCGCCGCGAACATCTGTGGCAGCTCGAGCGCTCCCTTCCGGCTTGCGATCGTGAGCGAGCCGCCTGCGGCCGTCGCGGCGACGCTGCCCGTCGCGCCCGTCACCCCCGGCAGGCCGTCCTGCGCCCGGAATCCGGCATTGCTGAATTCGGTCGTGCCGGAATAGGCGGTCGGCGCTTCGAGGTCCCCTTGCCAGTTCAGCCGGCCGTGCGTGAGCGTGCCGCGGGCGGCAAAGCGGACGAGCTCCGCGCGCCAGCGCTCAGGCAGCGGCGCATGAATCGCGAGATCGGACAGCGGCTCGAGCTGAATCCGGTCGAATTCGATCCTGCCCGATTGGGTCGGCGCATCCGGCTCGTTGAACGCGAGCAGGAAATTGGTCGCGTCGAGGCGCAGTCCGTCCGCCGTGACGAAGGCGAGATCGCGCGTCGAGATCTCACGCAGCGTCGGCGAAGACTTCGCCGACACACGCCCGGAGAGGTGTGCGAGATCCAGCGGCGGCACCGTTTCCGCGAGGCGCGCCCGCACATCCTCGAGCTCGAGGTCGGCGACGATGCTGCGCGCATCCCCGCGGGAGACCTCGAACCAGAGC
This sequence comes from uncultured beta proteobacterium, assembly GCA_963846855.1. Classification (GTDB taxonomy): domain Bacteria; phylum Pseudomonadota; class Gammaproteobacteria; order Burkholderiales; family Casimicrobiaceae; genus CAIWHR01. The sequence goes on from CAWJXK010000008.1 coordinate 1,610,286, forward strand.
CGCAGCGCGCCCTTGCCGGAGGTCAGCTGGACCGGCAACAGTACCCACTGGCGCCAGGCGCCGACGTCGGCGTAGTCGAGGCGGACATACAACGTTCCATCGGCGGTCTTCCAGTCGTTCTTGGTCACGAAACGGAAGTCGCCCCGCAGGTCGATGGGAGCGGACAACTCGGGCGGCGGAGTGCCCTTGAGGCCGAAGCGGTGCCGGCCGAAGCGGTTCTCGAGCTTGAACTGAACGTTCTCCAGCACAAGCTGCGGCGCGTTGCGGATTTCGTCGTCCCAGGTGATCAGCGCGTCGCGCACGATGATCCGGCGCTGTCGCAGCACCCATTCGGTAATGGGAGACGTTCCCGTGGACTCGTTGGGGTCGAAGCGCAGTCCAGCGACGTTCAATATCCCCGAGGGATCGCGCCGGACGGCGAGCTGTGGGCGCTCGACGATGAGTTCCTTGAGACGAAGCTCCATCAGCGGGAGCGAAGTCCACGCGACGATCAGCTCGACTTGCGGCAGGTCGAGCACCGGCTGCCTGCCGGCCTGCGCGCCGCCGCCGGCCCGGAAGCCGCCGATCACGAGCTTCGGATTCCAGCCGTCCCAGCCGGTCGTAAGCGACGCGATCTCGACTTGCTGCCCCAGCTCGCGCGAGAGTGCCGCCGTCAGCGCGCCACGATAGTCGTCGACGCGCGGAAACACGACGAAACGCACCGCAAGCAGCAGCAGCGCGAAAATCGCGAATCCGGCGACGAAAAGGGCACCCGCCGCGCGGGCGATGCGTGCCATTACAGGCGCGTTCGCATCCGGGGCGCGAAGAATGGCGCGCACGAAGGGCATAATGGGAATCGGGCTTCCATTGTATCGGAACGGGCGGGGACCCCGTTTCATTGACGCATACCGCCCCGTTCCGTTCCCCTGCCCGATCGCAACGCGCCCGACGATGTCGTCCCTGCCCTCGACCCTCGCGTCCCTGCGCTACAGCCGCTACGCGACGCAGTCGCTGGCCGCGCATCCCGCGGATGCCGAGTGGCTCGGGGCGACGCGCGATGCCCCGTTCGACTGGGCCGCGGCGCAGGAGGCAACGGCCGTGGCGGTCGTCGCCGGCGACGCCAATGCGCTCGCCGCGGCGTTGCGCCGGCTGCGACGACGCGCCTATCTGCATACGATGCTGCGCGACCTGGACGGTGCGGCCGATCTCACCGAGGTCTGCGCGAACATGACGCGGCTCGCCGAAGTCTGCATCGGCGCCGCGGTATCGCTGCATCATCGCGCGCTTGCGCTTTCGCACGGCGAGCCGCGCGACCGCGATGGAGAAGAGCAGCAGCTCGTCGTGATCGGCATGGGTAAGCTGGGCGGCGGAGAGCTCAACGTCTCATCGGACATCGATCTCGTCTTCGTGTATCCCTCCGACGGCAGCACGGATGGCGACCGCGCAATCGACAACCGCGAATTCTTTGACCGTCTCGGCCGTCGGGTCATCGCGGCCCTGCACGAGGCCACCGGAGAGGGCTACGTATTCCGTGTCGACATGCGGCTGCGCCCCTATGGCGAGAGCGGACCTCTGAGCGTTCCGTTCGCGGCGCTCGAGGAATACCTGATCACGCAGGGACGGACGTGGGAGCGCTATGCGTGGCTGAAGGCACGCCCGCTCACGGGGACGCGTCATGCCGAGCTCGACGGGTTGATTGCACCGTTCGTTTATCGCAAGTACCTCGATTTCGACGCGTACGAAGGGTTGCGCGACGTACACCGGCAGATCAGGACGCAGGGCAAGCGGCGCGATTACGCGCCCGACGTCAAGCTCGGCCCCGGCGGGATACGCGAAATCGAGTTCATCACGCAAGCGCTGCAGCTCGTACGCGGCGGGCGCGAGCCTGCGCTGCGTCTGCGCGGGACGCAGGCCGCCCTCGCCGCGCTCGGCGCCCGCGGCATCCTGCCCGGCAGCGCTGCCGCCGACCTGCAGCGGACCTATCGTTTCCTGCGCAATGTCGAGCATCGGCTCCAGTATCGGGACGATCGGCAGACCCAGAAGCTGCCTGCCGATGCCGCTGAGCTCGACGCACTCGCGCACGCGGCAGGATTTCCATCCGCCGACGCCTTCGCGACCGCGCTGACGGCGCAGCGCAACGGCGTGACCACGCAGTTCGCCGCACTCTTCGGCGACGCGAGCGGACAATCGCCGCCCGCCGCCGGAGCCCGGACGTCCGGTGGCGTCGACCGCGAGTCGCTCGCCGCCCTCTGGCGCGGGGACCTCGCCGCGGACACGGCAAACGAAATGCTCTCCACGCTCGGATTCGCGGAGCCCGCGCGACTCGGCGAGGAGCTTGCGCGCGTGCGCACCGGGAGCCGCTACCTGCAGCTCCCGGCGCTGTCGCGGCAGCGCATGGACGCATTGGTGCCCGAGCTTCTCGCCGTCGCCGCCGCCACCCGAGTCGACGCCGCCGACGCGCAGACGATCTTCAGGCGCCTCCTGACCCTCCTCGAATCAGTGAGCCGGCGCAGTGCCTACCTTGCGCTGCTGACCGAGCATCCGCCCGTGCTTCCGCGCCTCGCCGAGCTGGCCGGCGCATCGGCGTGGGCGGCGGACTATCTCACCCGGCATCCAATGCTGCTCGACGAGCTCCTCGACGCGCGCGTCCTGCTGGAGCAGCCCGATTGGAATGCGTGGCGGCGCGAGCTTGCGGCGCTGCTGGCGAGCCATGCCGGCGATCCGGAGCGCCAGATGGACTCGCTTCGCCATTTCCAGCACGCGCAATCGTTCCGCCTGCTCGCGCAGGATCTTGCGGGCCTTCTGACGGTCGAGCGCCTGGCCGATCACCTCTCCGCGCTCGCCGACATCGTCATCGCCGCGACGCAGGCCGAGGTCTGGAAGCAACTGTGCGGCGTCGACGCGCCGATGCCGAAATTCGCCGTCATCGGCTACGGCAAGCTCGGCGGCAAGGAGCTCGGTTACGCGTCCGATCTCGATCTCGTGTTCCTGTTCGACGACGACGACGAGGCGGCGCCCGTTCAGTATGCGCGGCTCGGCCAGCGCCTCGTCACCTGGCTGACCGCGACGACCGGTGCCGGCGCGCTGTACTCGACCGATCTCAGGCTGCGGCCCGACGGCGCCGCAGGGCTCCTCGTCTCGTCGTTCGGGGGTTTTTGCCGTTACGAGCGCGAGCAGGCGTGGACCTGGGAACATCAGGCGCTGACGCGCGCCCGCTTCGTCGCGGGCGATGCCGCGCTCGGCGCCGCGTTCGAGGCCGAGCGCGAGGCGATCCTGCGGCTCCCTCGCGATCGTGCGCGGCTGCACGCCGACGTGACTGAAATGCGCAGCCGCATGGCGGCCGGCCATCCGAACCGGACGGCGCTCTTCGATCTCAAGCACGACGCAGGCGGCATGGTGGACGTCGAATTCGCCGTCCAGTTCCTGGTGCTCGCCCACGCGCACGAGCATCCGGCACTGACCCGCAACGCGGGCAACATCGCGCTGCTGGGACTCGCCGCGGAGCTCTCGCTCGTGCCTGCATTCGTCACCGCGGGCGCGGAAGAGGCCTATCGCGACTTTCGCCGGCTGCAGCACCAGATCCGCTTGACCGGCGCCGCACAGGCTCGCGTTCCCGCAGAGGTCCATGCGGCGCGGCGCGACGCCGTCAATGCGCTCTGGCGCCACGTGTTCGGCGCGCCGAGGACCGTGGAATCCCGCCCGAGGCCGGCGGCGGCGCGGCAAGGCTGATCCGTCCCTTCGACGGGCCGCGCTGGCTCGAATGCGCGGCGTGGCCGGCCGAGGGACCCGAATCGGCTAAAATCGCGGTTTGCGACGATTCGAAGGAGATGCCCGCCATGTCGATGGCTGACCGCGACGGCTGGATTTGGTACGACGGCAAGATGGTGCCGTGGCGCGATGCCACCACGCACGTGCTGACGCACACGCTTCACTACGGCATGGGCGTGTTCGAGGGCGTGCGCGCGTACAAGACCGTCGACGGACCCGCGATCTTCCGGCTTTCCGATCACACCGACCGGCTGTTCCGCTCGGCGCAGATCTTCGCGATGAAGATCCCGTTCAGCCGCGAAGAGATTTCCGCGGCGCAGATCGCCTGCGTGCGCGACAACAAGCTCGAATCGTGCTACCTCCGGCCGCTGGTGTTCTATGGCTCCACGGCGATGGGCGTCGCCGCCAAATCGAACCCGGTGCGGGTCGCCATCGCGGCGTGGCCCTGGGGCGCCTACCTCGGCGCCGAGGGGCTCGAGAAAGGCATCCGCGTCAAGACGTCGTCGTTCACGCACCACCACCCGAACATCACGATGTGCAACGCCAAGGCCGTGTGCAACTACGCGGTGTCGATCCTGTCGAACCAGGAGGCGACGCACGACGGCTACGAGGAGGCGATGCTGCTCGACCCGCAGGGTTTCGTCTGTCAGGGCTCGGGCGAGAATCTGTTCATCGTGCGCGACGCAAAGCTCCACACTCCGGATCTCTCCGGCGGCGCGCTCAACGGCATCACGCGGGATACGATCATCACCTTCGCGGGCGAGCTCGGCATCCCGGTCGTGGAACGGCGGATTACCCGTGACGAGGTCTATCTCGCCGACGAGGCGTTCTTCACCGGCACCGCGGCCGAGGTCACGCCAATCCGCGAATACGACAACCGCCCGATCGGCGACGGCAAGCGCGGTCCGATCACGATGCGGCTGCAGACGCTCTTCTTCGACACGGTCAACGGCCGCAACGCGGCGAAGAAATCATGGCTGACCAAGGTGCAGTAGCCATGACTGCGAGCCTCGCACCGGCGGTGGAAGTCCCGCCCGCCGACCTGCCGGCGTTCTGCCCGAATCCGCACATGCCGCTGTGGTCGTCGCATCCGCGGGTCTACCTCGATCTCGAGGTCACCGGAGAAGCGTCCTGCCCTTATTGCGGCACGCGGTACCGCATCGCCGGCGGACTCGCGCCCAAGCGGCACTGACGCCGCTCCGACGCGCGATGTCGCGCGCCGTCTCGGCGCAAGGGTACGATCGTGCCAGGAAGTCCGGCGCGGTAATTGCATCATCGGGCTGATATGGACCGGATCCTCATCGTTGCCCCCTCCTGGATCGGCGACGCCATTCTTTCGGAGCCGCTGGTGGCGCTCCTGCGCGATCCGCTCGAGGAGCCGGTCGTCGACGTGCTCGCGCCGGCGTGGGTCGCGCCGGTCTACGAGCGCATTCGCGGCATTCGCAGCATCATCGAATCGACCACGGTACACGGGCGGTTCGACTGGACGACTCGGCGCGCGCTCGCGCGAACCATCGAGGGCAACGGCTACTCGCGGGCGCTCGTGCTGCCGAACTCGTGGAAATCGGCGCTGATTCCGTGGCTCGCGAAGATTCCGCAGCGCACGGGCTATCGCGGCGAGGCGCGATGGGGATTGCTGAACGACATCCGTCGCCTCGACCGCAAGGCGGTTCCCCGCCTCGTCGATCGTTTCGCCGCGCTGGCCGGCAAGCCGAACGATCTCGTTCCGATGCCGCCGCGGCCCGTGCTGGTTCCGGATGCCGCCAATCGCGCGGCGGCGGTGCACGCGCTCGATCTCAGGATGGAGCCCAACATTGCCATCCTGTGCCCAGGAGCGGAATTCGGCCCGGCGAAACGCTGGCCGCCCACCCATTTCGCGGCACTCGCCGCGCGCTTCCTCGCCGACGGCATGCAGGTCTGGATCGTCGGCTCGCCGAATGACAAGCTTGCCGCCGAATCGGTGATCCAGGCGGCCGGAGAATCGGGGCGCTACCTGCGCGACCTCACCGGCCGCACCGACCTCGGCACGGCGATCGACCTCTTGTCGCTCGGTTCGGTCGTCGTCAGCAACGATTCCGGACTGATGCACGCGGCGGCCGCCGTGGACCGGCCGATGGTCGCGCTGTTCGGCTCGTCCTCGCCGCGCTACACGCCGCCGCTGTCGCACCTCGCGAAGATCGCGCAGATCGACATCGAGTGCAGCCCCTGCTTCAAGCGCGAATGCCCCTTGGGCCATTTCAAGTGCATGCGCGATCTCGCGCCGCGCTCGGTGTATGATCTCGCGCGTCTCGCGCTCTTGCCCGAGCTGCCGCCGCACGACGAGTCCCGCTCCTAGTTCACACCGAACACGCCGAGCCACCATGGCCAAAGTCAGGACGCCGCAGATCTTCACGACGCCCGCCGACGCGGCGCTGGCGTTCTACCACGCGTTCGAGGCGAGGGATGTCGACGCGATGATGGCGACGTGGGCCGACGACGAGGAAATCGTCTGCGTGCATCCGGGCGGCGTGCGCATGATCGGCTACGATGCCGTGCGCGCGGGATGGGAGCAGATCTTCGCCGGCGACGCGCGCCTGTCGTTCCGCCTCGAAGACATTGTCGTGATCGAGACGGTGGGGCTTGCGATGCAGAGCGTCGTCGAGCACATCACGCTGGTCAGTGACGGCAGCCCGCGCGGCGCGGCGATCTGCACCAACGTCTTCCTGCGCACGCCCTCCGGGTGGCGCCTCGTGATGCACCACGCGTCGCCGGCGCCGGAACGCATCGTTGCGGAGCCCAAGGGCCCGCTGCACTAAAAGCCATCTCCAGAACTGCTGCGCGCCGCGATCGCTTTGTAGCTCCGGCCGCTTCGCTTAACGTTCGCTTTGCTCACGTTAGCCTGCACTGAAGCTTTCGCTTTCGTGTCCTCGCGGTCCCCTCGCCGTACGTTCATGTACTGTCTCGGGGTCCGCTGCGGGCCCTCAGTTGGCAAATGAGGCGCTCGCGGCTGCTCGCGACGTTCTGGAGACGGCTTTGGGAGGCGCGCACCTTATCCGGTACCGCCCACGGTGAGGCCGTCGATGCGCAGCGTCGGCTGACCGACGCCCACGGGCACGCTCTGCCCGTCCTTGCCGCAGGTTCCCACGCCCGAGTCGAGCTCGAGGTCGTTGCCAACCATGGTCACGCGCGTCAGCGCGTCCGGCCCGTTGCCGATCAGCGTGGCGCCTCGCACCGGGTACGCGAGCTTCCCGTTCTCGATCTTCCACGCTTCCGCGGCGGAGAACACGAACTTGCCGCTCGTGATGTCGACCTGTCCGCCGCCGAAGTTGGCGGCGTAGAGGCCATCCTGCACGGACTCGAGGATGGCGCGCGGATCGTGCGTGCCGGCCAGCATGATCGTGTTGGTCATCCGCGGCATGGGCAGGTGCGCGAACGACTCGCGCCGGCCGTTGCCCGTCGGCGCGACGCCCATCAGCCGCGAGTTGAGGACATCCTGCATGTAGCCCTTGAGGATGCCGTCCTCGATCAGCACGGTGCGCTGCGTAGGATTGCCTTCGTCATCCATGTTGAGCGAGCCGCGCCGCTGCGGAAGCGTGCCGTCGTCGATCACCGTGATGCCCTTCGCGGCGACGCGCTCGCCCACGCGACCCGAGAACGCGCTGGTGCCCTTGCGGTTGAAGTCGCCTTCGAGCCCGTGCCCGATCGCCTCGTGCAGCAGGATCCCGGGCCACCCGTGTCCCAGCACGACCGTCATCGTTCCTGCCGGCGCCGGGCGCGCGTCGAGATTGAGCAGCGCCTGCGCGACCGCCTTCCCGGCGTAGTCGTCGAGCACCGCGTCCGTGAAATAGCCATAGTCGAAGCGGCCGCCGCCTCCGCCGTAGCCCTGCTCGCGCCGTCCGTTCTCCTCGACGATGACCGACACGGACACGCGCACCAGCGGCCGCACGTCGGCGGCGAGGAGGCCGTCGCTTCGTGCGACGAGGATTGCCTCGTATTCTCCCGCCAGCGACGCCATCACCTGCGTCACCCGCGGGTCGCGCGAACGCGCCATCTGCTCGACCCGCTCCAGCAATGCGACCTTGGCGTCTTCGCGCAGCGTCGCGATCGGGTCCTGCGGCAGGTAGAGCGCGTGCGACGCAGTGGCGCCAGTGAAGGCCGCCACGCTCGATTGCCCTTGCCTGCCGATCGCCCGCGCGGCGGAGGCGGCTTCGTCGAGCGCGTCGCGCGTGATGTCGTCCGAATAGGCGAACGCCTGCTTGTCGCCATGCACGGCGCGGATGCCGACTCCGCGCTCGATGTTGAACGATCCCGACTTCACGATGCCTTCCTCGAGGCTCCAGCTTTCCTGCCGGGCATACTGGAAATAGAGATCGGCGAAATCCACCTCGTGCGTATGGATCGACGCCAGCACGCGGTCGAGATCGGAGCGCGACAGCGCCGCCGGTTCGAGCAGCAGGCGGCTTACTTCGGCGAGACGCGCGCCGTCGACGGCGGAAAGCGAGAGGTCGTTCAATGGAGGTCCTGGAAAATGGGCGGCGCCGGGGCACGCCGGGGCGGCTCCGGATCGCCATTGTCCCCGCGGAAGCCACCCCGCGGCAAGTTGCTTGTGCTGCCGGTTCGACAGGATTGGCGCGCCAGCGTTCAGGCAGCAGGCGCCACGCCGCGTCCCAGATAGCTCGCGACGACCCGCGGATTCACCGCGAGTCCCGCGCTTTGGCCTTCGAGCACGAGGTCGCCCGTCTCCAGCACATAACCGTAATCCGAGACCTGCAGCGCCGCGCGTGCATTCTGCTCGATCAGCAGGATCGCGACGCCGCTCGCGCGAAGCGCGGCGATGATGCTGAAGATCTCGCGCACGATGAGCGGTGCGAGTCCCAGCGACGGCTCGTCCAGCATCAGGAGCCGCGGCTTGCCCATCAGCGCGCGCCCCATCGCGAGCATCTGCCGCTCGCCGCCCGAGAGCGTTCCGGCGAGCTGAGCGCGCCGCTCCTTGAGGCGGGGAAAGCGCTCGTACACTTCGTCCTGCGTCGCGCGCCAGCCGCGCTCGCCGCGCCGGGCGCGGGCGAAGGCGCCGAGCTCAAGGTTGTCGGAGACACTCATCGCGGCGAAGAGCTCGCGTCGCTCGGGGACGAGGATCAATCCGCTCGCGACGCGCTGCTCGACCGACAGCGACGCGGCCGACGTCCCGCCGTACACGACGTCGCCGTGCGCGGGGAGGAGCCCGATGATCGCGCCGAGCAACGTCGTCTTGCCGGCGCCATTGGGTCCGATGACGCTGACGATCGTGCCCGGGAGGACGTTCAGCGAAACCCCGTGCACCGCCTCGACCTTGCCATACCGCACGTGCAGGTCCCTCACCTCGAGAAGCGCGGTCGAAGGCGGTTCGCGATCGTCGACGCCGCGTGCCGGGTCGCTCATACGCCCCCCAGATAGGCTTCCTGCACGGCCGGGTTGCTCTGGATATCCGCCGGCAGTCCTTCCGCGATCTTCTGCCCGAAATCCATCACGACCAGGCGGTCGGCCAGTCCCATCACGAATTCCATGTCGTGCTCGACCAGGAGCACCGTCATTCCGTCGCGCTTCAATGCCCTGATCAGTGCGGCGAGCTCCTGCTTCTCGAGATGGCGCAGGCCTGCCGCGGGCTCGTCCAATAACAGGAGCACCGGATCGGCGGCGAGCGCGCGCGCGATCTCGACGATCCGCTGCTTGCCGAGCGGCAGCGTGCCCGCGGGGTCGAAGAATTGCGGCGCCAACCCCACGCGCGCCACGGCGCGCGCCGCATCGGCGATCGTGCGCGCCTCCTCGGCACGGTCGAGACGTGCCGCCGCGCGCGCGACACCGGTGCGGCCGCGCAGATACGCGCCGAGTGCGACATTGTCGCGCACGGTCATGCCGGGAATGAGCTTCACGTGCTGGAAGGTGCGCGCGATCCCCCTCCGGGCGATTTCGAACGGACGCAGCCCCGCGATCGGCATCTCGGCGAATATGACCTCGCCCGAGGTCAGCGGCAGCGTGCCCGAGATGAGATTGAACATCGTGCTCTTGCCGGCGCCATTCGGGCCGATCAGGCCGACGATCTCGCCGCGATGGAGCGAAAACGAGAGCGCGTCGACCGCGACAAGACCGCCGAACTGCTTGCGCGCATGCCTCACCTCGAGCAGCGGCCCTCCCGACGGCGATGCTGTGCGCACGGGCAACCCTTCGGCCTCGGGGACCGGCGGTGGCGTGCGTCGCGGCAATGCGCGCGCGATGAGCGGCCAGATGCCTTCGCGCGCGAATTGCAGGAGTATCACCATCAGCATTCCGAACACGACGATCTCGAAATTGCCCGATCGCCCAAGGATCGACGGCAGGATATCCTGCAGAAGTTCCTTCACCAGCGTGACGAGCGACGCGCCGATCACCGCACCCCAGACGCTGCCGGCGCCGCCCACGACCGCCATGAAAAGGTACTCGATACCGGGATTGGGACCGAACGGCGTCGGATTCACGAATCGCTGGAGGTGGGCGTACAGCCATCCCGAAACGCACGCCAGCACCGCGGCATAGACGAATACGATGATCTTGAGCCGCGCGCCGTCGACCCCGAACGCCTCCGCCATCTCCAGCCGGCCGCGCAGCGCCCGTATGGCACGCCCGGGACGCGAATCGAGCAGATTGTCGGTCGCCCACAGCGCCGCCAGCGTGATGCCCCAGATCAGGAAATAGAAATAGCGCTCGTTGCGCAATTCGACGCCTGCGATCTTCAACGCGGGAATGCCGGTGATTCCCGTGTGCCCGCCGAGAAATTCCAGATTGCCGAACAGAAAATAGAGGCTGATCCCCCAGGCGATCGTCGCCAGCGGCAGGTAATGGCCTCGCATGCGCAGCGTGATGAAGCCGAGGAACAGCGCCAGCAGAATCGTGAGCACGACGCCGGCTGCGAGGTTCAGCCACGGCGACAGCGCGAATTGCGTGCACAGGATCGCCGTCGTGTAGGCGCCGATGCCGACGAACGCCGCCTGCCCGAACGATGTCTGCCCGGCGACGCCGGTGAGGAGGACCAAGCCGAGCGCCACGATGCTGTAGAGGCCGATGTAATTGCCGAGCGTGACCCAGAACGGCGGCGCGAAAAGCGGCACGCAGATCAGCACGGTGACGAATCCGGCGTATCCCGCCGCACCGAAGGGCAGCTTGCGACTCACGCCGCCGTCTCCGGACGTTTTTTGGCGCGCATCCGCTCGCCCGCGCTCATTCCGCGGCCTCCGGACGGTCTTTGGCATGCGCGCCGTCGGCCGCGCTCGATCGCTCGGCGACGCGCCCTTCGCTGCGCGCTCCTTGTATGGTCTCGATCCGCGAAGCCTTTGTGTGTCGCGCACCACCCGCACTCGCGGACGCGCCCTTCGGGCCTTGGCTTCGCCCCGCTCGTGCGGGTGTCCTTGGCTCGCATCCGCTCGCCCGCGCTCACTCCGCGGCCTCCGGACGGTCTTTGGAATGCGCGCCGTCGAGCCGTCGGCCGCGCTCGATCGCTCGGCGACGCGCCCTTCGGGCCTTGGCTCGCATTCGCTCGCCCGCCTCGCTCACTCGTCCCCCTCGTCGTGGTCGTGCGACGTGAGGCTGCGCCACAGCAACACCGGGATGATGAGCGTAAACACGATGACTTCCTTGAAGCCGCTCGCGAAGAACGACGCGTAGGATTCGAGCAATCCCACGAGCAACGCGCCTGCCGCGGCCAGCGGATAGCTCACCATTCCGCCGATGATCGCGCCGACGAACCCCTTGAGGCTCACCAGGAACCCCGATTCGTAGTAGACCGTCGTGATCGGACCGATCAGCACGCCGGAGAACGCGCACAGGAGCGCCGCCAGCGTGAATGTCAGCGCGCCGGCGAGATTGGGCGAGACGCCTGTCAAGCGCGCGCCGATCCGGTTCAGCGCCGTCGCGCGAAGCGCCTTGCCGTAGAGCGTCCGCCCGAAGAAGAGCGCGAGCACGGCGATGAGCCCGAGGCTGGTGCCGACGACGAACAGGCTTTGCACGCTGACGTTGACGCCACCGACGTCAAAGGACTCGGACGAGAACGCCGGAGTGCGCGAGCCCTCCGCACCGAAGAACACGAGGCCCAGCCCCGTCAGGACGAAATGCACGGCGACCGACACGATGAGGAGCACGAGCACCGTCGCCTCCGCCACCGGCTGGTAGACGATCCGATAGAGCAGCGGGCCCAGCGTCGTGACGAGCGCCAGCGTCAGCGCGATCTGCGCCCAGAACGGAAGCGTATCGGAGGCCAGCCCGGCCGACGCGGCCGCGATCGCGACCGGGATTCCCGTCCACAGCGCGAGCTGCCGCGGAACATGGCGAGGTTCACCCCGCCGGATACAGGCGATCGCCTCGAACACGCCGGCGATCACCGCCATCGCGACGACGAGCAGGATCGTTGCCGGCGCCTTGCCCAGCTGGAATCCGGCGAGGGTCAGCGTCCCGTAGACGACGAACTCGCCGGACGGGATCAAGATGACCCGCGTAACCGTGAACACCAGCACGAGTGCCAGTGCCAGCAGCGCGTAGACCGCGCCGTTGGTGATTCCGTCCTGCGCCAGCAGCGCAGCGATCGAGAAATCCATGCGGATTGCGATAGCCGCGACGCGCCGGCAGGATGGCCGGCCGCGTCAACGCTGCCGGCCCGTCCTCATTCGCCGCCTATTTCACGAGGACCCACTTGCCGTTGTCGATCTTGATCATCGTCCGGGCACGGTTGTCGAGTCCGTTGTGGTCGGTCGGCGTCATCGTGAACACGCCGTGCGAGGCGATGACTTCCTTCTCGGACTCGAGCGCGTCGCGCAACGCGAGGCGAAATTCCTTCGTGCCGGGCTTTGCCTTCTTCAGCGCTGTCGGCAGCGCGTGGGAGAAAAGCACGTAGGCGTCCCATGCGTGACCGCCGAAGGTCGAGCGCGACCCCGCGCCGTACTTGGCCTCATACTTGGTGATGTATTCCGCCGCCGACTTCTTGAGCGGGTTCGAGTCGGGCAGCTGTTCGTAGACCAGCATCGGCCCGACCGGCAGGAGGGTACCGTTGCCGTCCTTGCCGACGACGCGTAGAAAGTCGGGGTTCGCAACGCCGTGCGTCTGGTAGATCTTGCCCTTGTAGCCGCGCGCGACGAGCTCCTTCTGCGGCGTCGCGCCCGGCGTGCCGGCGGCGCCGATCAGGATGGCGTCCGGGTTGGCGGCGACGAGCTTCAGCACCTGGCCGGTGACCGACGTGTCGTTGCGGTTGTACTTCTCCTCGGCGACGATCCTGATGCCCGCGGTCTTCGCCGAATGCTTGATCTCGTTCAGCCAGCCCTCGCCGTAGGCGTCGGCGAAGCCGATGTAACCCATCGTCTTCACGCCGCTTGCCTTCATGCTGACTGCGATCGCATCGGCCATCAGCGCGTCGCTCTGCGGCGTCTTGAACACCCATCGCGTCTTCGGATTCGCCGGATCGACGATGCGCGCCGACGCGGCCATCGAGATCATTGGCACCTCGGCCTCGGAGACGACGTCGACCATTGCCAGCGAATTTGGCGTGATCGTCGAGCCGATGACGAGATCCACCTTGTCCTCGGTGATGAGCTTGCGCGTATTGGTGACGGCCTTGGTCGTGTCCGACGCGTCGTCGAGGATGATCCAGTTGATCTTCTCGCCCGCGATCGACGTCGGCAGGATTTCGAAGGTGTTCTTCTCGGGAATGCCGAGCGACGCGGCGGGGCCGGTTGCCGAAAGCGTCACGCCGACGTTGACATCGGCGCGTGCAGGGGCGGTGACGCCGGCGACAGCCAAGATCGCGACGGCCAGCGTGGCAAGGGTGTGGCGGGATTTCATCGATTCTCCTCAAGTGCCCTCGTTCGAGGGCTTCTGACGTGCGGCTCCGGGCAAGTGCCACGGCCGCGATTGGTGCGCCCGCACGAATCGCATTCCACGCGTCGGCGCATTCGGTCGATTCTGGCAAACCGGCCTTGGCCGGTCAACGGCGGATCCCCTCAGGGGTTTGACCTGCCGCAACAAAGGTTCGGTTGTCGCCCCGCCGCGGCCCGGGAGCCGCGCTATTTCTTCAGTGCGTCGCGGATCTCCCGCAGCAGGACGACGTCCTCGGGGACCGGCGGCGGCGCCTTGACCTCGTTACGCTTCAGCCGGTTGATCGCTCGCACCATCAGGAAGACGACGAACGCGAGGAGCAGGAAATTGATCGTGACCGTGATGAAGTTGCCGTAAGCGAAGACCGGGACACCGGCTTTGGTGAGCGCCTCGTAGGTCATCGGTCCCGCGTAACCGGCGGGCGGGCTGGCGAGCAGCACGTAGAGGTTCGAGAAATCGACGCTTCCGATGAGCCGCCCGATGACCGGCATCACGAGGTCCTTCACGATCGAGTCGATGATCTTGCCGAAGGCCCCGCCGATGATCACGCCGACCGCCAGGTCGATCGCATTGCCCTTGATCGCGAACTCGCGGAACTCGCTGGCGAATGACATGGCGCTCTTCCTCCTGAACAGTATTCACGGTCGAGCCCGCGTCAGACGGCGGCCTCGCCGCTCTCGCCCGTGCGGATGCGCACGACCTGCTCGACCGCAGTGACGAAGATCTTGCCATCACCGATCTTGCCCGTGCGCGCGGCCTTGACGATCGCATCGATCGCGCGATCGACGAGGTTATCGCCGATGATGAGCTCGACCTTTATCTTGGGCAGGAAATCGACGACGTATTCGGCGCCGCGATAGAGCTCCGTGTGACCCTTCTGCCGCCCGAAGCCCTTGACCTCGGCGACGGTCAGGCCGGATACGCCGATCTCGGACAGCGCCTCGCGCACTTCGTCGAGCTTGAACGGCTTGATGATCGCTTCGATCTTCTTCATTGGGGCGGGACTCGCGAAAGGGGCGACGGGCTCGTTCGTGCCGGGTGAGTACATTACACCATCGTGCGCGGCGGCTCCAGCGGGCCGCCCACGTCGTTCCACTCCGCCCACGCCGAAGTGATCGGATAGCGCCAGTCCTTGCCGAATCCGCGCGGCGTGATCCGGATGCCGACCGCCGATTGGCGTCGCTTGTACTCCGACAGCTTGATGAGGCGGATCACCTTGCGCACGTCGCCGGGGTCGGCGCCCGCTGCGACGATCTCCGAGGGGCTGCGATCGTGCTCGACGTACGCTTCGAGGATCGCGTCGAGCGCGGCGTACGGCGGCAGCGAATCCTGGTCGACCTGATCGGGCTTGAGCTCCGCGGAGGGCGCGCGCGTGATGATCCGCTCCGGGATCACGCGGCCCAGGGCGTTTCGGTAGGCGCACAGCCGGTAGACCAGGGTCTTGCTGATGTCCTTCAGCACGGCGAAGCCGCCCGCCATGTCGCCGTACAGGGTCGCATAGCCGACCGCCATCTCGGACTTGTTGCCGGTGGTGAGCACGATCGACCCGTACTTGTTCGACAGGGCCATCAGCAGCGTGCCGCGAATCCGCGCCTGGATGTTCTCCTCGGTCGCATCGGGGGCGACGCCGCGAAATTCGTCCGCGAGTGCCGACGCATATGCGTCGACCATCGGGCCGATCGGGAATTCGTCGTAGCGCACGCCGAGGTGGCCTGCCATCGCGCGCGCGTCCTCGACGCTGATATCGCGCGTGTATCGCGACGGCAGCATGACGGCGCGGACGCGGTCGCGCCCGAGCGCGTCGACCGCGATTGCGAGCGTCAGCGCCGAGTCGACGCCGCCCGAGAGGCCGAGCAGCACGCCCGGGAAGCGGTTCTTGCCGACGTAATCGCGCACACCCATGACGAGCGCGTCGTACACGTGCGCCTCGACGCGCGGATCGAGGGTGCCGCGCACCGGCTTCACCGCGTCATCGCGAAACTCGACGATGCCGACGGTCTCGTGCCACGCCGGGAATTGCTGGACGACGGCACCGGTGGCGTCGACTGCGAACGAGGCACCGTCGAAGACGAGCTCGTCCTGCCCGCCAACCCGATTGACGTACACGACCGGAAGGCCGGTCTCGCGCGCGCGCGCCGACACCTCGCGCTGGCGCGCCGCCTGCTGTTGCGTGTGGTACGGCGAGCCGTTCGGCACGATGACGAGCTTCGCACCGGCCGCGCGGGCATCCGCGGCGGGGCCCGCAAACCAGATGTCCTCGCAGATCACGATGCCGCAGGCGACTCCGTCGATGTCGACCACACAGGGCTTCGATCCCGGCGTGAAATACCGCTCTTCGTCGAAGACCGTGTAGTTGGGAAGGCATTGCTTCCGATAGGTCGCGACAATCCGTCCCGAGCGCAGGACGGCGGCCGCGTTGAAGGTGCGGCCCTCGGCGCGCTCCGGAAAACCCACGATTGCCGCCGTGTCACCGATCGCGCCCGCGAGCGCCGTCAATTCGCGCCGGCACGCGTCGACGAAAGCGTCGCGCAACAGCAGATCCTCGGGCTGGTAGCCGCAGAGCGAGAGTTCCGGCGTGACGATCAGATGCGCACCGTCACGCTCCGCCGCGCGCGTGGCTTCGAGGATCGCCGCGGCATTCGCGCCGAGATCGCCGATGACCTGGTTGAGCTGTGCGACAGCGATCCGCATGTCGCAAATTTTAACATGCGGCCGCCGCAGAACCGGTCGCGCCGGCAGGGCTTGTCCGCGCGGCTGCGGCACGCGAAAATGCGGCTCGACGACCGTTGCCCGTGCCACGCCAGGAAACTCCCCAATTGCAGGATCGCATCGTCATTCGTGACGACGTGCCGATCGAAGCCGTCGAGGCGACGCAATGGAATGCGCTCGCCGCCGGGCAGCCACTCGCATCGCATGCGTTTCTCACGGCGCTGCATGCCACCGGATGCGCCTCGACTGCGACGGGCTGGCAGCCGCGCTATCTCACCGCATGGCGCGGCGCTTCGCTCGTCGGTGCGATGCCGGTCTACGCGAAGGCGCACTCCTACGGCGAGTACGTGTTCGACTGGGCCTGGGCGGACGCCTTTCGCCGGCATGGTCACCGTTACTACCCCAAGCTGGTCTGCGCGATTCCATTCACGCCGACGACCGGCGCGCGGCTCTTGGCGCGGAGCGACGACGTCCGCGCCGCGTTGCTTGCGCATGCGCTGACACGGATCGAGCCCGCGTCGGCCGGGGGCTCGCCGCGATTCTCGTCGCTGCACGTCCTGTTTCCCGACGCCGCCGACGCCGCGCTGTGCCGGCGTGCCGGCATGACGCTGCGCAGCGGCGTCCAGTTCCGCTGGTCCAATCCGGGATATCGTGACTTCGCCGATTTTCTCGCGACGTTCAACCACGACAAGCGCAAGAAAGTGCAGCAGGAGCGGCGCAAGGTGGTTGCTGCGGACGTTCATTTCGTCCGGCGCGCGGGACGCGAGATCACCCGCGAGGACTGGATCTTCTTTCATCGCTGCTACGAAGGCACTTACCGCGAGCACCATTCGACGCCTTATCTCTCGCTGGATTTCTTTCTGCGCATCGGGGCAACCATGCCGGACAACCTGCTGCTCGCCATCGGCTCCCGGGACGGGCAACGGCTCTGCGCCGCGCTCGACGTCTTCGACGAGGCCGCACTGTGGGGGCGCTACTGGGGCACGCTGCAATACATTTCCGGGCTGCACTTCGAGGCGTGCTACTACCAGGCGATCGAATTCTGCATCGAGCGCCGCATTGCCTCGTTCGAAGGCGGCGCACAGGGTGTGCACAAGCTCGCGCGCGGCCTCTTGCCCGTCGCGACGCATTCGGCCCACGCGATCGCCGACCCGGACTTCGCGCGGGCGATCGCGGATTTCTGCCGGCGCGAGCAGGTGGAGATCGCGCACATGCAGGACGAGCTCGCAGCCTCGAGTCCCTTCCGCGGATGATCGCACCGCGCATCCGCGTGCTAGACTTTTCCGACGGGCGCGTCCTTGAGCGCGCCGCGCCTGAACCCCGCGACAAGCCGCCTGTCCTGCGCCGCCGATGACCGAATCCGTTCTGCTCGACCGCAAAGGCCCGGTGGCGACGCTCACGCTCAATCGCCCCGAGTCGCTCAACACGCTCGATTTCACGATGATGGAGGCGCTGGTCGCGCACACGGCCGCGGTCGCCGCGGATCAGTCACTTCGCTGCGTCGTCCTGAAGGGCGCCGGCCGCCATTTCATGGCGGGCGGCGATCTACACGTGTTCGCGGAGCTGCTTCCGTTGCCCGGTGCGGAGCGCAAGGCGCGCTTCACGGCGCTCATCGGCCGGCTGCACGCCGCGATCGAGAACCTGCAGCGGATGCCGCACCCGGTCGTCGCCAGCGTCCACGGCGCCGTGGCCGGATTCGGACTGTCGCTGATGAACGCCTGCGACCTCGTCGTTGCCGCCGACAATGCGTTCTTCACGTCGGCGTATCGCCACATCGGCCTCACGCCGGACGGCGGCGGCTCGTACACGCTGCCGCGCGTCGTCGGCGTCAGGAAGGCGATGGAGATCATGCTGCTGGGCGAGCGCTTCGACGCGCAGCAGGCGCTCTCGATGGGGCTCGTCAATCGCGTCGTGCCGGCGGCGGAGCAGGACGCCGCAACCACCATGCTCGTGAATGCGCTCGTCGCCGGGCCGCGGCTCGCGACGGCGAACGCCAAGCGCCTCGTCAACGAATCGCTCGGCAACACGATTTCGCGCCAGCTCAATGCCGAAGCGGAGAGTTTTGGCGCCTGCACCGCTGACGACGACTTCGTCGAAGGCATCCGCGCGTTCGTCGAAAAGCGGCCGCCGCGATTCGGCGGCGGCTGACCGCGCATCCCCGGCGCCGTGCTTGCCATCCGCGCCGCGGTCGCGGCAGATTTTCCGGCGGTGCTGGAGCTCTTCCGGCAGGTCGTCGCATCCGGTGACACCTACGCCTATCCTCCCGACACTTCGCGAGAGCAGGCGCAACGCTGGTGGCTCGACCCTCCGGCCACGCCCTTCGTCGCCGAGGATGACGGGCGAATCGTCGGATCGTACTCGCTGAAGCCGAACCAGCCCGGCCTGGGCGACCACGTCGCCAACTGCGGCTACATGACGGACCCTGCCTTTCGCGGACGCGGCATCGCGAGCGCGATGTGCGCGCACTCGCTCACGGCGGCGCGCGACGCCGGCTTCGCGGCGATGCAGTTCAACTTCGTCGTCGCGACCAACACGGGTGCCGTCCGGCTGTGGCAGCGGCACGGATTCGCGATCGTCGGCCGCGTTCCCGCCGCGTTCCGGCACGCGGCGCAGGGGCCGACCGACGTCTTCATCATGCATCGCGCGCTCTGACTCGGGTCACTCACGGGAGATTTCGATGCCTACGCTGCAGGGAAAGACCGTCTTCATCTCCGGCGCGTCGCGCGGCATCGGCCTCGCAATCGCCACGCGCGTCGCGGCCGACGGCGCCAACGTCGTCATTGCCGCGAAGACCGCCATACCTCATCCCAAGCTGCCGGGAACGATCCATACCGCAGCCGAGACCGTCACCAAGGCCGGCGCTGCCGCAGGGGCGCGGGCGCTGCCGATCGTCTGCGACATTCGCGACGAGGCGTCCGTGGCGGGCGCGGTCGAGGCGGCGGTGAAGGAGTTCGGCGGCATCGACGTGCTCGTCAACAACGCGAGCGCGATAAGTCTCACCGGCACGCTGGCGACGCCGATGAAGCGCTTCGACCTCATGTTCGGCGTCAACGTGCGCGGAACGTTTCTTTGCTCGCAGGCGTGCCTGCCGCATCTGCGCGACCGCCGCCGCGGCCGGACGCAATCCGCACATCCTGACGCTCTCGCCTCCGCTCAACCTCGATCCGAAGTGGTTCCGCGACCATGTCGCGTACACGATCGCGAAATACGGGATGACGATGTGCGTCATCGGGATGGCGGAGGAATTTCGCGCCGACGGCATCGCCGTCAACGCGCTGTGGCCGCGCTCGGTGATCGCGACGGCGGCAATCGCGATGATCCCCGGTGCGGCGGAGCAGACGGCGCGGATGCGCACGCCGGAAATCGTCGCCGACGCCGCGCATGCGGTGCTGACACGCGACGCGCGCACAACGACGGGGCAATGCTTCATCGACGAGGAAGTGCTCGCCGCAGCAGGCGTTACCGATCTCGCACGCTACGCGGTGAAGCCCGGAACGAAGCTGCTGCCGGATCTCTTCCTGGGCTGAGGGACCTCGAAGTTCGGCGGATCCCGCCCTACTTGTTGCCCACGTTGTCGTCGGGAAGCTCGCCCGTCGCGGGCGGCGCCGCCGCCTCGCCTGATGGGCGATTCGCATTCGGTCCGCCGCGGTTGCGGCGGCCGCGATTACGATTCTTGCCCTGCCCCTGATTAGGGCCGAACCCTTGGCCGCCTTTCGGCCGCGACGGGCCCTTCGGGCCTTTTGATCCCGCCGGCCCGGTGCCGGGCAATCCTTCGGGTACCGCTCCCGGAATCGTCAGCGTCGTCGTCACATACGGCGATCCGCCGCCGTTTGGCGTGCCCGGCCGGGGCCCCTTGCCGCCGTTCTTGCGTGGCGGCCGTTGCCCGCCCGCTTCCGGTCCGCGGAATCCGCCGCCGCCCTGCCCGCGGAAACCATTGCCGCCCTGTCCGCGAAACGCGCCGCCTCCCGCGCCGCGGGCCCGGTCGCGAAATCGCGATTGTCCCGATCCCTTCTGACCGAAGATGCTCGAGACCGGCCGGTTCCCGTGCGTCGGATTGCCGTGCACGCTGTTGCCGGGTTCGATGACGTTCTCGTCGTCGGGGGGCAGATCGGAATCCGCCGCGCGCGGCGCCATGTCGTCATGGCGAGGCACGCCGTCACGGCCCTGCGGTCCCGACCGTCCCTGCCCATGCGGACGCGGCCCGCGCTGCTTCGGACCCTGTCCTGCGTGCCGCGGCTTGCCGCCCTGACCCGGCCGCTGCTGCGGCGCGGGTCCCGTCGAGCGCATGCCCGCCTCGACCAGCACTGCGCCGACTTCCTCCGCGGTCAATTCCTGCATCTGCCCGCGCTTCACACGCGGAGGCATCGCGATCGTCCCGTAACGCGTGCGGATGAGGCGGCTCACCCCGAGCCCCAGTGCCTCGATCAGGCGGCGCACCTCGCGGTTGCGGCCTTCCTTCAGCACGATGTGATACCAATGATTCGTCCCTTCGCCGCCGCGGTCCTCGAGCGCCTCGACCTTCGCCGGGCCGTCCTCGAGCTCGATGCCGGTCAGGAGTGCCTTCTGCTGCTCGTCGGTCAGCGTGCCGACGACGCGCACGGCGTATTCCCGCTCGACTTCGTAGCGCGGGTGCATCATCTTGTTCGCGAGCTCGCCCGAATTGGTGAACAGGAGCAGGCCCTCGGTGTTGAAATCGAGTCGGCCGATCGCGATCCACTTGCCGTTCCCGATGTTCGGCAGCTGCTCGAACACCGTCGGCCGTCCTTCCGGATCGTCGCGCGTGACGATCTCGCCCGACGGCTTGTGGTACATGAGGATGCGCGGACGCGGCTCCGAGAAGCGCACCTTGACGAGCTCGCCGTTGATGCGCACCTCGTCGCCCGGCCCGACCTTCTGGCCGACGTCGGCGGGCTCGCGATTCACGGTGATGCGCCCGGCGAGGATCAGCTCCTCCATCGCGCGGCGCGAGCCGAAGCCGCACGACGCCAGCACCTTGTGCAGGCGCTGCGGCTCGGTGAAGACGGTGTCAGTGGAGGAACGGTGGCGCGGCGGCGCCAGGCTCTCCGAGATCTGCTGCAGCGCCAGGCTCGGCTGCTGCACCGGGCCCGTCGGAGGACGGTGCCAGGATCGGGCTCGCGAGCGCGAGCTGCGCTTCGGCGGCTTTGGTGGGTGCATCGGGTATCTCCAGCAGGTGGGAAGCGTCGAGCTCGGCCAGCGGAGGAAGCTCGGATAACGAGCGCAGGCCGAGATCGTCGAGAAAGGCCTTGGTGGTCGCGTAGAGCGCCGGGCGTCCCGGCGTCTCCTTGTGGCCGACCACTTCGACCCATTGGCGGTCCATCAGCGCGGTGATCACGCTGGTGGACACGGCGACGCCGCGGATCGACTCGATGTCGCCGCGGGTCACGGGTTGCTGATAGGCGATGATCGCCAGGGTTTCCATCACGGCGCGCGAATAGCGCGGCGGTTTTTCGGGCGTCAGGCGGTCGAGGAAAGGCTGGATCGCGGGCTTGCCCTGGAAGCGCCAGCCTGACGCCACTTGCGCCAATTCTACCGTCTTCCCCGACCAGTCCGAGCGGAGCTCGTCAAGGACCTTGCGCACGAGATCGGCCTCGAGCGGCGGCTCGAACAGCCGCGCGAGCTGCGGCAGCGCGACCGGCTCTCCTGCCGTCAGCAGCGCCGCTTCGAGAATGCCCTTTATTTGTTGGAGATCATCCATCGCCATGCCGTCAATTCCAGTTTCAATGCGGCGCCCGGTCAAGCCTCGAGCACGAATCCCGGGCTGCCGGTCAGCTTCACGTAAATCGGCGCATAGGGCTCCGCCTGCGTCACCGCCACCAGCTGCTCGCGCGCGAGCTCGAGCAGCGCGAGGAACGTCACGATGAGGTGCGCCACGTCCACGCGTGCGCCGAACAGCGTCGTGAACTCGGCGAACCGCGCGGGCGCCAGCGCCTTCAGTATCCGGCTCATCTCCGCGCGCACCGACAGCTGCTCGCGCGAGACGAGGTGGTGCCGGTTCGCCCTCGCTCTCGCCACGAGGCCCGCCCAGGCGGTGCGCGAGATCCTCTGCCGAAACGTCGGGCAGGCGCGCCAGCGCGACCCGCTCGAACCACACGCGGACCGTCGCGAAATCCCGGTCGGCGAGCGGGAGCGCGTCGATCTCGCGCGCCGCCTGCTTCATCCGCTCGTACTCCTGCAGCCGGCGGACGAGCTCGGCGCGCGGATCCTCGCCCTCCTCGCCGGGAAGGCCCGGCGGCTTCGGCAGCAGCAGGCGTGATTTTATCTCGATCAGGACGGCAGCCATCAACAGGTATTCGGCGGCGAGCTCCAGCTGCGAGCGGCGCATCATCTCGACATAGCCAAGATACTGGCGGGTGAGCTCCGCCATCGGGATCTCGAGGACGTTGATGTTCTGCTTGCGGATGAGATAGAGCAGCAGGTCGAGCGGTCCTTCGAACGCGTCGAGGAAGATCTCGAGCGCCTCCGGCGGGATGTAGAGATCCGAGGGCATCTCGAGCAGCGGCTCGCCGTGGATGCGCGCGACCCGCGCGCCCGCCTGCTGGGCGAGATCGGCGATTTCGATGCTCAAGACAGAGCCCTCTCGCAGCACATCGTCATATACGGCCTCCTTGAGCCGTTCGCGCCCTGCATCGATCGCCGCGTCGGCCGTGCACAATCGCGCGCGGACGCGCCCTGCGGTGCGCCCTCCTTGCAACGGTTCGATTCGCGGACGGTTTGCGCATCGGGCGCCACTCGCGCTCGCGGACGCACCCTTCGGGCCTGGGCTTCGCCCCGCTCGCGCGGGCATCCTGGTCTTTGCCCCGCGAGCTCATGTCCGGCCTCCTTGAACCGATCGCGCCGTGCTTTGAACTCCGCGTCGGCCGTGCACAATCGCTCGCGGACGCGCCCTTCGGGCCTTGGCTTCGCCCCGCGAGCTCATGTGTAATCCAGTCCCATCGCGCCACGCACGTCCTTCATCGTTTCCTCGGCCATCTTGCGCGCGCGCTCGCAGCCGTCGGCGACGATGTTGCGCACGAGCTGCGGATCGTCGAGGAAGCGCTGCGCCCGTTCGCGGATCGGCTCCTGCTCACGGATGATCGCGTCGATCACCGGCTGCTTGCATTCGAGGCATCCGATCCCGGCGGTCGTGCATCCCTTGACCACCCAGTCGCGCGTCGCCGCGTCGGAATAGATGCCGTGCAGCGGCCACACCGGGCAACGGTTCGGGTCGCCCTTGTCCGTGCGGCGCACGCGGGCCGGATCGGTCTGCATCGTCCGGATCTTCCTCGTGATTTCGGCCGGCTCCTCGCGCATGAAAATCGTGTTGCCGAGGGACTTCGACATCTTCTCGCCGTCGAGTCCGGGCACGCGCGGGGTCGCCGTCAGCAGCGGCTCCGGCTCCGGCAAAATCACGCGGCGCGAGCCCTCGAGATAACCGAACAGCCGCTCGCGGTCGCCGAGCGACAGGTTCTGCGTCTCGTTCAGCATCTCGCGCGCGGCGTGCAGTGAATCCTCGTCGCCGCGCTCCTGGAACGCCGTGCGCAGCTCCGCGTAGCGGCGCGCCTTCTTGCTGCCGAGCTTCTTGACCGCCGCCTTCGCCTTCTCGTCGAAGCCCGGCTCGCGGCCATAGATGTGGTTGAAACGGCGCGCGATCTCGCGCACGAGCTCGACGTGCGAGACCTGGTCCTCGCCGACCGGGACCATGTTGGCGCGATAAATGAGGATGTCCGCGCCTTGCATCACCGGATAGCCGAGAAAGCCGAAATTGGACAGATCGCGGTCGGTCAGCTTCTGCTGCTGGTCCTTGTAGGTCGGCACGCGCTCGAGCCAGCCGACCGGCGTGATCATCCCGAGCAGCAGCGCGAGCTCGGCGTGCTCGGGCACGCGCGACTGGATGAAGAGCGTCGCGCGGGTCGGATTGATCCCGGCCGCGAGCCAGTCGACGAACATCTCCCAGACGGTGTCCGAGATCACCCCGGTGTCGTCGTGGTGCGTCGTCAGCACGTGCCAGTCCGCCGCGAAGAAGAGGCACTCGTACTCCTCCTGCAGCCTGACCCAGTTCTTGAGCGCACCGTGATAGTGGCCGATGTGCATTCGGCCGGTCGGGCGCATCCCGGACAATACGCGGTCTGTGAACATTCGTGGTGGGGCGTGTCGGCCGGGGTCAGATGCCGACCAGCGTGCCGATCAGCGAAACGGCGCCCTGAATCATCGGGCGCATGAACGCATTGATGACGCCGAGCTGCTGGTCGAGCAGCAGCAGCCCCATGACGATGAACAGGCCGTAGGGCTCGATGCGCTCATACGAATTGGCGAGCGTTCGCGGCAGGAGGCTCGCGACGACGCGACCGCCGTCGAGCGGCGGGATCGGAATCAGATTGAAAGCCATCAGCATTACATTGACCTTGAGACCTGCGAGCCCCATCGTGCTCAGCGCTTCACTGTCGAACGCGCCGTCCGGCGCCGAATCCTTCAGCAGGAGCGCCCAGCCGATCGCCATGATCACGTTTGCGGCCGGTCCGGCCGCGGCAACCCAGAGCATGTCGCGTTTTGGATTGCGCAGATTGCGGAAATTCACCGGCACCGGCTTTGCCCATCCGAACAGGATCGGCGAATGAATCAGCACCAGAATCGCCGGCAGAACCACCGTGCCGACCGGATCGATGTGCTTCAACGGGTTCAGCGTCACGCGCCCCAGCATCCAGGCCGTCTGGTCGCCGAACATCCTGGCGACGTAACCGTGGGCGGCCTCGTGCAACGTGATCGCGAAGACCACCGGCACGGCATAGAGCGCGATGGTCGCGAGCGAAACATCCATTAGCCGACCATTTTACCCGAGTTGGCTCTTTCCCGCCCGTGCCGGCCTCCCCGCACCGCGATCCGAGGTCAGGCGCCCGCGTCGAGTCCGAGTCGCGCGGGATCCCCGGCGCCCAGACGCACGATGCGCCCCGGCTCGCTCGCGAGGTCGACGACCGTCGTAGGCTGCGCGGGGCATGCGCCCGCGTCGATGATGAGGTCCACGTCGCGCTCGATCGCCTCGCGAATGGACTGCGCGTCGTGCAGCGGCTCGGTCGCGCCGGGAAGGATCAGGGTCGACGACAGGACCGGCTCGTTCAATTCGTCCAGCAGCGCACGCACGATTCTGTGCTCGGACACGCGCAAGCCGACAGTGCTTCTGCGCGGATGCTGCAGTCGACGCGGAACTTCGCGGGTCGCCGGAAGCACGAAGGTGAAGCTCCCCGGCGTGCCGCGGCGAACGATCCGGAACTGCCAGTTGTCGAGGCGCGCGAAATGGCCGATCTCGGAAAGGTCGTTCAGCATCAGTGTCAGCAGATGGTCATCACCGACACCGCGAATCCGCCGGATGCGCCGCGCAGCGCCCGCGTCGCCGATCCGGCAGCCGAGCGCGTAGCCCGAGTCGGTCGGATAGGCGATCACCCCGCCTCCGCTGAGGATCGCGGCGGCCTGGCGAATCAGCCGCGGCTGGGGATCCAGCGGATGGACTTGGAAGAGCTGCGCCACGGTCGTCGCCTCGGGAAGATCGGGAGGCCGTCTTGCGGTCTCCCGGCTATATAATTGGCATGGATTCTAACTGAGGGTTATATGCAATTGAAGCTCCGCCGGTGAGGCTGCCTTGAATCTTCAGCAACTCCGCTATCTTTGCGCGATCGTCGATCACGGGCTCAATGTCTCGGACGCGGCGCTGGCGCTGCACACCTCGCAGCCCGGCATCAGCAAGCAGGTTCGCCAGTTCGAGGACGAGCTTGGCGTGCGGGTCTTCGTACGCCAAGGCAAGCGCCTCGCCTCGCTGACCCCCGCGGGGGACGCCATCGTCGCCTCGGCGCGCCGCACGCTGAGGGAGATCGGCAACCTGAAGAGCGTCGGCGCGGAGTTCAGGAGCGAGGACGAGGGCACGCTCGCGATCGCAACGACGCACACGCAGGCGCGCTACGTGCTGCCGCCGATCCTGCGCGACTTCGTGGCGCGATATCCCAAGGTGAAGCTCGAGCTGCACCAAGGCAACCCGGTGCAGGTCGGCGAGCACACCGTCAAGGGCGACGCCGACGTCGGCATCGCCACCGAGGCGCTCGCCGGCTTTCCCGGGCTCGTCACGCTGCCCTGCTACCAGTGGAACCGCTGCGTGCTCATGCCGCGGGGCCACCCGCTCGGCAAGACGGCCCCGCTCACGCTCGCGGCGCTCGCCCGATACCCCATCGTCACCTACGACTTCTCGTTCACGGGGCGCTCGCAGATCAACGCGGCGTTCGAAGCCGAGGGCCTCGCGCCCAACGTCGTGCTGACCGCGCTCGACTCCGACGTCATCAAGACGTACGTGGAAATGGGCATGGGTGTGGGCATCATCGCGCGGATGGCGTGGGACCCGGTGCGCGACACGGCGTTCGAGATGCAAGACGCCGCTCACCTGTTCGCGCCGTCGACGACGCGCATCGCGCTGCGGCGCGGCGTGTTCCTGCGCGGCTACGTCTACGATTTCATCCATCGCTTCGCCCCGGCGCTCGACCGCGCGACCGTCGATGCTGCGCTCGCGGGCGGCGCCGCCGGCCCGGTGGCCGTCGACGCGGCTTCGCCCGCGCCCGCACGCGGCGAAGGGCCGCCCCGGTGACGGCGCCGCGCCGCTCGTGGGCGCTTGCCGCACTGCTTGCCTCGCTGTCGATGCTCGGCCCTTTCTCGGTCGACACCTATCTGCCCGCGTTTCCCGCCATCGCCCGCGATTTCTCGGCGACCTCCATCGCCGTGCAGCAGACGCTGTCGGCGTACCTCTTCGCGTTCGCGGGCATGATGCTGTGGCACGGCGCACTTTCCGACGCGCTGGGGCGAAGGCCGGTCGTCCTCGCCGGCCTCGTCGTCTATGCGATCGCGACGCTGGGCTGCGCGATCGCAGGCAACATCGCGTCGCTGTGGCTCTTTCGCGCGCTGCAGGGCGTGTCCGCCGGCACGGGCCTCGTGATCGGGCGCGCGATCATCCGCGACCGGTTCCACGGCGCGGAGGCGCAGCGCCTGATGTCGCAGATGACACTGGTGTTCGGCCTCGCGCCGGCGATCGCGCCGGTGCTGGGCGGCGTGCTGCTGACGCTTTTCGGCTGGCGCTCGATCTTCTGGGTGCTGTTCGCCGTCGTCGTGCTGCTGATCGTATGGACGGCGCGCAGCCTGCCGGAGACCCTGCCGCGCGAATTGCGCCAGCCGATGCATCCGCGCGCGCTGTGGCACAGCTATCGCACGGTGCTCTCGCGCATCGATTTCCTGCTGCTGGCATTCATTCCTGCGCTCAATTTCGCCGCCTTCTTCCTCTACATCGCGAGTGCGCCGGTGTTCCTGCTCGATCTCCTCGGCGTCACCACGCTGGGCTTTGCCTGGCTCTTCATTCCCATGATCACCGGCATCATGATCGGTGCCTGGCTCTCAGGGCGGCTCGCGGGCATGCGCTCGCCGCAGCGGACAATTCGCCTCGGCTACGCCTTGATGTTCGGCGGGGTTGCGATCAACCTCGCGATCTGCTGGCTCGCGCCGGCCGGCGTACCGTGGAACGTCATGCCGATCTTCGTGTTCACGATGGGAACGAGCGTCGTGATGCCGTCGGTGACGCTGATGCTGCTTGATCTTTTTCCAACGATGCGCGGCATGGCGTCATCGCTGCAGGGCTTTGTCGCGTTCATGCTGTCGGCCGTGAATGCCGGCACAATATCGCCGGCGCTCGCGCATTCGCTCAAATCGCTCGCACTCGGCATGATGGGATTCACCCTCGGCAGCTTCGCGCTGTGGCTCGTCTATCAGCGCCGCACCAGTCACCAGCTCAGGGAATGGAAACCGTGAAGCATCACAGCCCCTTCGTCGTCATGCTCGGATTGACCCTCGCTGCCGCTGCGGCCGGAGCCCACGCGCAAGCGCCCGCAACGCCCAAGGCCGGCGCTCAGAAGCCGGCGGCGACGAAACCCGCGGCACCTGCTCCCGAGCAGCAAGGCGCGGCGATCGAACGGGCGCAGTCGCTCCCGAGCGTTCCGCTGACCATCGGCGCCGCGAAGCTCGTCGCCGAAGTTGCCACGACGCCCTCGCAGCGGCAGATCGGACTGATGTACCGCTTCAGCCTCGCGCCTGACCACGGGATGGTGTTCGTGTTCCCGGGCAGCGAGCCGCTCGCCTTCTGGATGCGCAACACCTACATTCCGCTGTCGGTCGCCTACTTGGACTCGACTGGCGTCATCCTCAACATCGAGGACATGGCGCCGCAGGACGACTCGACGCACTGGTCACGTGGGCCCGCGCAATACGCACTCGAGATGAAGAAAGGCTGGTTCGCCGAGCGCGGGATTCGCGCCGGCGACCGCGTGCTGGGGTTGCCCAGGCCCGGGCCGCAGTGATGGGCGGCGCGGCGCGCGGAGCGAGGTTGCTGCGCGTCGAAGGAGCCAGGGGACGTGCCGACGAGCGGTCTTGACGCTGTTTGTAGCAAACCCTACGTTCACTTCACGAAGAACGATTTCACGTCCATCGCACGATCGGGAGCCCGAGACTCCCGACATGCGGCAACGACGAGGCAGCCCGCGCTGGGGTCACGCGTTTCTTGGGGGAGGAAACCATGCTTGTATACGTTCACCCCACGCAATCCGACGCTGCCATCGATGAGCGCGTCCCTTCACTGTTAGCCCCACTTTTCGATGCGGACGGCCGTGGGTGTCTGCTCGAAAGCGCGGTTGAATCGATCGTACGACGACTCGGCTTCGACACGTTCGTCCTTGGGATGACAACTGCTGAGACTTTGCGCAGCGACAGTCGCTTCTATTATTGTACTAACGCGACAAGTGAGCGCGTCGCGCAATACGATCAACGCAGCTACGTCGAGATCGATCCGCGAATCGTTCACGCGTGGACAAAACTGGCACCCTTCATTTGGGACCGAAGAATAGGACGTGGCGATCCGCGTGTTGAAGAGTTCTTGGACACTGCCGCATCCTGGGGCGTGGGCAGCGGTATCTGCGTCCCGATGCGGGGCGATTACAACTCGCACGCTTTTTTTGCAGTAAATGCGCCTGCACGCGATGTAACCCCCGCCATCGCATCCGCATGGATGGCCGCTCTAGGTGACTTAACGGTTCTCGCCGTGCATTTTCACGCCATCTTTGTCCGCAACGTCATTGAAAAGAGCATGGCGCCGCCACAGCGTGGAGCCCCGCTCAGCGAAAGAGAGCGGCGTTGTCTGGCGTTAGCGGCAAAGGGTCGTACGTCTGCCGAGATTGGTCAGCAGCTCGGCATCGTCGAGCGAACCGTGTATTTCCATTTTAGCAATGCGTTGAGCAAACTCGGCGCGGTGAATCGCCAAGAAGCCATCGCAATAGCCATCGCGCGGGGCTTTATCGTCGACTTATGAAAACAGACTGTCCGCACGATGGCTTTCGCCCGCTTCTCGAACGTGAAGAATCACTGTGGATTCACGCTTGCGGCAATTGTTTTCTTGTTGTCCGTGGGGCTTGCATGGGGTGGCCACTCCTCAGTCTGAACTCGTTGCAAGTGATCCTCCGTTCATGGGTCGCAACATAACCCGCGTGCAGGCTTTGATCAGTGGAGTCCGCCGACGAGCGGCCTTGACGTTGATTCCCGCGAAATTTACGTTTAGCGAAACGGCAGCATCGAAGCGAGGCAGTCGGTAACACGCCAATTCCAATGGGTGTTTGCATCGGAGATGAATACAAACACACGGATCTCCGGGGAGGATCGTTGTGTTGCACCAATTTCGGCTTGGCCCCGTCGCGGTTGACCGATCCCGGTACCTGCCGCCTTCATTGATGCCCCTGGTCGAGGCCACGCGCCGTGGGGACGACGTCGTACCGGCGTTGCAGGCCATTGTCCACGGATTCGGCTTCGACGGATTCATGTATGCCACCGCAAAATTTCACGTGCGCCCCGGCAATGACGAGCGAATCTGGTTTGTCACGACACTGCCGCTGACCTGGGTGATGCTCTACGATCAGCGCGCGTACGTGGAGTGCGACCCGCGGGTCCTCGCCGTATTCGATAGTTCGATGCCCCTCATCTGGGACCAGGCAAGCGAGCGCGGACGCAGTGTCAGGACTGACGAGTTTCTCGCCGATGCCATGGCCAATGGAGTCGGAAGTGGCGTTTCGTTTGCGGTCTACACCCCATTGCCGTCTCGCAATCTCGTTTCGTTAAGCTCTGCGGCGCCGATCATTTGCAAAGAACGTCGTGACGAAATCGTCCGGTCGTTGGGCGACATCATGCTTTTCGGGCAATATTTTCATGAGCTTTTCGCAAAGGGAGTGGTCGAGAAAGGGTTGGCGCCTGCGTCGGTAGGGGTCCCGCTCAGCCCACGCGAACGTCAATGTCTCGAATTGGCCTCCCAAGGTCACACAAGCATTGAAATCGGGAACAGGCTGGGCATTTCCGATCGCACGGTCCATTTCCATTTCTCGAACATGATCAGCAAGCTGGGCGTACACAATCGGCAGGAAGCCATCGCGAAGGGAGCGCGACTCGGCTTGTTTCAGTCTGGCATTTAAGGGAATCGTCGGCTTCCTCTCGGCGCCGACGGGAGGCAAGACCCCGGCCACCTGTCTGCCCCACACGGTCACCACGATCAACTGACCGCAGCGTCTGGATTGGTCAAGCGTTGGCGCGCAGCCAATGCGCGAGCTCGGCGATCGAATGCACGGTCGCGAGTGGCGCGAACGGCGAGAACCCGTCGGCCGCGTGCGCGCCATAGGCGACCGCCACTGCGCTCGCCCCGGCCCGCGACGCAAGCTCCAGGTCGTGCGTCGTGTCGCCGATCATCAGCGTCTGGTCGGCAGTAGCGCCA
Source organism: uncultured beta proteobacterium (assembly GCA_963846855.1). Lineage (GTDB taxonomy): Bacteria > Pseudomonadota > Gammaproteobacteria > Burkholderiales > Casimicrobiaceae > CAIWHR01. The sequence goes on from CAWJXK010000008.1 coordinate 1,641,412, forward strand.
ACCTCGTCCATCAGATGGCGCAGCATCGCGGGGTCAGGCTTCGGCGGACCCTCGTCGGCGCAACGTGTGGCGACGAATCGATGCGTGACGCCCTGCTGCGCGAGCGCGCGATCGAGGCCCTTGCGGCTCTTGCCGGTCGCGATCGCGAGCAGATGTCCCGCGGCCTGGAGCTCGTCGAGCAGTTCCGCCGCGCCGGCGAACAGCGGTATCGCGTCTTCCTGGCCAAGGTAATGGGTCCGGTACGCCAACGCGAGTTCGCCGTGGCGCTCGGCAGGCAGGCCGGGTGCAACGTGGGCGAGCGCATCGGCGAGCCCTAGGCCGATCACGTATCGCGCGCGAACGTCGTCGGGAACGGGCTCCCCGACGTCGCGGCAAGCCTGCTGGAGCGAGCGCGCGATGATCGCGGTCGAGTCGACCAGCGTTCCGTCCCAGTCGAACACGATGAGCCGGAACCGCAGCGGCGCCGCGTCAATCGGCATCGCTCGACGCCGCTTCCGGTGCATCCAGCGCGGTGATGAATCCGGCAAGATCCGGCGGCAGCGGCGATTCGACGATGATGGCCCGGCCATCGTCGGGATGCGCGAAGCCGATGCGGTGCGCGTGCAGGAACATCCGCTTCAATCCCTGCTTGGCGAGCAGCTTGTTCCACGCGAAATCGCCGTACTTGTCGTCGCCGGCGAGAGGGAATCCGATGTGCGTGAGGTGCACGCGGATCTGATGCGTGCGTCCCGTCATCAATTCCGCTTCGAGCAGCGCCATCGGCGGATCGTGGCGTGGCCATGTCCTGACGCGGCGGAACACCGTCTGCGCAACGCGCCCCTCGCGGTCGACACGTACGCGCCGCTCGCCTTCGCCGGTCACGAAGCGCTCGAGCGAGAGCTCGACCCGGCGCATCGCGTCGCGCCACTTGCCGCGCACCAGCACGTGGTAGCGCTTGTCGACCTCGCCATCGCGCAACTGCGCATGGAGGCCCGTCAGCGCCGCGCGCTTCTTGGCGACGAGCAGCACGCCGGAAGTATCGCGGTCGAGCCGGTGCACGAGCTCGAGAAAGCGTGCGTCGGGTCGGGCGTGGCGCAGCCGCTCGATGACGCCGAACTGGATGCCGCTGCCGCCGTGCACCGCGAGGCCCGGCGGCTTGTCGAACGCGATCAGCGCGTCGTCCTCGTAGAGGACTGGCGGCAGCGCCACTGCGGAGGATGCGGGCGCCTGCCTTCGGGCCCCGGGAAGGCGCCGCGGCGCGCACCGGCGGGACCCGCACGCGATCGCCGGCGGCAAGGCGCGCCTCCGGGCCCACCCGCCGCCCGTTGAGCCTCACCTCGCCGCTGCGCAGGATCCGGTAGACGTGGCTCTTGGGAACGCCTTTCAGGATCTTCAGCAGGTAATTGTCGATCCGCTGGCCCTGCACCTCGTCCCCGAGATCGAGCCAATTCACGGCGTCCTTGCGCAAATCCTTCATTTCTCTATAATTATGACCTGCAGCACGCATTGGCGAGGCGCGCGGAAGAATATTTCGATGCGCCAGGAGACGCCGCCGCCGCACTTCGCGGCGCCGGTGGTTCCGTGCCTTGCGGGGGCCCCGATGGTCGGGGCACAAGCCGGCCGTGGCATCCACAATCGATCGGCCGCCGGTTTTTTCGCTTCACCGTCCGGGCGTTGCCCCCCGGAGAAGTAGCGATGGTAATGGAAGAGCGCATTCTCCGCACCCGGCTTGCGGCCGGTTCGAAGCGGCGCATTGCGCGGCGCACCTGGCGAATTTTTTTGCTTTCGGCCCCGTGTCGGCGACCAAGGTCACGACGCAACCGCCGAGGGCTCGATCGCTTCAACGCGATACTGAAGACCGCATAACGAGAAACCACCGCCCCGGCATTGACGGGGCTGCAACCCTGATGACCCGACCTCGCGTCCATCACGTTCTCGTCCGCCCGCAGCGATTGCTGCCGGCGCAGCGCTTCTCGCCTGCTCCCGCCGCACGATAGCGTCACGCCGCGCGTATCGCGCGGCGCCCGTTTCGCCCCACCGCACGCCCGGCCGGATTCGCGCCGGGAAAAATCATGAAACGCATGCTGTTCAACGCCACCCAGGCAGAGGAACTCCGGGTGGCGATCGTCGACGGCCAGAAGCTCGTCGACCTCGACATCGAGTCCGCAAGCAAGGAACAACGCAAGAGCAACATCTACAAAGCGGTGATCACCCGCGTCGAGCCGAGCCTCGAGGCGTGCTTCGTCGACTACGGCGCGGAGCGCCACGGCTTCCTGCCGGTCAAGGAAATCGCGCGGCAATACGTGAAGGGCGGCCGCGACGACGGCGAAGGCGGCGGCAGGATCCAGGACCAGCTCCGCGAAGGCATGGAGCTCATCGTCCAGGTCGACAAGGACGAGCGCGGCAACAAGGGCGCCGCGCTGACCACCTACATCTCGCTGGCGGGACGCTATCTCGTCCTGATGCCGAACAATCCGCGCGGCGGCGGCGTGTCGCGCCGCATCGAGGGCGAGGAGCGCAACGAGTTGCGCGACGCCATCAACGACCTCGAGGTGCCGGCCGGGATGAGCGTCATCGCCCGCACGGCGGGCATCGGCCGCACGACCGAAGAGCTGCAGTGGGACTTGAACTACCTGCTCCAGCTGTGGCACGCGATCGAGGACGCCTCGAAGCTGCAGTCCGGCGCGTTCCTGATCTACCAGGAGTCGAGCCTCGTCATCCGCGCGATCCGCGATTATTTCCATCCGGACATCGGCGAGATCCTGATCGACACCGAGGCGATCTACGAGCAGGCCCAGCAGTTCATGAGCCATGTGATGCCGGGCAACGTCAACCGGGTGAAGCTCTACAAGGACGACGTCCCGCTGTTCTCGCGGTTCCAGATCGAGCACCAGATCGAGACCGCGTACGCGCGGCAGGTGCCGCTGCCCTCGGGCGGCGCGATCGTGATCGACCATACCGAAGCGCTGGTGTCGGTCGACGTCAACTCGGCGCGCGCCACGCGCGGCGGCGACATCGAGACCACCGCGTTCAACACCAACATGGAAGCCGCCGACGAGATCGCCCGCCAGCTGCGGCTGCGCGACCTGGGCGGCCTCATCGTCATCGACTTCATCGACATGGAGAGCGCCAAGAACCAGCGCGAAGTCGAGGGCCGCGTAAAGGATGCGCTCAAATACGACCGCGCCCGCGTCCAGCTCGGCAAGATTTCGCGCTTCGGGCTGATGGAGCTCTCGCGTCAGCGGCTGCGCCCTGCCCTCGCCGAGTCGGCGTACATCGCCTGTCCGCGCTGTCACGGCATCGGCCACATCCGCGGCACCGAGTCCTCCGCGCTGCACATCCTGCGCATCCTGCAGGAAGAGGCGATGAAGGAGAACACCGCGCAGATCGTCGCACAGGTTCCGATCGACGTCGCCACGTATCTCCTCAACGAGAAGCGCAACGAGGTTCTCTCGGTCGAGACGCGATTCAAGGTGAACGTGCTGCTCGTGCCCAACCGGCATCTCGAGACGCCGAACTACACGGTCGAGCGCCTGCGCCACGACGACCTCAATCAGAGCGAGCCGCTGCCGGCGTCGTTCGACATGGTCGTGCAGCCTGAGCAGATGGACCCCGCCAAGCAGATGAAGGAAGAGGCCAAGGAGCCGCGGCAGGAAGCCGTGGTCAAGGGCATCACGCCGGCCCAGCCCGCGCCGGTCCGTGCCGAGCCGCTTCCCGGCCAGCCGATGGCGGCGCGCCCGAGCGGCGAAAAGAGCTGGCTCGACCGCGTGCTCGCATGGTTCCGCCCGGAACCCGCGCTTGCGGCACCGCCGCAACGCGCCGACAAGCCGCGCGAATCACGCGATGGACGCCGTGACCAGCGCGACCAGCGCGGCGAGCGCGACCGTCCGCGCGGCCAGGAGCGCCGCGACGGTCGTCGCGACGAGCGGCGTGGCGAAGGCAAGAACAACCGGCCCCCGCGTGGCGAGCAAGGCCAGTCCGGAGCGCAGCGCGAAGGGCAGCCGCCGCGCAACGCGCGCCGCGACGGCCAGCCGCCACGTGAAGGTCAGGCACCGCGTGAAGGTCAGGCACCGCGCGAAGGTCAGGCACCGCGCGAAGGCCAGCCGCCACGTGAGCCGCGTCCACCGCGCGAGGCACGCGAGCCGCGTCCGCCGCGTGACGGCCAGCCGCCGCGCGAAGGGCAGACCCCCCGCCCGCCGCGCGAGCCGCGTCCGGCAGCGCCGGCGCCGACCGCCGACGCTTCGCTGCCGGCCATCGAGGCCGCGGAACCGCGGATGGCACGCGAAGGCGACGCCGCCGCGAGCGGGAAAGAAGGCAACCGCCGCCGCCGCGACCGGCGTCGTCGCGGAGGTGGCGATCGGGCCGATCGTCCGGATCAGCGCGAAGGACAGCCTGAAGCCGTTGATGCGCTGACCACGGCATCGAGCGCTGCGGTTGCAACGGCTGCCGGCTCGTCCGTGCCCCCGGCGCCGGAAGCGCCGTGGGAGGTGTGGCCGGAAGCCGTCGAAGCGACGGCACCCGCGACAGCACCCGTGTCGATCGAACGCACTGCCGAGTCGCAAGCAGCTCCTCTCGAAGTCGCGCGCGCGGCGGAGGAACGGCATGAACGTGCCGAGCCCGCCGTGCATGCGCCCGCGCAGATCGTTGAGGCGATCATCCCGCCGCCACCGGCCCACGTCGAAGCCGCGCCCAAGCCGCGCCCGGCCCCGGCATTCCATCCGATTCCCGAGTTGCCCCCGGTCGCGCTGACGCTTCCGCCGGAATTGGGGCTCGAGCTGGTCGAGACGAAGCACGCTGCCGCTGCGTTGCCCGACGACGAGCTCGATCGGCCCAAGGGCCCGCGTCGCGTGCGCCCGCCGAAGGTCGAGATGCCCGAAGAGCCGTTGCAGCTCGTGGAAACGCAGAAGGAGAATCAGCCGCCCGCGGCCTGATCGAGATCAGGCGGACGTTTCGTCAAGGGCGAGCCTGCGGGCTCGTCCTTTTTTTGCGCAGACGAAGCTGCATCGTGGCGTCGCGCGCCGTCGCCCGGAGTGGCTGCGCGAATCAGCCTGTCTGCGGCGCGGCCGCCCGCTCTCCCAACGCGATATCCATTGTCAATTCGTTCGCAAGCGCGGCGAGCTCGGCGCGCAATGCGTCGTTCGCGAGCGCCTTCGGCACGACCAGCAGCGCCTTCACCTTGAACTGGTGCGGCGCGCCGCCGTTTCCGTCGACGATCTCCGTGTGCAGCTCCTCGATGCTGACGCCGCGATCGGCGAGCCGGTGCGAGAGATCGCGCACGATCCCCGGGCGGTCGGCGCCCGCGAGATCGAGCGTGATGAGCCGCCGGTCCGCCGGAACCTGCGGCGCGGCCGTCTTTTCGATGACGACGCGAAGTCCCGCGGATTCCAGCCCCTGCAGCGCGGCGGCGAGCCGGTCGGCGTTCTCCGCCGGCACCTCGAAATGCACCATGCCCGCGAACTGTCCTGCGAGGTTCGCCATGCGGCTGCCCGCCCAGTTCGCGCCAAATCCCTGCGCGCGCTCGGACAGCTGCCGGACGATGCCCGGGCGATCGGAACCGATGGCCGTGACGACGAGCGACGCCGTTGCCGGCGCCTGCTCCTCGGTCAGCGAGACGCTTCGCTTGATCATTGGCGCCTTCGTTGCAAACCGATCGTCCTGCTTGAATGCCGGAAGCGCACCATGCTCCGCGGCGTAACGCACGACCTGCGCCAGCAGTTTCAACCCCATCGGCGCCAACGCGCGCTCCCACAACTCGCGCGCCGTCTCGCCCTTGGCGACGAAGCACCAGTCCTGCGCCGCGATGGCGCCCGCGTCCCAGCCATCGGCCAGGTGATAGACGCTGCCGCCGGCGATCGGATCGCCCTCGAGGATTGTCCACTCGACCGCCGCGATGCCTCGATGCCGCGGCAGCAGCGACGGGTGATAGCCGACGCCGCCCAGGCGCGACTTCGCGAGCGCCTCGTTGCTGACGCGCGCGTGCGTGTGCGCCGCGACGATGAGATCCGTCCCCTCCGGAATCGCCTCGCCCGGCACGATCCTCGGATTCGCGAGAACGTGGACGGGAACGTGGGCCGATTGCGCGGCCAGCGCCAGCCGGTCGTCGGCCGCCGGCGCGACGACGCCCGCGAACAAGACGCCATCCTTGCGCAGCGCCTCGAACACAAGCGCTCCGAAGTAACGGGAACCCACCAATGTGCACTTCATCGACACATCCTTTGCCTGTTCGTGCTGGCGGTCGCGGCAGCGCGTGAATTTGCCGGACTCAGTGACGCCCCAGTCCGCATTGTACGATTGCGTGGAACGCGCTGTCGCGGACGGCACGATCGCGGCGTTGGCGACCGGGTCCGATTGCTTGGGTCGCTGCGGCGATTTGCCGCGTGCGCACGAGCCAGGAGATTCGGCCCGCGATGCCGGCGCCTTCAGGCGCGCAGCCGCTCGATCAGCGCGGCGCTCGCCGTCTCGACGAGGTCGAGCACGCGCTCGAATCCGTCGAGTCCCCCGTAATACGGATCGGGCACCTCGCGCACGCCGAGCCCGGGCGCGAGATCGAGGAAGAGGCCAAGATGGCCCGCGAACGCGGACGGGCGCATCGCCTCGAGCTCGCGCAGGTTGCCGCGGTCCATCGCCAGGATCCAGCCAAATCGCGCGAAATCGGTGAGCTCGACCTGGCGCGCGCGCAACGCGGCGAGTTCGTAGCCGCGCCGGCGCGCCGCGGCGATCGCGCGCCGATCCGGCGGCGCACCGACGTGCCAGTCGCCGGTCCCGGCCGAATCGGCGCGGATGCGCGCGCCGAGGTTCTGCTGCTCGATCGCGGCGCGAAAGACGCCCTCCGCCGTCGGCGATCGGCAGATATTGCCCATGCAGACGAACAGGACCGACCGGTCCGGCGGCGGATTCGAATCGTCGGACTTCATCGGTGGCAGAGTATCCGTTTCCGTTCCGCACGGCGCAACCCGGGCCCCCGGCAGTTGCGCATCGCGCGGGAATCTGCAACGCTGCCGCGCAGCCCGGGCCGGCCTTCGACCCTCGCCCTCGATCCCGCAAGGAAAAAAGATGCCGATGCGACCGCTCGCCCGATGCCTCTCCGGAATCGCCGTCGTGGTCGCCGCCGCTCTGATGCCATCGGGCGCCCATGCGGCCGATCCCAACAAGGTCCTGCGTGTCTACTCGCCCGACATCACGAGCCTCGATCCGCAGCAGGGTACCGATCTCTATTCGACGCGCGTCGCCTCGTCGATCTTCGAGGCGCTCTACGAGTTCGATTACCTCGACCGAGCCGGCGCGAGGCCATGCCCTGCACCGCCGCCGCGATGCCCGTGATCACCGACGGCGGCAAGATCTGGACGATCAAGCTGAAGACCGGAATCCGTTTCGCCGACGCGCCGGCATTCAAGGGCAAGCCGCGCGAGCTCGTCGCCGAGGATTACGTCTACTCGATCAAGCGCGCGCTCGACCCGAATCTGCTGGCGCGGCGGCGATCCCGCGATCGCCGACCTCATCGAAGGCATGCGGCCGATCGTCGATGCCGCGAGCAAGCCGGGCGCCAAAATGAATTACGACGCTCGCGGTGAGCGGGCTGCGCGCGCTCGACAAGTACACGCTGCAGATCCGGCTCACCAGCGCGAACTACACGCTGCAGGAATGGCTCGCGGGACTCACGGCGATGGCGGTTGCGCGCGAAGTCGTCGAGGCGGCCGGCGACGACATCAAGAGCCAGCCCGTCGGCACCGGTCCGTACGTGCTGAAGGAGTGGAAGCGCGCGTCGCGCGTCGTGCTCGAAGCCAATCCGCTCTACCGGGGACTGAAATTTCCCGAGAGCACCGAGCCGCGCCATCGCGCCCTCGTGGAATCGATGCGCGGCAAGTCGCTGCCGCAGATCGGCCGCATCGAGATCAGCATCATCGAGGAAGCACAGGCTTACCTTCTTGCCTTCCAGCAGGGCGACCTCGACTACGTTGCGCTCGGCGGCAACGACGTGGCGACCGTCCTCACCGGTGACGCCCTCAAGCCCGACCTTGTGAAGAAGGGGATCAGTCGTATCCGCGCCAACGCGCCGCAGATCACGTTCACCTATTTCAACATGAAGGATCCGCTCGTCGGCGGCTACTCGAATGCGCAGGTCGCGCTGCGCCGTGCCATCGCGATGGGATACAACGTCGACGAGTCGATCAGGGTCCTGTATGCCGGACAGGCACTGCCGGCGAACCAGCTGCTTCCTCCGGGCGTCGATGGCTACGATGCATCATTGCCGCCGAAATCCCTCTACGACCCGGCGGCGGCGCGCACGCTCCTCGACCGCTTCGGCTTCAAGGACCGCGACGGCGACGGCTATCGCGAGACGCCCGACGGCAAGCCGCTCGTCGTCGTGCGAGGTACGCTTCCCGGCTCGTGGTACCGCGAGATCGACACGCTGTTCAAAAAGAACATGGACGCGATCGGCATCCACATGGAAGTCGAGCAGAAGACGTTTTCGGAGCTGAACAATCTCAGCCGCGCCGGCAAGCTGCCGATGTTCAACCTCGGCGTCCGCGCACTGGAGCCATCCGGCTACCAGATCCTGCAGCTCCTCTGGAGCAAGTCGCCGATCGACACCAATTTCTCGCAGTTCGCGAACGCCGACTACGACGCCGCCTACGAGCAGTTCCTGCGCACGCCGTCCGGGCCGGCACGGACGGCTACCGCGCGCAAGATGTCCGAGATCGCGCTGGTCTACATGCCGATGATGCTGGCGACGTTCGGCATCAGCAACACGCTGCTCTACCCGTGGGTGCAGGGCTACTGGCCGTCGCAGTTCGGCTTCTCGTGGAAGTACCTCGACCTCGACGTCGCGAAGCGCAAGGCAGCGGGAAAGTAATCGGCAGCGGCGCGGTTTGCGCGGACGATCCGCGCCTCAGGTCTCGACCGGAAGCGCCACGCCGAACATCGCCTGGCGGAGCTCGAAGAGCCGGTCGCGCAGTTGCGCCGCCTTCTCGAACTCCAGGTTGCGCGCGGCGTCCTGCATCTGCTTTTCGAGGAGCTTCAGCTCCTTCTCCCGGTCCTTCTCGGGCATCGTCTCGTAGCGCGCCTTCGTCTGCGCGGCCTTGAGCTCCCGCTTTCCCTCGTCGGCGTCGTAGACGCCGTCGATCATGTCCTTGATGCGCTTCTGGACCCCGATCGGCGTGATGCCCATCTTGAGATTCCACGCGATCTGCTTGTCACGCCGGCGCTCGGTCTCCGCGATCGCGGCGCGCATCGAATCGGTCATTCGATCGGCGTAGAGGATCGCCGTGCCGTTGATGTGCCGCGCGGCGCGGCCGATCGTCTGGATCAGCGAGCGCTCGGCGCGCAGGAAGCCCTCCTTGTCCGCATCCAGGATCGCCACCAGCGAGACCTCGGGAATGTCGAGCCCCTCGCGCAGCAGGTTGATGCCGACCAGCACGTCGAATTCCTTGAGCCGCAGGTCACGGATGATCTCGACCCGCTCGACCGTGTCGATATCGGAATGCAGGTAGCGCACCTTGACGCCGTGCTCGTTGAGGTAGTCGGTGAGGTCCTCGGCCATCCGCTTGGTGAGCGTCGTCACGAGCACGCGCTCGCTCTTCGCGACGCGCAGCGAGATCTCGGAGAGCAGATCGTCGACCTGCGTCTGCGCCGGACGCACGTCGAGCACCGGGTCGACCAGCCCCGTGGGCCGGACGACCTGCTCGACCACCTGTCCCGCGTGCGTCCGCTCGTACTCGGCCGGCGTCGCCGACACGAAGATCGTCTGCGGCAGCAGCCGCTCGAACTCGTCAAAGCGCAGCGGCCGGTTGTCGAGCGCCGACGGCAGCCGGAAGCCGTAGTTGACGAGGTTCTCCTTGCGCGCGCGGTCGCCCTTGTACATGCCGCCCGTCTGCGGGATCGTCACGTGGCTCTCGTCGATGAACATCAGCGATTTCGACGGCAGGTAGTCGATCAGCGTCGGCGGCGGCTCGCCGGCGTTGCGTCCGGACAGGTGCCGGGAGTAGTTCTCGATGCCCTTGCAGAAGCCGATCTCGGTCATCATCTCGAGGTCGTAGCGCGTTCGCTGCTCGATCCGCTGCGCCTCGATCAGCTTCATCTGCCCGACGAAGAAGTCCTTCTGCGTGACGAGCTCGGCCTTGATCGCCTCGATCGCGTCGAGCACTTTCTGGCGCCCGGTCACGTAATGGCTCGACGGGAACACCGTGAAGCGCTGGATCCGCTGCCGGATGTGGCCGGTCAGCGGATCGAACAGCTGCAGCGACTCGATCGCGTCGTCGAACAGCGAGATGCGCACGGCGTTCTCCGCGTGCTCCGCCGGGAAGATGTCGAGGACATCGCCGCGCACGCGGAAGGTGCCGCGCCGGAAATCGGCCTCGTTACGCGAGTACTGCATCTCGGTCAGCCGCTTGATCGCCTCGCGCTGGGTGAGCGCGTCGCCCTCCTTCACGTGCAGGATCATGCTGTGGTACTCGGACGGGTCGCCGATGCCATAGATCGCCGACACCGTCGCGACGATCACGCAGTCGGGGCGCTCGAGGATCGCCTTGGTCGCCGAAAGACGCATCTGCTCGATGTGCTCGTTGATCGAGCTGTCCTTCTCGATGTAGAGGTCGCGCGACGGCACGTATGCCTCGGGCTGGTAGTAGTCGTAGTAGCTGACGAAGTATTCGATCGCGTTGTGAGGAAAGAACTCGCGGAATTCGGAGTAGAGCTGCGCCGCGAGCGTTTTGTTCGGCGCCAGCACGAGCGCCGGCCGGCCGGTGCGCGCGATGACATTGGCCATCGTGTATGTCTTGCCCGAACCGGTGACGCCGAGCAGCGTCTGGTAGGCGAGCCCGTCCGAGAGGCCCTCGACGAGCTTGTCGATGGCTTCCGGCTGGTCGCCCGCGGGCTCGAACGGCTTGAAGAGTTCGTAGGGACTGTTCGGGAAGGTGACGATCATCGTGGCCGGGAGCAGAATTCGCGCTTCGACGCACCGAGCGCCAAGCGTCGGCGGCATCGAACGCAACGGACAATCGGACATTCTAGCGCGCGGTCGACTTCACGCGCCAGTGTTCGTACCGGTCCGGCCCCGGACGCGGTGTGGAATTGCCGAGGGACGCGCGCCGCGCCTGGCCGATTGCTGGCCACGTTTCTTGGCATGCGGAGGTCCCGGGAAATTGCAGCTTCCCGGTCGCGGTACAATTGGTTCCTTCCCTCCCTTTCGCCGGCGAAAACCGATGAACGCGCCTGCCGCTCCCGCCCTCCTTGCGACCGTCGAACTCGCGCCCCGCGATCCTATCCTGGGTGTATCCGAAGCTTTCAACGCCGACCCGAATCCGCGCAAGGTCAACCTCGGCGTCGGCGTGTACTGCGACGACACGGGCAAGATTCCGCTGCTCGAATGCGTGAAGCGTGCGGAGCGCGAATTGACCGACGCCGCCGCGCCGCGCGGATACCTTCCGATCGACGGCATCGCCGCGTACGACCGCGAAGCGCGCGCGCTGCATTTCGGTGCTGACGCCGACGTCATCCGCGAGGCGAGGGTCGCGACGGTGCAGACGCTGGGCGGCACCGGCGGCCTCCGGGTCGGCGCCGACTTCATCCGCCGTTTCGCGCCAGGCGCGCAGGTGTGGATCAGCGACCCCAGCTGGGAAAATCACCGCGCCCTGTTCGAAAGCGCCGGGTTCACCGTCAATACCTACCCATACTACGACGCCCAGACCCGCGGCCTCGACTTCCACGCGATGCTGGCCGCGCTGCTGCACGTCCCCGCCGGTGCGATCGTCGTCCTGCACGTGTGCTGCCACAACCCGACGGGCGTCGATCCGAGCCTCGAACAGTGGGAGGAAATCACCGACGCGGTGCGCCGGCGCGGCGCCGTGCCCTTCCTCGACATTGCCTACCAGGGCTTCGGCGACGGCATTGACGCCGATGCCACCGTCGTGCGCCGGTTCGCCGCGACACCCGGGCCGTTGATCGTCGCGAGCTCGTACTCGAAGAACTTCTCGCTCTACGGCGAACGCATCGGCGCGCTCTCCGTCGTCGGCACCGACAAGGACGAAGCCGCACGCGTGCTCTCGCAGCTCAAGCGCCTCATTCGGGCGTCCTATTCGACGCCGCCTACCCACGGCGCGCAGATCGTCACCACGGTGCTGGGCTCGCCCGAGCTCCGCGCGCTGTGGGAAGCCGAGCTCGCGACGATGCGAAACCGCGTCAAGCTGATGCGGGCGCGCCTCGTGGAGACGCTACACGAGCGCCTGCCCGGCCGCGATTTCCGCTACATGCTGGCGCAGCGCGGCATGTTCTCGTACACCGGCCTCACCAAGGCGCAGGTGCTGCGGCTGCGCGAGGAATTCTCCGTCTATGCGATTGACACCGGGCGCATCTGCGTTGCCGCGCTCAACTCCAAGAACGTCGACTACGTCGCCGACGCCATTGCGACGGTGCAGAGGTGAGCGAGACGGAAGGCGCGCGCCGAATTTTGACAGCAGCCTGGTTTCCGATATAATTCAAGGCTGTCCAGCGCGGGAATAGCTCAGTTGGTAGAGCGCAACCTTGCCAAGGTTGAGGTCGGGAGTTCGAGACTCCTTTCCCGCTCCAGTCTTCCGAGGGAGAGCCCGTAGTAGCGAGATGCGGCTCTCCCTATTCGTTTGCCCTGCTGCGCATCAGGCGCAGCGGCCGCCCGGCGGGGTGGCAGAGTGGTCATGCAGCGGCCTGCAAAGCCGTCTACGCCGGTTCGATTCCGACCCCCGCCTCCAGACTTCCTTCTCACGCTCCGGCTTTCGAGCGCGCCTGTACGGTTGGCGCAGGTCGTTGCAGAGCGCGTCATCGTTGACCGTTGCCACGCACCGCGATGCTCATCACTGATCCACTCTTCTACGCCATCGCGATTCCCGTGGTCTTGTTGAGCGGAATCTCCAAGACCGGGATTCCTGGCCTCTTCGGCGGCATGTCCGTCCCTCTCCTGTCACTGGTCATCCCGCCGCTGCAGGCCGCGGCCCTGATGCTGCCGATCCTGTGCTTCATCGATCTCTTCGGACTGCGCGCATTCCAAGGAACCTACGACCGGCGCAACATGCCGATCCTGCTCACGGTCTCGCTATCGGATCGTGATCGGGATGCTCGTCTTCACCCTGCTGCCGCGCGACTTCATGCGAATCATGATCGGCGCCATTGCCGTTGCGTTTGCGCTGAACAACATTCTCGGCTGGGCCCGGAACCGCCCGCCCGCCGCAGCGTCGTGGCCTCGTGGCGTCCTCTGGTCGGGGCTCTCGGGACTCACCAGCTTCGTGGCACACGCAGGTGCGGCGCCGATCATGGCCTATCTGCTGCCTCAGAAGCTCCCTCGCAACGTCTATGTCGGCACGACCGTATGGTTCTTCTTTGCCTCGAACTACGCGAAGATCATCCCTTACGCCGCCTTGGGGCAAGTCGATCTCACCAATCTTGCGACGGCCTCGTGCCGTTGCCGCCCGTGCCCGTCGGCGTCAAGCTCGGTGTCGTCATCCAGGGCAAGCTGGATGAGAAGGTCTTCTACCAGATCAGCTACTGGGCTCTGCTCGGCATTGGAGTAAAGTTGCTCTATGACGGCATGGCGGCGTTCTTGCGTTGAGGGGACACGGTTGAGGCGACTGGCCCCGGAGGTGCCGCGGCGGAGTGCTACCGTATTTCTTCTATCGCGCGGGCCAGGGCCGCCGGTGACCCAGCGGTTCGTGACCTTTCCCGCCCGGATTTTTCACACGCGGGGCGCAGGGACACAAACATGACGCACATCCTGCATCGTCAGCTGCGCTCACACTGCCGACCGCCGTCAGCGGCCGCGGCATCGTCATCGTCGACGCCGACGGCAAGGAATATCTCGACGCATCCGGCGGCGCCGCCGTGTCCTGCCTCGGCCACGGCCATCCCGACGTCCTGGCGGCGATGCATGCGCAGATCGATCGCCTCGCGTACGCCCACACGAGCTTTTTCACCACCGAAGTTGCCGAGTCGCTGGCCGATCACCTGATCGCGCATGCGCCCAAGGGCACGTCGCACGTCTATCTCGTGTCCGGCGGCTCGGAGGCCATCGAGGCGGCGCTGAAGCTCGCTCGCCAGTATTTCGTCGAGATCGGCGAGCCGCAGCGGCAGCATTTCATCGCCCGCCGACAGAGCTACCACGGCAATACGCTGGGCGCGCTCGCGGTCGGCGGCAACGCGTGGCGGCGGCGCCAGTTCGCGCCGCTGCTGATCGACGTGACGCACGTCTCGCCGTGCTACGAATACCGCGACCGCGGCGCCGACGAGTCGCCCGAAGCGTACGGCGCACGGCTCGCGCGCGAGCTCGAGGCCACGATCGAAAAGCTGGGACCGCGCAACGTCATCGCCTTCGTCGCCGAGCCCGTCGTGGGCGCGACGTTGGGCGCGGCGACCGCAGTGCCCGGCTACTTCCGCCGCATCCGCGAGATCTGCAATCGCCACGGGATCTTGCTGATTGCCGACGAAGTGATGTGCGGAATGGGACGCACGGGCTCGCTCTACGCGGTCGAGCAGGAGGGCATCGCGCCGGATCTGATCGCGATCGCCAAGGGACTGGGCGGTGGCTATCAGCCGATCGGCGCCGTGCTGGTCCAGCGGCGAATCATCGAGGCGCTCGAGCGCGGCACCGGCTTCTTCCAGCATGGCCATACGTATATCGGTCATCCCGTTGCATGCGCAGCGGCGCTTGCCGTTCAGCAGGTGATAGAGCGCGATCGCCTGCTCGACGACGTGAAAGCACTCGGTGGACAGCTCTCCGCGCAACTCCATGCCACCTTCGACCATCACCCGCACGTCGGCGACATCCGCGGCCGCGGCCTGTTCATGGCGATCGAGCTGGTCGAGGACCGCACGTCGAAGCAGCCCTTCGATCCGGTATTGCGCCTGCATGCCCGAATCAAGGCCGAAGCCATGGCGCGCGGACTGATGGTCTACCCGATGGGCGGCACGATCGACGGGCAGGCCGGAGACCATGTGCTGATCGCGCCGCCGTTCATCACGACCCCTGCGGAGATCGACGAAATCGTGCATCGGCTGGGCGCCGCGGTCGACGCCGCGGTGGCGGCCATCGCGCCGCAGGCGGCGCACGCGTGAGCGAGCGCTCGTGCGATCCGAAACCATTTCCGCAGCCAGATGGCTGACGTATGATGCGAAGCCGCGCGCCTGACGAATACCGCGAAGAGTTTCCCGCGCGTTGATCATGGCGGTGGCATGCCGCGATGCGCTGGCCAGCCATCGCTCGTTCTCTTGGCGGCAAGACCAGATGCGTGCGCTTTGGCAGCCCCGCGCCGGAGTCCGGAACAAGATGCAGTTGCCAACGGGAGTGGTCGCAGCCGAGAATGCGTAACTTGCCCGATTTGACCGGGAATGCGCTGACGGGGTCGAGCAGCGAGACGCCGCGTGTTTCAGGACGCGACACCTGGTTCGCCAACCGCGCGATCGAGGCGGGCCCATCGCTTTACTTGAGGAGGAGGATCACCATGCACGGAGCCACAACGCACTTCCGCACGTTTCGCACCACCGTCGCCACTCTGGCGGCGGTCGCGCTCGCCTGTGCGCTCGCCGCGCCATTGCCGGCCAGTGCCCAGCAGAAGTTCGTCACCATCGGCACCGGTGGCGTCACAGGTGTCTATTACGCCGTCGGCGGCGCGATCTGCCGGTTGGTCAACAAGGACCGCGCCAAGACCGGCCTCCGCTGCTCGGTCGAGTCGACCGGCGGCTCGGTCTACAACGTCAACACGATCAAGGCGGGCGAGCTCGACTTCGGGATGGCGCAGTCCGACGTGCAGTTCCAGGCCTATAACGGCACCGGGTCGTTCAAGGAGCCGGACAAGGACCTTCGTGCGGTCTTCTCCGTGCACCCCGAGCCGTTCACGCTCGTTGCCCGCAAGGAAGCCAATATTCACTCGTTCAAGGATCTCAAGGGCAAACGCGTCAACGTCGGCAACCCGGGCTCGGGCACGCGTTCGGCGATGGAAGAATTGCTCACGGCCGAGAACATGAAGATGTCGGACTTCTCGCTCGCCTCCGAACTCAAGGCCGACGAGCATGGCCCCGCCCTGTGCGACAACAAGATCGACGCCTTCTTCTATGGTGTCGGCCACCCGTCGGCCAACATCCAGGATCCGACCACGACCTGCGGTGCGTTGCTCGTGCCGCTCGCGGACGCCGCCGTCGACGAACTGGTGAAGAAGCACGCCTACTACGCCAAGGTGACGATTCCGGGCGGCATCTACGCCAACAATCCGCAGCCGACGCCGACGTACGGAGTGCTGGCAACGATGGTGACATCGTCCAAGGTGCCGGCGGACGTCGTGTACGTGATTACCAAGGCCGTATTCGAAAATCTCGAGGAGTTCAAGAAGCTGCATCCGGCGTTCGCGCACCTGGACGCCCAGCAGATGATCAAGGACGGACTCTCGGCGCCGATCCACGAAGGCGCGCTGCGCTATTACAAGGAGAAGGGCTGGATCAAGTAACGAAGGCGCGATGACGTGACGCGCGACGTCGACGCGGCTGCACTCGTTCAGGAAGCCGATCTCGGAGGGCGCACGCCTTCCGGGACGGCGGCGCGCGTTGTCGCGTGGACGTGCCTTGCCTGGTCGCTGCTGCAGCTCTGGTACGCATCGCCGCTGCCGTTCACATTCAACGTCTTCAACCTCAACTCGACCGAGATGCGCTCGCTGCATCTCGGCTTCGGCCTCTTCCTCGCGTACCTCGCCTTCCCCTTCGCCAAGCGCTCGCCGCGAGATCGCATTCCGGCGCAGGACTGGGTTCTCGCGACGGTCGCTGCGTTCTGCGGCGCCTACCTGTTCCTGTTCTATCGCGAGATCTCGACGCGACCGGGTGAGCCCACGACCCTCGATGTCGCGTCGGCCGTGATCGGCATGCTGCTGCTGCTCGAAGCGACGCGGCGCGTCGTCGGCCCGCCGCTCGCTATCATCGCCATCCTGATGCTGGGGTACGCGTTCGCGGGACCGTACATGCCCGACGTGATCGCACACAAGGGTGTCTCGCTCTCGAAAGCGGTTTCGCACTATTGGCTCACGACCGAGGGCGTGTTCGGTGTGGCACTTGGCGTGTCGGCGAGCTACATCTTTCTGTTCGTGCTTTTCGGCTCGTTGCTGGAGAAGGCCGGCGCCGGCAACTATTTCATCAAAGTCGCATTCGCGCTGCTCGGCCACATGCGCGGCGGGCCAGCCAAGGCCGCTGTGGTGTCGTCCGGGCTGATGGGAATGATCTCGGGCTCGTCGGTCGCCAACGTCGTCACCTGCGGCACGTTCACGATCCCGCTGATGAAGCGCGTGGGCTATTCGGCCGAGAAGGCCGGCGCCATCGAGGTCGCCGCCGGCGTGGACGGACAGATCATGCCGCCGGTGATGGGCGCCGCAGCGTTCCTGATGGCCGAATACGTCGGCGTCCCCTACGCCGAGATCGTCAAGAACGCGTTTCTGCCGGCAATCATCTCCTACATCGCGTTGTTCTACATCGTTCACCTCGAAGCCTGCAAGGCGGGCATCGCCGGCATCCCGACGCGCGAAACTTATTCACCGTGGCGGCGCCTGCTCGGTGTGCTCATGACCCTCGCCGGCATCGTCATCGTCGCCAACGTTCTCTACTACGGGCTCGGCTGGCTCAAGCCGCTGCTCGGCGCGGGCGCGAGCTGGGTCGTGCTGGCGGGAATCGCGGTCGCCTACGTGCTGATCGTCCGCCAGGTCGCGGCCGAGCCCGACCTGACCGTCGACGATCCGAACGCGCCGGTGCTGACGCTGCCACCGCTCAAGGAAACCCTGCTTGCCGGCCTGCATTTCCTGTTGCCGGTCATCGTCCTCGTGTGGGCGCTGCTGGTAGAGGACCTGTCGCCGGGGCTGGCCGCGTTCTATGCCACGGTGCTGTTGATCGCGATTCTCGTTACGCAAAAGCCGCTGCTGGCGTTCTTTCGCAACCAGCCGATTCCTTTCTCCATCATCCACGCGGGCTTCGACGACCTGGTGGACGGCCTCGAGCGCGGCGCACGCAACATGATCGGCATCGCACTCGCGACCGCCGCTGCAGGCATCGTCGTGGGCACCGTATCGGTCACGGGGCTCGGGCTCGTCATGACGGAGTTCGTGGAGACCGTGTCCGCCGGAAACATCATCGCGATGCTGATGCTGGTCGCGTTTATCTGCCTTGTGCTCGGCATGGGCATGCCGACGACGGCGAGTTACATCGTCGTCTCGACGCTGATGGCGCCGGTGGTCGTCGAACTAGGCGCGCAATCCGGCCTGGTCGTACCGCTCGTGGCCGTGCACATGTTCGTGTTCTATTTCGGGCTGATGGCCGACGTGACGCCACCCGTGGGCCTGGCATCGTTCGCGGCCGCGGCGATTTCGCACGCCGACCCGATTCGCACGGGGATCACGGCATTCTGGTACAGCAGTCGCACCGCGATACTGCCCTTCATGTTCATCTTCAATCCGAGCCTCCTGATGATCGGCGTCGATTCATGGTGGCACCTTGTGCTCATCGTCTCGGCGGCGATCGTTGCGATGCTCGCGTTTGCCGCCGGGACCCAGGGCTGGTTCATCACGCGCAGTCGCTGGTTCGAATCCGTACTGCTGCTGCTCGTGACGTTCACGTTGCTGCGCCCGGGCTTCTGGGTTGATCTGGCTCTTCCGCCTTATGTCCTCCAACCTGCGCAATCGCTCGTCGAGCGGGCGGCATCGGCGCCGCCGGGCGCGCGGCTGCGGCTCCGGATCGAAGGCACGACACTGGAAGGAAAGGACGTCCACAAGACCGTTCTGCTGCGACTCGCCGACAACGGTTCCGGCGAGCAGCGGATGGCCGGCGCTGGCCTGCGGGTGATGACACTGGCCACCGGACCGCAAGTGATGTCGGTCGCGCTCAATAGCGCAGCCGACAAGGCGGGTTTCGAGCAAGGCTTCAATATTACGGGGATCGAGACCGACGCACCGCGCCCGGCGAAGGAATGGATGTTCCTACCCGCGCTCGCCGTGCTCGGCGCGGTCGTCCTGTTGCAGCGGCGGCGCCGGCCCGCTACCAAGTAATTGTGAAAGTACCCGCCCCGACGGCTGCGCGGAACCCATCGCGCCGACCAAGCTCTAACTGGCGCCGCCGAAGCCTCGGCTCACCACCTAAGGAATTCATCGTGTCACGAAAGACCATCGTTGCCGCGCTGTGCTCGCTGTTCGCTCTCACACCCGGCATTGCCGGGGCGGCCACCGCGGCTCAATCGCTCGAGATCAAATTGCAGGATACGTCGACGGATCCTTCGATCACGCATATGAGGATCGTCGTCGACAAACCAACGGTCAAGGCCGGACGTGTCACCCTGCACGCCGTGAACCAGTCAAAGAGTCTCGTGCACGAAGTCATCATCGCACGGGTCGACGGTTCCAAGCCTCTCCCGATGGACGCGGGGCAAGTCCGCGTCATCGAGAGCCGGGTGCCGCGATTGGGAGAAATCGCGGATCTTACGCCGGGTAAGACGGGCGCGCTGACGGTCGACCTCAAGCCGGGCAGCTACGTGCTGTTCTGCAACCAGCCGGGGCACTACCACGACGGCATGTCGACGTCCCTGACAGTCGTTCCGTGACGTGAGGGCGGGCGCTCCCGCGATTCCCGACGCGGCGCGAAACGGCTAGCCCATGAAGAAGACGTTGAGCTTGTTGCCGTCGAGGTCGCGGAAATAGCCGCAATAGAAGCCGTCGCCGCGCGGTCCGACGGCGCCTTCGTCCTTGGCACCGAGCGCAAGCGCCTTCCCGTGCACGCGCTCGACCTTCTCGCGCGAGTCGACGACGATCGCCGCCATGACGCCGTTGCCCACCGTCGCCGGCTTGCCGTCGAACGGTTTCATGATGGCGAGGCTCGGCTTGTCCATCGCTACGCCCCAGCCAATTCCGCGTTCGAAATCAAAGAGGCGCTTGGCGCCGATCTCGCCCAGCAGCGCGTCATAGAATGCCGCGGCGCGCGGCAAGTCATTGGTTCCCAGCGTCACGTAGCCAATCATTTCGGTGTCTCCCCCAGCGGTTAAATGGTCGCATTATGGGGCCACGCTCCGTTGCCCGCGAAATCTCCGACCGCACCTTTACGCAACACGCGGGGATGCCAACGGCCGAAGAAACGTGTTGAATGCGAATTCGCGCGCGCATTGAAAACCCTCTCTACGCATCAACTATTGTCTCGAGGAGATCTAAATGTTCGGGCTGACTCCCCTTGGCATCTTCCATACGGCGCTGAGCCTGGTTGCCGTCGCGGCAGGTCTGATCGCGCTGCTGCGCGACGGTCGAATCTCGCCGGCGAACCGCGTCGGAAGGATCTACATCATCACGACGGTCATCACGTGCGTCACGGCATTCGGAATCTTCCAGCACGGCGGTTTCAACAAGGCCCACGCGCTCGGCATCATCACGCTGGTCGTCCTGGGCATCGCCTGGCTCGCTGGACATTCGACGCACTTCGGACGCGCATCGCGTTACGTCGAGACGGTCAGCTATTCGGCGACGTTTCTGTTCAACCTGATTCCCGGAATCACGGAGACTTCGACGCGCCTGCCGCCCGGCGCACCGCTGCTGCCCAACGCCGACGCGCCGGCGCTGCAAGTGGCGACCAGCGTGCTGTTCGTGCTTTTCCTGATCGTCGCGGCCTTGCAGGTCTGCGCCCTGCGCGCGACGCCGGCGACGGGCTAGCGGGCGGCCGGTCACAGGCGCGGGGCGACACCGGGCCGGGCCGCCGCCCCACGCGGCTGGAACGCGGCCGCAAACGGAACTGTCAGAACCTGCATCCGTTGCCTGCGCGGCAGATCATCGGACCGAGACATTCATGATGGAAATACTGCTCCCCAACGTTACGCCGGCGGACATCCGCACGAGCCGGTTCGATCAGATGTTTCCGGCGTTGACCAAATCCGACGTGGCGCGGATCGAGCGTTTCGGAACGCGGCGGCGCTACCCCGGCGGCACGCGGCTGTTCGCCGCGGGCGAGACAGGTCCGGGCATGTTCGTGATCCTGCAGGGTGAAGTGACGATCAGTCAGCGCGACGCGCTGGGTCACGTGGTCCCGATCGTGCGCCAGGGACCGGGGCACTTCCTGGCCGAGGTCGGACAGCTGTCGGGCCGCCCGGCGCTGGTGGACGGCGACGCCGACAGCGACGTCGAAGCCATCCTCGTGCCGCCCCCGCAGTTGCGCGCGCTGATCATCGCGGAAGCGGACCTGGGCGAGCGCATCGTTCGCGCGCTGATCCTCCGCCGCGTGAAGCTCATCGAAGCGGGCGTTGTCGGGCCAACGCTGATCGGCCGGACCGATTCCGCGCGATTTCTCGGCCTGCGGAATTTCCTGCAGCGCAACGGCCAACCCCACCATGTCGTCGATCCTGCCGACGAAGGGGACACGGCCGCGCTGCTCGAGCAGTACGGTGCCGGCGCCGACGACGTGCTCGTGGTGTGCCCGGACAGCACGGTCCTGCTCAACCCGACGGCAGTGGCGCTCGGCCGCCGCCTTGGGATGTCCGATATCGGCGAGCACCTCGCGCTGTTCGACGTCGCCGTGGTCGGCGCCGGCCCGGCGGGCCTCGCCACCGCGGTATATGCGGCCTCGGAAGGCCTTGGCGTCGTCGTGCTGGATTGCCGGTCGTTCGGCGGCCAGGCCGGCGCCAGCGCGCGCATCGAGAACTACCTCGGCTTTCCGACCGGGATCTCGGGCCAGGCGCTGGCCGGACGCGCGTTCGTCCAGGCGCAGAAATTCGGCGCGGAAATCCTGATTCCGGCGCAGGCGGCGGCACTCGAATGCGCGACAGCCGGCGCGGAGATGGCGGTGCGGCTCTCGGACGACCGGCGGCTGCGTGCGCGCACGGTCGTCATCGCCAGCGGCGCACGCTATCGACGGCCCGATGTCCCCGGCCTCGTCGACTTCGAGGGTCGCGGCGTCTGGTACTGGGCGTCGGCGCTGGAGGCGAAAATGTGCGGCGGCGAGGAAATCGTCCTCGTCGGCGGAGGCAACTCCGCGGGTCAGGCCGCCGTCTTCCTCGCGCAGCACGCGGCCAGGGTCCATATGCTGATCCGCGGTCCCAGCCTCGCCGCCACGATGTCGCGCTACCTGATCGATCGCATCGGCGCCACGCTCAACATCGAATTGCGCCCGAATACCGAGCTGACGGCGCTCCACGGCGACCCACAGGCGAGGCTCGCGCACGTTTCGTGGCGCAATCATAAGAGCGGCGCCGAGGAGCGGCGATCCATACGCAATGTCTTTCTGTTCATCGGCGCAGACCCGGAAACGGGCTGGCTCGATGGCTGCGGCGTCGGAGTCGACCCGCATGGCTTCGTTCTGACCGGCGATGCGAGTGGGAAGCGCGAATCGGGGAGGCCGCCCGCGCCGCTCGAATCGACGATCCCCGGCGTGTTCGCGGTCGGCGACGTGCGTTCGGGCTCCGTCAAGCGCGTCGGCGGCGCAATCGGCGAGGGTGCGGCCGCCGTTGCGCAGATTCATCAGTACCTCGCGACCCTGCAACCCGCGCGGCAGGCCGCCGACTAGATTGCTTACCGGGAGTTCCGCGATGCCCGATTCCTGCACGCACCTCGATTCCGTCCTCACCTCCACGCCCAAGACGAAGGGCTGCGAGGAATGCCTGAGGATGGGCGACACCTGGCTGCATCTCCGCCTGTGCCGCACCTGCGGCCACGTAGGATGCTGCGACCAGTCGAAGAACAAGCACGCGACGAAGCACTTCCATGCGACGCGGCATCCGATCATGTCCTCGCTCGAGCCCGGCGAGGATTGGAGCTGGTGCTATGTCGACGAGCTGGGAATGGAGCTCGGCTGAACGCAGGCGAACCGCACCGCCTGACGTCGAATCTGCGCCGCGTCAGGGACTTGCAATCCGATTCTGCCCAACGGAGCTGAAGTCGGTGCCGGCGCTGCCGGTCGCCTCACCTTTCCCGCGCACGGCGCGGTCACGGCACGCAAACGCGCGCACCGCGCAATCAGGGCTTGATGTACGCGTAATGCTCCCTGGCCTGCAGGTGCGCGATGCGCACGACACCCGAAGGCGTGAAGCCCGGACCCAGGATGAACTGCTCCTTCTTCAGGTTGCGGTTCTTCAGCGTGATTTCGCAGATCTCGAACACGACGCCGCGATTCATGAGATCGCCGACCAGCGCCGCAAACTCCTGGTTGTTCGTGGTCTTGGCGCCCTCCATCAGAAAGTCGACGCCTTCGGCATGCGCGACGGCCACGATCTTCGCCGTCGGGTCGATGTCCAGATGATTGCGGATGTTGCGCAGGCCTTTGGTGGCCTGGGCGATTCCACTGTCGAAATGATAGACGACCTTGTCCTGTGCGAACGCGCCGAATGCGGCGGTGGCCAGGAATACCGCCATGATGAGTTTGTATGCGTATTTCACTGGAACCCTTTCCGGAATTTGGACGAGAGGGCGAGCGGACGGCGTTGGCATTGTAATGCTACTTCGGCGCGATGCCGCATTCGATTGGCTACTCCATGAACCAGCCGTGGCTGACCACCAGTGATTGGCCGGTCAGCGCGTTGCTGGGAAAAGCCGCGAAGAACAGCGCCGTCTCGGCCACGTCCTCCAGTGTCGTGAACTCGCCGTCGACGGTGTCCTTCAGCATCACGTTCCTGACGACTTCCGTCTCGGGGATGCCGAGCGCCTTCGCCTGCTCCGGTATCTGCTTGTCGACCAGGGGCGTGCGCACGAATCCCGGGCAGATCACGTTGGCGCGGACACCATGCTCGGCGCCCTCCTTGGCCACGACCTTGGCGAGTCCCAGCAGTCCGTGCTTGGCCGTGACATAAGGCGCCTTGAGCTTCGAGGCGAGCTTGGAATGCACCGAGCCCATGTAGATGATGCTTCCGCCGCGACCCGACCTGTACATGTGCGGCAGGCACGCGCGCGTGGTGAGGAACGCGCCGTCGAGGTGGACCGCCAGCATCCTCTTCCAGTCGACGAACGTGAAATCCTCCAGTGGGTGCACGATCTGAATGCCGGCATTGCTGACGAGGATGTCGACGCCGCCGAATGCGGCGACCGTCGCCGCCACGCCCGCGTCGACCGCTTCCTCGCTGGCGACGTCCATCGCGATCCCGATGGCCTGCCCGCCGGCAGCACGGATGTCGGCGGCGACAACGTTCGCGGCGTCGAGGTTGAGGTCGGCGATCGCGACGCGCGCGCCCTCGCGGGCGAACGTCATCGCAATGGCCTTGCCGAGGCCGCTCGCGGCCCCGGTGACGATCGCGGATCTGCCCTTCAGTTTCATCACGCCGCCCTCCCCGACCGGAACCGCCCGCGTGAGCATGCCCGCACGCAATCATAGCGCGCCGACCTCCGAGGCGCCGATCGCGTCAGCGGCGATCCGATCAACTCATCCTGCGACCACGACCTCGGCTTCGAGCGTTTGCGTACCCGTCAGCGAATTGGTGATCAGGCACTTCTTTTCGGCTTTTTCGAGCAGCGTTTTTGCCGTCCCGGCATCGGCTCCCTGCGCAACTTCGAGGCGTGCATGCGTCGTGAAGCCGGTGAATCGGGTCACACCCTCGACGCGTTCGAGCTTGCCCTCGACGTGGCATGCGAGCCCCGTCCATTCGAGCTTCGAGGCCTTGGCAAGGGCCCGGAACGTCAGGATGAAGCAGTCTGCGACCGAGGCGCACAGAAGAGTCTCGGGCGACCACGTGCCGCCAGGCCCGTCGAACTGGACGGGCGGCGCCGTCTCGATTTCCGGGAGGCCGGTCGCGTTGACCGCGACGCTGCCGGCCGGTCCGCCGGTGGCGCTGACCGTGTATTGATGGGGATATGGGTGCATTGAGCGATCCGAGGGAGAGGTTGGACTTTCTCGAATACCACCGCGGCGCGACGCCCAACCGCAGCGTTATCCATTCGAGCAGGCAGAACCGGGTGAATCGCTCTGCAGCAGGTTCGTGCCGACGAACACCGTAAACGATAGGCCTCGCCTGCAGAAATATCTGTGACCTGGATCACATACGCGTTTCCGTGACCCGCGTGCCCTTTCGGCCAACCGGAGAGCACGCCGCGCCGGACGGGTCGTGATCGCCGGAACCGTAGAATCGGCCCTGCCGACCCCCCCTTCGCCCGAATCGGACTGAGGCAAGGAAACCGACGACGGTCCGATCGCGACCAACGTAGAATTCGGGATCGTTCCTTCGCAACGGGAAATGCATCATGGCCATCTACCGCCTCGGCGACGACGTTCCCGCGATTCCGGCGTCGTGCTACATCGCGCCCGAAGCGACGATCATCGGGCGCGTGAGACTGGGCGAGCACGTGACGGTGTGGCCGGGTGTGGTCATTCGCGCCGATAACGAGGATGTCGTCATCGGCGACAACACCAACATCCAGGACGGCGCCGTGCTGCACGTCGACCCGGGTTGTCCACTGACGCTCGGCACCGGCGTCACGATCGGGCACCAGGCGATGCTGCACGGATGCACGATCGGCGACGGCGCGCTCATCGGAATCCAGGCGATCGTGCTCAACAACGCTCGCATCGGCCGCGAGTGCCTGGTCGGCGCGGGCGCGATCGTCGGCGAAGGCAAGACGTTTCCCGACCGCTCGCTCCTGGTCGGCGCGCCGGCGAAGCTCTTGCGCACGCTGACCGACGACGCGCTGGCGATGATGCGCGCCGGTGCCGACACCTACGTGCAGCGCGGCGACGACTACAAGGCGCGCCTCAAGCGGGTCGATTGAACTTTCCCCAGCGACCGCCCGCCCGTTGGCGACATGACGTCCGCGTCCGAGTGAAGCGCCAGCGAGCAACGCGTGAGGTCGTGCCGCTAGCGAATGACCAGCAATCGAAGTCCCAGTGCCACGAAAATCGTTCCCGCTGCGCGATCCATCCATGCTCCGATGGCGGGACGCCGGGCGAGGCGTTCCCCAATGCTGCCGGCGAACCAGCCGATGGCGCCGAAGATCACGATGGTCTCGAGGGTGAAAAGCACGCCAAGTTGCGCGATCTGCCAGGGGACGTGGCCGCGCGGGCCGTCGACGAACTGCGGCAGGAACGCGAGGAAGAACAGGATGACCTTGGGATTGATGGCGTTGGCGACGAGCCCTTTGAAAAAGAGCTTGCCGGGCGTATCGGTCGGCGTGCCGCCGGCACGCGGCGTGCCGTACGGACGAGCCGTGCGGATGGCCTGGATGCCGAGCCAAATGAGATAGAGGCCGCCGGCGACCTTGAGTCCGGTGAAGGCAAGCGTCGAGGCAGCGATCAGCGCGCTGACGCCGATCGCGGCAAGCAGCGTGTGATTGAGGCAGCCGAGCGCGCAGCCGAGTCCGAAGGCGACGCCCGACTTGCGCCCTCGTGCCATACCGAGGCTCAGGATCATCAGGTTGTCCGGGCCCGGCGCGAGTGTGATGAGCACGGCTGCGGCAAGGAAGGCGGCGAATTGCGGCAGGGTGAGCAAGGCGTCCATGGCGGCATTGTGCCTCACACCAACGCGCGCGCCCCGCACACCAGGAATCCAAGGGAATCGCGGCCGCACCGTCGCTGCCTGGATGTGGAATCCGATGCTGCCCGTAGCCCTCGCCTCCCACATGCTTGACGCCGCACCGGTACAATCGCAGCGGTTGTCTGCGACGCGCACGCGCATGAACCGCCGCCCGGGTGGTGAAACTGGTAGACACAAGGGACTTAAAATCCCTCGCCGGTGAATTCCGGCATGCCGGTTCGACTCCGGCCCCGGGCACCAGAAGCCACGCTCCGCACGCCGCGACAGCCCTTTCCTGTCAGCCGCTTGACGATATCGCGAAACGCCTTCCCATGCGATTCCACACGCCGCGCCGCGACGTCACCTTCGAGATCCCGGACGGATGGTGGGAATTCGTCGTGGTGAATGATCTGCCGTTCAACCACCCCCACTTCTACGCGTATGACCGCGAAAGTTTTCCCGAGGCGGAGATCATTTCCCTTGCGGCGCTCGAGCCGCCGAGAAGGTCGCCCGGCGTCGAGTCATTCAAGAAGTACAAGCTGGTCCCCGTGATGCTTGCCTTCTGGTCACCCGAATACTCGCTGGCGCCGATCCACGCGAAGCGGTCGGACAATCCGGATTACAAATATCAGGTGACCAGCGGATTCCATCGCTTCTACGCATCGGTTGCGGTCGGCTATGCGATGATCCCCGCGATCGTCAGCAAGGGTTAGCGGTGTCTCGGCCCGGCCTCGGCCAGCTCGACCGTCGGCTTCGGATCGTCCCTCTGCAAAGGAAAACGGCGCCGCAGGGCGCCGTTTTTTCCTTCGGGCAAGCGAGCGGCGTTGCGCCGCGCTCACGACCTCTGACGGATCAGGGCTTCAGCTGGCCGCGAATCTCGCCACCCGGATTGGCGGCGCTGTGCACGTTGACATAGAGGTCGCCGGCCTTGAACGCCTTCATCTGGTCGTCGTTCAGCTTCGCGCCGGCGGGGACCTTCCAGCCGTGGTCGCCGTTCTTTTCGAGCGGCACGATCACGGGGCCGTTCTTGCCGGCACCCGCCATGTGGATGTGCGCCATCGTTCCCGCGACGCCGGTCGTCATGACGCTGCCGCTCGACTGACTTGTCGTCACCGATCATGATCGTGCCCGAGCCGGCTGCCGTCGTCTTGACCGCCGGGACTTCCTGATCGCCCGAAAGCGTCACTTTGACATCCGCGCCGAACGCCACGATCGCATAGATTCCGGACAACGCAAATGCCACGGCCGCAACGGTCGGGCGCAACGCCGATTTCAGGTTCTTCTGCATTCGTTTCTCCATTGAAAGTTGTTTCGGGCCGATCCCCTGCCCGGGGCAACGCGTGCCTCGCCCGTATGTTACCCGGGAAATCGTGCGCGCCGCATCCACGACGCGCCCGGCACCACGACAACAGCGCGGCGACCGGTTTATTCCAGTTCCCGCGCCGTGGGCATGGCCTCGCCGTCGCGGATCAGCGGCGGCCCGAGGTCATGCTGGCAAAGTCGTTCATCACCTTCTGCATCGATTCGAACGCCGAGCCCCCCGACGACATGACGCCCTGCATCGCGGAGACGACGTTCTGCATCTTGGAGAGGTCCGGCATCATCGCCATAGCCGCCTTGGCCTGCTTCACTCCCGGCATTCCCGCGGTCTGGTCCTCGATCAGCGTGAACAGGCGCTTCTGCATCTCGACGATGAGCTCGAACATCTCCCCCCAGTAACGCATCGACTTCTCCATGGCCTCCTGGGCGGCGCCGCGGCCGGCCATGACCAGTGTCTGCGGATCCGAGGCCTCCGTCGCATCTCGCATCGCTTTCTTGTGCATCGCACGGGCTTCTTCCTCGCCCGCGAACTGGAGCCGCCGCATCTTGGCAGTAGCGTCGATCGCCGCGTTGATCACGTCGAGCGCGAGCCGGGCGTTGGTCTTGTAGAGCTCGATCGCCTGGTCGGGCGTCAGCGCCTTGGGCATCTTGGCGAAACCCTCCATGCCCGGCATCGCGAACGACGGACCCGCGGCGGCCTTCCCTGGGGCGGCCCTGGCGCGCGGCTTGGCCTTCGCTTTCCTTGATGCGGGTTTCGACGTCGCGGACTTGCGGGACTTCGAGGTTGGTTTGGCTGCCATGGCGATGCTCCTTCACAGGTGAAAAATCAGGCGGACACGAAGGTCCGGATCGTGATCGGTCGGCGTCAAAAAATGCGGCCGGAGGGAACCTGTCATTCGACGCCGTCAGGCCTCCGGCGTCAATACGGCGGCACCGGAAAGCGCGCCGCCTCGCAGCTTCGCCAATGCGTCGTTCGCCGCGGACAGCGGAAACGCCTCGGCGTGAACCACGAGCGGAATTGCCGCGGCGAGCGCCATGAACGCGTCGCCATCCTTGCGCGTGAGGTTCGCGACCGAGCGC
Organism: uncultured beta proteobacterium; assembly: GCA_963846855.1. GTDB lineage: Bacteria > Pseudomonadota > Gammaproteobacteria > Burkholderiales > Casimicrobiaceae > CAIWHR01. The sequence continues at coordinate 1,670,231 of CAWJXK010000008.1, forward strand.
ACCCCCCGCTCGCCCCACAGCAATTCGTAGGGAAACGCCGGGATGTCGCTCATGTGGATGCCCGCGCAGATCACCGATCCGCCGCGGGCCGTGGCCGCAAGCGCGGCCGGAACGAGTGCCCCCACCGGCGCGAAGATCAGCGCGGCGTCGAGCGGCGTCGGAGGCAGCGCGTCGCTGTCCCCGGCCCAGTGGACCCCCAACCGGCGGGCGAACGCCTGCGCGGAACGATCTCCCGGACGGGTGAACGCATGGACGGTGCGCCCCTGCGCCAGCGCAATCTGCGCGATCAGGTGCGCGGCGGCGCCAAAGCCGTAGAGGCCGATCGTCCGCGCGTCCCCGGCCATCGCATACGCGCGGTAGCCGATGAGCCCGGCGCACAGCAGCGGCGCCGCATGCACGTCGTCGTAACCCTCCGGGAGGGTAAATACGTAGCGGGCGTCGGCGACCGCAAAGTCCGCATAGCCGCCGTCGAGCTGGTAGCCGGTGAAGCGGGCGTCGGCACAGAGGTTTTCGCGGCCAGACGTGCAGTAGCCGCACTTGCCGCAGGCCCATCCAAGCCAAGGAACGCCGACGCGGGCGCCGAGCGCCGGCGCCGTGACGCCTTCGCCCTGCGCAGCCACCCGGCCGACGATCTCGTGGCCCGGGATCACCGGCACCTTGGGATCCGGCAGCTCGCCGTCGACGAGATGCAGATCGGTGCGGCAGACCCCGCAGGCGCGCACCTCGATCAGGATCTGTCCGGGCCCGGGTTCCGGGCGTGAGAGCGTGCGTGCGACGAGCGGGCGGCGCGGACCGTCGCACACCATCGCTTGCATCGTCGGGCGCATTGCGCAGGGGCTGCCTTCCGTTCCGGGACGAATATCCTACGCCCGGGGACCGCGACAGCATTGACGCGCGTCAAGGCGCTCGGCGCACCCTGAAGTCGTGGTAACGCCCGGGGAGGCGTCTTTCGGCATTACGCCCGCGTCGACGCCTTGCACAAGTCGTCGCCGCGACCGGATGTCGCGCGAGCCGCTTCGCTCATGGCGTTGCGGGCCGATTGCCGGTAGATGACGTGATACACGAGCCCGACCAGCACGCTCCCGCCGACGATGTTGCCGAGGATCACCGGAACGAGGTTGCCGGCGAATCCGAGCCACGTGATCGTGGGGGCGGCACCAGGCGCGTCCCCGAGATCCTGCAGCAGCAGCGCCACCGGGATCAGATACATGTTGGCGATGCTGTGCTCGAAGCCCGCGGCGACGAATGCCGAGATCGGGAAGACGATCGCGACCGCCTTGTCGACGACGCTGCGTCCCGCAAACGCCATCCAGACGGCCATGCACACGAGTGCGTTGCACAGCACGCCACGGAAGAATGCCGTGCCGAAGGGCAGCGCGACTTTTGCCGCCGCGATCTCCATGTAGCGCGCGGCAATCGCGCCGTTGTTCATCTCGGAATGCCGCGACAGCACGACGAGACCCGCGAGCCCCATCGCCCCGATCATGTTGCCGACGAGGACGATCAGCCAGTTGCGCAGGAGGTCGCCCGTCGAGATCTTCCGGTCGGCCCACGCCATCGCCTGCAGGTTGTTGCCGGTGAAGAGCTCGGCGCCGGCGACGACGACCAGGATGAGGCCGAGCGAAAACGCGATCCCGCCCCCGACCTGCCGCGCCGCGAAGCCGAGCGACTTGTCGGCACTGATGAGCGCGTAATAGAGCGCGCCCATGCCGATGAATCCTCCCGCCAGGATCGACAGCATCAGCATCGGCAGAAGCGGCAACCTCGTCTTGGCCACGCCGACCGATTCGACCCGGGTAGCGATCTCCTTGGGGGAATAGACATCGAAACCGAAGATTTCCGACATGGGAGGGCTGCAGGCAGCGTTTGGCGCCCGCGCGTTGGTGGAGAAGATGGCTCCATTTTGGGCGCTCGAGCCCCGGGCCGACCCGAGCTAGATCAAATCAGGATCGAAGCGTTGCGACAAGACGCCGCGGGTGCTCCAGCAGGCCGAGCGCGTCGAGGATGCCGGTCGCCACGATGTCGGCGCACGACACCGCCTGCCCCGCCGCGCCCTCCGCCTGGATCAATGCGATGCCAACCGCCGCCGCGGCAAGCATCATGCGGTCGTTGCGACCGTTGCCGATCGCGACGACGCGCTCGGTGCCCAGCCGGGTCACGTACTCGAGCTTCGCTTCGGCCTGCGCCGCGACGGGGATCGGGACGACGTCGAGCGGAAGCCCGTCGAGCTCCGACCGGACGGTTCCGAAGGTGTCGGCCGTAATCACGTGGATGCGGAGCTTCGACGAAAGGCGTGTGAGGATCTCAGCGACGCCCGGCAGCAGCACGCCGTCGAGCGCAAGCGTGCCGTTGTAGTCGCAAACGAGGTCCGAGACGTGAATCTCGCCGAAGCCGGGAATGTCGATGTCGATCATCGAGACGCTTGCAGTGCGCAACCGGGACGGTGCCTGGATCCGGCAATTGTGCTCCCGGTTGCGCCACTCTTGGCGTTTGCGCGTCCCCGTTCCATCGTCCCGACGGACGATCGGTCTCGCGCGCCGCGACGGTGCGGCGGGCCCCGTTGCTAGAATGTCCGTTCGCCGCTCGCAACCGCCGGGATCGGAAATCGCCTCCAGCGCCGCTGATGCAAGGATCGGATTCGTCGTCGCCGGGACGCAGAAAGGCGGCACGACGGCGCTCGCCACTTTCCTCCTGGAGCATCCCGAGATCGCGCTTTCGACGGCGAAGGAGCCGCATTTCTTCGACACCGAGGAGAACTTCGGCGCGCAGACCGTCGACTACGCGCCGTATCACGCGATGTACGCACCGCGCCCCGGCCAGCGCCTATTGGGCGACCGCACGCCCATCTACATGTACTGGAGCCCCGCGCCGCAGCGGATTGCCGCGTACAACCCGGCGATGAAATGGATCGTGCTGCTGCGCAATCCCGCGACCCGGGCGTATTCGCAGTGGAACATGGAAGTCAAACAGGGGCGCGAGACTCTCCCGTTCGAAGTCGCCGTGCGCACCGAGGCCGAGCGTTGCCGCCCCATGCTCCCGCTGCAGCACCGCCGCTGGTCGTACGTCGACCGGGGCCGCTACGGCGTGCAGCTTCGCCGCATCGCGGAGTCTTTTCCTGCGTCACAGGTCCTGGTCCTGAAAAGCGAAGAACTGCACGCAGATCCAGCGGCCGCGCTGACCCGGGTCGCCGAATTCCTGGGCGTCGGCCCGTTTCCGCGGACCGCGCGGCGCGAGGTGTTTGCGTTGCCGTACGATGCGCCGATGACCGATTCGGCGCGCCGCTACATCTGCGACACGCTTGCGCCCGACGTCCGTGAAGTGGAGCGGATGCTGGGCTGGGATTGCAGCGACTGGTTGCGCTAGTCATACGCCGGGTTGGCCCGCGTTCGGAAAGAACAGCTGTTGTCCGTCGATCTTGTAGTCGGCGATGACCTTCTGCCCCTCCGGCGACACGACCCAGTCGACGAAGACCTGGCCGAGATCCTTCTTGGCGGTCGGATGCTTGGCCGGATTGACCAGCATCACGCCATATTGGTTGAAGAGGCGCTTGTCTCCTTCGACCAGAATCGTGAGGTCACCGCGATTCTTGAACGCGAGCCAGGTCCCGCGGTCCGCGAGCAGGTACGCGTTCATCGACGACGCCGTGTTGAGTGCCGGACCCATGCCTTGCCCGGTGTCCCGGTACCAAGCACCTTTGGCCTTGTCGAGATCGATGCCGGCGGCCTTCCACAGCGCGAGCTCCGCGATGTGGGTGCCGCTCCTGTCGCCGCGCGAGACGAACGGCGCCTGCGCCGCCTGGATCTTCTTCAGCGCGTCGAGGATGTCCTTGCTGCCGGCGATCTTCGCCGGGTCGCTCTTCGGTCCGATCAGCACGAAGTCGTTGTACATCACCGGCAGACGCTTGACGCCGTGGCCTTCGGCCAGGAACTTCTCCTCGGCCGACTTCGCGTGCACGAACACCACGTCGGCGTCGCCGCGGCGCGCCATGTCGAGCGCCTGACCGGTGCCGAGCGCCACGACACGGACCTGGATGCCGGTCTGCTTCTCGAAGATCGGGAGCATGTAGCCGAACAATCCGGACTGCTCGGTCGACGTCGTCGACGAGACGACAATGAATTTTTGTTGCGCCTGCACGGCAAATGCGGACAGTGCCGCAAGAGCAACGAGCAGGGCGGCGAACGGGCGTCGCGCGATCACCATGGCAATTCTCCTTCGAGGAATTTCCCGGCCTCGGGCGAGACCGGATGCTTGAGGAAACGGTCGGCCGGCGCACGTTCCGCGAGCAGGCCGTCGTGAACGAACAGGATCTCGTCACCGAGCCGGTGCGCCTGTCCCAGGTTGTGCGTCACCATGACGATCTTGGTGCCGGCGGCGTGAAGCACGCCGATGATCCGCTCGATCTCGTGCGTCGCGCCCGGGTCGAGATTCGCCGTCGGCTCGTCGAGGAACAGGATCTCCGGGTGAATCGCCCATACCCGTGCGAGCGCCAGCCGCTGCTGCTCGCCGCCCGACAGCACGCGCGCCGCGTGATGCGCATGGCCTTCAAGGCCGACGGTGCGCAGCGCCTCCATCGCGCGCTGCTCGCGCTGCGCGTGGGAAACGCCCGCGAGGCGCAGCGCGTACTTGACGTTGCCGAGCGCCGAGCGCCGCAGCATGACCGGCCGCTGGAAGACCATCGCCTGGCGCCGCGGCGCGCCGGGAAGCTCGGCCGAATTCCACGTCACGGCGCCGGTCGTGGGCTTCAGCAACCCATGGCAGAGCCTCAGCAGCACGCTCTTACCCGCGCCGTTCGGGCCGAGAATGATCGTGCGCGGACCCGCCTCGAGCAATGTCGAGACGCCGCGAATGATCCGCCGTGACCCGACCTCGAAGGTGATGCCCTCGAGGCGCAGCGGCAGCAAGCTCAACGGGGCACGCATGTCCATGCTCCCCTCATCCGTACCGGCGCTGTGCCGTCTCTTTGACGAGGAAGGCACCGGCGTTGAGGGCGAGGACGATGGTGAGCAGGATCATGCCGAGACCCAATGCGAGCGGGAGGTCCCCCTTGCTGGTCTCGAGTGCGATGGAGGTCGTCATCACGCGCGTCACGCCGTCGATGTTGCCGCCGACGATCATCACCGCGCCGACTTCGGAGGCGGCCCGACCGAATCCGGCCATCACGATGATGACGAGCGAGAAGCGCAGGTCCCAGAGCAGCGTCGCCGCCGCACCGAGGCCGCGGTCGCCGAGCGAGCGCAACTGCTCGCGATACTCATGCCAGGTGTCGGCGACCACCTGCAACGACAGCGCGGCGATGGTCGGCGTGATGAGGATCGCCTGCGCGATCACCATCGCCGTCGGCGTGAAGAGAATGCCCCACGAGCCGAGCGGTCCCGCGCGCGAGAGCAGCAGATAGACGACGAGACCGACCACGACCGATGGCAATCCCATCAGGCCGTTCAGGACGACGATCACCGCTCGCCGGCCCGGGAACTGGCTGACGGCGACCGCCGCGCCGAGCGGCAAGCCGATCGCGCAGCCGATGACGACGGCCATCACGCTGATGCGCAGGCTGAGCAGGACGATGCCAACGAGATGCGGGTCACCGGCGGCGACAAGCTCGACGGCATGAACCGCGGCTTCGGAAACGCTGTTCATCGTTGTTTTGCGTACGCGGGTTTTGCCGTAATATGTACGACGCTGCCACTTATCGTTCGGGGTGCGATGTCCCGTCAGATAATAGCGGATGCTATGGCAACTCAAAACATGCATGTAATTGCATAATGCGAGTGATACCGACCCTTTCGTGGACGGTGGAAGGTGATCCGCCCGAGCCGGTGGACGTCCGGCTCCTGCCGTTACTCGAGTCGATCGCCGCATCGGCGTCGCTCGCGGCCGCGGTGCTGGAGCGCGGCATTTCCTACCGTGCCGCGTGGGGACTGCTGCGCGACTACCAGCACAAGCTGGGGGCGCCGCTGGTGCTGCTGGAGCGCGGGCGCGGCGCCTCGTTAACACCCGCCGGAGAACGCCTCGTCGCCGCGCGGACGACCGCCACGCGACGTCTCGCGCGCATCCTGCCGCGCCTCTCCGTGGAGATCAATCCACGCTTACGGCACGACAGGGAGACCTCCATGCTCCAGCTTCGCGTCGCCGCCAGTCACGATCTGGCGCTCGCGGCGCTCGCCGAGCTCCTGCCCGCCCACGCACGGCTCCGCCTCGACGTCTCGTTCATGGGAAGCATTTATGCTCTTCGGGAATTCGTCGACGGACGTGCCGACGTCGCGGGCTTCCATGTGCCGATCGCAGGATGCGCGGTCCTGGATCGCAAGCCATTCCTGAAATGGCTGCGCGTGCGGCGTGACCGACTGGTGCGATTCGTCGATCGCGACCAGGGCCTGATTCTTCCGCGCGGCAACCCTGCACAAATCGGGCATTTCCGCGACGTTGTCGCCAAGGCGCAACGCTTCGTCAATCGCCAGCGCGGGTCGGGCACGCGCCTGTTGATCGACCAGCTGATCGTCGAGGGCGGCGTCGATTCCACGGCCATCAATGGCTATCGGATCGAGGAATTCACGCATGCCGCAGTCGCGGCGACCGTGGCGTCGGGCGGGGCGGATGCGGGCTTTGGCCTGCGCGCCGCCGCCGCGGAATATCGGCTCGCATTCGTCCCGCTCGTGCGCGAGCGCTATTTTCTGGCGGTTCGCGCCAAGGATGCGGAATCGGCGCCGATCGTCCGCCTCATGGACGCGCTGCAGAGTCCGGTGTTCGCCCGGATCGCACGACCGCTGGCGGGCTACCGGACCACCGCGGCCGGATCAATCGTGAGCCTCGAGGCGCTCGGTTGAATTATTACCCACGCATTCCACTGGAGATTCCATGAAGATCAGCGCGCGCAACAGCATTCCCGGCACCGTCAAGAACATCAAGCTGGGACCGGTCAGCGCCGAGGTGACGATCAACGTCGCCAGCGGCATCGACATCGTCGCCGTGATCAGCACGGCATCGGCCGAGGACCTCAAGCTCAAGGTCGGCTCGAAGGCGCATGCGGTGATCAAGGCCAGCAGTGTGATGGTAGGCGTCGAGCACGCCTAGCCTGCGAGCCGCGGCATCGATCTCACGGCGCGGGCCGCTGCCTTTCGAATGGCGCACCATGGCGCCGGCCGCGCGTTGCGCGGGCCGGCGCCGTCGCATCAAGTCCGATCGACGATCGACGTGCGCCCCGGAAGGGAACGGAATCGCGCCTCCTCGTCCGCGATGATCCGTTTGCATCACAAGGGGCCCGGACGGACAGTGGAGGAGTTGTGTCCGACCGGGGCCGGTCCCCACGGCGAGGGCCGTCGGTGCGCGTCTGATTCAGCGAGGAGGTAGACGCCCCCAAGTGGAGATTTTCCGGCGGCGAACACAGGCGTCTGTTCGCTACCGCACAAAAAAGCGGTCGTTGCGATACCGGCCCGGAAATGACCACGATTCGGCCAGTGGGATTCTGCACCGACGAGGAACTTGCCGAGCACACGACGGTCGCCGCGCATATGTGCGGAACCGTACACAACCGGAAAATGCCGGCGTAATATTTGCGCTTACCTCGACTGCCCGCCACTGGATGCGCGGCCGAAATCCGGACGGCCTTTCCATTCGACATGCCCGCCAAGCCGATCGCTACGACCCCGCGAGACAATCTCCTTCTCGCCGTCCTGGCGCAAGCCGATTACGACCGTATCGCTCCCCATCTCGAGTTCGCGCCCGTGGCACTTGGACAGGTGCTGTACGAGTCCGGCGGCCGGATGGAGCACGCCTACTTCCCGACGAACTCGATCGTCTCGCTGCTGTACGTCATGGCGGATGGCGCATCCGCAGAAATCGCGGTCGTCGGCAACGACGGCATCGTGGGTATTTCGATCTTCATGGGCGGCGAATCGACACCGAGCCGCGCGGTCGTCCAGAGCGGCGGCGAAGGATACCGGGTCAACGCGAAATTCCTGCTCGAGGAGTTCGGGCGGTACGGTCCGACGTCCCACCTGCTGCTGCGCTACACGCAGGCCCTGATCACGCAGATGGCGCAAACGGCCGTCTGCAATCGGCATCACACGGTCGACCAGCAGCTCTGCCGCTGGCTGCTCCTCAGTCTCGACCGGCTTCCGTCAAGCGAGCTCCGCATGACGCAGGAACTCATGTCGAACATGCTCGGCGTGCGCCGCGAAGGCGTCACCGAAGCGGCCGGGAAGCTGCAGGCCGCCGGGCTCATCCATTACAGCCGCGGGCAGATCAAGGTGCTCGATCGCCGCGGCCTCGAGCGTCGCGTCTGCGAGTGCTACGGCGTCGTCCGGCGGGAAACGGATCGGCTGTTGCCGAGGTCCGTCACACCCTGATGGCCGCGGCCAATGGGCGGAATCCGGAATCGAGATCCGGGTTACGGGCGTCGAGCGCACCCGACTCGACGATCTCGTTCAGCGCGACGCGATCGAGCAGCGTCACCGCGCGCCCCCGGACCTGGATCAGGTCCGACTGCTGAAAGCGCGAGAAGAGCCGGCTGACCGTCTCGAGCTTCAGTCCGAGGTAGCTCCCGATTTCCGAGCGCGTCATCCGAAGCACGAATTCGTGCGTCGAATAGCCCCGCGCCCCATATCGCTGCGACAGGTCGAGCAGGAACACCGCCAGGCGCTGGTCCGCGCACATGGTTCCCAGCATGATCATCATCGATCGCGTCCGTGCGGTTTCACGCGACAGCAGCCTCACTAAATTGCGCCGGAACTGGTCGCTGATGCGCGCGATGTCGTCGATCTGGTCGAACGGCAGCGGGCACACGTCCATGTCTTCCAGCGCGGTTGCCTCGCACTCGTGCGCATCGGTGGCAATACCGTCGGCCCCGACGATCTCGCCGACAATGTGGTATCCCATGATCTGGTCGTGCCCGTCGCGGGTGAAGATGACGCTCTTGCACGTGCCGGTGCGCAACGCGTAGAGCGCATGGAAGCGACCGCCGGATTGATAGAGCGCCTGGCCCCGCCGAAGTTTCGTCCTGGCGCTCAGCATTCGCTCGATGCATGGCATCACGTTCGACTCGACGCCATGCGACAGCGAGAATTCCGCGGGGGGCCAGGCAAGGAGCGACGGTGGAGTGTCCGCGCGTTCGTTCGGGACACGTGCGGGATCGCCGGCGAAGACGTTTCCAAAAGGCATGGCGGTCCAGACAGCGTCGGCTTTCACGGGATCCCGCCTTTCGATTTCGATCGGCCCTGCATCGACTGCGTTGACGCGCGAAATTCGGGGTGACGGCGGGATATCCTGGATGGCATGACGCCGCCGGGCGCGCGGGACCAGGAGTCCGCGCGCCCTGCACGCCTCACTGCACCCGAGGCCCGCCCGGAGCAGGCGCTGAACCCGACTCCAGCCCGGACCCGACTTCTCCCTCCAGCTGCTTGCCTCCATCCCGGCGCTGCCATGTTCGCCCGCCCCGATACGGGTCATCTGTGCGGTACCGAACATTTGCCCCTTCAATTCAAGGGGCTTTGCGCGGTGCGGTGGCGGTGAAGAACGGCCACCGGTCGCCTCACGATAGATTCGGGTCAAGGCAGAACCCGTGATTTAACCGGCGCCGGAACATTGGAGTCGGCGGCGGGGATGCCACTTAATGCGGTCGGACCATGTTAACCGGCGCCGGACGCGCATCGCCCCTTGACGACCGCGCCGGGCCGTCTATAATCCGTGTACCGAATATTTATACGGTATATCGATGTCATCCCGCTCCCGCCGCCCTTTCGCCCATCTGCAGCGGATCCCGGCCGACCTTCCCGAGGCACCGCCGCGCCTCACCGCCCGGCAGCAGCAGATCCTCGACTGGATTCGCGGCCACATAGAAGCCACCGGCATGCCGCCCACGCGCGCCGAGATCGCCGCGGGGCTGGGCTTCTCGACGGCGAGCTCGGCGGAAGACCATCTGCAGGCGCTGGCGAAAAAAGGCGCCCTGGAGCTCACCCCCGGCGCGGCCCGCGGGTTGCGCCTGAAGGACATTCCCGGCATGCCGGTGCAAGGCTCGCTGCCTCTCGTGGGGCGCGTGGCGGCGGGCAGCCCGATCCTCGCCGTCGAGAACGTCGAGGCGCATTACCGGATCGATCCGGGACTTTTCACGCCGCGCGCCGACTACCTGCTGCGCGTGCGCGGCCAGTCAATGCAGGACGCCGGCATCGCCGACGGCGACCTCCTCGCGGTGCACAGAACGGGCGACGCGCGCTCGGGCCAGGTGGTCGTGGCGCGCCTCGGCGACGAAGTCACCGTCAAGCGTCTGAAGCGGCGCGGGCGCGAGATCACGCTCCTCGCCGAAAATCCCGACTTCGCGCCGATCGCCGTCGACCCGAAGCGGACATCGTTCGCAATTGAAGGCGTCGCGGTCGGACTGATCCGCGGCGGAAAGGGCTGGTGATGGGCCTGCTCAAGCTATGTCCACGAACGCGTTGCACGGCCGAAAGCGTTGGGCGCAAGGCGCAAAACGAAGCCGGGCCGGTTGCCCGGCGAGGCTTTGCAACGCAGCGCCCAGCGCTTTCGGCAGCAACCCGAAGGGAACGGGCGGCGCTGGGGCGCCCTTCTTCGTTGCTTTCCTCGCCAAGACGCCCAGTCTTGGCTTCGTCGAGCGCCTCGATTGGCGCCCCATGCCACCCGTTCGCGTTTGCGGACATAGCTTGAGCAGGCCCACGATGAAGACCACGATCGACCGCATGCGCGTCGCCGCGCTCGAGGACATCCCCAACGTCGGCCCTTCGATCGCGGGCGATCTCAAGCGGCTCGGCATCCGCGCGCCGCGCGAGCTCGCTGGGCGTGATCCGTATGCGCTCTACGAGGCGCTGAACCGCGCGACCGGCACGCGCCACGATCCCTGCCTCCTCGACACCTTCATCGCTGCGGTGCGGTTCATGGAGGGCGCACCGGCGCGGCCGTGGTGGAAATACACGGCCGAGCGCAAGCGCACGCTGGCAACGCGGGCGGCACACACCCTGCCGCCTCCGCCGCGCGGCAAGAAACCGCCTGCCAAGGCAGCCAAGGCCGCGCTGGCGCCGTTGCGCAACATCGGCCCGGTGTCGAAGCGGATGCTCGCCGCGGCCGGCATCACGTCGGTGGAAACCCTGCGCGAGCTGGGCGCGGTCGAGGCCTACCGGCGCGTGCGCTCGCGCGATCCGCGCGCGTCGCTCAACCTGCTGTGGGCGCTCGAAGGCGCCGTCAGCGGCCGGCCGTGGCAGGAGGTCGCGCGCAACGACCGGCTCTCGCTTCTGCTGCAGCTCGATAACCGTTCCTGACTGGGCCTTTCCGGGCCCCGTGCCTCCTCCCTGGCGCAGGGCCCGGATTCTTTTGCTTCGGTCTTCACGGATAATCGCCGCTTTCCCGAGGAGCGCGCATGACGACCCCGCCCAAAGTGCTGTGGAAAGCCGACGAGATCCGCTCGCGCGAGCGCACGTTCGCGCAGCGGCTCAACCCGGATTCGCTGTTCGCCGGCACCGGGCTCTCCCGGCTCGCAGGCATGCAGCGCGCGCACGTGTCGCTCGCGCGCATCGCGCCGGGCAACGATTCGTTCGCGTACCACGCGCACATGCTCGAGGAGGAATGGGTCTACATCCTCTCGGGGCACGGCGTCGCCGAGATCGACGGGGTCGAGCACCACGTCGGGCCCGGCGACTTCATGGGCTTCGCCACGCCGTCGGTCGCGCACCTGCTCAAGAACCGCAGTCCCGAGGAGCTCGTCTACCTGATGGGCGGCGAGGACCAGCCGCTCGATGTGATCGAGTACCCGCACCTCGGCAAGCGCTATCTGCTCATCGGCACGCCGGAGGGCACCGAGTTCTACGAGCTCGGCGATCCCATCAAGCCGTTCGGGCTGGCCGGGCCCGACGCGAATCAGGAGTCGTGATGGCTGAATCGAAACCCGTTCCTGCGCTCGCCGTCGAGGCGCACACCTTGAAGCCCGGCACCGGCTATCCCGAGCCCTTTTTCTCGCGGATGGGCGACAGCAACTGGCGGCGCCTGGGCGATGCGTTCGGGCTGACGCAATTCGGCATCAACCTCGAGACACTCCTGCCCGGCGCGCAATCGGCGCTGCGGCACTGGCACACGCTCGCCGACGAGTTCGTCTACATGCTGGAAGGCGAGCTCGTGCTGCGCACTGACGCAGGCGAAACGACGCTGACCGCCGGCATGTGCGTCGGCTTCAGGGCGGGTGTGCGCAACGCGCATCATTTCGTCAATCGTTCCGCCGCCACCGCGCGCTTCCTCGTCATCGGCTCGCGCGTGCCCGGCGACAATGCGTTCTATCCCGACGACGATCTCCTGTGGATCGAGACCGAGCTCGGGCACTACCCGGCGCGGCGGGACGGCACGCCCTACAGACTTCCCAGGAAGGAGGGTTGACGATGTACACGCTCTACGGCAAGAAGGGCTCGGGCTCGGCGTCGGTGCAGGCGGCGCTCGAGATCATCGGCGCGCCGTACCGGATCGTCGAGACCGCGTCGTGGGACGTCAACGACGCCTACGCCGAGCTGCTCAAGGTGAATCCGCTGGGACAGCTCCCCACGCTCGTGCTGCCCGACGGCAGCGGGCTTTCCGAAAGCGCGGCGATCCATATTTATCTCGACGGCGCGCATCCCGCCGCCGGCCTGCTGCCGAAGGAGGCTTCGGCGCGCGCGCAGGCGGTGCGCGGCCTCGTGTTCATCGCAGCGAACTGCTACGCGGCGATCAGCATCATCGATTTTCCGGAGCGCTGGTGCGCCGGCGCCGACGACGACGAGCCGGTCAAGGAGCGCATCCGCGCCGGGTCGCGCGCCCGGCTGCACCGGCACTGGGAGATGTTCGCCGATCTTTTCCCGGCGCAGCCCTGGCTTTCCGGCAAGGACATGGGCTCGCTCGACCTGTATGCGGCCGTCGTCTCGAAGTGGTCCGGAGCGCGCAAGCACCTGGAAGCGGCGCGTCCCGCGTTCTACGCCGCGCTGCTGCGCATCGAGGCGCATCCGAAGGTCGCTCCGGTGTTCGCGCAGCACTGGCCGGCCTGATGGGATCAGAGACGCCTTTTCCGAAAGTGACACAGCGCACCTGAGAAGTCGTCTTCGACCCGCTTTTCCCCCGCAGTTCATCCTAGGAGCCCGTCATGGCCGTGAAGCCCATTCCCGATGGCTATCATTCCATCACGCCGTATCTCATCCTCGACAACGCAACGCGCGCGCTCGAGTTCTACAAGAAGGCCCTCGGTGCCGTCGAGCTGCTGCGGATGCCCGCTCCCGGCGGCAGGATCGGTCACGCCGAGATCCGGATCGGCGATTCGCCGGTGATGCTCGCCGACGAGGATCCGAACATGGGCCAGAAAAGCGCGCGCACGATCGGTGCTTCGCCGATTTCGCTGATGGTCTACGTCGAGGACGTCGACGCGCGCGTCGCGCAGGCGGTCGCCGCGGGAGCAAAGCTCACGCGGCCGGTCGCGGACCAGTTCTACGGCGACCGCACCGGCGGCATCGAGGACCCGTTCGGCTATCACTGGTACATCGCCACGCACGTCGAGGACGTCCCGCCGGACGAGCTCGAGAAGCGCGCGGCGAAGGCGATGGGCGGCGGGGCTGGCTGAAGCCTTAAGCGACGGCGCTCGCGATGAACCCCGCGCTCGCCACGGTGCTCGCCAATCCCGCGATCTGGCGCGGCGGCGACTGCGCGCCCGATCCGGCGGCGACGCCCTCGGGCTTTCCCGAGCTCGACGCCGTGCTTCCCGGCCGCGGCTGGCCGAGAGGCGCGCTCACCGAGATCGTGCTCGCGCGCGAAGGCATCGGCGAGATCCGCCTCACGGTGCCGGCGCTCGCACGGTTGCAGGCGGGGAACCGCGACGTCGTCTGGATCGCGCCGCCGCATGCGCCGTACGCGCCCGCGCTCGCCGCCGCGGGACTCGATCTCGCTCGCCTCGTGATCGTTCGCTGCCGCAGCGCCGCCGAAGAGCTGTGGGCGTACGAGCAGGCGCTGCGCGCGCCCGAATGCGGCGCGGCGTTCGCGTGGCTCGGGAGCGACGACGAGCGCGCACTGCGCCGGCTCGCGGTGGCCGCGCGCGATGGCGGCACCTGGGGTGTGCTGTGGCGCCGCCCCGGCCGACACGGGACGGCGACCGCCGCGCCACTGCGCTTAGCCCTTGCGCCGCACGAGCGCCGCCTCGCCGTTCGCGTGCTGAAACGCCGCGGGGGCGACGTCGCGCAGCCGGTGGTGATCGACGTCGACGCGCCGCGGCCCGTGCTGCCCGATCCGCGCACGAGCGCGGGACGCGCCGGCGCCGACGCCACTCCGCTCCTTTCGTCATCGCCCGCGAAAATGGCAGAGGCCGCGCTCGGCGAACGCCGCGCCTTTCGGTCCTGATTCTCCACGGCAATCGCAAGGCTTCCCCCGGATTCCCGCCATGAGCGCTTCCCCCCTCGCCCACTACTTCTTCACGATGGCCTGCAACAACGCATGGGCCAACCACCGGCTGCTCACCGCCTGCGGCAAGCTCTCGCAGGCGGACTTCACCGCGCCGCGAACGAGCTTCTTTCCCTCGATCAAGGCGACGCTCAACCACATCCTCACAGTGGATGGTTATTACGTCGACGCGCTGGAGCGCGGCCTCGCCGGCACGACGCCCAACCGGGACGTCGATCGTTTCTTCGATCCCGAGGAGCCTTTCGCCGACTGCGCGGCGCTCGCCGCCGAGCAGCGCGCGGTGGACCGGCGGCTCATCGACGCCTGCGCCGCGCTCACCGACGCGAAGCTCGCGCTGCCGATCCCGGTGATGCGCCGCGCGGGCATCCAGGGCGAAAACGCGACGCGGCTCTTCGCGCATCTCTTCCAGCACCAGATTCACCATCGGGGGCAGGCGCACGCGATGCTCGCCGGAACTCCCGTGAAGCCGCCGCAGCTCGACGAATTCTTCTGCGCGAACGAGGCGCATCTGCGCGCCGCGGAACTCGCCGAAATCGGGTTGTCGGAAGAGGCGATCTGGGGTTCAGGTATCAGATGACAGAAGTCAGATGTCAGCAAACGCGACGTTCAGCGAAGCGATCTGAATTGGCACCGCCGATGCGCCCCGGTGCCCGTGACTGTCATCTGGAGATCTGAGCTGCACACGTGGTCCCAGACATCTGTCAACTGTCAACTGACTTCTGTCATCTGCACCGTGCTCTGGTCCTGCCTCCTCCTGCCCTCGCTGCCGCTCGACGTCTTCGCGCGGGCGCAGGCGCCGGACGACGCCCGGCCGTTCGCGGTGACGACGGGCGGACACTATCCGCGCATCGTCCGCGCCAGCGCCGCGGCACGCGCGGCCGGCATCGCGCCGGATCAGCTCGTCTCCGCCGCGCTGGCGCTCTCACCCGACGTCGTCCTGCGCGAGCGCGATCCCGTCGCCGAATCGGCGGCGCTCGAAAGCTTCGCCTCGTGGGTCACGCAATTCACGCCGATGGTCTCGCTGGCGCCGCCCGATGCGATCGTCGCCGAAATCAGCGGCAGCCTGCGCCTCTTCGGAGGCTTCCCGCGCCTTGCCGCGCGGCTCGCGCAAGGCGCGCGGGATCTCGGCTACACGGTGCTGCTGGCGCAGGCGCCAACTCCGGCCGCCGCGCTGATGTTCGCGCGGGCGAAAAATGACGCGGCGCCCGATGCCGCGGCAAATGAAGACGCGCGACCCGGGCCCTCCGCAAATCCCATGGAGCGCGAAGGAACGAAGAGTGCGCTCGGACGCGGCGTCTTTCTCGACGCGCTTCGCAAGCTGCCGCTCGCGTATCTCGACGTCGCGCCCGATGTTCTCGCCACGCTCGCCGGCGCCGGCATCACGACGTTCGGGCAAGCCTGCGCACTGCCGCGCGACGGCCTCGCGCGGCGCGCCGGCGCCGGATTCGTCGCCCTGCTCGACCGCGCCCGCGGCCTCGCCGCCGATCCGCGGCCGCCGTTCGTCCCGCCGCCGGTCTACCGGGGAGCGCTCGCGCTGCCGACGCCCGTGGCGAACGTCGAGGCGCTGACGTTCGCGACGAACCGGCTCGTCCACGAGCTCGCCGGATGGCTGCAGGGACGCGGGCTTGGCGTGATCGAGATGTCGCTCGCGCTCGCGCACGAGCGCTATGTCGGCGTCAGGACAGGCGTTCCCGCGACGGTCGTGCGCGTAGCCCTCGCGGCGCCGGCCCGCGAGCCCGCGCATCTCGTTGCGGTGCTGCGCGAGAGGCTCGCCCGCGTCGCACTGGCGGCGCCGGTCGAGGCGATCGCGCTCACGAGCGCCGCAACCGCGCCGCTCGCCTGCCGCAATCTGGGCCTCCTGCCGGGCGACGAGGCCGTGGTGACCGTGCCGCTTGTGGATCGCCTGCGCGCGCGGCTCGGCGAAGACGCGGTGACGCTCGTCGTGCCGCACGCCGAGCACCGGCCCGAGCGCGCCAGCGAAAACGGGATCAGAAACGATCTTTCCCGTTCCGTCCGCGTATCCCGAAGCGCACCGGCAAAAGCCGTCTCCACCTCCATTTTGCCGCCGCGCCCGCTCTGGCTCCTCGCGGAGCCCGAGCCGCTCGGCCACTTGCTGGAGGCGCAGCCGTGGGTGCTGCAGGACGGCCCCGAGCGCATCGAGTCGGGATGGTGGGATGGCATCGACGTCCGCCGCGACTATTTCGTCGCGCAGAACCCGCGCGGCGAAACGGTGTGGATCTACCGCGACCATCGCTACGGCATCGACGACGGCGAGTGGTTTCTGCACGGCGTGTTCGCGTAAACCGCCGCGACCTGATCGACAAGGCGCTCATCGCCGGGCAACGAGATCTGCCCGGGCGTGAGGCATCCCGGGCCTTTGTATACTGCGTTCACCCCGATGCAGGAGTCGACAGGATGACCGCGGGCATAAACGACGGCCCGGTGCAGCAGGCCCCGCTCCATGGGGCCGCGGCCGAATTCGGCCCCTGGAACCCGGGCATCGAATCGCAGGTGCCGCAGGCGCTGCAGCCGCTCTGCACGATCTTTCTTCCGGAGAACGCTTACACCAGCATCGAGAAGGCGCGCGAGCTGCGCGATCTCACCGGCCTGCCCTTGGCCGAGCTCACCGCATTCCGCCCGCGGCGACTCGCCCTCCACGAGCTGCTGATCCGCGTGACCGCCGATTTCTCGGTGCCCGAGGGCCCGCGCATCGAGGACCTCGGCATCAATTTCCGCAGGATCGTGAGCCGCATCCAGTCGGCGTACGTCGAGCCGGAGATGGACCGGATCGAACGTGCCGCCGCGGACGTGCGGCGCCGCCTCGGGGCGGCCATTGCGAGCGAGCTGAGGGATCCCGGGGATACGCCGCCACGCCCCGACGAACCGTCATCGAGAAGCGCCATTACGAATCTGCTCGCGCGGCTCAGGGGGCCGCGCACGCCCGACCGTGCGTCCATGCATCCGTCCCGCACCGAGCACGAGCGAATCGATGCGTGGACACGCAAGGCGCGCGCGACCGACGATCCGCTGCAACGCGCCGCGCTCGACGCGCTCGCCAGGGTCGCGAATGCGATGCTGGTCCGTCACGAGCGGATCTGGGGCAGCCCGGACCTCCTCGCCTCGATCGCAGAAGATCTTGCGTGGAACGCTTTCGCCAGCGCGGAGATCGGCCGTTTCGTCGAGCCATGTCTCGAGGCGGCGGCCGCCGCCGAAGGCTACCGCCGGATCCCCGCCCAGGAGCATCCCGTCGTCATCAACATCAAGGGCCCGTCAGCGTCGGGCAAGAGCACCGTCCGTCCGAGGCAGCGCGCCCTCGCCAGCGAAATCGGCGCGAACCCGGACGACTTCGCCGTGATCAGTCCCGACATCTGGCGCAAGCAGCTGATCGACTACGCCACGCTCGGCGACGACTACAAGTACGGCGGCGCCTTCACCGCCGACGAGATCTTCATCGTCGACCAGAAGCTCGACCGCTACATGGCGCGCAAGGCGCAGCGCGGGGCGATGTCGCACCTGCTGATCGACCGGTTCCGCTTCGACAGCTTTGCGCACGACTCCGACGAGGCCGGCAGCAACCTGCTGACGCGCTTTGGCCAGGAGATCTACCTCACATTCATCATCACGCCGCCGGAATCGCTCGTCGTGCGCGCCTGGAATCGCGGCCTCGAAGTCGGACGTTACAAAGCGGTCGACGACACGCTGGCGCACGCCATCGAGGCGTACGCCGGCATGCCCGGGCTTTTCTTCACGTGGATCGAGCGCACCGACAAGCGCGTGCACGTCGAATTCCTCGACAACAGCGTGCGGCAGGGAGAGCGTCCGCGCACGGTCGCATTCGGCTGGAACGACGAATTGAACGTTCTCGACATCAAGCGCCTGCTCGACGTCGAGCGTTTCCAGCGCATCGATGTGGACGCGAAGACGCCGGAGTCGCTCTATCGCGGCCAGGCGTCACTCGCGCCCGAGGACAACAGCGCGTTCCTGCGGCAATGCGTGCTGCGCATTCGCGCGGTCAATTTCGCCGACCAGGCCACGGGGCGAATTTACGCGAGGCTCGAGTCGGGCAAGCCCGCATTCGTCGATGCCGAAGGGCTCGCCGCCGCGGTGGCGGATTCGGAGGTGCACGTCGCATTGCGTACCGTCGCGCCCGCGCTGTTCGAAGCGACGCCGCCCGGTCGCGACGGGCCGCGCAATCTGGCCGACGCCGCCGTGCGAACGCGCACGCACACGCTGGGGTCGTGGGGCGGCAACTAGGAGGCCCTAATCAGATGCCCGCGAACCACTGGTACCCGTAGTCCTCCCAGTACCCGCCCTTGCCGCCCGCGATGTGCGCGAAGCTCTGCACGAGCTCGATGCGCATCACGTATTTCGCGTGCTTGTAGCCCAGCTGGCGCTCGATGCGAAGCCGCAGCGGCGCACCGTTCTTGATGGGCAGCGCCGCATCGTTCATCTCGTAGGCGAGGATCGTCTGGGGGTGGAACGCGTCGCCGATCGCGATGCTCTCGTAATAGAACCCAGTGCCGTCCTGCTCCATCGGGTCGGCGCAATGGAAGACGACAAACCGTGCCTCGGGCTTCGGCTGCACCGCGCCGAGCAGCGCCGAGAGCTTCGTGCCTTTCCATTTGGCGATCGCGCTCCATCCCTCTACGCAGTCGTGCCGTGTAATCTGGGTGCGACTCGGCATGGCCTTCAACTCGTCGAGCGACAGGCTCGCGGGCCGCCCGACGAGGCCGCCCACTTCCAGACGGTAATCGGCGAAGGCGTTGGCGAGCAACGCCTGGTACGCGGCGGTCTGCGGCATCGCGGTGCCGTTGCTGCGGAACGAGGGCGAGCGATCGGCCTCGCTGAACTCCTGCGCGAGCGCCCCGTGCGGCGTGACGAGATCGGCGAAGGCAGCGCTCGCCGTCTCGCCGGCCCCCAGCACCTTCGGAAACCATGTCGACTCGGAGAGCCTCTCGCAGCCGGCGAGCACCATCGCGCCGGCAGCGCCGAGCGTGCGCGCGAAAAAGCGCCGCCTTGCCTGGCCGCCGCTATTCATCTTCCGGACTCCACGGTGATTCGATAGCGCCCGGTGATCATCGAGCGCAGATGGTTCCACAGCCCCGAGACGACGACCTCGAAGACATGGATCAGGACGAATCCAACAAGCAGCCACGCGATGATGAAGTGGATCGTGCGCGCCGACTGGCGGCCTCCGACAATGTCGACCCACCCCGGCCACCACACGTCGGCCGTCGGCGACATCGCGAGTCCCATCAGGACCATCAGGGGCACCAGCACGAAGATGACCGTGAGGTACGCGAGCTTCTGCAACACGTTGTAACGCTTGGCCGCCTCGCCGGTCGGATGCCGGAAGCGCAGATGATCGAGGATCGATCGTCCGATGGTGCGCCAGTCGTTGCGGTCGGGCGCGAGGTCGCGGGCAAGATGGCGGCTCCATGCTGAATAGATCAGATACGCGAGGCCATTCAGCACGAGGACCCACGCGAAGAAGAAATGCCACGAGCGGGCCATCGCCAGCCAGCGGCTGTCGGGCAGCATGATCCACCACGGAAAGGCGCGGAGCGATGCCTCGCCCTCCCGGTCGGCGGCCACGCCGAGCAGGCCGGTCGTGTCGAATTCGCGCCCGAGCACGCGGGTGACGCCCTGCATGTCGCCGCTCGGCGTCATCCGCGCCCCGATCTCGAGCACCGGCGCCGCGTCCGTGTAGGACGACTTGCCCCAGTTGAGCGCCGGATGCGCGTCGAAGATGTTGAGCCCGCTCATCAGCAGGATCGAGAGCGCGATCACATTGATCCAGTGCATGATCCGCACCGGAAGCGCGTGCCGGTAGTAGAGCTGATCACGCGGAGCAGGCGCAGGGGCGTCGGGGGGGGGCATGACGGCTGGAATGGCGCGAATGCGGATTGGTCGCAGGTGGCAACGGATTCTTACGCGTCGGCTAATGGTAGGACAAGCGGGCGCCCGAGCGGGGAATTTCGCTCAGGTTTGACGGAGTTGCGCCGCGCCTCCGCCGTATAGAGCGAGGCCCATCCACGAAACGGCGGCAAATGCCGCGCTGGCATAGAACGTCAGCGCCGGACCGAAGGCCTGCCAGAGCCACCCCGCGAGGCCGCTGGCACCGAGCAGCGCGACGCCGCATACGAGGTTGAACACGCCGAAGGCGGTGCCGCGAAGATCGGCCGGCGCCGCCGCGGCGACAAGCGCCGCCAGCAGCCCTTGCGTCAACCCCATGTGCAGCCCCCACAGCCCCGCGCCGGCGAGAACGGTCGCGCCACTCTGCGCATTGGCCAGCACGAGATCGGATGCGATCAGCGCCGCCAGTCCCGCCGAGAGGAGCCACGGGCCCCTGCCGCGATCCGCGGCGGTTCCTGCGGGATACGCGACCACGGCATACACGAGCGACATGATCACCATCACCCACGGCGCCGCGGCGACCGGAAGACCGACATTCTGTGCGCGCAGCACGAGGAACGCCTCGGAGAAGCGCGCGAGCGTGAACACTGCGGCGAACGTGACGATGATCGCGTATTTGTGGCCGAGCCGTCGCACGTCCGCCATGCGCACCCGCTTTGCCGGGTCGGATGCCGGCGCCGCGCCAACGCGTTCCGGCTCGTCGACGCCGACGACCAGCAGCAGCACGGCGAGTGCTGCGGGAATCACGGCGATCCAGAACACCAGGCGGAAGTTGTCGGCGAAATACAGCATCGCGGCGATCGCGATCAGGGGACCTCCGACCGCGCCGACGGTGTCGAGCGCCTGGCGCAGCCCGAAGCTTGCGCCGCGCACCGCGTCCGGCGTGATGTCGGCGATCAGCGCGTCGCGTGGCGCGCCGCGAATGCCCTTCCCGACCCGGTCGGCGATGCGCGCGCCGACAATCCAGCCGAGCGACGGCGCGAGCGGAAAGACCGGCTTCGTCAGCGCGGCGAGCCCGTAGCCGAGCACGACCAGCGCCTTGCGCCGTCGGAAGAAATCCGAGAGGAAGCCGGAGAACACCTTGACGATCAGCGCCGTCGCCTCGGCGAATCCTTCGAGCAGACCGATCGTCAGCGCGCTGGCGCCGAGCTCCAGCGCAAGGTAGAGCGGCAGCAGCGAGTGAATGAGCTCGGACGACAGGTCCATGCACATGCTGACGAGCCCGAGCGTCCAGATGCTCCTCGGAATCGCGGCAAGACCGACCTTCGCCGGACGCGTCATCCGGGCTCTTTGGCGAATGCGGGAACCGGCGGCGGCACCTGCCACAGCTCGACCTTGTTGCCGTCGGGATCGACGAACCAGCCGAAGCGGCCGTAGTCGTAGTTCTCGGTGCCGACCACCTGCGCGCCCCCCTGGCGGACCTGCGCCAGCGCGCCATCGAGATCGTCGACGATCAGATTGAACATGAAGCCGCGCGTCGCCGGCGCGAAGTACGTGGTGTCGGCGGCGAACGCGGAAAACACCGTCACCGCGCCGGCCGGCATCGCCGCCGGCGCGAACATCGCACCGGTCTCGTCGCCCGGAACGCCGAGCCACTGCGCATACCAGGCGCGCAGGCGCGTCGGATCCGGCGACGTGAAGAAGATGCCGCCCACTCCCTGCACTTTCGCCATCACCCCTCCTCTTGAAAGATCAGCCCAGCGTGACGCCCGCGCGCACGACGCCGGCCTTCTCGTGCCGCGCGACGAGATCGATGCGCTCGCCCTTCTTCGCCCGCACCACCCACTCGATCTTCACCCGGGCGTCGGTGACGTTGTTGTCGTCCCAGAACGAAATGCCCGTGTGCTTGTACACCTTGCCTTCGAGCTGGCCCGCCTCCGTCCGCCGCTTGCCTTGCAGGAGGCTCGCTCCGGCCGGCAACGCGATCTCGGCCACCACGCCGCGCACGACCTTGCGATCGAGCGCGCGCTTCGACACGTAGCTCGGCAACCAGCCGGTGTTCTGGACGACGAGCCGGACACGCCAGGTGTCGCCGCCCAGCGCGTCCGCTTCCGCGGCCACGAGCTCCAGCTTCGGCGACGTGAGCGCCTGCCATAGCATCCACTTGGGGAAGCGTGCGACCTCGCGCTCGAGCAGCGCCAGCGGCGGATTCCCGAACGCGTTGAAGCTGTCCCAGCCGCCGATCTCGATCCTGCCGAGCTGCGGATGGTCGAACGGCTTCCACGCGACGTGCGCGACGCCGCCCTGCTTGTCCCGGCTCCAGGCATAGATCTTGAGGTCGTCGTCGATAGGATGGTCGCGGAACCAGTCGATGTGATGGTATTTCTCGATGCCGGCCTCGCGCATCGGGCTCCAGATCTCGACCACCCACGTGTACATGCCGAGGTGCTCGTAGAGCCAGTCGAACGTGCCGGCGATCACCGATTTCGGGTGGTAGCGAAAATCGTGAAAGACCGAGATCGCGGGGTAGCCGGTCATCTCCAGCCCCTTCTCGCCCACTTTCTTGTAGAACCACAGATCCTCGGCATGCATCTCGTCGTCGGACTGGTGCTCGAAAGGGCGCAGCAGCACGCCGGCCCAGGTGTGAAAGGTCGTCGCGCCGGTGATGTTCGTGTGGGTCGTGATGAAGGCGACCAGCGCACGCACCTCGGGCTCCGACGCCGGGTACGGGCCGGCGCCCAGCTGCTCGAATTCCTGGCGCCAGCTCGCCGGGAAATTGCGGTTGAGGTCGAGCCCCTCCTTCGTCTTCTTGACGCGGATCGTGTAGCCGTCCCAGTCCTCGACGCTGCCTTCGGGCAGGATGTGGTAGTACGTTCCGCCGGTCTCGATGGGGTCGCGCCGGACCATGAGGCCGGGCTGCTGCGGATGGTCCTTCCACAGGCCGTTGGGGTCGGGCAGGCGCATCTGCAGAACGCGACCGTCGCCGTCGATGTCCTCGACGTTGAGGCCCTCGGTCTCGTCCTCATCGTACGGGTAAGGCCGCGTCGACGAACGGACGAACTTCGGCTTGTCGGCCAGCGCCCATTCGGCGCCGTCCGGATTGATTCGCGGGCAGATGTAGAACGCCCGCGTGTCGAGCGCGCGCGTCACGTCGGGATCCTTGCCGTACTGCGTGACCAGCATCTGCAGGAAATACAGGTTCGCGGTGGAGCCCGCGACCTCGGTCGCGTGGATGTTGCCGTCGACCCAGTAGGCCGGCTTTTCCACGGCGGGACCGGTCGCGCGATTGGTGACGGTCAGCACCCAGATGTCGCGTCCCTCGTAGCTCTTGCCGATCGATTCGATCGAGACGAGCTTCGTATTTTCGGCAGCGAAGGCGTTGAGAATCGCCGTGAGATCGGCGTAGCGGTAGAAGCGGTCGAAGGCGACGGAAGGCATTGCGGCCTTTCTTTTTCGGAGGAGGACAGGCGGGCGCAGGATCGCCGGCGGCAAGGCGCGAATCTTACCGCGTCACCGCAAGACCCCGTTGGGCGTTGCTGCAGGTGATTGATTTGATGTCGGTTCCGCGGCGCTGGCCAAATCCCATCGATTACCGTATATTTATACGGTATCCGGCTCTGCGCCGACGCTGCTTCGCCGGCAGCAAGCCGTCGTCCGATCGCTGCAGCTCCTTCGCATGCTTCCCGCCTACGCCGAACTGCATTGCCTGTCCAACTTCTCGTTCCTGCGCGGCGCGTCGCATCCGGAGGAGCTCATCGAGCGCGCGCAGGCGCTGGGCTATGCCGCGCTCGCGATCACCGACGAATGCTCGCTCGCCGGCGTCGTCCGTGCGCATCTCGCGGCAAAGACCGCAGGAATGAAACTCTGCATCGGCAGCGAGCTCACGCTCGTCGACGGCACCCGGCTCGTGCTGCTCGCAACCGATCGGGCGAGCTACGGCAATCTCGCGCAGCTCGTCACGCGCGGGCGGCGCCAGGCGAAAAAGGGCAGCTACGCGCTGTCGCGCGATGACGTCGCCGAGTTCGCAGGCGGGCTACTCGCGCTGTGGGTGCCGGAAGCGGATTTCGGGACGACTTCACGCGCCGCCAGCGCACCCGAAAAAACGTTGCTTATCGCACGCTGGGTCGGCGCCGCGTTTCCCGGCCGCGCCTGGGTCGCGGTCGAGCTCTTCGCCCGGGCCGGCGAGCGCGCGCGCGTTGCGCGGTGCGCGGAGTTGTCGCGCGCGACCGGGTTGCCACAGGTCGCCGCCGGCGACGTCCACATGCACGCGCGCGCCCGGCGCGCGCTGCAGGACACGCTGACCGCGATCCGCCTGCGCACGCCGATCGCCGAATGCGGCTATGCGCTGCATCCCAACGGCGAGCGGCACCTGCGCTCGCGCGCGCGCCTCGCGACGATCTATCCCTCGGCGCTCCTCGCCGAGACCGTGGCGATCGCCGAGCGGTGCGCGTTCTCGCTCGACGAGCTGCGTTACGAGTATCCCGAGGAGATCGTGCCGCCCGGCGCCACCCCCGCGTCGCACCTGCGCGCGCTCACCGAGGCCGGGCTCGCGCGACGCTATCCGGACGCGGGCGTTCCGGAGGACGTCCGCGGCCTGATCGAGCACGAGCTCGCGCTGATCGCCGAGCTCCGTTACGAGCCCTACTTCCTCACGGTTCACGACATCGTCGCGTTCGCGCGGTCGCGCTCGATCCTCTGCCAGGGCCGCGGCTCGGCGGCCAATTCGGCCGTCTGCTACGCACTCGGCATCACCGAGGTCGACCCGTCGCGGATGTCGATGCTGTTCGAGCGCTTCATCAGCAGGGAGCGCAACGAGCCGCCCGACATCGACGTCGACTTCGAGCACCAGCGGCGCGAGGAAGTGATGCAGTACGTCTACGCGAAGTACGGCAGGCATCGCGCCGCGCTGGCGGCGACGCTCATCACCTACCGGCCGAAGAGCGCGGTGCGCGACGTCGGCAAGGCGCTCGGCCTCGACCTCGCGCAGGTCGACCGGCTGGCCGGCGTGTTCTCCTGGTGGGACGGCCGCGACGTCAGGGAGGAACGGATCCGCGAGGCCGGATTCCTGCCCGACAACCCGGTGATCGTCCGGCTCGTCACGCTCGTGAACGAGCTGATGGGGTTTCCGCGCCATCTGTCGCAGCACGTCGGCGGCTTCGTCATCGCGCGCGACCTGCTCGAGCGGATGGTGCCGGTCGAGAACGCCGCAATGGCCGACCGCACGGTGATCCAGTGGGACAAGGACGACCTCGACGCGCTGGGGCTCCTCAAGGTCGACTGCCTGGCGCTCGGCATGCTCTCGGCGATCCGGCGCTGCCTCGACATGATCTCGCGCTGGCGCGGCCGCACGCTCTCGATGCAGGACATTCCCGCCGAGGATCCCGCGGTCTACGCGATGTGCCAGCGCGCCGACACCATCGGCGTGTTCCAGATCGAGTCGCGCGCGCAGCAGTCGATGCTGCCGCGGTTGAAGCCCGCATGCTTCTACGACCTCGTGATCGAGGTCGCGATCGTGCGTCCCGGTCCGATCCAGGGCGGGATGGTCCATCCGTACCTGCGAAGACGCCAGGGCGTCGAGCCCATCACGTACCCCAGCCCGGCGGTCAAGGCGGTGCTGGAGCGCACGCTCGGCGTGCCGATCTTCCAGGAGCAGGTGATGCAGCTCGCGATCGTCGCCGCGGGCTTCTCGCCGGGCGAGGCCGATCACCTGCGGCGCTCGATGGCCGCGTGGCGGCGCAAGGGCGGCCTCGAGAAGTTCGAGCAGCGGCTCATCGACGGCATGGGCGAGCGCGGCCTCTCCGAGGCGTTCGCGCGGCAGATCTACCAGCAGATCCTCGGTTTCGGCGAATACGGGTTTCCCGAATCGCACTCGGCGTCGTTCGCGCTGCTGGTCTACGTGTCGGCGTGGCTCAAGCACTACGAGCCCGCGGCCTTCTGCGGCGCGCTGCTCAACTCGCTGCCGATGGGGTTCTACGGGCCCTCACAGCTCGTGCAGGACGCGCGCCGCCACGGTGTGGACGTGCGGCCGGTCGACGTCACGATGAGCGAATGGGACTGCACGCTCGAAGCTCCGGGCGCTCACGATGCGTCATCCGCGGCGCCGCCCGCGCTGCGCCTCGGCTTGCGGATGATCGCCGGGCTCTCCGAAGCAGGCGCGCAGCGGATCGTGGCGACGCGGCACACGCGGGCCTTCGACAGCGTCGCCGATCTCGCGCGGCGCGGTGCGCTCGATGCGCGCGATCTTGCGCGGCTCGCCGGGGCCGACGCGCTCGCGGCGCTCGCTGGGCACCGTCACGGCGCCGCATGGGACGTCGCCGGCATCGAGCGCCTGCCGCCGCTCCTCGCCGACAGTACGTTCGACGAAGATGATCCGGCGCTCGTCGCGCCGACCGAAGGACAGGACATCGTCGCCGACTACCAGGCGCTCTCGCTCACGCTGCGCCGGCATCCGCTCGCGCTCTTGCGTGCGCACCTGCGGCGGCAGCGGCTCATGACCGCCGCCGAGATCGCGCAGGCGCCGCACGGGCGCATCGTGCGCACCGCGGGCATCGTGATCGGCCGGCAGCGGCCCGACACCGCGAGTGGGGTCGTGTTCGTCACGCTCGAGGACGAGACCGGCGCGACCAACGTGATCGTGTGGCGCGATCTCGGCGACCGGCAGCGGCGCGAGCTGCTCGGCGCGAAGCTGCTCGCGGTGTACGGCAACATCGAGCGCGAAGGACAGGTTGTCCACGTGCAGGCCGGGCGGCTCGCCGACCTCACGCCGCTGCTCGGTCGGCTGCAGCCGAAGTCACGCGACTTCCACTAAAAACCCGCCCCGAATTGGATCGGTAGGCAAGTACCGCGAACTCTTCAGCGCGCAGGATCGACGTCAGCCCGCGCGTGCATCCAGTAGCGTCAGACGACACCCGCCGGCGCGGGCGCCTTCTCCGCCTGCCAGCGGTCGAGAATCGCGCGCGCGTCGTTGGTCGCCGGATCCATTATTTTGGCGTGCTCCGGCGTCTTCGCAGTCAGCTCGATCACGTAGCCGTTCGGATCCCGGAAATAGATCGAGCGCACGAAACCGTGTTCCGAGATGCCACGGGTCTCGATCCCGCGCGCCTTTCCCTTGGCCAGCATCTCGTTCAGCACCGGCGGCTCGACCTCGAGTGCGATGTGGAGATCGTAATCGTGCTGCGCCTTCCATTCGAACGGCATGTCCGGCGCCTCGAAGAAGGCCAGGTACGAGCCATCGTCGAGCCGATAGAACGTGTGCAGCACCGATGTGCTGCGACCGGTCTTCGTCTCGCGGATGTCGAGGCTTCCGGAAAGCGGCAGGCCGAGGAAGTCCTCGTAGAATCGACGAGTCGCTTCCGAGTCGCGGCAGCGATACGCGTTGTGGTGCAGTCCCTTGATCATCACCTGTCTCCATTCGCGGCGCCGCGGGCCGCAGCGCGTCAGACCCGCACGAATTCCTTGCCTTTGTTGGGATCAACCACGTATTTGTAGAACGCCTCGTTGACCTTCGCCCAGCTCTTCAGCGCCTTCATGTTGCCGAGCCAGCGACAGATATTCGGATACGCGCCGAACTTGCAGTCGATGGCCTCTCCGCCCAAGACCATCATCGCGCCCAGATAGTCGGCAATCGTGATGTCATCGCCGCAAAGAAAGGCGCTTCGCGGCCCGAGCAGGCTCTCGTCCAGCACCTTGAGCCATCCCAGCGCCTTGTCCTTGCCCCACGCAACGGTTCCCGCCTGCACGTTGTCGTCGGGCCGCTTCATGAACGGAAAGATCTGCGGGTAAAGGAACCCGTAGGAAAAGTCGCGGTAGAAACCCGTGTTGAGCCAATCCATCCGCTCGTTGACGCGCGCGCGCTTCTTCAGATCCGACGGATACGCGGGAGAACGCGTCTTCTCGGCGAGATACTTGAGGATTGCCGAGCTCTCCGTCAGGCGGAAATCGCCATCCTCCAGCACCGGCACCTGGTGGCTCGGGTTGATCGCCGCATATTCCGGCTTGTATTGTTCGCCGGTGAACAGGTCGACGATCTGGTAGTCGAGGTCGATGCCGGACTCGGTGGCAAACAGCACCACGGGCCGACTGGTCGTCGACACCGGATGGTAGTAGAGCTTCATGCACTCCTCCTGGCGAATCATTGACGCGTTGGGAATCCTGCGGCGCCCGGACGCAACCGGCCCGGTCGCGGAAAGTTCAGACCGGCTCGCAGGCGATGGACGGGCCGAGCTTTTCCTTCGCCACAGCGACACGCGCGATCTCCGGCACGGTGACGCCGTTCTTGACGGCCGTCACCTCGGCCAGGATCGACACCGCGATCTCGGGTGGCGTGCGGCTGCCGATGTAGAGGCCGATAGGGCCGTGCAGGCGTGCGATCTCGGCGTCGGTCAAGTCGAATTCCCTCAATCGCTGCCGCCGCTTGGCGTTGTTCGCGCGCGAGCCCAGCGCGCCCACGTAGAACGCCGGCGACTTCAGCGCTTCGAGCAGCGCCATGTCGTCGAGCTTGGGATCGTGCGTCAGCGCGATCACGGCGCAGCGCTCGTCGAGCTTCATCTCGACGACCGTGTCGTCGGGCATCGTCCGCAGCAGCGGCACGCCAGCAACGTCCCACGTGCCCTCGTACTCCGCGCGCGGATCGCAGACGGTCACCTGATAGTCGAGCCCGAGCGCCATCTGCGCGAGGTATTTCGAGAGCTGCGATGCGCCGATCACGAGCATCCGATAGCGCGGTCCGTGGATGGTCGTGAGCGCCGCGCCGTCGAAGACGAGGCCGTCGGACGCGCGCGCGGGCGAAAGCGTCGCGGCGCCGGTCGCAAGCTCCAGCCGTCGCGCCACGAGCTTGCCGCCCCCGATCGCCGTCAACAGCGCGCCGATGCCCGAGGCCTGCGTAAGCGGCTCGAGCACGATCTGGATCGTGCCGCCGCAGGGCAGGCCGAAGCGCCGCGCCTCGTCGGCGGATACGCCGTAGGTCACCGCGTCGCAGCGCGAGACCGTCATCCCGTCGTGGCGAACCCGGCCGACGATGTCGTCCTCGATGCAGCCGCCCGACACCGATCCCTCGACCTGGCCATCGTCGCGCACCGCGAGCATCGCTCCAGGCGGGCGCGGCGAGCTGCCCCATGTCTTGACGACGGTGGCGAGCAGAACGCGGCGGCCGGCATCCAGCCATTCCGCGCAGCGCTTCAGGACTTCGAGATCGACGCTTTCCATCATGGGCTCCCGCCGGATCTTCCCCAAAAAAACCACAGCCAGAAAATGATGTCCGCGATAATGATCGCGATGAGCACGATTTGCCAGCGCGGCCAGCCCCGGCGCTCGGGCCGCGGCGCCGGCGGCACGCCCGCCTTGGCCGCGACCGCATCCGAGAATCGCCCGAAGAAATCGTCGGCGAGCTTCTGCGCCGCCCCGTCGACCAGGCGCGACCCGAGCTGCGCGATCTTGCCCCCCACCTGCGCCTTCACCGCATACGACAGCGCGGTCCCGGCGCCGTTCGCCTGGGGCGCGAGCGTGACCTTCGCCTCGCCCTTCGCGAACCCCGCCGCGCCGCCCTGCCCCTCGAACGACAGCGTGTAGGCGCGCGGCGGGTCGATGTCGGACAGCTGCATGCGTCCGGCAAATCTGGCCGACACCGGGCCGACCTTCGCCGCCATCGTGATGCGGTAGCCATTCTCGCCGTCCGGCTCGATCACGTCGCATCCGGGAACGCAGCCGCGCAACACCTCGGGATCATTCAACGCTGCCCAGACCGTGTCCACCGGCGCCGGAACCATTCGCGTGCTCGAGAGCTCCATCCTTCGCCTCCGTCACGCCCGGCGCAGCTCTCGCGCCGACCCGCGACCGCGCGCGCGCGGGCGGTCGAGCGCCGCGGCAAGCGCCGTCAGGCTCGCGAGATTGTGCACCGGCAGGAAGTCGTCCACGTGCGGCAGCATCGCCTTGATGCCCGCCGGGCGCGCTTCGAATCCCTCGTAGCGCAGCAGCGGATTGAGCCACACGAGCCGCCGGCACGACTTGTGCAGCCGCTCCATTTCCGCCGACAGCGCGCTGCCGCCTTCCGCGTCGAGACCGTCGCTGATCAGGAGCACCACCGCATTCTGCCCGAGCAGCCGGCGCGACCAGCGGCGGTTGAATTCGGCGACGCAGGGGCCGATCCGCGTGCCTCCCGCCCAGTCCGCGACGGCGCGCGCGACGCGCGCGAGCGCGACGTCGACGTCGCGGTGCCGGAGCGCGCGCGTGATGTTGGTGAGCCGCGTGCCGAACAGCAGCACGTGGACGCGGTCCCGATCGTTGGTGATCGCATGCAGGAAGTGCAGCAGCATTCGCGCGTAGCGCTCCATCGACCCCGAAATGTCGCACAGCACGACGAGCGGCGGCGTGCGCCGCGTGCGCTCCCGCCAGGCGAGGGGTGCCAGCGTTCCCGCCGCTCCGGTCGCGCGTTTCAGCGACGCGCGGAGATCGACGCGATGCCCGCGAGGCGAGGGTCGCGTGCGCCGAGTCCGCAACTCCGGCAGCGGCAGCCGCAAGTCCGCGCAGCATCGCGCGCACCGCGGAGAGCTCCTCGACGGTCATCGTCTCGAAGTCCTTTTGCTGCAGGACTTCGCGCGGCGAGACCGTCAGCGCGGCGTCGAGACGGGTCTCGTCGTCGTCGCGCTCGGGAAGGTCCAGCCCGCGCGGCGGGAGCATCGCCTGCGCGATGCGGGCGGGAAGCTCGGGCGCCGGGGGCGCTTCGCCGGTGCGGCCGTGAACCGTCGGGCAGCAGCGAGGCGATCAGTTTCTCCAAGAGCTGCGGATTGCGCCAGAAGATCTCGAACGCCTGCTCGAAAACCGGCAGCTGATCGTGCCGCGAGACCAGCACCGCGCAAAGCGCCGCGCGAAAATCCTCGCGCCGGTCGAGCCCGACCGCCTCGACCGCGGCGAGCGCGGAAATCGTGTGCGCGGGGCCGACGGGCATTCCCGCCGTGCGCAGCACGCGCACGAAATGCAGCACGTTCTCGGCGAGGCGGCCCTTGGGCAGCATCGGCACCGCGCCGGCGAGCGCGCGTGCGTCGATGCCTGAGCGCCGCGTCACAGGCGGATCCCTTCGGCCTGCACTTCCGCGACGAGACGCGCCGCGACGTCCGGCCCGAGCGCGCCGATGTCGTCCTGGTACTTGAGCAGCACGCCCGCGGTGTCGGCGACCGTCTGCGGGTCGAGTGCGACACGATCGAGCGCGACCAGCGCCTCGGCCCAGTCGAGCGTTTCGGCGATGCCGGGCGCCTTGAAGAGATCGAGCGCACGCAGCCGCTGCGTGAACGCGACGATCTCGCGCGCGAGCGATGCCGGCGCCTGCGGGCACTTGCGCAGGACGATGGCGAGCTCGCGCTGCGCGTCCGGGTATCCCAGCCAGTGATACAGGCAGCGGCGCTTGATCGCGTCGTGGATCTCGCGGGTGCGGTTCGACGTAATCACGACGACCGGCGGCGATGCGGCGCGCACGGGGCCGAGCTCGGGAATCGTCACCTGATATTCGGCGAGGACCTCCAGCAGATACGCCTCGAACGGCTCGTCGGCGCGATCGAGCTCGTCGATCAGCAGGACCGGCGCGACGCCGTCCGGCGGCACCAGCGCCTCGAGGATCGGGCGCTTCAACAGGAAGCGCGTCGTGAAGATGTCGTGCGAGAGCTGGTCGCGATCGAGGTGCCCGGCCGACTCGGCGAGCCGGATCTCGATCATCTGTCGCGCGTAGTTCCATTCGTAGACGGCCGCGGCGACGTCAAGACCCTCGTAGCATTGGAGACGCACCAGGCGCTTGCCGAGGCCGGTCGCGAGCACCTTGGCGATCTCGGTCTTGCCCACACCCGCCTCGCCTTCGAGGAACAGCGGGCGGCCCATCTTGAGCGCGAGGAACACGCTCGTCGCGAGGCGGCGCTCGGCGATGTAGTTCTCGCCGTCGAGCATCGCGCCGACGGCGTCGACCGACGCCGGAATCTGCACATTGGGCATTGCGGCTTTCTCGATGACAAAAAAATCGGGCGGAACGGCAGCGCCGCCCCACCCGAAGGATAGCAAGTTCGGCGCGTCGGCTAGCCCGCGGCCGCGACCGCCCGCGCGGCGAGCACGGGAATGAGGTGGGCCCGGTATTCGCGGCGACGCGTGAAGATCGCCGGAAAGGCCCTTGGCGTCAATCTTGACGGCCTTCGCCGCGTCCGCGGTGAAGCTCTTCGCGAGCGCATCCTCGAGGGCCTTCGCCCGGAACACGCCGGGCGCCGCCCCGGTCACCGCGACACGGACGCCTGCGCCCGATTGCGCGACAAAGACGCCGGTCAGCGCGAAGCGCGACGCAGGGTTCGGGAATTTGCAGTAGGCGGCCTTCCTCGGGACCGGAAACGAAACCGCCGTGATGATCTCGTCGGCCGCGAGCGCCGTCTCGTACATCCCCTTGAAGAAGTCGTCGGCGGCGATCTTGCGCTTGTTCGTCTGCACCGTGGCGCCCAGCGCCAGCACCGCCGCCGGCCAATCCGCGGCCGGGTCGTTGTTCGCGAGCGCGCCGCCGATCGTGCCCATGTTGCGCACCTGCCGGTCGCCGATGCCGTGCGCGACCATGGCAAGCACCGGAATGGCCGATTTCACGGCCGACGACGACGCGATTTCGGCGTGCCGCGTCATCGCGCCGATCACCAGGGCGTCGCCCTCCTTGCGGATGCCCTTCAGCTCGGCGATGCCCGACAGGTCGACCAGCGTGCCCGGCTGCGCGAGCCGCAGTTTCATCGCGCCGACGAGGGATTGGCCGCCGGCCAGCAGCTTGCCTCCGGATTTTCCGAGCGCCGCCGCGGCGTCGGCTACGGTTTTCGCGCGAGTCAGTTCGAAAGGATACATGGCGGGCCTCTCACGATTTGCGTGCCGATTGGATCGACTGCCACACGCGATGCGGTGATGCCGGCATGTCGAGGTACTTGACGCCGACTGCGGCGAGCGCATCGTGCACCGCGTTCATCATCGCCGCCGGCGCGCCGATCGCGCCGGCTTCGCCGCATCCCTTGGCGCCGAGCGGGTTGTGCGTGCAGGGCGTGACCTTGGTGCCGACCTTGAACGCCGGCACGTCGTCGGCGCGCGGCATCGCGTAGTCCATGTAGCTGCCGGTCAAGAGCTGCCCGCTCTCCTTGTCGTAGACGCAGGCCTCGAGCAGCGCCTGGCCGAGCCCCTGCGTCAAGCCGCCGTGCACCTGACCCTCGACGATCATCGGATTGACGATGTTGCCGAAGTCGTCGCAGGCCGTGAAGGAAACGACTTCCACGACGCCCGTTTCCGGGTCGATCTCCACCTCGCAGATGTGCGTGCCGGCCGGGAACGTGAAATTGGTCGGATCATAGAACGCCATTTCGTTGAGGCCGGGCTCGAGCTTGTCGAGCGGATAGTTGTGCGGAACGTAGGCGGCGAGCGCGATCTCGCCGAACGCCTTGCTGCGGTCCGTCCCGGCCACCGTGAACTTGCCGTCCTTGAACTCGATGTCGGCTTCCGCGGCCTCGAGCAGGTGCGCGGCGATCTTCTTGCCCTTGTCGACGATCTTGTCGAGCGCCTTGACGATCGCGGTGCCGCCGACCGCCAGCGAGCGCGAGCCGTACGTGCCCATGCCGAACAAGACGCGGCCCGTGTCGCCGTGAACGATGTCGACGTTCTCGACCGACATGCCGAGCCGCGCGGCGACCACCTGCGCGAACGTCGTTTCGTGGCCTTGTCCGTGGCTGTGCGAGCCCGTGAACACCGTGACGCTGCCCGTCGGATGCACGCGAACCTCACCTGCTTCAAACAGGCCGGCGCGCGCACCCAGGGCACCCGCGACGTTCGACGGCGCGATGCCGCAGGCCTCGATGTACGCGGCGTAGCCGATTCCGCGGAGCTTGCCGCGTTTTGCCGCCTCGGCCTTGCGCGCCGGAAACCCGGCGACGTCGGCGATCTTGTTCGCCTCGTCCATCGTCGCGTCGTAGCCACCGGTGTCGTAGACGAGCGCGACCGGCGTCTGGTACGGGAACGTGCGGATGAAATTGCGCCGCCGGATCTCGTCCTGCGCGATGCCGAGGTCGATGCCGGCCTGGTAGACGAGGCGCTCGACGACGTAGGTCGCCTCGGGGCGCCCCGCGCCGCGATAGGCGTCGACCGGCGCCGTGTTGGTGAACGAAGCGGTCACCTCGGCGTAGATCGCCGGCGTCGTGTACTGGCCCGCGAGCAGCGTCGCGTAGAGGATCGTCGGGATGCACGACGCGAAAGTGGACAGGTACGCGCCCATCGCCGCCGTCGTGTGCACGCGCATCGCCAGGAACTTGCCGTCCTTGTCGCAGGCGAGCTCGGCGTGCGTCACGTGATCGCGGCCGTGCGCGTCGGAGAGGAAGCTCTCGCTGCGCTCCGCCGCCCACTTGATCGGGCGGTTGACGCGTTTCGACGCCCAGACCATCGCGGTCTCTTCCGGGTAGAGGTAGATCTTGGAGCCGAAGCCCCCGCCGACGTCGGGCGCGATCACGCGCACCTTGTGCTCGGGCAGCCCCAGCACGAACGCCGTCATCAGCAGGCGCTCGACGTGCGGATTCTGGCTCGTGACGTAGAGCGTGTAGCTGTCGTCGGCGCGACTGAACGACGCGACGGCGGCGCGCGGCTCGATCGCATTCGGGATCAGCCGGTTGTTGACGATGTCGAGCTTGGACACGTGCGCCGCCTTCGCGAACGCCGCGTCGACCGCCGCCTTGTCGCCCAGCGCCCATGTGTAGCACTTGTTGCCCGGCGCACCGTCGTGGATCAGCGGCGCGCCCGGTTTCAGCGCGTCGACGCAATGGACGACCGCCGGCAGCACCTCGTAGTCGACGTCGATCAGCTCGGCCGCGTCCTTCGCCAGATTCGGGGTCTCGGCGATGACAATGGCGAGCGCGTCGCCCACGTAGCGCACCTTGCCCTGCGCGAGCACCGGGTGCGGCGGCTCGTTCATCGGCTTGCCGTCCGTGCCGGTGATGAGCCAACCGCAGGGAAGGCCGTTGACGCCTTCGAGGTCCGCGCCGGTATAGATGGCGACGACACCCTTCGCGGCCTTCGCCTTGGCCGTGTCGATGCCGCGGATCCTCGCGTGTGCGTGCGGTGAGCGCAGAAAGTACGCGTGGACGTGATTCGGCGGATTGACGTCGTCGGTGTACTGTCCCGACCCCGTCAGGAAACGGTAGTCCTCCTTGCGGCGCACCGATGCGCCGAGCAGGCCTTGATCGCTGGCACCCATCGCGCTCTCCTATTTGCCCATGGCGGCGGCGCCCTGGCGCACCGCCTTGACGATGTTGTGATAACCCGTGCAGCGGCAGAAATTGCCGGAGAGCTCCTCGCGAATCGTCTGTTCGGACGCCTTCGGGTTGCGCTCAACGAGATCGATCGCGGAGAGCACCATGCCGGGTGTGCAAAATCCGCATTGCAGGCCGTGGCATTCCTTGAATGCCGCCTGCATCGGGTGCAGTGTGCCGTCCGCGGCCGCGAGGCCCTCGATCGTCGTGACCTTGGCACCCTGCGCCTGCGCGGCGAGGATTGTGCAGGACTTCACCGCATTGCCGTCGACGTGCACCGTGCACGCACCGCACTGCCCGGTGTCGCAGCCGACGTGCGTGCCGGTGAGCCCGAGGTCGTTGCGCAGGAACTCGACCAGCAGCGTGCGTGGATCGAGCTCCGCGGTCACCTGCTTGCCGTTGACGGTGAGGGAAACTGAGACAGCCATGAATCCTCCTTCGCGTGGGGTGCCGCGCCCGGTCATGTGCCTGTCCGTGGCGGGGCGTTGATCATACTTCGAGGCGGCAACCGCGGCAATTGGAAATCCGTCGGCGTGAATCGTCCCGCCGCGCTAGAATCGAACCCATGGAGCCCGGCGCCCGCGCGTCGCGGCGTCCGCTCTCGCCATGAACACCGATCCCGTCCTCGCCGTCGCCGTCCGCGCCGCCCGGCGCGCGGGTTCGGTCATCGTCGACGCCGCGCGTGACCTGAAGCGGCTGCCCTGCCCATGCGAAAGCGCACAGCGACATCGGCACGGAAGCGGACAACGAAGCCGAGAACGCGATCGTCGCGACGCTGCGCGCCGCCTTCCCGGAGCACGCGATCCTCGGCGAGGAGTCGGGCGAGATTCACGGCGCACGCGAAGGCGGCGGCTTCAAGTGGATCGTCGATCCGATCGACGGCGCGACCAATTTCGTCCACGGCTTTCCCCATTACGCCGTGTCGATCGCACTCGCCCACGGCACCGAGATCACGCACGCCGTGGTGTTCGATCCGGTCCACGACGAAATGTTCACGGCGATCCGGGGCAAGGGCGCGCAGGTCAACGGCACGCCGTTGCGGGTGACGACGTGCATGGCGCTGGAGGATGCGCTGGTCGGCACCGTGTTCCCGACCCGCGAGAGCCCGAAGATGGCCGAGTTCCTGCCCACACTGCACGCGCTCGTCACGCGTTGCGCGGGCATTCGCCGCGCGGGCGCGTGCTCGCTCGACATGGCGTACGTCG
This sequence comes from uncultured beta proteobacterium, assembly GCA_963846855.1. Classification (GTDB taxonomy): domain Bacteria; phylum Pseudomonadota; class Gammaproteobacteria; order Burkholderiales; family Casimicrobiaceae; genus CAIWHR01. Next base: position 1,706,976 of record CAWJXK010000008.1, read on the forward strand.
CGGCGGGCCGGCTCGACGGCTTCTGGGTCATGAGCCTCAAGCCGTGGGACGTCGCGGCCGGCGCCCTGCTGGTCAAGGAGGCCGGCGGACGCGTCGCCGACTTCGGCGGCAGCCCCGATTTCCTGCGCAGCAACGAGGTGATCGCCGCCGCGCCGGGACTCTTCAATGCGCTGCGCGAGCGCCTCGCCGCCGCGCGGCGCTGAGCGCGAGCCGACCCGACACCGGCGCCGTCAGCGCCGCGCAAGCTCCGCCAGCGCGTCGGCCAGCGCGTCCGGCAGATCGATGCCCGATGCCTGCGCCTCCCGCGCGAGACCGACCCGGCGCGCCCCGGGAACGCGCGTGCCGGGGTCGGACGCGATTTCCGCGAGCAGCGTCTCGACCCGCGAAAAATACGTCGCACGCCCCGCCAGCGCATCGGGGTCGATCACGAGAAACGCCTGTCCCAGCCGCGGACGGTTGCCCTCATCGACGAAAAACGACGACGCCTCGGACCCGATCGCGGCGCCGGTGAGCGCGGTGACGAGCAGCTCGACGATGAGCGCCAGCAGCGCGCCTTTCGCCCCGCCCAACGGCAGCATCGCGCCGGCCATGCCGGCGGCGGGATCGGTCGTGGGCGCGCCGTTTGCATCGAGCGCCCAGCCGAGCGGGATCGAGCGCCGCTCCTTTGCCGCGATCATCAGCTTGCCGCGCGCGACCTCCGACAACGAAAGGTCGACCAGGATCGGGTCGGCGCCCCGTCGCGGAAACGTCGCCGCGATCGGATTGGTCCCGAACAGCGGCCGTTTGCCGCCGGCCGCGGGCATCGCTGCGGGGGAATTTCCGAACGCGAGGCCGACCATCGCGGTCGCGGCGACCGGTTCCAGATGGTAGGCGGCGACGCCGAAATGATGGCTGTTGGTGACCCCGGCGAAGGCCGCCCCGCATTCGCGCGCGCGACCGATCGCCTCGTCGACCGCGAGCGCGCATGCCGGAAACGCGAGCCCGCATTTCGCGTCGACGAGCAACGGCAGCGGCCTTGTGCGCGATGATTTCCGGGCGGGCGCTGCCGTCGGCGCGGCCGTTCTCGAGATGCTTCGCATACTGCAGCACGCGGGCCACGCCATGCGAGGGCAGGCCGCGCGCGTCCGCGTAGACCAGCGCACGCGCGGTGACGCGCGCCATGTCGTCGTTGGCCCCGGCACGCGCCAGCACGCGCGCCGCCAGCGATTCGAGTGCCTCGGGGGTGAAATTCGGCATCGGCGCGCTTCAGCGGCGAGTCGCGCGCCGTGCGCGCACAGCTGCTGCTGTCACCGCTGCCACGGAAGCCGGTCGAGGTCCACGTTGCCGCCGGTGAGGACGATGCCCACTTCGGCACCGGCGACGTCGAGCGTGCGCTCGAGGAGGCAGGCGAGCGGCACCGCCGATGAGGGCTCGATGACGATCTTCATCCGCTCCCACGTCATCCGCATCGCCTGAACAATCGCCTCCTCGCTGGCGGTGCCGATCGCGGCGACATGGGCGCGCAACGCTGCCAGCGTGCGCGGCGAGAGCGTGGTGCGCAGTCCGTCGGCGATCGTCGTCGCATCCGGCAGCGGCTCGATCCTGCCCGAGCGAAAGCTTCTCGCGGCGTCGTCGGCGTTGGCAGGCTCGGCGCCCAGCACGCGGATCGAGCGCCGGAGCGAGGTCGCCGCAATCGCGGTTCCCGACAGCAGGCCGCCACCGCCGACCGGGGTGATGACGACATGGACGCGCGGAACGTCCTCGAGGAACTCCAGCGCGGCGCTGCCCTGCCCCGCGATCACGCGCGCATCGTCGAACGGATGGACGAGCACGGCGCTGGTTTCATGCTGCACTTCCGCGCAGGTCGCCTCGCGGGCCGCGACCGTGGGCTTGCACAATCGTATCGTCGCGCCGAAACGGCGGACGTTGTCCTGCTTCACCCGTGGCGCGTTGTCCGGCATGACCACCCACGCCGGAATGCCGCGCCGCGCCGCCGCGTAGGCCAGTGCCGCGCCGTGATTGCCCGACGAGTGCGTGACCACGCCGTGGCGCGCCACATCGTCCGCCAGCGAAAAGACCGCATTGCACGCGCCACGCGCCTTGAACGCACCGGTCTGCTGGAAGTTCTCGCACTTGAAATGCAGCCGGGCGCCCACCTCCGCGTCGATCGCGCGACAGGTGAACACCGGCGTCCGGTGCACATGCGGTCCGATTCGCGCCCGGGCGGCGCGGATCGCGTCGAGATCGGGCAGTGCGAGCGCGTCGCCGGCGGCGCCTTCGTTCATCGCGATCCCCCATCGCGGCGAGGGTGATCGCTATGCGCTTTCATAGAGGCGCGTCAGCACGAACTCGCGGTGCCCGAGCGCTTCGGCGGCGGTCAGCCGCCCGTTCGCAGTACGGAACATCATGTCGAGCAGGCGGTCGCCGGCCTCGCTCATCGTGATCTCGCGCTGCAACAGGCCGGTCACGTCGACGTCGATATGCTCACGCATCGTGCGCACGGTGCGCGGATTCGCGCAGAGCTTGATCACCGGAAGGATCGGATTGCCGATCACGTTGCCCTGGCCCGTCGGGAAGAAATGGACGACGTAACCGGATGCCGCGCACAGCGTCACCATTTCCGCCGCCGCCGACGAGGAATCCATGAACCAGAGACCCGGCCCCGTCGGAATCTCGCCCTTGTCGAGCACGCCGTCGACGACGCACTTCCTGCCGATCTTCTGGATGTTGCCGAGCGCCTTCTCCTCGATCGTCGTAAGCCCCCCCGCGATATTGCCCTTGGTCGGCTGCGAGTCCGAGAGATCGCTCGTCTTGTGCCGGTCGATGACGCCCTGGTAACGGTCGAACATCCGCATGAATTCGGCGCGCACCTTGTCGTCGCGGCAGCGCGCGGCGACGATCTGTTCGCCGCCCGTGAGCTCGGTGGTCTCGCCGAAGACCAGCGTGGCGCCCACGGCATATAGCTTGTCGAATGCGTCGCCCACCGTCGGATTGGAGCCGCACCCCGACGTCGTGTCGGATTCGCCACATTTGCAGGAGACCCAGAGCTCGTTCACCTTGCAGGCGACGCGCTGCTGCTCGCTCGCCCATTGCATGTATTCCTTCGCGGCCTTCGACGCGCGCATGATCGTGTCGTGGTCGCCATGCAACTCGATGCCGAACCCCGAGACCGGCTTGCCCGTCGCCGCGATGCCGTCGACGACCTTCTTCGTCCACTGGTCCTCGATGCCAAGGACGACGACGGCGGCCACGTTGGGATTCGCGCCGGTGCCGATCAGCGTGCGGAAATGCAGGTCGAGATCGGCGCCGAACTGCAGGCGTCCGTACGGGTGCGGAATCGCCATCGTGCCCTTGACGTTGTGCGCGACGGCCTCGCACGCCGCGTTCGACAGGTCGTCGACCGGCAGAATGATCACGTGGTTGCGCACGCCGACGCGGCCGTTCTCGCGGCGATAGCCCTGGAAAGTGGATTGCATCAGCGATTCCAGTATCGGTTCAGATGATCGGGGACTCGGTGCCGTAAATGCAACGCGACCGAGGCGCAGCCGACCGAGTATACGGTCGTTAGATCTAACGAGGTCTTCTGCTCAATTCACGATCGCGGGGCTGCGGCCGGATGAGCGTCGCCTGCGACGCTCCATCCGGGTGCAGGCCCGCGCCGCCCGTTACGCGCCCTGCAACAACGAAGCAACACCGCATCACCACCTCTTCGTCTTGAGGTTGTGGACGTGGGCATGCTCGCCTTTCCGGATCGGCTGGACGACCTTGCCGATGTCGATCCCATATTTGATCACCGTGTCGCCGACGGCCATGTCCTTCAACGCGACCTTGTGGCCCAGCGGAATGTCCTGCACGCAGGACAGCGTGATCGTCCGGTCCTCGTCGAGAATGAGCCCGGTCAACGTGGTGCCCGCGGCCACGCCCTCGACGACGACGACCGCCACCGAGTCACCGGGGTCATGCAGAACGCAGTGAATCATCGCAGGGGCCTCCATCGGTCCGAGTCGCGGCGATCGCACGCAAGACGTCGCGCTGCACTCGGTGCCGCCGACTATAGCATCCGCCGGCGAAATGTTATTGCGTCGTCGCACGTCAAAACGGGAACTCCGCCTGCGCGACCAGCGCGAACGAGCGCCGGTGCGCGGGGCACGGACCATGGGCGATCAGTGCGGCGAGATGCGCCGCGGTGCCATACCCCTTGTTTTGCGCAAATCCGTAGAGCGGGTACAGCACGTCGAGCTCGATCAGCAGCGCATCGCGCGCGGTCTTGGCGAGGATCGACGCCGCCGAAATCACGGCGACGTCCCGGTCGCCCTTGATGATCGCGCGCGCCGGGCACGGCAGCGCGGGACACCGATTGCCGTCGACCAGCGCCTCGACCGGCATGACCGCGAGCGCCGCGACTGCGCGCTGCATGGCGACGAGCGTCGCCTGCAGGATGTTGAGGTCGTCGATCTCGCCCACGTCCGCCATGGCCACGGCCCACGCCAGTGCGTTCTGGCGGATCTCGCCGGCGAGGCGCTCGCGCGCCGCCGCCGTCAGGAGCTTCGAATCGCGCAGCCCGAAAACCGGCCGCGCGGGGTCGAGGATCACCGCGGCCGCGAACACCGGGCCGGCCAGCGGCCCGCGCCCCGCTTCGTCGATGCCGGCGATCAGCATGCGACCTCTCAACAGGCAAAGCCCGACGTGCGGAGCTCCGCCGCCACGGCCTCGGCCGCGCGCGCCCCGGTGTCGACGTCAAGCGACGCGGCGAACCCCGCGAACAGCGCTTCCAGCCTTCGCCGAGTCACGGTGTCGTCGTACAGGTTCTGTGCCGCTTGCGCGATATTCTCGACCGTGGCCGCCTCCTGAAGCAACTCCGGCACGACGAACCGCCCGGCCAGAACGTTCGGCAGGCCTACCCACGGAACGAGCAGGCGGCCGCGGAGCAGCCGCGCCGTGAGCGCGTTGACGCGGTAGAAGATCACGTGCGGACAACGCGCCAGCGCCGCTTCCAGTGTGGCCGTTCCCGACGCCACGATGCCGACGTCGGCGGCGCGAAGCGCGTCCGACGCATGCCCGTAGAGCAGCGTCAGCGGCAGCGCCTCGAGGCCGAGCCGGTAGAGCGAAGCCTCGAACCGATCGCGGGTGGGCCGCGTAGCCAGCGGCACCAGGAAACGCGACTCCGGTCGGGCCGCATGGATCGCTGCTGCGGTGTTGAGCAGCAGGTCGCCATGCTGGTCGAGCTCCGCCGCGCGGCTTCCCGGGAGCAGCGCGAACACCGGCTGCGCGATGCCGAGCTTCAGCTGCTCGCGCGCCTGCCGGCGCGACGCCGACGTCGCCGCCTCGCGCGCGAGGGGATGTCCGACGAACGTCACCGGCACGCCCGCGTCCTCGTAGATCGGCGGCTCGAACGGAAACAGCGCGAGCATCCGATCAACGGCCCGCGCGATTCGCGCGACGCGCTCGCGCCGCCACGCCCAGACAGACGGGCTCACGAAATGGACGGTGCGCACTCCGGCGCGGTGCAGCTTGCGCTCGAGCCCGAGGTTGAAGTCGGGCGCGTCGACACCGACGAAGACGCGAACGCGCTCCGCGAGAAGCCGTCGGCGCAAATCGCGCCGGATCGCGACGAGCTGCGGGACGCGTCCCAGCACCTCGACGATTCCGCGCACCGACAGCGCTTCGAGCGAATACCACGGCTCGCAGCCGGCGGCCTCCATCCGCGGGCCCGCGATGCCGACGAAGCGGACCTGCGGAATCCGGGCGTGCAGCGCTTCGATCAGCGCGGCGCCGAGCGCATCGCCCGAGGCCTCGCCGGCGACGATGCCGACCGTCGGAATGCCGTGAGCGTTGACGGTGGTGGCGGCGCTCATCCGGGCGTACGCTCGACGTCAGCGGACGATGCCGCGGCCGGCGGTCGCGAGAAACGTGACGAGCGGCAGGACGACGGGCGCCTCGGCGGCGGCCCTCGCGAGCGCGGCCCTCGCATCCTCGAGGCTCAGGCCGTCGCGGTAGAGCGTCTTGTACGCCTGACGGACGGCGCGCACATCCTCGGGCGTAAAGCCGCGCCGGCGCAGGCCCTCGCTGTTCGTGCCGTGCGGCTTGGCGGGATAACCTGCGACCGTCACATACGTCGGGACATCCTGCAGCACGACCGCGTAGGCGCCGAGCATCGCATGCGCGCCCACGCGGCAGAACTGATGCACTCCTGCGAACGCGCCCAGCACCGCGTAATCGCCGATGGCGACATGGCCGGCGATCTGCGCGTTGTTCGAGAACGTGGTCTGGTTCCCGATGACGCAATCGTGAGCGACGTGCGTGTAGGCGAGGAAGAGATTGCCATCGCCAATCGCGGTGTCGCCGCGGTCCTGCGCGGTCCCCGCGTGAATCGAGACGAATTCGCGAAACGTGTTGTCGTCGCCGATCGTCGTGGTCGTGGGCTCGCCCCCATACTTTCGGTCCTGCGCGATTTCGCCGATCGAGCCGAACTGGAAGAAGCGATTGCGCCGGCCGATCGACGTTCGTCCGGTGAGCACGACGTGCGGCCCGACGGTGGTTCCACCGCCGATGCGCACGTCCGGCCCGACGATCGAAAACGCGCCGATCTCCACGTCGTCGTCGATCTCCGCTTTGGCGTCGACCACCGCGGCAGGATGGATCCTTGCCATGCGCGTTACTCCTCGGCGGGGGCCGCGGCGCCGGGGAGACGCACCACGGCCATCAGCTCGGCTTCGGCGGCGATCGCCTCGCCGACGCGCGCGCGCGCCGTGAATTTGCCGAGTCCGCGCGACATCTTCTTGATTTCCGCCTCGAGAATTAGCTGGTCGCCCGGCAGAACCTGGCGACGAAAGCGGGCATGGTCGATGCCGGCGAAGAAGATCAGCGATCCGTCCGCGGGGCTGCGGCCGAGCTCGATCCAGGCGAGGATCGACGAGAGTTGCGCGAGCGCCTCGATCACCAGCACCCCCGGCATGACCGGATACCCGGGGAAATGACCCTGGAAGAACGGCTCGTTCATCGTCACGTTCTTGATGCCGCGAATGTGCTTGCCCGGAATGCATTCGGTCACGCGGTCGACCAGCAGCATCGGATAGCGGTGTGGCAACCACTGCAGGATCTTCTGGATGTCCATCGCACCGGTGTTATCGCTCGTCATCGGATTCCCCCGCCTCGCCGGCGTCCTTTGCTGCGCCCCCGCGCAGACGCGCGCGCAATTTCACGGTCAATTTGCGCAGGTACTTGAGTTCGATGGATAGTCGCGCCCAGTCGCGATGCGGCAATAACGGGAAGATGCCGGTGTAGGTTCCGGGGCTCGCAATCGACTCCATGACGGCGGATGCGCCGGTCACCGTCACCCCGTCGGCGATGGTCAGATGGCCCGAGATCATCGCCGCGCCGCCGATCTTGCAGTCGCGCCCGATCCACGTCGATCCGGCGATGCCGACGCAGCCGGCGATTGCGGTGTGCGCGCCGATGCGGCAGTTGTGGCCAATCTGGATTTGATTGTCGAGCTTGACGTCGTCCTCGATCACCGTGTCGTCCATCGCGCCCCGGTCGATTGTCGTGTTCGCGCCGACCTCGCAATCGGCGCCAATCACGACGCGGCCGATCTGCGGGATCTTGATCCATCGACCCCGTTCCTCCGCCATGCCGAACCCATCGGCGCCGATCACCGCGCCACTGTGCACGATGGTGCGCGCCCCGATCACGCAGCCATCGTAGAGCGTGACGTTGGCGTGGAGCAGCGAATCCTCGCCGAGCGCGGACCCGGCGCCGACGACGCTGCCGGCCCCCACCCGTGCGCGCGCGCCGACCACCGTCCCGGTGCCGATCACCGCGTGCGCGCCGATGGTGGCGCTCGGGTCCACGCGCGCGCCTTCCTCCACGACGGCCGTCGGGTGCACCCCCGCCGCGACCGCCGGGGCCGCGTGCAGGATCGCGGCGACCTTGGCGTAGGTCGCGTAGGGGTTCGTGCTGACGAGCTTGGGGAGCATTGAGCCCGCGGCCGCTTCGGGCGACACGATGACCGCCGTCGCCTTGGTGCGCGCGAGCTGGGCGCGGTACTTGGGATTGGCAAGAAAGGCGATTGCGCCCGGTCCCGCGGAGTCGAGCGGGGCGACGCGCGCGATCAGCACGGTGCCGTCGCCGTCGAGCGCGGCGTTCACCTTCGCGGCGAGTTCGGAAAGTCGGATGTTCACGGCCGGGGCGTGGCAGCTTCGGGGCAGGTGCGCATCGCCCGGCGCGGCTCCGGCGGGTCAGGCCGACGAGCGCCGGTTACTTGTCGGCGAGGGCCTTGATCACGCGGTCCGTGATGTCGATCCGCTGGCTCGCGAAGACGACTTCCTGCAGGATGAGGTCGAATTTCTCGGAATCGGCGATCTGGCGGATCACCTTGTCGGCCCGCTCCTGCACGCTCGCGTACTCCTCGTTGCGGCGCAGGTTGACGTCCTCGCGCAGCTCGCGCTGGGCGCGCTGCAGGTCGCGCGACAGGTTGGCGAGGTCGCGCTCCTTGTTGCGGCGCTCCGTCTCGGACATCGTCGTGCCGTCGCGCTCGAGGCGCTCCTGGAGATCGCGCACCTGCTTGGTCGTCTTCTGGATCTCGGCGTCGCGCGCGGCGAATTCCTTCTCCAGCTTCTCCTGCGCCTTCTTGGCGGGCGCGGCCTCGCGGAAGAGGCGCTCGGTGTTGACGAATCCGATCTTGTAATCCGCTGCCTGCGCCGTCGCGGCGCCCGCGGCAAGCAGGGCGGCGGCGGCGAACAGCGTGCCGGCGATGATGTGGGTGCTGCGTTTCACGGGTTTCTCCTGCGCATGCATGTCAGAACACGGTCCCGACCTGGAATTGGAATCGCTGAATCTTGTCGCCCGGCTTCTCGTTGAGCGGGAAGCCGTAGCTGAACTTGAGCGGCCCGACCGGGGAGTTCCACGCGAGCCCCACCCCCGCGGAATACCGGAACGACTCGTAGGTGGGCTGCTGCCCGTCGAGGTAGATCTGCCCGGCGTCGGCGAACACGCTGATGCGCACGGACTTGTCTCCCTTGAGGATCGGGTAGAACAACTCGGCGTTGGCCACGATCTTGCGCTTGCCTCCGAGCACGTTGCCGTAGATGTCGCGCGGGCCCAGCGACGCGGTCTCGTAGCCGCGCACCGAGCCGACGCCCCCCGCATAGTACGCCTTGTAGAACGGCAGCGGCTTTCCCTGGTACCCGTCGCCATAGCCCAGTTCGCCGCGCAGCATCAGGGTGAAATCCCTGACGTACGGGAGCGGCGTGAAGTACTGCTGGATATAGCTCAGCTTGTAATACGTGAGGTCGCCGATCGGCAGTCCGACTTCCGCGAACGCGCTCTGCAGCCTCCCCTTGTTAGGATAGAGGACATCGTCCCGGGTGTCACGCGACCATCCGATCGTCAGCGGGTAGGTGTTCGTCGAATAGCCGAACTGGTTGACGAACAGGTAATAGGTCGGCGGGCTGTTGGAGAACAGCGACAGGTCCGTGTGGTCGGCGCTGAAGCCGAAATTGATGACGTCGGTCTCCGTGATCGGGAGGCCGAAGATCACCGCTCCGCCGAACGTCCGCGACGAGTACTGCGACACCGCCAGCGACCCCGGGTCGACGCTGCGCTCGTATACGGAGACGGTCCGGGAGATGCCGTCCACGGTCCAGTAGGGCTCGACGAACGACAAGGAGATGACGCGATTGATGCTGCTCGTATTGATCTGCGCAACGAGGCCGTTGCCGCTGCCGAAGATGTTCTGCTGCGCAACCGAGGCGCTCAGCACAAGCCCGTCCGAGCTCGAGTAGCCGACGCCGGCGGACAGGCTGCCCGTGGATTTCTCGGTGACCGTGACCTCGACGTCGGCCTCGTCTGGCGTGCCGGGAACCGGAGGCGTCTCGACGTTAACGTCGTCGAAGTAGCCAAGCCGCTTGATCCGCACCTTGGAACGGTCGATCCGCGCGCCGTCGAACCAGGCGGTCTCGAGCTGGCGTATCTCGCGCCGGATCACTTCGTCCTTGGTCTTCGCGTTGCCGATGATGTTGATATGGCGGATGTACACGCGGCGGCCAGGATCGACGAAGACGGTGAACGCCGCTTCGTGCTTTTCCTTGTTGAGCTCCGGCACCGCGTTGACGTTGGCGAACGCGTAGCCTTCGGCGCCGAGGCGGTCGCTGATCGCCTTCGCGGTGCCCTGCAGCCGCTCGCGCGAATAGACGTCGCCGGTCTGCAGCTGGATCAGCGCGGCGAGCTCACTCGCCTGCACCGGCATGTCGCCGGCGAGGCGCACCTCGCCGACCGTGTAGACCGGGCCTTCAGTGATGTTGACGGTGATATAGATGTCTTCCTTGTCCGGCGTGATCGACACCTGCGTCGAGTCGACCGTGAACTCGAGATAGCCCCGGTTCTGGTAGAAGCTGCGGATCGACTCGAGGTCGGCGGAGAGCTTCTGCTTCGAATACTGGTCGTTCTTCGTGTACCACGAGAGCCAGCCGGGCGTGGTCAGTTGCATCTCGGAGAGCAGCTGCGCCTCCGAGAACACCTTCGCGCCGACGATGTTGATGCGGGCGATCTTTGCCGACTCGCCCTCCTCGATCGTGAAATTGATAGCGACACGGTTGCGCTCCTGCGGCGTCACCGTCGTGGTCACCTTCGCCGCGTAATGGCCACGCGTGATGTACTGGCGCTTCATCTCCTGCTCAGCCCGGTCGAGCGCGCTCCGGTCGAAGATGCGCGCATCGGCGATGCCGATGTCCTTCAGCGCCTTCTTCAGCGTGTCGGTGTCGAATTCCTTGTTGCCGGAAATGTCGATCTTGCTGATCGTCGGACGCTCCTGCACGATGACGACCAGCACCCCGTCCTGCGCCTCGAGCCGGACATCGCGGAAAAAACCGGTCGCGAACAGCGCCTTGACCGCCTGCGCCGCCTTCACATCGTCGATGCGGTCGCCGACCTTTACCGGAAGGTAGGAGAACACCGTGCCGGCCTCGGTGCGCTGCACGCCTTCGACGCGGATGTCCTTCACGACGAATGGCGTGAACGCCCACGCCGCATGCGCCGCGAAGCAGGCGATCAGCAGCCCGGCAAGCGCCGGCAGCATCCGGCGGAGTGGACTGTTACGCGGCACTAGCGACCTGCACGGAAGATCCCGACGCTGATGGTGCGGTTGAGACACCCGTTCCGGCAGGCGCGAAGCGGGCCTTTTCGCGATGCCTCCCCGCAATGCGGCGTGGCGCCGCATCCCGGCGCGGTCGTTCAAGTGAGGTTGCGGAGAAGGACACTAAAACAGGCGGGAGAGGTCATTGAAAAGCGCCAGCGCCATCAACACGGCCAGCACGGCCATGCCGATTCGCTGGCCGACCTCGAATGCGCGGTCGGATACCGGACTGCCTTTGACAACTTCGGCGAGATAATACAGCAAATGCCCCCCATCCAACAGCGGAACGGGCAGGAGATTCAGCACGCCGAGACTGATGCTGATGAGCGCGAGGTAGCCGATGAACACCAGTGCCCCCGCCTGCGCCGACTGGCCCGCGTAGTCCGCCATCGTGATCGGACCGCTGATGTTGCGCAGCGACGCGTCGCCGATCAGGATGCGGCCCAGCATCTTCAGCGTGAACACCGAGAGTTCCCACGTCTTGCGCGCGCCCTGCGCGAGCGCTTCGACGACGCCGTAGCGCACGGTCACGGCGAGTTGCGCGCCGACGTCCGGATCGATCTTGAGTTTGAGCCCGGCGATTCCGATCTTGCGCCCTGCCTGGTCGACCACGTCGGGCGTCAGCGTCGTCTCGACCCGACGCCCGTCGCGCATGATCGCCACCGTGATCGGAACGCCGGGGTGCGCGTTCGTCGCCGCCGCGGCGTCCGCCGGCGATGCGACCGCGACACCGTCGATCGCGAGAATCCGGTCGCCGCGCAGGATTCCCGCACGTTGCGCCGGCTTGTCGGCAACAACTTCGTCGACCACCGGCGGACCGAAGTCCGCCTTGAGGCCGAGCTGCTGCATGAAATTGCGCTCCCAGTCCGTTCCCGTGAGCCCCTCGATCGATATCACCCGAATGGCGCGCGCGCCGTCGGGCCGCTCGACCTCGAGCGCGACGGCGCTGCCGCCGCTCGCCCGGAGCATCCGCCAGCGCAGGTCCTGCCAGCTCCCCACCGGAGTGCCATCCGCCGCCTGCACCAGGTCGCCCTCGCGCACACCCGCGGTGGCTGCGGGCGTTCCGGCGGCCGGGGCGGCAAGGATCGCGCGCTGACCCGGGATGCCGGCCACGTACGTACCTGCGAACAGCACGACGGCGAGCAGCAGGTTCGCGATCGGCCCCGCCGCGACGATGGCGATGCGCTTCCAGACCGATTGCCGGTTGAACGCGCGACCGAGGTCGGCAGGCGCCACGGGCCCTTCGCGCTCGTCGCACATCTTGACGTAGCCGCCGAGCGGGATCGCCGAGAGCGCCCATTCGGTGGCATCCCGGCCGAACGGTCGCGCCCAGATCACGCGGCCGAATCCGACCGAGAACCGGAGCACCTTGACGCCGAACCAGCGCGCGACGACGAAATGGCCGAGCTCGTGGAAAATGACGAGCACGCCCAGCACGACGATGAACGCAAGGAATTTCTGGGCGATGTCCATCAGGCGGCGATCGTCTCGGCGGGAAGCTTCAACCAGGCGCGGGTGGCGACGCGGGCGCGCGCGTCGGCCGCGAGCGCGTCGTCCAGGCAATTCACCGGCAACGCCGGGAGCCGCGCCAGCGCCTCGGCGCAGGCCGGCGCGATGTCGGTGAAGCGGATGACGCCGTCGAGGAACGCGGCCACGGCGATCTCGTTGGCGGCGTTGAGGACTGCTGGCGCCGTGCCGCCCGCGTCGAGCGCCGCATAGGCAAGCTCGAGGCAGGGAAAGCGGGCGCGGTCCGGCGGCTCGAACGTGAGCGCCGCCTGGCGCGCGAGCTCGAGCGTCGCGACGCCCGCGTCGATGCGGTCGGGGTACGCGAGCGCCTGGGCGATCGGCGTGCGCATGTCGGGCTGCGAAAGTTGCGCGAGCACGGAACCATCAACGTATTCGACCAGCGAATGGATGACGCTCTCCGGGTGAATCACGACCTCGATGGCCGCGCGCGGGACTCCGAACAGCCAATGCGCCTCGATCACCTCGAGCCCCTTGTTCATCATCGTCGCGCAATCGACGCTGATCTTGCGCCCCATCACCCAGTTGGGATGCGCGCAGGCTTCCTCCGGCGTGACCGCCGCGAGCGCCTCCACAGCGCGTCGCCGGAAGGGTCCGCCCGAGGCGGTGAGCAGGATGCGCCGCACCCCGGCAGCCGCCGGGTCGCGCGCGTAGCCGGCGGGCAGGCACTGGAAGATCGCGTTGTGCTCGCTGTCGACCGGGAAGATCTCGGCGCCGCCCTCGTCGACAGCCGCCATGAAAGCGGCGCCGCCGATGACGAGCGCTTCCTTGTTCGCGAGCAGGATCCGCTTGCCGGCCCGCGCGGCGGCAAGCGTCGGCGCGAGACCCGCGGCGCCGACGATCGCGGCGACTACAGTATCCGCCGCCGCGAGTGTTGCCGCTTCGATCATGCCTTCCGGTCCGGCGACGACGCGAGTCGCGATGCCGTCGCGCGCGAGCGCCTCGGCGAGTGCCCGCGCGGCGTCGGGGTCGAGCAGCGCCGCCACCTCGGGCGAAAAACGCCGGCACAACGCCGCGAGCTTCTCCCATTGGCTGCGCGCCGCCAGCGCCGCCACGGCAAAGCGCTCGGGATGGCGCAGGACGACGTCGAGCGTCGAATCGCCGATCGAGCCGGTCGCGCCGAGAACGCTAATGTGGCGGCGGTTCATCGCGTGAACGCGAGCGAGAGCAGCGCCGCCGCCGGCATCGCCGCGAGCAGTGCGTCGATGCGATCGAGAATGCCGCCGTGGCCCGGCAGGATGCTGCCGCTGTCCTTGACGCCCGCCTGGCGCTTCAGCAGCGACTCGAACAGGTCGCCGACGACGGAGAGCGCCGCGAGCACGAGCGCCGCGGCGATCCAACCGGCGAGCGGCGCGATCCCGGAGTCGTCGAACCCGCGCGCGCGCCGCGCAGTCGGCCAGAGCGCGAGCGCGTAGGCGGCGACGGCCGCGAGCGCGCCATAGACGCCTTCCCACGTCTTGCCGGGACTGATCGACGGCGCGAGCTTGCGCCTACCGAACGCGCGCCCTGCGAAGTACGCGGCGGTGTCGGCGATCCAGACCGTTGCCATCGCGGCGAGGGCCGTCGCCGGCGACGCGGCCTGCAGCTGCACGACGGCGACCCATGCGCCGATCAGGATCATCCATCCGACAGGCGTCATCCAGTACGGGGATGGCGGCTTCCAGCCGGAGCGGAGCCAGAGCGGCGCCGCGGCCGCCCAGAAGAGCGCCGCCGGCGCGCACGCCGCGACAACCACATCGGCCGGCCAGCCGCGTTCGAAGGCCAAGGCGGGAAGGAACAGAAGCGCGAGCCCGAGCACGAGGACCCCAGCGATGAACGCGGCCGCTGCCGGCAGCGTCACGCGAACGAGTCGCGCCCACTCCGTCGCGGCGACGAGCATCGCCGCGAGCGCGACGAGTCCCCAGCCCAGCGGTGGCAGCAGGAACATCGCCGCGAGCACCAGCGGGATCAGCACCAGTGCGGTGCGGATGCGTGTCGAGAGCATTGCTGCTGCGGCCGTCTGCGCCATCGGAGGCGAGGGGTCAGGCGCCTTGCGCCGCTTTCACCTGCTCGCTCGTCCGGCCGAACCGGCGCTCGCGCCTTCGGTACCAGTCGATCGCCGCGTCGAAGGCCGCCGCGTCGAAATCCGGCCACAGCGCCCCGGTGAAATAGAGCTCGCTGTACGCGAGCTGCCACAGCAGGAAATTGGAGATCCGCTGCTCGCCGCCGGTGCGTATGAAGAGATCGGGCTCGGGCGCATAACTCATCGCGAGGAACGGCTCGAGCGCATCGGGTTCGAGGTCGGCCGCCGCGCTCGCGGCCTCCGGGTGCAGCGCGAAGTAGCGGCGCGCCGCCTGCGCGACGTCCCAGCGGCCGCCGTAGTTCGCGGCGACGCTGAGCGTGAGCCGCGTGTTCTCGGCGGTGAGCGCCTCGCCGGCGGCGATGAGCTCCCGGATGCGCGGGTCGAAGCGCGAAGTGTCGCCAATGACCCTGAACCGGATGCCGTTCTCGTGGAGCTTCGCGACTTCCTGCTCCAGCGCGCGCAGGAAAAGGTCCATCAGGATCGAGACCTCGTCGGCAGGACGCCGCCAGTTCTCGCTCGAGAAGGCGAACAGGGTCAGGTAGTCGACGCGACGCGCGATGCATGCGCGCACGATCGCCCGGACTGCCTCGACGCCCTTGCGGTGTCCGGCGACGCGCGGCAGGTGGCGCTGGCGCGCCCAGCGGCCGTTGCCGTCCATGATGATGGCGACGTGGCGCGGCACGTCGCCGGTCGCGGGGATGTCTCGGGTCGAGCTGGGGAAGAGGGCCATTTGTGCCGGATCGGGTCGGGGATGCGGTGCGGCACGCGCGGTGCAGCGGGACGCGCCGTCGCGGCCGCGTCCCGGTGCGCGATCGCCGCGCGTCAGACCGCCATCAGGTCGGTTTCCTTCGCCGCGAGCAGCTTGTCGATGTCGGCGATGTAGCGGTCGGTGAGTTTCTGCACGTCGGTCTGCGCGTGGCGCTCCTCGTCCTCGGCGACTGCGTGGTCCTTCAAGAGCCTCTTCAGGTGCTCGTTCGCGTCGCGCCGGATGTTGCGCACGGCGATGCGCGCGGTCTCGGCTTCGTGGCGGACGACCTTGATGAGATCGCGGCGGCGCTCCTCGGTCAGCGAGGGCATCGGCACGCGGATGAGGTCGCCGGACGTCACCGGGTTGAGCCCGAGATCGGAGTCGCGGATTGCCTTCTCGATCACGGGGATCATCTTCTTTTCCCAGGGCTGCACGCCGATCGTGCGGGCGTCGGCGAGCGTCACGTTCGCGCACTGGTTGATCGGCATCGGCGTGCCGTAGTAATCGACCTGGATGTGATCGAGGAGCCCGGTGTGCGCGCGGCCGGTCCGCACCTTGCCGAGATCCTGCTTCAGGGTCTCCACCGACTTCATCATCTTCTGCTCAGCTGATTTCTTGATGTCCGCGATCATGGTTGCTCCGCAATTTGGGCGGCCGGGCGCGCTCAGCAATGCACCAGCGTGCCTTCGTCCTCGCCCAGCACCGCCCGCTTCAGCGCGCCGGGAACGAAGATCGAGAATACCTTCAGCAGCATGTTCTGGTCACGGCACAGCGCCAGGGCGGTCGCGTCCATGACCTTGAGGTTCTTGACGATGGCTTCGTCGAAGGTGAGATCGGCATAGCGGCGCGCCGATGGGTCCTTGTTCGGGTCAGCCGTGTAGACGCCGTCGACCTTGGTCGCCTTCAGCACGATGTCGACCCCCATCTCGCGCCCGCGCAGTGCGGCCGCGGTGTCGGTCGTGAAGAACGGATTGCCCGTGCCCGCGGCGAAGATGACGACGCGGCGCTCCTCGAGGTGGCGCAGCGCGCGGCCGCGGATGTAGGGCTCGGCGACCTGGTCGATGCGCAGCGCCGACTGCACGCGCGATTCGACGTCGGCGCGGCGCAGCGCATCCTGCAGCGCCAGCGCGTTCATCAGCGTCGCCAGCATCCCCATGTAGTCGGCCGTGGCGCGGTCCATGCCGGCCGCGCCGGGCGCGACGCCGCGGAAGATGTTGCCGCCGCCGATCACGATCGCGATCTCGACGCCGAGCCTTGCGATCTCGGAAATCTCGGCAACGATGCGGTCGATGGTCTCGCGATTGATCCCGTAGGGATCGTCGCCCATCAGCGCCTCGCCGGAGAGCTTCAGCAGGATCCGCCGGTAAGCGGGCAACTTCGCCGCTGCGGGCATTCCGGCGGCGACGATCGGAGTTACGGCGGCCTGCGGCGGGTTCATCGCAATCTCCTCGGCGTTGTTGCTGCGATCGTTAACGTGAAGCCTGCCCTCTAAGCAGCCACGCCGGGCTCGAGCGGTGGTCGCGGCTTGCTCATTGCCGCGACCTCTCCTGCAAAATCGTCTTTCTTCTTCTCGATCCCCTCTCCGACAACGAAAAGCACGAAGCCGTTCACTGTGGCGCCTCGCGCCTTCAACAGATGCGCGACAGATTCCTTGCCGTCGCCCTTGACGAAGGGCTGCGCCAACAGCGTGACGTCCGCCAGATATTTCGCCACGGCGCCTTCGACCATCTTTTCCACGATGCTGGCGGGCTTGCCCGATTCGGCCGCCCGCGCGGCGGCGATCGCGCGCTCGTGCGCAACGACGTCGGCCGGGACGCCGCTGGCGTCGATGGCGACGGGCTTGCTCGCGGCGACATGCATCGCGAGATCCTTGCCGAGCGTCTCGTCTCCGCCGGTCAGATCGACCAGCACCCCGATCTTCGTGCCGTGCACGTAGGACGCAATCCGGCCCTTCGCCTCGCGGCGCGCGAAGCGGCGCACCGACAGGTTCTCGCCGATCTTCTGCACCAGCGCGACGCGGCGCGCTTCGACCGTCTCGCCCGAGGCGAGCGCGCACGCGCCCAGCGCGGCGACGTCCACCGGCGCGTCACGCGCGACGATCTTCGCGATCTCCGTGGCGAACGCGCGGAAATCGTCGTTCTTGGCGACGAAATCGGTCTCGCAATTGACTTCGACGATCGCCGCGACCTTCGCATCGGTGCCGACGTGCAATCCGATCACGCCTTCGGCCGCGATGCGGCTTGCCGCCTTGGATGCCTTCGCCCCGCTCTTCACGCGCAGCAGGTCTTCCGCCTTGGCGAGATCGCCGGAGGTCTCGGTCAGCGCCTTCTTGCATTCCATCATGCCAAGCCCGGTGCGCTGGCGCAGTTCCATCACCATGCTCGCGGAGATATCCGCCATTGCCTGCTCCGTATCTCTGGTGTTTCCGTTGTCCGATGCGGGCAGTTGCCGCCGCACCGTTGCCGCGCTCCTCAGCGAGCGCCGCGAATGCCGGTCAAAAAAAGGGGGCCGCGGCCCCCGGGTCCGGATGCCTTCAGCCCGATGCCTCCGAGACCTCGACGAATTCGTCGCCCGCCTCCACGATTTCCTGGATGACCTGGCTCCTGCCTTCGACGATCGCGTCGGCGGCGCCGCGCGCGTAGAGCCTGATGGCCCGGCTCGAATCGTCGTTGCCCGGGATCACATGGGCGATGCCGATCGGCGAATGGTTGGTGTCGACGACGGCGACGATCGGGATGCCGAGCTTCATCGCCTCGGTCACCGCGATCTTGTGATAGCCAACGTCGATGACGAACAGCGCATCGGGCAGGCCGTTCATATCCTTGATGCCGCCTAGACTCTTCGAGAGCTTGTCCATCTCGCGCTGCATCGTGAGCGCCTCGCGCTTGTTCATCCGCTCGAACGTCCCGTCGTCGCGCATCGCCTCCAGGTCCTTCAATCGCTTGATGGAGCCCTTGACGGTCTTGTAGTTGGTGAGCATGCCGCCCAGCCAGCGCGCATCGACGTAGGGCATTCCGCAGCGGCGCGCTTCCTCGGCGACGATGTCGCGGGCCTGGCGCTTGGTGCCGACGAACAGCACCGTGCCCTTGTTGGAGGCGAGCTTGCCCAGGTACTTCATCGCCTCCTGGTAGAGTTGCATCGTCTTCTCGAGATTGACGATGTGGATCTTGTTGCGCTGGCCGAAGATGAATTCGGCCATCTTCGGGTTCCAGTACCGGGTCTGGTGACCGAAGTGGACCCCGGCCTCCAGCATTTGACGCATAGTGACGGACATTCCTAGACTCCTGACAGGGTTGGACCACGACCCGCTGTTGGCTCGATCCGCCGCGCGATTGCGCGACAGATCGGGCACCCTGAGGTGCGCGGGTCTGCGAATTGCCCGGCGCGGGTGGCCGATGCGGCGCGAAAACGCGCCGAACCCCTTGAAAACAAGGGAAAGCCGTCCCAAGTCGGACTAACATGAAATTATAGCATTACCGGGTTCGGCGGGCCACACCCCGGGATTGCTGGCTGCAACGAGCCGGCATCACGGGTGCCGATGTCAGCCGCCAGCCCCGCGGGGGCAGCGTCGATCCCCGCCCCTCACGATTCTTCGCCCCTGTCGCCCATGAGCCCGCCACCGCCCTCCGCCGAACTGTCCACCGCGCTGCGGGCCGCCCGCGATGGGGCGGTCGCGTGCGATCTCGAATCGCTTGCCGTGCTCGCCATCGACGGTTCCGATGCGCCGGCGTTCCTGCAGGGACAGCTGTCCAACGACGTCGACGCGCTCGCCGACGACCGCTGCCAGCTCACGAGCCACAACTCGCCCAAGGGCCGGATGCTCGCCAATTTCGTGCTGTGGCGGGAGCCGGGCGCGGGATTTCGCGCGCTCTTGCCCGCCGAGCTCGCCACCGCGGCGGGCAAGCGGCTCTCGATGTACGTGCTGCGCTCGAAGGTCTCGCTGCGCGACGCGAGCCCGGATTCGGTCCGGATCGGCGTTGGCGGTCCCGGCGCAGGCGCGGCGGTTCGAGCCGCGCTTGACGTTTCGCCCGACACCTTCGGCGTCGCGCGAGAGAATGGAGCGACCGTTCTCGGCTTGCCTGGTCCCCGCTACTGCGTGATCGCCCCGATCGACCGCGCCGTGGAAATCCGGAACGCCCTGCTCGCGCACGCGTCCGCCGCGCCGTTTGCGGCGTGGCAGTGGCTTACGATCCGCGCCGGCGTCCCCGTCGTGACCTCCGCGACGCAGGACCTGTTCGTCGCGCAGGCGGCGAATCTCGACGTGCTGGGCGGCGTGGATTTCCGCAAGGGTTGCTACACCGGCCAGGAGATCATCGCGCGGATGCAATACCTGGGGCGGCTCAAGGAGCGGCTGTTCGCGTTCCACGCGCCGGTCGACGGCGTCGCGGCCGGCGCGCGCCTTTACAGCAGCGCCTTCCCCGGACAGCCCTGCGGCACGGTAGTGAACGCGGCGCCCGCGCCCGACGGCGGATCGGACCTCACCGCGGTGCTGCAGCTCGCGGCAGCGGAATCCGGCGACGTGAGGCTCGGTGCCGCCGACGGCCCGCAGCTTCGCCCGCTGCCGTTGCCGTATGCATTGCCGGCGTCGGCGGCCCCCGCGGCGCGGCGCGCCGACCTGCGCTGAGGCCGCAGGGCATGTGCCTCGCGCTCGTCGCACTCGGCGTGCACCCGCGCTATCCGCTCGTCGTCGCCGCGAATCGCGACGAGCATCATGCGCGGCCCGCGGCGCCGGCGCGCTGGTGGGACGAAGGCTGGCTCGGCGGGCGCGATCTCACCGCCGGCGGGACCTGGCTCGGCGTGACCCGCAGCGGGCGGTTCGCCTTCGTCACCAATGTGCGCGAGCCGGGGCGAAAGGATCTGGCGGCGCCTTCGCGCGGAACGCTCGTCACGCAAGCGCTCGCCTCACGCGCCGCGCCCGGCGCGACGATCGAGCTCGCGCTGAAGGACGGCGACGCCTACAACGGCTTCAACCTGATCGTGGGTGAGGCGCGCTCCGCGTGCTGGGGGTCGAATCGGACACACGACGCGGCCGCGCTCGGCGCAGGCGTGCACGGCCTCTCGAATGCGGCGCTCGATACGGCGTGGCCGAAAGTGACGCGAACGCGCGCCGCGCTCCTCGCGTGGTGCGAGGCAGCGAGCGACGACGCGGAAGCGCTGCTCGGCATTCTCGGCGATCGGACGCGAGCCGAAGACGCGCTGCTGCCGGCGACCGGCGTGCCGCTCGATTGGGAGCGCCTTCTCTCCGCGCCGTTCATCGTCGGCGACGGCGTCGGCTATGGCACGCGCTGCTCGACGCTCCTCTGGTTCGATCGAGCGGGAGGCGCGCGCTTCATCGAGCGCTCGTTCGATCCGCAAGGCAATGCAACGGGGACCGTCGACCTCCGATTCATGCTGGAGACCAGGGCCGGCGTGACGGCTCAGCGCGGGTAGTCGGAGAGGCCGAGGCGGGCCGCCCCGTCGCGCACGCGGAGGCTGCAGCGCCCGCCCACCGGCAGCGTCAGCTTGTCGCGGCAATGCCCGAACGGCAGCCCGGTGAACAGCGGAACGCCGAACCGCGCGCGCGCCGCGGCGACCATCGCCGCCTCGTCGTAGCCGTTGTCGTTGTCCGCGAGCTCGTAGCCGTTGAACGTGCCGAGCAGCACGGCTTTCTGGCGTGCCAGAACGCCCGCGAAGTGCAACTGCCAGAGCATCCGCTCGATCCGGTACGGATGCTCGTTGGTCTCCTCGAGAAACAGGATGCCGCCGTCGATCTTAGGCAGGTGCGGCGTGCCCACGAGATGCGAGACGAGCGCAAGATTGCCTCCCCACAGCACGCCTTCGCCGTCGAAGTCCGGCCCGTCGAGCACGCAGGACACTTCGTGCCGATCCGCGTCGAGCAGCGCAAAGCAGTGCTCGACCGTGAACGGCGAGACCTCAGCCGAACCGAAATCGTAGGCGGCCATCGGGCCGGCGAAGGTCTTCATCCCGGCGTGCGCGAGCGCGGCCATCTGGAACGCCGTGAAGTCGCTGTGCCCGATCCAGCGCTTGCCTGCCGACGCGAGCGCGCGATAGTCGAGGTCGTCCAGAAGGCGCGACCAGCCGTAGCCGCCGCGCACGGCCATCGCCAGATCGATGTCCGGTGCAGCCGCCATTCGCAGTACCGCGGCGCGACGCTCGTCGTCGGTGCCGGCGAACCGCTGATGGCGGGCCGTGCTGCCGGGGTCGACGACAACCGCGTGCCCCATCGCTTCGAGGCGCGCCACCGCGCGATCGACGGCCTCCGGATCCATGACACTGCCGGCGGGCGCGTAGAGACCAATGCGGTAGGAACGCATGTCGATGCGACGACGGTCAGCGCCGCGCGGCGAAGAATTCCGACAGGAGACGGCCACACTCGGCGGCCGTAACGCCGCCCGTCACCGCGGCGTGGTGATTGAGCCTGGGCTCGCCGGCCAGGTTGATCACCGATCCGCACGCGCCGGTCTTCGGATCGGCGGCGCCGAAGACGAGCCGCGCCACGCGTGCATGAATGATGGCGCCGACGCACATGGCGCACGGCTCCAGCGTCACGAAGAGCTCGCAACCGGGCAGCCGGTAATTGCCGAGGCGCCGCGCCGCGTCGCGCAGCGCATTGATTTCGGCGTGCGCGGTCGGATCGTCGCGTGCGATCGGCGCGTTGCCGCCACGACCGACGATTGCGCCCTCCTTGACGACGATCGCGCCGACCGGCACTTCACCGCGCGCGCCGGCCTCGCGGGCGAGCGCGAGCGCCTGTTCCATCCAGCGCTCGTCCGAGAGGCGTTGCGCGGCGTCGGTCGCCAACAGGCGAGTCCGCGCGGCCATCGCTCCGCCCTCGTCAGCGTCCGCCATCGGGGGACTCCGCGACTGAGGCATCCGCCTCGATCTCGACCAGCATCGCCGGATCGATGAGCCGGGCGACCTCGACCATCGTCGCCGCCGGCCGCACCGCGCCGAACATCTCGGCGTGCGCGCGGCCGATGCTCTCCCAATGCCCGATGTCGGTCACGTAGATGCGCGTGCGCACGACGTCCGCCGGCGTCGCGCCGGCCTGCGCGAGTGCCGTCGCGATATTCGCGAGTGCCTGCTTCGTCTGCGCGTACGCATCACCGGCACCGACGAGCTTGCCATCCGGTCCGGTCGCCGTCGTCCCCGAAACCCAGATGAGGTTGCCGACGCGCACCGCGCGCGAGTAGCCGACGCGAGGCTCCCACGGCGTTTCGCTGGCGTAGTTCGAGCGCGAAGTCATCGCATCTCGGACTTGGTCGAATCCTGCGAGGCTTTCCAACGCGCCTTGCGCTCGGCGCGTGCCTGGGTATCGGCATCCCGGGCGTTGCGCGCTGTCGCCGCAAGGTCGACGCCGGCAAGTCCCTCGATCGCCGCCGCGAAGGGCTCCGGCGCCGGCGCACGCGCGTAGCGCCGCCCGAAGCCGTCGCGCGTGACGAGCCGGCAATCGACGAGGCAGCGGCGGAGCTCGACGTGGTCGGTCGCGAGCATTGCCCCCGCGCCCGCCAGCCACCCCTTCAGCACCCCATTGACCTCCGCTTCCGAGTATTCGCGATGCGCTTCGAACGCGAGTGCCGCCGCCGCCATCACGACGGCGAAATCGTCGAAGCGATTGGCCTGCAGCAGACCCGGAAGCAGGCCGCGCTTGATGGCAACGCGACGGAAATTCGCCAGTGCCGCAGATTCAATCGGAGCGGTCATGGGCGGTCACTCCCATTCGATGGTCGCCGGCGGCTTGCTCGAGACGTCGAACGTGACGCGGTTGATGCCGCGCACTTCGTTGATGATCCGGTTCGCCACCTTGGCGAGCAGCTCGTGCGGCAGCGGCGCGCAGTGGGCCGTCATGAAATCGGTGGTCTGAACGGCGCGCAGCGCGATCACGTGCTCATAGGTGCGCCCGTCCCCCATCACGCCGACCGAGCGCACCGGGAGGAACACCGCGAACGCCTGCGCAGTGAGGTCGTACCAGCTCTTGCCGGCGCCGTCCCTCGCCTGCCGCAGCTCCTCGATGAAGATCGCGTCGGCGCGGCGCAGCAGATTGGCGGCCTCGGGCGTCACCGCCCCCAGGATGCGCACGCCGAGCCCGGGTCCGGGGAACGGATGCCGGAACACCATCTCGCGCGGCAGCCCGAGTGCCAGTCCCAGCTCGCGCACCTCGTCCTTGAAAAGCTCGCGCAACGGCTCCAGCAGCTTGAGGTGAAGCGATTCAGGAAGACCACCGACGTTGTGATGCGACTTGATCGTGTGCGCCTTCTTCGTCTTGGCGCCGGCGGACTCGATGACGTCGGGATAGATCGTTCCCTGCGCGAGCCACTTTGCGTTGGGCAGTTTCGCGGCCTCGCGCTGGAACACGTCGACGAAGAGCCTGCCGATGATCCGGCGCTTCTCCTCTGGATCGGCGACTCCCGCGAGCGCCGCGTACATCGCCTCGCTCGCGTCGACGTGGATCACGCGCACTCCGAGGTGCGTCGCGAAGGTGTCCATCACCTGGGTCGCCTCGTTCAGGCGCAGGAGGCCGTGGTCGACGAATACGCAGGTCAGCTGGTCGCCGATCGCCTGGTGGATGAGCGCGGCCGCGACCGACGAATCGACGCCTCCGGAGAGCCCGAGGATCACCTCCTCGGCGCCGACCTGCGACCGGATCGCGGCGATCGCCTCGCCCGCGTAATCGGCCATGTTCCAGTCGCTCCCGCACCCGCAGATGTCGTGCGCGAAGCGCGCGAGCACGGCGGCGCCCTGTCGGGTGTGCGTGACCTCGGGATGGAACTGCACGGCATAGAAATGGCGCGACTCGTCCGCCATCGCCGCGATCGCGCACGCCGTCGAGGAGCCGATCAGCTTGAACCCGGGCGGCATCGCGGTGACCTTGTCGCCGTGGCTCATCCAGACGTCGAGGAGGCCGTGGCCTTCGACGTTCGCACGGTCCTGGATTCCCTTCAGCAGCGCCGAATGGCCGCGCGCGCGGACCTCCGCGTATCCGAATTCGCGCACGTGCCCGGATTCCACGGCGCCGCCGAGCTGCGCCGCCATCGTGTGCATTCCATAGCAGATGCCCAGCACCGGAACGCCCAGCGTCCACGTTGCCGCCGGAGCGCGCGGCGTGTCGCCTTCGGTGACGCTCTCGGGACCGCCCGAAAGGATGATGCCCTTGGGCGCGAACGACCGGACGAAGGCGTCGCCGACGTCGAAGGGATGGATCTCGCAATACACGTGCGTCTCGCGCAGCCGGCGCGCGATCAGCTGCGTGTACTGCGCGCCGAAATCGAGGATGAGGATGCGGTCGTGCATGGCGTGCGGGTCAGCGAGCAGTGTCCGCCGTCTCGGCGATGGCGACGTGGCGAAAGTGGCGCCACAACAGCAGCAGCGCGGCGCCCATCAGCAGCGCGCTCACGTAGAACGTCGCGCCGATGCGCCAGTCGGAGGGCGGCAGATGGGCGACGCGGGCGAGGATCGGCGTGCTGATGAGCGGCGCCAGGACGAACATGATGCTGTTGATCGACGTCACCGCGGCCATCGACACGCCCTGCTCCTTCGCGCCGACCGCCTTCGAGATCAGCGCCTGCAGCGCCGGGCCCGCCGCAAACGAGAGGAAGTTCGCGACGATGATCGTATACATGACCCAGCCGGCGGTCGCCATCCCGTAGCACAGGTACGCGATGGTCCCGGTCACGAGCCCGGCGAAGGCAAGGCGCTCCTCGCCGAAGCGCCGCAAGAGCGGTGCCATCAGCGCGCCTTGCACGACAACGGCCACGACACCCACCGTGAACAGCGCCCAGCCGTTGTCGCGCGGACCCCAGCCGAAGCGGAACGTCGTGTAGAGCACCCAGCTCACCTGCAGCATCAGCTGCGCCAGCACGGCCAGCGCGACGACCCAGACGAGCCCGCCGACGCCGGGGCGCCGCATCAGCGCCGGCAGCGCCGCCAGCGGATTGGCCCGCGCGAGCGAGAACTTCGAGCGCCGGTCCGGCGGTAGCGATTCCGGGACGGCGAGAAAGCCGTACGTCGCGTTCAGCAGCGAGAGCGCGGCGGCGACGTAGAAGGGCAGTCGCAGGTTGATCTCGCCGAGCAGGCCGCCTGCCATCGGCCCGAAGATGAACCCGAGCCCGAACGCGGCGCCGAGGATGCCGAATCCCTTGGCGCGCTGCTCCGGCGGCGTGACGTCCGCGGCGTACGCATTGGCGACCGCGAAGCTCGCGCCGGCCGCGCCCCCGAGGACCCGCGCCGCCAGCATGAGCGGCAGCGTCGGCGCGATCGCGAGCAGGAAGAAATGCGTGCCGAGCCCCAGCAGCGACCAGAGCAGCAGCGGGCGCCGGCCGAAGCGGTCGGAGAGCGCGCCCAGGATCGGCGCGCAGATGAATTGCATGAGTCCGTAGGTGATGACAAGCGCGCCATACCAGTACGATTGCAGCTCGCGATTGCCCGTCAGTGCGCCGACCAGCGCCGGCAGCACGGGCAGCGCAATGCCGATCCCGAGCACGTCGACGAACACCGTGACGAAGATGAAAGGCAGCGCGGGCCGGGCACGAGGGCCGATCATGGGCGTTCGGCGGCGAGGGCCGGCGCTCGGTTACTCGACACGGTAATTCGGCGCTTCCTTGACGATCTGCACGTCGTGCACGTGCGATTCGCGGATGCCCGCCGAGGTGATCTCGACGAACTCGGCGCGCGTGCGGAGCTCCTCGACCGTCGCGCAGCCGCAATAGCCCATCGCCGCGCGAAGACCGCCCATCAACTGGTGGATGACGTTGACGACGGGCCCCTTGAACGGCACGCGGCCTTCGATGCCCTCGGGCACGAGCTTCTCGGCGTCGCCCAGCGCTTCCAATTCCTGGAAGTAGCGGTCGGAGCTGCCCTGCTGCATCGCGCCCAGTGATCCCATCCCGCGATAGCTCTTGTACGAGCGGCCCTGGAAGAGCTCGATCTCGCC
Organism: uncultured beta proteobacterium; assembly: GCA_963846855.1. GTDB lineage: Bacteria > Pseudomonadota > Gammaproteobacteria > Burkholderiales > Casimicrobiaceae > CAIWHR01. Next base: position 1,733,350 of record CAWJXK010000008.1, read on the forward strand.
GGGCGACTCCTCGGTGCCGGCGAAGAGGCTCCCCATCATCACGACCGACGCGCCCGCCGCGATCGCCTTGGCGATATCGCCCGAGTAGCGCACGCCGCCGTCCGCGATCGCCGGGACCCCGGCCTTCGCCGCGCCTTCGAGCGCGAACTGGATCGCGGTGATCTGCGGCACGCCGACGCCGGCGACGATGCGCGTGGTGCAGATCGATCCGGGGCCGATGCCGACCTTTACCGCGTCCGCGCCATGGTCGACCAGCGCCTTCGCGCCCGCGGCAGTGGCGATGTTTCCGCCGACGACCTGCACCTGCGGGTAGGTCTTCTTCACCCATTCGACACGCTCGAGCACGCCCTGCGAATGGCCGTGCGCCGTGTCGACGACGATCACGTCCACACCCGCCGCAACCAGCGCAGTGACGCGCTCCTCGTTGTCGCTGGCGACGCCGACCGCGGCGCCCACGCGCAGCCGGCCGTGCTCGTCCTTGCAGGCATTCGGATGCTCGGTCGCCTTGAGGATGTCCTTCACGGTGACGAGACCGAGCAACTCCATCGCATCGTTGACCACCAGCACGCGCTCCAGCCGGTGCCGGTGCATCAGCTCCTTCGCCATCTCGAGGTCCGCCCCCTCGGGGACCGTGACGAGGCGCTCGCGCTTGGTCATGATGTTGGCGACCGGCTGGTCGAGGTTCGTCTCGAACCGGAGGTCGCGATTGGTCACGATGCCCACGACCCGACCGCCCTCGATCACGGGCAGCCCCGAGAAGCGGTTGGCGCGCTTCAGGGCCAGGACGTCGCGGACCGACATCGTGGGAGGAATCGTCAGCGGATCCTTGACGACGCCGCTTTCGAAACGCTTGACCTTGGCCACCTCGGCCGCCTGCATCGCGACCGGCATGTTCTTGTGGACGATTCCCAGGCCGCCTTCCTGCGCGAGCGCGATGGCGAGGCGGGATTCGGTCACCGTGTCCATCGCCGCCGAGACGAGCGGGATCTTGAGCGTGATGGTCCGGGTGAGGCGGGTTTCGAGGCTGACGTCGCGGGGAACGATCGAGGAATGCGCGGGGACGAGGAGGACGTCGTCGAAGGTGAGCGCTTTCCGGACGACACGCATGCAATTTCTCCTATGCGCAAAAACCGATTATACCCGCGTCGGACCCGCTTCGAAACGACGTCGGCACGGGCCGCGCGTCCGCCGCGGCCTCGCGCCTTCCGGCGGGCATGCGGGGCGTCCGGTTTGACGCCTCCGCGCCATTGGATTACCTTGCCAGCGTCATGAAACTTGCAACGGAGGCGCCATGGCCCTGCCTACGGCCGTCAAACCCCTGAAACGCGCAGGCGCGCTTCGTCACGGAGGCGCGATGCTCGCCATTCCCGTGGCGCTCGCGGTGCTCCTCTGCGCCGCGTCCGCGCAGGCAGCCCTGTACAAATGGGTCGACGCCAACGGAACCGTCGTCTACTCGGATCAGCCGCCGGCGGGCGGCATCAAGAGCGAGATCGTCACGGCGCCGGTGGCGCCGCCGTCGAATCCCAACGCGTTGAAGGAAATGGCGAACCGCGACCTCGAGCAGAAGAAACGCCTTGCGCAGCAGGTGCAGGACGAGAAGGCCGCCGACAAGGCGCGCGCCGATGAGCTCAAGCGTCGCGACTACTGCGCCCAAATGCAAGGCAGCCTGCGCGCATACCAGTCGAGCGACCGCCTCTATCGGATCGACGAGAACGGCAAGCGGGTCGACATGGACGACGCCGCGAAGGCGAGGGAGCGCGACAAGCTCGAGAGCGCGATCCGCGAGCAATGCGCGAAGTGAGCCGACGTCGCCCCGCGTCACAAGCACAACGGCGACCCGCGGGTCGCCGTTTGCATTGCACGTCGTGCCCGCGGTGTGCGGCCGGTCACTTCTTCTCGAGATTGGCCTGGTTGATCTTGATGTCCGCGCGCGACTTCAGCGCAGCGATGTAGGCGTCGAAGAGCTCCCGGCTCTGCATCTCGCCGATCCGCGTGGCGGCCGCGGCCAGCTTGGCCGCATCCGGCGCCGTCGGCGTGATGGCGTTCAGGATCTTGTAGATCGAATAACCGCCGCGCTCGTTCGGCGCACCCACGTACCGAGGAAGCTTCGCGGCATCGGCCTGGAAGATCCGCACCATCGCCTCCGGCGGGAATCCCGGCTGCATCTGATTGCGGCGCAGCGTCACCGGAGGACCGAACGCGACGCCCTCCTCCTTGTCCGTCTTTCCCTGCTCAAGCGCCGCGAGCTTTTCGCGACCGCGCGCCTGCGCGAGCTCGCTCGCCTGCTTCGCGATGAGCTGCCGCTGGATCTCGCTCCTGACCTCCTCGAACGGCCGCGGCGCTGCAGGCTTGTATTCGATCACGCGCCCTGCCATCAGCGTGTTGGGACCAGTCTCGATCGCCTCGGTGTTGCGCTTGGCCGACAGCGATTCGGGACTCCACAGCGCCTGGATGAACTTGGCGTTCCCCTGCGCGAGCTCCTGCGCCTTCGCCCGCGTCACGAGGCCGGACGTCTTCACCGTGAGGTTGAGCGCCTTCGCCACGCCTGCCAGCGAATCAGCCTGCTCGTAGACCAGGTTCTGGAACTGGTCCGCGGCGGCCGCGAATTTCTGCATTACCTTCTGCCGCTTGAGATCCGCCTCGATTTGCGGGCGGACTTCCTCGAGCGGTCGCGAGCGCGCTGGCGTGATGCCGTTGAGCTTGATCACGTGATAGCCGAAATCGGTCTCGACCGGCCCGACAATGTCGCCGGGCTTCGCCGAGAACACGGCGTCCTCGAACGGCTTCACCATCGTCCCGCGCGCATTGCTGCCGAGGTCGCCGCCCTGGGCCGCGGACCCCGGGTCCTGCGAATACTGCTTCGCGAGGTCGGCGAATTTCGCCGGATTGGCCTTCGCCTGCGCGAGGAGATCCTCCGCCTTCTTCTTAGCGGCCGCCTTGTCGGCGGCGCTCGCGTCGGGCTTCACCGCGATGAGGATATGCGCGGCCTGCCGCTGCTCCTCCTGCGTGTACTGCTTCGACATTGCCGCGTACTGCGCCTTCACCTCGTCCGGCGTGACGGTGAGGTCGGCCGCGAGCGCGTCCGGCGTCAGGATCACGTATTCGAAGCTGACTTCCTCGGGCGTCCTGAACAGCGCCGCGTTGGTGTCGTAGTACGACTTGACGGCGGCGGCGTCGACCTTCACGTCGCGCGCGAAGGGCTCGCTGTCGACGCTGGCGACCGCGACCTCGCGCGCTTGCTCGAGCAGCGTGACGAAGGCGACGCGGATCGGCCCCGCGACGATGCTGCCTTTCGCGATCGGGTCGACGAAGCGTTCGGCGAGAATCTGCCGGCGCACGCTCTCCTCGTACGCCGGTTCCGGAACCCGCGCCTGGTCGAGCGCCGCCTTGTAGGCGTCGAGCGAGAACTTGCCGGCGACCTGGAAGCGCGGATCCGCGGCGATCTGGTCGACGACCTGCGCGCTCGTCACGCGGAAATGCAGGTCCTCGCCCTTCTTCTCGATCACGCGCTGGCGCACGAGCTGCTGCAGGATCTGGAACCGCACATCGGGATTGTCAAACATCGCCGGATCGAACGGGCGCTGGGCGCGCTGCAGGTTCTCCTGCTGATCGCGCAGCGTCTGCGTGAATTCCGCCTGGGTGATGCGGCCGCCCTTGTAGGTCGCCACCACGTCGGCGGCGGCATCGCCGCCGCGGAAGTAATAGTCGACGCCGAAGAAGGCGAACGGAAGCGTGATCAGCGCCGAGGATGAGTTGCGCGATGCGCTTGTGCTTGTGAAGAAGATCGTACATGCGTCGGGACTCGCTTCTGGGCACCGCCGCGGACCCGGGAGCCTCGTGCGGCACATCAATCAAAAAGGGCGAACTTGCGTTCGCCCCTTGTTCAATGGCGGAGTGGACGGGACTCGAACCCGCGACCCCCGGCGTGACAGGCCGGTATTCTAACCAACTGAACTACCACTCCAAAATCGATCCGCGCCCTGCAATCGGTAACTGCGTCGGTGCACATGGTGGGTGCTGACGGGGTCGAACCGCCGACATTCGCCTTGTAAGGGCGACGCTCTACCAACTGAGCTAAGCACCCGCGTCCGGCCGGAGGCGGGACAAACCCGGCGGGCGCCAGAAAATCAACGCGTTAGTTTACCGCATCCTTGAGTGCTTTGCCAGCGCGGAACTTCGGCACCTTCGCCGCGCGGATCTTGATCGGCTCGTTGGTGCGCGGGTTGCGACCCGCGCGCGCGCTTCGCTTGCCGACGAAGAAGGAACCGAAGCCGACCAGCGTGACGACGTCGCCCTTCTTGAGCGATCCCTTGATCGAATTCACGACCGCATCGAGCGCCCGTCCCGCGGCCGCCTTGGAGATGTCGGCGTGCCGTGCGATCGAGTCGATCATTTCGGATTTGTTCACGGATATCCCCTGGTGAGTGCGCCGCCGCATTCTGCGGTCGCCGCTGCGTCGGACAATGTGTCGGACGGGCCAGTGTCGGAATGGCAGGCCGGAAGGACGTTATAGCAACCGCGATTTCCGACTGTCAAGCGCGCCGTTGCGCCGGCGACTTGCTCGCAGCGGCGCCGTTGCGGCAAAGCGCGCTCGGCGCGAGGCGCGCTCGGGGCCTGCGCCGCGCATTGCCGGTCGCTGCGTCAGTGCTTGATGAGCGCCGGCGTCTCGTCCGCCGCGGGCGCCGACGGCACGGCCGGCGCTTCACCCACGACCGTTTCCGGCAGCGGCGTCGGCTGGCGTTCCAGCGCCGCCTCGAGCACCTGCTCGATCCATCGCACCGGACGGATCTCGAGGCGGTTCTTGATCTCGTCGGGAACTTCGACAAGATCCTTGACGTTCTCCTCGGGGATCAGCACCGTCTTGATGCCGCCGCGCCCGGCGGCGAGGAGCTTCTCCTTCAGCCCGCCGATCGGCAGCACCTCGCCGCGCAGCGTGATCTCGCCCGTCATCGCGACATCCGAGCGAACCGGAATGCCGGTGAGGATCGAGACGATCGCGGTGACGATCGCGCCGCCCGCGGACGGGCCGTCCTTCGGCGTCGCGCCTTCCGGAAGGTGGATGTGCAGGTCCGTCTTCTGATAGAAGTCTGCCGCGATGCCGAGCATCTTCGAGCGATGGCGGACCACGGACAACGCGGCGGCGATCGATTCGTTCATCACGTCGCCGAGCTTGCCCGTCGTGGTCGTCTTGCCCTTGCCCGGCAGCGCGACGGCCTCGATCGTCAACAGATCGCCGCCGACCTCGGTCCATGCGAGCCCGGTAACCTGGCCGACCTGGTTCTTTTTCTCGGCCATGCCGTACGTGAAGCGGCGCACGCCGAGGTACTTGTCGAGATTCTTCGAGTTGACGTCGACCGGGCTCTTGGCGACCCGCAGCTTGCCTTCACTCTGGCGCAACACGAGCGCCTTCACCACCTTGCGGCAGATCTTCGACACCTCGCGCTCGAAGTTGCGCACGCCGGCCTCGCGCGTGTAATAACGCGCGATGTCGCGCAGCGCCGATTCGGCGACGTGGAGCTCGTTGTCCTTGAGGCCCGCGTTCTTCATCTGCTTCGGCAGGAGGTACTGCCGCGCGATCGCCACCTTCTCGTCCTCGGTGTAGCCCGACAGGCGGATGATCTCCATCCGGTCCATCAGCGGCGGCGGGATATTGAGCGTGTTCGCGGTCGCGACGAACATCACGTCGGAGAGGTCGTACTCGACCTCGACGTAATGGTCGACGAACGTGTTGTTCTGCTCGGGGTCGAGCACCTCCAGCAGCGCCGACGACGGGTCGCCGCGGAAGTCCATGCCCATCTTGTCGACTTCGTCCAGCAGGAACAGCGGATTGCGCACGCCGACCTTGGTCATGTTCTGCAGGATCTTGCCGGGCATCGACCCGATGTAGGTGCGCCGGTGGCCACGGATCTCGGCCTCGTCGCGAACGCCGCCCAGGCTCATCCGCACGAACTTGCGGTTGGTGGCCCTAGCAATCGACTGCCCGAGCGACGTCTTGCCGACGCCCGGCGGGCCGACGAGACAGAGGATCGGACCCTTCAGGCGGTCGACGCGCTGCTGCACGGCGAGGTACTCGACGATGCGCTCCTTCACCTTCTCGAGCCCGTAGTGGTCGGCGTCGAGCGTCTTCACCGCGGCGGCGAGATCCTTGCTGATCTTGCTCTTCTTGCGCCACGGCAGCGCGAGCAGCGTGTCGATGTAGTTGCGCACGACAGTCGCCTCGGCGGACATCGGCGACATCATCTTGAGCTTCTTGAATTCGGCCAGCGCCTTGCCTTCGGCCTCCTTCGACATCTTGGCGGCCTTGATGCGCTTCTCCATCTCCTCGAGGTCGGCGTTCTCGTCGCCCTCGCCCAGCTCCTTCTGGATCGCCTTCACCTGCTCGTTGAGGTAGTACTCGCGCTGGCTCTTCTCCATCTGCCGCTTCACGCGGCCACGGATGCGCTTCTCGACCTGCAGGATGTCGACCTCGCCTTCGAGGACGCCGAGCAGGTGCTCGAGGCGCTTGCCGACGTCTCCCATCTCGAGGATCTCCTGCTTCTGCTCGAGCTTGAGGGGCAGGTGCGCCGCGATCGCGTCGGCAAGCCGGCCGCCGTCGTCGACGCCCGCCATCGACGTCAGGATTTCCGGCGGGATCTTCTTGTTGAGCTTCACGTACTGGTCGAACTGCGCGAGCAGCGCGCGCCGCATCGCCTCGATCTCGTGCGGCCGGCCGGTGTCCGTCGACAGGTAGGTCGACTGCGCCGACATGTACTCGCCTTCGTCGACGACGCGATCGATCCGCGCGCGCTGCGTACCTTCGACCAGCACCTTCACCGTGCCATCTGGCAGCTTTAGCATCTGCAGCACGGTGGCGACGCTGCCGATGGGATAGAGATCCTCGGCGGACGGGTCGTCCTTGGCTGCCGATTTCTGCGCGACCAGCAGGATGTGCTTGCCGGTGTCCATCGCGACATCGAGCGCCTTGATGGATTTCGGGCGCCCGACGAAGAGCGGAATCACCATATGCGGGAAAACCACGACGTCGCGCAAGGGAAGCAGCGGCAGCGAGGCGGTGTCGACGGAAACGGTAGGTTCGGTAGCCATGCGAGTCTCGGGTAGGGTGTACGTGATGCAAAGTGGGGCCGGCGGGCCAAACTGTCAATACGACCGCCGAAAAAGCATTAAATTCCCCACCGGGTCAGAGGGTTACGGTGTACGTTCCGCGCCCGATCCCGGTCGGCGTTTCACCTTGCCGCCCGAATATTATCGCCCAGGATGAATGCGGGTCCGGTGACGAATCGCAAAAATTGGCGAAAAGTCGGCAAAAAGGCCGAATGTGTCGCGAACAGCGCGATCATTTGGGGGGACCGCCCCCGGCGCCGACGACGCGAGTGCCCTGGGAACGCCGCTAGCGGTCAAGTGCTCGGGATGACCCGCGATCTAGAGCATCGGCCGGCGGGGCAAAAGTGCCTCCAAACCCACGCCACGTCGAGTGCCTCGGATTTGCGCCCGTTGAGCGGCGACACCGACGCCGCTCCAACGGGCGCAGGTGTTGCGTCGGCGCGCGATTCCGCCGGCTATGAGCAAACAGGAAATTCGCGCCGACGGAACAGCTAGTTGTGGGCGGAGGCGACCTTCGGCTGGTCCGCGAACATCAGCAACGGCTTGCCGTCGTTGGCGATGGTCGCTTCGTCGACCACCACGCGCACAAGGTTGTTGTGCGATGGCAGGTCGTACATCACGTCGAGCAGCACCTGCTCGAGAATCGAGCGCAGGCCGCGCGCGCCGGTCTTGCGCCCCAGCGCCTTGCTCGAGATGGCGCGCAGCGCGCCCTCGCGGATCTCGAGCTCGACGCCCTCCATCCGGAACATCTTCTGATACTGCTTCACCAGTGCGTTCTTCGGCTCGACCAGGATCTGGATCAGCGCCGACTCGTCGAGCTCCTCGAGCGTGGCCACCACCGGAAGCCGGCCGACGAACTCGGGAATCAGCCCGAACTTGATCAGGTCTTCCGGCTCGGACTCGCGCAGCAGCAGGCTGATGTCCTTGCGGTCGTCCGGACTCGACACCTCGGCGCCGAAGCCGATGCCCGTCTTTGCCGTGCGGTGGCGAATGATCTTCTCGAGGCCGTCGAACGCGCCGCCGCAGACGAACAGGATGTTGGTCGTGTCGACCTGGACGAATTCCTGGTTCGGATGCTTGCGCCCACCCTGCGGCGGCACTGATGCGATCGTGCCCTCGATGAGCTTCAATAACGCCTGCTGCACGCCCTCGCCCGAGACGTCACGCGTGATCGACGGGTTGTCGCTCTTGCGCGAGATCTTGTCGATCTCGTCGATGTAGACGATCCCGCGCTGCGCCTTCTCGATGTCGTAGTCGCACTTCTGCAGCAGCTTCTGGATGATGTTCTCGACGTCCTCGCCGACGTAGCCGGCCTCGGTCAGCGTCGTCGCATCGGCGATGACGAACGGTACGTCGAGCAGGCGCGCGAGTGTCTGCGCGAGCAGCGTCTTGCCCGAGCCGGTCGGGCCGATCAGCAGGATGTTGCTCTTGGCGAGCTCGACGTCGTCGTCCTTGCTGCCCGACTCGAGCCGCTTGTAGTGGTTGTAGACGGCGACCGCAAGGATCTTCTTCGCGAGGTCCTGCCCGATCACGTACTGGTCGAGGATCTGGCGGATCTCGTGGGGCGATGGCAGCTTGTTCTTGTCGGCGCGCGTCGACTCCGCGGTCGTGCCTTCCTCGCGGATGATGTCGTTGCAAAGCTCGATGCACTCGTCGCAGATGAACACCGACGGGCCGGCGATCAGCTTGCGCACCTCGTGCTGGCTCTTGCCGCAGAAAGAGCAATAGAGCAGCTTGTCGCCGGTAGACTTGTCCGCCATCGTTGTCCGGTAATCCGCCGGGGCCGCACGGGCGAGCCGCCCGGGCGAAGGTCCCCGCGCCGACTTTACCCGCCCTCGGCCCGCTTCTGCAAGACCTTGTCGATCATCCCGAACTTCAGGGCCTCGTCGGCAGTGAGGAAATTGTCACGATCGGTCTCCCGGGAGATCTCCTCCATCGACTTCCCAGTGTGCAGCGCCATCAGCCGGTTGAGCCGCTCGCGCAGCGACAGGATGTACTTCGCGTGGATCTCGATGTCCGACGCCTGCCCCTGGAATCCGCCCAGCGGCTGGTGGATCATCACCGTGGAATTGGGCAGCGCGAAGCGCTTGCCCTTGGCACCGGCCGCCAACAGGAACGCACCCATGCTCGCCGCCATGCCGATGCACGTGGTCGACACGTCCGGCTTGATGAACTGCATCGTGTCGTAGATCGCCATCCCCGCGGCGATCGAGCCACCCGGAGAATTGATGTAGAAATGGATGTCCTTGTCCGGGTTCTCGGACTCGAGGAAGAGCATCTGCGCGACAACGAGGTTGGCCGCGTTCTCCTCGACTGCGCCAACCAGGAACACGACGCGCTCCTTGAGCAGGCGCGAGTAGATGTCGTACGCGCGCTCGCCGCGTCCGCTCTGCTCGATCACCATCGGAATCAGGCCCAGGCCTTGCGGTGCGCTCATGTTCGCCTCATCCATTCGTTGCGTTGACGCCATTGTAGTGCGCCGAGCGGCCCGTCACGCGATATGCGCGCCGTCGCCGCGATCCGCGCGTGACAGGCGGCCGTGCCATCCATCGGGCGCCCCTGCGGCGCGTGTTGAAGGTTTGTCGCGGCCCTTGCTGTGGACCACAGCGTGCAGGCGTCAGCCGGCGCTCGGGCCCATCAGTTCGGCAAACGTCGCCGGCTTGTCCTCGACCTTCGTCCGCGCGAGCACCCAGTCCACTACATTGCGCTCGAGTGCCTGCATTTCAAACTCCCCGAGGCGCTCGGGCTTCTCATAGTGCCAGCGCACGACGGCATCGGGCTGCTCGAACGTCTGCGCGGCTTCCTCCACGACCGCCCGCACCTGCTCGGGCTTCGCGTGGAGCTTTTCCGTGCGGACGACTTCGGCGACGACGAGCCCCAGCGCGACGCGCTCCTCGGCGCCGGAGCGAAACAGGTCGGGCGACAGCGCGAGCTCGGAAGGCTTCATGCCTTTTTGCGCCATGTCGCCGGCCATCCGCTGCGCCATGCTCTGCGCCTCGGCATCGACCAGCGCCTTCGGAATGGCGAACTCGGCCTTGCGCCGCAGCGCCGACAGCGCCTGCCCGCGCACCTTCGCCTCGACCTTGCGCTTCAGCTCGAGCCTAAGGTTCGCGGCGACTTCGGATTTCAGCTCGTCGACGCTTCCGCTCGCGATGCCGAACGCCTGCGCGAACGCCGAGTCAACCGGCGGAACGTGAGGCTCGGAAACGGTTTTTGCGGTCAGGGTGAATTCCGCGTGCTTGCCGGCGACTTCCTTGCCGTGGTAATCGGCGGGAAACGTGAGCCCGAACACCTTCGTCTCGCCTTCGGCGATGCCAGTGACCGCCGCCTCGAACTCCGGGAGCATCGCCGCCTCGCCGATGACGATGGCGAAATCCTTCGCCTGCCCGCCCGGAAACTCGACGCCGTCGATGCGGCCGGTGAAATCGACGATCACGCGATCGCCCTTCGCGGCGGCGCGGCTGACGTGCTCGTAGCGCGTGCGCTGCTTGCACAGCACATCCAGCGTCTGGTCGACGTCCGCGGGGCCGACCTCGGCGACGGGCCGTTCGATCATGACGTCGGAGAGGTCGCCGAGGCGAATTTCCGGATACACCTCGAACACGGCGGAGAATTCGAGTTGGCCGGGCGCCGTGGCATCCGGCCGCGGCTCGATCCGCGGATTGCCGGCCACGCGAAGGTTCTGCGCGCGGATCGCGTCGGTGAACGTCGACTGAAGCGCGTCGGAGATGACGTCGGAGCGCACCTGGCCGCCGTACTGCGCGACGACCATCTTCATCGGCACCTTGCCGGGCCGGAAACCGGCGACCTTCACGTTCTTGGCGAGGCGCGCGAGGCGCTTTTCGACCTCGCTCTCGATCTCCGCCAGCGGAACCGCCATGTTGAGGCGCCGCTCAAGCTGGCCGATCGTTTCCAGGCTGGTTTGCATGTGCTTCGAATCCTTGCTATTTTTCGAACGTGGTGCGAAAGGGGGGACTCGAACCCCCATGGGCTGCCCCGCCGGCTCCTAAGGCCGGTGCGTCTACCAATTCCGCCACTTTCGCGGCCGCTTCCGCCAAACGGAAAAGTATAGCGGAACTCGCGTTCCTTCGCCACCGCGGGAACGCGGTCCGGAGGGCGTTCCTCCCGGGATATGTGCTCCTTTCGGCGCCTGGCGCCGCGTTACGGATGTCGGTCGCCCATTACGAGAACTTTCCCGTCGCGTCACTGCTGGTGCCAAGGCACCTCAGGAAGGCGATCGTCGCGATCTATCGCTTCGCGCGCGCCGCCGACGACATCGCTGACGAAGGTGACGCGACACCCGAGGAGCGGCAGGCCGGGCTTGACGCCTTCGAGCGCGCGCTCGACGCGATCGCCGCCGGCGATATTCCCGACATGCCGCCCTTCCCCGAGCTCGCCGCGGCGGTCGCACGGCATCGCCTGCCGCTCGCGCCGATGCGCGAGTTGCTCTCCGCGTTCCGGCAGGACGTGACCACGCATCGGTACGAGAGCGCCGCGCTGCTCTTCGACTATTGCCGCCGGTCGGCGAATCCCGTCGGGCGCCTGATGCTTCATCTTTACGGCGCTGCGACGCCGACCAACGAGCGGGCAAGCGATGCGATCTGCACGGCGCTGCAGCTCATCAATTTCTGGCAGGACGTCGCCGCCGACTGGCAGCGCGGCCGCGTCTACCTTCCGCTCGAGGACTGCAGGCGCTTCGGCGTCGACCCGGTGCAGATCGCGCAGGGCCGTTGCGACCCTGCGTGGCGCGCCCTGATGGCATTCGAGACCGGACGCGCCCGCGCGCTGCTCGAATCCGGCCGGCCATTGACGCATGCGCTGCCGTGGCGCCTCGCGCTGGAGATCGCGGGCGTTCTCGCCGGCGGCCACCGGATCCTCGACGGCATCGACGCCGCGGGCGGCGACGTCTTTGCGCATCGGCCGAGGCTGTCGGGCTTCGACTGGCCCATGGTCGCCTGTCGCGCGCTGTTCCCGGCCCGCCGCCATCGCGCTGCCGGCAGCGGAGCCGCCGCATGACGCCCGACGAGTATTGCGCGCAGCGTGCCGCGCGCAGCGGCTCCAGCTTCTATTACAGCTTCATGTTCCTGCCGCCGCCACGGCGCCGCGCGATCACCGCGCTCTATGCATTCTGCCGCGAGGTCGACGACGTCGTCGACGAAGTGAGCGACCCGACGATCGCGGCGGCCAAGCTCGCCTGGTGGCGCACCGAGGTCGGCGCCGCATTCTCCGGCACGCCGCAGCACCCGGTGACCCGGGCCCTCGCGCCCATCGTCCGCGAATTTCCGCTGCAGCAGGGTCAATTGCAGATGGTCATCGACGGAATGGCAATGGATCTCGATCGCCATCGTTACGTCGACTTCGACGATCTGCTGCTCTATTGCGACCGCGTCGCCGGCGTCGTCGGGCTCATGTCGGCGGAGATCTTCGGCTACACGAACCCCGCGACGCGCGGCTATGCCCGCGACCTCGGCATCGCGTTCCAGCTCACCAACATCATCCGCGACGTCGGCGAGGACGCCCGCCGCGGCCGGATCTACCTGCCGCAGGACGAGCTCGCGCGCCATGGCATCGGCGCCACCGCGTTGCTGCGGCGCGAATCCAGCGCCGGTTTTCGCGCGCTGATGGCCGAGCAGGTCGTCCGCGCCCGCGCATGGTACCGGCGCGCGCAGGACGCGCTCCCGCCGGAGGACCGCGCCGCGCAACGGCCCGGGCTCATCATGGCCGCCATCTACGCCGCGCTGCTGGACGAGATCGAGCGCGACGGCTTTGGCGTCCTCGAGCACCGGATCGCGCTCACGCCGCTGCGCAAGCTGTGGATCGCCTTCCGCACGTCGCGGTGGAGCTGACAAGAGGTGAACGCCGCGCCCGCCGCGCACGTCGTCATCGTCGGAGGCGGCTGGGCGGGCTGCGCCGCGGCCGTGACGCTTGCGCGCGCCGGCGTGCGCGTTACGTTGCTCGAGCAGGCGCGCGTTCTCGGCGGTCGCGCGCGCCGCGTGGTGCAGGACGGAATCGCGCTCGACAACGGCCAGCATCTCATGGTCGGCGCGAACCGGCAGACGCTCGACCTCATCAGCGAAGTGCACGGCCGTGAGCGGGGGGCGACGTTGTTCAGACGCCTGCCGCTCACGCTGCGCCCGTTCGGCGATGCGCCGCGCGAGGCCGTCGCGCTGGCCGCGTGGCCGCTGCCTGCTCCGCTCAACCTGGTCGGCGCGATGCTCGCGGCGCGGGGCCTTTCCTGGCGCGAGCGCATCTCGCTGCTGACGGGGTTCCGCCGGCTCGCGCGGGCAGGGTTCCGGGTGCCGAAGGGCCAGACCGTCAGCCAGTGCTTCGCCGGCACGCCGCTGCACGCGATGGAGTCGGTGTGGGAGCCGCTTTGCATCGCCGCCCTCAACACGCCTCCGGAAGCGGCCTCGGCGCAGCATTTCCTGAATGTGCTGCGCGAGACGTTCGGAGCCGGCGCCGGCGAGAGCGACATGCTCGTCCCTTCGGCGGACTTGAGCGCGCTCTTTCCCGAGGCGGCGGCGCGCTTCGTCGGCGTTCGCGCCGGCACCGTGCAAACGGGCGTCACCGTGCGCTCGATCGCGCGCGAAGGAGAGCGCGTCGACATCGCGACAGGCGCGGGCAGCGTGACGTGCGATGCGGCGATCGTCGCCGTCGGGCCGCACCAGCTGGCTGCGGCGCTCGGGGCTGCCGGCGAGGAAGCGGCGTGGCGCGCTCCGCTCGCCGCCGTCGCGGCGTTCGACTACGAGCCCATCACCACTATCTACCTCGGCCATGTCGAGCCGTTGCGGCTCCCCGTCCCGCTGATGCGGCTCGACGACGCGCCCGGGCAGTGGATCTTCGATCGCAACGCCACGCCGCGCGAGCCGCTTCCCGGCAGGGCGCGCGGACTGGTCGCCGTGGTGATCAGCACCGGGGGGCCGCACAACGCGCTCGACCAGGCGACCCTCGTGAGCGAGGTCGACGCCCAGTTGCAGCGCCGGTACCGCACGCTCGCGCCGCTCGCCTGGTCGCGCGTCATCGCCGAGCAGCGCGCGACGTATGCGTGCACGCCCGCGCTTGCCCGCCCGGTGACGGGCCGCATCGACGAACGCATCTATCTCGCCGGCGATTACACCGATCCCGATTTTCCGGCGACGCTCGAGGCGGCGACACGCAGCGGCGTTCGCGCCGCAGGCGCACTGCTGCGCGATCTGCGCATCGCTTCGATGCCGCCGCGCCCGCACTGAGCGACCTCGCGGCGCGACATCCTGTCGCACGCATCCACCGGCACGCCGCGCCATCGTCGACACGCGATTTGCGTCGCGTCAAGATGCGCGGCAAAGGTCGGCGTAACGTAGGTTCACCACACGCTCACGGGAAATCCGGAATGCCGATCGCGCTTCGCCGCAGCCTGCCATTGCTCGTCGGGTTTGCACTGCTGCTCGCCACGAACGCGACAGCGGGGGACGAAGCCTGCACGGCGGCGTCACCGGACACGGGCGCTTCGAGCTCTTATCTACCCGCCACGGCACCCTTCGCGGTGCCCCCGTCGGAGGTCGACCCGGGGAGCCTTCCGGCCAGCAAGCGCACGCGTGCGGCGCTGTATCTCTCGGCCGTCGAGGCCGGCATTCTGAGTGACGCCATCGGCGATCGAATGTTGTTCGTCGACGTCCGCACCCGTGGGGAGCTCATCTTCAACGGGATGCCCACCACCGTGGATGCGCACGTTCCCTTCCTGCTCGATCCGCTGAACGCGCAATGGGATGCGGCGAAAGGCGCGTACCAGCTCGAACGCAATCCGGATTTTGTCGCGGCCGTCGACCGGCGACTCGCGCAGAAGTCGCTCACGCGCGATGCCATCGTCGTGCTGATCTGCCAGGGCGGAGCGCGCGCCGCGATGGCCGCGGACATCCTGACGAATGCGGGGTACCGGCGCGTCTACACGATCGTCGATGGCTTCGAAGGGGATCCCGCCCCCGATGGCCCGCAGAAAGGGCAGCGCATCGTCAACGGCTGGCGCAACGCGGGATTGCCCTGGACCGCGAAGCTCGACCGCGCGAAGATGTACGGCGAATACTGACGCCGCAAACGCGGCGTGCCGTGCACCGCCGGCAGCTTGCGAGGGACCCGGTCAGCAGCGCGGCGGCGGCGAGGTCGCGCCTTCGCCCAGCGGACGCTGCATCAGCACCGTATCGACCCAACGCTCGAACTTCCGGCCGACCGCGCGAAGACGCCCGGCCTCGACGAAGCCGGCGCGCGCGTGAAGGGCGATCGACGCCGCGTTGTCGGTGCCCCCGATCACCGCGATCATCTGCCGGTCGCCGCGCGCCGTGCAGGCGTCGATGAGCGCACCGAGAAGTCGCCCGCCGAGTCCTCGGCCGGCCGCCTCGGGAGAGAGATAGATCGAGTCCTCGACGGTGAAGCGGTATGCCGGACGGGCGCGATAGGCGCTCGCATACGCGTATCCGACCACTTCGTGCGCCGCATTCGTCACGACGAAGAAAGGGTAGCCGGCCTCCGTGATCTCGGCGTGGCGCCGCGCCATTTCCTCCACCGTGGGTCGCACAAGCTCGAAGGTCGCCGCACCCGTCGCGACGTGGTGACCGTAGATCGCGGCAAGCGCCGCGGCGTCCTCGCGCCGCGCAGGCCGCAGCGCGAACGGCTCGTCCCCGCTCATGTCCGGCGCGTCGCCCGCGCGGTGCCGGTGCGGTCGCGCATCAGCCGCTGCTGCTCGCGACTCCACTCGCGCTCCTTGACCGACGCCCGCTTGTCGTATTGCTTCTTGCCCTTCGCGAGGCCCACGTCGAGCTTGATGCGGCCCTTCACATAGTGCAGGTTGAGCGGCACCATCGTGTAGCCCGCGCGCTCGACCTGACCGACCAGCCGGTTGATCTCGTTCCTGTGGAGCAGCAGCTTGCGCGTGCGTACCGGGTCCGCGTGCACATGCGTCGACGCGGTGGACAACGGAGTCACGTGCGCGCCGATCAGCATGATCTCGCCGTTCTTCACGATCACGTAGGCTTCCTTGAGCTGCGCGCGCCCGGCGCGGATCGCCTTCACTTCCCAGCCCTCGAGGGAGAGTCCCGCCTCGAATCGTTCCTCGACGAAATAGTCGTGATACGCTTTTCTGTTGTCGACGATGCTCATGCCCTGGCTCCATGGCCGGCCGCGGCGATGCGCGCGCGCGAGCCGGTGACGGTTCCCCAATCTTACCAATCCGCCCATGCAGAGCGTGAAAAAGTCGGTGCTGGTCCCGTTTTCCGCCGACGCGATGTTCGATCTCGTCGATGGTGTCGAAGCGTATCCACGATTCCTCCCGTGGTGCGGCGGCGCGCGGATACTGGAGACGCACGAGGGCAGCAGGACGGCGCGGATCGACATCGACTACCACGGCGTGCGCGCGCATTTCACGACCGACAACGCGAACCGGCGGCCCGAGTCCATCGTCGTCACGCTGAAGGACGGTCCGTTCCGCCACCTGCACGGCGAATGGCGCTTCATCGCGCTCGCGCCCGACGCGTGCAAGATCGAATTCGAGCTCGCCTACGAGTTCGCGACGCCTGTCCTCGAGCGGATCGTGGGTCCGGTGTTCAACCACATCGCCAACAGCTTCATCGACGCATTCGTGCGCCGCGCCGAATCCACGCGAACGGCGGCCCCGTGAAGGTCACCGTTCTCTACGCCGCCGAAGCGGCGCAGGATTGCGTGCCCGTGTCCCTGCCCGATGGCTCGACCGCGGCCGACGCGATTCGCCGCTCTGGCCTCATCGCAGCGTGGGGCCTTGACCTCGCCTCGCTCGTGCTCGCGGTGCGCGGGCACGCCATTGCGGCGCACGCCCGAATCTCGGACGGTGACCGAATCGAGCTGCTCCGGCCGATTTCGGCCGATCCGAAAGAGGCTCGCCGGCGTCGCGCCGCCGCGCGTGCCCGCGCCGACATTCCGCCCGAGGCCCGGAACCCGAAGCGGGGCTGACGGCTCCGGGGTTTGCCCGATCCTGAGTAATCCGGGACAATAGTGCGATGCAAGCTCGAAAATTGCCCCTTTTTGGTGCAGCGGTCGCCCTGTGCGCGGCGCTGCTATTCGCCAACGTGTGCCGCGCGGACGATTCGGTGCCGGTCGAAGCCGCGCCGCCGGCGGCCGCCGCGTCCTCCGAAGTCGCGAATGCGGCGTCGGGGGCGTGGCACGCAGCGCAGGACTTGACCGCGCGAGCGCTCGATCTCATCGGCATCCGCTACAAGTTCGGCGGGACGACGCCGAAGAGCGGCCTCGATTGCAGCGGTCTCGTCCAGTTCGTGTTCCAGCAAGTGACCGGCGTCACGCTGCCGCGCTCGGCGCGCGAGCTTGCGCGGATCGGGGACAAGGTGCCGCTGGCCGAGCTCAAGCCAGGAGACCTCGTGTTCTTCAACACGCGGCGCTTCGCCTACTCGCACGTCGGCATCTACCTCGGCGACAACCGGTTCATCCACGCACCGAGACGAGGCCGCGACGTCGAGGTGGCCGCGATCGACGCCGGATACTGGGCCAAGCACTTCGACGGCGCGCGCCGGCTGATGGGCGTGCTGCCCGGAATGATTCCTTCGCTGGTCGGCACGGCCAACGCCGCACCGCTGCCGGAAGGCTCCCCCGCCCCGGACGACGGCGAGTAACCCGCCGCGTCAGTCGCGTGCGCCCGCGCGACGCAAGCGCTCCGCCAATCCCCGATCGTTGTTGCGCACGGCCCACGCGAGCGCGCTCGCGCCGTTCTCGTTGCGCCGGTTCACGTCCGCGCCCTTGGCGATCAGCAGCTCGGCGGTGCTCAACCGCCCCTCGCGCACGGCCATCATCAGCGCGGTGGTGCCGTTCGGCGACGCCGCGTTGATGCTGGAACCCTCGGCCAGCAAATAGGCGACGACATCGTCGTGGCCGCCGGTGGCCGCATAGATGAGCGCGGTCCAGCCCGGCCCGTCGAGCGTCGCACCCGCGCTCCGCAGCTTCTTCACGATGTCGAGGCGCCCGGCAAGCGCCGCTGCCATGACCGCCGTGTCGCCGTAACGGTTCTTCGCGTTCACCGCCGCATGCGCCGCGAGCAGCGCGCCGACCGTCGCCGCGCTGCCGGCTCGCGCCGCCACAACCAGCGCCGGATCGCCGTTCGGGCCGACGGAATCGGGACTCGCGCCGCGCTCCAGCATTCGGCGCACGTCGGCGGAACGGTCGTTCTCGGCTGCGATCGCGAGATCCTCGTTGACCGGTTGCGCGACGGCCAATGGCGCGACGAGCGCCGGCAGTACGGCGAGGATCAGCAGGAGGGCATGACGTGTGGCGCGGAAAGCGCGGGCAATCATGGGGAGGGACCGGAGGGATCGATGTGGAAGAGTCGGAAGAAATTCGCGGAGGTCGCCTGCGCGACCGCGGCGACCGAAATGCCGCGCAGCGCCGCGATTTCGGCCGCGACGAACGGAACGAACGCGGGCTCGTTGCGCTTGCCGCGATGCGGGACGGGGGCGAGGTATGGAGCGTCGGTCTCGATCAGCATGCGGCTCATCGGGACGAATCGGGCGATCTCCTTCAGGTCCTTCGCGTTCTTGAAGGTGACGATTCCCGAAAACGAGATGTGAAAGCCGAGATCGAGCGCGGCACGGGCGACGTCCGCAGTCTCGGTGAAGCAGTGCATCACCCCGCCCGCTTCGTCGGCGCCCTCCTCGCGCATGATGGCGAGCGTGTCCGCGGCAGCCGCGCGCGTGTGGATGACAAGAGGCTTTCCGGTGCGACGCGCCGCGCGGATGTGCGTGCGAAAGCGCGTGCGCTGCCATTCGAGGTTGCCTTCCTGGCGGTAGTAGTCGAGCCCCGTCTCGCCGATCGCGACGATCTTCGGCAGCGCGGCGCGCGCCTCGAGGTCGTCCTGCGACGGCTCGGGGGTGTCCGGGTAATCGGGGTGGACGCCAACCGTCGCATACAGATTGTCGTGCCGCGTGGCGAGCGCGTGCACGGCGGGCCAGTCTGGAAGGTTCACCGAGATGCACAGCGCATGCGTGACCTGCGCCTGCGTCATCGCATCCAGCACCGCCGGAAGATCGGCGGCGAGATCCGGAAAATCGAGATGGCAATGCGAATCGACGAACATCGGCCTGGATCGGGAAGGTGAGACGTGCTGCCTGCAACCGGCGCTGCGCCCCGACCACGGCCGCAACGGTCGGCGAGGATCGCGACCGACCGCCGCGAACTACATCGTATGCGTCGGCCGCGCCGACGCGAGCGTCTCGCCGAGGATCTTCTCGATCGTCGCGCGTGCCGCCGCGCCGGTCTCGTCCTGCGTGAACTCGACGCCGATGCCCTGTGTGCGGCTTCCCTGGACGCCCTCAGGCGTGATCCAGACCACCTTGCCCTGCACCGCGATGCGATTGGGATCGTCCATCAGCGACAGCAGCATGAACACCTCATCGCCGAGCTGGTACTGGCGGGAGGTGGGGATGAAGATCCCGCCGCCGCGCAGGAACGGCATGTAGGCGGCATACAGCGCGGCACGCTCGCGGATATTGAGCGACAGCACGCCCGGACGCGAGCCGGTTTCCTTGAGTGCGGGGCTTACCGTCTTGGGGTCGGCCATGTCGTTATCTGAACAATGCCTTGTAATCTAGAAGTAGCGCCTCGGCGACGAGGCGGGGCGTCAGCGGGTGCGTCATGAGCGCGCGTTGCCGCAATAACGATCGATGATAGCGAAACAACTCGATCGGCGCCACCTGTGACGCCAGCGCTGCGATCTTCGCCGCGCATTCGGGATTGCGCCTTGCGGCGCCTCCCGCTCCCGCGCGAGCGATGTCGGACGCCCACGCGATCATCCAGTCGAGTACCAGGGCGAAGCGAGGCTTGCGCTGCTCCTTCCCCGCGGCGTCGAGGCGCTGCGCGAGCGCGATCACCGGAAGGCGCGCCGGATCGCAAAGCGCGTCCTGCCACGCCTTTCGCTCGGACTGTGTCGCCGCATCGGCGTGGGTGAGGGCGAGAAGCGGCGCCCCGCCGGCCTGCGCCAGCGCCGCGGCCGGCGCGGCGATTCCCTGCGCCGCAAGCCACGGGAGCGCGGCCGACTCGGGCGGCAGCGCCACCGCCATCTTGCGGCAGCGCGACACGATCGTCGCGGGCAGGCGTCCCGGCTGATCGGACACGAGGATCAGAAAAGTTCCCGCCGGCGGCTCCTCGAGCGTCTTCAGCAGCGCATTCGCGGCCGACGGATGCATGCGCTCGGCGGGGACGATCACCGCGACCTTGGCGCGCTGCCGATGGCTGGACAGGAGCGCGAAGTCGATCAGCGCGCGAATGCGGTCGACGGCGATCGTGTCGACCGCTTCCCATTCGCCTGTCGCTTCGTCATACGTCGTGAGCTCGAGGCGCATCAGATCGGGATGCTGGCCCGCGATCGCATAGCGGCATCCGGGGCATGTGCCGCAAGGGGAACCCTCGGCGCGCGGCGTCTCGCAAAGGAGCGCTTGCGCGAAGTAAAGCGCCAGCGCGTGCTTGCCCACGCCGCGCGGACCGCTGATGAGAAGCGCATGCGGCCAGCTCGCGCGTCCCGCCAGTGTCTCGGCGGCGAGGGACGAAAGCCACGGCGGCAGCGCGGGCCAGGGCAGCGCCACGTCGACGTCGGCGGTCGGCGCGATCATGACACCCTGTCCGCGAGCGCCGCGAGCGCGCGCTCGAGCTCTCGCCGCACGGAATCGACCGGCGCCGTGCTGTCGATGATCCGGAAGCGGCGGGGCTCGGCACGGGCCCGATCGAGGTAGGCGTCGCGCACTCGAGCGAAGAACGCGCCCTCCTCGCGCTCGAACTTGTCGAGCACGCGGCCCTTGCGTTGCGCCTTGTCGAGCCGCGCCCGCGATACCTCCGGCGGGACGTCGAACAGAATGGTGAGGTCGGGCCGAAAACCGTCGAGGATCCATTCCTCGAGCGCGGCCAGACGCTCGATCGGAACGCCGTGGCCGCCGCCCTGGTAGGCGAAGGTCGCGTCGGTGAAACGATCCGAGATCACCCACTCGCCGCGCTCCAGCGCCGGCCGAATCACCCGATCGACATGCTCGCGCCGCGCGCAGAACATGAGCAGCGCCTCGCCGTCGTGCGACATCGGCTCGTGCAGCAGGACGTCGCGCAATCTTTCGCCGATGGCCGTCCCGCCGGGCTCGCGAGTCATGACCACGACGTCGCCCGCGGCGCGGATCCGGTCGGCGAGCCATACCGCGTGCGTGCTCTTCCCCGCGCCGTCGATGCCTTCGAGGCTGATGAAGCGTCCGGATTTCGTGGGCATGTCGAGGCGTTGGGACGGTCGGCGACGCGGCAGGCGATCGGTCGTCAGCGGCCGCCCTTCTGGAATTTTGCCACGGCGCGGTTGTGATCCGCGAGATTGGTCGAGAATTCGGAAGTCCCGTCGCCGCGCGACACGAAATAGAGATAAGGCGTTTTCGGCGGATGAGTCGCCGCATCGAGCGAAGCCTGGCCGGGCAGCGCGATCGGCGCGGGCGGCAGCCCGTCGCGCGTGTAGGTGTTGAACGGCGTGTCCTGCTCGAGATCGCGCCGGCGCAGGTCGCCGTCGAAGCTCGCGCCACGTCCGTAGATCACCGTCGGGTCGGTCTGCAGGCGCATGCCGCTCTTCAGGCGATTGACGAACACCGAGCCTACCAGAGGCCGGTCCGCGCCGCGCGCCGTTTCCTTCTCGATGATCGACGCCAGGATCAGCGCTTCGTACGGATCCCTGAGCGGCGTGTCCGGGTCGCGCCGTTCCCACGCGGCGTCGAGTCGGCTTTTCATCAGCCGATACGCGCGCGCGAGCACTGCGGTGTCGCTCGATCCGGCCGCGAAGTAGTAGGTCTCCGGAAAGAACCACCCTTCGGGCCGCGTACCCGTGGCGCCGATCTTCTGCATCAATTCGGCGTCCGGCAGATCCACGGTGGATACAGCGATGTCCGGATTGGCGGCGATCAGCGCCTTCAGCTCGGCGAACGTCGAGCCCTCGACGATCGTCAACGCGGACTGCGTGACGTCGCCCTGCGTGAGCTTGGCGAGCAGCCCCGGAAGCGTGATCCCGTCGGAGATTTCGTAGTTGCCTGCCTTGATCGTGCGATCGACGCCCTCCAACCGGGCGAGCGCGATCAACGGCCAGTCGCGCGTGAGAACGCCCGCGTCGGCGAGCTCGCGCGCCACCGCGCGGAGACTCGCGCCCTGCCTCACTTCGAATGCGATGGGCGCCGACGGAAGCGCAAGCGGCTGCGCGAGCCACCATTTGGCGTAGCCGGCGACCGCGACCACGGCGAGCGCCAGCAGGGCGATGAGTCCTGCGATGAAGCGAAATCGGAACATGGGCAGGCGAAGTGCGGCGAGGATCGATCACGGCTTTTGCGACCGCCGGATTATAATCGCCCGATGATGGCCTCGCCCCGTGCCAGCGATTCGAACGCACCTCGCAACCGCTCGCGCAACACTTGCGCACCTGCGCGTCACGCTCCGCGTGCGCCCGGCACGCGACTTTCGCGCGGATTCACGCTGATCGAAGTGCTCGTTGTGATCGTGATCCTCGGCATCCTCGCGGCACTCGTGGTTCCGAAAGTGCTGGAGCGCCCCGACGAGGCGCGCGCCGTGGCGGCGCGCAGCGACATCGCCTCGATCCTGTCGGCGTTGAAGCTCTACCGCCTCGACAACCAGCGCTACCCGACGACCGATCAGGGGCTCGCCGCGCTGGTCGCACGCCCGGCGATCGCGCCGCTCCCGCCCAACTGGAAGCCCAGCGGCTATCTCGAGCGCCTGCCCAACGACCCGTGGGGCCATCCGTACCAGTACCTCAATCCTGGCGTGCGCGGCGAGATCGACGTCTTCAGCTTCGGCGCGGACGGCGCCCCCGGCGGCGCCGGAACCGACGCCGACATCGGTTCGTGGGACCTCTGAGCGGTTCGGGGCGGCGCACGCGCCTGCGCGCCGGATTTGAGATGCACCGTGACGGCTTCACGCTGATCGAGATCCTGGTCGTCCTGGTCGTGCTCGCGGTGGGCGCGGGACTCGTCTTCGCGAACATCGGCATCGACGAGCGCGGCGTCGCGGAGCGCGAGGCAAGACGGCTCGCGGGCGCGCTGGAGCACGCCGCCGCGCTCGCCCAGTGGCAGAACGAGACGCTCGGGGTCTCGGCCGAAGGCGGTGCCTACCGGTTCTGGCGCCGCGGCGGCGACGGACGCTGGACGCTGTTCTCCGGCGACGACGTGCTCGCGATGCGCACGCTCCCTTCGGGCTTCGCGGTGACGCCCTCGGTGTACGCAGGCACTCCCGCTCCGCCCGATGCGATCCTTCCGTTTCGCGCGAGCGGCCGCAACGAACCGTATTCGCTCGTCCTGGGTTCCCCACAATGGACCATCATCGTCAGCGCCGATCCGCTGAACCGCGTGGCGTTTTCCGCCGCGCCGGATTCACGCTAGTCGAGATCCTGGTCGCGCTCGCCATCATCGCGGTCGCGCTCGCCGCGGGAATGCGCGCGGTCGCGCAGGCGGGCGACGGCGCCACGCTCCTCAAGGAGCGCACGCTGGCGCTCTGGGTCGCGCAGAACCGCCTTGCGGCGGCGCAGGTCGCGCGCGACTGGCCGGCGATCGGCACGCGCGACGGAGAGGCGATGCAGGCAGGGGCGCGCTTCGCGTGGCACGAGAACGTCGCCGCCACGCCCAATCCGTCGTTCCGCCGGATCGAAGTCACGGTCGCCGCTCCGGCGCAGCCCGACTACGCGCTCGCGCGCCTCGTCGGATACCTCGGGCAGCCGCAGCGGCCATGATCGCGCGCACGCCGCGTCGTGGCGGCTTCACCTTGATCGAGATCCTGATCGCGCTGGCGATCCTCGCGCTGATCGCGTTGCTCGGTTACCGCGCGACGAGCGCGCTCGCCCAGAGCGAAAGCCGGCTCGCCGAGGAGGCCGCGCGCTGGCGCACGCTCGATGCGCTGTTCGCCCGGCTGGAAGCCGACATGCGCGCGGCGACGCCACGCGCGGCGCGCTCGGGAAACGCGAAGGAGCCGGCGTGGGTCGGCGCCACCGATGCCGGTGGAAACGCGACGATCCGCTTTTCCCGTTCCGGCGGCGAAGCGGGCAACGAACCGGGAGCCGCCGGCCAGCGCATCGGCTACAGGCTCAACAATGGCGCCGTCGAGATCGCCTACTGGCCGCACCTCGACCAGCCGGGCAATGTCGCTCCGACGGCATACGCGCTCGCGGGTGGCATCTCCGGAATGCGTGTCGAGTACCTCGATTCGCAGGGCGGATGGCGCGACCGCTGGCCCGTGCTCGGCGAGCCCGATCTGCCGCGCGCGGTGCGCGTCGTGCTCGCGCAGGACGACGGCACGAGCGTCGAACGATGGCTGGCGCTGCGATGACGAGCCGTCGCGCGCGCGGCAGCGCCGTGGTCCTTGCGATGGTCCTGGCGGCGCTTGCCGCCGTGGTCGCGGTCACCGTGCTCGCGGATCAGCAGCGCTGGGCGCGCACCGTCCTGCACCGGCGTGACCAGGTGCAGGCGCAGGCGCTCGCAATGGCCGGCGTGCAATGGGCCCGCGAGATCCTCGACGAAGACGGCTCACACTCGGCCATCGATCATCTCGGCGAGCCGTGGGCGCTGCCGCTTCCGCCGATCCCGCTCGAGAATGGCGAGATCCGCGGATCGATCACGGACGCGCAGGCGCGCCTCAACATCAACGCACTGGGCGCGGAAGGCGTCGCCGCGAACGCGATGACGCAACGCGTCTCGCGGCTGTTCGCGACCCTGGGCGGTCCGCTCCCCGCAGTCGATGCGATCGCGGACTGGATCGATGCGGACGGCATCCCGCGCGCCGCGGGCGCGGAGGATGCGTACTACACCGCCCAGGCAGCGCCGGGCCTCGCGGCGAACCAGGCATTGATCCGTGTCGGCGAGCTCGCCGACGTGAAGGGCGTCACGGGGGCGCGGATCGCGGCCGTCTCGCCGTTCCTCGCGGCGCTCCCATCGAACGCGGCGGTGAACGTCAACACCGCGCCGCCCGAAGTGCTGGCGACGATCGTCGACGGTCTCGCCGGCGATTCGCTCGCCGCGCTCGTCGCGACGCGCGCGCAAAAGCCGTTCACGACGATCGCGGAGTTCCGCGCCCGCCTGCCGCGAGGCGCCTCGCTGCGCGGCGACGACGCGCTCGTCGTGCGCAGCGAATACTTCCTCGTGACGATCGTCGCGCGGCAGGGCAGCACGCTCGCCACCGCCCGGGCGCTCCTGCATCGCGGTGCCGGCGCCTGGCCCGAGATCGTGTGGCAGGCCGTCGACTAGCAGATCCCTCATGCGATTCACTGGCGGCGGGCAGGAAAATCGCGCCGGCCGGCACGAGGCCGCGCGCGCCGTCGAGTAAACTTGGCCGAATGCCATGCCCGATCGCATTGCGATGACGACGCTGCGCGTCCTGGCCACCGCCGCTCCCACCGGCGCGCGTGCGCTGCCGTGGGCGCTGTTCGATGCCACCGGAACACGGAGGGAGACGGGAATCGGCCGTCCGGACACGTGGCCCGCCGCGGACCGGATCGAGATCGTCATTGCGGCCGCGCAGGCGCGCATCGCCTGTGTGGTCTTGCCGCCGCTCGCCCCGGGCCGTGTCGCGGGCGCCGCCGCCTTCGCCGTCGAGGACCAGATCGCGGGACCGGCGGACACCCAGCAACTCACGGCGTCGGCGCAGCGCGCGGACGGGCAGGTGCGTGTCGTGATCGTGGCGAAGGAGTTCATCGCCGCGTGCGGCGCGTTCGCGCATCGCGGGCGCACCGCAACACGCATCATCGCGGAGCCCGACCTCGTCGCGCCCGACGGGGCCTGGCACTGGTGCGCCGGCGAAGCCACGGGTCACGACGGCTTCCTCCGCATCGGCGACGGCCGCGCGCTGCCGGCGGGCGCGATCTTCGCGGATGGCCTTCCGGCCGAGCTCGTACTGGCGCTCAAGCAGGCGCAGCGTGAAGGTCGACTGCCGGTCGAGATCCACGTCGACGCGGCCAATCGCGGACGCGCCCTTCGAACGATGGAAGGCGGAGACCGGGACGACATTCGTTCGGGGCAAGCCATGGCGCTGGCACGACGCCGGCGCTGCCGCGTTCGCACAGGCGCTCGATTTGCGACCGCAAGGTCCGACGAAACCGGTGACGTCCGGACGCGACCGGCGGCGCCTCTTCGTTCCCGCGCTCGCGATCGCCGCCGCGGCCATCGCGCTCCATGTTGCCCTGACGCTCGGCGAGTGGGGCTGGCATAAATATTCGGCATGGCAGCGCGGGCGCGACTGGATCGCCGTGGCCGCCAGCGCGGGCGTCGCGCCGGCGCAGGCGGCGACGCCCGCCTCCGCCGCCGCGGCAATCGCGCGCCGTTACATGGAACAGCAGCACGCGCACGGCAATCCAGCGCCCGACGATGCGTTGCCGCTGCTGGCACGCACGAGCGCGGCGCTCGCCGCATTGCCGCCCGGAACCGTGAGGAACGCCATTTATTCCGACGGCCACTGGACGTTCGACCTCGGCCGCGTCGACGCCGGACAGGCGGCCCTCGTCGACGCGAGGATGCGCGCCGGCGGCATTCCGGCGCTGGTCGCGACGTCGAGCGCCGGCACGCGCATCCGGGTCGGCGCGCCATGAGCGGCGCGCGCGACGCCGTCACCGCCTCGTCGATCTCTCGCTGGTGGGCAGGGAAGTCACGCGCCGAGCGGCGCATCGTCGCCGGATTCGCGCTCTTCGTCGCCCTGGTGATCGGCTGGTGGGCGATCTGGCTGCCGCTCGTCAACGATCTCGCCGAGCTGCGCGCCGACGCTCCCCGCAGTCGCGCTGCGTTGGCCGACGCGCACCGGATGGCCGACGAAATGGCGGGACTCGCGCGTGCGCCGGCCGCGCCCGCCGCAACCGATCCGCGCGCCCTGCTCGACCGCTCGCTTGCCGCCGCCGATCTGCGCCCCGCCGTCACGCAGATCGAGTGGCAGGATGGCCGCGCCCGTGTCGTGTTCGCGGCGGTCGATTTCGCGAAGCTCGTCGCGGAGCTCGAGGCGTTGCAGCGCGAGTCCGGGCTCGCCATCGTCGAGGCGACGTTGACGGCCCGGGTCGAGCCCGGCACCGTTCGCGCCGAACTCGTGCTGGCGCGCTGACGACCGCGCGTTGCGCCCTGGCACGAATCCGATGCGTCGCATCCTGCTGCTCGCCGTCGGGCTCATGCTGCTGGCGCTGGCGGGCGCCGCCCTTGCGCCAGCATCGCTCGCGAGTCTTGCGGTGGACCGCGCGACGCGCGGTGCGGCAACGCTCGTTGACAGCGAAGGCACTATCTGGCACGGGCGGGCGACGCTCGTCGCGGGAGGCGCGCCGTTGCCGCTGGCGTGGTCAGTGGATCCCTGGTCTCTCGTTCACGGGCGGATTCGCCTTCATCTCGATGCACGCGATGCCGCGCTGGGAGCGCCCAGCGGAACGATCGACCTCGGGCGCAAGGACTTCGAGCTCGCGGGCGTCGAAATCGCCATACCCGCCGCGATGCTCGTGACGCCGGCGCATGCCTTCGTCCGGCCCGGCGGCGAGATCGCGCTGACCTCGCCGGTGCTGACCTGGACGCCACCGGTCGCCGCCGGGAACGCAGCGATCGTCTGGCGCGACGCGAAGCTCGTCGTCGTCGGCGGAGGTGCCCTCGCGCTGGGTACGGTCACGGCAACGCTGACCGCGGCGGGCGATCGCATCGCGGGTCCCCTGATCAACGAGGGCGGCGACGTCGACGTCGGCGGCAACATCACCCTGACGGCCCCGGCCGCGCTCGACATCGCGTTGACGATTCGCGCGCGACCCGGAACCGAGTCGCCGATCGCGCGCACGCTCGCGGCGTTCGCATCTCCCGATGACGGCAGCTGGCGGATTCGCTGGCACGGCGACCTCCGATGAGCGCGAGCACGCGGGATTTGGATGCAAACGGGTCGCGCGTCGCGTCCGGTCCGATGCGAATCGACGGCGTCGACGCGCTGCGCGGCGTTGCGATCCTGGCGATGATCGCCTACCATTTCTGCTTCGACCTGCGCTTCTATCGCGTCGTCGCATGGGATTTCGAGCACGACCCGTTCTGGCTCGTCGCGCGCACGCTCATCTTGGGAACGTTTCTGCTGGTCGCCGGCGTCGGTCTCGTGCTGGCTGACCGCGCCGGATCGCCACCCGCGCACTTCTGGAAGCGCTTCGCGGTCATCGCGGCCTGCGCGCTCGCGGTGAGCGTAGGAAGCTACCTCGTCTTTCCGCGCACGTTCATCTATTTCGGCGTTCTGCACTGCATCGCGATCGCGTCGGTGCTCGCGTGGCCGCTCGTGCGCCACCCGTCGCTCGCGCTCGTTATCGGCGTCTTCGTCATTGCGACAGGACTGCTCTTCAGCGATACCGCGTTCAACGACCGGCTGATGTCGTCGATCGGTTTCATGACCTACAAGCCGCCGACCGAGGACTACGTTCCGCTCTTCCCGTGGGCTGGGGCGATGCTGATCGGAATCGGCGTGGGGCACGCACTCGTCAGGACGCAATTCCGCCCGCTTGCACCGCTCTCCGGCGCACCGCGATGGATCGCCCGCGCCGGCCGGCACAGTCTCGCCATCTACATGATCCATCAGCCAATCCTGCTCGGCGTTCTCTGGATCTTCGTCGGCCGGTAGCGGATCCGAACGTTGTCGGTGTGTGATGTTCCGCTATAATCACGGACTTGCAGGCGCGTAGCTCAGCTGGTTAGAGCACCACCTTGACATGGTGGGGGTCGTTGGTTCGAGTCCAATCGCGCCTACCAGTTCTTCTTCTTCGCACGGCCCGCTCGGCGCTTAGGTTTCGACAAAGGGCGCCGGCGACCCGGTCGTTCGCCATCTGCGTGCCTCCGGAATGGCGCTACGGGCCCCCGTCGCCAGAACATCCGTCGCATTCCCGCAGATACACCCCGGGCGTTGTACCCCAAAGGAACCCCGCGCTCGAGCCCGACCATCGATCTCGGCGCGTGCATGCTCGGTGCAGGCGCGCGTTGCGTCCCCTCGTCTTCGTCGCGGATTCGGCGCCAAAAAAAAGCCACGTCCGACGACGTGGCGTTGGTATCGCCCGCGCAGACATGCGGGCGACATGGGAGTCCGGCGGCTTCCGCCCGATGCAGACCGACAGCTTTAGGCCGAAGGCGCGGGATCTGCGCGCCGTCGCCTGACGAGCACCATGGCGAGCAGGCCGGTGCCAAGCAGCGCGATTCCAGCCGGCTCGGGCACCAGCAGGCCCGGGGTCCCCGGCGTGATGAAGTCCTGGTTGCCCCGGCTGGTCAGCTGGAACAGCAAGAACGAGGACGTGGGAAGGCCGGACAGGCTGTCCAACCAGCCTTGCGCCAGGCCAACCGTGCCGGGGTCGCCGATGGAGACCACGCCAAACCCTCCCACACCGGACGTCGACAGGTCATTGTCGTTGTCGAAGAGCACGTCCCAGATCGCGAGCTGGAATGCGGCGGTGTGCTGGACGTCATCGAACGCCGAGCCAAGCTGACTCGAGAAGAGCCTGCGCAGATTCTGCTCCTGGAAAGCACCGAAGCCGAGCGGAGGGCTTTCAAAGAGAGCCAGCGTATATCCGGTGAGGGACCAGGGCGGATAAGGGACGTGCTTGGCAAGATCGACGCACCAGAAAGGGTCGATCGGGTTGCCGTCGAACGTGGCGCCCATAAACGCGAGCGCCGCGGTGCTTTGATTGACGCCGTTGTAGTCGATGGTCACTGACTCGCCGGTCCAGCCGGTGGTGGCGAGCGTCCCCGCTTGCCCGATCGGGGCGACCGACAAGGCCGCGAAAGCAGCAGCGGCCAGCAGTGCGCGTTTTACGGCAGATCGATTTTCCATGTCTTTCCGATCACGGTTGTATTCCGGCGTCCAAACCTGGAACCGGTCCGCGTTCTCCCTAGGCGCAGGAAAACCTTCGCTCCCCTTCTCAGCAACGTTCGTGCCGATCGGGAGAGGACAGAATAAAATGCATTGATTCATGGAGATATGAATTGTTCCGATTACTGGCACGTTGTGTGACACAGAAGTTGTAAAGTTATCCGACGCCACTTGTTCGAATTCTTGGGGCCCGCTTTCTTCAATACCAATAATGCCGTTGGAATGTTTTTGTACGAATCGGCGACATCCTGACCCCCTTCACCCCCCTGGTCCGTAAGGTTTGTTCCGGGCCCAAGCAATGATACGTGACCCAATTGGTCTGGAACGTTTGCCGAAGCCGGATCGCCTAGGTTGCGGGGCACCGATAGGGCCATCCAGAGGCACTTTGTCGGAAAGATTTACAGTAGGACGAGGACAACCCCGCGGTATGAAACTATAATTTTAATAATCAATGAGTTGTCTCAGCGGCGCGGGAATTTTGCGGTCGTCATGGGAAAGCGTGATTATGGGCCGACTGTAAAGCAAGATTGGCCCGCCTCGTCCATCGGGTGCGCCAACGCCCCAATTCGGGAGGTTTGCCCATTCGTGCGGCACGGTCGACCGGTGATCACTCCTCGCGTTGCGGATCGCCCATCGCTACGTTGCCATCCTCAGCGCAAGGACCAGATTCCCGAGAATCTCATACAGCGCGTAGTAGCTACCAGTCAGACCTGCGAGGCTCGGAACGAACATCAGCGGCTCATCGAAATCGCGGGCGGGGATTCCCGTCGGCGCCTTGATCGTTTCGATGCCCTCGGCGGCGAATTCTGCCGTTGCTCTCGGCATGTCGAAAGCGTGCGCAACCAGCACGACCCGGCGAATGCCGGCCGCGCGAAAGATCTCGGCCGAAAGGACGGCGTTTTCGTGAGTGTCGCGCGAGCGGTCCTCGGTCCAACGCACCGCAACGCCGAACTCGCGCTCCAGCGAATCGCGCATGAGTGTCGCCTCGAGCGAACCTCCCAGCACGGTTCCCCCCGACACCAGCACCGGAAGGCCGGTGAGGCGCGCGACGCGTGCGCCGTAACGCACCCGCTCGAGCGTCAGGCGTCCGAGCGTATCGCCACCGTACTCGGCCGCATTGCGCCGGATGCCGCCGCCCAGGATCACGATCGCCTGCGCCGCTTCCGCGCGCTTGAGATCGAGCGGCGGTGACGTATCGACGCACAATTGGAGAAGAACGGCGATCGCGGGAATCGAAAGAAGCAGCAACAGGGACACGCCGGTAACGGCCAGTGCGCGACCGCCCCGCGGCCAGCGCCGCATCGTGCCCAGTCCCAGCGCGGCGAGCAGCAGCGGTCCCGTAGGCGGCAGGACGAGCGCCTTGAGCAATGCCTTCAGCCAGAACTGATCAGGCAAGGACTCGGGCCGTCGTTGCGATGGCGAAACGCCGGGCGGACAAAGGGGCGTCGATCGGGACCGATGGTGCGCAATTGCCGATGGCGAATGTCCTGCAGTGACGCATCGCGCGGACAACGTGACATGGGGCGGGACGATACGCGCCGCGCATACCGGCTACCGTGCCTTGCTCAGGAGATCCTGCAGGTGCTTCGACGGCACGGCATAGGTGATTCCACTCGGCTGCGTCAGAGCGGTTTCCTTCGTTCCCTTGACCCACACCATGTTGATGATCCCGATGACCTCGCCCGATTCGGGGTCGTAGACCGGGCTCCCACTGTTTCCGGGGTACGCGGTGGCGTCGAGCTGGAAGATCGGATAGGCGCCGCTTGCAAGGCGCCGGATCACCTGGCTGACGAGTTCGGCGGATCGCGCCTGCGGAATCGCAATCGGCGAGATGGCTGCAACCATTCCGCGGTGGGTCGCCGGGTGAGCACCGAGAACGGGTCCGATCGGAAACCCGGTGAACAGTACGGCGTCACCTTCCCGGACAGTGCCAGAATCGCGAAGCTTCAGTGCCGGAAGTGCCGGATGGTCGATCTTCAGCAATGCGAGATCGGAATCCGGATCGACGGAGAGCCGCTTCGCTTCCCTGACCTGGACCTGATCCTTGCCCGCGGCGGGCAGGAGGATCGCGAGGACCTCAAGCCGCGCCGGGTCGAGCGCTTCGGACACCACGTGCGAGTTCGTGACGATGATCGTTCCGTCACCAACGGCGAATCCCGTCCCCCTGAACTGGAACGGCGGCGTTCGCGTGCGCTCGAAGGTCCCGATGGCAACAACCGATCCCTTGACGCGTTCGATGGTCGCATTGGTGTTGTCGGCACCAGCACGCCCCGCGGGAAGCAGCCCGACCGGGAGAAGCAGCGTGGCGGCGATGATGCAGGCGGTTCTCGACTTCGCGCAGACGAAGTGCATTGCGGCTCCTACCTTGACTGAATTCCCGCGCCCGTAAGGATCGGCGACGGATCGACGATTCGGGCATCGTACGGATGTCGTTCCCTGCGGAACAGCTTCAGCACGCGCCGCACATAGTCGCGCGTTTCCGGATAGGGGGGAATGCCTTTGTACTTGTCGACCGCGGCCTCGCCGGCGTTGTACGCCGCCACCGCAAGCGGCACCTGCCCCTGGTAGTAGGCGAGAAGCCAGCGCAGATACGCAAGGCCACCGCGCAGATTCTCCCGGACATCGAGAGCGTTCACGACGTTGAAGCGAGCCGCCGTATCCGGGACGAGCTGCATCAGACCGCGCGCATTGCGTACCGACAGCGCCCGCGGCTCGAAGTTGGACTCGACTTGAATGACCGACAGCGCGAGCCGAGGATCCACCGCGTACCGTGGCGCAAGAGCGACGACGACATCCGCGATTCCTTTTTTCCACGCAGGCAGGTCGGCGAAGAAATCCGGAGGTTCGTCGATGCCGGGTGCGGCCTCGATCCACGGCTCCGGCGCCATGCAGTCAGGCAAACGCCCGGATTCATCGCCGAGGAACGCGAGTGTCTTCTGCGCATAGATGTGTCCGCCCGCGGCGGCCAACCTGAACATCGCCGCCGCCGCGCCATCATCCCGCATCACGCCACGTCCGTTGGCGTACATCCATCCGAGACTGAACTGGGCCTCGGCATCGCCCTGGCGCGCCGCGTCGCAATAGAGCGCCGCGGCCCTGAGCTGATCCTTCGGCACGCCCTCGCCATGCTCGTAGGCGATTGCCTGTGCGACAAGTTGCTGCGGCGACACCCGTTCAGAGGCTATTGTCAGGTCGGGAGACGCGCCTGCCGCGTGAGCCAGCGCCAACCCGGCCCACGCGAGCCAGCGCGCGGCGCACGACCTGCGGACCGCGCCACGCGGGAGACTACGCCACGCCGCGAACATCCTGGATCTCCGGCGTCCGGCCGCCGTTGGACGAGATGCGACGAGCCTCGTACCACGGCAGGGCCAGGCGCAATCCGGAATGGGCAGTCCTGCGTCGGCTCGTAGCCGAGCAGGCGCCTCGCCTTGGTGACGTCGGCCTGCGAGTGGCGGACGTCACCGGGGCGGAAGTCCTCGTGGATCGGTTCGGGAATTGCAAGGCCGTGGTGCCGCTCCACCAGCAACTCGCGCAGCGCGCCGAACAGGCCGTTGAGCGACATCCGGCCGCCCACCGCCACGTTGTACACCTGGCCCACGGCCTCCGGATCGGCGACCATCGCCGCCAGCAGATTTGCCTGGACGACGTTGCTGACGTGGCAGAAGTCGCGCGTGGTCTCGCCGTCACCGTGGATCACGACCGGCTTGCCGCTCAACATCGTGGCGACCCAGCGCGGAATTACCGCAGCGTAGGCGCCTTCCGGGTCCTGCCGGGAGCCGAACACATTGAAGTAGCGCAATCCGATCGAGGCGAATCCATAGCAGCGGCCAAAGACGTCGGCATAGAGCTCATCGACATACTTCGTGACCGCATACGGCGAAAGCGGGCGCCCGATCGCATCCTCGACTTTCGGTAATCCCGGATGGTCTCCATACGTTGAACTCGACGCGGCATAAACAAATCGCGCTACCCCGGCGTCACGAGCCGCAACCAGCAGGTTGAGAAAGCCGGTGGCGTTGGTCGAGTGCGTGAGGAGCGGATCGGAGATCGAACGCGGCACAGAGCCCAGCGCCGCCTCGTGCAGCACGATGTCCACGGCCTGACAGGCCTGGCGACAGACCTCGAAATCACAGATGTCAGCCTCGAGGAACGTGTGCCGGCGCCATGCCTGATCGCCCACGGCCGAGCGAACCTCCTCGAGATTGCGCCGATGGCCCGTGGCGAAATTGTCGAGGCTGACGACGTCCTGTCCGAGACCCAGCAGCGTCTCGAGCAGATGTGAGCCGATGAAACCCGCGCTCCCCGTCACCAGCCAGCGCATCGGTCGTTCGCGCAATCGGGAGCACGCCGCCGCCAGGGCTGCAGGCGCGTCCACGGCGCCTGCCATCACAGCCTCCAGACCCGGATGCCGTGGGCGTGCAGCACCGCCGCGTCGGCCTGGCATTTGACGTCCATATACAGCCCGTTCGGCGCGATCTTTGCGATGAGGTCCTCGACCGGGCGCCGCTTGTACTCGCCGTGCGAGACGGCGGCGACGACTGCGTGCGCCCGAGGCAACTCCTCCCAGGGAGTGAGGGCGACCCCGTACTCGTGCATGGCCTCCGCCGCATCGGCGATCGGATCGTGCACATGAACGCTGACCCCGAACGAAGCGAGTTCGCGTATCACGTCGATGACGCGCGAATTGCGCAGATCAGGACAGTTCTCCTTGAACGTGAGCCCGAGCACGTTGACGTCAGCGCCCTTGACCGGGACGCCGGCCTGGATCATCTGCTTCACGGTTTGCTCCGCGATGTATTTCCCCATGCCATCGTTGATACGGCGGCCCGCCAGAATCACCTGCGGGTGATAGCCCAGCTTGTCCGCCTTGTGGGTCAGGTAGTAGGGATCGACGCCGATGCAGTGCCCGCCGACCAGGCCGGGCCGGAAAGGCAGAAAATTCCACTTGGTCCCCGCCGCTTCGAGCACCTCCATGGTGTCGATGTCCATCTTGTGGAAGAGCAGCGCAAGCTCGTTCATCAGCGCAATGTTGAGGTCACGCTGGGTATTCTCGATGACCTTCGCGGCTTCCGCGACCTTGATGCTGCTTGCCCGATGAACGCCGGCGGCGATGATGCTCCCATAGACCATCGCCACGTGCTCCAGGGTTTCGGGCGTATCGCCGGAGACGACCTTGACAATCCGTGTAAGGGAATGTTCCCGGTCGCCCGGATTGATGCGCTCCGGCGAATAGCCGACGAAAAAATCGTCGCGCCATCGCAGCCCGGAATGCTTTTCGATGACCGGAACGCAGATTTCCTCGGTTGCTCCCGGGTAGACCGTCGATTCGAACACCACCGTGGTGCCCCGGCGCAGATTCCGGCCCACCGACTCGCTCGCGCCGAGTAACGGCCGGAAATCCGGCTGGTGCGCATCGTCGACCGGCGTCGGAACGGCGACGATGATGAAATTGGCCTCGGCGAGGAGTGCGGCGTCGGTGGTGACGCGGAGCTTCGACGCCGCCTTCAACTGATCCGGCGTGACCTCCCCCGTCGGATCGAACCCCTTCCGGTAGGCGTCGACCTTGGCGGACGACAGGTCGAAGCCAATGGTCGGATACTGCTTTCCGCACTCGACCGCGAGCGGCAGCCCGACATATCCCAGGCCGACGACGGCAATGGTTGTCGGCGCGCTCATGAACTGAGCTCGCGGCCGACCCCCGGGTGGATGGGGCAAAAGCGTGCCGTCAAGCGTACACGCTCGGGAGACGCTCGTGATCTCATAGAGGCTTCTTAAGCATCTCTTGCGCCTCGGTGCGCGCCGACGACGATTTGGTCTGCGCCGCAAGCTTCTCGAGCTCGCCCTTGGCCGCCGCCTTGTCGCCGGCCTTCAGCAGCGCCTTGGCCAAATGCAACTGAATTTCGGTATCTTGCGGAGAGATGCTGCCGGCCTTGCGCAACAGCGCGATGCCGCGCGCGATGTCGCCATGCTGCACGAGTATCCAGCCATGCGTATCCATGACGTTTGGCGAAAACGGCGCCAGCTCGGAGGCATGCTCCGCGTATTCAAGCGCTTTGGGGTCGCCGAGCTCATTGAGCACCCATGCGATGTTGTTCAGGGCCACCGTGTTGTCGGGCTCCACGTCCAGAACGGCGCGAAATTGCCTTGCTGCGGCAGGATAGTCGTGGTTACGCACACTCTGCTGGCCCTGAAAGTTGCGTATGAGCACATCCTTCGGATGCTCCTTCTGCCATCGCTGCGCCATGGCCGCCGCCTGATCCTGCTTGCCTGCGGCCTGCAGCGCCATGTAGAGGCGCAGGCTGAGAATCGGTATCGGTTCCCGCGCGAGGCCGTTCTGGAACGCCGTGGCGGCCTCCACGAGCTTTTTCTGCGTGGTAAGCAATTCGCCCTCGAGAGCGAATCCCACCGCGCGGGCCGGATACTCCTTCTGGAGCTTGCGGCCATCGGCAATTCCCGCGTCAATGCGCCCTGAAGCGACGTAGACGCCGGGCAGGAGGGACCACGCGGCAATCTGGTCGGGCTGCAGCGCGATCGCCTTGTGCAGGGTAGCGATCGCACCATCGAAATCCTTCATGTTCACCTGGACCCCCGCCATTCGCAGCAGCGGGATCGGGTTCTTCGGATCCAGCCTCGTCGCCTTCGTCAGGGTCTCGAGCGCCTGGTTGTATTCGCCCGCGGCTTGCAGCGCAATGCCCAGGGCTTCCAGGACCTGGGCATTCCCTGGGAACGCCGCCTCGGCGGCCCGGGCTGCGGCGAGCGCCCCCTTCGGGTCGCGTTGCTGGTTCAGATAGGTGATCTGGGCCAGGTAGACGCGGACCGATGTCGGATTGGCGGCAACGGCGCGGTCGATGGCGGCTTTCACGTCGGCCGGCGGCGCGTTCGTTGCGACAAGCAGACCGGCGAGCGCCAGGAGCGCCTGCTCGTTTTTGGGATCCTTGGCCAGGATCTGATCGTAGCGCGTGCGCGCGCCGGCGAAGTCGCGCTGCATGAGATCAAGTCGCGCGAGATTCTGCGCGGCGGCCGTGTAATTGGGCTCAATCTCGAGCGCCTTGGAGAAGGCTCCGCGAGCGGCAGCGAAGTCACGTTTTGACGAATAGATGACACCCTCGACATTGAGAGGGAGCGGATTTGCGGGCTGCTTCTTTGCGAATGCCTCGGCAGCCGCAAGGGCCTTGTCCGTTTCGCGGCGTTGCAGATGGGCGCTGATCAACGCCATGTCCGCGGCCTGCATGGACGGGTTGGCCACGACAATGCCCTCGAGATCCTTCAGGGCGCGCGCAGTATCCCCCCCGCCGCGATTTGAACCTGTGCCAGCCGCATTTCACTCTGGACATTGCCCTTGTCCAGCGCGTTGGCGCGTTCGTAGAATTCCGCCGCCTTCGCGGGGTTGCCCGAGGCGAGATAAATTTCCGCCGCCGCGCGGAGCAGGAATGGATTCTCCGGCGAGCGTTGCAGCGCAGGCTCCAACGTCTCGAGGGCCCGCTCCGTCCGGCCCGTCCGCAGGTAGGTTGCGGCGAGTGCCTGCCGCACACCAGCGTCGTCAGGAGCCTTGGCGAGCAAGGTGCGCAGCGACTCTTCCGCTGCAGCGTACGAGCCCAGCCGATAATTGATGAGCCCGGAAAGATAGACTGCGGCCACGTAATTCGGCGCGGCGCTCAGGGTCGCCTGAATCGCGGTTCTTGCGGACGGCATGTCGCCCCGGTTGTAGGCGATCAACGCCTCCGCGTAGAGCGTGCGTGGATCCTTGGGGGCGGATTTCCTGGCGGGTTCCAGTTCGGCCGTGGCACGGTCGAGCTCTCCGGTCCTCGCGAGGACCGATACCAGCACGAAACGCCCGGTCAGCCAATCGGGCCTGACCTGAAGCGCGTGCTGAAGCGTCTTGATCCCGTCGTCGCGCTGGCCCTGCGCCAATTGCAGGTCAGCCTTCAGCTGCAGCGCCTGGAGATCGTCGGGCGAAGACGCGAGGGCGGCATCGACCAGCTTGAGCGCCTCAGGCAGGTTCTTCTCCGCCGCGGCGAGCCGCGCAAGCGCGACCGTTGCAGTGGGATCGCCGGGCTTTGCAATGAGCGCGCCCTCGATCGCCGCGCGGGCCTCCTTCTGCTGGTTGAGTCCGAGGCGCGCCAGGCCGAGAGATGTCAGGGCATCGGCTTGCGCTTGCGCCGTCGTGAGCTTGCGGTCGGCCATTTCCGTGACGACCATCTGAAACTGTCCTTGCTGAAGCAGCGCCCTGGCGAGCAGCGGATAGGCTTCGTCCGCCGAGTATTTGAGGGCCAGCGCCTTTCGAATTTCCGTCTCCGCGCCCCCCGGATCGCCGCTTTCCAGCAGTGATTTTCCGAGGAGAAATCGCGCCTCCGCGTTGTCCGGCGCCGTTTGCAGCGCGTTCTTGAGCTGGATGATCGCGGCCGGGTAGTCGTTCTTTGCCAGATACGTCCTTGCCGATGCGACCAGCGACGCGGGGTCGTCGCGACCGCAGCCGCCGAGCGCCAAGGCAACAAACAGGAGGGTCACAACGCAGAGGAGTCGTTTCGGTATCGACATTGGATTTCTTTCGTTCGGCAATGCGTGAGTCGGGCGCGGCCGGCCTATTTAAGGCCGAACCGGTGCATGAGGTCGTACAGGGTGGGCCGGCTGATCCCCAGGAGCTCCGCGGCCTTGCTGAGATTGCCATTGACGCGTCCGAGCACGCTCAGTACGGCGCTGCGTTCGGCATCGTCGCGCACCTGTCGAAGGTTCAGCAGACCTGTCGCATTCTCGCCGGCAGTGATGCCGATGTCAGCGGCCTTGATCGTCTGGCCTTCTGCCATGATCACAGCGCGCTTGATGACGTTCTCGACCTCGCGCACGTTTCCAGGCCAGGTGTGCGTCTCGATCGCGTCGAGCGCATCCGGGAGAAGCGTCATCGCACCGCGGCGCTGATCGGACGCGAACCGGCGCACGAGAGCATGGGCAAGCAAGGTGGCATCTCCCTTTCTGGCACGCAGCGGCGGAATGTCGACGACGATTTCGGCGAGCCGGTAGTAGAGGTCTTCGCGGAACTTGCCGGAGACGATCTGGTCCTTGAGGCTTTGGTGCGTCGCGCACACGATGCGTACGTCGACGGGGATCTCCTGCCGGCCACCGACCCGCTCCACCACACGCTCCTGCAGGAAGCGGAGCAGCTTCGCCTGCAGCGACACCGGCAGGTCGCCGATCTCGTCCAGGAAAAGCGTGCCGCCGTGGGCCATCTCGATCTTGCCGATCGTCTGTTTCGCGGCGCCCGTGTACGCTCCTTTTTCGTAGCCGAACAGCTCGCTCTCCAGCAGCGTTTCCGGAATCGCCGCGCAGTTGATGGCGGCGAATCGCTCGCCGCGGCGTGGAGACAGGTCGTGCAGCGCGCGTGCAAAGAGCTCCTTGCCCGTACCGGATTCCCCCGTAATCAGAACGCTCGCCGACGTCGGCGCTACCTTTTCGATCATGCGGCAGATCCGCTGCATCTCCGGATCGCGCGTGATGATCCCGGACATTGCGGGCGCTTGCTGGGCGGCCTGCAGCCGACGGTTTTCTTCCTGCAACTCGTGCACGCGGAACGCCCGGTCGATCGTCCACGTGAGGATTTCGGCCTCGAACGGCTTGGTACAGAAGTCATGAGCGCCGAGACCGATCGCCTTCAGCGCATTGGCGCGGTCGTTCTGCCCGGTAAGCACGATCACCTTCGTGTCGGGTGCGAGCGAATGGATTTCGTCGAGCAGGGCGAGGCCTTCGCTGGGATCGTCCGGATGGGGAGGCAGGCCAAGATCCATCGTCACGACGGCCGGCTCGTAACGCCGAAGCTGCGCAATCGCCGACTCGCGGTCGTCGGCCACGACTGTCTCGTAGGCATCGAATGCCCAGCGCATCTGTTTTTGTAGCGCAGGATCGTCCTCGACGATAAGAAGGGGTTTGCGTGGCTCGCTCATTCGCGAACCCTGGTTTCCGCGGATTCTGCCGCTGGGCGGCATCCCGATTGGAAATGATTCGGGGTTGCGTCCCGGCCTTCGGAAGGTTCCGGTCGCGACCGGGTGCAAGCCTCGCTCCGTGTATGGAACTGCGCCCCTCGTGCATGCGCATCGCTCCACGCGAATGGACGTCTTCCGCGCGATCCGGTCGTTCTCACGCGACCTCTTTCAGCGCCGGAGGTGCGTCGTTCGCGCTGTTTCCCATCGGAAGCAGCACGCGCACACGCGTGCCGGTCCCCAGTGCACTGTCGATCAGGATTTGCCCCCCCAGCCCGGCCACGTATTGCGAGCTCTCGTAGACGCCGATCCCCATACCCTCGGCCTTGGTGGTTTCAAAGGGTTTGAACAGGCGCTCTCGCATGAACTGAGCGCTCATGCCGACACCGGTGTCCGTGATTTCCAGCTCGGCGAAACGGCCGTCACGACGAACACGAACCGACACCTGGCCGCGCTCGGCCGTCGCATCGATCGCATTCTGGATCAGGTGGCCGATGACGTGACCCAACCGATCCTCATGGCCGATCACGAAAACCGTCGGCGCAAGGTCGACGTCAATGCGCACCTGCGGTCCGGCCTTTGTCGCACAAATGCGCTGCACAATCGAACCGAGATCGGCCGGCCTGGCATTTTCAACGGGGGACGCGCCGGCGCGAAGCTGCAGCATCAGAGCGTTCATGCGTCCTACCACGTGCTCGACGGTGCTCAGCATGTCGCGCTGGAATTCGGGGTTGCCTGCGTGACGCTCGGAATTCTCCAGCATGAGCGACAATTGCGCCACCAAGTTCTTGAGGTCATGAACGACAAACGCGGACATGCGGTTGAAAGCGTCGAACTTG
The DNA here is from genome assembly GCA_963846855.1 of uncultured beta proteobacterium. GTDB lineage: Bacteria > Pseudomonadota > Gammaproteobacteria > Burkholderiales > Casimicrobiaceae > CAIWHR01. The sequence continues at coordinate 1,774,115 of CAWJXK010000008.1, forward strand.
CGTGCCTCGAGCAGCGCTTCGCTCGCCCGGATCTGGCCGAGGTAACTCGCAGCCTGCCGGCTTGCGGTCTTGAGCAGATCCCTCACCTCCCAGTTGACGTCGAGGGCAGTCCTCGGTTTCGCCAGGAGTACAAAGCCTACCAATTCGTTACCCGACGGCAGAGGAATCACGAGCCACGCTGCGGGAATCGAAGCGAGCCAGTCGGGAAGCACCAGCCCCTCGTAACGCGCCGGCTCCGACGCGTATTCGTCAAGATTGACGATCCATCCAGTACGCTCGAGGAACGACGCTACGGAGCCGTGCTCGGGCTCGGCCGCTTCGATCGCCGCAATGTTCAGCCGCGATACCGGCCGAAAGCCTTCGTTCTCCGTTTTCAGCCAGAGTGCGCCGCCAGGACTCTCGACAAGATCGGCAAGCGCCTTGATGCATTGCTCCTGGACGCGGGGCACCGAGCTCTCTGCCGAAAGAGTACTCGTGAAGCGAAGCCATTCGGCGCGGTAGTCATATCGGTATGAAAAGAAATGCTTGCTGACGAATACCTGGACCTTCGACCGGAACCGTCCCGACGACACCGCGACAACGGCAAGCAGCGACGCTCCAAAGAGGAGCTCGATCTGCAGCGCCCTGCCCCATTCGCCTCCGAAAAACCGCACGTAGTACCCGGCTGCGGCGATCACGAGCAGGAAGGCGCCGGACAATAGCAGCGCCGTCGAGTGAAAGACGATGCTGCGCGACATGTGCATTTCGATTGTCCAGCCGGTGTTCCGCGCTGTAGAGATCGCCACGAAAGGTATGACCAGCAGGTTGGCAGCGCCGCGGGCAACCCAGAGGTCGGGATCGAGCCGGGCATACAGCATTGCGTCCGCGTAGAGGAGGAGGTCGAACGCGAAGACGCCGGCCAATCCCACGCAAAGGTGCTTGATGCTCCAGCGTGCGTCGGGAGGCGCACGTCGCAGCAGTTGCTCGACGAGGATCAGCCCGAAGACCGCGAGGCCGAGGCCGAGCCCGAATTCGAGGATGCGCGCCTGCGTGCCGATCGCTAACGCAAAAGGATAGCCGTCCGACAGCGCCACGCTGGCGACGAGCGCCGCCGCGACGAGTGCAATGGCCCAGCGGGGAAGCGGGCTACCGCCGCCCGAGGCTGGCTCCCTCCGGGATGCTCCCCTGAGCAGGCTCGCGAGAAAGGCGAACCAGATTGCGTACCGAAGAGCATCCAAGGCATCCGATGCAAGCCAGGCCGACGGGACCGGCGAGATGCCGATGACCGCGCCGGCGGCCGCCCAGAGCGCAGTGGCAACGATCGCCGCAATCAGCATCGCTCCCCGCGCATTGCGGCGCCAACCCAGGGCCAGCCGAACCGCGAAGGCGAGAAATCCAGCTGCGGCGAGACCATAACTCCAGAGGGCGGCAGCAGCGAGTGCGCTTCCGGTCACGACATTGGCTCGATGAATGATTGCAAGGGGGAGACTCTAACGCGGGACGGACGGCGGCGGAAACCCCGGTTTGACGAGCATTCATGCGCGTCGACGCAGACCCAGGCCGGGCCTGTGATCTCCGGCTTGTTCGGTACAGGTCCTCCGGAACGCTTGCGACGCGCGGAACGAGTACCGTCAGCGGCGACGCCGGATGCTTCCTAGCAAGCTCCCTCGCCCATCAAAACAACTCGAACCGTCTCCAGGAGGATGAGGAAGTCGAGGAAAACCGAGTGGTTCTTCACGTAATAGAGATCGTATTCGAGCTTGCGCATCGACTGCTCCACGTTCGCGCCGTAAGAGTAGCGCACTTGCGCCCATCCAGTGATGCCTGGTTTCACGCTGTTGCGAACGCCGTAGAACGGGATCTGCTCGGTCAACATCTTGACGAACACCGGACGCTCGGGACGCGGCCCGACCAGGCTCATTTCACCCTTGAGGACGTTGATCAATTGCGGCAACTCGTCGATCCGGCTGCGTCGGATGAAACGGCCCAGCCCCGTGACGCGCGCATCGTTCGGTGCGGCCCATGCAGGCCTGCCATCTCTCTCGGCGTCTTTTTTCATGCTGCGAAACTTGAGCATCGTGTAGGAAATTCCACGCAGGCCGACACGCTCCTGCCGGTAAATCAGCGGGAAGCCGCTCTCCAGCGCGATCAATGCTGCAACAACCGTCATCACGGGCAGCACGGCGATGAGCAACACCGTCGCGACGATGAGGTCGAATAACCGCTTCACGACACTGCGCAGCCATGACTGGCGAAACCCGTCGCCGTAGATGAGCCAGCTTGCCTTCAGCGAATCGATGGGAATATGGCCATGCACGCGCTCGAAGAATCTCGCGAGATCCGTGACCTGGACGCCATTCAGCCGACACTCCAGCAACGACCGCAACGGCAGCACGCCACCTCGCTGCTGGCGCACTGCGACGATGATCTCCTTGACGCCCAGCCGTCGCGCCGTGTCCTCAAGCGAGCCGGCATGAGCGATGACGCGCCTGGGCAACACCGTGGTTTCCTGCGCCTTTTCGAGCGCATAAAAGCCGACGAGCTGCAAATTGGGATGATCTGCCGCGGTGAGCGAAGCTTCAACGACGCGCGCCTCCGAACCGGTTCCCAGCACCAGAACACGATGCGGCATCAATGTCCGGATGAGCGGAGAAACGATGACGTGGCGCACGAATATCAGGCCGACGAAGGCGAGCAGGACCGCCTCATCAAGCGCGCCCCGGAATCGCTCTCCCTCGGGCACGACGCGCGCCGCGAGATAGGCGATCGGCACGCCGATCAACAATGCGAGGAACACCCTGGAGACGTTCTCGCGGAAGGCAAGTTTCGTGTCGCGCCGATACAGACCGAAGGCTCCGTTCAGGAGCACGACCAATATCGCGAAACCGAGGGCCGGCAGGAACGCACTTCGAACCGGGTTCGGCAGACTGTCCGTGTAATGCACCGCCAGGATGACGGCGATGAAAAGCCACGAAGCGTCGGCGAACAGCTGGAGTACGGTAGCAGCGGAGAGATTGCGCTGAAATAGACCAGTCACGGTGCCCCCCGTTTGATTGCTGCTCCGGCTTTCGGTCTGCGCACGCCTTGCGGCGGCTCCTCCAGACCCCAGCGGGAGGCCCTGCGAACTAATCAACCGCTACCACCTGCCAAGCCGGCGAACTTGCCGTTTGCCCGCCAGAATTACGTTGTCGCTGCGGGCGAGATTCACGGCGCGCCTGGCCCACCTCCTTCAACTCGCGCAGACGCAGATCCTATACGCCTGTGCTTATGGCAACAATAGGTAAATATTACAATACCTACCCATTTCGCTGCGAGCCGCGATCCCTGGCAGTTTGACGTAACGAAACGGCAATCTAACTCGGGTAGTCAATTTGTGCCGTACTGTAATCCCCGCGGCGAATACCAAAATGCTACTCCTGTGACGCTATGAAAAAGCGTGAATATTCACGTCGCAATCCAATTATTGAGTAATTGCCGTCAAGCTTACGATACTATGCCATTGCCATGCAGCGCGCAACTGCATCCCGGATAGTGGCGATTTCGCCGGTCGAGCGGCAAGAAATAAACGGATGGGCGGTTGGAATCCTGTGGCGGCGAACCACAGCCGTTTGGGCGCGGGCATGCACCGGATTGGGCGCAGTGCGAACGCATGTCTGGCCCCGCCCGGCCCACTTCGAGACCCCTTCGCTGACAGCCAGTACACTATCGACGATAGGGTCCTCTTCCGACGGCTTTTCGAATGTGCTTCGCCATGGAAACGACCCTTTGTCCAGGTCCGGCGGCCTGCCGATCGCCGGCGCGCCCCGGGCGACAAGCCACGGCGGAGCTCGACACAATGAACGGTCCCGGCGACCTGACGGCCGGCGGTCCCTTGTATTCCGTTTGGCGAGACCTGCGCCATGCTGCCCGCGATGATCGCGCTTAAGCGCCCTCGGGAGAGCGAGGCAATGCCCGAAGCTTCGCAGCAACCGCAAGGCCGCCCAAAGATGGACGTTCGCATCATCACCACGGCCGAGGCATTTGCGGCACTGCGGCCTGCGTGGGACCGGCTCCACGGCCGCTGCGCGCAGCGGTCACCCTTTCTCTCGCACGCCTGGCTGGAGGCGGCTTGGCAGTGGCGATGCCAGTCAGCCAGTCTGTACGCCGTGTGCTGCGAGCGAGATGGCGAATTGGTGGGGGCCTTGCCGCTGGTGCGCGAGCGCGCGGTCGCGGGCGGTGCGCCGCGCCGGTCGCTGGCGTTTCTTGGGGTGCCCGATACCCAGCAATGCGACATGCTGGCGATGCCTGGTGACGCTGCCTTCGTTGCCAGGGCGTTGGTCGACGAACTGCTGTGCGGGCGGGTCGATTGGGACGTCCTCCGGCTTCGGTACCTCGCTGCGGAATCGATCGTTGCGACAGAGTTCGCGACGGCGCTCTCGGAGCGTGGGATACGCTCGGATATTCGCCCGGCCACAGCCAACCCGCGGATTGCGCTGGATCGGCCGTGGGACGCGTACTACGCTTCCCGCAGCCGCAGGCTGAAGAAGGCGACCAATCTCGCCGCCAACCGACTCGCCAAAGCGGGACGCGTGGAAATTCAATGGCTGGCGCCGGGGACGGGCGATCGCGCGGAAGTCGACCGTGTGCTGGACGACGTCATCCGCATTTCCGCGCGGAGCTGGAAGCGCCGCACCGGAAATTCGCTCGACCAGCCAGGGCCGCAGGCGTTTCTCCGAAGCCTCTCATACCATGCGCATGATCGGGGCTGGCTCTCGATCTGGAGATTGTCGCTCGATGGCTTCCCTATCGCGATGGAATACCAACTCATTGACGACGGGATCGTATACGCCCTGCGCTCCGACTTCGACAGTGATTACGACTCCCTTTCACCGGGATCCCACTTGAGTCGCTGCATGCTCGAAACACTGTTCGGCCAGGGCCTGCGACACTATCTGATGGGCCCCGGCGAGAATGCGTACAAGTACCGCTGGGCCGACGCAACGGAGCCCGTGCTTGCGATGACGGTATACGCCCGGTCACTGAGCGGGCGCGCCCTCGCCGCCTGGGAGCTCTCCCTCAAGCCGGTGGCGCGCCGCCTGCGCGACCGACTCCGGCCGCGAATCGTTGCAAGCACGGTCGAAGGCGATGATGCAATCGACTGAACCTCCTTGGAGTGTGCGGTGAGCGGCATCTGCGGCTGGTACGGGGACTCGGGCGGCGGCGCGACGGAGGTCATCGACGCGATGCAGCGACGCTTCGCGTGGCGTCACCCGGGGGCGCGTACGACCGCACTCGGCGAGCGATTCGGCCTCGCGGCCGTCGGCCCGGCGGGAACTGCCGCAATCCACTCGGCAGGACCCATCCACGTCGCGGTTCAGGGCCATCCCGCATGGCGTGACCGGTCCGGCGGCACCGAAACGCTCGACACCTTCGCCCGGGCCGTCGCCTCGGCTTGGTCGGAGCGCGGCGACGAATTCCTTGCACGGATCAGCGGCGACTTCGCGCTTGCACTCGTCGACGAGCGCGCGGGACCGCGTCTGCTTGCCATCGATCGGATCGGCGTGCGCAGCATCGTCTATCAGAGCGATGCCGGCAGCCTTGTCTTTGGAGCGACCTCCGACGTGATCGGAGCGCACCCGCGCTCATGCCGCACGATCGCGCCGCAGGCGATTTACGACTATGTGTACTTCCACATGGTGCCCGGCCCGCAAACCATATATCGCGAGCATGCGCGGCTGCCTCCCGCACATTGCGCCTTGTTCGAGGACGGACGGGTGACGACCCGACGCTACTGGTCGATGCATTTCGTCGAGGACCGGCGAGGGGCGGTCGCTGACTTCAAACCTTCGTTTCTCGCGGCGTTGCGCGCGGGCGTTGGCGCCTATGCGGATCACGAGCGCTGCGGCGCCTTCCTTTCCGGCGGTACCGACAGCTCCACCGTGTCGGGACTCCTCGGCGAGATCACGAATTCGCCGCCGCAGACCTATTCGATCGGCTTCGATGCGGCCGGATACGACGAGATGGAGTACGCGCGCATCGTGGCGCGGCACTTCAAGGCGGACCATCACGAATACTATGTAACGCCCGATGACGTCGTGGCCGCCCTGCCCCTCATCGCGGCCGCCTACGATCAGCCGTTCGGAAATGCGTCTGCCGTCCCGGCCTACTTTTGCGCAAAGCGTGCACGTCGCGGATGGCATACAGCGAATGCTTGGCGGCGACGGCGGGGATGAACTGTTCGGCGGCAACGACCGCTATGCAAGGCAATACCGGCTGGCGCTATACGAACGCCTGCCGGGCGTCGCGCGCCAGCCTGCTTTCGGGCGCGCTGTTCGGGGTGCCGGGGGTGTCGCGCATCCCGTTGCTGCGAAGGGGCCGGAGCTACGTGCAACAGGCAAGCCTGCCAATGCCCGCGCGATACGAAAGCTACAACCTGCTGGAGCGGCTGGGCCCGGAAAACGTATTCGACATGGAGTTCCTGGCGCACGTCGACCGCGGCATGCCGATGGCACAGCTCAAGGAAGTCTACGACGGCGCGCACGCCGAGTCGCTGATCAATCGAATGCTTGCGCTCGACGCCAAGTTCACACTGGCTGACAACGACTTGCCAAAGGTGACGCGCACCTGCGACATTGCCGGTGTCGACGTGGCGTTCCCGCTCCTGCATGAGGCCGTGGTGGATTTTTCGACAACGCTTCCGCCCGATTTCAAGCTGCGCGGCATGCGGTTGCGCTACTTCTTCAAGGAGGCTCTCCGCGATTTCCTTCCCCGGGAAATCATTGAAAAGCAGAAACACGGTTTCGGATTGCCCACCGGCGTATGGCTGCGCGACCATGCGCAGCTGCGGCAGATGGCCGGCGACGCACTCGCGGGCCTGCGCAAGCGTCATATCTTCAACGACAGGCTGCTCGACGAGTTGATGTCCCGCCGGCTGCAGGAGCATGCGGGCTATTACGGGACCCTCGCATGGGTGCTGATGATGCTGGAAATGTGGTTCCAAACCCATGCTGCGCCCGGTTCCGGCATCAGAGGCGCCCCGTGAGCCACTCCGCGAACGCGTCGCTCGGATGCCGGTTGCCGTGCAGATACCGCCCGATGGCGATCGCGAGGCAATGATGTACTGGTGTCTCCTGCCGCTGCATCCAACGAGCAGGAACTCGACGGCCTTGTTCGTGCGGGCGATATCGATGCGCGCCCGCCTGCGGCTGCCAAACGTGTCTGCGCGCGATTGACGCCTGCGACGGTCGACCCTCAGGTAAAACGAAAGCTATCAAGCACCGTCGCGCTGTAAAAATTTCAACTTGGCTTGGGAGCCGTCGAGGTAAGCACACCGCGCCGAGGGGTGCGGTTGACTCGCTTGTGCAATATGTAGCCGACAATGTATCGGAACGTGCCGACGAGCGGCAAGCGCGGGCGCCATCACGCTCCGTGAGAATATGCGTTTCCCGTATGCGCCTCGAGCGCCCGCGAGTGAGCTTAACCGTGGCGACAGCGCCCGTTGGAGCGCGGCGGCCAATGCATCATGCACATCGAGAATTCACGCGGACGTGAGAGAAAGTTATGACGCGACCCTCCACGGGCAATGCTCTCCGGCACCTGGTTTCGGCGCTTCTCCTCTGCGTCTACGCCGGCGTTGCATTCACCCAGACGCCGCCGCCTTATGTGTTTTCGAGTCCGCTGCTTCCGCTGCTGCTGCAGATGCCGGAAAACTCCTGGCTGCCGGCGAACGCGAATCTGTACAGCGACGTCTGGACACCGCCCTCTCTCGAACCGCTTGACAACGGTGCGACACAATTACCTTCAAAGATAATCATTCCGTGGAGCGGCTTCGCATGGGATAGCAATCGAGGGGACCTCATTCTGTATGGCGGAGGCCACGCCAATTATCCAGGTAACGACGTTTATCGCTGGCACTCGAGCAACCTGCAATGGGAGCGCGCGTCACTGCCAAGCGAGATCCAAAACGATCCGGTCGCTGGATTTCTCGCGATCGACGGCGTCGACAACGCCCCGATTTCATCCCATACCTACGACAACAACCTCTTCCTGCCGATCGTCGATCGGTTCCTGACCTGGGGCGGAGCCACCTACAACAATGGCCACTTCTACGTCCGCGTGTCGGAAACCGATCCCACCACGACGCGGCCGATTGGCCCATATCTGTTCGATCCCAACCGCGCCGACGGCAACAAGGTCGGCGGCACAACGGGCTCGAACGTCAAGCGCGTCTTGCCCGCGTCGATCACAGGCGGACAGATGTGGCAGAACCGCGACATCTTCCTACATATTCCGGCCCAGCCATTGCCGGGAAGTCACATCAATGGCTGCGCCAGCGCCACCATCGAGGGAGGACGCGACGTCGTATACACCGCGGCTTCGGGTCTATACGGGACCGTCCTTAGCCTCTATCGTTATCAACTCAACGACATCACCAATCCCAATCTTGATCAGAGCTCGTTGGTCGGCGCGTACGCAGCGGGGGTGTCGGGGCAGACCGCTTGTGGCTACGACCCGGTGCACAAACTCTTCGTGCGGATTGGCAACAACACAACGCCTTTCCAGTTTTGGGACCTGACCCATCCGGGCCCCACCAATTATGATCAAACCGTTCAGATTAATACATCGATTGCCGCGCTACAGTCGTGGATGACGGCAAGAAGCATCAACCTCCAGAACTGTGGATTCAAGTACGACCCAACACGTGTGAGGTTCGCGCTCTGGTGCGGCGCCGATGTCGTCTGGGAGTTGACTCCGCCAGCGTCGGGCAACACGACCTCCGGGTGGACCGCGACGCAGCGCCCGGTGCCTGTGTCACCGGCCCCCCCCGGTGACGTCCAATCGGGGGTGTTGGGCAAGTGGCGCTACGCACCCTACTTCGACGTCTTCATCGGATTGCAGGGCAGCAGCGACGGGGACATCTGGATCTACAAACCGGTCGGCTGGGTGCAACCCAATCCGCCGGGCAATGCCCTGCCGGCGGTAAGCGTCACGTCGCCGCCGGCCGGTACCGACGTGGCACCCGCCACTGTGGTGAATCTGACGGCAACAGCCGCAGATACGGACGGCAGTATCGCCCGCGTCGAGTACTACGTTAACGGCATCAAGGTTGGGCAGGCGACGAGCACACCGTACGCGCTGAACATCGCTCCGATCCTTGTCGGAAGCTATTCCGTCGTCGCCGTTGCGGTCGACAACGTCGGCGGGATGAGGGCATCGGCACCCGTGACCTTCACGGTGAGCGCGACACTGACAACGAGTGTCCTGCAGCGCGGCCTCAACGGCTATGCCGGCGCAAGCGACACGTACCTCGACGGCTTCGCGCCAACCGCGGCACGCGGCGCCTTGACGCCGCTGTATCTCGACCCTGCGACGTACCGACCGCTTGTGCGGTTCGCGATCTTCCAGGCGGAAGGCGGTCCGGTGCCCAACGGCGCCGTGATCCAGTCCGCCACGCTCGCGCTCTACAAACAGCTATACAACGACACGCTGCGGCTCAACGCCCTGCTGAAGCCGTGGTCCGAGAGCCAGGCGACGTGGACGATCAGCCAGACCGGCGTGCCGTGGACCGTGGGCGGTGCTGCCGGTGCCGGCACCGACTACAGCACCACGACCGACGCGCTCGTCACACCCAGCTTCAATCCAGGCTGGGTCAGCTTCGACATGACCCTCCGTGTGCGACAGTGGGCGAGCAGCGGTGCCAACTACGGTTGGCGAATGGTGCAGACAACCGGCGGCAGCAACCTGAAGCAGTTCACCTCGAGCGAGTACACCGCCGACACTACCCTTCGGCCCAAGCTGACGATCATCTATTCCGGCGGCAGCTCGAACGTCCCGCCAACGGTCAGCATTACGAGCCCGGCACCGGGTGCGGCGATCACGCTCGGCCAGAGCTTCACGCTCACCGCCAGCGCCAGCGATTCCGACGGCACCGTCACCAAGGTCGACTTCTTTGCCAATGGCGTGCCAATTGGAACGGATACGACAGCACCGTATTCGATCACCTGGACCCCGGCTGCCACCGGTAGCTATTCGCTCACGGCGGTCGCCACCGACAACGGCCTCGCCACGACAACGTCCTCCCCAGTCAGCGTGACGGTCAACCCGGTGGGCACCGGCACGACCGTCGTGCTCCAGCGCGGCCTCAACGGCTATGCCGGCGTGAGCGACACCTACCTCGACAACTTTCTGCGCACCACCGTGCGCGGCGGGCTCACGCCCGCTGCTATTGGATCCGATCAATTACAACCCGCTGCTCCGCTTTGCGATCTTCCAGTCGGAGGGCGGTCCGGTGCCCAATGGCGCAACGATCCAGTCGGCCACGCTCGCGCTCTACAAGCAGCTATACAACGACACGCTGCGGCTCAACGCCCTGCTGAAGCCGTGGTCCGAGAGCCAGGCGACGTGGACGATCAGCCAGACCGGCGTGCCGTGGACCGTGGGCGGTGCCGCCGGTGCCGGCACCGACTACAGCACCACGACCGATGCGCTCGTCACGCCCAGCTGGAACCCTGGCTGGGTCAGCTTCGACGTGACCCCCCGCGTGCAGCAGTGGGCGAGCAGCGGCGCCAACTACGGATGGCGCATGGCGCAGACAACCGGCGGCATCAACTCCGAAGCAGTTCACCTCGAGCGAGTACACCACCGACACTACCCTTCGGCCCAAGCTGACGATCGTCTATTCCGGCGGCAGCTCGAACGTCCCGCCGACGGTCAGCATTACGAGCCCGGCACCGGGTGCGGCGATCACGCTCGGCCAGAGCTTCACGCTCACCGCCAGCGCCAGCGATACCGACGGCACGGTCACCAAGGTCGACTTCTACGCCAACGGCGTGCCAATCGGAACGGATACGACAGCACCGTATTCGATCACCTGGACCCCGGCCGCCGCCGGCAGCTATTCGCTCACGGCGGTCGCCACCGACAACGGCCTCGCCACGACAACGTCCTCCCCAGTCAGCGTGACGGTGAACCCGGTGGGCACCGGCACGACCGTCGTGCTCCAGCGCGGCCTCAACGGCTATGCCGGCGTGAGCGACACCTACCTCGACAACTTTCTGCGCACCACCGTGCGCGGCGGGCTCACCCCGCTGCTATTGGATCCGATCAATTACAACCCGCTGCTCCGCTTTGCGATCTTCCAGTCGGAGGGCGGTCCGGTGCCCAATGGCGCAACGATCCTGTCGGCCACGCTCGCGCTCTACAAACAGCTATACAACGACACGCTGCGGCTCAACGCCTGCTGAAGCCGTGGTCCGAGAGCCAGGCGACGTGGACGATCAGCCAGACCGGCGTGCCGTGGACCGTGGGCGGTGCCGCCGGTGCCGGCACCGACTACAGCACCACGACCGATGCGCTCGTCACGCCCAGCTGGAACCCCGGCTGGGTCAGCTTCGACATGACCCCCCGGTGCAGCAGTGGGCGAGCAGCGGCGCCAACTACGGATGGCGCATGGCGCAGTCAACCGGCGGCATCAACTCCGAAGCAGTTCACCTCGAGCGAGTACACCGCCGACACCACCCTTCGGCCCAAGCTGACGATCATCTATTCCGGCGGCAGCTCGAACGTCCCGCCAACGGTCAGCATTACGAGCCCGGCACCGGGTGCGGCGATCACGCTCGGCCAGAGCTTCACGCTCACCGCCAGCGCCAGCGATTCCGACGGCACCGTCACCAAGGTCGACTACTTTGCCAATGGCGTGCCAATTGGAACGGATACGACAGCACCGTATTCGATCACCTGGACCCCGGCTGCCACCGGTAGCTATTCGCTCACGGCGGTCGCCACCGACAACGGCCTCGCCACGACAACGTCCTCCCCAGTCAGCGTGACGGTCAACCCGGTGGGCACCGGCACGACCGTCGTGCTCCAGCGCGGCCTCAACGGCTATGCCGGCGTGAGCGACACCTACCTCGACAACTTTCTGCGCACCACCGTGCGCGGCGGGCTCACCCCGCTGCTATTGGATCCGATCAATTACAACCCGCTGCTCCGCTTTGCGATCTTCCAGTCGGAGGGCGGTCCGGTGCCCAATGGCGCAACGATCCTGTCGGCCACGCTCGCGCTCTACAAACAGCTATACAACGACACGCTGCGGCTCAACGCCCTGCTGAAGCCGTGGTCCGAGAGCCAGGCGACGTGGACGATCAGCCAGACCGGCGTGCCGTGGACCGTGGGCGGTGCCGCCGGTGCCGGCACCGACTACAGCACCACGACCGATGCGCTCGTCACGCCCAGCTGGAACCCTGGCTGGGTCAGCTTCGACATGACCCCCCGCGTGCAGCAGTGGGCGAGCAGCGGCGCCAACTACGGATGGCGCATGGCGCAGTCAACCGGCGGCATCAACTCCAAGCAGTTCACCTCGAGCGAGTACACCACCGACACCACGTTGCGGCCCAAATTGACGGTTACATATCGATAGAACCGTCACGTGCCGCCGGACAGATCCGTCACGCCGATACCCACGACAATCCGCAACTCGTTAGTGCGAAGGCGGAACGCTTCCATCGCTGCCGCTGACTGCCGTCAAAGGGGTGCGTGGGACGTGCCAATCCTCCCATTTGTACGCTGGCTCTACGCGCGGGCGAATCGATGTCGCGCGCGCCCGTGCTAATATTTTCCCGTACACTGATTCAATGTTGCGCATAACGAAGGTGCCTCGTAGATCCTCGTACTCGACCGCCCTCCGTGGCGGGTCGGGCCGACATGTGGCCCTATTTTCCGTACTCGGCACCATCGCGGTTGTATTCGCACTAGCCTGCATCTGTCTCAACTCGGCACCGGCCTTCGCGCAACCAACGAATAACGACTACTACAAAGGCGCAGGCACCGAACTCCTGCGCAATGTGGAGAAGTATCACCTTGGCCAGGCCGCAGACAAGCTGCGCTTGCGCCAATTCGAGTCGGCATCCGGAGACATCGAGTTTATCCTGCGCTTCTTCCCCAATCATCCGCAGGGTCTGATACTTATGACCCAACTGTGCGAACAATGGAAGTTCTCAGCGCAGTGCAACTTCGCGATGATGTCGGACGTATTCGAAAATGCCATCGCGGTCAATCCCGATGTCGCTGCTACATGCGTATTGCAGGGCATTTACCTGTACCGGTCGAAGCGGCTTCCTGCAGCGATCGCAAGCCTAGACAAGGCAGTAAAGCTTGATCCGAACTCGCTCAACGCCCATTACAACTTGGGGCTGGCATATTTCGATACCAAACAATTCGAGCTCGCGAATTTGCACGCCCAGCGCGCTTACGAACTCGGCGCTCCAGTATCTGGCCTTCGTGACAAGCTGACTCGGGCCGGAAAATGGAAACCGATCAATACCTCGATGCCTGATGCCACGTCGTCCTCGGCCCCCGATCCTCAGGCATCCCCGTCCTCGCGTTAGACGCCGAGCCAGACTCCAAGCCCTGCGCACTACATGCCTGCGCCTCGCTGCGTTTACTCCAGGCCCTAAGCCTAAGAGAGCGTTGTAGCGAGAACGTGGCGTCCGTTTTTGGGCCGGCAAGTGCATTTCGAGGCCTTTGCCCGTCAGGTGGCTGAGACGTTGCGCATATTGCGGAGGAGGCGCGCTGCAAACCGCCCCGGAGTACGGTCCCACGGAGTGAATCGCGGCAGCTGGTAAATGTCAGCACCGGCCGCCGCAACGCCCCATGCCGTGGAAACAGCAGCGGAATATCCGGCGTCACGCACCATGCGCACGTGCTCCGGACCGTAGTCCTGCCCCGGTTTGCCGTTCGGGTAAGCGAACAATCGAACCGGCTCGTGCAGAATCTCGGCCAACCTTCGGCCGCATTCCACGATTTCGCGTCGGGCCTCGTGGGGCGCAACCTGGGTCAGGATCGGGTGCGTCACGGAATGCGCGCCGATTTCCATGCCGGCCGCGCGCAGCGCGCGCACGTGCGACTCGTGCATCATGGCGCCCTTCCCCGCCGGCACACCGGCTGCTGCCACCAGATGCTCGACGCGCGCCTCGCGCTCCGGGCCGGGCAGATACTTCAAAGCAGGCAGAATCTGCTGGATCGCCAAGCGTCGCGAAAGGATGGATCCGATTTCGAAGATCGGCAATCCCCAAGCCTGGAGGTCGAGTCCCGGCCCGGGCATTGAGCGGACCGCCTCGATAACCCTGTCGTTCCACATGCAACCGCCGTCGAGGTAGCCGGTTGCCACAAAGAAGGTGGCGGACACCCTGTGCTTCTGAAGTATCGGCAACGCGACTTCCGCATTATCCAAATAACCGTCGTCGAATGTTACGCAAGCCGCCCGCCGAGGTAGTGCGCCCGCAAGGAGCCGCTCAATGGCTTCCGAAAGCGGCAACGGCACGAAGTTCTCGGCGATCACGCGCATCTGCGCTTCGAACACCGCGGCCGTAACATCCCAGGTGTTGAGCGGATCGTCTTGTGCTAACACACGGTGATAGATCAGGATCGAAAGGCGCGCGCGACGCCCTTCCGGCGACATCGCGCCAGCCAAAATACGAACAAGAACGTCGCCCAGCCGAGGCATCATTGCGGTGTGCTCGGTGCGGCCGAAGGCCGAAACGGCTTCGTGCCTCGAATGATGAACGAGTGACTGATCAACACGCCGAAGAGGGGAACGACTCGAAGCATCCATCGAATAAACCCGGTTTCGACGAATCGCTGCAATGCTGGCAAGCGCGGTGGTGCGATTGGCATCCAGAACACCGTGACGTCGCGAAATCCTTGGTCGGCAAGGATACGCTCGAGCGCTCCCGGGGATTCGTACCGCAAATGCGCGGGAAGACGTTTCAGCTTCCTGATGAGCGAACGACCGGCATTGACGACAAATGCGCGGTTGAGCGCGTCCACCCATAATTCACCACCAGCACGCGTAAGCAGGCACAATTCGCGAAGCGCCGTTTCGCTTTCGCCAAGCGCCTGAATCACGCCGAAACAGATCACGCCATCGAAAGTCTCGGCTGCGAACGGCAGTCGACGCACATCCGCAACAGCGAATCCGATCTCAGGCGGGCTGCGGGTTTGCGCTTTCCGGATAGCCGGCAGCGAATAATCGACGCCCGCCGCGTCAACCCCCCGCGAGAACAGGTGCCGGGTGTAGGTTCCCGCGCCACAGCCGGCATCCAGCCAACGCATTCCAGGGCGGCCCGGGCGCCAGAGGTCGGCGAATCGACGCATGCGCGCATCAAGCCCGGCGGAACTCCAACCCGCAATCCCGGCATCGTCATCGCGAATCGACGCAAACTCCTCGAAACGGTTCCGCCATCCCTTTTCGAACTGGTCGTTGCCGGCTCCGCGGTCATGTTCCTTCGTCATGGGATTGACCGTCGCCCCGGAAACGCATGACACGTGCCAAGCGTGCGGAAGATGGCGTCCAGGCGCATGGTCGCGAGAAATCGGTCCAAACTGGCGGCACTCCTTATACTCTGCCCAAGACCCAACGCGGCGAGGGGCATGTCTGGCAACCGCCCCCTCGTTCCCAAACAATGCTTGGCCCACTGGTTAGGCGCGGTTGCCGCTCGACGCATGATGGGGAACTCCTTTCGCACCAAATACGAACGCTATATCCTACCCAATCCGGCTTGGAAGGCGGAATGCCGGGGAGGTCGGTATTACGTTTCCTATCATCTCGCGCACCCTCCTTTCGCGAGAAAACGTGCGCCCGAGTGACGTAACCGATGCTTTCATCGTCGCGCGCGCACGGAATTAGAAAAGATGGGGACCAAGTTCTTATGCAAGCAATGGTTGGAAGGCCAATTTTGAAGCTGATGCAGGACTCGAAATTTCTGCCGATATCGTTCCTGTTGTTTGTCAGTATAAGGCTCCTGCTTATCTGTTTCGTCCCGGCGACCGATCCTTTTTCCGACGCTGCGTGGTACCTGGATCGCGCAACTACGTTGGCCGAGCAAGGGACATACAGCGAGCGAGGCATCCCGACGGCCTTCTGGCCAGTAGGCTATCCAGCTTTCTTGGGGCTCTTGTTCAAAGTCACGGGCGTGTCTTTGCTCGCAGCGAAGCTCGCCAACCTTGTACTCTCAGCCATCTCATTCTGGCTCCTCTATTTTCTTGTCCGTCGTACATTCCACAACGAGCTCGCGGCACGGGGCGCCGTATTGTTGCTGGCAATCTACCCAAACAATGCGGCGTACGTGTCCTTGCTCCTCACTGAGACTCTCTACACATTCCTGCTTCTTGCCGCTACTCTTTGTCTCGTCTTGCGGCGAACTTGGTGGACCGTGATTCTGAGCGGCGTGGTATTCGGCCTGGCGATCTTGGTCAAGACGCAGACCATTCTCCTCATACCCTTCCTCGCGCTTCTCGCATTCCTCGACGATTGGTCGACCCGAAGCTTTCCACGTGCAATAATTCGGAGCGGCGCGGTTGTATGTGTTGCATTGGTAGTCGTCACGCCTTGGAGCTTACGAAACCATGACGTCTTCGGAACCTTGGTATTCGTGTCGACCAATGGTGGCATGTCCCTGCTCGCGGGAAACAATCCTTCCGTGGTGGGAGATTACCGAACTAATTTTTCCGATACTGACCCACTTTTCGAGCAAGCCCGCTTTAGCGTAGAGGATCAAATCGGCGCAGACCGCGCGCGCGCGCGCTTGCCATGAATTGGATCAAGGCAAACCCGGGACAATTTCTAGGGTTAATTCCCAAGAAGATATTCCGCCTTTGGGGACCTGATGGAGAAGGTGAATGGGGATATCAGGACACCCCTTTCTATCGAGATTATCAGACATGGTTTCGCGGCGTCCGCATTGTCAACCAGGTGTTTTATGTAACCATGTTGTTGCTGCTTGTGGCTGCAATTTGGACATTGTCGCAAATGCGGGCCGAACCTCCAATGTATATTGGAATTGCCGTGGCCGCGATAGTTACCATCACAAGCGTAGTGTTCTCGGGGCAGTCGCGCTATCATTTTTCGGCGATGCCATTCACCCTCGCGTACGCAGCGTGGCTCCTGGTTAGGCCGCGGGCCCGCGGATAATTATGAGCGCGGAAATGAAACTGGGAATAGTGATCCCTTGCTACAACGAAGAAGAAGTCTTGCCTGAAACCATTCGGCAAATGACAGCGCTAATCAGCCGGCTCGCTTCACTCGGAAAACTCTCCATTGACAGCAAGATATTCTTGGTTGATGACGGCAGCAAGGACCGGACCTGGGAACTGATCGAACATCACGTTGCGCAGAGCCGACACATTGCTGGCATTAAGCTATCGAGAAACCGTGGGCATCAAAACGCGTTGATCGCTGGACTGCTCACAGCCGAGGGCGATGCATTAATCAGCATTGACGCCGACCTTCAGGACGACATCAATACTATCGAACAAATGGTGGATAAATTTCATGCCGGCGCCGAGATTGTTTATGGCGTGCGAAATAGGCGCGAAGCGGATAGCGCATTTAAGCGCATCTCCGCCGAAGGCTTCTATAAGCTCATCGCGGCCCTGGGAGCTGAGTCGGTTTATAACCACGCAGATTACCGCCTGATGAGCAGACGCGCAGTCGAGTGCCTGAAGCAATACGCGGAGGTCAATCTGTTCCTGCGTGGGATCGTGCCGCTAATCGGGTTCAAATCCGAGATCGTCTACTATGACCGCACCAATCGCTTCGCGGGGAAATCCAAGTATCCGCTGAGCAGGATGATCGCACTGGCACTGGATGCAATTACTTCGTTCTCCGTGGTGCCCCTCCGACTGATCACGTTCGCTGGTTTCGTCATATTTCTCGGAAGCATGCTGGTCACGCTATGGACGTTATGGGTCCGGTTCTTTACGAATGACGCTTTGCCCGGCTGGGCGTCCATCGTGTTGCCGATGTATTTTCTCGGCGGGATTCAAATATTTTGTATTGGTATGCTTGGCGAGTACCTCGGAAAGACTTATGCCGAAGTAAAGCAGCGGCCGCGATTCTTCATTGAAAAGATACTGCCGGGGTCGACGATCGAGCGCGAATCCGTGAATGGTTCGCGAGAGCCAGGTTCGTGTCGTGTCTGACACTGATCAGCCGCGCGGTCATTTACGTCTCGTCGAGCTTGTTCATGGATAAGGCCGAATTCGACAAGTTCGCAGATGAGTACCAGTCGCTCCACGCCACCAATATCGCCATCTCTGGTGAGGCGCCAGACTATTTTGCTGAGTACAAGATTAAGGATTTGGCAGCAGAGTATTTCGCGCATTGTGGCGGCAGCGATGCCCCCGCAATGCTGGATTTCGGCGCCGGTATCGGAACCTCCATACCTTTCGTCCGCAAGTATTTGCCGTGCGCCCGATTGACCTGTCTCGACGTTTCAATCAAAAGTCTCGAAGTGGGTCAACGCCGGTTCCCTGGGCAGGCGCAGTTCATGCCCTTCGACGGCGCCCATATTCCATTTCCCGATGCGACCTTTGACATCGCATTTGCCGCCTGCGTTTTTCATCATATTGACCAGACCGAGCATGTCGCGCTGCTCGCGGAACTTCGTCGAGTACTTGTGCCAAATGGGGTTGCGATCGTGTTCGAACACAATCCCTACAATCCACTGACGGTACATGCGGTCAATACGTGCCCGTTTGACTCGAATGCGCGCCTTATCCCGGCGGCTGATATGCGCAAACGTATTTGCGCAGCGGGGTTCAAAACAGCGTGGATTCGCTACCGGATATTCTTTCCTCGGATCCTGCGCGCGCTGCGCCCGCTAGAGCGGTGGATGACCAACGTGCCGCTCGGAGCACAATACTACGCACTCGCGTTCAAATGACGTGGCACAAGTTCAGAGCTCCATTCAGATTTGCCATCGTAGGCATCGCAAACACATTGATTGGCCTACTCGCGATCTACCTTTGCAAGTGGCTACTCGGGTTCAGCGATGCACTTGCCAACATCAGCGGCTATATGATCGGACTCGCTGTCAGCTTCCTTTCTAAACCGGGGATGGACTTTTCAGCACTCAGGCGAAGTGCTTCCGGCGCTGGCGCGATTCATTGTGATCTTCGCGCTGGCTTATTTGCTTAATCTTGCCACCGTGCTCATTGCGATACGCTCCTTCGACGTTAACTCCTATCTGGCTCAAGCGATCGGCATCGTGCCTTACGCGTTAATGTTCTATTTCGGCAGTCGTCATTTCGCCTTTAGGACTGCACCGGTCCGGCGCGAATGAATGCCGGCACCACTGACCGATCATTGTCGACTGGTGCTGGAGCGTTGCTTCGCTGCGCCAGTACGCCATTTCGACAAGATCGAAGGAAAACGGCTGATGAATTATCGAAAGACGCACCTGGACAAAGGTGGCGTGTACGACGCAACTATCGCAAGCGATCCTTTCGATGCCTATATGGCGCGCTGGGAGGCTTCCTACCTGCGCCAAATTGTTCCGGAGCTCGTACACGGCGGTGGACGGTATCTCGACTTTGCATGTGGCACGGGACGAATTACGGCTATAGTGGCACCTCTTGTCCGCGAGTCGGTTGGCGTTGACCTTTCTGAATCGATGCTCGCCGAGGCTCGCCTGAAGTGTCCGGCCACGCGTTTCCTGAAGGCCGACCTTACGCGTGAGGACGTCGACATCGGACAATTCGACCTGGCGACCTCGTTCCGGTTCTTCGGCAATGCAGAGGATGAGCTCCGACAGGCAGCGATAGCCGCGATCGCGAAGCGCGTACGCCCAAGTGGCTTCCTGATTGTAAACAACCACCGCAATCCCCGATCGCTTGGGTCGATGATCGCGGGTCTTGGAGGCAGCCATCACGATATGGACCTTACTCACCGCAAGCTCGAGCAACTCCTGACTAAGTCTGGGTTTCTGATCACGCATGTCCGCCCTATCGGATTTTGGATAATCCGGGCCAAGCAGCGCTACTCGCCGTCGCTCGCCGGAAGCACTGCCGCCATTGCGGAGCGGATCTTCCGACGTCGAATATGGGCGAGGTGGGCTCCCGACTGCGTCATCGTTGCCCAAAGGCACTGATATGATTGTTGCAGGTGTTAATGCGGAGGGCTTCGTGAATAGGTGCCCCACCGAGCGATTGGCCGACCAAGCTACAACTACCCGAATATTGCCGATCCTTCAGTAGTGTCCAAGTCCGGCGGGCATCCCGCTTGCTCAGGCCGGACCGTGTGTAAATTACTTCTCGCGTGGCCAGAATCGGTAAAGTAGCATGTAGAGAATCGCCCCACTCACTGCACCACCGATCAACATGCCGACGCCGTAAAGGCTCCACAAGGGTTCGGTGTTGGAACCGTTGAGGCGATTGATGGAGGCCATCAGCAGACCGAACAGTCCACCGATCAGAATCTGCTTGATGATGGATTGCGATTTCACGGCACGCTCCCGGTACCAGCGCTGTAGTTGTTACGCTGCAGTCCGAATGAAATAGGCGTCCTGATTGTACGCAAACAGAATGCAAATGCCTTTCAGCGCCGAGACGTACTGCATCCGGCCCGCCAGTTGTTCCGAACCCAGCGTGGTGTCCACCGGCGGCGGCGTCCCGGTCGTCACCAGATAGTCCGCGTACCAGTCGGCCCCGCCGCTCGGGGTGATCTTCAGCACCGCGCCATTCCCCTGAAACAACAAAAAACACTGTAACCCGGGATCGTAGACGAAGCCGCCTCCGATAGCGTGATAGCCATCGACCACGATGCTGCCCACCGCCGGGCCAGTCAACGATCCGACGGTCAGCGTTCCGCTCGTAATGTTGATTGCGTGGGCGTTGAAGGCTAGCCCACCCGTTGCCCAGCCGAGCCGCAGGATCGTTCCCGTATTGGGATTCAGGGCCGCCATGCCGCGGTGCGTTAGGTCGGTTATTGAGTCGCACACTTTCGCCCAGACGTTCGTCAGGGGGTTCCACCTCTGTACCGTGTTGTAGGTTCCGACGTATACGTCCTCGGTCACCGGATGTTTGCAGGTCCACGCGCCGGCCCAGGTTCTGCTGGCCGGGATGTAGGGATGCGTCCCAGGTGGACGCCATGCGGAAGTGGCCCAGTCAAGGCTGTCGACCGTTTGCTGGTCCGGAAATCTCATGTCCGCGTCGGTCTCCCACACTTCTCCGCACATGAAGATGAAGAACGAATTTGCGTAAACGCCGTGCGAGTCGATGAACTGCGGTCCCCAATAGCTGTGCCGGGCGTTCGGCTTGCCATCCTTCATGTAAAGGTGCGAGGTTTGCCCCGGTGCGAACCGATCCCAGACCGCAGACGACGGCGATGGACCTACGGGAATTCGCCACGCCGGGGCATCCGCAGAGAGATCAAGCGCCCGTATTTCATTGCCAGCCCATCCCCCAGCTCCGCCGCCGCCAAAGACGAGCATCGTAGTGCCGCCCTTGATCGTACCGCCCGAATAGGCGTAGATGCCCAATTGCGGATTGCCATATGACCAGTCGCCCGGATCAAGCCCTGCGCTAATTATCTTTGAATAATCTGGCGACGAGTTGATCGTTTTCATTGCCGTATTAGGAATCTGTGTCCATTGCAGCATCGGCACGTCTGCCAGCCATGCGGGCAGGCCCGACGTAACCACGGGCGACGGCGCATCCGATTGTGATCCGCAACCTGCCAGCGACGCAGGAACCACGGGCACGGCCCCCAACGTAACGGAGGGTCGAACAGTCGTCGCGGCCAGCAGCCTTGCTGCAAGCGTCCGCCCAAGCAGCAAAGTAGTGCCGAAGACTCCGAGGATTTCGCGCCGATTCATCTAGTCACTATCGGATCCAAACGCACAACGTATCTATCGGACTTGACCCTGGTAGCGGTCGATGGTTCCGGCCAATCCAGGAACTAAAGACGGGCTTCCGCATTCTTACCCTCTATTGTGCCTTCCGGTCCGAAACTGAAGCGGGTATATGCAGAATCGTAATTTGTGCTTCGGGGGAGGCGTTCTTCAGTTGGCTAGGGTATGGTATCAAGGGAGCAATTTTCATGCGACCCGAGCCAATGGCTCGAGCGATTCACGGCGGACCAACTCCGATGGCTTCGGCTCGGTGGATTCAGCATTGCGTATGCGCGGAGCTTTCGTCACAATTATATGATCCGTGGCAATCGTGCGTGGTTGGGCAAAGCGGAGGTTGTCGAAACGTGGCCCTGTTCAGAATTGTGGGTGCGTTCAGCCGATTTGATCGTCCCCGTGCCGGACGATAGAATTATCATATCTATCCGCACCTGTGAGAACTGGAATGTACGAGAGGAAACAGATATGAGCAGCTTGCGCACGATGCGCGCGTTCCATAATGAAGTGAGCCGATGACTACGCGCCGCGAGTTTCTGATTGCGGGCGTGGGCTCCGTCGCCGCTTCGGTTGCGGGCTGCGGCGGCGGCAATTCAGCATCAGCCGAGCCTGCGTCGCCGGTTTCCCCAGCACCGGAAGGAGTGAATCCTCAACCGCCGCCGCTAACGCCCCCCCCAGGAGGACAGGTACCGCCTCCCCCAATAACGCCAACGGGACTTGAAGACCCGATATTGATCTATGACGGTGCGGGCAGTATCACCGGCACGCATCTATACGCGAATCTCCTACCGTGGCGTAATCCTCTCGGCGATTGGCTTGACGCAGATGGAGTACCGCAGGGGACAAAAACATTTGGCGAGACACCGGTCGCGACAAACCAGACGGGACAAGTCACTATCGACGTAACTCGACTCGTCGCGCTCGGCGGCGAACCGTCGCTCGTTCTACGGGCGCTTACCGTCAGTTCTGGTTCGCCGACTCTTGTGTTCAAGTCCCGCGAATCCTCGTCGGGCCCGAAACTCAGCGTCACCTACAAAGACGGCACATCCGACTTGATTCCGGTCATGTACGACGCCGAGTGCAATACCACTACGGCCTACGTGATCGGAGACAAGCCGACGCTCACGGTCGGGTCAAGCAACGTCTATCTCCGCTTCCCGGCACCGACCAAGCCGGTGGGGGTCGCAACGTTGGTGCTGCAGATTGAACGTATCTGGCAAGGCGGGCGGCTCGTCGTTTATAAATTCGCCCTGCACCGCGATCCCACGCCGCCGGACCGCTTCACGCTCAAGGGCGATCCTCGCATCTTCTTCCAGACGGAGAGCTTCGAAGACGCTCCCTTCTACATGAAAGCAGTGATCTTTGGTGACGTGAGGCATGGGATTACCGATCCGTATCAGCAACGCGTGGCTGTCGATGTCGAGGGCGGTGGCCGGGCGCTGCAAGTAACGTTCGATCCCCACGTAAATGCTGCACTGACCGCCAGCGTGTGCTTTCCCAATTTCGACGAAGCCAATGAAGCCGCGTGGGAGTTCGACATCAGATTCATGCCGGACATGCTTACCGGACTCGCAGATGGCTTCAAGTGCTTTGCCGGATGCTCGTCCAGCACGAAGAACGACGACGCCTATTTCGCATCATGGGCAGGGACCAATACTCCCGGCCGGTGCGGAACGTTGCTGGCGGGCAACGGTGGTTCAAAGTCTCATGGCGACGATGGCTGGAGCCTGCGGTGGGATGTGTACAAGCCGCCGCCGCCCCCGCACCCTCTGAGCAACCGCTTCATGCCGATGCAATATATGTATTGGCCGGGACAGCACGATTACTACGGCGATGCGTTGATGTGGAACCTGAGCGCGAGCTCGATCCCGGTCGGTCAGTGGGTTACGATTGCCCAACGAGCCAAAATCAACTCCTGTGTGGGTACGAGCTATCAGAAGGATGCGGAATTTGATGGCTATATCAATCAAGTTCCGGCCGTCAGGAATCGTGGATTCTACCTCCGGACAACAGACAATCCGCTGATTGCACAACCGCCGTACAACGTGCGGTCCAAGCTGGCCATCGGCCGAATCTGGCTGAACGCCTATCATGGCGGGCTCGCGTTGCCGCTGACGCGGTGCTCGTTTCAAGTGAGGAACTTCAGGGCGGCTAGGTTTGCGTAGGCCGCATCGGCCCCGTGGGGCCGTGCAATCAGTCGGCCCGAATGCGCGAATGTAGTGCTCACCTGGCACTAGTGGCCTCCATCGGCCGAATTCTTCCGAGGTGAGCTAACCGTGCGCAAGTGCGGGCGATTCACTGCCGCGGCTCGGCACCGTCACGGCGACTTCCCGTGACAGAATCGCTCGCGAATGCAAAATACAGCCAGGCCAGATCGAAATAGGCAGAACTCAAGAACGCTCCGCTGACGACGTAGCCGAGCAGCCCGATGAGCAACCCGGTCGCATAAGTCCCAGTCCAAGCGGTATCCGGATTCCTCCGGCCCAAGGCTCGAATGCGCAGAAGCGCCAGGTGGACGGAAATCAGCAACGATATGTAGACGAAGAACGCAACGAAACCGTGTTGACCGAGAACTTGAAAATAGATGCTGTGAGCGGCAGCGCTGTCCTTGTTGGCAGCGATCATGAATTTCTTATACTCGTCCGAGCCAAAATCGAGCCAGTGCCCATCATCGGCCCATTCGAATTCAAACCCGGCGCCTAAGAACGGACGATCCTTGGCGACATTCCAGGCCACGCTCCATGACTCGAGCCTCTGATTGGCAGACCCGTCGCTCCTCGTAATTCGCAATCGTATCCGCTCGCTGAAATACCCTGTCCGGAAGTAATGCCGACGCAAAAATGGCGCTCACGACAAGCGCCGATCGCAACAACAATCCGCGGCCTCATCTTCAATTGGAGTAATACCAGAGGGATCATGACCGCGAGCCCGAGCCAGGCTCCACGCGAGTAGGTGAAGATCGACGCAATGACACTTAACCCTGCGGTGACATAAAGCAGCTGGCGCAACCAACGCCGATTCTCATCGCGCGCCAACGCCACGAGCACGGGGATCACCATGTTCAGCGCCAAGCCGAGAAAGGTATTGCCTTCGATGAAACTACCTTCCGGGCCCTGCACTCGTTCGGCGCCGCCATGGAGGATGGACCAGATTCCACCCTTGAACCCGTAGAAGCCGATGCTCGCCACGACCACAAGCAACAGCATGCGGATTCGGGTCTTTCCATAGATGAACATCGTTGCAACGAAGGTCATGAAGATGACCTTGGCGACCTTTTCCCACTGCGGCCATGCGTATGCCGGTGCCCAGGCGTAAAACGTCGTCAATGTGAAATAGGCGAGCAAAATAGCCATCAGGATCAGCTCGCGATTCCATGGAATGGGGCGTCGATCCTTGGCGATGACCGCACCCAGCAGTGTTGCACCAGCAATGAGCATGGCGAAAGGCATGGTGTAAGCAAAGCTCCAGGTAAGCCGATGTGGATTCATCAGGCCGACCCAGTACCACGCGAGGACTCCCAACCATGGTCTCGCTAGGCAAACCGGGAGCAGCGCAAATACAATCGCCGTCAATACATAATCACGCATGATCTTATTCGTTCCTCAAAACAGGAGCGATCAGACTTTGTCGTCCCAAGAGCACGGGCGCAAACTCAATCGAGGAATCCCCGATCGGTTGTCGGCTTCAGCCCGAATGGGCATTTTAGCTTTCTTACCGGCAATATGCGGAACTACGTCGGAATCGTCGCAAAGCTTGTATGCCATCGCTACCGCGCCTAATCGTAGCGCACACGCAAGGGCGCGACGAGCGCAACGCGTTTTTTGTTCAGTACAAGACCAAACACGCGAGAAATTATCTTGGGTTGCGCACAGCGCGCACGATGCGAGAACGTGTGGTTCAACCGCCGCGCTCATGCGTGCTTGATGTCGACGCGGTGGGGAGTGTCGCACTTCGCAACAGTCGTATCAGCTCGCGAGAGCCCCGTCGATTGAAGCCAAGGATCCCAGGACATAGACGCCGCGCCGGTCGCAACGAGCAAACAAAGTACCGAGAGCGGCGACAGGGATGGCGGCAGCAACCATCGGGTCCCGGCGACGGCCGCATACATTGTCACGGCCGCCATCCCGATGGCGCAAGTGCCCTCCAGAGATCGACCATCCGCAATCCCAGAGGGGGAAGCGTGCGGCGCATGTTCTCGAAAAAGACCACCGGGGTGATGAATACCCACGCCAGGCTCAACCCCTCGAGCCCCCATTGAATGCCGACGAAGAACGCTATCGGCATCAGCACCGCCGCCACCAAATCGTTGTAGAGAAGGAGATCCGCCCGACCGATACCCTTCAATGCATTCGGAATGAACAAGCTGACCATCCGAATAGGCATCACGAGAGAAAGCACCCCAGCGGAAACGTCGCGGGCGCCCATTTCGGACCGAGGATCACGGACACGAACTCCGGAGCGACGCTCGATATCCCCCAAAGCATCGGAAACGACACGAAAGCGAGAACACGCACACCGGTAAGGAGCGCGGAGGTCACTTGCCGCAAGTCGTGCTGCATGCGGGAGAACGCGGGAAAGCGATCTGGTTGATGATCCCGGAGATGCGCTGAGTTGGAAGCGAAGCGAGGTGCATTGCGACCGAGTAGAAGCCGACAACTTCCTTTCCGAGCCACTTGCCGGCAATGAAGACGTCGGCTTGCATGAAGATGAACCACAGGAGCAGGGATCCCGTGAGATTCCCGCCGAAAGTGAGCAGCTGCCGGGTTCCGCGCAAAGAGAAATCTGGCCAATGCCGAAAAGGTGCGATACGGTTCAGCCCGATCGACTTCCCGATCGGGTGGTGAAGCTCCCCACTACGAGTGACCATACACCCCAGCCGGCAAGGGCGGCGGCGAGGATTGCGACGCTTCCGAAAATGACGCTCCGAAAGTCATTCAGCGACTGTCGGCGAAATTCCATCCTCCGCTGCAGGAGCGCTGCTGGAACGACCTGGAACGCAGATATCAGGAACAGCGCGGAGAGCACGCGCACCAGCCGTACGAGCCGGGGCTCACCCATGAATGAGCTGATCAGCGGTGCGCGAGGAAGAGCAGCAGGAACAGCGAAGCATGGACAGCAGGATGAGGCCGAATGCCTTGCGCAGCAGAGGCGTATCGATTTCGGTCCTCTGGACCACGGCGGATCCCAAGCCGAGCTCGGCAAGTCGATAGAGAAATCCGACAAAGACCATCGCCATCGCCAGGAGCCCATAATCCGCAGGCGTGAGCAGGCGCACGACGATCAGCGTCACCGCCCAAGTGAAGAACTGGCTGAGCAGCCGGACACCCGCGCTCCAGCGCAGGCCGGAAATAACCTGATTCTTCAGGTCCACGGTCGCGACCGTTGCCTGCGACCAACCTGCGACGGTCTCGGTCGAGCAGAAGAATTGCGGATTCACGCCCCGGATCGAGCGCCTGCGATCCACGCCGCGCCGGCGGTCGCGAGCATCGAATCGACGAGCGGCGGGTGAAGCATCGCGAATCATCAGCGGCATCCGGCCAATTCATTGGGGGCCATGGCGTCGACATTGCTCACGACGTAGCGAAACTTGCCCGACCGCTCGGCCGGGATTTCGCCGACCTCCTCGATTTCCACCGTCACCGCCTCGTCCCAGCCGGGCGCGCAGGCCCTCGCCGATCGCGTCGCGCACCGCGGCGGTCAAGGATTGGACCGGAACGACAAGGACGCGCACGCGCTCGCGCGACTCCTGGACGATCTTGAACGAGGCGATTTCCGGCAGATCGCGCAAGACATAGATCAGCGCCAGCCCGTGCATGACCGTGCCGTCATGGGCGACGACGAAGTCGGTGCTGCGTCCCTGGATTTCCTTCAGCAGCGGCAAGCCGCGCCCGCAGGGGCACAGTCGCGTCGTCGAGAATGCCGAAGTCGCCGGTACGATAACGGATGAATGGGAAATCGCGCGTCGCAAGATGTGTCACGACGATTTCGCCGGATTTGTCCAGTGGGCAGACGCCTCCGTCGGCGGACGACGATCTCGACGATGATGTCCTCGGCGCTCACGTGCATGCCATCCTCGGGGCACTCATGCGCGATGAATCCCGCGTCGCGGCCGCCGTAGCCGTTGGCCACGCCGCAACCGAATCCGTCGTCGCGATCTCGCGACGCTGGTGATCGTAGAGGCGCTCAGACGTCACGAACGCGACAGCGATACCGAGGTCGTCCAGACGCTGCCCGCGACTGCCTGGCGTGTCGCGCAATGTGGGCAAGCGCGGATGGGTATCCGAAGACCATGCGCGGGCGAATCGCCCGGATGGCGGCCACGAACTCGTCCAGCTTTGCGGCCGACATCTCGAAGGCCGGCAGCAGCGCGCGTCCGAAGAATGCGATCACGAATGCCGCGCAGACCGATCCTGCGCGCCGAGCTCGATCGGCGATCCCCAGACGACGATCTCGGGATCTCCGATATCGACACCCCACCATCGCGTAGCACGCCACTTGGCCGCGACGTCATGGCTCACACGATCCTTGCCGATGAAGAAGACCAGTGGCTCGCCGCTTGAGCCGCCGGTGTTGTAGCGCTTGAGCGTCTGCCGCCTCTCGGCCTTCAGCGTCTCAGTATTGGCCCGGATCAGGGCCTTGGTGAGAAGCGGCAGGCGGCCGCAGATGCCGCGACGGATTCGGACCTGCGGGCTCGAAGCCCGTTCGCGCGAACAGCTCCCGGTAGTACGGGACATGCGCCTGCCGCTGGACGAGCAACGTCCGCAGGCGTCCGGACGCGTGTCGGCCTCGATCTGCTCGCCGGTCCACCACTGGCTGCGCTCGAGCTCGCGCAGGCGCCGGACGCTGGTGTGTCCTTTGAGCCGCTCGTGCAGCGGGAAAAAGGTTCCGCGACCAACCGGGTCCAGGCGCTCCCGCGGTGCTCATGGCGTGTCCGGGGCACAACAAGGCAATCCCATCGCCCGGGCGTACATGCCGAAGAGAAGTGGGCGTACGTGCGACCACGTGTACTGCTCCGCAGTTCCGACACCGGCTCTGCTGAGCGCGGTGGCGAGCCTGGGTTCCGCAAGGACACGCAGCGCTGCTGCAGCCATCGCACCTGGGTCCCGCGGCGGCACCAGCAGTGCGGTCTTGCCGTTCTCGACCACGTGGGGAATACCCCCGACATCCGTGGTCACGATCGCGACGCCGCTGGCCATTGCCTCGAGCAAGGAGATCGGCATATTGTCGACCGTAAAACGACGGATTGAGCAGAACGTACCGCTTCCCGATCGAGGTCCGGATGCGACCTGCTGTTCGTGGTCGAGACGACCACGTGGATCGGAGGTACCCGCAGATACCCAGGGCCCGCGCCAACGCTCAACCATAGCCGGGGACCGGATCCTGCAACGGTCAGCGTCGCGTCCGGATGCGATCGCCGCACCTGCGCGAAAGCGCGGAGTGCGGTTGGAATATCGTAGATGTCCTCGAGGTTTCGAGTGACTATCGCGTGATGCCCCGGCAAGCGTGAAGGATTCGGATGAAACCGTGTCAGGTCGACGATGTTCGGCACGAATGTCGGCGCCGATGCCGAATCGCCCGAAGACGCCTGCAGAAAGCGCGATGGTATGGCCGACGCCGCAGTGCGCGGCGCACGACGAGTGTGAGCGCACCGAATGCTGCCTGCCGTCGCGAGGAATGCCTCGGCCATCCCCTCGACGCGATAGTATGACAATGACACGAAGGTCCGCCGCAGCCGCCAGAACGTCGGCAGGCAGCAAAGTGCCAGAAAAAGCCAAGGCCCAGACCCGGAATTCGCCATGACGTGAAGGACGTCGGCCCGTCCTGCGCAGCGAAAGAGGCGGAACAGATAGGGGGCGAAGGGCGGATAAGCGAAGGCGAAATCCGGCGCGAACAACCCGCAGATGGCCGACCCATGCCGGCCGATACGGCCGATTGACCTGCACGACCTCGACCACGAGTCCCGATTCAGCGAGCAGTCGCGCGAGTTGCAGCGTCTGATTGGCCATGCCTCCCGAGGGTGGCGGCAACGGCCCGACAAGTCCGACGGTGATTTGCGGTGCCGTCGTCACGCGCCCGCCCTTCCCGGACCGCCGCCCGCCAGCAACTGAACCGCAAGTGCCGCAAGCAGTACCAGCGCGGCGAACGCGATCCAATGCAAACGGCGACGCAGGGCGAACATTCGTTGCACCCACTTCGCGTTCGCGGGTGTCGCGTAGATGCGAATGTGCGGCTGCGCTCCGACGACGTTGGCCGCGAGATGTGCAAGTGAGCGCGAGATCCGGCCCGCCCATCGCACCGCGGGATGAGCGTAGTACGAATCGACGGCATTGCCCCATATCAGGTACCACTGGTCGATTCCGCGGCGATAATACTCGACAGCCTTGTGCTCCAGGACGTAGCCGGGCCGCCCCGGACCATTGCGACGCATCAGCGCCGCGCCGCGACGCCCGAGCAATGCATCCCGATACTCGAGGGCGCCCAGCGGCTCGCCACTTGCCGCATCGACGACGTGGAAATTGTTGAACACGTCGAGGAGCAGCCAACGTTTGCGCTGATGATCGAACACCTCGACGATAGTATGACCGTGGCCGCCGAACCCGTCGAACGAGAAGGCCCACTGACGTGCGACCAACCCTGCCGCGTTCGCAAGGACCAGGAAGACCTTCACGAAATCGGCGCAGTATCCATAGCCATCACGAATCGCGTGATAGGTCGTGAGGGGATCAGCGCGCACCGGTCCCTTGTCTTTGGCGCGCTCGGTCAGGTGACCTGCGAGCGCCAGTGCCTTGTCCCAGTCTCCGGGAATCGAATCGACGCCGACCGATGCGACGATTTTGCGGATGTCCTCGCCCGGCGCACGTCGTTCGACGGCGAAGCCCGGCGGGAAATTCGGCGGCGTCCAGGTGAAGTCCTCGTCCCGGCTGGGTTGCAGTCGCAGCGCATTGCGCAACCGGACCGCCTCGGTCGGGCGTCGCGCCCACCACAGGACAAGCGCCGTCAAGGCCGCCAGTGCGATCACGTTGACGGCAATTCCGGCGGTCATCGCGCTACCAGCATAGCCCCACGCACTGTGCGCGCATTTCCGGGCGGCGCGTAATCCCCACGAGGTCGAACACGACCTGATCGGGGCGAGCATGCTGGTGCAGCGCCGCGACGGTCGCGGCGTCGTTGAGCCCGACGACCAGCACGTCGGAGGCGGCGATCACCTCGGCAATATCGCGGCGAAGCAAGTTGGCCGATATGCGGCACATGCTGCTCGATGAACCGGCGATTCGCCCCGAGTAGGTTTGACAGATGCACTTCCGGATCATAGACGAGCAGCGTCATGCCCTTGCCGATGAAATGTTCCGCCAGGAGCACCAGCGGGCTTTCGCGCAGGTCGTCCGTGCCGACCTTGAACGAAAGCCCGATCATGCCGACCCGGCGCTTCCCCGTGGCCATGACCTTGGCGATGGCGTGGTCGATGTGACTGCGGTTGGAGGGCATGATGCCGCCGTGCATCGGCAGGTCGACGTCGCGCATCTTGGCGAGATACATCGTCGCCCGCAGGTCTTTCGGCAGGCACGAGCCGCCGAACGCGAAGCCCGGCTTGAGATAGACCGGCGAGATGTTGAGCTGGCGGTCCTTGCAGACGAGGGACATGACCTCGAAGGGGTCGACGCCGAGCGCCTCGCACAGGCGCGCCGTCTCGTTGGCGAACGTGATCTTGAGCGCGTGGAAGTTGTTGCAGCAATACTTCACCATCTCGGCGGAACGGACCGAGGTGCTGACGAACTCGCAAGGCAGGTGGCCGAAGAGCTCGCGCAGCTTGTCCGCCGGTGCGGGGGCATTCGCACCCACGACCGTGAACGGCGGCTTGTCATAGTCGCGGATCGACGAGCCCTCGCGCAGGAACTCCGGCTGGAAGCAGACGTGGAAGTCGACGCCCTCCTTCTTGCCGGACTTGGCCTCGATGATGGGGCGCAGCACGTCCTCGACCGTGCCGGGAACAAGCGTCGATCGAAACACGAACACGTGCGGCTCCGCTTTTTCACGCATCGCGGTCCCGAGATCCTCGGCAAGGCGGAGCATCGCCGTCTGATCCTGGCTGCCGTTCGGCGCCGATGGCGTTCCCACGCATATGAGCGAAAGCTCCGTCCGCATCATGGCGTCGCGCTCGTCCCGGGTCACCGAAACTCTGCCGCTGGCAACCGCGTCGGCCATGAGCTGCACCATTCCCTCCTCGACCACCGGCGTCTTGCCGGCCGCGATCAGATCGAGCTTGGCCTGATCCACGTCCACGCCGATGACGCGATGCCCGTCGCGCGCGAGGCAGGCAAGCGACACGGCGCCCACGTAGCCCAGACCGAAAATGCTGATATCCATTCGTGTTTCCTTGTTGTTCTTTCGGGTGCCGCCCTATCGGGTCTTCCCGGAGAGACAGCGCTCGATGATACCGTCGAGACGCTGCATCGATCGCGCCCATCCGTGATGCGAAAGCATTCGCGCACGGCCCGCGACCGCCAGCCGGCTGCGCTCGGCCGCGTCCTCGACGACCCTCAGGATTGCGGCTGCGTATTCGTCCGGCGCGGATGCGGCGAGGAAATGCTCGGGCGCCGACGCGTCCACGCCGCCGGCCGCGATCCGGCTCGTGACGACGGGAACGCCCATGGCCATCGCCTCGAGGATCTTGTTCTGCGTGCCCCTCGCGATATTGAGAGGCGCGACCATCAGCGCGGAGCGGCGGAGGTACGGCCGCACGTCCGGGACCGACCCGGTGACGGTCACGCCCGCGTATCTTTCCAACCGCCGTACCGCCGGAGACGGGTCGGCACCCACGATGACGAGCTTCAGGCCCGGCCGTCGAGCCCGCAGGAGCGGCAGCGTCGTTGCGCAGAAGCCGAACATGGCCTCCTGGTTCGGGTAGTAGTCCATGCGGCCGACAAATGCGATCGTATCGGGGTCGTACGGCTCATCCGACGGGGCGAAGTATTCGTCGTCGACCCCGTTCGGGAACCAATCCGTCGGCACGCCCGTTCCGTAGCTCTCGAGCGTTTCCCACTCGGCACGCGTCGTTGCCGTGCACATGTCGAAGCGGGACGGCGAGCCGCTTTTCCTCGCGCTCGAGCTTGATTCCTTCGAGCCGATATCCCAGCGAAAGGGGAAACGGCTTGTAGCGTGCGTAATCGAGCCACTTCTGCGAATCCAGGTCGCCGAAGTCGAGAATCTTGGGAATGCCCCGCACGCCTTCGACGTACTGAGCGACCGAAGAGCAGTGGACAAAGATGAGGTCGAAGTGCCGTGCCGCCAGCATTTCGCGCACGCGCCGTTCGAGGCGCGGAGAATAAAAGAATCCCATCGACGACGGCGTGGCCGTCGGCAGCCTGGCGATCATTCGCATCACCTGGATGGGGTTGCGCACCCGTCCCATTTCGTAGGACGCGCAGTATTGCGCCAGCCCTTCTCCCTCCTTCGCCTCCTGCTCGGATCGCGCAAGCGACGCCACATGAACCTCGTGGTTCGCGGACAGGTGCCGGATCATGTTGAACGGGCGGATCTTTCCGCCCCGTTTCGGCGGGTACGGAAACCGATGGCAAATGTAGAGTATCTTCACCGCGTCATCGACTTGAGCTCATCGGCGACATTGGCCGGATCGCGCCGATCGAGAAAGATGCGTGCCCATATTTCGAGGTTGAGCAGCGCCAGCAACTGGTCGGTGCCGTCCAGCCGGTTGGCCTCGTGTGCCGCGAAAAGCTGCGCAATGACCGGGTATCGAAACAGCCCTCGGGCGTTGACGGCGTCCTCCGACAGCAGGCCACGCGCCAACGGCGCGAGATCGCCCTTGAGCCATGCTCCCATGGGGGCGCCGAAGCCGCGCTTCTTCCGGTTCAGGATGTTGTCGGGCAGCACGCCCCGGAGCGACGCCTTCATCAGATGCTTCAGGTGGCCGCCGCGGACCTTCACGCCCGCGGGCATTCCGGCGGCAAGTTCCACGAGTTCCTGGTCCAGCAGCGGCACACGGCATTCGAGCGACACCGCCATGCTCATCTTGTCGGTGAGCAGCAGTAGGTCATCCGGCAGTTGCGTGTCGGCATCGACGCTCAGCATGCGGTTCAGGTCGTCGGTACTTGTCGCCGCGCGAAAGGCATCGGCCAGCGGATCCGGTTCGGCAGAGCGCGCCTGGCGCAGCAACTCCGCCGCGACGTCGGCGGAAAACACCCGCACGTACGACCGGTAGCGCTCCTCGAATGACAGGTCCGCGGCTGCGAGAAAGCCCTTTGCCAGGCGCATTGCGTTGAGCAGCGGCGAGTGGCGATCGCTTGGCAGCTTCGCGCCCAGCGCGAGCGCCGCGCGCCGCAATCGAGCGGGCAGCCGCGCGAAATATGCCTGATAGTGGCTGCCGAGGTACCGGCGGTAGCCGCCGAACAGCTCGTCTCCCCCCACACCGGACAGAATCACGGTGACGTCTCGCCGCGCGAACTCCGAAACCAGATAGGTCGTGATGAACGCGCTGTCGGCGATCGGCTCATCCATGTGCCAGAGCAGCCGCGGCAGCAGCGAGACGACATCCGGCCGGACGAGAATCTCGTGGTGATCCGTCCCGAAGAGCTGCGCGACCTGGCGCGCGTAGGGCAGCTCGTCGTAGTAGGCCTCGGCGCCGCCACCCTCGAACCCGATCGCGTAGGTCTTGACCGGCCGGTCGCTGTGCGCCGACATGAACGCGACGACTGCGCTCGAATCGATTCCGCCGGACAGGAAGGCGCCAATCGGCACGTCGCTCACCATTTGCATGCGCACCGATTCCTCGAGCCGCGCGCGCACGCGGTCGGTCCATTCATTCTCGGACAGCGTGTGATCGATTCCCGCCGGCACGTGCCAGAAGCGACGCTCCTCGATGCGCCCGCCTTCGGCGACCAGCAATGTTGCCGGTGGAAGCTTGCGGATACCGGCGAAGATCGACTGCGGCGCGGGCACATATCCGAGAGCGAGATAGGACGACAGTGCGGACGGATCGAGCTCCGCCTTGATGCCGGGTACGGCGAGAATCGCCTTGGCCTCGCTGGCGAACAGCAGGCGCTTGCCGTCGTTGTGCAGGTAGATCGGCTTTACGCCGAGCCGGTCGCGGCCGACGAGCAATCGGTGCCGGCGAGCATCCCACAGCGCGAAGCCATACATGCCATTCAGATGCCGGACAAATTCGTCGCCGTGCTCCTCGTAGAGGTGAAGAATCGTCTCGCAGTCCGAGCCTGTCTTGAACCGGTGTCCCTGCGCAGTCAGTTCGCGCCGCAGCGTCAGGTAGTTGTAGATCTCCCCGTTTGCCACCAGCCACAGCGTTCCGTCCTCGTTAGAAAGCGGCTGGTGTCCGCCGTCGAGGTCGATGATCGACAGCCGGCGCATGCCGAATGCCAGCGGGCCATCGGCATGAGCGCCCTCGTCGTCCGGTCCACGATGGATCGTGACGCGCCCCATGGGCTGCAGATCCTCCACGGCCGCGGGCGCTCCGTCGAGCTGCAGTATTCCGTAGATGCCACACACGGCGCTGTCATTCCCCCGGCGTCGGGAGCGTGTGCCCGGTTGCCGATCCCGGGCACAGCGCGGCATAGACGTCCGCGTAGCGCGCCACACTTCGGGCCCACGTGCGTTCCGTTTCGACGAACTGCCGGGCCTGCTTCCGGATTCGTGGCCAATCCGCGGCACGGTCCAGAACCAGTTCGATTGCCTGCGTCAGCGAGCGCGCATCACCCGCCGAAAACAGGAACCCGGTTTCGCCGTCCCGTATGAGCTCGCGGTGTCCGCCAACGTCGGAGGCGACGAACATGCGCCCCTGAGCCATCGCTTCGAGCGGCTTCAGCGGTGTGACGATCTCGGTGAGCCGCATCCGATGGCGCGGATAGGCCAGGACGTCAATGAGTTCGTAATAGCGATGGACGTCGGCGTGCGGAACGCGACCCGCAAAGATTACCCGATCGGCGAGTCCACGCTCACGGGCGAGCGCCTTCAATGCCGGTTCCTGCGGGCCACCGCCGACAAGCAGGACGCGTAGCGCCGGCCGCCGCGGCGCAAGCTGGGCGGCAGCCTCGATCAGCAGATCAAGCCCTTCGTAGGCGTAGAAGGAGCCGGCGAAGCCGATCACCATGCAGCCCTCGAGCCCGAGCTTCCTTCGCAGCGACGCATCGGGCTCGGCGCAGAAGCGAAACCTGCTCGTGTCGACTGCATTCGGGATGACCGTGATGCGACCCGGTGCAATCCCGCGCGTCGCGATCTCGCCGCGCAGCCCCTCGCAGATCGTGGTGACGTGATCCGCACGGCGCAGCGCGAATGTCTCGAGTGCGCGGGAAGCGCGATAGCGAGCGCTGCGTGCCGTGGTCGTGCCGTGGTCGGTCGCCGCGTCTTCCCAGAGCGCACGAACCTCGTACACAACGGGAATCCGCCGTTTGCGTCCGACCCAAAGTGCCGGCAGTGCATTCAATACGGGCGAATGCGCATGCAGGATGTGCGGATCGAACGACTCCGACAGCTCGGCGATCCGGCGCGCGGTGGCGCCCATTTCCTGAAGGTAGATTGCCCCCGGGACGCGGGACCACGGCGCTCGCCGCATCGGCGTGCGATGAAAGCGCCAGCCATCGACCTCCTCCACGGCCTGCGCGCCCCCGCCGTGCCGCGGCGTCGTGAGCTGCAATGTTTCCCAGCCGAGCGCCCG
The DNA here is from genome assembly GCA_963846855.1 of uncultured beta proteobacterium. Taxonomy (GTDB): domain Bacteria; phylum Pseudomonadota; class Gammaproteobacteria; order Burkholderiales; family Casimicrobiaceae; genus CAIWHR01. The sequence goes on from CAWJXK010000008.1 coordinate 1,810,436, forward strand.
CTGCTCGCGCAGGATGGCGATCGTCCGGAACGAGTAACCGCTGTGCGACGGAAGCGAGTGATCGAGGATGTGAAGGATGCGCAGCGCCACGATTCACGCGGCCTTGTAGAGGAACCCGGCGCCGGCCTGGCGCTCCACGACGTTGCGGAGAAAGGCATCGAACATGAGCAACGCCCAGAGCGACGAGCTGTAGTCGCGAACGCCTGACTGGTGCTGATCGACAAGGTGGCGGAGGTAATCTCGGTCAAAGAAGCCGGTTCCGGCGAGTCGCTCCCCCAGCAGCGCCTCGCGCACGCGGCCGCGGAGAGGGCCGCGGAACCAGCGGGCAAGCGGCACGGCGAACCCCATCTTGCGTCGATAGAGCACTTCCTGCGGCAGACGCGTCTCCATCGCCTTCTTGAGCAGCCACTTGCCTTCCCCGTCGCGCACCTTGTACGACGACGGAAGGCTTGCGAGCCACTCCACCAGCGGATGATCCATCAGCGGCTCCCGCACCTCGAGCGAGTGCGCCATGCTGGCGCGATCGACCTTGGTGTTGATGTCGCCGACGAGGTAGGTCTTCAGGTCGAGATACTGAACGAGCGCGAGAGGGTCGGCCGTGCCGGCCATTGCCGCGTGACGCCGAAATACTTCGATCGCGTTGTAGCCGCCCAGCTGCGCCTTGAAGCTTTGGCTGTAGAGCCGGCTGCGCATGTCGTCGCGCAGGATCGACACGCCCTGGAAATAGGCGGCCACCGAATCGCGCCCGAGCGCCTCGAAGGTCGATTTGGCGCGAAAGATCCGCGGCGCCCAGTCCGCCTTGGGGTAGGCGCGCCCCAGCACCCCGAACAGTGGCGCCCGCACGGAAAGCGGCAGCGCTCCCCGCAGTCGCTCCTCGGCCATGTGGTGACGATAGCGCCGATAGCCGCCGAAGTTCTCGTCGCCGCCGTCCCCGGAGAGCGCGACCGTCACGTGACGCCGCGCGAGCTGGCAGACCCGGTAGGTGGGAATGGCCGAGCTGTCGGCGAAAGGTTCGTCGTAGGCCCGCGCGAGTACGTCGATCAGGTCGAAATCGTCACTCTCGACGCGGTCGACGAAATGCCGCGTCCGGTAGCGCTCGGCGACGATCTGCGCGAAGCGCGACTCGTCGAACGCCGGGTCGGAGAACGCGATCGAGCAGGTGTTCACGGGCTCGGCCGACGCCTTCGCCATCGAGGCAACCACTGCGCTCGAGTCCACGCCTCCCGACAGGAACGCGCCCAGCGGGACTTCGGAGATGAGCCTCAGCCGAACCGATTCGTCGAGCCGCGTCGCGAGCTCGGCCATCGCCTCCTGCGGTTCCAGCCGCGCATCGAGCGTGAACGAAGGATCCCAATAGCGCGCCGGTTCAGGAAGGGGACTCCCGCGGCGCACCGTCAGCGTATGGGCCGGGGGCAGCTTCCTCGCCGCCGCGAAGATCGTGCGCGGGCTCGGGAACATAGCCCAGCGCGAAATACTCCTCCACCGCATGCGGGTCGATCGTGGTCGGCAGACCGCCGTGCGCGAGAAGCGATTTGAGTTCAGAGCCGAACAGGAAAGTCCCGTCACCGAGGAGCGCGTAGTGCAGCGGCTTCACGCCTAGGCGGTCGCGGGCGAGGAAGAGCGTCGAGCGGTTGCGATCCCACAGCGCGAACGCGAACATGCCGCGGAGGCGCTGTACGCACGCTTCCCCCCAGGCCTCCCATGCGTGAACGATGACCTCGGTGTCACTCCGAGTGCGAAACACATGGCCGAGCGCTGTCAACTCCGGGATCAGCGACTGGTAGTTGTAGATCTCGCCGTTGTAGACGATGACGACGCTTCGATCCTCGTTGAAAAGCGGCTGTTGCCCGGTGGAGAGATCGATGATCGAAAGCCGGCGGTGTCCAAGGCCGAGGCCGGGCTCGATGTGCATGCCGACTTCGTCGGGGCCGCGATGATGCTGCGACTCGTTCATATGGGACAGCAGTTCGCCGCTCACGTCCCGCCGACCGCGAATGTCAAAGAGCCCAACAATGCCGCACATCGCGCTTGTCTCCGGATCAGTCGTTGGTATGCGGTCCCGGCGCTGCCGGACGCGTAACGGAAGCATCACTGGCGCCATGCCGGATGAGGGCACCGTATAGCCGGTGATACTCCTCCACCATGCGTTCGAGGCTGAACCGGCGCTCCACGACCTGCCGCCCCGCCCGCCCGTGTTGCCTTGCCATCGAAGGGTCCTTGAAATAGTCCACCATTGCCCGCGCCAGCGCGTCGCTGTCGGCTGGCGGCACCAGGCGGCCCGTCAGACCGTCCCCGACCAGCTCGCCGTTCGCGCCGACCTGCGTGGCGACGACAGGAAGCCCCGCCGCCATGGCCTCGAGAATTGTATTCGAGACGCCTTCCGCGAGCGAAGGCAGGACAAAGCAATCGAGGCCTTGCAGCAGAGCAGGGACATCCGCGCGTTCGCCGGGGAGCCACGCCAGATCGCGTACGCCCGCGTCGGCAAGAATGGCCTCCACCCGGGGTCGCAATCGGCCGTCCCCGACGAGAACGAGCCGCATACGCCGCCGGCATTCAGGGTCCAGATGCACCGCGCGCACGAACGCCTGGGCGAGGTTGACCTGGTCCTTGACGGTTTCCATCCGTCCGACCGTTCCGACCAGCCAATCGTTGGCCTGGTTGAACGGACAGCCTTCGATCGGCGCTCTCCCGGCATGCGGTGGGCGGAAGCGCGAGGTATCGACGCCGTTGTAGATCTGTACGATCCGCTTCGCCGCGAGACCTACCTGTTCGCGCAAGTAGATCTCGAGATCCGGGGACAGCGCGACATACCTCGTCACGAACGGGCTGAACGCGCGCCGCACCCATTGGTACCGGATACTCGAGCCGTCCAGATCGTCGACATCGCGTCCATGCTCCCCGTGAACGCGTGCAGGCACGGCGGCCGCCCACGCCGGCAACGACGCCTCCAGCGCGGCAATGTTGCGCGTGTGCACGATCGCGGGTCGCAACTCGCGAAACAGCCGAAACAGCGCTGGGTACAGCCGAAAAGAGTGCCCCGCACCTTTGTGCAGCGCGATGTAGCGGACGTCCTTGCGTGCGACCCGCGCCGCGAAGCCGGCATCGATCTCGGTCAGCGACAGGACGGCATGCCGCCATTCTTGCGGCGGCAACCGATTGATGAGATTCACGACGCCGTTCTCGAGCCCCCCGACCTGGAACCGGTAGACGACGTGCACGATCAGCGGCGCGGGCACCGGGGTCGCCTTCACTGTGCGCGCGATGCCGCCAGCTCCCGCTCGATGGACGGTGACATCGCGGATGCAAATGCGCGCAGCGCCGTTTGCGCAGCGTGGCCCGGCGCCAGTATCGGCGTGTACATGACGATCAGGGCCGCGTCGTCACCCCGACCGGAAAGCTTGGACCACGCCAGGCGCGCCTTCGCGACATACTCGCTGTCGGTCGTGCGACCATCCACCCAGTACAGACGAAACACCTCGAGCCGAGCCTGGCTGCCCGCAATTTCAGCCCGGTTTACGGGCACGTGCTCGCCCACCCATTCGACACCGTCCGAGCCCGTTGTTATCAGCTTCCAATTCCAGTCCGCCGGTGCCACCAGCAGATTGCCTGAGGTGATCAGTTCCCGGCCCTTTTCCTGGTTCCGGTAGTAAGCGATGTAAAGGCCGACGACGCCGCCATCTTTGCGAAATGTCTGTTGCAGTTCCGAGGAAAAGCCCCTGTAATGCGGCTTCCAGCCGGCAAGGACCTCGGTGGACGGCGCCCAAGCCCCTTCGCCCGCGACCGCAGCAATCACCGGCGCGCCCGCGCCGCCCTTTTGATTGACGCGGGCCTCGATGGGAAGCCACAGGCCGGCGACGAGGACCGCGACGGCCGCCGCCGCGAAGAACGGTCGGCCGGGAACCGAACCAGCGCCCGCGCCGAGGATTCGCATACCTGGATTCATTCGCCGGAGGAGCGGGCGCCGCCTCCTGTTGCCAGAACGAACCGACCCAGAACAGCAACACCATCACCAGGCCGAAGAACACCCAACCATAGATCACGTGATCGATGCCAACCGCAAGCTTGTTGTTGGAGAGATGGGCAAGCATCACGATCAGGTAGGCGCGCAGCCAGTTGGCGATGATCGGCACGATGACCGAAGCCGCAACGAACAGGGCGCGGCGAAGCGTGCTGGTGTAGGCAATGGCCGCGTAGATCGTTCCAACCATGAGCGACGCGATGATGTACCGGATTCCGCTGCAGGCCTCGACCACCGACCAGCGGCCCGAGGGAATGGAGAAATGATTCGCCTCCCGCCACACGGGCACACCCGACCAGCGCAATGCGCTGACGGTAAAGTCCGCGGTCCAATCCATGAGCGTTGGCACCAGGATCTCGCCAGCCGGGATGGCAAACAGCAGGAACGCAAGCGGGAACGCCAGCGCGCGCGCAACCCTGGTGCCGACGATCGTGATGATCGAGGCCTGGATCATGAACGCGAGCGCGAATTGCTTGAGCCCCAGCACCTCTCCGACCGATGTGACGAACCAGAGTGCACCGGCAAGAAATACCAGCGCGAGACCAGGCCACCAGGGTTCGGCCGGGATCTGCGCGAGAGCATCGCGTTGCCGCCAGGTGAGCCAAAGGCATATCGGGACGACCACGAAGCCGTGCGCGAATGTCTCGGAGCGCCACCAGATCGCAACGACGGAAACCGTCGTCGGCCAGTAGAGTGCCAGGATGCACAGCACTGCAAGGGCCACGGCCAATACAGGCGCGTGCCGCAAGGCCGCCCGTACCTGAACATTCAACGGGATCAGTGCGGCGTCGCGACTCATGAAGGTTCCCGAAAGGCATGCACTTGGGACTTTGGGCATGACTTGAATTCGGCATGCCGCGAAGTCGCCCGGCCGCGGGCCCGATATGCCAAGAGACGGCCGGGAAGATCGCGCGGAGCGCCGGCGCGCGTCGCGTTGCCAACGCTGGCTCGTGAATCCAGCTTCATCCGATCCATCGCGTCGAACATGCTCATCCCAGATTCCGCACGATCATCGGACCGACCGCATTCGCCACCGCGCGGGGCAACCGCCGCCACAACGCAACGAGCATCCGGTACTTCGGATTGAGCGGGTTGTTCTGCGGAATCCCGGCGCGCGACAGCAGCCGATACTCGTAGGCAAGCGGGACCGGCTCGAAGCCCCAGTTCTTCTTGAAGTCGAACGAGCCCGTCCCCTTCTTGCTTCGGCCATAGTCGAACACGCGCAGCCCCCGTTCGCAGGCGCGCCGCATGAGTTCCCAGTACTTGAAATCGTTGGCGGCGAGTTCCCTGGCATCGTCGGTGTCGCCCGCGTAATACGGAAGCACCTCGTCCCGGAAATAGAAACTCAGTACCCCGCTCACCGGACGCCCGCGGGCGTCCTTCACAATCAAGATTTCGCAGGCGTCGCCGAACACCTTCATCAGGGCGGCAAAATAGCCGCGCGCAAACGGCGGCGTGCCGTGACGGTGGACATTGTCGGCGTACAGCGCGAAAAAGCGATCGACCGACCCGTCGATCTCGCTCGTCAATCCGTTCCGGATACCCTTGCGTACCATGGCCCGCTGCTTGCGCGGAATGGCGAGAAGGTTCGCATCGACATCAGGAAGGAGCTCCTTGCGGAACGTCACGTACAGATCCTGCCGCGGCCAGCCAGCGCACTTGGCCGCGCGATTGCGAAGCTCCAGATGTCCGACGCCAAGCGTGCGGGCAAGATCCGCGGCTGCCGCGATGAGCGCACGCTCGGTTTCGGCATCGCTTGTCACCGGGCCCCCGTAGACACAAAAGGGCACCGACGTCAGCGCATGGCCGAAAAGGCGGCTTTTCACCTCGGCCAGCGGCAGCACACCCGCAATGTCGCCGCCACGCTCGGCGAGGAGATAATGCGTGCGGTGCCGAAAGACGCCGGAAAGGATCTCCCGCCACCCTATCCGATGAAAGAACGTGGCGTCAGGGCAGTGCGCGACGAACGCGTCCCATCGGGCGGCGTCTGCCTCTTCGAATCGACGCACGGCCGCCTGCTCCGCAGCGCACTCAGCTTGCGCCGATCCTTCCGCGGCCGGCATCAGTCGCCGCCATTCAGAAATACCCGGTCGGCGCGATCCCACTGGAAGTCGGCGACCAATCGCCGCAGCCTGGATTCCATGTGCCTGAGATTCACGTAATGCCGAAACTGCGCCTTCGGCCCGGGACCCTCGACACGCGGCTGTTCGGGATCGAGCTCCCAGGGATGAAAATAGAACATCGCGGGCTGGCGATCCACGTCGTTGATGCGCTGGAGCGACCATTTCGACACGCGGATACGGCAACAGCCGGAAATATCCTCCGCCCCCCGCCGGCAACGTTGATCGCCACACGCGCACCGTGGCAATCGGCACTTCGAGCAGGCCCTTGTTGACCTCGTGTGCAAAGCGATGCGCGCCCGGCGCGCCGTAGTGATCGTGTCGAATCGGGTAAATGCTCGAGCTGTACCGGTATCCGGCGTCGGCGATGCACTCGAATGCCCACTGGTTGCGCGGCCCGACCGAGAAGCTCGGCGCGCGATAGCCCTTAACCGGGTGCCCCGCAATGTCCTCCAGCACCGCCTTGGCGAGGCGGATGTCGGCGAGGAATTCCCCGTACCCCTGATCGGTGGCACGCCGGTGCTCGTACCCGTGACTCGCAAGCTCGTGTCCGTTGTCCACGATGCGGCGGATCATCTCGGGGTAGCGCTCGGCGATCCAGCCCAGCGCGAAGAACGTCGAGTGGACGCCGGAATCCGTCAGCAGCTGCAGAATGCGGTCGATGTTCCGCTCGACGCGACAGGGCATGCTGTCCCACGACGCTCGCGGGATGTGCGCGGCAAATGCCGAGACCTGGAAGTAGTCCTCCACGTCGATGGTCAGCGCGTTCACAATCGCGCCGTCGGATGCGTCTCTGGGATTCATTCGCGCCACGTCAACCACGCGTGCCCGTTCCGCGATGGTGCGCCATGCCGGTCGCGTCGTCCGCGCCACCGGACGCGCCGAGCCAGGCTGACAACGCATCGGCGATCCGCTCGGCCGCGCGACCATCCCAGAGTTCGGGCATGCGGCCGCGTTTGCCGCCCGTGCGCAGTATTCCGTCAACGCATTCGAGCGCGCGGTGGCGATTGCGGCCGACGAGCGTATTGGTGCCCTGCTCCACCGTGATGGGGCGTTCCGTGTTGTCGCGCATCGTGAGGCAGGGCACACTCAGCGCCGTCGTCTCCTCCTGGATTCCGCCCGAGTCCGTCAGCACGAGGCGGGCGCCGGCAAGGAGCCCCGCCATCTCGAGATAGCCCTGCGGCGGGAGGAATGCCACCCGGGAATCGGCCAGCAACGCGGACAATCCGAACCGCTCGATGTTGTCGCGCGCGCGCGGATGCACGGGCCAGATGAGCGGCAGCCGCCGCGCGACATCGCGCAGCAGCGTCAGCGATTCTCGCAGCGCGCTCTCGATCATCGACGTTGGACGGCCGGTGCAGCGTGACCACACCAAATCCAGTCTCGCCGCCCAGGAAATCGACCGGAACGCGTTCGCGCGCGAGCGTTTCCGCCGGCGGCACCGCATGCTGCTGGTGATGGCGCAACGAGTCGATCATGACGTTGCCGACGAAGCGCACGCGTTCCTGCGGAATCCCCTCGCGGGCAAGGTTGTCCGCGGCTGCGCGTTCCGTCGTGAACAGTAGATCCGCGATCTGATCGGTGAGGATGCGGTTGATCTCCTCCGGCATGTCGCGATCGAAACTGCGCAATCCTGCCTCGACGTGGAGGACGGGCGTCCGCTTCTTCACCGCCACCAGGCTGCATGCCAGGGTCGAATTGACGTCGCCGACCACGATGACGCAGCTGGGCGCAATCCGGTCCAGCACGGGTTCGAACCGGCGCATGATTTCGCCAGTCTGCACCGCGTGCGTGCCGGAGCCGACTTCCAGATTGAGGTCCGGCGGCGGCAACTCGAGTCCGGTGAACAACCGTTCGTTCATCTCGACATCGTAGTGCTGCCCGGTGTGAACCAGGACAACCGTGGGCAGCTCGGGTCGGGCACCGAATGCCCGCACCAGCGGCGCCATCTTCATGTAATTGGGCCGCGCGCCGACGACGCAGACGAGGGGACCGCAGGCCAGCGGTTTCCGGCTCATCAGCGACCCTTCGGAGAGCCCGGCTTCGCCGCCTTGTCCGGATGCAGCAGCGCATGCAGCAGATCCACGGCGGCGCCAACTGTCGTTTCCAGCCTATCGATCCTTTCCTCGATCTGGTGGAAGTGCCGGTGCCAGATCGCCGCCTCGATTCTTGCCGGCGGCTGGATCTCGCCGGCGTCGCCGCCCTCGGGTCCAACAGTCGCGACCGTGCTGAGTCCCGATTCGGGCCCCATTTCCTCGCGAATCTCCTCGGCAATCGCCTGGACATCGCTCGTGGATATCGCATGCTTTTCCGACAGGAACGATGCGAGCAGCAGCCGATTGCAGAGGGTATTGATGCGCCTGGGAATGCCGCCGGTGAGCTCGTAGATCAAATCGAAGCAGGCCGGCTCGAACTGGGGATCGTCCTTCCAGCCGACGTGCTTCAAGCGATGCTCTATGTAGGCCTGCGTCTCCGCCTTGTCGAGCGGACCGAGGTGATAGGAGGCAATCACCCGCTGGCGCAACTGCTGCATCTGCGGGCTCTGCATCATCGCGCGCAATTCCGGCTGACCGACGAGAAAGCTCTGCAGGAGCGCCTGGTCGCCGAACTGGAAGTTCGAAAGCATCCGCAGCTCTTCCACCGCGCGCGGCGGCAGGTTCTGCGCCTCGTCGACGACGAGCAGCGCGCGCTTCTTGTCCACGACGAGCTGGCAGAGGAAAGCCTCCAGCGACGCGAGCAGAATGGCCTTGTCGACCGACTTGACCGGAAGCCCGAACGCGGTACCGACCGCGCGGAGCATGTCGTCGGCGTCGAGCTGGGTGCTCACGAGCTGGACCGCGACGACCTTGGCGGGGTCGAGCTGCTCGAGGAGGCTGCGGACGATCGTCGTCTTGCCGGCTCCGATCTCGCCGGTGATGACGATGAAGCCTTCGCTCTGATACAGGCCGTATTCCAGATAGGCAAACGCGCGCTTGTGTCCGCGACTCCCGTAATAGAACGACGGGTCGGGGTTGAGCTGGAAGGGCTTTCCGGACAGCCCGTAGAAGGACTCGTACATGGACCGCCGTTATTTGAATGTGTAGGTGATTCCGGCGATGAACGCCGCTTCGTTGTAATCCGTGCTCACGTCGGAGCGCGCGAGCTGGTAGCGGGCGCCAGTGGACAGGATCGTGTTCGGCGAAATGGGCGCGGTCAGGCCCACCAGGCAATATCCCTGATTCGTTCGGCCCGAGAGCGGCGCGTTGGCGACAGTCCGAATCGCGGTGCAGTTCGCATTCAATATGAGCTGCGCGGAGAGATTGTGGTTCCAGGTGATTCCCGCGCCCGTCTGCGTATTGTTGTTGCCGCCGACGAAAAGCCCGGGCAGCGGTGTGCCGGCACCCGTTATCGGCTGGGTCTTGGCGTAGAAGACCGTGAAAAAGATGTTGTTGCGCGCTCCGAGCAGACCGAATGTTGCATTGGCATCTTCCAGCAGGTAGGTCTGCTGCGTATACAGGTTGACCGCGCTCGTCAGCTCGGTCGGCAGCCCCTGGTCCTGGATCAGCTTATTGATGAAATCGAGGCGCTGCGCGGGATCGGGAATCCGCGTTTGAAACAGGAAATCCAGCAACAAGGGTACGTTGCCGGTGGCCGGCAGATTCAGGAATTGCTGGGGATAGCTCGTCGTGTTGCGGGAGGCCTGGACCCTGATGGAGGACAGCGGCGTACGGTGATCGAACGTGAACAGATAGGATGACCCGAAAAAGCGATGCTCCCAGTTGCCAACCACGTTGGTGGTTGCGCCCGGCACCCAGCGAAATCCCGCGCCGTAGATGGCCCCGCGATAGTCGGTCAGCGGGTATTGGTTGTCCTCGTAGCCGCCGTCAATGTCGAAACGAAACTGCGGATCGGGCTGGTAGTTCAGCGTCGCGCGGCCCAGTTGCGTGGTCGTCGGACGCTGATCGGTGAACTTCACGTCCGTCCAGTCGTAATCGACGGCCCAGCCGAATGTGGCGATCGGGCCGGATACCTTGCCGAACCATTCGTCGGTATAGGCATTGTTGGTGGCGATCGGCGTGCCGCTCAGGTTCGTCCAGCTGTTGTTGTTGCGCAATTCGTACTTGATGTTGTCCGGTGTCGTGCCCTGGATATACGGCGTGACGCGGTAATACGCCGTTGTATAGCGGTTCTGCGTCGCATTGGCGAGGCCCTGCGGCTGCGCACCGAACGGAGTGAAGTATTGCTGCGAGACGTTTACGGCACCTTCCACGAAAAAGAAATTCTTGACCCCTTCGAAGGAGCCGAGCAGGTTCGCCGACGGATAGACCTGATTGTTTTCGGCGCCCGTGCGCGCGTACAACAGGGCCGGTGCCGCGATGAACCCATGAAGGCTGGTCCTCTCCCCCTTCTCGTCGATGCCGAGCTGCGGCGTCAACTGGCTCACCAGATCGCTCTGCGCCGTCGAAGTGAGGTTCACGTTGCTGGTGAGCGTCTCCTGCAACGCGACCGAAGGGATGAAATGCCAGGTCTGTGCAGATGCCGCGCCGCAGGCGAGCGCGATGCATCCGCCCAGGAAGGCCGCTGATCTCCGCCATCGAGCACACTTCGCAGGCGCCGTCGGGCCGCGTGCGGCACGGCCGCACAACCGTCCGCGGGGTGTCGATCGCAAGCTAGCCCGGACCATCGTCCGCATAGTACCGATAGTAGGTTCCGACATCGGTGTTGCTTGCCTTGTTCAGCATCAGCAGCACGATGTCACAGTTCTCGACCGTCGCGAGTGCCTGGCTGACCGCATGTCGCGTCGTCGAATCGGCGGCGATAACCATGACCACCTGCCCCATATGGGTGCTGAGCACGCGGGCCTCGGTCGTGGCGAGCAGAGGCGGCGAGTCGAAGATGATGATCCGGTCCGGATACCGGGAGGCGAGCTCCCGCAGAAGGCTCGCCATATGCTCGCTCGCCAGCAGCTCGGTGGCGCGCCGATGCGGCGAGCCCGCCGGAAGCAGCGTGAGCTTCTCGATGTTGGTCTTGACCAGGGCATCGGCGAAGTCGATCCGGTCCCCGGCGAGAAGATCAAGCAGGCCCGGGGAGCTCGGGAGGCCAAGGATGGCCGGCAGCGAAGGGTGCGCGACGTCCCCATCAACGAGCAGCACGGTATTGTCGAATTCCAGCGCGACGCTGATCGCGAGGTTGATGGCGGTAAATGTCTTGCCTTCGCCCGGAAGCGCGCTCGTCACCATGACGAGGTTTCGGCTCCGCGTCGATGTCGCGGACTTCGACAGCGCATTCCGGATGATCGGGCGCTTCATCACGCGGAACTCGTCGGCGATCTGGGACTTGGGGTCGTCCGGCGTGATGAATCCGGCCTTCTTCAGGCGTTCGAGGTCGATCTCGAGGAAGCGTGTCGGCGCCGCGACTTGCGGCTTTTGCGGGTCGGGACTCGCCGTGGCGGGGATCGGCGCGATCGCGGGAATCCCGGAATGAGCGGTTCCTGCCGAGTCACCCGTTCGCAATCCCAGCGCATGAACGGCCGCTTCCGGCGTCGGCACGCCTCCGGCGTCGGCGCGGAGAGCGCTGCCCGGCGGGTTGCCGGCGTTCGCGTCCGCAGGCATCTCCGCGCCGGCGCGTCGCAGTTCCTCGAGCCGCTTGGCGGCCTTTTCGATCAGGCTCATCGGCGGACCCTCACGCGACCCGGCCGACAAGGACGGAGAACACGAGAAATGCGCTGAACCAGGCGATCAACGCGCCCAGCCCCCCCGCAAAAATGAAGGCACTGCGCCGTCGGCTGCGCACGGCGGACTCGTTCATGAGCATCGACACCATCCCGACAATTGGCCGCTGCGCCAACTCGCGCAGGTCTCGCGCATCCTGGAAGACCGGCCTCACCTCGTTCGCGACGAAACTCGCCGCGAGTCCGGACCCCAATGCGGCGAGCAGCGCAAGGCCGAGCATCATGGTTCGCGTCGGCGCTACCGGCTGCGGCGCCACCCGAGGGGGGTCGATAACTCGGAATTGCGTGCCTCCGGTGTCCTGAACGTCCACGCCCATCGTTGTGGCTTCACGGCGGGCGAGCAGGTCGCCGTAGGTTTTCTTCTGCACGTCGTAGTCGCGGTTGAGTTGCGCAAACTCCGCCTCGACCTGCGGCACAAGCCGTGCGGAGGCCTTGAGCTGGCTGTATTGGCTCTCGTAAGCCGCGAGCCGTGCCCTGAGCGAGGCGACATTCGCCTCGGCATCGGACAGCGACATGCGCATCTGCTGGAACACCGGGTTGCGTTCGACCGACGGCCCCGAAGAGTTGGGGGAAGCCGCGGCGGCCTTCTGCAGAGCCGCGAGCTCCTGCTTGCGCTGCTCCTCGAGCTGTTCGATGACGCGCCTCGTGCCCACGACATCCGGGTGCTGTTCGGTGTAAGTCCGGAGCAGCTCGTCCAGCTTGCTCTTCTGGGTGGCGATCCGCGCATCGATCTCCGGGACCGCTCCCCCGGGCCCGGATCCTTTCTGTTCGGGCAGAAACGTCGGCGTTTCTCCGGCCAGCTCGCGCTTGTAGGCATCGCGCGATTCCTCGGCGGCGCGAAGCTCGAGCCTGGCGCTTGCGATGTCGTCGCCCAGTTTCGAGAGCCTGCCGAAAAAATCGGGACCACCGTTCTGGCCCGCAACGCCCAGGTACTTGAGCTTGAAGTCCTTGAGACGGGACTCCGACGCCTGTAGGGATTCCTCGTAGTGCTTGATCTGGTCATCGAGAAATCTGGCCACGGCGCGCGTGTCCTGCCGTTTGTCGCCGAGACTCGATTCCATGAAGATCGTCAGCAGCGATTGCACGACATTCTTCGCCTGTTGCGGCTCCGAGTCGCGATAGGTGATGACATAGAGGTTCGTCTGCACGTTCCCACTGAGTTGAAGTGCTTTCGTCACGTCGTCGATCAATGTCTCGCGGTCTGCGTTCGATCGGGCACGCAGGTCGAGGTCAGCCATGCGGACCAGCTTCTCCACGTTCGGGCGGCTGATCAGGGTCCGGCTTATCAGCGATACCTGCTGATCGAGGTTCGGCTGGATTGCCAATCCCTGCATCACCGGGCGCAGCAACGACTGCGTGTCGACGTAGACACGTGCGCTCGCCTCGTATTTCTCCGGAATGCGGTAGACGATGACGATGCCGACAATCGCGACCGTCCACGCCGTCGCAAGCCCGATCCATCGGCGATGCCACATGCCATGCAGATGGCGAAGCGCGGTTTGAATGAATTCATCCATCGTTAGAACCGATCCGCAAGTTCAGCAGACGCATCCGGCCGAAGCCGGCGTCAGAACCAGCTCTGCGGAATGATCAGAATGTCGCCTGGCCGCATGTCGACGTTCGCGGTGATGTCGCCGCGCTTCACGAGGTCCTGGACGCGTACGCTGTAGGATTTTCCGCCGTCGGCGGCGCGGTAAATGGTCGCCTTGTTGCCGTCCGCGAAGTCCGTGAGCCCGCCCGCCGCAATCATGACGTCGAGCAGCGTCATGTTCTTGCGGAATGCGAGGATCTGCGGCTTGGTTGCCTCACCGATCACGCGGATCTGCTCGCTGCTCGGCCCAACAAAGTTGGTGACGACGACCGTCACCACCGGATCGCGGATGTACTTGGCAAGCGCTTTTTCGATGTCCCGCGAGAGAGCGCTGGGCGACTTGCCCAGCGCCTGCAGATCGTCGACGAGGGGGGTCGTGACCTTGCCGTCCGGGCGGACCGGCACGGTCATCGAGAGCTCCGGGTTGCGCCAGACGATGATGTTGACCGAATCGAGCGGACCAATGCTGTACTCGTAGTCGGACGACGAGGCGTCACGCGGCGCGGGCGGAAATTCCGGGCCCGCGCAACCGGACAAGAAAAGCAGGAAACCGGCGCCTGCGAGGCTCAACATCAGGCAAGACTTCGCAGCCCGCGCACCTCGGTAGCTTGCTCTGGATTTCATGCTTTCCTCCGGATTCGACCAAAACGAAAAACAATCTTAACACCCAAATAATCGACTCGCTCATCCGCCCCACAGCCGTATGTAAGCTTGATGCCAATGGCTTGTAGACGTCAAAAATGAGAGTCGGGGACCATTGCGGGAATCTGGGACTGGACGTTTTATTCTGTTAGATGCGGTTTACGCAGGTAGATTTCTTGCAATCCAATATTGTATGTCATTGACAATTATCTGGTTTTTTTTGGACTGGCGCTGAACTTTGCCGTTCAGCATCTCCGGCAGTGATGTCGGGGCTGGATGGTCGTTTTTCGTGTGATCGGCGCGCCGCTCAATTCTCCCCAACTATCGGGGTCGCGGCGTGCAGGTTGCCGAGCTCGAAAAAAAGCATCTTGTAAGGCGGAGCCCGTCGGGGATGCCAATGAGACGCTCTCGCCGATCTGGGAGATACGGGAAATCTGCCGGGCCCAGCGGTCCCCGTCGCGCGTTTTGCGATGGACAGTCCAAGGCAAGCGAATCTGCCGCGCATCCGCCTTGCGACCCATCCGGGCATTCAGAAAGGGCGGTTCACGCCGCCTGCGGCCCGGAGCATCTGCGCTATGCAAGGCTTGCGCCACCGATCACTCTTAGGACTGATTTTTTGGCGGAAATCCTCCTACGTCAATGTGCCCACTTTCGACCTCTGGCGGTCTCGACCGCGTCCAGCTTGCTGGACGCTTCGGGTCAACTAATCACGGTGCCGGCAGCGCCTTCGCAAGATTGGCGTTGACGATGACCTTGTCGAGCACGGTCAACATCCCGTTGATATTGACATCGAGCAGGAAATTCGTCGCCGAAACCGGTTTTGCGAGCTGCCCGTTGACGACGACAATGTCCAGCACCGTCACCGTGTGGCTCTGGTTCACGTCGCCTAGCAGCAGTCCTAGCCGCGCCGTCGCGCTGCCGCCCGATCCGCCGTCGGACGACGTCACGTTCGTCAGCGTCACCGTCGCGTATTGTTGGTTGGAAACCCCGGTCAGATCGACGACGACGTCGTTACCGCTGAAGGTCGGTGCGGCTGCCGTTCCCACGCCCTCCGTGACGGCGACCGTTGCTCCGGTGATCGGCTTGTCAAAGGTGAACACCAGCGTGTGTGCGGGTCCGGTGCGCGGCTCGATGGTCGGACTCGTGATGGAGAGGGAAAGGGGCAGGTCGAACGTGCCGGCGCTCGCGTGCGTCTTGCGCGACACGGCACTCTGGAGCAGGGGAGGCAACCCAGGGCCACCGTTCGCGACGTTGACCGTCACGATCGCCGATTGGGCCGAGTTCCCCGCCGCGTCGTAGGCCACGGCTTTCAATTGCGCCGCGCCATTCGCAACCGAGGTTGTGTTCCACGAATACTGGTAGGGCGCCGCACTGTCGCTGCCGACAAGCCCGCCGTTCACGTAGAAGTCCACGTGGGCTACACCCACGTTGTCGCTGGCGCTGGCGGACACCGTGACGGTCCCCGAGACGTTGCCGCCGGTCGGCGAGGTGACGTTGACCGTGGGCGGCGTCATGTCCGCGTTGGCGACGTTCACAGTCACAATCGCCGATTGGGTCGAGTTCCCGGCCGCGTCGTAGGCCACGGCTTTCAATTGCGCAGCGCCGTTCGGAAGAGAGGTGGTGTTCCACGAATACTGGTAGGGCGCCGCGCTGTCGGTGTCGACAAGCCCGCCATTGACGTAGAAATCCACTCGGGCGACGCCCACGTTGTCGCTGGCGCTCGCTGACACCGTGACGGTTCCCGAGACGTTGCCGCCGGTGGGCGAGCTGATGCTGACGGTGGGTGGCGTCGTGTCCGGTGGAGTCCCGTTCGCGATTGTCACCGTCACAAGCGCGGACAGGCCTGCATTGCCTGAGGTGTCATAGGCTACCGCGCGCAACGTCGCGAGGCCGTTGGCGAGCTTGGTCGTGTCCCATGAAAACTGGTACGGCGCCGCGGCGTCGCTCAGGGCGAGCGCGCCGTTGATCCAGAGATCGACACGAGAGACGCCGATGTTGTCGCTGGCGCTCGCGGACACGGTGACTGTCCCGGAGACGCTGCCGCCGGTCGGCGAGGCGATGCTTACGGTGGGCGGTGTGGCGTCCGACCCGGCGAACCATATCGTTCCGGGAAAGTTCAGATACTGCCGCAGTGCATAGCCGTCGTTTGCCGCTCCCCCCGTGTATTCGGTGAGGACCATCGCGACGTACCAGGTCCCTCCCGGCGGCGGCGTAAATCCGGTGGTCGCAGAGATCCTGCCCGTGGAAGCGCCGGCGGCGAGCGGCGCGATCCCGTAGGCCGCCATGCGATAGGCCGACGAAAATGAACCGGAGAATGGAGTCGCGGTAGCCCACAGCTCCGCGCGCAGATTCGCGGAAACCCCGGTCGGACTGAGGTTCTTGACGTTGTCGATGACTAAGATCGCGAACGTCTTGTAGTCGGACGAATAGCCGACGCTGCCGACAAATTGGACGTTCGACGCGAACGCGGACGAGGTTGCGCCGGAGAGGATCAGAATCGCCAAAAGACGCGTGACCGCCCGAGCAACTTTTCCCGACCGCCAATCCATTTGCCGTCTCCTGAATGCCCGAAGCTCGCAGCCGCAAGTACCGGGCGACGGCGGCTATTATGACATCAGCATAGCAACATGTCAGCCAGCGGCTTGATAGAGCGCAAGGAATCGGTCTGGATGGTCAAAAAAAACCCCGCCGAAGCGGGGTTTTTGATGAAAATTCAGGGCTTTTCGGTCAGGCGCTCTTCCGGCGCATGAAGCCGAGTCCGGCGAGGGCAACCCCGAGCAACAGTAGCGTGCCGGGCTCCGGTGCCGTGCTCGACCCGGTCGCCGAAAGGCTATAGGTGTACGAGGCAGAGAGGTCGCTCGTGCAGACACCGCCCCCGGTACTCACACAGCTGCCGGTCAGCGCCAGGCTGCCGGTGAACGCCGTATCGCTGAAGCCGACTTTGGAAACGATACCGGACAGCCCGGCCACGCTCAGCGTGTCTGAGCAACTTCCGGAACCGCAAACCAACGGCGTGAAAGTGACGAGCCCGTGACCATTCAGATCGAAGGTGAAGCCCCCGACGGAGATGATGATCGGAAACGGCCCCGCGAACAGCCAATCGGTCATCGTCGAGTTCGCTACGGCACAGAAGCCCGCGAAAGCCCCCGTGCAGCCGGCCGAATTGCCGACACCGTCATGCTGGATGCCTGCTAGCGCGCCGACGACAGTCGCCGATGGCGTACCTGGGAGACTGCCGGGCGCGATGCCGTCCGAAACGCTGATCGATCCGGTAATGAAGCCGGCCTGAGCGGTACCTGCCGCAAGCCCCACCGCCAGCACTGCTGCCCCGAGCGCCGCTTTACAAGTCTTGAACATTGTTGTGCTCCTCAAAGATCGATACAAATACTTCCGACGGATATAAAGCACTCCGCGTGCCAGAACTTTATGTCGTCTTAAAACAATACCTTACAGTCTATTCAGATCGAGAGCGCGTTGGAGTGTAAAAATACTCGACATCGATGGGTAATGTTCTGGGCTACCGAGACCCGACACGCCCAAGGTCACAGGACCGACGAATCGATTTATAAAGGCCGACGGATTGTTTCACGCGTGGAAGCGTGCCCAGATGGCCGCGGCGGCAGGGTCCGGACGATTTTGCCGCGAAGCGCCCATTCCGACATTCGCTGAGACGCTCGGTTGCTTGGCGACAGGTGTAAAGCGGTGCGACATCGCATGCGACAGGCGACTCGTGCAAGTTGCAGGAACCCTGGATTCATCGGCCCTGGGCACACCACGCCGACTGCCGCTCTCCGCGGACGATCGCCGTTTGACGCGTGGCTTTGTCCCCGCTTCCGAAGCATTCGGTATAAGCCCAGGCGTCCAAACCGTACGCGTCCGACCGGTGGTGGATATTGGTCCGTCGCTGTTACACTTCACGCAGCGGGGGCGGAATTCGACCCGCCCGCCTTATCACCGACGTAACAACTTGCCGGATTCATCCGAAAGGCATGGTTATGACACCGCTAACGCGCCCGGAGACCCACTAGCCAGCGCGAGTTCGCACGTCTGCGGTTCACGGAAAAGTGCGGCTCGTCCGCACTTTTTTTTCGCCAATAGGAAATGCCATGCCCGATATCCGATTGCCCGATGGCGCCGTCAAGTCGTTCGCCGCGCCCGTCACGGTCGCCGAGATCGCAGCGTCGATCGGCCCCGGGCTCGCCAAGGCCGCGGTGGCGGGGCGCGTCGACGGCAGGCTCGTCGACACGTCGTTCGCAGTGGCCGGTGATGCCGATGTCGCGATCGTCACCGACAGGGATCCCGAAGGCGTCGAAGTGCTCCGGCACTCGACCGCGCACCTGCTCGCCTACGCCGTCAAGGAGCTCTTCCCCGACGCGCAGGTGACGATCGGTCCCGTGATCGAGGATGGCTTCTACTACGATTTTTCGTACAAGCGCCCGTTTACGCCGGACGACCTCGCGGCGATCGAGGCGAAGATGGCCGAGCTCGCGAAGAAGGACGAGCCCGTGACGCGGCGCACGATGCCGCGCGATGATGCAGTCGCGTTCTTCAAGTCGATCGGCGAGCATTACAAGGCCGAGATCATCGCGTCTATTCCGTCCGCCGAGGACATCTCCCTCTACACGGAAGGAAGGTTCACCGACCTCTGCCGCGGTCCGCACGTGCCGTCGACGGGCAAGCTCAAGGTGTTCAAGCTCACCAAGCTCGCCGGCGCGTACTGGCGCGGCGACTCGAAGAACGAGATGCTGCAGCGGATCTACGGCACCGCATGGGCGAAGAAGGACGACCTCGACGCCTATCTGCACCGGATCGAGGAAGCCGAGAAGCGCGACCATCGCCGGATCGGCCGGGCACTCGACCTCTTCCACCTGCAGGACGAGGCGCCGGGCATGGTGTTCTGGCATCCGAAGGGCTGGTCGCTGTGGCAGCAGGTCGAGCAGTACATGCGCCGCATCTATCAGGACAACGGGTACCAGGAGGTGCGCGCCCCGCAGATTCTCGACCGCTCGCTGTGGGAGAAATCAGGCCACTGGGAGAACTACAAGAACAACATGTTCACCACGGAGTCGGAAAAGCGCGACTTCGCGATCAAGCCGATGAATTGCCCCGGCCACGTCCAGATCTTCAATTCGGGAATGAAGAGCTATCGTGACTTGCCGCTGCGCTACGGCGAGTTCGGCCAATGCCACCGGAACGAGCCGTCCGGCGCGCTGCACGGCATCATGCGCGTGCGCGCGTTCACGCAGGACGACGGCCACATCTTCTGCACGCCGGTGCAGGTCGAACCGGAATGCGTGGTGTTTCACAAGCTTGCATTGGATGTCTACCGGGACTTCGGGTTCGAGGACATCGTGATCAAGCTCGCGCTACGACCGACGCCGCGCATCGGCAGCGATGAGCAGTGGGGTGTGGCCGAGGACGCGCTGCGCGGCGCCCTGCGCGCCTGTGGCGCCGAATGGATCGAGCTGCCGGGCGAAGGCGCCTTCTACGGGCCCAAGATCGAGTACCACCTCAAGGACTCGATCGGCCGCTCGTGGCAAGTCGGCACGATGCAAGTCGATTTCATGATGCCCGGGCGGCTTTCCGCCGAGTACGTCGACGAGGACAACACCCGCAAGGTGCCGGTCATGCTGCACCGGGCGATCGTCGGATCGATGGAACGATTCATCGGAATCCTCATCGAGCACTATGCCGGCGCGATGCCGCTGTGGCTCGCCCCCATCCAAGCGGTCGTCCTCACGATCACCGATCGGCAGGTGGACTACGCCCGGCAGGTCGAGGCCCGCCTGAAGGGGGCCGGGCTCAGGGTCACGGCCGATTTGCGTAATGAGAAAATAACCTATAAAATTCGAGAACATAGCCTGCAAAAACTTCCTTACCAGCTGATTGTCGGCGACAAGGAAATGCAGGCTGGAACGGTGGCCGTGCGTACCCGCAGCGGCGAGGATCTCGGTGCATTGCCCGTGGATGCCTTGCTCACGCGCCTTCGCGAGGAGGTCGCGGCGCGTCGATGAACTTGGCGCAGCGCGGGGAACACGGTCTTATTTTGTTTATTCGGAGATATAGCGATAGCCCAAGACAAAGCACCGCGGATCAATCTGGAGATCAATGCTCCGGAAATCCGCCTGGTTGGTGAGGAAGGCGAACAGCTCGGCATCGTTCCGTTGGCGGAAGCCATGGCGAAGGCCGAAGCCGCGGAACTCGATCTCGTCGAGATCGCCCCGACTGCGAAGCCCCCGGTTTGCCGGATCATGGATTACGGCAAGTTCAAGTACCGGGAAGCGAAGAAGCAGCACGAGGCGAAGCTCAAGCTGAAGCAGATCCAGGTCAAGGAAGTGAAGTTCCGGCCGGGAACCGACGAAGGCGACTACAAGATCAAGCTGCGCAACCTCATCCGCTTCCTGGGCGAGGGCGACAAGGCGAAGATCACGTTGCGCTTCCGCGGGCGCGAGATGGCGCACCAGGAATTCGGGATACGCCTGCTCGAGCGGATTCGCAACGACCTCGAGCCGCACAGCGTGGTCGAATCCTGGCCAAGGCTCGAAGGCCGGCAGATGGTGATGCTGCTGGCCCCGAAGAAGGCGGTGGTGAAACCCGCCGCGAAGGCACATCACCCGACGAAGCCCGAAGCCGGTAGCAAAGTCTCTCCGCCGGAGAGCACCGCCGTGGGCAGCAAATAAGGGAGCAGTCATGCCCAAGATGAAGACGAAGAGCGGCGCGAAGAAGCGCTTCCGCGTGCGCGGAAGCGGCAGTCTCAAGCGCGCGATGGCGTTCAAGCGCCATATCCTCACCAAGCGCACGACCAAGAACAAGCGGCAGCTTCGCGGCATCACCGGCGTCCACAGCACCAATGCGGACTCGGTGAAGGCGATGCTTCCCTACGCGTAACGGAGAGCCGCCATGCCAAGAGTCAAACGTGGCGTGACCGCCCGCGCGCGGCACAAGAAAGTCCTGAAGCAGGCGAGTGGCTTCCGCGGCCGCCGCAACGCCGTCTATCGCATCGCGAAGGAAGCGGTGATGAAAGCGGGCCAGTATGCCTACCGCGACCGGCGCGCGAAGAAGCGCGAGTTCCGGGCGCTGTGGATCGCCCGCATCAACGCCGCCGTGCGCGAGCTCGGAATGAGCTACAGCGTGTTCATGAACGGCCTGAAGAAGGCGTCGATCGACATCGACCGCAAGGTGCTGGCCGACCTCGCCGTTCACGACAAGGCGGCTTTTACCAAGATCGCGGAGCAGGCCAAAGCCTCTCTGGCCTGACGGCAGGGCCGCACGGACCACGGGGGAGGCGGCAATGCCTCCCCTTTTTCTTTAGAACGACAACGCGCCGCGCCAAGCGCGGCAATGCACCCGCGCCACAACCATCGATTCGCCATGTCCGCCGAACTCGAACAGATCGTCGCCGCAGCCCTCGCCGAATTCGGCGCCTGCACGGAGCCCGCCGCGCTCGAGAACAGCAAGGCGAGGTTCCTCGGCAAGTCGGGCGCGCTGACCGAGCTCCTGAAGGCGCTCGGCAAGCTGCCGACGGCCGAGCGCCCCGCCGCCGGCGCGGCGATCAACGCCGCGAAATCGCGGCTCGAGGATGCCCTGGCCGCGCGACGCGAAGCGCTCGGCGAGGCGAAGCTCGCGCAGCAGCTCGCGGCGGACGCGCTCGACGTGTCGCTGCCCGGCCGGGGTGTGGGCGCCGGCGGACTGCACCCGATCACGCGGACCATGCAGCGGATCGAGACGCTGTTCCGCTCGCTCGGCTTCGCGGTCGCCGACGGTCCCGAGGTCGAGGACGACTTCCACAATTTCACGGCGCTCAACATGCCGGAGGACCATCCGTCGCGGTCGATGCACGACACGTTCTACGTCGACGGCGGACGGGTGCTGCGCACGCACACCTCGCCGGTGCAGATCCGCTACATGGAAACGCACGCGCCGCCGATCAAGATCATCGCGCCCGGGCGCGTCTACCGGGTCGACAGCGATGCGACGCATTCGCCGATGTTCCACCAGACCGAGGGCCTCTGGATCGCCGAGGACGTGACCTTCGCCGATCTCAAGGGTGTGTTGACCGAATTCCTGCACAGTTTCTTCGAGCGCAGCGACCTGCGTGTGCGCTTCCGGCCATCGTACTTCCCGTTCACCGAACCGTCGGCCGAGATCGACATGGCATTCGGCAACGGCGGCTGGCTCGAGCTGGCCGGCGCCGGACAGGTGCACCCCAACGTGCTGCACTCGGTCGGTATCGATCCCGAGCGATGGCAGGGATTCGCCTTCGGCATGGGCCCCGACCGCCTCGCGATGTTGCGCTACGGCGTCGACGACCTGCGCGCGTTCTACGAGAACGACCTGCGCTTCCTCAGACAATTCGCATAGCGCAATCACGATGCGATTCTCCGAACGCTGGCTGCGCACGCTCGCCGATCCTCCGCTGGACAGCGCCGAGC
Organism: uncultured beta proteobacterium; assembly: GCA_963846855.1. Taxonomy (GTDB): domain Bacteria; phylum Pseudomonadota; class Gammaproteobacteria; order Burkholderiales; family Casimicrobiaceae; genus CAIWHR01. The sequence continues at coordinate 1,832,949 of CAWJXK010000008.1, forward strand.
TCGCCGATGCGCTGACGATGGCGGGCCTCGAAGTCGAGGACATCGCACGCGGCGCACCCGAGTTCTCCGGCGTCGTCGTCGCGAGGATCGATGCCGTCGCGCCGCATCCCTCCGCCGAGCGCCTGCGTGTGTGCCGCGTCGACGCGAGCACCGGTGCGCCGCTCTCGATCGTCTGCGGCGCGCCCAACGCGGCCGTCGGAATGAAGGTCCCCTGCGCGCTGCCGGGGGCGCGCCTTCCCGGCGGCCTGGTCATTGCGAAGGCGACGATGCGCGGCGTCGAGTCGGCCGGGATGCTCTGCTCGGCGAAGGAGCTCGGCATCGACGACGACGCCTCCGGATTGCTCGTGCTCGCCGACGACGCAAAGGTCGGCGCCGATCTTCGCATCGCGCTCGACCTCGACGACACGCTGCTCACGCTGAAGCTCACGCCCAACCGCGCCGATTGCCTGTCGATCGTCGGCGTTGCCCGCGAGGTCGCCGCGGCCACCGGCGCCGCGTTGCGCCTGCCCGCTTTCACGCCGGTCAAGGTCACCTCCGCGCGGCGACGCCCGGTACGGATCGAGGACCCGGACGCCTGCGGGCGCTTCGTCGCGCGCGTCGTCGAAGGGATCGACCCGCAGGCGCCAACGCCCGACTGGATCCGGCAGCGGCTGACGCGCAGCGGCCTGCGGCCGATCTCGGCGGTCGTCGACGTCACCAATTACGTGATGCTGGAGCAGGGTCAGCCGTTGCATGCCTACGACGACGCGCAGCTCGACGGCGACATTGTCGTGCGCTTCGCGCGCGCCGGCGAGAAGCTCACGCTGCTCAACGGTCAGGTGCTCGATCTGGAGCCCGACCTTCTGCTCGTCTGCGACGAGACGAAGCCGCTCGGCCTCGCCGGCATCATGGGCGGCGAGCATTCGGGGATCGGCAGCGCGACGACGTCGGTCTATCTCGAAGGCGCGTTCTGGAATCCGACGGTGATCCAGGGGCGCTCGCGCCGCCTGGGCTTCGTCAGCGACGCGGGCTATCGCTTCGAGCGTGGCGTCGATTTCGCCAACGCGGCGCACGCTGTCGAGCGCGCGTCCCAGCTCATCGTCGAGATTTGCGGCGGCCGTGCCGGCCCGCTCGAGGACGTCGCTGGCGAGCTGCCACGCCGCGACCCGGTCCGGGTGCGCCCCCAGCGCGTGACGCGCCTCCTCGGCGTCGCGATTCCCGCCACCGACATTGCACGGATCTTCACGCGTCTCGGGTTCGCCTTCACCCGTGCCGGCGACGATTTTGTCGTGACGCCGCCGCCGTTTCGCTTCGACCTCGCGATCGAGGAGGACTTCGTCGAGGAGGTCGCGCGCCTCTACGGTTACGCGAACATTCCCACGTCGCCTTCGGCGCACGTGCAGGCGATGCTCGCGGATCCCGAGTCCGCCGCCCCTGTGTCGGCGCTCAAGGACCGGCTCGTCGCCCGCGACTGGCAGGAAGTGATCACCTTCAGCTTCGTGAGCAGCGCGACCGAATCCGTGCTCGATCCTGCCCGGGCCGCCGGCACGGAACCTGTCGCGGTGAAGAACCCCATCGCCAGCCATCTCGACGTCATGCGGACCACACTCGCCGGCGGACTCGTCGACGTGCTGCGCACCAACCTTGCGCGCCAGCAGGACAGGGTCCGCGTCTTCGAGGCCGGGCGCTGCTTTCGGCGCGACGGCGAAAAGCTCGACCAGCCGCTTCTCCTGGGCGGCCTCGCCTACGGCGACGCCGCGCCCGAGCAATGGGGCGCCCCCAAACGCCCGCTCGACTTCTTCGACGTCAAGGGCGACCTCGAGGCGATGGTGGCGCCGCGCGCGCTCACGACGGTTCGCGCGTCCCACGCGGCCCTGCATCCCGGCCGCGCCGCGCGCGTCGCGGTCGACGGGCGCGACGCGGGCTGGATCGGCGAACTGCATCCCCGCCTCGTCAAGCATTTCGAGCTGCCTCGCGCGCCGGTCGTCTTCGAGCTGGATCTTGCCCCGCTCGCCCACCGGCCGGTCCCCGCCGCCGCACCCGTCTCGAAGCTCCCGATCGCGCGGCGCGACTTCGCGGTAGTCGTCGACGCGGAAGTCCCCGCGCAGGCCATTCTCGACGCCCTCGACGCCGCCCGGCCGGGCCGGGTGTCCGCAATTCGCCTTTTTGACGTCTATCGCGGGCCCGGAATTGCCGATGGCAAAAAAAGCCTTGCGATTCTGGTGCTTATACAGGATACTGAACGTACTTTGACGGACGCCGAAATCGACGAGACCGTGGCGCAGCTGTGGCGCGTGCTCCAAGATCGATTTGCTGCGACCCTTCGCCAGTAGGGCCCTTCATGACGCTCACCAAAGCCGAACTCGCCGAACTGCTCTTCGAGCAGCTCGGCCTCAACAAGCGCGAAGCCAAGGACATGGTCGAGCACTTTTTCGAGGAAATTCGCACCGCGCTCGAGCGCGGCGACGCCGTCAAGCTTTCGGGATTCGGCAATTTCCAGCTGCGCGAGAAGCCGCAGCGCCCGGGTCGCAATCCTAAGACCGGCGAGGAGATTCCGATCACCGCCCGGCGCGTCGTGACGTTTCACGCGAGCCAGAAGCTGAAGGCCATGGTCGAAGCCGCGAACCATGCCGGAACACAGCCGAGCTAAGGCCGAGCTTCCGCCGATCCCCGCCAAGCGGTATTTCACCATCGGCGAGGTCAGTGACCTCTGTGCGGTGAAGCCGCACGTGCTCCGCTACTGGGAGCAGGAATTCACGCAGTTGAAGCCGGTGAAGCGGCGCGGCAACCGGCGCTATTACCAGCATCACGAGGTGCTGCTCATCCGTCGCATCCGCGACCTCCTCTACGAGCAGGGATTCACCATTAACGGCGCGCGGCACCGCCTCGAGTCCGAGATCGTCCCGACCTTCGAGGCGGCCCAGGCCACGCCTCCCGCGCGCGGCAACCACGCCGGCACGGCGGCGGCGCCCGCGCCGACGCCAAGGACGGCCGACACGGCTTCGCCCAGTGCCGCCGAGATCCGCAAAGAGCTCGAGCAAATTCGCGAACTGCTGGGCCCGGACCGATGACTGCGTCTATAATTCGACGTTTGCGTCGGGGCGTAGCGCAGCCTGGTAGCGCACCTGCATGGGGTGCAGGGGGTCGGAAGTTCGAATCTTCTCGCCCCGACCACGAAGTCCAGGAGGGCTGGCCCGGCAGCGCCGCGCCAGCCCTCGACCCGCCGGTCGATTCTCCTGGCGCACGATGGCAGGGGCCGGCGGCAACCGTCGGGCGGCAGGCATGGTTGGCGCCGGCGTTGCGCCCGCAGTGGGAATGCCCGCCGGATCGCCGCTCCGCTCGGCAGGCGCATTTTTTGCTTGAAACAATAACCACATAAGGCATTGCCCCAGGAGGCAAGAATGTCGGCCGTCCAGTCCCGCCCCGTCACGACGGGTTCAGGCGTCTCCGAGCTCGCGCTTGCGCGCGCGCAGCGGAACACCGTACTCATCATCGACGACCTGTTCAGCAGCCGTCTGCTGCTCGCGGAAATCGTCAGGCAGATCGACGGCAAGCTCAATCTCGAGCTGTTCGACACGCCGAGCCGCGCACTCGAATTCGCGCGGAACAACCGCGTTGACATGGTCCTCACCGATTTCAAGCTTCCGGAATTCGACGGGATCGAGCTCGTCAAGCAGATTCGCGGGCTCGCCCACTGCGTCGACATTCCGATCGTCGTCATCACCGTGGTCGACGACCGCCGGGTCCGCTATGACGCTCTCGAGGCCGGCGCGACCGACTTCCTGATCAAGCCGCTCGACGAGCACGAGACGCGCGCGCGCTGCGCGAACCTGCTGGAGCTCCGCCGCCACAAGATCGTGCTGACCGACCAGGCCCGCGTGCTGCAATACCAGGTCGATAAGTCGGTCGCCGAGATGCACGAGCGCGAGCTGGAAACGCTGGCGAAGCTCGCCAAGGCCGGCGAATTCCGCGACAAGACCACAGGCAATCACCTGAACCGGATGGCGAAGTATTCCGCGCTCATCGGCGCGCATCTCGGGCTCGGCGTCGAGACCGTCCACGTGCTGGAAGTCTCGGCACCGATGCACGACATCGGCAAGATCGGGATCCCGGACTCGGTGCTCATCAAGGAAGGCCCGCTGACGGCGGCCGAGATCGAGATCATGCGGACGCACCCGCGGATCGGCTACGACATTCTGAAGGGCAGCCCGTCGAAATACCTCAGCATGGGCGCGATCATCGCGCTCGGCCACCACGAGAAATTCGATGGGACCGGATACCCCAACGGCCTGCACGGCGACGACATTCCCATCGTCGCACGGATCGTCGCGGTGGCCGACGTGTTCGACGCCCTGGTCAGCGAGCGGCCGTACAAGCACGCTTGGCCGATTCAGGAGGGGGTCGATTTCCTCCGCGCCGCGCGAGGCAAGCATTTCGACCCGAAATGCGTCGACGCCTTCCTCGCCGACCCGACCAAGGTCGAGGCGATCTTCCGGGATTTCCGCGACTGAAGGGTGGCCGCCCGGGTGACCGTCCCACAATGACACCGCCCAGCGGCCGGATAATCATGCATTGCCGCCGGTATCCAACGATAGGGAACCTACACCTTGCGGTCGCACAATTCACGGCGCGCATCATGATTTGCCGTCGCAGCGCAACCGCGTTGGTCGGTAGCCTCGAGGCACGGGACTTGCTTGGGTAGACGGATGGGCGAAAAAATGAGCGGCTCGATGCTTTCCGGGTGGAAGACCTCCGCCGGTAGGTCCTTGACGCGCGCACGCGCGTTTCGACGCCTGCTTAAGGCACGCGGTGACAGCGAGCACGAGCAGGCGATCCTGCGAGTCGTGATGGCGCTCGTGGTGCTCGGGGCGATGGGATTCGGCCAGATCGGCAGTACTGCGCCAATGACGGCGCAGGCGACGCTGGTTTTCCAAGTCGTCAGCGGCTTCACGATTTTCGGTGTCGCGCTCTTCGTCGCGATCTGCCGGTGGCCCAACATCAATATTCCTCGCCGCATCGTCGGAATGGTTGCGGACTCCGCGGCGACGACGGTCTGTGTCTATCTCACCAACGAGTTCGGCGTCGCGATCTTCGGGGTCTATCTCTTTATCACGTTCGGTAATGGCTTCCGGTACGGCCGCACGTTCCTTTTTGCCTGCCAAGTGCTCTGTCTCTTCGGCTTCCTCGGCGTCTTGATCGAATCGCCGTACTGGGAGTTGCACCGCATAGCGGGCGGCGGCTTATTCGCTGCTCTGGTGGTGCTGCCGCTTTACGTCTCAACCCTGCTGACACGAATCCAGGACGCGCGGGCAAAGGCCGAGGAGGCGAATAGGGCAAAGAGCACGTTCCTCGCCAATATGAGCCACGAAATGCGCACGCCGCTGAACGGTGTGGTTGGCGTAGTGGACCTTCTTCAGACGACGACGATGTCGCCGCGGCAAGACGAACTCGTCCGGTTGCTGCGCCACTCCGTTTCGCTCCTGCGCTCGCTGGTCGATGACGTGCTCGATATCTCCAAGATCGAAGCGGGCCGCCTGACGATAGAAATCATTGATTTCGACCTTCACGCGACACTTAACGGTCTGGTGCACCTCCTTCGGCCGCATGCGCAAGCCAAAGGGCTAACGTTGACGGCTATGGTCGATCCAGCGATCGACTATCGCCTTCGCGGCGACCCGCACCATCTACGTCAAGTCCTGATAAATCTTCTGGCCAACGGGATCAAATTTACGGATCGCGGGAGCATAAACGTTGGGGTCACCCTGCCGGCAGAGACTGACGACGCTTTGCGGCTGCGTTTCGAAGTGCGAGATACGGGCATCGGAATCAGCGAAGGCGCGCGCAGCCGGATTTTCGAGCAGTTCGTACAGGCAGACGATTCGACGACGCGACGCTACGGCGGCACTGGCCTCGGCACGACCATAGCAAAACAACTCGTCCACCTCATGGGTGGAACCATCGGAGTGTCGAGCGAAGTAGGAGTGGGGAGCACTTTCTGGTTCGAGGTGCCGCTGCTAAAGACCGCCGCCACGCGCGATTACGCTGCACCGGCCGAGCAAGTCGAGCCGTCTGCCGCCCTGCTCGTCGCCGACGAAGTGTCTGCGCTGCGGCTGCAGCCAATGGTCGCGGAGGCCTGCGGCAGGGTGGAGACTGTCAACAGCGCCACCCTGGTTGCCGCCCAGCTGCGAGCCTTGCGACAACGCGGGATCGCCGTACCGGCAGTGCTGGTTTCCGGTGACATCGAGACCGCGTGCCGCGTCTTCGAAACGGTCGCCGCGGAGCGCACCGATGATACGACCGCGCTGATATACGTCTCATCGATTGGGCCGAGCGATGCCGACGCCGCACGCCTGCAGTCAATCGCCGGCGTCAATTTCGTGCGTCCCGATGCGCCGCCCCGAATCCTGCGCAACGCGATTCACGCGGCGACGACGCACGAGGCGCGCGAATCGGCGGAGATCATAGACCTCGGTCACGTGCTAAAGCAACAGCGACAACCGTTGCAAATTCTCGTCGCCGAGGACAACCTTACAAATCAGGCCATCATCAAGCAGCTACTCGAAAGCGCCGGCCATACGGTGCTGCTCGCCGCGGACGGCGAGGAAGCGCTTGATATCTACGAGCGTGAGCAGCCCGAACTTGCGATCCTCGACTTCAATATGCCCGAGCGCAACGGCCTAGAGGTGGTCTCGGCGATCCGAATGATGGAGCCCGCTGGAACCCGCTTGCCTGTAATCATCCTTTCCGCTTCTGTAACGGTCGAGGCTCGCGACAACGCGCGCTCGGCTGGCGCCGATGACTTTGTAGGCAAACCATACGACGCTGCCAACCTCCTGCAGGTCATCGATCGCCTGGTCCGACGCGTCGGCCGCAGTCAGTCGTCGTCGCAGGTGCGACCGCGGCACGCGCCGGCGGTACCGGTCAGCATCGCCCCTCTTTTGGACGAACTTCGACTACGCGAAGTGGAGAAGATCGCGAGCGGCTCGGCGTTTCTAACGGAGCTGCTGCGCGGATTCTGCAATGACGTCGAGATGTTGCTGCAGCGACTTGACACCGCCATTGCCAATGGCGAGACAGCGGCAATCCGCGACCTGACGCATGCCATCCGAGGCGCTGCGCTCTCGATCGGCGCGCAACAACTAGGCGCCCGCTGCGTGCCCATTGACGATGCCGCCGCCGGCCGGCAGCTCGATCAGCTCAAGAATCAGGCGGCGGATCTGCGCGCCTGCTACGACAAGACGGTCGCGCAGATTAGCGCCTACGCGATGCAGAAGCATCGCGTGTCGCTCTAGATCCCCCGTCGGTCAGCCGTTGCTCACCGCCTTGACTGGCGGCGTATAGAGTTCTTCGATCGCTTCCTCGTCCGGAGTAAGGGTTACCATACGGTCCTGCGCGCGCACGAGCCGCGCCATCATCCGCAGGTCGCGCGTTTCGAGCTGCATCGCGGCGTCGACCCAAACGTCGACAATCGCGTTCAACTCGCGCAGCTCAACGGGCTGGAATTTGCGCTTCGCGAGTCCAATTGCACGAAACGCGTTGTGACGACGCTGCCTGCGAACGATCAAAGCACGTACTGTTTCGTAGCCCAGGCCGTCCTCGGCAATTTCGTCGACCACGCCGATATCGTACATTTCCGAGGCGGTATACACCCTTCCGCTGGCGATGATCTCCTCGGCCTTCCGCATGCCAACGCGGCGGGCGAGGAAGCTCAGCGCCCCCATGCCGGGGAACAGGTTGAAGAGGACCTCCGGAAGCGAAAACGTCGCGCTCCGCTCGGCCACGATGATGTCTGCCGCGAGCGCGCATTCAAAGCCGCCACCCAGCGCCTTGCCCTGTACAAGCGCGATCGTCTGGATCTCCGCACCAAAGCCGGTGACACGGCGATAGATGTTCTCGATGCACTTGCGCGCGTATCCTTCCAGCGTATCGCGGTCCTGGCGCATGATCGACTGGAAGAACAAGCCAAGGTCCCCGCCTAGGCTGAAGACGCCCGGTGTGCGGCTTCCGAAGACAACATAATTTACGCGCTCCGGCTGGCCGCGATCATTGATCCATCCCTGGTGCGATTCGAGTTGCCGCTCAGAGCGCTCAACTTCGTCGACAAAGGCGGGATTGAAGCATGCGCGCGCGCGAGCTTCATCCACGAAAACAAAGTCTTCAGTTCGGCGTCAAATTCGAGGTCGATCTGTTTGTAGGAATCAAGCGTCGTGGGTGACGGAAAATCGACGATGGCGTTCATGGCGGCTCCTGGTGGGGTGGTTAGAACGAAGGCAAGCGGAAAACACCTGGGTAGTCAGGGACAATAATATTGTGGCGGACAATGTGTGTAAATATACGCACGCTTTGGGGAAAACGCATGGATCGATTCGCTAGTTACTCGTTCCCGATCAAGCGCCGTCGGATTATTGTAGTATACAGTCTTGACACCAATTTCGGCGAATAGTGACGCCACACGGGTGTGTACCGTTTGACAGTCGATCTGCGCTTAGGGGGAAGACCCCACATGACCACCGACTACAAGCTGGGCGGAATCGCTATCCTGTAAGAGATGCAAATCTCCTCAGGACATTGATTATTAGTAGTTTATATTCTCCCTGCTCGCGTTTCCCGATCGCAGCTGTTGCGACTTGCGATCAAACTGGCCGAGCATCACTTCTCACCAGCTAGCTTGCAGGACTCCTTTACAAGCGGTGCCAGTCGCCGTCGACCAGCCCTTCGATCGGCCGGAACGTCGCCTTGTACGCCATCTTGCGGCTCTCGGCGATCCAGTAGCCGAGGTAGAGGTGGGGCAGCCCCTGCTCCCGGCAACGCTCGATCTGCCACAGGATCGCGTAGCTGCCATAACTCGTTCCGGCCACGCCGGGCTCGAAGAACGTGTAGACCGACGACAGTCCGTCGGCGAGGCGATCGACCAGGCTCACGATGCGCAGCACGCCGCGCTCGCGGAACTCGATCAAATCGGTCGCGACGTTGCTGTGAAGGAGGAAGTGCTGGTACTGCTCGCGGCTGTCCTGATCCATGCCGCCGCCGGGATGGCGGTCGCGCTGATAGCGCAGGTAGAGCGCGTAATGCTCCGGATCGAACGCGAGCTCGCGGCGCGCGGCGACGAGGCCGCGATGGTCGCGCAGGCAGCGCTTCTGCGTCCGGTTCGGGCTGAAATTCGCGACGTCGACCCGCACCGGAACGCAGGCCCGGCAGTGATCGCAATACGGGCGGTAGGTGAACGCGCCGCTGCGGCGGAATCCCAGCCGGACGAGTTCGCTGTAGGTGCGCGAGTCGATGAGGTGACTCGGCGTGGCGACCTGCGAGCGCGCCGCGCGTCCCGGCAGGTAGCTGCACGGGTACGGCGCCGTCGCATAGAACTGCAGCGACGCGAGCGGGAGGTCGTTGAGCTTCGTCACCTGAGCACGTCTTCCACGGAGGGCGCACGCCACGGGTCTTGCGGCGCAACGCAGTTTACCAACGCGGCAACCCGGCGCGCAAACTCGGCGCGCGGGATCGCGCGCGCTCCGAACGACGCGAGATGGCCCGTCTCCTGCTGGCAGTCGATCAGCGGCATCCGCCGCGACCGCGCGATCGCCACCAGATTCGCCAGCGCGACCTTGGAGGCGTCGGTCTCGCGCGCGAACATCGACTCGCCGAAGAACATGCTGCCGATCGAGACGCCGTAGAGCCCGCCGACGAGGCGTTCCTCGTGCCACGCCTCGACCGAGTGCGCGTGCCCCTGTGCGTGCAGGGCGCCGTAGGCGGCGGCGACGGCCGGCGTGATCCAGGTCCCTTCCTGCCCGCGGCGCGGCGTTCCGGCGCATGCCGCCACGGTCTCGCGAAACGCGGTATCGACGCGGATCTCGAACGCTCCGCGCGCCACCGCCCTGCGCAGCGAGCGCGCGATGCGGAATTCGTCGACGAACAGCACGAAGCGCGGATCGGGCGACCACCACAATACCGGCTGGCCTTCGCTGTACCAGGGGAAGATGCCCTGCCGGTAGGCCTCCAGCAGCCGGTCGGGATCCAGCCGCTCGCTGGCGGCGAGCAGCCCGTTCGGATCCTCGAATGCGGTTTCCACCGGCGGGAACGGCGCCCCAGGACGCAGCCACGGAATCATTGGCGGATTCTGCCATGCACGCCGTGCCACGGAGAACGCTGCTCGCGGCATCGCGATTGCGGTGCGCGGCATCACCTCCGATAATCGGACGACCGGGACGCCATCGATTGCCAATGCCGAAACTCCCCGCCCGCTGCCCCTGGGCCGAAGGCAGCGCGAAATACGCCGCCTATCACGATCACGAATGGGGCGTCCCCGTCCACGACGACCGCGTCTTCTTCGAGTTCCTGCTGCTCGAAGGCGCGCAGGCGGGACTGTCGTGGTCGACCATCCTCAACAAGCGCGACGGCTATCGCGGCGCCTTCGCCGGATTCGAGCCGGAGAAGGTCGCGCGGTTCGACGCGCGCCGGGTCGCGCGGCTGCTCGGAAACGAAGGCATCGTGCGCAACCGGCTCAAGGTCGCGAGCGCGGTCGGCAATGCGCGCGCATTCCTCGCGACGCAGGAGGAATTCGGCAGCTTCGACGCCTACGTCTGGGCGTTCGTCGATGGACGCGCGCGGCAGAACCGCTGGCGCACGCTCGGCGCAGGTCCCCGCGAAAACGGCGCAATCGGACGCGCTGTCGAAGGACCTCGCGCGTCGCGGCTATCGCTTCGTCGGCTCGACGATCGTCTATGCGTTCATGCAGGCGACGGGCCTCGTCAACGACCACTTGGTGAGCTGCCCGCGCTGGCGCGAAGTGCAGCAGCCGTGAGCCGCGAATCGCTTCTGCGCGTCCCGATCCGGTAAAATCGTCGCGCCGCGCCCCGGTAGCTCAGTGGATAGAGCAGTCCCCTCCTAAGGGACAGGTCACACGTTCGATTCGTGTTCGGGGCGCCAGAATCCGGCGCGCCGCCCCGCCGACCCGGCTAGCGCCGAATCGAGGGATTGAGCGTGTAGACTCCGGTCACAGCCGCTTGCGCGAGGACGTGTCCCGTCATCGCCTTGCGCGCGTCCGCTCCGCCGAACACGCCGGCGACGCCCAGCCGCGCCACGTCGAGCGCGAACAGCGTGAACGTGTAGTGGTGGACGATCGAATCGTTCCAGGGCGGACAGGGACCGTCGTAGCCGAAATAGTTGCCCGCCATGTCCTTGTCGCCGGCGAACCAGCCCGTGTAATCGTTGATCCCCTGGCGCGCGCCGCGCGGCGCCATCGGGCCCGGCTTGCCGCGCGCGGTGACGCCGTCGGAGAACTCGCCGCGGGCAATCGCCGCCGCATCGGCAGGCAGGTCGACGAGAATCCAGTGGAAGAAGTCCACGCGCGGCAGCGACGCCGGCACGACGCGGCCCTCCTGATTCACGTCGTCGCCGCGCGACGGAACGTCCGGATCGTGGCAGACGAGTGCCAGCGATTGCGCTGCGGCGGGAACATCCGTCCACGAGAAGTCCGGATTGCGGTTGCCGGACAGCTTCACGTGCTGCGCCGGATCGATCGCGCCGAACGCGAATTCGGCGGGGATCGCGCCGCCGTCGGCAAACGCGGTGGTCGCGAGCTTCACGCCTGCTTCCAGTGCGGGGGAATGGTCTTGTCGTAGTACGGCAACGCCTGGATTCGCGCCTTCCACGCGCGGAGCTCGGGCGTCAGCAGGCTGTCCGCACCGAGGTCGGGCAGCTTGGTTTCGCACCGATTCATGAACGCGACCAGCGGATAGAACGCGTAATCGGCGGCCGACAGCGGGCCGGCGAGAAACTCGCCGCGCATCGACTTCGTGAACAATCGCGTACTCGTCCGTCAGCGCCTTCCGCGCGTCGGCGAGCTTCTGTGCGTCGCGCTCCTCCGGTTTCGTGTAGAAGGCGTAGGTGATGATGGCGTCAACGGGCTTGTCGAAATAATTGTCGACCTCGAGGATCAGGCGGCGGGCGAGCGCCCTGGCCTTCGCGTCGCCCGGGAAGAGCCGCGCGCCGGTTGCGGGAAAGGCCTCGTCCAGGTACTCGACGATGGCGTTCGATTCGTAGAGCGTGAAATCGCCGTCGACCAGCACCGGGACCTGATGGCGGGGATTGAGCGCGAGGAACTCGGGCTTGCGCGTGTCGCCCGCCGCGAACGAAATCACCTTCAGCTCGTAAGGAAGCGCCTTGTGCTCGAGGGCGAGCTGCGCGCGCCATGCATAGGGGGAACCGGATCCGTAGTAGAGAACGAGACTCATGGTGTGCTCTTGTGGGTTGAAAGGTGATCAGGTCTTCTTGTTGCGGCCATGGGCGGGCTTGGGCGGCTCCTGCTGCGGCATCTGCCCGGCGCGCAGCGCCTCGAGCGAGGCCTTCTGCAGCTCCATCGTCTTGATGCTCATTTGCATCATGCTGAGGGTCATCTGCAGCCAGCCTTCGATCACGCGAAGCTCGCCGATCTTGCGCTCGACCTCGGCGGGATCGAGCGTCGCGAACATCGCGGCGGGATTCGGGAACGGCATGGCCGCGCCCGCCGCGCCCTGCGCCATGCCGGGAATCCCGAACGCCGGCATCGGCACGCCAAGGGGATTCCACATCTTCTGCATGAATTCGAGGGCGCTCTGCGGCGAGAACGGAAACCCTTCGGTGCCCGACGGCTTGTCGGGCGGAGGCTGGCTCATCGCGGGCTCCCGGAGACAACGATTGACGGAGCGCCGTCGCATCGCGGCATTTCCCGTGCGACGCGCGGACGATTCGGCTATTATCGTCGTTCATGACGGACATTCGCGCAACCCTGCTGGCGCGCCTTTCCGCGGCCGTGGGCAGTACGCAGGTCCTCACCGATCCCGCCGATCTCGCCCCCTACCTGACCGACTGGCGCGGCCGCTACCACGGCCGGGCCGCGGCCGTCGTGCGTCCGGCGAATACCGCCGAGGTCGCGGCCGTCGTCGCCGCGTGCGCCGAGGCCGGCGCGCCGATCGTTCCGCAGGGCGGCAACACCGGCCAGTGCGGGGGCGCGACGCCGGACGAGCGCGGCACCGCAGTCGTCGTGTCGCTGCAGCGGATGAACCGCATCCGCGCCGTCGACGCGGACAACGCGACGCTCACCGCCGACGCCGGCGCTCTTCTGGCACGCGTGCAGGAGGCCGCCGCGCAGGCGGGGCTCATGTTCCCGCTGTCGCTCGCCGCCGAAGGAAGCTGCACGATCGGCGGCAACCTGTCGACCAATGCGGGCGGCACCGCGGTGCTTCGTTACGGCAATGCGCGCGATCTGACGCTCGGGATCGAAGCCGTGCTGTCCGACGGACGGGTCTGGGACGGATTGCGCGGGCTGCGCAAGGACAACACCGGCTACGATCTCAAGCAGCTCTTCATCGGCGCCGAGGGCACGCTCGGGATCATCACCGCGGCGGTGCTGAAGCTCTTCCCGGCCGCACGATCGCGATCGACGGCGCTGGTCGCGGTCGCCGACGTCGCGGCGGCCGTGCGTCTGCTCCGGGCGTTCGGGGAGGCGGTCGGCGAGCGTCTCGTCGGATTCGAGCTGATGTCGGCGTATTCGCTCGCGTTGTCGCGCAAGCACCATCCGGGGTTGCCCGATCCCCTGCCCGGCCACCCGTGGTACGTGCTGGCGCAGGTCGATGACAGCCGTGCCGACGCCCCGGTCGAAGCCGAGCTCGAAACGGCGCTCGCTGCGCTGATCGAAGATGGCCGCGCGCTCGACGCGACACTCGCACAATCAGGCGAGCAGGCGCGCGCGCTGTGGGCGCTGCGCGAAGGGATCGCCGAGGCGCAGCGGCGCGAGGGGCCGAACATCAAGCACGACATCTCGGTTCCGGTTTCGGCGATCCCGCGCTTTCTCGACACCGCGGCGGCCGCGCTCGCGGCTGCGCTGCCTGGCGTGCGCTTCGTCACCTTCGGGCACCTCGGCGATGGCAATCTCCACTACAATCTCGCGGCACCCGAAGGGGCGGATGCCGAGTCGTTCATGGCCAACGCCCCGCTCGCGTCCAGGATCGTGCACGACCTGGTCGCGGCAGCGGGCGGAAGCATCAGCGCGGAGCACGGAATCGGCCAGTACAAGCGGGGCGAGCTCGCGCGGTACAAGAGCGCGGTGGAGCTCGAGCTGATGCGGGGCATCAAGGCGGCGCTCGATCCCGCGGGCATCCTCAATCCCGGCAAGGTGCTCTGACAGGCGATTCGCGACCATGGGCAAAGTGATCTTCTGGATCGTCGTCATCTTCGGGGTGCTGCTCGTCGTGCGGCTGGCCAACGCCGCCGCCGCGAAGCGCCGCAACGGACCCGCCAAGGGCACCAGCGGCAGCACGCCGGATGCGAGGCCGATGGTGCGATGCGTGCGCTGCGGGGTGTTCCTGCCGCGTGCCGACGCCCTGGCGGTCCCGGGCGGGCACGCCTGCGGCGACCCAGGCTGCGCCGAGCGCCGTTGACGGCACCCCGAAACTGCTGCCATAACCTTCCCCATGCAACCCCGACCCGCGATCCCGCCGTTCGAGCCGCCGCTGCCGATGTCCTCCGGCGGGTCGAGCCGGCGCATCCTGTGGATCGTCAGTGTCTATCGCGCGGTCTGCGCGACGGCTCTCGCCGGCATTGCGCTCCTCGCCGACATTTCGACGCTCGGCGTTCCGGCGATCCCCATGTTCACGACCTGCGCGTTCGTCTATTTCGCCTACGCGGTCGTCGCGTTCTGGTGGGTGCAGCGCGACGAACAGCCCGCGCCGCTTCCGCTGCTCACGTCGACGCTGCTCGTCGGCGACGTCGTGTGCATCGGCGCCATCATGATGTCGAGCGGGTCGGTCGGCGCGGCGCTGCCGATCCTGCTGTTTCCGCAGCTCGCGGCCAGCGGCTGGCTGCTGCGCACGCGGACGGCATTCTTCCACGCCGCACTCGCCACCGTCATCCTGCTCGGCCTCGACGTGTGGCGCCTGATGGAAGGCCAGATCAACAGCGGCGCGCAGCCGTTCCAGACGGGACTCATCGGATTCGGATTCTTCGCGACCGTGGGCGTCACCGTGGCGCTGGGCTCCTACACGAAGGCGTCGGAGGACCTCGCCGCGCAGCGCGGCATCGACGTCGCCAACCTGGAGCAGGTGAATCGCCTCATCATCCAGGACATGCAGGACGGTGTCCTGGTGGTCGACCTCAACGGCGTCGTCCGCGGACACAATGCGCAGGTGACGCGCCTCCTCGGCGGATTCGGCCGGATGCGTGGCGGCATGCGCCTCGCCGAATTCAGCTCGGTGCTGCACGACTACTGGCGGCGCTGGCAGGAGGATTATTCGGAGACGCTACCGCCGTTCAAGGTCGAGGCCACACAGCGGCTCCTGCGCGTGCGCCTCGTCCGGATCGGCTCCGGCTTGAACGGCGGTACGCTCATCTACCTGGAGGACCTCGGCCGCGCGCAGACCGAGGCGCAGCAGATGAAGCTGGCAGCGATGGGACGCCTCACCGCGTCGATCGCGCACGAGGTCCGCAACCCGCTTTCGGCGATCAACCAGGCGGCGCAGCTCCTCGAGGAGGACGGCGCCGTCGCAAAGGAAGGCCAGCGGATGCTGAACATGATCCGCAGCAACGCGAAACGGATCGACCGTATCGTCGGCGAGGTGCTGCAGTTGAACCGGCGCGACCGGCAGCAGCCCGAGGTGATCATGCTCGGCGAATTCCTGCATGCGCTGATCGACGAGATCGTGCAGGCCGAGAACATCCCCGCTGGCGGCGTGATGATGCTGGTGCCCGCCGACCTGATGGTGATCTTCGACCGCGGCCACTTGAACCAGATCGTCTGGAATCTGGTGCGCAACGCGTGGCAGCATTGCCAGAAGAAGGAATCGAGCATCCGGATCATGGCGCGGCCGGGGTACATGGGCGACGCCATCATCTGCGAGCTCAACGACGACGGGCCGGGGATCCCCGCGGAGCTGCGCGGACAGATATTCGAGCCCTTCTTCACGACACGGCCGGGAGGCACCGGCCTCGGGCTCTACATCGCGCGCGAGCTCGCCGACGCGAACGGCGCGGCGCTCGAGCTCCTGCCAAAGGGACCGGGCGCGCACTTCCGGATGACGATGAAACGCGCGGTCAACCCCGCGGAATGACGACGAGGTGAGCATGTCCCGCAAAACCCGTGGCCAACCCAAGGTGCTCGTGATCGACGACGAGCCCGACCTCCTCGAGCTGCTCGAGCTCACGCTCTCGCGGATGGGGCTCGACACGACGCGAGCGGAGTCGGTCGCCGAGGCGATCGGCCTCCTCGACAAGGAGCCGTTCGACCTGTGCCTCACCGACATGCGGCTGCCCGACGGCGAGGGCCTGCGCGTCGTCGAGCACATCAACCAGAAGGGGCTCGACGTCCCGGTCGCCGTGATCACCGCCTACGGCAGCGCCGAGAACGCAGTCGCCGCGCTCAAGGCGGGCGCGTTCGACTACCTCGCGAAGCCGGTCGCTCTGGAGCAGCTGCGCGCGCTCGTCAAGCAGGCGCTCAAGGTGCCGGAAAAGACGCAGCCCGCGTCGAGCTACAAGCTCCTCGGCGAATCGCCGTCGATGATGCAGGTGCGGGGGCTCATCGACCGGCTTTCGAAGAGCCAGGCGCCGGTCTTCATCAACGGCGAATCGGGAAGCGGCAAGGAGCTCGCCGCGCGGATGATCCACACCGGAGGCCCGCGCGCCGAGCAGCCGTTCATCGCCGTCAACTGCGGCGCGATCCCCGAGAACCTGATGGAGAGCGAGTTCTTCGGCTACAAGAAGGGCGCGTTCACGGGTGCAGACGCTGACCGCGATGGCTTCTTCCAGGCCGCCAACAACGGTACGCTGTTCCTCGACGAGGTCGCCGACCTGCCGCTGCCGATGCAGGTGAAGCTGCTCCGCGTGATCCAGGAAAAGAAGGTGCGCAAGGTCGGCGCCACGCAGGAGGAGCCCGTCGACGTGCGCCTTATCAGCGCCACGCACAAGAAGCTGGCGGGGCTCGTGGAGTCGGGGGAATTCCGGCAGGACCTGTACTACCGGCTGCACGTGATCGAGCTCGCGATGCCGAGCCTCCGCGAGATGCGCGAGGACATTCCGCTGATCGCACACGCGATCCTCGCCAAGCTGTCGCGCGGCGTGATCGCGAAGCTCGACGCCGAGTCGGTCACCGCGCTCGAGCGCTACCCGTTTCCGGGCAACGTGCGCGAGCTCGAGAACATCCTCGAGCGCGGCCTCTCGCTCGCCGCGGATCCGCAGCGCATCACCGCCGAAGACCTGCATCTCACGCCGATCGCCGAGGAGTCCGACTTTGCGATCAGCGCCGGCGACAAGTGGCCGCTGCAGGATTATCTCGATCGCGTCGAGCGCGCGGCGATCAACGAGGCGCTGGAGAAGACCCGCTTCAACCGAACGGCCGCGGCCAAGCTGCTCGGCATCACGTTTCGGGCCATGCGCTACCGGATGGAGCGGCTGGGTATCAAGTAGCCGTCCCTCCCATTTTCCCTCTAGAAGCGCTGCCCCGTCGTTTGCACCCGGTCGTAACGGCCCAAACGGATCGGACGGCGTGCGCTTCGTCCGTGCGGTGCCCTATTCCGTTTTCGACCAGAAGCTGAAGAACTTTTGCCGCCGACACCAGATACGTAATTCGGTCTGACTCGGCGGGCGATCTTCGTTGCAAATCGGCGTAGCGCAGGGTCGGCGCGAGATCCGATTCCGCGCAAGTGTCGCGTCAGTTCAACGCAAGAACTACGACAACCGCAAAATCAATCGCCTTTTACGATGGCAGCGCGAGTCATTCCGCCCTTGACCAAGGTCGCGTGAGCGGAAACGTCAAGTGTTATTCAATGTTAATTGTCAACACTTAGTAGCGCCCAGGAGTGGCCACAGGACTGTGACAGCGCAGTATCCGACCAGTTTGGTTCCGAGCTTGGAGTCACTTCCAAGCCATTGGGGCCGATGGGCGGCGGCAGGATTCGTTGCGAAATTCAGCGCGTCGACAACACCGATGACTACATAGATGGCGATGAGCCCTTCCACTGCTTACCTCCTTCCACCCTGAAGTGTTGCAGCTCTCGGCCGTATCGCGGGCGCGTTGGCCAGCAGGTCGGCCTCGATCGAGTGGCGGACGTGTCGAGCAAGAACCCAGCTCTCAAATGACGGCCCACAGCAACGACAGAGATCCACCTGTTGGGATGGCCAAGCATTGAACGTGCCAGTCTGGACGGGAAGCGAGTTTGATCGCGTGAAACGGGCGCGGAGCGGCTGCGGCACTGCGTATATGTAGTTGGGACGGAACCGAGCCGGCGATTGGTCATTTTCCGCACTTGAGATTTGTAAGGTACAACCACTTTGCAGAGTTGCAGCGCAATTTACCGAACGAGCCGTAGCTTGCGTTATGTCACCCCGAGCGCGATTTTCCGACGGGATGCGGTAAGCGCCAAGGTACATGGGGTTCCCCTACGACCCGGCGCGTCCGAAGAGTTGGACCCGGTGACCGCCATCGATCTGGATTCGAGGGACCGCGCCTTCGCCAAGACCCTCTTTTGTCCCGCCGACGGGTTGGCCCGCGCGCGCGGGTCTAATTCGAAAGCAGGTCACAAAACGCGCGGCGACCGGCAGTAATCCTGACTTTATCGGGCGCACCGATCGTGCAGAGGGCCCGGTCAAGGAAAACGATTTAGGTATTGGCGACCCTTAGCCGTGACCGTAACGACGCCCGCAATACCTTTCTGCGCATAACCGCCGGCAATGAGCGCAGCGACGATCTCCGCGACTTCAAAGCGGAGAGTGTTGCCTCTCGCGCATCGACGTAAGCATTCAAGCTGTTCACCAGTCAAGCGCGATGTGAGCGCTGGAAGCGGTTGCGACGGGTCGGAGATTGGCAACGATTTCAACGTACGCTTGCGTGTCATATGCCAGCTTGTCGTGACTGACACCATGGTGCCATACGGAACGCATGGGCACGCGAGTAGCGAACAGACGGCATTTTCCGAACAAATTGTTATCTACATTGCGGTCGCTCAAAGTGCGGGGTGCGATGACTCGGTGCCATTCTTGGGCAGATGCATTCCGCGCGGTAGCGGGCGCGCGCAAAAATCGGCAAAGCCCGCTCGCCCTTTTGCGCCAGCATCGCGCATTCTCATAAATGCTTTATCGCGGTTGCCCATTTGTGGATGGGATTCCATCACAACGGCCATTGCAGGATCGTCAATGTCGGGGCGTCTTACAATGCCATGTCAGTTAGTCTCGTCCAATTCAGGCAAGCCATAGAAATGAAAGGAGAAACAGTGGATGGCTCGTGCGTTGCTTGTATCAAACGCTGGCGCTTCCAGGGCTGGCCAAAACGCGTGCAAGGGGGATGGGAATCATGACGGAGCAACAAGAGATCACACCGATGACAGGTTCATCGCACCTGAGCTTTACCGAGCAACGACAGCCGATCCTTCGTGGCGCGGGCAGGCGCTACATTCTTGCCCGTGGGGATGAACTCGCATTTACTGCGGAAGTGGTGCGATTTGGATTCGCTCCCGACGATTTTGCGCTCGACATTGAACAGGTGCGCGATAGTCAATCTGCAACGTCTGCGGCGCCAACTTTAACCGTTACCGTTAAGAACCTTCGCAATGGGCGCACGGCAACCTATTTCTGTGGACGGGGCAGAGCATGGGTTGCTGAGTTTCTCACGGCTCTTAGTGCTGGTGAGTTTGGGCAAGCGTAATGCACGTACTAGTTCTTTCGATATATGTATCTCGGCCGCGTCGAGGTCCAAACTCGCGCCGCTCGATTGAAGACGAGGTCGCGTAATGGACGGCAACTGGATTCTGTTGGGACTAGTGGTCTGGGGGCTTGTTTCCTTATTCGTGCTGATCCTGATGAAAATGGCCGGCGACCAGGACCGCGCTGCGCGCCGCGAACAACAGCGCATGATTCCCTATCAGGACGGGACGGTGACCTCGGTAAGCTGGTGAGTTGCCCAGCCTTCCCCCCCCTGGAAGCAGGCTCCAACGAATGGTTGCTGTCGGCCTATACCGTTGAAATACTCGATTGCTAGGCGAGAGTTCCGCTGCGGTTGGTCGCCGATCGCGGGTCTCGGTAACGGATTCGGATGGTCGAGGAGGTAGAGTTGTCCCCGAAGCTGCTTTATGCGGCTATCGGTATCGGTTCCGGTGCCGCAAACATCAGTCGCTTCGCCATTCGTCGTAGGTTTTGCGCAATCGCGGCGAGCAGGAACTCATCGCGCGCACCGCTCGGTCCTCGGAGGCGCAACCGATCCAGCTTGAGAATGCGCTTGAGGTGAGCAAAGAGCATCTCGACCTTCTTGCGGTCCTTGCGCGATTGCTTGTAGGCATCGGTCTCGGCCAGTTCGCGCGCAACATCCCGCGCCGATTCGTGGACACTGCGCGCGATCTTGCGCATCGGTGTATTGGGACAGCAGCGCGCCTTCAGCGGGCAACTCGCGCAATCGGACTGGCTGGATCGATAGATGATGGTCCCAGCCTTGGTAATGTGGGTACGCAGGTTCTTGAACGTGCGCCGTTGCTTCCGCAGTACCTTTCCCTGCGGGCAGCGGTATTCATTGGCCTGCTCGTCCCACTGGAAGTCGCTGCTGGATAGCGTTTCGTCGTCGCGCAGTGTCCTATCCCATACCGGATGTGCGGCGCGATTCTCTTCTCCTCGACTAACCAGCCGAGCATCGAAGCCGAACCATATGCCGTGTCACCGATCAGTCGCGCGGGCTTCAGGCCAAACCGTTCTTCGACCCGTTCGAGCATCGTCCGCGCGGAGTTTACTTCGTCCGTGCGCAAAGCAGGCGTCGCCTCGACATCGACAATGATGCCAGTCTGCACATCCACCAGATAATTGGTCGAATAGGCGTAGAACGCCGGACCACCCACCGCCGTCCACCGGGCCGCGGGATCCGTCGGCGAGATGGACGCGGGAACGGCGACTGGCTCACCCTGCTCATCAAGTGCGGTCAGATACTCCCGTACGGCCCGCGTCGCGTGCCGTGGATCGCGCAGGTCCTCAGCCCCCTCGCGCGCCGTGCTGCGGCTGCGATTGGCATCAGCCTTGATCACGCTGGCGTCGATGGCAAAGCCTTCGCCACCGACCAGTCCCTCCTTCATACACCGCGCGACCACACTCTCGAACACCTGCCGAAACGCATCGCCCTCACGGAAACGGCCGTGACGGTTCTTCGAGAAGGTCGAATGGTCCGGTACCGCGTCCTCAAGCCCGAGTCGACAGAACCAGCGATACGCCAGATTGAGGTGAACCTCCTCGCACAGCCGGCGCTCGGAACGAATGCCGAAGCTGTACCCGACGATCAGCATCCGCACCATCAGCTCCGGATCGACCGACGGCCGTCCGGTGTGACTGTAGAACGGCGCGAGATGGTCGCGCAGTTCGCCAAGGTCCAGGCAATGATCAATCCCGCGCAGCAGATGATCTGCCGGAACGTGATCCTCGAGATTAAACGAGTAGAACAGCTGCTTCTGCCCACCAGAACCTTGCCCCATCATGGCCGCAGCTCCTGTCCTTACGCCTTAGCCTCAGCTTAGCCAGCGAGCACCCATTTTCAAGGGAGTTTTTCAACAGAATAGGCCGGGACCAGTCGCGTCAGAAACGCATGATCGACGAGTTTGGGTCGATCAGGTACCACCCCTCGACCTTGGCCATGCGCGCAAGCCTAGCGCTTCTGCTCGATGCCTTTTTCGTCGGATCGCGCCACGGTTGCTTTGCCAGCGCTACGGCAGCGAGGCAGGCCACGACGAGCATTCCAACGCAAGCAATGAGCGCGGTGGCGGCGACGTCCGGATCGTACACACGCTGGGCGATGAACATCGAACCCAAGCCGAAGGTGATGACCGCTGGATAGACGAAGTCGCGGTAGCGGAGCGCGACGACGCCGCCTGATGCCGCGGCGATCGCGAGAAATGCACTTGCCACGTCGCGCGTCGCCACGACTGACCCTGTGAGCAGTCCGCTGGCATTAAACCACTGGGTCACGGCAACCAACAACGCGATGGTCATCGCGCCGAAGTAGAGGCTGAAGGGAACGCGCAACCAACGGGAATGTTTGCCCGGGGATACCGACGCAACTCGCACGAACATGAGGCCGCCCAACACGACGCAGGCGGCAATCAATGCGACGGACAGGCCGATTTCTTCGTGCCGGAATGCGACGACCCAACTCGCGGCCAGAACGCTGGTCAGCGCGAGCGGGATGACCAACTTGTCATAGACGCGTTTGCGGTGTCTGCGGGGCCACAGGGCGGCGAAAAAGAAGAGCAGGAATGCGACGAGGATGGCCAAGCAAATCGCCTTGACGAATCCGGCCGGCACGAAAGGATCGCCGTATTCGGCCACCACCTCAGCAATCGTCGCAGACGTGCTGAGTGTGCCGTAAACGGCGATGAACCCCATGCTCGCTTCAACGACTATAAACGCTGCCCAGCGCAGAAAGGTCGAGGATGAGGGAGTACCCGGATCGATTGCCATCGCGACTCCATATGCTGTGGACTACAATGCCCACTATGGTACCTCCGAATGAAGCGCGAAAGCCAGACAAGAAAGGTGCGATTGGTCTGATACAGCGCCTTTAGCTCGATTTAGACCAGGCCGCTTCGGATCGTTCCGGAGCCCTCGTCGCTGTCGATTGCCGGGTTCACCTTCCTGTCCTTCTCCTGATCGCCCGGGGCATCGGAACGCGAAAGACCCGATTGTCGAGAGTCACTGAATAATCTTCAGTACCCGTCTCTGAATAATCTTCAGTACCTGTCATGTGCGACACCAACGGCCGTCAAGGCCCGTTTTTTTGGGCGAACGATTGCCAGGCAATCTGGCTGGGCTCGCCGAGCAACTCCACCCCAATCCCGCGTCAATACCCCGGAATTGTCATTACTGGCCCTACCGCCGATTCAGCGTTCGGCCTGCACACTCCCTTTGCGGAACCGACGAAGCTTGAATCGCGCTGTTGCGCGCCAGGGGTCGGAAAGGAGTGTCATCCATGACCGCCACCTTTTGGTTTCTTCTGGGTCTCTGGGTTGGCTGTAGCGCAGGATTCCTGCTGAGCGCCTGTATGTCCGTCGCGCGTGACGCAGAGCAGCAGGCCGACTCGGCGCTCAAGAGGCTTCTAGTGCTGCCTGCCGGGTCGCATCGCATGACGAGCGAATCCGAGTGAACCTCCTCCGCATGAAGACAGCCCGCGTCGAGGCGTAGAGCATCTTCGACGCGTGACCCCATACTCGGTGGCGACCGCCGCCCACAGCGCGCTCCTTGCGCTCACAGCGGCATTAAGAGGCAGCCGCCGATCGCTCTTCGGACGGCGGATCCTCGACCGCCCGGCCTAGGGACGCCCGATCCAGGCCTCAACCTGGTCGCGGTCCGGCGATCGGCCGCACGCCGCGCGCCCTCGAAGCATCCAGAACATGCGGTCCTTTGCGCGGCAGCATGGTGCGAGTGTGGTACAAAATAGCGTCGGAGCTCCATGAAAATGGCGCCATGCGCCACCGACTGGAGCATCTGGGTATCGAATTGATCCGGGCGATTCGATGCGGTACGGTCGTGCGCCCGGGACGCGTTCTCGCCACTCCACGATACATTCCATGGAGACCGCACCTCCTGCGCGAACCCGCCTCGCGATCGACGCACGCGGATTCGCGAATGCCGCGCGGCGGATTCGCTCGCCCAATTGCGATGCGCGTCCGGCGGGAGCCCTGGTCACGCTGCTCGTGCTCCATGGAATTTCGCTGCCGCCGGGCGAATTCGGCGGCGACGGCATCGTGCGCCTGTTCACCAACCGGCTCGATGCGGCCCGTCATCCGTACTACGCGAGGGTCGCCGCGCTGCGAGTGTCGGCGCATTTCCTGATCCGGCGCGATGGCGCCCTCCTCCAGTTCGTTTCGTGCAACGATCGCGCATGGCATGCCGGAGAGTCGGCGTGGAAGGGGCGCGCCCACTGCAACGACTACTCGATCGGCATCGAGCTCGAGGGCGCGGACGATGTGCCTTACGCGGCGGCGCAATACACGATGCTGGCGCGGCTCGCGCGGTCGCTCGTCCGCCGCTATCCGATCGCCGACATCGCCGGCCACAGCGACGTCGCCCCGGGGCGCAAGACCGACCCCGGACCCGCGTTCGACCGGGCGCGGCTCGACCGGCTCCTCGCGCCCTCGAAGGCCAAGGCCCGCGCCCGCGGCCGCCGCTGATCGGACCCCCGCTTCCGGCCGACCGGGCGGCGGATGCCCGATCGAAGCGCAAGCGTGATAAAATAACGGGTTATGCAGTTTATTGTCGATTTCCTGCCACTGATCCTGTTCTTCGTTGCCTTCAAATGGCAGGGGATCTTTTTCGCCACCGCGGTGGCGATCGCCGCCTCGATCGTGCAGATCCTGTGGCTGCATTTTCGCCGCGGCAAGGTCGGGGTCGTCAACTGGCTATCGCTCGCGATCATCGTCGTCTTCGGCGGCGCGACGCTGCTGCTGCGGGACGAGCAGTTCATCAAATGGAAGCCGACCGTCCTCTACGGGCTGTTCGGCATGGTGCTCGCGGTGGGCCGCATCGGGTTCGGCCGCAACCTCATCGCGAGCCTGATGCCCGGCATCACGCTGCCCGAGCCGGTGTATACGCGCCTTACGTGGGCGTGGGTCGCTTTTTTCGCATTCATGGGCGTCGCCAACTGGTACGTCGCGTTTCACTATCCCACCGAGACCTGGGTCAACTTCAAGGTCTGGGGCGGCATGGGCCTGTTCCTGCTGTTCGCACTGGCGCAGGGAATCGCCCTGTCGCGTTACGCGCGCGAAGAAGCGTCATGACCACGGCTGCCGCCGTCGCGGATGTGCCGGCCGCGCTTCGCGCGCGGCTCTCGGTC
This sequence comes from uncultured beta proteobacterium, assembly GCA_963846855.1. Classification (GTDB taxonomy): domain Bacteria; phylum Pseudomonadota; class Gammaproteobacteria; order Burkholderiales; family Casimicrobiaceae; genus CAIWHR01. Next base: position 1,857,745 of record CAWJXK010000008.1, read on the forward strand.
CTCGCGCCGTCGGTGCTCGAGATCCAGGACGACAGCCATCAGCACGTCGGACATGCCGGCGCCGCCGGCGGCGCCGGGCACTTTTCCCTGTTGATTGTGTCACAAGCCTTTTCCGGGATGTCGCGCCTCGCGCGGCACCAGCGAGTGCTCCGCGACGTGGCCGATCTCCTGCCGCATCCGATCCACGCGCTGTCCATCAAGGCGCTGGCGCCGGAAGAATTCACCAGCCTTTCACCCACCACAAAGGACGCACTACGATGATCAAGAAAACGCTGACCCTCGCCGTCATGACCGCGCTCGTCGCGCTCGCCGGCGTTCCCGCGGTCGCGCAGGACAAGGCGGCAGCGCCCGCGAAAGCGGCCGCGGCCCCCGCCGGCAAGCAGCTCTTCTCGCAGGCCACGTACGACTTCCTGCTGAAGAATGCGATAGCGTCGGGGCAGGCCGACTCGCCCGAACTCAAGAACCAGATCAAGGAAGAGCTCACCATGCGCGAGCTGCTCGTCCGCGAGGCGAAGAAGAAGGGCCTCGACAAGAGCCCGGACGTGAAGATCCAGATGGACATCCAGGCGCAGACGGTTCTCGTCAACGCCGCCGTGGCCGACTGGGTCAAGGCGAATCCGGTCACCGACGCCGAGCTGCACAAGGAATACGACGTGATCAAGGCGCAGTGGGGCGAGAAGGAATACAAGGTCCGCCACATCCTGGTGGAGAAGGAAGACGAGGCGAAGGACATCATCGCCGAGCTGCAGAAGGGCACGAAATTCGAAGCGCTCGCCACGCGCTCGAAGGACCCGGGCTCGAAGGACAAGGGCGGCGATCTCGACTGGAATGCGGCCGGCAACTTCGTCAAGCCGTTCAGCGACGCCATGGTCAAGCTGCCGAAGGGCAAATTCACCGCCCAGCCGGTGCAGACGCAGTTCGGCTGGCACGTGATCGAGGTCGACGACATCCGCGACGCGAAGATCCCGCCGTTCGACGACGTGAAGGCGCAGCTGCAGCAGAAGGTGCAGCGGCAGCGCATCGAGGCCTACATGAAGGAGCTCAAGGCGAAGAACGGCTGACCGTCAGGCGGGCGGGCGCGCAGCATTCGCCGGCCGTGAGCGCAGGCAAGCAAGGGCAGGCTTAAGACGCCTGCCCTTTTTTTGCGTGCCGATACCGCCGGGTCCCCGCGCGGGCCCAGTGCGCGCGATGATATTCTTACGCGCCGGCATGGAGGACGCGGCGGAAGTCCGCCGGCGCGGCCGCGCGAGTCCCCGTCGATCCCCGCTGCGACCAAAGAGGAGGAGCGCATGGCGTTCATCCGCCACCCGAAGGATTTCTACGCCGGCATCCTGTTCTGCGGATTCGGCATCGCGGCCATCGCGCTCGCGTCGCAATACCAGCTCGGGACGGTGGCCAAGATGGGGCCCGGCTACTTTCCGCGCGGTCTGGGGTACCTGCTGACGATTCTCGGCGCGGTCCTGATCGCGCGCTCACTGCGTCTGCAGGGCAGCGCCATCCCTGCCTGGAACTGGCGCTCCACCTTCGTGGTCCTGGGCAGCGTCGTGCTCTTCGCGCTCGTCGTCGAAAAACTGGGACTCGCCTGCTCGACGCTCGGCCTCATCGTCCTCGCGAGCACCGCCTCGCCTGAATTCCGGCTGAAGGAGGCGGTCCTCTCGGGCCTCTTCTTCGCCACGCTCGCCGTCGTCGTCTTCATCGTGGGCCTCAAGCTGCAGCTCCCCGTCTGGCCGGTCTGGCTCGCGGCGAGCGGCTGACCCGCACATGGATCTCATAAACCATCTGGCGCTCGGCTTCAGCGTCGCGCTGGCGCCGATCAACCTGATGTACGCGCTCGTCGGGGTGCTGCTCGGCACACTGATCGGCGTGCTGCCCGGCATCGGCCCGGTCGCGACCATCGCGATGCTGCTGCCGACCACGTATGCGCTGGAGCCCGAGTCGGCGCTGATCATGCTGGCCGGCATCTACTACGGCGCGCAATACGGCGGCTCGACGACGTCGATCCTCATCAACATGCCGGGCGAGACGTCTTCGGCGGTCACGTGCCTCGACGGCCACCAGATGGCCTTGCGGGGACAGGCCGGCGCTGCGCTTGCGACCGCGGCGCTGGGCTCGTTCTTCGCGGGTTGCATATCGACCGTCTTCGTCGCCGCGTTCTCGCCGCCGTTGTCGGAGTTGGCACTCAAGTTCGGCGCAGCCGAGTATTTCTCGCTGATGGTGCTGGGATTGCTCGGCGCCGTCGTGCTGGCGCACGGCTCGCTGCTGAAGGCGATCGCGATGATCGTCCTCGGGCTCCTGCTCGGCATCGTGGGCACCGACGTCAATTCGGGCGTGACGCGGTTCGCGTTCGACATCCCGGAGCTCTCCGACGGCATCGGCGTCGTCAGCGTGGCGATGGGCCTCTTCGGATTCGCCGAGATCATCACCAATCTCGAGGGCAAGGAGAAGCGCGACATCGTCGCGGCGAAGGTGAAGGGCATGTGGATCACCAAGGCGCAATTCCGTGCCGCATGGCCCGCAGTGCTTCGCGGCACCGGGCTGGGGTCGGTGCTGGGGCTCCTCCCCGGCGGCGGCGCGATGCTGGCCTCGTTCGCGTCGTACGCGCTGGAGAAGAAGGTCGCGGACGACCCGAGCCGCTTCGGCAAGGGCGCGATTCAGGGCGTCGCCGGCCCGGAGTCCGCGAACAATGCCGGCGCGCAGACGTCGTTCATTCCGCTGCTCACGCTCGGGATCCCGGAGAATGCCGTGATGGCGCTGATGGTCGGCGCGATGACGATCCACAGCATCCAGCCCGGGCCGCAGGTGATGACGAGCAATCCCACGCTCTTCTGGGGCCTCATCGCGTCGATGTGGGTCGGCAACCTGATGCTGGTCGTGCTGAACCTGCCGCTGATCGGCATCTGGATCAAGCTGCTGCAGGTCCCCTATCGCATCCTGTATCCGGCGATCCTGCTGTTCTGCTCGATCGGCGTCTTCACGATCAACAACGCGAGCTTCGATGTGCTGCAGACGGCGGCGATGGGATTCCTTGGCGTCGTGTTCGTGAAGCTCGAATGCGAGCCGGCCCCTCTGCTGCTCGGGTTCGTGCTGGGCCCGATGATGGAGGAAAACCTCCGGCGCGCGCTGCTGCTCTCGCGCGGCGATCCCACCGTGTTCGTCACGCGCCCGCTCTCCCTCGTAATGCTGCTGATGGCCGCCTCGCTGCTCCTCCTCATCGTGGTGCCCAACTTCCGTCGCAAGCGCGAGGACGTGTTCGCGGAGGAAGCATGAACGTCCGGCGCCTCATCGGAGTGGCCTGCGCCGCCGTCGCACTCGGCGTGGCGCCCGTATCCGCCCAGATGTATCCGTCGAAGCCCATCCGGCTGGTCGTTCCGTTTCCGCCGAGCGGCGCGACCGACATCATCGCGCGAACGCTCGCGCAGAAGCTGGGCGACGCGCTCGGCACGTCGATCGTCGTCGACAACCGGCCCGGCGCGGGCGGAACGATCGGCTCCGACATCGTCGCCAAGGCAGCGCCGGACGGCTACACGCTGCTGATGGCGACCACGTCGACGCACTCGATCGCGCCGAGCCTGTATGCGAAGCTGCCCTACTCGGTCGAGCGCGATTTCGCGCCCGTCGTCCATGTCGCCGACGCGACGAACATCCTGGTGGTGACGCCTTCACTGCCGGCGGCGAACGTCCGCGAACTGATCGCGCTCGCCAAGGCGCGCCCGGGCGCGCTCAACTACGCGTCGTCCGGCAACGGCACCATCGTGCACCTCACCGCCGAGCTGTTCGCGTCGTCCGCCGGAATCAAGATGACGCACGTGCCCTACAAAGGCACCGCTCTCGCGCTGACGGATCTCATGAGCGGCCAGGTCTCGATTCTCTTCGACAACATCGTCTCGGCGCTGCCGCACGTCAAAGATGGCAAGCTCAAGGCGCTGGCCGTTACCAGCGCGCGCCGCTCGCCGCTCGTTCCCGATGTGCCGACCATCGCCGAATCGGGACTGCCCGGTTTCGTCAGCGACACGTATTTCGGGATGTTCGCTCCGGCCGCGACACCGCCCGACGTCATCGCCCGGATCAACTCGGCGGTCAACCGGATCCTCGCCACGCCGGAATTCCAGGAGCGCCTGGCCACGCTCGGCGCGCAGCCGGCGGGCGGGACGCCGGACCAGTTCGCCGCGATCATTCGCGTCGAAACTGCAAAATGGTCCAGGGTCGTCAAGGAAGCCGGAGTCAGCACGGAATGAGTCACCAGGCGCCGCCTGTGGGCCATTGATTACGAGACGGAGCGAATCATCGATGCCATTCGACTGGACCACACGCTATGCTTCCGGCCGCGCGCCGATCCTCGCGGCGAACGCGGTCGCGACATCGCAGCCGCTCGCGACGCAGGCCGGCCTCTCGATGCTGCAACGGGGCGGCAACGCGGTCGACGCGGCGCTCGCGACGGCGATCGCGCTGACGGTCGTCGAGCCGTGCAGCAACGGTGTCGGCAGCGATCTCTTCGCCATCGTGTGGGACACGCGCGAGCTGGTGGGATTGAACGCCTCCGGCCGCGCCCCCGCTGCCGTCACCCCCGAACGCTATCGCGGCAAGAGCGAGATCGGCCCGCGCGGCTGGGAATCCGTCACGATTCCCGGCGCCGTTTCGGGCTGGGCCGCGTTGTCGCAACGCTTTGGTGCGCTCCCTTTCGCCGACCTGTTCGAGCCGGCGATACGCTACGCGCGCGACGGCTATCTCGTGTCGCCGGTCGTCGCCGAGAAATGGGCAGCGGCGGCGACCGTGATGCCACACGACCTCGGCTTCGCCGAGCATTTCCTGCCGCGCGGCCGCGCGCCCCGGGCCGGCGAGAAATTCTCCTGCGCGCCGATGGCGACGAGCCTCGAGGCGATCGCGTCGACCCACGGAAACGCGTTCTATCGCGGCCCGCTTGCGCAAGCGATGGCGGCCCATGCGAGCCGGCACGGCGCGCTGCACACGGTCGCGGATTTCGCTGCCCACACCGTCGACTGGGTGAGCCCGCTCGCACTCGATTACGCCGGCGCGACCGTCCACGAGATTCCGCCCAACGGACAGGGCGTCGCGGCGCAAATGGCCCTCGGCATCCTGCGTCATTTCGACCTCGCCGCGCTGCCGCCCGACTCGGTCGCATGCCAGCACCTCGAGATCGAGGCGATGAAGCTCGCATTCGCCGACGTGCATCGCTACGTCAGCGATCCCCGGACGATGGAAATTCCCGCCGCGGCGCTGCTGGACGCCGACTATCTCGAGGCACGGGCGAAGCTGATCGATCCGTCGAAGGCGCAGGATTTCGGACCCGGCCATCCTCCAAAGGGAGGCACCGTCTATCTCTGCGCTGCCGACGCGCGCGGGATGATGGTCTCGCTGATCCAGTCGAATTACATGGGCTTCGGCTCGGGCGTGGTTGTCCCCGGCACAGGCATCAGCCTGCAGAACCGCGGCGCGGGATTTTCGCTGGAGCCCGGACACCCGAACGAAATCGGCGGCGGCAAGCGACCGTTCCACACGATCATTCCCGGATTCCTCACGCAGGACGGCGCGCCGCTCGCGGCGTTCGGCGTGATGGGCGGGCCGATCCAGCCACCGGGGCACGTGCAGACGCTGGTGCGGCTCCTGACGTTCGGCATGAATCCGCAGGCGGCGCTCGATGCGCCACGCTGGAAGGTCAACGGCGGCCTTGCGATCGACCTCGAAGCGAGCGCGACGGGCGAGTTGCGCTCGGGACTCGCCGCGCTCGGCCATCGGCTGGAAGCGAAGGCCGACAGCTACATGGATTTCGGCGCCGGCCAGTTCATCGTGCGCATCGAGGGCGGCTACGCGGCGGCATCCGATCCGCGCCGCGACGGGCAGGCGGCAGGTTATTAGCCAACCGGCACGCCGCGCGTCAGACGCCTCTCGCCTTCTGCGCCGCGAGCGGAAGGATTTCGGAGACCACGATGCGGCGCCGGTCCGGCTCCATCGCCGGGAGCGGCGTGGTCTCGCGCATCGACGCGTGCGAGCGCCGGGCCAGCTCGTGATAGCTCTTTGTTCCCTCGACCTTCCACGCGAGCTCGACGTCGGTGAGCGCGCGCAGCACCTTCGCCGGCATGCCGGAGACCAGCGTACGCGGCGGCACGATCATTCCGGCCTTCACGAATGCCATCGCGGCGACGATCGCCGATTCTCCTATCACCGCGTTGTCGTTCACCACGGCGTTCATGCCGACGAGCGCGTTGCGCTCGACGATGCAGCTGTGCAGGATCGCGCCGTGGCCGATGTGGCCGCCCTCGTGGACGATCGTGTCGTTGCCGGGGAAGGCGTGCAGCACGCAGGTGTCCTGGATGTTGGCACCGGCGCGGATCTCGAGCCGGCCGAAGTCGCCGCGCAGGCAGGCCGCCGGGCCGATATAGCAACCGGCGCCGACGATCACGTCGCCGATGAGAACGGCGCTCGGGTGCACGTAGGCGGACGGGTCGACCACCGGCCGGATACCGTCGATTTCATACACGGTCAACGCCATTGCGATCCTCGGTGCAGGGGGACCGCCGATGATACGCGAAGATTCAGGAACGTCAGCCGAGCCACGCGCGCGCATTGCGGAAGATCCGCATCCACGGCGAATCCTCGCCCCACTCCGCGGGGTGCCACGACATCTGCACGGTGCGGAACACCCTTTCCGGATGCGGCATCAGGATCGAGAAGCGCCCATCCGCGGTCGTGAGGCCGCGTGATGCCCAGCGGCGAGCCGTTGGCGTTGTACGGATAGCGCATCGTCGGCGCGCCGTGCCCGTCGACGAAACGCAGCGTGACGTAGGGCTGCGCCGCATCGAGCTGCGCCGCGTCGCGGAATTCCGCATAGCCTTCGCCGTGGGCGGTGACGGCGGGAATCCGGCTGCCTTCCATGCCGCGAAAGAAGAGCGATGGCGACGCGAGGACCTCGAGCACCACGAGCCGCCCCTCGTACTGCTCGGAACGGTTGCGCACGAAATGCGGCCAGTGCCCGGTGCCGGGAATGAGCTCGGAAAGGTTGCTCATCATCTGGCAACCGTTGCAGACGCCGAGCGCGAATGCGTCGCCGCGCGCGAAGAACGCGGCGAAATCGTCGCGCGCCCGGGCATTGAACAGGATCGATTTCGCCCAGCCTTCACCCGCGCCGAGCACGTCGCCGTACGAAAATCCGCCGCAGGCGACGAACCCCTTGAACGCGGCGAGGGAACGGCGCCCCGCGAGGATGTCGCTCATGTGCACGTCGTAGGCGGCGAATCCGGCGCGGTCGAACGCGGCCGCCATCTCGACCTGTCCGTTGACCCCCTGCTCGCGCAGCACGGCAATTGCGGGGCGCGCCCCCGTCGAGATGAAGGGCGCGGCGATGTCCTGCGCGGGGTCGAACGTCAACTTCGGCGTGATGCCGGGGTCGGCGATGTCGAGGATCCGCGCGTATTCGTCGTCCGCGGCATCGGGGTTGTCCCGCATCCGCTGCATCGCGTGCGTCGTCGCCGACCAGGCGCGATGCAGGTCGACGCGCGACTCGTCGAGGAGCGTCGCGCCGTCGAACGTGATCCGGATGCGCTCGCCGTGCGTCGGCGCGCCGACCCAGTGCCCGACGAGCCCGGATTGCGCCAGCCGGGCGGCGATGGCGTCGCGATCGGCGGCGCGCACCTCCACCACGGCGCCCAATTCCTCGGCGAACAGAACGGCGAGCGGCGTTCCCGTCTTGGGAAGCGTGATGTCGAGCCCGCAGCGCGACGCGAACGCCATCTCGGCAAGCGTCGCGAGCAGGCCGCCGTCGCCGATGTCGTGGTACGCGAGGAGGAGCCCATCTTCGTGCAGACCCTGCACGGTGGCGAAAAAGGCGGCGAGCGACGCAGCCGCATCAAGGTCCGGACAGTCATTGCCGAGTTGCCCGAAGACCTGCGCGAGCGCCGAACCGCCGAGGCGGTGCCGGCCATGGCCGAGGTCGATCCAGAGCAGCAGGGTGGGCTCTTCGCGGGCCCGAAGCTGCGGCGTCAGCACTCGGCGCGCGTCCTTCACCGGCGCGAATGCCGAGACGACGAGCGAGATCGGCGCGGTGACCGATTTCTCGACCCTGCCGTCCTGCCACGTCGTGCGCATCGACATCGAGTCCTTGCCGACGGGAATGCTGACGCCCAGCGCCGGGCAGAGCTCCACCGCCACCGCCCGGACCGTGTCGTAGAGCGCAGCGTCCTCGCCGGGATGTCCGGCGGGCGCCATCCAGTTGGCGGAGAGCTTGATCGATGAAAGGTCGCCGATCCGGGCCGCGGCGATGTTGGTGATCGCCTCGCCGACCGCCATTCGCCCGGACGCCGGCGCGTCGATGAGCGCCAGCGGCGTGCGCTCGCCCATCGCCATCGCCTCCCCGGCGTAGCCGTCATAGTCCATCAGCGAGACGCCGACGTCAGCGACCGGCACCTGCCAAGGCCCGACCATCGGATCGCGCGCGCAGAGCCCGCCGACCGTCCGGTCGCCGATGGTCACGAGGAACGTCTTGTCCGCCACCGCAGGGAGCTGCAGCACGCGGTACGCCGCCGTCCGGAAGTCGACGCCGCCGAGATCGAGCGGCTTCAGCGAGCGCGGCGCGTGGACGACGTCGCGCGTCATCCGCGGCGGCTTGCCGAGCAGCACGTCGAGATCCATGTCGACCGGCCGCGTGTCGAAATGCGCGTCGGTAACGACGAGCCGGTGATCCGCGCTCGCCGTGCCTACGACGGCGAAGGGGCAGCGCTCGCGCAGCGCGATCGCGCGGAATCGCTCCAGATCCCCGGTGCCAATGGCGAGGACGTAACGCTCCTGCGCCTCGTTGCACCAGATCTCGCGCGGCGCCATGCCCGGCTCCTCCGACGGAATGGCGCGCAGATCGCAGCGTGCCCCCGCACCGCCGCCATGGACGAGCTCCGGCAGCGCGTTGGAGAGTCCGCCGGCGCCGACGTCGTGGATCGACAGGATCGGATTCGCACTGCCCTGCTGCCAGCATCGATCGATCACCTCCTGCGCGCGGCGCTGCATCTCGGCATTGCCGCGCTGAACCGAATCGAAATCGAGGTCCGCGGTATTCGTGCCCGTCGCCATCGACGACGCGGCGCCGCCGCCCATGCCGATCAGCATTCCGGGCCCGCCCAGCTGGATCAGCAGCGCGCCCGCGGGAATCGGCCGCTTGTGCGTGTGATCGGCGCGGATGTTGCCGAGGCCGCCCGCGATCATGATCGGCTTGTGGTAGCCGCGCACTTCGCCGTCGACCGATTGCTCGAACGTGCGGAAATAGCCGACGAGATTCGGCCGCCCGAATTCGTTGTTGAATGCGGCGGCGCCGATCGGGCCTTCCTGCATGATCGACAGCGCCGAGGCGATGCGATCCGGCTTGCCGTACGGCGTTTCCCAGGGCTGCGGCAGGCCGGGGAGGCGCAGATGCGAGACCGTGAATCCCGTGAGCCCGGCCTTGGGTCGCGCGCCGACGCCGGTCGCGCCTTCGTCGCGAATCTCGCCGCCCGAACCCGTCGCCGCGCCCGGGAATGGCGCGATCGCGGTCGGATGGTTGTGCGTCTCGACCTTGAGCAGAATCTGCGTCGACTCGGTGTGCGGCGCATAGCGATCGTCCGCACCGGGATAAAAACGCCGCGCCATCCCGCCTTCGATCACCGCGGCGTTGTCGGCGTAGGCGACGATGGTCCCTTGCGGCGCGGCCGCGTGCGTGTGCCGGATCATCGCGAACAGGCTGTGCGGCTGCGGCGACGCCGTCGACGACCCAGCTCGCGTTGAAGATCTTGTGCCGGCAGTGCTCCGAGTTCGCCTGCGCGAACATCATGAGCTCGACGTCGGTCGGGTCGCGGCCCTCCCTGCGGAAGTTCTCCCCGAGATACGCGATCTCGTCGTCGGTGAGCGCGAGACCGAGCTCCCGGTTCGCGCGCTCGATGGCGGATGCGCCTTCGGAGAGCAGCGGCACGCGCTCCATCGGCCGAGGTGGATGGTTTTCGAACAGCGCGGCGGCATCCTCGACTGCCGGCAGCACAGCCTCGGTCATCCGATCGTGCAGCAGCGGCAGAAGCGCCGCATGATCGTCCGCGCCAAGCGGATCGCCGTCACCATTGGCAATCCGATAGACGATGCCGCGCTCGATGCGCGTCACGGCATCGAGGCCGCAATTGCGCGCGATGTCGGTCGCCTTCGACGACCACGGCGAGATGGTGCCGGGCCTCGGCACGACGAGCACCGGCACTCCGGACTCCGATGCCGACTCGTCGTGCGGACCGTAGGTGAGGAGCCGGTCGAGCACGCCGCGCTCGGCCGGCGCCAGCGCGCGGTTAACGAGGACGAAATGCCAGTACAGCGCGGAGATGCCGAGGACGCGGTGCTGCGGGCGGGCGCTGGCGAGTGCTGCGAGGAGCTTGGCTACGCGGAACGGCGACAGCGCGTGACGTCCGCGCAGCGAAAGTATTTGCGGCATGCCGGCTGGGGGGCGTAAAGCGCGATTATACGCGCTTTGCGCCGCGGCGCAGCCGCCCGCACATCCTCAGTGGTGCAGGATCTTCGCGAGGAACTGCTGCGCGCGCTCGGAGCGCGGCTTGCCGAAGAAGTCGTCCTGCGTCGCGTCCTCGACGATGTGACCGTGGTCCATGAAGATCACGCGATTCGCGACCTTGTGCGCGAATCCCATCTCGTGCGTGACGACCATCATCGTCATGCCCTCTTTCGCGAGCAGCACCATGACGTCGAGCACCTCGTTGATCATCTCCGGGTCGAGCGCGGAGGTGGGCTCGTCGAACAGCATGCAGATCGGGTCCATCGACAGCGCCCGGGCGATCGCGACGCGCTGCTGCTGGCCGCCCGAAAGCTGTCCCGGAAACTTGTCCTTCTGCGCGTTGAGGCCCACCCGGTCGAGGAGCTTCAGGCCGCGCTCGCGCGCCTCGTCCTGGCTCCGGCCCAGCACCTTGATCTGAGCCAAGGTCAGGTTCTCGGTGATCGACAGATGCGGGAAGAGCTCGAAATGCTGGAACACCATCCCGACCCGGGCACGCAGCTTGGGCAGGTTCGTCTTCGGGTCGTGCACGGGGATTCCATCGACCGTGACCTGCCCCTTCTGGAAGGGCTCCAGTGCGTTCACGCACTTGATCAGCGTCGACTTGCCCGACCCGGACGGCCCGCAGACGACGATCACCTCGCCCTTGTCCACCTTGGTGGTGCAATCGGTCAGCACCTGGAACTGGCCGTACCACTTGGACACGTTTTCGATGTGGATCATGGGCATGCTGGGGTCCCTAACGAATGACGGCGATCTTCTTCTGCAGGTGCTTCACGCCGAACGACAGCGTGTAGCAGATCACGAAATAGACCACGGCGACGAAGAGGTACATCTCGATCAGGCGGCCGTCGCGCTGCGCGATCTTCGACGCGGCGCCGGTGAAATCGGTCGCCGAAATCACGTACACGAGCGAGGTGTCCTGGAACAGGATGATCGTCTGCGTGAGGATCAGCGGGATCATGTTGCGGAACGCCTGCGGCAGTATCACGAGGCGCATCGCCTGCCCGTAGGTGAGCCCCAGCGCGTACGCCGAATGCACCTGCCCGCGCGCGATCGACTGGATGCCGGCGCGCATGATCTCGCAGAAGTAGGCGGCTTCGAACATGACGAACGTGATGATCGCGGTGCGCTCCGCGCCGATCTGCGGCGGGCGCTCGCCGCCGGTGACGAGCTGGAGCACCTGCGGCATCAGGAAGAAGAACCAGAAGAGCACCAGCACCAGCGGGATCGAACGCACCAGGTTGACGTATCCGGCGGCGAACCACGCGAGCACCTTGAATGGCGACAGCCGCAGCAGCGCGAGCAGCGTTCCGAAGAAGAGGCCGCCGGCCGTCGCGATCGCCGTCAGCTGCACCGTGTAGAGGAAGCCCTTCCAGAGATAGGGCAGCGAGCGCGAGATGACGTCGAAGTCGAGGTGCATCGCCCGCCCCTACTTCCCGCCCGCGATGTAGCCCGGCACCGCGACCCGGCGCTCGATCACGGCCATCAGCCGGTTGGCCGTCATCGCGATCACGATGTAGATCGCCGTCGCCGCCGAGAACGCCTCGAAGAAATGAAACGTGTACTCACCCATCTCGCGCGAGCGGAACGTGAGCTCGGCGAGGCCGATCGTCAGCGCGATCGACGAGTTCTTGATGAGGTTCATCGTCTCGCTGGTGAGCGGCGGGATGATGATCCGGAACGCCATCGGCAGCAGCACGAAGCGATAGACCTGCGGCTGCGTGAGGCCGAGCGCCATTCCGGCCATGCGCTGGCCGCGCGGCAGCGACTGGATCCCCGCGCGCACCTGCTCGGCGATCCGGGCCGAAGTGAAGAGTCCAAGGCAGAGCACCGCAGAAAGAAACTGCGCGTTCGCGGGGTCTGTCCTGACGATCCAGGCCTTGAGCGGCGGGATGAATTCCGGGATGACGAAGTACCAGAGGAACATCTGCACCAGCAGCGGAACGTTGCGGAAGAGCTCCACCCAGGCGGTGCCGATGCGCACGAGCCAGGGCTGCTGCGTGGTGCGGATCGTCCCGACGACCGAACCGACGACGAGCGCGATCACCCAGGCGGCCGCGGACACGCCGAGCGTCCACCAGATCCCGGAAATCAGCAGATCGAGGTAGGTCTCGCCGCCGCCGGGAATCTCCTGGAAGAAGACCCCCCAATCCAGGTTGAACTTCACGGTCGCCTTCTCCCCAACCGGCCGCTATGCGCGGCGCCGCGTCTCCAACAGAAAGGCCGGAAGCGCATTCGCGCCGTCCGGCCTTTCACTAGCGCACAAAAGCGGCGCCCGCCCTCGTCATTCGACGCCCTTGTCGTTCGGATTGGCGAACGCTGCCTTGATCGCCGGCGTCTGCGGGAAGTTGAGGTTGACGCCCTTGGGCGGAATCGGGCTCGTGAACCACTTGGCGTAGATCTTGTTGATTTCGCCCGACTTCATGACGCCGCCGACCGTCTTGTCGACCAGCGCCTTGAACTGCGGGTCGTCCTTGCGCAGCATCATGCTGTACGGTTCCTGCCGAAGCGACTCGGGGATGATCATGTAGTCGCCCGGCTTGTCGGAATTCGCGATCTGGCCGGCGAGCAGGATGTCGTCCATCACGAAGGCCGACGTGCGGTCCTGCGCCAGCAGCAGGAAAGATTCCGCGTGGTCCTTGCCGTAGATTTCCTTGATCTCGACGTTGGCGGTCTTGTCGTACTTCTTGAGCAGCGGGACCGACGTCGTTCCGGAGGTCGTCGAGATCGTCTTGCCGTTGAGTTCGGCGAGCGTCTTGATGCCGGAGGACTTCTTGACCGCCGCCGTGACGTTGATCACGAAATAGGTCGGCCCGAACGACACCTGTTTCTGCCGCTCGACACTGTTGGTCGTCGACCCGCATTCGATGTCGATGTTGCCGGCCTGCAGCTGCGGAATACGGTTGCCCGAGGTCACCGGCTGCAGGCTGACCTTGAGGTTGGGCATCTTGAGGTCGGCCTTGACCGCGTCGACGATCTTCATGCAGAGGTCCATCGCGTAGCCAATGGGCTGCTGCTTGTCGTCGAGGTACGAGAACGGGATCGACGACTCCCGATAGCCGACGGTGATCGTGCCGGTATCCTTGACCTTCTTCAGCGTGCCGGTGAGATCCTGCGCATTCGCGGTCAGTGCAAATACGGCGGCCAGCGCGAATCCGGCCTTGGCGAGCAACTTCATGGTAAATCCTCCACTTGGTTTTGAATGCCTCTGCAGCCGCGGCGTCGGGTCCGGCCTCTGCGGCGCCGGTGGTCGTACGGCGACTTCAATTTCGACGGCCGCCTAGTGTAGCGGCGCGCCCGTCCCTTTGTCCAACCGGAAGGCGACGTCCGGCGTGCAGGGCGCTGGCGCTGCTGCGGCTTATAATTCAGGCATGGCCGCCGCAACGCCGCCCGAACCGGTCTGCCGGACCGCCGAGCTTCGCGCCATCGAGGCAGCCGCTGCGAATGACGGTCTCATGGAGCGCGCCGGACTCGCCGCCGCCGAAGTCGCGCGGGCGATGGGCGGCGAGCGCGGCGGCGCGGTGCTGGTGCTGGCCGGGCCGGGCAACAACGGCGGCGACGCGTTCGTGGTCGCACGCTGGCTGCGCCAGTGGTTTTACGACGTCACGGTCGTCTTTCGCGCCGATGCGGCGCGCCTTCCCGCCGATGCCGCAACCGCCCTCGCGGCGTTTCGAGCTGCCGGCGGGACGACGGCCGATGCGATTCCGTCGACGTGGCGGGGAACGCTGATCGTCGATGGCCTCTTCGGCATCGGACTCGCGCGTGCGCCGTCCGCCGATTACGCGGCGATGATCGAATGGGTCAACGCGTCGCGCACACCGGTTCTCGCGCTCGACGTTCCGAGCGGGCTCGACGCCGAGACCGGATGCGCTTTCGCGCCGGCAATTCACGCGACCGCGACCGCGACCTTCATCGCATTGAAGCCCGGGCTGCTCACCGGCGACGGCGTCGATCGCTGCGGCCGCATTTCCGTGCACTCGCTCGGGCTCAGCGCGGAAGTCGACGCTGCGGCTCGCGGGCATCGCCTCGAGTGGCTATCCGTTTCGAAGGCGTTGCCCGACGTGCTGCGCCGGCGCGTGCGCAACGTGCACAAGGGAACGTTCGGCACACTCGGCATCGTCGGCGGCGCGCGTGGGATGATCGGCGCGCCGCTGCTCGCCGGACGCGCGGCGCTCAACACGGGCGCCGGCAAGGTCTGGACCGGATTCGCGGCCGCCGAGTTTCCTGCCGTGGATTGGACGACGCCGGAATTGATGCTGCGTACGGCGGACCAGGTGCTCGGCGCTGGCGCCGACGCGCTCGCCTGCGGCACCGGACTCGGGACCGACGCTGTGGCGAAATCGCTCGTTGCGCGCGCCGTCGCGGAAGCCGTCCCGCTGGTGCTCGACGCCGACGCGCTCAACCTCATCGCATCTGACAAATCGCTCGCGCAGGCGGTCGCAAGACGCACGGCGCCGACGATCGTCACGCCGCATCCCGCCGAGGCGGCGCGCCTGCTCGGCATGACCGTCGACGAGGTTCAGGCGGATCGGCTCGGAGCCGCGCAAGCGCTTTCGGACACGCTCCACGCGTCGGTCGTCGTCAAGGGCGCGGGCAGCGTGCTGGCGCATCCCGATGGCACATGGGACATCAACGCATCCGGCAATCCGGGCCTCGCCAGCGCGGGGTCAGGCGACGTCCTGACCGGATTCGTGGCGGCGTTGCTGGCGCAGCGGATCGACGCCGCGACCGCGCTTCGCATCGGCGTGTGCCTGCATGGCGCGGCGGCCGATGCCTGTGTCGCGGCCGGCGCCGGCCCGCTCGGCCTGACCGCCAGCGAGCTCATCCCCGCGGCGCGCACGCTGCTCAACGATGCCGTACGCTGAGTCCTTCGGCCTGCCCCCTTAACGCGGGCATCATTACCGGCCGTTCAGGGCAGCAGCACCGTCGCGCCGGTCGTCGCGCGCGATTCGAGTGCACGATGCGCCTCAGCCGCATCCTTGAGCGCGAAGGTCTGGCGCGGCTCGCTGACGATCTTCCCGGACAGGACGAGCTCGAACAGCTCGGCCGCCATCGCCGTCAGGTCCTCGCGCTTCGCCGCGTAGTTCGCGAGGGTCGGCCGAGTCGCGTACAGCGAGCCCTTCTGCGACAGCAGGAGAATGTCGAACGCCGGGACCGCGCCCGACGAATTGCCGAAGCTCACCCACAGGCCGCGCGGCGAGATGCAATCGAGCGACGCCGGGTAGGTGTCCTTGCCGATCGCGTCGTAGACCACGGGAACGCCCTTGCCGCCGGTCAGCGCCTTCACCCGCTCGACGAAATTCTCGCGCGTGTACACGATCGTGTGCGTGCAGCCGCTGGCCTTCGCGAGCGCAGCCTTCGCGTCGGACCCGACCGTGCCGATCATCGTCACGCCGAGCGCCCTCGCCCATTGGCACGCGATGAGACCCACGCCTCCGGCCGCCGCATGGAATAGGATCGTGTCGCCGGACTTGAGCTTGTGGGTCTGGCGAAACAGGTATTGAACGGTGAGCCCCTTCAGCATCAGCGTCGCGGCGGCGCGGTCCGAGATTCCGTCGGGCAGCCGGACCAGCCGGTCGGCCGGCATCACGCGTGACTCGCTGTACGCGCCGACCGGCCCGCCGCAATACGCGACGCGGTCGTGCGGCTTCACCCAGTCGACGCCGGCGCCCACCGCCTCGACCACGCCGGCCGCCTCGCCGCCGATCCCCGACGGCAGCGCGAGCTTGTAGAGACCGCTGCGATGATAGGTGTCGATGTAGTTGACGCCGATGGCCGTGTGACGCACCCGCGCTTCGCCCGGGCCCGGATCGCCGACGGCGACCGCCTCCCAGGCGAGGACTTCGGGACCGCCGGTGGAATGAATGCGGATGGCGTTGGGCATGTCGGTCTCTCCTCGCGGGAATCCGTGAAGTCTACCGGACATCCCGACCATCGCCCGCGCACCGCTCACGCGTACAGCGGCACGGCATCCCGCAGAGCGCGGCCGCGCCGATCCGGTCAGCGGTCGCCCTCGATCACGCCGAACTCCGCGGCAACGCGCGTGTAGAACACGCTGACGCGCTCGCGTCTCAGGAGGTCGAGAAGCGCGTCCGCCTCGGCAACGGTGAGCACGAACTCGACCTGCACCGTCATGTCCGCAGCCAGCTCGAAGAAGTGCTCCTCGTGCAGGATGCCGTGGCGCCCGAATCCGGCAATCGCACGGAACGCCGAGCCGCCGTGAATGCCCGCCTTCTGCCTGCTCGAGCAGCCACTCAACAAAGAAGATATGGCCATGCTTGCGGTTTTCGTGCACGTAGAAGCGCAGAAGCGTGCCGTTCATGCCTTGACCTCCGCAGGGCCATTGTTTTGCACGGCCGCGAGTTGTCGGCCTCCCGCAATCGCTCGCGGACGCGCCCTTCGGCTTGGCTCGCCCCGTCCGCTCATGACGTCCCCCAGAGGTATAGTGCGCGGACGAGCAGGATGCCGAAGATCGTCATCGCGATCGAGCCGACGACAGCGCCGCCATCGCCATGGCGCCCCACGCCAGTTCTCTGCGCATCAGCAGCGTGACGATTTCCGCCGAGAACGTCGAGAACGTCGTGAGACCGCCGAGAAATCCGGTGGTCACGAGCAGGCGCAACTCCGGCGACATCACGGCGTGCCGCGTCAGCAGCTCCATGGCGAAGCCCATCAGGAGACCACCGGAAAGATTCGCGGCCAGCGTGCCGAGGGGAAGCGTGGGAAAGACCGGGTTGAGGAGGATGCCGAGGCCCCACCGCAGCCACGCGCCCACAGCCGCGCCGCCGCCCACCGCAAGAATTCCGCCCCAAGGCATGCAATTCTCCCGCGCGCGCAACGCGACGCGCCGATCATTCAATCAGCCGTGACGGGCGCAGGATTCCTGGAAAGAAGCCTACCGCGCCACCGCGTACCGGGTGTTACGGGTAGGCATCATCAGCCTTGCGGCGGTTGGCGGGTCTCCGAACGAGGAAATTCCGGAAGCCCGAAGAGGAGGAATGCCATCTCCCTGCGTCGAAGTATAGTCGGGCCGGCACACCGCCGCAATATTCCGCGTGCGGCGCAGCATCGCCGTCCGCTTATTGCGCGCGCTTCCTGATCGATGCCTTCAGCGCTGCGATCTCCGCGGCCACGGTATTGCCGTGCGGCAGCGGCCGGTGCGCGCGCCGGTACCAGTATTTGGCATTCTCGAGGTCGCCCTCGATGAGATGGACGATGCCATGCGCCCAGCAGCCCTGCTCGGTGACGTCCTTCTGCACCAGCAAATGCGCCGCTTCCCATTGGCCGGCTTCGAGATGCCGCACCGCCTTCGCGATGACCGAGTCAGTCGCGGGTATGCGGCGCGCCCGCGGCTCTGCGGCGCGCGTGGATTGCGTTGTCCTCATGGTGCTCCCCCCTCAAGCGGTTGCCGAACCCAGAAGTTTACGCACTTCGGCGTCGCGTGGCAGCGGGGCCACGGCCCCGAAGCCGGTCGTCGCCAGCGCCGCCGCCGCGTTGGCGTAGCGCGCCGCGGCGAACGGCGTGTCGCCGTCGAGAATGCGCACCGCGAACGCGCCGTCGAAGCAGTCGCCCGCGCCCGTCGCGTCGATGCAGTCGACACGATGCCCGGCCACCTGCTCGCGCTTGCGCCCGTCCGAAACCACGACGCCTTCGGCGCCGCATTTGAGCGCCACCACCGGCGCGCCCAGCGCGTGGCACCAATCGATGATCGCCGCGGCCTCGGCGTAACCGGAAAGAAGCTTCGCCTCGTCGTAGCTCGGCAGGAACCAGTCGCACTGGCCGATCGTTGCCATGATCACCGCGCGGGCGCGCGCCACCGGCCAGAGCTTCGCCCGGAAATTGGGATCGTAGGAGACCCGCGTGCCGGAAGCGCCGGCCGCGGCCACGGCCGCGAACACGGTGTCGCAGGCGCCCGCGCTGATCGCCTGGCTGATGCCGGACACGTGCAGCACGCGAGCGCTGCGCACGAGCTCGTGCGGCAGCGTCTCGGGCTGCATCCGCGATGCGGCCGACCCCGCACGCAGATACGAGAATTCATGTCCGGAAGGCCCATGGGTCACGAAGTAGACGCCGGTGGGCGCGCCCGGATCGACCGCCACACCGCGTGTGTCGACGCCTTCGCGCTGCCAGAGCTCGTGCAGCATGCGGCCGAAGGCGTCGTCGCCGACCCGCGTGACGAATCCCGCGGTGCCGCGATTGCCGAGAAGACGCGCGGCGGCGATCGCCATGTTGGACGTGTCGCCGCCGAAGCCGCGGAGGTACTGATCGGGCGCGTCCGCACGCGCCTGATTGAACTCGACCATCGCCTCGCCGAGGGCGAGGACGTCCAGCGCCGGCATCCGCCGCCCCCCGTCTCCCGCGGACGTCCGGTCAGCCTCGCTGGAAGAAATGGGTCGGCCCGAGCGTCAGCGCGGCAAATATTTCTTGTCGTTTTTCCATCTGGACTTCCCCCTGGAAGCACTGCGCAAATCAGTGGGCCCGGGCCGCCCGCCACGCCTCTCCAAACCGCGCGGCCTGCGCCCTGACCTCGTCCGCCGGCATTCCCGGGCGGTAGAGATTCGATCCGGTGCCAAATCCCGACGCTCCCGCCGCAACGTATGCGGCCATGTTGTCGGGCCGGATGCCGCCGACCGGAAACACGAGCGTACCGGAAGGAAGCACCGCGCGCCAAGCCTTGAGGACCGGTGGCGGCAGCGCCTCGGCAGGAAACATCTTGATGCCGTCCGCACCGGCGGCAAGCGCGGCGAACGCTTCGGTCGGCGTGGTGGCGCCAGGGAGGCAGATCATCCGCTGGCGCTTCGCCTCGCGCACCACCGCGACATCGCCGTGAGGCATCACGATGAGACGGCCGCCTGCGGCATGGACGCGGGTGACGTCCTCCATCGACAACACCGTGCCGGCGCCGACCAGGCAGGTGCCGCCATACGTCGCGGCGAGTGCCGCAATCGACTCGAACGGCTGCGGCGAATTGAGCGGCACCTCGAGGATGCGAAAGCCTTCGGCGACGAGGGCGTCGGCGACGGCCGGAATCTCGGCGGGCGTGATGCCGCGCAGCACTGCGACCAACGGCAGCGGGTCGAGATAATCCGCAATCGATTGCATTCGCGAATGCTCCTTTCAGCGCACGAGGCCGGCTTGCGTCGCGATGGCCCACAGCCCACGGGCGGCCGCCGCAGCAGGCGCCGCGTCGACGGCTACACCCGCATCCGCCAGCGCGACAGCATAACGCGTGCACAGTGCGCTCGCGCCGATCAGCGTCGCGCGATCCACCGCGACACCGGATTGTCGCGCCCATTCGACGCCGGCGCCGGTCTCGCTGCCGATCAGGAGCCCGGAGAGATAATCCGCTACCGCGCTGGTATCGAGTTCGCCGGCGAGCGCCAGCGTACGTGCCCCGAAAAGCCGGTGCAGCAACGCGCCGGGAACTCCGGCATGGCGCGCGGCGCTCACGCCGCGCCGAAATTCTTCGTCGCCCGCCGCCGCGCCTTCGGTCGCCATCATGCGGCCGAGGATGCTGTGATCCTTGAGGACGGCGAAAACCTCGCCGGTCATGAACGTCGCGAAGCGCTCGATGCGCCCGCTCCGCACGACCGCCCACTTGCTGTGCGTGCCGGGCAGCACCGCGAGCGTCTCGCCCGTGCCGTCGGCCAGCGCGCCGACGATCTGCGTCTCCTCGCCGCGCATCACGTCGGGAATCCCTTCGGCGTCGCGACAGCGGACGCCGGCGACGATCGCGAGGGACCCGTCCGGCGTGCTCGCAAGCGACCGGGCGAGGTCGTCCCGCCCGGCGGGGCAGTCGAGATACGGCGCCTCGATCCAGCCCTGCCGGCTGCCGATCATTCCGCTCGCGATGCGCGGCGCGGCAATGTCCCTCCAGTCGCCCTGCAGCGACTGCAGCGCCGCCGCGAATGCGCCGTCGCGGATCTGCTGGATGCCGAGCGGAGACTTGCGGGTCTCGAGGATTTCGCCTGCGCCGGACAGGCGGTAGGCACGTGCGGACGTCGTGCCCCAGTCGATCGCGACGAGCGCGGTCACGCGCGCGTCCGGCACCAGGATGGAACGCGAATTCGCGCGCGCGGTCCGCACGCCGGCTGGGGACGCCGGGCCATCGGCGGACTCGCCACCGGTCAGGATCCGCGCGGCGTCGCCGCCTGCCAGCGCGCCGCGGCCTCGTCGTCGCTGTCGCGCGCCTCGACCCAGCGCGAGCCGGCTGCCGTGGTTTCCTTCTTCCAGAACGGCGCGCGCGTCTTGAGGTAATCCATGATGAATTCGCACGCAGCGAACGCCTCGCCGCGGTGAGCGCCGGTCACGCCGACCAGCACGATCTGGTCGGACGCGCGCAGGACGCCGACGCGATGGATGACGAGCGCGTCGAGGATGTCCCAGCGTGATTTCGCGGTGTCGACGATCGCGGCGAGCGCTTTCTCGGTCATCCCCGGATAGTGCTCGAGCGTGAGCGATGAGAGCGGCGCCGCGCCCGCGACGTCGCGCACCGTCCCCACGAATGCGGCGACAGCGCCCACTCGCGGATCGCCGCCGCGCAGCGCGGCGAGCTCCGTCGTGAGGTCGAAATCGACTTCCTGGATCCGGACCGGCATCGCGCGACCCGTCGTCAACCGCCGGTGACGGGCGGCAGGAGCGCGACTTCGTCGCCGGGCCGCAGGATCGTGTCCGTCTGCGCGATCTCGTGATTCACCGCGAATCGCACGGCGCGCGAGGGCGCGAGCTCCGCGGCCCAGGCTCCGCCGCGCGCGGCAAGATGCTCGCGCAGCGCGCCGACGGTCGTCACCGCGGAGGGCGGGCGAATCGCCTCGGTGGCCGTGCCGAACGCGTCGCGAAGGCGCGCGAGATAGACGAGCGTCAGCGCATCGACGGGACTGTCTCGCATGGGGTCGCGGCTATCGGTCGTGAGTCGAACGGGCGAGGAAAGGCGGTCGTGCGGACGTTCGCACGTCGCGACTCACGGGGAATGCGGCCTAGAACCGCAACTGCAGGCCGAAGCTGACCTGATCCGAATCCGGCAGGCCGTTGCCGACTTCGCCGGTCAGTCGGCCGTAGCGGCCGTATTCGAGCCTGAGGCCGAGACTCGAGTTGAGGTCGTAGCGCACGCCGAGGCCGTAATTCATCCCGTCGCGATTCCGGCGTTGGTCGAGGATGGTCGGATTCGATGCGATATAGGCCAGTGCGCCCTCGGACTGGGCATAGCCCATCCGGCCGTAGAGCGCGATCGTCTTGTAGACCGTCCAACTGGTGAACACATCGACGTTGACGCTGCGCGACGCCACGTCATTGCCGCTCAGTGCGTTGCTTGGGCCGAACTTCAGGCCGACGCCCTGTCCCAGCGGGGTCGCGCCCAGCGGACGCAGCGCGTACTTGTCGGCCGAGCTCATCGCCGCTTCGACCGAGATGTCGTTCGTCCACCGATAGCCGCCGAAGACCAGCGCGCGCGAGGCGGTGTCGTCGGAGACGACGGGCGCCAGCCGGTTCCAGGCGAGTCCGGTCTTGCCGATGGCCAGCGCGCCGGAGTCGGACGAATTCTGGCGCAGCGAGATCCCCGCGTAGAAGCCGGAATCGTCGGCCGGACTGGCCGGGTCCGCCGCGCGCGCGGACGCCGCGAGCGTAAGCCCGGCAGCGAGCGCAAGCGTTGTAATGTATTGATATTTGGTCATTTATTTTGGCAGCGACCGCAAACCTGCCTATTCCGGACATCCGAACATGGACAACCGATCCCGCCGCGAGTTGCATGGGGCCTATTCGAGGCAGGGACTCCCACACCTTCCACGTTACTCGCCCGCCACGTCCGAAGTCAATCGCCCTGCGACAAGGTGGCCGCATGGTCGACGACGAACGTTGCGGCGGCGTCATAGTCGTCGAGCTTAAGCACCGGAAGCCGCTCCCGCGAGTCCGCCGGAAGCTCGTAGGGGCTGTCGGTGGCGATGCCGAGGATGCTGACGTCGCCCGGATGGAGCAGCGGTTTCCCCAGCGCCGACCGCCAGACTTCGAGCTTCGGGATGGGCTCGGTCTTGAAGCCTTCGATGAGCGCAAAGTCGCACGGCGAAAGCCGGGCGAGCGCCTCCCGGACGCCCAGCTCCGGGGCCTCCCTCAGCTCGTGCATCAGCGCCCAGCGGACGGTGGACGTCACGAGCACCTCCTGGCACCCCGCATGGCGGTGCCGGTACGAATCCTTGCCGGGCTGATCGACTTCGAATCGATGGTGCGCGTGCTTGACGAGCGACACCGTGGCCCCGCGCGCGACGATGCGCGGAATGATCTGCTCGATGAGCGTCGTCTTGCCACTGCCGGACCACCCCGCGAACCCGAAAATGCGCATCGGCGCCTGCCTCCTCCCCCGATTCTACCGGGGCCCGCGCGCCGGTCCGTCATGCCGGCCGGCATCGCATCGACGGCGACCGTCGACAATGCCGACGCGGGGGCATAAGCTTCGCGCGCAGCGCGACCGCGCCCCCTGACGATGCGAACGACCCGGCGATCGATGCTTCCCGTGCCTACCGCGAACGGCGTTCCCCCGGCCGACCTCGCCGGCGTCATCGAGCGCGTCATCAGCGAAGTGCCCGTCCCGCACACGCGCCGCGCCTCCGACGCCACGCGGCAGGCGGAACGCGTCGCGCGCGATGCGGCGCAGAGGGCCGCCTTGATTTCAGGCTCGCTCGCGCTGCCGCCCGGGCCGCTCGGCATGCTGACCGTGCTGCCGGACCTCTACCTCATCTGGAAAGTGCAGCGGCAGATGGTCGCCGACATCTTCGCACTGCACGGGCGAGCCGCCGAGCTCACGCCGACGCACATGTTGTATTGCCTGTTCCGTCACATGGCGAGCCATGTGGCGCGCGACATCGTCGTCCGTGCCGGGCAGCGCGCGGTCGTCCAGCAGCTTTCGGCGGGCGCCGTCGCGAGCCTGCTCAAGACGGTCGGCGTGTCGGTGACGCAGCGCATCGCGGGAACGGCGGCGAGCCGCTGGGTACCGGTCGTCGGCGCGGCGGCGGTGGGCGCGTACGCGTACTGGGACACGCTGCAGGTCGCGAAGTCCGCGCGACGGCTGCTCGAGAAGGCGGCGCCGGCGAGCATCGGGGAGCGCGACTGACCATGTGTGGCCGCTACGAATTGCACAGCCACCCGGCGGCGATCGCACTCGCGTTCGGTCTCGCCGAGGCGCCCGACGTGCATCCGCACTACAACATCGCGCCGATGACCGACGTTCCCATCGTCCGCATCGGCACGGATGGCGAGCGCGAGCTCGTCCGAATGCGCTGGGGACTCGTACCGCGCTGGGCCAAGGACCCGTCGATCGGCGCGAAGATGATCAACGCGCGCGGCGAGACGATCCAGGACAAGCCGTCGTTTCGCACCGCGTACCGGCGGCATCGATGCCTCATTCCCGCGGACGGATTCTACGAATGGATGAGCGTCGGCGGCGCAGAGCGTGCCCGCAAGCAGCCGATGCACGTCGGGATGAAAGACGCCTCGCTGTTCGCGTTCGGCGGGCTGTTCGAGCGCTGGCGCAGCGATGCCGATGAAGTGCTCGACACGTGCACGATCGTCACCACCGAGGCGAACAGCCTGCTCGCCGCGGTCCACGACCGGATGCCGATGATCGTCGCGCCGGAGAGTTACGCGCGCTGGCTCGACCCCGGCAACGCCGAGGTCGCGGACCTCATCGTGCCGTTTCCGTCGGATGCCCTGGCGTACTACCCCGTGTCGACGCGCGTCAACAACGTCCGCCACGACGACGCGACGCTGATCGAGTCGGCCGAGCCGATTGCGGACGACGCGGCCGACGGCGAAGCGCCGCCTCCTGCCCCGGAGCAGGAATCGCTGTTCTGAGCTAGTGCGCCGCGCGAGCGGCGGCCGAGGCTCCCGCACGCCGCGTGGCGCGCTCGCGCAATCCGCGTCCGCGCAGAAGCAGGTAGGCCGCCGGAATCACCAGCATCGACAGGAGCGGCGCAGTGATCATCCCGCCCACCATCGGTGCGGCGATCCGCTGCATCGTTTCCGCGCCGGTGCCGGAGCTCAGCATGATCGGCAAGAGGCCGGCCATGATGACGGCGACCGTCATCGCCTTGGGCCGCACCCGGAGCACCGCGCCCTCCTCGATCGCCGCGCGCAGCGTCGCGAGGTTCGCGGGCTCGCCGCGCGCGAGGCGCGCCTCCCACGCATGACGCAGGTACAGGAGCATCACGACGCCGAATTCCGCGGCGACGCCGGAAAGCGCGATGAAGCCGACCGCCGTCCCCACCGATGTCGAATATCCGAGCAGCCACAGCAGCCAGTAGCCTCCGATGAGCGCAAACGGGACGGCGAGCATGATGAGCAGCGCCTCGTCGACGCGGCGGAACGCGAGATAGAGCAGCACGAAGATCACCAGCAGCGTGAACGGCACCACATAGGCAAGCCGCGCCTTCGCCCGCTCGAGATACTCGAATTGCCCGGACCACGAGACCGAGTAGCCGGCGGGCATCTTCACTTCGTGCGCCACGGCTGCCTGCGCATCGTGCACGACCGACACGAGGTCGCGGCCACGGACGTCGACGTACACCCAGCCCGACAGCCGCGCGTTCTCACTCTTCAGCATCGGCGGACCGTCGACGACGCGAACGCTGGCGATCGCGGAGAGCGGCAGCTGCGCGCCGCGCTCGGTGACGATCGGCAGCATTCGCAGCGCCTCGACCGAATCGCGCAATTCACGCGGATAGCGGACGCTGATCGGGAAGCGCGCGAGGCCCTCGACCGTCTCGCCGATGTTCTCGCCGCCGACCGCGGCGCCGATGATGTCCTGCACGTCGGTGATCGACAGCCCGTAGCGCGCCGCCGCGGCGCGGTCGATCGTCACGTCGAGGTAACGCCCGCCCTCGAGCCGTTCCGCGAGGGCCGACGTGACGCCGGGCACGCCCTTGACGGCACGCTCGATCGCCTGCGCCACGCGGTCGATCTCGGCGAGATCGGGTCCCGAGACCTTGATGCCGACCGGACTCTTGATGCCGGTCGCGAGCATGTCGATGCGGTTGCGGATCGGGGGCACCCAGACGTTGGACAATCCCGGCACCTGCACCGAGCGGTCGAGCTCCTCGACGATCTTGTCGGTCGTCATTCCGGGGCGCCACTGATCCTTCGGCTTGAACTGGATGGTCGTCTCGATCATCTCCATCGGAGCGGGATCGGTTGCGGTCTCGGCGCGCCCTACCTTGCCGAACACGCGCGCGACTTCCGGGATCGCCTTGATCATCCGGTCGGTCTGCTGCAGCAGCTCGCCTGCCTTGCCGGCGGACAGCCCGGGCAGCGCCGTCGGCATGTACAGGAGGTCGCCTTCGTCGAGTGGCGGCATGAACTCGCCGCCCAGGCGCATCACGGGCCACGCGGTCGCCGCGAGCGCCGAGCGCCGCCACGGCGAGCGTGACCTTCGGCCAGGACAGCGCCGCGTCGAGCACCGGCCGGTAGCCCGCGATCAGGAAGCGATTCAGCGGATTCGCGTTTTCGGTCGGGATGCGCCCGCGCACGAAATAGCCCATCAGCACGGGAACGAGCGTCACCGCGAGGATCGCGGCGGCGGCCATCGCGTAGGTCTTGGTGAACGCGAGCGGCGCGAAGAGCCGGCCTTCCTGGGCCTCCAGCGCGAAGACGGGCACGAACGACAGCGTGATGACGAGCAGGCTGAAGAAGAGCGCGGGGCCGACCTCGACCGACGCGTCCGTGACGATCGCCCACCGCTCGTCGAGGGTGGGCTCCGGCAGCGTCTCCCTGCCATCGACGAGCGCCGCGTGCGCGTGCTTCCACGCCTCGAGCTTCTTGTGCGCGTTCTCGATCATGACGATCGCGGCGTCCACCATCGCGCCGATCGCGATCGCGATCCCGCCGAGCGACATGATGTTCGCGTTCACACCCTGCGCGCGCATCACGATGAATGCGGCGAGCACGCCGAGCGGCAGCGACACGACGGCGACGAGCGACGAGCGCAGGTGCAGCAGGAATGCAACGCACACCAGCGCGACCACCGCGAATTCCTCGAGCAGCTTGCCACGCAGATGGTCGACCGCGCGCTCGATCAGCGCCGAGCGGTCGTACACCGGTACGATTTCCACGCCCGGCGGAAGTCCCGGCTTCAGCTGCTCGAGCTTCGCCTTGACCGCCTGGATCGTCTCCCACGCGTTCTTGCCCGAGCGCAGCACGACGATGCCGCCGGTGACTTCGCCCTCGCCGTCGAGCTCCGCGATGCCGCGGCGCATCTCGGGTCCGATCTGAACGCGCGCGACGTCGCCGAGCAGCACGGGCGTGCCGCCCTCGCTCACCATCACCGGCGTCGCGCGGAAATCCTCGAGCGACTTGAGGTAGCCGCGCGTGCGGACCATGTACTCGGCTTCGGCGAGCTCGACCACCGAGCCGCCGGCTTCGCGGTTGGCGTCGCGGATCGCCGCGACCACCTTCGCGAGCGGAAGGTTGTAGGCGCGAAGGCGCGCCGGGTCGACGACGACCTGGTATTGCCGGACCATTCCGCCGACCGTCGCGACTTCCGCGACGTTCGGCACGGACTTGAGCTCGTACTTGAGGAACCAGTCCTGCAGCGCGCGCAGCTGCGCGAGATCGCTTTTGCCGGTACTGTCGACCAGCGCGTATTCGTAGATCCAGCCCACGCCGGTCGCATCCGGTCCGAGCGACGCCTTCGCGCCCGCGGGCAGGCGTCCCTGCACCTGGTTCAGATATTCGAGCACGCGCGAGCGAGCCCAGTAGAGGTCGGTGCCGTCCTCGAAGAGCACGTAGACGAACGAGTCGCCGAAGAACGAATAGCCGCGCACGGTCTTCGCGCCAGGGACCGACAGCATCATCGTCGTCAGCGGATACGTGACCTGGTCCTCGACGATCTGCGGCGCCTGGCCGGGGTACGTCGTGCGGATGATCACCTGCGTGTCGGACAGGTCGGGGATCGCGTCGAGCGGCGTCGTGCGCACCGCCCACACGCCCGCAACGGCGACGAGCCCCGCGGCGAGCAGCACGAGGAACCGGTTCGCGATCGACCAGCGGATGACGCCCGCGATCATTTCTTGTCGGACGCTGCCGCTCCGGATGCAACGGGAACGATCGACGTCAGCTGCATGTCGCCCTGCGGCGTGAACACGAACTCGAACTTCACGTTCGTGCCCGGGGTCACGTCCTTCGGCAGTCCGCCCTTGGGCGCCTTGAACGCCATCGTCATTGCGCCCATGCCGGCGGTCGGTATTGCACCGTGTTTGATCAGCACCTCGTCGCCGACCGTGCGCACCACGCCCTCCGCCTTGTGCACCGGCGGCGTCGCCACCGCGGCTTGCGGATTCGCCCGGTGTCCGGCGTGGGAATCCGCGGCCTGCGCGCCCACGTCGCCCGTCGCCGCGATCCGCGTCAACGCGCCCTTGAGGCTCGCCTCGGAATCGACGAGGAACTGGCCGGACACGACCACGCGCTGCCCGGCGGCGAGACCGCTGCGAATTTCGGTGACTTCGCCTGACTCGCGTCCGACGGCGACCTCGACCGGCGTGAAGCGGCCGTCGCCTGCATCGACGATCACGACATTGCGCTTGCCGGTGTTGATCACCGCTTCGCTCGGCACGAGCACCGCCGGGGTGGCATGTGCGCCACCGAAGGCCACCGTCGCGAACATGCCCGGCTTGAGCAGGCCGCCGGGATTGGCAAGCACGATTCGCGCGCGCGCCGTCCGCGTCTGGGTGTTCACCTCGGGGAGGAATGTGTTGACGATGCCATTGAATACCCGTTCCGGATACGCGGCGGCTCGCGCCTCGACCGGTGTGCCTGCCCGAACCAGCGCCGCCTGCGCCTCCGGAACGTCGGCAATCACCCACACGCTGCCCAGACTCGCGAGCTTGAAAATGGTCGTCCCCGGCATGACGGCCATCCCGTCGCGTGCGCCGATCTCCCAAACGACGCCGGCCTGAGGCGCCGTGATCGTTACCCGTGCCGACGGTTTGCCGTCACGCTCGACCCGGGCGATTTCGGCGTCGGGCATGCCGAGCAGCGACAGGCGGTGGCGCGCGGCGTCAGCGAGGTGGGCCACGCCTGGCTGCGAGCTCGCCTTCAGCGCCAGCAGCTCCTCCTGTGCGGAAAGCCACTCCGGCACGTAGAGCACTGCCAATGGCTGCCCCGCCGCGACGCCGTCGTACTGCGCACGCACGAGGAGGCGTTCGACGTAGCCGGCGGTGCGCGTCTGGACCGCGACAAGCGAGCGCTCGTCGACGACGACCGCGCCGACTGCGGAGAATCCCGTGTCGAGCGTTCCCTCGGTCGCGGCGGCGGTGCGTACGCCGAAGCTTTGCTGCTGGCGCGCGCTGATCGCCACGCCGGTGTCGGCCGCGGCTTCCGCGTAGACCGGAACGAGATCCATGTCCATGAAGGGGCTCTTGCCGGGCTTGTCGAACTTCTGGCCGGGGACCATCGGATCGTGCCAATAGAGAACCTTGCGGCCGCTCGCATCGGCAGTGGCGCTCGGTACGGCAGGTTGCGCCGCCCCGCCGGTCACGGTGCCTGTCGTGGTGCGGTCGGGGGACGCTTGGCGCGTCCCGAGGAAATACCCCGCGCCGGCCGCGATCAGGGTGATGGCGACGGCAGCAGCGAGCGGCGCGAGTTTCGCGCCGTGCTGGAAGAATTTCGTGGATGTCATGATCACTCCGTGGCGGTAACGATGAAATTGAGCCAAGCCCACGCCTTCGCGGCGGCCTGCTGCTGCTGGATGAGCGAGAGTTCGGCGTCGAGCAGCGCGCGGCGCGCGTCGAGCACCACGGCAAGCGACCCGGTGCCGCCACGATAGTCGGCCTGCGCCGCCTCGCGGCGCTGCCGCGCGAGCGGCAGGAGCTCGGTCTCGATGCGCTGCGCCTGCGCGCGCGCCGACTCCCATTCCGCCTGCATCGCCTGTACTTCGGCGGCGCGCATTCGCTGCGTGTCCTCGAGCATCGAGCGCGCCGCGTCCTCCTCCCTGACTTTCGCCGCGTGCTCGCGGTCCTGCCGCGTGCCCTGCGACCAGGGCAGGTCGATCGTGAGCATGACCGAGACCATGTTGGCGTAGGGTGCGGCGCGATAGGCGTAGGAGACCTCCGCGCTCCAGTCGGGCTTCTTCGCCTCGCGGGCAATGGCGGTCTCGGTCTCGGCAATCGATGCCTGCGCGCGGGCCAGCCGCAGCTCGGGTTGGGCGTCGACGTCGGCGAGACGCGCGGCGTCAGGCAGCCTCGCGAGATCGGGCAGGTCCCCGAGCGGGCGCTGCGCGGCGTCGCCGATGTAGCGCGCCAGCGCGATCCGCGCGCGCTTCGTCTGCGTCGCGGCCTCGGTGGCGCGGTTCCTGAGGTCGACCACCATGCTCTGCGCTGCGATGAGCTCGCTCTGCGGCGCCTTGCCGGCGCGATAGGCGGCTTCCAGCGTCGCCACGTTCAGCTCCGCTTCCGCCTTCTGCGCGCCGATCGACCGTTCGGCCGCGCTCGCGAAATGACGGGTGACCCAGGCGGTCGCCGTCTCGCGCTCGATCGCAAGCGTCGTCGCCTCGATCACCGCCGTGCCGCGCTCGGCGTCGCGCTCCACCCGCGTGACCTTCAGCCGGCGCTTTTCCGCGCTCGGGAATTCCTGCATGAGGCCGATCTTCGACATGGTCATGAAGTCGCGGGTCAGCGACCACGCG
This sequence comes from uncultured beta proteobacterium, assembly GCA_963846855.1. Classification (GTDB taxonomy): domain Bacteria; phylum Pseudomonadota; class Gammaproteobacteria; order Burkholderiales; family Casimicrobiaceae; genus CAIWHR01. The sequence goes on from CAWJXK010000008.1 coordinate 1,887,927, forward strand.
TCCTCGCCCTGTGTCGGAACGTTCTCGACGCCGGCCTTGAGCTTGGGATCCGGCAGCTCGCCCGCCGGAATCGCCATCTCGCGCGCGGCGTCGACCATCGAGCGCTGCGAAGCGAGCTGCTGCGAACGCGCGACCGCGAGCTTCAGCGCTTCGGCCAGCGACAGCGCTGGCTCGGCGGCGGCGACAGGCCACGCGACGAGCGCCATGCCGGCGGCGAGCATCAGCGCGCAGCCGCGCGGGAAACGGTGTGAATCAGGTGCCCCGTTTATGGCCCGGGGCGACGGCGGGGAATGCCACATGCAACCTCCGCGAACGCGTGGAACGGTCCGGCAGCGCGCGCAACGGCGCGGCCGGGCTCAGGCGAACGGCGAAGGCTAGATCAGCAGACGGCAGAACTGCAGCGCACGCGGTGGGGCGGCGCCGCTGGCGACAAGGACCGAGCGGTCCCTTTCGCGCGCTTCGGCCGGCATCGTAGCCGACGCCAGCGGGACCATCATTGCGACGAGCGTCACCGGCGGAAGGTCCGGCGCGGCGGTCACGGGCGCGCCGTCGGTGCATTGCACCTCGCACGCGTTGCCCGACGGGGCCTGCGGCATCGAGGCGGCGTGCTGCCCGCCGCAATGGCCTTCGTGCGCGACCGTCATCGCCGCGGGCGCGCCGAGCGTCATCCCGCTCGCGCGGAGCGCGCAGGCGTGCGCCGTGACGGCGAGCTGGGCAAAGGCGATGCCGAGGATGCCCAGGCAGGCGAAAAGGCGGCGGCGTGAACAGGTCATGGGACGGCGAAGTGTTACACGGGACGTTACCCGCGATCCGTCCGGCGAGCCTTGATCCGCGTCAAGGCCCCGCGGAGCGCCGGTCAGCGCAGGCTGGCGTTGAACGCGGCGAGCGCCGCGGCGCCGGGGACGAGATCGGCGTCGGACAACGCGTTGAGGGGCGTATCGGAGGTTTCCTGCGCGTCGTGCAGGTCGTGCGAATCCGGATTGGCATAGAGTAGACCGGTCACGATCTCGCCGGCCGCGGCCCGATCGTGCAGGTAATTCATCGCCGCCAGCCGGTTGGTCGGGTCGAAATCGCGATGGACCTTGCGCAGGCGCACCGTCCCGCCGTCGTGCAGGACGACCTCCTCGAGGCTGCCGCCGTCGTACTCGGCGGTGATCGGATCGCGCGGCACCATCACGTCGAGCGCATTGACCGACGCATTGTGCTCGCGCACGTAGTCGTAGCTCTTGGTCGACCCGGGATGGTTGTTGAACGCGACGCACGGGCTGATCACGTCGATGAACGCGGCGCCTCGATGCAGCACGGCGGCCTCGACCAGCGGGACGAGCTGCGCCTTGTCGCCGGAAAAGCTTCGCGCGACGAAGCTCGCGCCGAGCTCCAGCGCCAGCATGACGAGGTCGATCGGCTCGTCGGTGTTGATCGCGCCGCGCTTCGCCTTCGAGCCCTTGTCCGCGGTCGCCGAGAACTGCCCCTTGGTGAGGCCGTAGACACCGTTGTTCTCGACGATGTAGACCATGTTCACCGCGCGGCGGATCACGTGCATGAACTGGCCGATGCCGATCGACGCCGAGTCCCCGTCGCCGGACACGCCGAGATAGATGAGGTCGCGATTGGCGAGGTTCGCGCCGGTCAGCACCGACGGCATGCGCCCGTGCACGCTGTTGAAGCCATGCGAATTGCCGAGGAAATAGGTGGGCGTCTTCGACGAGCAGCCGATGCCGGAGAGCTTCGCGACGCGGTGCGGCTCGATGTCGAGGTTGAAGAACGCCTGGATGATCGCGGCCGAGATCGAGTCGTGGCCGCAGCCGGCGCACAGCGTCGACACCGCGCCTTCGTAGTCGCGCCGCGTGTAGCCCAGCGCGTTCTTCGGCAGTCCGGGATGATGCAGCTTGGGCTTGGCGAGATAGGTCATGGCCGTAACGGGGGTCAGATGCCGACGCTCACGGCGCGACCTTGCGCAGCGGCGTCACGTTGAAGTTGGCGGCCTTCTCGCCGATCTCCTGCGTGATGAAGCGCGCGGTGATCGGCGTGCCGTCGTAGTGCAGCACGGAAATGAGTTTGGCGGGGTCGATCCCGCATTCGTTGACGAGCAGCATGCGGAGCTGCGCGTCGCGGTTCTGCTCGACGACGAAAACGTGCTCGTGCGCGGCGATGAAGGCCGCGACCGCGTCGGCGAACGGAAACGCGCGGATGCGCAGCCGGTCGAGGTGAATCCCGGACGCGGCGAGCGTTGCGAGCGACTCCGCCATCGCGGCGCCGGTCGAGCCGTACCAGATGACGCCGGCGCGGGCGGGCTTGTCCGCCTTCTGGACGACCGGTGCCGGCACGAGCTTCTTCGCGGTTTCGAACTTGTGCAGCAGCCGCTGCATGTTGTCGACGTACGCGGGGCCTTCCTCGGTGTAGCGTGCGTAGCGGTCCTTGGTCGTGCCGCGCGTGAAATACGAGCCGCGCGTCGCGTGCGTGCCTGGATAGGTCCGGAACGGAATGCCGTCGCCATCGACGTCGAGGTAACGGCCGAACGTCTTGCCGGCGGCAAGCTCGTCGGCCGTCATCACCTTGCCGCGGTCGAGCGTGCGCTTGTCATCCCATTCGAGCGGTGCGGTCAGCCACTCCTGCATTCCGATGTCGAGATCCGACAGCACGAAGATCGGCGTCTGCAGACGGTCGGCGAGGTCGAGCGCGGTCGCCGCCATCGCAAAGCACTCGGTCGGGTCCTCGGGGAAAAGCAGCGGATGCTTGGTGTCGCCGTGCGACGCGTACGCGCACAACAGCACGTCCGCCTGCTGCGTGCGCGTCGGCATCCCGGTCGACGGACTGCCGCGCTGGATGTCGAACAGCACGGCCGGGATCTCGGCGAAATACGCGAGCCCGATGAACTCCTGCATCAGCGAGATGCCGGGGCCCGAGGTCGCCGTGAACGCACGTGCGCCGTTCCAGGCGGCGCCGATCACCATGCCGATCGAGGCGAGCTCGTCCTCGGCCTGGACGATCGCGTATTTGTGTCGGCTGGTCGCAGCATCGACGCGCAGCTTGCGACAGTGCTTGGCAAACGCCTCGGCCAGCGACGACGACGGCGTGATCGGGTACCACGCGCAGACGGTCGCGCCGCCGTACACGCAGCCCAGCGCGGCCGCATTGTTGCCATCGATGAAGATCCGGTCGCCCACCGCCTCCGCGCGCTCGACGTGCATCGGCAACGGGCAGGAAAAATGGGCAAGCGCGTAATCCCTTCCGAGCGCCAGCGCCTTCCGGTTCGATTCGAGCAGCGCCTCCTTGCCGCGATACTGCTCGGCGAAGAGGTTCTCGATCTCGGCGGGGTCGATCGCGAGCAGCGCGGACAGCGCGCCCAGGTAGATGATGTTCTTGAAGAGCTGCCGCTGGCGCGCGTCGGTGTACGCGGCGTTGCAGATCGCGGTGAGCGGCATGCCGAGGATCGTCACGTCGCTGCGGAAGCTCGTCGCCGGAAGCTCGCGCGTCGAGTCGTAGAAAAGGTAGCCGCCGCCCTCGAGCTCGCCGACGTCCTTGTCCCAGGTCTGCGGGTTCATCGCGACCATCAGGTCGACGCCGCCGCGGCGGCCGCGCCAGCCTGCGGCCGTGACGCGCACCTCGTACCACGTCGGCAGCCCCTGGATGTTCGACGGGAAGATGTTGCGCGCCGACACCGGCACGCCCATCCGCAGGATCGCCTTGGCGAACAGCGCGTTGGCCGATGCCGAGCCCGAGCCGTTGACGTTGGCGAACTTGACGACGAAGTCGTTGATCCGCGCGATCGGTTCCTTGGTGCGTCTTGCCATCGCGCTCACTCCGCCGCCACGCCGGCGATCTCGCTCGCCGCACGAACCGTTGCAGGCGCGTGCCGCGTGCGGCAGCGGTCGAGCGCCTGGGCGGGCTCGAACAGGAATTTCTGCATGTCCCATGCGCCGGTCGGGCAGCGCTCGGCGCATAGCCCGCAGTGCAGGCAGACGTCCTCGTCCTTCGCCATCACGCGGCCCGTCTTGAGCGCGCCGGAAACATAGATGTCCTGCGCGAGGTCCTCCGCCGGCGCGCGCAGCCGCGCGCGGAGGTCGGCCTCGTCGCCATTGCTCGTGAAGGTGATGCAGTCCATCGGGCAGATGTCGACGCAGGCGTCGCATTCGATGCACAGCGTGTCGCTGAACACCGTCTGCACGTCGCAGTTGAGGCAGCGCCTCGTCTCGGCGAGCGCCAGCTTCGGGTCGAATCCCAGCTCGACCTCGACGCGGATGCTCTTCAGCGCGATCTTGGTGTCCTTGAGCGGCACGCGGAAGCGGCGGTCGCCCGAGATCGCATTGTCGTAGCTCCACTCGTGGATGCCCATCTTCTGCGAGATGAGGCTCGTGTGCGGCGGCGGTCGGCGCGCGATGTCCTCGCCGCGGCACTGCAGGTCGATCGAGATCGCCGCCTCGTGCCCATGTGCAACCGCCCAGATGATGTTCTTCGGGCCGAACGCCGAATCGCCGCCGAAGTAGACGCCGGCGCGGGTCGACGCCATCGTCCTCTTGTCCAGCACAGGCAGCCCGTGCCGGTCGAACTCGATGCCGAGGTCGCGCTCGATCCAGGGAAATGCGTTTTCCTGCCCGATCGCGACCAGCACGTCGTCGCAGGGAATGTGCACCGGGGGCTCGCCCGTCGGCACGAGCTCGCGCCGCCCGTTCGCGTCGATTCGCGGCGTGACCTTCTCGAACGTGACGCCGGTGAGCTTGCCGGCGTCGTGCGTGAATTCCTTCGGCACGAGGAAATTGTGGATCGGGATCCCCTCGTGCATCGCGTCTTCCTTCTCCCACGGCGACGCCTTCATCTCGGCGAAGCCCGAGCGCACGACGACCTGCACGCTCTCGCCGCCCAGCCGGCGCGAGCTCCTGCAGCAGTCCATCGCCGTGTTGCCGCCGCCCAGCACGACGACTCGCTTGCCGATCCTCGTGGTGTGGCCGAACGAGACGCTCGCGAGCCAGTCGAGCCCGATGTGGACGTTCGCCGAAGCTTCGCTGCGGCCCGGCACCTCGAGGTCGCGGCCGCGCGGCGCGCCGCTGCCGACGAATACGGCGTCCCAGGGTTCCGCGAGCAGCGACTTGAGACTGTCGATGCGTTTGCCGGCGCGAAACTCGACGCCGAGGTCGAGCACATAGCCGACCTCCTCGTCGATGACCGATTCGGGAAGGCGGAAGCGCGGTATCTGGCTGCGGATCATGCCTGCGCTGCGGGAGTCCCCGTCGAACAGCACGCATTCGTACCCGAGCGGCGCGAGGTCGCGGGCGACGGTCAGCGACGCGGGACCCGCGCCGACCAGCGCGATCCGCTTGCCGTTGCCCTTGGCGGGGCGCTCGGGCAGGCGATCGCGAATGTCTTCCTTGTAGTCGGCGGCGACGCGCTTCAGCCGGCAGATGGCGACCGGCTCGGACTTCGCCTTCTTGTCACCGCCCTCCTCGACGCGGCCGCGGCGGCACGCGGGCTCGCAGGGCCGGTCGCAGGTGCGCCCCAGGATGCCCGGAAAGACATTGGACTCCCAGTTGACGAGGTAGGCGTCGCCGTAGCGGCCCGCCGCGATCAGGCGAATGTATTCGGGAACCGGCGTGTGCGCCGGGCACGCCCATTGGCAATCGACCACCTTGTGGAAGTAGTCGGGCTGGGCGATATCCGTCGGTTTCAAACGTGTTTCTCCTGTGGCGGCGACAGGTCTTCGAGTTTTTCGGGTGGCGCACCCTCCCGCAAGCACGTTTTGCGCCCGGACCTGTATGCGCTGCCGCGCATGCTACGCCTGCGCGCGCGCCGACGAAAGCCGTTACAGGATCAGGGTCTTCTCCGTCGACGGAGCGTCGACGGAATTTGCGGCACGAAATGCGAGGCCCGGCGAAGGTGCCGGGCCTTTCATGCGCGCGACGAGCGCCCGCCGCTCAGCGGAACGGCTCGGCGCGCTTGATGAGCTCGTCGAGACCGGGCTCGTTCGGATTGCGCGGCTTGCCCGGATGGATGATCGCGACCTGGCACGCTTCGGCGGCCTCGACCAGCTGACGGAAGGTGCCGGCGTCGATGTCCTTGATGTACGCCTGCTTGTTGTCGTTGTAGGTGAACATCTTGTCGTTGATCGTCTGGCATTCGTTGCAGCTCGGGCAGCGCGACGTCTCGATCCACGCCTCGTCGGACGGAGGCGCATCCGCAGCGGGCTCGGTCACCGGGGCCGCAGCTGCTGCGGGGTTCGCCGCAGCCGATTCGGGCACACCGGCCGCGGGCGTCCGGGCGGAGGCGGCCTGCAGCGCTTCCTGCGCCACCTGCCGCTCGACTTCCCATGCGGCGCGCTCTCGTGCCAGGAGCCTCTCGGCGTGCGAATCGTGAATGCCGGCATGCTCCTGCAGCCGGTGCCACAGGAGGAGGCAGCGCCTGGTTCCCTGCATCAGCCGCGCATCGACGATGACGCGATGCAGCCGGTCGTCGGCATCCACGGCCCACAGATACGGAATTTGCTCGGAGGCCGGACGCTCGGGCAGCTTCAGCCATTCGGCGACCGGCAGCATGCCGGCGTTCCAGCGCTCGCGCGGCACGACGGCGAAATGCGTCGTGTAGCGGCGGTCGCAGAGGACGAAATCGGCGTAGCTGAACGCGACGTCCTCGCTGACGCGCTGCATCGATTCGTCCGCGTATTCGAACGATTCCTGCGCCCAGTCGGCGTCGGGATTGCGGTTGTGCTCGAGCGAGAATCGGTCCGCCCAGTTTTCGCCGGCGGCAGCGTCGTACGTGAACGCCGGAAAGGCGCGCGACTCCTTCGCGGCCGCCGCGGTCAGGTACGGCGGCAGGTCGCCGGCGGCCGCGGGCGAGCCCGCGAAGATGCTGAACAGCGCCGGCCCGCGTGCGGCAAACCCGCGTGCCACGCGCTCGCGCATCGCGTACAGGTCGGCGGAGGTCGCCTGCAGCACGTACATGCCGCCGAGACCCATCGCCGTCGTGGCAAGGCGGGTGCTCCGCACGCCGAAGGCGAAGTGACCGGTGCCGATCGATGCCTCCTCGAGGAGCTCGGTCTGCTGCACCAGCACCTTCACCGGCAGACCGGCGGAGAGCATCTCGATCAGGCCCGCGTTCTCCGGCGCGTCGTTGCGCTCCGGCGGGATGCAGACGAGATAGTTCGGGAACAGCGCGAGGTCGTCCGTCGTGAGCGCGTTCTCGTCATAACGCTCGAAGAACGCGTCGTGATCGGCCTCGACGTACGCGCCGTCGGACTCGAGCTCGGCAATGGCGATTGCCTTGACGACTTTGACGAGCCGCGGCAGGCGCGTGCGGTACGCGTCCGCGGCGGCCGCGCAGTCGTCGAACGCGAATTCGAAGGCCGCGCCGGCGCCGGCGCCGGCCGGATGCGCGTAGAACGGCTGTGTGCGAAGAACTTCGAGCGCCCATTCGATGCGCTGCCTGCGCGCCGGCGGGAGCTCGTCGCTGGGCGCGCCGCGCACCACGAGCTTTGACATCACGGCGAAATCGAAGACGTCGGCGTGTCCCGATCCGATCGACGCGGCGAGCGCCTTCGGCTGCTGGCCCGCGGCCGAGCGCGCGAAGGCCGCGCGCCGGATGTCGGAGAGCTTGCGCATCAGCGAGTCGACCAGCGCGCGGAATTCCTGTCCCTTGCGCGCCTGCGTGTGCCGCCACGCCTGCGTGACGAAGCGTGCGGGCAGCGCGGCGTCGCAATCGACCACCAGGCCGTCCTGCTTGAGTGCGTCGCCGGCCTGCGCGAGCACCTTGCCGACCGTCTCGTCCGCGTCCACGCCGAGCTTCTGCGCGGCGCTCGCCCAGAGCTCCGACAGCTCGCCCGTCGCACCCGCCGCGACCATCACGCGGAGCTCGCGCTCGAGCCGCAGCACGTGCTTGCGCATCCGCTCGCCTTCGAGCCCGCGCGGGGCGAGATCGGCGATCAGCGCGCCGACGATGCCCGACAGCGAATGGACGTAGTCGGCGCCGGCCGCCTCCGGCAGCACCAGCGGAAAATCGTAGCGCAATCGCGAAAGATCGCGGTATCCGGCGAGCAGCGCGGGGCGCAGCGCGCCAATGTCGATCGGCGCGAGGCCGTCGCCGTCGCGCTTGCCGGTCATGTGGAAGACCAGCTGGTCCTGGAATTTCGCGACCATGTCCATGGAAAATTCGCTCTCGCTAGAGTCGTGTCGGCGGATTACGCGGCGCGCTTGCGCGCTGCGTCGTCCTCGGGCCAGATCGTGACCTTGTCGAATTCCGCCTCGAGGCCCGCGCGGGTCTTTTCCGGCGTGCGCGGCGCTCCGGCGCCCCGCAAATCCTCGTAACAGGGGACGTCGGGGTTCTCGTAGAGGATGCCGACCGGTATCGGATCCTCGGACGACGCGATCTCGCGCGCCCGGTGGATGTCGAGCGGATCGTGCTCGCGCTGGTTCTTGTAGATGCGGCTCGTCTCGGCGGAGAGCTGCAGGCCCTTCGCATGCGTCAGCAGCAGCGTCTTGCCCGGGTCGTGCAGCCACGGCTCGAACATCTTGGGCAGGAACTCGGGGCAGCGCTGGATGATGCGGATGAACGAGAAGCCGCGGTGGTGATACGCCTTGGCGATGATGTCGTAGAGGAGCTCGGGGATCCAGTCGACCGCCTGCGCGACGAACGAGACGTTCTGCACGCCCAGCGTGACGGTCAGCGGATTTAGCGCCTCGAGCAGCGATCCGCGTGGCGTCGTGTTGCTCTTCGTGCCGATCGGGGAGGTCGGCGATGCCTGCTTCTTGGTCAATCCGTATACGTGGTTGTCGTGCAGGATCACAGTGAGATTCATGTTGTAGCGGATCGCGTGGATCCAATGCGCGGCGCCGATGCTGCAGCAGTCGCCGTCACCGGTGTTCACGAACACCGACAGGTCCGGGCGCGCCATCTTGACGCCCTCGGCGATCGGGAACGCGCGACCGTGGATCCCGTGGAAGCCGTATGTCTTCATGTAGTGCGGGAACCGGCTCGAGCAGCCGATGCCGGACACGAAGACGGTGCGCTCCGGCGCGAGGTCCTCGTCGCGGCACAGCCGCTGCACGGCCGCCAGGATCGCGTTGTCGCCGCAGCCGTTGCACCAGCGCGGCACGCCGCCCTGGTAATCCTCGAGGCTGTGGTGCTCCTCGTGGAGCTTGATGATGCATTGGGTGACCGGGGACGCCATGGCTACTTTCCTTCCGAGAGCTTCGCGCGCATCGCCTTCACGACGTCGCCCGGTTTGATCGGCTGACCGCGGGCCTGACTCCAGCAGTCGATGTCGACGAGAAAGCGCGACCGCAGCATCAGCGCGAGCGCCGAGTAGCGGCGGTTGTCCTCGTCGATCAATTCGTCCTCGCGCCGATCCGACCAGTTGCTTTCCACCGTCATGACCTTGCGAAACTTGTGCAGGATTTCGCGGATGCCGGACGGCAGCGGCTGGATGAATCGCAGGTGCAGCGACGAGACCTTGAGTCCCTCGGCGCGCGCGCGGTCGACGGCTTCCTCGATTGCGCCCTGTGTGCTGCCCCACCCGACGACCAGCAGATCGCCTTCGGGATCGCCATGCACCGGCGGGGTCTTCAGCGTCTTCTGCAGCGCCGCCAGCTTCAGGCTCCGTGCGCGCAGGCCTTCCTCGTTGGTCGCCGGGTCGTAGGCGACCTTGCTCATCCGGTCGTGCGCGAGGCCGGTTAGCGTATGCATGCCGTTCGGCTGCCCGGGGATGAAGCGATGCGCGATGCCGGTCACCGGATCCCAGTCGTAGGGTTTCGCGCCTTCAGGCACGGGCGACTGGTCGAGCGGCGGGGCGAGCCAATCCTCGGAGAATTGCGGCCGCGGGAACGGCTGCTGGGCAGTGGCGAGGCTCGCATCCGACAGCACGACGACGACCATGTTGAAGGTCTCGGCAATCTTGCGCGCGGTGATGATCGAATAGAAGCAGTCCTCGATGTCGCTGACGGCCATGACCACCTTCGGCGCGTCGCCGTGACCGCCGTAGACAGCGCACAGCAGGTCGCCCTGCTCCACCTTCGTGGGCTGACCCGTGCTGGGGCCGCCGCGCTGGACGTTGACGACGACCAGCGGGATCTCGGCCATCACCGCGAGCCCGAGTCCTTCCTGCTTCAGCGAGTATCCCGGTCCCGACGTGATCGTGACCGCGCAGCGGCCGGCGTACGAGGCGCCGATCGCGAACGCGCACGCGGCGATCTCGTCCTCGGCCTGATGGACCATGCCGCCAACACGCTCGAAGACATCCGACAAATAATGCGACGCGGACGTGGCTGGCGTGATCGGATACATCGCGCAGATGTCCATGCCGGAGGCAAGCACGCCGAGCGCGATCGCCGTATTGCCGTTGACGACGATCTGCGGCTCCTTCGACCGCTCCGCGGGGATCGCGTACTTGAAGTCGAGGTTCGCCTCCGCCCACGCGAAGCCGGCCTCGAGCAGCTGCACGTTGGTGGCAATGACCTTTGCGTCCTTCTTGCCGAAGATGCGCGCGACCTGGTCGCGTGCGAGCTGCATGTCGAGGCTGTAGATGCTGGCCAGCATGCCCAGCACGAACATGTTCTTGCCGCGCCGCGCGTCGGTCATCAACGATCGGCACTCGCGCTCCAGCGGAATCTCGATGACGCGAAAACCGCCGGCATTGAGGGACGTTACCGTCTCGAGATAGGACGCGACGATCGCCGGATCCTTGTGCTCGCGCCACATGTCCTCGAGCAGGATCGTCGCACCCGGCTTGAGCTCGCCGGTGCGCACCCTGCCCAGCAGGACCTGCTCGTTGAACGCCACGACCAGCTCGGTCTCGTCGCCGCCGTTGGTGACTCGCTTGGCGCCGATCCGGATCCGGATGCCGCTCGCGCCGGCGACGCTGCGCGCCGGCGGCTGGATCTCGGCCGGGATGATTTCCTCGGTCCAGATGCCGTTGCCGCTGCGCGCGGCGATGGCCGCGAGCGACTGGCCGCAGCGTTGCGCGCCCTCGCCCGAGTCGCTGATCACCTCGACGACGTGCTCGGTCAGGATCTTGGCGCGCTTGGCGCTGCCCGTCCCTGATTTGGTGGTTCGTTCGAGCAGTGCAGCGTCGGTCATGGAAGGGCCTTGTGGTGAAGAATGGACGCGAAGTGCGGTGTCAGGCGAGCCGGATCCGGGCGAAGCCGTGCTCGCGGCGCGCGATGCCGAAGCGCATGCCCGCCGGATCGGCGTCGTAGACCGACTCGGTGTCGCGCAGGCCGAGATAGGCCTTCATGCCGCGCGCGGCCCGGCGCCCCGCGCCCATCGCCTCGATGACGGTCGCGGCGCCGGTGACGATGTCGCCGCCCGCGTAGACGCCCGCGATCGACGTCGCGAGATTCTCGTCGGTAGCGATGTAGCCGCGCTTGTTGAGCTTCAGCTTCGAGGTCTGTCCGATGATCGGATTCGCATTGGTGCCGATGGCGAACACGACCATGTCGGTCTCGAGCTCGAATTCGCTGCCCGGAATGACGACGGGACGCCGGCGTCCCGACTCGTCGGGTTCGCCCAGCTCCATCCGGACGCAGCGCAGCGCCCGCACCGTCTTGTTCTCGTCGCCCAGGATTTCAATGGGGCTCGACAGCCAGTTGAAGTCCACGCCCTCTTCCCCGGCGTGGTGGATTTCCTCTTTGCGCGCGGGCGCCTCGGTCTTCGAGCGCCGGTATACACAATGCACCGACTCGGCACCGAGCCGCAGCGACACGCGCAGCGCGTCCATCGCCGTGTTGCCGGCGCCGATGACGGCGACATGCTTGCCGGGTTTCAACGGCGTGTCGAAATTCGGATAATCACGGGCGCGCATCAGGTTGCAGCGCGTCAGGAGCTCGTTGGCGGAGAGCACGCCATTCAGCGATTCCCCCGGGATTCCCATGAAGCTCGGATAGCCCGCGCCGGTGCCGATGAAGACCGCGTGGAAACCCATCTCGGTGACCATCTGCTCGATCGTGAACAGCCGGCCGACCAGCGTGTTGCATTCGAACTTGATGCCGAGCTGCTTCAGCTTGTCGAGCTCGGCGTCGATCACCTCGTTCGGCAGGCGGAAGTCCGGTATGCCGTACTTCAGCACGCCGCCCGGCTGGTGGAACGCCTCGTAGACGGTCACATCGCAGCCGGCCTTCGCCATGTCGGCGGCGCAGGCCATTCCCGCGGGGCCGGCGCCGACGATGCCGACCTTGTATCCGGAGGGCTCGATGTACGGAATGTTGGCCCAGCCTTCCTTGATCGCCATGTCGCCGACGAAGCGCTCGAGGCGGCCGATCGCGACCGGCTCCAGCGTGTCGCCCACCGTGCATACACCCTCGCACTGGTTCTCCTGCGGGCAGACGCGGCCGCAGATCGACGGGAGGAGGTTGGTGTCGGTGATGATGTCGTAGGCGCCGTGATGGTGCTTCTCGACGATCTTCTGGATGAACGCCGGGATGTCGATGCCGACCGGACAGCCGCGCACGCAGGGCTGGTCGGGGCATTGCAGGCAGCGGTCGGCCTCGACCAGCGCTTCCTCGAGTCCGTAGCCCAGCGACACCTCGCTGAAGTTGCGCGCACGCACTTTCGGGTCCTGCTCCCGCATCGGCGTCCGCGCCTGCGGAATCGTCCGGATCGTTTTCTTCTTCGCAGCCATCAATAGTGCTCCGGATCATTCCCGGCGGTCGCCGCCGCCAGCTCGTCGGCCTGCTTCATCAGCCGGCACGTGTCGTTCCAGTGCTCGAGGGCCATCCGCTCCTCGGCGGTGAAGCGCTTGAGGCGCGCCATGAGGTCGTCGAAGTCGACGAGGTGACCGTCGAAATCGGGCCCGTCGACGCAGGCGAACTTGATCTCGTTGCCGACCTTCACACGGCAGCCGCCGCACATCCCGGTGCCGTCGACCATCAGCGGATTGAGGCTCACCATCGTCTTTATCTTGTGCGGCCGCGTCGCCTCCGCACTGCCCTTCATCATGATCGGCGGGCCGATCGCCACGCATTCGTCGATGTCGGGATGCTTGGCGATCGCCAGCCGGATGCCCTCGGCGACGGTGCCCTTGACGCCGGCCGAACCGTCGTCGGTGCACACGATCACCTCGTCGCACACCGTGTTGAACTTGTCGTCCCAGAACACGAGGTCCTTGTTGCGGAATCCGATGACACCGATCACGTAGGCGCCCGCATCCTGGAACGCGCGCGCCTGCGGAAACATCGGCGCGACGCCCAGGCCTCCGCCCACACAGAGAACCTTCTTCACGTGACCGATCGGGCTCGGCACGCCCATCGGCCCCACCATCGCATAGAGCGAGCTGCCGACCCGGCAATTCCGCTGCATCTCGCGCGTCGTCTTCCCGACCGCCTGGATGACCAGCGTGATCGTTCCCTTGTCGCGATCGAAATCCGCGATCGTCAGCGGGATGCGCTCGCCGTGCTCGGTCGCCATGACGATGACGAACTGGCCGGGTCGCGCGGCTCTCGCGAGCAGCGGGTGGCGGACCTCCAGCAGGTACGTGACGTCGGAAAAATCGTTCCGCGCGACGATCTCGAAATTCGACATGGTGATTGGGCTCGGATGAATTTACCTGGCGCGCGGCGAGGCGCACCGGTGAGTCGGCGCCGCAGCCGGGTGCCGCGCGGCCGGGCCGCGGCGGGATCGCCGCGGCGAGGGGTGCGAAACGACCGCGCCGACCGACCGCCTCCGCGAACCGCTGGCGGTCAGATCCTGGTCGGCGTTCAATTCGATTCCTCCTGATGACTCCATCCATCGCTCGAACCGGCACACCAGAATGACGGTGAATGCAGGCGTGATGGACGATGGAAGGATGCTACGCCGAGGCACTGCTGCTACAAAGCGCCGCACCCCCGATCCGTTTGATCTGCATCAGTTTTGCCTTAATTCGCGCGTCGGTTGCGACCTTCGGCGGCGGTGAACTTCGCCTCGCCCCGGAAAGTCCTATGGCGGAACCCCGATTGCCGCAGGGATTTACAATGACCAATGGGCCGCTTTGCCTGCGTTCGGCGAAGTTGGCAGCGCCTTCCCTTGCCCGAGACCCGAAATGCCCGAAGCCGATTCACCGCCATTGCGCCTTACCCAGCTCTCCCACGGCGGGGGCTGCGGCTGCAAGATCGCGCCGGGCGTGCTGCGCGACATCCTCGGCCGCGCGGGAGGCGGCCTGCTCCCGAAGGACCTGCTGGTCGGGCTCGAGACGTCCGATGACGCCGCCGTTTACCGGATCAACGAGCGGCAGGCGATCGTGGCAACGACGGACTTCTTCACGCCGATTGTCGACGACCCTCATGACTTCGGCGCGATCGCGGCGGCAAATGCGATCTCCGACGTGTATGCGATGGGCGCGACGCCGCTGTTCGCCCTCGCGCTCGTGGGAATGCCGATCGACAAGCTGCCGGTCGATACGATCCGCCGCATCCTGGAAGGCGGCGAGACGATTTGCGCGAAGGCGGGAATTCCGATCGCGGGCGGACACACGATCGACGCGGCGGAACCGATCTATGGTCTCGTCGCCATCGGCGTCGTCGATCCGGAACGACTCAAACGCAACGCCGGCGCGCGCCCCGGCGACCGGCTGGTGCTGGGCAAGCCGCTCGGCATCGGCATCTACAGCGCCGCGCTGAAGCAGGGGCGGCTCGGCGCCGAGCACTATGCCACGATGATCGCCAGCACCACGCAGCTCAACACGCCCGGCATCACGCTCGGCACGATGGAATCCGTTCACGCGCTGACCGACGTCACCGGATTCGGCCTGCTCGGCCATCTGCTCGAAGTCTGCCGTGCCTCCGCCGCCACCGCCATGCTCGACTTCGCGCGGATCCCGCTGCATCCCGGCGTGCTGGCGCTGGCCCGCGCCGGATGCGTGACGGGAGCCTCCGGCCGGAACTGGAGCGGATACGGCAGCGAGGTGACGCTTCCTCCCGGCGCTACGAACGCGGAACGTGCGGTGCTGACCGATCCGCAGACTTCGGGCGGGCTTCTCGTCGCCTGCGCGCCTGACGCGGTGGACGAGGTGCTGGCGATCTTCCGCGCCGAGGGCTTCGCAGGGGCCGTTGAAATCGGCGCGATCTCCGCCGGCCCCGCGCGGGTCGAGGTACGATGATGCAAATGCCCCGCCCGGAGCCGAGATGACCGCCTGGAAGATCGTTTCGCGCAGCGACGCGCCCGCGCTTTCCCGTGCAGTGCCGGAGCATCTGCAGGATCGTTTCGCCGCGGTGCGCGCGACGACGCGCTCGCTCGCGGCGCCGTTGTCGATCGAGGACTGCGCGCTGCAGTCGATGCCTGACGCGAGCCCGGTCAAGTGGCATCTCGCGCACACGACCTGGTTCTTCGAGACGTTCGTCCTCCAGCGCTTCCTGCGCGGATACCGGCCTTTCGACGCCGCGTTCCGCGCGCTCTTCAACTCGTACTACAACGCGATCGGCGAGCGGCATCCCCGCGCCGAGCGTGGGCTCCTGTCCCGACCGTCGCTCGACGAGGTCATCGCCTATCGCGCGCACGTAGACGCCTGCATGGCCCCGCTGTTTGCGATCGCCGGCGAAGACGCGGAGCTCGCGCAGATCATGGAGCTCGGGCTGCAGCACGAGCAGCAGCATCAGGAGCTCATCCTGACCGACGTCAAGCATCTCTTGTCGCGCAATCCGCTCGCGCCCGCTTATCGCCGCCCGCGGCCGCTTCCGCCGCATGCCGCGCCGCTGCTCCGGTGGATCGCGCACGACGGGGGGCTGACCGAAGTCGGCGCCGACGGATCGGGGTTCGCGTTCGACAACGAATCGCCGCGCCATCGCGTGTACGTCGCGCCGTTCGAGCTCGCGGCCCATCCGGTCACCAACCGTGAATATCTCGCGTTCATCGACGACGGCGGCTATCGGCGGCCCGAGCTCTGGCTTGCGCTGGGCTGGGACCTCGTCCAGGCGCAGAAGTGGGAGGCCCCGCTTTACTGGGACCGTCGTGACGGGGGCTGCACGGCTTTCTCGCTCGCCGGCCGCACCAAGGTCGCGCCGGACACTCCGCTCGTGCACGTGAGCCTGTTCGAGGCCGACGCGTTCGCGCGCTGGGCCGGCGCGCGCCTGCCGACGGAATTCGAATGGGAGGTCGCGGCGCGCGGCGCCCGCGTCGACGGCAATTTCCTGGACAGCGGCGCGCTGCACCCGTTGCCGCCGGACGTCGCGCCGCCGGAATCGGCGCCGGCCCAGATGTTCGGCGACGTGTGGGAATGGACGCAGAGCTCGTACGCGCCGTACCCCGGCTTCGTGCCCGCGCCCGGCGCGGTCGGCGAATACAACGGCAAGTTCATGTGCAATCAGTACGTGCTGCGCGGCGGGTCCTGCGCGACGCCCCGCACGCACATCCGCGCCACGTACCGCAATTTCTTCCCTCCGGAAGCGCGCTGGCAGTTTTCGGGCGTGCGTCTCGCGCGAAGCCTGCGCTAGGGAGCCTCTACATAAGTATTCGCGGTTGCGACGGAGGCGTTTCGGGATGGGATGCCTAAGTTGCCAAATGAGGCGAGGCGAAGCCAATGGCCGGCCCCCCTTGGCGAGCCTCGCGACAAAGCAGACCGCCCGAAAAGCCCCGTCCCTTCGGGCTGCTGCCCGATGCGGCGTCTGCCGCGCCGCGCTCCTCGGCATCGTAGGCCGGGCTACGACCTTCGTCGCGCGTCTTGTATCCATCCGCATCGGGCGGAAGCAGCGCAATCGTGAATACTTATGCAGAGGCTCCCAAGAGCCTATTCGGCGTGGAACACGGCGAAGTCGCCGGCAGGATCCTGCCAGCGGCGTACGCGTTCGAATCCGGCCCGCCGGAGCAGCGCGGCAAAATCGTCCGGCGCGTACTTGAACGAATTCTCGGTGTGGATGCGATCGCCCGCGGCGAATTCGCGCACGCCGTCGGCAAGAGAGACATGCTGCGGCGATGCCGCTTCGAGATGTATCTCGACCCGCCCGGAGGCGGCGGCGTAGAAGGCGCGATGAATCCATCGGGCCGCGACGAAGTCGCTTCCGATCACGTGATTCACGTGATTGAGCGCATTGCGGTTGAACGCCGCGGTGACGCCGAGGGAGTCGGCGTAGGCCGCTTCGATGCGCTCTTCGGACTTCTTCGTGTCGACGCCGATGAGAAGGCCGCTCCCCGGAACGGTGCAATGACGCCGGATCTGGCCGATGAATCGCTGCGCCTCGCCGGGCGCGAAGTTGCCGATCGACGATCCGGGAAAAAAGAATGTCGCCGGCGCGTCGGTCAGGTCTTCCTGCAGATCGAGGCCCTCGGCGAAATCGGTGACGACTCCGAGCATCTCGACCGACGGATGCTGCGGCGCCATTCGCGCCAGCGCTTCGCCGATCGCGTCCTCCGCGATGTCGACCGCAAGATAGCGCGACGGCAGGAGCCATTCGAGCCATGCCTCACCCTTGCGACAGTCGCCGGCCCCGAGGTCGACGAACTGCCGCCCACGGCCGACGGCGCGCGCGATGTCGGCGCGGTGCGCATCGAAGATCGCGCGCTCGGTGCGCGTCAGGTAGTACTCCGGAAGCTCGCAGATCGCGGCGTACAGCGCGCAGCCCAGCCGATCGTAGAAATAGCGTGGCGCGAGGCGCGCCGGCGACGCGCGAAGGCCGGCGACGATCGCGCGGCGCTCCGCGGCAAGGTCGTGCTCCAGTCGCCTGACGATGCGTGGGGTCGACATTGTTCTTGTTGGATTGGGAGGCGAGCCGCAATCATAGCTTGCGGGGCCAAGGCTGATGCGGTTCGTCGCGTCCCGAATTGACGTAGGATGACGCCTCGCCCATCGATGATGGCGCGCGGAACCCGCCCGGTCGCCGGCCAAGGCTCCTGCCGCTCCCGACGATCGCCTCATCGTGCCACCTGCCAATTCCCGTAACGCCCTGCTGCCTGCCGCGGGGGGCGCTTCGCGGGCGCTCGGACTCTATCCCGCCGCCGGGTTCCGGATCGTGGAAGGGCATTCCCCCGAGGCGACCGGCCTTCCGCAGGCGCTGTGGTATTTCGAGGGCGAGACGATCGCGCTGCCCAAACCCAGCTCGCCCGTCGCGGGGTTCGAGCCGGGCGTTGCGGTCGGCGCAGACCTCCGCGGATGGATGGCGACCCGCCGCGACTCCGATACGCCCGATTTTCCGCCGCTCGTCTGGATTGCCGCGCCGGAAGTGCGGGCCCATGCGCGGCTGTCTCTCAATGCGACCTCTGCCATCGTCCTCGGCAGCGTCCTGCAACTGCGTCTCGTGCCGCGCTTCGCGCTCAACCGTTCGTGGTTCAACGACGCATCGGCGGCGTTCTTCTCGCGTCGCGAAGTGAAGCTGCGCGGGCGCGTCGATGGCGGCGCTTTCGTCGCCCGCACGATCTGGCCGGAGGACTTTCACTTCCGGCGCCTTGCCGACACTGGCGATCTTCCGGACGCGGTGCCGTCCGTGGCGTCGCTGCGTGCGCGCGTCCGCGCGGAGCCCTCCGGCGGAGCACGCAGCCCGTTCTCGACGTCCACCCTGTGGCGCCGGCACGCGCTCGATCCGGACCTCACCGGCCGCACGATCCTCGGCTTCGTGCTGAACGGCGCTCAGGGCGACGACGACGAAGCACACGGCGGTCACCTGGCGCTCGTCACGGGCCGCGTCGCGCCGGACGGGGCCATCGGCGACTGGCTCGTCAACAACTTCTACACGCTCGACAGCGAAAGCGAAAAAGGCATCATCGCGGCGCCGGTGCCGCTCGACAACTATCTCGCCGATCTCAACGCCGGTCAGAACTGGTACCGGCCGTCGTACCTGCTCGTCGCCGTGCTGTCGCAGCCCCGCGCCGCCGCGTTCGCCCAGTCCGCGCTGGCGCGCGTGTACAACCAGTTCTATCGCCACCAGCTCATCTACGCGCATCCAACGATGAATTGCGCCGGCATCACCGTGGACGCGCTGCGCGCGCTCGGGCTGCGCATCGCCGCCCGCGGCCCGACCAATCGCCTGCGCGCGTGGGCGTCGCTGCCCTTCGTCGCGATCCGCGAGCGCTCGCTCGGGAAGGCATTGGACGCCTTCGACTATCTCAACGAGGACCAGACCCGGCTGCTGCCGGCGGCCGCCTTCGAGGAAATCTTCGCGAGCCTGCGCCAACTCGCGACCGGCACCGGGCAACGCGGCGCCAGCGGCAGGCTGGAGCAGATGCTCGCGGCGGACCTCGACGCGCTCGCGTTGCTGCAATCTTCCGCAGTTCCCGTCGAGCCGCGCGTGGGGAACGGCGCCGGCGGTCACGATCCGGGAGATTCATGAGCGCCTGCCGCGCGACCGCGCGGAGCTCAAGATCATTCCGGTGCCGCCCCGTCCGTTTCCTCCGGAATTGCGCGATCCCGATCTGCTGCCCGCGCCGCTGCGCGGCTCCGAGATCGCGGCCTTCGTGTGGGCGACGGTTTCCCTGGTCGGGATTCCGTGGGTCGCCTGGAGGCTGTGGCGCCGGCTCCGACGCCCGGCAGCCGCCACATGACGGCGCGTCGCGCAGTCGGGCTCCACGCACTCCGCATCCTTTGGCCTAGAATCATCCGGACATGAACCGCAACGCGATAAGGAGCGTTCCCATGCGACCGCATGCGATCGTGCTTGTTCTGGCGCTGGTCGCGGCCGCCTGCGCGACGTCCGACGCGCCGCCCGCGCTCCCCGGCTCCGTGAACGCGCCTCCCCCGCCGATCCTGCCGGCGGCGGATGCCGGCGACGCGCTGCTCGCGACGGGGATCTGGGTCTGGCAGGGCACGCGGATAGGCAACGACACCAGCGTGGTCCCCGACGCACCCGAGCGCTACACGCTCGAGTTCCAGCCGGGCGGGCGCGTCAACGTGCGCGCCGATTGCAACCGCGGATCCGGAAACTATCTGCTGAACGGCAGGAGCCTCACGTTCGGGCCGATCGCGCTCACGCGCGCGATGTGTTCGCCCGGATCGAAGGACTCCGAATTCCTGAAGGGTCTCGCGGCGGTCAGCGCGCACCAGGACAACGGCCGCGAGCTCGTGCTGACGCTGGCCGGAAACGCCGGCTCGATGCGCTTTCGCTCGACCGATCGCTGAGCGCGCGGCGGACTGCCCGCGCGGCTCTACTTCGGCGCGCCGATCAGTCCGCGCGCCGAAAGCTGCTTGATGATGAGGTCCGCGAAGCCGGGCGTCTCCTGCGCGACCGACTGCGGATTCATCGTCTGCGTCGTCGCCGACCAGATGAGGCGCCGCGTCTTCACGTCGTAGAGGCTTGCCTCGACCGACGCGACGTCGTATTGCGACACCTGGGTGACCGGATACCAGGCAGGCCCGTAGAAGCCGCCGTACGGGCCGTATCCGGGACCGAAACCCGCACCCCATCCGGGGCCGCCGCCGGGAACGATCGTCGTCGAGACCTGCGTCTTGGTGTCGACGCCGAGCAGGCGCACGACGAGGAGCCCCTGCGCACCCGACTTCTCGATCGCGGCGGAGAACGGCCCTTCGGCCGCGCGCGCATCGTCCGCCATCACCGTGTAGCCGGGAACGCCGTCGACGCCGGCGGCGCGCAGCTTCTGCGCGAAGATGTCCTCGAACACGCGGCGAGTCGGACACGTTGCTGCCCACGCCCACGACATCGATCCTCGGCATCGGGCCGCCGGTATACGCGGGATCGAACCACGCCGACTGGATCGACGTCGACTGGCAGCCCGCCAGCGCGACGAGCAGCACCGCGCCGGCCGCGATTGCACGGACAAGCGAGATATTCATGGAATGACCTCGTTCAAAAAGGGTTGCGACGGAATCGGTGACAGCGATTTCGAATGCTCGTCGTCCGGTGAATCGCGCCGTCGCCTGGCAATCGGCGGAAACGTCGCGCACCAAGCATTCTATCGCCGTGCCGGCATGCGCCGTGCCCGGCGCGCGGCGTCAGCGGTTCTTGAACACGGGCTTGCGCTTCTCGACGAATGCGCGCATGCCTTCCTTCTGGTCGTCGAGCGCGAACGTCGAATGAAACTCGCGCCGCTCGAACAGAAGTCCCTCCGACAGCGAGGACTCGTAGGCGCGGTTGATCGCCTCCTTTATCTTGAGCACGACGGGCAGCGAGTGCGTCGCGATCTTCGCGGCGACGGCCAGCGCTTCCTCTTCGAGGCCCGCGGCGGGCACGACGCGCGCGACGAGACCGCTGCGCTCGGCCTCGGCGGCGTCGATCATGCGCCCGGTGAGGCACCAGTCCATCGCCTTTGACTTCCCGACGGCGCGCGGCAGACGCTGCGTGCCACCCATGCCCGGCATCGTGCCGATCGAAACCTCGGGCTGGCCGAATTTCGCCGTATCGGCGGCGATGATGAGGTCGCAGGACATCGCGAGCTCGCACCCGCCGCCCAGCGCGTAGCCGGCGACCGCGGCGATCACCGGCTTGCGGATGGCGCGGATGCGCTCCCAGTCCGTCGTGATGTAGTTATCGTGCAGAACGGTCTGGTAGCTCCAGTCGGCCATCGCGCCGATGTCGGCGCCAGCGGCAAAGGCCTTGTCGTTGCCAGTGAGGACGATGGCCGATATGCCGTCGTCCGCGTCGAAGCGTTCGAGCGCCTCGCCCAGCTCCTTTGCGAGCTCGCCGTTCAGGGCGTTCATCCGTTGGGGACGATTGAGGCGCACGAGGCCCACGCGTCCACGCGTCTCGACGACGATGTTCTGATAGGTCATTTCGATTTCCTGGAGATTGTTGCGGGAAGAACGCTCGCGGGGCACGCGGACGCGCGCCTGGAGGACGCCCCAAGGATGCCTTGGCGGGGGCCGGCCGTCGAGTCCCACCCCCCAACCCGGGTCGATTCGACGCCTCCTCGACGCGCCGGCCTCCGCGGCCGCCGGCGCCTCCAATCCGCGCACGGACCGCGCCCGCGGCATGCCACTCGTTCCGGGCGCCGATCCCGCGGGAGGGGCCCCCGTTGTCGCGTCCGGAGTCGAGCCGACGAAACGGGTTGACTTCCGATAAGAATCTATGACAATGTGCTATGACATTGGCATGAACCGGGATCCGGTGGAGCCGCCGGCGGGAGGATCCCAAGGGCCGAACGGTGGGCCCGAATCGAAATGCATCCGCCAAGGGATTGTATTTAAAGTACTAATTGAAGCAAGGCGCAGCTAGCCGCGCGAGGCAGGCCGTCCGGGGGACGGGACGTCGCGCCGGCCGCCGGCGCAAAGGCAACGCACCACAGGGACGGCACGGCCGTGTGTAGCCAGTCAAAGGAGAAACAGATGTTCTCGTTCAAACAGGTCTGTTGCTTGAGTTTGGCTCTGGGCGTCGCGGCCTTCGCCGCAACGGCCAATGCACAAAGCGCCGCGGCAGGCAAGACTCTGTACCTCGCCAATTGCAATTCCTGCCACGGCTTTCCCAACTATCCGCTGGTGCAGAAGGGCGTGGCGGCGTCGGTGATCCAGACCGCGATCGCCACCAAGGTTCCGAAGATGAACACGCCTGCGCTGACCGGTCTCACGTCGGCGAACCTGAGCGACATTGCCGCCTATCTCAATACCTTGGTGGGCGCCGGATTCAACAACTACCAGGGACTCTGGTGGGTGCCCGGCGCTACCGAGGACGGATGGGGCATCAACTTCGCGCATCAGGGCGACCAGATCTTCGCGACGTGGTACACGTACGACAGTGCCGGCAACCCATGGTGGATGTCGATGCTGACCGCCCGCACGTCGCCCACGAGCAACGTGTATTCCGGGCCCGTCTACACCGACACCGGTCCTCCGTTCAGCGCGTTCACGGGCACCGGGGTGCCGACCCAGGTCGGCATCGGGACGCTGACCTTCACCGACCGGGACAACGGCGTGCTCTCCTACGGCGTCGCCGCGGGAGGCGGCAACGCCCAGCAGATCAAGCAGATCACGCGCTTCCAGCTCAACACCCAGACCAATCCGCCGATCTGCGGGTACGGGGCTGCGACCTCGGGCCAGTTGAAGCAGGCGACGAACTATCAGGACTTGTGGTGGGTCCCCAACGGAGTCGAGTCGGGCTGGGGCATCAACTTCGCGCATCAGGGCACGCAGATCTTCGCGACCTGGTACACGTACGGAACGAATAACCAGCCGATGTGGCTGTCGGTGCTGGCGACGCAGACGACCGGAGCGCAGTATTCCGGCCAGCTGCTGAAGACCGGGGGCCCACGCTTCGACGCGTACGACAAGACGAAGCGCATCGCGCCGATTCCGGTCGGCTCCGCGACGATCACCTTCACCAATGGCAATTCCGCAACGCTGAGCTACGACGTCAACGGAGGGGGCGGGCTTCCGACGGTGCGGCAGACAAAGACGCTGACGCGCTTCCTGTTCGGGCCGGGCGCCGCGACGATCTGCCACTGATACCTGCCGCTCCAATCGGCGTCACGCCGATGCCGCACGCGCGCCGGGCTTCATGCCCGGCGTCGCTTTTTCGGCCGTCCGGATTCGATTCGGATGTCGCCGGGCGCGACGCGCGCGGTCAGACGCGCGTCGGATCGAAGCGCTTTTTCAGGCCCTGCCAGCAGCGGTAGTACTCGGGCTGGCGCTGCGCCGATTCGAGTGCTGCGCGCGTCGGCCGGATCGGCAGGCGCGTCTCGAACATGAACGCCATCGTGTCGCGGACGCGCGTTGGCTCGGCGAGGTCCATCGTGCTGGCCTTGTCGTAAGTGTCGGCGTCCGGCCCGTGGCCGGTCATGCAGTTGTGCAGACTCGCGCCGCCCGGGACGAAGCCCTCGGCCTTGGCGTCATAGGCGCCTATGATCAATCCCATGAATTCGCTCGCGACGTTGCGGTGATACCACGGTGGCCGGAACGTGTGCTCCATCGCGAGGATCCGCGGCGGGAAGATGACGAAGTCGATCGTGTCCACACCCGGGGTATCGCTCTGCGACTGCAGGACGAGGAAGATCGACGGGTCCGGGTGGTCGTAGCTGATCGAGCCGATCGCGTTGAACCGCGTGAGATCGTATTTGTACGGCGCGTAATTGCCATGCCAGGCGACGACGTCGAGCGGGGAATGGCCGATCGCGGCAGACCAGAGATTGCCGAGGAACTTCGCGATGAGCTCGAATTCGCCCTCCCGATCCTCGTACCATGCGACCGGCGTCTTGAAGTCGCGCGAGTTGGCAAGACCGTTGGAGCCGATCACGCCGAGGTCCGGCAGCCTGAACGGCGCGCCGTAATTCTCGCAGACGTAGCCGCGCGCCGCGCCGTCGGGCAGCTCGACCCGGAAGCGCACGCCGCGCGGAATCACCGCAATCTCGAGCGGCGCAACGTCGAGCCGCCCGAATTCGGTCGCGAGGCGCAAGCGGCCCTGCTGCGGAACGATCAGCAGCTCGCCGTCGGCGTCGTAGAAAAAGCGGCCGGTCATAGAGCGGTTCGCCGCAAACAGGTGGATCGCGCAGCCGCTCATCGCGGCGGGATCCCCGTTGCCCGCCATCGTGACGAGACCCGCAACGAAATCGGCCGGCTCCGTCGGCATCGGCAGCGGATCCCAGCGCAGCTGGTCGGGCGGCGTGACGACCTCCGTGAACCGGCTTTCGATGCGGCCGCTTTCGAGGAGACGGAACGGCTCGTGCATCGCCGCGGGGCGGATCCGGTACGTCCACGAGCGCCGGTTGGCGCCGCGAGGCGCCGTGAACGCGCTGCCCGAGAGTTGCTCGGCGTAGAGGCCGTACGGGGGGCGCTGCGGCGAATTCTGGCCGACCGGCAGCGCGCCCGGAAGCGCTTCGGTCGCGAACTCGTTGCCGAATCCGGAGACGTATCCGAGGGCCGGCTCGTCGGGCGTGAGAGGAAGCGGCGTAGCGTCCGCCAATGGCGCGATGCGCTTGTTCATCGGGAGTCCGTCATGAGATTCGCGTGAGGAGCGCCACGCGTCACCGCGATTCCAGCACGTCCTCGCGCGCCGCGGCCATCGCCGCAGCCAGCACGCTGGCGTCGCCGATATGATTGGCGAGCAGCAGGATCAGCTTCGCATTGACGAGCGCGCTCTGTGCTTCGCTGAGGTCGCGATGCAGCGCAATCAGCGACTCGTAGAAATCGTCCGGCGCGGCGATATTGGGAACGGTCTCCAGTGTCGACATCGGATGAATCATCCTTCAATCATTGGCGGTTGCGCGCGCGATCGCGCGACGCACGGCATCGGCGTCGAAATGGCGCCAGCGTGCGGCGACGTGCTGGTCCGGGCGAAAAAGGTAGCACGTGCCGGGCTTTCCGTCATAGCGGTCGCGGAGGAGCCCGGCCCGATCCTCGAGCGCGATGCCGTCGCCGCCGACGCTCGCGCCTATGTGGACGAGCCGGCACGGCACGCCGTCCTGCGCCAGCGATGCCGCGGCGGCGGCGGGAACGGCATCGCCGAACGCGACGAGCGTGAACCCGCCCTGCACATAGTCGAGGAACCACTCCGACCCGGGGCCGCGCACCGGCGCGTCGGTCGCGGGCGCGCCCGGGACCTGCGCCGCCTCGAACGATTCGCCAGGCGCGTCGGGCGTGCTCAGCGGCGATGCGGCGTAGACGTGAGGGATCGACAAGCGTCCGCTGTTGACGAGCTTGCGCGCAAAGGCGTGGCGCTTGGCGAGCGCCAGCACCGCGTCGCGGAACGTGCGCGACATCGCGCTCTTCGGCGTGATGAAGTCGGTCGCGCGCGTCGAATTGAGGATGTTCTCGTCGGCCGCCGCGATCCGTTCGGCGTCGTAGCTCTCCAAGCAGCCTCTCGGGCGCATCGCCGTTGATCACGAGCGCGAGCTTCCAGGCGAGGTTGTCGGCGTCCTGGACGCCGCTGTTCGCGCCGCGCGCGCCGAACGGGGAGACGAGATGCGCGGCGTCTCCGGCGAACAGCACGCGGCCGTGGCGAAAGCGCCGCATGCGCCGGCACTGGAACGTGTAGACGCTCGCCCATTCGATGTCGAATTCGGCCTTGGGCCCCAGCATGGCGCGCAGGCGCGGAAGGATCCGCTCCGGCTTGCGCTCTTCCTCGGGATCGGCGTCCCAGCCAAGCTGGAAGTCGATGCGCCAGACGTCGTCGGCCTGCCGGTGCAGCAGCGCCGACTGATTCCGGTGGAACGGCGGGTCGAACCAGAACCAGCGCTCGGCCGGAAAATCCGAGCGCATGTGGATGTCGGCGATGAGGAAGCGGTCGCGGAACACCTGGCCTTCGGATTCGAGCCCGAGCAGCGTGCGCACCGTGCTCTTCGCGCCGTCGGCGACGACGAGCCAGTCGCAGGAGAGCCAGTAGTCGCCCTCCGGCGTCTCGACGCGCAGCACCGCGCCGTCATCATCCGGCGCCACCTCGACGACCTTGTTGTGCCAGCGGACCTCTGCGGAGGGCAGCTCGGCGAGGCGATCGACCAGGAATTCCTCGAGGTAGTACTGCTGCAGATTCACGAACGCGGGGCGCCGATGGCCGTTTTCGGGGAGCAGGTCGAAGCGGTATGCAAGCTCGTCCCGGAAGAAGACGCGCCCGACCTTCCATTCGACGCCCTTGCGCACGACGCGCTCGCCGCACCCAAGCCGATCCAGGATCTCGAGCGTGCGCTTGGCGTAGCAGATCGCGCGCGAGCCGACACTCACCGTGCCGTCGTCGTCCAGCACGACCACCGGGATGTCGCGCTGCGCGAGGTCGATCGCCGCGGCGAGCCCGACGGGGCCCGCGCCGACGACGACGACCGGACGGCGCTGCGGCGGCGAATCCTGGTCGCTCGAGCGCTCGTATGCGTAGACCGGATTCGTGTAAGTCTTCACCGGAGCCTGATATCCGCGGGAATGGAACCACGCGACTCACCCTTCGAGCGCCTCCCACAGCTCCTTGTCGCGGCGGGCAGTCCAGATGCGCGGATCCTTGTGCAGCGTCGCCTCGTCGTAGGCACGCGACACGTCGAACGGCAGGCAGTGATCGAAGATCACCCAGTCGCCGAACTTCGGCTTCAGCAGCGCGTAGGTGTCCTTGTAGACGCTGCGCAGGTCCTTGCCGGCCGCGGCCCCCTGCTTCACCGCGGCGAACATCTCGGTCACGAACGCCCGCGTTCCGTCGAGTCCCGCCTTGACGTCGCGCGGCGTCTGCAGCGTCGCGCCGCGTCCGGGGACGAGCTTCTCGGGCCGCAGCGCCGCGATCGCGTCGAGCGTCGCCGGCCAGTCGGACAGATAGGCGTCACCGGTGTAAGGCGTCGCGGCATACTCGACGAGGTCGCCGGAGAAGAGGATCTTCTCCTGCGGCAGCCAGACGACCGTGTCGCCCTTGGTGTGGCCGCGGCCGAGCTGCAGGATCTCGACCTCGAGGCGACCGAGGCGCATCGACAGCCTCCGGTCGAAGACGATGCTGGGCCACGTGAGGCCGGGCACCGACTCGACGGCGCGAAACAGACGCGGGAAGCGCTCGATCTCGCTCTTCATGTCGGCCTCGCCGCGCTCGACGATGAGATCGTAGGTGTCGCGGCTCGCGATGATGTTCTGCGCGCCGTATCCCGCCGCGCCCAGCACGCGCACCGCGTGGTAGTGTGAAAGGACGACGTGGCGGATCGGAAGGTCGGTCACCTCGCGGATGCGGCGCACGACGTCCTGCGCCATCACCGGCGTGGCCTGCGTGTCGATCACCATGACCGCATCGTCGCCGACGACGATGCCGGTGTTGGGGTCGCCCTCGGCCGTGTACGCGTAGGCGTGCTCGGAGAGCTTGTCGAAGCTGACCTGCTTTTCGACGAGGTCGGCCTGCGATGCGAACTTCTTGTCGGTCATGGGATTTCCGGCTCTCTCGCCGCGAAGAAATCGCGGCCGGCCGGAAATCTTAACCGATCCCCGCAGCGGGCGGAGACTCCGCGCTCCGCCTGCCGCGAATCGCGACGGCGGAGGCGCCGTTCTTCCGCAGCATCGCTTTCCGCGAGCCGCGCCGCCCGCCCGGCGGGCGCCCGCGGCGCCGCCGGCATGTTGTCCGGCCCCGGCAGCGCGCAACCCTGATCTCCGGCAACGCTGTTCCGCCGGCCCGCCAAACGCACTAAGATAGCGCCCGTACTCGAAACGCGGGGACGGCGCGCCCGCCCGACACGATCGGGCAGCGGCTGGCACCGACCCCCGCCACACGATCCCACCCATCGTCCACCCGCGAGCCCGGCCATGACCTCAGCGTCGATTCCCGTCACGAACGAATTCAGGCGCTGGGCATGGCTGCCGACGCCCGGCACGTGGAAGTACTACGCGCTGCTCGGCGTCGTCGGCATCTTCGTCCTCGGACCCCTGGGCGGCGTGGCGGCGTCGTACATGAACTTCTCGCTCGGATTCTTCGTCGGCGGGCAGGTGCTCGCGGGAATCCTGGGATCGACAGTGACGTTCGGCTACGGCACGCAAGGACGCCACGGCGCGAATTACATCCAGACCACGGCGGCATCGGTCGCGGGGATGAGCGGGATGGCCGTGGTGATCCAGGCGATGACGTGGATGGGAATGCCGCATCCGCCCATGTGGCAGCTCATCCTCTACATGATGTGCATCGGGATGTTCGGCGTCGGCGTCGGGATGCTCTACACGCCCATCCTCGTCGACCGCCTGCAGCTCACGTTTCCCTCCGGCCTCGCGGTCGCCAACATCCTGCGCGCGTTGACCGATCCCGTGCTGCTCCGGCAATCCGTATCGCGCCTCTTCGGCGGGATGGGACTGGGCGTCGTCGGCGGCATCGGAAGCGCCAAGATCGCCTGGATGGGCGCGATCGATCTGTCGACGTCGACGTTCGGCGCCGGGATGATCGTGGGCGCGCGGATCGGCCTCGCGGCGATCGTCGGCGGTCTGGCCGGCTGGGCGATGATTCCCTATTTCATCTCGATCGGCTGGCTCAACCCGGGCGAGCCATTTCGCAAGATCACGTTCCTCATCGCGCTCGGCATGATCATGGGCGCGGCGATCGTCGACGTGTCGCTCATTCTCTTCCGCGCCTGGCAGCGCGCCCGGCAGGTGTCCGCCGCGAAGCCCGTCGAGCAGGAGGACTGGAAGCGCACGAACACCAAGCGCCTGGTCGCGTGGGTCGTGTTCTGGGGCATCGGCATCGTCGTCGTTGGATCACAGGTGCTGCACCAGCCGGTCGGCTACCTGACATTCGCGGTGCTGCTCGTGTTCGTGTTCGCGCTCGTCAACGGCATTTCCATCGGCATCACCGACTCGAATCCCATTTCCTCCGCGTTCGTCGTCACCGTGATCCTGATGGCGGGCCTCGGGCTGCGCGATCCGATCGTTGGAATGATGGCGGGCACCGTGCTGCTGGTGTCGACGGCCGAAGCCTGCGACATGCAGCAGGACCGCTCCACCGGATGGCGCCTCGGCACCAACCGCACGATCCAGTTCCGCTTCCAGGTGGCCGGGATCGTGATGGGTGCCATCATGGCCGTCGTGTTCGCCGAGCTCTTCATGAGCGCCTATCCGGTGCTCACGCTCGACCAGACGACGATGTCCGCCAAAGAACAGCCGGCGCAATGGACATCCGCGATGACCTACAAGTTCGTCGGCGTGTTGCGCAGCCTCACCGACGACAAGCCGTACCAGCGCACGGCCATCTGGGTCGGCGTCGGCATCGGATTCCTCACCGAGTTCCTGCGCAAGTACATCAAGTCGCGCGAGAAATACCAGAAATTCGTCGCCAGTGGCCGGACCGGATTCGTCACCGACTTCGTGCTCGATTCGGCCGTGCTGCCCTCGCCGTACGCGTCGTCGTTCGGCGGGTTCCTCAATCTTGCGACCTCCGCGTGGTTCGCGGCGGGCGGCGTGATCGCCAGCTTCGGCAACACGCTCGCGAAGCGCAACCAGACCAATACGGCGCTGCCGGAAGACATGAACACCGCATCGCTCCTGGGCGGCGGCCTCATCGCCGGCGACGCCCTCGCGGCGCTCGGCCTCGGAATCGCCGGACTCCTCGGAACCCTGCTCGGCTGACCCCGCGTAACCGAGCGCCGTTGCGGACGCTCCGGCACGCCTTTGGCGCGGACGACCGGGTCGTTCGCGGCCGCCCCGACGGCCGAGCCGCCGAATCCCCTGCGCGGCACGGGGTTGACACTTGCTGTCTAGGCAGCCATATTGCTGCCATGACAGCGATTGGTTCCCCGAAGCGCCGCGCGCGCACGCGGCCGTCCTCCGCCCATCCGGGCGATCCGACGTTCTATCGTGGCGACGACTTCCGGGTCGACGAAAGCATCGGCTACCTGCTGCGGACGCTGCGCATCCACATGGATCGCGCGATCGACGGCGAAATGGCCGCTTATGACCTGACGGGCGTGCAGTGGCGGCCGCTGCTGGCAATTCACTTCGGCCTCGGCGACACGGCCGCCGAACTCGCGCGCGTCGGCTGTGTCGATACAGGTGCCATGACGCGAATGCTGGACCGTCTCGAGGCCAAGGGGTTGCTGCGCCGCAGCCCCTGCCCCGACGATGCGCGGGTCATCCGCATCGCCCTCACGGCCGAGGGGCAGCGGCTGTGTCGCCTGATCCCCTACGGGCTGTCGCGGGTGCTGAATTCGCTGTTGCGCGGATTCACCGCTGCCGAGCTCGAGACGATGAAGTCGATGGTCCGCCGGATGCTCGCCAATGCGGAAGCGAAGTGAGCCGACGATGAGGTCCGTCACCAGCGATGCATCCCGGCACCCGTGGCATCGCGCGACGATCGCCGCCGGCGCGCTGTGCGCCGCGTTGGTGCTGCCGGCGTGCGCGCCCATGAACGCGATGCCGGCGCCCGAATCGCGCGTCGACCTGGGTGCGCTGGGCGCTGCGCGCGTGTCCATCGACTGGCCCCGCGAGGATTGGTGGCGACGCTACGGCGACGCGCAGCTCGACGCGCTCGAGACCGACGCGCTGGCCGGCAGCCCGACACTCGCCTCAGCACGCGCCCGCGTCGCCCGCGCCACGGCCGCGGCCGGCGTCGCGCGCGCGGCGCTGCTGCCCCAGGTTTCCGGCAACGGCACCGTCACTTACCAGCGCTATTCCGAGAACTACATTTTTCCGCCGCCCTTCGCGGGAAGCTGGGACGCGGACAACCGCCTCACGCTCGACTTCGTCTACGAGATCGATTTCTGGAACAAGAACGGCGCCGCGCTCAGCGCCGCGCTGTCACAGGCGCAGGCCGCCGACGCCGATGCGCAGGCCGCGCGCGTGCTGCTGACGACCAACACGGCGCGCGCCTACTTCAACCTTCAGCGGCTGTTCGCGCAGCGCGAAGTGTCGCGCGCTACGATCGCGCAGCGCGAGGACGTCGTGCGGCTCACGGCGGACCGCTTCGCCGCCGGGCTCGACACCAAGGTCGAGGTGAGACAGGCCGAAGCCGCGCTCGCGACGGTCAGGACCGAGCTCGCGCAGTACGACGACACGATTGTGATCGTGCGCCACCAGCTGGCCGCGCTCGCCGGCGCCGGCCCGCAGCGCGGCGACTCGCTGGTCGCGATCGCGCCGGCTCATGCCCCCGCCTCGGCGCTGCCCGCCGCGATTCCGCTCGACCTCGTCGGCCGCCGCCCCGAAATCGTCGCGTCGCGCTGGCGCGTCGAGGCCGCCGGCAGCGACGTCGAAGTCGCGAAGGCGATGTTCTACCCGAACGTCAATCTCGTCGCGTTCGCGGGGCTCACGTCGATCGGGTTGTCGAAGCTGTTCGAGACCGCGAGCGGCATCGGCGGCATCGGCCCGGCGATCCACCTGCCGATCTTCGAGGGCGGGCGCCTCAACGCAAACCTGCGCGGGCGCGAAGCCGATCAGGACCTCGCGATCAGCGCGTACAACCAGGCGGTGATCGACGCGGTGCGCGACGTCGCCGACGCGTTGTCGTCGATCGACCACCTCGCCCACATCGCCGCCGAGCAGGCCCGGGCGCGCGAAGCGACGACCGATGCCTACAACCTCGCTGTGATCCGCTACCGGGCGGGCCTCGGCAACTATCTCACCGTGCTGACGGCGCAGACGCAGCAGCTCGTCCAGGACCGCCTCGACGCCGACCTCAAGGCGCGCGCCTTCGAGCTCGACGTCAATCTCGCGCGAGCGCTGGGCGGCGGATTCGCCGACGTCACACCCGTCAACCTGTCCGCCGCCGCGCCAATGCTGCAAGCGCGCTGACCGCTGCGCCCGCTACAAGGACTCTCGATGGCCGCCACTGCCCCCGTAGACGTTTCACCCGAACGCACGGCCGATCGCCAGCGCAATCGCCAGCGCTGGAAGCTGATCCTGTTCGCTGCCGCCGGATTTGGCCTCGCGGGCCTCGTCTGGGGTGGTTACTGGTTCTTCTATGCGCGTAATTACGAGCGCACCGACGACGCCTACGTGCAGGGCAACGTCGTGCAGGTTACGCCCCAGGTCGCCGGAACGGTGCTCTCGGTGAACGCGGACGACACGGATTTCGTGAAGGCCGGCGCCCCGCTCGTGACCCTGGACCACGCCGACGCCGAAGTCGCGCTGCAGCAGGCGCAGGCCGCGCTCGCGCAGACGGTGCGCGAGGTGCGCACGCTGTACGTGAGCAACTCGACATGGACCGCCAACATCGCGCAACGCGAGGCCGATGTCGGCCGCGCACGCACGGAGGTGGCCCGCGCGGAGGACGACCTCGGGCGGCGGGTCAAGCTCTCGGCCAGCGGCGCCGTCAGCGGCGAGGAGATCAACCACGCGCAATCCGCCGTGACCAGCGCCCGCGGGGCGCTGGCCGGCGCCGAGGCAGCCCTCTCGTCGGCCCGGCAATCGCTCGCGACCAACCAGTCGCTGACCGAAGGCACGACGGTGGAGAAGCATCCGACCGTCGAGCGTGCGGCCGGAAAGGTGCGCGAAGCCTACCTCGCGTACGCCCGCGCGACACTGCCGGCGCCGGTCTCGGGATACGTCGCCAAGCGCTCGGTCCAGGTGGGCCAGCGTGTCGCGCCCGGCGCGCCGCTGATGGCGATCATCCCGCTCGATCAGGTCTGGGTCGACGCGAATTTCAAGGAAGTGCAGCTGCGCCGGATGCGCATCGGGCAGCCGGTGACGCTGACGGCCGACGCCTACGGCACCGGCGTCGAATACCACGGGACGGTCGCGGGGCTGGGTGTCGGAACGGGAAGCGCATTCGCGCTCCTTCCCGCGCAGAACGCCACCGGCAACTGGATCAAGGTCGTGCAGCGCATCCCGGTGCGCATCGCCATCGCTCCGTCCGAGCTCGCGCTGCATCCATTGCGCGTCGGCCTGTCGATGGAGGCGTCGGTCGACGTCGCCGACGCCAAAGGCGCGACGCTTGCCGACGCACCGCGCGTCGCCGCGCCTTATACGACCGCCGCGTTCACGCACGACGCCGAAGATGCCGACGCCCTGGTGAGAAGGACTATCGCCGCCAACATGGGCGGGGCGCCGCCATCGAACGGCAATGCACCGGCCCGTGGCGCGCTGCCCGCCGACGCCGGCACGCCGCACGTCGCGGTGCGCTCGAAGGCGTCGGCCGCAGCGCCGCTGTAGCGCAAGCGGAAACGCTGATCGCGCGCGAGCGGCTCTCCCAGCCATGGCATCGACGACCGCCGCCGCGGCCTCCGCACCTGCGCAGCCGCTCTCGGCCGCGTCGGACGCACCGGCGCCGCTGACCGGCGCCAGCCTCGTCGCCGGAACGTTCGCGCTGTCGGTCGCGACGTTCATGGTGGTGCTCGACACGTCGATTGCCAACGTCTCGATCCCAGCCATTTCGGGCGACATGGCCGTGAGCACGAGCCAGGGCACGTGGATCATCACGTCGTTCGCGGTCGCCAACGCAATCGCGGTGCCGCTGACCGGCTGGCTTGCGCAGCGGTTCGGGCCGGTGCGACTGTTCGCGCTATCGACGCTGCTGTTCGTGTTGGGATCCTGGCTGTGCGGGCTCGCGACCAGCATCGACATGCTGATTGTGTTCCGCGTGCTGCAGGGGCTCGTCGCCGGCCCGCTGATCCCGCTGTCGCAGGCGCTGCTGCTGTCGAGCTATCCGCGCAGCAAGAGCGGCACGGCGCTCGCGATGTGGTCGATGACGACGCTGGTTGCGCCGGTCGCGGGGCCGCTGCTCGGCGGCTGGATCACCGACAACTATTCGTGGCCGTGGATCTTCTACATCAACATTCCGGTGGGCATTCTCGCCGTCTGGCTGACCTGGAGCATCTACCGTCACCGCGAATCGCCGACGCGCAAGCTCCCGATCGACAAGGTCGGACTCGCGCTGCTGGTGCTCTGGATCGGCGCGCTGCAGATAATGCTCGACAAGGGGAAGGATCTCGACTGGTTCGGCAGCGGCCAGATCGTGACGCTCGCCGTGGTCGCCGGGGTCGGATTCGTGTTCTTCCTCATCTGGGAGCTGAACGAGGAGCACCCGGTCGTCGACCTGCGACTGTTCGCCGGCCGCAATTTCGCGATGGGCACGCTCTGCCTCGGCATGGCCTACGGCGTGTTCTTCGCCAATGTCGTGATCCTGCCGCTGTGGCTGCAGACGCAGCTCAACTACACGGCGACCGACGCGGGCTACGTGCTGGCGCCGGTCGGCTTCCTGGCGATCCTGCTCTCGCCCGTCATCGGCAGGATGGTCGGGCGCGTGGACCAGCGCCTCATCGCGTCGGTGTCATTCGTGCTTTTTGCACTGATCAGCTACATGCGCTCGCGCTTCAATGCGCAGGTCGACATGGAGACGCTGATGATCCCGACCATCCTGCAGGGTGCCGCCGTCGCGTGCTTCTTCATCCCGCTGGTGTCGATCGCGCTGTCCGGGCTTCCGCCGGAGAAGATCCCGAGCGCCAGCGGCCTGTCCAACTTCGCGCGGATCACCGCGGGCGCCTTCGGCACGTCGATCTCGACCACGCTCTGGGACAACCGTGCCGCAATGCACCACGCGCATCTCGCCGAGTCGATCAACTCCGGCAGTCTCGCGGCGACGCAGGCATTGTCCAGCCTTCAGGCGTCGGGAATGAACCCCGCGCAGAGCATCGCGATGATCGACCGCATCATCAACGTGCAGGCGTACGTGCTGGCGGCCGACGACATCTTCTATGCCTCGACCGTGATCTTCCTGCTGCTGATTCCGCTGCTGTGGTTCACGCATCCGCTGAAGAGCAGCGTGCCCGACGCCGGCGGCGCGCATTGACGGCGCGACGAGATGTCCGGCAACGCCCGGAGCTCGATCCTGACTTGTCCGTGGAGGCGCCGGCCCGACGACCATCAGCGCGACTTGGCGTCAATGTCGACGTAGATCCACTCGCCGAGCAGCACCGGATGTGCCTTGTAGCCGATCACGCGCGGCCATGCGAGCATGCTCCTGTAGGGCGCCACGCGAAGTCGCCACGGGGTGTCCGCCTCGAATTGCCTCGCCATCTGCTCGAACAACGCCGTGCGTTCCGGCGAATCGGCCAATTGTCTTGATTTCTCGTACACCGCATCGTATCGGGGCGACGCGTAGCAGGCGATATTGCTCTGGTTGATGTTGGGCCCGTAGAGCAGCTGCGCGAAATTGTCTCCGTCCGGATAGTCGGCAATCCAGCCGTAACTCCACATCTGGTACTGGCAGCCGATGCCCGCCTTGATCTGGTCGCTGTACTTCCCCTTGCTGACCTCCATCCGGACGCCGATCGCGTCGAGCGACCTCTTCCACAATTCGTCGAAATCGCGCGCGGTGGTGTCGGTCTGGCTCGAGTACCGGATGGTGAGCGGCTTGCCGTCCGGCAGTGTCCGGTAGCCATCGGTGCCCCTGTGGTAGCCCATCTGGTCGAGCAATTTGTTGGCGGCGACGGGATCGTAGCGGATGCCGCTGCGGTAGCTCGGAGAAAATCCGGCGACGCCGGGCGGAATGGGCATCTGCAGCGACGCGCCCTGGCCCTTGCGGATGATCGCGATCTCGGCCGCTGGGTCGTAGGCCATCACGATGGCCCGGCGCAGCGCGATCTTCTCCTTCGCGAATCCCCCGAGGACCGGATCGCGCATGTTGAACGCCGTATATGTGATCTGCGGATCGAGACTGCGCGACAGGTAGATGCCTTTTTTCGCGAGATCGGGGGCCAGCTCTTCGCCGCGCAATGCGACCGGCGCGAAGACGGCCGGCAGCTCCAGCAGGTCGAGCTCGCCGCCCTGGAACGCGAGCCAGCGCGACTGCTGCTCTTCCATCACGCTGATCTCGATCCTCCCCACCTGCGGCATCTTCTTGCCGCGCATCGCCGCGACGATCGCCCGGTCGCCTGGATCGTCGCCCGCGGTGAAGCTCCAGACGAACTCGCGAAACCCCGGATTGGCTTCGAGCGTGATCTTGGATGCCGGGACCCACGATTTGAGGACGTACGGTCCGGTGCCAACGGGATGCGCCTGCACCATTCCCGGATACGCCTCGACGGCCTCGCGCGCGACCGCACTCAGACTGGGCAGCGCCATGACGCTCGCGAACGTGTAGTCGGTGGCTGTGAGGTGGATCCGCAGCGTATGGCGGTCCATCACCTCGAGCCCCGAGATCTTCGCGCGGTAATCGAATTTCGCCTCGGAGTTTCTTGCCGCCGCTGCGAAAGCATCGAGTCCGACGATCTTCCCGGCGACATAGAACGCGTTGGGCGATCGCATCGCCGGATCGACCAGGCGCTTGATCGCATAGACGTAGTCATCTGCGGTGAGCTCGCGGCGCTTGCCCTTGAACGCGGGGTCGTCCGCAAAGAAGATGCCGGATCTGATCCTGAACGTGTAGGTCTTCCCGTTGTCGGTGATCTCGGGCAGTGCCGCGGCCGTGAGCGGAATGACCTTGACCGGCCGCGCGAGGTAGTCGAACGTAAGCAGCGGCTCCATGATCGCCGCGATCACCGCCGAGGAATAGATTTCGGTCGCCATTGCCGGATCGAAGCCGGTTTCGGCACGCGGCAACGCGATGTGGAGGACCTTTGCGCGATCCGCCGCGCCAGCGCCGCAACTCAGGAGCAGAATCAAAAGCGCCAGCCATCGCATCACGGCGTGCGGCACCGGTCGGATCATCGAGGGGCACTCTTTGGAATCAACGTTTCGCGGGAACAAAGGTACGCCGCAACGGCGGGCGCGGGCAAATCCGCGCCGACATCCACTTTCAGGCCGCAGGCACCGCCGCTTCGAAACGGTCGCGCCCGGCCTCCTTCGCTCGGTAGAGCGCGGCGTCCGCCTGGCGAACCCACGTCTCGACGTTGACCACGTCGCGCCCAGCCTCGGCCGCACCGAGGCTCACCGTGCATTTCAGCCCGCGCGCGTTGGCGAAGACCATCGCGTCGAGCTTCTGGCGGATGCGGCGCGCGACTTCCGCGGCCCCGGCGACGTCGGTCTCCGGAAGGATCAGCATGAATTCGTCGCCGCCGTAGCGGCCCGGCGTGTCGTAGGCGCGGCAGCATTCGCGCAGCGCCGCCGCGACACCGCAGAGCACTTCGTCGCCGACCGGGTGTCCGAAGCGGTCGTTGATCGATTTCAGCCGGTCGACGTCGAGGATCACCAGTGCGACCGACTTGCCCGAGCGGAAATGGCGCGCGAGCTCGCTGTCCGCGACCGCGAAGCATTGCCGGCGGTTGGCGAGGCCGGTCAGCCCGTCGGTCCGGCCAAGCTCATCCAGCAGTCGGTTCTGCTGCGCGACCTTGCTCGCCAGCAGATGCGTGACGACGTTGATCGCGATCGGATAGATCACGATGAACGGCACGCAGGCGACGATCACCGACATCGGCGAAGCGATGTCGACGGCGAACCCCAGCGCCGCAGACGTGAGCCCGCAGGCCGCGATGAGCACGGCCAGCGTTCGCGCGAGCAGGCGCGGCC
This sequence comes from uncultured beta proteobacterium, assembly GCA_963846855.1. GTDB lineage: Bacteria > Pseudomonadota > Gammaproteobacteria > Burkholderiales > Casimicrobiaceae > CAIWHR01. Next base: position 1,925,548 of record CAWJXK010000008.1, read on the forward strand.
CCCCGAGGCTCACCTTGTCGATCGCGAGCATCGTGACCAGCAGGACGCTCGGCAGGAGGTTGAAATGCATCACCGCAATCCACACGCCGCCGAACAATGCGTCGACGAGCAGATTGCGCATCTCGGCATCGGCCGGGCTCTCGCTGCGATTCGCGATCAGCATTGCCACGTGCGGCCATACGAAGCCGTTCAGCGCGAGCAGCACCCACCACGCGAACGAAGCGTCGTCGAGGCGAAGCACCGAAGCGACGCACAATGCCCCGAGCCCCAGGCCCAGCGTGCGCAGCCGGTGGATTCGCCGGACGAAGCGCAGCTCGCGGCCGCGCGGCCGGTCTGCGCGGCGCGGCGCCATCGTCGGATTGGGAAGTTGCGCTGCTGGCGTCGCGTTGTCTTCCGCGGCGGTGCTGTCAACTTCCGGAAGCTCTTCGTCCAGTCCGCTCTCCTGTGGCCCGATGCATTTCCGGGCTCAATGGTACGCGCCCTGCGACGCGGGCCGGTTGACGGTCGATGACAAGTGTTCGGCGTTCGCCGCCCGTTTCTGACGGTGCGCGGCTTTTCTGCCGCCACTTTCGACGTGACGCACCCGTGTCCGTTGTAACGCAATTTTCTTGCCAGTCGACCCGATGGCGCAAGGCCCCGCACCGGAGCAGGCCGCCGCAGCGCGGCGTGCGCGCCTGACGAGTTGTACTGTTCAGCCGACCTGGCCCAACGGCGCCACGGAAGGGAACGGGCGCGGAGGCTCAACCCTTGGGGCGTCGATCGATGACGCGCTTGGCCTTGCCGAGCGAGCGCTCGATCGTCGCCGGCGCCACGACGCGCACGTCGGCGGTCACGCCGATCATCGACTTGATGAGGTGCGCGAGGCGCACGCCCGCGGCCTCGCCGTCGGCGGAGCCGGCGCCGGGCGAGCGCTCGACGACGACGGCCATCTCGTCGAGGTTCTTCGGGCGCGTGATCTCGAGCTGGTAGTGCGGCACGAGCTCCTGCTGCTTCAGGATCAGCTCCTCGACCTGCGTCGGAAACACGTTGACGCCACGGATGATCAGCATGTCGTCGCTGCGCCCGGTGATCTTCTCCATCCGGCGCATCGAGCGCGCGGTCGGCGGCAGAAGCCGCGTCAGATCGCGCGTGCGGTAGCGGATCATCGGCAGCGCTTCCTTGGTGAGCGACGTGAAGACGAGCTCGCCCTTCTCGCCCTCCGGCAATACGCGGCCCGTCTCGGGGTCGATGATCTCCGGATAGAAGTGATCCTCCCAGACGGTGAGCCCATCCTTGGTCTCGATGCATTCCTGCGCGACGCCCGGGCCGATGATTTCGGAGAGCCCGTAGATGTCGATCGCGTCGAGGTCGAGCTTCGCCTCGATCGCCACGCGCATCGCGGGCGTCCACGGCTCGGCGCCGAAGATGCCGATGCGCAGCGACGTGCCGCGCGGATCGATGCCCTGTCGCTCCATCTCCTCGGCGATCGCCAGCATGTACGACGGCGTGACCATGATGATGTCGGGCCGGAAATCCGTGATCAGCTGCACCTGCCGCTCGGTCATTCCCCCGGACATGGGGATGACCGTCGCGCCGAGCTTCTCCGCGCCGTAATGCGCGCCGAGCCCGCCGGTGAACAGGCCGTACCCGTAGGCGACGTGGATGATGTCGCCGCGCCGTCCGCCGGCGGCGCGGATCGAGCGCGCCATCACGGTGGCCCAGGTGTCGATGTCCTTCGCGGTATAGCCCACGACGGTCGGCTTGCCGGTCGTTCCCGACGACGCGTGAATGCGCACGACCTCGGTGCGCGGCACGGCGAACATCCCGAAGGGGTAGTTGTCGCGCAGATCCACCTTGGTCGTGAACGGGAATTGCGCGAGGTCGGCCAGCGAGCGCACGTCCTTCGGATGCACGCCTGCGGCATCGAAGGCGCGGCGGTAGTGCGGCACACGCTCGTAGGCGTGGTTGAGCGACCAGCGCAGTCGCTCCAGCTGCAGCGCGATCAGTTCATCGCGGCTGGCGGTCTCGATCGGCTCGAGCTCGTCGGGACGGGGTTTCTTGGCGGGCATGGCGATGCGGCCTCCTCTTGGGTCGGACGATGCGGTCGACGGCTCGCGGGCGCGTCTCTAGGCCGGCGGCGCGTCGATCACGTGCCCCTTGATCCGGTAGCTCTTGCCGCGAAAGAGCGCGATCCGCTCGCCGCGCGCGTTGGCGACGTCGATGTCGTAGACGCCGGTGCGCCCCGCGACGCTGATCTCCTGCGCGATCGCCGTCAGCACGTCGCCCTCGCGCGCGGGCGCGAGGAAATCGATCGAGCAGCCGGACGCGACCGTGTTGAGATCGTAACTGTTGCACGCGTAGGCGAACGCGCTGTCGCACAGCGTGAAGATGAAGCCGCCGTGACAGATCGCATGGCCGTTCAGCATGTCGGCGCGCACCGTCATCGAAAGCTCGGCATGTCCCGGGCCGATCCGCGCGAGACGCATGCCGAGCGCCTGCGAGGCGATGTCGCGCGCCCACATCGCCGCCGCGACCCGTTCGGCGAGCGCGTGCGCCTCGGGTCCGGCGCGCGCCGACGCCGGATGCGGCGCGGGATCAGTCATGCAGCTTTCCCCCGACCAGCGCCCGCCTCGAAAGCAGCGGCGACACGCGGTAGCGATCCTCGCCATAATGCACGGCGAGATTCGCGATCACGTCGCGCACGTTCGCGCTGCCGAGCGCATCGGCCCAGGCGAGGGGACCGCACGGATAGTTGACGCCCATGCACATCGCCGTGTCGATCGCGTCGGGCGCGGCGACGCCCTGCGTGACCGCTTCCGCCGCCTCGTTGGCGAGCATCGCGACGGTGCGCATCACCGCAAGCCCGGCTACGTCGTCGAGCCGGCAAACGGCGAATCCGGCCGCCTGGAGGGCGCCGACGGCCGCGGCACACGCCGCGTCGGTGCACGTATCGGCGCGGGCGATCGCGATTCGCGAGGCCTTCGCATAATCGAAGGCGAGATCGAACACGACGAGGTTGGCCGCGCCCGCCGCGACGGCACGCGCGGTCGCCGTGCGCCCGTCGGTCAGCGCGAGCCAGGTGCCGCCGCCCTCGCCCGCGACGCGTATTGCGCCAGCGGGAAATCGCGAGTCGGCGCGTGTCTTCGCGACGGCGACTCCGCCAGCCGCGATCCGGGCGGCGATCGGCGCCGCCATCCCGAGCTCGCCGTGAACCGTCACGGCCGTCGGCCGAGCCGCCTCGGGCAGGTCGCGCGGCGACGGCTTGGCCGCCCCTTCGGAATGATCGTAGAACCCGCGCCCGGATTTGCGTCCGAGGCGGCCCGCGGCAACGAGCTCCTGCTGGATCACCGACGGCGCGTAGCGCGGATCGTGGAAATAGGCCTCCCACACACCCCGGGTCACCGCGAGATTCACGTCGAGGCCGATCAGGTCCATCAGCTCGAACGGGCCCATGCGGAAGCCGCCGGCGTCGCGCATCACGGCATCGAGGGTCGCGGCATCGGCCGCACGTTCGGCGAGCAGGCGCAGCGCCTCCGAGTAGAAGGGACGCGCGCAGCGATTGACGATGAAGCCAGGCGTCGACTTCGCGTGCACCGGTGACTTGCCCCAGGCCACGGCCGTCGCATAGGTTGCATCGGCGACGTCGGGCGACGTCGCGAGGCCCGAGACGATCTCGACCAGCGGCAGCAGCGGCGCCGGATTGAAGAAGTGCATGCCGACGAACCGGCCGGGGTGCTTCATTCCCGCGGCGAGCTCGGTGATCGACAGCGACGAGGTGTTCGACGCAATGATGCAATCCTCGGCGACGACGTTCTCGAGGCTTGCGAAGAGCTCCCGCTTCGCCGCAGCGTCCTCGACGATCGCCTCGACGATGAGAGCCGCCGTGCACGCGTCGGCGAGCGTGCCGACCGTTTTCACGCGCGCGAGGGTCGCCTCGGCTGCCGCCGCTGGCAGCTTCCCTTTGGCGGAGAGCTTCGCGAAAGTCTCCGCCATCGCCTTTTTCGCGGCGTCGGCCGCGCCGAAGCGCGCGTCGTGCAGCTGCACCGGATGACCGGCCTGCGCCGCGACCTGCGCGATGCCGGCGCCCATCGCGCCGGCGCCGAAGACGGCGACGGTGCTCCCGGGAGCGAGCGCGGCGGCCATCGCGGAACGCGTCACCGGCCGGTGAAGCGAGGCGGCCGCTTCTCCATGAACGCCGCCACGCCCTCACGATAGTCGTCGCTCATGCCGAGCTCACGCATGAAGTCGCGCTCGAGGTCGAGCTGCGCCGCGAGCGTATTGGCAGGACTCGCGTACAGCGCTTCCTTGGTGCGCGCGAGCCCGCGCGTGGGTGCCGAAGCGAACTGGCTGACGATCCGATCCGCGGTCGCCGAAAGCTCGGCATCGTCGACGCACTGCCAGATGAGTCCCCAGGCCGCCGCCTGCTCAGCGGAGATCCTGTCACCGAGCAACGCCATTCCCATCGCCCGCGCGGTACCGACCAGCCGCGGCAGGAAATAGGTGCCGCCGGTGTCGGGCACGAGCCCCAGCTTGGCGAACGCCTCGATGAAGCTCGCCGAACGCGCGGCGATCACGAGATCGCAGGCGAACGCGAGGTTGGCGCCCGCGCCGGCGGCGACGCCGTTGACGGCGCAAACGACCGGCAGCGGCAGTGAGCGCAGCGCCAGCACCAGGGGCTTGTAGTTGCGCTCGATCGACGCGCCAAGGTCAACCGGCGCGCCGCCCGCCGACACGGCGCGGTCGGAAAGGTCCTGACCCGCGCAGAAGCCGCGCCCCGCGCCGGTGATGAGCAGCACGCGCGCCGACGCGTCCGCGCGCACGGCGCCGAGGGCGTCGCGCACCTCGGCGTGCATCGCGTCGTTGAAGCTGTTGAGGCGGTCCGGACGGTTCAGCGTCAGGCGGGCGACGCCGCCGTCCCGCGTGAAGAGAATGTGCTCGTAGCTCATGGCTGCCGCGTCAGCGCAATTTCGGTTCGACCGGATCGCAGCGTATCCCGGGTCGACCTCAGACGTGCATCCGGTGCTGCACCACACGGAACCGGCCGGCGACGAACGCGGCGTCGGTCAGCGCTGCATTCGCCGCGGCATTGGCACCGGTGCCGTGGTAGTCCGAGAACGCCGCCGATTGGTTGACGAACACCGCGCCGGTGAGGTTGATCGACAGCGCGACGCCAACGTCCTCGGCCACCGCGATCGCCTGCTCGATCACCTCCGGCCGCGTCGAATAGACCGAAAACGTGAGCGCCCCCTTCTCCTGCACCGTCTGCTTCGCCAGGGCCAGGCTCTCCGCCGTGTCCTTGGTGGCGATGACGAATGCGATCGGCCCGAACCATTCGTCGCGGTACTTCGCGGTGTCCGTCGCCGCGAGCTTCACGATCAGCGGCGTGCGGATCGTCGCATCGGGGAATGCGGGATGCGCGATCGCCTGCGTATCGAGCACCACGGGCCCGAGCGAGCGCGCGGACTCGAGGCGCTTCATCACACCGTCGTTCACGACCGCGCCGAGGAACTCGACGGCGCGCGCCGGATCGGCAAGGAGCTTCTGCACGCCCTCGGCGAGCGCGCCCGCGACCTCATCGAACGACAGGTGGCCCTCGGCCGTGTCGATGCCGCCCTGCGGAATGTAGATGTTTTGCGGCGCCGTGCACATCTGGCCCGTGTACAGCGACAGCGAGAACGCTACGTTGCGCACGACGCCCTTGAAGTCGGAAGCGGAATCGACGACGATCTGATTGACGCCGGACTTCTCCGTGAATACCTGCGCCTGCCGCGCGTTGGCTTCGAGCCAGTTGCCGTTCGCCGCACTGCCGGTGAAGTCGATGAGCTTCACGTCCGCGCGCAGCGCGAGCTTCTGCGCCACGTCGTCGCCCGCCGCGTGCGCGACCATGGTCACCACGTTCGGGTCGAATCCCGCTTCGGCGAGGACTTCGCGCGCGATCTTCACGCTGAGCGCCAGCGGCAGGATCGCCGCCGGATGCGGCTTGACGACGACGGCGTTGCCGGTCGCGAGATCGGCGAAGAGTCCGGGATAGCCGTTCCACGTCGGAAACGTGCAGCAGCCGATGACGAGGCCGATGCCGCGCGGCACGACGCGAAAATGTTTTTCCATCCGGATCGGTTCGTTCTTGCCCTGCGGCTTCTCCCAGTGCGCCTTTGCCGGAATGCGCCTGAGCTCGTCCCACGCGTAGGCGACCGCTTCGAGCCCACGGTCCTGCGCGTGGGGTCCGCCCGCCTGGAAAGCCATCATGAACGCCTGCCCCGTCGTATGCATGACGGCATTCGCGATCAGGAAGCTCTGCTGGTTGATCCGGTGCAGGATTTCAAGGCACACCCCCGCCCAGGCCTCCGGCCCGGCGGCGCGCCATGCGATCTGCGCCTTTGCCACTGCAGCGAACAACCGGTCGACGTCGGCCTTCGGGTACGTGATGCCGAGCGCGAAACCGTAAGGCGATTTCTCGCCGCCCACCGTTCCGGCGGTACCCGGCTGGTCGAGCGGAAACGGCTTGTCCTTGAGCGCATCGAAGGCGGCCTTGCCCGCCTCGGCGGCGCCCTCGCCGTAGACTTTGGGGCTCGCCGACTCGGGGTACGGGCTCCAGTAGCCGCGCTCGGCGATGGCCTGCAATGCGCGATCGAGCGTCGCGCGGTGGCGTTCGAAAAACGGATGCGGCACGGCGATGCTCCTTCGAATTTCGTCGATTACTCTATCACGACGGGCGTGACATGCACGACGGGCTTCAGCCGCTCTGATCGTAGTCGACGGTCACTTTGTCGGTGACGGGATAGCTCTGGCAGGTGAGCACGAATCCACGCGCGACTTCGTAGTCCTCGAGCGCGAAATTGACGTCCATGTCGACTTCGCCGGCGACGAGCTTGGCGCGGCAGGTCGAGCACACGCCTCCCTTGCACGAGTACGGCAGCTCGAGTCCCGCGGCAAGCCCGGCCTCGAGGATGCTCTGTTTCGACTTCTCCAGCATGAAGCTCCGCGTGATGCCGTCCTGCACGACGGTGACCTCGCACTCGGTATGCCCCTGCTCGGGGGGCCGGGTGATCCTGTGCTCGTGCTGCGGGATGCTCGCTGCGAACCGCTCGATACGCACCTTGGCATCCGGATAGCCGCGAGCCTTGAGCGCCTCGGCGACCGACTGCATCATGCCGTTCGGCCCGCAGACGAACACCGCGTCGACGTGTTCGAGGTCCACCCAGTGCGACAGCAGCGCGTCGGCACGCTCGCGGTCGATGCGGCCGTGCAGAAGCGGAATGTCCTGCGGCTCGCGCGACAGCACGTGGACGAGGTTGAAGCGCGTGAGGTTGCGGTCCTTGATCGCGGCGAGCTCCTCCTTGAACATCACCGTGCCGGACGCGCGATTGCCGTAGAAGAGGGTGAACTCGCTGTCGGGCTCCGCGGCGAGTGTCGTCTTCACGATCGACAGCAGCGGCGTGATCCCGCTGCCCGCGGCGAATCCGACATAGTGCCAGCGGCGCGCGCCGGCGCGCGGCACGTTGAAATGGCCGAGCGGCGGCGTGACGTCGATGGCGTCTCCCGCCTTGATCGTGTCGTTCGCCCAGTTGGAGAACACGCCGCCCGCGTGCCGCTTCACCGCGATGCGCAGCTCCCCCTCGTGCACCGCCGAGCAGATCGAGTACGAGCGCCGCACGTCCTGCCCGTCGATGTCGGCGCGCAGCGTGAGATGCTGGCCCTGATCGAATCGGAACAGCGGCGTGAGCTCGTCGGGGATCGCAAACGTGATGGCGACGGCGTCGCGCGTCTCGCGCTCGACGCGGGCCACGGCCAGTCGGTGGAATCGGCTCATGCGATGGTCCGGGTCGCGCGGCGTGGCACCGGCCGCGCTAGGGCCCGTTCACACTGTGTCCACATGTGCGTTGCACCGCCGAAAGGGTCAGGCGCGAGGCGAAAAACGAAGCCGGGCCGGCTGCCCGGCGAGGCTTTGCAACGAAGCGCATGGCCCTTTCGGCAGCAACCCGAAGGGAACGGGTGCCCTGGGGCGCCACTCTGCGTTGCTTTCCTCGCGAAGACACCCGGTCTTGGCTTCCGCATTTGGCAACACCGGCGCCTTGATTGGCGCCCCATGCCACCCGTTCGCACTTGCGGACATAGTGTGGACAGGCCCTAGAACGGCTTGAAGTAGTCGAACGGCTCCGCGCAATCGAGGCACCGGTAATGCGCCTTGCATGCCGTCGATCCGAATTGCGCGATGCATTCCGTGCTCTGCGAACCGCACCGGGGACAGGAGACCGCCTGCGTGGGACGGCGCATTCCGCGTATCGACGTCACGTCGACGACGCTCTCGCGCGCCGCGCCGGACGGCGGCGCGATGCCGAAATCACGCAATTTGCGCCGCGCCTCCGGCGTTATCCAGTCGGTGGTCCACGCGGGCGAGAGCTGCATCTCGACGCGCACGCAGGGAACGCCCTGCGCGGTCAGCGCCTCGACGATGCCCGTGCGGATGGCCTCGGTCGCGGGGCACCCGGAATACGTGGGCGTCAGGCGCACCACGAGAGTCGTCGGGTCGGCCTCGTCCCACAGGATAGCGCGCACCATCCCGAGCTCGTGCACCGAGACTGCCGGAACCTCGGGATCCGGGACCGCGTCGAGCGCACGCCAGAGCGCGTGGATCGACGGGCGCATCCGGCGCTCGCCCAAGGCGGCGTCGCGTTGCGCCGCCGCCACGGCGCGCTGCTCGGAGGTCACCATCGCGCCTCCGGATAGGCGCGCTGCAGGTACTGCATCTCCGGCAGCAGGTGCCCCAAATGTTCGGTATGCACGCCCTGCCGCCCGCCGCGTCCCTGCCCGCCTTGCATGAAGACGCCCGACGGCGCCGCGAGCGTGCCTTCGTCGAGAATCGCGTCGACATGGCCTCGCCACGCGGCTTCGAGAGGGCGCGGATCAGCCGCGACGCCGGCGGCGATCAGCGATTCGTCGACCGCGTCGACCGCGAACATCTCGCCCGTGTACATCCAGAGCGTGTCGATCGCCGTCTGCATCCGCTCGTGCGACGTCGCCGTGCCGTCACCCAGGCGGACCACCCAGTCGCCGGAACGCTCGACGTGATATTGCGCCTCCTTCGCGGACCGTGCCGCGATCTCGGCGATGCGCGGCTCGCGCGATGACGCCAGCGCCCGTAGCGCGAGCAGATGCCACGCGTCGAACAGGAACTGGCGCGCGATGGTGTCGGCGAAGTTGCCGTTCGGCTGCTCGACCAGCAGCAGGTTGCGAAACTGCGGTGCGTCGCGGCGAAAGGCGAGCGTATCTTCGTCACGCCCGCGGCCCTCGACCTCGCCGGCGTAGCCCAGCCACAGGCGCGCCTGGCCGAGGAGGTCGAGCCCGACGTTCGCCTGGGCGATGTCCTCCTCCAGGACCGGCCCCGTGCCGACGCTCTCGCCCAGTCTCTGCGCGAGGATCAGCGGCGAGTCGCCGAGGCGCAGCAGGTACTCGAACAGGCGAAGGTTGTCGGTCATCTCAGTCCCGCCGGGCCGCCCCAAGGGACTGACTCGCCCCCTCTGGGGGAGGCGAGCGAAGCGAGCATCGGGGGTCCTTCATAGGTGCTTCACTTCGTCGGGCATCGGGAAGAACGTCGGATGGCGGTAGACCTTGCTGCTGGCCGGCTCGAACAGCGCGTCCTTGTCCGCGGGCGACGACGCCACGACGTCCGACGAGCGCACCGCCCAGATCGAGACGCCCTCGTTGCGCCGCGTGTACACGTCGCGCGCATTCTTGATCGCCAATTCCGCGTCGGGCGCGTGCAGGCTGCCGACGTGCTTGTGCGCGAGCCCGTGCTGCGACCGGATGAAGATTTCCCAGAGAGGCCACTCGTTACTCATCGAACCTCCTTCAATCGGCGGATACGGGCGCCGTGCTGCGTTACTGTTCGCGCGCGATCCTCATGTGCCGCCAAATACATCCCGGTCGCTCGCTCCGCGGCGCCTTGCACGACACCCGTCTCTTTGATTGCAGGAGGTCGGGGCCATTCGATGCTCACGCCGCTGCCTTGCTCGCGCGCGCGGCGCGCTTCTCCGCGTGCGCCACCGCGGCGTCGCGCACCCACGCGCCGTCGTTCCACGCCTTGACGCGTGTCGCGAGGCGCTCGCGGTTGCACGGGCCGTTGCCCTTGATCACGCCGTAGAACTCGGCCCAGTCGATCGCGCCGATGTCGTAGTGGCCGCGCTCCGCATTCCATTTGAGATCGGGGTCCGGAATGCCGAGGCCGAGGTAGTCGGCCTGCGGCACGGTCTGGTCGATGAAGCGCTGGCGCAGCTCGTCGTTGGACAGGATCTTGATCTTCCACGCGGCCGACTGGGCGCTGTGCACGCTCTCGGCATCGGGCGGGCCGAACATCATCACCGATGGCCACCACCAGCGGTTCAAGGCGTCCTGCGCCATCGCCTTCTGCTCCACCGTGCCGCGCGCGAGCGCCATCATGAGGTCGTAGCCCTGCCGCTGGTGGAAGCTCTCTTCCTTGCAGATGCGCACCATCGCCCGCGCGTAGGGGCCGTACGAGCAGCGGCACAGCGGAATCTGGTTCATGATCGCCGCGCCGTCGACGAGCCAGCCGATCGCGCCGACGTCGGCCCACGTGAGCGTCGGATAGTTGAAGATCGACGAATACTTCGCCTTGCCGGAGTGCAGGTCGGCGACGAGCTGGTCGCGCGACACGCCGAGCGTCTCCGCGGCCGAATAGAGGTAAAGGCCGTGCCCGCCCTCGTCCTGCACCTTGGCCATCAGGATCGCCTTGCGCGAAAGCGACGGCGCGCGCGTGATCCAGTTGCCTTCGGGCAGCATGCCGACGATCTCGGAGTGCGCGTGCTGCGAGATCTGCCGGATCAGCGTCTTACGGTAGGCCTCGGGCATGAAGTCCTTCGGCTCGATCTTGACGTCGGCGTCGATGCGCGCCTGGAACGCCTGCTCGTCCGGCGGCATCTCGGCCGCCGACCGTACCGACTTGACGCCGGTGTCGACCATCTGCGCGTACACGTTGTCTCCTTCGGCGCCGTGCGCGTGCCACGGCTTTCGGCGAGTGTATCCCCGGCAGGATCGCCCGCGCGGTTCGCCTCGGGGAAACGATACACGTTTCCCTGATCTCGTGTAAAGTGTGTATCACGTTTGCCGCGGCACCTCATGCCGCGCAATTGCCCGGTACGCCCGATGCCTGACAAGAATCCTGCCGACAGGTCCGATCCGCACGTCCGGCGCTGGATCGCCCGCGAGCTCGCCGCCGCCGCGCCGCGGGGGCCGTCGCTGATCATCACCGTCTGGGGCGACGCCATCGCGCCGCACGGCGGCGCCGTCATGCTGTCCGGGCTGATCCGGCTCCTTGCCGCGTTCGGCCTCAACGAGCGGCGCGTGCGCACCAGCGTGTTCAGGCTGGCCCGCGAAGGCTGGCTCGCCGCAACACGGGATGGACGCCGCAGCCTCTATCGCCTCAGCAGTGACGGCGCGCGCCGATTCGAGCGCGCGTATCGGCGCATCTACGCGCCGCGCGACGAGCGCTGGGACGATACGTGGGAAATCGTGGTCCTCGCCGGCATCGCCCCGACACGGCAACGTCACCTGCGCGAGGAATTGCGCTGGGAGGCGTTCGGCCAGCTCGCGCCCGGCATCTACGCGCGACCCTCCGATCCGCGGGCGCAGCCGCCGCGCCTATCCAAGGCCACTGCGAGCGAGCGAGCGATCCTGTCGTTCCGTGCCCGTGACGACGAGACCATGTTCGCGAATTCGCTCGCCTCGGCGGTGCCGCGCGCGTGGGAGCTCGCCGCCGTTGCGGCCGATTATCGGCGTTTCCTGCAGCGCTTCGGCGCGGTGATCGACCGCTTCAGGAACGCGGGCACCGAACGCCATGCGCCCGAGCAATGCTTCGTCGTGCGCACGCTCCTGATCCACGAGTACCGCCGCGTTCTGCTGCGCGATCCGCAGCTGCCCGCCGCGCTGCTTCCGCTCGACTGGCCAGGCGCCGCCGCGTACGCGCTGTGCCGCGACTTCTACCGGCTCACCCACCGGTCGGCGGAGCGGCACCTCATGGCGACGCTGGAAGGCCTGGATGGTCCGCTGCCACTGGCGAATCCGGCGTTCTACGCGCGTTTCGGGGGGCTCGGCGACGACGCGCCAGCGGCCCAGAGCGTGTCCTCTTCCTCGTCGTCGTCTTCCTCGTCGTAGCCTTCGTCGTCCTCCGGATCGATGTTGCCGACCCCGCCCTCCGATTCGTCGTCGTCATCATCATCGCCGGGACCCGCCGCGCCTCTTGCGTATGGCATCGATGCGACAAGCCCGGGCACCCTCGGGAACCATTCGGGGGTATCGTGGCTCAATGGGCGTGAATTCGAACCGCTTGTCGTGAGCACGGGAGGTGCTGTCCGCACGTAGGGCATCAGGAAGCCAACTGTCAGGAAAACGCCACGATACCGCAGATGCGCGTGCCGGCTCAACGACAGGCAGGCCCGCCGGAGCGACGAACCTTTCGGCGCGCCTTGTCGACCGCATCCGCGAATCGCCTCATAAGGAGTGAACAATGAAGGACGATTCCGTCAGGCCCGAAGTCAGCGAAGCACCGGTTGGCACCGGCACTCCCCCGCAGCGCGGGGCGATGCGCATGCTGGGGCCGATCGCGGCCCGCTCCGGGATTCCCTTCCGGGTCGTGCTCGCGGACGGCGACGTCGCGGTCGACAGCGCGGCACCGGCGTTCACGATCGTATTCCGGACGACGCGAGCGCAACGGCGGGTCGCGCTGCAGGGCCACGTCGGCCTCCTCGAATCGTTCTTCGACGGCGATATCGACATCGAAGGTGACTTGGCGCAGGCGTTCCGCGCCGGATTCGAATGCGGTAGCGACCTCATCCCGAATCCGATCGTCCGCGTGCGCAACCGCTGGCACGAGCGGCGTTTCTCGAACCGGTCGCTCGCGCAGGCGAAGGCGAACGCGATCTTTCACTACGGGCTCGGGCAGCCGTTCTATCGCCTCTGGCTCGACCTGCCCGCGATGATGTACACCTGCGCCTACTGGAAAGAGGGCACGACGACGCTCGAGGAAGCGCAGCGCAACAAGATGGACCACGTGTGCCGGAAGGTGCGGCTCTCGCCCGGCGAGACATTCGTCGACGTCGGCTCGGGCTGGGGCGGGCTTCTGTTCCATGCGCTGGAGCACTACGGCGCGTACGGCACCGGAATCAACACGACGACGCGCCAGGTCGAGGAGACGCGGGCCGAGATCGCGCGCCGCGGCCTCGCCGGCAAGCTCTCCGTCATCGAATGCGATTTCCGCGAGATCCCGGGCCAGTACGACAAGCTGCTCTCGATCGGAACGCTCGAGCATGCCGGGCGCGATCAGTTGCCCGAAGTCGTCCGAGCGCACGCCGACGCGTTGAAGCCCGGCGGCCTCGGCGTCATCCATTTCATCGGCCACGTCGGCGTGTTCGACACCGAGTTCTTCATCCGCCGCCACATCTTTCCCGGCGGATGGATCCCGAGCCTCGCGCAGGCCATCGCGGAGATGGAGCGCTCGGGCCTCGAAGTGCTCGACGTCGAGAATCTCCGCCGTCACTACGCGCTGACGCTCGACTGCTGGGCCGAGCGCTTCGAGCGCAACTGGAACGAGATCCGCGCGCTCGACCCGCAGCGCTTCGACGAGCGCTTCCGCCGCACGTGGCGGACCTACCTCCGGTCCTGCGCCGAGATGTTCCGCGCGCGCAATGGTCGCACGCACCTCTTCCAGGTCACCGTGAGCAAGGGCGGTCTCGGCGTGACGGATTACCCGATGAGCCGGGCGTTCCTCTACCGCCCGCCGGCGTGACGGCCTACGTCGACAAGCAGGCGCAGCTCGTCGCCGCGCTCGCCACGGCGAACGGCGCGTTGGGCGCGGGGCTCGCCAAGCAGACATCCAACCTATTCCGCGACCGCGCGCCGAAGCGCCGGCCGGCGATCGACCTTTCGCATTTCGACGATGTCATCCGCGTCGACCCGGCCGCGGGCCTCGTGGAGGCCGAGGGCATGGTCAGGTATTCGGCACTGGTCGAGCGCACGCTCGCGCTCGGCACGATGCCGGCGGTGGTGCCGCAGCTGAAGTCGATCACGCTGGGCGGCGCCGTCGCGGGCGTGGGCATCGAGGCGTCGTCGTTCCGGCACGGGCTCGTGCACGATACTATCGCCGCGCTCGACGTGCTGACCGGCGACGGGCGGATCCTCCACTGCACGCCGGACAACGAGCATCGCGACCTGTTCTGTGCATTTCCCAATTCGTACGGCACGCTGGGCTACGCGCTCGCCGTGACGGCGCGCACGGTTCCGGTCAAACCCTACGTCGCGCTGACGCATACCCGCTATCCCAGCGCCGGCGCTTGTTTCGCGGCGATCTTCGCGCTCTGCGGCGACGCGACCATTGACTTTCTCGATGGCACGGTCTTCGCGCCCGACGAGATCTATCTGACGACGGGGCGATTCACCGATGCGGCGCCCCACACCAGCGACTACACGTACGAGAACATCTACTACCGGTCGATCCGGACGAAGGCAGTCGACTGGCTCACCGTACGCGATTACCTGTGGCGCTGGGACACCGACTGGTTCTGGTGCTCGAAGAACGTCGGCGCGCAGCATCCGCTCGTGCGCCGCCTGCTCGGCCGCAAGCGCCTCAATTCGATCACCTACCAGCGGATCATGCGCTGGAACAGCCGCTGGGGCGTGACACGCGCCCTCGCAACCCTCGCCGGTCGATCGGCGGAATCGGTCATCCAGGACGTGGACATTCCGCTGGAGCGCTGCGCCGATTTTCTCGCCTTCCTGCATGGAGAGATCGGCATCCTCCCGATCTGGTTGTGCCCGATCCGCGTGCCGGTCACCGCGCCGCCCACGCCGCTCTATCCGCTGCGATCCGGCGCGATCTACGTCAATTTCGGATTCTGGGACGTCGTCACCGACCCCGTGAAGCGTCCCGCCGGATACCGGAACCGGATGATCGAGCGCGAGGTCGTCGAGATGGGCGGCCTCAAGTCGCTGTATTCCGATTCGTATTACACCGAGCGCGAGTTCTGGCAGATCTTCGATCGCGCCACCTACCTGGACCTCAAGGCGCGCTACGATCCCCGCGGCACACTGCCCGACCTGTACGCGAAGTGCGTGCTGCGGCGCTGACAGCGTCGGTCCGCCACTGATCCGTGCACCGGCGCGACGCGGTCGGCTAAGGAACCTAAGCCGGCGGAATGCGCAGCACCTGACCCGGGTAGATCTTGTTGGGATCCGACAGCATCGGCTTGTTCGCGTCGAAGATCCGCGGATATTTGTTGGGGTCGCCGTAATACTGCTTCGAGATCTTCGACAGCGTGTCGCCCGAGACGACCGTGTAGTACTGCGCCTCGGGCTCGCTCCGGTCGACGCTCATCATGTCCTTCACTGCGCCGACGCCGGAGACATTGCCGCAGCAAAGCACGATCTTCTCCCGCGTCGCCTGATCGGGCGCGACGCCGAAGACGGAGACGGTCGAGGTCGCGCCGTCGAACGTGACCGTGAGTCCGGTCGCCGACAGGTTCTGTGACCGGATGTAGGCGAGGATCGCGTCGGCCGCGGCATCGTTGGCCGCCTTGACCTTCTCGGAATCTCCCGGCGCCGCCTCGGCCGCCTGCATCGAGGCTTTCGCCTGCCCGGTGCCAAAGAGCTTTTCTCCGGCGTTCTTCACGAAATCGATGAGACCCATGTTCACTCCTCGGTGTGGGTTGAGACTCTGCGCCGCCGCCAGACGCCCGCTCGCGGCGCAGGGGAATCGCCAGAATACGCCGCCCGACCCCGGGCCGGAAACACGTCGCCGCGACTATAATTGCGCGTTCCCGCCATCGTCTTGACATGAATCCCTCGGCCGAGTTCATTCCCGCGGCGCCCTCGGTGCGCCCCGGATCCTGGAGCGCATGGAAGGTTGCGCTGCGCCCGAAGACATTGTGGATCGCGACGATTCCGGTGCTGGTCGGAACCGCGCTCGCCTTCGGAATGCGGCAGGAGATCGATTTCGTGGTCGCGCTGATCGCACTCCTTGCGTCGCTGCTGATGCAGATCGTCACGAATCTGCAGAACGACGTCGGTTACACCGAGCGCGGCGGCGAGACCGGCGCCCGCGTCGGCTTGCCGCGTGCCACCGCCAACGGCTGGCTGCCGATTTCCGGAGTCAAGCGGATGATCGTCGTCGTGATCGCGGTCGCGTGGATCGTCAGCGTTCCGCTGTTCGCGCGCGCAGGATGGCCGGCCGTGGCGATGGCGCTCGGGTCGACGTTCGCCGCCTGGGCGTACATGGGCGGCCGGCGGCCGATCGCCTACACGCCGCTGGGTGAGCTCACCGTATTCGTGTTCTTCGGCATGATCGCGGTCTGCGGAACGTACTACGTGCAGACCCTGTCGCTCGCTCCGTCGGTGGGCATCGCCGCCGCGGCGATCGGACTGCTCGCTGCCGACGTCCTCCTCGTCAACAACACGCGGGACATCGATCACGACGCGACGACCGGCCGGCGCACGCTCGCGGTCGCGCTCGGTCGCGGCAATGCGATGCGGCTCCACGCGCTGCTGGTGCTGGTGCCGTTCGCGCTTGCCGCGCTCATCGCGTGGCGCGTGAGCCCATGGTTTGCGTTGCCGCTGCTGGCGCTTCCTGCCGCATGGCGGCTGCGCCGGGACGTCGCGGCGACGATGACCGGAGCGGCGATGAACGCGCTGCTCTTCCGCAGCGTGAAGCTGGAGCTCATCTTCGGGCTGTTGCTGTCAGCGGGCGCGGTCGCCTACGGTTTGCGCTGACCGCGTCCGCGCGACGACCCGTCAGAGGTTGTAGCCGACCTCGGTCCCCTGCGCGATCGCCCGCTTCGCGTCGAGCTCGACCGCGACGTCGGCGCCTCCGATGAGGGTGGTGGGAATGCCGCGCTCAGCGAGCGGCTGGGCGAGGTCGCGGCGCGGCTCCTGGCCGGCGCATATGACGATCGTGTCGACGGCAAGCGTCTGCGGAACACCGTCGACGCGGATGTGCAGGCCTGCGTCGTCGATGCGGTCGTACAGGACGCCCGCGAGCGAAACCACGCCGCGTTTCTTGAGCAGCGTGCGCCGGATCCAGCCGGTCGTCTTGGCAAGACCTTCGCCGACCTTGCTCGTCTTGCGTTGCAACAGCCACACCTCGCGGGGTCTGGGCGAGTCGACCGGCGGCTTCAACCCGCCGCGCGCGCGATAGTCGGGATCGATTCCCCATTCGTCGCAATATTCGTCGATCGCATCGCCACCGCCGTGATGCGTCAGGAATTCGCCGACGTCGAACCCGATGCCGCCGGCGCCGACGATGGCGACGCGGCCGCCCGCCTCGCGCCTGCCTTCGACGATATCGACGTAGGTCGCGACACTGGCGTGCTCGATGCCCGGGATCGGCGGGCGCCGCGGCACGACGCCGGTGGCGAGCACCACGTGGTCGAACGCGGCGAGATCGTCTGCGGCGACGCGTTGATTGAGCCGCAGCGAGACGCCGGTGCGCTCGATCATCCGGCTGAAATAGCGGAGCGTCTCGGCGAACTCCTCCTTGCCGGGAATGCGGCGCGCGAGATTGAACTGGCCGCCGATCTCCGCCGCCGCGTCGAACAGCGTCACGGCATGGCCCGCCTTCGCGGCCGTCGTGGCGCAAGCGAGCCCGGCCGGACCCGCGCCGACGACCGCAACCCGTCGCTTCGTCGCCGCCGCGCGCGGGATGAGCTTGGTCTCGTGGCACGCGCGCGGATTGACGAGACACGACGCAATCCTTCGTTCGAAGATGTGGTCGAGGCAGGCCTGGTTGCAGGCGATGCAGGTGTTGATCTCGTCGGCACGACCGGACGCCGCCTTGTTCACGAACTCGGGGTCGGCCAGGAATGGCCGCGCCATCGAGACCATGTCGGCGTCGCCGCGCTCGAGCACCGCCTCGGCGACCGCCGGATCGTTGATGCGGTTCGTGGCGATCAGCGGAATCCTCACGGCGCCGCGCAGCTTCCCGGTCACCCACGCGTACGCCGCGCGCGGCACCATCGTCGCGATCGTCGGGATGCGCGCCTCGTGCCAGCCGACGCCGGTGTTGATGATCGTCGCGCCGGCGGCCTCGACGGCACGCGCGAGCTCCACGACTTCGTCCCAGCTGCTGCCTCCGTCGACCAGGTCGAGCATCGACAGGCGGAAGATGATGATGAAGTTCGGACCGCAGGCGGCGCGACAGGCGCGCACGATCTCCACCGGGAAGCGAATGCGGTTCGCGTAGGTGCCGCCCCACTCGTCGTCGCGATGGTTCGTGCGCGCCGCGATGAACTGGTTGATGAGATAGCCTTCGGAAGCCATGACCTCGACGCCGTCGTAGCCCGCCTGCTGCGCGAGGCGCGCGCAGCGCGCGTAGGCGGCGATCGTTCGTCGCACACCCCAGCCCGACAGCGCGCGCGGCTTGAAGGGCGTGATCGGCGAGCGCACTGCGGAGGGCGCCGCCGACAGCGGGTGATAGGCATAGCGCCCGGCGTGCAGGATCTGCAGCGCGATCTTGCCTCCCGCGGCATGCACCGCCTCCGTGATCAGCCGATGCCGGCCCACCTGCCACGGAAAAGACAGCTGCGACGCGCGCGGCTCGAGCCGTCCCGAGAAATTGGGCGCGATTCCGCCGGTGACGATCAGGCCGACGCCGCCGCGCGCACGCTCCGCATAGAACTCGGCCATCCGCTCGTAGCCGTCCGGCGCTTCCTCGAGCCCCGTGTGCATCGAGCCCATCAGCACGCGATTGGAAAGCGTCGTGAATCCGAGGTCGAGCGGCGCGAGCAGGCGGGGAAAGGGCACGGTCGGTTAGGCTTTCTATACGGTGAGCAGCCGATCGCTCAGGTCATCGCGACCAGCGCTTCGCCGGCGACCTTGATTTCGCCGGATTCGCTCGTGGCCGCGAGCGCGATGCGGACGAGGCGCGTCCCGTCGCGCTCGAGCTTCTCGACGATGCGTCCCGTGCACGTGATTCGCTCGCCGGGAACGGTCATCGCCACGAAACGCGCGTCGAATTCCCGCAGTTCGCGCTGCACTGCCCAGTTGGTGACGACGCGTCCCAGCCACGCCATCTGCAGCATGCCGTGCGCAAGCACGTCGTCGGCGCCCGCGGCACGCGCCGCCTCACCGTCGGTATGGACGGGATTGCGATCGTGCGACGCGTCGGCGTAGCGCACCAGCATCTCCCGCGTCACCGGCGGCAATTCCAGCGCGGGGAGCAGGTCGCCGGGGCTCACGCCATCGAAGGTCGGCGCCATCGTCATCCCCCGCGCACGATCACCGTCGAACTGAACTGCATCACGTTCGCGCCCAGCTGGTTGGTCACGTCGGTCTCGCGAACCATGACGGTCAACGCGCCCCCGCGTCGCACAGCGACGTCCGCGATGCGTGCGGCGAACGTGAGCCGATCGCCGGTGAACGCCGGCGTGAAATAGCGAAAGCTCTGCGAGCCATGCAGCACGCGCGCAGGTTCGATCTCGAGCTCGCGCAGCCAGTCGAAGGGATCGGGCCGGTCCATCTCGAGGCACATCGCGTAGGTGGGCGGAACCAGCAGCCCGCGATGGCCGGCGGCGCGGGCGGCGGCCTCGTCGACGTATTCGGGGCGTGTCTCGCCGATCGCGGCGGCGAAGCGAATCAGGTCGGATACCGCGACCGCAACGGTATAAGGCGCATAGACGCGCCCGATGCAGCTCGCGTCGACCATCGCGTCACGCGCCGCGGTAGAGGGTCACGACGCAGGCGCCGCCGAGGCCGAGATTGTGCTGCAGTGCCAGCCGTGCGTCGGGGACCTGCCGCTCCTGCGCCGTGCCGCGCAACTGCTGTGTGAGCTCGTAGCACTGCGCGAGCCCGGTCGCGCCCAGCGGATGCCCCTTGGAGAGCAACCCGCCCGACGGATTGGTCACGCAGCGGCCGCCATACGTGTTGTCGCCGGCGTCGACAAAGCGCGCACCCTCGCCCTCGGCGCACAGTCCGAGCGCCTCGTAGCTGATGAGCTCGTTCTGCGCAAAGCAGTCGTGCAGCTCGACGACGTCGACATCGTCCGGGCCGACGCCCGCCGCTTCATAGACCTCGTTCGCCGCCGCCTTCGCCATGTCGTACCCGACGAGCTGCATCATGTCGTGCGCGGCGAAGGTGTCCGGCGTGTCCGTCGTCATCGCCTGCGCTGCGATGGTGACGCGCGGGGCAATGCCGTGGCGCTTCGCGAAATCCTCGGACACGACGACCGCCGCTGCGGCGCCGCAGGTCGGCGGGCAGGCCATCAGCCGCGTCATCACGCCCGGCATCAGCACCGGCGAGGCCATGACTTCGTCGACGCTGACCTCCTTGCGGAACAGCGCGAGCGGATTCCGCGCCGCGTGGCGGCTCGCCTTGGCGCGGATCTTCGCGAATGTCTCTAGGGTCGTTCCGTACTTGCGCATGTGCGAGGCCCCTGCCCCGCCGAAATAGCGGATCGCGAGCGGAACGTCCGGCATGCCGACGAGCGCGTCGGTCTCGCGGTCGAAGTCGTCGAACGGCGTCGGCCGGTCGGGAAATTTCGCGGCCAGCGCGCCCGGCGCCATCTGCTCGAAGCCCGCGGCCAGCGCGCAGTCGACCGCGCCGGAGGCGACCGCCTGCCGCGCGAGATAGAGCGCCGTCGAGCCGGTCGAGCAATTGTTATTGACGTTGAAGATCGGGATGCCGGTCATGCCCAGCCGGTAGAGCATCTTCTGCCCGGCGGTCGAGTCGCCGTACACGTATCCCGCGTACGCCTGCTGCACGTCGCCGTAACCGATCCCGGCGTCGGCCAGCGCCGCCGCGGATGCGGTGGCACCCATCACGTCGTAGGTCTCGCTGGCGCCGGGCTTGGCGAACGGGATCATGCCGACCCCTGCGACGATCACTTTTCGTGTCATGACGAGCTGCTGCTCATAGTACGGCCACGGCCACTGATTATCATGCTGCGAGTAGGGATTTTAATGCATCCGCCCCCGCTCCGCGGGTGTCGACCCAATTTCTTCGTTGGCAGGCGTCCTGCGTGATACGCTGCGGCGCTTTGTGGGGCGGGCCGCGGAACCTTCCCGACTGGCCATCGAGGCGCGACCGGCGAGCGGGATCGGCGCCCGCCTTCCAAGGACGAACCTGAATGAGGGAATACAAATGCTGCGCAATGCGCGTCAACTCCTCGTCGATGCGTGCCTGCTGGCATTAGTGAGCGCCGTGTCGATCGCGAATGCGCAGGCGCCGGCTTATCCGGCGACAAAAAAGGGCGATGTCGTCGACGACTATCACGGCCGCAAGGTCGCGGACCCCTACCGGTGGTTCGAGGACCTCGACTCGGCCGACACGAAGGCGTGGATCGAAGCGGAGAACGCGGTCACGCTTCCTTATCTCGAAAAGCTTCCCCAGCGTCCCGCACTCGTCGAGCGCCTGACCCAGTTGTGGAATTACCCGCGGACGAGCCTTCCGCTGCGCGAAGCCGGCCAGATCTTCTACCGGCGGAACACCGGACTGCAGAAGCAGGCGCCGCTGTATCGGCGCGCCTCGCTGACCGCGCCGGCACAACTGCTTCTCGACCCGAACACGCTGTCCGCCGACGGCAGTATCTCGCTCGCGCAATGGCAGCCCTCGCCGGACGGGCGCTACCTCGCCTACGCGCTGTCGCAGGGAGGCGCCGACTGGGCCGACGTTTACGTGCGCGAGATCGCGACGGGCAAGGACCTCCCCGGCGTCGTCCACTGGTTCCGCTTTTCCGGCATCTCGTGGACCAAGGACAGCAAGGGCTTCTTCTATGCACGCTTCCCGGAGCCGCCGCAGGGCAAGGCGCTAGAAGCGGACCTCAAGGACCATCAGGTCTGGTACCACCGCGCGGGAACGGCGCAGGACGAAGATCGGCTGATCTACTGGCGCAAGGAACTCCCGCGCTATTTCGTCGGCGCCGACGTCACCGAAGATGGCCGCTATTTGATCGTCGCGCTGCAGAACGGCACCGATCCGAAGAACCGCCTTTTCTATGCGGACCTCGGCGACCCGATGCATCCCAATATCAGCGCACCGATCGTCGCGATCGTCGACGAGGACATCGCGCAGCTGGACGTGCTCGGCAACAAGGGGCCCGTGTTCTACGTGCGCACCGATCTCGACGCGCCCAACCGCCGGATCATCGCCATCGACCCGCGCCTGCGCACCGGCCGCGCCGGATGGAAATCGGTCGTGGCCGAAAGCAAGAATGCACTGGAGCACGCGACGATGGCGGGTGACCGGCTGTTCTGCCAATACCTGGTCGACGTGAAGGCGGAGGTGAAGATCTTTTCGCTCGCCGGCAAGGACGAGGGCGCGCTCGACCTGCCGGGCATCTCGAGCGTCCAGGGGATGAGCGGGCGCGAGAGTGTCGCCGAGCTGTTCTATGCGGTGACCTCGCCGCTCATCGCACCCACGGTGTACCGCTACGACATCGCCACGCGCCATTCCGGCGCGTTCGAGGCGAGCAAGCCCGCGTTCGATCCGTCCGGTTACGAGACGCGCCAGGTGTTCTACACGTCGAAGGACGGCACGCGGATCCCCATGTTCATCACCGGCCGCAAGGGTCTCGTGCTGGACGGCTCGAGTCCCGCATGGCTCTACGGCTACGGTGGCTTCTCCATCAGCATTACGCCGGCCTACCGGATCTCGCTGCCCGCGTGGCTCGAGATGGGCGGGATCTACGTGCAGCCCGCGTTGCGCGGCGGCGCCGAGTACGGCGAGGAATGGCACCGCGCCGGCAAGTTCGAGAAGAAGCAGAACGTGTTCGACGACTTCATCGCCGCCGCCGAATACCTCATCCGGGAAAAGTACACGTCATCGTCGAAGCTCGTGATCGAGGGCGGCTCCAACGGCGGCCTGCTCGTCGGCGCGGTGATGACGCAGCGGCCCGACCTCTTCGCCGTCGCGATTCCCGAGGTCGGCGTGCTCGACATGCTCCGATACGACTTGTACACGGGCGGGTCGGCGTGGGCGGTCGAATACGGCTCGGCGCAGAAGGCCGACGAGTTCGCGTACCTGATCCGCTATTCGCCGCTGCAGAACGTGAAGCCCGGCACGTGCTATCCGGCGACGCTCGTCGTCACAGCGGACCACGACGACCGCGTCGTGCCGAGCCATTCATACAAGTTCGCCGCCGCGCTCCAGGCGGCGCAGGCCTGTGCGAAGCCGGTGCTGATCCGCGTCGAGACCCAGTCGAGCCACGGTTACAGCCCGACCGACAAGCAGATCGCCGAGCGTGCCGACGTGCTGTCGTTCGCGGCGAGTCAGGTGGGTATCCGGCTGTCGGCAAAGTAGGCGGGACTGCGCCACCGCCGGCACGGCGTGAGCGGTTGATGGCGCCTCCAAGCGGTCGATGGATCCCCGGTGGTGCGCAAATGCCGCGCGGCGAGAGCCGACGGCGCGCGCCGACGGAGATGCCGGACGGGCGTCAGTGCGGGTTCAGCGTTTCGGCGAGACTCTCGAGATTCAACGGCTTGACGTGGATCAGGCCGCCCCGCGGAGCGTCGATGTCGGCGATGAGAAGAAAGGAAATCGAGACGACCAGCGGCATCACCAGCAGAAGGTTGCGTTCCCGCTTGGCGTTGCGCACGCCGTAGCCGACCAGAAAGTTGCAGCAGATCGCGATGGCCGCCATCAGGATCCATGCGGCGTGCGGAATCCGGTTCCACCAGGCGGCCTGCGTATACCCCTGCGAATTCAGCACGTCGTTCATTCCGACGACCGCGACCGCGGAGATCGGCGTGGGTTGCGCAATGGCCGGGCCGCGCACGGCGGCCCAAAGCTCGTTCTGGAGCGGGGCCGTCTTGCGGTTGATGGCCTCAAGTTCGGCGGCGTCGACCACTTCGTAGAACTCGACCCGGTAGGCGGTATATCGCGCGAGGAGCTCGCGCACGCGGGCCCCGTCCGCGGCGGGGAGCAGATCGGCGCGCACATACTCGGTGCCGATCGCATTGGCTTCCGCTTCCTCCAGGTTCTTGCGCTGGTCATACCGGTTGATCGCCATCGAAAAGCTGAAGCCGATGATGAGGCCGAGCAGCGTGAGCGCAGCCGCCAGGACAACGCCGAAGTCCTCTCGGGTGCCCTCGTCGAATGTTTGCTGCCTGGCGGCGACGCGCGCGCCCGCATGGGAGGACAGCCAAAGTACGACAACCGTGACCACGCAGAGCACGATGGGATGGTCGGTAAGGGGGAACGGAAACATTGGGAATCGCTCTCATCTGATGGGCGGCAGGGAATGCCCGGACGGGCGAACGAGACTGTAGCCGAAAACCGTGGGCGCAGGCCCCCGGGTCGTGCCTGACCAACCGTTCCGGCGGTCGAACAAGCGGCCGGTTTACGGGTGGGCGGCGTCGCGGTGACACCAACTGTTGCCCGCCGGGGCATTTCGCGCCTCGCGCTGCACCGCGATATCGCGGCCTTGTTGATCTGCCCCAAGGTTTCGGCACCCGGCAGACCCAACAATGGGCCTCACGCGTCCGCCAGAGACCCCGGGAAGCACTCCCGACCGGGGCATCGGACCCGACAGGAGATCCGTCCTTGTTGCAGATCATCATCCAGGGCCGCGGCGGCCAGGGTGCGCAGACGGCCGGCAGCCTGCTGGCGATGGCGTTCTTTGCCGAGGGGCGCGCCGTGCAGGCGTTCGCGAGCTACGGCGGCGCGCGCCGCGGCACACCGGTGAGCTCGTTCATCCGCGTCGACGACCGGCCGATCCGCGTGCGCTGCGACATCGAGCGTGCGGACGCGATCCTGTGCTTCGACGCGAGCCTGCTCGAAGGCCGGTTGCTGGCGGCTGCCCACGCGGACACGCTGATCGTCGTCAACTCGTCGCAGTCTGCAGACGCGTTCGCGGCGAAGCTGCCGGGCTTTCGCGTGGTTCCCGTCGACGGCATCGCGATCTCGCGCCGCCACGGGCTGGGCCGGATCGTCAATTCGGCGCTGCTGGGCGCGCTCGCACGCGCGATCGGGTCGCCCGGCCTCGAGGCGCTGACGCGCGTCCTGACCGACGAGGTTCCGAAGCTGCGTGACGAGAACATCGCCGCCTGCGAGGACGGCTATCGCTGCGTCGATGCGCAACTCGAACCGGTGACCGCGGCATGAACGCGAACGAAGAAATCCCGAGCATCTGGACAACGGGCTCCACGGACGTGTTCAAGACCGGCACATGGCGCGCCGCGCTGCCGCAGCACATTCACGCTCCGTCGCCCTGCCACGCGGCGTGTCCTGTGGACGGCGACATCGCCGAATGGATCGGACGCGCACGCGAGCGCGACTTCCGCGGCGCCTGGGAGATCCTCACTCGCCACAATCCGTTTCCCGCGATCGCCGGGCGCATCTGCCATCACCCGTGCGAGGCCGCCTGCAATCGGGCCGGTTACGATTCCTCGCTGGCGATCTGCCGGCTCGAGCGTCTCGTCGGCGACATGGCGCTCGAGAACGGATGGGCGTTCGCCGCGGTCAGGGCGCAGCGCACCGAACGCATCGCCGTCATCGGAGGCGGACCGTCGGGCCTCTCGGCCGCCTTCCACTTGCGACGGCGCGGCTACGCAGTCACCGTGTTCGAATCCCGGCCCGAGCTGGGCGGCGTCATGCGCCACGGCATTCCCACGTATCGCCTCGCGCGCTCGGTGCTCGACGGCGAGATCGCCCGAATCGTGGCGCTCGGGGTCGAGGTCCGCTGCGAATCGGTGGAGACGAGCGAAGCGTTCGAGCGCCTGCGCCGCGAATTCGACGCCGTCTACGTCGCCGTGGGAGCGCGCTGCCAGAAGCACCTCCCGAGGCTCGACTACACGCGCCCGTGGATGATGGATGGCGCCGACTATCTCGCGCAGGCGAATGCCGGCGCCCCGCCTGCACTCGGCCGTCGGCTCGTGGTCGTCGGCGGAGGCAGCGCCGCGCTCGACGTCGCGCGGAGCGCGCGGCGCGCGGGCCATGCGGTCACCCTCCTCGTGCTGGAACGTGCGGCGGAGATGCCGGCGCAGCGCGAGGAAGTCGCCGAGGCGCTGGAGGAAGGCGTCGTGCTCGTCGACGGCGCGATGCTGAACGAGGCCATCGAAGCCGGCAGCGCAGGCCTGCGGCTGGAATGCGTGAAGGTGAACTTCGCCGCCGGTGCGGCGCGAGGTCATTTCACGGTGACGCCGATCGCCGGCAGCGAATTCCGGCTCGAGGCTGACGCGATCGTCGTCTCGATAGGCCAGGACCCCGACCTAGCGCCTTTCGCTGCGGCCCTCGACACCGAAGGCGCGCTCATCAGCGCGGGCGCGCGCCAGGCGACGAGCGCCGAGCGCGTGTATGCGGGCGGGGACGTCGCGAGCATGGCGCGCTTCGTGACCGAGGCGATCGGCATGGGACAGCGCGCCGCGCAGGAGATCGACCGCGAGCTCACCCGACGCACCGATTCCGATGTCGGTGCGTGGACCGAGCCCGTCGTTGCACTGCCGGCGATCAACACGTTCTACCACCCCGAACAGGCGCGCGCGACGGAGCGGCGGGTGCCGCCCGAACAGCGCATCGCGACCGATGCGGAAGTGCAGATCGGGCTTGCGCTCGACGAGGCGCTCGCCGAAACCGGGCGCTGCTTCTCGTGTGGCACTTGCATCCACTGCGACAATTGTGTGATTTACTGCCCCGATCTCGCGGTCAAGCGGACGGAGGACGGCTATGTCGTGCTGACCGACTATTGCAAAGGATGCGGCCTCTGCGTCAAGGAATGCCCGACCGGGTCGATGAAAATGGTCGAGGAGAATCGTTGAACGCCCGCGACGCCACCGCGGCGCAGGCCAGGGCGATGCTGTTGACCGGCAACCACGCGGTCGCATGGGCTGCGCGCCTCGCCCGACCCAAGGTCGTCCCCGTCTACCCGATCACGCCGCAGACGCCTATCCTCGAGAAGCTCACCGAATTCCAGGCCGCCGGCGAATTCGACGCCGAGATCGTCACCCCCGAGTCGGAGCATTCGGTGATGTCGGCGTGCATACCGGCCTCGCTTGCAGGCGTGCGCGTGTTCACCGCGACGGCGTCGCAGGGCCTGCTGCTGATGCACGAGCTGCTCCACTATGCGAGCGGGGCCCGGGCGCCGATCGTGATGGCGAACGTCAACCGGACGCTCGCATCGCCGTGGGCGTTCTGGCCCGACGAGACCGACAGCCTCGCGCAGCGCGATACCGGCTGGATCCAGTACTACACGGAAAGCGCGCAGGAGTCGCTCGATACGGTGATCCAGGCCTTTCGCGTGGGCGAGCGCGTGCTGCTGCCCGTGCTGGTCAATCACGACGCGTTCTACGTATCGCACGCGCTGGAGCCGGTGGTGGTACCGTCGCAGGATGACGTCGATGCGTACCTGCCGCCCTATGCACCCCTGCACCGGCTCGATACGGAGAACGTCGAATCGTGGGGAAACGTGGTGACGCAGGACATGTTCTACCGCCACCGCCAGGCGATCGGCGACGCGTTTGCCGAGGCGCTTGTGGTCGCGCAGGACGCCGATCGAGAATGGAAAGAGCTCACCGGCCGCGGCTATGGGCTGATCGAGCGCTACCGCTGCGAGGACGCCGACATCGTCATCGTGACGATGGGAAGCATGTGCGGCACCGCGCGTGACGCGGTCGACGCCATGCGTGACGACCGGCTCAAGGTCGGCCTGCTGAAAGTGCGGCTGTTCCGCCCATTGCCGGTCGAGACTTTGCGAACCGCGCTCGCCGGTGTTCCCGATGTGCTGGTGCTCGATCGCAACTATTCGCCCGGTCACGGCGGCGTGCTGCACCAGGAATTGCGCGCGGCGCTCTATGGCGTGCGCGACGCGCCCCGCCTCCACGGCTATCTTGCCGGCGTCGGCGGCGTCAACGTCTCGCCGCAGAAGATCGCCGAGTTCGCCCGCAGGGCCGCCGCCGGCGAAGCCGCGACGGAATCCGTCTGGGTCAGGTGACACGAATGGAGATATTCGAGCTGCACGAGGATTCGATGATGTGCCCCGGGCACGCCGCCTGCCCCGGATGCGTCGACGCACTGTCCGTGCGTCACGTGCTGGCGACGCTCGGGTCGAAGACGATGGCGGTGGTGCCCCCGTCGTGCATGGCGATCATCGCCGGCCCGCAGCCCTACAGCTCGCTCAAGATTCCCGTCTACCAGCCGACGTTGGAATCGAGCGCGGCGGCGGCCACCGGGCTGCGCCGCGCGCTCGACGCCCGCGGCGAGCACGATACCCACGTCGTCGTCCTCGCCGGCGACGGCGGCACCTACGACATCGGCTTCCAGTGCCTGTCGTCCGCCGCCGAGCGCAACGAGAATTTCATCTACATCTGCCTCGACAACGAAGGCTACATGAACACCGGCGCGCAGAAATCCTCGTCGACGCCGCATCTCGCCCGGACCGGCTCGACGCCCGCGGGCAAGACCTCGCGCAAGAAGAACCTGGTCGAGATCATGGCGGCGCACGAGGTCCCGTACGTCGCCACGGCAAGCGTCGGTCACCTGGCCGACATGCTGCGCAAGGTCGAGAAGGCGAAGGCGATCCACGGCACGCGCATCATCACGTTGCTGATTCCCTGCCTCGACGGCTGGGGGCTGCCCGACGACGCGGGTCTGACCGCGGCACGCTATGCCGTGGAGTGTGGTGCCTATCCGCTCTACGAAGTCGAGAATGGGCGCACCTACACGCTCAATCACACCTCGAAGTCACGACCCGTGAGCGACTACCTCGCGCTGCAGCGCCGCTTCCGCCATCTCGGTCCGGCCGATATCGAAATGCTGCAGGCCGAGGTCGACGACAACTGGGCGCGACTCAACGAGCGCGTCGGGACCGGTAAGCGTGGCGCCGTCGGCGCGGTCGACCCTTCCAGCCCGATGAGTCTCTGACCACTGTTGCGGTGGCGCGGGAGGCGAACCGGCCGTGCTCTTCGCACAACCGAAATAGGCACGGCGGCCCCGGGCGTCCTTCAGATTACTGCACCGGCGTCCACACGGTGAGCCCGCCGCACGGCTTCACCGGCGAAGGCACGAAGCGCGCCTCCGCGCGGTCCGCAAAGGGCACGCATGCCGGGACCCTTCCTTCGGGCGCGGTCGGCAGGTCGATGTCATTGCATAGCACCGGCCCCGAGGTCACGAGCGCGTCGCGATAAGCCATGTTGCGCGCCGACGGAAGGCCGTCGTGGTACTCCACCCAGTGGACCTGGAAAAGCGCGATTTCCCGAGGAAGCTCGAACGCCGATCGGTCGCCCGCGGCGGCATCTGCGGGCGTCAGCGGCTCGAGACGCCACGTGCGGCGCGGGTCGGGCGGAACGAGCGGCCGCCACCGGTCCTCCACCGCGTCGTAGCGGCACAATCCCGTCACCTTGAACATGACGGGCTTGTCGTGCGATCGCAGCCACGACTCGTCGACCTTGAGCGCGGTGTAGCCAGTCTGCGGCTCGCGGCGCACGACGACGGCGTGGAGATCGGGTGGCTCGGGAATCGCACGTTTCACGACCACGCGCGGCTCCTCCGGCGGCGGCGCAAAAGGCTCGAGCTTGCCGCAGCCGTCGAGCTGCGCCCAGCGCGACGTGCGAAACCCCGTTGGAATCGGAATGGTCGCGTTGGGGGCGATCTCCAGATTCATCGCCGTGCCGACGCGAACTTCCGCAGGACAGGCCTCGGCCAGCGTGACGACGATCCTCGCCGGCCGCGGCACCGATTTGTCCCCGACGCGAACGAAACCCTGCGGGACGATGCGCGTCCTCGCGTCGAGGATGTCCTGCATGCGCATTGGAGCGGGACGCAGCTGGAACGTCTGGCCGACGGGCATGCGCATCACGTATTCCTCCGCAATGCCTGGCTCGCCGCTGCGCCGAATCCGCGTGCCCGTTCCACGCGCGACTTCTTCCTGGCACGCCTTTGCGCAGGGCTCGCGCCAGAACGGACCCACGCCATTGCCGATGTTCGGAACGAGCACGCGCACGTCCCACGCGTCGATCCGCTCGCCGTTCTCGTCGAGCGTCTCGTAATGAAGTCGCGCCAACGTGCCCGGCGGATGCAGACGTGGGCCGATCGTCATGCCGATGGGCGCTTCGCCCGCGGTCTGCGCCCACGCGATGAGCATTCGTTCACGCTCCCGGGGGTCGCGCGGCAGGTTGGTCTCGGCGGCTTCGAGCGCGGTGTAGGCGTCCTGCCACCGGGTGCCGGTGCCGTAGAAGAAAGACTCCACCCAGCCCCCGTACGGCGTCATCGCGATGCCGCCTACCAGCAGGAGCAGGACCAGGCCGATCCACTCGAGCGTGGTCCGTTGCGTGCGCGGGCCGGTGTTGTCGGGGGATGTCATGCGGCGCGCAACCGCGAGGCCGGGTGCCTCGCCTACTTCGCCAGCTCGACCGCGACGCCGTCGCGGGCGCTTGCCAGCAAGGCCTGCAGCGTCAGGGCGATGTCGATCGACTCGTCCGGCGTCACGCCGGTCCAGCGATCCCATCCGAGCGTCACCAGGTCGGAAAACGATTCCGCTTCCGCGAGAAAGCCATCGGTCGTCGCGTTCTCGATCGTTTCGCGCGGCGCCTCCCACCCTGTGCCCCGCCTCACCTCGAGGTTCGCCGGAAACGCGGCGGACGTGTCGTTGAGGTAGGTCGTGCCGATCGAGCCCGCGTCTCCTCCGACGAACGCGTGGCGGTGCCGCGCGGTTGCGAAGCTGGTCGAGATCTGCGCCAGCAGGCCGTTGCCGTGCTCCAGCGACGCTATGAGCGTGCGGTCGACGCCGCTTTCTGCACGGTCGGCCATGGCGTGAACGCGGCTCGGCCGCTCGCCGGCGATCATCCGGACCAGGCTGACCGGATAGCAGCCGGCGTCCATCAGCGCGCCACCCGCGAGCGCCGGATTGAGCCGGATGTTGGACGGATCGCTCATTGGAAAACCGATCGACGCCTGGATGAATCGCACCCGCCCGATCGCGTTGGCCGCGAGGAGCTCGCGCAGCTTCAATGTCTGCGGCTGCGCGCGATAGGGATAGCCCTCGACCAGGCGCACGCCACGGCGCTTCGCCGCGTCGAACATCGCGCGGGCGTCCCCTGGCGACGTCGCGAGCGGCTTCTCGCACAGCACGTGCTTGCCCGCGGCGATCGCCAGGAGCGACCACTCCGCATGCATGGTGTTGGGAAGCGGATTGTAGATCGCCTCGATCGCGGGATCCGCCAGCAACGCCTCGTAGCTCGAATACGCGTGAGGGATTCGCATGTCGCGGGCGAACGTCTGCGCCTTGTCGGCGTCGCGGCTGGCCACTGCGGTCACCTCGACCTTTCGCGACGGGCGAACACCATCGGTGAACTGACGCGCGATCCTGGCCGCGCCGAGAATGCCGATCCTAAGTCGGTGTGGCGACGATGGATTCATGTTGGAGGCTCTTCGAAGGTCGCGCTGGTAATTCAGCAATGGCACGGAAACACACCCGCCTCCCGCAGCATGGCTCCGCTGGAAGGGTTGCCGCACGGGACACGTGCCAGTCCTGCGGCACGAACGTCGTGCCGCCGCTCACTGCGCGCTGCGCATCCGCTCGACGTTCGGCACCGGCAGCGTGCGGCGGAGGACGGTCTCGCCCATCCAGTCGGCAGCGCGGCGCGCGCGGTCGGCGACGGTTTCCGCGGGCAGCTTGAGATAGTCGTCGTTGTAGACGTCGAAGCTGTAGTCGCCGAAATAGCCGAGCTTGTCGAGCTGCCGCACCAGATCGGCCAGCGCGTCGCTGTGCGCCCCTTCGCCGGGAAATACCCGGAAATGCGTGGCCGTCGCGTCGTGCTCGGAGGCCGAGCGGAATTCGTTCCACATGAAGTCCGACAGCTGCACGAGGTACGTCTGCTCCGGATCGAGCGCGTCGATTTCCTCGCGTGGCGCGGGAGTGACCAGCGCGTCGAACAGGTCGACGGCGAGGCCCAGGCTCGGCGACGCGGCACGGAACACGAGGTCGCGTGCGGTGGCGAAGTCGGGCGCCGTTCGGCTTCCGGTGCGCGCCTTGTACGCGATGCGCACGCCGAGCGGAATGGCGAGCATCGCGAGCTTGCGCAGGTCGCGCACGGTCCGGTCGGCGTCCGGGTCGGCGTGCGTCGATGTCGTCGCCTCCACCAGCAGCAGGTTGCTCCCGATCCGGCGGCAGACGTCGAGCATCGATTTCGCGACGTCGACCTTGTATGCGTGCAGCTGGCCATCGAGGCCCTCGAAATCGCACAGCGACTCCAGCCCGGTGACGCGCAATCCGCTTTCGCGGACGCAGCGCGCGCCCGCCTCCACGCCCGACGGATGCGCGACGACGTCGGCGGCCGAGATCATCACCTGTGCGAATCCCGCGGCGCGGATCGCCACGAGCTTGCTCTCGAGCGTCCCCGCGAGCGACGCCGTATCCACGCCGAAATCGGCAAAATTCATTTGCGCTTGTCGTGGTCGCTGTGGACGAGCTCGAACATCACGCTGCCGAGATAGGGCTTCGTCAGTGCCCCCCGGTCGCTGGTGTGCACCGCTGCCGATGAGACGAACTCGACGCCGCGCTTCTCGAGCTGCGCCACGGCAGCCGGCACGTCGGGCGCGCCTAGGCCGACGCGCTGCAGATGCTCCTCCCACGCCACATCCGCGGCAGACGCGTCCGGCTCGATCAGCTGCAGATAGAAATTGCGGCTCGGGCTCTCCAGCAGCAGCCCCTTGGGCATGATGCCGAAGCGAACCTTGTTCGGCAGCGGCGTGAAGCCGAAGATCCGGGAGTAGAACTCGACCCAGTCCTGCGTACGGTCGGCGCCGATGTATTGGACGATGCCGAAGAAATGCAGGCCGGCGAACGCCGGCGGATGCGGGTCGACATTGGGGATGGGGACGAAATCGATGTCGTAGATCGAGAACTGGTCGTAGCGATCGACGAAGTAGATCAGGCTGTCGCCGACGCCGTGGATGGCCGGGATGTTGAGCTCCATCGCCCGCGCCCGCACCGGGATTCCCCAGGCGCCGAGGTCGAGCGCGCGGCGAAACGCGTGATCCGCATCGCGGACCCGGACCGCGAACGCGCTGATCACCGGACGCTCGACGGGCTGCGCGGTGCGCGGGACGTCGGCGGGCTGCGCGTTGACGATGACATTCATCGAGCCCTGGCGATAAAGCTCGACCTCGCGGGAGCGATGCCGCGCGATCGGGCGAAAGCCCATCATTTCGAGCGTGCCGCCCAGCGCCTGCGGCTTCGAGGTCGCGAACTCGATGTATTCGATGCCCTCGAACCCGATGGGGTTGGCCGGCTCGGGAACGCCCTCGCGGACTGTGTCGCTCGTCACATTCGCTCCTCGTCGTTTCGCATGCGCACAGGAAAGCGGCAAGGGATGCTCGGTCGGGGCGGTCTCCGCGACATCAGGGCATCGGATCGCCGACGGCACCAGATGGATGCTCCGCCGTTTGGCATCACCTGACGGAATGCCAAATGATACGTGTCACTGACGTTGCGCGCCAGTTCGTCGCCGTGTCGCGAAGATCGGCACGTGCCGCGCCGCTGCGCATGGGTCGCGACCGAGGCGCCGCCAACGACACGATCCGCTGTGATGACTGGAGGCGCGCGTCCACGGCCTCCATGACTCAGTGTCCGCCACGCGCGCGGCGGATGACCTCGTAGACGGCGACGAGATCGGCGATCGGCATCTGCCCCGGCGCCGAACTGCCCTCGCCGACCGCGAAGCTCAGCGACGAGCCAAACACGCCGCCGATCATCCGGGTCACGGCACCGAGCGGCCCCATCGACATGCTGATCAGCGGGATGCGCGCCTTTGCCTCGGCCCGCGAGGTCGCAGCCAGCAGCGTCAGCACGTCGCCGCGGTCGCGCGGCATCACCGCGACCTTGGCGACGTCGCCGCCCAGTCGTTCGGCCTCGAGAAATCGCTGAACGAGGAATTCCTGCCCGGGTGTGTAGGCGAAATTGTGATACGAAAGGATGACCCGAGTCGCGCTCGCGTGCGCCGCCGTTACGACGCGGCGCAGATGGTCGGCGTCGTTGCTCATCTCGAAATCCAGGAAATCGACCAGGCCGCTCGCGCCGACGGCATCGTACAGGCGCACGACGCCCTCGTCGTCGAGCGCGATCGGCTCGCCGCCCTCCTTCGTCGAGCGCCGCGTGAAGATGATCGGGGCGTCGCCCGCGATTGCGCGCAGCGCCTTGCCGGTGTCCAGCACCGCCGTCACATCGCCGATGGCGTCGAAATAGTCGACGCGCCATTCGATGACGTCCGGCTTCTTGGCGACGACGGCCTTCGCCTCCGCAAGCACGCGCTCGCGCGTCCGGCCGACGAGAGGCGAGCAGATCAGCGGCGTGTCTCCGCCGAGCCTGCGCCCTCTGATATCGATGACCTTGGACGGATTCATGCTCGTTCCCCTCGTGCGAGCTCGATTATCGCATCCGCCGCTCTATCCGGCGCAGGCCGGGCGACTCGCGGACGCCGACTTGAGTTCAGTACGCGATCTTCGCCACGGCGCGGAGCTCGTCGGGCGTTGCCGTACCGAAGCCGAAGAACTCGAGGTACGCCGGGATCATTTCAAAAAGCATGTCGGTGCCGACGACATAAGGGCAGCCTTTCTCTTTCGCGGCCTTGAGGAGTGGCGTGATCTCCTGCTTCATCACGACCTCGCCAACGAAGGCCCGCGGCGAGAGTCGGGTCGGGTCGAACGGCAAGGGATCGGCGGCGTTCATCCCGAGTGGCGTTGCATTGACCACGAGATCGTAGCCCGCGGGATCGTTGCCTCGCTCCGCGATGTCAATCTGGGGATAGTGCTTCCGCAACCGGCCTGCGAGTCCACTCGCCGCCTCGCCGTACGTATCGTATAGCGCAATCGCCGCGACGCTCTCCGCAGCAAGCGATGCGGCAATTGCCGACCCGACGCCACCTGCGCCGACGACTAGGCACCTTGCACCGGTGAACCGGAATCCCTTGCGCGCGAGACCGCGCGTGAATCCTGCTCCGTCGAACATGTCGGCCAGCAGCGAGCCGTCCGGGCGCTTCAGCAGCGCATTCGCGGAGCCCGCGATCTTCGCGGTCGTGGTCGCGGCGTCGGCGAGCGCGACGGTGGTCACCTTGTGCGGCATCGTGACGAGCGCGCCGTGCAGATTGGTGAGCTTCGACAGCGACTTGAGGAATGCCGGGTAATCCTCGGCTCTGCAACCCATGGGCACCACGACCGCGTCGATGCCGGTATGCTCGAACCACGGGTTGTAGATTAACGGCGCCTTGAATGCCTCGGTCGGATACCCGATGTGCGCAATCAATTGGGTCTTGCCGCTGATCATGCCGACCTCGGAACGGCATCGACGGAAGCGGGTTCGTCCAGCGTGCTGATGAGCCGTCCCGACGGCGCGGCTTTGGAGATGGCTTCGGCGACGCGCAGATTTTGCAATCCGTCGCGAGCGCTCACCAATGGCCCGGCCTCGCCGCAAATCACCGCGGCGAAATGCTCGATTTGGGTCGCCAGCGGATTCTCACGCCATAGCGGCATCGTCCGCGTCGCGTACGGCTTGACCCAGAAGCCTTCGGCATCGCGGAGCCCGATCAACCGGGCATCGGCAACAATGATGCGTGCGCTGCTCATGGACGGTGTTGCCGGCGCGGCGCCCGCTCTTTCGGCGACGCCATCAGCCCGTGTAGCCGAATAGTCGTGGCAGGAACAGCACCGTGGCCGGCACGTAGGTGATGATGAGCAGGGCAATAAACATGACGCCGAGAAAAGGCATCACCTCACGCACCATATCGCGCAGCGAAACGTTGGCGATCTTCGTCATCATGAACAGCAACAGCCCATAGGGGGGAGTGACGAGTCCGAACATGATGTTCGTCACAGCCATTACGCCGAAATGCACCGGATCGACACCCAGCGCCATGGCCGTCGGGAGCAGGACCGGCAGGATGACGAGAATGATCGTCGTGCCCTCCAGAAAGCAGCCCAGCACGAGCAGGATCACATTGACGAGCAGCAGGAAGCCGGTCCGCGACAGGCTGGTGGCGGTCAGGATGGCGCTCACGGTCTTCGGGATGTTCTCGATGGTGATCACGTAGTTCAATGCCATCGCACCCGCGATCAGCATGCCGATGGACACCGTCGTGCGAGCGCTCATGGTGAGGGAGCGGTAGATGTCGCGCGGACCGATGCTCCGGTAAAGCCCGCCGGCGATCAGCAGCGCGTAGGCAGCAGCCATGGCCGCGGCCTCGGTGGGCGTGGTGATGCCGCTGTACATGCAGGTGAAGAGGATGATCGGCATCAGGAGCGCCGGAAACGCCTCCTTCGTGATGCGGGGCATCTCGCGCAGGGGCACGCGCGCTTCCACCGGAAAATTGCGGCGCTTGCCCACGGCGACGATCAGCGCCATCTGCACGGCGCCGATCAGCAGCCCGGGGATCACACCACCGAGAAACAGATAGCCCACCGAGGTATCCGACACCAGCGAATAGACGACCAGCGGGATCGACGGCGGGATGATCGGTCCGATCGTGGCCGCGACGGACGTCAGCGCCGCGGCGAAGGCCGGCGGGTATTTTCCTTCGCGCGTCATCAGGGCCTGCATGAGTTTGCCCGCGCCGGCGGCATCGGCCAGCGCAGACCCCGACATGCTGGAAAAAACGATGGCCTGCGCAACGTTGACCAGAGCCAGTCCGCCGCGGAAGCGACCCACGAGCGCGTTGCAGAACCGCACCAGCCTGTCCATGATGCTGCCGGCGTTCATGAATTCGGCCGCGAGGACGAACAGCGGGATGGCGAGCAGCAGATAACTGGTCATCATTCCGTTGAGAATCTGCTCCGCCGCGGTGCCCACATCCAGATGCGCGGTCAGCAGGTACAGCACCGATCCGCCGACCATGGCCAGCCCGATCGGGAGCCCGAGCAGGCTCAGGGCGACAATGGTCAGCAGGGCGAGGGTGAATGGACTCGGCAGGCTCATGGCGCGCGCGCTTCGTCGGCCGCTGCGTCGGCAAGCGGTTCACCGCGTAGCGCCTCCCACAGCAACCACAGGTAGCGCAGGATCGTGGCCACCACGAAGATGAGATAGACCGAATAGAGCCAGTCGAGCCGAATGTTGAGGTACGACGACTGCTCGACCTTCATGAACGTGACGTACTTGTAGGTGCCGGGAAGCGACAGGCTGTACAGGACGACGGTCGCGACCGAGACAATGATCGCCATCACGCGGCGCACGCGCGGCTTGGCGACCGACGTGAAGATGTCGAAGCGGATCTCGTCCTGCTCCTTCAGCGCCAGCCCGGTGCCGAGCAGCACCATCCAGAGCCAGCAGATGACCACGGTCTCGGTGGACCAGCCGGTCGGCAGATTGAGGACATAGCGGAAGACGATCTGGCAGAGGAACGCGACGAACATGATGCCGAGCAGCGCGGCAATCACGTTTTCTGCTCGGCGCTGCACCCAGCCGGCCACCCTTACGATGAATGAACTCATGCTCGTCCCCGTCCGCACGAACGCCTATGGCCGGCGCCAGACACCGCACGCATTCGCCGCATCGCCTTGCGTGCCGCGCCGGTCGCGAGCCGCATCGGCGGCCCGCGGCTTTTCATCCTGCCACGACTACTTGACCGCGAGGATCTTGTCGAGGATCCCCGGCGCCCAGGACTTCGCCTCGTCAGAGGCGAGGTAGACCTTCTGGGCGTAGGCGCGGAATGAAGGAATGTCGGGTGGATAGACGTCGAGCCCGCGCTTCTTGAAGTCGTCGGCCAGCTCCGTCTCGCGCTTCAGGTGCTCCCCCACGCTCCAGGCGAGCTCCTTGTCGACGGCCGCCTGGAAACTCTTCTGTTGCGCCGGACTCATCGCGTTCCACGACTTCTGGTTCATGCAGAGCACATCGAAGGCGACAAGATGCGACGTCAGCACGATCTGCGACATAACCTCGTAGAACTTCATGTTCTGCACGTTGGGCAGCGGATTGTCCTGCCCGTCGATCGCACCGGTCTGCAGGCCCGTATAGGTTTCCGCGTAGGCCATCGGCGTGGGATTCGCGCCGAGCGAGCGGCCGAGCAGCTGCCACGCATCGCCGGGAGGCATCCGCAGCTTGATGCCGGACATGTCCGCCGGAGTGCTGATCTTCTTCTTGGGCTTGAGGCCCACCTGCCGTGTGCCGTAGAAGGTCGGCCCGAGGATCTTGATCTTCAGCTGATCCTCGGCCTGTTTCTTCATCTGCGTGCCGAGGTCGCTCGCGAAGAACGCGAGCACGTGGTGGGCGTCGCGGAAGGTGTAGGCGGACGTCAGCACCGACCAGGCAGGCAGCTGCTTGCTGATGTCCTGCGGCGCGATGTTGCCCATCTCCAGATTGTCCCGCTGCAGCGCAACAAGCTCGGTACCCTGCTTGAACAGCGTGCCGCCGTAGTACGGCTCGATCTGGAATGTCGCCTCGACGTCCTTCGACAGCATGCGCATCATGTCGGCACGGATGTCCTTGTCCGAGAACACCGCGGCGAAACGCAGCTTCGGCTTGTCCTGCGCCCAAGCGGGCAAGGCCTGCGTTGCGGCAAGTGCAAGGCCGGCCTTGAGCAGCGTACGACGGCGAATCCTGAATTCATGATTTCTCCTTGATGACGATTGCAACTACCGGGTTGGCGCGGTGGCGCGGGCACAAGCATGTCGCAGCAATTCCTTCTTATAGAGCAAATGGTTCACAAGCGTCACTTCGTGACCGCGGCCGTGGGCCGGAGGCGGATGCGGTCGCGCGCTGGCGATGAACCGGCTCTGGGTTCGCAGCCCTCGAGTGGCTCTTGGCGACAACGAGCGCGAGGCGGGCGACCTCCTCCGCGCCGACGGCCTTGGTCAACGCGACACGCGGGATCTCCAGCGCGTAGGGAATGTCCTGCGGCATCTGCGCGAGGATGCCGCGCACGTCGATTCCGCCTTCGCCGGGAAATTGGCGCTCGTCGCGCGCGGTATGAATGATTCCCGCCATCGTGACGGGAACCTCTTTCGCGGCATCGCAGACGTGCGCGAAGCGGAACCACTCCCGCGGCAGCGTGGCGAGCTGCTCGAGCGTCGAGTCGGACCGCCCGAAATGCAGCATGTCGACGAGGATCCCGGCATTGCTCCGGTTCACCGCGCGCACCACGCGCGCCGCCTCCGCAAGATTGCCCGTCTCTGTCCAGTGCGGGAATTCGAGGCTCACGAAGATGCCGCGCGCCTCCGCAAGATCGCACAGCCGCGCGAACCGCGCGATCTTCCGCTCGTGGTCCGGGTCGGGCAGCTGCGCGATGAGGTGATGCGCGCCCAGTTCCGCGGTCGCGTCGAGCTCCGCAATGAAATCCTCCGGCTCGAGCGACGGGTCCATCCGGAAGAGCTCGGCGTCATGCACCGCGACGCCCGTGTCGGCGAGCCTCGTCTTCGTCGCCTTCATCAGCGCGCCGTCGCGCGCGAGGTCGTAAAGCACTTCGTCGGGCGTCACGCGCGTCATTCGCAGTCCGACGTACCGATAACCCAT
The DNA here is from genome assembly GCA_963846855.1 of uncultured beta proteobacterium. Lineage (GTDB taxonomy): Bacteria > Pseudomonadota > Gammaproteobacteria > Burkholderiales > Casimicrobiaceae > CAIWHR01. The sequence continues at coordinate 1,964,945 of CAWJXK010000008.1, forward strand.
GCGCGCCGCCACGTCGATCACTTCCGGCGGCGTCAGCGACAGCACCGTCAGGTGCGCGAGCGAGTAGTCGTGCTTCATGGTCGGAGCCCGTGTCTTGGCGATGGAATCGTCTCGGTTACGTGTGCCGCGATCAGCCGCCCGTGGCGACGTGATGGACCTTCTTGCCGGGCGAATAGATGTCCATGATGTTCCAGTGCCCGGCCGTCGGGACCGGCTCGTTCTGCATGTAGACATCGATGACGACGGGCCGCTTCGACCGGATCGCCTTTTGCAGCGCCGGCTTGAACTCGTCCGCCGACCCCACCTTGACGCCGTCGATGCCGTAGGCGCGGGCGATCGCCGCGTAGTCCGGCGACCACGACTTGCCATCCTTTTCGAACACCGTGCCGAAAGTCGTGCCGTAATGCGCGGCCTCGAGGCCGGCGATGGTGCCGAACGCATGGTTGTTCATGATCACCCAGACCACCGCGATGTCCTCCTCGAACGCGGTGGCGAGCGCCGCCGGGTTCTGGCCGAAGCCGCCGTCGCCCACCAGCGCCACGACGACGCGGTCGGGGCACGCGACCTTGGCGCCCAGCGCGGCGGGGGATCCGAACCCCATCGTCGCGAAGCCACCAGGCGTGAAGATCGTCCCCGGCGTGTAGATCGGGAACTGCTGGCCTACGCCGTTCTTGTTCCAGCCCACATCCGTGCAGATCAGCGCATCGCGCGGCAGCGCTTCGCGCAGGTCGGCCAGGATCCGCTCGGGACGCATGGGCCACGCGTCGCTTTCCATCGCCTTCTTGTTCCCGGCGACGAAGGCCTTCCGGTTCGCCGCCATTTCCGCGAGGAGCTTCGGCCGCTGCACGCCCTTGGGCGCGATCCTTCGGACGACGCGGTTCAACACCTTCAGCGCTTCCCTGAGGTCGGCCACCGCGCCGATCGCCACCGGATAGTTGCGGCCAATTTCTGCGGGGTCGATGTCGATCTGGATCAGCTTCGACGGCGGGAAGCTGAACGTGTATTGATCCTCCCATGAGCTGCAGTCGGCTTCGGAGAACCGCGTGCCGAGGCCGAGGATCCAGTCGGCGCCCTTGCACTTGTCGTTGATGAACTTGGTGCCCCAGAAGCCCGTCATCCCGAGGATCAGCGGATGGTCGTCGGGCAGTGCGCCCTTCCCCATCAGCGTGTGCGCGACCGGCAGCGACAGGTGCTCGGCGAATTCGCGCATCTCGTCGGCGGCATCGGCGAGCAGGACGCCGCCGCCGACGTACAGCAGCGGCGTCTTCGCCTTGAGCAGCTGGCGCACGATCTCCTCCGCGGATTCGTCGTCGAGCGACGGCTTGCGCAGCACCTTGGTGTTGTCGAGCGCGCGCTTCCACAGCGCGACGTCGATCTCCTTCGAGAAGATGTCCATCGGCACGTCGACCAGCACCGGGCCCGGGCGGCCGCTCTCGGCCAGCGCGAACGCCTTCTCGATGATTTCCGGGAAGAGGTGCGGCGAATCCACGCGCCACGCGCGCTTGACGAACGGTCGGTAGATTTCGTATTGCGATGCGTCCGCATGCAGGTTCACTTCCTGATGCGGGTGCTTGCCGAAATAGTGCGACGGCACGTCGCCGGCGATCACGACCATCGGGATCGAGTCGAGCGCCGCGTTGGCGACGCCGGTCGCCGCATTGGTGAGCCCCGGGGAGAGGTGCGTCAGCAAGACGGACGTCGTCTTCGACGCGCGTGCGTAGCCGTCGGCCGCGTGTGCCGCGATCTGCTCGTGCCGCGTGTTGACGAACTTGATCTTCTTGCTCCTGGAGAGCGCCGCGAGCACCGCGATGTTGGTGTGGCCGCACAGCCCGAAGATGTGGCGGACGCCGCGCGCCTCGAGGTATTTCACCAGCTGGTTCGCAATCGTGTCCTTCATCGCTTGCTCCTTCGGTCCTTGCGCACGCGCATCCGCCGCGCGCGATGTCGTTCAGTCGGCGCCACGTTCCGCTTCGGGAGGCAGCGCACGGCGCGCCGGCCCGCTGTAACGGTAGGGGATCTCCCGCGGCATCGGTCCCTTGATCCGCACGCCTTTCTGCTTCTGCTCCCACGCGTGCGCGAGGATGCCGACCGAACGCGACAGGACGAACAAGCCGCGGCCCAATTCCGGCTCGAAGCCGAGCTCGCAGAAGATGACGGCGGTGATGCCGTCGATGTTCATCGGGATGTGGCGCCCCTTGATCGCCTTCAGCGCGGCCTCGACCGCGTGCCCGATCGCAGCCCAGCGTCCGCTGACGGCGCCCTGGGCCTTCGCCTTCGCCACCAGCGCGAACAGCGGCGCCGTGCGCGGGTCGATCGGGTGGAAGCGGTGGCCGAAGCCCGGCACGATCTTCTCGCCGGCTGTAATGCGGCCGCGGATGATCTTCTCTGCCGACGTGACGAGATCCCCGGACGGCCCCGCCGCAGCGTCGATTTCGCGATAGAGCTCCATGCACTGCTGGCCCGCGCCGCCGTGGACGTCGTCTAATACGTTGATCGCGGAGGCCATCGCGCCGTTGACCGGCAGGCCGCAGGAAACCGCCATCTGCGCGATCGCGATCGACGGCGCGTGCGGGCCGTGATCGACGCCGGGCACCATCGCCGCCTCGAGCAGCTCCGACTGGCCGCGCGACGGCAGGTCGCCGCGCAGCATCAGCCAGATCATGTCGGGAAATCGGACGTTGCCGATCAGCTCCTCGATCGGGTAGCCGCGAATCGCGATCTTGCCCGGGTGGATGTCGATGATCGACGTGTCCCACCACGCGGAGGCGTCGGCGAGCAGTTCCTCGGGAGTCTTGGTCGGCATGGTGAAGCGTGCGGCGTGGAGTTCGGTGACGAGGCGGGCCCGGGATCAGGTCGTGATCGTCTCGGCCGCGGCCTCGGATTCCATGGCCGGGTCGTAGAACGGGCCGAAGAGCTCCTCGTCGGACGGCTTGTCCTCCTTGATCGGCACCGACACCCAGGTCGTGTTGAGGTAGTGCTTGAGGTGGACGTTCTCGGAGATGACGTTGCCGCCCCATGTGCCGCAGCCCAGGCTCGAGGTCATCGGCATCCCGTTGTTGAACGCGCCGGCGTTGGCCTTCGACTGCGGCTGCCGGACCATGATCCGCGACACGGGCGCCGCCATGGCGAGGCGATGGATGTGATCCTGGTCGAACGAGTAGATGCCGCACGAGTGGCCCTTGCCGCCGACTTCGTAGACGGCGCGCATCATGTCGAGCGCCTGGTCGAAGCCCTTGTACTTGTAGACCGCGAGCAGCGTCGTCAGCTTCTCGCCGGAGAAGTGATGCTCGCGGCCGATGCCGTCGCCGTGGACGATGATGAACTTGCGGTCGGCGGGAATCGTGAATCCCGCTGCCTTGGCGAGCTGCTGCGGCGAGATTGCGACCGTTTCGACGGTGCGATGCCGCTCGTCGTCCCACATCGCCTTGCGCAGCGCCTCTTTCTCCTGCGGGGAGGCGAGATAACCGCCCTCCTTCTGAAGTTGCGCGAGCAGCGCGTCGAAGATCGACGCCTCGATGATGAGGTTGCCGTCGGCCGAGCACCCCGAGCCGAAGTCCGACGTCTTCGACAGCCGTGTGTTGCGCGCGGCTTCCTCGATGTTCGCGGTCTCGTCGATGATCATCGTCGAGTTGCCGGCGCCGACGCCGTAGGCCGGGGTGCCGGAGCTGTAGGCGGCGCGCACCATCGGCTGGCCGCCGGTCGCGATGATGAGGTCGGCGCGCGCCATCAGCGCCTGCGACATCGGGATGTTGACCTTGGTGAGGCATTGCAGAATGTCAGCCGGCGCGCCTTCACGCTCGAGCGCCTCGCGCATCAGGCGAACCGTCTCGAACGACGTCTTCTTCGAGCGCGGGTGCGGCGAGTAGATGACGACGTCGCGCGCCTTGATCGCGTAGATCGCGTTGCCTGCGGGCGTCAGGTCGGGATTGGTCGTCGGCACGATGCAGGCGATGATGCCCGCCGGCTTGCCGTACTTCACGATGCCTTTCTCCGGCAGCTCCTCGATGATGCCGACGCTCTTCTGGCGCAGCGCGTCGCGCAGCACGCCGCGGATCTTCATCCGCTTGCCCATCCGGCTTACCGCATCGCCCAGCCCGCTTTCCTCGATGCCCATGTCGACGAGCCGCGTGAACGTCCGCTTGTTCGCCACCGCCCATGCGACAGCCTGGCACAGCCGGTCGACGCGCGCCTGGTCGTAGGTCTCGATGATCGCCTGCGCTTTCCGCGCACGCGCGAAGACTTCGTCGAGCTCCTGCTGCTGTTCCAGGGTGATGCCTTTCTTCGATTCGGGGGCGGCCATCTGCAATCCTCTTCGTGTCTCATTTCGCGACGGGCCGTTGCGCGGCGCGCCGGTCATCGCATGCGGAATCACCGGTCCCGTCCGTGGCTCGGACGTGGGCGGTGCCACCGTTGCTTCGCTTGATCGGGAAACTCCTCCGACTGCCGGGGACATTGCCCATCGGCATCGACGCTCCCGGGACCGCTGTGCGCGGCATCTTTTGTTTGAAATCCGTGGGGCGTCGAAGCTGATGCCAACGATAGGTCGTCCGCGAAATCCGGGCAAGGGCGCATTGCGATAATGTGTGCGCCACGCGCACACAAAACTCTTGCGCGGTCCACAAACTGGCGTATTCTTCATCCAGAAAGGTGCTGAGTAGTGCGACATGGGCGCGTGCCGCCCATTTTGTCGAAACGGGTCCGGACCTGACCCCCCTCCCGACGGATCAAAACACATGCCGAAGCCCACCGCCACACTCCGAAGGACGCAACCGGAACACCTAGCCCCGGACGCGCTACCCTCGCCGCCGTCGTTCACCGACCCGGACGCGCTCCCCGCCGACGCCATCGCCGGCTTCGCCGACGATCCGGATTTCGTGACCGCGCTGGCGCGCGGGCTGGCTGTGCTGCTGGCACTCTCGGACAAGCGGCGCCGCATGTCGATCGCGCAGGTGAGCCACCGCACCGGAATTCCGCGCGCTGCGGCACGGCGCAGCCTGCACACGCTTGCGAAACTCGGCTTCGTCGCCGCGGACGACGCCCGCCGGTTCTACCTGCGTCCGCGGGTCCTCTCGTTCAGCCACGCGTACCTGTCGGCATCGCCGATCGCGGTGCTCGCGCAGCCGATCCTCGACCGGCTGGGCGAGTCGCTGCGCGAGGCATGCTCGCTCGCGATGCTCGATGGTGATGAGATCGTGTACCTCGCGCGCTCGACGTCGTCGCGGATCATGTCGCCTTCCCTCAACGTCGGCCGGCGCCTTCCGGCGTACTGCACGTCGATCGGCCACGTGATGCTCGCGCACTTGCCGCAGGACGAGCTCGACGCATATCTCGCGCGTGCGCGGTTCCACCCGTACACCGAGCACACGCCGAATACCGCCGAAAAGCTATTGACCCTGCTGACTGCGGTGCGCGAATCGGGGTTCGCGTTCGCGAGCCAGATGATGGAACCCCGGCTGTGCACGCTCGCCGTGCCGGTGCGCGACGCGGGCGGGCACCACGTCGGCGGGATCAACGTCATCCTGCAAGGGCGCCTGTTCTCGCGCCGCGAAATGGCGGAGCGCTACTTCCACCCGCTGGAGCAGGCCGCGCTCGAACTGGGGTCGCTGCTGGTGCCGTGAGGGCGCGCGCCGAGTGCGCCAGCTCGTTGCGGCCCGGGCTCAGGATGGCGCGCGAATGCGCCAGACCGAGAGCACGTCGTCCTCGTAGTCCGGCGGGCCATAATGCTCTCGCACCCAGGCTTCGCATTCGGGCTCCGGCGCGCTCATGCCGGGGAGCCGCACCGGCCGGAAATAGGCGAGGTAATCCACGCCGCGTGCGATCAGCGTCGATCGGTCCTTGAGATGAACGGCGTTGCGAAAATCGAACCGCGCATCGGGCGGCACCTCGCCGTGGCGGCCTTGCGTGCAGGTGCCCCACAAATAGGCCGGAATGACCCGCTGATGACTGTCCCGCTCCCAGATCGGGGCGGGCCATTCGAAGCTTGCGTAACGGAACGGCGCGACGGCGACAGTGATGGATCCGCGCGGCGCCGCGGAGAGCGTCTTCCAGAAATCGGAATTCGAAATTCCCCCGGTACCGAGGCGGGCGGAATTGTATCCCTTGCGATAGTCGTATTGAAAATACGAATGCTCGGCGTACGAGTTCGGCCGATCGAGAGTTTCCCGCAGCGGTGATGTGAGGCCGAGTGCCGCGAACAGCGGAATCGCGGCGACAATCGTCCACGCCGCGCGCCTGCGTTCCCCGTCGAAGGCGCGGCCCATCGCATCGGCAACGCGCACCACGCCGGCGGATACCGCGAGGAGCAACAGCGGCACGACCGGCAGGAGATACCGGCCGAACGCGAGCGGCTTGTCCACCCACCAGGGTCTCGCGACCAGCAACGAGAGCACGGTCAGCACGGTCCCCAGCGTTGCCCAGCGCGCGATCGGGACCGATCGCCAGACGATTCCCCATCCGAGCGCCGCCAGAGTGACGCACGCGAGCACGACGCCGCGTGATTCGGTGCCGAACCACAGGAACGACGCGGCATAGAGCGTGTTCGCGAGTCACGCTGTCGATACCGGACTTCCCCGTGATCGCGCCGGGATCGAGCAGCAGCGGGGGCAGCAACGCGAGCGCTCATCGTCAATCCCGCCGCAATCGCCATGGCGATCAATGGCCGCCATGCCGTGCGCTCGCCGCGCCACGCCGTCCACGCGCGGGCGAGGATCGGCGCGATCAGCATCGGGCCGGTGATCGCGTGGGTCCAGACCGACGAGACCGCAAAGCACGCCGTAGCCAAGTGCGGACTTCCACCTGATTTCGGGCCCGGCCGACGCCCGTTCGAACAGCCCGTACGCGAGGTAGACGGCCAGCAGCGTCAGCGCGTACGGTCGAGCGATGCGCGAATACGAAATCAGGAACGGCGACAACGCAAGGAGGAGCGCGAACAGCGCAATGACGCGCCCCTCGAGCCGCCCGCGCAGTCCCATCGGCAGGACGATCACTGTCAGGAGCCCGGCAACGATCATCGGCAGGCGCAGCGTGAATTCGCTGAGCGCGAATTGCTGCATCGCCACCCAATCGAGCAGCGCCAGCGGAATGCTGTAATCGGCGCCGCCGAAGGTCGTCACCATATGGGTGGGCGGGTAGTAGGTGATCTGGTGCACGAGGTGCCACTCGTCGTCCAGCAGCACCTGCGCCAGCACCTGGTCGAGACGCAGGAGCGCGCCCACGACGAACGCGGCAAGCAGGCACACCGGAAACAGCAGGCGCCGGCCTGCGGGAGACGACACAGTCAGGATTCGCTCCGTGAGAGGATGTATTGTTCGAGTTCGGCGCTCGCAAAGCGAAGCGCGGCGCCACCGAGCACCGCGAGCGCGCCAATCGCGAGCCCGTTTCGGGCAAACGTGATCAGCCCGCTGTCGTTCTCATCCACAATCGCTGGCGGTATCGCAATGCCTGATATCCATCCGCATCGGGACGGGAGCACGATGCCTTGAGAGCCTGGCGACGACTCGCCGGGATTCCCCGGCGCCTCCGCCCGACCGTGGTTCGCTCAATCATTCGCCAGCATGGAGAGCGCCCTGCGCATCGGGACATCCGAGATCCGCACGACCCCCGTGAGCGGGTCGTCCATCTCGAGGATGAGAAAGATGGCGCCGGAGACCGACAACGCGCACAGAAAGAGTGCGGCGACAACGGTGGCGTTGCGCGGCGGCGAAAAGAGCCCGAAACCCATGAAGATCAGCGTCAGCCAGAACACGACGACGACCAGTAGCGGCGTCGAGATCGAGTCGTGCTGCTGCAACAGCAGCAGCCAGCGGTTGGCGTTCAAGTCCTCGGCCAGCATCAAAGCCCGCGCGCGAATCTCCCGCTGCGTGTCGCCCGCCGGTGAGAGCTTGCGGATCTCGGACACGAGGTCCTCGAGGTGGCTGCCCGCGACACGAGTCTGAAGCTGCGCGAGCCGGGAGGCGTCCTGCGAAGTCAGCGCGTCGACCGCGATCCCGTAGTTTCGACGCAGCCCGCCCCGAATCCCGGTCGCTTCAGGTCCGTATCGCAGGAGCGCGCGATCGAGCTGGACGACCTTGGACGCCGTCAGCGTCAGCTCGTCTTCCGTGCGGTCGAACGACCCCTTGGCGGACGACACGAGGAGACCCAGCACCAGCGCGGCCATCGTCGCGACCACGCCGATCGACAGCTTCACGATGTCCTTCGAGTCGTCGCTGAGATGGCGGTCGGGCAGCCGGGCCCGCAGCGCGAGGCCCAGCAGCGCGCCGCCGAAAATGAACGCGAGCACGACCGGTGCGACGAGGAGCGCCTTCATGGCGACTTGGCGGGGCCGCCCGCCGCGCCAGAACGAGCAGAGGAATCCGGCACGATCTTCGCACCCAGGTCCCTCAGCAGGCGTTGGAACTCCGGCGACGCCATGATGATCGTTCCCGCCGCGGCGCGCAGGCGATCGACGGCCTCGGGCGGCAGGACGAAAGACGTCGGCTGTTCATTCAGATAGGCACGCTCCTTCGGATCGGCCAGCGCCGCGAACGACACGTCGATGGCATAGATCTCCGCGTTCGGGGCCCCTACCACCTTGCAGATGGGCGTGTCCTTGTTGGCGGGGCATCCTGCAAGCCTCTGGATCTCCTGGTCCTTCTTCCAGCGCGCGGAGATGTCCTTCAGCAGCTCGACCGCTTCGTAGGAGTAGTGATCGATCGGCACGCCGGTTGCCTTCAGCAGAATGTCGAGGGTGCCGGGCGGCGTCTCCGATGCGTCCCAGTCGGTGGGTGGCGATGACAGCGAATTGACGACGAACACGATGATCCTGCGCACGTGGTCGAGCGGCGTCGGCTGGCCGGCGTCGTGCAGCGCCTCGAGCAACTCCAGCGCGTCGAGCACCCCGCGCATGCCGACGTTGTCCGCCACGCCACCGTCCACGAGATGGATGTACGGATGCTTGGCACTATCAAAGTACGGCTGGGCATCCTTCAACTCGCGTATCGCGCGCGCCGCGGGCCGCGGCGGATCCGAAGACAGGGAAATTGCCTTCATCCAGATGGGAGCCGTGAACTTGCAGGTGCCGCCATAGTTGTTGATCGTCACGGGGGACAGCACGACCGGCACCGCCGACGAGGCTGCGGCGGCGCGGGAGAGCCGCACGGCATCGAGATCCGAGCAGAATACATTGAATATGTTCTGGTTGAAGACCACGCGGCCGCCGGTCGAGATGTCGGTCGCCGACGCCATGATGAGAGGTCCGTCGCCGCGGTCGAGGTCGCCGAAAGTCGCTTTGTCGAACAGGATCTCGTCGTACAGCTCAGCCGCCAGCTCGGAGCGGCCGTAGCCCGTCGACGACAGGTCGCCCCAGTAGGCGGGGCGCAGCGCACGGGAGAGCAGCTCGCCCTGAACGTTGCGCTTGAGGAAGCGTTGCTCGTAGTCGTCGAACAGCTTGTCGCCGTACAGGCCGTAGGCCAGCGCCGTGAAGCTGCCCCCGGAAACGCCGGTGATGACGTCGACGGCGTCGATGAGGCGCACTCTGTTGCCCTTGGGTCCGATCGCCTCCGTGCGCCGGAGGAATTCGAGAACTCCATAGGAGAACGCCGCAGCCCGAGTGCCGCCGCCCGAAAATGCAAGCACGACGAGATTTTCGTCGCTCTTGAAGTGCTTCTGGCGCGTCTGGAACGTGTAACCCTTGTCCACGTCGACCTGCGTGAGCGGCGGGTTGATCGGACGAGTGGCGCAGCCGGCAAGCACGAGCAGCGCGACCAGCACGAACATTCGCCTCGCATTCATGGTGCCTCACTTCTCTTTGATTGCGCCAGGCCGACGAACCGGGCAGGAAATAGCCATGTAGAACAACCGAATAATGCGCCGAACAAGCGATCACGGCGCTCCGCGGTCGAGCGCGAGGATGACGTCCGCGATGTCCTGACTCATTCGCGCCAGCGCGCGACTGTGGGCGGCAGCGAGTGCGTCGAAGCCGGCTCCGCTCGCAGGTTCGCGAACGGTCGTGCGGCCTGCTTCGGCCTTGCCGTCCCTCGTGCGACGCACGATCCACGCTGCGCTCAGCGTTGCGGCGTCGCCCGGCGCCGAATCGAACCTCTGCACTTCGACCGCGACGCGGTATCCGGCGTTGGCGGCCAGCGACTGCTGGAACAGAGAGATGTGCGGCGTCCCGAGGATCGCGACGAGATCCTCGGCGACGACGCGCGCGATGTCGTTCGTCAACGGAGACGCCCAGCGGTTGAACTCGTCGAGCAAGACCTCATTCGGGCCCGTGCTGACGACGATCTGCGGCTGGTCGACGATCGACGGAATCGACACCGGACCCACGACCACCGAGAGATTGGAGCTCTTCGCCGCAGATGCGTCGGCCGGCTTCGCTGTCGCGTTCAAGGTGTAGAAATGCGCGGGCGCGCTCCCGCATCCCGCCGCGAAGACGGCCACGGTGCCGAGCGCGATGACGAAGGCGATGCGAGGCATCACGGGGTTCCTCCTGGTTTGCCCCGGATCAGCATTTCGGGGTGACGCTCGAGATAGTCGACGAGGATGCGCACGGCACGCGCGGCGCGGGTCACCTCCTGCAGCGTGTCGCGCAGGTCCTGCGGCGCCGGTGAGTCCTTGGCGAAGAACGTCGTATCGGCGTTGACGAGCGCGCGGTCGGCGTCGGCGATGGCGCGTTGCAGATCCTCGAGCGTCTTCGTTCCCGCGGGCACCCACTGCGCGTCGACGCGCTTGATCAGGACGTCCGCATCCTTGAGCGCCTGGTTGACCGTCTCGATCGCGTTCCTGACGTCGATGCCGATCGCGTCGAGCGGCATGTTGTCGATCTTGGTGAGGATGCTGCCGAGCTTCGCCTCGATCGCGGCGAAGCCACCCGGCACGACGGGCAGCTCGATCGGGTCCTTCGTCGTGTCGACCTTCACCTTCGGCGCATTCGGAAAATGCTCGAACGCGACGTACATCTCCCCGGTGATGAGGCTTCCGGTTCGCAGTTGCGCGCGCAGTCCCTGCTCTTCCACGATGCGACGCATGAATCGCAGCCGGGATTCCGCGCTCATCTTGGTCATGGCCTTGCCGGTCGCCCGTTGCTGTTCGTTCAGGAGCCCGACGACCCGATCCGGGAAGAACGTGATCAGCACGCGCGGACGGAAGACGTTGCGCTTCGCGTCGAATGTGAGACCGACCTCGGCGACCTCGCCCACCCGCAAGCCGTACAACACCACGGGTGCGCCGACGGAAAGACCGCGCACCGACTCGTTGAAATACAGCGCGAAGCGTCGGTCGACCGGATCGGGCTCCTTCATCGCAATTGTTCGGTTCTTGAAAAGCGTGAACGTCGTGTTTTCGGCCGCCGGCGCGGCCGGCGGGAGAAAGTCGGGGGTGGCAAAGGCGAGGCCACCTGCAAGGAGCGCCGCCACGGACTCCGTCTGCACGTCCACGCCATCCGCACCGACCGTTACATCGATGCCACTCGCGTTCCAGAAACGCGTCCCGGCAGTGACGTATCTGTCGTACGGCGCGTTGACGAACACCGTGATTTCGACCGACTTGCCGTCCGCCGTCAGGTTGTAAGTCATCACCTGCCCGACGCCGATGCGGCGGTAATACACCGGCGAGCCGATGCCCAACGATCCGAGGTTGGTAGCCCTCAACACGAATCGCCTGCCGGGCTGGTCCGTGACCACCGGCGGCGCCTCGAGACCCAGGAACGTGCTCTGGGATTCGGATGAGACGCCCGCCTGGAATTCGATGTAGTTGCCCGAGAGAAGCGTGTTGAGCCCGGAGATGCCGCTCAGCGAGATGCGCGGCTCGACGACCCAGAATTTGGCGTCCGAAACCATCAGCCCGGCCGCGTGCTTGGCGATCTTGGCCCTGACCACCACCCTGCCGTAGCCTTCGGAGAGCTCCACGGCCGTCACCAGGCCGATCCTCACGTCCTTGTACTTGATGAAAGTCTTGCCGGCCTCGATGCCCTGCGCTTCGTTGAAGATGATGTTGATGGTCGGGCCCTCGCTCAGGAAGCGCTGGACCGCAATGCCGATGGCCACGACCGCGGCAAGGATCGGGATGATCCACACGACCGAGAACCGCATGCGCTTCTTGCGCACGACGGTCGCCTGCGGCAGTGCTTTGAGGTCGGGCTCGTCAGCCATGGCCGTTCTGCGGAGGGGCGGAATCCCAGATCAGGCGGGGGTCGAAGGTCTCGGCCGCCAGCATCGTCAGCACGACGACGGCCGCGAAGAACAGCACGCCGGGACCGGGCGCCACCGACATCAGGGGCTGCAGCTGCACGAGCGCAACGGTGAACGTGTCGACGAACACGTCGAGCATCGACCACCTGCCGATGAATTCGACCAACCGATAGAGCCGCGTGCGGTCGCGGCCATTCTTGATCGATCCGCGCTGCACCGTGATCAGGAGATAGGCGAGCGCCACCAGCTTGCCCAGCGGGATCATCACGCTCGCCACCAGCACGATCAGCGCGAGGGGCCACGATCCCGAGGTATAGAGGAACGCCACCCCGCCGAGAATCGTGTCCGCTTCCGTCTCTCCGAGCGAAGTCGTGTTCAGCACCGGCAGCGCATTGGCCGGGATGTAGCAGATCGCCGCGGCGACGATGAGCGCCCAGGTCGTCTCGATCGACGCATGTTTGCGGAATTCGAGCTCTTCGCCGCAGCGGCGACAGTATCCCGGCTCGGTCGCGTTGACGGGATGCGACAGAAGCTGGCACGCCTCGCACGACACGAGGCCGGCCTGCGCGGCGGTCGTAAGCGCTGGCGTCATCGGACCGGTTCAGCGGCACGGACCCCGACGGGTCCCGGCGGCGGCATCTCGCCATCGGCCCATTCGACTCTCCGCCAGAGGTCGCGGGCGTCGAAGCTCATGGCGATCGCCGGGAAAAGGATCATCAACGCGCCAATCGCGTACATGCCCATCCCGACTCCGACGGTGGCGAGCTCGGAGATCTTCACCAGCGCGACGAGGATGCCGAGCAACATCACCTCGAGCATCGACCAGATCTGCAGATGGCTTGCCCACCGCAGTATCTCGCCCACCCAGCGCGGCGCAGGCGAGCGCCGTGCCGCGAGCAGGACCGTCAACATGAAAACGATGTAGCCGCCGGGCGCGATCACCGCGCAAAACGCGACGAGCGCTCCGGTCAGTCGTTCATCGTGTATCCACATTTCGTAGGCGCCCCCGGCGACCGTCGTGCTGGCGTAACGGCCAACGGCGGAAAGATCCATCAGGGGCGCGAAGTTGGCGACGACAAACGCGAATGCCGCGGCCACCGACAACGCGAGCGGCAGGTCTTTCGGGCCGGAGGGTTGCCTTGCGACCAGGCAGCCGCAGCGCGGGCAGGCGGCCTTCGCGCCGGGCGGCAGAGGCGCAATGGTCTGCAAGAGGTCGCAGTCGGGACAGGCCACCGCTTGCGCTTCCAACCGAGCGTTCAACGCTGTGCTCCATTCGAACGGCCGCGGCGGGGAAACCGCCGGTCAAGGCGCCCGGGAGCCGGGGCCGAACGCGGCACCGACGGCAGCATACATGGAGTCATCCGAAACGCAGAGCGGGCTGCAATCCTGCAAAACCGGGGCGCCGACACGCGAAAAGCAAAAAGGAGCCGCCACTTTCGCGACAACTCCTTGATTTGTTTTGGCTCCCCGACCTACCGGCCTGCGCAAAGAACGATGATCGGTGTCGAAACGGCACTTGCCATAATCGCGCCAAAATGTTGCCATCGGGCGCCTGCGTCGGCAAAGCAACCCAGTCGACGCCCGCTGTTGCACACGGAGCATCGAACGTGCTCCAGTGCATGAGACGATCGGTTGTCTCTGTTTCACAACTTGCAATATTCTCAGAGCATTCGCGTTACCTTATCAAAGTGTCGCAGACCAGTACTCGTTCGCATTCCCCGGTCGCATTCCTGTTACTCGCCGCTATCGCGAGCTTCGGCACGTCGACTTTGCACGCGGCGGACCCTCAGTCTTACGCGGTCACCATCGCGCCCACCGGAGACGACGCACTGGACACGACGCTCAAGGAAAGCTCTCAGCTTGAATCGTTGCGGAGCACAGCCCCGGTCGGTCCCTTCGCGCTCATCGGGCGTGCACAGCAGGACATCGATCGCCTGCAAACGGTATTGCGGAGCTTTGGCTACTACCAAGGACGAGTCAGCATCTCCGTTGACGGATTGCCGCTGGACGATCCCGGCCTCGCCTCAGCGATCGAGGCATTGCCCAAAGAGACGGCCGCGGCCGTCGCCGTCTCCGTCGACACCGGTCCGCTTTATCACCTTGGCAAGCTGACAATCGAGGGTGACATCCCCGACGGGCTCCGTGGCAGCATCGGAATCGCCCCCGGCGACCCTGCGGTCGCCGCGGACGTGCTGAAGGGTCAGGAGCGTTTGCTCACCGCGCTGCAGGAAGACGGGTATGCGCTCGCCACCGTCAGCGCTCCGGTCGCCTATGAAGATCCCTCCGCACGGGTTCTGGACGTGACATTCACGGCCCACGCGGGTCCACGCGTCAGCCTCGGAGAAATTGCCCTCCACGGCTTGCACGACGTGAACGAAAGCCTGGTCAGAGCCAGGTTGCTCGTCCGTACCGGCGACCGGTACAGCCCGAGCAAGATCGAGAAAGCGCGGCAGGACTTGCTCTCGCTCGGCGTGTTCTCCGGGGTGACCGTGCGCGCTGGCAACGAGCTGGATGGGCTTGGCCGCATTCCCATCGCGTTCGATGTGCAGGAGCGCCTGCGCCATGCCGTCGGGTTCAATGCCGCCTATTCCACCGATCTTGGAGGCAGCCTCGGCGCAACATGGTCTCACCGCAATCTGTTCGGCAACGCGGAGCAGCTCAACCTGGCCGCCAGCGTGACCGGCCTGGGAGGCACGGCAACGACCGGACCGGGGTACAACGTCACGGCACAATTCATCAAGCCTGACTTCCAGGTGCGCGATCAGTCGCTCGAGCTCAACCTCGCAGCCCTCAAGCAGGACCTCGACGCGTACGATCAGGACGCCATCATTGCGGGGGCTGCGGTGAGCCGCAAGTTCTCCGATGTCTGGAGCCTCAGCGCGGGCATCACTGGGATCCAGGAAACCATCGTGCAGGAGACCGTCTCGCGCGACTACACGCTGCTCGCCTTTCCGTTCAACGCCAAATACGACACCACCGGCATCGTCAATTCGTTCGAGGATGCGTTGCATGGCGTCCGCGTCTCCCTGACGGTAACGCCCACCCAATCGTTCAACAGCGACAGCAACGCCACGTTCGTCATCATTCAAGGCAACGCGTCGACCTATGTCGACATCGCCTCGCTCGGCTGGACCGCGCCGGGACGCAGCGTACTTGCGCTGCGCGGGCTGATCGGCACTGCGCAGGGCGCCACCCTGTTTTCGCTGCCGCCGGATCAGCGCTTTTACGGTGGGGGCAGCGCCACGGTTCGAGGGTATCGCTACCAGTCCATCGGTCCGCAGTTTCCCGATGGCAAGCCAATCGGAGGGCAGTCGATCGATGCCGGAACGATCGAGTACCGCCAGCGCGTGCTCGGTGACTGGGGCGCGGTGGCGTTCGTCGACGCGGGTCAGGTAGCCGCGAGCAGCACGCCGTTTCAGGGCACGACGCATGTCGGCGCCGGCATCGGCGCACGCTACTACACACCGATCGGTGCGATCCGCCTCGACGTGGCGGTGCCGGTGAATCGGCAACCGGGCGATGATGCTTTTGAAATCTACGTCGGATTGGGTCAGGCGTTCTGATGGCAAGAACGATCAGGATCCTCCTGTCGGTCACCGGTGTGTTGATGGTCCTGCCGGTCGTGCTGATCATGCTCGTCGTCCTCGTTGCCAATGTGGATTGGGGACGGCGCCTCCTCGAGCGCACGACCGCGCAACTGAGCGGCGGCCAAGTCGTGCTGACGGGCGTGTCGGGGCGTTTTCCCGACGACCTGCGCGTTGCACGTGTCGAGTTCCGCGATGCGCAGACGCTCTGGCTGAGCGCGGACGACGTGGCGCTGCAATGGTCGCCCTCCAGGCTGGCGGGAAAGCTGTTGCAGGTCCAGCTTCTGCGCGCCGGTCGCGTGGAGCTGTTGCGCCTTCCTGCCTCTCGACCCTCGCGCGAAGAGACGTCGGAGCCACTCGAACTACCGATGCGGGTCGACTTCACCCAGGTCGAGATCAATAGACTCGATATCGGCGCACCGCTCGCCGGCTTGCCTGCGTCGGTGAGCCTTCAGGGCAACGTGCGCGCAGCTTCGTTGCAGGAGGCCGAGGCGGCGTTGACGGTGAAGCGGCTGGATGCGCCGGGAAGCTATCAATTCAGCGGACACATCGACCCCACGTCAGTGAAAATCGATCTCGATCTCAATGAGCCCTCGCAGGGTTTGCTCGCCGGCCTTGCGAACCTGCCGGATCTCGGCGCCATCGCGGTACAGGCGAGTGTCGCCGGTCCGCGCAATTCGCCGGCGATGCACCTGGCCGCCGCCGCGGGGCCGCTGCGCGCTTCCGGTGTGGGAACACTGGACCTCGCCGGTCGGATCATCGATCTCGATGTGACGGCCAGTGCGCCGGCGATGACACCGCGGCAGGACGTCTCCTGGAAAGAGATGTCGCTGCAAGCGCATGTGCACGGGCCGTTCACGAGTCTGGATGCGACGGGGCAGGTTCACATCGATGAGTTAAGAGCAGGCGCTACACAGTTGCGCGCCTTCAGTGCAGACATCAAGGGCAACCGCGGTCGGGTCGGCATGCACGCGGTGCTCGATCGGCTGCGCATCCCGGGATCGAAGCCGGATCTGTTCGAGTCCGCGCCGATCGATCTTCGCGCGGACGTGACGCTCGACGATCCCACGCGACCCGTTACATTTGCGTTGTCGCACCCGCTCCTGTCCGTACAAGGAAGCGCGAAGACCGCCGGGAAATTGAGCGGCGCGTTGACGATCAGCGCATCCGCACTGGCACCGTTTGCCGCCCTTGCGGGAGTCGACCTGAAAGGGCATGCCACCCTCGATGCAAACATCACTGCCGACGATCAATCCACGAAGATTGAGCTCAGTGGCGTCGTCGGCGTGACGGGCGGCGCGACGTCCCTTCGAGCGCTGATCGGCGATGGAGCGAAGCTCGCGGTGTCGGCGACCTGGCAGGCGGAGAACATCGCGATCGAGCGCCTGCAATTGGATGGCCGGACGTTGCGTGTCTTCGCCGACGGCTCCGTCAAGCGCGACATCGTGGATGTGAACTGGAAGCTGGCTCTATCCGATCTCGCGGCCGTCGCGTCGCCCTTCTCCGGTCGGATGGAGGCCCAGGGTCGCGTTCAAGGCATGCAAGACAAATTGAATCTCTCGGCGGACGCGACCGGCGAGGTCGGGACCGAAGGATTGCCGCGCGGGCCGATCAAGGCCTCCGCGCGCCTGGAGGGACTTCCCCGTGCACCCGCGGGCAGGATCGATCTGAACGGCAGCGTCGATGGCTCGCCCCTCGCGCTCGCGATAAGTCTTCGGCAGAACACCGACGGCGCGCTGCTTGCCACCATCGAACGCGCGGTCTGGAAAAGCGCGCACGCCGAGGGAAAGGTCACGCTGCGAGCAGGCGACCATCTGCCGCAGGGTCGCGTGGTCATGCGCATCGCGCAGTTGTCGGACCTCAAGGCATGGATGGGACAGGCCGTGGAGGGAAGCGTTGCGGCCGACGTGGATTTCACCCAGTCGAGTGGACGCGCTTGGGCCAGGATCCAGTTGGACGCGCGTGACGCCGCCATCGGCGGTAGCCGGATCGAACATTTGACTGTCACCGGGCGAATCGAGGACCCGACGACTCGTCCCAACGTGGCATTGCAGCTCGTTGCCGACAACGTCGTCGCGAATGGAATGACTGCAAACGCACGCGTGCAGGCCGACGGTCCACTCGAGGCCCTGGTTCTCAAGCTGTCTTCCGACTTGCACAACGTGGTCGACGCGCCGACGCAGATCACTGCAACGGCCACGCTCGACCTGCCGGCAAGGCAACTAGCGTTGAGCGCGCTGAAGGCGCGATACCGGGATCAGACGGCGCAGCTGCTTGCACCGGCCCGCGTCTCGTTTGGCGACGGTCTCGCGGTGGACCGGCTGCGCGTGGGCATGCAGCAGGCAGTGCTGGAAGCCGCGGGGCGCATCTCGCCGACGCTCGACCTGACGGGTTCGCTGCGCAATGTCACGCCTGCGCTCGTCAAGACATTCATGCCGGACCTGCAAGCCGAGGGCACGATGAGCGTCGAGGCGCGGCTCCTCGGCGCGACAGCGCAGCCGAAGGGCACGGTCCGGATCATCGGAAGTGGTCTACGCATGCGAGGGGTCGCCGGCCCATCCGTACCCGCAGCCACGTTGCAGGCGAGCGCAGAACTGGAGGGGCAGTCTGCGCGCGTGGAAGCGAAGTTTGCGGGAGGCAGTCAGCTCAACCTGAACGCGAGCGGAAGGGTGCCTCTCTCGATGACCGGTCCGATCGACGTGCATGTAGAGGGCAAGATCGACGCGACCATCGCCAATCCGATCCTGGAAGTAAACGGACGCCGGGTGAAGGGGCAGATCTCGCTCGACATGGCGGTAAGCGGCAACTTCGCCGCACCGCGGATCGACGGCAGTGCACGGATCGCTCAAGGCGAGATCCAGGACTACACGCTGGGCGCGCACCTGACCGGCGTGGAAGCGCTGATTCAGGCAGCGGACGACGGCCTGCGCATTACCAGTTTCACTGCACAGGCGGGCTCCGGCACTGTCTCGGCGAGCGGGACAGTCGGTCTTTTTGCTGCCGGCCGTCCCGTGGACCTGAAGCTGACCGCGCGCAATGCGCGAGCGTTCGCGAGCGATCTCCTGACGGCCGATACGGACCTCGACCTGTCGTTGCGCGGCGAGGGCGCAACGCGGCTCGAAGTGATGGGCAAGATCAAGATCAATCGTGCCGACATCAATATTCCCAACGCTCTGCCCCCTACCGTCGCCGTTCTCGATGTGCGGCGGCCCGGGCAGAAGGCACCGCCGCCTCCCTCCACGCGCCCGATGGTCATCGGGCTGGATTTGACCGTGAATGGACCCCAGCAGGTGTTCGTGCGCGGCCGCGGCCTCGACGTTGAAACAGGCGGCGAACTGCGCGTCGCCGGCACCACCGCTGCACCGCAGATCAGCGGTGGTTTCGATATGCGGCGCGGCACGTTCGACTTAGGCGGCACTTCGCTCAGGTTCACGTCGGGCAAGGTGAGCTTCAATGGGACGGGACTCACGCAGAAGATCGATCCGACGCTCGACTTCGTGGCGGAAAGCAGCTCGGGCGGCATCACGGCGAAACTCCGGGTGACCGGCTACGCAGACGCACCGAGGATTGCGCTCACAAGCGTACCTGATCTGCCGCAGGACGAGATTCTGGCGCGCCTTCTCTTTGGGACGAATGTAAAGCAGCTTACGGCCCTTCAGGTCGTTCAAATCGGGGCGGCGCTCGTCTCGCTCACGGGATCGGGCAGCGGATTCAATCCGCTGCTGACGGCACAGAGGAGCCTGGGACTGGACCGACTTTCCGTGGGGAGCACGAGCACCGGCGGAACGACCGTGGAGGCCGGCCGCTATGTCTCCAGGAATGTCTACGTCGGCGCGAAACAAAGCACCTCGGGCTCGACCCAGGCGAAGGTCCAGGTCGACTTGACGAAGCATTTGAAGGTGCAGGCGACCGTGGGCACGGGCGGAACGACGGCACAGGGAATCACGCCGGACAACGATCCCGGCAGCAGCATCGGACTGTTGTATCAGTTCGAGTACTGAGTAGTCGCGTTGCAGCAGCCGATACGGAATTGCTGCGGGCCAGAGACGCCGACGGTCGCAATACCCGGAAATATGTCCTCGAGGGATTGGGCCGCTTTCCGGCGACCTCGGAAGAATTCACGCTCACCGGCAAAGTGTCGCCGGAAAAAGAGGTCGTTAACAGGTGCTTACCTGCTAACCATTGTGTTTTTTGGCTCCCCGACCTGGGCTCGAACCCGGGACCTGGGGATTTGCAGTCCAGAAGTCGAGCTCCCCGCAAAGCTAGGCGCAAAGCCAGTCTTCCCATTCTTGACTTGGTCTATTTTGCGGCACTTCCGACGACCTGCAGCCCCTCAAGGCCCGCGCTTCGGCGGTTAATAGACCAAGCCGGAACCAAATCAGTTGGCGACCCCGCAGAACACGCACGTGATGCAGCAACCCCTCGTCGCAAGCTACTGGTTGACTGTGCCGCGGACGGTGAGTGGTGAAGGAGTCGGCCGACTCGCCTTTTTTGCCCCGAGCTGCTGCCTCCGGTTGCACAAGCCGCGAGCGGCTCGCAGAATGTGGTGCCAGGGTCATTCTGCGCCTACCCCATGCGTGCGACCCCTCGAACGGACCGCTTGCTGCCGACCGGCACGGTCACGTTCCTATTGACCGACATCGAAGACAGCACTCGGCTGTGGGATACGCAGCACGCGGCGATGCAGCGGGCACTCGCCTACCACGATGCAATCATGCGCGAGGCTATCGAGGCAAACGATGGTTTTCTTGTCAAGACCACCGGCGACGGTGCGCATGCGGCGTTTGCAACCGCGGCCAATGCGATCACCGCGTGCCTCGCCGCGCAGCGCGCGTTGAAGGAGCACGCCTGGGGTGAGCTGCGCATCAAATCCCGGATGGGCCTGCACAGCGGTGCGGCTGAGCAACGCGACGGTGACTACTATGGCCCCACGCTGAACCGCGCGGCGCGCCTGATGGCAGCAGCGCATGGCGGTCAGATCCTGCTGTCGCTGGCCACCGCCGAGTTGGTGCGCGACCATCTCCCTGCGGAGATCGGGCTGCGCGACATGGGCGAGCGGCGATTGAAAGACCTGATCCGCCCGGAGCGCGTTTACCAGGTGATCGCGCCTGACCTGCCGGCCGACTTCCCTCCGCTCAAGACCCTCGACGCACGTCCCAACAATCTGCCGGCGCAGACGACGCCATTCATCGGTCGCGAAGCCGCGATTCATGCCATCAAGAAGCAATTGGCCGATGTCAATGTGCGCCTGCTGACGCTCTCCGGGGTCGGGGGTACCGGAAAAACGCGCCTTGCATTGCAAGCTGCCGCGGATATGGTGGATAAATTTGAGCATGGCGTATTTTTTGTCCCGCTCGCTGCGCTCAGCGACTCCACGCTGGTGTTGCAAACGGTCGCCCAAGCCTTCGCCGTGCGCGAAGCCGCCGGGAGGCCATTGCAGCAACAACTCAAGGAATACTTGCGCGAGAAGCAATTGCTCCTCGTGCTGGATAACTTCGAGCAAGTGATCGATGCCGCGCCACTGGTCACCGAGCTGCTGACAATCGCGCCACGGCTGAAAGTATTGGTCACCAGCCGGGAAACGTTGCACCTGTACGGAGAAACAGATTTTCCGGTTCCGCCCTTGTCGCTCCCCGACCCGAAGCGGTTGCCGCCGCTGGAGCAACTCACGCGGTACGAAGCGGTGGCGTTGTTCATCGAGCGCGCGCTGGCCGTAAAGCCCGCCTTCGCGGTCACGAATGAAAACGCCCCTGCTATCGCCGAGATCTGCTATCGGCTCGACGGCTTGCCGCTGGCGATCGAACTCGCTGCGGCACGCGCGCGCGTATTGGCGCCGCAGAGAATGCTGACGGAGCTGAGCCATCGGCTGAGCTTTCTCATGGGCGGTGCGCGGGGACTGCCTGCCCGGCAGAAGACGCTGCGCGGCGCGATCGATTGGAGCCATGACCTGCTGACGGGTGACGAACAGAGGCTGTTCAGGCGGTTGGCTGTATTTGCCGAAGGGTGCACGCTGGAGGCGATCGAATCAGTCTGCAATGTCGAAAGCGATCTGACCGTTCTCGAAACCGTGGAATCGCTCGTCGGCAAGAATCTGCTGAAGCAGACTGATGGCCATGGTGAACCGCGTTTTTCGCTGCTCCAAACAATACGCGAATACGCAACGGAAAAACTGGTCGAGGCCGCGGATCGCGACGCAATCCGCGATCGGCATTTGGATTTCTATCTTGAGCTTGCGGACAAGGCGCGCAACAAACTCATTCGGGGCACATTCATTGAAGGGATCGAGGAGTTCGAGAGGGAGCGAGAGAACTTGCTGGCGGCACAAGAATGGTGCAACTCCGACGCGCAACGGGCGAGTCGCGGACTGCGGCTGGTCTTCGATTTGCAAGGATATTGGGACCAATGCGCGCAGTACGGCGCCGGCTTACGACTGGCGACCATCGCTCTGAATCATGCCGGCGCGGGCGCGCCGACCGTCGAGCGTGGACAGGCACTGCTGGCCGCCAGTCACCTCGCTTATCGGATGGGCCACTACGATCAGGCGCGGGACCATGCGGTGGAAGGCGTGGCAATCCTGCGCAATCAAGGTCCGCGTCCGCTGCTTGCCGACGCGCTCATCAGATTGGCCCATGCTCTGATCGCGCTCGAGGATATCAGTACGGCACAGCGGTACCTCGAAGAGCGGCTCGTTCTGGTGCGTGCGATCGGCGACGAGAGACGCATTGCCAGCACGTTGAATGCAATGGCCGACCTTTATCGGCTGGACAATAAGCTCGAGCTGGCGGCACCGCTCTACGAAGAGGCACTCACACTCGCGCTGAGAAAGTGCGATCCGCCGACGCTGGCCGTTTGCCAACTTAACCTGGCACTGGTTTCAGTCCTGCGCGGTGATCCCGCACGCGCACACACGCTGCTGCGGGATGCGTTGAGTTTGGTCGAGAAGACGTCCTTCAGGCATGTGGTCAGCATCGCGCTGGATGTCGCGTTTGCGCTGGCGGTCGCGCGTGGTGAATGGACGGTGGGGGCCCGCTTACTCGGAGCGTCTGAGGCCGAACAAGCGGAGATGCGACACCAGAGGGAAGCTGCGGACGCGGCAAGCATCGTACCGTACGCAGCACGCACGCGAGAGGCGCTCGGCGCCGCAGAGTTCTCAGCTGCTTACGCGGCGGGTCGCTCACTTTCGTACGACGATGCGCTGGCTGAGACTCTGGCGTGGTTGGATACCCGAGTCGTATGAACGGGCGGACCGCCTAAGATGCGCGGCGTAAGTTCCAGGATCGCAGCGTGCCCGGGCTCGAGCCGTTCCTTCCCTTTCTTACGACCCGCTCTCGGGATTTCTCCGACTTTCGGACAACGCGCTGGAATTCGTTAGTGATTTTGCGCGTCGACATGCGCCGTGGCCGGGCAGCCATGGCCCAACGTAGTACACCGCCGCGGCGTTGATCGAAGCCACTCACCTGGTCAGAAGTCGACCGGTGGTCCACGCCACGAAGCGTCGCGCGGCCGGGCACGCGCAAGCGCATGCGTCACATCGCACCATCCCTCGCACGCGTTACGGCCAGGACGGCGCCGCCAAACATTCAATAGCCCCTTGCACGTTGCATAGAAGCTAAAGAATCCAAGGACCATTCGCCGCTCTGCTTCGGTCACACGGTGATTACTGCAGATCAGCTTGTCGTCCGTCATGCCGCGGTCCGTCAAGATCACGGCTCCCCAGGCCTTGACCCGTATGTGAGCACCGAGTGGAAGGCGCGGCCCAAGCACCAGCGCGTCGAGCAGATCGCCTTCAAGTCCTATATAGGCCGGTACCGAACCATAGTTGAACGGGCACGGCAGCGGAGAAATGAAATCCACGCGGCCCCTCGAGCCGCGTTTGATGAAGCTGCCGCGTGGAACCTCGATTACTACGTCTACCTCCGACCCCGAGGCCAATCCGTCACCATCGATGGACCCATCGTCGTTTGCGTTTTTCACATTGCAACCTTAACCCAGTGTGACCGACTTCAGATGGCAAGAATCCTGGCGAGTGAATCCTGCTGCTATCTCATAAGTGGCCGCTCTGGAGGTCAAGGTGCTGCAACCGCGGCTAGTTTGTCGTCAATGTCCGCGCGGAAGTCATGTGACAAGTGCGCGGATCAGCCAGCCGCAGCGACCAACCGGCGGTTGATCCGCCCCACCGACTCCCCCACGCTCAGGCCCGCGCGATTGAATCGACTATCTTTTCATCCTTCGCGGAATTCCATTCTTGCTCGATTGCGGTGCACAGTTTCGCAATGTCATGCCGGATGGGTTCCACCGTATTGATCTCTGACGCCCTGGCGAATTTGTCCACGGCCGTGTTGCCTATGTGATATCCCAGCGAGCGATAGCTTTCGAACTCCGTTTCGTCGAACCATTGGTCGACCGTCCCCTGATGCGGAAAATTCGGATCAGTCTTGCGGTAATTAAGCACATCCGCGAGTTCCTTGCCGGTGAGCGAAGGCTTAATGTAGAGCAACGTGCCGTCCGGCGCACCAAGATCTACCTTGCCGTACAGGATCTTGCCCGCTACGCAATGCGCCTTGCTGAATTCCACCGCGGGCTCGCGATCGATCGTGCCGACATTGATGTCGATTTCGATGCTCAAGTCGGTGTAGCACTTGCGGATGGCGTTGCCCAGGTCTTCGAAATTCATTTTGCCGTCGGCGCCAGCGTCGACGACGACGATCAGGCGGCACCGTCGCCGTACCAGTTCATAGATCCCCAGGTTCTCGAAGTGTCCGCCGTCCGAGAGGTAAAGGAAGTCGGCGTCGGCGTCGGTCAATCCGAACAGTTCGGCGATAAGCCAAAACAGTCCGACTTGCGGACCCGAGTGCTTCCACAGCTTTTGCGAGCGCGGGTTGGGACACCAGCGGCCGAGCCGGACGTTGAAGATCGTCATCAGGAAGGCCAGGGGCGGCGACGAGTGATAGCCCATGCTGGGGCTGACCGCGGCACCCGAGACCGCCATCGCCATGCCCAGCTTGGTCCCGGCGTCTTCGTCGTTGACGCGCGTATGCTTGGCGCCGAACTGCGCGGTCGGCCTGAAGCAACCCCGTGCAGCATGTTGGCTGGCTGTCGGCCCGCCCGCATAGGGCATGCTAGGCATCTCGAATCCGCAAAAGGCCGGCGTGAAGACGAACCCCGACGCCTTGCGCGTCTGCCATGCGAGTTCCTTGCCCTTCACGAGATTGAGCGCCGCGTTGACGATGTGATACGGCTTCTGAGTCTTAGCGCCGTCAGGCTTGAAGAACTCCTCGAAGCCCGGGTCGTCTTTCGGGTCGAAGGCGGTGAACGGATGTGGCCGGCGCTGCGTGCTGCTGGCGCCCAGGTACGCGCGCACCAGTCGGTTGCGATACATCATGTAAAGAGAAAACTTGTTGATGTCCACGCGCCACGCCAGCAGCAGTCCGACCACCAGGAACGCGCCCATGATGATGAACAGGTGGCCCATGTTGCTGGCTTCGATGTCCCGAAGATAGCGGTCAATGTATTGCGGGAGATTGGCGTCTTGCAGATTCATGCCTTCCATCCCCGTCGGCACCGAGGCAAAGTGCACGAGCGTCGCTATCGCCGTGACGATTCCCAGCGTGAAGACATACGGCGCAATTTGCGCGAGGAACTCGAGCCAGGGCGTGCCTTTCCTGTCCCCCGTGGCCCTGCCTGCACCGGCGAGCACGCCGGCTATGGTTGTTCCCAGCCAGCCGCTGGCAATCACTGCGGCGCCCCACGCGGGCGCATTCGCGTTGATCCAGAACAGCGTCGGCGGTACGTAGAACGCAACCACGAACACTCCCATCCAGCTCAGGACCAGGATAATGGTCCAGCCACCCAAGCGGCTCCACCACTCGCGGCTGCTATCCGTGTAGAGACGCCCGATGAGGCCGACCAGCAGCACCATCGTGATGCCGAAAATGCACAGGAGGAGCGGCATACCGAAGCCGACCAGGTTGCTGGAGTGATTGAGCAGCATGCTCGCATGCACGCGCGGCTCGAGCCAGGCCAACGTCAGGAAGACCAGCAGCGAGCCGAGGCCCAAGGCAAGGATGGCAAACAGCAAATGCCCTAGGCCTTCCTTGCCCAGGTTCGTCCACTTCACCTTCTCCTGGTCCGATTGATCGCTGCGATATTGCGCCGTCGCCCAGCCGGCCAGCCAGACCAGGAAATAGACAATGCCGGGCAGCAGCGCGAATTCGAAGACACGACGTTTCTCGTCCCAGAGAAACTGGATGGTCGGCGGATCGCCGGGATCATAGAGCTCCTTGACGAACGGATCCCACGAGTCGTTGATGTCGCCCATCGCTTCCCACAAGCCGATGCTGCCGGCGAATCCGGCCAGCATCAGAGGCACCACGATGTGCCGGATGATGCTGCCTTGCGTCTGCGAAAAGATCGGGTCTCGGCTCTCGGGATCCGGCGTGATGGAGATGCTGAGGGCGATGAAATACACGACCCACAGGAAGGCCGCCAGGCCGATCAAAAGGAACAGCATGCCATGCTGCCCCTTGTAGTTGGACACGAGCAACGTCAGGACGCGGGGCAGCACCAGGAACGCCGCCATCAACGCGATCAGGATGCTCAAGTTCAGCATCGTGTTGCGGACGTACGTGGCAATGACCGACCAGGTGTCGGCGCTGAACATGCCAGTCTTGGGTGTCAGGTAGTTGCTGTACTGGCGCAGGAACTTGATCTGGTCGGGCTCGTCCGTGACTGGCGCGGCTTTGGACCCGGGCGTCAACTTGGCCTCCAGAGTTACGATGTCGCCCTTTTCGTTGACAGTCTCTTCTTTGAGCCACTTCGAGAACCAGCCGCCGATGTAACCGCCGCCGGACACGGTGGACAGATAGTCGAAGTCCCGGAGCAGCTTGTGCTCGGCAAGCGCCTGCAGGATGCCGAGGTTGAACGTTGCGCTGCGGATGCCGCCGCCGGAGAATGCCAGCCCGGCCAGATTCAGATCGTGCGCGCGGCGGATGACTTCCGATTCAGCCGCGGGGCGAACACCCTCGTCAGTCGTTTGTCCGCGCAGGGCGTCGAGTTCGAACTGGAACGCTTCTGAAAACAGGCTGCCGGCCTGATCGTTGAGCTCGTTCCAGGTCGCCGTGTCGCACTCGCCATTCGGCGGAAGCTTCCGTGCCCGCTGGAATTCGATCAGCGCTTCGCGCAGGCTGTCGTCGAATTTCAGGGTCTGCTTGCCGGCAAACAGTCCGAGGCAGGCAAGCTTGCGCTGGATGTCGCCGATCCTTTCGCCCTGATCCCCTAGCATGAAGGTGACTTCGTTCATGGCACGGTTCCCCCCTGGAGATGCACGAAAGCGAATGCACGACGATCATGCCATAGCGGTGAGGCTGCGGCTGCGAAATAATACGGACAGCCTGCGCGAATAGTCCGCCAACACGGCGGCCGCAATCAGTTCGCGCTATTCGGCGCATCCGACACGAATTCGCGCGTCATCGATCCTCACGTCACGAATTCGCAATCGGGACCGGTCGAGGCAAGGAATTAATTCTTGGCAGGCCCCGACCCCCACGCCGTACAATTCCCCGGGGGCTTGTGAGACTTGTCCCCGCTATCCGATATCCCCAACTAATAGGCGATCCTGTTGGTCAGGCCAACCGCCGGCCTCAACTCATGAACGCTTCCATGAACGCTGCCTCGATTACCCTCGAAGATGCCCGCGCGCAGGTGGCCGCTGGGACTGCGATCCTCATCGACATTCGCGAGCCTCATGAGCACGCCAACGGTGTGGCACCGGGTGCGCGACTGTTGCCAACGAGCCAGTTGAACCGACGATTCGGGGAGATCCCGACCGACGCGACCAGGGCCGTACTTCTGATCTGCCACACGCAAAACCGGTCCAGCGCAGTGCAGCGCGCACTGCGCAACATGAATGGCTACGATCACGTCTGGTACGTCGACGGCGGAATGAGCGAGTGGGCACGACGGGGATGGCCGATGGTACGACCCGGCAGTTGAATCCAGGTCCTCACTTAACACCAACCGACAGTTTCGGGTCGGAAGCAGCCGTTGATTGAACCGCGTCGCACAAGGCACTGGGGCACTAAGCCGTGCCTCGTGATTCCTTGGTGAAGCACTGCGATCGAAGAGCGCAGGCACCGCCCACGCGGGGTCGCGCCGGATTGCCCGTGCGCTCGACCTGCTTCATCTTGGGAATCGCGGAGGGGCTCCGCAGTACCCCTGGATCGATGCTACTGGTCCAGGAGTGGTCCAATCCACGACGTCGGTAATTTATAGACCACGTAATGGTCGATAAGTTACTGAATTCATTGGCTCCCCGACCTGGGCTCGAACCAGGGACCTGCGGATTAACAGTCCGTCCAGTCATCGCCCGGAAAGTCGCACCAGTCAACGATCTTTGTCAAAACGGCCGGTAATATTTCCGGCTGGTTTGCCGAGTTTTCCCTCTGAAGGATTAATTCTGCTTCGCAATATTACCGAGTCCGCCACGTACGAGTCACAAGCATCAGCATGCCTAGGATGAGCGCTCGTTGTGTCGGTCAGACGCATCCGAGGCGGCATCTGTAATCCTCGCGTTCAACGACCAAGGGCGGTATCCAGCGGCCGTTTCCGACCGGCCGAGATCGACCCGTTGCGGCCTGTCGCGCATGTAGAACGCGGTCGGTGCTATACGAGCCAATTCTTCGCCAATAACGCTGTTGCGGTGAGCGCGGTCGTGGGGCTGCGACCGATGGCGTACAGCCGCTCGCCCTCGCTGAGTCCTCACGGGCGAACGCGAATGATCGTCTTCCCCGGGCGTCGCTCGGTCGGGTTGAAGGCGGCGACGGCATCGTCGAGGGTCGAGACGGCACCGATGTTCGTCCGCAGTCGTCCGTCCCGCACCCGCTGGACGATCTCGCTCAGTTGGGCACGATCGGACTCGACAACGAAGTCGACCGCCAGGCCGTCGGCGGGCCGTGCCTCACTCGGCCCGACGATGGACACCAGCGTTCCTCCGGCTCGAATCAGGCGCGCGGACCGCTTCCCGATGTCGCCGCCGATGAGATCGAACACCAGATCGACGACGCCGACGTCTTCCAGGGCGTCGCTCTCGAGGTCGACGAATTCCTGCGTGCCGAAGTCGAGTGCCTTCTGACGGTCGGCGGCGCGTCCGGTGCCGATGACGTAGGCGCCCGCCAATCGTGCGAGTTGCGTCACCATCGAGCCGACTGCGCCGGCCGCGCCGTGCGCGATTACGCTCTGCCCTGCCCGAAGGCGTCCGTGCTCGAACAGTCCCTGCCATGCGGTTAGGCCCGAGATCGGCAGGCTCGCACCCACCGTGAAGTCGACGTCGCCCGGCAGCGGCGCGAGGTTGCGCGCCTCGACGGCCGCGTACTCGGCCAGCGTGCCGTCGCGATACCAGTCCGTGAGGCCGAACACCCGCTGTCCGACCGACAGCCCCGTCGTGCCATACCCGAGGGCGGTGACCACTCCGGCCAGCTCATGCCCGGGGATCGACGGTGTTCGGTCACGGTCCAGGCGATCGGTCCAAGTCGAGGGCCACGCCAACTCAGTCCCGACGAATCCCGACGCATGAACCTGAACGACGACGTCGTTTATCGCTGCCTGCGACTCGGGCCGCTCCACCAGCTTCATCCCGGCCGTTCCCGCAGCCTGGTCCGTCACCGCTATCGCCTTCATCGTCCACCTCCTTGTGTGTGCTGTGTCGTCATCTTCCACGCACGAAGCATGAGTGCTCGCGGGCCTAGCTTCTCACGGGTCTGTGAGCGCGAGGTTAGTAGGGGCTGGACCCCTTCGGATCGATCCTCTTCAAAGCGACGTCCAACGGCACGCCGCTCGTCCAATCCTCCAAGCAAAACCCCGCTCACCGCGGGACCGGAGGTGGCGGGATCCGAGGGCATTGGATCGAGAGAAGTGGTCTTGAGCTCGGCGCGACCGACGAACTCGCGTGTGACCGCGACTAAGGCCAGCGCGAGATCGCCGGGAGCGAGGGCGTCGCGATGGTGCTCCTCGCGGTTGACCACCGACCTCTTCGCGTGCAAGAACGACTTGGCCCGCTCTCGGTCGCGGTCAGCAGGTTGAAGATGAAGTGATGGATCTACACAGGGGCGCGTGTTGAGAATCGTTCCCGTGATGATCCTCGATGCACCGTGCCAGGGTCAAGATCGGACCCAAACGGTGCCACGGCGGTGCCACGGCGACGAAGGCGGTTCGTTCGCGGCGAGGTTGTGGCACAAACGCGGGAGCGGTCGTCTGCATTGAGATGAAAGACCGCTCTCGGCGCGCTCGCTCGATGTTCGCCCCTGGCCGAGAAGCGCCCGCCTCGCCAGTTGCGGCAAGAGACGGCACCGCGGAAATCAGACGTTGCAGCAGCTCGGTTGAGTCGAGGGGAGCAACCTCTTCGAACGGTGCTTCGCGACTTGCGTCGCCGGGGCTGGACTCATACGGGTAGCCCTTGCGTTGCGGTGCGGGGTTAGACTGTCTCAGCGCCTGTGGCGTCCGATCGCAGGAACAAGGAAGTTGTCGCGGAGCCCCAGGTCTTGTCGGCCCCATGCGGAAGCTGGAGAGGGAACCACGTTGAAGATCAATTCACTTCAGACCCTGTTTGAGGTACTGACCGAAAACTCAGACGATCTGATCCGCCTTCACGAGCTCGATGGCCGCAGCATCTATGCGAGCCCGGCGGTGTTGCGGCTCCTGGGCGAGAATCCGGCGAACCTGTTCGATGACATCCACCCGGAAGATCTCGAAAACGGCCGGCAATGGTGGCAACACATTCTGACCGGGGGGCGAGACCGGGTCGAATGGCGTCTCCACGACGCTGCCGGTGGCTGGCATTGGGTTGAATCGCGAGGATCGGTCGTGCAGTACGAGGGGAAGCCGCGCGTCATGACTGTTTGCCGCGACATCAGCGAGCGCAAACTGGCCGAGCAGGCGGTGCGCAAGAGCGAGCGCATCCTGCGCGAGGCCGAAGAGCTCGGCCATACCGGAAGTTGGGAACATGATCTGGTCACCCGCGAGATCTTCAACACGGACGAGAACCTGCGCCTGTTTTTCGGGGACGATCGCAGCAAGGGTGCACGCTTTGAGGACTACATTGATGCAGTGCATCCCGACGACCGTGCGTATGTGAGGGGACGACACGCTCAGCTCCTTGCCGAAGGTGGCCCGCATGACGTCGAGTTCCGGGTGGTTTGGCCCGATCGAAGTGTCCACGTGCTGGTCGGGCGCGCTATCGTCGTTCGCAACGACTCTGGCGAGGCCATTCGCGTCTACGGCACGAACGTCGAGATTACGGAACGGAAGAGGGCCGAGCAGTCAGTGCGCGAGAGTCAGCAACTTCTGGCACTCGTGCTTGCCACGCTGCCGGTAGGTGTGGCGGTGACCGACCGCGAGGGCGACATCATCACCGCCAACGAGGCGGCAAGGCGGATCTGGGGCGACCTCATCGTTTCCGGCCTCGAGCGCCGGATGCGGACCAAAGGCTTCTGGCACGAGTCGGGCAAGAGAATCGAGCCGGAAGAATGGCCAGGGGTGCGCGCGGCGTTCAGGGGCGAGACCCAGCTGAACGAGCTGATCGACATCGACGCCTTCGATGGCAAAAGCAAGACAATGCGCAACTCTGCGGCGCCCATCCGCAACGCGGAGGGGCTGATCGTGGGAGCCGTCATCGTCAACGAAGATGTTACTGAGCGAGTGCGCGCGGAGGATGCGGTACGCAAGAACGAAGAACAACTGCGTGACGTGATCGATACCATCCCCGTAATCGCGTTTATCTCTATGCCCGACGGCTCGAATGAATTCACAAACCGAAGCTGGCAGGAATACACCGGATTATCCGTGAAAGACACAGCAGGATGGGGCTGGGAGTCCACGGTTCATCCCGACGATGTTGCCCGGTTTCATGAAGAATGGTGCGCCGCCGTGTCAGCCGTTACGCCGTTCGATAATGCAGCACGTTATCGTGGCGCGGATGGTCAATATCGCTGGTTCTTAGTGCGGGCCGTGCCGTTGCGAGATGAGAGAGGAAATCTCCTCAGATGGTATGGAGTCCTCATGGACGTCGAAGATCGGGTGCATGCTGAGCAGGCCTTGCGCGAATCCGCGGATCGCCTGCAGCTTCTTTCCCGCCGCCTGCTCGAAGTCCAGGAGGAGGAGCGCCGCCACCTGGCTCGCGAGTTGCATGACGAATTCGGCCAGCTCCTGGCCACCATCACGGTGCAGCTCCACGTCGCCAAGACCCTGGCTGGGGAGGCCGCTCGATCGAGCATCGAAGAGTGCATCTCCATCCTGCAAGGCGCCGGCGACGAGGTGCGCAGTCTCGCCCTCGAACTGCGTCCTACGATGCTCGACACGGCCGGTTTGGACGCGACGTTGCGATGGCTCGCCTCACAACACGAGCAGCGAACGGGGATCGCCACTGAAGTCGTGGGTCACTTGAACGAGGTGCCTGGCGAGGTCGCAATCGCCGCGTTCCGCGTCATTCAGGAGGCGCTGACCAACGTCTTGCGGCATGCGCAGGCGCAGCACATCTGGATCGAGTTGAGTCAGAGTGATGGCGCCGTGGAGCTACTGGTTCGCGATGATGGCGTGGGGTTCGACGTACCCAAGACTCTCGACTGGGCCGCCAATCGCGGGCACCTCGGTTTGTTGGGAATGAAGGAGCGCGTACAGATTCTCGGCGGCCACCTGGAAGTCGATTCGAAACCAGGACTTGGGACCCGTATCCGCCTTTCGCTTCCCTTGACCGAACCTATCTCAGAGCCGGTATGAGTGCGATGCCAAAGATCCGTGTCCTGCTCGCGGACGATCATAAGCTGTTCCGCGCCGGCATGCGTTCGCTGCTGCAAACGCTCGACGACATCGAAGTTGTCGCGGAGGCGGGAGATGGCCGTGAGGCGCTCCGCCTCGCCGCAGCCCACCGCCCCGATGTGGTTTTCATGGACATCATGATGCCCAACCTCAACGGTCTGGACGCGGCGGCACGAATCGCCCACGCGTATCCACACACGCGTGTGATCATGCTCTCCATGAGCGCGGACGAAGATTCCGTGCTCAAGACCCTACGTGCGGGCGCCGTAGGTTACCTCGTCAAGACCGCCGATCCGGCCGAGCTTGAGCTGGCGATACGAGCCGCCATGCGGGGCGAGAAGTTCCTCAGCTCGGCAGTTTCGGAACATGTGGTCTCGGTCTGCCTCAACCGGCTCGACAAGGAACAGACCTCGCTGGAGCGGCTGACTCCACGGCAACGCGAAGTGTTGCAGTTGGTCGCCGAAGGTCACACGACCAAGGACATTGCCAAGAGGCTCGAGATCAGCACCAAGACCGCGGAGTCATATCGCGGTGAGCTCATGAGGGCGCTCGACATCCACGACATCGCCAGTCTGACCCGTTACGCTATCCGCGCAGGCTTGGTGTCTTTCGCTAGCTGACGGCCTTTCTCGCAGACGCAGTAACTGTCTGCCCAACGTCCGAGCCGTTCGCCCCGTGTTTTTCCTGGGGCCTCCCCCGGGTTTTCCCTAAGTGCGTCGAGGCGGTTGCTCGCTGAAAATGTCTCACTAGGTATTCGATCTCGTGCAGCATTGGCCGCTCTATCCGTGCTAACTCCGGCAAGGTCAGAAGAGATCGGGACCAACTGTGAAGCGGCTTGCATGCAGTGTAACCGCCAGACGACAGATCGACAGCGTGGCGAACAGGCACTTCGTGACCATGAGGCGGGGCTGCGCCGCGCCCAGCAGATGGCGAAGCTCGCTCACGTCATCACCGGAGCGGCGGGCGGGTTCCTGACGTGGTCAGAGACGCTCCCGAGCATGATCGGCCGCGATGCCGCCGCGATGCCCGGGAGTACGCGCGCGTGGCTCGAGCTCCTTCATCCCGAGGATCGCGAACGAGTCCGTCGCATCATGATTCAGGCGGGCAAGACCGGCACCGCCGCCGTGCTCGAATATCGCTTGCAACGCATGCCGGGCGAATCGGTGCATATCCGTCAAGTCATAGAGCCGCTCGACTCGGGGCAGGACCCGAAGGAGGGTAGGCGCTGGTTCAACACGCTGCAGGACGTTACCGCCGAGAAGCAAGCGGCGCAAACGCTGCAGGCGAGCGAGGAGCGTTACCGCGCGACTTTCGAGCAGGCGGCGGTCGGCATCGTTCATAGCTCGCTCGAGGGCGAGTTGCGGTTGGTCAATCAAACGTTTTGCGTCATGACCGGCTATTCGCGCGCTGAGGCGCTGCAGTTCAACATTCGCGATATCACCTATCCCCAAGACATGGGCCCCAGCACCGAGGGGCGCATGAAGATCGTGGAGGGAAGCGGCACACCCTACCAGAGGGAGCTGCGGCTATTGAGCAAGGACGGCTCCTATCTCTGGGTAAGTGTCACGACCTCGCTGGTGCGCGGAGCAGACGGCAAGCCGCTGCATTTCGTGTCGGTCCTAAGCGACATCTCCGATCGCAAGCGCGTTGAAGAGGAGGTGAATCGTTTCCGCGCGGCGATGGACGTCTCCGTCGAGTCGATCTTTCTGATAGATCCGAAGGCAATGCGCTTTCTCTATGTCAACGATACCGCCTGCCGCAGGCTGGGGTACTCGCGCGAGCAGTTGCTGCAGAAACCGCCTTGGGAGCTGGTCGGCAAGACGCGCGAAGAGCTTGGCCGCGAACATGACGAGGTCACCGCGGCGGGTGAGCGCGGGAGGCGTACCGAGACCCGTTATGTTCGAAGCCATGGCGGCGAGGGATGGACAGAGCTTTATCGCCGGGCGCTGTGCACGGAAAGCGGAATGGTGATTGTCACGATAGCGCGCGACATCACCGAGCGCAAGGCGCAGCAGGAGAAGATCGAGCGCCTGAGCAGGGTTCATGCGGTGCTGAGCGGCATCAATGGCGCGATCGTGCGCATCCGCGACCAAAAAGAGCTTTTCCACGAAAGCTGCCGCATAGCGCACGAGGCCGGCGGGTTCGACTTCGTCTGGATCGGCCAGGTGGACCCGCAGGGCATGGTTGTGGAGCCAGTTGCCTCGCACGGTCGCGAGGCGAGCATCCTGCGGCTGAAGCAGGTCCCATTCTCCCTCCGGGACGACGGCCAGGCGGGTCGAAGCCTATTCGCGGAAATGACGCAGACCCGGAAACCCGCAATCACGAACGATGCGCTCAGCGACGCACGCGTGCGCTTCAAGCAAGCATTGGCCGAGCTCGGAATCAACTCGGCCGCCTATCTGCCTCTGGTGGTAGGAGACAGGGTCGCAGGTGTCATGGCGATGTATTCCCGGCTTAGGGGCCACTTCGACGATGAGGAGGTCAAGCTCCTTTCCGACCTAGCAGCCGACATATCCTTCGCGCTCGAGCACCTGGAAAAGAGCGAGCGCGCCGCGTACCTCGCGCTCTACGACGAGCTTACCGGGCTCGCCAACCGGCGGCTGTTAGCCGAGCGGCTCGGGCAGCTTGTTCACGCGGCTGGGCGCGCGCAGGGCAAGCTCGCGGTGGCGCTGCTCGACATCGAGCGCTTGCGCTCGGTCAACGAGTCGCTCGGCCGGCGTGCCGGCGATGCGCTGCTGCGCCAGGTAGCCGAGCGGCTAGCGCAGGCGGCCGGCACTGGCACTGTCGCGCGCATCGCGGCGGACCACTTCGTGGTCGTGATGTCGACGATCAAGGACGCACCCGAGGTCGAGCGCACGATGGCCGCCCTAACACGCGCCTGCTTTGGCGAGCCCTACACCGTGGACGGTACGGAGCTCAAAATCGCAGCCAAGATGGGCCTGGTGGTGTTTCCGAACGATGGCGTCGATACCGAAACCCTGCTCGTCAACGCCGAAGCAGCGCTGCGTAAGGCGAAGGCAACCGGTGAGCGGCGCGTCTTCTACACACCCGACCTAACCGAGCGTACCGGGGCGAGGTTGACGCTGGAAAGCAAGCTCGGGCGCGCGCTGGAGAGAGACGAGTTCGTCCTCCACTACCAACCCAAGGTCGACACTGCCACGCGGAGCGTGGTCGGTTTGGAGGCTCTAATCCGCTGGCAGAGCCCCGAACTCGGGCTGGTGCCGCCTATGAAGTTCATCCCGCTCATGGAAGAGACTGGAATGATCCTCGACGTAGGCGCTTGGGTGCTGCAGCGCGCTTCGCTCGATCACTGCCGGTGGATAGAGCAGGGCCTCGGGCCGCTGCGCGTCGCGGTAAACGTTTCGGCGATCCAGCTGCGGCAACCCGATTTCGTGCACGTGGTGGAGGCGGCGATCCTGGAAGGTGTCGCACCCACGGGCATCGATCTGGAGATCACCGAGAGCCTCGTGATGGAGGACGTCGAGGACAATATCCGCAAACTGAGCGAGGTACGCGCCTTGGGCGTGCGAATCGCTATCGATGACTTCGGCACCGGTTACTCCTCGCTGGGTTACCTTGCGAAGCTGCCGGTCGAGGCGCTTAAGATCGACCGGTCGTTCATCATCGCCATGTCGAAGGACCCGGCAGCGATGACGATAGTTCAGACGATCATCTCTCTCGCCCATACGCTCGGCCTCAAGGTGATTGCCGAGGGCGTGGAAGAGGAGCAGCAGGCGCAGTACTTGCGCCTGCTGCGCTGCGACCAGATTCAGGGCTACCTCGTCAGCCAGCCGCTGCCGTTCGATGAGATAACGCGTTTCCTTCGGGCGAGCCAAGTGGGAGGGGACGTTCAGTGGTAAGTCCCCTGTTCCGCCCACGGTGAGCCGTCTGCCAGGAAGCGACGGTCTGCTTTTGGCCGTACTGAGACATCGAGGCGATCGGCCACACCCGACCCACCCGACGAGTTATCAGGTTGCCCGTCCGCGAGATGACGAGCTCGCGAATGTTATCGTCTACTCGCCGTCCAGCGAGACGCTGTGAGAACGCTGATTCTGCTTCTGATGTCCTCAGGACTTGCGCCACGCTTCGGCTCTGTAGCGTGCGCGCCAGCGGCGGATCAAGAGTCCGCCGCTCTTTGCTTTGTATCTTCTTGATTGATGCTGACCTGGCGTGAGGTGCGGTAAAAAAATATTACCGAGAATATTACCCAAGTCGGCGCTCGAGTGAGCGTAACCTATTGATTTTGGCTCCCCGACCAGGGCTCGAACCTGGGACCTGCGGATTAACAGGCCGGCGGTCAGTTGGGATCACATTTCAAATCAGGCTCTTGCAACACACGCCAAGTTTCAAGAGCAGCGCTACATAGCTTAAAGCCAGTAGTCTGAAGGCCAGAAGAGTTACGAATCAGCTACGTTCGAGATAGCGCATCTACAGCCGAGACCTCCGTCTTATGAGGCGGTGTTGGATCGTTGTCGCGGCGCCCCAACGGACGCGATATCGCTTCGAAGATTCTGACTCTATCGTTTAACGTCGCAACGGCGCACGACTAGTCAACGGCCGGACGCGGCGGCGGACCTTTCAATGCGCTCGTCTACTTCGCGCGTCGCCAGGTAACCGTGCCTACTCCGCCGCTGGACGCCGAGGGCGTGATGTATTTGAGTTCGTCCTTGTTGCTGGAGGCAAGCAATCGTTTCTGCTCGGTTCCATTCCAATTAGGAAACGTGGCGCTGTCCACCTTGAAGATGAGCGTCTTGTCTGCCGAGTTTATGGAATAGGTACCCATCATGGCAATGCTCTTCGACATTACGGCCTTGTTTTCTTCTAGCGTTCCGGCAGCGCGATTGTTTGAGGCGAATTTTGGAAGGTCCGGCCCGATGATCGTAAGCATGAAGTGACCATCGGCATCCAAGGTCAACATACCCTTGGCGCCGGAGCCAAATTGATCAGTTCTCGTGCCGTCCTTTTCCGTCACCGAGGAGACAAGCGTCCACGTCCCCACGACATCGCTCGCGCTTTGGGCCGATGCGGTCGACCAGAAGAACATGACTGCTGAACTAGACACGACAACGATGAGGGCGAGTTTCATCGTGCACCTAAGCCACATGTTGCCTCCCGCTCCAGTTGCTGTGAGCCCATCCTTGCCCGGCCTGCTATAAGCGAACGCTAGTCGGCCGCGAGCCTGATTTACCCGGAAATCAAGGGCGCCATTTCCCCGGCGGACAGGCGAGATCATAAGGAGTATGCCCGAGCGCCGCAACTTGCCCCGACCGCCCGAGTTGGGTCGGCAAGAGCCTGTCTCTCATCTCGGCAACGGAAGCTTGCAGCAACGTCAACTAACGAGAATCATCATCGGCAAGAGTCGACCTATTCTGTTGAAAAACTCATTTGCAGTGCCGGAGTTGAGTGTCCTCGAAGAAGTCGACCGTCTAGAACACGCTCAGAGCCATGCAAATCGATCAGGTGATGGTTTGAGACCCCCAAAATCGTCCCCGGAAAAACACGAATCGAGTTTTTCAACAGAATAGACCCATAGCAGATGTTCGTGTGCAGAGAAGCCGACGCTTGCTGGCTTACGAATCTACCAACACCAGACTCGTTGCGGCCGAGTCCCGCCGAGACTATTTTTCCGGGAAGCCGGCCTTGCGCAGTCCCGAGTACCAGTACTGTTCCGCGAGCTTGACGTATTCCGGATTGTCCGAACGGCGCTTGGCGCGAAGCTGCGCGATCGTCAATCCGGGGACGATACGCAGCACCTCAGCCTTGGCGGCGGCAGCCTTTGCCATATCGCCGTGGTTCGCGTATGCCGCTGCCAGCACCAGGTGAACCTGCCAGTAGTCTTCACGGCCTGTGGCCCTCTCGCAGGTGGCGATCGCCTGCTCGGTCTGCCCGGCGAAGAGCTGCGCCTCGCACCTAGTTGAGGCAGCCCAAAGGCCGGGCCCCAGAGCAAGTGCACGGTCGACCAGCTCCAACGCTTCCTCGGGCCGCCCCGTCAGGAGCATGATCTCCGCCCGACTCTCGTAACCCCGGTACGGATTAAGCTTGATCTCGATCTCGCTGGCTTCGAGCGCCGCATTCCATCGTCCCAGCGCTTCCAGCGCTTGAATGCGCCAGTACCAGGCTGCTTCGTCGTCCGAGTCGAGTTGCACGGCCCTCGCCGTGTGTCTGTCCTGCTCGCGGGTGATGCGATCGTGGTCCGCATCAGGGTCGGCCTCGCCCTCGTCATGGAAAAGCGCGGCGCGCAGAACCAGGGCGGGCACAAGGTCCGGCTCGAGCCTGAGCGCCTCATCGACGAGCTTGCCGGCCCCGGTCAATCCGGCAAGAGATGGGTCCTCGCCGCCCAATGCGAACGCGCGCAGCACCAACTCGGGTGCAGTCAGGCCTGATATGGGCTGGGCCTTGACGCGATGTTCCTCAGCGTCAATGAGAGCCTCCAGTACGGCCGCGCGCACGCCGCGAAGTGGCGCCGAAGATTCCGATGCAACGTCGGTGTCGCGCAACGTCTCGCGGCCGGACCAGACCTGCAGACGCGTGGCCGCGTCGACAAGGCGGAGATTCACGGCATTCGCGTCGCCGGTGTGCAAAACGTCGCCTTCGAGGACATAGCGGACATTGAGCTTGTGACCCAAATCACGCGGGTCGATGGCGCCAGCGCTGGCATTGGAGGCAGAGCCGGCTGAAACGACAAGGACGCGACCGTATTCTGCTTTGCGCGGCAGGCGAGTCAGCAGATAGCGTGTCAGGGCTTCTGCAAACCGTGACGCATCGGCATCGCCGGCCGGCGCCGAAAAAGGTACAACTGCAACTGACAATGCGGGCGGACTGGGGGCTGGCGCCTCTTTCCAGAAATGCGGAAGCGTCCAGACGGAGATGCCGACCAGGCCGAGGACGAGCAAACCTGCGGCGAACTGCCGCCACGCGCGCCATTTTGTCAAACGCGGCCAGCGTTTGCGACCTGAGCTCTGCGTTTGGGAAGTCCCGCTACCCAGATCCACTCGGTATACGTCGACCGGGCGGGCGATGTTCTTGACCTCCTGTGCCCCCAAGTCCTCGAAGGCAAAGTTCAGCTTGTCGAGCACCTGATCGCGCACCACCTTGCTGACGCAGATGCCACCGGGATCGGCCAGCGTCTGCAGCCGTGCGGCGACGTTGACACCATCGCCAAAGATGTCGTCGCCGTCGATGATGATGTCGCCGACGTTGACTCCGATGCGAAACTCGATTCGCCGCTCGGGCGGGATACCGGCATTGCGCTCGGCCATGCCGCGCTGCACGTCGACCGCGCAACGCACTGCGTCGACCACGCTGGGGAACTCCAGCAGCAGGCCGTCGCCGGTCGTCTTGACGATCCGGCCACCGTACTCGGCGATCTTGGGGTCGATGAGCGCCTGCCGGTGGGCCTTCAGGCCCGCCAGCGTGGCGCTGTCATCGCGGCCCATGAGCAGGGAATAGCCCACCACATCGGCCGAGACAATCGCCGCCAGCCGCCGCTGGTCCCGCGCCAAGGCTCCCTCCCGTGTGCGCTCCACCCGCCTATATCATAGGGAACGTCGAGTGGCCCCACAATGGACGGCTCTGATTCCCATCGAGGTGACGTTTGGCGGCGGGCTTTTTGACCCGGCGGCCACACTCAGCCATCTTCAGCGCAATCGAACGTCCGCTGTCGGTAGCTTCGCCAGACGGCAGCTATTGGCCGATTCTGTTGAAAAACTCCTCAGCGACCTACGTCGAGGAGTTATCCAGTGGTCTCCGAAGACCAACCGAGTGACGATCGTCGATCCTGGGCCGTTCTACGAGGTCGACTTTTTCTTGCAATTCCGCACAGTGAGTTTTTCAACAGAATAGGCCGGAAGTAGACGGTTACCTACGACTTCTAACGACCGAGAGTGTGTGAAAACGCGAAGGTTGCCTAAACGAAGAAACTTCCTACACTGAAGCATCGGGTTTCTTCGGAGTGGCAGCATGAAGCGATTCGTCGAAGGTGAGGACCGAAACCAGGTTACGTTGCTGCCCGAGTGTCTTGACGACTTTGTCGGTGCGGACAACCCGGTGCGAGTGATCGATGTCTTCATCGACGAACTGGATCTGACCGGCCTTGGTTTCGAGGGTGTGGCGCCGGCCGACACCGGGCGTCCGGCGTACCATCCGGCGGTGCTGTTGAAGCTCTACGTCTACGGGTATCTGAACCGCCTGCAGTCGAGTCGGCGCCTGGAACGCGAGACGCAGCGCAATGTTGAGCTGATGTGGCTGACCGGGCGCTTGGCGCCGGACTTCAAGACCATCGCCGACTTCCGCAAGGACAACGGCAAGGCGATCCGCAGCGTCTGTCGTGAATTCATCGTGCTGTGCCGCCGGCTCGATCTGTTCTCCGAGGCGATTATTGCCATCGACGGCAGCAAGTTCAAGGCGGTGAACAACCGCGACAAGAACTTCACCGACAACAAGCTCAAGAAGCGCATGGTGCAGCTGGAGGAAAGTATTAGTCGCTATCTGGCCGAGCTCGACCGGGCGGATCGGGAGCCGACGCTGGTCACGGAGGACAGAGTTTTGCGACTCAAGGAGAAGGTTGCCACGGTCAAGGCCCACATGCAGCAGCTCAAGCAGATCGGACAGCAACTACGGGAAGCACCCGACGGGCAAGTCTCGCTGACCGATCCGGATGCCCGCTCAATGGCCACCAGTGGCAGAGGCACCGGCATGGTTGGCTACAACGTCCAGACTGCGGTGGATACCAAGCACCACCTGATCGTGGCCCACGAAGTCACCAACGTCGGCCATGACCGCAGCCAACTGTTCTCGATGGCCAAGCAGGCACGCAGTGCGACGGGAGCCGAAGAGCTGACCGTCGTTGCCGATCGCGGCTACTTCAAGGGTGAAGAGATTCTGGAGTGCGATCAGGCCGGCATAACACCACTGGTGCCCAAGCCGCTGACCTCCAACAGCAAGGCCGATGGTCGCTTCGACAAACGAGACTTTGTCTATATCGCCGAAGACGATGAGTACCGCTGCCCGGCCGGGCAACGGGCGATCAAGCGCTTTACCACCATCGAGCACGGTATGACCCTGCACAAGTACTGGTCCTCAGCCTGCCCTAGGTGTCCGCTCAAATCGCAATGCACGACGAGCGACTATCGGCGCATCGCGCGCTGGGAGCACGAGGCCGTTCTCGACGCAATGCAGGGGCGCCTGGATCAGCAGCCCGACGCGATGAAGCTACGCCGGCAAACCGTCGAACATCCCTTCGGCACCCTCAAAGCCTGGATGGGCGCGACGCATTTCCTGACCAAGCGGCTGCCTCGCGTCAGTACCGAGATGAGTCTCCATGTACTGGCCTACAACCTCAAACGCGTGATGCAGATCGTAGGCATCGGACCGCTGATGCAAGCCATGCGGGCCTAAGGCCCTCCCTCCGGCGAAATAAACGCCGCAATACGGGCTGCCAGGGGCATCTGCAGAGTAACTTTCGAAACAACCTCGATCAATTCGATCAGCGCGCGCGGCCGCGCACAGCGCGGCAGTATCTATCCCAGACGCTTCCGCGTGAGCTGAGACGGCGCGATCGCACTGCTCTGACGTTTCCACACGGCCTCGACCCGAAACGGCCCGTTAGCTTCGTGAAAAGCGGACGCTCAAAGTCCCGGCTGAACTATTTCGACGCCACGATACCCGGAGGCTTCCACGTCCCTTCGCCTGCCGGCAGAATCGACGGTGGTGTTTCCTTCGGCCAATAGAGCCGCATCACCAAGTAAATCGGGCCGTCAGGTGCAGGCAGCCAGTTGGATTCCTTAGGCTTGCCCGGCAACTTGTTCTGAATATAGAGCGTC
Source organism: uncultured beta proteobacterium (assembly GCA_963846855.1). Classification (GTDB taxonomy): domain Bacteria; phylum Pseudomonadota; class Gammaproteobacteria; order Burkholderiales; family Casimicrobiaceae; genus CAIWHR01. Next base: position 2,007,326 of record CAWJXK010000008.1, read on the forward strand.
ACAGCCCCATCAGCATTCTTCTTCATCCGTGGCAGCATCGGCGAATTGATGAGGTAGCGACTGATGGGGTTCTCGATCAGCAACTGTGTCTTTCCGTCGTACATCGTGACCGACCAGAATGCGTTCACCGGTGGCAATTGGCCCTTGGCAAAGGTAAGCGTGTAGTTGTGCTTGCTGCCGTCGAGCGTTTCGCCGGTCGCATCCACCCGGGTAAGCGGATACATGGCCTCGATGCCATCGTTCCCATAGATCCCCCCCTTTGCGGCGGCGGCACGCTTTAACCAATCGCCGCTGTAGAAAACGCGGTCGCCAAACAACGAGCCGACCTGCCAGCCGTTAACGTCTTTTGATCCAGAAGCGAGATACTGGTCGACCTTGTCGTCGCCCTGTTTCATCGCCAGCAAGACGGCAGCCTTGTGCTCCGCCGAGAGATCCTTGAACTCAAAGGTCTTGCCCGGTCCGATACCGATGCTGGCAAGCTTGGCCCGAATATCCTTGTCTTCAGCTGACAGCGGAACGAACTGCAAGGCCGCGTCGAGGTACTCGAAGAAATTTGCCTTGATTCCCGCCGTCGTAGCGGGAACAAAGTCGATCTTCGGCGCACCTTGCGGTGCAGGTTGCTTGAGAAATGCGGACAGAGGCTGCGCCTTGTATCCTTGTTGGACCTTCACCACGTTCGGCATGTCGTTGGCGTTAAGGAGCTGAGTGCGGAAAATGGCGATTGCAAATGGCGTCGTCGATTGGAAGACTTTCTTGATCCCTGCCGGAGTCTGCCCTTTCCAGTCGGGGCCGACCATCAGATAGTCCCCGGCTTCGTTGCCCGTAGCCCGGCTGCCGATGTAGCCGTAGTTGTAGGTATTGCCGTCGGTCAACTGCACCGAGTAGTAGCGCGACTTGTCCACCGCCGGGACCGACAGCACCATGGGTTCAGCGCGAAGGTCCATCCAAAGGAGCGAATAGGGCGTATCACTGTTAGGTGTAATGACCGCTGTGTCTTTGTAAGTGAATACTCGAGCCTCGTTCTTGATTTCGTTGAAAGGAGCCTTGAACTGTCCCGAGTTGCGGTCCACCACATACTCGTACATGACGGCATAGTTCATGACGAGCGGCAGGCCGTAGATGAAGCCTTGCTCCGCAATGGCCTTGGTTTCCTCGATGTTTGGCGCGGCAATACCCTTCGCCACATCCTTCTTCTCGGCTTGGGAGACCGTATCGTTCTTTCCGCAGCTTGCGAGAAGCGTCGTAGCGGCGATGAGGATCACCGCTAAGCTCTGCAATTTCGAGGACGTTCTCATGTTGGCGCTACTCCAAAGTCGAAAGGGCGAAACGGCTGGCGGCAGGCCCCAAGGGCCAAGCCGGACCCGGATTATAGCTAGTTCGGTTGCACGACTTGTTGCGTGAGTGTCCGCTTTGCGGGATCGGGCGCTAAGACCGCTGTTGTTTAGGGTTGTGTGATGCCTGCCCCTACGCGCTGGCGTGCGCGCTGATTCTGCGGTCGCGGGCAGGCGTCGCACAAGCCCCAAAGGAGGAAACCGCGTCGGCGGTCGATGGCGTTGCGGGGGAAGCGTTGCGGCTATGGCGATTTGAAGCGTCGGCAGCGCGATCGCGGCCTCAATTCCGGGTTCTGGCGGATGCTCGAAGCGGGTCGATGGCGCCGATCGGCAGGATCACGTCCAGGTTTGCGATGACGGAGCCGGCTTGGTGGATGTCGAAGCTGAGCACGACGCAGCCGTCCGCTATCGCGAGGCGGCGATGGAAAGCGGTCAGAGGCGCGATGGTCATGCTGCGGCTCGCAACGGTGGTGGTGCCCGAATCGACGGCGCGCGAGCCAACTCTTCTATGATGCGCATGGCCGCACCGCAGTGCGGGCAAACGAAGGTCGCCGGGGCAGTCGTGGTCGAGCCTTGCTGGGTCGAGCTTGCCGTAACGGCGAGCGGCACGTGCAGCAACTCACGCGCTCGAGCCAGGTGCTCGCGGCGGCCGGCATTGGCGAGCAGGCCATAGTGGCGGATGCGGTGAAAGCCGCTGGGAAGGACATGTAGCAGGAAGCGGCGAATGAACTCATCAGCGCTGAGCGTCATCGCCTTGTAGCGGGTCTTGCCCTTCGCGCGGTAGTCCTTGTAGCGAAAGGTGACCCCGCGCTCGTCGAATCCGAGCAACCTCGAGTTCGAGATCGCGACGCGGTGCGTGTAACGGGATAGATAGGCGAGCACCGCCGCCGGACCGGCGAAGGGCCGCTTGGCGTAGACCACCCATTCGCAAGCGCGCAGCGGTGCGAGCCATTGTGCGAACGCCTTGGCATCGGCGAGCGCCGCCTCCTCGCCGAAGAACTGCAGTCGGCCGGCATGGTGCGCTTGTTCCAGTTCTTCGAGGAAGCGGCGGCGGAACAGACGCGACAGCACCCGCACGGGCAGGAAGAAGCCGGGCCGGCAACGCACCCAGCGTTGTCCGTCAATGGCGAGGCCGCCGCCGGGCACGACGCCGTGCACATGGGGATGATGGGTCAGCGCCGAGCCCCAGGTGTGAAGGACCAGCGTCACGCCCACCTCGGCGCCAAGATGCTTGGGGTCGGCAGCGACCGTGCGCAGCGTCTCGGCGGCCACCGCGAACAGCAGATCGTAGATCACCGCCTTGTTGGTGTAGGCGATGGCGGCGATCGGCGCCGGCAGGGTAAACACGACGTGGTAATACTCGACCGGCAAAAGGTCGGCCTGTCGCGCTTCCAGCCATTGCCGCGCGGCGCGAGATTGGCACTTCGGGCAATGCCGGTTGCGACATGAGTTGTAGGCGATCTGCACTTGCTTGCATGCGTCGCAACGCAGAACATGGCCGCCCAGCGCCGCGCTGCGGCACTGCTCGATGGCGGACATCACCTTGAGCTGGCCGAGGCTCAGGTGCCCCTGCTGGGTTCGCCGCCAAGCCGGCCCATGGGCGCGGAAAATATCCGCGACCTCCAGGGCGGGGCGCGCCACGGCGCCGCGCTTACGCCGTTGACGTTTGCTCCAGCGGACTGATCACTTCGCGCAGCACGTCGGTGGCGACGTGGGTGTACAGAGCCGTCGTTTCCAGCTTCTTGTGCCCGAGCAACACCTGGATCACCCGGATGTCGACCTTCTGTTCGAGCAAATGAGTGGCGAAGCTGTGGCGCAAGGTATGCATCGACACCCGCTTGTCGATGTTGGCGGCCAGCGCCGCGGCGTGCACCGCCCGGTTGAGCTGGCGGCAGGTCAGCGGCTCGATCGGATTCTGGCCGGGAAACAGCCAGCCGCCGTCGAGCATCTTGCCTTGGGCCCGCGCCACCCGCCACCAACTGCGTAGCCGCGCGAGCAGTACCGGCGGTAGCATCGCGTAGCGATCCTTGCTGCGCTTGCCCTGCTGGATGCGCAAGGTCATGCGCTGGCTGTCGATGTCGGTCACCTTGAGCGCCACCACCTCGCTGGCGCGCAATCCGGCGCCATACGCCACCGACAGCGCCGTCTGGTGCTTCAAGTTGCCCGCGGCTGCGATCAGGCGCGCTGCTTCCTCGCGACTCAATACCACCGGCAGCTTGTACGGCACCCGTACCGGTCGCATCTTGCTGATGAGGTCACGGCGGTCGAGCGTGGTCTCGAAGAAAAACTTCAACCCGGTGATTGCCGCATTGATCGAGACCGGTGACGTACCGTGATCGACCATATGCAACTGGTACCGTCGCAGGTCCTCCACCGTGACCGTGTCCGGCGAGCGGCCGACAAAGCCGGTCAGCTTGCGTACGGCGCGAATGTATTGGAGCTGCGTCTTCGGCGACAGCTTGCACATCCGCATGTCATCCATCATGCGTTGGCGCAACGGCGAGATGCCCCGCGTTGATGCATCCATGGCTCTGCTCCTGTCGAGATCCGAGGCGGCTTGCCTCGTGCCTCAAACATAAGCAGATCCACGGTCCCGACTCGCCTCCGCGGCCGGGACGAAGCTCAACAACTACCGCGCGAGCGGTTTAGTCCACTGGCCTATTCTGTTGAAAAACTCGATTCGTGTTTTTCCGGGGACGATTTTGGGGGTCTCAAACCATCATCTGATCGATTTGCATGGCTCTGAGCGCGTTCTAGACGGTCGACTTCTTCGAGGACACTCAACTCCGGCACTGCAAATGAGTTTTTCAACAGAATGGGCTGGTCACTGCCGCTCGCGCAGGTATGCCGGCGCCGTCAATGGTCGGGTACTCGAGAAACCGCAGATGCAAGTATTGCTTTTCCGATGGACAGCGACCGTCGCCCGGGGCGACAGTGCGCCCCATGCCGTCCATGACGGGCGGCGCCCCTTTTGGTTTGTTGCAGTACGTTGGCCACGTCAGGCCGGAATGACGCCCCTTACGCGTCGCCCTTTGCCGAGCAATCGGCGCCGAATGCCGTCCTGCCTCTGAAAGCCGGCGGGCCCTTGCGGGCCTGAGGTTCAGTCGAAGTCGCGCTGCGGCCGTTCTGCGTCAACGCGGAAGTGTACTGTCGTGGCGCGACCGCCAATGGCCTTGCGCCGTGCAGTAGGAAGTCGCGGCATTGGGGCTGCCTGTGGGCATTCGTCCACGCGCGCAGCGGCGTCGATGGTGATAGGCGCAATCGACCGCCATTCGTGTGCCGCAGCTCCGTGCTGCGCCGACCCTTTGGCCGGCGCGCTGCGCCAACTCCCCCTGGCCCAGCGCGCGTCGTTACTAGCGGGCCACCGCTAGTGACGTACGCGCACCCTGGCGCTCTGCCTGCGTTTGCGCGGCGTTTCTTCGCGTGACGCAGCGCTCAAAACCACGTGACGGCCTCCCGGCCACTCTCACGCCTCCCTCCGCCCGGCGCAACGCCGGTCGCCACCTGATCCGCCCCACGGATCGTCCCACGCGCCTGCTGCGGCGCCCCCCGAGTCCTGGGTTAAGGACTTTCGCGCGGGTTGTTCCCTTCAGGAACGCCGCGCGACGCCAAGTAAGCGCCGTGCGGCGCTGGCGAGCAGCAAAGCAACCGCACGCAACGGGATGTGGTGTCCCGTGCTCGCAGCTATCCACTGGAGTCGCTACGGCGCTCCAGGCGAGCAACAACACTTACCTGACTGGAGTTCACCACGGCAACAAGGAATGGCGCTCGGCGCCTCGTACAACGCTCTGACGATAGGAAATGACGCATGCGCGACCTGAACCACGACTTCAAGGAGCTCTGCCGGCACAACCGCGACGGCAGCTACGCCACCCAGGCCGACCGGGCGCACATCCTCGACCTCGTCGCCAACCAGCTGCACGAGATGGGTGTGCGCGGGCTGCGGGCCCAAGGCTTCAAGCCGCGGCATGTAGCAGATGCTGGTCGCCCGCTGGCTCGGCGAGAAGCTCGCCTCGGGGACGATCAAGAACCGGATGAGCGAGCTCCGCTGGCTGGCGCAGAAGATCGGCAAGGACAACATCGTCGAGCGCACCAATGCCGCCTACGGCATCCCGGATCGGGTCTACGTCACCAACATCTCAAAGGCAAAGGCGCTTGGCAGGGAACAACTCGAAGCCATCCGCACCCCCTGTGCCCAGATGACGCTACGCTTGCAGGCTGGCTTCGGCCTGCGCCGGGAGGCCTCGATCAAGATCGTTCCGGGCTGGGCCGACCGGGGCGACACGCTGCTGCTCAAAGCCTCCTGGAACAAGGGCGGGCGGGAGATCCGGATTCCCATCCGCACCGCGGAGCAGCGGCAGCTCCTCAATGAGGCCAAGGTCCTCGCCAAGGGCGAGAGCCTGGTCGCACCGGGCTACGCCACCTACCGTGATTACCTGCAGCATTTCCGCTACGAGTGCGGGCGGGTCGGCATCCACGCCTTTCATGGGCACCGGCATTTGTACGCCCAGGAGCGCTACCGGGAACTGACCGGTTGGGCTTGCCCGGCGCGAGGGGGTCCGACGTCCAGGCAGCTCACGAAGCAACAGAAGGCAATCGATCGCGAGGCGCGCGAGATCATCAGCCACGAGATGGGCCACGGCCGCGAGCAGATCACCGCGGTCTATTTAGGTCGATAGGGTCTCGCTCGCAACACACGCCACTGGACTCGTGCATGAACACGCTCGATCTACAAGCTGCTGCCGCCTTCCTGCACATCCATCCGGTGACGCTGCAGGAGAAGGCCCGCGCCGGGGAGATCCCGGGCGCGAAGATCGGCAAGTGCTGGGTATTCGTCGACGTTGACCTCGTCGAACACATCCGGTCACAATATCCGCGGCGTGTGTTGCAGAGTGAACGCAAGGAGTTGGAACCATGTCACTCTACAAACGCAATGACTCGCCGCATTGGTGGGTCAAGATCAGCCACGGCGGAAGAACAATACAGCGCAGCACTGGGACTGACGACAAATCGCAAGCCCAGGAGTACCACGACAAGCTGAAAGTATCGCTGTGGGAGCAGCAACGGCTCGGCATCAAGCCGCGCCGCGCATGGAAGGAAGCGGTCGTTCGCTGGCTGGCGGAAACCTCGGAGAAGGCCACGCACCAGGAAGACGTCAAGAAGCTTCGCTGGCTGGATCCGTTCCTGGGAAACTTGATGCTCGACGATATTACCCTCGATGTGATCGACGGCATCAAGGCCGAGAAGCTGAAGACGGCTGGCAAGGCGACCGTGAATCGCTATCTGGCGCTGGTCCGGGCCGTCCTGCTTCGTTCACGAGACGAGTGGGAATGGCTCGACAAGGTACCGAAGGTGAAGCTGTTCAAGGAGGGGCCGGGGCGGGAACGCGCGATCACGGCGGAAGAGGCAGAGAAGCTGCTCGGCGAGTTGCCGGAACATCAGCGCGACGTCGTCGTATTTGCGCTAGCGACGGGACTGCGGCAGTCCAACGTGCTCGGGCTGGAGTGGTCACGCGTTGACCTGCAGGCGGGTCATGCCTGGATTGACGCGGGTCAATCGAAGAATGGCAAGCCGATTGCCGTGCCGCTGAACGCGACCGCGCTGGAAGTCTTGGGACGGCAACTCGGCAAACACCGCGTTCGGGTGTTTACCTACGCCGGGAAGCCGTTGGCAACGGCCAACACGCGGGCCTGGAGAAAAGCCTTGAAGCGTGCCGGCATCGAAAATTTCCGCTGGCACGATACAAGGCACACTTGGGCCACGTGGCATCGGCAATCTGGAACACCGACGCACGAGCTGCAGCGCCTTGGTGGCTGGCGTTCTTCGACGATGGTCGAACGATATGCGCATCTCGCGCCAGACCATCTTGCGAAGGCAGCCAACAGGCTCGATTCGCTGTTCGGTGGTTACGTTTCAGCTACGTCAGAAACGGAAAAGGGATCAGCAGAAAACGCCAATCCCCTGTAATGATTGGCTCCCCGACCAGGGCTCGAACCTGGGACCTGCGGATTAACAGTCCGTCGCTCTACCAACTGAGCTATCGGGGAACGAGGCCGCTCGAAAATCGGCAGCCAAGCCTGCCATTTTACATTTTTGGCGCTCCCCGGGTCAACGCGACGGCCGGCCGCGCGCGCCTGAGGCAATCCCTTTCGCCGCACAGCGGCAGTGAAGGCGTGTCGCGGCGCGCCCGACGGGCTCCGGTTCCTCGAATCGGGCTCCGACGCCCCACCAGACCTCAGGCCCGCTTATTGCTTACGGTGATTACGATTCGGACTCCAACGTGCAAATCTCCACCTTTTCGCATCGCCGCGAGGGCGGTTGGACGGCCCCGCTCCCTACGGAGCAGGACTCCGCGGGAACGCTCGTCCTCGCCTTCGGCGCGCCCGACTACATCGACAATCCCACCGCGCTCGCCGAGCTCGCGGCGGCATTTCCGTCGAGCCGCATCGTCGGCTGCTCGAGCGCGGGCGAGATCCACGATCGTCTCGTTGCAGACGACACGCTGGTCGTCGCGATCGCCCGGTTCGAACGCACGACGCTCGCCGTCGCGAACAGCGCGGTTTCGGCGATGGGCGATTCGCTGGCCGCCGGTATCCGGCTGGGCACGCAGCTCGCATCCGGATCTCCGCAACTCGTGCTGGTGTTCTCCGACGGGCTGGCGGTCAACGGTTCGGAGCTCGTGAAGGGACTTTCGGGCGCGCTTCCAAGAGGAACGATGATCTGCGGGGGGTTGGCCGCCGACGGCGACCGGTTCGAGCGGACGTGGGTGTTGGTCGACGGGCAGGCGCAGAGCGGTTACGTGAGCGCGGTGGCGCTTTCCGGTCCGCTGGTCATTGGTGCGGGCTCGCAGGGCGGATGGGACACGTTCGGGCCGGAGCGGAAGATCACGCGTTCTCTTGGCAACGTTCTGTTCGAGCTCGACGGCAAGCCCGCGCTGGCGCTGTACAAGGACTATCTCGGCGAACTCGCGTCCGGATTGCCGGCGAGCGCGCTGCGCTTTCCGCTTTCGGTGCGCGACGGCCCCGAGTCCGATACGTCGGTCGTGCGCACGATCCTCTCCGTCGACGAGGAAACGCAGTCGCTGACCTTCGCCGGAGACATTCCCGACGGCGGTCGAGCGCGGCTGATGCGCGCGAACAATGACCGCCTCATCGTCGGCGCCATGCGCGCCGCCGTCGACGCCGCGGCGGGCTTAGACGACCGGCCCGCGCTCGCGATCGCGATCAGCTGCGTTGGCCGCCGCCTCGTGCTGGGCGCGCGCACCGAGGAGGAGACCGAAGCGGCGCTGGAGGCGCTGCCGCCGGGCTCGCGCCAGATCGGCTTCTATTCGTACGGCGAGATTTCCTCCGGCGGATTCGCCCAATGCGAAGTCCACAACCAGACCATGACCCTGACCGCCCTCCGTGAAATCCCTGCATAACCTGTTGCGTCGCCAGCTTCACCGACTGGGCCTTGCGCCGGGCCGCACGCCGGAGCCGCCGGTGTGGGACGAGTTCCTGCACCGCGTGAGCCAGACCTACGGCGACGCCGACCAGGAGCGCTATCTGCTCGAGCGCTCGCAGGATCTCGCGTCGCGCGAAATGACGGGCCTCTACGAATCGCTGCAGCGCGAGCACGACACGCTGGAGGCGCGTGTGCGCGAGCGCACCGCGGCGCTGGCCGAGAGCGAGGCGCGCTTTCGCAGCTTCACGTCGCTCGGCTCCGACTGGTACTGGGAGCAGGACGAACAGTTCCGCTTCACCTCGATCAGCGGAAACCTCGAAAACGTCGCGGGGTACAGCGGCAACGAGCATATCGGACTCGCCCGCTGGCAGCTTCCCGGCATGGATCCGCCGGAAGGCGGATGGGACGCGCACCGGGCGCGCCTCGAGGCGCAAGAGACGTTCTACGACGTGGTCTTCCGCCGCAAGAACCGCGACGAGGGATACAGCTATTCGGCGATCAGCGGCGAGCCCGTCTTCGCCGCGGACGGGCGCTTCATCGGCTATCGCGGCATCGGCCGCGACGTGACCAAGCAGAAGCTGACCGAGGAGAGCAACAACCGGCTCGCGCATTACGATACGCTGACGGGCCTCTACAATCGCGCGGCGTTCTTCGAGCGGCTCAATCACGCGCTGTCGCTCGCGCGGCGCCACGGCTGCGTCCTCGCCGTGCTGTTCATCGACCTCGACCGCTTCAAGGACGTCAACGACGCGTTCGGGCACGTGACCGGCGACGAAGTCCTGAAGCTGATGGCGGAGCGCCTGGGCGATACCATCCGCGTCTCCGACACGGCGGCGCGGATCGGCGGCGACGAGTTCATCGTGCTCGCCGAAAACGTCATCCGCGAGTCAGACGTCGGCGACTTCGCGCAGCGTCTGGTTGACGCGCTCGCCGAACCCTTCCCGCTGCACGGCCAGGAATGCCGCCTGTCGGCGAGCGTCGGCATCGCGATGTTCCCGCACGACGGCGTCGACGCCGCCACGCTCCTCAAGAAGGCCGACATCGCGATGTACCGCGCCAAGGATGCCGGGCGCAACAGTCACGCGTTCTTTTCCGAACTGGACACGCCCCCCGCCGAGGACCGCATCGTCATGGGGGCAGGCATCCGGCGCGCACTCGACACCGATCAGCTGCTGCTGCATTACCAGCCGAAGGTGTCGGTGCGCACCGGAGCCATTACGGGTGTCGAGGCGCTCGTTCGCTGGCAGCATCCCGAGCGCGGCCTGCTGCTGCCGGAATCGTTCATTCCGCTCGCCGAGGATTCCGGCCTCATTCGCCACATCGGTCGCTGGGTGCTGAACGAGGCGTGCCAGCAGGCCGTCAAATGGGCGGCCGAGCTGCCACAGCCGATCCGCGTCGCGGTCAACCTGTCGGCGCGCGAATTCAGCGACGAGCGGCTCGTCGTCGAGATCGCCCATGCGCTCGCGCGCACCGAGCTTCCCCCCGGCCTGCTCGAGCTCGAGATCACCGAGAGCATGATGATGGAGAATCCCGAGCGCGCCGCGCAGACGCTGCACGAGATCAAGGAAATGGGCGTCCACGTGGCGATCGACGACTTCGGCACCGGCTACTCGTCGCTGGCACGCCTCAAGAAATTCCCGATCGAGAGCGTGAAGATCGACCACTCGTTCATTCGCGACATCGCCATCGATTCAGACGACGCTGCCATCGTCGCCGCCGTCATCGCCATGGCGCACGGGCTGCGGCTCAGAGTCGTGGCCGAGGGCGTCGAGACGGCCGACCAGCTGCGCTTCCTGCGCGAGCGCAACTGCGACGAGATCCAGGGATTCTATTTCGCGAGGCCGTCGTCGGCGGTCGACATCATCGCCTTCGCGGAGCGCTTCGGTCCCACGCGGCTCGGCGTCGTTGCCGGCGCCGCCTGAGGATCGCAGGCGCGCGTCGCATCCGCCGACACGCGGCTGCAGTCAGTTCCGGAAGCCGCGCAGGTGCGGCGCCGCGAGCTTCATGTAGTGGACCATCGACCACAGCGTCAGCGCCGCGGCGGCCCACAGCGCGACAGTTCCCAGGATCGGCGTCGATACGAGGGAATCAGCGGCTCGTTGAGCAGCAGCGCGACGATCGCGGTCATCTGCGCCCCGGTCTTCACCTTGCCGACGAACGCGACGGCGACGCTGTTTCGCTGGCCGAGCTCCGCCATCCACTCGCGCAGCGCCGAAATCGCGATCTCGCGGCCGATGATGATGATGGCAAGGAACGTCTCCGCGCGATCGAGCTGGACGAGCACGATCAGCGCGGCCGCCACCATCAGCTTGTCGGCGACGGGATCGAGGAAAGCGCCGAACGCGGTCGTGACGCCCATCCTGCGCGCGAGCTAGCCGTCGAGCCAGTCGGTGATGGCGGCGATCAGGAAGATCGACGTCGGACGTCCAGTTCTTCGCGACCGGCGACAGCCACGCGTCGGGCAGGTAGAAGATTCCGACGAACACCGGAATCAGCACGATCCGCAGCCAGGTCAGCAGGATGGGGAGGTTGACGGGCATCGGTCACACCGCGGCGCGTCGACGGATCGCGCGTGGCGCCATGATTTTACCGCGCCTGAAGGGTGACGGCGGGCAGCGGCGGCCGTCAATGCAGGTCGCCGAATATGCGCTCGGCGAGGGCGCGGCTGATTCCCGGCACCCGGGCAAGGTCGTCGACGCTCGCGGCCTGCACACCCTTGAGCCCGCCGAAGTGCGCGAGCAGCGCCTGGCGCTTCCTCGCGCCGACGCCGTCGATGTCCTGCAGCGACGACGTCGTGCGCGCCTTCGCGCGACGCGCGCGGTGGCCCTGGATCGCGAACCGGTGCGCCTCGTCGCGAATCTGCTGCAGCAAATGCAGGCCCGGATGATCGGGCGGGAGATTCAGCACCTTGGCACGATCCGGAAACACGATGTCCTCTTCGCCCGCCTTGCGCTCGGGACCCTTGGCGATGCCGATGAGGCGGGTGTCGTGCAGCCCCTGCTCGGCGAGCACCTCGCAGGCGATGGCCACCTGCCCCTTGCCGCCGTCGATGACGAGGAGATCCGGCGCCGGAAATTCACCGGCAACGATGCGGGCGCAGCGGCGCGTCAACGCCTCGCGCATCGCGGCGTAGTCGTCGCCGCCGACGGTGGGCGCGACGTTGAAGCGCCGGTATTCGCCGGTCTTCATCGCGAGCCCGTCGAAGATCACGCACGACGCCACCGCCCGCTCGCCCATCGTGTGCGAAACGTCGAAGCATTCGATGCGCTGCGCCGAGGGCGGGAGGCCGAGCGCCTCCTGCAGCGCGGCGAGCCGGTCCTCCTGCGTCGCCTTGCGGGCGAGCTTCTGCTGGATCGCGAACGCGGCATTCTGCCGCGCCATCGTGAGCCACACCCGCCGCTCGCCGCCCGGATTGTCGGTGATCTGCACGCGCTGGCCGGCCTGCGCCGAGAGGACCTCGGCCAGCGCGGCGTGATCGCCGCCATCGGAGACGATGATCGTCGGTGGCACCGGCCGCTCGACATAGTGTTGCTCGAGAAACGCTTCGACCACCTCGGCGGGCGCGCCGGCGTCGGCATGCTGCGGAAAATACGTGCGGTCGCCAACGTGCCGGCCGCCGCGGATCATGACGACGTTGACGGCAACCTGCCCCGATTCCGATTCGGCGGCCACGACGTCGATGTCGCCGGCGGTCGCGCTTTCCACGAACTGGCGCGACTGCAGCTGCGTGAGGCGGGTGATCTTGTCGCGCAGCCTGGCGGCGCGCTCGAAGGCGAGAGCCGTGCTCGCCTCCGCCATCTGCGCCTGCAGCTGTGCCAGCACCTCGCCGGTCTTGCCCTGCAGGAACAGGACGGCGCTCTGCACGTCCTCGCGATAATCCGCTTCGCTGACGAGGCCGACGCACGGCGCGCGTGCAGCGCTGGATCTGGTGCAGCAGGCACGGCCGCGAGCGGTTGGCGAACACCGTGTTCTCGCACGTGCGCAGCTGGAAGACCTTCTGCAGCAGCGCCATGCCCTCGCGCACCGCGCCGGCGCTCGGGAACGGCCCGAAGTAGCGGTGCTGCCGATCGAGCGGCCGCGGTGGAACCGGAGCTGCGGAAACGTGTCGCCGGTGAGCGCAGACGTAGGGATAGCTCTTGTCGTCGCGGAACAGGATGTTGTAGCGCGGCTCGTCGGCCTTGATGAGATTGTTCTCGAGCAGCAGCGCCTCGCCTTCGGAGCGCGTGACCGTCGTCTCGACGCTCGCCACCTGCGCGACATCAGCTGCGATGCGCGTCTCGTGCGCGCTCTTCTGGAAGTAGCTCGACGACGCGCTTGCTTGAGGTCGCGCGCCTTGCCGA
>CAWJXK010000009.1:0-80425 GCA_963846855.1 uncultured beta proteobacterium
GACTAAACCGCTCGCGCGGTAGTTGTTGAGCCTCCGATGCGGCCGCGTTGGCGGGCCGTGATCATGGATCTGCTTATGTTGAGGCACGAGGCAAGTCGCCTCGGATCTCGATAGGAGCAGAGCCATGGATGCATCATCGCGGGCCATCTCGCCGTTGCGCCAACGCATGATCGATGACATGCGGATGTGCAAGCTGTCGCCGAAGACGCAGCTCCAATACATTCGCGCTGTTAAGAAGCTGACCGGCTTTGTCGGTCGCTCGCCCGACACCGTCACGGTCGAGGACCTGCGGCGTTACCAATTGCACCTGGTCGATCACGGCACGTCGCCGGTGTCGATCAACGCGGCGATCACGGGGCTGAAGTTCTTCTTCGAGGTCACGCTCGACCGCCGTGACCTCATCAGCAAGATGCGCCCCGTGAGGGTGCCGTACAAGCTACCGGTGGTATTGAGTCGCGAGGAGGCGGCTCGCCTGATCGCGGCAGCAGGCAACTTGAAGCACCAGACGGCGCTGTCGGTGGCGTATGGCGCGGGATTGCGCGCCAGCGAGGTGGTGGCGCTGAAGGTGACCGACATCGACAGCCAGCGCATGACTTTGCGCATCGAGCAGGGCAAGCGCAGCAAAGATCGCTACGCGATGCTGCCGCCGGTTCTGCTCGAGCGGCTGCGTAGTTGGTGGCGGGTGGCGCGGGCCCAAGGCAAGATGCTCGACGGAGGTTGGTTGTTTCCCGGGCAGAATCCGATCGAGCCGCTGACCTGCCGCCAACTTAACCGCGCCGTGCACGCCGCGGCAGTGGCCGCCAACATCGACAAGCGGGTGTCGATGCACACCTTGCGCCATAGCTTCGCCACTCATTTGCTCGAGCAGAAGGTCGACATCCGAGTGATCCAGGTGTTGCTCGGGCACAAGAAGCTGGAAACGACGGCTCTGTACACCCACGTCGCCACCGACGTGCTGCGCGAAGTGATCAGTCCGCTGGAGCAAACGTCGACGGCGTAAGCGCGGCGCCGTGGCGCGGCCCGCCCTGGAGGTCGCGGATATCTTCCGCGCCCACGGGTCGGCTTGGCGGCGATCCCAGCAGGGGCACCTGAGCCTTGGCCAGCTCAAGGTGATGTCCGCCATCGAACAGTGCCGCAGCGCGGCGCTGGGCGGTCATGTGCTGCGTTGCGACGTCTGCGAGCAGCTTCAGATCGCCTACAACTCCTGCCGCAACCGGCATTGCCCGAAGTGCCAGGCTGGTGCCGCGCGGCAATGGCTGGAGGCGCGACAGGCCGACCTGCTGCCGGTCGAGTACTACCACGTGGTGTTCACGTTGCCGGCGCCGATCGCCGCCATCGCCTACACCAACAAGGCGGTGATCTACGATCTGCTGTTCGCCGTCGCCGCGCAGACGCTGCGCACGATCGCGGCTGATCCCAAGCATCTGGGCGCCGAGGTCGGCGTCACGCTGGTCCTGCACACCTGGGGCTCGGCGCTGACTCACCACCCCCACGTGCACGGGATCGTGCCCGGCGGCGGCCTTGCCATCGACGGCCAGCGTTGGGTCCGCTGCCGACCCGGTTTCTTCCTGCCGGTGCGCGTGCTGTCGCGGTTGTTCCGTCGCCGATTCCTCGAAGAACTTGAACAAGCGCACCGTGCCGGCCGACTGCAGTTCTTCGGTGAAGACGCGGGTCTCGCCAATGCACAGGCGTTCGCCCAATGGCTCGCGCCGCTGCGCGCTTGCGAATGGGTGGTCTATGCCAAGCGCCCCTTTGCCGGACCCGCCGCGGTGCTCGCCTATCTGTCCCGCTACACGCATCGCGTCGCCATCTCGAATTCGCGGTTGCTTGCGTTCGACGAGCGCGGGGTCACGTTTCGCTATAAAGACTATCGCTCGAAAGGCAAGACTCGCTACAAGGCGATGACCCTTAGCGCCGATGAGTTCATTCGCCGCTTCCTGCTTCATGTCCTACCCAGTGGCTTTCACCGCATCCGCCACTATGGTCTGCTCGCCAATGCCGGCCGCCGCGAGCACCTGGCTCGAGCGCGTGAGTTGCTGCAAGTGCCGCTCGCCGTTACGGCAACCTCGAAGCGGCAAGCCTCGACCACGACTGCCTCGGCGCCCTTCGTTTGCCCACACTGCGGTGCGGCCATGCGCGTCGTGGAAGAGTTGGCTCGCGCGCCGTCGATTCGGGCGCCACCACCGTTGCGAGCTGCAGCATGACCATCGCGACTTTGACCGCTTTCCATCGCCACCTCGCGATAGCGGACAGCTGCGCCCCGCGCAGCCTCGCCATCGAGCGAAGCAGCGACGGCCACTACCAACCTGCATGCGGCCCCCCTGACCGGCGGTGTCGACCGAGCCCGCACGACCGCCACATGCCGGCATCGACGCCGCGAGCGCACTGCCGATCAATCAAATCTCCATAGCCGCGCTTCGTAGCGGCAGCGACCGACGCCGCGGTTTCCTCCTTTGGGGCTTGTGCGACGCCTGCCCGTGAACGGCAGCATCATTGCGCGCGCCTGCGCGTAAGGGCAGGCATCACACAACCCTAAACATTTCCGGTCACAATCGTATCCCGTTTACAGGAATTCCCATGAATCGAATCCTGCCTGTCGCGATCGTCCTCGCCCTCGTCGCCGGAGGCGCGATCGCCGCCGATCCCGCTGGCCCTGCCAAACCCGGCCCGTCGCTTGGCTCCGGCATCGATCTTCGCTACGTCGACACGAGCGTCCGGCCGCAGGACGACTTCTATCGCGCCGTCAACGGCAAGTGGCTCGACACGTTCGAGATGCCAGCCGACAAGGGCCGCTATGGCTCGTTCGACAAGCTCCGCGACGAAACTGAGCGGCAACTCAGGACGATCGTCGAGGAAGCCTCGAAATCGCGCGATGCCGCCCCCGGATCCGAAACGCAGAAGATCCGCGATCTCTACAACAGCTTCATGAACGAGGCGAAGCTCGAGGAGCTCGGCACGAAGCCGATCGCCCCGCTGTTCGCGCGCATCGATTCGCTGAAGGACAAGGGCGATGTCGCCGCAATGATCGCGGCGTTGAACGGCCTCCGTATCGACGCGCCGTACTTTCCCTTCATCCACCAGGACAACCGCGATTCCACCAAGTACGTCGTCGACCTGCGCCAGGGCGGTCTTGGCCTGCCCGATCGCGACTACTACCTCGATGACACGTTCAAGGACGTGCGCGCGCAGTACGTCACGCACGTCGCGAAGACGCTCGGGATGGCGGGTGAGCGCGACGCGGACGATGCTGCGCAGAAGATCGTTGCGCTCGAAACCGAGCTGGCGAAGGCGCAATGGACGCGCGTCGAGAATCGCGATCCGGTCAAGACCTACAACAAGGTCGAGATCGCGCAACTCGCAACCCTCGCGCCCGGCGTCGACTGGAAACGCTGGCTCACCGATGCGGGAATCGATTCCCGCATCGGCTACGTGATCGTCGCGCAGCCCAGCTACATGACCAGTCTTGCCAAGCTGCTCGCGGATACGCCGCTGCCGCTGTGGAAGACGTATTTCAAGTGGCGCGTGCTCGACAACGCCGCACCGTATCTCGCGAAGGCTTACGTCGACGAGCGGTTCGCCTTCCAGGACACCGTGCTGCGCGGCATTCCGGAGAACCGGCCCCGCTGGAAGCGCGCGGTGGAGTTCGTCGACACGTCGATCGGCGAAGGACTGGGCAAGCTCTACGTCACCCGGCACTTTCCGCCGGAGAACAAGGCGCGCATGGACGCGCTCGTCGCCAATCTGCTCGTCGCGTACCGGCAGAGCATCGACGAGCTCGACTGGATGAGCAAGGAGACCAAGGCCCAGGCACAGGCGAAGCTCGCCAAGTTCACGCCCAAGATCGGCTACCCGAAGGAGTGGCGCGATTACACGAGCCTCGTCGTCGTCAAGGACGACCTCGTCGGCAACTGGATGCGGGCGCAGGCGTTCGAATACCGGCGCAACATCGCCAAGCTCGGCAAGCCGATCGACCGCAACGAATGGACCATGAAGCCGTACACGGTCAACGCCTACTACAACCGAGAACGGAACGAGATCGTCTTTCCCGCGGCCATCCTGCAGCCGCCGTTCTTCAACGTCGCCGCTGACGATGCAGTCAACTACGGCGGCATCGGCGCCGTGATCGGCCACGAGATCAGCCACGGCTTCGACGACGGCGGCAGCCGCTTCGACGGCGACGGCAACCTGAATCAGTGGTTCACACCGGAGGACCTGATGCGCTTCCGGGCGAAGACGAAGGCGCTGACCGAGCAATACGACAAATACGAGCCCGTGCAGGGATTCCACCTCAACGGCGCGCTGACGCTGGGCGAGAACGTCGCCGACAACTCCGGCCTCGCGATCGCCTATCGCGCGTACAAGATTTCGCTCGCCGGCAATTCCTCACCCGTCATCGACGGCCTGACCGGCGAGCAGCGTTTCTATTACGGCTGGGCGCAGGTGTGGCGCGGCAAGTCGCGCACCAAGGAGGCGATCCGCCTGCTCAAGGTCGACCCGCATTCACCGCAAGCGGTGCGAGGTACTGCGACGCTGCGCAATCAGGCCGGGTTTTATGAGGCGTTCGGCGTCAAGGAAAGCGACGGGATGTATATGGCACCGGGGCAGCGGGTGAGTCTCTGGTGATCGGTCCATCTACGGAAAATTGATGGTCCACGAAACCGCGTTGGCGGACGTAACGGCGGTAAGGCCGGCCGACGTGCAAATATTGCGTGTATCCCCGGCCGCACACGGTGCGTAGCCATACGGACTGCCCTGGAAGAAGCGTGCGGTGTAGTCCTCCATCCGACCGCGGTACATCGCGACGTGTCGGGCGGTTCGGTCGTACGCCCCCGATGTCCCTGGCGGCGACGCAAACGCTGCGATCTCCATGTCTGAAGTCCAGGTGGGTCCAAGGCTACAGCAGCCTGGAGTATGGAAATTGATGACAAGATGCTCGGTGGGGTCTGTATTTAGATCAGTGAGGAAGGCAAGTTGCGCGTAGCCGCGCACCCCGAGGTTTGACAACGTGGCGACCGGGTTGGTAGCGTTGTTGAGCCTCACAGCGATCGTGCTGAAGGTCTGCGTCGTGGGGTCCGGCGTCATGGCCCGGAACGTGTCGGTCGCGTCGTCGTACGAGTAGTCGAGGTCGTTCTCGAAGGCGAGGTAGTTGGGCTCGGAGATGTCCTTGGTCGCGACCACAACCGCGTCCGACTCGTTACCGAGCGTGCCGCGGAAGACCACCTGGAGAAAGATGTCGGTGGCGTTGATCGGGATCGGATTACGAAATACGAGCGACGTCGGCTGCTCAGCGCCCGCGCCTAACGATGTGAGATCTCCCGGATCCGAAACAGTGATCTCTTCCTCAGCGCTTCGACAAACGAGGGGGTCAAATTGTGGGCCTCCAGGGTCGCCGGACAAATCAGGTTGATAGCACACATTTCGATGAAACTTCGCGACCGCGACAAACACACCATTCGACATCGCCTCATTGTTCGCGGTCGCGTTCTTGAGCTTCAGCCTAATTACAGAGAATCCGCACGTGTCGGCACATTTGTGTTCTTCATGGTCGACGACCGCGTAAGCGCCCTCGTCAGGTAATGCAATCTGCAACTCACCGCGGAAGAAGTAATCGAGGAATCCGGCCGAATAGGCGACCGCGCGCGGAATCAGTAAGCGGGCCTGATCGTCATAGTTGTAGTGGTTGAGCGTGAATTGACGCTTTCCCGATGGCTGCATGAACTGATCGAAAGCACCGTACGAAGAAAGCGCAACAGCGGAATCGGACTTGCTCGGATTGAGGTTGTCCTGAACAGCACCCTTGAAAAGCACGAGCCAACCCGACCCCGGTACCGCGGTCCCGGTTGCATCGACGACAGACCCTGCCGGTATCACCGCTGTTTGCATTCCGTTGGTGTTCGGCGGGGGGGACGGGTACCCGCCTCCGTTGCTATCAATGTTTGTGCCGGATGTGAAAAACCCCTGATTCGAGTAGTTGGCAAGACCGCGCCCGGTCGTGCTGCCGGCGAGCGTTGCGGTTGCAAAGAAGTCACGGTAATTACCGAGGGAGGGTACAGGATAATCACTGAAGTCAATTGTACTGACGGTGACATTTTCGACGACGTCGTTGTAATCTCCAGTCTGAAAGAATCGCTCCCGCAGAGTAAAGCTCGATTCGCCCGCAATGCGAGCATCGACGTAGTGTTCGTAATAGCTCGCGTGCCCACCAAGACAGACAAGATAAGCACAGCCCAGGCCAGAGTGCGGATCGTTTCGAGTGTGCTGGGGTTGGGCCATATCCTGCACGAGATGGAGCATATCCCCCAGTGCGCGATAGGTGGTAGCCCAATATGCCTTACGCAACGCTTCGCGGTTCGGAATTGCTGCGGAAGGATTGAACGGCACATCGTGAAGCAGCTGGTTTCCGTCAATCTGGGTAAGCGTCAATGCTCGCCACATCGCCTCTCGAGTCGGCGGTATGCCGAAATGGTTGTCGCGTATGACGCGCGTGGAAAGGGTTGGATCGTCGATAATCGCAAAAGCGTTGGCTTGAGTCGCCCAATCTGGCGCTGTGGCTCCGTAAGGCTCTAACGCAACGGTCAGAGCACGATCGTTAAATGGATCGAAGAAATGATTGAAGACGCGTTTGAAGGAGCCTCCCGGTTCGTCTTGCGGATTGTTCTCTCGCGCGCCAACGTCCAGTGGGACATCATCTTCACGGATCGAGCCAACCATGATCCAAGCCGGCAGCGAAGGCAGCTGCGGCTTAAACGACGCAAAGGCGTTTGCGCTGTTGATCTTGTTATCTACGAATCGCACGGGAAAGGAAGGCGAACCCAGACGTACTACGGGACCGCCTGATGTCAGATCGATGTAAACGGTACCCAGGTTGTCCTGTGTGGATTCGATGCCAAGACGCTTGATCAAGTCAGATCCTGTAGGATCGCGTGTAGTTGGTGCCGGATTAAGCTTAGAGGCCGAGTATGCCTCCCTCGTTATTGCCCCATGCGTCACCACCTCATAGGCCAAGGCAGGGTGCTGCAGTGCGCAGATGATGGCGCAACTGCGTGCCGCCGCCCAAATGAGGTTGGCCCTGGATTGGAGGTTTCCGCTCATTGGGCGCCCCGTTTGGCCTTCGCGTACACCTCTGCGCTCACAAGAACGCCTTGACTCCGACCGATTTCCCCTGGCGCCGCTCCCAGTTCGACTTGTTCCGCGAGAATTGCCTTCACGTAGGGAACTGCTCCATCCGTGCTGGTCGGACCGCCGCCGCAGATTCCGTGACCGACCAGGCGATCCAGCTCTTGAAGCCGGTCTGATCGTGCCTCATTGGATCGCTTGAGGTACACGTCTTTGTTCTCGCGTGACGCCTCGAGCGCTTCGGCTTGCGAGTGATAGATCGTCGGCTCAGTGCGCAGGATCGTGCCCTTCTTGTTTTCAGCGTCCCATTGGTAGACGGTCACCTGCCAATGACTCATGTTTCCGTCGCCGCCTCTCCACGCCTTCTGCACGCTCTTGCCCCACTTGTAATTGCGGTGATATGCCTCCAATAGGGGCGGCCCGGCCTGCGAGTCCAGCGGTAGCGTGAACCATCCATCCTGACTCGATACCGCACTCTCAACGCGGTTGCATGACGAAGCGCCTTCAGGGCCACGGCTGCCCATGTACTTGCCGACGACGATCGCCCCCGCGATCGGTTGGCCCGTGTCCTGATCGATGACGCGGCCGCGAAACTCGGTCGGCGCCAGCCCGGCTTCGGAGCAGCCGCCGGCGAGCAACGCAAGCAGTGCGATAAGCGTCACGATGTGTCCGGTCCGGCGAGTCACATGCTCTCGATGCGCCATAGCCCATCGCCTCCGCGAATGAGATACAACATGAAGGTCTGCTTGCCGGTCGGCGTGTCGCGGACTAGGGTAAGCTCGGCCGTGTCCTCGCTGATGACGCCGTCGATCAGCGTGCCCAACTGTGCGGCAACGGCCGGCAAAGAGGCGCCAAGCGTACTGAAGATGCTTGAGTAGTTCGCCTGCATGTCGCCGGTAAAGAACTTGACCGCGGCAGAAGGATTGTTTGCTGCCAGACGGTTGACCATGCTCGCATAGACGTCGACAACCTTGACCCCCAGCTCGGCCGGGCTCACGGCTCGCACCTTTCTGCGCGCCAAGTAAATGACGTTGTTGCTCGCATCGAATGCCGTCACTCGAACCGTTGAAGTGCCGGGTGTCGGGTAGTTGAGCGTGACTTGGCCCTTGTTGCCCGTCAAGGTCGTCAAAGTCATC
Source organism: uncultured beta proteobacterium (assembly GCA_963846855.1). Classification (GTDB taxonomy): domain Bacteria; phylum Pseudomonadota; class Gammaproteobacteria; order Burkholderiales; family Casimicrobiaceae; genus CAIWHR01. The sequence continues at coordinate 8,253 of CAWJXK010000009.1, forward strand.
TCTGGCGTTCCGTCGTCGTTGGTATCGATTTCGATGCGTTGGAAAGGAACTGCGCCGCGGTTGTTGATCGTTAGTGTGGTTTGCAACGGCGCCAATCCTTGCTGCGGGTTCACCGTGACCTGGAATGGCGCGATGCCATTGCTGTTCACCGTGATCGTCTTCGTTACGGAGGCAGCGTCCTGGGTATTGAGCACCAAGGTGACGACATTGCTCCCGGGTTGCAGCTGGACGCCGCTCGCGAAAAATTGGCCATTGCGATCCAACGCCGCGAACTGTCCGTTGACAATGACTGCCGAATTCGGTGGTGCCTGAATCGTGCCGCTCACCGATACCGTGTCATCGGTGACCGTTCCGCCGTCGACCCCGGCATCGACTTGCAGCGTCGGACTGGCCAACACCGCGATGCTCTGGGTCGGCGAGCTTCGGGCAAGCCCGCCCGCGTCGCGGACTGCCGCTGCCACCGAGTGCGCGCCGGCCGCGACACCCGTCCACACATACGTATACGGCGCGGCGGTTCGGCTCCCAACCAGCACGCCATCGCCGTAGAAGTCGACCGCGGCGATTGTCCCTCCCGTCTCGCTCGGGTTCGCCGTGATTCGAATATCCCCCGGTGCCAGATAAATCTGGCCGGCAAAGGGCTCAACCAGCTCCACGGCAAGGTCGCTCACCGAAATGGCGACTGTGGGTGCCGTTACACTGGAGCCATTGGTCGCAACCGCCTTGGCGCTCAATGTATGCGGCCCCATGCTGGCGCCGCTCCAGTTGAAGATGATGCTGGCGCTGGTAACGCTGCCGGTCACCGGCACGCTTCCGATCACGGCCCCGTCAGCAATGAAGTCCATTCGCGAAAGCGGGTAGGCGCCGCTATAAGCTTGCGCAGTGATCGCAATCGGTTGCGCGAGGGTGTATGCGGTTCCGGCCTTGGGTGATGTGATCGTAACGCTCGTCGTACCGCTTGGGCCAACCGTGATGTGAACCGGTGTGGATGTTGCCTGGCCGCCGCTCGTATAAATACCTACCGCAGTCAACGTATAGCTTCCCGCAACAACGCCGTTCCAGGATGCCGTGTAGGGTGCCTGTGTTGACGAAGCCACAACGGTTGCGTTGGGCTGGTCGCCAACGAAGTACGACATCTGCTTGATCAGGTGGCCGGGATCGCTTACGTTGACCGAAAGGGGGATGTTCATACCCGCATTGAATTGCTGACCTTCCGTTGGTGATGTCAGGGCCACGCTGGCTCCGCCGCCGCTGCCTGTCACATTGATGGTGACTGGAGTTGTAACTGCTCCCCCAAACGGGATTAGGGCGATCGCGTGATACGTCTGTTGGCCGGCCGCCGAATAGCCGGTTATTGAAAACGGCGGCTGGGTCACCGTCGCGATCAGGTACGGGCCCTCATAGAATTGAACCTGCGAAATGGCGTGGTCCGGAGAGTACGCCTCCACGGATAGTGTGATTGGAGTGTTCGTCGTGTAGGTTCCCGTCGGCGACGGACTCGTCATGACCGCAATCACCGGACGCCCCCCAAACGGCACCGCAACGTACGCCGGATTCGAGACTCCGGTCGCGCCGACCGAATCCGTCGCCTGTGCCGTCAGCGCGTGGACGCCTGGAGATGCACTCGGGCAGGTACCACTGTATGGGGCGGTGGCAGTCAATCCGACCAGCCTATAGTCGCAGTAGAAGCCAACCTGGGTCACCGTGCCGTTCGGGTCGGACACGCTCGCAACCATCGGTATGTCCGTGCTCGACAGGTAAGGCGAGAACACCTGGCCCGTCGTCGGGCTTTGCAGCACGACCGACACGGGCTGCGGCGGGCGCCGCCACATGGATCGACACCGGATCGGAGGTGACCGTCGAGCCATAGACATCGGTAAGCCGCGCAGTAACCGATTTAGTTCCAGCAGGAACATTGCGCCAAACGGTGACGTATTCCCCATTTGACCCATTGGCCGAGGTCACAGTCCCGATAACCGTTCCATCTGCGATGAAATCGACTTTGGCAATGGCATCGAAGTCAGTGGCCGGCGATACGGCCGTGAGTACGATGGTCGCAGGGGGTGAAAAGACGATCGATCCGTATGGACCGGTGTACGGCGCCGTGATGGCAATGGTTCTCGGGGTACTTGGGAGGACCGCGATCATGGCACCGTCGGATGCCGCTGTCGCGTTGCTACTGTCGCTCGCCTCTGCCCAAACCAAGTAATTGGCAACGGTCGCGCCAGAGGGGTCGGTGTACGGGACAGCGTGCCAGACATTCTGGTAGGGCGGGGTCGTGACGGTGCCCAAGAGAACAGGATCGGCATCTCCCTCCGGACCCAGCGCCTGTTTGTAGAATCGGACTGCGACGAGGTCTCCGTTCGGATCGGCCGCCGTGGCGGTCAACGTAATGTCCGGCGGTGCGGTCGGAGACACAATGGTCTGGCCGTTTGCCGGACTCGTCAGGGCGATAGTCGGGGGTTGGTTCTGCGTAACCGTAAAGGAAACAGTTGCGGACGTGGTCGTCGCCCCCTTGTTATCCGTGGCGACCGCCCAGATCACCGCCGTGCCCGCTTCGAACGCATTCATCATGCTGTATGGCGCGGTCGTGTCGATGGCATCCAGATAGTCGAACTGTCCGTGCCTGGAGTAGAAACTGACCTGGCTTACCGTTCCGTCCGGATCAGACGCCGTAGCGTTCACGGGGTACAAGACTCCTGTCAGCAGTTGCGCGCCATTGACTGGACTCGTGATGGCGACCGTTGGTGGTTGATTTGCCTTCGCGTTAATCGTAATTGGTGCGGACGTGGTGATCGCGCCGAGATTATCCGTGGCCTTCGCAGTCAGGACGTAGGTGGCTGGGGTGGCATTGGTCCAGGCGTAGCTGTACGGTGAGGTCGCATCGGTGCCCAGCAAGACGCCGTCGTGATAGAAATCGACCTTGCTCACGGTGCCGTCCGAATCGCTCGCAGTGGCGTTGATCGTGATGGTCGCCGGAAGCACGATGGTTGCGTTGTTGGCGGGCGCTGTAATCGTGACGGTCGGAAGCTTGTTGACCTTTACATTTATCACCGCCGACGTGGTTGCCGCACCCCTGTCGTCGGTGGCCTTGGCGGTCAATGCGTAGGTGCCCCCTGCAACATTGGTCCAGCTGAAGGTATAGGGCGCCGTCGTCGCCGTTCCCAGCTTCGTCGCGCCTTGGTAGAAGTCGACCTTCGCGACCGTACCGTCGGAATCGCTGGCCGTGGCCGCCAGACTGACCGTGGCCGGCGCCGTGAAAGTGCTGTTGTTTGTGGGTGACGTAAGCGAAACGGTGGGCGCGACATTGGCCTTGACCTGGACGTTTGCGATTGCCGAAATCGTCCCCATTCCCTTCGCATCGATTGCCTTGGCCTTCAACGCATACGTGCCCACTGCGACGCTGGCCCAGGTGTATGCGTAGGGAGCCGTCGTATCCGTCCCCAGCAGAGTCGCACCGTTGTAGAACTCGACCTTTGTCACCCTGGTTCCGGTGGCAGTGGCATTGGCCGTCATCGCTATGGTGGCTGGCGCAACGAATCTTGCGTTGTTTGCCGGCGCGGTAAGCGTCACCGTTGGCGCGGTTCCACAGCCGTTCACCGCTGCAAATTCCGCACTCACTTCGGTGGGTGTGAGTGCACGCGTATATACCTTGATCTCGTCCAGATTGCCGCGGAAGCGATTAGTCGCACTCCCTACCAAGCCCGCGACGCGCAAATTCGTGGCGACCACCGCATTTGCAACGATCGGCGTCCCGACGCGCTGAGTCAATGTCTGCGCCACACCATCGACGTAGATCTTGTTGGCGGTGACGCCGCCGTTCGTGAACTCCGCGACGACGTGATGCCAGGTATTCAGCAGGCTGGTCGATGCGAAGCCATACACGTCGTTGTTGAGCGTGCTGAATCCGAATGAGCCTGCGCTGAAGAGCAAGTCCTGCGTCGCCCAGCCGAGCGGCATGACGGCGTCCGTCCCCGTCCAATACATCCAGAACGCTACCGTAGTCTTGGCATTGGCCGCGATCGAGACCGGCAGCGACGCGATATCGATGGCGCCGCCGGCGAAGCTTGCTGCCCGACAGGTGTCGGGCTTCGGCAGCACGGCCGGTGACGCGATCGAGGTTACCGTGCCGCTGGCTGCGCCGTTGTGGACACCGATGGCGTCGGTAACAATGCCAGGGCTCGCCCAGGGATCGTTGAGCAGGTACGCCGCAATTGGCGTGGCCATCGTTCCCGCCTTCACGGTAATTGCAATCGCAGCTGAGGTTGCCGTTCCAGCAAGGCTGTCGGTGACCTTTGCAGTCAGGCTATACGTGCCGACCTGGACATTGGACCAGGTGATGTTGAAGGGCGAGGCAGTCTTGGTACCGATCAATATTCCGTTGCGGAAGAATTCAACCTTGGAGATTGTCGCGCCCGAACCCGGAGTCACATTCGTCGTGATCGTGATCGCGGCGGGTGCCGTATAGGTCGCATTATTTAGCGGTGCAGTAATGGATATCGTCGACACGCCGGCGGTAACCGCGCCTTCCCGCTGCTCTGAACTGCCAGCGGCTTCGTGTCGAGCAAGCGATGCGGCGTCGGATCGGTTGCCGTAGGCATCGGTGACCCACGCCCGCATCGATTCCCCGGCCGGCCAAATCGACATCGGCACTCGCCCGGAGGCACCATCCCCCTGCGTGTCGCGGATAAACAGTGCAGATATGCTGCGGGTGCCGAGATATGCATCAAGGTGCAATCCGGCTAGGTAAGGTGGCGTGGCAACACAGTCGGTCCCGTTGCACAGTGCGCCGTATTTCACTTGCACAAGGACGTCTTCGCTGCTTCCGAGAGCCGCGGGAGCTGCTATGCGAAGGCTTGGTTGCAGCGGCAGCGGAGAGGCGGCGAATCGGTGCACGCTTTCCGTCCCCGCGATGCGTTCAACGATGCCGCTGTTGAGATCGATTGCTCCCAGGCTGACGCGATCGCCGAACCAGAGCAGCGGGTGCAGGACGGCAGTGTCAGCGCCGGCGGGGGCGTTCAAGGACTCGGTTGCGAATATGCCGGGTGTCAGCGGCAGCGCATCGCGGCCGTATTGAGTAAGCGTGCGGCCGGCGAGTGACGTCAGTACTCCATTTATGGGCTCCAGCGCCGTCGCATCCGGCGGTTGGATCGAATGGGTGGTGCGCGGCACGAGGCCAGCGAATACGTCGACCTGCACAAGCGCGTCGGAGCGAACGAGCCAAATCGTTCCGGCCAGCGCGTCCACGTACATGCCACGGACATCGCTGCCGCGCACATTGCCAAGATCGAGCCGCGCGAGGACCGCACCGTTGGAGTCATATTGGGTCAAGGCGATCGTCGACGCGACAAAGATCGCATTTGGGCCGGCAACTGCCAGTGCCCGAACGGGTTCTGCAGCGGTCCAAGCCTGAGTTCGCCGACCCGCCTTGTCGAAGCCTGCGATCTGCCGCCCCATGGCAATCCAGACCCCCTCTTCGATCGGATCGGCCGCCATCGCGACCGTGCCGTCAAATTCGAGCGGATCGATATCGATCCGCACGCGCTCGGCCAGCGCTTCATCGATCCGGAACAGCGCTCCCTTCGTCAGAACCCACGCCGAATTCGATGAGGCCGGCGCGATGCCGAGGACCGCTTCCTGCATCGGTACCGTCTGCAAGTCTCCGGAATCGACGTCCAGTCGTGACAGCGCCCCGGTTTCGGCAAACCAGACAGCGCGGGCACAAACCGGGAGCGTGCACGCGAGGCAGAGCAACGCGACCAGAACCCGCGCCAAACGCCCGATCATTGACAAGCTCCGGCTTGATTGACGCCCAGATAGCCGATCGTTGACGACGCTCCATCGAAGGCGCCGCTGCCGTGATAGATCGCCTTCAGCTGGCGAACGCCGACGTTGAGCTGCAGGGACTTGGTGGCCTTTCCTCCAGAAATCGTCGCAGAGCCGACACTCGCTCCGTCGACCTGGAAATCAACCGTCCCGATGTCGTTTGAAGCGGCCACGCTGGCGGTCAATGTCGCCGCCTCCCCCGCACAAGCCGGATAGGGCGTAATCGTCATTGCAACCGGCATGGCACCGGGCGAGATGCGCGAAAGCGTCGAACCCGCGGCGACAATCAAGCTTTGCCAAGGATCGATGGCCAGATCTCTGACCACGCCGCCACCGACCAAGGGGCTCGAGTAGATCAGGGTGTGTCCATCCGCGCTTAGCACCTGAAGCAACTCATCGCCGATATCCGATTGCGAGCCGGTCGGTTCGGGAACGATTGCGTCGAGACTGCGGCTGATGAGTCGATTGCTGGGCGTCGTGGCCCCCAATAGGACAATGTTCCCTTGAGAATCCAGGGCAATTTTTGCCGGCGCGAAAGGCGCATTCCAGCCTTGGCAATCGTCGAGCTGCCCGCCGTCGAGTGGCAGGAAAGTCGAAAACATGAGCTGCGTGCCGTCCGCCGAGAGGCGGCTGAGGAAGCCGACCTCCGGCACCCATAGCGCGCAGCTAGTAAGAACGAAGGGAAAGCCCAGCCCGCCGCCGATCGTGGGAAAGTCGTGAGAACTCGTCTTTCCGGCAACGAGCACGGCTCCCGTTCCGTCGATCAGAAGGCTGGTGGCGCGGTCGCGCAAGGAACCCCCGAGACGTGCCGTAAAGACTACCGCGGTTCCAGTCGCGTTGAGCTTGGTAACGAATGCGTGCGAGGCTTGATCGATGCTTCTGCCATTGTTTGGACTAACCCCTCCCACTTTCGTCCCAAAACTCACGGCGCCTGGCGTAGCAGCGAGGCCGGGTTCAGCCTGCCCGGCGACGTAGACATTTCCGCTCGCGTCAAGCGCCAGCGCGAATCCGGTCGGGTCAAGGTATTTCGGATCAGCGATGCCCGCGACGCGGCCACCACATATCTGGCCTGGCAATCCGGACGTGCCAAGGTACGTGGCGTAGACGACGTTTTGCCCGGAGGCGTCGAGCTTGAGGATGTACGGTGCAATGCACCCTTGTGCAACGCTCGATGTCGGATACGGGGCCCCAGGGGTCGTCTGCAGGCCATCGTAAGCGCTGCCCGTAACATAGGTTGCGCCGGCCGCATCGATCGCGATGGCGCCGACCCTGTTGATCGCGGAATCGAGTGCTAGGGAAAAGCGGCTCACCACTCCGGTCGCGGTGACTTTGAAGACGTACTTTTTTCCAGTGGTCGACGCATACTGACCGCCGCTGACGGGATAGTCCTTCGATCCGTCGTAGGCAACAATATACGCGTTGCCGCTTCGGTCAAGCGCGATGCCAGCGGCCTCGTCCTTGCCGAAATCATTTGCGCGCGCGCCCGAAATCGACTTGGTCGGCGCTCCCACGATCGCTACGAAGGCAGGCGTGCGAGCAAGCGTGTTGACTCTGGCGACAAATCGAAGATCCATGCCGCCATTGGTGATTGCACCAGTATCGATTCCAGCGGTTGTATAGGAACCGATGACGCCGGCAACCACGCTGTTGCCTTGGCCGTCCATGACGAGGTCGGTGATACGCCCGGGAAGCGCAACCGACGAACTCACAAGGAATGGAGGGCCGGCCTTCGCGGGCGCGACGGCGAGGCACGCAACGACGGCAATCAGGCGCAACGGCGAACGATCGCGGAGCCTGCTAAGGATCTGGGGGACGAATGCGTAGCGGAAATTGCTACCGAGGAAAACGCCTTGACACAACGTAGCAAACCCGGCCAATCGTATGGCGAAGGAGCGGAATTGGAGGGAGAGCGTCCGTACCGCGCAAAGTCGGGCGGCGCAGCTACTGAAAACGCAGCGACGCCAACCCGCGTTGATCGCGGTAACCACGGATTCCATGAACGCCACTCCTCCCCAGAGTGCCGCATAGGACGAGCCCCGCCGGCGATTCTTGCGCGCCGATGTAAACGGAGCGTCTATGTGTGCACTACACCAACGAAGAAAGCTTTAGATAGTCCCTTTTGTCGGCCCGTCCGGGCGAACCGTTTGCGCCAAATTGAGCGCATAGGCCTTCGCGTCCGCCTCGCGCATGAATGGACACGCGCATTCTGACCATCGTCTATGTGGTAACGCCATTGCGTTCCGATAGGCTTCGCACATTGGTAACCATCGGGACATCCGATGGCGCCGAATGACTAGAGATATCCCCTAGGATCACGGGGGCGCGGGACAAATTTGCGGTGTTGGTCATGTTCCCTTTCCCAAAGAAGTAGCCGCGGACATTTACCGAGCCCAGCGGCCCCTATCTCGGCCTTCTGACACCTGATGCCGCGTACTTCGATCAATCGCCGCCACGATTGGCGGGCCAATAACGCCGACGCGTAGGCTTCGCCCGATTGGCACACAATCTGCGCCAAAAAAATGCGTTTGCCACCTGTCAAAAGTGACAGGTTTTGCGACTTTTTTCTCTAGTCCGTTCGGACGATTGCCTGGCTGGACCCAAGAGGCACGCGTCGTAGGCCGCATGGCAAGTCCATGAGAGAATCCGGGCGGCTCCTGCCGATTGCATGCATGACCCGTCCGGCCATACTCGGCTCAAATCAGGGAGGCCTCGTGAAAACGCGCATTACGGTGTTGGGTGCCGGCTTCGGGGGCCTGGAGTTGAGCACGCTCCTGTCGGAGTCGATGGGCGATCAGGTCGACGTAACGCTGATCGACAAGAGCGATGCGTTCATCTTCGGTTACTCGAAGCTCGATGTGATGTTCGGACGAACCACGCTCGACGCGGTGCTCCTGCCCTACCGCAACTTCGTCAAGCCGGGCGTTCGCTTTCTGCAGCAGACGATCACGGCGATCGATCCGGGCACGTTGCGCGTCACCACTGACGCGGCAACCATCGATTCCGATTACCTCGTGATCGCGCTGGGTGCCGATTACGATTGCGCCGCGACGCCGGGCATGGTCGAGGGCATCGACGAGTTTTATTCGGTCGCCGGGGCGCAGCACCTGCGCAATGCGTTGCCGGGCTTTTCGCGCGGTCGGGCCATCATCGGGGTCGCCGCCGCGCCGTACAAATGCCCACCGGCCCCGAGCGAATGTGCGCTCCTGCTGCACGACGACCTCGTCACGCGGGGCGTTCGCAGCCAATGCGAGATCACGATGGTGCTGCCGTTGCCGAGCCCGGTGCCGCCGTCGCCGGACACGTCAAAGGCGCTCGTCGCCGCGTTTGCCGAGCGCGACATCAAGTTCATGCCGAGCCACCGCGTGGCCTCGCTCGATCCCGGACGCCGCGTCGCGAAGCTGGACGACGGCAGCGAGCTTTCCTACGACCTGTTCCTGGGCGTGCCCAAGCACCGCGCACCGGACGTCGTCGAGTCGAGCGGAATGGCCGAGAACGGTTGGATTCCCGTCAACCCGAGAACGCTGGAGACGCACTTCCCCAACGTGTACGCGATCGGCGATCTGGCCAACACCGGAACGCCCAAGGCAGGCGTGTTCGCCGAGGCCGCGGCGCGCGCCGTGGCAACGTCGCTGATCGCGCACGTGCGCGGCGGCGGCGCGAACGGCATGTATACGGGTGCCGGCTCGTGCTACATCGAGTATGGCGGCGGCAGGATCGGCCGCGTCGACGTGGACTTCTTCTCGGGCCCCTCCCCGACCGGCGTCTACCACGAGCCGTCGATCGCACTGCGCGCCGACAAGGATCATTTCGGCGCGAGTCGGCGCGCCCGGTGGTTTGGTGTCTGACCGTCGCGCCTGCGTTGCAGAGTCAGCAGCGCCGAGTACGGCGATGTGGCAATGACATTGGCATTGGATTACCCCTGCCTTCTGAATACGGTCTAGACTTCACGTCGACCATTCAGTAAGCGGTGTTCCGAAGTGAGTGGGAGCACGCGCTTCCGGGATCCAAGGACGGGCGACACCTCGCAGGGGAAGCCGTTGGCCTCTTCATCGGAATCAAGCGGTCGGCGAAGGCAGCAACCGCTGAATCAGCAGTTGCCCGCTACGGCAAAGTGGGCCGCAGGCCTTCCGACGGAGGTCCAGCCACTGGCCCTCCTTCAATCGTTTCCGCGAGTCGCGAATGCGCTCGCCCGTTTGTGGCACGACGACAGCGCGCTGGCGCTCTATCTGGACGAGCTCCTGGTTGATCGACGCGGAGGCCGTCGCGGATTCCCGCCGGAAATTCAAAACGAGCTGCTTACGCTTCGCGCCTACCGCGGCGGTGGTTACCCCGGGGCGTCATCGTAAACGAGGGTCGACGTCGACTTCTTCCCGGAACCCTCTCCTGCCGACGTTTCCCCGTACTGCATCGAAGCCCAGAGTCAAAGCGAAACCTGCCAGCGGGGCAGGCCTTATCATGGCATGCGTCCACACGACCGGGGATTGCAAATGCACGTCACATGCCTCATCCGTTACCAGATCGATCCGTTCCAACGTGAAGCCTTCGAGCGCTACGCGGCGACCTGGGGGCAGATCATTCCTCGGTGCGGCGGCTATCTACTCGGATACTTTCTGCCACACGAGGGGACCAACGATATCGCCTGGGCCTTGATCGGGTTCGACAGCCTGGCCTCGTACGAGACCTATCGCGCGCGGCTCAAATCCGACCCCGATGGACGCGCAAATTTTGCCGCGGCGCAGGCGAAGCGATTCATCCTCCGCGAGGAGCGCACCTTTGTAACGGTCGTCGACGGCACCTTCTGCAAGCAACCCTCCAACCCGGGAGCGCCCGCGTGATCGCCGTGATCTTCGAAGTCGTACCTCATCCCGATCAACGAAGCGCGTATCTCGAAGCGGCAGCCGCGCTGCGCCCGCAGCTGGAGAAGATCGACGGCTTCATCTCAGTGGAACGATTCGAGAGCCTCACCACGCCGGGAAGGATCCTGTCGCTGTCATTCTGGCGGGACGAAGAGGCCGTGCAGCGCTGGCGAAACCTTGCGGCCCATCGCCGTGTCCAGGCCGAAGGCCGGGATAGAATCTTCGCGGATTACCGATTGCGGGTCGCCGAAGTGCTGCGGGATTACGGGATGAACGATCGCACGCAGGCGCCCGACGATTCTCGGCAGATTCACGACAGCACAGCTTGATGCGGTCAGTTGGCCAAGACCGCAGGATCAGTTCAAACTAACGCCGAATTGAATCGTTCATCCATCGGAGGTCGAAATGAGTCACGCGTCAATGCTGAAAGCCCGACGTAAGCACCAGAAAACCAAGAGACTCCTCGATGTGGCAGCCAAGCAGGCCAAACGAGCGGCGAAGCTGGCATTGGCGGGGCCGGTCGTGAAGAAGGAAAAGGTGAAGAAGGAAAAAGTGCCGAAAGAAAAGGTCAAGACGGAAAAAGTGAAAAAGGTCAAGCTGACCAAGGAGGAGCTCGGCAGGCAGGAATCGAAGCAGAAGAGCGCAGCCGCCGGGAAAAAGAGCGCGTCCTAGCCTTTGAGGACCCGCGTTCGAAAGTGAGTCGACGCAGCGCAGACTGACCGCGATCCTTTCAGCGATGTCGTCGGCTTCAGCGGGTTGATGGAAGCCGACGAAGCCGGAACGGTCGAACGGCCCGCTTGCAGTGGCACAAGCCGATGAGTGCGACTGCGACGACCGCCATCATGGCAGCGACCATCCAACCAGAGCCTTTCGAACCCTTGCCCACCGTCGTAGTGATCTCAAGCCGCGCGGCGGGTCAGGCCGGCTAACTCTTTCCAGTCTGAATGAGCCACTCGCTGACCCTCAGCGCGCCCTCGCCGCCGTCGGACGCAGAATCAAGTCTTGGAGCCGCTCCACCCGCGCCTTGGCCACGCCAGCGAGTCCGCCACCACCCAGGCGACGCCGATCAGAGCGAGATTCAGGGCGTTCTCGGCCCAGTTCATATGACTGGAAGGATCGGCCAGGAGCATCGGCACGTGCACCAGCGGGGTGAACGACGCGAACATGGCGGTCAGCAGGATCGCGGCGAGGCGGGCCTGCACGCCCGTCAGGATCGCGACGCCCGCCGCGATGTGGCCAACCCCGGTCGCATAAGCCCAGAACTCTTGCGTAGGCGGCAGCCATTTGGGAACCAGCGGGGCGGTGAGGTTCATGTAGAAGAAATGCGCTCCGCCGAATAGCAGCGCACAGACCCCGAACACCAGTTGGCCCAGGCGCGTGAGGCGCGCGGCCAAGGCTGCGTCGATCCTGGCGCTGGCGGCATAGACGACCAGTCCGCCCGCCGCGATCGCGAGTTGCTCGGCGATGCCGCTGTAGGTGCCGAACTCGGCGTAATGGGCGAGCACCACGCGGCCGTTCATCAGGATGACGACAATGAGCGCGTAGTAGAAGGTGAGCGCGGCGGCGCCCCAGGCCGCGGTCCGGCGCCACTCGACGGCGGCGCCCGCGACGAGCATGAACCCAGCAGCGGCATAGGCCAGGGCGGTGCGGCCGGGAAACTCCTTGGGCATCGGCTGCCCCGGGTCGAAGCCTCCCCACGCCAGGCAGACCATGCCCAACGCCATCATGCCCAGGCCGTAGACGCGCCAGCCGAAGGCCATCGTCGGTTTTTCCGCGGTCATGACTTTCCCACGTTCGAAATTCTAGGCGCGATGGCCCGCTTTGGGAGAAACTCGCGGGAGCCCTCTCCAAAACGCGATTCGCGCTACGATCGGCCGCCATGCAGGTGAACGCCGCCGAAGCCATCGTCGAGGGAAACGGTGCCGAGTCCGTGGTCATGATCCATGGCTGGCCCGACACGCATCGCTTGTGGGACGCGCAGGTAGAGGCGCTGAAGGCGACTTACCGCTGCGTACGCTTCACGCTGCCCGGCTTCGATGTTTCCAAACCCGGGCGCGCCTGTTCGCTCGACGAGGTGGTGGACGCCATCCTCCGTATCGTCGAGCAGACCTGCCCGGGCGAGCGCGTGACGCTGCTCCTGCACGACTGGGGATGCGTCTTCGGCTACGAGTTCGCCAACCGGCACCCGCAACTCGTCAAGCGCGTGATTGGCGTGGACGTCGGCGACGCCGGCTCGCGGCGCAACCTGGCCGAGCTGTCGTTCAAGGCCAAGCTGATGATCGTGGCCTATCAATGGTGGCTCGCGCTCGCGTGGCGCCTCGGCGGCGCCTTGGGCGACCGAATGGCGCGTTGGATGGCGGGACGGGCGCGGGCACCCGCATCACCGCAGGACATCGGCGCGGCCATGGGCTACCCTTATGCGGTCTACTGGTTCGGCGTCAGAGGCGGATTCGGTGCGTTGCGTTCCTTCGATCCTCAGGTGCCGATGCTGTTCATCTACGGCGAGCGCAAGCCGTTCATGTTCCAATCGACGGCTTGGCGCGAACGGCTCGCGACTCGGCCCGCTAATCGAGTGATCGGCCTGCCGACCGGACATTGGGTGATGGTGCGGCGGCCAAAGGAATTCAACGACGCGGTTCTCGCGTGGCTCGCCGAGACGGATGACGCCAGGTCGTGAATCGCGACATGGCTCGAACAGGGCGACGCGGGACTCCCATCGGATCCGTGTAAGATTCTCAGGCTTGGCAGCGCGAATTACGCGCTGCAGTTCACAATGTAATCACGACAGGATCGAATCAGATGAAGCGAATTGCGGGCTCTCGTCGGTTGAATCTGCAAATGGTTCTGAGTGCGTTTGCGTTATCGGTGTTCGTCGCCGGCGGCGCTGCCGCGGCCGCTCGCGGCGTGGACGAAAGCGAGCTCCTCGGCCTGGGCTTCAAGGTGCTCGTCGCGACGACACCGGTTCAGGAGGAGTGGGTGCAGCGTCTTCCGCAAGGCAAGGTCAAGGCGCTGCAGCGCAACGGCAAGAAGTACTTCATCTTTCCCGATGCGACGAAAAAGCAGATCTATGTTGGCGGTCCGAAGGAATACGAGGCGTACCACCAGCTGCACCCGGAAAGCCAGCTGGGAACGGAGGAAGCGGCGAAGAAGGGAAGCGAAGCCCGCGCCAAACAGACTGAAGCCATGCAGAAGGCGACCGCTCGCGACCTGTCGGATCCCTTCCTCGGGGTCGGTTGGTCCGATCTCATCTGGTGACGCTGCGCGACCTCGAATTCGCCTTGCCGCACGTCGTGTGCACGAGTTGCCTTGGACGGCTCGCGGCAAGCCGGGCCCGTCCCACAGTCAGCCGTCTTGTTCACTGGCAGACAGTTCCGCCTGTGGCCGCAAACGGAAATCGGGTGAGCTGTTTCGATTGTGTGACCGGCCCGGGCAAGGGTGCCACCATGACCTTGTACTCGAATGTCGCATCATTGCCGTCGGCAAATGTGAACGTCGCGGTGCCCACCGGGTTTGCCACCACGTTCGTGGCGTCATAGGCGTCGAAGCGCGGCCCCGAGTTCTGGTAGATCGGTCCCGTATAGACATTGCCCGTGCCTTGCCGCGCGGCCAGCGCCGACAGCCAAAGCGGTGTGCCGCCGAGGATGTTGTAGGTGTACCAGGTGGCAAAGATACTGTCGCCCTGATGCGCGAAACTGACGCCCCAACCGGATTCCGCGCCGTTCGGCACCCACCACAGGTCCTGATAGTTGGTGGTCGCGGCGAGGTTCGGCATGGCGGCAGTGTAGACGCACGTCACCTGGGGGCCGGTGCCGAGATCGAACCGTGTGATCGCCTTGGATTGCCGAACGCCGTTTACCGAATAGGCGAAGTTGCCGTTGCTGAGGTCCGCAAACGTCAGCGTGCCGCTGCCGACAGCATTGGGCGCACCCGCTCCGACGTAATTGTTGAACGGTGGTCCGCTGTCGACGTAGATCGTACCGGTGTAGGTCGTGCCAGTCGGAGTCGTCCGCGTGGCAAGCATCGAGAGCCACCATGTCTTGCCCGTCGTATCGTAGGTGAACCACGTGGCGAAGATCTGATCTCCCTGATGCGCAAGATCGATGCCCCAACCGGACTCGGCGCCTCCCGTCACCCACCACAGGCCCTGATAGGTCAGCTCGTCCCCGGCCGCGAATGTCGAGGCCGCAAACGCGAGGGGATTCCCGTTCCAGCCGGCAATGGTCGACGCGCCGTTGACATACAGACCGGGGCCGCTCGCAGTCACCAATGCCGTCACCGTGCATGCGCTGTTCGCGGCAATATTGAGGTTCGCGGAGTAGGTCGACCCGTTCGTTTGGACATCACTGCCACCAAGACACCCGCCAATGAAGAGCGGGCTTCCGGGGCCGTTGACCATCATCCCCGCCGGCGGCGTGTAGGTGAACGTCGCGCCGTTGATCGTGGCGTTCGCAGCATTCGTGATTGTGATCGAAAGTGTGGACTCTCCCCCCGAGACAATCGCGGCCGGGCTGAAACTCATGCTTGTGAGTGTCACGTTCAGCTGCGCTTGCGCGGGACCCGCGAACAGGCACGCTGCCGCGAGAACCATCATGGCGAAGACAGTCAACGTGCGATTCATCGTCTCCTCCTATCCGCAACGGATGCGCGGTTGAAATCCCGGAGTTGATGGGCGCCGATCACGCCAACGGGCAATAGATCATCGCTCCATAACTACTACGTTGACGTAATCAAGTGTTACGAACCGTTTCATCTATCGTGTTGAGTCACCATCCCCGAAATGTCACGGGAGATCGTGCCGGATTCCTCTGGGACTGCACTCGTGCGAGGGCATGCGGACGCGCGCATGCAGCGACTACTGGAACGATAGGGGAGGCGGATAAGCCATATTCAAGTTGACGGCCGCCTCGACGGGGACCAGGCCGTTTTGCCGGACTACGACCGGCGCACATCCGGTGTCGTAGAGAATCGATTGGACCGGCACCGTGGTCGCATGTCCAACCGCGCCCACGTAGAGCATGATCCCGGAGGGTGTCTGCACCTGTGCCGCAGCGCGTACGCCCGCGTGGGACGGACTGTAGACGTGGGCCCCGATCGAGCAATCGGGCGAGGTGAACAGCACGCTTCCTCCCGAATTCCACGTCGCCATTCCGGACGCCATGCGTCCATCGGGACCATAGATCGGGCGGATCGACGCGGGCGCCACGACACCGCCGCTGATCGTAACGAGCATGACGGTCTCGTTGAGCGGCTTCGCCGCGACTCTGCCCGTCGAATCCATCAACACGACGGGGTTCAGCGATGGCGACAAGCCAGCAGCGTCGGTGCTCTGAGCACTGGCGACTCCATGCGCGGTGAGTGCCACCGCGGCATATGCGGCAAGAATCCAAGCGGACATGTCGAGATCCTGCATGATATGCTGGCCGGCCAGATGGAGTACACCTATTTTCCGATCGACCTGTATCAGCTGCCGGCGATAGATCACTTACCACGACTGACGAAGGCATCCACACGATCGGCGGCGCGCGAGTCGCCACGTAATTTCTCAACGACGAGGCGATGACGTGGGCTACGGGTAGAAGTGGACGGCGCGGTGATGGTGTACTGGTAGATCACGAGCCGTATACGGATGAGCTCTGGAGCGCCGGCGCCGAGCACGGCCGCATAGAGTACATTCTGCACGACGAGGATCGCCGGCACGCGCGGCTTCATGGCGGACGCCGATCTCGTGATCCACGACGCGCAGTACACACCAGAGGAGTATCTCTCGAAGAAGACCTGGGGACACAGCACGTATGACTACGTGGTGCAAGTTGCGGCGCCGCCGGCGTGCGACGAGTCGCATTGACGCACCACGATCCGGGCCACGACGACGAATTCATCGCGGACATCGAACGCAAGGCGCGCAGCCTTGCCCTACAGCGTGGTACGGGACTCGAGTCTTCTGCGACTATCGAAGGCTGCGAGCTCGTCCTCGAGCCGCGCACCACCTTGAAGCCATTCGTGAGCGCGAGGCTCCCCTTCAGGCGTCCGTCGCGCAGCGCCGCTTTCGCATCCTGGCGGTGGATGACCAGCCGGACACGCTCATGATGATCGTTCGCGCGCTCGAGGCGGAGCATTACATCGTCAGCACGGCGACGAACGGCCCGGACGCGCTGCGGATGATCGGCGAGCGCATGCCAGACCTCGTCGTTCTGGATTACAAGATGATGGGCATGGACGGGATGGCCGTCATGAAGGCGCTTCGGGCCAAGCCCGAGACACAGGCTCCTGCCGGTGCTGATGCTCACCGCGATGGCGGACGAGCCGAGCACTCGCGCCGGATTTGACGCGGGCGTGACGGATTATGTGACGAAGCCGTTTTCGATTCCGCAGCTCACGCGCGCGTCCGCGCCTGCCTTACGAGGATCCCGCCGCAGTAATCGGTGTGACGGGCTAGTCATAGACGATCTCGACACGATCCAGGTACCTCGACAATTCTCCCACCCACTTGCGCGATCCTGCGTCGTCGGAGCTCTCGGCAGCCTGCTCGAGGGCGGCGCCGATGTCGGTGATGCCCTGGAATCCCGAGCTGCCGCCTGCGCCCTTCATGCCGTGACGAGATTCTCCACGATCGCAAAGTCGCTCCCGTCCAGCGCACCCAGCATCGCGATGACATCATGCCTGCGATTCTGGATGAATCCGGGGATGAGATCCGCGAGCTTCGAATTTGCGCGGACGACAATCGTGTCCTAGGCTGCTCTCCTCATTCGATGAGGCAGGCGCGACCATGGAATGCTCCCTGATCGCTTGCAGCAGCACGTCCAGCTTGATTGGCTTGGTCAGATAAGCGGTACATCCGGCCGCCACGAATTTTTCCTGATCGCCCTTCAAGGCGGAGGCCGTCAGAGAGATAATAGGCGTCGGCGGCAGATGCTTCGCCTGTTCCCATTCGAGGATCGCTGGTGTCGCGGTCAAGCCGTCCATCACGGGCATTTGCCGGTCCATGAGCACGAGGTCGTATTCCCCGGTGGTGAACTTCTCGAAGGCGATGGCTCCGTTTGCGGCGATCGCCACGCGGTACGGCGTGTCCTGCAGGAAGGCCACCGTGATCGTCCGGTTGTCTGCGGAGTCCTCCACCAGAAGAATGCGCAAGTCTGGCAGTGGCGGCTCGGGGCACGCACCCACCGACACGGTCGTTCCCCGCGTCGCCCCGGTCCAGATCTCGAGCGGCACCGCGAAGGAGAAGACGCTGCCTTTGCCGAGTCCGCTTTCGACCGAGATGCGCCCCCCCATCAATTCCACCAGTCGCTTCGAAATCGTGAGTCCCAGGCCCGAACGGCCGTACTGCGCGTGGTGGATGAGTCTGCCTGCGAGAACCGCTCAAACACCGTGCCCAGTTTTTCATCGGGAATTCCGATGCCGGTGTCCGTGATCGTGAACCGCAGGACACCCGAGGCGGATGCCTCCGCGTCAGGCGTGACTCGAAGAGCCACTTCGCCAGACTCCGTGAACTTGAGCGCATAGCCGAGCAGATTGAGCAGCACCTGACGCAATCGTGTCGGGTCGCCAATGAGGTCGCGGGGACCTCCGGCGCGATCTCGCACACCAGGGCCAACCCTTTTTCCTAGCGCGCGGACCGCCACCATCTCCGTGACCTTCCCCAGCAGATCGTCCAGCGAGAACCGGGTCCGCTAGAGCTCGAGCTGCGAAGCTTCAACCTTGGAAAGATCCAGGATGTCGTTGATGAGATGGAGCAGATTGTCGCTGGCGCGGCGAAAGATCTGCACGTACTTGTCCTGCTCGGGGGACAGGGGAGTCTTCGCGAGCAGATCCGCGATTCCGATGATCGCATTCATCGGCGTCTGGATTTCGTGACTCATGCTCGCCAGAAAATCGGACTTGGTCTGGCTCGCGGTCTCTGCCATGGCCTTGGCCTGCTGCAGCTCCGCCTCCACGCGCTTGCGTTCCGTCACGTCACGCGCCGCGGCGAAGACGCCCTGCAGCGTGCGGCCCCGGTCGTAAAACGTGGTTGCGTTGTAGGACACTACGGTTTGCTTCCCGTCGCGCGCGCAGGCCGTCAGCTCATAGTCGGTGACCTTTCTTTCGCTCAGCACGCGCTTGATCGCCGCTTCGGCGCGTTCCGGATCGGTGAAATAGCCCTTGAACGGTGCGCCGATCAGCTCGTCGCGCGTGCAGCCGGTCAATGCCTCCATCTGCTTGTTAACGTCCGTGATGATGCCGGCGGGATCGGTGGTCATCAGCGCGTCGATGTTGGATTCGATCAGCGAGCGCGTGTAGAACTGCTGGTCGCGCAGGCGCTGATCGAGCTTGCGTTGCTCGGCTTCGACCAGCTTGCGTGCTGTGTTGTCGGTTCCGATCAGCAGATAACCGATGATCGCATCCTGCGCGTCGCGCAGCGCCGTGACCGACACCACCGCCGGGAATGGGGGAATGATGATACTGCGACTCGAAAGACGGGTCATCTGTGACGTCATCGGGGCGGCGCGTCAGATTTCCCGATGCGATGGATCGGCGGCCTGCATGCGCGGTACCATTTGAATTTGGCGAACATCGCTCGCCCACCTGAGGGGATTTATCATGCAAATCGTCGAACTGAGAGAAATCGCCACGGCCACGGAACAGGCGATTGCGGCGGATGTGGAGAAATGGGTACAGGACTTTTGCGAGCGGACGGGTCTGCGCATGGAGGGCATCGACATCAGTCTCTTCGAGGACTCCACGGTGGATTCCGTCATTCCGGAATACCGGGCGACCGCTCACCTGCGGATCCGCCTTTGGTGACTTGACGAGCGCCGGGCAAGAGCTTTAGCGGCCCTTCGCGGATGACGACGCAGAGCCCGCGGCGGCGGGACGGGAGCGGACCCGATTCTCGATAGTGCCGTCGGCTCGTCGCCGTACGGTCCTGCGGCCTTGCGCGGAGCGTGTGCCGCCACCGCGCGATGCCGAACAGGACGGTATTCCGCATTTCATCCCTCCCAGCGCGCATTGTGTCCTGCCGCGCTGGAGCAAGGTGACCCCCTCCCGTAATCTTGCCCCTGACAAGCAGGCGACCCGAGGGCGACACGATGAATACCGACCAACGCAGTCCAGGCACCGACAACGCCGCCACAGGTGGCGCGGGCGGCCGCGCCTCGCGGCCCGCTGGAATCGGACCCATGCGGGAGATCCGCAATGCCGTAATCGTAATCTGGTGGGCGTTCTTCGACTGGCTGGCGGTCGTGTCGTGGAAGAAGCTGCTGCTCGTCTCATTCCTGGGCCTGATCCTGGCCGCCATGCTGAGCTCAGTCGGCAACGCCGGCCACCGCGTCGGCGCATTCCCCAACCTGTTCTTCGTGCTCATCGTCGCCTCGTTCATCATCAAGGTGGTGGCGGGCGGCAAGCGCAGTGCGGAAGTGACCGCGAACGCGGCCACCAAGCGGGCCGAGACCGAACAGCTCGAGCGCACGATACTGGAAGCGCGCATGGAAGCGCTGCAGGCGCAGATCGAGCCGCATTTCCTCTTCAACACGCTGGGCAGCATCGACCAGCTCATCCAGACCGATCCGCCGCGCGCTTCCCGGATGCAGCAGAGCCTGATCCGCTACCTGCGCTCGGCCATGCCCCAGATGCGCGACGGCAGCCGGCCCACGCTGGGTCAGCAGGTCAATCTCTGCAGCGCCTTCCTGGAAATCATGAGCATGCGGATGGAGGAACGGCTGCAGCCCGTCATGATCGTTCCGGAAGGCTTGAAGTCGGCGGTCTTCCCGTCGATGATGCTGCAGACGCTGGTGGAAAACGCGATCAAGCACGGCCTGGAACCGAAGCCCGAGGGCGGCAAGCTCGAGATCGCCGCCGAGATCGCCGATGGCCAGCTGGCCGTCCACGTGTCCGACACCGGCGTCGGCTTCCTGCCCAAGGGCGAAGCCGGCGTGGGACTCTGCCAACATTCGCGAACGGTTGAAGGTCTTGTACAACAACCGAGCTGAGCTGATCATCACGGTGCTCCCCGCGGGTGGCACCTGCGCCACGATCAAAGTACCCTACGAAGTCGCCCCCGCCGCGCCGCCAGCCTGACAGGACGATCGCCCGCATGCACGCCCAGCCCGCGCCCACCGCCGTCGTTGCAGACGATGAACGCCTGATGCGCGACCAGGTCGTCGCCCGTCTGAAGGAGGCCTGGCCCGAGCTTGTGATCGTGGGGGAGGCCGCGAATGGCCGCGAGGCCGTGGCCATGGTGCAGAGCCTGGAGCCCGACATCGTCTTTCTCGACATCAGCATGCCGGAGATGGACGGCATCCAGGCCGCGCAGGCACTGGCCGGGCAGGCCCATGTGGTCTTCGTCACCGCGCACGACGAATACGCCATCAGCGCCTTCGAGCACGGGGCGGTCGATTATCTTCTGAAGCCCGCGGAGCCGGAGCGGGTGGCGCTGACGTGCGAGCGGTTGCGCGCCCGGCTGCAGCAAAAGCCCGATCCGATGGGTGACCTGCTGGCGCAGCTATCGAAACGACTCGGCGCCGCAGGCCTGAAGCCGCGCGAATACCTGCGTTGGGTGCAGGCCAGCGTGGGCTCCAGCATACGGATGATCCCGACGAGCGACATCCTGTTCTTCCGCGCCGAGGACAAGTACACGCGAGTGCAGACCCAGCGATTCGAGGCCTTGATCCGCAAGCCGATCAAGGAGCTCATCGACGAGCTCGACCCGGAGGAGTTCTGGCAGATCCACCGCAGCACCGTGGTCAGGGTCGACGCCGTCGAGCAGGTCAGCCGCAACCTCCGCGGCAACCAGGTCGTGCACGTGAAGGGCAGCGACGAGAAGCTCGAAGTGAGCCGCACCTTCAATCATCTGTTCAAGCAGATGTAGGGCCGCCGGCGTTGGCGGGAGGCTCGCGTCGTCCCGCGCGCGCGACTTCCCGGCTGCGGTGTTCGCGTCGCCGACGCTTCGTGAGAGAATCGCGGCGCCGCTCCGCTCGACCGATCGCTTCCATGACCCGTCTCTGCCGGCTCGTCCTCGGCGCTCTCGCGTTCGTCGCCCTCCCCGCCCATGCGGCAGCTGGCGATATCCAATTCGCGCTGATCTGGGGGTTGCCGTTTGCGGGCCTGCTGCTGTCGATCGCGCTCGTGCCGCTGTTCGCCGCCCATTTCTGGCACGAGCACTTCGGCAAGGTCACGGCGGCGTGGGTGGCTGCGCTGCTGATTCCATTCCTGATCACGTTCGGATTCGGCGAGACGCTGCGCAATGCCGCGCACGCGATGTTCGAGGAATACGTGCCGTTCCTCGCGATTCTCTTCGCGCTGTATACGATCGCCGGGGGCATCTGCGTACGCGGCTCGTTCGTCGGGACGCCGACAGTCAACACGGGCATTCTCGCGTTGGGCGCGCTGCTCGCGAGCATCATGGGCACGACGGGCGCCGCGATGCTGCTGATCCGGCCGCTGCTGACCGCCAACGAGACGCGCGTGCACAAGGTGCACTACGATCGTCTTCTTCATCCTCCTGGTCGGCAATGTCGGCGGCGCGTTGTCGCCGCTCGGCGACCCGCCGCTCTTCATCGGCTTTCTCAAAGGCGTCGATTTCTTCTGGACCGCGCGGAACCTGGCGCTGCCGACCGCGCTGCTGGTGGGCGCGCTGCTCGTCACCTATTGGCTGCTCGACCTGTGGCTCTACCGCAAGGACGGCGCGCCGCATGCACCGCGGACCGACGGGCCGCGCTTCGAGGTCGAGGGCGCGTTCAATCTGCTGCTGATCGCCGCGGTGATCGGCGCCGTGCTGATGTCCGGCCTGTGGAAATCGGGCGTCGAGTTCGATGTGCTGGGCACGCACCTGGTGCTGGAGAAAGTGCTGCGCGATACCCTGTTGGTCGGACTTGCGCTGCTTTCGCTGAAGCTCACGCCGAAGGCGATCCGGGAGCACAACGCGTTCCACTGGGGGCCGATCATCGAGGTCGCCAAGATCTTCGCGGGCATCTTCCTGACGATAATTCCGGTGCTGGCGATGCTGGGTGCAGGGCCGCTTCGGCGCGCTCGGCGCAGTGGTCGGCCTCGTCGTCGATCTTTCCGGACGTTCCGCGCGACGCCGTCCTGTTCTGGGTCACCGGTGTGCTGTCGGCCTTCCTCGACAACGCGCCGACCTATCTCGTCTTCTTCAACCTCGCCGGCGGCGATGCGGCGCGGCTGATGGGACCGCTGCGCGGTCACGCTGGAGGCGATCTCGATGGGCGCAGTGTACTTCGGCGCGCTCACCTACATCGGCAATGCGCCGAATTTCATGATCAAGGCGGTCGCAGAAGATCGCGGCGTGACGATGCCCGCGTTCTTCACCTACCTCGCGTACGCGTCCGTGGTGATGCTGCCGCTGCTCGCGATCGTTACGTACTTGTTTCTCTAGCGCGCGCCGTATTCGCGGTCATTTTCCCGTCGCGATTGTAGGCAGCGGCCGACACACGTCGAGGCGTTGTCCGATGGTCGCAAAAGGACGTCGGACCCTAAGGTGCGTCGAGATGGTGGAATTGGGCACCCTCCGGGCACGACCGCTCCGGGCGCACGGGTTGCGCCGCTCCCTCTATTGCCTGCGGGCGGGCGCGGCGCTCGGCGTCTTCGCCCTGACGATGGTTCCCATTGCGTCGGCGGCGGCAGACGACTCGGTGTCCGACCTTCCCGCGACGTGGCGGGCGCTTCGTGATGAAACGCCGCCAGGCGATCCTCAGAGTCCGGCCGCCGACGGCTTGCCCGCGGATGGCGCGCGCAAGAGCTATGCGATTCCCGCTTTCGAAGTCGTCGGCTTCGCATTCCTGTTGAACGAATACAACCGGCATTTCGAGGGCAGCGACTACAAAAGCAACGCATCGACCATCCGCCGCAATCTGCACAGCAGCTGGGTCGTCGACAGCGATCCCTTTGCGATCAACCAGCTGGGGCATCCCTATCAGGGCTCGATGTACTACGGCTTCGCGCGCTCGGCGGGCCTCAGTTACTGGGAATCGCTCGGCTACTCTGTGGGCGGTAGCGCGCTGTGGGAGATCGCGGGCGAGACCACGCCGCCGTCGCGGAACGACCTGATCAACACCGGCATCGGCGGATCGTTCCTCGGCGAAGCCTTGTACCGGATGGCGAATCTCGTGCTCGAGAAGGAAGGCCTGCCGCAGATCCTGCGCGAGGTCGGCGCAGCGATCATCTCGCCCCCGCTGGGCTTCAACCGGCTCGCGTTCGGCGACCGGCTCAATAACAAGTTCGCGAGTCACGATCCGGTGTATTACAGTCGTCTGCAGATCGGCTTCAGCGGCAGCACGCAGAACGAAGCGGGAACCTCGACGACGAAGCTGCAGCGCAACGAGGGGCAGGTCGACTTCGCGATCGACTACGGCCTGCCGGGCCAGCCCGGCTACACCTACGATCGCCCCTTCGACTACTTCACGTTTCAGGCGACGGCGTCGAGCGCCAATGGCTTCGAGAATCTGATGACCCGCGGGCTTCTCGTCGGAACCGACTACGCGATCGGCGCCGATTATCGCGGCGTGTGGGGGCTCTACGGAAACTACGACTACTTCGCGCCGCAGACGTATCGCGTTTCGACCACCGGTCTGTCGCTCGGGACGACGGGCCAGGCGTGGCTGTCCGAGACCATTGCGCTTCAGGGCACGGCGCTCCTTGGAGCGGGCTACGCCGCGACCGGAACCACGCGCAGCACCAGCGACAGCGACTACCATTACGGTGCGGCCCCGCAGGCCCTGGTCGCGCTGCGCCTGATCTTCGGCGAGCGGGCCTCGATCGATCTCACCGGCCGCGAGTATTTCGTCACGCATGTCGGCGCCGCCGCGCGCGGCGGGCACGACAACATCGCCCGGCTGGACGCGTCGTTCACGGTGCGGGTCTATCACCAGCATGCCTTCAGCGTCCGATATCTGGGCAACCGCCGCGACGCCTACTACCCCGATTTCGGGAACAGCTCGCAGAGCCGCGGGACCGTCGGCCTGTTCTACACCTACCTCGGGCACGACGAGTTCGGCGCGGTGAAATGGCGTTGAGGTCCAGGGTGGGCGGCGCACCCGTTGCCAGGCGCTGCGGAATCGGTTAGGATTTTTCGCATCGGGGCCGGCAGATCCCCGGTGGCCATCCCGCCAAGACGGTGTCTCGTCCAAATCTGCGATCCGTCCGAACCCGGACGGCCAGGACAGGGACACCGGCATGCAGCGCCTCACTTCAGCATCAATCGCACTCGCCGCGTCGACCCCTGCGTCGACCGATCGTGTCGGCGTTCGTCCTGTCCGCCAGGGCGCGCGGATCCCCGTGTCGAGTCTGACAAGGAGATGCAGATGGACAAGCCGATGACGGGCATTGCGATGGTGGCGCTCGCCGGCGCGGTGCAAACCGAAGTGATCACCTTCGACAAGGATGTGCCCGGAATGCTTCCCGCGGGATGGATCGCGGGCGTGACCGGCCGCGGGACCGCGCACTGGGCGGTGGCCGCAGATGCCCGCGCGCCGACGCCGCCGAACGTTCTCACGCAGTCAGGCACCGGCGATTTTCCGTGGTGCGTGAAGAAGGACGTCTCGCTCGCCGACGGGTTCGTCGAAGTGAAGTTCAAGCCGATCGACGGCAAGGACGACCGCGCGGGCGGCGTCGTATGGCGGTGGAAGGACGGCGACAACTACTACGTCGCGCGCGCCAACGCGCTCGAGGGTAACGTCTCGCTCTACTACACCGAGCGCGGACGGAGGATCACCATCAAGTACGTCGACGCGCCCGTCCCGGCCAACACCTGGCATACGCTCCGTGTGGAATTCCACGGCATGCGCATTCGCGTGATGCTGGACGCGCAATCCTACATCGAGGTCGACGACGCGCACATCGGCGGCGCGGGCGCGGTTGGAGTGTGGACCAAGGCGGACAGCGTGACCGCGTTCGACGATTTCGCCTTCGGCGCCGCACGCTAGCATGGTCGCGACTGCGTCCCCGCAAGTTCGCCGCATCCTCGTCGCCAAGGGGCTCCGCGCATTCGGCGACGGCTTCGTCAGCGTGCTGCTGCCGCTCTACCTGCTGGAGCTCGGGTTCGGCGCGCTCGACGTCGGCATCATCGCCACTGCGACGCTGCTGGGCTCCGGCCTGCTGACGCTCGCGGTGGGGTTGCGGGCGCACCGGTTCGCCTGGCGGACGCTGCTGCTCGCGGCGACGGCGCTGATGGCGGCGACGGGGCTGGGCTTCGCTTTCGTCACCGCGTTCTGGCCCCTGCTTGGCGATCGCCGTCGTCGGCACGCTGAATCCGTCGAGCGGCGATGTCAGCGTGTTCCTGCCGCTCGAGCATGCCGTGCTGTCGCGCCTCGCCGGCGACAAGGAGCGCACCGCGGTGTTCGCGCGCTACAGCCTCGTCGGCGCGCTGGCCGCCGCCGTCGGCGCGTCCGCGGCCGCGCTGCCGTCCATGCTCTCCGGCGTGACGGGGCTGCCGCTCCGGGCGTCGCTCCAGGCGATGTTCGTGCTGTACAGCGCGCTCGGATTGCTCGCGGCGCTGGCCTACCGCGGATTGCCGCGAGCGAGCGAATCGGTCGGGCCGCGCGTAGCAGGCGCCGCTCGCCGAATCGAAGGGCAAGGTCTACACGCTCGCGGCGCTATTCAGTCTCGACGCGTTCGGCGGCGGCTTCGTCGTCCAGTCGATGGTCGCGCTGTGGCTCTATCAGCGCTTCGGCCTCTCGCTGGCCGAGGCCGGCGGCATCTTCTTCTGGACCGGCATCCTGTCGGCGCTGTCTTTCCTCGCGGCCGTGCGCATCGCCAATCGCATCGGGCTCGTCAACACGATGGTGTTCACGCACCTGCCGGCGAATCTCTGCCTCGTGCTGATTCCATTCGTGCCCGATCGTGGGCTACGCGATCGCGCTCTTGTTCGTCCGCGCGGCGCTCTCGCAGATGGACGTTCCCACGCGGAGCTCGTACGTGATGGCGATCGTGTCGCTCGCCGAGCGCCCGGCGGCAGCGAGCATCACGTCGGTGCCGCGCAGCCTCGCCTCGGCCGCGAGCCCGTTCCTCGCCGGGTGGATGCTGACGCTGTCGAGCTTCGGGTGGCCGCTGCTCGCCGCCGGCAGCGTGAAGATCGTCTACGACCTGCTGCTGCTGATGTATTTCGGCAAGGTGCGGCCGCCGGAGGAACGTGCCGCGGCGCTCAAGGCCGGGGCGCCGGGCGCCGGCACGGATTGAGACGGATCGAAGAGAGTTCCCCCGCGCCGCCTCCCGCGCGGTGACGGAGCGGGCCTAGGGCGCGCGGCGCACCATTTCGCCGACGATCGCCGTGAACTGCTCGGTGACCTCGTGCTCGAGGAACGCCCTCGACATGATCGTGCTCACCAGCACGCTGGGAACGATCTCGAGGTGATAATTGATCCGCGTTCCCTTGCCGTCGGGCTCGAGCAGGAGCGTGGACTCGACGCGGCGCAGGCTGCCTTTCAGCTGGGTCGTCTTGATCGCCGTTTGCGGCGTCAGTTCGATCTTGCGCTCGGTGACGTAGGGAAAGCTCGCGGCGCCGAACTTGGCCGTGCCGCGCTGCTCGACCATCACCCAGTTATCCTCGCGCTTCGTCGCCTTGCTCTGCGCGACGTTGGGCACCCACGCGGCGAGCTTGTCGAAATCGGTGAGCACGTCCCAGGCGACCGACTGCGGGACCGGCGCGAACATCACGGAATTGACGATATACGTGTCCCCGGTGTGGGTGACCTCAATGGTGCGTATCGGAGAATCGGCGGCAAGCGCCGATGCACTGGCGACGAGCGCGATCGTCGCAAGGAACAGGCGCGCGTATCGGCCGAGGGTCGACGGGGCCGGATTCAATCGACTGATGCGCATGCGTCGCCTCGACGGGTTCGTTGCCGCAGGCGTATACGCAGCCTGCCGCTTCGTGCCAACTCGAAATCGGGTTTGCCTTCCGAACCGCGCCGTTGGTCCGCGCCGTCGGGTGCGGGGGATTCTCACCGAAAAACGCCCCGCCGGCAAACGGAGCAGACTGTCTGTCACTTGAGGTCGGCCGTGGCGCGCTGCTCCTCCAGCGCCTTCGCGTACGCATGCCGGGCACGCAGCCGCGGGCTGCTGACGATACTGACGATCGTGCCAGCGATCACCATCACCACGCCGGCAAGGGGCAGCACGAGGATCAGACCGGCGACTCCCGCCACCGCGCCACCCGCGAAGATCAGCAGCACCGTCGGCAGCGGATGCATGCGAATGCTGCGGCCGACGGTGAGCGGCATGAACACGAAGTCGTCCAGCAGGCGAACCGCCAGGAACAGGATGATGGCTTCATACGCCACCCAGGGATCCACCGGGAGATCCGTCGCTGCGACAAGCACCACGATCACGCAGGCGATCACCGATCCGATGAACGGGACCCAGGCCAGCACCGCCGCCGTCAGGCCGAGCGCAAGCGGGCCGGGCACCCCGATCGCCCACAATCCGAGCGCGAGAAAGACCGTGTCGACCAGCGTGAGCTTCAGCAGCCCCTGAAAGTACGCGCGCGCGGTACTGTCGACGCGTTCCAGCATGTAGAGCGTGCGCTCGAAATATGCGTTCGGCACCGATTCGCCGATGAGCTTGAGAAACAGCCGCCCGTCGCGCAGGAAGAAGAACGCCAGGAACGGCGCGAGCAGGAGCCCGGGCAGCCACGACGCCGCACCGAGCAGCGCCTCGGTCAGGTGCTCCTGCACGTACGTTCCGCTGAACTCGGCGATCTTCCTTCCCATTTCAGCGTGGAAATCCATCCGCTGGAGGAAGCCGAATTGCGCTTCCATCGCGATCAGCGTCCGGTCGATCAGCATCCGGCCGCCTTCGAGATAACGCGACAGCGCTACGTCTCCGCTGCTCGCCTGCGCGGCGAGCCAGGGCAGCGTCGGCACCAGCGCCGCGACGATCAACACGAGGAACATGCCGGCGACGATCGCCGCGGCAGCTTCCCGCGAGAGCCCCGACAGCGTCAGCCGGCGGACCACCGGGAACAGCGCGTAGTACAAAATGATCGCGAGCAGCAGCGGCGCGACGAGCCACATCACCTGATTCAGGATCGCCAGCAGCAGTATCGTGATCGCGAGCGTCGCCGACCAGACCACCGGGCCCGCTGCGAGATGCCGGCTCGGGCCGCTGTTCGAGACCTGCCTCGATCTCATGACGGTTTCGGCTCGACGTAGGACGATGCGTCGACCAATTGTCGCGCCAGATGCCGCGCGAGTTGCAACAGGACCTTGGATGCGATCACGGCGTGGGTGTCAATCAGGTCTTCGAGGTCGCCGCGCGAGAGCGAGGCCAGCACGCAGTCCTCCTCCGCACGAGCCTGCAGGGCGCGCGGAGCGTTCTCGAGCAGCGCGATCTCGCCGAACACTTCGCCGGCATTGATCTCCCGGACCCTGCCGGTCTCCGCGTCGCCCTGCCGGCAGATCAGCACGCGGCCCGCGACCACGACATGCAGCGCCTGGCCTTCCTCGCCCTGATCGAAGACGATTTCGCCCTTCAGGTAGTGGCGGTCGTGCAGCAGGCCGTCGATGACGCCGAGCTCGCGGCGCGACAGCGTCGAGAACAGCGAAAGCTGCCGAAGCGCGCGCAAGCGCGGCGTTTCCGCTCCACCCTGCAGGAACCCGAGCATCAACGATCCTCCGTGCCGCCCCCGAAGGGGACGATGCCGCGTATTTCACCCTACAAACCTCGCCCGGAGCAAGCTCGATTCCGGATCGCAGGACCGCATGTCGGCAAGTCGCCGATCCCGGCGGGCCTCCGATGCGCTCCACGTCGGCGGCATCGGGCGCGGCGCCGACGAACGCCCTCCTGTCGGGCGGCGGTCAGCCGAGGAGGAGAATGTGGACGCGGAACGGCCCGTGCGCGCCGAGCTGGATCGTCTGCTCGATGTCGCCGGTGCGCGACGGCCCGGAGATCATGTTCATCGCGCGCGGCATCGCGCCCCGCTCGCGCCGGACGAGGTCGAACGCCTCCTCCATGCCGGAGACGATGCGGTCGGGACGAACGACGGCGATATGCGTGTCGGGCAGCAGCGTCGACGCCGTCGGCGTCTCCGCTCCCGAGAGCACGACCAGCGTGCCCGTCTCGGCGATCGCACAGAACGTCCCCGTGATGCCGATCCGGTCGTGTCCCTGCGTCGGTCGGGGCTCGATCGCAAGACCCGCCGCCGCCCAGTCGAGGTCGGCGAATTCAGGCCAGCAGACGCCCGCGCGCGACTGCTGCGCCGCGAGCGCCGGCGGGAGCACCAGCGTGTCGAGATAGCGAGCGACCGCGCCGGGAATCTCCGTGCGCGCGGCAAGCCGCTCGACGGTGCTCTGCATGTCGGTCGCGCGCTGCAGGAACTTGTCGACGAGCCCGGCGGGCATCGCCGGGCGCGGACCCTGCGCGTGCGCGGCCATGTAGCGCTCCGCATCGGCGCGCGCTGCGGCGCGATCGCCCGTCTTGCCGAGCGCCTTCTTCACGCGCGCCAATGTGGCGTCGCGCGCGGCGCGATTGGAGGCGAGGGTCGTGCCCATGTACGCCTACTTCCTCGTCCGGCGCACGACGGGAGCCTTCTCGCCAGGAGCCATGTGGCGGCGCACGAAGGCGTCGATGCGCGCCACGCCATCGCGAATCGCGTCGGGCGAGGCCGCGTAGCTGAAGCGGATGTGCTGGCCTTCGCCGGGTACACGGCGGCCGAAGTGGATGTCGGCAAGCACGGCGACGCCGGCCTCGATCAGGAGCCGCTTGCGGAAGGCCTCGGAATCCACGCAGCCCGTGATCGAGCAGGCTTCGGTGACGTTGGGCCAGGCGTAGAACGCCCCGCCCGGCACCCTGCACGAGACGCCCGGCACCTCGTTCAGCAGGCCGACGATGAGATCGCGCCGCGCGAGGAAGCTCTTCCGCATCGCGGCGGCGGCGTCCTGCGGACCGGTGATCGCCTCGACCGCCGCCCATTGCGAGATCTGCGACGCGCAGGAATCGGTGTTGGTGATCCAGCGCGTGAACACGGGCGCCAGCGCGCGGTTCGCCGCAAAGCCGATGCGCCAGCCGGTCATCGCCCACGTCTTCGACGCACCGTCGCAGATGATCGTGCGCTCCTGCATCCCCGGCCGGCGCGCCAGCGTGTCGAACGCGCCCGCGTAGGCGAGGCGCGAGTAGATCTCGTCGGCATATACCCAGACCTGCGGATGCCCGCGCAGGATCTCGGCGATCGCATCGAGGTCGGAGGACTGCAGCATCCCGCCGGTCGGGTTGTGCGGCGTGTTGAGGATCAGGAGCTTCGTCTGCGGCGTGATCTTGGCGTCGAGCTCGGCGGGATCGAATGCGAAGTCGCGCGACTCGCGCAAGTAGATCGGCACCGGCACCGCGCCGTTGGCGGCGATCTGCGACTCGTAGATCGGGAAGCCAGGCACCGGATAGACGACCTCGTCGCCGGCTCCGTAATCGGTGACCGATGCGATCGCATACGCGATGAACGGCTTCGCGCCGGCGCCGATCACGACGTCGTCGGGCTTCACGTCGATGCCGCGCCGGGTGCCGATGTCCTTCGCCGCGGCGGCGCGCAGCTCGTCGATGCCGGCCGATGGCGTGTAGCCGTGCTTGCCCGCGCGGATCGCCGCGATCGCGGCGTCCTGCACGTTCACGGGCGTCGGGAAGTCGGGCTGGCCGATGCAGAACGAGACGATGTCCTTGCCCTGCCGCAGCAGCGCGTTGACCTCGGCCAGGACGACGAACGCGTTCTCGGTGCCGAGCGACTCGGCGCGCCGCGACAGCGGAGGCGCGACGCCGGCGTGCGGAGCGTTCATGATCGCCTCTTCGCGGCGTAGAGCTCGCGGAACGTGCGGCCCTGGGGCGCCGGCATGTCGCGCTCGTCGGTCCAGCCGCGGCCGATCGGCAGCGTATGGATCATTCCCTTGGCGCCGCCCATCCACTTGAGGACGCGCACTCCGATGCGGCTTGCGAAACCGTACAGCGCGGGCCGCTGCGCGCACCACGACCAGACCGCGAGCCCGGTGCGCTCGTACCACGGGCGCAGGCCCTCCTCGAACGCACGCTCGCGCAGCTTGCGCTGCAGGTCCGGCAGCGGAATCCTGACCGGGCACACGACGCCGCACTGGTTGCACATCGTCGACGCCGCGGGAAGGTCCTGCGCCTGCTCGAGGCCGACGTACATCGGCGTCAGGATCGAGCCGATCGGGCCGGGATACACCCACCCGTACGAATGCCCGCCGACGTTCTGATAGACCGGGCAATGGTTCATGCAGGCGCCGCAGCGGATGCAGCGCAGCGCCTCGCGGACCGTGCTGCCGAGCACGGCGCTTCGTCCGCTGTCGACGATGATGAAGTACATGTGCTCGGCGCCATGGAATTCGCCCGCGCCCTTGGCGCCGGTCAGCACGTCGACGTAGTTGGAGATCGACTGCCCGGTCGACGAGCGCGGCAGGAGGCGCATCAGCGTCGCGACGTCCTCCAGCGTGGGGACGATCTTCTCGATGCCGGAGATCGCGACGTGCACCTTCGGCAGCGTGGTCGTCAGCGTCGCATTGCCCTCGTTGGTGACGAGCACCACGGAGCCCGTCTCCGCGACGAAGAAATTGCCGCCGGAGATGCCCATGTCCGCGGTCAGATAGTGATCACGCAGGACGCCGCGCGCCTCGAGGCAGAGCTCGTCGATGCCCAGCTTCATCGGCGTGCCGTGCGTCTTGCGGAAGAGCTCCGCCACCTCTTCCTTCGACTTGTGCAGCGCCGGGCCGATGATATGCGACGGCGGCTCGTAGTCGTTGATCTGCAGGATGTACTCGCCGAGGTCGGTCTCGACCACCTTCATTCCCGCGGCCTCGATCGCGTGGTCGAGCGCGGATTCCTCCGAGACCATCGATTTCGACTTGATGATCTTCTTCACCGCGTGCTTCGCGGCGATCTCGATCACCAGCGCGTTGACGTCGGCCGGCGTCTCCGCCCAGAGGACCGTCGCGCCGCGGGCCGCGGCGTTGCGCTCGAACGTCTCGAGCCAGACGTCGAGCTCGTCCAGCGCACGGTTGCGGATCGCCTTGGCGGCGTCGCGCGTGCCTTCGAAGTCGTCGAGCTCGACCAGCGACTCGCGCCGCTTGGCCACGAACTTGCCCTGCATCTTCTTCAGATTGAGCTGCAGGCGCTCGTCGTTGAGCTTGACGTGCGCCATTTCCTTGAAGTGCATCGAGGCGACTTTCATTGGCCGCCCTTCCCGGTCAGCACCTCGGCGACGTGCAGGACCCTGGTCGTCGTGTCGCCGCGGCGACGCAGCCGGCCTTCGATGTTGAGCATGCAGCCGAGATCGCCCAGCACAACGGCGCCCGCCTTCGTGCCGACGACGGCCTCGCACTTGTTGTCCGCAAGGCGAGCCGAGATCTCGCCGAACTTGATGGAGAATGTCCCGCCGAAGCCGCAGCAGACCTCGCATTCGTCCATTTCGGTGAGCGAGAGCCCAGGCACCTTCGCGAGCAGCGCGCGCGGCGCAGACTTGACGCCCATCTCGCGCAGCCCGGCGCAGCTGTCGTGGTAGGTGATGGTGCCGTCGTAGCGCCCGGGCACGCGCTCGAGCTTCAGGACGTCGACCAGGAACTGCGTGAGCTCGAAAGTCTTGGCCGTGAGGGCGGCAATGCGCGCCGCCATCGCGGGATCGTCGGTGAAGAGGTCCGCATAGTGCGTGCGGATCATGCCGCTGCACGAGCCCGACGGCGCCACCAGGTAATCGCAGGATTCGAACTCGGCGAGCACTTTCGCCGCCAGCGCCTTCGCGTCGGCGCGATCGCCGGAGTTGTAGGCCGGCTGGCCGCAGCACGTCTGCGTCGGCGGAACGAAGACTTCGGCGCCGCCCGACTCGAGCAGCTCGATGGCGGCGAACCCGATCGACGGGCGCATCAGGTCGACGAGGCAAGTGACGAAGAAGCCGACGCGCATGGGTTCGACGACCGGATGGAGGCTGAAAGGCAAAGCGGGTAGGCAATCTTAGCACGCACCTCGCGCTGCCTGCTCCTCAACGGCGCGGCGGCATTGCGCCGAACCGCTTCAGAGGAATCCGGAGTTGACCAACGCCACCACGCACCAGCCCATGAGATGCTGCGGGAAGATGCCGAGGGCGAGCAGCGCGATGCCGTTGCCCGAGAGCAGCGCCCGCGTGTCGGCGCGGGCGACGATCGGCGCACTGTCGGTGGCATCGTCGAAATACATGAGCTTCACGATGCGAAGATAATAGAACGCACCAATGAGCGATGCGAGCACCGCGACCACGGCCAGCCAGACGAATCCGGCGTTGACGGCGGCCTCGATCACGGAGAATTTCGCGTAGAACCCGGCCGTCGGCGGAATGCCGGCCAGCGAGAACATCACGATCAGCATGATGAAGGCCCACCAGGGAGAGCGCTGGTTCAGTCCCTTGAAGTCCGAGAGCTGGTCCGCTTCGAAGCCCTCGCGCGCGAGCAGCATGATCATGCCGAAGGAGGCCAGCGTCGTCAGCGCGTAGACCACGACGTAGAACATCGCCGCGCTGAACCCGTCGAGGTTCGCCGTCAGGAACCCCATCAGCATGTAGCCCATGTTGGCGATCGTCGAGTACGCCAGCATCCGCTTCAGGCTCGTCTGCGCGATCGCGATCAGGTTGCCGAGGATCATCGACAGCAGCGAGAGCACCATCAGCATGCCCTGCCAGTCGAACTCGAGCGCGGGCAGCCCGCCTTGGAGCAGGCGCAGCATGAACGCGAACGCGGCAATCTTGGGGGCGCTGCCGATCATCAGCGTGATCGCGGTCGGCGCCCCGTCGTACACGTCGGGAACCCACATGTGATAAGGCACCGCGCCCAGCTTGAACGCGATCGCCGACACGATGAACACGAGGCCGAACAGCAGGATCATCCGGTTGCCCTGCCCCGCCAGGATGGCGCGCGTGATCTGCTCGAGGTCGAGCGATCCCGTGGCGCCATAGATCATCGACATCCCGTACAGCAGCATTCCCGAGGCGAGCGCGCCCAACACGAAGTACTTCATCGCGGCTTCGGAAGCGCGCTTCGCGCTACGGTCCATCGCCACCAGCGCATACAGCGACAGCGCCTGCAGCTCGAGCCCCATGTAGAGCGTGAGGAAATTGGCGGCCGAGATCATCACCATCATGCCGAGCAGCGTGAACAGCGCCAGCACGAACGTCTCGCCGCGGAAGAGCCCTCGCGTCGTCAGGTAGTCGCGCGAGAAGAAAAGCGTGAGCGACACCGCGGTATAGGTGAAGAACTTGAGCAGGTCGGACAGCATGTCGTCGACGACGAGCCCGTTCATCGCCCGGACCGGCTCGTCGCCGGCGGTCACGATGGTGATGGTCGCGCAGGCGAGGAGCGTCAACTGCGTGAGCCAGTAGCTCGCCCGCTTCTCGGCTTCCGACAGGAACAGGTCGAGGATCAGGATGACGCAGGCCGCGGCGAGCAGGACGACCTCGGGCAGCACCGGGAGAAGGCTTGGTATCGTCATTGCGGGACCCGGGGCGTCACAGCAGCTTGCTCCGTGCGACGTGCGTCAGCAGATCGGCGACCGATGAATGCATCACGTCGATCAGAGGCTTCGGATAGACGCCGATCGCGAGAACGCCGGCGGCGACCGCCGCCAGCAGCCAGAATTCGCGCCGGTTGATGTCGGTCAGCCTGGCGACGCTGTCGTTGGTCACCGGCCCGTAGATCACCCGCTTGTACATCCACAGGGTGTACGCGGCGCCGAGAATCATCGTCGTCGCCGCCGCGAATCCGATCCACAGGTTCGATTTCACCGCGGCAAGGATCACCAGGAATTCGCCGACGAATCCCGACGTGCCGGGGAGCCCCACGTTGGCCATCGAGAACAGCATCATGAAGGCCGCGAACTTGGGCATCGTGTTCACCACGCCGCCGAAATCCGCGATACGGTGCGTGTGCATGCGGTCGTACATCACGCCCACGCACAGGAACAGCGCCGCCGAGACGAATCCGTGCGAGACCATCTGCACCAATCCGCCCTCGGTGCCGAGCTGGCTGAACATGAAAAAGCCGAGCGTCACGAAGCCCATGTGCGCGATCGACGAATACGCGATTAGCCGCTTCATGTCGGTCTGCATCAGCGCGACGAAGCCGATGTAGATGATGGCGATCAGCGACAGCGCGATCACGAATCCGGTCAGGTAGCGGCTTGCGTCGGGCACAATCGGCAGGATGAAACGCACGAAGCCATACGCGCCGATCTTGAGCGTGATCGCCGCCAGGATCACCGAGCCGCCGGTCGGCGCCTCCGGGTGCGCGTCGGGCAGCCACGTGTGCAGCGGCCACATCGGCACCTTGACGGCGAACGACAGGAAGAACGCGATAAACAGCAGCACCTGCACCGGCAGCTCGAGCGGCAGCGGGTACCACTCGAGGATGGAGAACGTCTCGGAGACGTTGTAGAGATAGATCAGCGCCACCAGCATCAGCAGCGACCCCAGCAGCGTGTACAGGAAGAACTTGATCGCCGCGTAGACGCGGTTCGGGCCGCCCCAGACGCCGATGATGAGGTACATCGGAATCAGCATCGCCTCGAAGAACACGTAGAAAAGCATTCCGTCGAGGGCGCAGAACGCACCATTGATGAGACCGGACTGGATCAGGAAGGCCGCCATGTACTGCGCGACGCGCTTCTGGATCGCCTCCCAGGCCGACCAGATGACGAAGAGCGTCATCAGGCTGTTCAGCAGCACGAACGGCATCGAGATCCCGTCGACCCCGACGAAATAGTAGATGTTGAACCGGAGAATCCATTCGCTGCGTTCGACGAACTGCATGTCCGACGTGCCCGTCTGGAATCCGAACCACAGCGGCAGCGTGACGAGGAACGAAGCGAGCCCGCCGAGGAGCGCGATACGGCGCGCGATCGGAGCGTCCTGATCGCGGTTGACGAACAGCACGCCCACGCCGAACGCGATGGGCAGGAAGATGGCGAGGGTGAGATACGGCGGCATCGTCGTCATCGCGTCAGTGCACGTACCAGCTCAGCAACGCGAACAGGCCGATGATCATGGTGAACGCGTAGTGGTACACGTATCCCGACTGCAGATGCCGCATCAGCGCCGCCGACCACCCGATCACCCGGGCCGTCCCGTTGACGAAGAATCCGTCGATGATCGAGGCATCGCCGACGTTCTTGAAGAACGTTCCGAGGCGCCGCGCGCCACCGGCGAAGAACCAGTCGTTGAAGCGGTCCGCGTAGTACTTGTTCTCCAGGAGCGCGTAGATCGGGCCGGCGGCCTTGGCGATGCGCGCCGGCAGCTCGACACGGAGCAGGTAGAGGTACGCAGCGGCCGCGATGCCGGCAACCGCCAGCCAGAACGGTGCGCTCACGATGCCGTGCCGGATGAACTCGCCGACGCCATGCCACTCCTCGGCAAGCTCCGCGAGAACCGCGTGCTGCGGCAGGACGACGATGGACGTGCCGAAGAAATCGCCGAACAACATCGGCTGGATATAGATCCACCCGGCGATCACCGATGGAATGGCGAGTGCGACGAGCGGCAGCGTGACGACCCACGGGCTTTCCTTCGGCGGGCCGGAGGCGTGTTCATGATCGTGGTCCGCATGCGCACCGCCATGCGCATCGAATCGGGGCGCGCCGTGGAACGTCATGAACACCAGCCGGAACGTGTAGAACGCCGTGACGAAGACGCCCGTCAGCACGCAGAAGTACGCATAGCCGTGGCCCGGGATCGTCGAAAGATGCACCGCCTCGATGATGGCGTCCTTCGAGAAGAATCCCGCGAACGGCGGGATGCCGCACAGCGCAAGGCTTCCGATCAGCATCGTCACGTAGGTGATCGGCATGTATTTCGCAAGCCCGCCCATCTTGCGCATGTCCTGCTCGTGATGCAGCGCGATGATCACGAACCCTGCGCCGAGGAAGAGCAGCGCCTTGAAGAACGCATGCGTCATCAGGTGGAAAATGCCGCCGGCGTACGCGGACACACCCAGCGCTACGGTCATGTAGCCCAGCTGCGACAGCGTCGAGTACGCGACGACGCGCTTGATGTCGAACTGGACCATGCCGAGAATGCCGAGGAACAGCGCGCCCGTCGCGCCGACGACGGTGACGAACGACAGCGTGACATCGGAGAGCTCGAAGAGCGGGCTCATCCGCGCCACCATGAAGATCCCCGCCGTCACCATCGTCGCGGCGTGGATCAGCGCAGAGATCGGCGTCGGGCCTTCCATCGAGTCGGGCAGCCACACGTGCAGCGGCACCTGCGCGCTCTTGCCCATCGCGCCGACGAAGAGCCCGATGGTGATCGCCGTCAGCAGCAGCACCTGGCGGTCGCCCCAGAGGCTGATTGTGGTCCCGGAAAGACCCTTCGCCAGCGCGAACACCGGCGCGTAATCGAGCGTGCCGAAGTAGGCGAGGATGAGGCCGATCCCCAGGATGAAGCCGAAGTCGCCGACGCGGTTGGCGAGGAACGCCTTCAGGTTTGCGTAGAGCGCCGTCTCGCGGGTGTACCAGAACCCGATCAGCAGGTACGACACGAGACCCACGCCCTCCCAGCCGAAGAAGAGCTGGAGGAAATTGTTGCTCATCACGAGCATCAGCATCGCGAACGTGAACAGCGAGATGTAGCTGAAAAAACGCGTGTAGCCCGGATCGTCGTCCATGTAGCCGATGGTGTAGACGTGCACCATCAGCGAGACGAACGTCACCACGACCATCATCATCGCGGTCAGCGGGTCGATCAGGAATCCGATCGACAGCCTGAAGGTGCCGGACTGCAGCCAGGTGTAGACGTCGCCGTTGAAGACGTGGCCCGCCATCACGTCGCGCAGCACCAGGATCGACGCCACCGTCGAGATTGCGACGCCGGCGATGCACAGCCGGTGCGACCAGGCGCGGCCGAGCCTCGCGCCGGCGAGCCCGACGAGGATCGCCGCGACGAGCGGCGCCAACGGCACCAGCAGATAGAGTTGCTGCATCGACAGCACGCGATCAACCCTTCAACCGGTCGAGGTCCTCGACGTCGATCGACCCGACGTTGCGGAACAGGAGGACGAGGATCGCGAGCCCGATGGCCGACTCGGCCGCGGCGACGGTCAGGATGAAGAACACGAACACCTGCCCGGCCATGTCGCCCAGGAAGCTCGAGAACGCGATGAAGTTGATGTTGACCGCGAGCAGCATCAGCTCGATCGCCATCAGCATGATGAGCACGTTGCGCCGGTTGAGGAATATCCCCGCCATGCTGATGGCGAACAGGATCGCGCCCAGCACGAGATAGTGCGACAGCGTCGGCGCGGCAATCGAAAGCACTCGCGAACCTCCCTTGCAGAAAACGTCCTTGTGGATCCGTCGTCGCCTGCTGTGGCGCGCGCTCCACGCGCGCCGGCCGCCGCGACGCCGTCTTTACTTCTACTGTTCTCTCTTCTCGGAAGGCATCGACAGCACGCGCAGCCGGTCCTTCGCCCGCACCTTCACCTGCAATCCGGGGTCCTGGTGCCGGCTGGTGCGCCGCTCCCGATGCGTGAGCACGATCGCCGCGATGATCGCCACCAGCAGGATCACCGCTGCGATCTCGAACGGGTAGACATATTCGGTGTAGAGCAGCTCACCCAGGGCCCTGGTGTTGCTGCCGCCCTGGACGACCGCCGCGCCGCCTCCGACCACGCCCGTCAGGCGGTTCGAGACGACCACCACCGCCATCTCGCCGACGACCAGCACGCCGACGGCCGTGCCGACCGGCAGGTAGCTGCGGAATTCCTTGCGCAGCACGTCGAAATTGACGTCCAGCATCATCACGACGAACAGGAACAGCACCATCACCGCACCGACGTAGACCAGCACCAGCACGATGGCGAGGAATTCGGCGCGCAGCATGAGCCAGTGCGCCGCGGCGGTGAAGAACGCGAGCACCAGCCACAGCGCCGCGTGCACCGGATTGCGCGCCGTCACGACGCGCAGCGCCGCGAACACGAGGATCGCGGCGAAGACGTAGAAGAGGACGGTCGTGACGGACATGGATCGGTGAACTGTGCTGTCGGTGCGATGTCGTTGAACGGGCGCCAGTCGCGGCCTCAGCGGTACTTGGCGTCCTCGGCGCGATCCCTGGCGATCTGCGCCTCGTACCGGTCGCCGACGGCGAGCAGCATTTCCTTGTTCATGTAGAGGTCGCCGCGCTTCTCGCCGCAGTATTCGAGGATGCGCGTCTCGACGATCGAATCGACCGGACAGCTCTCCTCGCAGAAGCCGCAGAAGATGCACTTGACGAGATCGATGTCGTAACGCGTCGTCCGGCGCGTGCCGTCGGCGCGCTGCTCCGATTCGATGGTGATCGCGAGCGCGGGACACACCGCCTCGCACAGCTTGCACGCGATGCAGCGCTCCTCGCCGTTCGGATAGCGGCGCAGCGCGTGCAGGCCGCGAAAGCGCGGGCTCTGCGGAGTCTTCTCCTCCGGAAACTGGACGGTGACCTTGCGCTTGAACATGTGCCGGCCGGTCAGCATGAGGCCGCGCCCCAGCTCCAGCAGCAGCCACGTCCTGGCGAAGGCTTTCACGCGTTCGAGCATCTTCGCATCCGCCGTCAGTGGAAGAGCGCGGCATAGCGCGTCTGCATCATCGCGCCCAGGAACACGATCCAGACGAGCGTGACCGGAATGAACACCTTCCAGCCGAGCCGCATGATCTGGTCGTAACGGTAGCGCGGGAACGTCGCCCGCACCCACAGGAACAGGAACAGCACGCCGGCCATCTTGAGCAGCAGCCACGGCAGCCCGTCGCCGAACGGGCGGAGCTGCGTGCCCCAGATCGTGACGTCGTTGAGGCCCGGCCACGGCGAGAGCCAGCCGCCGAGGAACATGACCGATGTCAGCGCGGCGATCAGGATCATGTTCATGTACTCGGCGAGGAAGAACACGGCGAACGT
This sequence comes from uncultured beta proteobacterium, assembly GCA_963846855.1. Lineage (GTDB taxonomy): Bacteria > Pseudomonadota > Gammaproteobacteria > Burkholderiales > Casimicrobiaceae > CAIWHR01. Next base: position 48,792 of record CAWJXK010000009.1, read on the forward strand.
GATCCCCGAGTACTCGACGTGGAAGCCCGCGACGATCTCGGATTCGCCCTCCGCGACGTCGAACGGATGGCGGTTGGTCTCGGCCAGCCCGGAGACGAAATACACGACCGCGAGCGGCAGCAGCGGCCAGAAATACCAGTACGCGGCCCCGCCCTGCTGGCCTCGCACGATGTCGGAAAGGTTGAGGCTGCCCGCCGCCATCAGCACGCCCACCAGCGCGAAGCCCATCGCGATCTCGTAGGAGACGATCTGCGCGGCGGAGCGAAGGCACCCGAGGAACGCGTACTTCGAGTTCGACGCCCAGCCGGCGAGGATGATCCCGTAGATGCCCACGGAAGTCATGGCGAGGAGATAGAGCAGGCCCGCGTTGATGTCGGCGATCACCATGTCGCCGGACAGCGGCACGACCGCCCACGCCGCCACGGCCGATCCGATCGCGAGCAGCGGCGCGAGGTAGAAGAGATAGCGGTTCGCGCCCGCCGGCAGGATGATTTCCTTGAAGAGCAGCTTGGCGACGTCGGCGAACGGCTGCAGCAGGCCGAGCGGGCCGACGCGGTTGGGGCCGATGCGAACCTGCATCCAGCCGATCACCTTGCGCTCGGCGAGCGTGAGATACGCGACGCAGAGGATCAGCACGACGACCAGCACGACGATCTGAGCAAGCGTGACGACGACGACCCAGCCCGAGCCGAAGAATTGCGCGACGGGGGCGAGCGCGGCATCCATCAGCACGCCTCGACCAGAATGGGGCCGGACAGGCCTTCGAGCCCGCAGGTCGACGGATGCGCCGCGGCGATCCGCACCACGTTCGCGGGAACCGTCGCGTCGGCAGACGCGGCCAGCACCGCCTCGCCGCGCCCCTGCCGCACCCTGACCATGGCGCCGTCGGCGATGCCGAGGCGCTGCATCGTCGCAGCGGCCATCCGTGCGCGCGGCGGCTTCGCATCGCTCGTCCGCTGCAGCGACGGCGCGCGGCGCACCAGCGGATCGGTGAAATGAATCGGCACGTCGGCGATGCGCTCGAGGCCCTGCGCCACGGCGGCGGGCGCCGCGACCGCGACGCGCGAATCGTTGCGAAGGCGCGCGGTCAGTTCCGCCTGCGAAGGAAGCAGCGCGGCGCGAACGGCGTCGATCGAGTCGTAATCAAATCCCGGCAGCCCGAGCAGCGAGCCGAGCACACGCAGGACCTTCCACGCGGGGCGCGTCTCGGCATGCGGCGGGGCGACGCCGGTGAACGACTGGATCCGACCTTCGCAGCTCACGAACGTGCCCGCGGTCTCGGTGAACGGCGCAATCGGCAACAGCACGTCGGCCCATTCCATGCCATGCCGGAACGGCGACAGCGCGACCACGAAATCGGCCTGGTCGAGCGCCGCGCGCGCGGCGACCGGGTTGGCGCAATCGAATTCGGGCTCGGCGCCGAGGACGATGTAGGCCTTGCGCGGGTCCTCGAGCATCGCCCGTGCATTGAGACCCTTCGCCTGCGGCAACGCGCCCGCGACGTAGCCTCCGACGCTGCCCGCCGCTTCGGTGAGGCAGCCGAGCGTGGCCCCGGTGATTTCGCACAGTGATTGCGCGAGCGCCCGCAACTGCGACGCGTCGGCGTGCTGTTCCGCGCCGTTGCCGAGCAGCACGGCCTTGCGCTCGCCCGTGAGAAGTCCCGCCGCGACGACCTGCGCCGCGGCCGTCGCCTCGACGTGCGCCAGCGCCTTCGGCACCGCCTTGCCGGCTCCGGTCGCCGCGGCGACCACGATCTCGGCGAGCAGCTTCGTCCATTGCGACGGCGGCGCGACCAGCGAGTGCGCGACGCGAATCAGCGAATCATCCGCCACCGCGTGGAGCAGCGACACTTGCGCGCCGTGGCGCGCCGCCTTGCGCAGCCGTTGCGCGAGCAGCGGATGGTCCTTGCGCAGGAAACTGCCGACCACGAGCGCGCGGTCGAGGCGCTCGACGTCCGCGATCGGCATCCCGAGCCACGCGATGCCGGCGCCCTGCCCGTCGCCGCGGAAATCCGACTGGCGCAGGCGAAAGTCGATGTTGTCCGAATCGAGCGCGCGAGAGAGCTTCGCCGCGAGTGCCATCTCCTCGACCGTCGCATGCGGCGACACGATCGTGCCGATCGCCGCGCCACCGTGCTTCGCGACGACGTCCTTGAGGCCTTCGGCTACACGCTCCAGCGCTTGGTGCCAGTCGACGCTGCGCCATTCCCCGTTCTCGCGGAGCATCGGCGTCGCCAGGCGCTCCTCGCTTCCGAGGGCCTCGTAGGAGAAGCGGTCCTTGTCGGAGATCCAGCACTCGTTGACCGCCTCGTTCTCGAGCGGCAGCACGCGGAGCACTCGGTCGTCCTTGAGCTGCACGATCAGGTTGCTGCCGTGCGCGTCGTGCGGCGACACCGATTTGCGGCGCACGAGCTCCCACGTCCGTGCCGCGTAGCGGAATGGCTTGGAGGTGAGCGCGCCGACCGGGCAGACGTCGATCATGTTGCCCGAGAGCTCCGAGTCGACGCTGCGGCCGACGAACGCGACGATTTCCGCGTGCTCGCCGCGGCCGACCATCCCGAGCTCCATCATCCCGCCGATCTCCTGCCCGAAGCGAACGCAGCGCGTGCACTGGATGCACCGCGTCATCTCCTCGGCGGCAACGAGCGGCCCCAGCTCCTTGCGGAACACGACGCGCTTCGGCTCGTCGTAGCGGCTCGCCGACGCGCCGTAGCCGACGGCGAGGTCCTGCAGCTGGCATTCGCCGCCCTGGTCGCAGATCGGGCAGTCGAGCGGATGGTTGATCAGCAGGAACTCCATCACGCTGCGCTGCGCCTGCTTCGCGAGCTCCGAGGCCGTCCACACCTTCATGCCTTCGGCGACGGGGGTCGCGCAGGCGGGCAGCGGCTTGGGCGCCTTCTCGACCTGCACGAGGCACATCCGGCAATTGGCCGCGATCGAGAGCTTCTTGTGCCAGCAGAAGTGCGGCACATAGATGCCGAGCGTGTGCGCGGCCTCCATCACCGTGCTGCCGGGCGCGACCTCGATCTTCCTGCCGTCGATTTCGATGTTCAGCATGAGGGGCGGCCGGGCTAGACGTACTCGGGTACAAGACAGCGCTTGTGGTCGATGTGGTGCTGGAACTCGTCGCGAAAGTGCTTGACGAAACTCTTGACCGGCAGCGCCGCGGCGTCTCCCAGCGCGCAGATCGTGCGCCCCGCGATGTTGTCGGCCACCGAGGTCAGCAGGTCGAGATCCTCGTTGCGGCCCTTGCCATGCTCGATCCGGTCGACCACACGCCACAGCCAGCCGGTGCCCTCACGGCAGGGCGTGCACTGGCCGCAGGACTCCTCGTAATAGAAGTAGGACAGTCGCAGCAGCGACTTCACCATGCAGCGCGTCTCGTCCATCACGATCACGGCGCCCGATCCCAGCATCGAGCCGGCCTTGGCGATCGAGTCGTAGTCCATGTCGCAGCCCATCATGACGTCGCCGGGCAGCACAGGCATCGACGAGCCGCCCGGGATCACGGCCTTGAGCTTGCGCCCGCCGCGCACGCCGCCCGCCATCTCGAGGAGCTGCGCGAACGGCGTGCCGAGCCGCACCTCGAAATTGCCGGGGCGCTCGACGTCGCCGGAGACGGAGAAGAGCTTGGTGCCGCCGTTGTTGGCCTTGCCGAGCGCAAGGAATGCCTCGCCGCCGTGGCTGATGATCCACGGCACCGCCGCGAAGGTCTCGGTGTTGTTGATCGTTGTCGGCTTGCCGTAGAGGCCATAGCTCGCCGGAAACGGCGGCTTGTAGCGCGGCAAGCCTTTCTTGCCTTCAAGGGACTCGAGCAGCGCGGTTTCCTCGCCGCAGATGTAGGCGCCGTAGCCGTGGTGATTGAAGAGATGGAAGCTCCAGTCCGAACCCAGCACGTTCTTGCCGAGGAGACCCGCGTCGTAGGCCTCGGCCAGCGCCGCCTCGCAGCGCTCGTAGATCTCCCAGATCTCGCCATGCACGTAGTTGTAGCCGCGCGTGCAGCCCATCGCATACGCGCCGATCGCCATCCCCTCGATCAGCGCGTGCGGGTTGTAGCGGAGGATGTCGCGGTCCTTGAAGGTGCCGGGCTCGCCCTCGTCTGAATTGCAGACGAGGATCTTCTCGCCGGCATACTGCTGCGGCATGAAGCTCCACTTGAGGCCGGTCGGAAAACCCGCGCCACCGCGTCCCCGCAGCGCGGATTTCTTGACTTCGGCGATGACGGTCGTCGGCGGCACTTTTTCGGTGACGAGCTTGCGCAATGCCGAATAGCCGCCACGCGCGACATAATCGGCGAGGCGCCAGTTCTCGCCCGTGAGGCCGGCCATCAGGATGGCATCGGGTCCGTAGTCGAGCGTGCGCGCGGACCCGCTCATTCTTCGTCACCGCTTGCGCTTGCGGACGCCCGGAGCTCGGCGAGCAGAGCGTCGAGCCTGTCCGGCTGCATGTAGCTGCACATGCGCTTGTTGTTGATGAGCATCACCGGCGCGTCGCCGCAGGCGCCCAGGCACTCGCCCTCCTTCAGCGTGAACAGGCCATCCGCCGTGGTCTCGTTGAAACCGATGCCAAGCTCGCGCTTCAGATGCTCGGTCGCCTTCACTGCGTCGCGCAGCGCGCACGGAAGGTTCGTGCAGACCGTCAGCTTGTAGCGGCCGGCGGGCTCGCAGTTGAACATCGTGTAGAACGTCGCCACCTCGTACACGGCGACCGGCGGCATGCCGAGATAATGCGCGACGAAATCCATCGTGTCCGTCGCGAGCCAGCCTTTCTCGTCCTGCGCGATGGCGAGCGCCGCCATCACCGCCGACCGCTTCTGGTCGGCCGGGTATTTCGCGATCGCGCGATCGATCTGCTCGAGGGCCTTGGGCGAAAGCATCGGAGAGCAGCCGTTACCGGATCTGGTAGCCCGAGACGCGCCAGGACGTGTCGTTGAGCGTCCAGGTGACCATCTCGGTTGCGTGCTTGCGGTTGGCGAAGACGGAGTCGAACTGGACAATCGCGTAGTCGCCCTCGGGCGCGCCCGCAATCGTGTGCGTGCGCGCGACCGAGTCCACCTCGCGCGACACGAGCCTGCCGTACGGCTTGCGGATGCCGCGCATCCCCTCGATCCACTTCGCACGTGAGACCGACGCCTTGAGCTGCGCCCCCGCGCCATCCCACGCCTGCCCCGCCTTGTCGGCGTCGATCAGCGCCAGCCAGTTGCGCGATTCCTGCACGACTTCCGTGTCGTCGGCCTCGGTGGCCGCGTCCTGCGGCGGCTCCGTCGGCGGCTTCGCCGGCTGCGCCTCGGCCGGGCGCGCGGGTGGCGTCGCGGGCTGCGCTCCGGCCGCGAAAGGCAGGCACAGCGACGCGGCGGCCACCACGAGGAACAGCCTGGACAGCGCGCGGAGCGTCATCGGTCGATCGACCCGAACACGACGTCCTGGGTGCCGATGATCGCGACGACGTCGGCGATCATGTGCCCGCGGGACATCTCGTCCAGCGCCGCGAGATGCGGAAAATCGGGCGGGCGCAGCTTCACGCGATACGGCTTGTTGGCGCCGTCGGAAACGATGTAGACGCCGAATTCGCCCTTCGGATGCTCGATCGCCGCGTAGGCCTCGCCCGGCGGAACGTGCATGCCTTCGGTGAAGAGCTTGAAGTGATGGATCAGCGCTTCCATGTCTTCCTTCATCACCTCGCGCGACGGCGGAGCAACCTTGCGGTTGTCCGCGATCACGGGGCCCGGATTCGCGCGCAGCCAATCGATGCACTGGCGAACGATGCGGTTCGACTGGCGCATTTCCTCGACGCGAACGAGGTACCGGTCATAGCAATCGCCGGTGGTGCCGACCGGAATGTCGAAATCCATCCGGTCGTAGACCTCGTAGGGCTGCTTCTTGCGCAGGTCCCACGGCACGCCGGAGCCGCGCAGCATCGGGCCGGTGAACCCCAGCGCGATCGCCCGCTCGGCCGTCACGACGCCGATGCCGACCGTGCGCTGCTTCCAGATGCGGTTCTCGGTCAGCAGCGTCTCATAGTCGTCGACGCACCCGGGGAAGCGCCGCGTGAAGTCCTCGATGAAGTCGAGCACGGAGCCCTGCCGGTTGGCGTTGAGCGCCGCCATCCCGCGCTCGCTGCGCGTGTGCTGCGCCTGGTACTGCGGCATCCGGTCCGGCAGGTCGCGGTAGACCCCGCCCGGCCGGTAATACGCGGCATGCATCCTGGCGCCGGACACGGCCTCGTACACGTCGAACAGGTCCTCGCGCTCGCGGAAGCAATAGAGGAACGTCGTCATGCCGCCGACGTCGAGCGAGTGAGCACCAAGCCAGAGCAGGTGGTTGAGGATCCGGGTGATCTCGTCGAACATCACCCGGATGTACTGCGCGCGGATCGGGACCTCGATGCCGATGAGCCGCTCGATCGCGAGGCAGTACGCGTGCTCGTTGCACATCATCGACACGTAGTCGAGCCGGTCCATGTACGGGACCGACTGCAGGTAGGTCCGCGTCTCCGCGAGCTTTTCGGTCGCCCGGTGCAGCAATCCGATGTGCGGGTCCGCGCGCTGGATCACCTCGCCATCGAGCTCGAGCACGAGCCGCAGCACCCCGTGCGCCGCGGGGTGCTGCGGGCCCAAAGTTCATGGTGTAGTTGCGGATCTCGGCCATGACCCGTCACTCGCCGGTGCCGTAGCCCGATTCGCGGATCACGCGCGGCGTGATCTCGCGCGGCTCGATCGTGACCGGCTGGTAGATGACGCGGCCCTGCTCCGGGTCGTAGCGCATCTCGACGTGACCGGAGATCGGAAAGTCCTTGCGGAACGGGTGGCCGATAAACCCGTAATCGGTCAGCAGGCGGCGGAGGTCCGGGTGCCCGGTGAAGACGATGCCGTAGAGATCGAACGCCTCCCGCTCGAACCAGTTCGCCGACGGCCACACGTCGATGACGCTGGGGATCACGGGAAACGCGTCGTCGGTCGCGAAGACGCGCACGCGCAGACGGGTGTTGTTCGCGAGCGAAAGCAGGTGATACACGGCCGCGAAGCGCGGCCCGCTGTGTTCGGCGTTCCCATAGGTCGAGTAGTCGACGCCGCACACGTCGAGCAACATCTCGAAGCGAAACTCGGGACGGTCGCGCAGGACCCGCATCGTCGCGTCGAGGTCGTTGCTCGCCACCTCGGCCGTCACCTCGCCCAGCGCCACCGTGACGTCCGAGAGCCTGTCTCCCAGCGCCGCGGGAAGCGCGGCAGCCAGCACTTCGATTCGTGTGGCCATCAGCGCGCGATCGTGTTGGTCCGCCAGATCTTGTTCTGGAGCTGCAGGATTCCGTACAGCGTCGCCTCCGCGGTCGGCGGGCAGCCGGGAATGTAGATGTCGACCGGGACGATGCGGTCGCAGCCGCGCACGACCGAATAGGAATAGTGATAGTAGCCGCCGCCATTCGCGCACGAGCCCATCGAGATGACCCAGCGCGGCTCCGGCATCTGGTCATAGACCTTGCGCAGCGCCGGCGCCATCTTGTTGCACAGCGTGCCGGCGACGATCATCACGTCGGACTGGCGCGGGCTCGGACGGAACACGATGCCGAAACGGTCGAGGTCGTAGCGCGCGGCGCCGGCGTGCATCATCTCGACGGCGCAGCAGGCGAGCCCGAACGTCATCGGCCACATCGAGCCGTTGCGCGCCCAGTTGATCAGCGCGTCAGCAGTCGTGGTGACGAAGCCTTTCTCGAGGACGCCTTCGATGCCCATCGAGTCAGCACTCCTTCAGGTCGAAGGTCATTCCCATTCAAGGGCTCCCTTCTTCCATTCATAGATGAATCCCACCACGAGCACCGCGAGGAACACCATCATCGCGGCGAACCCGAAGAAGCCGATCTCCTGCAGGACGATCGCCCAGGGGAAGAGGAACGCGATCTCGAGGTCGAACAGGATGAAGAGGATCGCGACGAGGTAGTAGCGGACGTCGAACTTCATGCGCGCGTCCTCGAACGCCTCGAAGCCGCACTCGTACGGCGAGAGCTTCTCGGGATCCGGATGGTTCGGCGACACGAGCGTGCCGAGCGAAAGGAGCACGAGGCCGATCGTGAGCCCGAGGCCGATGAAAAGCAGTATCGGTACGTACTGTTCCAGCATCACGGCTTTCCCGTTTCGCGTGCTCGATTCTGGTGCCGACGGCGAGACTCGAACTCGCACGGCTTACGCCACTGCCCCCTCAAGACAGCGTGTCTACCAATTTCACCACGTCGGCGTGTACTGAAATCCTTGTTCCGGTGCGAATTGCGCGGCGATTGCTCATGACGCCTATTTAGGCACGTCGCCGGACTTCGAGCCTGCCGGCGCCGGCGCCGGCGCGGCCTTGGCCGGATCCGTGGGCGCGGGCGTCGTCGGAATCACCCCGGGTGACGCCGGCACCTCGGACGACTTGGAGGCGCCCTTTTCCTCGATTCCCTGCTGCATCAGGCCCTTGGCCTGTCCGTGCGTCGTCGCGAACCACGTGAGCCCGAGGCTCGAGGCGAAGAACAGCGCGACCAGGACCGCGGTCGACCGTGAAAGGAAATTGGCGGAGCCGGAGGCCCCGAAAAGGCTGCCCGACGAGCCGCTGCCGAACGCGGCGCCCATGTCGGCGCCCTTGCCGTGCTGCAACAGCACGAGGCCGCAGATCGCCAGAGCGATCATCACGTGCACCACCAGGACCAGCAATTCCAGCATGTTCATTCGTGACTCCAACCGCGGCTACGCGCTCCGCGCCGCGCGGTGCCCGTGTTAGGCACGCGCAATGGCCAAAAATTCGGACGCCTTGAGCGACGCACCGCCGATCAATCCGCCGTCGATGTCTTCCTGCGTGAACAACGCGCTGGCGTTGTCCGCCTTGACGCTGCCGCCGTAAAGCAGCGGAATGTCCGCGGCGCCGACCGCGCGGAGCCGCTTTCGCAGCGTCGCATGCACCGCCTGCGCCTGCGCCGGAGTCGCCGTCCTGCCCGTGCCGATCGCCCAAACGGGCTCATAGGCCACGACCAGCCTGGGCGCATCGCCGGCGACGGCCGCCAGCACCGCATCGAGCTGCCGCAGCACGACGGATTCCGTCGTCCCTGCCTCGCGCTCGGCGAGCGACTCGCCGACGCACGCCACCGGCGTCAATCCTGCCTCCAGCGCCGCGCGGGCTTTCGCGCCAACCACGGGGTCGGTGTCGGCGAAATGCTGGCGGCGCTCCGAATGCCCGACGATCGCGAAGCGGCAGCCGAATTCGGCCAGCATCGCCGCCGACACTTCGCCGGTAAACGCGCCCGCGGCATGCTCGCTCACGTCCTGCGCGCCCCATGCGACGGGCGTCGACGCGAGCGCCGCCTGCGCCTGCACGAGGTACGGATACGGGACGCACACTGCCAAATCGCGCCCCGGCGTCCGTCCCCACTGCGACACGAGCTCGCCGAGAAGCGCCGCGTTCGCCGCGAGCCCGCCGTTCATCTTCCAGTTGCCGACGACGAGTTTGCCGCGCATGCCTTTTTGCCGGTTTTCTTGCGCAAACACGCCATTCATCCCAAAAAGCGGGGGCGTGCCTGCAAAACTGCCGGATTATACCGCAGCGCGGCAAACCGCGGCAACGCGTCGCTCGCACGTGCGGCCGCGGCCGGCCCCGCTAAAGGCGGCTTCGCACGAATGCTGCCAGCGCCCCGGCGAGGCGGTCGAGGTCGCCCTCGACCCTCGCATACCCCGCGTTCGGAATCAGCGACTCCTCGTCCATGTACAGGCGCCGGTTGATCTCGATCTGCAGGCTGTGCCGCCGCGACGCCGGTTTGCCGTGCCGGCGCACGATCTCGACGCCTTTGTACGGGTCGTTGACCGCCACCTTGTACCCGAGATCGCGCAGCGCCGCGGCCACCGCGGCGGTGAATTCGGGTGCGCACGTGGTGCCGTCGCGGTCGCCGAGCACGAAATCGTCGCGCGCGCGCCCGGGATCGTCCGAATTCACGTCGCCGACCGCGGGCATTGAATGGCAATCGACGAGCCACACCGCGCCAAACCGCTGGCGCAGCGTGTCGAGCTCGGCGGACAACGCGGCGTGATAGGGAAGGTAGCAGCGCTCGATGCGGCGGCGCACCTCGTCGGCGCGGAGCTTGTGCGCATACATCGGAACGCCGCCCCGCGCGAGGCGCCAGACGAGCCCGATGCCCTGGTCGGTCTTGCGCGAACGCTCGAGGGGGCCGTCCCAGGCATCCGCGATGAGATCCGGGTCGAGATCGTCGAGGCTGCGATTCGGGTCGATATACGCGCGCGGGAAGCACGCCTCGATCAGCGTCGCTCCATGCCGCACGGCCCCGCGCCACAGCCGCGCGACATGCGTATCCTCGGCGCGCCGGATTTCCGCGCGCGGAGGCGCGTGGTCGAAATCGTCGGGATACCGCTCGCCGCTGTGCGGCGAATCGAGCACGAGCGGCAGCGGCTCTCCCGCGGGCGGATGGCGCAGGAACGGCGCGTCGTCGCTCATGCCGGCGCCTCGTTGAGGTGGCAGGCCGACCATCGTGCCGGCGCGATTTCCTTAAGCGCCGGAGCGACCTCGCGGCAGCGCGGCATCGCATGCGGACAGCGCGGATGGAATTGGCAGCCCGGCGGCGGCGCGAGCGGCGACGGGATCTCGCCGGCGATCGGGATGAACTTCCGGCGCCCCGGCTCGACGCTGCCCACCCCCGCGAGCAGCGCCGCCGTATACGGATGATTCGGCGCCGCGAAGACCGCGGCGGCGGGGCCGGATTCGACGATCCGGCCGAGGTACATCACTGCGACGCGGTCGCTCATGTGGCGCACGACGCCGAGGTCGTGGCTGATGAACAGGTACGTGAGACTGAAGCGCGCGCGGAGCTCCATGAAGAGGTTCAGCACCTGCGCCTGGATCGACACGTCGAGCTTCGCCACCGATTCATCGCAGACGAGGAATTCGGGGGCGACCGCGAGCGCGCGGGCAATGCCGATGCGCGCGCGCTGCCCTCCCGAGAACTGATGCGGAAAGCGCCGCATCAGCGTCGGGTCGAGACCCACCCGGTTGAGATGCAATCCCACGAATTCTGTCTTCGCGCGGGCGCTGATGAGGCGGTGGGCGACCGGTGCCTCGCCGACGATGTCGACGACACGCAGGCGCGGATTGAGCGCCGCGTACGGATCCTGGAAGATCATCTGCGTCTTGAGCCGCTGGCCGCGGGCGCGCGCGGACGTTCCATCCGCGAGCGGAACGCCGTGCCACAGGCGCGTTCCCGACGACGGAGAGAGCAGGCCGGCCGCGAGGCGGCCGAGCGTCGACTTGCCGCACCCCGATTCGCCGACGAGCCCCATCACCTCACCGGGGCGGATCGCGAGATCGACGTTGTCGACCGCCACTACGGCCTCGGCGCGCCGGCCGGCGCCGACCCACGCGGCAAGTCGCGCTGCGGCGTCCTGCGTCTGCACGAACCGCTTCGACACACCGCGCAGCTCGATGAGCGACGCCACGCCGGCGGCGGTGCTCCCCGCGTCTTGCGTCAATGCGCTCAAGCGTCCTCCCCGCCGAGCGGATGATGACAGCGCACCGCGTGCGCGCGGCCCCGCAGGCCGATTGCGCGAAGCTCCGGCATCGTGCCGCACACGGCGCTCGCGAATCCGCAACGCTCGCGAAACGCGCATCCGGGCGACGGATCCAGCGCCGAGGGCGGCATCCCGGGAATCTGCTTCAACCGCGCGCCGCGCGGCGCGCGCGCCGGCACCGAGTCGATGAGGCCCTGCGTGTACGGATGGCGCGGTCGCACGAGGACGTCGTCCACCGCGCCCTGCTCGACGATCCGGCCCGCGTACATGACGCAGACGCGATCGGCGAGTCCCGCGACGACGGACAGATCGTGCGTGATCCAGAGGAGCGCGGTCCCGGCGTCGCGCACCTGCTTTTGCATCTCGTGGAGGATCTGGCCCTGAATCGTCACGTCGAGTTCCGCCGTCGGCTCGTCGGCGATGATGAGCTCGGGGTCGTTGAGGATCGCGATCGCGATCGCGACGCGCTGCCGCGTGCCGCCCGAGAGCTGGTGGGGATATGCGACGAGTCGCGCATCCGGCGCCGCGATGCCGACCTTCGCGAGTGCATCGCGTGCCTCCTCCTGCGCGGCGGCGCGCGAAACGCTTCGGTGCGCGCGAATCGCCTCGACCATCTGCGTGCGGATCGACAGCACCGGATTCAGCGTCATCGTCGGATCCTGGAAGATCATCGCGATCCGGTCGCCGCGCAGCCGGCGCATTTCGCGCGGCGAGAGCGCCGTGATCTCGACGCCGTCGAAGCCGATGCCGCCCGCGACGATGCGTCCCGGCGCGTCGACGAGCCCCATGATCGAATAGCCTGTCATCGATTTGCCCGAGCCCGATTCGCCGACGAGCCCGACGATCTCGCCGCGCGCGACGGTGAACGAAACGCCGTCGACCGCGCGGACGACGCCCGCCCGGGTCGCGAAATGCGTCGCGAGCCCGTCGACCTCGAGCAGCGGCGAAGCCGCCGCGACGGCGGGTGTCGCGGGAGCCGCTGTCGACGTATTGCCCGCCGTCATCTAGGGCCTGTTCACCCTATGTCCGCAAATGCGAACGGGTGGCATGGGGCGCCAATCAAGGCGCTTGACGAAGGTAAGACCGGGTGTCTTTGCGAGGAAAGCAACGCAGAGTGGCGCCCCAGGGCGCCCGTTCCCTTCGGGTTGCTGCCGAAAGGGCCATGCGCTTCGTTGCAAAGCCTCGCCGGGCAGCCGGCCCGGCTTCGTTTTTCGCCTCGCGCCTGGCCCTTTCGGCGATGCAACGCACTTGTGGACATAGGGTGAACAGGCCCTAATCACGCGCGAAGCCCCGGGTCGAGGACATCGCGCAGCTGGTCGCCGACGAGGTTGATGCCGACGATCGCGATGACGAGCGCGATACCCGGGAAGAAGCTGATCCAGTATCGCCCGGACAGGAGATACTGGTAGCCGTTGGCGATGAGGAGGCCGAGCGAGGGCTCGGTCACGGGCAGGCCGAGCCCGAGGAACGACAGCGTGGCCTCGAGCGCGATCGCCGCGGCGATCTGCACCGTCGCGACGACGAGCACCGGCGACAGGCAGTTCGGCAGCAGATGCCGCAGCACGATCCGCCACGGCGACAGCGCAAGTCCGCGCGCCGCCTCGATGTACTCCTTGCGCTTTTCCACCAGCGCCGCCGCGCGCACGGTGCGCGCGTAGTACGCCCATTGGACCGTGACCAGCGCGGCGATGACCTTGCCGGTCCCCCGCCCCAGCACCGCGATCAGGATGAGGGCGATCAGGATCGCAGGGAACGAGAGCTGGATGTCGACGATGCGCATGACGACGGCCTCGACGCGCCCGCCGGCGTACGCGGCGGCGAGCCCCGCGACGAGGCCGATGCAAAGCGCCAGCAGCGTCGCCGTGACGCCGACGGCGAGGCTGATGCGAAGCCCGTACAGGATCGCCGACAGCATGTCGCGTCCCTGTCCGTCGGTGCCGAGCCAGAACGTCATTCCGCCCGCCGATTTCGTGCCCGGCGGCAGCCCCGCGTCGAGGACGTCGAGCGTGGCGAGATCGTAGGGATTTTGCGGCGCGATCAGCGGCGCGAGAAGCGCGGCCGCGACAACCAGCGCGAGCAGCGCGACACCGAAGACCGCCAGCGGATTCGCGCCGAATTCCGCGGCAAAGCGGCGCCACGGCGTGTCCTGGGGCCGCGATTCGTGGGCGGGCACAGCCATCACGCGGCCTCGGCGTGGCGCACGCGCGGATCGAGCGCCGCGTAGAGCAGGTCGACCGTGAGGTTGATGAGGATGACGATCGTCACGATGATGAGCAGGTAGGCGACGATGACCGGGCGGTCGAGCAGGTTGATCGAATCGATCAGCAGCTTGCCCATGCCGGGCCACGCGAACACGCTCTCCGTCACGATCGCGAAGGCGATCACCGAGCCGAATTCGAGCCCGGCCACGGTGACGATCGGAAGCAGGATGTTGGAGAGCACGTGGACGCCGATGACGCGAGCCGGCCCGAGTCCCTTGGCGCGGGCGTATTTCACGTAATCCTGCATGAGCGCCTCGCGCGTGCCGGCGCGCGTGAGGCGGATCAGCAGCGCGAGCTTGAACAGCGCGAGATTGACCGCCGGAAGAATGAGGTGCTTGAGGCCCGCGAGCGTCAGGAACGACACCGGAACGACGCCGAACAACAGCGTGGTCGGGCCGCGTCCGCTCGCCGGCAGCCATCCCAGCATCACCGAGAACACGACGATCAGCATCAGCCCGACCCAGAACGTCGGCAGCGAGAGGCCGAGGATCGAACCCGCCAGGATTGCTCGTCCGGCCGCGCCGTTCGGCCGCAGCCCGGCGAAGAGACCGAGCGGAATGCCGAGGAGAACCGCGATCAACATCGCCGACACGGCAAGCTCCAGCGTCGCCGGCATGCGCTCGACGACAAGGCGCAGCGCCGGCGTGCCGTGCACGAACGACTTGCCGAGATCGCCGGTCATCGCGCCGTGCAGGAAGCTTCCGTACTGCTCCGGAAGCGGCTTGTCGAGGCCCAGCGCCGCGATCGCCTGCTCGCGCTCGATCGCGTCGGCCTGCGGATTGATCAGGATGTCGACCGGATCGCCGATCGCGTAGACACCGGCGAATACCAGCAACGACATCGCGAATAGCACGACGACGCTCTGCAGGCCGCGACGAATCACCTGGATCAGCATCGCTCGCGGGACAGCGTGCGCGCGCCGGTCAGGTCGAGGTCAGGCCGGGGAAAGCTCAACGGATCTCGTCCTCTCTCGACGCGGCAATCGCCTTCGGCGCGGCCGCGCGTCAGACCACCCGCACGCTGATGTCGGGCAGGCCGTCGATGTGGCCCAGCATGACATCGCCCTTGACGACGGGTCCTACGTTCTCGGGCGTGCCTGAGTAGATGATGTCGCCGGGAGCCAGCTCGAACGCCTTGGACAGGTTGCTGACCTGCTCGGCGACGTTCCAGATCATCTGATTGAGGTCGGCGCTCTGCTTCGTCTCGCCGTTGACTTTGAGCCAGATGGCGCCCTGGGTGAGGTGTCCGATCTTCGCGGCCGGTTGCAGCGGGCCGAGCGGCGCCGACCGGTCGAAGCTCTTGCCGATCTCCCACGGCTTCTTCTCGTCGCCCATCGCGCGCTGCAGATCGCGCCGCGTCATGTCGAGGCCGACGGTGTACGCGTAGACGAGCTCGAGCGCGCGCTCGATCGGGACGTCGCGCCCTCCCTTGCCGAGCGCGGCGACGAGCTCGATCTCGTAGTGATAGTTCTTCGTAAGCGTCGGATACGGATGGTCGACGGTGACGCCCGGCGGCACGAGCTGGATCGCGTCGGTCGGCTTCTGGAAAAAGAACGGCGGCTCGCGCGAGGGGTCCGAGCCCATCTCCCGCGCGTGCGCCGCGTAGTTGCGGCCGATGCAGTAGATGCGACGCACCGGAAAGAGCTGGCCGCTCCCGGCAATCGGAATGAACGTGGCCGCAACGTTGAATGGCGTCGCCGTTGCCTCGGCGCGCGCCGGCGCGGACAGCGCGGCGCCTGCCGCGACCGCGACGGACGATTTCAGGAGATTCCTGCGTCCCTGGCTTGCCATCGTGCCCTCCTTTCCATCAAGGCGGCGCATCTGCGTTCGCGGGGCAGTGCGGCCGGTTCTCGGCAACGAGCCGCTCGAGCGATCCGAGGAGGCGCTCGTCACCCAGCGCATCCTGCTCGGCCTGCGCGCGCGCCGCGGCCGCGGACAGCGCAACTCCCGCCGCCGTAAATCCGCGCGCGTCTACGAGGCGGCCGTGCTCGTAGACGTACTCGCCCCGGAGCGTGCCATTGTCGTACCACGACCGTGAGATGCCGTGGCGCTCGCCCGCGACATAAGGCGCCTCGAGCCGGTGCGACAACTCGGTCGCCGCACGATCACTCACGTACCACGCCGCGACGGTGCCGGTCCTGACACCATCGTCATAGGGTATCACCGCGATGCGCGCGCCGGCAGCGGTCCAGAAGAGGAACGTCCCGACGGGACGCTCCATCGCGAACGCGCCCGCGACGCGCAGCGCGCCGGCCGGCGTCCGGAGCTCGTACATGCCGTTGGGGACGCCGTCGCGGCATGCGCCGCTGGCAACCAGTTCCTGCGCGGCCGCGGCGACCGGGAACGCCGCCGCCGCAAGCGCCGCGATGGCAAGCGTCGCGCGTCCGACGCGCCCGCTCAAGCGTTGCGCCGCGCCCACCACGCGCCGAGCTCGCCCACGATGCCCCGGCGAAACGCCAGCACGCACACGACGAAAATGAAACCGGTGATGACCGTGACCCATTGCGCGCCGAAGGTCACGCCGAACACGGTGATGCCGGCGGACAGGTAATTCTCGATGCCGATGATCACGAAGGCCCCGACGACGGGTCCGAAGATGGTTCCCATGCCACCGAGAAGGGTCATCAGAACGACCTCGCCGGACATCTGCCATTGAACGTCGGTCAGCGACGCGAGCTGGAACACGAGCGCCTTCGTCGCGCCGGCCAGGCCCGATAGCGTCGCCGAAAGCACGAACGCGAGCAGCTTGTAGCGCTCGGCGTCGTAGCCGAGCGAAAGCGCACGCGGCTCGTTTTCGCGGATGGCCTTCAGCACATTGCCGAAGGGCGAATAAATGAAGCGGTAGATCGCGAGAAAGGCAGCCAGAAAGATCGTCAGGACGACGTAATACATGATCAGCGGCTGCGCTAGGTCGAGCACGCCGAAAAGCATGCCGCGCGGCACCGCCTGGATGCCGTCCTCGCCGTGCGTGAACGACGCCTGCAGGTAGAAAAAGAAAATCATCTGCGCCAGCGCGAGCGTGATCATCGCGAAGTAGATGCCCTGCCGGCGGATCGCGAGCAGGCCGGCGACCACCCCCAGCAAAGTAGATGCCAGCGTGCCAGCCAGGATCGCGAGCTCCGGCGGCGCGCCCCAGACCTTGGCGGCGTGCGCGCTAACGTACCCGGCGGTGCCGAGGAACATCGCGTGCCCGAACGACAGGAGGCCGCCATAGCCCAAGAGCAGGTTGAATGCGCAGGCGAAGAGCGCGAAGCACAGTGCCTTGGCGAGAAAGATCGGATAGATGCCCACGACCGGCGCGAGCGCGAACGCGCCCGCCATCACCAGTGTCGCGACGGCGAAGCGGCGCGCTTCGCGCGCTTGCCTATCCAGTGGCGCCGTCGGCGCCGGCACGGGCACGGGCCGCGTAAAAAACCCGGACATCTCAGCGCTCCCGCCCGAACAGTCCGGCGGGCTTCACCAGGAGCACGAGGACCATGATCACGAAGATCACGGTGCTGGACGCTTCAGGATAGAAGACTTTCGTGAGGCCTTCGACGATTCCGAGCCCGAAGCCCGTGACGATCGCGCCAAGGATCGACCCCATGCCGCCGATGACCACCACGGCAAACACGACGATGATCATGTTCGCGCCCATCTGCGGATTGACCGTGTAGATCGGCGCCGCCATCACACCCGCCAGCGCGGCGAGCGCGACGCCGAACCCGTAGGTCAGCGTGATCATCCGCGGCACGTTGATGCCGAATGCCTGCACCAGCGGTGCATTCTCGGTCCCCGCGCGCAGGTACGCGCCGAGCTTCGTGCGCTCGATGACGAACCAGGTGCCGAAGCAGACGATGAGGGAAGCTGCGATGACCCACGCCCGGTATTTGGGCAGGTACATGAATCCCAGGTCGAACGCGCCGGCGAATTCGGGCGGCAGCATGTACGGCAGCCCGGAACTGCCGAAAGAATTGGTGAACACGCCCTGCAGGATCAGCGCGAGTCCGAACGTCAGCAGGAGGCCGTACAGATGGTCGAGCTTGTAGAGGCGCGAGAGCATCGTGCGCTCGATAATGATGCCGAAGATGCCCACGGCGATCGGCGCGAGCAGCAGCGACCACCAGTAGCCGATGCCGAGGTACTGCAGCAGGAACCAGGCGCAGAAGGCACCCAGCATGTACTGCGCGCCGTGCGTGAAATTGATGATGTTGAGCAGACCGAAGATCACGGCGAGCCCGAGCGAGAGGATCGCGTAGAACGCGCCGTTGATGAGCCCGATCAGGAGCTGCCCGAACAGGGCCTGCGTCGAAATGCCGAACATTCTCAGCCGGTGACGAGGTTGCGCCTAATGGCGCATTGGAGCGGCGCGGCGCGCCGCTCCACGCGCGTCGTTTGTCCGTCGCGCCGGCAGGCGTCGAATCTCATGGCCGACTGCTGCGGCGCGACGGAAAACGGTTCATGGTTCCGGATGCGCTATTTCTTCGCGACGAGCGGGCAGTCGCCCTGGTCCATCGGACGGAACGCCTGGTCGGCGGGAATCGTAGCGCGGATCTTGTACAGGTCCCATTCGCCCTTCGACTCGGACGGCTTCTTCGCCTCGACCAGATACGCCGGATGAATCTTGCGCCCGTCGGCCCGGATCGACCCTTTGCCGAACAGCGGATCGTCGGTGGGCGTCGCCTTCATCTTGGCGATCACCTTGGTGCCGTCGTCGCTCTTCAGCGCCTCGACGGCCTTGAGATAGTGGGTGACCGCCGAGTACACGCCCGCGTGGACCATCGTCGGATGGATGCCCTTGTCCCGCTCGGCGAAGCGCTTCGCGAACGCGCGCGTCTGGTCGTTCATGTCCCAGTAGAAGGTGGACGTGAAGATCAGCCCTTGCGCAGTCGGCAGGCCGAGCGAATGGATGTCGGTCAGGAAGACCAGCAGCCCGGCCAGGTTCTGACCGCCTTTGACGATGCCGAACTCGGCCGCCTGCTTGATCGAGTTCGTCGTGTCGCCGCCGGCGTTGGCGAGCCCGATGATTTTCGCCTTCGACGCCTGCGCCTGCAGCAGGAACGAGCTGAAGTCCTGGTTGTTGAGCGGCACCTTGACATCGCCGAGGACCTTGCCGCCATTCTTGGTGACCACGGCCGCCGTGTCGCGCTCGAGCGCCGCGCCGAACGCGTAATCGGCAGTGATGAAGAACCACGTGTCGCCGCCGGTCTTCACGATCGCGCTCCCGGTGCCGTTCGCCAGCATCCACGTGTCGTAGGTCCAGTGGATCGTGTTGGGCGAGCAGGCCTTGCCGGTCAGATCCGACGTCGCGGCGCCCGAAACGAGGAACGCCTTGCCCTTTTCCTTCGTGATCTGGTTGACGGCGAGCGCGACCCCCGAGTTCGGCGTGTCGACGATGACGTCGACCTTGTCGGTGTCGTACCACTGCCGCGCAATCGCCGAGCCCACGTCGGGCTTGTTCTGGTGGTCAGCCGAGACGACCTCGACCTTGTAGCCGCGCTTTTCGATGCCCGAATCCTCGACCGCCATCTTTGCCGCGGCCACCGAGCCGGCGCCAGCCAGGTCGGTGTAGAGGCTCGACATGTCCGACAGGACGCCGATCTTGATGACGTTGTCCGAAACCTGCGCCTGCGCAACGCCGATGACGCTGATGGCCGCGCCGATCGCGAGGCCGAGAATGCTGCGTTTGAAGTTCTTCATGTACTGCACTCCTTCAGGATTGTTGTGCGCGTTGCCGCGCAAGCTTGCGACAGTTTCCTGCCTCAATCAAACGCCGAGATAGTCGTGGAGCTTCTTCATGTTGGCGTCGAGCTCCGTGTTGGGAATCATGTCAACCACCCGCCCGTGGTCCATCACATAGTGGCGGTCGGCGACGGTCGCGGCGAAGCGAAAGTTCTGCTCCACCAGCAGGATCGTGAAACCCTGCGATTTCAGCCGTCCGATGGTACGCCCGATCTGCTGGACGATGACGGGCGCCAGCCCCTCGGTCGGTTCGTCAAGGAGGAGCAGCCGGGCGCCGGTGCGCAGTATGCGTCCGATCGCCAGCATCTGCTGCTCGCCGCCAGAGAGCTTCGTGCCCTGGCTCGCGAGCCGCTCCTTCAGATTCGGGAACAGCTCGAAGATCTGCTCGACCGAAAGGCCGCCCGCCCGCACCATCGGCGGCAGCATCAGATTTTCCTCGACGTCGAGGCTCGCGAAGATCCCGCGCTCCTCCGGACACCAGGCGATCCCCAGCCGCGCGATCCTGTTGGACGCAAGTGTCGCGATCTCGCGACCTTCGAACGCAATGCTGCCCTCGCGCCGGGGCACGACCCCCATGATCGACTTCAGCGTTGTGGTCTTGCCGGCGCCGTTCCTGCCAAGCAGCGTAACGACCTCGCCCGCGGCGACGTCAAAGTCGACGCCGTGCAGCACGTGCGATTCGCCGTACCACGCGTTGAGCTCGCGCACGGCGAGCAGCGGCGCCGTCGCAGCGGGCGGGTTTGCGGCGGCGCGGGCGGCGCGCTCGTCAGGCATGGGCGGTTCCGAGGTAGGCCTGCATCACGTCCGGGTGATTGGAGACGTGCGCGTAGTCGCCCT
This sequence comes from uncultured beta proteobacterium, assembly GCA_963846855.1. Classification (GTDB taxonomy): domain Bacteria; phylum Pseudomonadota; class Gammaproteobacteria; order Burkholderiales; family Casimicrobiaceae; genus CAIWHR01. The sequence goes on from CAWJXK010000009.1 coordinate 69,142, forward strand.
CGGCGAGCACCTCGCCGCGGGCCAGCACCGTGATGTGATCCGACAGCGTCGATACGACCGACAAGTTGTGCTCGACCATCAGAACGGTGCGGTTGGCCGCCACCGTGCGGATCAGCGCCGCGATGCGCTCGACGTCCTCGTGCGTCATGCCGGCGGTGGGCTCGTCGAGCAGCAGCATCTCGGGGTCGAGCGCCAGAGTTGTTGCGATCTCCAGCGCCCGCTTGCGTCCGTAGGCAAGCTCGACCGCCGCCGTCTGCGCGAACTCGGTGAGTCCCACCGCGTCGATCAGCTCGCGCGCCCGCGCGTCGTGCTTCGCGAGCGACCGGCTCGAGCGCCAGAAGTCGAACGAATGGCCATTGCGCCGTTGCAGCGCGATCCGGACGTTCTCCTGCACGGAGAGGTTGGGGAACACGGCGGAGATCTGGAAGGAGCGCACGAGGCCCATCCGGGCGATGGCGGCCGGGCGCGAACCGGTGATCTCGCGCCCGTTGTAGAAGATCTGGCCGCGCGTGGGAACGAGGAAATGCGTGAGCAGGTTGAAGCAGGTGGTCTTGCCCGCCCCGTTGGGGCCGATCAGCGCGTGAATGCTGCCGCGGCGCACCTTGAGGCTCACGTCCTTTACCGCGACGAAGCCCTTGAATTCCTTCGTGAGCGCGCGCGTTTCGAGAATGGTGTCGTCGTCAGCCATGCGCCAAGGGCGCGGGATGCGAATCCCGACCACTACCGCAGAATGCGTGAAGGACGCGCGGATTATCGTTTGCGGAGGCATTCTGCGCAACCCGCCCGGGAGCTGGCCGTCGTCCCAGCTGGAACGGCGCCAGAGTCCTTCGTTGGCCCCGTCGCCGCGCCCCGGCCGTGGCCGGCACGGTGCGCAGTGCACCAAGCAGGCCCGACGGAAGATGGGCAAGCGGCCCCGGACTTGACACTTTCCTCTCCTCATCGCACCTTGGGCCCATGTCCCCGACAAGTCCGCAGATCCGCGATCTTTCCGATCTGTTGCGCCGTCACCGCATCTTGGGTCGCCTCGACAAAGCGACGCGTGCCGACCTGGCGGGCCGCTTCACGCGCGAAAGCTTTGTGCCGGGCGAAACCGTCGCCTCAGGTGCCTCGCTCAGCGAGCGGCTCGGATGGGTCCTGCACGGCAGAGTCGCGCTGAAAAGGGACACCGAGGACAGCCCCGTCGCGATACTGGAATCCATGGAGCTTTTCGGCGCCGGCGCGGTGCCGCGCGACGGAACCACCGGATGGTTGGCAGTGGCCGAGGTCCCGAGCGAGATCGCCTTCCTGCCGTCGGACGAGGTGGCTCGCCTGTGCGCGGAACAACCTGCAATGGCAGTCTTCCTGACGCCGCTGCCGTCCGGCGCGGCGCGGCGCGCTCGCGGTGCCGACCCGCACCTGAGCCTGATGACCACGCCGCTGCGTTCGCTGCTCAGGCGCCCGCCGATCACCGTACCTCCCAGCGCGACCATTCTGGAGACGGCACGGACCATGCGCGACCAGCGAGTCTCGTCGGTGATGCTGCTGGAGCAGGATCACCTCTTCGGCCTCGTGACGGACCGTGACCTGCGCAATCGCGCGCTGGCCGCGGCGCTGGATCCCGCGACGCCGGTTTGCGAGATCGCCACCGTGGCTCCCCTGACGATCGACATCGCGCAGCCGGCGTTCGAGGCGTTGTTGCTCATGGCGCGCCAGAACGTCCATCACGTCCCGGTGCTCGAAGGCCAGCGCGTCGCCGGAATGATCACGGCCACCGACCTGACCGAGCAGCACAGCACTTCAGCGGTCTATCTCGCCAGCGAGATCTACAAACAGTCCACCATCGATGGCCTCGCGGCAGCAGCCGGTCGGGTCAAGCAGCTGCAGCGCAATCTGGCTGCGGCGGGAGCCAGTGCTTATAGCACCGGGCACATTGTAACGGCGATTTCCGACGCCATCACGACGCGCCTGCTGCAACTGGGGGAGGCCGAACTCGGCCCGCCGCCGGTGAACTACGCGTGGGTCGCGGCCGGCTCTCAGGCGCGCAGCGAACAGACGGCCAAGAGCGACCAGGACAACTGCATGGTCCTTGACGATCGCTACGACGAGGCTCGACACGGTCCCTATTTCAAGGCGCTGGCAAACTTCGTCAATGACGGCATGAACACGAGCGGGTATGTCTACTGCCCCGGTGAGATGATGGCGCGCACCGACAAATGGCGACAACCCCAGCGTCTCTGGGCGGAATATTTCCGCCGCTGGACGGAAACGCCCGAACCGAAGGCGTTGATGCTGACCTGCGTCTTCTTCGACATGCGCATGGTCTACGGCCATGCGCCGCTGCTCGACGATCTCCGGCGCGACGTGCTGCGGCGGACTTGCGACAATCGCATCTTCCTCGCCTTCATGGTGGGAAACGCGCTGAGCCACCAGCCGCCCCTAAGCCTTTTCGGCGGCATCTCTACCGTGCGCGCCGGGGACGCTCGCGACGCCGTCGACCTGAAGCACGGCGGCATCGTGCCAATCGTGGATTTGGCGCGCATCTATGCGCTCGCAGGCGGCCACGCTGAAGTCAACACCTACGACCGGCTGGCGATCGCCGCTCAAAGCAAGGAGATCACCGAGCAAAGCGCGCACGACCTGCGTGACGCCCTCGAATTCATGGCCGGGCTCCGCATCCGTCACCAGGCGAATCAGCTGGCGCAGGGCAAGCAGGCCGACAACTTCCTTTCGCTCGGCGAACTCTCCAACTTCGAGCGAGGACAGTTGAAGGATGCGTTCGGCGTCGTCGATACGCTCCAAAGCGTGCTGGCACAGAGGTACCGCTAGGGAGGGACCATCAGTACTTGAGGCGCGCGTAGTAGGTCGTGTGCGCCGCTTGGCGCGCCTCCCCCAGCGTGTGGATGCCCATCTGGGCCAGAAGCGGAACGAGCCTCAGAAACACCTCCGCCGTCGCGATCGCATCGCCAAGCGCGGTATGCCGGCCGAGCACGGTTATTCCGAAGCGCTCGGCGATTGCCTCGAGTTGGTGTGACTCCTGATTCGGGTGCACGACCGCCGACAGAAGCAGAGTGTCGAGCACGGGCTGTTCGAACCGTGCGCCGATCTGTTGCTGCTTGAGCTGCAGGAACCGCATGTCGAATGCGGCGTTGTGGGCCACCAGCACGGTATCACGCGCATAGGCGTGGAAGGCGCGCAGGACCTCGCCGATGGGCGGCTTGCCCGCGACCATCTCTTGCGTGATCCCATGAATGGCGATCGACGCCCGTGGAATCGAGCGTAGCGGGTCCACCAGTTGCTCGAAGCATTCGTTGCGCAGTAGCTTTCCGTTGACCAACCGGGCGGCGCCGATCTGGATGATCTCGTCGCTCGCCGGGTCGAGGCCCGTGGTCTCGGTGTCGAATACGGTATAGACGAGCTCGGTGAGCCGCCGGTCGTCGAGGGCGCGACTGCTTTCCGTCGTGGCGAAGAGATCGAAGTCGTAGTACTCGGGTCGACTGCCCACGCGTACGAGGGCGACGTCGCCCTCCCCGCGTGCGGTTCCCGCCCACGCCATCGGCAGGAGGAAACGGAAGAAAGCCTCAGCGCGCGCCCGGTTCCGCTCGAACCAGAACTCTCCACCGTGGCGCTGGACTACGTCGCGCACCGTCAACGAACTCGCCTCGCCGAGAGTGGACATGGGTTCCATCTCCCAACTCATCACGGTCTCGGTGCTCATGGCTCGTCCGGTCCACACCAGATCGAGCTTCGCGCGCTGCGCTCCATCTGCGCTCAGCCGCAAGCTCAACGCACTGACTTCGAACTCGTCGCGCAGGCGCTGCGCAAGGTAGGACAGCGCTTGGAGCAGCGAGAAACTGTCGAGCTTCAGCCATAGCGTCGAGTCGACGTCCGAAGCGTCGCTGCGCACGCCCGTCGACGCCTCGATGCGGCGTTGTGCCGCCTGCATGAAATCGGTACCGAGCATTTCCTCGAGCGGCCATCGCGTGACCAGCGCTTGTGCGTTCTGCGCGGCGAGCCCGTTGATGCGTCGCGACATGGCCTCCGCCTCCTCGCGCGCCACTCGCCGGAATCGCTCGCGCATCGTGGCGTCGAGACCGTCGTCCTCGAGCATCTCGACCGCCGCCTGGAGGTTGGCCAGCGACCCGCGGCTCCCCTCGGTCAGCTCGTTCAGAAGGCGCTCACGCGCCGACTCCTGTTCGTAGTCCAGGGTGATGTTTTCCAGCATCAGCACGAAGCCGGTGACCGGCGTGACGTCCGGCCGCGCCTCCGGCTCCTCGGCAGGAACTCCGCGCACCGGCGTCATCTGCGCCCGCAGCAGCTGGCCCGAGCGCGTGATGGTCACGAATTGCGCACTGGGGCTGGCCGCGCCCCGTTGCAGGCGATGCTGCACGCTTTCGAGGGCGTGAGCGACGAGCTTGCGGTCGAATATGGCGTAGATCGAGCGGCCGAGGCCCATCAATTCGGCGCCTCCGGCGAGCGCCGGAGCCTCCGATAGCGCGCGAAATTGCATGCGCGCGCGGTTGTTGTAGAGAAGGATGCGACCATCGAGATTGCACACGACCACGCTCTGCGTCAGCTCGCTCATCAGCGCCGCAAGGCGATTGCGCTCCTGCTCGACGCCTCGGCTGGCCCGCGCGACCTCTTGCACCATGTCGCGCTTGAGCTGGTCGCGCTGCCGAGCGAGCTGGTTGATCACCTCTGCCAGGCCGCGCACCGCCGCCGCGCTATCTCGGGCCGACAGTTCAGGCTGCCCGTCGCTGCTGAGCAGCACCTGAGCACGCTCGAGCAGGCGTGCCGGCGCGGCAATCCAGCGCCGATAGAAGGGCTGTGCGCCGATCACCGCCGCGCCGATCACCGCAACCGCGACGATGAACAATAAAGGCGCGCGCGGCCCGAGTGTGGCGGCGACATGGGCCCGCTCCGCCTCGGACAGCGTGATCCATACCAATGCGCCGCAGCCAATGATAAAGGTTGCCAGCAGCGAAGCCGCCGCCGCCGCCGTGACGGCCAGCGTGATCAGCCTCGAATTGCGCCTCACGCGTCCGGCGCTGGCCGCGCCAGCAGGTCACGCACCTTCTGCACCAGCTCCTTGGTGGAAAAGGGCTTGGTCATGTAGGCATCGGCACCCATCGCCAGGCCCCTGGCAATGTCGGTGTCGCGCCCCTTCGCCGTCAGCATCAGCACCCGCGTGTCCTTGACGGAGTCGTCCGCCCGCAGCTCTTGGCAGACTTCAAAACCGGTCTTCTTCGGCATCATCACATCGAGCAACAGGAGGCCTGGCCGCTCACGCCGCACCACGTCCAGTGCCTCCTGGCCATCACGCGCCACGTACACGTCGTAGCCCTCACGCTTCATCAAGTACTCGAGAGAGATCAGGATGTTGGGTTCGTCGTCAGCAATGAGGACCTTGATCGTCATGCGCAGTCTCCTACGGTGGCCGTCGATGGCCCCGCGGTCGCCGCTTCCGGCTTGGTGTTCCAGGGAAGCGTAAACGCGAAACAAGCGCCTTGACAGGTGCTGGCCCGCAGTTCCATGTGCCCGCCAAAATGCTCGACGATCTGGCGGCTGATCGGCAAGCCGAGTCCGGTGCCCTGCGGTCGGTTCCACGCCTCACCACCCTGGCGGAACTTCTCGAAGATCAAGGCACGCTGCGTCTCTGGAACGCCACTGCCGTTGTCCTGCACTTCGACGGTGGCGCCATCGGCCCCGGCGACCAGACGCAACTCGACGCGCCCACCCTGCGCCGGCACGAACTTGGCTGCGTTGGACAGGAGGTTCATCAGCACCTGCATCAGGCGATCTGGGTCGGCGCGCAACGTCGGCACGTGCGCAGGCAGCCGCATGACCAGTTCGGCGCCGCGCTCGCGCAGCAGCTCGTGCACCGTCTGCGCGGCCTGTTTCAGAAGCGCAACGAGGTCGACGTCCGCGGTGTGCCATTCGGCTTGGCCGGATTCGATCTTGGCCATGTCCAGGACTTGGTTCACAAGGCGCGTCAACCGCTCGGTTTCGGCCACCACGATGCCAAGGAATCGCTGGCGCTGCTCGGCCGGCATCGCCGGATCTTCGACCATGAGTTCGGCGAGGGCGCGGATGGATGTCAGCGGCGTGCGCAGTTCGTGCGTCACTGACGACACGAAATCGTCCTTCAGGCGATCGAGGCTTTCGAGACGTTGGTTGGCGGCACGTAGCTCGGCCGTGGCCTTCTCCAGAGCCTTCGAGTAGGCGCGAAGCTGCGAGGCCTCGTCGAGGATCCGCAGCACATCGTCCATACCCAGCTTGTCTTCCTGCACGACCGACGCCACCATGACGCTCGCCGACGCGCTGCCGATCACGCCGGCAAGCTCGGTTTCCACGAACTGCACCAGCTGTGCATCGGGTTCGATGCGGGTCACGTCCGCAGCACCGCGCCGACGCGCATAGTCTTCGAAAAGCTCGGCCGCGCGCGGCCCGCCGAGAAACCGCCCGGCCAGCTCCAGCAGGTCGTTAACCTTGGCGCGACCTTGCCAGAAGACCGGGCGGGCCGCCTGGGTACGGTCAAAGACGTCGACGAACAGGAGCGCCTGGCTTGTCTCGCGGGCTGAGGGCGTGCGCATCAGTGAGACCAACGTGTACAGCCCGATGTTGGCCAGCAGACTCCAGAACAGCGAGTGGGTCAGGTTGTCCAGGCTCGTCAGGCCGAACAGCTGTTCGGGCCGGAGCAGTTCGATGCCGAACGGCCCTTGGGCAACGAAGTCGGTCTGCCACCACCCCGACTTCGCAATGGACGGCAGCATCAGCGTATGGATCCAGAGTGCAAAGCCGGCGATCAGGCCCGCGAGCGCACCCTTGCGCGTGCCGCCCTTCCAGTAGATGCCGCCGAGCATCGCCGGAGCGAACTGCGCCACGGCGGCGAAGCTGATGAGCCCGATGCTGACCAGAGCGTAGGCCTCGCCGGCAAGGTGGAAGTACAGGTAGCCCAGCAGGAGGACGCCCACGATGGCCGCACGCCGAATGACGAGCAGCACGCCGCTCAAGTCGCCGCGCCGCGAAAAACGGGGAAATCGCAGCAGCAGCGGCATCACCAGGTCATTGCACACCATCGTCGACACGGCAATCGACTCGACGATGATCATGCCGGTGGCCGCCGAGAGGCCACCAACGAAAGCCACCAAGGCAAGCCCCTGCCCTCCCGCGGCGAGCGGCAGCGAGAGGACGAACGTATCGGCACTGGTGGCGCCCTTCTGAAAATAGAGCAACCCCCCGAGCGCAATCGGCAGCACGAAGACGTTGATCAGGAGGAGGTAGGCCGGAAAGACCCAGGCAGCCCGCTTGAGGTGCCGTTCGTCGACATTTTCGACCACCGTGACCTGGAATTGGCGCGGCAGGAAGACGACCGAGAGCATCGACAGCATGGTGAGCGCGAACCATTGGGCATACGCAAACGGCCTGCCGTGCTGCGCGGGCGAGAGCAGGGCCTTCAACTCGGGGTCCGCCATCGCGCGGGCAAACAGATCGTCCGGTCCACCGAACAGGCCCCAGGTGACGAACACACCCACCGCAACGAAGGCAACCAGCTTCACCACCGACTCGAACGCGATCGCTGCGACCATGCCCTCGTGGCGCTCGGTGCTGTCGATGTGCCGCGTGCCAAAGACCATTGTGAAGCCGGCCAGCGCGAGCGCGACGTACAGCGTACCGTCGAGCCACCACGGAACGCGCAGCGTCAGTGGCGCGTCCATGGGAATGGTGAGCAGCGCGTAGCCGCTGGAGATCGCTTTGAGTTGCAGCGCAATGTAGGGCACGATGCCCACGACGGTGATCATGGTCACGAGCCCGGCCAGCAGCGGGCTTTTGCCGTAGCGGCTTGACATGAAGTCGGCGATCGATGTGATCCGGTAGGTACGCGCAATGCGGATCATTTTGCGGATCACGGTCCACGCAAGCACCATCGCTAGCGTCGGACCGAGGTAGATCGGCAGGAACCAGACCCCGCCCGATGCGGCGCGGCCGACGCTGCCGAAGTACGTCCATGCGGTGCAGTACACGGCCATCGACAGCGCGTATACCCAGGCATTGCCGATCACTGAACGCCCCTGCTGGGCCCGAGCGTCAGCCCACCAGGCAACGATGAAGAGCAGCAACAGGTAGGCCAATGAGGCGCCCAGCACAATTGACGGCGACAGCATGGTCGGCTACTGCGGCGTCGCCGCCGCTCCATTCGAAAGCTTGCTGGCGCGCGCATTGCGGCCGCCGTGCGCTTTCCTGCCCATGAAGCGGACACTGCGGGATCGCCGCCGCAGCAACCACGTATGCACGTCGAGCCGCATGTCAATCGCGATCGCGTTCGAGCAGCCACGCGAGCGCCGCGATCAATAGCGCCCACACGAGGAATAGAGCCAACGGGAACAATGGCAGCCCGAACAGCAGCACGTTGTGGTCCCAGGCCGCCAACAGCGGGAAGTTAAACAGCAGCAGCGCCAGCGCGAACAGGCCAACCAGGCGTTGCTGCAGCAGTTCGCTTCGCATGCCAAGCCCTCAGGCTTTTGGTTTTCCACCCAACGCGTGCGCCTGCCGGCCGAGCGCGAAGCTCGCGAAGAATTTGCACCAGATGGTGCTGCCGGCGATGGCGGTCCAGGTCTCGTAAGGCAACCCGGCGACAACGACCCCGACGATCACCATCGCGATCACGATCCCGGCGATACCGTTGATGGCCGTTTCGTACGGCGCCCATTTGGCCGCGTTTGCGGGCGGTTGGCCCCGCTTGAGGGCGACCTCGGAGAAGTCCCGCTGGACCAGGATTCGCCAGGCCCGCCGCAGCCAGAAGAACGCCATCGGAAACAGCGCCAGAAACAGGATCCAGGTCAAGGCGAGGCTGACGTACGAAACCATGTGCCGCTCCTGCGCGGGCGATCTTGCTACAAAACAAGGGGCCCCGCTAGCGCTGCCGGCGGGGCCCCGATTCTGCCGTCCGGTCCGGCAAGGCCGGTCCGGACGATTCAGGTCAGGCGAATCTCGCCGTCAGTGCGCACCGTCCACGGCCTTGGCTCCGCGCGGAATGCGCACGGCCTCGACCATGTGCTGGATGTGCTCCGGCGGCTCCGCGGTCACCTTGTCGACGAGGAAGGCCACTACGAAGTTCACCAGCGCGCCGACCGCACCGAAGGCTTCCGGCGTGATGCCGAAGAAGCTGTTGGCGCCGCCGATCAGGCCGAGGTACTCCGTGCCCTTGATGAAGAAGATGCCCTTGTGCGCGAACACGTAGAAGAGCGTGACGAACAAGCCCGACAGCATGCCGGCCATCGCGCCTTCCTTGTTCATCTTCTTGCTGAAGATGCCCATCATGATCGCCGGAAACAGCGAGCTCGCCGCGATGCCGAAGGCCAGTGCCACGGTACCCGCAGCGAAGCCTGGCGGATTCAGGCCCAGGTAGCCGGCAACGAGGATCGCGACCGCCATCGAGATCTTGCCTGCGAGGAGCTCGCCCTTCTCGCTGATGCCAGGCACGAATACGTTCTTGACCAGATCGTGCGACACGGCGGCCGAAATCGCCATCAGAAGTCCCGCCGCCGTGGACAGCGCCGCGGCGAGCCCTCCCGCCGCGACCAGCGCGATCACCCAGTTGGGCAACAGCGCGATCTCGGGGTTGGCGAGCACGATGATGTCGGCGTTGACTTCCAGCTCGTTGCCCTTCCAGCCGGCCGCCTCCACCTTCTTCAGGACCTCGGGATCCTTAGTCTTGTCGTTGTAGTACTGGATGCGGCCGTCGTGATTCTTGTCTTCGAACTTCAACAGGCCGGTCTTCTCCCAGCGCCTCATCCAGTCGGGCCGCTTGTCGTACTCGATCGCCGAATCCTTGGCGAACACGTCGGCGTTGCCCATGACAACTCCGGGGGTGATGGTCCGGAGCAGGTTCGTCTTCGCCATCGCCGCCACTGCAGGCGCGGTCGTATAGAGGATGGCGATGAACACCAGCGCCCATCCCGCGGACGAACGCGCGTCACGCACGCTCGGGACCGTGAAGAACCGCATGATCACGTGCGGCAGTCCCGCCGTGCCGATCATCAGCGACAGCGTGTACACGAACATGTTGAGCTTGCTTCCCGGCAGGGACGTCGTGTACTGGCCGAAGCCCAGCTCGCTGACAACCTGGTCGAGCTTGGCCAGCAGCGTCACGTCGTGCCCCGTGAGTGTGCCGCCCAGGCCGAGCTGAGGTATCGCATTGCCGGTCAGCTGCAGTGAGATGAAGATCGCGGGGATCGTGTATGCGAGGATCAGCACGATGTACTGCGCGACCTGGGTGTACGTGATGCCCTTCATACCGCCGCCCACCGCGTAGATGAACACGATGCCCATGCCGACGTAGACCCCGGTGGCGCTGGGCACTTCGAGAAAGCGCGCGAACGCAATCCCGACACCGGTCATCTGGCCGATGATGTAGGTCAGTGAGGCGATAAGGAGACAGATCACTGCCACCGTGCTCGCCGACTTCGAGTAGAAGCGGTCGCCGATGAACTGCGGGACGGTGAACTTGCCGAACTTGCGCAGGTACGGCGCAAGTAGCATGGCCAGCAGCACATAGCCGCCCGTCCAGCCCATCAGGAACAGGCCCCCGCCGTAACCCATGTTGGAGATCAGGCCAGCCATCGAAATGAACGACGCGGCGCTCATCCAGTCCGCCGCCGTCGCCATGCCGTTCATCACGGGGTTGACCTTGCCCCCGGCGACGTAGAACTCGCTCGTCGAGCCGGCGCGCGCCCAGACGGCGATGCCGATGTACAGCGCGAAGCTCAGGCCGACGATTACATAAATTGTGGTTTGCAGGCTCATGGCATGGACCTCAGTCTTCGTGGACGTCGAACTTGCGATCGATGCCGTCCATCCGCCACTTGTAGTAGAAGATGAGGGCGATGAAGATGTAGATCGATCCCTGCTGCGCGAACCAGAATCCCAGCGGATAGCCGCCCAGCTTGATCCCGTTGATCCAGTCTGCGAACAGGATGCCCGCGCCAAACGACACCAGGAACCAGATGATCAATACGTTGGTGAGCAGCTTCAACGTGGCTTTCCAGTAGCCCTCCGAGTCGTGAGTCATGCGTTTCCTCCTTGTGATTTGTCGTAGTGTTGTAAACCAGCGGGTGCGCCGAAAGGATAGGTTGTGCCGATCGCCGACCCTCGTGGATCACGAGGGCCCGTCATGCCTATCTCTTCCTCTTGAATTGAGATCGTGCCGGCGCAAGCATACTACGCGGGAACTTCGGCATCCATCGCCTCCTCGAGTTGCCGATCGGGCGCGTCAGCCCCGCAACGGAGGCGGCGCGTCGATCGGCGT
>CAWJXK010000010.1:0-34149 GCA_963846855.1 uncultured beta proteobacterium
ATGCACAACGCCCAGCCAATTCGGCTGGGCGTTCTGTTTTGGGCCGGCGGCCGCGGCATGGTCCGAAGCACGGACGAAGCAGCCGCGCGACGCCCGAATGCTCGCGCATCAGGGAGCCGGAAGCGCCTTGGCGAGTTGGCCGTTGACGACGACCTTGTCGAGCACGGTCAACACGCCGCTGATATTGAAGTCGAACAGGAAATTCGACGCCGACACCGGTTTTGCAAGCTGACCGTTCACGAGGGCCAAGTCCAGCACCGACACAGTGCGGCTCTGATTCGCGTCGCCAAGAAGCAGTCCCACGCGTGCCGTCGCGCTGCCGCCCGATCCGCCGTCCGACGACGTCACGTTTGTCAGCGTCACCGTCACGTATTGCTGGTTGGTCGCTCCACTCAGATCGACGATGACGTCGTTGCCGCTGAAGGCCGGCGCAGCGGCGGCTGCCGTACCTTCGCTGACCGCCACGTTCGCGCCTGTGATGGGCTTGTCGAAAGTGAACACCAGTGTGTGCGCGGGCCCGGTGCGCGGCTCGATTGTCGGACTCGTCGCGGCGAGGGAAAGCAGGAGGTCCCACGTGCCGGCGCTCCCGTGCGTCTTGCGCGAGGACGCGGCCTGCAATATCGGCGCGTTGCCCGGTCCGGCCGCGTTGACTACCTGCGCGACGCTCGGGCTCACAGACGACGTGTTGCCCGGGTCGCCGGAATAGCTCGCGGTCATCGTGTGCGTCGCCTGGGATAGCGCGTTGCTGGTGCACGTGGCCGTGCGCGTGTTGCCGCTGCCCGCGAGCGCTACGGTTGCGCACCCTGCAAGAGTGGCGGCGCCGTCCTTGAACGCGACGGTGCCGGTCGGATTGGTGCCGGTCACCGACGCGGTGAACGTCACGTTCTGCCCGACCATCGCCGGATTGAGCGAGCTCACGAGGCCCGTCGTGCTGCTGGACGACGCGCGACGGACTGTGAGAGCGGAGGACTGGTGGATCCGGTGTTGTTCGCGTCGCCCGGATAGTCCGCGGTGACGCTGTGCGTGCCGGACGCCAGGCTGGCGGTCGTACAAAGGGCGGTGCGAATATTGCCGCTGCCCGTCAATGCTACGGCTCCGCAGCCGGTGATCGACGTGCCGCCGTCCTTGAAGTTGACGTTTCCGGTGGGCGCCGTCGCCGACACCGTCGCCGTGAAGGTCACGCTCTGCCCGATCATCGACGGGTTGATCGAGCTGGCGATGCCGGTCGTGCTGCTGGACAGTCCGACCGCCTGCGAAAGCGCCGGGCTGGTCGATGTGGCGTTGACGGCATCTCCGGCGAAGACCGCGGTGATGCTGTGCGTGCCGGCCGTCAACGCGGCGGTCGAGCAGGTAGCGGTGCGAACATTGCCGCTGCCGGTCAAGGCGACCGTTCCGCAGCCGGTGAGCGTCGTAGCGCCATCCTTGAAATTCATGGTCCCGGTGGGCGACGTAGCCGTCACGGTCGCCGTGAACGTCACACTGGTCGCCGGAGGAGCCGGATTGAGCGAGCTCGCGACCGCCGTGGCACTGGGCGCCTTGTTCACGACCTGCGACAGCGCTGTGCTCGCGGTTGCCTTGTGCGCCGCGTCGCCGGCATAGACGGCCACGATGCTGTGAGTCCCCGGAAGGACCGACGACGTCGTGCAGCGCGCGGTATACGCCGGGCCGCCGCCGGTCAGCGGGGCCGGAGCGCAACCCGCGATCGCGCCGCCGTTCTCGGTGAAATTGACGTTGCCGGTTGCTCCGGCAGCAGTCACGGTCGCGGTGAACGTGACGGGCGCCGCATAGGCCGCAGGCGTGAGCGAAGTCGTCTGCGTGATGGTGGATGTGCCGGTGCCGGGCGAGGTTATCTGAACGGTCAGCGCGCTCGCAGTCGAGGACACCACGTTGATGGTGACGCCGTAAATGGCGTCGACGTACGTCTGCCCGACGAGCAGCACCCCGTCGCCGAACGATCCGGTGGCCGGCGTCATATCCAGCACCTCGGTGTCGTCGCTGCCGGAACTCTTCTCGAATGGAAACTCGATGCGGACCTGCGCGCCTGCGTTCGGATAGCTCGGTGGCTTGATGAACGCGTCGAACGTGCCGACGGGCTGGCGATACTCAAGCGAGTAGGTGCGACTCGCATTGGCCGTCGGAATCCTCACGCCATAGGTCGTGAAGCCGCCCGTCTCGATGGGGTTCAGCGTGTAGGTTGCCGTGCCGCTCGCGTGGGTCTTGGTCTGCGCCGGCGTGGTCCAGCCGAGGATGTCCTTCTGCGAAGCGTTGAAGTGCCCGGTGTTGGAGCTGTTGCCCATCGTGCTGAAGGGATCCCCGTATTCGGCCACCGAGGCTGCGGAGCCGCATCCCAGCACCGCGCCGGTGCAGCGCAGGCTGCCCGCGTGCAGCAGGCCGAAGTTGTGGCCGAGCTCGTGACCGATCACCCAGAGTGCGGAAGTGTTGTTGGAATACGCGCGCGCCCAGCCGACATAGGCGAGGCCGGCCCAGCCGCAGCCGCCGACGTTGTTGAAGACGTACAGGACGCCCGTGTAACTCGCCACGTTGTAGTGCGCGGGGGCCGCCGCCGCCGCGCTTTCCGCGGCGCTCGCAATGACGCCGATGTCACAGGTGGCCGGCTTGGCGACCGTGGCCTTGAGGAAGCCTCCGCTGCCGTTGTCTGCGGTCACGCCGGAGAGCTGTTGCAAGCCGAACGAGGCTTCCTTGTAGAACTCCTTGGCGCTCTTGGTGGGCAGGGCTCCGAAGACGGCGGTGTTGAGCGATGCCGGCGTGAACGGATCGGCACCGTAGACATAGGGGTCCGCGACCGTCCCCGTTCCGCCCGTGGGGAACTTGATCGGGATCACGAGGTAGCTCGTGGTTACCGGGGCGGCGCTGGTGATTGCGCCGCCCAATGCTGCAGCGCTTGCCGGGGCCAGGATCTTGATGTCGGTGGGCGCGATCTCGTCGGCGGCGAGCATGCCGCCGGTGACCGAGACGCGCATTCCGTTCTCTAGCACTCCCAGCAGGGTCCCAAGCGAGACGCGGACATGGCGGCCGTCGTCGGTCACCACCGCAAAAAAGAATTCGCTGGGGCTGCCGTCGAAATTGTCGGCGTGGCCGAGGCGCAGCGTGCCCACGATTGTGACGGCGGACATCGGCGCCGCGGCGAACTGAGCCCCGGCAACGAAGTCGACCGAGTCGGGGAACAGCATCCGCCCATCGGCCATCCCGGAGACGTCGAGCACATCGCCGCGCAGAAGACCCACCGCGCCCGCGCCGTTCAAGGTGAAGCGCCGGCCGTCGTTGGCCACCAGAATCTGGATCGTGCGTGTCGTGCCGGCGACGCGGTTCTCGACGACGATCTCGTCGACGTGACCGCGCAGCGTGACCGCCGTCGCTTCGGGTCCGGGAGCCGTCGGGGCGGGGTTCGGCATCGCGACGTGATGGGCAATAGCCGGCAGCGCGATCGCGAATGCCGCCAGGGCCGCGAGGCGAAAGCATCGTTTAAGCATGAGAAAACGCTCCCTAAGATGGCGCGTCAAACGCGCCCTCAGCCAGATGCATTTTATGTCAATGGCATGGAATTGGGTTGCTGCGGGTAGACCCAAAGCAATAAGCGCGCCCGCTGCGGCAAGCCGATTGATTGAAACGCTTTGTGATCAGAGGGTTACGAGGAGGCCCGCGACCCCCGGCCCGGGCGGACCGACGAGCGGTGGGAATGCGAATGACCGAACGGGCGGACGCCGCCGTTCTGGGCGAATCCCATGGCGCCAATGCGGTATCAACCTGCCGCTTTCCGGCAGGGTCGGTGCCGGACGAGCGCCACGGCGATGGTGCCTGGCGCTTTCGGCGATTCAGCCCGAACCAGCAGCTGGAGGCCCTTCGGTGTCGTTCGCGACGAAAGTGGCCGCGAGCGGCGACGTCAGCGCCGCCTGCCGCCCATCAGCGAACCCAGCACACCGCGGACAATTTCACGCCCGACGGTCGAGCCGACCGTTCGCGCCGCGCTTTTGGCCATCGCCTCGACCATGCTGTCCTTGCGCCCGCTTCCGCTCATGAGGCCCCCGAGCGAACCCTTGAGCGAGTCGAAGAAACCGCCGCCGGAGGGTGTCGCATTGCCGCCGGCCGTGGACGTTTCCGCGCGGCCCCTCAGCTTTTCGTATGCCGATTCACGATCTACCGTTTTCTCGTAGACGCCCGCGACGGCCGACGCCGCGATGACGGCCTTGCGCTCATCCGCCGTCACGGGACCGATCCTTGTTCCCGGCGCAAGGACGAAGGCGCGTTGCACGACGTTCGGCCGGCCCTTCTCGTCGAGGAACGAAACCAGCGCCTCGCCGACGCCGAGCTCGGTGATCGCCTTCTGCACGTCGAGATCGGGATTGGCACGCAACGTATCGGCCGCGGCCTTGACGGCCTTCTGGTCGCGCGGCGTGAACGCGCGCAGCGCGTGCTGCACGCGGTTGCCGAGCTGGCCCAGCACCGTTTCGGGAATGTCCAGTGGATTCTGCGTCACGAAGTAGACGCCCACGCCTTTCGATCGGATCAGCCGCACGACCTGCTCGATCCTGTTCAGCAGGTTCTTCGGCGCGTCGGTGAACAGGAGATGCGCCTCGTCGAAGAAGAACACGAGCTTCGGCTTGTCGGGATCGCCGACTTCCGGCAGGCGCTCATAGAGTTCGGCGAGCAGCCACAGCAGCATCGTCGAGTAGAGCTTGGGCGCCGACATCAGCTTGTCGGCGGCAAGGATGTTGACGACGCCCCTTGCGCCGGGACCGGTCTGGAGGAGGTCGTCGATGTTGAGCATCGGCTCGCCGATGAATTTTTCGGCGCCCTGTTGCTCGAGGGCGAGCAGTCCGCGCTGGATCGCGCCGATCGAAGCGGCGGAAACGTTGCCGTAGTTCGTCTGGAACTGCTGCGCATTGTCGCCGACGTATTGCAGCGCCGCGCGCAGATCCTTGAGGTCGAGCAGCAGCAATCCATTGTCGTCGGCGACCTTGAACACGAGCGTCAGCACGCCTTCCTGCGTCTCGTTGAGATCGAGGACGCGCGCGAGCAGCAGCGGGCCCATGTCGGAGATGGTCGCTCGCACCGGGTGACCCTGCTCGCCGAAGACGTCCCAGAACACGACGGGGCACGCGGCGAATGCCGGGGTGTCGGCGCCGATCTGCTTCAGCCGCTCCAGGAGCTTCGGCGACGCAACGCCCGCCTGCGACATGCCGGCGAGGTCTCCCTTGACGTCCGCCAGGAAGACCGGGACGCCGATCTCGGAGAACCGCTCGGTCATGACCTGCAGCGTCACGGTCTTTCCCGTCCCCGTCGCGCCGGTGACGAGCCCGTGCCGGTTGGCGAGCGCGGGCAGGAGGTCGAGCTCGCCGCTGGCGTTCCGGGCGATGGGGAGGGGGTGCGTCATGACGAAAGCTCCGGGCCGTGGACCTTGCGATGATATTACCGTGCCGCCGCGCCCCGGGCGGGGCAGGGACGGTCGCCACCACCACCGTGCCGACCCCGGATTCTCCGTGCGCCGGAGCAGTGGAATTCGGGTGGACGGGCGGGTCGCGCGAGCACGCCGGCCGGGTCCTTTCGGAGGGGTCGGCAGCTTCAAATCGGCCGGGATTTATGCTAGAATGTTCAGTGGATTGGAGAAGAAATGGGCTGGGCACAGCCCATTTTTTTTTGCCGAACCACTTTCGTCAGATGATGAACCTCGCCGAACTGCTGGAACGCACGCTCCCCCCGATGGGGTACGAGCTCGTCGACTGGGAAATGAGCCCAGGGGGGCGGCTTGTACGGATCTTCATCGACAAGCCCGCCGGCGCGGGGACGAAACTGACCGTCGAGGACTGCGCGCGGGTCAGCAACCAGCTGACGCGGCTCTTCGCGGTCGAGAACGTCGATTTCGACCGCCTCGAGGTTTCGTCGCCCGGGCTCGACCGGCCGCTCAAGAAGGCCGCGGATTTCGCGCGGTTCGCAGGCGCCGAGGCCGAGCTCAAGCTCGCGACGCCGATCGACAATGCGAAGAAGCTGAAGGGCGTCCTGCGCGGCTGTGCCGACGGTGCGGTCAGCGTGGAAACCGCCAAAGGTTTGATCACGGTGCCGCTCGCGGAGATCCACCGCGCACGGCTGGTGCCGAAGATCCAGTGGAGATGATCGAATGAACAAGGACCTGCTGCTCCTGGTCGATGCGCTCGCGCGCGAGAAGAACGTGCCGAAGGACATCGTGTTCACGGCGCTCGAGTCGGCGCTCGCGTCGGCGACGAAGAAGCGTTTCCCGACGCAGGAAATCGATGCGCGCGTATCGATCGATCGCGAGACCGGCGACTACGAGTCGTTCCGGCGCTGGACGGTCGTGCCTGACGAGGAGCACGAAGAGCCGGCGTACCAGCTCGCGATCACCGACGCCGCCGAGCGCGACCCCGAGCTCAAGCTCGGCGACGTGATCGAGGAGCCGCTCGAGCCGATCGAGTTCGGCCGCATCGGCGCGCAGGCGGCGAAGCAGGTGATTCTGCAGAAGATCCGCGATGCCGAGCGCGAGCAGATCCTCAACGACTTCCTCGAGCGCGAAGACAACCTGCTCACCGGCACCGTCAAGCGGATCGAGCGCGGCAACGCGATCGTCGAGTCGGGCCGCATCGAGGGCGTGATTCCGCGCGACCAGCTGATCCCCAAGGAGATGCTGCGCGTCGGCGACCGCATCCGCGCGTACGTGACCAAGGTCGATCGCACGGCGAAAGGTCCGCAGCTCATCCTGTCGCGGATCGCGCCCGAGTTCCTGATGCGCCTGTTCGAGCTCGAGGTGCCCGAGATCGAGGAGGGGCTGATCGAGATCAAGGCAGCGGCGCGCGACCCGGGAATCCGCGCGAAGATCGCCGTGAAGTCGAACGACCCGCGACTCGATCCGCAGGGAACGTGCATCGGCATGCGCGGATCGCGCGTCACCGCGGTGACCAACGAGCTCGCCGGCGAGCGCGTCGACATCATTCTCTTTTCCGAGGATCCGGCGAAGTTCGTCATCAATGCGTTGGCGCCCGCGGAAATCTCGTCGATCGTGGTCGACGAGGAGAAGCACAGCATGGACGTCGTCGTCGACGAGGAGAACCTCGCGATCGCGATCGGACGGCTGGGGCAGAACGTCCGCCTCGCCTCCGAGCTCACCGGGTGGGAGTTGAACCTGATGAGTGTCGAGGAATCGCAGCAGAAGCACGAGGCCGAGGGCACGCGGCTGCGCGAGCTCTTCATGGCGAAGCTCGACGTCGACGAGGAGGTCGCCGACATCCTGATCGGCGAGGGTTTCACCTCGCTCGAGGAAGTCGCCTACGTCCCGATCAACGAGATGCTGGAAATCGAGTCGTTCGACGAGGACACCGTCAACGAGCTGCGCAGCCGCGCGCGCAACGCGCTCCTCACCGAGGCGATCGTGCGCGAGGAGTCGGTGGAGAACGTCGAGGAGGCCTTGCTGAGCCTCGAGGGCATGGACACGGAAGTCGCGTCGAAGCTCGCAGCGAACGGCATCACGACGCGCGACGCACTGGCCGATCTCGCGGGAGACGAGCTCACCGAGCTGACGGGGATGCCTGCCGAGCGGGCGCAGGAACTCATCATGAAGGCGCGCGCGCATTGGTTCGACGAAGCCCCGGCCGAAGCGCCGGCCGACGCCAAGGCGCTCGCCCCGGCCGCGGGATCGCACCACTGACGCAAAAAGCGAGCGGCCCCTGGGGACGCGGGAGACGCGCATGGCACATACAACCATCGAACAATTCGCATCCGAGCTGAAGATGCCCGCGGTCGCGCTGCTGGAGCAGCTCGGCAAGGCCGGCGTCGCCGGCAAGAAGGAAGGCGACAAGCTCTCCGAGATCGACAAGACCAAGCTGCTCGAGTACCTGCAGAAGCAGCACGGCGCCGCAGGCGAGCCGAAGAAGAAGATCACGCTGACGCGCAAGCAGACGACGGAGATCAAGGCCGCCGGCTCGACCGGCAAGGCGCGCACGATCCAGGTCGAGGTGCGCAAGAAGCGCGTGTTCATGAAGCGCGACGAATCGGAGGCGGTCGCCGCCCCGGTCGAGGAAGCTCCGGCGGCTCCGGCAGCCCCGCTGATCACCGATGCGGAGCTCGCCTCGCGCGCCGCCGAGGAAAAGAAGGCGCAGGAACTCATCGCGCGCCAGCAGCAGGAAATCCAGCAGAAGCAGCAGCAGGAGAAGAAGCGCAAGACCAAGAAGGAAAAGGAAGCGGAGGAGGCCGCCGCCAAGGCGGCGGCGGAGGGGGCCGCGGCAGAAGCAGCGAAAGCGGCCGAGGCGGCAAAGGCGGCGCAAGCCGGCGTCCCCGCGCCTGCGGCGAAGGCCGCCGCCGAGGGAACGCTGCATCGACCCGCCGCGAAGCCCGGCGAGAAGCCGCGTGCGGTCAAGAAGAGCGGCACCGCATTCCAGGAAGAAGCGGCGCGCCGCCGTGCGCTCAAGCTGCGCGGCGACGTCACCGGCGGCACCGCGACGGGCGGATGGCGGCAACCCAAGACGACGCGCGGCCGGCATGACGAGGAGGGCGGCGAGGGCGCGACGATGGCGCAGCAGGCGGGCCCGATCGTCCGCGATGTCACCGTGCCCGAGACGATCTCGGTGGCCGATCTCGCGCACAAGATGTCGGTGAAGGCCGCCGAGGTCATCAAGGTGCTGATGAAGATGGGCTCGATGGTCACGATCAATCAGGTGCTCGACCAGGAAACCGCGATGATCGTGGTCGAGGAAATGGGCCACAAGGCGAAGCCCGCCAAGCTGGACGAGCCCGACGCGATGCTGGCGGACGCCGAGGCCGCGAACGTCGTCGCCGAGCCGCGCGCGCCGGTGGTGACGGTGATGGGCCACGTCGATCACGGCAAGACGTCGCTGCTCGACACGATCCGCCGCGCCCGGGTGGCGAGCGGCGAGGCCGGCGGGATCACGCAGCACATCGGCGCGTACCACGTGCAGACGAGCAAGGGAGTGATCACGTTCCTCGACACGCCGGGTCACGAGGCGTTCACCGCGATGCGCGCGCGCGGTGCGAAGGTCACCGACCTCGTCGTGCTGGTGGTCGCGGCCGACGACGGCGTGATGCCGCAGACGAAGGAGGCGATCGCGCACGCGAAGGCGGCCAACGTCCCGCTGGTCGTCGCGATCAACAAGATCGACAAGCCGGAGGCGAACGCGGAGCGGGTCAAGCAGGAGCTGGTCGCCGAAAGCGTCATTCCCGAGGAATATGGCGGCGAGACGCAGTTCATACCCGTCTCGGCGAAGACCGGGGAGGGCATCGACCGTCTGCTGGATGCGATCCTGCTGCAAGCCGAGGTGCTGGAGCTGAAGGCGCCGAAGGATGCGCCGGCGAAAGGCATCGTGATCGAGTCGCGCCTCGACAAGGGCAAGGGCCCGGTCGCCACGGTGCTGGTGCAGTCGGGAACGTTGAAGCGCGGCGACATCATTCTTGCCGGCGCGGTGTTCGGCCGCGTGCGCGCGATGACCGACGAGCTCGGCAAGGCGGTCACGGCCGCCGGCCCGGCAATACCCGTGGAGATCCAGGGCCTGTCCGATGTGCCGCTCGCCGGCGAAGAGGTGATGGTGCTGGGCGACGAGCGCAAGGCGCGCGAGATCGCCCTGTTCCGCCAGGGCAAGTTCCGCGACGTGAAGCTCGCGAAGCAGCAGGCCGCGAAGCTCGAGAACATGTTCGATCAGATGGCCGAGGACGAGAAGAAGTCGCTGGCGCTCATCGTCAAGGCCGACGTGCAGGGCAGCTACGAAGCACTCGCGCAGGCACTGACCAAGCTCTCGGGCGACGAGGTCAAGGTCAACATCGTTCACGCGGGTGTCGGTGGAATCACCGAATCCGACATCAACTTGGCGCTCGCGTCGAAGGCCGTGGTGATCGGGTTCAACGTGCGAGCGGACGTCGCCGCGCGCAAGCTCGCCGAGCACAGCGGCATCGACATCCGCTACTACAACATCATTTACGAAGCGGTCGACGAAGTGAAGGCCGCGCTGTCCGGCATGCTCGCGCCGGAGCGCAAGGAGAGCCAGATCGGCCTGGTCGAGGTGCGCGAGGTCTACAAGATCTCCAAGGTCGGCACCGTGGCCGGCTGCTACGTCCAGGAGGGTGTCGTGAAGCGCGGCGCGAAGGTGCGCGTGCTGCGCGACAACGTCGTGATGCACGACGGCGAGCTCGATTCGCTGAAGCGCTTCAAGGACGATGTGCGCGAGGTCAAGTCGGGCTTCGAATGCGGCCTATCGGTGCGCGGGTACAACGACATCAACAAGGGCGATCTCCTCGAGGTATACGAAATCGTCGAGGTATCTCGGACTCTGTGATTGTGGCGCTGGCCGCAGCGCTGCTGCGCGCCCCGTCTCCTTTGTTGCTCGCCTCGCCGATGCTCGCTGTACCAGTTCGTACTATCTCGCATCGGCTCGGCTCGCTGCCGCGGATACGGGCCTGCTCGCGACGCGCTTCGGCTCGGCGGTGACGCGGCGAGAGCGATCTCAAAAGGCGTCGACTGCCGTTTTCTCCTTGCAGACAAGCCTTTTGCCCGCACGACATGCAATGCCGGCAAAGGCCTGGAGATTTCCATCATGAAGAAGACGAGTCAGCGGGCACGGCGGGTCGGCGATGAGATTCAGCGCGAGCTCGCCGAGATCCTGCGCGATGAGGTCAAGGATCCGCGCGTCGGGCGCGTCACGATCACGTCGGTCGAGGTGACCTCCGATCTGTCGCATGCGAAGGTGTTCGTTACACACCTCGCGGGGCGCGAGCATGCGGCGGAGGCCGTCACCGCGCTGCAGCACACGGCCGGATTCCTGCGTTCCGCGCTATCGCACCGGCTCTCGCTTTATTCGGTGCCCCAGCTCCACTTCGCCTATGACGACTCGATCGAGGCGGGAATGAAGATGTCTCAGCTGATCGACGAGGCCGTCTCGGCCGATCGCAAGCAATCATCGTAACGAGTTGCTTCTTCGCATACGCGAGGAACCCTTCTTTGCATTTGCCTCCAGCGTGTCCGTCCACCTCTTGAATCCTTCGCCGCACACGACTTCCGTGCCGCGCCCCGTGCGCGCGCCGCGCCGCCGCGTCGACGGCGTGCTCGTGCTCGACAAGCCGTCGGGCCTGTCGTCCAACGCCGCATTGCAGCGCGCGCGCCGCGCGTTTGCGGCCGAGAAGGCGGGACATACCGGGACGCTCGACCCGATGGCCTCGGGGCTGCTGCCGGTCTGCTTCGGCGACGCGACCAAGTTCGCGCAGGCATTGCTTGATTCGGACAAGGAATACGTCGCGACCGTACGGTTCGGCATCGCCACGACGACCGGCGACGCGGAGGGCGCGGAGACCGAGCGCGGGCGCGACGATTTCACGCGCGGCGAGCTCGAGCGGGCACTGCCCGCGTTCGCCGGGACGATCGCGCAGGTCCCGCCGCGCCACGCTGCGCTCAAGTATCACGGCCGCAAATACTACGAATACGCGCGCGAAGGCATCGAGATTCCACGCGCGCCGCGCAGCGTCGACGTCCACGCGATCGAGCTCCTCGACTGGGTGCCGCCGGTCGCAGTGCTGCGCGTCGCCTGCAGCAAGGGCACTTATGTCCGCGTGCTGGCCGAGGACCTCGGCCGCGCACTCGGCAGTTGCGCGCATCTTGTCGCGCTCCGACGCGTCGCCACCGGGCCGTTCGCGCTGGCGGCGGCCGTGACGCTCGATGCGCTGGAAACGATGGCGTCCGAGGCGCGCGATGCGCGTCTTCTGCCGCCCGATTCGCTGGTCGCGGCGATGCCGAGGCAGGATGTTTCCGACGACGTAGCGCGCTCGCTTCGGCAGGGACGGCGCACGGAGGCTGCCGATCCGGACGCGCGCGGGAGATTTCGCTGTTACGGACCGAATTCCGAGTTCCTGGGGATTGTCGAATGCGCTGCGGGCGCGCTGCGGGCCGTGCGGCTGCTGCGAACCGATGCCGCTGCCTGATTCCCGTGTAGTCGACGGTTTAGCGCTTGAATCCTAAGCGTTTTTCAGGCTATAATTATCGTCTTTGCCAAGCGCAACGACAGCAACCCAACCGAGCCGGATTACCGAAGAGAACGAGGAAGAGGCAATGTCAGTAAACGTGCAGGAAAAGGCGAAAGTCATCGCCACGTATCAGCGGGCGACCGGCGACACCGGATCCCCGGAAGTGCAGATCGCGCTGCTCACCGCGCGCATCAACGGCCTCAACGATCACTTCAAGGCCAATGTCAAGGATCACCACTCGCGGCGCGGCTTGCTGCGGATGGTATCGCGCCGCCGCAAACTGCTCGACTATCTCAAGTCGCGCAATGCGGACAGCTACCGCACCCTCATCGACAAGCTCGGCCTGCGCAAGTAGGCGCGGCGAGAGCAGCTGAACTGAAATGCATGGGCGTATTCAACGGCGCGTCGGCAAGCAGTCACTGCGCCGCCAGTTCGCCAACGGGGATCCCCGGCGTTCGCCGCCGATCCGATGATTTCACCGCCAATGGCCGCGCCGATCGAGCGCGGCCATTGGCATTCAACGCATTGAGGACACCGTGAACCCAACCAAGAAATCGATACCGTACGGGCGCAATACCCTGACGCTCGAGACCGGCGAAGTCGCGCGCCAGGCCGGCGGCGCCGTGATGGTCAGCCTCGACGACACCGTGGTGCTCGTCACCGCTGTCGCGCGCACGACCGCTAAGGCAGGTCAGGATTTCTTCCCGCTGACCGTCGACTACCAGGAAAAGACGTTCGCGGCGGGCAAGATCCCCGGCGGATTCTTCAAGCGCGAAGGGCGCCCGTCGGAAAAGGAAACGCTGACCTGCCGCCTGATCGACCGGCCGATCCGGCCCCTGTTCCCGGACGGCTTCTACAACGAGGTGCAGATCATCGCGACGGTGCTGTCGGTGGATCCTGAAATCGATCCGGACATCCCGGCGATGATCGGCGCGTCGGCTGCGCTGATGCTCGCGGGCGTCCCGTTCAGCGGGCCGATCGGGGCGGCGCGGGTGGGCTATGTCGACGGCCAATATGTGCTCAATCCGACCAAGACCGAGCTCACGACGTCGTCGCTCAACCTGGTCGTCGCCGGCACGGAAGCCGCCGTGCTGATGGTCGAGTCGGAAGCGAACGAGCTCCCCGAAGAGGTGATGCTGGGCGCTGTCGTTTACGGCCACCAGCAGCAGCAGGCCGCGATCAACGCGATCCACGAGCTGACCGAGGCCGCGGGCAAGCCGCTGTGGGACTGGAAGCCCGCCGCGAAGGACGAGGCGATGATCGCCAAGGTCACCGCGGTCGCCGACGGCGCGCTGCACGAGGCTTATCAGCTGCGCTCGAAGCAGGCGCGGCAGCAGCGCCTGAAGGACATCTATGCGCAGGTCGCCGCCGAATGCATCGCGGCCGACGCGGCGCCGGGGTATGCGAATCAGGTCAACAATTTCGTGTTCGAGCTCGAGTCCAAGATCGTCCGCAACCAGATTCTGTCGGGCGAGCCGCGCATCGACGGCCGCGACACGCGCACGGTGCGGCCGATCACCATCCGCACGGGTGTGCTGCCGCGCACGCACGGCTCGGCGCTGTTCACGCGCGGCGAGACACAGGCGATCGTCGTTGCCACGCTCGGCACTGCGCGCGACGAGCAGATCGTCGATGCGCTGATGGGCGAGTACCGCGACCGCTTCATGCTCCACTACAACATGCCGCCGTATGCGACCGGCGAGACGGGCCGCGTTGGCTCGCCGAAGCGGCGCGAGATCGGCCACGGGCGGCTCGCCAAGCGCGCGCTGCTCGCGGTGCTGCCGACCGCAGAGGAGTTCGCCTACTCGATGCGCGTGGTCTCCGAGATCACCGAGTCGAACGGCAGCTCGTCGATGGCGTCGGTGTGCGGCGGCAGCCTCGCGCTGATGGACGCCGGCGTGCCGACCAAGGCGCATGTCGCGGGCATCGCGATGGGGCTCATCAAGGAAGGCAACCGGTTCGCCGTGCTGACCGACATCCTCGGTGACGAGGACCACCTCGGCGATATGGACTTCAAGGTGGCCGGCACCGACCGCGGCGTGACTGCGCTGCAGATGGACATCAAGATCCAGGGCATCACCAAGGAAATCATGGCGGTTGCGCTGTCGCAGGCGCGCGAAGGACGGATGCACATCCTGCACCTGATGCAACAAGCGCTGCCGCACGCGCGCACCGAAGTCTCGCAGCATGCGCCGCGGATGATGACGTTCAAGATCAATCCGGAGAAAATCAGGGACGTCATCGGCAAGGGCGGCGCGGTGATCCGCGCGCTGACCGAGGAGACCGGCACGACGATCGACATCCAGGACGACGGCACGATCACGATCGCGTCGGTCAATGCCGACGCGTGCAACGTTGCGCGCAAGCGCATCGAGGACATCACCGCGGAGGTCGAGGTCGGCCGTGTCTATGAGGGCACGGTGCTGCGCCTGCTCGATTTCGGCGCGATCGTGCAGGTGCTACCCGGCAAGGACGGTCTCCTGCACATCTCGCAGATCGCCAAGGAGCGCGTCAACCAGGTCTCCGACTACGTGAAGGAAGGCCAGGTCGTGCGCGTCAAGGTGCTCGAAGCCGACGACAAGGGTCGCCTGCGCCTGTCGATGAAAGCAGCGGCCGAGGATGCCGCCGCGCCGCCAGCGCCGACGCCCGCTCCCGCGGCGCCGACCGAGCCGACGCCGGCGCAATAGCAATTCGGGCACGACAAGAAGGGGCGCTTCGGCGCCCCTTTTTTCGCGATGATTCCGCACGTGCCGAATCCGCACTTCGCGAGCGGTTGTGATGGGCATTCCCGCTGCTTGCACTTTTGTCGACATCCGCGACGTTGCAGGCAGCGTTTTGACGCGTGTTCAGGGCTCGCACGAATGTGTTGTGATCGGACCCTGCATCGATTCGCCGTTCCGGCCGGAATCGAGGGTTGCGGCAGAGACACCATTGACCCGCGAGCGCACTAAGGCAGCGCCACGCCGTCGTAGACGAGCTTGAGGCCGAGAGCAAGCAACGCCCAGTAGCTGATCTGGTAGAACACCCGCTCCTCGAGTTTGCCTTGAACGAGCACGCCCAGCTTGACGCCCACCGGCACAAAAGGCAGGAGCACCAGCGATGTGGCGAAATTGGTCGTGTCCAGTTGCCCCAGAAGGGCGTAGGGAATGATCTTTGCGTAATTGGAAGCAAAAAAGAACCACACGGTCGTTCCGACATACGTGCGCTTGTCAAGCCGCAGCGGCAGGAGATAAGCCATCAGGGGTGCCGATCCGGCGTGCGCGAGAAAGCTGGTGAGTCCCGAGACCGCCGACCAGGCTACGCCGCGGGGCCATGAGGCTTTCGCCGGCGGCTGGTTCCTCGCCCAGCCAAACAGATTATTGAGCGCAAATGAGATCGCGATCGCGCCGATCAGCAGTCGCAGCACATCCTGACGCACGACGCTGAAAATCAAGCTGCCCACAACAATGCCGATGGCGAGGCCGGTGAGAAGGATCGGCATGTTTCGTCGGTCGTAAATGCCTCGGAACGCGCCAAGGCCGAATAGATCGATGCAGCACAGTACCGGCAGCATTATCGCCGCTGCCTGAAGCGGTGAGATGACGAGGGCAAGCAGCGGCACCGCCATGCCGCCGAAGAGCCCGGGGATTCCGGTCTTGGAAATGCCGGCCAAAAGGACTACCGGGATCGCGATCAGGTAGAAATGTGGATCGGTGATGAGCATGTCGTTGATGATCCTGGCGTAACATCGCCTAGGCTTCCTGGCGTTGAATCATTCAGTATTTTGCTCGTGGCGCGAGCGATGGTCATGCTCACCTGGACCCTTGGCTTCCGCTGGGGCCCGAACCGGTCGCGACCCGAGTCGATGCTACCCGGAATGTGCTTCCCTGAGGCGGACAGCGGTGACGGGCGGTTCGCAGTCGCAAGCAGCCATTGAGTCCACGTCGATCGAGAAGCAGACGCGCCGGATGGAGAGGTCAAAGAATATCAGTTGGTCGCGTGTCGATTCCGGACGCACGCACCGGTCGAGCCGTCGGAAACAAGGGTGGAAGCTTGGGGCACTTCGGCGCCCCTTTTTTTCGCAGTCGATTCGGTGCCACAATGCATTTTCGGCGGAAAGAGACGGGCGCCCATGGCGAATTCGAACGCTGCAGGCACGACGCGCACCGAGCGCGACACGTTCGGACCGATCGAGGTCCCGGCCGACCGGCTGTGGGGCGCGCAGACGCAGCGCTCGCTGCTGCACTTCCGCATCTCGAGCGAGAAGATGCCGGAGGCGCTGATCCGGGCGCTTCTGCTCGTCAAGCGGGCGGCGGCGCGGGTGAATGTCGAGCTCGGTGCGCTGCCCGCCGACATTGCCGATGCGATCGTCGCGGCGGCGGACGAGGCGCTCGCCGGGCGGCATGCCGGCGAATTCCCGCTTGCCGTGTGGCAGACGGGCTCCGGCACGCAGACCAACATGAACGTCAACGAGGTGCTCGCCAATCGCGCGTCCGAGATCCTCGGTGGCCCGCGCGGCGAAGGGCGGCGCGTGCATCCGAATGACGACGTCAATCGCGGGCAATCGTCGAACGACGTGTTTCCGACGGCGATGAACGTCGCGGCCGCCGTGGCTGTCAACCGCGACCTGCTGCCGGCGATTGCCGCGCTTGCGGCGACGCTCGATGCCAAGGCAAAGGCGTTCGCGAGCATCGTCAAGATCGGCCGCACGCATCTGCAGGACGCGACACCGCTGACGCTCGGCCAGGAATTCTCGGGCTACGCGGCGCAGCTCGCGCATGCGAAGGCGCACATCGAGGCGGCGCTGCCGCACGTGTACGAGCTTGCCCAGGGCGGAACCGCGGTAGGCACGGGGCTCAACACGCATCCGGAATTCGGCGCGCGCGTCGCAGCCGGGCTCGCCGCCGTCACGGGGCTGCCTTTTGTCAGCGCGCCGAACAAGTTCGAGGCCATGGGCGCCGCCGACGCGCTGGTCAATCTGCACGGCGCGCTGAAGTCGCTTGCCGCTGCGCTCTTCAAGATCGCCAACGACGTGCGCTGGCTCGCGAGCGGTCCGCGCTCCGGACTGGGCGAGATCACCATTCCCGAAAACGAGCCGGGCAGCTCGATCATGCCCGGCAAGGTCAATCCGACGCAGTGCGAAGCGCTGACTATGGCGGCGGCCCAGGTGATGGGCAACGACGTCGCCGTCAACATCGGCGGCGCCTCGGGCAATTTCGAGCTCAACGTTTACCGGCCGCTCATCATCCACAACGTACTGCAGAGCATCCGGCTCCTCGCCGACGCGAGCGCGAGCTTCGAGGAGCATTGCGCGCGCGGCATCGAGCCCGACCGCGCGCGGATCAAGAGCCTGCTCGAGCAGTCGCTGATGCTGGTCACGGCGCTCGCGCCGCACATCGGCTACGACAAGGCCGCGGCGATCGCCAAGAAGGCGCACCACGACGGCACGACGCTCAGGACGGCCGCGCTGGCGCTCGGCCACGTCACCGAGGCGCAATACGACACATGGGTGCGGCCGGAAAAGATGGTCGGCCCGCGATAGGGGCCGCTGCGACGGTCAGCGTGGCGGCGCGTGCTCGCCGAGTATCGCGTCGCCGGTCACCGTCACCGTCACGTCGACGGAGCCCGGCTCGAGCGGGACCGGCGCCGCTCCCACAATTGACGCCTGCGCGCGCATCATCGGGAACGGCCGCGCGATGTCGCCGGTCTGCACGGTGACGTGACCGGGGCGCCACTGGGCGAATCCAAGTCCCTGCGCCGCGCGCTGCGCGCGCTCCTGCCACGACCGGATTGCTTCCAGCGTAAGGGCTTCCTCGGCGCGCCGGCGCGCCTCGGTGCTCAGGAAGAATGACATGCCGCCGACGAGGAGGCCATCGCTTTCCTGCAGCTTGCCGACGAGCGTTGCCATCGCCGCGAAATCGGCGCTGTCGAGCGTCAGTGACTGTGCGACGCGCCAGTGCGCGGGCTTTCCTTTTTCGGTAATCTGCTGCGTCGAATAGCCGGACGTCGTCGGCTTGACTCCCGGGACGCCCTTGACGCGTGCCAGCGCCTTCGCCATCGCCGTGTTGACGGCGCTCGCGGCCGCCGCGGGATCCGCGTTGTCGACTTCGGCACGCAGCCACGCCTGGAGGCGGTCGGTTGGAACGCTCGCCGACGCCTGGCCCGTCACCGTGACGGTCGGCGGCATCGGTGGGCCGTACGGATGCGACGGATCGGCGCTGGCGGCGCCGGCCGCGAATGCAAGGATGACCGCGACGACCGCCGCGGCTGCCGATGAAGGAGTGGGGATCCGAATCATGAGGCTCTCCGATTGTCCGAAACGCGCTGCGGCAGCTGCAGGATCGCATCGCGGTTGGTCCAGGAAAAACATTTCTGCGCCGCTTCTCGCCACGGCAGCCAAGCATGGCGCAGATGCTCTCGTGGCTCGAGCCTGACCGGCACCGGCATGGGCAGCCCGAGGCCGAACCAGTGCTCGGTGTTGTGCGTCGTGCCGGGCGCATAGCGATGCGCCCACTTCGCGTAGATCTCGAAATCGCGCGTAATCTCCCAGTCATCGACGCCACCGCAGGCGTCGGCATCGATGCCGGTTTCCTCGGCGAGCTCGCGTGTGGCGGTTTCCCGCAGCGACTCGCCTGGTTCCTGGCTTCCGGTCACCGACTGCCAATGTTCCGGATAATCGGCCCGCTCGAGCAGAAGCACAAGAAGGTCGTGCGTGTAGACGACGATCAGCGCGGATACCGGAACCTTGTATGGCGAACCATTGAGTGAACTCATCTGAAGAATCTTGCGAGCAGACCCGAGTGCCTCATTTGCCAACTAAGGGCCCGCAGCGAGCCCCGAGACAACACGCCGCACCAGCGGTTTGTTGCGGCGTAGGCTAACGTCGCGCCACGCGCGAAGTTAAGCGAGGCGATGCCGAGCGGCCGGAGTCACAGTACTCGATCAAACAGCGAGGGGCGAGCGAGGGCACGAAAGCGGAAGCTTCAGTGAAGGCTAACTTGAGCGTGGCGAATGTTAAGCGAAGCGACCGGAGCTACAAAGCAATCCGGGCGCGCAGCCATTTTGGAGATGAGTTCAGCTCACGAACACCCAGAAGGGCTTATGCCGCTCGCGCCAGTAGTCGGACGCCTCGGCGAGGATGTCCTCGAACGTGGTCCAATCGACGGT
Source organism: uncultured beta proteobacterium (assembly GCA_963846855.1). GTDB lineage: Bacteria > Pseudomonadota > Gammaproteobacteria > Burkholderiales > Casimicrobiaceae > CAIWHR01. Next base: position 19,132 of record CAWJXK010000010.1, read on the forward strand.
GTGCGCCTTGCGATAGCCGCCCGCATGGGTGAGCGCGATGACACAGCCGTGCTTGCCGAGCCACTCGCCGTCCTCGACCGAATCGGCGAGCGCATCCCAGTTGTTGCCGAAATGCTCGGGCAGCTTCAATCCCATGGCGACGGCACCCAATAGCTGCGCCTTGCTGTCGATCGTCTTGAGATCCGCGCTCACGAAACGGAGCTTGGCCGCCGCCGCCGCCGCCGCGAGCGGCTGCGTGTCGCCGGTCCACGCGTGGACGCCGCTGATCTCGAGGTCGGACAGGTCCGGCACTTTCATTCGCTGATTCTCCGGAACGAGCGGTAATGGTCGTCGGTGTAGTAACAGGCATCCGGCGCACGCGCCTGGCCGCCGCATATGATGCGCCGTGCGCCGCGGCTCTTCGTCCCGGGTGTGCGCACCGTGTACTCATGATAATAGCCACGCGGCTTGGCGGGAAGGAGCCCCTCGCGGTTGCCAAAGGCGATGCCGTCGCGGTCGTAATGAAACGGTCCCCCCTTGTGGATCAGCGCGAAGACGTCCCGCGCTTCCGCCGGCAGGGCGCTCAGCGTGACCGCGGGAATCGCGTCGGAATTCGACCGCGCGGCCAAGGAGAACGGCGCCAGCGCGGCCACGAGCGCCAGCGCGGCAATGGCGACAAACGTACGCATGGGGAGTGCCGTCTGCATTTTTCGCCGAGTCTACGTCAACTCAGGCCAGCTTGGCGGCGTCCGACGGGCGAACCTTGATGTGCAGGTCACGCAACTGCGCTTCGGTCGCCGGGCTCGGCGCGCCCACCAGGAGGTCCTGCCCGCGCTGGGTCTTGGGAAAGGCGATCACGTCGCGAATCTGCTCGACACCCGCCATCATCGCGACCATCCGGTCGAACCCGAACGCGATGCCCCCGTGCGGTGGCGCGCCGTACGACAGCGCGTCCAGCAGGAAGCCGAACTTGCGGCGCTGGTCCTCGGGACTGATCCTGAGCGCCGCGAACACCTTCGCCTGGACGTCCTGCTTGTGGATCCGCACCGACCCGCCCCCGATCTCCCAGCCGTTCAGCACGACGTCGTAGGCCTTCGCCAGCGTCGCGCCGGGGTCGCGCGAGAAGAGCTCCTCGTGGCCGTCCTTCGGCGCGGTGAACGGGTGGTGCCGCGCCGCCCAGGTCTTGTTGTCCTCGTCGTACTCGAACATCGGGAAATCGACGACCCACAGCGGCTTCCAGCCCGGCTGCGCAAGCCCGCGCTCGTGCCCGACCTTGGCGCGCAGCGCGCCCAGGGCGTCGTTGACGACCTTGGCGCGATCCGCGCTGAAGAAAATCAGGTCGCCGGTCTTGGCGGCGGTGCGCTCGAGGATCGCCTTCAGCACGTCGGGCGAAAGGAACTTGACCACCGGCGACTGCAACCCCTCCTCGTTGGGCTTGGCGGCGTCGTTGACCTTGATATAGGCGAGGCCGCCGGCGCCGTAGATCTTCACGAACGTCGTGTAGTCGTCGATTTCCTTGCGCGTCAGCGTTGCGCCACCCGGCACGTTGAGCGCCGCGACGCGGCCGTTAGGGAGATCGGCGGCCGCGCGGAACAGCTTGAAATCGACCGTCTTCATGAGATCGGTAAGCTCGGTGAGCTTGAGCGGCACGCGAAGATCCGGCTTGTCGGAGCCGTAGTCGCGCATCGCATCGCCGTAGGTCATGATCGGAAACGGCTTGGGTAGCTCGACGTCGAGCACGTCCTTGAACATCGTGTGGACGAGGCCTTCCATCACCTCGCGGATCTCGAGCTCGGACAGGAACGACGTCTCGACGTCGATCTGCGTGAACTCGGGCTGACGGTCGGCGCGAAGGTCCTCGTCGCGGAAGCACTTGACGATCTGGTAGTAGCGGTCGAATCCCGCCATCATCAGCATCTGCTTGAACAGCTGCGGCGACTGCGGCAGCGCGTAGAACTGGCCGTGATGGATGCGCGAGGGCACGAGGAACTCGCGCGCGCCTTCGGGCGTGGACTTGTAGAGCGTCGGCGTCTCGATGTCGATGAATCCGTGCGCGTCGAGGTAGCGGCGCGCCGAGATCGCCGCGCGATGCCGGAGCCGCAGGTTGCGCTGCATCGGGAGGCGGCGAAGGTCGAGCACGCGGTGCTCGAGCCGCACCGTTTCCGAGAGATTCTCGTCGTCGAGCTGGAACGGCGGCGTCACCGAGGGATTCAGGATCTCGGCGCTGTGCGCGAGCACCTCGATCTCGCCGGAGGCGAGGTTGGGATTGGTCGTGCCCTGCGGGCGCGGGCGCACGAGGCCCGTCACCGCGAGGACGAACTCGTTGCGCAGCGTCTCCGCCATCGCGAAGATCGTGGCGCGGTCGGGATCGAAAACGACCTGGCACAGCCCCTCGCGATCGCGCAGGTCGACGAAGATCACGCCGCCGTGGTCGCGGCGGCGGTGGACCCAGCCCATCAGCGTGACGGTCTCACCAAGGTGGCGGCGGTCGACCTGTCCGCAATAATCGGTGCGCTTCAAGGAAATCTCCGGCTGTTTGGAATTGGAATCGGGTTCGATGGCAGGCCGCCGCGAACGCGCCGGCGCGGGCCGCATGCGGCGCGCCTTGCGCGTTGCGCGGCGTTCAATTTCGCGGATGCGCGACGAGCTTGCCCGGCGCGGGTGCGGCGATCTCCGGCATGTCCGGCGGGCCGGGGAGCCGGCGATGCGGCGAGACGACGCCCATCGAGATGATGTACTTCAGCGCCTCGTCGACGGACATCTCGAGCTCGCGCACGGACGCCCGCGGCACCATCACGAAGTATCCGCCCGTCGGGTTGGGCGTCGTCGGCACGTAGACGCTCACATGTTCGCCGGTCAGGTGATCGTTGACCGCGTCGGCCGGCGTTCCGGTGAGAAATCCGATGGTCCAGCAGCCGGTCCGTGGAAACTCGACGAGCAGCGCCTTGCGGAATGCCGTGCTCTGGTCCGAGAGAACGGTATCGCTGACCTGCTTCACCGACAGGTAGATCGATTTGACGAACGGGATCCGGCCGATCGCGCCTTCCCAGATGTGAATGAGCCGCGCGCCGAAGAAGTTCGCGGCGAAGACGCCGGTCAGAAGGAGGATTGCGAACGACAGCAGCGCGCCCAGGCCCGGGATGTGGAATCCGAGCAGCGCATCGGGCCGCCACGTGGGCGGCACGAGCAGCAGCGACTGGTCGAGCATTCCCACGAGCGCGTTCAGCACCCAGATCGTGATGCCGAGCGGCACCCACACGAGCAGCCCGGCGATCAGGTAGCGCCTCATCGAATCGGCGCCGCGTCAGGCCGCGTCGGACTTGGCCGGTGTCGCGACCGGGCTCGCCGGCGGCGCCGCCGGCGCCGCGTCGGCCTTCGCATCCGCGGGCTTGGCGTCAACTGCTTTCGCGTCGGCGCCGGGCTTGGCCGCGGGCTTCGACCCGCTCTTGAAGTCGGTCGCGTACCAGCCGCTTCCCTTTAACTGGAAGCCCGAGGCGGACATGAGCTTCACCAGCGCGTCGCAATGGCAGGACGGGCAGTTCAGCAGCGGGGCCTCCGAGAGCTTCTGGATCGATTCGAGCTCGTGCCCGCAGGATGCGCAACGGTATTCGTAGATCGGCATCGCTAACCTCGTATCGCCAGCCGGGATCGGCGCGAAAGCGCTTGATTCAAAAAGAAATATTATACCGCAAACCGCGTGTTTTCCGAAATCGCGTCATTTGCGCCGCGCGCGCCCCGGCGACTCCACTCAGATGGGACCGGCCGCGGCAATTTCAAAATCGCGGAACGATGCGGCCGTACGGTATGCTTGCGAACGTCACGACAAGAAGAATCGCTTCGCTATGGAACATTACTGGACCTGGTGGATCGTGGCCGCCGTGCTGATCGGCGCGGAGCTCCTCACCGGCACGTTCTATCTTCTCGCGGTCGGCATCGCGGTCGGCCTGGGCGGGGTGGCGGCCTTTCTGGGCGCGAGCGGTCCGGTGCAATTCGCGGTCGCGGGCGTACTGGGCGTCGTCCTCACGATCCTGGCCCATCGCTGGCGGATCGAGCGCGCCACGCCGCCACCGCAGCCCGGGCTCGACATCGGGCAGGCGGTCGTGGTCCGGCAAACCAATCCCGACGGCACCTTGCGCGTCGCCTACCGCGGCTCCGAGTGGGACGCCGAGCTCGCGACGCCCGGCGGCGTGCGCGCGGAAACGATGTACATCGTCGCGACGCGCGCGAACGTGCTCGTGCTGTCCGACAAGAAGCCCGCGGCATGAACGCCGCAGGGCCGTCCCAAGGCGCGAATTGCCGCGGCCTCCGCGCGGGCGTGCTGATATGGTGTCGCACCGAGTCGGCCACCGCCGGCGCTCGCAGACGCGCCCTTCGGGCCTGGGCTTCACCCTGCTTGCGCCGGCGTCTCTTGGGCGGCAGCGCAGCAGCGAAAGCTGCAAGCGTGGGGGCTCATTGGAGTGTTGCTCTCTGTCGTCGGTGACCACGTCGGATTTCGCAGCGACTGAGGCGCGTCGATGATCGCCGCGCAACTGGAGGCTCTCACCATGTGGATCGGTTCGTCAGTGTTCACCGTCGCGCTGTTCGTCGTCGCGATCATCATCATCGGCAAGGCGATCCGGGTCGTGCCGCAGCAGCATGCGCTCGTCATCGAGCGGCTCGGACGCTTCTATGCGGTGCTGGCGCCCGGTCTCAATTTCGTGATTCCGTTCGTCGACCGCGTCGCGTACAAGCACGATCTGCGCGAAATCCCGTTCGACGTGCCGAGCCAGATCTGCATCACCAAGGACAACACGCAGCTGCAGGTCGACGGCATTCTCTATTTCCAGGTCACCGACCCGAAGCTCGCGTCGTACGGATCCAGCAACTTCATGGTGGCGATCACGCAGCTTGCACAGACGACGCTGCGCAGCGTGATCGGCCGGATGGAGCTCGACCGCACGTTCGAGGAGCGCGACCACATCAACGGGCTTGTCGTCGCGGCGCTCGACCAGGCAGCGGGGAACTGGGGCGTCAAGGTGCTGCGCTACGAGATCAAGGACCTGACGCCACCGAAGGAGATCCTGCACGCGATGCAGGCGCAGATCACCGCCGAGCGCGAGAAGCGCGCCGTCATCGCGACCTCCGAGGGCAAGCAGCAGGAGCAGATCAATCTCGCAAATGGCGCGCGCGCCGCGGCGATCGCCAAGTCCGAAGGCGAGAAGCAGTCGGAGATCAACCAGGCGCAGGGCCATGCGGCGGCGATTCTCGCCATCGCCGAGGCGAACGCGCGGGCCATCCTCCAGGTCGCCGAAGCGACCAATGCGCAGGGCGGAATCAACGCGGTGAATCTCAAGGTCGCGGAGCTCTACATCGCGGCATTCTCGAATCTCGCGAAGGCCGGCAACACGCTGATCGTGCCGTCGAACCTCGCGGACGTCGCGACTCTGGTCACGTCGATGACCACGATGTTCAAGACGCAGGCCAAATAGAGGACAAGGCGATGCAGCTGAAGGGCAGCACGTTCATCGTGACCGGCGGCGCGTCGGGGCTGGGCGAGGCGACGGCGCGGATGGTCGTCGCCAGCGGCAGCAATGCGGTCCTCGCCGATCTCAAGGAAGCCGAAGGGAACGCGCTCGCGAAGGAGCTCGGCGCAAAGGTGAAATTCGTCCGGACCGACGTCACCGACGAAGCGAGCGCTCAGGCTGCCGTCGCGGCCGCGCTGGAGGCGTTCGGCGCCGTGCACGGACTCGTCAACTGCGCGGGCATCGTCTACGGCGAGAAGGTCGTCGGCAAGGACGGACCGGCGACGCTCGCCGGATTCGTCCGCGTGATCAACATCAACCTGATCGGAACGTTCAACGTGACGCGACTCGCCGCCGCGGCGATGACCAAGAACGCGCCGAACGAGGAGGGCGAGCGCGGCGTGATCGTCAACACCGCGTCGGTCGCGGCGTTCGACGGGCAGATCGGACAGGCGGCCTACAGCGCGTCGAAAGCGGGTGTGGCCGGGATGACGCTGCCGATGGCGCGTGATCTTTCGCGCAACGGCATTCGCGTCATGACGATCGCGCCCGGTCTTTTCGAGACGCCGATGGTCGGGCAGATCCCGCCGGAGATCGCCGAATCGCTCGGCAAGATGGTGCCGTTTCCGCCGCGCCTCGGCCGCCCGTCCGAGTTCGCGTCTCTGGTCGCCGAGATCGTGCGCAACGTGATGCTGAACGGCGAGGTGATCCGCCTCGACGGCGCGATCCGGATGGCGCCAAAGTAGGTTCCGTTTCGGTCGGCGAGTTGAAGCGTCGTTCCGACGCGGGTCGCAAGGAGGCTTGGTACGCGGTGAGCGCGCCGGATCGATGCTTAATTCGCTGGTTCCCGCTTTGCCCGGCGAATTGGACCGGCGTTCCGGCGGTGTGCTCTCAATGCCGCGTCACTCCGGCGCGCTCGCCGTTCCGCCGCTCAATTTGCTGGCAGCGTCGACGGCCTCACTCGCGATCGACGAGCGCGATTGCCGCGGCGATCATCGCAATGAAGAAGACGAACGTCCACGACGGAATCGCGAGCCCCATCAGCAGCCATCCTTGCTCGGCGCATTCGCCGCTGCCCTTCAGCACACGGCCGATCACCTCGTACAGCGGCAGCGTCTGCAGCATGTAGTTGAGCCCCATCCCGCAGGCGGCGACGCTTCCTTTCGGCTGCGCCTGGATCCAGACGTGCCACAGCGCGAGCGCGGCGCCGATGCCCGAGATGAATACGGTCAGCCCCGCGTAGACCATCGCGCCGAAGCGGCCCGGATTGTGGACTGCCGCGATCAGGAACACGACGCCGGTGCTGATCACGGCGATGCGCTGGAACACGCACAGCGGGCAGGGCTCGAGGTCGAGACCGTATTGCAGCCACAGTGCCCAGCCCATCAGCCCCGCGCAGATGAAGAATCCAAGCAAGTACGCAGGACGCCGCTGCGGCAGCAGGATCAGCGCGAGTGAACTCGCGGCGACGGTCCACACCAGCATCCGGTAGGCGGTCTGTGCCAGCGACGGGTTGGCCCCCAGCCAACTGAGCAGCGCCTCCTGGACGATCAATGCGGCGGCGATCAGAAGGCCGGCAACCGGCCAGGGAATGGGGGCGTAGCGTCTCATTGCTTTGATTTCTCCAAAGCCTGGTCGATGTCCCACAGGATATCGTCGAGCGTTTCGAGCCCGATCGACAACCGTATCATTTCGGGCGAGACGCCTGCGGCGCGCTGCTCGTCCTCCGACAGCTGCCGGTGCGTCGTCGAGGCCGGATGGATCACCAGCGTCTTGGCGTCGCCCACGTTGGCGAGGTGCGACAGCATCTCGACCGCCTCGATGAACCGGACGCCCGCAGCCGCGCCGCCGATTTTTCCGGCCTTGATGCCGAAGGTCAGGATGCCGCCCGCACCGTGCGGCAGGTACTTGCGCGCCAGCGCTTCGTAGCGCCCTCCGGACAACGCCGGATAGGAGACCCAGTCAACGGCGGAATGACGCGTCAGATGCTGCGCCACCGCGAGCGCGGACTCCGAGTGCCGCGGCATCCGCAGATGCAGCGTCTCGATGCCTTGCAGCAGCAGGAACGCCGACAGCGGCGAGAGCGTCGGTCCGAGCGTGCGCATCGTCTCCATCCGCGCCTTCATCGTGAAGCCAAAGTCACCGAAGGTCTCGTAGAAGCGCACGCCGTGGTAGCCGCGCGAGGGCTCGGTCATCTGCGGGAAGTGGCCGTTGTCCCAGGGAAATTTGCCCGACTCGACGACGATGCCGCCCATCGTCGTGCCATGCCCGCCGAGGTATTTGGTGAGCGAGTGGACGACGATGTCGGCGCCATGCTCGAACGGCCGGCAAAGGTGGGGCGACGCGAGCGTGTTGTCGATGACGAACGGCACGCCGGCGCCGTGCGCGACTTCGGCGAGCGCGGCGATGTCGCAGACGTTGAGCTGCGGATTGCCGATCGTCTCGGCGTACACCGCCTTGGTATTGGGCTTGAGCGCCGCGCGGAACGCCGCAGGATCGTCGGCGTCGACGAACGTCGCGTCGATGCCGAACTGGGCGAAAGTCACCGCGAGCTGCGAATAGGTCCCGCCGTAGAGCGTGCGTGCCGCGACGATGTGATCGCCGGCGCGGGCGAGGGTCAGCAGGGCGACCGTCTGCGCCGCCATGCCCGTGGCGGTGGCGAGCGCCGCGCGCCCGCCTTCCAGCGCCGCGACGCGCTCTTCGAGCGCCGCGACGGTCGGGTTTGAGATACGCGAGTAGACGTTGCCGAAAGTCTGCAGGTTGAACAGCGACGCCGCGTGATCGGCGCTGTCGAACACGAACGACGTCGTCTGGTAGATCGGCTGAGCGCGCGCGCCGGTCGCTGCGTCCGGAATCTGCCCCGCGTGCAGGCACAGCGTGTCGAAGCCGAATTTATGGTCGGGCATGCGGGCTTGTGTTTCGCGGGAACGCAGCGCTCATTGACCCGGGCCCCGGCTCGGCCGCTTCGCGGAGATGACGCCGGTATTGACGCCGGCCCAGTTGAGCCCGCCCATGATCCGCGCGTGCTCGATCTTCACGCAGTGGTTCTGAACCACTTCGAGTCCAGCGTCACCGGCGATCTTCGCCGCCTCGTCGTTGCGGATGCCGAGCTGCATCCACAGCACCTTGGCACCCTTGGCCACGGCCTCGCGGGCGAGGGCGGGCATCTCGCCGGGCTTGCGGAAGCAGTCGACGATGTCGACGCCGCCGGGAATGGCCTCGATGTTCGGATAACACGTCTCGCCGAGGATGCTCTCGCAGTTCGGGTTGACCGGGATCACCCGATACCCGTGCTCCTGCATGTATTTCGCCGCGAAATAGCTCGGGCGATGCCAGCTCGCCGACAGGCCGACGACGGCGATGACGCGCGATTCGGCGAGTATCCGGCGCAATCCGGCGATGTCGTCGACGACGCTCACGTCAGGCTACCGCGACCACGACGGATTCTGCGAATACGGATACGTCGCATGCACGCGGCGACCGGAGGAAATCTTCCGGTCGATCTCCCACGCGAGCCTTCGGTATTCGCCGGGGCCGAACGTCCGGCATTCGCCCTGGAAATTCGCGTCCGAGCAGAAGATCCAGTAGCCGTCCTCGATCACGAGCGACGCCGCGCGGTCGTTGAATCCCGTTCGCGCGAAGTTCTCGACGACTTCATTGTCGATGGCGAACGAGCGTCCGGTGAGGTCGGGCCCTTCGTAGAGGATCGCCCGGGCGGCGCGCTGCGGCGGCGGTGCGACCGGCGTCATCGCGACCAGGCGCAGCGAGCTCACCTGCCCGGCGAGCCCGCCCAGATTCGCGTAACGTCCCGGGCCGAACGTTTCGCAGGGACCGCGGTAGTAGGCGTCGGAGCAGATCTCCCATTGGCCGTGCAGCACGATCATCGAGCGCGCGCGGTCGTTGAAGCCCTGGTCATGCAGGTTCGGCTGCATGCCGTCGCTCACGAACGGTTCTCCGGCGAAGCCGGAGCCGTCGTACAAGGTGATCTGGCCGCGATTGCCGCCGCCGCCCCACGATTCGCCGCGGCCTCCGTACTCCGGCGCGGCGCCGATTTCGCGCACCGACGAAATGTTGCGGTCGAGCCCCATCGACCCGAGGTCGGGATACCGGCCCGGATTGAGCGTGACGCAGCGTCCGCGGAAATTGGCGTCGGAGCAGAGCTCCCACGTGCCCCGGGCGATGACAGCCGATGCCGCGCGGTCGTTGAAGCCGACCGCGGCGAAATTCGACACCGTGTCGGTGGCGGTCAGCGACCGGCCCGCGAAATTGTCGGCTTCGTACAGCGTGACCTCGCCAGCGTGTGCCATTCCGGCAAGGATGAGACCGAGAAGCCAGGGAGGGCGGCGAGCAGGGTACGCATGGACGGGGTCCGGATGTTGGCTTCGCCCCCGGCCGTTGCCGGCGGCGTCCAAAGCCGGAATCTTAGCCGATCGGCTCGGTTCGTCCGGCGAGAAGCCCGCATTCCGGTTTGCATGCCGCGCGGGGCTGCGGTAGCTTGTCGATAGAGGGCGCGTAGGACTTCGTCGATCCCGGCGAAGCGTCCACATGGGAAAACGCCCGCTTTAGGGCAAAAAGGCCGCCATGGCGCCCGAAACCGGCATTTATTGTCGAAGGACGGCCGGCCCGACGGGCCGGCCGCCACTATGAACAATCTGAATAATCACGGGCCTGATCCTTGCTTGCCCGCAACAGGATGAGAGTGCATAAATCCGCTGGCCGTTTCGCCCCGTCCGGACGCCGCTTTGGCGGCGCCCGCGCCCAGGCACGGGCGCCGCGGGCATTTCCGTCCCGTTTGCCCGTCTCGCCAGAGCCGACATGGCCGCCCCGCGACCGCTGAACCGCGCCGAGCTCGCGACGATCCAGCAGACGATCGGCGACGTCCTCGATCGCGAGGTCCTGCTCGCGCTGTCGCAGCGCAAGCTCAACGCGCTCGGGCTGCCGCTCGCCTACATCGACCGCAACCAGCGCTACCGCTTCGTCAACAAGGCGTTCCTCGACTGGACCGGCAAGCGCCCCGAGGACGTCCTCGGCCGCGAAGTCATCGAAGTCGTCGGCCGCGACGTCTACCAGCTCTACCACGCCTACGTAGAGGCGGCGATCGCCGGCGAGCGCACGAATTTCGAGCGCCAGCTCGCCGCGCCCGGCCGTCCGACGATCTGGATCCGCGTCGACTACTACCCCGACCGCAGCGCAAACGGCTTCGTGCGCGGCTACCTCGCGACGTATTCCGACGTCGACAACCTGAAGCGGCTGGAGCTCGAGGCGGGGCAGCGCGAGCACCGGCTGCGCCTCGTCACCGACAGCGTCGGATCGCCGATCCTCTATTTCGACCGGCAGCTCAAGGTGCGCTTCGCCAACAAGCCGTTCGGCGACTGGATCGGCGTCGCGCCCGACGACCTCCTCGGCCGCGTGCTGCGCGACGTGCTCGCCGGCGAGGCTGCGGCCGAGATGCAGGGCTACATCGAGCGCGCGTTCGCGGGCGCGACCGTCGCCTACGAGCGGCGCGACCGCAAGGCGAGCGGCGAGCTGCGCTGGGTGCGCGTCACGCTGTTCCCCGACCGCGAGATCGGCGCCCGGATCGCCGGCGCATTCGCGGTGATGACCGACATCGAGGACGACGTCCGCATCCGCGACGCGCTGAAGGCGCAGGAAGTCCAGCTGCGGCTGTTCGCCGACAACATTCCCGGCCCGATCGCCTACCTCGACCGCGCGCTCAAATACACGTTCGTCAACCAGGCGTTCGCGAACTGGGTGTGCAAGGCGCAGGACGAGATCTACGGCAAGGCGCCGCAAGACGTGCTCTCAGGCGACGTCGCGACGTTTCTGCGGCCGATCCTGAAGCGCGCGCAGCAGGGCGAGAACGTCGAGTACGAGCGCATCGGCAACAACGCGCTGGGCGAGCGGCGCTGGATGCACGGCCGCGTCGCGCCCGACCTCGACGCGACCGGCAAGGTGCGCGGGCTCTATTGCACCGAGTACGACATCCACGATCTAAAGCAGACGGAGCAGGCGCTCGCCGCGCGCGAGGAGCAGCTGCGCCTGTTCACCGACAACATTCCGGAGCCCGTCGTCTACCTCGACGGGGAGCGTCGCTACGTGTTCGTCAACGAGGCGTTCCTGCGCCTCTACGGGCTCGTGCGCGAGGAAGTGATCGGCAAGCGCCCGGAGGAAGTCCTCGGCGCGGAGAATTCGCTGGCGCTCTCGCCCGACCGCGAGCACGGCCTGTTCAGCGAGGCGATCACCTACGAGCGCGCGGTGGTCGACGCGATGGGCCGCCAGCGCTGGTTCCGCGCGCGCTGCGTGCCCGACCTCAACTACGACGGGACGGCCAAGGGCGAGTACGTCGTCGGCCACGACATCAGCGACTTGAAGGAAGCGCAGGACGCCCTCGCGGCGCGCGAATCGCAGCTCCGCGCGATCATGGACGGCGTTCCGGCACCGGTGGCCTACATCGACCACGACGAGCATTGCCACTACGTCAACCGGACGTTCCTCCAGTACTTCGGCCTCGCGCCGGAGCAGGTCGCCGAGCTCCGCCTGCGCGACGTGGTCGGCCACGGGATCTACCAGAGCGCGCAGGCGATGATCACGCGCGCGCTCGAGGGCGAGTCGACCGCGTTCGACCGGCTTGTGCCGGGCGCGAACGGCGTGAAACGCTGGATGACGATACGGGTCGTGCCTGACGCTGCCGCCTCGGGCGAGGTGCACGGCGCGTTCGTGCTGATGAACGACATCCATGGGCTGAAGCAGGCGCAGGAGGCGCTGCGCGCGTCGGAGGCCGAGCTGCGGCTCATCATGGACAACGTTCCGGCGCGCGTCGCCTACATCGACCGCGAATTCCGCTTCCGCTTCATCAACCGGCACAAGGAGGAGTGGCTCTCGCGAGCGTCGCGAGGAACTGACCGGCCGGCGCATCGACGAGGTGATCGGCGCCGAGCGCACCGCGCAGATCCAGCCGCTCCTCACGCGCGCCTTGTCCGGCGAGGCGATCTCGACCGAGCAGCTCATGGTGCAGCCGGGCGGCGGCGAGCGCTGGGAGTCGGTCCACTACACGCCGCACCGCGATTCCGACGGCAACGTGATCGGCATCTATTCCGCCTACATCGACATCCACGACCAGAAGCGCAACGAGGAGGCGCTGCGCCGCGCCAACTGGATGCTGTCCTCGCACATCAGCAATACGCCGCTGGCGGTGCTCGAATGGGACAAGGATTTCCGTCTCGTGCGCTGGTCGCCGCAGGCGGAGAACATCTTCGGCTGGCGCGCCGAGGAAGTGCTCGGCATGCCGATCGACGGCAACCAGCTCGTCCACGAGGCCGACCGCGAGGCGGTCGCCGGGCTCCTGCAGACGCTGATGAGCGGCGAGGAGCCGCGCGCCACGGGCCTGACCCGGAACAATCGCAAGGACGGCGACACGATCTGGTGCGAGTGGTACCACTCGGCGCTGCTCGATCCCGACGGCAAGATCGCGTCGATCCTGTCGTTCGTACAGGACGTGTCGACGCGGATCCAGGCGGAGGAGCGGCTGCAGTACATGGCCACGCGCGACGCGCTGACCGGGCTGCCGAATCGCCTGCTGCTGCACGAACGTCTGGCGCAGGCGATTGCGCAGGCGAAGCGCAGCGGCCGCCGCGTCGGCGTGCTGTTCATCGACCTCGACCGGTTCAAGAACGTCAACGACACGCTCGGCCACCGCATCGGCGACGAGCTGCTGAAGGGCGTCACGCGCGAGCTCTCGACCGCGCTGCGCGAGACCGACCTGCTGGCGCGGCTTGGCGGCGACGAGTTCATGGTCATCGTCGAGGATTTCGACGATCCGTCGGTGCTGGGCCGCATCGCGCAGAAGCTGCTCGACGCGATCGCGCAGCCGTTCCGCATCGAGGAGCACGACATCTACGTGACGTCGTCGATCGGCATCAGCGTCTATCCCGACGACTCCGACGATCCCGAGGAGCTCCTGAAGCACGCCGACGTCGCGATGTACCGCTCGAAGGAGCTCGGCCGCAACACCTACCAGTTCCTCGACGCCGATCTCGCGCAGCGGCGCTTGAAGCAGCACACGCTGGAGAGCGCGCTGCGCAGCGCGCTGAAGGACGGCCTGCTGCGGCTGCACTACCAGCCGGTCGTTCGCATCGCCGACCAGGCCGTCGTCGGCGCCGAGGCGCTGCTCCGCTGGACCGACCCCGAGCACGGCAGCGTTCCGCCGCAGGTGTTCATTCCGCTGGCCGAGGAGTCCGGCCTGATCCATGCGCTCGGCGAATGGGTGCTGAAATCCGCGGCGGAGCAATGCGTCGCGTGGCGCGCGCAGGGGATGGACCTCACCGTGTCGGTCAACCTCTCGGCGCGCCAGTTCTACCGCGAGGACCTGGCGCAGCGGATCTCCGAGATCGTGCGCGACGTCGGCTGCGATCCGTCGTGGATCGAGCTCGAGGTGACCGAGACCAGCCTGCTGCACGACCTCGACGCGATCCGCAAGGTGCTGCACCAGCTCCGCAACGAGGGCTTCACGGTCGCCATCGACGACTTCGGCACCGGCTATTCGTCGCTGACGCACCTGAAGCACTTCCCGATCGACACGCTCAAGATCGACATTTCCTTCATCGCCGATCTCGAGACGGACGCGCAGGATGCCGCGATCACCGAGGCGATCATCGGCCTCGCGCGCGGGCTCGGGCTCAGAGTCATCGCCGAAGGGGTCGGCACAAAGGCGCAGCTCGAATTCCTCGAGGCGCGCGGCTGCCACTGCTTCCAGGGGTTCTGGGTGAGCCAGCCGCTGCCGACCGACCAGTTCCTCGAATTCGTGCGCAAGCCGCTGGCGGCGCCCGCCTGACGCCGGAACGCTCAGAGCTCCGACACCCACTGCTCGAGCGCGCGCGCGGGCGTCTCCCATTTGCGCTCCAGCATCATCATGTGCGCGAGCCCGGGCAGCATCATGGCCTCGACGCCGTGGTGGCGTGCGGTGGCCGCGACATCGTCGGCCGTCGCGATGCGGTCACCTTCGGCGCCCAACACCAGCACCGGCACGCCGTTTCGCTCGGGCAGCTGCCAGTGCAGCCGAAGCGACAGGTCGAGCAGCGCACGCGGCGACTCCGCACCGAGATGGTGCGTGGCCTCGGCGAGAATCTCGGGCGCCACGTCGTCGCTGAAATAATACGGGCGCAGCGTGTCGAGGACGTGGCGCGAAAGCCTCGTCGCGTCGAGGTGCATCATCGACAGCAGGTAATCGGGCCGTTCGGTAGCGAGCCTCGCGGCGATCGTCAGCAATCCGGCGGGCGGCACGGGGGCGAGCAGCGCCGCGGCGCGCACCGGGCGCGTCGAGAGCAGCCGCTCGACCACCGCCGCACCCATCGAATGCCCGATCAGCACCGGGGGCGACGGCAGCTGCGCGACCGCGCGCTCGACGTCCGCCGCATAATCGTCGAGCCCCGCGATGAAAAGCATCTCGGCGCCGGCGGAGCTGCCATGGCCGCGAAAGCTGACGGCGTGCGCCGCATAGCCCTGCCGCGCGAACCAGGGCAGGAAGAACGCGTCCCAGCAC
>CAWJXK010000011.1:0-53839 GCA_963846855.1 uncultured beta proteobacterium
TTCTGTTGAAAAACTCCCTTGAAAATGGGTGCTCGCTGGCTAAGCTGAGGCTAAGGCGTAAGGACAGGAGCTGCGGCCATGATGGGGCAAGGTTCTGGTGGGCAGAAGCAGCTGTTCTACTCGTTTAATCTCGAGGATCACGTTCCGGCAGATCATCTGCTGCGCGGGATTGATCATTGCCTGGACCTTGGCGAACTGCGCGACCATCTCGCGCCGTTCTACAGTCACACCGGACGGCCGTCGGTCGATCCGGAGCTGATGGTGCGGATGCTGATCGTCGGGTACAGCTTCGGCATTCGTTCCGAGCGCCGGCTGTGCGAGGAGGTTCACCTCAATCTGGCGTATCGCTGGTTCTGTCGACTCGGGCTTGAGGACGCGGTACCGGACCATTCGACCTTCTCGAAGAACCGTCACGGCCGTTTCCGTGAGGGCGATGCGTTTCGGCAGGTGTTCGAGAGTGTGGTCGCGCGGTGTATGAAGGAGGGACTGGTCGGTGGCGAAGGCTTTGCCATCGACGCCAGCGTGATCAAGGCTGATGCCAATCGCAGCCGCAGCACGGCGCGCGAGGGGGCTGAGGACCTGCGCGATCCACGGCACGCGACGCGGGCCGTACGGGAGTATCTGACCGCACTTGATGAGCAGGGTGAGCCAGTCGCCGTTCCCGCGTCCATCTCGCCGACGGATCCCGCGGCCCGGTGGACGGCGGTGGGTGGTCCGGCGTTCTACGCCTATTCGACCAATTATCTGGTGGATGTGCAGACTGGCATCATTGTCGATGTCGAGGCGACGCCTGCTTTGCGCACGGACGAAGTAAACTCCGCGCGGACGATGCTCGAACGGGTCGAAGAACGGTTTGGCCTGAAGCCCGCGCGACTGATCGGTGACACGGCATATGGTTCGGCTTCGATGCTCGGCTGGTTAGTCGAGGAGAAGAGAATCGCGCCGCACATTCCGGTATGGGATAGGACACTGCGCGACGACGAAACGCTATCCAGCAGCGACTTCCAGTGGGACGAGCAGGCCAATGAATACCGCTGCCCGCAGGGAAAGGTACTGCGGAAGCAACGGCGCACGTTCAAGAACCTGCGTACCCACATTACCAAGGCTGGGACCATCATCTATCGATCCAGCCAGTCCGATTGCGCGAGTTGCCCGCTGAAGGCGCGCTGCTGTCCCAATACACCGATGCGCAAGATCGCGCGCAGTGTCCACGAATCGGCGCGGGATGTTGCGCGCGAACTGGCCGAGACCGATGCCTACAAGCAATCGCGCAAGGACCGCAAGAAGGTCGAGATGCTCTTTGCTCACCTCAAGCGCATTCTCAAGCTGGATCGGTTGCGCCTCCGAGGACCGAGCGGTGCGCGCGATGAGTTCCTGCTCGCCGCGATTGCGCAAAACCTACGACGAATGGCGAAGCGACTGATGTTTGCGGCACCGGAACCGATACCGATAGCCGCATAAAGCAGCTTCGGGGACAACTCTACCTCCTCGACCATCCGAATCCGTTACCGAGACCCGCGATCGGCGACCAACCGCAGCGGAACTCTCGCCTAGCAATCGAGTATTTCAACGGTATAGGCCTATTCTGTTGAAAAACTCATTTGCAGTGCCGGAGTTGAGTGTCCTCGAAGAAGTCGACCGTCTAGAACGCGCTCAGAGCCATGCAAATCGATCAGGTGATGGTTTGAGACCCCCAAAATCGTCCCCGGAAAAACACGAATCGAGTTTTTCAACAGAATAGGCCGATAGCGGTCTTTCGTTCCCTCGCGTTATGAGCCTGTCGAACTCCGGACCGGTCCGCGTGCGACCCTGCGTTGCCTGCCGCCGCGAGATCGCACGTCGGCCGGGCGCGCCCTAGGGGCTCTCCGGATCGCGGCGTCCCAGCACGACAGCAATCTCGGCAAAGCCGCGCGGATGGGGAACGCGTGGATAGGGCGGCTTCGGCCATTCCCAGCGGGAACCCGGAAAAAGCGCGCGCATCGCGTTGATGTCGCAGTGATAGGGCGGCCCTTCGATCGCGCCCTCCGCCGCGCCGGGCCGAAGCAGCTGAACAAAGAGCGCGAAGAGCCGGCCCCCGGACGCGACCCAGCCGTGAAGCTGATCCGCGTAGACGCGCCAATGATCGGGGTAGAGCGCGCACAGGCAGGTCTGCTCGTAGACCGCGTCGAAGGCGCGTTCCGGCTGCCAGGTGAGCGCGTCGTGCAGGACCAGCGTCGCACGGAGATTCGCCGATTCGAGCCGCAGTTGCGTGCGGTGAATCGCTTCGGGCGCGTAATCGAGCGCCGTCACTTCGAAGCCGGCTGTGCAGAGCGCCTCGACTT
Source organism: uncultured beta proteobacterium (assembly GCA_963846855.1). Lineage (GTDB taxonomy): Bacteria > Pseudomonadota > Gammaproteobacteria > Burkholderiales > Casimicrobiaceae > CAIWHR01. Next base: position 2,322 of record CAWJXK010000011.1, read on the forward strand.
CGTGTCCCGAGCCGCAGCCCGGCACGAGAATACGGCACGGTCGCAGCGTGCCGTTCGCGAGCCACGCACCGAGCTGCGGGTTGGGGTCGCCGCGGTCCCACGGTGTTTCGTCCGTCAGAAAACGCTCGTTCCAGAATTCGCGGGTCGGCCCGGTCACGCCTACATGCTCCTGCGGTATTGCCCTCCGACCTCGAACAGCGCCGTGGTGATCTGGCCGAGCGAGCACACGCGCACGGTGTTCATCAGCTCGGCGAACACATTGCCGTCCTCGATCACCGTCTGCTTCAGCTTCGCCAGCGCAGCGGGCGCCGCCTTCGCGTGTCGCTTGTGGAATTCGGCGAGGCGTTTCAGCTGCGACTGCTTCTCGTCGTTGGTCGAGCGCGCGAGCAGCAGCGTCTGGGGCGTCTGGTCCCCGTGCGGGTTGCGGAACGTGTTGACGCCGACGATCGGATATGAGCCGTCGTGCTTCTTGTGCTCGTAGTAGAGCGACTCCTCCTGGATCTTGCCGCGCTGGTAGCCGGTCTCCATCGCCCCCAGCACGCCGCCGCGCTCGGAGATCGCCTCGAACTCCTTCAGCACCGCCTCCTCGACGAGGTCGGTCAATTGCTCGATGACGAATGCGCCCTGGTTCGGGTTCTCGTTCTTGCCGAGGCCCCATTCGCGATTGATGATGAGCTGGATCGCCATCGCCCGGCGCACGCTTTCCTCCGTCGGGGTCGTGATCGCCTCGTCGTAGGCGTTGGTGTGGAGGCTGTTGGTGTTGTCGTAGGTCGAGATCAGCGCCTGCAGCGTCGTGCGGATGTCGTTGAACGCGATTTCCTGCGCGTGCAGGCTGCGCCCCGACGTCTGCGAGTGGAACTTGAGCTTCTGGCTGCGCTCGTTCGCGCCGTAGCGCTCGCGCATCGCCACTGCCCAGATCCGCCGCGCGACTCGGCCGATCACCGCGTATTCGGGGTCCATGCCGTAGGAGAAGAAGAACGACAGGTTCGGCGCGAAATCGTCGATGCGCATGCCGCGCGCGAGGTAGGCCTCGACGAACGTGAAGCCGTTCGACAGAGTGAAGGCGAGCTGGCTGATCGGGTTCGCCCCCGCCTCGGCGATGTGGTAGCCCGAGATCGACACCGAGTAGAAATTCCTGACATCGTTGGTGACGAAATATTCCTGGATGTCGCCCATCACCTTGAGGCTGAACTCCGTCGAGAAGATGCAGGTGTTCTGCCCCTGGTCCTCCTTCAGGATGTCCGCCTGGACGGTGCCGCGGACGTTCGCCTGCGCCCATTCACGAATCTTCTGCATCTCGTCGTCGGTCGGCTCTCGGCCGTTGTCGGCGCGGAATCTGTCGAGCTGCTGGTCGATCGCGGTGTTCATGAACATCGCGAGGATCGTCGGCGCGGGACCGTTGATCGTCATCGACACCGAGTTGTTGGGCGCGCAGAGGTCGAAGCCCGAGTAGAGCACCTTGAGATCGTCGAGTGTGGCGATCGACACGCCGGAATTGCCGACCTTGCCGTAGATGTCGGGGCGGATCGCGGGGTCGTTGCCGTAGAGCGTCACCGAGTCGAACGCCGTGGACAGCCGCTTCGCCGGCATGTTGTCGGCGAGCAGGTGAAAGCGCTTGTTGGTGCGAAAGGCGTCCCCCTCGCCGGCGAACATCCGCGTCGGATCCTCGTTCTCGCGCTTGAACGCGAACACGCCCGCGGTGTACGGAAACGAGCCGGGAACGTTCTCGGTGAGCTGCCAGCGCAGGATCTCGCCGTCGTCCTCGAAGCGCGGCAGCGCCACCTTCGGAAGGTGCGTGCCCGACAGTGATTCGGTGGTGAGCGCGGTGCGGATCTCCTTGCCGCGGATCCTGACGACGTATTCGTCACCGGCGTACGCGGCCCGGGTCTTCGGCCACATGTCGAGCAGCTTCCGCGCGCGCGGGTCGAGCTGCTTCTCACGCTCGTCGACCAGCGCGTCGAGCACGTGGCGGGCGCCCACGACGGTTTCCTTAAGCTGCTGCGCGAATTCGGTGTCGGCGACGCCGCCCTTCTCCTTCAGCTGCTTGCTGTAGTCGCCGGCCTCGGCCAGCATCGCCTTCGACGCGAGGAGCTGCTGGCGCTCGCGCGCGATCCGCGATTGTGCCTTCGTCCATGCGTGGTAACCGCGGACCGTCTCCGCGATCTCCGCGAGATAGCGCACGCGCGCCGCGGGCACGATCGCGTGCTGACCGGTCGAAAACCGGGTTGCGACCGCGGGAAGCGTGCCCGGCGCGAGCTTGAGACCATGCGCCGCGAGCGCAGGAAGCAGCGCCTGGTAGAGCGCGGTGACGCCGTCGTCGTTGAACCGCGCCGCCATGGTCCCGTAGACGGGCATTTCGTCCGGCGCAGACTTGAATGCCTCGCGGTTGCGCTGATATTGCTTACGCACGTCGCGCAGCGCGTCGGCCGCGCCCTTGCGGTCGAACTTGTTGATCGCGACGAAATCGGCGAAGTCGAGCATGTCGATCTTCTCGAGCTGCGACGCCGCGCCGAACTCCGGCGTCATCACGTACAGCGACGTGTCGACCAGCGGCACGATCGCCGCATCGCCCTGGCCGATGCCCGAGGTCTCGACGATGACGAGGTCGAAGCCCGCCGCCTTGCAGGCGGCGATGACGTCGGGCAGGGCCTTCGAGACCTCGCTCCCGGCGTCGCGCGTCGCCAGCGAGCGCATGTAGATGTTCGGGTGCTCGATCGCGTTCATCCGGATGCGATCGCCGAGGAGCGCGCCGCCCGACTTGCGCCGCGACGGGTCGATCGAGATGATCGCGATCCTGAGCTTGTCGTGCTGATCGAGCCGGAAGCGCCGGACGATCTCGTCGGTGAGCGAGCTCTTCCCGGCGCCCCCCGTGCCGGTGATTCCGAGCGTGGGTGCCTTCGCCTTCGCGGCGCCGGCGAGCATCGCCTCGCGCACCTTTGCAGGCACCGTGCCGGCCTCGAGTCCGGTGATCACCCGCGCCAGCGCGCGCGTGCGGGCGAAGCGGTCGCCGGTGACGAGCGCCGCGGCATCGGCGGGCAAGTCCCGCGTGAGATCGGCGTCGCAGGCGGCGACGATCTCGTTGATCATCCCCTGCAACCCGAGCTTCTGTCCGTCCTCCGGGGAGAAGATCCGCGTGACACCGTAGGCGTGCAGCTCAGCGATCTCGGCCGCGACGATCACGCCGCCGCCGCCGCCGAACACCTTGACGTTGGGCGCGCCGCGCTCGCGCAGGAGGTCGAGCATGTACTCGAAGAATTCGACGTGCCCACCCTGATAGGATGAGATCGCGATGCCGTGCGCGTCCTCCTGCAGCGCGCAGTTGACGATCTCCTCGACCGAGCGGTTGTGGCCGAGGTGAATCACCTCGCAACCGGAAGCCTGCAGGATCCGCCGCATGATGTTGATCGACGCGTCGTGGCCGTCGAACAGGCTCGCCGCAGTGACGAAGCGGACCTTGTGCACCGGCTTGTAGACGAGCGATCGGGAACTGGTGTCGTTCATGGCGGGCTCCTCCTTCACGCGGCGCGCCGCCGGCGCCGCCTTCGGGGAACGCGAAGATTACTCCACCCCTCCCGTCGGGACGAGCGAGCCATCCACGCTATATGACGTTTACGTAAACGTCAACTCCGGGCCCTTCGAAGGGCCGTTCGCCCCCGCGAAGCGTGCCGTCCAGACGCGCGCGGATCTGTCGCCGGACCCCGACAACGCACCGTTATCGACACCATATGTCGCCGGTACCCGACATTCTCGTGCAGCATTTTGCCAACACCCCCGCACCACAATGCGACATGGCACAGATGCGTGGGGGCTTTTCCTTGCGCTACAACGCGCCCGCCGACGATAATTCCACAACAGTCGGCGCCGCAGGCGCGGTCCCGGCACGCATATCGAGGACAGGATTGACAGCAGTGCGCATTACCTCCAAATCGAGGCTGGCCCCGCTCGCCGTGGCGACCTTCGCGCTCCTGTCGATCGCGGCGGGCGCGCGCGCGCAGATTGCGTTCGTTCCGCCGAACGATCCGACCGGCGCCGTGTTCACCACGAACGCGAACGACAGCTGGAGCGGCAGCCGCGGCGTCGTGTTCCAGGCGACGTCGACACAGACAATCAACTCGATCAGCCTCTACCAGAACCTGACGGGCATCACCGTCAACTACGAAGTCGACCAGACGACCAGCGCCAGCGGCAACATCGGCGCCGGGAAGACGGTCCTGCGTTCCGGCAACGGCGTGTTCACCACGTCGGGCCTGCAATTCATCACGTTCTCCATCGTCCCGCTGCAACTGATCGCGGGCAACTTCTATCAGATCCGGTTCGATTTCACCGGCAACTCGAACCAGAATTTCTTCTACAACAACAATAACGTCGTCTTCAGCCAGCCCGGCTTCAGCCAGATCGACGGCACGCAGGGCGACGACACCGCCAACTCGGTGATGCCGAGCATCCAGCTGGGCCCCGCCAGCGCGCCGGTCGCCCTCAATGCGACCATCCCGACGCTCTCACCGCTGCTGCTTGGAACGCTCGCGCTGCTGCTTGCCGGCGCCAGCGGCCTCGCGCTGCGTCGCCGCCTCCGAATCCCCCGCTGATCCTTCCGCGTGACCGGCGCGATGTTCCGCCTGCCAGCGCGCGGCGATTGGCGGCGTGAGTGAACTCCGAAGCACGACCGGCGGTCCATCTGCCGTCGAGCGTCGATATACTTTGCCCTCGTAGCTTCCGCGCCCGTTGCCCATGAGAGCCCTCCGCCATTCGCGCCAGTTCGCCGTCCTTTTTCTCGGCCTGTTCGCGCTTGCCGCGGCCGCCGCGCTGCCGCCGGGCGTGACGCAGGGGCCCTCGGTCGAGGGCGTCACCGAATACCGGCTCGCGAACGGCCTCAAGGTGCTGCTCTTCCCGGACGCGTCGAAGCCGACGACGACCGTCAACGTCACCTACGAGGTCGGCTCCGCCTACGAGAACTACGGCGAGACCGGCATGGCGCATCTGCTGGAGCACCTCATGTTCAAGGGCACGCCGAGCCGCGGCAACATCCAGACCGAGCTCGGCAAGCGCGGCATGCAGTACAACGGCTCGACCAGCTTCGATCGCACCAACTATTTCGAGTCGTTCACCGCCAGCGACGAAAGTCTCGCCTGGGCGCTCGGGATGGAAGCCGACCGGATGGTCAACTCGTACATCCGCAAGAGCGACCTCGATCCCGAGATGACGGTGGTGCGCAACGAGTTCGAGAGCGGCGAGAACAACCCGCAGCTCGTGCTGTACGGACGAATGCTCGCCTCGGCCTTCATGTGGCACAACTACGGGCACCTGCAGATCGGCGCGCGCTCGGACATCGAGAACGTCGACATCGGCCGGCTGCAGGCCTTCTACCGCCTCTACTACCAGCCCGACAACGCGGTGCTGATCGTCGCCGGCAAGTTCGATCCCGACGCGACGCTTCGCCTCATCGTCAAGGAATTCGGGCCGATCCCGAAGCCCGCGCGCACGCTTCCGCGGTTCTACACCGAGGAGCCCGTGCAGGACGGCGAGCGGTCGGTGACGCTGCGCCGCGTCGGCGGGTCGAAATTCCTCGGCATGATGTACCACACGGTGCGCGGCGCGCATCCTGACTTTGTCGCACTCGACGTGCTGGGCGACGTGCTGACCGTCCCGCCCGCCGGACGGCTCTACAAGGCGTTGGTGACGACCAAGAAAGCGTCCTCTGTCGAGGCATGGATGAACCAGCTGCGCGCGCCGGGAACGCTCACGTTCTTCGCACAGGTCCCCGACACCGATCCGATCGCGCCGGCGCGCGATGCGATGTTCGCGACGATCGAGGGCCTCGCGAAGGAGCCCGTCACCGAAGCGGAGGTTGCCCGCATCCGCGGCAAGGCAGCAGTCTATTTCGACGAGACGATGGCGAACCCGCAGCGATTCGCGGTCGCGATCTCGGAATCGGTCGCGCTGGGCGACTGGCGTCTTTTCTTCGTCACACGCGACCGCTATCGCACCGTCACCGCCGCCAGCGTCAACCGCGTCGCGCAGGAATACCTGCAGCGGTCGAACGTCACCGTCGGCGAATTCATTCCCGACGCGAAGCTGGCGCGCGCGCCGGTTCCGCCTCCCGTCGATCTCGCCGCGATGGTCAGGGATTACAAGGGCGACGCCGCCGCCACCACCGGTGAGGCGTTCGACGCGAGCCCCGCGAATCTCGATGCGCGCACCGAGCGCTTCGTGCTGCCCAATGGGGCGAAGGTCGCGCTCCTGCCCAAGAAGACGCGCGGCGAGGCCGTCCGCTTCACGGTGTCGCTCCACTACGCCGACCTGACGCAGGCCTTCGGCAAGCAGGCCGACGGCCGGCTCGCGGGCGAGATGCTGCTGCGCGGCACCCCCCGTCACACCCGTCAGGAGATCGAGGACGCGCTCGATGCGCTGCGCGCCAAGCTCGCCATAAGCGGCAGCAGCGTCGGCACATCGGTGTCCGGCCAGACGTTCGGGAAGGAGCTTCCCGACACGTTGCGTCTTCTCGCCGAGGTATTGCGCGAGCCCTCGTTCCCGGCCGACGAGCTCGAGACGCTTCAACGCGAGGAGACGACCGGCCTCGAGGAATCGCGCACCGATCCGCAGGATGCAGCGCTCCGCGCGTCGCGGCGCCAGAACAATCCCTATCCCGCCGGCGATCCGCGGTATGGTCCGACGCTCGAGGAAAGCCTCGCGTGGACGCGCGCGGTCACCGCCGATTCGCTGAAGCGCTTCCACGCGCAGTTCTTCGGCGCGAGCAACGCCGAGATCGCGATCGTCGGCGACTTCGACGCCGCCGCGGTCAAGGCGCTCGTCACCGAGCTCTTCGGCGGCTGGAAGAGCCCGTCGCCGTACGCGCGCGTGCCGGACCCGCTGGTGCCGAACCAGCCGGCGGCGGAGAAGCTCGATCTCGCCGACAAGGCCAATGCGTTCCTGATCGCGCGCGAGGCCATTCCGCTCAACGACCAGAGCCCCGACTTTCCCGCGATGCTGCTCGCGAACTACCTCTTCGGCGAATCGCCGTCGTCGCGCCTGTTCGAGCGGTTGCGGCAGAAGGACGGCCTGTCCTACGGTGTGGGGTCGATCCTCACCTTGAACTCGTTCGAGCAGAACAGCCTGTTCCGCGTGTACGCGATCTTCGCGCCCGAGAATCTCGCGCGGGTGCGGACGGATTTCGCCGAGGAGTTCGCCGCGGCGTTGTCCGGCGGCTTCACCGACGCCGAGGTGCAGACGGGGAAGCAAGGCCTGTTGCAGGAACGGCGGCTCGCGCGCACGCAGGACGGCACCGTCGCGTCGGCGCTCGCGAACCAGGCGTTCCTCGGGCGCACGTGGGCGTTCTCCGCGGCGGTCGACGCGGCGATCGAAAAGCTCACGACAGCCGAAGTGAACGCGGCGTTCCGCAAGTACGTAAAGCCCGGCGAGCTCGGCTACGCGTATGCGGGCGACTTCGGCAAGGCACCGAAATAGGCCTCCGGCGCGCGATCGAGGCCCCGCGTCACTTCACCCGCGCGATGCGATCGCGCCGTCCGGGCGCCACCGGCGAGTGCGCGGCGAAGTAGTCGACGAGCGCGTCGATGTCCTGCGCGCCGCCGATCCGGTCGGTTCCGCGCTTCAGCACGGCATAGCTCATGCCGTCGGCGAGAAAATCGTTCACCGTCACGCGATACGCGGCCGCCGGGTCGATCGGAATGCCGTGGAGGCGCATCGAGCCCTCGACCACGCGGTGTCCAACCGGCTGTGAGCGGTCCCAGGCGTAGCCGAATCCGCGCGACGGCTGGAGGATGCGCCCGTGCTCGTCCTGCGGCGGCAGCCATTGCCGCTCGAGGAGCTGCCGGATCTCGTCGCCCGAGAGCGTCATCGTGACAAGGCTGTTGCCGAAGGGCTGCACGCTGAAGAGCTCGCCGTACGTGACGAGGCCGTCCGGCGCGTGGAATACGAGGGAGGCGCGCATCCCGCCGGGATTGGTGAACGCGATCTGCGCGCCGCCCGAGTCGACGCCTGACGTCGCGTCGAGCTGCGCGTCGGCGATCACGTCGCCCATCGTGGTCTCGCCCGCGGCGTTCGGCATGTTGTAGAAGATGTCGGCGCTGATGCGGCCGACGGGGCGGGCCGAGCGCGGCGCGGCCATCGTCTGGTAGCGCGCGACGAGCTCGGCAAGCGCCGGCGCGGGCGCCAGCGTTCGCGGGTCGACGATGCGGTTGTTCGCCGCGATCGCCACCGGCGCGTGCGCGCGCGTGTCGATGGTGACGTCGATGTCGGTGAGGAGCCGGCCGTAGAATCCGGCGCTCGTGACGGTGCGTCCGTCGACGTCGCAGATATAGGCCTGATGCGTGTGGCCGCTGACGACCAGCCGGACCGACGGATCGATCCGCGGCACGATGGAAAGGATCGCGCCGACCACCCCCGGGCAACGATGATCGTCGTAGAGACCCGTCGTGAACGCTCCCTGATGGATCAGCACGACGACGGCGTCGACGCCGGCCGCGCGAAGCTCCGGCAGCAACGCGTTGACCGCGTCTGCCTCGTCCGTGAATTCGAGGCCCTCGACGCCGCTCGGCCGCACCAGCGACGGCGTGCCCTTGAGCACGACGCCGATGAACGCGATCGCGAGCCCGCCGGGAAGACGCCGTATCGCGTAGGGTGGGAACAGCGTCCGGCCGGTGGAGCGGTCGATGACGTTGGCGGCGAGATAGCGAAAGGTCGCGCCGGCGAACCCCGCCGACGTGAAGCAGCCGTCGACGGGCGAGCAGCCGCCGTTCTGCATGCGCAAAAGCTCGGATCTGCCGCGGTCGAACTCGTGGTTGCCGACCGACGTGTAGTCGAGCCCGACCAGATTCATCGCCTCGATCGTCGGCTCGTCGCGGAACAGCGACGAGACGAGCGGCGACGCGCCGATGATGTCGCCGGCGCCGACGACAATCGTGTCCCGGTTCTTCGCCTTGAGCTCGCCCACGAGCGTCGCGAGATACGCGACGCCGCCCGCGGGGACGACGGTCCGCTTCGAGGGGTCGGCCGGGTCGCGCTCGGCGACGCCGCCCAGCGGCGTCTCGAGGTTGCCGTGGAAATCGTTGAACGCGACGAGCTTCACGGTGCGCGTCGCCGGCGGCGGGGGGCGTCGGTCGCAGGCCCCGCGCACGCGGCCAGCATGACCGCGACGAATGGCCACGCCAGGCGATGCTTGAACCAGTCCGTGCGCATTCAGATCTCCCCAGATCCCCGCGCCGCGCCTCGCGCGCCGGTCGCGCCTCGAAAAACGCGGTCGATGCGCGCAAAGCCGCAATACTTGCGGAGGCGCGCCGTCGCGTCAACCGCGGCGGATGCGGCGTGTCGGCTAGAATGGCGAACCCTGACCGAGCACTGCGCCCGCTCGCGGGCGCGCCGTTGCGTGACGCACCGGACACGGGCCGTTCGCCCCTTGCATGACCAGGATCGGATGAAAACGCACCTCGCGCCGCGCGACCTCGCGCTCACGTTCGCCGTCGTCGCGGTCTGGGGCTTCACGTTCGTCCCGATCAAGGTGGCGCTGACCGAAGTGCCGCCGTTCGCGCTCGCCGCGCTGCGGTTCTTCCTCGCCGCGATTCCCGTCGTGTTCTTCGTCCGGCGTCCGGCGATGCCGTGGCGGCACGTCGTGGCCTACGGCGTCGCGATCGGCGTGTTCCAGTTCGGCCTGCTGTTCGTCGGGATGAAGCTCGGAATGCCGGCGGGACTGTCGTCGCTCGTGATCCAGCTGCAGGTGTTCTTCACCATCGGCCTCGCGATGCTGACGGAAGGCGACCGGCTGCGGCGACACAACGTCATCGGCGCGATCATCGCCGTCACCGGCGTCGTGCTCCTCGCCGTGCACAAGGTGTCGGCGGGCGAGAGCGCGACCTTCGCCGGATTCCTGCTGGTGATCGCCGCGGCGTTCTCATGGGCAGTCGGCAACATCATCGCGAAGCGGGGTGCGGGAGAGCACGGCGCCGACATGTTCGCGCTGGTCGTCTGGTCGAGCCTCGTCCCGCCGCTGCCCCTCGCGGCGCTGTCGTTCCTGTTCGAAGGCGGCCCCGCCGTCTTCAGCGCGGTGCTGTCGATGAGCATGCTTGCGTGGGCGTGCGTGCTGGCGATGGCGTACGGCGCGACGCTGTTCGGATTCGGCTCGTGGAACGCGCTGCTGCACCGCTACCCGACCGCGATCATCTCCCCGTTCGCGCTGCTGATTCCCGTCTCGGGCATCGCGTGCGGCGCGCTCCTGCTCGGCGAATCGCTCTCGCCGCTGCAGGCCACGGGCGCGGCACTGGTGTTCGCGGGTCTCGCGGTCAACGTGTACGGGCTTCGCGTGCGCGCGTGGCTCGCGCGCGCGCTGTCCTGCCGCCGCGGAGCGCCGTGATGAAGCGAATGCCGAGGCTCCGCGATCCCACTCGCGGCATCTGGCAGATCCTGCGCCACCCGGCCGACTTCGTGCTGCGCGTGCTGCGGGGCTTTCGCGACAATCGCGGCCTGCTGCTCGGCGGCGCGGTCGCCTACTACGCGTTGCTCTCGCTCGTGCCCCTGCTCATCCTCGTCGTCATCGCGCTGTCGCATTTCATCGACGAGACGCAGGTTCTCGCCATGCTCGGCCAGTATCTGGAATTCGTGGTGCCCGGACAGGCCGAGGCGATCGTCGACGAGCTCCGCCACTTTCTCGTGCACCGCGAAGCCGCCAGCGGATTCCTGCTCCTGACGATGCTCTTCTTCAGCGCGCTGGCCTTCTCGGTGCTGGAGACTGCGATGTCGGTGATCTTCTTCCACCGCTTTCGCGCCAAGCGCCGGCACTATCTAGTCTCGGCGGTGCTTCCGTACATCTTCATCGTCCTGCTGGCGAGCGGCCTGCTGGTCGTGACGATCGTCGCCGGCGGACTGGAGACGATGGCGTCGCGCCGGGTGGTCATTTTCGGAATACCGCATTCGCTGGGCGCGCTGTCGAGCGGCCTCCTCTACCTGCTCGGCGTCGTCGGCGAGATTCTCCTGCTGACGTCGATCTATCTCGTGATGCCGGCGGGCCGCCTGTCGTTCCGCCGCGCGCTGATCGGCGGGGCGGCCGCGGGATTGCTGTGGGAGATCATGCGGCACGGCCTCGTCTGGTACTACGCCACGATGGCGCAGATCCGCGTGGTCTACGGCTCCCTGACCACCGCGATCGCCGTACTCCTCTCCGTCGAGATCGCGGGGCTCGTGCTGCTGCTGGGCGCGCAGGTGATCGCCGAATACGAGCGGCTTGCGCGCGTGCCCCTCGGCGGCGAGGCGGAGCCGCCGGCGCCCGAGTCGGCGCCGCCGTTTCCCTAGCCGCGGCAACGCCAACGGGCGGCGCACCTCGCTCAGCCGACGCCCTACAGGCGAATGGCTCCCCTCCCGGCAGCTATCTCCGGAGCGATCCCTCACTCTCTTGCCACGCGCCGAGGATCCCGTCCTTGCGCGAGGTCGCGAGAGGATCGTCATGAACCGCTGGAGTTGGGCCGGTCACTGGAAGAAATGCCGGGGCACGATCAAGGAGGCGCTCGGACGTGTGACGCGCAATCGTCTGCTGGAATTCGACGGTCAGCAGGATCGGCTCAACGGACGTCTCCAGGTGCAAGGCTCGAGCGGGCGGCGGCGCCCGATCACCGGGGTCGGACGCACGTTGATGCGCCGACCAGGCAAGCGAGATGTGATCGTTTGAGCGTTGGACCGAGGCGTCGCGGGTCTGCAGCGAACCCTTTCCAAGCGGATTGCAACGATTACACCCTTCGCTCGCGGCGCCCGGGTAGATTCCCGCGCAAATTCAAATGTGTGCGAACGGTATGTTTGTTGCGATCGTCACCGGGCCGGCGACAGCGCCAGGCATCCTCACCTCAACTTGGAGCCTTCAAATGTCTCATTCGTCGAACAGGCGGCATCAGCAAGATCAATCGGGGCACGACGAGAAGCGTCACGACATCTCCCCGGAGCAGGGCAAGGAGCAGGACAAGGAACGCGGGCCATCGCCGGGCCGCGGCGGCGGTCAGCCGCAGGAACAGGACCGCAATCGCGACAAGTCGTCGGGCCAGCCAAGCGACAAGCGGAAGTCGGATCCTTCGGTGAACCAGCCGCCGCCGGAGCGCGACGCGCCCGGGCGCCAGAATCGCCGCGATGACGACGATGACGAGGACAAGGACAAGGAACGCAGCTATCGCCCCGGCGCGTCGGAGGACTACGAGCCGGACGACGGAAAGCGTCCCGGACGTTGAACGGTGACGATACCGGCCGGATCGGGATGAAATGCTCGGCGGGCCGCGCGGTCAAAACCGCGACGGCCCGCCTAAACGGGGGAAATCAGGAACATGGGCAACCGCATCTCGGAATTCGATGACGACCGGCCAGGAGTCGAGCTCTATCCGGTCGCGCCTCCGGGCGATCCGCGCCCGGGCCCCGGCGAGCGCGATCGGCCGACGCCCAGGCCGATCGAGGTTCCACCGCCGCCAACCTCGCCGCACCCGAATGCGGAGCCGGTCGAGGTGCCGACGGAGCCGCGCGCCCCTGCACCGATGCGACGAGGCCCCCGTTGGAGTGGGCGCGGCAGGGCCGCCGCAAGACCCCTCCGTGCGCGGCGCGCCATCGAACGCGCGCTGCGCTGACGCCTCGACCGCCACGCTGGAATCCGTATGGGCCCCCGCGCCCACGCGGTCGCGAACCGCTGCGCGACCGTGTCGCGCCGTCGGACGCGCCGCCGGAGTCGATCACTGGCCTTCCCAATCGCCTCCATTGAGACGATGATGATCGGCATTCCACACCCGTCGCGCCCCGCGCGCCATTCATCGCGCTCCCGCCCAATGATGGCCCCGGCTTCGCGCTCATCGCGTCCCCCGACGGTTCTCGTCGTCGACGATCATCCCGACACCGCGGAAGTGGTCGCGCGGCTGCTGGAGAGCGCGGGCTATGCGATCGTGGAGGCGTCGTCGGCCTATCAGGCCGTCGAGCTGCTCGACGCCAATCGCGACATTTCGCTCATCCTGTCGGACGTGCGCATGCCCAATGTCGACGGCTTCGACTTCCTGCGCCTCGTCCGCCATCGGTATCCGTCGCTGCCGATGATCCTGATGACGGGGCTTCCGATCACGCAGGAGGACTTCGTCCCGCGCGGTGCGAGAATCCTGCAGAAGCCGTTCGGAATCGACGAGCTGCAGCGCATCATCGCGGAGCTTCTCGCGTCGGACCCTTCCGCGCACGCGGGACCCGCGCTTTGAGCGGGCCGCGCCCGCTCACCCGCGGACCGACGATTCCCGCGACCGGTTGAAAGCCTGCTCGCGCTCGATGTCGGCGAGCGTGTAGGGCTGTGACGCCGGATCGAAGTCGCGCCATCCATCGCGACGCCAGGCCTCGGTGCGCTGCGCGACGTCCACGACGCCGTTGCGGGAGAGGATGTCGCAGATCGCGGCGGATTCGCTCTCGTTGCATTCGACGGTGACGACCGCGCCGCCGCGGCGAATGCCCTCCGCGTAGATCCTCGCCTCATCGCCGTCGACCCCGACGCTTGCGAGCGCGCCCATGAGGCCGCCGACGACGGCGCCCATCCCCGCGCCGGCAAGCGCGGCGACGATGGGACCCGCGGCTATGACGGGTCCGAGGAGCGGGATGGTGAGGCCGGTGAGCCCGACCGCGACGCCGGCGGCGCCCCCCATCAGTCCGCCCGTCACCGCGCCGGCGGCGGTTCCGGACGGCGGCTCGCCATCGCCGCGCGTCGCCTGGTATTCGCCGCGCAGGTCGCTCGCGACGATGCTGATCCGATTCGCCGGCATGCCGTAGATCATGAGTTCATCGACGGCGTGCCTGGCTTCCGCATAGCTGTCGAAGAGTCCTGAAACGCTCTTCATGATGACCTCCGTCGAACGTGTGCCCGGCACGGATCGGGCGAAGGGACTTGCGACTAGGGGATGACGATCCACGCGCCGGGCGCGATGCCGACTTGCGTCTCGCCCGCTGCGGCGGCATCCCACTCGAGCATCGCCCGCGTGTCGAAACGGCGGCGCGGCAAGTTGATGCGGCGCGATCGCGCTCCGCGTGAGAAGGCGCGCGCGAATCGCCTCACTGCGGCGGCCTTCACGCGCCATTGCCAGCGGTCGAAGAAATACAGGTAGGTGAGCGACATCGCCAATCCGGCGACGCCGGCAATCGTGACGATCGCCGCCAGGAGCGGGAACGGCGGTGGCGCATGCGTCAGCCACAAGCCGACCCCGGCAAGCGCGCCCCAGAGATAGAAGCTCGGATATCGAGGCATGGCGTGATCGTGGCGCGCGCTCCCCGCACGCGCCATCGGACACGCGCCCGCGGCTGCGTAGGGTCCCGCCTACGCCGCGCGGTCCTGCGCGGCGCCATCGGGGAACCACGCGTCGACGGTGGTGCCCTGCCCCGGCCCGCCGCTGAAGCGCACCTCGCCGTCGAGCGCGCGTACCCGCTCGCGAATCGAGGTGAGGCCGTGCGAGGTCGGGTGATGCTGCTTCGCGAGGTCGATGCCCACGCCGTCGTCGAAGATGCGCAGATGCCAGCGATCGCCTTCGCGCTCGAGCGATACCTCGACATTCTTCGCCTCCGCATACTTCGACGCGTTCGTCAGCGCTTCCTGGACGATTCGATAGATCGCCGTGGACAGATCGGGGGCGAGCCGCAGCTCGGCCTCTTCGAGCCGAACGGTGCACGGACAGCTCGTGCGCTTCATGTATTGCTCGCACTGCCAGCGCAGCGCGGCACTGATACCGAGGTTGTCGAGCAGCGTCGGACGCAGGTCCTCGATGATCCGCCGCTTCGCCACCACGGCCTCGTCGAGCGCGGCGCTGATCCGCTCCAGCCGGGCGGGCGCGTCGGCGGCGGCGGCACCCCGGTCACGCAGGAGCTGCAGGTCGATCTTCGCCGCGGCCAGCGCGCCGCCGAGTTCGTCGTGGAGCTCCCGCGCGACGCGTGCCTTCTCCTGCTCGCGATCGTTCTGCAGAAAGCGCGACAGCTCCCGCAGCTGAGCCGTTCGCGCGTCGACCTCGGCGGCGAGGTTCTCGGTCTGCGTGGCGAGCGCGGAGGACTCGCGCGAGCGATGCAGCAGGTCGCGCCACAGGAACACCGCGCCGATCGAGACGAGCAGGAAATTCACGAGCGCGATCGCGAAGATGCCGAGCCGCATCGCCCGCTCGTCGAATTGCAGCTCGTCGATGCGCGTCGAGCGCACGCGACGCTCCTCCAGCGCCATCCCGTCGAGCGCCAGCCGGAGGGTGTCCATCGACAATTTCTCCGTGCGAACAAGCATCGCCGCGCGCGCCGCGTCGAATCCCTCGGCCTGGCGCAGCTCGACGATCCGCTCCCCCTCGCGGAACTTCGCGTCGGTGTAGGTCTTTACCGTCTCCATCATCGACGCCTGGACGGGATTGCCGACGGTTCTCTCCGAAAGCGCGGCGATCTCGCTGCCGATCTCCTTCTCCGCGTCGCGCGCAGGGGCCAGGAAGTCCGCATCCCCGGTGATCACGTAACCGCGCACGCCCGTCTCGGCGTCGACCAGGAGCCCGCGGACGCGCTCGATCATCGCGAGCGTCTGCTGGGTGCGGAAGGCGACGTCCGTGTTCCCCCGCAGGCGGTCATAGCTCTTTTCCGTCACCCACACCGCGCCCAGGTTGATGATCGCCGCCAGCAGCAGGGCCGCGTACCCGATCTGGGCGGCGGCCCGGCCGGTTCGCCCCACACGGGATATCCGGGTCGAGGTCATGGTCGTCACGGAATTCGAAGTGTAAGCAATGTAACCGAGGGCGGATGTAGGGCAATTCTTACGCGGTGGTGCGGAAAAAACTACAACGCGATGCTCCCGGGAGCCTACGGCGCGGGGCGGGGGCACACCGCAGAATTCGTCCACGGTCCGCCGCTGGAGGCGGGCCCGACAGGCAGGAGATGACTCGATGGAATATGTCTACGACGATGATGCGCCGGTGGACGCCGCGGCCGACACCGATGCCGGCTTCGAGCGCAAGGCAGTCCTGGCGAGCTTTTCCCGGCTGCGCGCCGAGCCCGCGGAAAAAGTGGACATGCCCCGCATCAATGGCGCGGCGCACGAGCCTTCGTTCTACGGGATGGTGGGCCGGTCCGAGGCGATGCGCCAGGTGTTCGCGCAGATTCGCCGCGTGGGCCCCGCGGATACGACGGTGACCCTCGTCGGCGCGTCCGGCACCGGCAAGGAGCTGGCGGCGCGCGCACTGCACGATCTCAGCCCGCGGCGAATCGAGGCGTTCATCGCCGTCAATTGCGGTGCGATCCCGGCCAATCTCGCCGAGGCCGAATTCTTCGGCTACGAGAAGGGCGCTTTCACCGGCGCGCAGCGGCAGCACATCGGGCACTTCGAGCGCGCGCACTGCGGCACGCTCTTTCTGGACGAAATCACCGAGATGCCGCACGAGTTGCAGGTGAAGCTCCTGCGCGTGCTCGAGACCGGCCGCATCGTCCGTGTCGGCGGCACCCAGGAGATCCCCGTCGACGTGCGAGTGCTGGCGGCGACCAACCGCGACCCGCTCCAGGCCGTGCAGGAGGGGCACCTGCGCGAGGACGTCTATTACCGGCTGGCGGTGTTCGTGCTGCGCCTGCCCGTGCTGCGCGTGCGCGACGACGACGTCGAGCTCATCGCGCAGGACCTGCTCGAATCGCTCAACCGGAAATACGGCACGTCGAAGGCCTTCGGCGCCGGCTCGATCGCCGCGATGCGCGCCGCCGCCTGGCCCGGCAATGTCCGCGAGCTGCGCAATTGCGTCGAGCGCGCGTTCATCATGTCCGAAGACGTCGTCGACATCGACTGCCAGCGTTCGGACACCTGCGGTGGAATCCGTGTGGGTCCGGACGGGTGCATCCGCGTGCCGGTGGGCTCGACCGTCGCCGACGCGGAGCGGGAAATGATCCTGGCCACGATCAGCCACTGCGGGGGCAACAAGCGCAAGGCGGCTGAGCTGCTCGGGGTCAGCCTCAAGACGATCTACAACAAGCTCACGGTGTACGGTGCGGCCGGATCCCAGCTTCGCCTGGCCTAGGCCGCGCCGCGAGCCCGGCATGGCGGGCTTCCTGCGCTGGATCGGCAATCCGTTCGCCGGCGACAGCGCCTTCGCCGTGGCGGTCACGATGGTCATCCTCGTCGTCGCCTTGCTGCGCCTGACGTGACGATCGGTCGTCGCGTAAAAAGGGAGGGGTTATGATGGATACCATGGCGTTCGCCAAGCGACGCATCCTGATCGCGGACGATCATGCGCTGTTCCGCGCAGGGGTGCGGGCGCTCCTGGAGGAGCACACCGACTGGGAGGTCGCCGGCGAAGCCGAGACCGGCGACAAGGCGCTCAACCTGATGCGCGACGAGGAATGGGATGCCGTCCTCCTCGACATCTCGATGCCCGACCGAAGCGGCATCGACATCCTCCGGCAAATCCGGCCGCACAAGCCGGCGCTGCCGATCCTCATCCTCAGCATGTATCCCGAGGACCAGTACGCAGTGAATCTGCTGCGCGCCGGCGCGACCGGATACCTCACCAAGGATGCCGTGCCGGAAGAAGTGATCACCGCGCTTCGCACACTGCTGGCGGGCCGGAAATACATCAGCAACCAGGTCGCGCAGCTGCTCGCGAACGACGTCGACGGCGACGGCCGTCCGCTGCACGCGACCCTCTCCGAGCGCGAGTTCCAGATCTTCTGCAAGATCGCCGCCGGCAAGTCGGTCGGCGACATCGCGGAAGAGCTCCATCTCAGCAGCAAGACCATCAGCACCTACCGCGCCCGCGTGCTGGAAAAGATGAACCTGTCGAGCAATGCCGATCTCACGTACTACGCGATCAAGAACGGCCTCATCCAGTAGCATGCCCCGCAACGCCGATCCGGCCGGCGCCGCGTCGCCCTGCCGCGCGGCATACCCACCATCGTGATTCCGCACCAAGACGATCCGCCAAGGCCGGCAAGCCGTCCGCTCAGGATATTCCTGGTCGAGGATTCGCAGCCGCTGCGCAACCGGCTGATGGAATTGCTCGCGGTGCCGGGCGAAGTCGAGATCGTGGGCTTCGCCGATACCGAGGAAGCATCGCTCAAGACGCTCTCCACCGAACGCATCGACGTCGCCATCGTCGATCTCAACCTGCGCAGCGGCAGCGGCTTCGGCGTGATCAAGGCGCTGCGTGCCCAGTATCCGGGTCCGCCGCCGACGATCGTCGTGCTGACCAACTACGCGTTTCCCGACTACGAGTTCGCCTGCCGCCGGTACGGCGCCGATTTCTTCTTCGACAAGTCGCGGCAGTTCGGCGCCGTCAAGACGCTGCTGTCGGATCTGCGCGCCAGCGCGCACTAAGGGTTTCTATCGGCCCGATTGCCGGGCGAACGTCCTCGGCGGCCCGGTGCCGCCGCTCTGCGGACATCGCGCGCGACGCGCGCCCCAGATGCAGGTTTTGCATCAGCGCACGGTAGATAGTTCATCGAGGCGCTGACCTTCTCCCTGTGCGCCGGCTTGTTTCGACGCATTATCAATCGTTTATTCGCACGTCGCCGCTGGCACGGCGGATGCACGCATGAGACATGGGTGGCGGCGCCTGCGCCGGCATCGACCGTCAATCAACCATCGTGAGGTGTCGTATGTTGCGCTATGCAGCCATTTTCTTCGTTATCGCGCTCGTGGCCGCATTGTTCGGCTTCGGCGGTATTGCTGTAGGTGCGGCGGAGATCGCCAAGGTCCTCTTCATCGTGTTCGTGGTCCTGTTCCTCGTCAGCCTCGTCTGGGGTCTCCTCGCGGGACGGGGGCCGTAGGGATGGAACCCCCGGTGGACTTCGGCACGCAGACCCGCGACGCGCTAAATGCGGGAGCGGCCGGCGCTCCTGACGATTCGAGCGAACTGATGCGCACCCGCGACGAGCTCGCGGGTGCGTTTCGCACGCTCGTCGCCGCGGGCGAGGAGCTGATGCGGCAGACGTCGAGCCTGCCGGGGGATGCGGTCGCGCAGGCGCGCGAGCGCTTTCGCGAAGCGCTGACCGCCGCGCAGTCGCGCATCGGCGAGCTCGGCGCGCAGGCCCGCGCAAAGGGTCGCACCGCCGCCCTCGCCGCCGACCGGTACGTTCGCGACGAGCCGTGGACCGCGATCGGCGTGGCGGCCGGCGTCGGTATCGCCGCAGGCGCGTTGCTCTTCCGGCGCCCGTGAACCCTACCGTGGCCGCGAACGACGCCGGCGGGCCGGTCACGGGCATCGTGACGGCGCTGCGGCGGCTGTTCGCCGCGGCAATCGCGCATCTCGCGACGCGCGGCGAATTGCTCGTGATCGAATACGCCGAAGAGCGAGAGCGCCTGTTCCTCGCGGCCATTGCAGCCTCGGTGACCGTGGTGGCGAGTCTCTTCGCGCTCGGCTTCGCGGCGACGCTCGCGCTTCTGCTCGCATGGAACACGCCCTATCAATGGCCGGTGGCGATCGCGCTTCCCGTCGTGTTCACCGTGCTCGCCGCAGGCGGCTGGTGGTCCTTCAGGACGACGATCGAGCGGCCGTCGGCGCTGTTCCGGACGAGCCTCATGGAACTGAGGCGCGACATCGAGGCCGTCGATGGGTGACGGCGCCGCGCGCCCTGTTAAGGAGCCGCTGCCAGCGCGCCGCGTGCGCGTGATGCGCCGGATGGAAGTCGAACGCGCCGAGATCGCGGCGGAGTGGCGTGCCGTCGAAGCGGCGATCGAGGGAGGGGAGCGGCGCTCGGCCGCGGCCTTCAAGGTCGCCCTCATCGGCGCCCGCTGGTCGCTGCTGCTCGCCGGCGCATTGATGCTGAACCGCCGGCGCGGCGGTATTTCGTGGCGGCACGCGGCGTTCGTCGCCGTCATCGCGCGAGCCTTGGGAAAACACCTCCTGCACCGCTATTTTCGAGGAGAACGATATGTCATCCATTGATCGCGCCAATGGCGCAGGCATGCTGTCCGACATCCAGACGCTGCGCGAGCGCGCCCGCAGGCACATCGACGCCGGCGCCGTGACGCCGGGCTATCGGGCGGACGTGCAGAAGATCGTCGGGCTCCTCAACGAGGCGCTCGCGACCGAAATCGTCTGCGTGCTGCGCTACAAGCGGCACTACTTCATGGCGAACGGCCCGCAGGCTGAGGTCGCCGCGAAGGAGTTCGCCGAGCACGCGGCCCAGGAAGCCGCGCATGCCGACCGCATCGCCGACCGCATCGTCCAGCTTGGCGGCGAGCCCGATTTCTCGCCCGACGGCCTCGCCGCGCGCGCGCACGCCGAATATGTGGAGGGCCGGCAGCTCGCCGACATGATCAAGGAGGATCTCGTCGCCGAGCGGATCGCGATCGACAGCTATCGCGAGCTGATCGACTTCCTGGGCAACGACGATCCGACGACGCGAAGGATGCTGGAGGAAATCCTGGCTACCGAGGAGGAGCACGCGGACGACCTCGCGCGCCTGCTCGCGCGCGATCTGTCGCTCGAGCGGGCCGCGCCTCCGTGAGCTCGCCCAGAGCCAGGCGCCGCGTCGTCATCGACGTGACGCCCGACGCCGGCGCGACGGCCCCGCCGCGCACCGCGCTGCGGGCGGCAACGCCGCTCGACCGGCGCCTTCGCCCGGCGCAGATCGCAATCGTCGGGCTGTTCCTGATCGCCCTGCTCGGCGCCGTCTGGTGGGCGAAGCCGGTGCTGATGCCCGTGGTCGGCGCGATGGTGCTGGCGACGCTCCTGAAGCCGATCGTCACGCGACTCGAGGCCCTGCACGTGCCGCGCGCCGGCGGCTCGCTCCTCGTCATCGCGCTCGTGACGGCGGCGATCTTCGTCGCGGTCGAGCTCCTGATCGATCCGATCGCGCGCCTGCTCGACACGATGCCGGCGATGGAATCGCTGCTCTATCGCCTGCTGCGCGCTGCCCGCGAATCGTTCGGCCAGCCCTTCAGCGCCTGGCTCGAGACCAGCGTCACGCAAATCGCGGCGCAGCAGAGCGGGCCCGCGTCCGCGGGCCTCTTCACCGCAGTGGTCGGCAGCTGGGTGACGACCGGCACGATCCTGCTGCTTGCCTACTTTCTGCTCGCGGCAGGCGATCACTTCCTGCAGAAGCTCGTCCAGTTGTTGCCGCGCATTCGCGACAAGGTGAACGCCGTGCGGATCGTGCGGACCGTGCAGGACGAGGTCAGCCATTACTTTCTCACCGTGACCGCCATCAACACGGTGCTCGGCATCACGATGGGCCTCCTGTGCCGGTTCTTCGAAGTCCCCAACGCGCCGCTGTGGGGCACGCTGGTCGCGCTCCTCAATTTCCTTCCTTACGTCGGCCCGTTCCTGGTGTTCGTGATGCTGTCGATCGTGTGCGCCGCGCATTTCAGCGCGCTGGGCGAGGTTCTCGCGATCCCGCTGGCGTATGCCGCCATCACGATCCTCGAAGGTCATCTCATTACGCCGACGCTCGTGGGCAAGCGGGTCGCGCTGAACCCGGTCGTCGTGTTCACCGGGTTGCTGTTCTGGGGCTGGCTCTGGGGCGTGGCCGGGATGGTGCTCGCGATTCCGCTGCTGCTGGTCGCGAAGATCTGGGCTCAGCGCATGCCGGCACTCGCGCCCTGGGCCGAATTCCTCGGGCCGGAGACGCGCGCCGACGACTCCGGAAATGCGCATTCGGGCTCGGCGAATTCCCCTGCGGGCGCGCCGCGGTCCTGAGGCCGGGGCGCACCCGCGGCGGCACTTTGCATCTTCATTGGGCCCATTTGCCGCGTCTTGACCTTCGCGCGCCAGCCGGGAGGGGGCGCCACGCCTACCAGTAACCCCAATCCTCGTCCGCACTCCGGCCACGCAGAATCCGCGGCGCCGTCACCGCGAGCATCAGCACGACACCGATCGCGAGGATGTCGAGTGCGACGACGGTGCCGATGATCGCCCCGACCGCCGACGGGCCAGCACCGGCCACAACCAGCGATCCCGCGACGGCAAAAAGCAACAGGAACGCGATACCGCCCCAGAAAAGCGGGGTTGCGAACAGATTGCGTTGCAGCGGGGCAGTCAGAGGGCTATTCACACTCGCAGGGTAGCGCGCCGGTTCCCGCCCTCGCATCGGGCGCCGCCCGCACCGCCTGTAGTATTCGGCCGACGCACCGATGCCTCCGCGCCACCCCGGAGTCGAGTCGATCGCTCCCGGCACGGGCGGGAGCCGCCGATCGCCTTACCTGTCGGCTTGCGTCTTCACGATCGCGACACACGAGTCCCTGGCGGACCCTGCCCGCGAATCGCACTTCTCGAGCCCGACCTTGTCGTCGACGGGGGTGCGATCCTTCGTCCCGCCATAGTCGTCATAGGAGCCGAGCGATGCGGCGATTGCGAGCGTCGGCAATGCGATACCGACCACCAGTGCGTCCAGCATTCGCTCCGGGCGGTCCCAGAATCGTTTCACGAGCGCCTCCTCTTCCGTCCGTGCGGCGCTCCGAAGTGCGCCGATGAGGTTTCTGCGAGCATCGCACGTGCCAGGACCGCTCTCTCGGCAAAACAGTGATTTGCGCGCGAACGCCGGCACCACGCCCCGCAAGAAATGTGTGCCGAGGTGGAAGAATTGCAATGAACCCGCGCATCATGCGCCGAAATTTTGCAGCGCCCTACCCGCCTTTGCGGCACGAAAGCTGCGTCGCCTTCTCGTCCGCATGCGCTCCGCGAGCGGATGACGTCAACGCCTCGAGGAGGTCCGACATGATGAAGGCAATGCTTACGCTGACGGCCGCAACCGCGGCGCTCCTGCTCGCACGCTTCGCGCTCTCCGCCGGCGCGGCAAAGCGCACGCGCCGCGAAAAGAATGACTTGAAAGGCGAAATTCGCCGCTGGGAGGACGAAGGTGGGGCGGTCGCTCCCGCGCCCGGCGGCGCTCCGCAGGCGGTCGCTTCCCAGCGGAGCACGCCCGCGACGGCCCCGACCCTTTAGGGCGAAATGCGCCCGCGCGCATCTCGCCGCGGCTCGGAAAGTTCTTCCGCGCGGCTTGCAAATACTGCCGACGCCCCAGCCCGTGCGCATCACGGCGTCAAAGCGAGACGTGGGCAGTCGATGCGAAATCAACGTGTTGCCGAACGCGCCGAGATTTGGCATACGCGTTGCGTCGTATCGCAAGCGCGTTTGCTTCATATTCGTTACAGGAGATCGAAATGAGCCAACACACTCGGTTGACCGCGCTCGCGGCAGCGGTATTCGCCGCGTTAGCGCTTGCGGCGTGCGATCAATCGCCGTCGTCGCGCACCACGGCGTCCGTGACGCCGCCGCGCAGCACGGATTCGTCGCCGATGGCGCCGCAGACGAACACCACGCCGGCGCCGTCGACTGCGATGAACTCGCAGGCGCAACCCGTGACGGACAAGATTGCCTCGGCAACGGACGACGCCGCCGTGACCACCAAGGTCAAGGCTGCGCTGCTCGCCGAACCCGGCCTGCGTTCGATGGAAATTCACGTCGACACGAAGGACGGCGTTGTCACGCTGACCGGCACGCCGGATTCGAGCGCGGTGCGCGACAAGGCGGTCGTCGTCGCGCGCAATGTCGCCGGCGTCAAGGAGGTCGTCGACCAGATGGCGTCGAAGTCCTAGCAGGCACGTGACAGCGTTTAGGCGATGATCCGGCGGCGGGTTGGTTCCGCCGCCGGGCCGGCGTGACCGTCCGGAACCGCGTTCGTCGTGCGCCCGCCGGTTCGGCGGAGTGTCGTGGCGGTTTTCGGACCCGGCCACCGGTGTCCGTGGCAGCAGCGAAATGCGGCACGAAATACCAGCGCGGGATTTCTTCGCACGGAACTGACGTCGATCGAAACGAGCACGCCGTGATGCGATCGGCCGCGCCGGCGCGCTGAGTTGCCGTCGTTCCGGTCACTCGATTCGATCTCCAACCGAGACGTTGCCGGCGCTACGCCTCCGGGAGCGCCGGTTCGCCACCGCTCCCGGTTTCCTCCGGGCGGCGCGGCGCGAGCGGCGCGAGTCGCCGCAGCCGCGCCAGCACCCACGCGGCCAGCACGACGACGGCAAGGGTCAGCGCGCACATCGCGATTTCGATCGTCCGCGCGTCCCGGAGCTCGGCCTTCCACGATGAGCGCGCGTTCGCCAGCCGCTCGGTTTCGGCCGTGTCGATCTCGTCGACGAGGGCGCGAATCGACTTCGTGATGGCCATGGCGCGATCGCCAAATTGCGTCATTTCCGTGGTCTGTCCGGTGCCGGCGCGCTTGCGCTCGATGATGAGCTCCGACAGCGAGATGCTCTGCGCGAGCTGCTGCGTGATCCGGTCGAGCCGCGAGAGCTGATCGGGATCGTCGCGGAGGTGGTCGCGCAGCTGATCGAGCAGCCCCGGCGCCTGGCCGCGGGCGCTCTCGAACGGCGTCAGCAGTGCGGGATCGGCGTACAGCACGAAGCCGCGCGTCGCCGTCTCGATGTTGACCACCGAGGTAAGGAACGCCTGGGCGATTGTCCGCGATTCCTCGGCCCCGAGCATCGCCGCGCTCGCGTTGTCGAGGCGGTCGAGGCGCGAGAGCGCCGTCCACATCGACGCAAACGCGTAGAGCGCCGCCGAGATGAGCAGCAAGGTCGCAAACACGAAAACGCTACGTCGCATCGATGCGTTCCACTCCAGTGAAGGGGTCGGGCGGCGCCGGTCGAAACCATACCCTGGCGCGGAAGGAGATCACGGCACGTATATCGACATTTTGCGCGTTCCTGGAAATGTCGATACGGGCAGGAGTTCGAGCCGTGCCGTGTCTCCATTCACGACGGAGCAAATCGGGTGCCACGGGCCCGGACGCCGTTTCCCAAGGGACGCGGGGGCGCCCGCCCGTACGCACACGGTCGCTGCTGGAATTTTTTTCATGTCCGCTTGGAAAATGGGGGCGACCGCGCGGTCATGCTGGAGGCGCCTCGCAGCGGGGCGCCGGCGTAGGTCCCTGCCCACAGGCCGACCCTCCCCGTGCCGACAGACTTCGCGCGACCGGCGGCAAATCATGATTCATCGAGGCGGCGCGGCAGCGCCGCTGCGAGGCACTGGTTGACGAATGTAACGCAAAGGACGCTGAAATGCCGAAGAAACTGGTCGCACTACTGGCATTGGCGGGCGCGCTCGCAGTCGCGGCGGGTTGCTCTACCGTCCAAAGCATCACCCCCGATCAATTCACGGACCGGCCCACGGTCGCGCCCGATACACCGCGCGACGGGCTGCTTCGCCTGCGCGGATTCTCCTGACGCCGTCGACGACGCGAGACACCGATGAAAAAACAATCCAAGGATACCGTGCACGGCGAAGGCAACTACAAGGCCGCGCGCGATTTCGACAAGGCCGAGAGCGATTTCGTCGCGGCGGGCAAGGTCCCTGCGGCGGCGCGCAATGCGGCGCCGAAATCCGAGTCCGAAGCGCGCGAGCTCGAAGCTGCGGAGCGCGAAGGGCGGCGCCGAGCCCGGGAAGAGGACTCCGCGATCACCGGCGCCGTGACGCCGCGCCGCCAGATCGCGGCGCGCCACTCTCCGCGCCGCGCGCGACGGCGTTCCTGATCGGCGGCCGCGGGCGGCCCGCCTCGGACGATGCGCTTCGCGCCCGTCACGATCGGCCATCCTCCGACTGATCCGTATGACGCACGGTGGCGATCACTGCACCAGCCGGACGCCGAGCTTGCGCGTCTGCTGACGTTTCCGCTGGCGTTCGTAGCCGGGATCGCGGTCCTCGTGATCTGGCTGGTATTCGCCCCGTTCGCGCCCGTCCCCCTCGAGTTCGTTCAGCTCATCTCGGTGTTCGCGGTGCTCGTGCCGCTGCACGAACTGACCCACGCGGCGACGTTTCCGCGAGGAACAGGCGCGGGACGCACGACGATCGTGTTCTCGCTTCGTAGGCCCCGGCTCTCGGCCGAATACGACGGCACGTTGTCCCGCGCGCGGCTGGTCACGACCTTTCTGATGCCCGTGCTCGTCATCTCGGTGCTGCCGGTGCTCGCCGCGGCCCTGCTCGGCCGCGCCTCCACGAGCGTCGCGCTGCTGTCGCTCATCAATGCCGTTGTCTCGAGCGGCGACCTCCTCGTGACGATCGTCGTGTTGGCACAAATCCCCCCGGCCGCCCTCGTCCGGATCAAGGGCAGCGAAATCATGTGGCAAATGCCGGCAGCGGGCCACGCGCGTGGCCTGCCACAAACGGCGGACCCATCGCGTTGAAATCCGTTCGGCGGATGTAGGGACGCGCCTACGGCGCTATCGGAAGGCGGCGAATGGCGCCGACTTCGACGCACCCGTAGCGTTCAGGCGTTGACTCGTGACGTGCCGACCGACTTCGGCATGGGTGGTACGCTTGCACTTCCTTCCCCAAAACGATGCCATGGCAACGGAATCGACCCGAATGCTTCCCCGGCCGAACGGCCGCCCATCGAACACGGCTTCCGAGCCCGCATTTTCCGTCGACGAGCACGACGGTCGACTTGCGCTCCGGGGAACGCTCGATATCCACGGCGTCGCCGAGGCCGAGCGAATCCTCAAGCGATCGTGGGGAAAGGGGAAAGCGCGAACGCTCGATCTCGCCGACCTCGACCACCTCGACACGCCGGGGGCGCTGCTGCTTTGCGCGCTGCGCAACAACGGCGTCGAGCTGACCGGCGTCGGGGCCGAGCATCAGTCCCTGCTCGACCTCATCTGCGGACTCGACCTGAAGCCGCTGCCGAAGCCGCCCCCCGTGTCGCGGGCGCGCGAATTCGTCACCCAGCTCGGCAAGGCCGCGGACGAGGCGTGGCGCGACACGCTCGACGTGATCGCGTTCGTCGGACGCGCCGCGAGCGCGGTCGGTTACGCGCTGGTGCATCCGAGCGCCTGGCGGTTGCCGTCGATTTCCCGCCAGATCGCCGAGACAGGCGTGGAGGCGCTGCCGATCGTCGGACTCCTTGCAGTGATGATCAGCATCGTCATCGCCTACCAGGGCGTCGCCCAGCTGCGGCCGTACGGCGGCGAGGATCTCACCATCGACCTCGTCGCGGTGTCGGTGCTGCGCGAAATGGGCGTGCTGATCACTTCGATTCTCGTCGCCGGGCGCTCGGGCTCCGCGTTCACCGCCGAGATCGGCGTCATGCGCACGCGCGAGGAAGTCGACGCGCTCGAAGTCATGGGGCTCGACCGCATCCAGCTGCTCGTGGTGCCCCGCGTCATCGGTCTCGTGATCACGCTGCCGCTGCTGACGTTCTACGCCGACATGATGGGTCTCGCCGGCGGCGCCGTCATCGGCAAGCTGCTGCTCGGCGTGGAGCCGGCGCAATACCTGATCCATGTGCGGCATGCGGTCACCCAGAGCGATTTCTTCGTCGGGTTGTTCAAGGCGCCCATCTTCGCGTTCGTGATCGCCGTCGTCGGCTGCATGCACGGGCTGCGCGTCGGCGGCTCGGCGGAGAGCGTCGGGCGCGAGACGACGCGCGCCGTGGTGAAGGCGATCTTCCTCGTGATCGTGCTCGACGCGCTGTTCTCGATCCTGTTCGAGAAGCTCGGTCTATGAGCGCGCGGCGCAAACCGCATCCCGACGCCGTGATCTCGGCGCACGGCATCGTGAACCGGTTCGGGCGCCAGGCAGTGCACGACGGCATCAGCCTCGACATCATGCGCGGCGAGATCCTGGGTATCGCCGGAGGGTCCGGGTCCGGCAAGTCCGTGCTGCTGAAAACACTCGTCGGGCTGCGTCGGCCGGACGCGGGCACGGTGCTCCTGAACGGAAAGCCGATCGAGGCGGCGTCTCCGGCCGAGCGGGCGTCGCAGATCGGCGTGCTGTTCCAGCAGGGCGCGCTCTTCTCCTCGCTCTCGGTCGCGCAGAACATCATGCTGCCGATCCGCGAGCACACCGACCTCCAGGCGCCGGAACAGGAGCGGGTCGCCGCGATGAAGCTCGAGCTGGCCGGCATGCCTGCCGACTCCGGTCTCAAGTTTCCGTCGCAGCTCTCCGGCGGCATGATCAAGCGCGCGGCGTTTGCGCGCGCGCTGGCACTCGACCCGAAGGTGCTCTTTCTCGACGAGCCAACGTCCGGCCTCGACCCGCTGACCGCGAGCGGCATCGACGCGATGATCGGAACGCTGAACCGCGGGCTCGGCGTGACGGTGGTCATCGTCACGCACGACCTCACGACGCTGTTCACGCTGTGCGACCGCGTCGCGGTGCTGGTCGACGGAAAGGCGACGGTCGACCCGCTGAACGTGCTGCTGAGATCCGAACAGCCCTGGATCCACGCGTTCCTCCACGGACCGCGGGCGCAAGGCGCGATGACGGCGAGGAGGCAGGCCCATGGAAACGGATAAGCGCTATTTCATCGAAGGCCTGTTCATCATCGGATTTGCGGTCGCGGCCGCGCTCTTCGCGGTCTGGCTCGCCAACTCCGGTGAGAGCGATGACGTCACCTACCGGATTCATTTCGCGGAATCCGTGAGCGGGCTCTCGCTCGGCGACCCCGTCAAGTTCCGTGGCGTCGACGTCGGCAAGGTGAAGACCATGGCGCTCGACCCGGCCAATCCGCGACTCGTGCAGGTCGACGTCCGGCTGCGCAAGGACACGCCGGTCAAGACCGACACCAAGGCGAGCCTGAGGATCAAAGGCATCACCGGCGCCGTCTACGTCGAGCTCGACGGCGGAAGCGCCGCGGCGCCAAGCCTCGCGGCGGCGACACCGGAGGGCCAGGTCCCGGAGATCCCGTACGAGAAGAGCAGCATCGCGACCCTCGAGGAGCAGCTGCCCAGCGTGCTCAAGAAATTCTCCGCGCTCGAGGACAAGGCGGGCAAGGTCATCTCCGACGTCAGCGGCGTCACTAGCCAGATCAAGGAAAACCCTTCCGTCCTGTTGCGCGGACCGAAGGAAAAACCGGCGTCGACGGAGGGGCGGACCAAGCCGGGAACGCCCGGCTCGGCCGCTGCAGCGACCGGCTCCCACTGACGCTGCAGCGCAGACGCAGGTCTGACCGGGATGCCGCCTTACAAGCGAATGACCGGTCTGCTGATAAATGGGCCCCGCATGCGGCCGCTACAGTGCATTCACCCCATGCGCCATTGGAGATTGACATGCGCAACCGTACATCGAAGATTGGCCGACGCCTCGTCGGCGTCGGCGTCCCGCTCGGGATGTCGCTGACCGCGCCGGCGTTCGCAGCGACGTTCGTGATTTCCCCCGACTGGCCGAATTATCTGCTTGTCGCCTCGCTGGCCGCGCTCGCGCTCGGCCTCACCGTAAGGGCGCTGGAAGGTCGCTCGGGCCCGCGCAACAAGGACCCCGACGCACCCCCGCCGGATTCGATCGACATCTATCGCAACAGCGCGCTGAAACCTTAACGAGAGCGACAGCGGTCCGCGGGGGAGGGGCCGATGGTGACGTATGCCAGCAACAATGGCTGGAAGACGTGCAGCCGCGGCCACAAATACCGGCGGGCGGGGCCGTGCCCCATCCCGGCCCAATGAGTGCGACCGCACAGTCCGCGCCTCGCGGTCGCGCTAGGGTTGACGCAATTTGACACGATTCATCTGACAACGGAAAGATCCGCCTGAACGTTACTCCTCAATCAACGATCACGTGGTCACGATCAGGTCGATCCGCTCCGCGGGCGCGGCGCGATCGCGGCCGCTGACGTACTGAAGGAGAGCACCATGCCGGAAAAATCCGCGATCCGACGGGCGCGCAAGGACGCGTCCGAAGGCAAGGCGCCGACGACGCAGGCCGGCGAATTCATTCGCGAGGAGATCCATCACATCCGCGAAGGCGTTCATGGCGCGCGCTCGGCGAAGCAGGCGATCGCGATCGGGCTCTCGAAGGCGCGACGCGCAGGCGTCGCACTGCCGCCGAAGCCGGGCACGAAGGCCCCGGCACCGACCGCCGGGAAGCGCGCGCCCAGCAGCGAGTCCTCGGCGACCCGTGCGCGCGTCGCCTTGGCGACGCTCAGGAAAGAGCCGCGGGCCGCAGCTTCACATCTCGCGCTGGCGCGACACACTCACGAGAGCGCGATCGAGCGCGGACCGAAGAATTTGCATGCGGCGGCGATGAAGGCCATCGCCACCAAGGGCCGGACGCGCAAGGCGGCGAAGAAAGCGGCCGCGACACGCCGGCACGGACGATGACGCACGATGAGCAGCTGCACCCCCCGGGCCGACCACGGCGCCGGGTTCACGCAAGGGGAGCCTTCAACATGACGCAACGGATTCCGGAGTCCATTCGGATGGTGGTGGTCGCGGTGGCGCTGGCCGCCGCCACGGCATTCTTTGGGGCCGGCGACGCGCGGGCCGATCCGCCCACACGGGTCGCGCGCTTGTCGTACGTCAGCGGCGCGGTGAGTTTCTCGCCCGCAGGCGATGACCAGTGGGCGCAGGCCGTGCTCAATCGTCCGCTCGTGACCGGCGACCGCCTCTGGTCCGATACCGGCGCCCGCGGCGAGCTCGCGTTCGACAGCGGCGTGCTCTGGCTCGGTGCGGCGACGAGCCTCGTCGTGTCGAACATGGACGACAGCACGGCGCAATTCGAGCTGCAGCAGGGCGTGCTGGACCTTCGCGTCCGGCAGTTGCCGCAAGGCGCGGTCGTCGAGGTCGACACCCCTAACCTCGCGTTCCAGGTCACGCGTCCGGGCCGCTACCGGCTCGTCGTCGATCCGCAGGGCGGCACGACGAGCGTGATCGTGAAGAACGGCGCCGCCGCGGTGTACGGCGAGCAAGCGTCGTACGCCATCGCAAATGGCGAGTCCTACCGCTTCGCGGGCACCGACCTGCAGGACGGCGGGCCGGTCGCGATCGAAGTCGGCGCCGAATTCGAGCGCTTCGCCGACGAGCGCGACGGGCGTTTCGCCCGCGTGGTGTCGGCGCGCTATGTTTCGCCGGAGGTCGTGGGCTACGAGGACCTCGACCAGTACGGCACGTGGCAACCCAACCCGGAGTACGGCAACGTCTGGTACCCGCGGGAGGTTCCAAGCGGATGGGCACCATATCATTACGGCCACTGGTCGTGGATCGATCCGTGGGGTTGGACCTGGGTCGACGAGGCGCCGTGGGGATTCGCTCCGTTCCACTACGGGCGCTGGGCCTACGTGAGCAACCGCTGGGGTTGGGTGCCCGGCCCCGTGAACGTGCGGCCGGTGTACGCGCCCGCGCTCGTCGCCTTCATCGGCGGTGCCGGCTTCAGCGTCGCCGTCTCGTCGGGACCCGCGATCGGCTGGTTCCCGCTCGGGCCGCGCGAAGTCTACCGGCCCGCGTACAACGTGAGCCGCGAATATTATCGCCGGGTGAACGTCAGCAACACGGTGATCAACAACACGGTGATCAACAACACGTACGTCTCGAACGTCACCAACACCACGGCGCCGGCGCAACCGCGCGCGAGCTACCGGAACCTGCAGGCGCCGAACGCGGTGACCGCGGTCGCGCCCGCAGCATTCGCACAGGGCCAGCGCGTGGACCGTGTCGCGGTGAGAATGCCGGCCAATACGCTCAACGCTGCGCAGATCCAGCCGCTCGCCAAGGTCGCGCCGGCGCGGACCGCATTCACCGGCGATGCGCCGGCCGCGCGCTCGACTCCGCCCGCCGCGGTCCGCGAGCGCTCGGTGATCGCGAAGGCCGCACCACCGCCCGCGCCGGCGCCGATCGCGCAGAGAGTGACTGCGCTCGAACGCGATCCGGGCAAGCCACTCGATCACGCACAGATGCAGGCCGCGAGGCCCGCCGGCTCACCCGCAGCGACCGAGCGCAACGTCAAGGTCGTGAATGCGGCCAAGGCGCCCGTGGCGCCGCCGCCGATCGCGCAGCGCGACAATGCGCGCGCCGGCAAGGCCGCCCCTGCGGCGACACCCGGCTCGCCGCCGGGCGAGACGCGAGGCGAAAAGGGACGCAAGCCCGAAGAAGCCGGCAAGGCGCCACCTGTGCCGGCGCCGCCCAAGGAAGTCGCGCGCCCGGCGCCCGTCGCCCCAGCGCCGGCGCCGCCACGCGTCGTGACCACGCCCCCACCCGCGGCCACGCCGGCACCGCCGCGCGGAGACAATGCGAAAACGACGACACCGCGCGAGCCGAATGCGCCCGCCGCCGAATCCGCCAAAAAGGGTGCGCCGCCGCGTGCCGTCGCGCCGGCCGAGCAGCCGATGAAAGCGCCGCCGCCGCCGCAACGCGCGGCCGAGCCGCGTGCCGCGCCGCCGGAGCGGCCGCGCCCGGCGCCGCCTTCACAAGCGCAACCGCCACGTCCGGCCGCACCCGTCGAGGCAGCGCCGGTACGTCCTGTCGAGGCGCCAGCATCGCCAAAGGCGCAACCTCCCGCCGAATCGCGCGCGAATCGTCCGGAACCCGTACGTCCGGTACCGACGCCGCCGCCGCAGGCGGAGCGTCCGCAGCCGCAACGCGTGGCGCCGCCGGTCGCACCGCCGCCTCAGCCACAAGCACAGCCCGCGCCGAAGGCCGAGCCCAAGGCGCAGCCGCAACCGCAACGCGCGGCGCCACCGGTCGCACCGCCGCCTCAAGCTCGGCCACAGCCGCCGGCGCAGCCGCAAGCTCAGCCGCAGGCGCAACCCGCGCCCAAGGCGGCGCCCAAGGCCGAGCCCAAGCACGAGAAATCGAAGGAGGAGAAGGACAAGGAGAAGGACAAGGACAAGCAGGGTTGACGCACGTCGACGATGCGGGCGACGTGGTGATCCGCGTCACCCGCAGGAGCGATGGTGGCGCGCATCCGAGGGCGTTGGTAGGCCGTGCAGGGATCGAACCTGCGACCAACGGATTAAGAGTCCGCTGCTCTACCAGCTGAGCTAACGGCCCGACCTCGATGGAATTCTGCCTCAAGTCGCAACGGCGAGAAAAGGTCTCGCGCAACGCACACATCAGCGTCCCGGCAACGTCCGTCCGATACGAAGACTGCAAATGAGAAGCCCCGCGAGATCATCGCGGGGCTTCGCACACGCTGTATTGGTAGGCCGTGTAGGGATCGAACCTACGACCAACGGATTAAGAGTCCGCTGCTCTACCAGCTGAGCTAACGACCCAATGCAGTTGCATCGGCGGGGGCGCTTCGGACTTTGAACCTGGTAGGCCGTGGCAGATTCGAACTGCCGACCAACGGATTAAAAGTCCGCTGCTCTACCGACTGAGCTAACGGCCCGCCGAAAACGCGCAATTATAGCCGAACCGGGGCGTTCCTTCCAAGGCGCGCGAGCGCGCCGCGGCATGCCGGCGGGACGGTTCCGCCGGGTACGCGGCGAGGATAACGAGAAGAATGGCGGCGCCGTGGCAGCGTCCCTGCGCGCAAGACGATTGCCAAATGCAGAACGCGCACGCCCCCGGCTCTTGCCCAAGAGCGTGCGCGCACCGGCGAAAGGGCGTTGCGAAGTTAGGAACCCTGCTTCACCTCGGGCGGTTTCCACGTACCGTCCAGAAGCGACGGCGGCGTCTCCTTGGGCCAGTAGAGGCGCATCATGAGCACGAACTCGCCGGTGGGAGCGGGGAGCCAGTTCTCCTGCCGGTCCTTCCCGGGCGAGTCGTGCTGGAAGTAGAGGTCGACCGAGCCGTCCGCGTTGGTCTTGAACTTGTTGCGCGAGCTCACGGTATAACGGTTGATCGGGTTGGGTACGAAGAAATAATCCTTGTCGTACATCGTGATCGACCAGAACGCATTGGCCGGCGGCATCTCGCCTTTGTTGAAGTGCGCGGCGTACTTGTTCGCACCGCTGTACTTCTTGAGGATGTCTGGACCCTCCGACGTCGGATATACGGCGTCCAGTGGCCGGTTGGCGCCGAGTCCGTACCAGGTGATCAGCGCCCGATTGCGGTAGCCCGTTCCGTAAAGGCCGGTCTTCGAGAAGTACATCCACCCGTGCTCGACCTTGGCATCACCCGCGACGATCGCCTCCTTGAGATTGCCGATCTTCTCCTGCCCGCGTTTCGGCGCATCGGCGATGCCCTTGGCCACGGCGGGCTCGAGCTTCGCGGCGTCGAAGTCCTGCCCCGGCACGATGCCCATCTTCGCGAGCGTCGCGACCATCGGAGCGTCGTCCGCCGCCGGCGGATTGGTCTTCAGGAGCTCGGCGAAGAGCTTGAAATACGTTGCGCCGTCCATCGCGTTGACCTGATCGCGAACCGAAGTCTTGTTATCGACTCCGGGCGTGACGACGCCAGGCGCCGGCGTGTACGGCTTGCCGTAGGCGGAGAGCGGCACCGCCGAAACCTGATCCTGCAATGCATGCACCGCTTTGTAGTCCTCCGGCGTGCCGGTGCAATAGATGCGACCGAGCACCCACACTATGCCGGTGGGCGACTTGTATTCGGTGATGCCTGCCGGCAAAGTACCCGACCAGCCCGGCCCCGTGATCGCGTATTTCTGCGCTTTCGTGCCGGTGGTGCGCTTGCCGGGATCCTGGAAGACATTGGTCCAGCCGTCCAGCATCGGGAAGAGAAAATAGCGGTCCTTCATGTCAGGGATGCTCAGGACCCAGGGCTCCTTGGAAACGTCGAGCCACACGATCGTGTAGAGCGTGTCCGCGTTGGGCGCGGTTACGGAATGATTGTCGACCGCCGGATACTGCCGCAGCTTTGCGATCTGGCCCATTGGCGCCGCAGCGCCCACCGGCTTATCGACATTGGTCGACACCCGGCGCGTCATCTCCATCGTCACCAGCGGATAGGCGTAGATGTACGCATCGATGGCGGTTTCGCGCGCTTCCAGCTCCTTCGCCGCCGATTCCGCGACTTTGGCATCGGCTTCCGCCTTCGCCTTCACGTCGGTGGCGGCCTTGTCGACCTTCGCTTCTTCCTGTTTTCCGCAGGCGCCGAGAGTCATCGCCAGCAAAGTGGCGGCAAGTAAAAGCAGCGTCCTTCGTTTCATGTCGTGTGAGCCTTTCGGATGGGAATGTGACTGTCTGGACCTGCGGCCAAGCAATACGCATGCGCGGCCCGCTGGCTTGCGGTCCGCTGACTTACGTTTGGGTGCGACGGCAATCGACCGATCCGTGCCGCCGGCGTGATCAATCTCGCCCGCGACTCCGGTCTCTCAGTTCGGCAGCCAATGTTCAGACTTCGTGGGAGGCCCTGTCAAGGGTTTGGCGGTTGCGCCCGCACCGCGCGCACGATGCGGGTCAATGCGTGTCGCGCGTGAGGAAATCCGGAAGCGACGAGATTTCGATGCCCTCTTCCTCGAGCGCTTCGGTTTCCTCGCGCGAGGCCTGGCCGCGAATCGTGCGTGCCGGCACTTCCTCGTAATGAATCTTGCGCGCTTCCTCCGGGAAGCGGCGGCCGACGTTCTCGGTGTTGCGGATGACTTCGCGGAGCTTGGCGAGGATTTCGGGGTCCACGCCGGCGATCGCGTCCCCCACCGGCGCGGGATCCACCGCGGTGTCGGGCTTGGCTTTTCTGGTCCGTTTGACGGCCGCGCCCTTGCCGACCCGCACGCGCGCCGAAGGAATGCGCATGACCTCCGCCGTGTCGCACACCGGGCAGCGCACGATGGCGTCGCCGGCCTGGCGCGCGAACTCGTCCGCCGAGGCGAACCATCCCTCGAAGCGGTGACCCGCGGCGCATGCGAGCTCCAAGACGATCATGATCAGGAAACGCCCGACGTGCCGGCCGCGTTGACCGGCGGGCGTGGCGGCGCCCGCTCGACGCGCCACATCTGGTAGCGCAGCGCGGCGACGCAGCCGGCGATGATCGAGGCGAACGCGGCGAACGAGCCGATCGCGAGCGTCGAGACACCGGTGATCCCCTGCCCGATCGTGCAGCCGAGCGCGGTGACGCCGCCGAAGCCCATCAGGATGCCGCCGGCGATGTGATGGACGAGATCGTCGGCCGACGTGAAGCCTTCCCAGCGGAACGTCCTCGTCGCGATCGCCATGCCCGCCGCACCCGCGACCGTTCCGAGCGCCATCGCGATGCCGAACGTGACCACGCGCGACGCGTCGGTCCAGTACACGAGGAGCTCGAACAGATACGCGACCGGCGCGATGAACGACAACGATTCCGCGCGACCGGAATTGGTGCCGACGAAGCGCTCCTCGAGCGTGGCCGGATCCTCGGCGAGATGGCCGAGATGGCCGGTGACGTACCAGCCGGCGACGACCACCGCGCCGACGACGAGGCCTCCGACGATCATCTCGCGCGACATGCGGAATTCGCGGCTCCTGAACACCCACACGGCGATCGCCAGCGCGAGCGCGAATGGCAGCAGCATCGACACCGCCGCCGGAGCGCCGAGCGCGCTGACGAGCGTCGGCAGGTCGGAGGTCGTCACGCCGAGGCCGCCGACGTCGATGCGCACAGGGTCGAGCGCGACTGTGCGCCACAGCGCGAACAATCCTTTCAGCGTCATGAACGCCGAGATGCCGATGAACACCATGACGATCAGCGACTTCAGGCTGCCGCCGCCGATCCTGATCAGCGTCTTGCTGCCGCAGCCCGAGCCCAGCGTCATGCCGAAGCCGAACAGAAATCCGCCGACGACGAGCGAGAGCACCGCGATGCGGCTGGCGGTGTAGATCGACTTCGCCGGGTCGATCGCGCCGATCGAGCGCAGCGTCGCGACGCCGAGGATCGCGACGGCGATTGCGAGGAGCCACATCCGCATTCGCCGCCAGTCGCCGAAGGTCGCCACGTCCGAGATCGCGCCCATCGTGCAGAAGTTCGAGCGCTGCGCCGCCGCGCCGAACACCGCGCCGCACAGGAATCCCAGCCACGCGATGAGCGCCGGCAGGTGCTCGGGACTTGTCATCGGCAAATTATGGCATGGGCCCGCGGGCGGCGCCCCGGGGGCGTCCTGCCCCCTATCGAAGGCACGTTTAACCCGTTTCGGCGACGGGGCCCGTTTACACCTTCGAAGCCGCCGCAGTTCGCGTCGGCGCCGCCCCACTCTCGGAGGAAACGATGTCCCCCTGGATGAATTCCTTGCCGGCCGGCCGCCGGCCGTACGCCCGGAAAGTCCTCGCCGCCAGCCTCGCCGCAGCGCTCGCGTTCGCCGCCGGATCGAGCGCCGCCTGCGCTTCGGTCGGCACGCTCGACGTCGTGACTCGCGACAACGGCCAGGTGCTCCCCGTCTATCCGAAGGACGGGCGCCGCTGGATCGTCGGCGCGCCCGGCCGCGAGTACTCGGTGCGCGTGTGCAACCGCACCGGCGCGCGCGTGCTCGCCGTGATGAGCGTCGACGGCGTCAACATCGTCAGCGGCGACACCGCGTCGCCCGCACAGTCGGGCTACGTGCTCTCCGCGTGGGAATGCGCCGACATCAACGGCTGGCGCAAGAGCATGGAGCGCACTGCGGCGTTCTACTTCACCGAGCTCCCCGACGCCTATGCGACGCGCACCGGTCGTCCGGAGAACGTCGGCGTGATCGGCGTCGCGTTCTTCCGCGAGAAGGCGCCGGTCATCTCGTGGAAGGACAAGGTGAGCCGGATGCAGAGCGCCGAGGAAGCCGCGGGCAGCGGCGGCTCGTACGACCAGAAGCGGGAAGCCGCGCAAGGTGCCGTGCGCAACGAGGCACAGAGCAGCGATCGCCTGCGCGCCGACAGCGGCATGCCGATGGCGCCCGCCCCCCAGCCGCTCGCGAAGCTCGGCACCGGCCACGGCCGCAGCGAGGAGTCGCCCACCCAGATGGTCGCGTTCGAGCGCGAGAGCGCGGCACCGAACGAGACGATCGCGATCCACTACGACCGTCGTGAGAACCTCGTCGCGATGGGCGTGCTGCCGCGTCCCTACGTCGCGCGCACGCCGAATCCGTTTCCGGCGTGGCCGCATTTCGTGCCCGATCCGCCGCGCTGACCGCCTCGCGACGATGGTTGCATCACGTGCGGGCCGCTCGCATACTCGCGGGCGATGCCCGCGCCCGCACGTGCCCCCGACGCCCGCGACGCCTCCGGCGACGAAGACCTGATGCAAGGGTATGCGTCCGGCGACGCGGCGGCCTTCGACCGGCTCTATGCGCGGCACCGGGGGGGCGTGTACCGGTACCTGCTGCGCCACTGCGGCAACGCGGGCACCGCCGACGAACTGTTCCAGGATGTCTGGATGAACGTGATCCGCGCCCGCGCGAGCTACGTGCCGAGCGCGAAATTCGCGACGTGGCTCTACCGGATCGCGCACAACCGCGTCGTCGATCACTGGCGCGCGACGGGGCGCGTGGAGCTCGTGCATGCGATCGACGACGATGACGATCCGATCGACGCGATTCCAGGCGCGCGCAACGACGAGCCCGAGGTCCGTGCAGGCGCGCGCGAAATCGGCGGCCGGCTCGCCGCCGCGCTGGCCACGATTCCGCCGGCGCAGCGCGAGGCGTTCCTGCTGCACCAGGAAGGCGGCCTCGATCTCGCCGAGATCGCGACGATCACCGGCGCCGGGATCGAGACCGTGAAGAGCCGGATCCGCTACGCGCTCACCAAGCTGCGCGCCGAACTCGAAGACCTTCGATGACCACACCTTCGCATCCGCCCGACGACGACCTTCCGCGCGACCCCGCGTTCGACGACGCGTGGCGCGCGCTGTCGCGCGAGGAGCCGTCCGCCGCGCTCGACGCCGCGGTGCGCGCGGCGG
This sequence comes from uncultured beta proteobacterium, assembly GCA_963846855.1. Classification (GTDB taxonomy): domain Bacteria; phylum Pseudomonadota; class Gammaproteobacteria; order Burkholderiales; family Casimicrobiaceae; genus CAIWHR01. The sequence goes on from CAWJXK010000011.1 coordinate 40,756, forward strand.
CGCGACGCGAGGTCGGCGCCGGCCCGCAGATGAGCGCGGCGCGTGACGATGCACGCCCGCGCGCGCCGAAGCCAATGAACTGGTGGCGCCCGCTCGCCGTCGCGGCGACGCTCGGCGCGCTCGCCGTCGGACTGATGCAGCTCGTCACGCCGGAGCGCATCGGCGCACCCGGCCGCGACGGCGGCGTCGTGTCGGACATGCCGGCAACGACGGCCGCGCGGCAGGCGGAAGGCGCGAAGAAACAGGCCGCCGGCGCGTCGAACGAAGTCGCCCCGCCCGAGGAAAAAGCGCGGGCGATGTCCGCGCCCGCGGCATCGGCCGGCGGCGGCGATCGCAAGGAAGCCCAAGCGCAATCAGCCGCGCCAACCGCCCAGCCCGCACCGTTTGACGACTTCAAGCAGCAACGCACGCGCAAGGACGCGGCCCCCGAGCGCAAGCGAGATGCCGGACCCGTCGCCGCACCCGCCACCCCCGTGGCACCCGCCACACCCGCCGCACCCGTCGCACACTCCCCGCCTGCGACACCGGCGGCAAAGCACCTCGAGGAACCCGCGGGCGCGCCCGCTGCGAGCGTCGCGCCCCTGCGCGCCGAGGAGGCCGCTTCCTCCACGGCAAGTGGCGCTCCGACGCACCCCGGCGAGCCACTCCATTCGCCCCCGAAGGCCGAATCCCCGCGCGCCGCTGAGCCCTTCCCCGCGGAGAGCGCGATGCAACAGGGAGCGACGACCAAGCGCGAAGCGGCGAGCGACGCGGTGTCGGGACGCGCTCCCGGCGCGGCAGGCGTCATTGCGCCGCCCGCACCCAAACCGCCGAGCGACAAGACGCAGGCACCCAAGCCTGCCGCCGAAAATCGTGCTGCGCCCCTCGAAAAATTGAAGACCGCGCCAGAGCAAAGCGTTGGTGACCGTGGCGCCGCGATGAGCGAATCGCCACCCCTGCGTCGCGAACAGGACGCGCAGGCGTCGACGCAAGGCCAATCCGCGATGCAGGCGGCCGCGCCGGCGGGCACGCTCGACGCGCGCGTGGCCGGGCATCCGGCGCTGGCCGTGCCCGACTGGATCACGCTGATTCGGCGGCTGATCGCCGAGAAGAGTTACATCGCGGCGGACAAGGAGCTCGCGGCGTTCCGCACGGCGCATCCGGACGCGCAACGGCTGCTGCCGCCGGATCTGCGCGACTGGAAAGCGCCGCGCTGAACGCTCGGCAAGGCGTCGATCGCCGCGTCGATTCTAGAGCGAGCGCACGAGCTTGCGAATCGGCGCGGGCAGCGCCGCATGGAGCGCGTCGTCGCGCGTCAACCACAGGCGACCCGGCGCCTCGGCGCGCGGCGGCCAGGTGCGCACCGCGATGCGTTGCGGATGGAGAGTCAGGTGGAAATGCGTGAAGCCGTGCTCGATCAGCGGCAGCACGTCTCCCGCCGCGACGGCCGCCGAGAACTGAGCGCGACAGTGGCCGGCAACATCCCCGTCGAGATCCAATTCGGGAAAGCTCCACAGCCCGCCCCAGATGCCGGCGGCGGGACGCTTCTCGAGCAGGATCATGCCGGCACGCTCCAGCACCAGCACGCGCACGGCTCGTCGCGGCAGCGTCTTTTTCGGTCGTGGCGACGGCAGCTCCCGCACGCGATCGTCGCGGCGCGCGACGCAGTCGTGCGCGACGGGGCATAGGTCGCACCGCGGCGCCGCTCGCGTGCACACCGTCGCGCCGAGATCCATCAGTCCCTGCGTGTACGCGCGCACGTCGCGCGACGGCAGGAGCGCTTCGGCTTCATCCCACAACGCGCGCTCGACCGACGGCGTGCCGGGATAGCCTTCGATGCCGCGGTGCCGCGCGAGCACGCGCTTCACGTTGCCTTCGAGAATCGCTGAGCGCGCGCCGAACGCGAACGCCGCGATCGCCGCCGCGGTGGAGCGGCCAACGCCGGGCAGGGCGGCAATGCTGTCGACGTCGCGCGGGAATTCTCCGCCGTGCCTCGCGACGACCGCCTTCGCCGCCGCGTGCAAGTGATGCGCGCGCCGGTAGTAGCCAAGCCCGCTCCAGTGTTCCAGCACGCGATCCTCGGTCGCGGCGGCCAGCGCGCCCACGTTCGGAAACGCCGCGAGAAAGCGCATGTAGTACGGGATCACCGTCGCCACCTGCGTCTGCTGCAGCATGATCTCGGAGAGCCAGATGCGGTAGGCGTCGCGCGTGTTCTGCCACGGCAGATCGTGGCGGCCATGCGCCTTCTGCCAGCGGCAGACGCGCTGCGCGAACGACGAGGGAAATGCCGGGTTCACCGGCGCGTGCTTCGCGCGCGCGCTTGGCGCGGGCGTCTCAGCGCGCAGCGAGCCGCTGGCGCGCCTTGGCGGCCGCATCCGACTGCGGAAAGCGCGCGACCACGCTTTCGAGCGTGCGGCGCGAGCCGGCCGTGTCGGACAACTCGAACTGGCACGTCGCGATGTTGAGGAGCGCGTCAGGCACCTTCGAGCTGTCCGGCCACGTGGCGACGAGCTTCTGCTGTGTCACCATCGCGCCCTTGAAATCCCTCTGCGCGAACTGCGCGTTGCCGGTCCAGTACTGCGCGGACGGCGCAAGCGTGCTCTTCGGATACGCCTTCACGAACGCGGTGAAATTGGCGATCGCAGCGGCGTAGCTGCCAGCCTTGAACTGGTCGAGCGCCGTGTCGTAGGCGCGCTGCTCGTTCGCGGGGGCCGCCACCGCAGGCGGCGCGCTGGCCGCGGCCGCCGCGCCCGGCGCCGCCTCGCCCGCGGCCGGGCTGCCGGGGCCGCCCTCGAGCTTGCGCAGCCGCGTGTCGAGATCGACGTAGAGATCGCGCGCGCGCTTCTGCGACTGCTCGACTTCGAAGGTCATCACCTCGACCTGGCCGCGCAGCTTCGCGATATCGGACTTGAGCTGCTCGACCTGGTTGAGGAGATCGACGAGGCCCTGGCTCTTGACCTGCGACTCGAGCGTCGTGAGGCGCTCATCGAGCTGCTTCTGGATCTGCGCGAGCTTCGCGTTCGTCTCCGCGATGCGCTTGCGCGCTTCCTCGTCGTCGAAAAGCGCCGCGCGCGCCGGCAGCGCGAAAAGAGCCGCCGCGAGGAGCGCGGCGGAGACGGCCTGTCGAAACGGGATGCGGGGCGTCACTTCGCGACCTCAGCCAGTTCGCTCACACCGCAGCCTTCGGACGGTATTCGGAACGCGTGGCCTCGCGCTGTCGGCCGCGCTCAATCGCTCGGCGATGCGCCCTTCGGTGCGGCCTCCGCACGCTGTGCAAGATTGCGCTGTCTCTGCGTGTCGGCCGCCACCCGCGCTCGCAGACGCGCCCTTCGGGCCTTGGCTTCGCCCTGCTCGCGCGGGCGTCCTTGGCTTCGCCCTGCTCACGCGGGCGTCCTTGGCTTCGCCCCGCTCGCGCGGGCGTCCTCGGCTTCGCCCTGCTCGCGCGGGCGTCTCACTCATACCACGGCCTCCGGATGGATTGCGCAATGTGACGCCCTGCGTTGTCGGCCGTGCTCGATCGCTCGCGGACGCGCCCTTCGGGCCTGCGCTTCGCGCCGCTCGCTCACTCGCCAACGTACACAATGTCGGCGCGGCGGTTCTCGGCCCACGACGTCTCGTCGTGGCCTTCGCGGCGCGGCTTTTCCTTGCCGAAGCTCACCGTCTCGATCTGGATTTCGGTGACGCCCAGGATCTCCAGCGTTTTCTTGACCGCATCGGCGCGTTTCTGTCCCAGCGCGATGTTGTACTCGCGCGTGCCGCGCTCGTCGGTGTTGCCCTGGATCGTGATCTTGAGGCCTTTGTTCGACTGCAGGTACTTTGCGTGCGCCTCGAGCATCGGCCGGTACTGATCCTTGATCACGAACTGGTCATAGTCGAAGTACACGCTGCGCTGCTTCGCGAGGATATTGTTCGGATCCTTGTGCAGCGTCGGCAATGCGGTGCCGGTGACGCCGGACGTGGTGGCGCCGCTCGTCGTGGCGCCCGGGGTCGTCGCCGGCGTGACCGCGCGCTCCTCGACCGGCGCTTCGGTTTTCTCAGGCGTGGACGAGCATGCCGCGACGAGCACGAGCAGGGCCGCTCCGATGATGATCTTGCGCATTTTGATATCTCCTCGAGTTGGCGGCGGTCGGTCAGCGCAGAAGCGGACCCCATGCCGGTTCGCGCACGTCGGCGGCAGGTGACACGAGCCGCGTCTTCACTCGGCCGTCGGAGGATACCGCGGCCAATATACCACGCCCCCCCTGCTGCGCCGCGTAGATGATGAGCTTCGAATTGGGCGCGACGCTTGGGCTTTCGTCGAACGGCCCCTGCGTCAGCACCTGTTCCTGCCGCGTCGCGTAATCGTGCGTGGCGATCATGAACCGGCCGCCGTCGCGGCGCACGAAAACGAATCCCTTGCCGTCGGGGGTTGCGCGCGGCGAGACATTGTAGCTGCCATCGAAGGTCACGCGCTCCACGGCCCTGCCCAGCAGATTGAGACGGTAGATCTGCGGCGTGCCGCCGCGGTCCGAAGCGAAGAGTATCGACTGCCCGTCCGGGGAAAAGTTCGCCTCGGTGTCGATGCCCGGCGACGTGAGAAGGCGGGTGAGATTGCTGCCGTCGGCGTTGATGAGGAAGAGCTGCGAGCCGCCTTCCTTGGACAGCGTCACCACCAGACGGCGGCCGTCGGGGGACCACGCCGGCGCGCTGTTGCTGCCGCGGAAGTTGGCGATCGCCTGGCGCTTCCCCGTCGCGAGCGACTGGACATAGACCACCGGCTTCCTGCTCTCGAAGGAGACGTAGGCGAGACGCGTGCCGTCGGGCGACCATGACGGCGAGAGGAGCGGCTCGTTCGACCCCGCCACCGACTGCGGATTGGCGCCGTCGGCATCGGCGACGATGAGCTCGAAGCGCGTCCCCTGCTTGGTGATGTAGGCGATTCGCGTCGAAAACACGCCGGCGTCGCCCGTCATCTTCTCGTAGATGACGTCGGCGATCTTGTGCGCGGTCGCGCGGAGCTGCGCCGGCGTGACGACGTAGCCCACCCCGGCGAGCTGGACCTGCTTCACCGCATCGACCAGCGCGAACCGGACGTCGACGCGGCCGTCGGCCAGCGCGCGCGCCGACCCGACGACGACCGCATCGGCGCCGCGGGCGCGGAAGTCGGCGCTGCGGACGTCCTCGCCGCGATACGGGCGCGGCGAGATGCCGGCGTCGTCGACCAGCCGGAAGAGACCGCTTCGCGCGAGGTCGGCGCCGATGACCGAACCCAGCGCCGAGGGCCCGGCAGGATCGTTCTCGAAGGGCACGACCGCGATGGGGATCGCAGTGCCCGCGCCGCCGACGATTTCGATGGTGAGCTGCGCCTGCGCCGGGCTCGTGGCCACGAGCAGCGCCACGATGCCGGCGCCGAGCGAGCGAATCAGCCGGCGGAAAAGGAAGGCGCGTTGCAAGGGAAGCCTCGGATCGCTGAGTGGGGAAGTCATGCGGCCGGCCTGTTCTGCGTCGCACCGTCTCCGAATGGCGGCGTGCGCGCAGGACGTTCGCGCAATTATAACGAACGCCAACGCGGTTTCGGGTCGGCGCGCAGCGAATCGCCGCGCACAGGACATCGACTGACGGAAAAAGCGCGGCATTAATGCAATTCTGTTCTTGTTCGCTCTGTTCTTGTTCGGCAACGAATCGGCGCAGTCGCGCCGCGGTCCCTTCGTCATTGGGCGGCAATCACCGACGGCAGGCCGAGCGCCTCGCGCAGCCGGTCCGCCGTACGCTTCGCCTCGTCGCGCGTCGGATAGGGCCCGACGAACACCCGGAACAGCCCTCCCGACTGGCGCACCTTCGCTTCGACGCCGACCGGCGCCAATTGGTTCGCCAGGCGCGCGACGAATTCCTGCGCGTTCGCATTGCTCGCGAAGGCGCCGAGCTGGACCGAGAATCCCCCGTCGGCACTCGTCACCGGTACCGTCGCGCGCGCTTCCGAGGCGGGCGTGCCGGCCGCCTGCGGTACGGCGGGTGCCGAGGCGACGGAGGGCAACGGCGCGGCCGTGACCAGCCCCGTCTCGCCGGGGATGACCGCCTCGACCTCGACCTCGCCGCTGCCCTTCTGGCCGATGCCGAGCTTCATCGCGGCAGCGTAGGAGAGATCGATGATCCGGTCGTGCAGGAACGGCCCGCGGTCGTTGACGCGCACGACGACGCTCTTGCCGGTCGCGACGTTGGTGACGCGGGCGTAGGAGGGAAGCGGCAGCGTCGGATGCGCGGCCGTCATCGCGTACATGTCGTAGGTCTCGCCGATCGCGGTCTTCTGGCCGTGGAACATCTTTCCGTACCACGACGCGACGCCGCGCTCGCGGTACGGACGCAACGACGTCGCGGGGACGTATTCGCGGCCGAACACGGAATACGGGCGATTGGCGAAGCGGTTGAGCGCCTCGCGCCGCGGCTCGGCGTCGGGAATCGCGTCGACGTTAGCGGGCGCGTTCTCGCCGGGGCCGTCCCCTTTGTAGAATCGGGTCGATCCGGCCGGCGGCGCGGCTGACGGAGCGGGGGTTCCCGGCGACTTCGGCGCCGTCGTGCAGGCCGCCAGGGCGGCGACCGCGGCGGCAAGGAGGAGGGTTCGCGGCAGGGACATGTCCGGGGCGTGGCGGTCCGGGCGACAGCGTATCATCCTAGCCACGCGGGGACGCCCGCCGGCGTCACGCCGGCCCGTCCGCGTCGTCCATCCACTCGACCGGGGAGCGCACCGTTGGCCAAACCGAACTTCGAATATCAAAAGCGGCAGAAGGAGCTCGAGAAGAAGCGCAAGAAGGAAGAGAAGCTCAAGAAGCGGCAGGAGCGCCACGCGCCGCCCGCCGACGAGACTCCGGCGCCCGCACCCGACTCGACCACCGAGACCCCCTGACCCGAACCGATTGCCACCGGGACCGCAGGGTGCGGGCTTCGGCGCGCCCGCACCGTCCCCGCAGCATGCAGGAGACATTCATGTCGTTTTCGAGCCCGCCCCTCCGGCGGCGCGCGTTCGTGCGAATCGCACCCGCATTCGCTTTTGCCGCGGTCGCGCTATTCGCAACGGCGGCAATCGCCGAGGAGCTACCGACGCTGAAGCGCGGAATGTGGCAGTTCGACCGGACCGTCAACGGCCGCGAGATGGGCGTCATCACCCAGTGCGCCAACCCCACCGCGGACATGAAGGACCAGGACGCCATGCTGACCGCCGCGGGCTGCAATTTCTCGCCAGTGCGGCAGGATGGCGACAAATATGTATTCGACGTGACGTGCGCGATCAAGTCCGGGTCCGCCCTGATCAATTCCAAGACGACGTCGGTGATGACTGTGGCCAGCGATTCCGCGTACAGCGTGCGCGTCACCGGCACGACCAACGGCCAGCCCACCGACGAGGCGGTCGTCGCGAAGCGCACGGGCGACTGCCCGCAATAGGCGTCGCGCACGGGCGCGGCGCGAATCAGCGCATCCATCGAATGCCCGCGCGCGGTCGACGGCGCGCACCATCCTCGCCCGCAAGCCGGCGGCGCCGCGCGATGGCCTCACTCCCTGTCGAGCGGGCTTCGGACGCCGTGCCCACCTCGATTCAGCACGTGCGTGTAGATCATCGTGGTGCTGACGTTTGCGTGCCCGAGGAGCTCCTGCACTGTGCGGATGTCGTACCCCGACTCGAGCAGATGGGTGGCAAACGAATGGCGCAGCGTGTGCGGCGTCGCCAGCTTGGCGATGCCCGAGGCCCGCACCGCCTGCTGCATCGCGCGCTGGAACATCTGATCACTAAGGTGATGCCGACGCAGGGCTCCGCCGCGCGGATCGACGGTGCGGCGCGCCGCCGGAAACACGTATTGCCACGGCCACTCGCGGCCCGCGTTCGGGTACTTGCGCGAGAGCGCGAAGGGCAGCCACACGTCACCAAAGCCATCCGCGAGGTCGAGCTCGTGCTGCTCGCGCACGTCGGCGAGATGGCTGTGCAGGCGCCGCGCGATGCTGCGTGGCAACATCGTCACGCGATCCTTGAAGCCCTTGCCGTCCCGGACCAGGATTTCGCGCCGCGCGAAATCGACGTCCTTCACCCGCAGGCGGACGCCCTCCATGATCCGCATGCCGGTGCCATAGAGCAGCCGACCCACGAGCGCGTGAACACCGTGCAGGCGACGCAGGATCAGCATCACCTCCTCGCGCGTCAGCACGACGGGAAGGTGCGTGGGCGTCTTGGCCCATTCGACGTGGTCGAGCCAGGGGAGGTCACGTTCGAGGATTTCCCGGTAGAGAAACAGGACCGCGCTCTTGGCGAGGTTCTGCGTCGCGGCCGACACATGGCCGTCGACCGCCAGGTGCGTCAGAAAGGCTTCGACTTCGGGCGCACCCAGCGTGTCCGGATGGCGCTTGCCGTGAAAGACGATGAAGCGTTTAATGAAATCGACGTAGGACTGCTCGGTGCGGATGCTGTAGTGCTTGACCCGGATCTTGTTTCGAACGCGGTCGAGCAAGGGAGGAGCATGCTCGGGAACGACGGATACGACGGCATTGCCCGCGGCCATTAGGCGCCCTCTTTTCGACCTGCCACGTTGATTATTCGGCCCTTCTCGATGCACCCTCAATCGACCAAAGGGATGATGTACGCATTATTTCCCGTCGTTTTCGCGCCATTTAATTCCCGATTTTCGGGTCCCTACTTCTAGTTAGGCGTCCGTGTATCGCGTCGCGCTCAGCTGTGCTGGCCTTACCGAGGGTGAAGGCTCCGGTGCACCTAAAGACATCCTCGACGAATTTGCGCAGCGTCCCTGGCACACGAAGGTGGGCTGTACGTTCGATGGAACGTTGCTTCGGTTAACGGCCGAGAACGATTTCGACGCAACCGGCGAGGCTTTGCTTGATGAGTTTGGCGATGCCATTCATGCGTGCGTAAACTACGCAGGCGCAATTCATCTCGAAATCGAGTCAGTGACGCCAATCGATGGCTCGGCCGCCTAACACCTCGTTCAAGCGGACCCAGACCGGCATGGCTTCGCCATGGCCGGCTGGGCCGTTTAACTCAGTCCGTTAGGCGCACGCAGCACAAATGGGCCAGCGAAGTGCAATCGTGATGTTTCTGCTCAGCGGTGGGCTGATCTTCCGATCGTCATCCTGGCTGTCGTCGCGCCGATGTTCGGTCCGCGCCGTACCAATCGGGCTTGCTGTCGCGTGGTTCGGTTTTGCTTGTCTGGCCGCCTCGAAGTGGCTACTTCTGCGTCAACGCAGGTTCTGGTCATTTGGCCCGCGGCCACTATCTCGACGCGGTCGCAGGCTCTACTGGGCGGGCTATGCACTCATTGCTACCGGTCTGCTTTTCGCCATCGTTATGCCCGGTCCATGATTCTGAGTCGGCATGTATTCTTACGGCATGCGCCCTAACCCGGCGTTCAAGCGGACCCAGTCGGCGCGGCTTCGCCGTCGCCGGCTTGGCCGCTTAACTGATCCGTTAGGCCTCGTTTTTCGCCTTTCGCCGGTTAAGCGCGGTTGCGTGGCTCATGCATCCCCCGTCGAGCCCGTAGCCGGTCGGCCGCACTATCCCGCCCGCCGTGGCTTCGAGGAATGGTCGAGTAATGCGCTCAATGCCGACGGTAACCGCAACCGGTTGTCGGTCCGCGCTGGTCAATGTTGCAACGGTGCCGGCTTCGGTTCAGCATTTCGTCATGTTGCGTTCGTGGCCTAACACCTCGCTCAACGCGGACGTCCCGCGTGCGGGGCTTCGCCGCCGCAGCGGTCCGCCGGTTAGCTTCATTCGTTAGCGCTCATGTCTGCCACTGATTGGGGTCCATTGATAGGGCTGGCGACGTGCCTCGTCGCACTGGCGCCCGCGCTAATCCCGCTGTTCGCCGCGGTGCGCGGCACGCCGACGATGCCGCGCCGATGGCTATTCGTCTTACTTGCGACGACCTCTGGCTACGGCTTTTTTGCCCTGGCGTCAACGTTAGGCGCAGTGCTTTTCAACGTTCTTGATTCATGGGTCTCACCACAAATGAAGGCCGACGCACTGTCCGATTCCAACTGGGTTAGCCTGTTCATTGAGTACGGCTACGCCGGGATAATCGCGGTCGCTGCATTACTTACGGTCGTTTTCTCTGCTGTGCTCACCCGCTTTCTCCGGCGCAGATGGTCCGGCATCGCCGTGCTCACATGAGCGCTAACCTGTCGCTCAACGCGGACGTCCCGCGCGCGGGGCTTCGCCCCCGCCGCGGTCCGCCGGTTAGCTTGATCCGTTAGGCCACGTGAGTGAGTGGAATGCTCTCACTAGGTCGCAGGGCTATCGCACTCGCCGGGGCCGCGCTCCTGGTTCTGCTTGTCGTCGACGCCGTGATGTCTATACTGGTCGCTCCCGCGCCACCTTCGGAGCATCGCCAAAGCATATTGCTCGCTCACATCGCGTTTCACGCCGCCGTGTTGGTCTTGTCTTTTGTTGGTGCAGTACTCGGGTTCGCTTGTGTGCGACGGCGTCTCCCGAGTCCAAGTCAGGCTGCTTTGCTTGGCGCGGTTTTCGGTCTTGCGTCCCTGTTCGGTGGCATGGTGGTCGCGGTTGCGGAGGGACCCTTGCTTGCTGGGTTGTGGCTGCTATTCGGCTCAATGGCCTTCGCCATTGGTGGTGCACTCCTTGCCAAGCCGTGGCGCGCTGAGGGTCACGCCTAGTGCAGCGTACGTGGCCTAACTGTGAAGCGTCAACAGGTTGTTTCTGGAACGGCTGAGGCGCGACATGGGTGCGACGCCGCCGATACCTTGATGCGGACGATGCCAGTTGTAATGGTGATTCCAACGTTTGAGCATGGCAGTGCGTTCGGTTGAATGATGGTAAGGGATGCCATAGGCCCATTCACGCAGGGCGGACTGGATGAAACGCTCAGCTTTGCCATTGGTCTGCGGCCGATAGGGACGGGTGAAGCTATGTTGCAATCCGAGACGGCGGCAGGCGGCAGCAAAGCGCTTGGAGCGAAAGGCCGAGCCGTTGTCGGTGAGCACGCGGCGGAGCGTCACGCCCAAGCCGGCGAAGTAGGCCACGCTGGCGCGCAGGAACGCGATGCAGAGTCCTGGCACTCATCGGGTTTCATCTGGGTAAAGCCGATACGGGCATGGTCATCGACTGCCACGAACAGGAACTCCCAGCCGGCGCCTTCGACGCTGTCGCGCGGGTTGCCGGTGATGCGGTGCCCCATGCGCACGATGCGCCCCAGCTTCTTGGTATCGATGTGCACAAGTCGCCGGGGTGCGCGTGCTCGTAGCGAACCACCGGCTCAGCTCGGCGCCAGCTCGGCCAGGCGCGACAGACCAGCACGTGCCAAGACCCGACTGACGGTGCTCGTCGACAGCCCAAACTCTGCGCGATCCGGGCGTGGGTCAGGCACCGGCGGCGCAGTTCGACGATGGCCCAGGCGGTACGCGGCGCAATCGCACGCGGACTCACCCGCGGTCGCGACGACGCGTCACGCAGCCCGGGCTCCCCCTGCAGCAGATAACGCCCCACCCATTACGCACGGTCGGCACGCTGACGGCGTGGTTGCCGCGGTTGCCGCGTGGGTCAGCTTGCGTCGATGACGTCTTGAACCATTTCCAGTCGACGGACGAACGTGAGTCGGGCATTCTGTGGATGTTCATTCGGCTCAGCTCCTGAAAGATGCGGAACGGGTCGCACCTTCCAGTCTCTCAGACTCAGTCCGAATGAACAGTAACAACCTCTTGGGCCATCACACCTAACCCGTCGCTCAACCGGACGCCCGCCGGCGGGCTATCGCCCGCGCGTCGGTCGCCGGTAGGCTTGTTGGTCAGGAGAGCATCTTGGTGCTCATGGCTATCCGATCCTTCGTCTTCGTTGCGGTCTTGGCCATCGGCTCCTGCGTGACGGCACAAACGCCTTTGTCACTTAAGCCTTCGATTCAGTTGGACGATTCGGCGAAACGAATCCTCTTCGAGCGGGCCGTGAGACTTAAGCCGGGCGATCCTTTGTCGCGGGTCATCAATGACCTCGGCAAACCCACGTACGATCAACGATTGGTTGCAAAGGAATCGTCTCGTTTAGTTTGCCATGCGCTTAAGTACTACGCGGTGAAATGGGACACCGGCGTAAATGAGACTCTTGATGAACTGGTCGACGTCTGCCTCGACCGAGAGTGATCACGTCAAGTCCGTCTACCTCAAAGGCACGCTCGGAAAGTGAGAGGGCAAGATGCCTAACACCTCGTTCAAGCGGACCCCAGCTCGGCGCGGCTTCGCCGCCGCCGGCTGGCCCGCTTAACTCAGTTCGTTAGCCGCCTTCAATACCGTGCGCATCGTTCACTATGAAGCCGAGCACCTCGAATCCGTGGTCGACTTGCTTTGCGACATGAGCAAACACTACAACGGAGCCAACGCATCTAGCCAGACAGCGGTGCGGGAGAACTTGGTCCGAAACATTCTCGGTCCGAACTCTGGTGTTCGCCTTATCCTTGCAATTGACGGCGAGCGCGCAGTCGGCCTCGCGTCCATTGCGCTCCTGTATCCGGCGCCAAAGGAGCAAGGCCAACTGTTCATGAAGGAGCTTTATGTCTCGTCTGAGCATCGGGGGGCTGGAATTGGCCGTGCGTTGATGCAGTTCATAGCAAGGTATGCCGTGGCTCACTCGTGCGTTCGCTTCAACTGGACGGTCTACCAGAACGAAGCCGCACTGGAGTTCTATCGCGAGCTCGGCACCAAGCCCTTTCAAGGCAACGTGTACTTCCGTCTCGCAGGCGAGCACCTGGCTAGGTTCGCAACGGACAGGGCACTTCAAGTGAGCATGAAGGCGGCTAACCTCTCGCTCAACCCGGACGCTCCTCGGCGGCGCTTCAGCGCCGTCCTTACGTCGCGCCGGTTAGCTTGGTTCGTTAGGCAACTCATTGCGACGCCTCGATGCGTAACGGCTTATTCCTGGTCTCGCTATGCGTCCTCGGCGCCAGCGCCGTTTACTTTCCCGAAACGGTTGCCGTCGCATGCCTAGGCGCCGTCGTGGCGATATTTGTGGCTTTATTTTTCGCTTCGTGAGGCCGATCCTGTTCGTGGTTTTGGATCGGTCGAATTTCTTGATGGCGATGCAAACGGCCTAGGGCGCAATGTTTCATGGCCCTCAACCCATTCGGCC
>CAWJXK010000012.1:0-135984 GCA_963846855.1 uncultured beta proteobacterium
TTGCCAAATGGAAGAGTGTTAGTGGCCGGCGGCAGCAGTACGCCCGGAACGTTGGCGAGTGTCGAGATCTACGAGCTGTCGAGCGACTCCTGGACTGGCGCAGCTCCGTTGCTCACGGCCCGGCAGGATGCCTCCGCGTTATTGTTGCTGAATGGCAAGGTTCTGGTGGCGGGCGGACGAAACTCCGTTGTGAATTTTGCGAGCGCGGAGATCTACGATCCTTCGGCGGACAGCTGGAGCCCGGCCGGCAGCCTCGCGACCGCACGGCATTCCGCGACGGCAACGCTGTTGCAGAATGGAAAGGTGCTTGTCGCCGGAGGCCTGAGCGACACCGGTACGCCTACCAACGCGGAGCTCTACGATCCGAAAACAAACGTCTGGTCACCGGCCGGCAACATGAACCATGGCCGGCTGGGGCACGTTGCGGTCCTGCTCCCCAACGGCAGGGTGTTTGTAACCAATGGGACGGCGGGATTTCAAAACTCTGAAGTTTACGATCCGGCGACCAATGCGTGGAGTGTCGTGGCGAACTCAATCCACTCTCGCATCTCTCCAGTCGCGACGTTGCTGCCAAACGGAAAGGTCCTCGTGGCGGGCGGGACCCCTCCAGTCGACCCAGAGCTCTACGACCCGTCTGCCAACGTCTGGAGCCCGGCGGGAAGCGCCATCGCGTCCCACGTCAACGCGATGGCAACATTGTTGCCGAATGGACAGGTGCTCGTGGTCGGCGGTCTCGGGCTGGCCAGCGGGGAGCTCTACGACCCCGCGACGAACACGTGGAGCGCCGCCGGCAATCTGAGCGGCCCACGGGAGGACGGCACGGCGACGCTGCTCCCGAGCGGCAAGGTTCTTGTCGCGGGCGGCATCCACGGGGGTTTGGCACAAGCGGCCGCCGATCAGTACGATCCGGCAGATCCGTCCTGGGCCGCTACGGGAAGCATGGCGGCCGCGCGCACGTTTTTCCCGGCGTCGCTGCTATTGGACGGACGGGTCCTCGCTGTCGCCGGTTTCAATTTCGGCTACCTTTCGTCTGCCGAATCCTTCGATCCTGCAACCGGCATCTGGAGTCCCGCTGGCAGCCTCAATCTGCCAAGGCGCGGACACTCGACAACGCTGCTGTCCAGCGGCAAGGTGCTGGTTGCCGGCGGCAACGTCAGCTCGACGTCGTCCGAACTCTACGACCCCGCCACCAATGCGTGGAGTCTTGCCGGCAACATGTCTGCAGTCCACGATGGCCATTCCGCGACCCTCCTGGCCAATGGCAACGTCCTCGCGGTGGGCGGCCAGGACGGCCATTTCGACACGACGACGGTGGTCGAGACCTACGATCCGGTCGACAACAGCTGGACCGCCGTCGCGAGTCTTCCGGCGGCACGGTGGGGACATACCGCGACACTTCTGCGCGATGGCCGCGTCCTGGTCGCCGGCGGCACGGGAACCGGCGGATTGGTCGGCGGGGCGCTGCTTTACGATCCGGTCGCGAACACATGGAGCGCGGCAGGAACATTGGCGATCCCCGCGAAAACCATTCGGCGACATTACTGCCGAATGGAAAGGTACTTGTTGCTGCGGGCAGCGACGTCAGCGCCGCCCTGCTCACAAGCGCGGAACTGTATGATCCGGCGACGAATGGCTGGAGTCCGGCCGCCAGCCTGATCACCGCGCGCGACCTGCACACGGCGACGTTGCTGCCGAATGGTGTCGTATTCGTGATGGGCGGGCTCGCAGGCATCAGCGCGACGGCACTCACCGAGTACTACGATCCGGCAACTGACACCTGGACGGGCGCGACCAGCATCGGCGGCCTGCGTGCCGGCCACGTTGCCGTCCTGCTTGCCAATGGCAAGGTGCTCGCAGTCGGCGGCGTGCTCGGTGGCGGTGGCGTGCTGTCAAGTGCCGAGTTGTTCGATCCCGGATTGGGCGTAACCGGCGCGCGCCGCCCGATCATCGTAACCGCCACCAATCCCGTTTCTCTCGGGGCGACGCTCGTGCTGTCAGGCACGGGTTTCCGCGGTGACTCCGAGGCTTCGAATGGCGCATACAACAGTTCGCCTGCGAACATCCCGGTCGTGCAGCTCCTTAGAATCGACAATCAACAACTGGCCTGGATTGATCAGAGCGGGACTTCGATGTTTTCGAATTCCGCATGGAGCTCGGCGATAGTGAATGGCCTCCAGCCCGGACCGCATTTGCTGACCATGTTCGTCAACGGCATACCGAGCGCATCACGATTGATCGGTGTCGTGCCGTCGGGCTCTCCGCCCGTTCTGCAAGGGGCCGTTTCCCGCAGAGCGCACGGAAGCGTGGGGACGTTCGACCTTCCGCTGTCGCTGGTCGCGACGAATCCGACAACCGAGCCGCGGCAAGGTCCGACGCAGACGGTCGTGCTTACGTTCAACAAGCCGATTGCCGGGGCAACGTCGGCGATAGCCGAAGGCGCGGCGACAGCCGGCGCTCCGACGTACGCCGGCAACGATGTCGTCGTAAGCTGACCGGCGTCGCGGACCAGCAATATGTGACCGTGTCGCTGACGAACGTTGCAGCGTCCGATGGCGGGACCGGTGGCACGGGATCGGTGCGGGTCGGTTTCCTGCTGGGCGACGTGAATCAGAGCCGGATCGTGGCGGTGACCGATTGGATCGTGGCGGTGACCGACCTCATCGCCGTGAACAACCAGCTCGCCAAGCCACTGTCGGTGTCGAACTTCCTGACGGACGTCAATGCACCGGCATCGTCAGCAACCTCGACAAGGTGCTCGTCAACAACAACCTGGCGCATTTCCTGCCGGCGCCGTAACCCGGCGTTGCGGTGCAGCAAGGGCGTCGGAGGGCGCGCGTACGCCCTGTCCGCGTCCTTGCCGCGAGGCCGGCGGCAGGTCGCGCGCGCCGCGGCGGAGGCGTGATCGCGCATGCGGTTGCGCGAATGCGGACACAAGGATAGATTATCGCTTCCGCAGGGGTCGACACGTCCGTGGCTCCTGTTGCATACAAAATTTTGGTGCCCGCCGACGGTGGCAAAGCAAGCGTCGCCGTCTTCTCTTTTCATTCGGATTCAACTGGATCCAACTGCGGCCGCGCCCGCCACAAGCGGGCCGCTCTCATCACATTGGCTTCTGCAGAGGCCGGGGGGAACACAATGAGCTTCGACCTTTCCGAGATCGTCCGGCGCTGCATGGGCACACCTGCGTGCGCTCGACATGCCATTGCAGCGTCGGCAATGGCCCTCGCCGCGCTTGCCTTGAGCAGTCCAGCATTTGCCGGCTTTCATGGCGAGAAGATAGCGGTCACGGGATCGACGAGCGCGAAGCAACCGGTTGCCCCGGCGGCGGCAAAGAATGCCGACGTCCACGTGTTCATCCAGCTGAGCGGCCCCGCCGCGGTGATGTCGTACGCCGCGGCGCTTCCATCGGGAAGTGGTGCATCGAGATCGAGCGCTACACCCGGCGCCATTGCGGCGGGACGCAGTCAGATCGCGAGCAACAAGGCGCAACAGGCAGCATTTGTCGGCGCAATGCAGGCTGCGGGCATCAAGTTCAAGGAAATCTACCGGGTTCAACGCGCCATGAACGGCGTGGCCGTCGTCGTTCCGAAATCGCAGCTCGCGGCGATCAGGAATCTGCCCGGCGTGACCGCAGTTCGCCCGATCGTCCCCTCTGTGCCCACCAGCAACAGCAGCGCAGCCTTTGTCGGAGCGCCGCAGGTGTGGGAGGGAACGCCGGCGCAGGCCGACGGCACCGGCATCACGATAGGGATCATCGATACCGGGGTTGATTTCCAGCACTCGAATTTCGGCGGCACCGGACTTCTCGCCGACTACCAGAACAATGACCGGGTCACGCTCACCAACATCACATTCCCGACGGCAAAGGTCGCCGGCGGATTCGATTTTGTCGGGGACGCATACGACGGCTGCAACGCCCCGGCGCCGGACCCGAACCCCACGGACTGCTACGGTCACGGCTCGCACGTCGCCGGCATCGCGGGTGGATACGGCGTCAATCCGGACGGATCGACATTTGCGGGGCCGTACGACACGTCGCTCCCGACTACACTGCGCATCCAACCCGGCATCGCGCCGAAGGCAACGCTTTATTCGCTGAAGGTGTTCGGATGCCAGGGGTCCACGGGCGTCGTGGTGGAGGCCATCGACTGGGCACTCGACCCCAACAACGACGGCGACCTGTCGGATCACCTTGACGTGATCAACATGTCGCTCGGTTCCGCCGAAGGCGGGCTTACCTCGCTCGACGGCGATGCATCGAATGCGGCCGCGCTCAGCGGAATGGCGGTCGTCGCCTCGGCCGGAAACGCCGGGGATTCCTATTTCGTTGCCGGCAATCCGGGCAATGCGGCGCGGGTGATCTCGGTCGCCGCGTCGGTGGATGGCGGGGAGACACTCTTCGTGCTGGCGATCACGGCACCGGCTCCCGCCAATTACGACGCCATTCCCGCGGCGTTCGGGCCGGCCATCCCGCCCGGCGTCATCAGCGGCGATCTCGCGTACGCCACGCCGACCAACGGCTGCGGCGTGAATACACCCCTTACCGGGGTCAGCGGCAAGGTCGCGCTGATCGACCGCGGCGTCTGCTCTTTCCAGACGAAAGTCCACAACGCGGAGCTCGGCGGCGCCACCGGCGTCATCGTCGCCAACAACCAGCCCGGAATCATCATCATGGGTGGGGACGCGACCGTGGCCCCGGTCACCATCGCTTCGGCGATGATCTCGCAAGCCGACGGCACCGTCATCAAGGGGCAGCTGGTATCGGGGACGGTGACCGGGAGCGTTGGTCCCGGCGCTTCGCTCGGCGACACGATGGCGTCGTTCAGCTCGCGTGGACCGCTCAACGACGTGCCCACCGCGCTCAAGCCGAACATCACCGCGCCCGGCTCCAACATCGTATCGACGCAGACCGGGATGACGTGCGTCACCGGCGGCGGTTGCATCGTGCCGACGGCCAGCGGATTCGATCCCGACAACCAGTCGCTGACGATCTCCGGAACATCAATGGCGGCACCCGCCGTGGCGGGGATGGTCGCGCTGCTGCGCCAGCTGCATCCGACGTACTCGGTGGAGGAGCTGAAGGCGCTTGCGATGAACGCGTCGCTGCATGACCTGACGACGCTTCCGGGCGGCGCCGGCTCGACCTACGGCGCAGGACGTGTGGGCTCCGGACGCATTGACGCTGAGTTGGCCGCTAATCTGTCGGTGGCCGCGTTCAACGCGGATGGATCCGGCACCGTCGCGCTGTCGTTCCCGAGCGCGATCACCGGCAACACGACGGTCACGCGGATGCTGCGGATCAAGAATTTCAGTTCGACGCCGCAGACCTTCACGCTGGGAATCGACACGGTTGTCGACAATCCCGGCGTCGACTTCTCGCTGCCCTCACTGCCCGTCACCAATCAGCTGACGGTTCACGGGCACGAGACGATCGACATCCCCGTGAAGATGTCCGCTTCGGCGAATCTGCTGACGCACACGGCCGAATCGACGATCGCTGCCGCGCAGACGACGATCTTCGGCCTGCTCCCGCGTTACTGGCAGACGGAGGAGACCGCCTACGTCAATTTCGACACAGGTGCGGGCACGATGTTGCGCGTGCCGCTGTACGTGGGTCCGAATCCGACGAGCGCGATGACAGGCGGCGCGTCGGTGCCCACCGGCGGCCTTGCCGCCGGCACGGCGAACATTCCGCTGAGCGGCACGCCGGTCTGCACGGGGGCGTTCACGCCGGGTCCGCCGGCAACCTGCGCCGGCAGCTTCCCGCTGGACGAGGTCTCGCTGGTGACGCCGTTCGAGCTGCAGGTCAGCAATCCGCGGAGCAGCGATCCGACGGTCACTGCCGACACGAACCTGCGCTACGCCGGTGTCAACGTGGACGTCGCGAACGATGCGCTGAATTTCGGCATCGCCATGTGGGGGCCGACCGGTGCACCGTTCGGCACGACGTTCCCGTTTGGCGGAACGCCGGTGGCATCGGCGAACGTCACGATTGTCGCTGCTGACCTGACGACGCCACTGTTCGTGTTGTACCCGGCGTCGTTGATCGACAACAGCACGAACCAGGATCCGACGAACGTCTACGTGACCACGCTGTTCGATCTGAGCGCGCTCGCGGCCGGTCCGGAGTATTTCGCGAATCAGGTGGATCCTTCGGTAGTCGACACCCGGGTCTTCCAGAATGACGTCTACTTCCTGACCTCCACGTTGACGGATCTGGGCCTCACCGGAACGGAGACCATCCACTACTTCGTCGACACGATCGATTCCGCGGGCAACACGATCGATCACCTCGGCCCGTTCACGTACAACCTCGCGGCGCCCGGGCTCGATTTCGGCTCCTTCGGCGTGTTGTTCGAAGACATCCCGGGCGGCACCATTCCGGTCGATTTCAACGTCGCCAACCTCAACGCCAACGGGTCGCTGGGTGCGCTGCTGCTGCACCACCACAACCAGCCGGGGGTCAACACCGCCGAAGTCCTGACGGTGCCGCCGGTGACGGTGACGGCGCCGGTGTTCCAGAGCGCTGTGTCGGAGAGGGTGCATGGCGCGGCCGGTCCGTTCGACCTGGCACTGTCGCCGAACCCGTCGACGCCGACGATCGAGCCGCGTCAAGGACCGACCCAGACCCTCGTGTTCACCTTCGACAGGCCGGTCAACGGGGCTGTGGCCACCGTCAGCGAGGGCACGGCGACCGCGGCCGCGCCGACGTTCAGCGGCAACAAGGTCTTCGTGGCCCTCAGCGGCGTGACCGACGTTCAATACGTGACGGTCGACCTGTCCGCCGTGTCTTCGACCGACGGAGGAACGGGCGGCACCGGGTCGGCGCGGGTCGGGTTCCTCACCGGCGACGTCAATCAGAGCAAGATCGTGGCCGTGACGGACCTCGTCTCGGTGAACGCCCAGCTCGCGAAGCCCTTGACCGCGGCGAACTTCCTCAACGACGTCAACGTAAGCGGCATCATCAGCAATCTCGACAAGGTGATCGTCAATAGCAGCCTGGCGCATTTCCTGCCGTAACGGGCGACGGCGCAGCACAGGACGGCCATCGCTTTTGCGGTGGCCGTTTTTTTGGATGCGCCGTCCTGTCGCGACTCGGGAGCCGGGATGCCCGATCCGAACATCAGCGTCGCCTCACGCTTCGCCGCGGCGCTGGACGTCGAGGACTACGACGCACTCCACGCGCTGCTGAGCGAGGACTGCGAATACGTGACACGCCACGGCGCCACACTTGTCGGCGTTGCGCCGATTGTCGAGTCGTATTCCCGCGCCGCCGCATGGGTAAGGGAAAACATCGAAACGGTCGCGTATGAAAGCTTCGTCCGCCTGACGAACGGGCGCACGGCCATCGTCACGTTCGTCGATCATCTCGAGCACGCGGGCGTGCGTCACACTTATTCCTGCGAGCAGGAGTTGCAATTCAAGGCCGACGGCAGGATCTGCCGCATCACGCATCGCGAAATCCGCGGGGAGCGCGAAGCCGCAGACGTCTTTCTGCTGCAGATTGGCGTTACGCGCGCTTCTCCTGGCAATCAACGCGGCGGCGCATGAACGCCATCTTCTCGCGACATTGGCTGCGCGCGCCCGCCATTGCCAGATCTCGCATCACTTCCCTGGCTCGATCCAGGCATCCGCCGCAGCAAATCGCAGCGAAGAAACCGATCGTGCTTTGTAACTTCTTCATTCGCGCAACGGATTGAACGGCGTTGCAGAGATTCCGGTCGAACTTAAGGGTTGTCGCACGCAATCGCAGGGACGGCGCCGCGGATTCAAGCCAGTCGTCAACCCGCTGGCGCCTCCGGCGTTAACGCAATAATGCGACCAGCGCATTGAGGAGATGCCAAATGTCTCGAAACGCCCTTCATCGGGGGATGTTGCAACGCACACTGCGCTTCATGTGCGTGACGCTGCTTCTGACCGCGTCCGCATTGAGTACTGCGGCCACCTACGTCTCGGTCACCGTCGCGCCGCCCTTGTTGCCCGTTTATGCCCAGCCGCTCATCCCGGCGCCGGGGTACATCTGGATTCCGGGTTACTGGGCCTACGGACCCGAAGGCTACTATTGGGTCCCGGGCACATGGGTGCTTCCGCCGTCGGTGGGTCTTCTCTGGACCCCCGGCTACTGGGGCTGGAACAGCGGCGCGTACCTCTGGCATGGCGGATATTGGGGACCGCGCGTCGGCTACTACGGCGGCGTCAACTACGGTTTCGGCTATTTCGGCACCGGCTATCAGGGCGGCTATTGGCGGAACGGCGCGTTCTACTACAACCGCGCCGTGAACAACGTGAACGTCACCCGCGTCCACACGACGTACAACACGACGGTGCACACGACGACGGTGAACCGGGTCGCCTACAGCGGCGGGCCCGGAGGTATCCAGCGGCAGCCGACGGCGGTCGAGCGCCAGGCGATGGCCGAGCGACACGTCGAGGCGACGCCGATGCAGCTGCAGCACCAGAATGCCGCGGCGCAAAATCGCGCGCTGTTCGCATCCGAGAATCACGGCCGGCCTGCGATCGCCGCGACGCCGAAGCCGGGCACTTTCAATCAACCGGGCGTCGTGGCGGCGCGCGAAAGTCAGACCACGACGAACCGGTCGATAACGACGAGCGGCACGGCCGGAGCGCCGCAGACGAATCGCGCCGCAACCGTTGCAAATCCTCCTGCGAATCGCACCACAACCGTCGCGAGTCCGCCGACGAACCGCACCGGAACGGTTGCGGGTCCCTCGGGGACGGCATCGACGGCCGGCATCCAGTCGAAGCCGGGCCGCAGCAAGTCCACCGTCGAAGGATCGCAATCGCTGTCGTCGCAGGGGCACCCTCAAGGGAGCGGCGGGCGCAAGGCGAACAATGCGCAGGTCGGCACGCAGGGGGCCAATCCTCAGCGAGACAAGGTGCCTCGCCAACCGAGCGTGGCGATGAATCCGCAGCAGACCAATGCGAACGGAATGCATCCGCCTGGCCCGCAAGCGCACCGCAGGGCAGCCACAAGGCCAGCCGCAAGGGCGCCCGCAGGGGCAGCCGCAGGGTCATCCATCGAAGGCGCACGAGAACGGACAGCCGCACGGCGAAGGGCCGCCTCGTTGACCCCGGTCGCATGACGGCGCGCGTCGTCGTGTGTTGACCGCGGGACGCTCGTTGATTGCAATCGCATGATGCAAGCGGCCAGCGGAGACTCCGCCGGCCGCTTCACTCATGGCGAACGCGTCGATCAGATCGGAGAGCAGAACGCGACGCCGCGCGGCCCCGCGCCATCGGGCACCCAGGCCCGATTCAGCATCGCACGCTTCACCGACAGGTCGATCGTGTGGCGCTGGTTGAAATCCTGCCGGTTGTTGTCGAAGCGGTAGACGGGAATCGTGCCGCCGGGACAGTTTCCATCGCCATCCGGGACCGGGATGTAGAACGCGGCGGCGCTCTGCAGCTTCCATGACGACGACGCGTGCGCACTCACGTAATTGCACTGCGCAGCGCTGGCGCTGAAGAAGTACGAGTCGATGAGCGGGCTGTCCGCGCGGAACCGGCACACCGCCATCGCCGGATACGGCGAGCTGAACGGGTCCGCGTACGCGTAGAAGACGAGGCCGGTGCGCACGTACTTGCGCGCCAGGTCGTTGTCGAGGCTCGCGATCTCGAGCGCGTCGCCGCTGATGAAATAGTGATCGCGCTCGAAGTCGTAGTACTCGACGATCGTGACCGCGTCGACCGGCCCCGCGACCGAGGGAGTGCTCGCCAGCGCGAGACCGGCGTCGAGCAGCCCGGCGCCGCAGAGATTCCCGAGCGAGCAAACCGTTCCGGGCGGGAATTCGCGCGCGCTGCCCTGGAGGATGTCGAGCACGCGCCCCGGCGTCAGCGTGGGATTGCGGGCGAGCATGAGCGCCACGGTGCCGCTGACGTATGGCGCCGCCATGCTGGTGCCCATCTCGAAAGCGTAAGTGTCGTCGGCAGGCGCCGTCGCGCCGGTGTTCCACAGCGAAGCCACGGCGAGATCGCTGTCGAAGAAGCCGTCGACCGTGACATCGCCGCCCGGCGCGGAGATATCGACGCGCCGGCCGAAGTTCGAGTAGAACGCGCGGTCGCCCCGGCGGTTGCTGGCGCCGACGGTGATGACGCCGCTGCAGCCTGACGGCGCGAAGTTCCGGGCGTCGTCGCTCTGGTTGCCGGCGGCGACGACGACGACCGCACCCATCGCGAGCGCCTCATCGATTGCTCCCTGCACCGTCTGCGGGCAGGCACCGGGTCCGCCGAGGCTCATGTTGATGACCCTCGCCGGCGAGGTGTTCAGCGGCACGCCGCTGATGCCGCCGCCCCCCGCCCAGAACATGCCTTCGAAGACGTCCTCGTCCGTGCCGCCGCACCGGCCGAGCGTGCGCACCGGGAGGATGCTGGCGTGCCAGTCCATGCCGGACATGCCCGCGCCATTGTTGGTGTCGGCCGCGATGATTCCGGACACGTGGATGCCGTGCCAGACGCTGGCCGACGCGGGCGCGCCGCCGCAGTCGCCCTCATCGTTCCAGCTGCCCTCGTCGCGCGGAACCGGATCGCGCGCATCGCCGTCGCGCGAGTAGGCGGGATTGGAGATGAAATCGTAGCCGGGGAGAACGCGGCCGGCCAGCTCCTCGTGAGGCAGGGTGCCCGTGTCGATGACCCCGACGACGATGCTCGCCGAACCGGTTTCTAGGTCCCACGCCGCGGGCGCGTTCACGCCGCCGACGGGATCCCAGAGTGCCCATTGAATGGCGTACAGAGGATCATTGGGGATTGCATTGGCGTACCGGCGCAGCACCGGATCGGCGAATCGGACGGCCGGATCGTCCTGCACCTGCGCCGCGAGCGCCGCGAGCGTGTCGCCCCGAACCGGCTGCGCGAGCTCCAGCA
Organism: uncultured beta proteobacterium; assembly: GCA_963846855.1. GTDB lineage: Bacteria > Pseudomonadota > Gammaproteobacteria > Burkholderiales > Casimicrobiaceae > CAIWHR01. The sequence goes on from CAWJXK010000012.1 coordinate 10,882, forward strand.
CCCAGACGTTGCCGATCGGGCGCACGACGGAAAGGCTCGCGCCGATGCGCGCGCCGAGTTGCGGCAGCAACGTGCCCCAGTCGGCCGCGACACCGTCCGCCAACCGCACCAGCAGCCGCGATCCGGTCTGGTCCGCGAGCAGCGACGCCGAAGCGCGCCTGCGCGTACCGCCCGGAGGCTCCGGCATGACGGTCTCGGCCCACAACACGGAGCGATCCGTGCGCAATGCACGCAGGACCGGCGCGATGTCGGTGTCATCCGTCGGCGTACCCAACGAGAGCTCGAGCGCACCGGTTCGCGTCGTTCCGATCAGCTCGAGCGTCATGCCGGTGAGCGCCTCGAGGCGCTGTTTCTGTGCCGCAGGCAGCGTGCCGGGAATCGCCGCCTCCGGATGCAGCATGACTCGCAGTGTCGCGATCGTCGCGGCGTCGGCCGTCGCCGTGAACGTCACGGCGGCGAAAAGGACACCTGAGGCGGCACAGGCAAGGCGGGATCCTGCCGACGCCAGGATCGCGAATCTGCGCTTCATGGATGCTCCCGCCAGCCGTTGTTCTGCAAGATTGCGAGCAATTCCGGTGCCATGTGCGGAGGGCTCGTCGCGATTGCCGTTGGTTGGCGACGCCATGGTAGCCGATCGGCCCGGCCGCGATGGCGCGTGCGGCTAAGGTTTCCCCGAGGCGTGCTTGCGGGTCAGGTCGGTCTTGTACGGGGCGAGTACGTTGACCATCTGCGCGAAGATCTTGGGCGTCGCCGCGATCACCTGGCCGCCGTGCAGGAAGTCGCCCTCGCCCGAGAGGTCGCCGATGAGGCCGCCGGCTTCCTGCACGAGAAGGCTTCCGGCCGCGACGTCCCAGGGATTGAGCCCGACTTCCCAGAAGCCGTCGTAAAAGCCCGCCGCGACGTAGGCGAGATCGAGCGCGGCGGCGCCCGGCCGGCGCAGCCCCGCGGTGTTCTCGATCATCGTCTTCATCATCCTGAGGTAGGTGTCGAGATAGCTGCCGTCGCGGAACGGAAAGCCGGTGCCGATGAGGCAGTCGCGCAGCTGCTGGCGTTTCGACACGCGCATCCGGTGGTCATTGAGATAGGCGCCGCGGCCGCGCGTCGCGGTGAAAAGATCGTTGCGCACCGGATCGTAGATCACTGCCTGCGTGACCAGCCCCTTCTGCGCGAGCGCGATCGACACACAGTATTGCGGAAATCCGTGCAGGAAGTTGGTGGTGCCGTCCAGCGGATCGATGATCCAGACGTTCTCGGCGTCGGCATTGTCGCCTTTGGCCGTACCTTCTTCCGCGAGGATCGCGTGGTCCGGGTAGGCGGCGAGCAGCGTGTCGACGATCGCGCGCTCGGCTGCGCGATCGATCTCGCTCACGAAGTCCTTCGGCCCCTTTGCCGTCACCGTCAGCCGGTCGAGGTCGCGGGCGCCGCGGCCGATCACGTTGCCGGCGCGGCGCGCGGCTTTCACCGCGATGGTGAGCGTGGGGTGCATTGGAATCTGTCGACGCTGAATTTTGCCCGCCGCCGCTTTCTTGGCGCGGGCGTGCGGGCTGCAAAGAACGGAATGCGCTATTGTAACCGGAGCCCTTCGTGGTCCCCGGAGCGATCCGTCCTTCGCAGATATCCGTGATCCTTACGTCGCAACGACTGGACCGCCTGCGCATCGTCCTGATGGCCCCGAGCCATCCGGGCAACATCGGCGCGGCCGCGCGGGCGATGCTCACCATGGGACTCGACCGCCTCGTGCTGGTGGCGCCGCGGCGCTTCCCCGATCCGGAGGCGGTGGCCCTTGCGTCGGGGGCGACGCAGGTGCTCGACGCGGCGCAGATTGTCGCGTCGCTCGACACGGCGCTCGCCGGATGCGTGCTTGCCGTCGGCCTCACCGCGCGGCCGCGCGAGTTCGCGGGTCGCGTGCTGTCGATCCGCGACGCCGCGCGCGATGCGATCGCCCACACGTCGCGCGGCGATGTAGCACTGGTGTTCGGATCCGAGATGTCCGGCCTTTCCAATGCCGAGCTCGCTCGCTGCGGGGTGGTGGCGACGATCGCGGCCAACGACGCCTACCGCTCGCTCAATCTCGCCGCGGCGGTGCAGGTCGCGGCGTACGAGCTTCGCGTCGCCGCGACCGGAGGCGACGTCTGGCGCGCGCCGCGGTTCGCGCCGGCGGCCGCCGAAGAGATCGAAGCGCTGTACGCGCACGGCGCGAGCACTCTGGCGGCGATGCGGTTTCTCGACCCGCGCATGCCGCGCCGGCTGATGCCGCGGCTGCGGCGGCTGTTCGCGCGTGCCGGGCTCGAGCGGGAAGAGGTCAGCATCCTGCGCGGAATCCTCGCGCGCATCGACCAGGTGCTCGGTCGATGATGCGACGGTCGAGCGGCTCCGCTCGGGTATGATCCGGGCGCGCTCCGGCCCACGGAGCCAACGCGGATAAACGTTGCCACCCGAATCCGACCTTGGAAGCGCGGCCGCGGTCCCGCCGCACTGCCGCAATTGCGGAAGCGACGCGCCAGGGGAATACTGCCCCGCCTGCGGCCAGGAGACGCGCACCCGGCTGCCGACGTTTGTGCAATTCATGCGCGATGCCGCCGGCCGCTACGTGGCCCTCGACGGCAAATGGTGGAGGACGCTGGGCGCGCTCATCTTCCGACCCGGATTCCTGACGCGCCAATACTTGCAGGGGCGAAGGCGGCGCTACGTGCGGCCGTCGCGACTTTTCCTCGTCGCCAGCCTGGTGGTGTTCGCCGTACTCCGGCTCGAGGTGGAATTCGGCGGCGTCGACCTCGTGAGGTTCGACGACGAGTTCAAGCCGGCGAAGGCGGTCAATCCGGAAGTCCGCCCGCCCGACGGAGCAAAAGCAACTGCCGGCGTCGTCGTGGACAACCGTGGCGGCATCGATCTCGGGGGCGCGGAAGACAAGGTCCCCGGCCTGAGGGAGCGGCTCGCGCGCTTCAACCAGCAGACCAGCAAGGAGCGGATCGCGCAGATGACCGACGGGACGCTGCGCTACGGGCCCTACGCGATGTTCGCGATCCTTCCGGCATTCGCGGCGCTCCTGAAGCTCCTCTATCTGGGATCGGGGCGCCGCCGCCCCGACCGGCCCCGACTGTACGGCGAGCACCTCGTGTTCGCCGCCCACAACAACGCCTTTCTCGCCTTCATCGTGGCCGCTGCGGTCGCTGTGCCCTGGCCCTGGATGCGAGCGGTGCTGCTGACGTGGCCGATGGTCTATCTCCTCTGGGCAATGCGCACCGTGTACGGCGGCACGTGGAGCGGCACGGTCCTGCGTGCCTTCTTCCTGTTCATTTCCTATTCCATCCTGTTCGGGTTCGCGACGGCGGGCCTGATCATCGCGTCGGTCCTGCTCCGCTGAAACGGGGCGCGGCAGTCCGTCACCCGGGCGGCCGATCTCGACGCCGCGTGCTTCATTTGAGCTTGATCAAGACGCGGCGCGCCGCAATAGTTGAGCATGCCAGTCGGAAATGCGAAAATCCGATCATGTTCGATCGCCTTCGTGAAGACATCGCCGTGGTGTTCGACCGGGATCCGGCGGCGCGCAGCAAATGGGAAGTGCTCACGTGCTACCCCGGGCTGCATGCCCTCGTCTGGCATCGCCTCGTGCCGAACCGGCTGTGGCGCCATGGCTGGCGCTGGATTGCCCGCTGGACGGCCCATTGCGGGCGATTCCTGACGGGGATCGAGATCCACCCCGGCGCCACGATCGGCCGTCGGGTGTTCATCGACCACGGCATGGGGATCGTCATCGGTGAAACCGCTGAAATCGGTGACGATTGCACGCTTTATCATGGGGTTACGCTTGGCGGTACCTCGTGGAACCACGGCAAGCGGCACCCGACCCTCGGCATGGGCGTCGTCATCGGTGCGGGCGCAAAGATACTGGGTCCCATTTTAGTGGGAGATGGCGCCAAGATAGGCTCAAATGCCGTCGTAGTACGCGACGTTCCGGCAGGTTCGACTGCGGTCGGAATCCCCGCCCGGATCCTCACGAGCGACGATGCCGTGCGCCGGGAGGACCATGCCGCAAAGATGGGATTCTCGGCGTATGCGATCGCCGAGGACATGAACGACCCGATGGTGCAGGCCATCCACCGGCTGATCGATCACGCCGCGGCGGCCGACGCCCGGCTGCAGCACATCATCGAGCGACTGCAGCAGGGCGGGATCGACGTCGAGGACGCCCGGGCGACCGCCGAGGGTTTCGACCCCAAGCGGCTCAACCAGATGATTGACTGAACTAGTCGGGCTTTTAGTTGACTAACTTAGTCGGAAATGCTATGTTTTTTCCTCGATCGTGCCACGGCGAAAGCACCCGCCGGCAGGCACCTACCTTGAGACGGGGCATTGCTCCGACAACTCCCGAGTTCGCTCGAAAGGGGTGAAGCGCCATGCGACTTACTACCAAGGGTCGATTTGCCGTGACGGCAATGATCGACGTTGCGATGCACGGCACCGGCGGACCGGTGACGCTGGCCGCGGTTTCCGATCGTCAGAAGATCTCCCTGTCCTACCTGGAGCAACTGTTCGGCAAGCTGCGCCGACATGCGCTGGTCGAGAGCGTGCGCGGTCCGGGCGGCGGCTACCGGCTTGCGCGCGGCCCGGAGTCGATGTCGGTCGCCGACATCATCCTCGCGGTCGACGAGCCGATCGACGCGACGCAGTGCGGCGGCAACGAGGACTGCGCCGATGACGGCGGGCGCTGCATGACGCACGAGCTCTGGACCGGCCTCAACACGCACATCTTCGCGTATCTACGCTCGGTGTCGCTGGCGGACCTGCTCGCCCAGCAGAAGAACAGCGACGTCGCCGTGATGCACGATCACCGGACTACACCTGCGCGAACGCGCGAGCCCGTGTCGGCGGCCTGACGCCGCGCGGGAGAGTTGTTCGTGAAACTCTGGAAACGAGCATGAAGACACCGATCTACCTCGACTATTCGGCGACGACGCCAGTCGATCCGCGCGTCGCGCAGAAGATGATTCCGTTCCTGACGGAGCATTTCGGCAATCCCGCGTCGCGCTCACACCAGTTCGGCTGGGAATCGGAGAAGGCCGTCGAGGAGGCGCGAGCGGAGATTGCGGCGCTGGTGCGCTGCGACCCGAAGGAGCTCGTCTTCACGTCGGGCGCCACCGAGTCGATCAACCTCGCGCTCAAGGGCGCGGCGCATTTCTACCGCGACAAGGGGCGTCATCTCGTCACGGTGAAGACCGAGCACAAGGCCACGCTCGACACGATGCGCGAGCTCGAGCGCGAGGGATTCGAGGTCACCTACCTCGACGTGCGGCCGGACGGGCTGCTCGACCTCGGCGCATTCACGGCGGCGCTCAAGCCGGAAACGATCGTCGTGTCCGTGATGGCGGTGAACAACGAGATCGGCGTGATCCAGGACATCACCGCGATCGGCGAGATCTGCCGCGCGCGCGGGATCATCTTCCACGTCGACGCGGCGCAGGCGACCGGGAAGATGCCGATCGACCTCGGCGCGCTCAAGGTCGACCTGATGTCGTTCTCGGCGCACAAGACCTATGGGCCCAAGGGCGTGGGCGCGCTCTTCGTGCGGCGCAAGCCGCGCGTCCGCATCGAGGCGCAGATGCACGGCGGCGGTCACGAGCGAGGCATGCGCTCGGGCACCCTTCCGACGCATCAGATCGTAGGGATGGGCGAGGCGTTCCGGCTGGCGAGGCTCGAGATGGCGAGCGAGATCCCCAGGATTCGCGAGCTGCGCGAGCGGCTGCGTGCGGGGCTCGCCTCGATCGACCAGGTCTACATCAACGGCGACCTCGAGCATCGCGTCGCGCACAACCTCAACATCAGCTTCAATTTCGTCGAGGGCGAGAGCCTGATCATGGCGATCAAGGACATCGCGGTCTCGTCGGGCTCGGCCTGCACGTCGGCGTCGCTCGAGCCGTCCTATGTTCTGCGGGCGCTCGGGCGCAGCGACGAGCTCGCGCACAGCTCGATCCGCTTCACGATCGGGCGGTTCACGACGGAGCAGGAAATCGACTATGCGGTCGAGCTCCTCCGGCGAAAGGTCGAGAAGCTGCGCGAGCTCTCGCCGCTGTGGGAAATGCACCAGGAAGGCGTCGACCTGGAGTCCGTGCAATGGGCGGCGCACTGAGCGTTATTGCTTCGCGGCGATGCAACCTTTTGGAATTTGCTTACGAGGTGCCGCCGCGACGCAATAACTGTCGGAATTGAACCGTCGGCACGGCCGACGGTTAATTCCGACCTGCAACGGGCAGCAACGAGGAGAAGTTCATGGCATACAGCGACAAGGTACTGGACCATTACGAGAATCCGCGCAACGTGGGCTCGCTGCCGAAGGACGCCGACGACGTCGGCACCGGCATGGTCGGCGCGCCGGCGTGCGGCGACGTGATGAAGCTGCAGATCAAGGTCGGCAAGGACGGCCTCATCGAGGACGCCAAGTTCAAGACTTACGGCTGCGGCTCCGCGATTGCGTCGTCGTCGCTCGTCACCGAATGGGTGAAGGGCAAGTCGCTCGATCAGGCGATGTCGATCCGGAACACCCAGATCGCCGAGGAGCTCGCGCTCCCGCCCGTCAAGATCCACTGTTCGATACTCGCCGAGGACGCGATCAAGGCGGCGGTCGAGGACTATCGGAAGAAGCACGACGGCAAGCACGCCAACGCGTCGGATGCCCCCGCGGCCGCGGTCGGCGCGACGGTTGCGGCGGACTGATCCGGAGAATCGAGCCATGGGTGTCACGCTGACCGAATCGGCTGCCAGGCACGTCGCCAGGAGTCTTGCCCATCGCGGCAAGGGCGTCGGCCTGCGCCTTGGCGTGCGAACGTCCGGCTGTTCCGGCCTCGCCTACAAGCTGGAATTCGCCGACGAGCTCAAGCCCGAGGACATTTCCTTCCAGTCGCATGGCGTCACCGTCATCGTCGACCCGAAGAGCCTGCCCTATCTCGAAGGCACCGAGCTCGATTTCACCCGCGAGGGACTGAACGAGGGATTCAAGTTCAACAACCCGAACGTCAAGGATGCTTGCGGCTGCGGCGAGAGCTTCAACGTCTGAGACTGCCGATAGCCTTCGCATAGCGCCGCGCCACTTCGTTGCTGCCCGCTCCTGATCCTCACGTGCACGTTTCGGGTCAAGAGCTCCGCGGCGCCTCGCATCGCGGCGTTCTGCTCTCGATGGTCTCAGGCATTCCATCGCGGCCGCCGATTCCGACCCGGCGCGTGAGCCGATGAGTGCGATGATCGACTTCTCCCGCAACTACTTCGACCTCTTCGGCCTGCCCGTGCGCTTCCAATTCGATCCGGCGACGCTTGACGCCGCCTATCGCGCGCTGCAGCGCGAAGTGCATCCCGACCGATTCGCCTCCGCCGGCGCCGCCGAGCGCCGCCTCGCTCTGCAGTCATCGGCGCGGGTCAATGAAGCGTATCGCGCCTTGAAGAATCCGGTGGCGCGCGCGCGCTACCTGCTGTCGCTGCATGGCGCCGGCGTGGATGACGAGAGGGATACCGCGCTTCCCGCCGAATTCCTCGAACGCCAGCTCGAGCGGCGCGAGGCCGTGAGCGACGCGCTGGCGGCGCGCGATGCGCGCGCCCTCGCAACACTGCGCGCCAGCGTGGATGACGAGACGGCGCGCGAGCAGCAGCGCGTCGCGACGCTGCTCGACGGCGACGGCGACTGGCATGCCGCGCGCGCCGCGGTGCGCGAGCTCACTTTCCTCGCGAAGCTCACCGCCGACATCGACGCGATGCAGGCGGGACTCGACGACTGATGGCGCTGCTCCAGATCGCCGAGCCGGATGCGCCGCTCGCGAAGGCGCCGCGCCGGCTCGCCGTCGGCATCGATCTCGGCACCACGAATTCGCTGGTCGCGACTGTGCGCAACGGGATTCCGGTCGTGCTGCCCGATGGCGACGGCCGCCCGCTGCTGCCGTCGATCGTGCGCTACGGCGAGACTGGAGCTGCCGTCGGGTACGACGCGCAGGCGGAACAGGCGCGCGACCCGCAGAATACGATCGTTTCGGTGAAGCGCCTGATGGGCCGAGGCCTCGCCGATCTCGCCGACGCGCGCCGGTTTCCGTATCGCTTCGTCGATTCGCCCGGCATGGTGCGGATCACGACGCGCGCCGGCGTGAAGAGCCCCGTCGAGGTCTCGGCCGAGATCCTGCGCGCCTTGCGCGAGCGCGCCGAGGCGAGTCTCGGAGGGGCGCTCGCCGGTGCCGTCGTCACCGTGCCGGCCTATTTCGACGAGGCACAACGGCAGGCGACCAAGGATGCGGCGCTTCTTGCCGGTCTTCCGGTGCTGAGACTTCTCAACGAGCCGACGGCAGCGGCAATTGCCTACGGGCTCGACAACGCTTCCGAAGGCACCTACGCCGTATACGATCTCGGCGGCGGGACGTTCGACATCTCGATCCTGCGGCTTTCAAAGGGCGTCTTCGAGGTGCTCGCGACCAACGGCGATTCGGCGCTGGGTGGCGACGATTTCGACCACCGCGTGTACTGCTGGGCGATCGAGGATGCGCGGCTCGCGCCGCTTTCGCCCGAGGACACCCGTCTCCTCATGGTGAAGGCGCGGGAGGCGAAGGAGAACCTGACGATCCATCGCTCGGCGCCGATCGGCGCGGCGCTCGGCGACGGCAGCAAGGTCGACCTCACGCTGACCACCGAGATCTTCACGTCGATCACGCAGAATCTCGTCGCGAAGACGCTCTCGCCGGTGCGCCGCGCGCTGCGCGACGCCGGGCTTTCGACTGCGGACATCAAGGGTGTGGTCATGGTCGGCGGCGCGACGCGAATGCCGCAGATCCAGAAGGCGGTCGGAGAATTCTTCGGGGCGCCGCCGCTTACCAATCTCAATCCCGACCAGGTCGTCGCGCTCGGCGCGGCGATCCAGGCGAACGTCCTTGCCGGGAACCGCATCGAAGAGGACGACTGGTTGCTGCTCGACGTGATCCCGCTCTCGCTCGGTCTCGAGACCATGGGGGCGTTGGTCGAGAAGATCGTCCCGCGCAACGCGACGATTCCGGTCACGCGCGCGCAGGAATTCACCACGTTCAAGGACGGGCAGACCGCGATCGCGATCCATGTCGTGCAGGGCGAGCGCGACAAGGTGGCCGACTGCAGGTCGCTCGCGCGATTCGAGCTGCGCGGTATTCCGCCGATGCCCGCGGGCGCCGCGCGGGTGCGCGTCACCTTCCAGGTCGACGCCGACGGGCTGCTCTCCGTGTCGGCGCGCGAGGAGACCTCGGGCACCGAGGCCGCGATCGTCGTGAAGCCGTCCTATGGACTTTCTGACGCCGACATTGCGCGGATGCTGGAGGAGTCGTTCCAGCATGCCGCCGACGACATGGCCGCGCGTGCGCTCGCCGAGGCGCAGGTCGAGGCCGACCAGACCATCACGGCCACGCGGCGCGCGCTCGAGACCGATGGCGACCTCCTCACGCCCGAAGAGCGCGCGGCGATCGATGCGGCGCTCGCCGAAACGCTGCGCTGCCGCGAGGGTGCCGACCACCGTGCGCTGGTCGCGGCCACGGCGGCGCTGAATGCCGCCACCGGCGAGTTCGCCGCGCGCCGGATGGACCGGGGCGTCGCCCGCGCGCTCACCGGCCGGCAGATCGACGCGCTCACCTGACGCGCGCCGGAGCACCACACCGATGCCGGAAATCGTCGTGCTGCCGCACCCGGAGGTCTGTCCTGAGGGAATCACCTTCGAGGCAAGGAAGGGCGAGTCGATCTGCGACGCGCTGCTTGAGCACGGCGTCGAGATCGAGCACGCCTGCGAGAAATCCTGCGCCTGCACGACGTGCCACGTGATCGTGCGCGAAGGCTTCGGCACGCTGGCACCCTCGACCGACGACGAGGACGACCTCCTCGATCGCGCGTGGGGACTGACGTCGCAGTCGCGCCTCTCGTGCCAGGCGATCGTCGGCGACGCGAAGCTGACCATCGAGATTCCGCGCTACACCATCAATTACGCGAAGGAAAAGCACTGACCGTCGTTCGGTGCGGGGAGCCTGCGATGAAATGGACCGATGTGCGCGAGATCGCGATCGCACTCGCCGAAGCGCATCCGGACGTCGATCCTCGCACCGTGCTGTTCACGGATCTGCGGGCGTGGGTGATCGCGCTGCCGGGCTTCGCCGACGACCCCAAGCACAGCGGCGAGAAGGTGCTCGAGGCGATCCAGCTCGCCTGGATGGACGAAGGCGATTTCGACGACGACGAGGAGTGAATGAACGCGTCCGTTACGGGTCTTTATGCCGCGCTGCTCGCGCTGCTGCTGCTGGGGCTCGCGATCCGCGTCATCGTGTTGCGCTGGCGCACGAGGACCGGCATCGGCGACGGCGGCGATCGCGGCCTCGCGCGCGCGATCCGGGTGCACGGCAACTTGATCGAGTACGTGCCGATCGCGCTCGTCCTGCTGCTCGTCGCGGAGCTCGGCGGCGCCAGTCCGACGCTGTTGCACGCCTGCGGCATAGGGCTCGTGTCGGCGCGGATCGTGCACGCCGGCGGACTTTCCCGTACCGCCGGCGCGTCGCCGGAGCGCGTTGCCGGAACCGTTGTGACCTTCACCGTGATCGCGGTGCTGGCGACGGTCGACCTCGCCGCGTTTCTGCGCTGATCAGCCGCACTCAGGGCGCGGCCGCCACTTCCAGCCGCGCCACGGCTGCCGCGTATTCGTTCGCGAGCGACTCGGGGTTCGCGGCCTCGATGCCGAGATCACGCAGCAGGCCGTTTTCCAGCCCGTAGATCCAGCCATGCACGGCCAGCGGCTGCCCGCGCCGCCAAGCGTCCTGGACGATCGTCGTGCGCGCCACGTGCACCACCTGCTCGATGACGTTGAGCTCGCACAGTCGATCCTCGCGCGAACCGTCGTCGGGCAGCCGCTCGAGCAGCGCCGTGTGCTTCGCGGAGACGTCCTGCACGTGCCGGAGCCAGTTGTCGATGAGCCCGAGCGGGCGCGCCTGGTACGCGGCGTGGACGCCGCCACAGCCCAGATGGCCGACGACCAGCACGTGCTCGACCTTCAGAAAATCGACGGCGAACTGCAGCGCCGACAGGCAGTTGAGGTCGGTGTGGACGACGACGTTGGCGACGTTACGGTGGACGAAGAGCTCGCCCGCCGGCAGGTCGATGATCTCGTTCGCGGGGACGCGGCTGTCCGAGCAGCCGATCCAGAAGTAGCGGGGCGTCTGCCCCCGCGCGAGCGCCGCGAAGAAGTCCGGCCGGCGCGATTTGACGTCGGCGGCCCATTGGCGATTGCGGTCGAGCAGGTGCTTGAGCGATGACATGGTCACGGAGTCCGGCGACGGCGGCGAGGCGAAATCATACCGGCAGCGGAAGCGCGCGGGTGGCGCCGGGACGGGTGTCAGCGCTCGAACAGCGCGATCGACTCGACGTGGGCGGTGTGCGGAAACATGTTGACGACCCCGGCGGCGGCGAGCGCATAGCCGTGGTCGTGGACCAGGATCGATGCGTCGCGCGCGAGGGTCGCCGGGCTGCACGAGACGTACACGATCCGCCCCGGCGCCCCGTCGCCCGGCAGCGCCTTGACGAGCGCGACGGCGCCTTCGCGCGGCGGGTCGAGCAGCGCCTTGTCGATCGGCCCAAGCGCCTCGAGCGACTCCGGCGTGGCCTCGAACAGGTTCGCGACCACGAATGAGGCGCGTGTGCCGAGCCCGTTGCGCACCGCGTTCGATTCGGCACGCCTGACGAGCGACGCGCTGCCCTCGACGCCGATCACCGTCGCGCCGCGCCGCGCGATGGGCAGGGTGAAATTGCCGAGGCCGCAGAAGAAATCGGCGACGCGCTCGCCCGGCTGCGGCGCGAGCAACGCCAGCGCCCGCCGCACCAGCACCCGGTTGACCGGCACGTTGACCTGCGTGAACTCGGTCGGCGAATAGGGAAAGGAAAGATCGAATTCCGGCAGCGCGTAGGCGAGCTGCGCCTCGGCAGGGTAAAACGCCAAGGCGGTCTCGGGACCGGCGGTCTGCAGGTAGAACTGCACCCGATGCGTGTCGGCGAATTCGCGCAGCAGCCGCTCGTCCTCCGGCGCGAGCGGGGCGAGGATCCGGAGCACCATCACCTCGCGGGCGCCGTGGTCCCCGATCGCGAGCTCGATCTGCGGCAGCTGATCGCGGATCGTCAACGCGCCGACGAGCGCGCGCAACTCGGGGAGCAGCGCCGAAATCTTCGGAGGCAGAACGGCACACGACGTCATGTCGGCGACGTAGCTTGACTTGCGCTCGTGAAATCCGACCAGAACGCCGCCTTTTTTCGCGACGTGCCGGACCGACAGACGGGCGCGATGGCGATAGCCCCATGCCGGACCATGGATCGGCGGCAGCAGCAGCGCCGGGCGCACGCGGCCGATGTGCCACAGCGCGTCTTCCAGCGTGCGCTGCTTCGCGGCAACCTGCGCGGCAGCGTCGAGATGCTGCATCGAGCAGCCGCCGCACACGCCGAAATGCGGGCAGCGCGGGACGACGCGCGCCGCGTTCGCGCGGAGGATCGATTCGGCGCGGGCGACTTCGTAATTCGGCTTGCGCTTGAGCGTCGTGACCGTGACGACCTCGCCGGCCAGCGCGCCCTCGACGAAGACGGCCTTGCCGTCGCGGCGGCCGACGCCGCGCCCCTCCTGGTCGAGCGAGTCGATCGCCAGCGGGTCGGATGCGGCGCGTGGCGGAGACGGGGAGGGCGGAGCGGTCATGGCTCGGATTGTGCGCCGGCGCGGCGCCATGATTCGCGAGGCGCGCATTGTACAAGGCGTCGCGACGCGGCTTTTCCCGCGGACGGGTAAAATCGGCGGATGAACGTGCTGGCATTGGAAACCGGGAGCGAATGGTGCAGCGTTGCCGTCGGCGACGGCACGCATTGGGTCGCGCGGAGCCTCCATGCGGGCCAGTCGCATTCCGAGCGCATCGTGCCGATGCTGGACGAGGTGCTCCGCGAGGCGGGCGTCGCGCTGCGCGACCTCGACGGCATCGCGTTCGGCGCCGGGCCCGGCGCATTCACCGGCGTGCGCATCGCGTGCGGCGTGGCCCAGGGCCTCTCGCTCGGCTGCGGCGTGCCGGTCGTCCCCGTGTCGACGCTGGCGGCGCAAGCTGAAGTCGCGCGGCGCGTGCACGGCTGGACGCGCGTGCTCGCGGCGCTGGACGCACGGATGGGCGAGGTCTATGTCGCGGCGTTTCGCCATGATGCCGGCGGCTGGGAAGAAGTCGCGCCGCCCGCCGTGCTGTCGCCGTCCACCGCGACACTTCGCTTTGCGACCGGTGTCGATCCGGGGGCCGAACGCCGGTTCGGCGCCGGCAGCGGGTTTGCGGCGCGCCCGGAACTCGCATCCGGTCTGAGACTCGCGGGTGTCGACGCGACGCTGCGTCCCGACGCACAGGCGGTCGGCACGCTGGCGCTTCCGGTCCTGCGCGAGGGACGCGGCGTCGCCGCGGCGCTGGCGCTGCCGATCTACGTGCGCGACCGCGTCGCGCTGACGAGCGCCGAGCGTGCCGCCGGCGCGCGCCTCTAGGGATCGGCTCCGGGATCCGTATGGCAACCCTTCCGCGCTTCACGCCGCGTCCCGAGGCCGAATGGCGGCCGCTGGTCCTGACCGACATCGCCTACGTCTCGGCGCTCGAGGCGCAGATCCACGCCGTCCCGTGGACGCCCGGGAATTTCCGCGATGCCATCGGCGCGGGCTACCTCACCGAAGCCGGCGAGCGCGAGGGCCGCATCGTCGCGTATGGCGTGATGCTGCTGGCGCCAGGCGAGGCGCAGATCCTCAATCTCTCGGTCGTGCCGGATGCGCGCCGCGAAGGGCTTGGCCGAGCGCTGCTGCGCCGCTTCATCATGCATGCGACCCGTCTCCGCGCCGAACAGGTTTTTCTCGAAGTGCGCTTGTCGAACGTCGCGGCGGTCGCGCTGTACGAAGCGGAAGGCTTCACCTGCGTCGGACGGCGCGAGGCCTACTATCCGGCGCACCTTCCCGACGGAGCGCAGGAGGATGCACTCGTGATGCGGCGCGCGCTCGGCGCCGATTCGGCGCCGGGCGCGTGATCGGACGGAAGACCTTCGTGGCCACGCGCGACGACGTGCTGCAGGAGCTCGGCCTCATACCCGTGTGGCGCCGGCGCGCGGCTGACACTCCGCCGTTGCCCGGGGCGCGCGATGACCGGCCGGCGGCAGCGACCGTCATCCGCGACAGTGCGCCGGCGAGCGGCATCATGAGCGAAGCGTCGCCGATGCATCCCGGCGACGAGCGCACCGCGCGAATCGCGCGACTCGAATGGGCGGATTTCGCAGCCGACGTCGATGCCTGCACCGCCTGCGGACTCGCGCGGACGCGCAATCGCAGCGTGCCGGGCGTGGGCGATCGCCACGCGGACTGGCTGTTCGTCGGCGAGGCGCCCGGCGCGGAGGAGGACGCCAAGGGCGAACCCTTCGTCGGCCAGGCAGGGAGGTTGCTCGACAGCATGCTGGTGGCGCTCGGGATCGCCCGCGGCAACCGCGTGTACATCGCCAACGTGCTGAAATGCCGCCCGCCGAACAACCGAACGCCGGAACCCGCCGAAGCCGAATCCTGCCGGCCCTACCTCGACCGCCAGATCGCGCTGATCGCGCCCAGGTTGATCGTGGCGCTCGGCAAGAGCGCGGCCGCGGCGCTGCTCAACGTCGATGCGACGATCGCGAGCCTGCGCGGACGCGTGCACCGGTATCAGGGCGTCCCGCTGATCGTCACCTACCATCCGGCATACCTGCTGCGCAATTTGCCGGACAAGGCCAAGGCGTGGGAAGATCTCGTTCTCGCCCGGCGCACGATACGCGAATCCGGCACTGCCGCGGAAACGGGGGCGGGCACGGTCACCGTTCCGCCCGGATGAACGGCCTCGAGACCCTTGCCCCCCACCGCAGCGGCCCCATCTTCCGACCCGCAGGGCGAGAAGCCCGCATCCGACAATAAGGGAAACGCCATGATCCGCACCTTTGCCGCGCTTCTTGCCGTTGCCGCGACACTTTTCGTCAGCGGCTGTGGCTACAACGACCTCCAGACGCAGGACGAAGGTGTCAAGGCCGCCTGGTCCGAAGTGCTGAACCAGTACCAGCGGCGCGCCGACCTCGTTCCGAACCTCGTCAACACGGTCAAGGGATATGCCGCGCAGGAGCAGACCGTCCTCACCGAGGTGACGAACGCGCGCGCCAGCGTCGGCGCGATCAAGGCCACGCCCGAGCTCATCAACGATCCCGAGGCGTTCCAGAAGTTCATGAAGGCGCAGGGCGAGCTCACCGGCGCCTTGTCGCGCCTGCTCGTCGTCAGCGAGAATTATCCTCAGCTGAAGTCGGATGCGCTGTTCCGCGACCTGCAATCGCAGCTCGAAGGCACGGAGAACAGGATCACCGTCGCGCGCAACCGCTACATCAAGAGCGTGCAGACGTTCAACTCGACGGTCCGCTCGTTCCCGACCAACCTGACGGCGATGCTGTTCAAGATGAACGTGAAGCCCAATTTCGCCGTCGAGAACGAGGCCACGATCAGCACGCCGCCGAAGGTCGACTTCGGCAAGACGCCGGGGGCACCTGCCACCGCGCCGACGGCGCCAAAATCCGCGCCGGCGCCCGACACCTCTGGCGATCTGCTGAAGAAGGGCTATTGATATCGGCGGCGGTCGTGCG
This sequence comes from uncultured beta proteobacterium, assembly GCA_963846855.1. Classification (GTDB taxonomy): domain Bacteria; phylum Pseudomonadota; class Gammaproteobacteria; order Burkholderiales; family Casimicrobiaceae; genus CAIWHR01. Next base: position 26,539 of record CAWJXK010000012.1, read on the forward strand.
CGCTTGCGGGGCCGTTGCGATCGTCACGCCGCGGCCCGCGCGCCATTGGCCTTGTTTGACGTCGCAGCGATAAGAGGTCGTTCCGTGCGTTCGCGTCATCGCGCCGTACACGCATTCGCGCGAGGCTGCGCGGTTCTCCTGATGATCGTGCTGCTCGTGGCAGCCGCTCCGCTGCGCGCGCAGGCGTGGGAGGCGGGCACGGACGGGCTGCTGCCGATCCCGCCGCTGACGGCGCACGTCACCGACCTCACGCAGACGCTCGCGCCGGCGGACAAGCAGTCGCTCGAGGCGAAGCTCGTCGACTGGGAGTCGCGAACCGGCAATCAGCTCGCCGTGCTGATGGTGCCGACGACCCAACCCGAGCCGATCGAGGCGTATTCGCTGCGCGTCGCCGAGAAATGGCAGATCGGGCGCAAGGGCAAGGACAACGGCGTGCTGTTCCTGGTCGCGAAGAACGACAAGAAGATGCGCTTCGAGGTCGGCTACGGGCTCGAAGGCACGCTGACCGACGTCACGGCGCGGCGCATCATCGCCGAGAACGTCGCGCCGATGTTCCGCGAAGGCAAGTTCGACGCCGGCATCGATGCCGGCGTCGATCGCGTGATCAGCGTCGTCGCGGAAGGGAAGCCGCTGCCGCCCGCCAAGGCGGCCACGAGCCACCGCACCGGCGGCGGATTCGACTTCGGAACGCTTCTGCTCGTACTGTTCATCGTCGTCCCGATCGTGGGCGGCATCCTGCGCTCGATCTTCGGCAAGGTCCTGGGCTCGACGGTCGGCGCGGGCATCGTCGGCGTCGGCGCGTGGCTCGTCATCGGCTCGCTCGTCGTCGCGGGAATCGCCGCGGTGGTCGCGTTCTTCGTCATGATTTTTGCCGGCGCGGGCGTTGGCGCTGCGATGGGACGCCGCGGCGGCGGCGTGTTCATCCCGACCGGCGGCGGGTGGGGCGGCGGCTTCGGCGGCGGTGGTGGCGGCGGATTCTCCGGCGGCGGCGGCAGCTTCGGCGGCGGCGGCGCGTCCGGCGGGTGGGACTGACGATGAAGCGCTGGCAGAAATCCGGGCGCTCGCTGCGTCACCTAGCCACCGACGAGCGGCGCGTGCGGAAGGCGTTTTCTGACGAGGCGCTGACCCGCATCGGCGCCGCGATCGCCGACGGCGAAAAGCGTCATCGTGGCCAGGTGCGTTTCGTCGTCGAGCCGGCGCTGCCGCTCGCGCGCGTGGCGCACCGAATCTCGCCGCGTGAGCGGGCGCTCGAAGTCTTCGGGCTGCTCCGGATCTGGGACACCGAGGAGAACTGCGGCGTGCTCGTCTACCTGCTGCTCGCCGACAAGGCGGTGGAGATCGTCGCCGACCGCGGCATCGACCGCGCGGTGGGCGCCGCCGCGTGGGAAGCCGTTTGCCGCAGCATGGAGGCCGCGTTCGCCTCGGAGCAATTCGCCGAAGGCGCTGCGGCCGGCATCGCCGAGATCAATGCGCTCCTCGCCAGGCATTTCCCCGACGACGGCAGGCCGCGGGAAAACGAGCTTCCCGACGCGCCGGTAGTCCTATAAGAACCTACGCTACTTCGCCGTCGGCTGCGCGGCGGACGCGGTGGCGTGCGCCGCCTTTTCCGTGCCGATGAGATGCAGCGCGTCGCCGCGCGCCTGGTTGATCCGGAACCGGATCAGCACCAGCACCATCAGGCCGGACACGAACAGGCCGAATGTCACGATCGCGGCCTCGACCGAGACGCCCGTGCGCACCATCAGCGCGTAGAGCCCGACCATCACCAGGATGCCGATGTTCTCGTTGAAGTTCTGCACGGCGATCGAGTGGCCCGCGCCCATCAGGACGTGGCCGCGATGCTGGAGCAGGGCGTTCATCGGCACGACGAAGAACCCGGCGCAGCCGCCTACGAGGATCATCAGCACGACCGTGAGGGGCAGGCTCCGCACGAACAGCATGGAGATCACGACGAGGCCCATGGCAATGCCGACCGGCAGCACCCGCACCGACTTGCGCAGCGAGATGGTGCGCGCGGCGATCACCGCGCCCGCGGCGATCCCGAAGGCGACGACGCCCATCAGGTTCGTCGCCTGAGTGAGGTTGAAGCCGAGCGCCGAGGCCGCCCAGTCGATGACGATGAACTGGAGCGTCGCGCCGGCGCCCCAGAACATCGTCGTTGTAGCGAGCGATATCTGTCCGAGGCGATCCTTCCAGAGCAGCTTGTTGCAATGGATGAACTCGCGGATGAGGTAGAGCGGATTGCGGTTCACGATCCGGCGATCGACCCCGGTGTCGGGGATGAACCAGTTGAACGTCGCGGCGATCGCGTAGATGCCCATGATCACGCTGATCGCGGCGGCCGGGGCGGTGTCGATGCCGACGTCGATCGCGGGGAGATCGAACCCCAGGAGCATCGTCGAGACGCGCGGTCCGATGAGCTGGCCGCCGATCAGCGTGCCGAGGATGATGGAGCCGACCGTCGTGCCCTCGATCCAGCTGTTGGCGATGACGAGCTGCTCAGGCGGCAGGAGCTCGGTCAGGATGCCGTATTTCGCCGGCGAATACGCGGCGGCGCCGAGGCCGACGACGGCGTATGCGACCAGCGGGTGCGCGCTGAACAGCATGAGCGTGCAGCCCAGCACCTTGATGCCGTTGGTCATCAGCATGACGCGTCCCTTGGGGCGCGAGTCGGCGAACGCGCCGACCAGCGGCGCCAGCAGGACGTAGGAGACGACGAAGCACTGCTTGAGCGCCGGCGTCATCCAGCGCGGCTCGTTGAGGTCGGCGAGCAGTGCGATCGCGGCGATGAGCAGCGCATTATCGGCGAGCGACGAGAAGAACTGCGCCGCCATGATCGTGTAAAACCCGGACTTCATTGTCCTCCGCTCGGCCTTGCAGGCGCCGCGCGCCTTAAGGGCACTGCCGCAGTGTTTGGGTATAATTATTGTGCACTGCCGGCAGCCCGCGCTTTATACCATGATTGATCGAGGCAGGGGCGCTCGGCCGCCGGACGCCGCCCCGCTTCCCCGGCGCACCAATCGAGAACCGATATTCGCGCGCCATGGCCCGTCCGATTTATGCCCAGGTGAATCTGACCGCGCTCCGCGCGAATCTCGCGCTGGTGCGGGCGCGCGCGCCGAAGACGCAGGTGCTCGCGGTGGTCAAGGCGAACGCCTACGGTCACGGGCTCACTCGCGTCGTGCCGGCGCTCGCCGACGCCGACGGCCTCGCGCTGCTCGAGCGCGATCACGCCATCGCGCTGCGCGCGTCGCATTACAAACGCAGGATCCTGCTGCTCGAGGGATTCTTCGGTGCGGACGAGCTGCCGGAGATCTCCGCGAACCGGCTCGCGATCGTCGTCCACCACTCCGACCAGGTGCGGATGCTGGAGCGCGCGCATCTCGAGCGTCCGCTCGAGGTCTTCGTGAAGATCAACAGCGGGATGAACCGACTTGGCGTGCGGCCCGCCGAAGCGCGGGCGCTGGTCGAGCGGCTGGCGAGCTGCGATTCGGTCGCGGCGCTGCGCCTCATGACGCACCTCGCGCGCGCCGACGAGGACGACGGCCTCCGCGATCAGCTTGCGGTGTTCGACACGGCGTGCAAAGGCCTGCCGTATCCGCGCTCGATCGCGAATTCGGCCGGCGTGATCCGCTACGACGAGGTCGGCGGCGACATCGTACGGCCGGGGATCATGCTCTACGGCGCTTCGCCGTTTCCGTATCAGGGCGCGGACGAGCTGCAGCTGCAGCCGGTGATGACGCTGCGCTCCGAGATCATCGCGGTGCAGGAGCTGCGCGCCAACGACAGCGTCGGGTACGGAGGCGGTTATACCGCGTCGCGCGCGCACCGGATCGGTGTCGTCGCGGGCGGCTACGCCGACGGCTACCCGCGCCACGCTCCCAACGGCACGCCGGTGCTGGTCTGCGGCAGGAAGGTGCGGATGGCGGGGCGCGTGTCGATGGACATGATCACGGTCGACCTCACCGATGCGCCCGAGGCGAAGATCGGCAGTCCGGCGGTGCTGTGGGGCGAGGGACTGCCCGTGGACGACGTCGCCAGCGCGGCGGCGACGGTCGGATACGAGCTCCTGTGCGCGGTCGCGCCGCGGGTGCCGTTCGTCGTGACCAACGTCGGGCGCGTCGACGTCGAGCTCTGACGCGCCCAGGCTAGAATCGCGAATCTCCCGCGTCCGAAGAACCCGCGAAAGAACGCCACGTGTACACCGTCGTCACCGGAGCCGCAGGATTCATCGGCGCCAATCTCGTCCGTGCGCTCAACGCGCGCGGCGATGCGGACATCATCGCCGTCGACAACCTCGCGCACGCCGACAAGTTCAGGAATCTCGTCGACTGCGAGATCGCCGATTACCTGGACAAGGAGGAATTCCTGCTGCGCCTGGCCGACGGCGATCTCGACGACGACATCGGCGCGATCCTCCATCAAGGTGCGTGCTCCGACACGATGGAGACGGACGGCCGGTACATGATGCGCAACAATTTCCGGTATTCGGTGGCGCTCGTCGACTGGTGCCAGGTCAACGACGTGCCGTTCCTGTATGCGTCGAGCGCATCCGTCTACGGCGGGGGCGGCGCGTTTCGGGAGGAGCGCGCGCACGAGGCGCCGCTCAACATCTACGGCTATTCGAAGTTCCTGTTCGACCAGTACGTGCGTCGCCTGTTGCCGGACCGCACCGCGCCCATCGCCGGTTTCCGTTATTTCAACGTCTATGGCCCGCGCGAGCGGCACAAGGGCCGCATGGCGTCCGTCGTGATGCATTTCTTCGACCAGTACCGTGCGGACGGCGGCGTGCGGCTCTTCGGGGGCGCGCAGGGCTACGCCGCCGGCGAGCAGCGGCGCGATTTCGTGTCGGTCGACGACGTCGTGAAGGTCAACCTCGAGTTTCTCGACCATCCGGAGCGCAGCGGCATCTTCAATCTCGGCAGCGGCGCATCGGCGACGTACAACGAGGTCGCGGTCGCGACGATCAATGCCATCCGTGCGACCGAAGGCAAGGCGCCCCGGGCGCTCGCCGAGCTGGTCGGCGAAGGCGCCTTGAGGTACATCCCCTTTCCGCCGGCGCTCGTCGGCAAGTATCAGAGCTTCACCGAAGCCGACCTCACGCGGTTGCGCCGCGCCGGCTACGCGGCGCCGATGCAAAGCGTCGCCGAAGGCGTTCCGCGCTACGTCGAACGGCTGATTTCCACGCCGGCATCCGCCGCGTAACGTGGCCGCCGTGCGGTGGAGGGTCGCGTGGCTTTTCGCGCGATCCCCGATCCGCCGCGCGTCCCACCATCGCGAAGGAGAACACCATGCGGCATCTGCTGTCGGCGCTGGCGCTGTGCCTGTGCTCAGGCATCGCGCTCGCCACCGTCAACCTCAACACCGCGTCGAAGGACGAGCTCGTTGCCTTGCCAGGCATCGGACCGGCCAAGGCGCAGGCGATCATCGATTACCGGAAGGCTCACGGCGCGTTCAAGTCGGTCGAGGAGCTGAAGGACGTCAAGGGCATCGGCGCCAAGCGCTACGAAAAGCTGAAGGGCGAGATCACGGTCGGCGCGAGCGCCGGCGCGCGGCCGACGGTGGGGAACACGTCGAAGCCGGATTCGGCGTCGAATCGCAGCGCCAAGGGAGACGTCGCCGTTGCGACGACCAAGGCCAAGCCGTAGCGGCATCGCCTGAGAGCCGGTCGCGCGCGGGAGCAGTTGCACCGGCGCGCGGACGGCCCGCTGGCGGCCGCCACGTCGAAGCGCAGCGTCGAGGTCAAGTCGCCAGAAGCCTCGCATCGCCTATCTGTCCGATGTTTGATCCAAATCGCTTGTCCCTCTCCGGGTCAACCCGTAACATCGGGCGCGCGTTAATGCCCCTGCGCCGGCACACGCACTGGCGCAGGGGCGGCGCCCCCGCTCACAATGACCCGGAGATTCACCATGAAACGTCTCTTGCTGCTCGTCGCGACCCTGCTCTTCTGGGGAATGGCGCTCGCGGCCGTCAACATCAACACCGCAACCAAGGAAGAGCTCGAGGCACTGCCCGAGATCGGCCCGGTCAAGGCGCAGGCCATCATCGACTACCGCAAGGAGCATGGTCCGTTCAAGTCGATCGACCAGATCAAGGACGTGAAGGGCGTCGGCCCGGTCACCTTCGACACGATCAAGGGCGACATCTCGCTGACCGGCCCGACCACGCTTCCCGCCAAGGCAGCGAAGAAGACCGAGCCCGCGAAGGCGGCGGCGCCCGCAGCGGCGCCCGCACCGGCTCCGGCCAAGGCGATGAAACCGGCAAAGGCGGCAGCGCCCGTCACGGCGGCGCCCGCAGCCCCTGGCGCGCCCGCCAAGGTCGAGCCGATGAAGCCCGCGCCGGCCGCGGCCCCCGCGCCTGCGGCGACATCGACGAAGACCGATGCGATGAAGGATGCGAAGGCCACAGGCAAGGACGCCGCGAAGTCGACGGACAAGGAAGCGCCGAAGTCCGCCAAGGAAGAAAAGGCGGCAAAGGCGAAGGCGGACAAGGAAGCGAAGGAAGCCAAGGCGAAGGCGGACAAGGAAGCGAAGGAAGCCAAGGCGAAAGCGGACAAGGAAGCGAAGGACGCCAAGTCCGCGAAGTCGACGGACAAGGACGACAAGGCGGCCAAGGCCAAGGCCGACAAGGAAGCGAAGGCGAAGGCGGACAAGGAAGCGAAGGACGCCAAGGCCGCCAAGGCCAAGGCCGACAAGGAAGCGAAGGCCGCGGCCGACAAGGAAGCGAAGGATGCGAAGGCCAAGGCGAAGGCCGACAAGAACGCGAAGGCCAAGGAAGACAAGGCCGCCAAGTAATCGCCGCGCCTTTCCCGCAACCACGAGACCCCGCCGGAGTGGCGGGGTTTCCGTTGGAGGCCCGCACTCCGAGCCACCGCAAATGCGCGCGCAGCGCTCGGATACAATCGGCTTTCCGGTGGTCGCGTGTCACGCGGCTCGCTGGCTTGCTCATGTATCCCACGCTCGAATCCACCGTTGGCAACACACCGCTCGTCCGCCTGCAGCGGATGCCGGGCGCAACGTCGAATGCGATCCTCGCCAAGCTCGAGGGGAACAATCCTGCGGGCTCGGTCAAGGACCGGCCGGCGCTTTCGATGCTGGTCGAGGCCGAGAAGCGTGCGGAGATCAAGCCCGGCGACACGCTCGTCGAGGCGACCTCCGGCAACACGGGCATCGCCTTGGCGATGGTCGCGGCGATGAAGGGTTACCGGATGATCCTGGTGATGCCGGACAACCAGTCGCAGGAGCGTCGCCAGTCGATGCGCGCCTTCGGGGCCGAGCTGGTGCTGACACCCAAGGCCGGCGGCATGGAGCATGCGCGCGACGTCTCGCTGCGCGTTCGCGCCGATGTGAAAGGCTTCATCCTCGACCAGTTCGCCAATCCGGATAACCCGCTCGCCCACTATCGCGGCACCGGCCCCGAGATCTGGCGCGACACGCAGGGCGCGATCACCCATTTCGTTTCCGCAATGGGCACGACCGGCACGATCATGGGCGTGTCGCGTTTCCTCAAGGAGCAGAATCCGGCGGTCGTCATCATCGGCGCGCAGCCGGAAGAGGGCTCGCAGATTCCGGGCATCCGCAAGTGGCCGGAAGCGTACCTGCCGAAGATCTTCGATCGCCGCCGGGTCGACCGGATCGAAAGCGTCTCGCAAGCCGAGGCCGAGACGATGACGCGGCGGCTCGCGAGCGAAGAGGGCATCTTCGGCGGCATTTCAGCGGGCGGCGCGTGCGCGGTGGCGTTGCGCGTCGCGCGCGAGGTTACGAACGCGACGATCGTGTTCGTCGTCTGCGATCGCGGCGACCGCTATCTGTCGACCGGCGTGTTCCCCGGGTGAGCCGCGCGGCGCGCGCATAACGACGTCGCAGGCATTGATCCATGACGCCGATCCTCGTGTTCGACATCGAGTCCGTGCCGGACATCGCCGGACTGCGCCGCGTGAATGGCGAGACCGCGGGACTCGACGACGACGGTGTGGTCGAATGGATCGCCCAGGCACGGCGCGAGAAGACGGGCAGCGACTTCCTGCCACTGCATTTCCAGAAGATCGTCGCCATCGCCTGTGCGCTGCGCGACGGCGGCGGGATCAAGATCGCCTCGGTCGGCACCGCCGACGACACCGAGCCCGAGCTCATTCGCCGCTTCTTCGACCTCGTCGACCGGCATACGCCGCAGCTCGTCTCGTGGAACGGCGGCGGGTTCGACCTGCCCGTGCTCAACTACCGCGCGCTGATCCATGGCGTGACTGCCGCGCGGTTCTGGGAATGGGGTGACGACGACCGCGACTTTCGCTACAACAATTATCTGTCCCGCTATCACACCCGCCATCTCGACCTGATGGACGTCCTCGCGATGTACCAGCCGCGCGCGTCGGCCGGGCTCGACGTGATGGCGCGGCTCTGCGGGTTTCCGGGCAAGCTCGGCATGGATGGCAGCGAGGTCCACGCCGCGGTGCGCGCGGGGAAGCTCGAGGAGGTGCGTCGCTACTGCGAGACCGACGTGATGAACACGTATCTGCTGTACCAGCGGTTCCGCCTGCTGCGCGGTGAGCTCTCCGCAGGCGAGTACGCGCAGGAGATCTCGCTCGCGCGGGAGCGCATCGCGGCGCTCAATGCGCCGCACTGGCAGGAATTTCTCGCTGCCTGGGATTCGAACGCGCCCTAATCGTGGTCGTGCTGGCGGCGATTGGAGCCGCGGTAGTTGAACGGCTGTGTCAGGCTGCGAGAATCGGAAGCGCCGGAAATTTTCCGCCGAGCGTCGCCGCGGACGGCACGCCCCACCATCGCTCCAGCACCGTCGCGTAGACGCCGCGAAAATCGAGCGCGAAGCCCGTGTTGCCGTCACCGCCGAGGCGCGTGAGCGAAGGCTGCTCTCCATACAGGCCGCCCTGGACCCTGCCGCCGAGCGCGAAATGCACGTTGGCCGTGCCGTGGTCGGTGCCGTTGGAGAGATTTTCCTTCGGCCGCCTGCCGAATTCCGCGTAGGTCAGCACCAGCGTGTCGTTCCAGCGCCCGAGCTCGATGAGCGCCGCCTTGAGTCCGATGATTCCCGCGGCGAGCTCGCCCAAGAGTCGTGCCTGGGTCGCGGCCTGTCCCGTATGCGTATCGAACCCGGACAGCGTGATGCGGACGACCGCGACGCCCGACGGCGCGGCGATCACCTCGGCCGCCGTGCGGATCGCGTTGCCGAACCCGCCTCCCGGAAACTGCGTCGCGAGCGTTCGGCGCGCACCGAGATGTGCCGCCGCCTGCACGATGTCCGCTTCGACCTTGAGGATGTGCGCCAGCGCGCCGTTGCTCGCGGCACCGTCCGGCGTCGCAAGGCGCGCCTGGCGGAGAAACTGGTCAGGATTCGCGAGCGCGATCGCGCGTGTGCCGCCTCCGGTGAGCGGGCCGAGGTCCGCGGTGCCGATGATCACGCCGTCCGCCGCGAAGGTCGCAGGGGTCGGCGCGGCCGCGAACGTTCGCGTGAGCCATCCCTCCCGTAGATATTCCTCGCTCTTCGATGCGGTGTCCCAGATCTCGATCGAGCGGAAATGCGACAGGTTGGGCGCCGGGTAGCCGACGCCTTGCAGCACCGCGAGCTCCCGGGCGTTCCAGAGCGGAAGCAGCGGCGCGAGCGACGGATGCAGGCCGGCGCGGTCCGAGAGCGGCACGACCGCATCGCGCGCGATGGCGAGCTTCGGACGCAACGTGTAATACGCCGGATCCGCGAACGGCACCAGCGTATTGAGACCGTCGTTGCCCCCTTTCAACTCGATGAGGACAAGAAGGCGCCGGTAGTCCGCGCCCGCCGGCGCGACCGCGAAGCTCACGCCGGCCGCCGCGCCATTGAGCGCGCAGGCCGTGGCGGCCGACAGTGATGTCCGGAGGAATTGCCGGCGATCCATCATTTTGTCTCCCCTCATTTCAACTCGAACGCGGCATCCTGCAGCAGGCCGCGCACGAGCGTCATCGAGTCGGCGTTGTAATCGGGCGTCGCCTGCGGCGCGGTCGCCAGCAGCAGCCGCTGCGCCGCACGCGCGCGCGCCGCAGCGGTCGCGCCGGGGAACTGCGCCATCCAGTGCACGCTGTCGAACTCGAGGCTGGCCATCCCGCGTTCCATCGCGTTCGCGTAGCGGGTCCGGCGGATCTGGTCGATGCCGAGCGCCAGTTGGGATGGCAGCGGCACGGCGCGCAGCGCGTTCACGTCCACCGCTGCCGCCATGGCGCCGTCCGGCAGCGCGACCATCCTTGCCGGCGCAATGTCGTCGCCGCGCGTGATGCGTTCGCGAAACTGCTTGCGCGCAAGCAGCGTCGACGCATTGATCCAGGCGTCGCCGCCCGGCCATCCCTTGACGTTCGGCGCCGACATGAGGTTCTGCCCCATCGATGCGCTGGCGATCGCGAACGGGAGACCGTTCTCCGGCGTGAGCCCGAGCTGGCGCAGCGTTCCCACCACGACCTCGACCGGCGACTTCACCAGCGCGCCGCGGTTCTCCTTCGCGTAGAACGCATCGCTCGTCAGGAGCTCGCGCAGCGCGACCTTGACTTCGTACCCCGAGTCGCGGAACCGCCGGGCGACCCGCTCGATCTCGACGGGATCGGGATCCGGCGAGACGAATTCTCGCCACAGCTTCGCGGTGACGAAGGTCGCGACCTCGGGCCGCGCCAGGATGAGGTCGAGCACCGCGTCGCCGTCGAATTCGCCGCGCTTTCCGAAGACGGTCTTGACGCCGCCGTCGTGAAGGCGCGGGCGGAAGACGAAGGCGCCGGTCTCGCGGTCGAGGCTCCAGCCGGTGAACGCGCGAGCGGCTTCCTTGATGTCCGACTCGGTGTAGCGGCCCTCGCCCAGCGTGAAGAGCTCCATCACTTCGCGGGCGAAGTTCTCGTTGGGCGCGCCCTTGCGGTTCTGCACGCTGTCGAGATAGAGCACCATCGCCGGATCCTTGCCGACGGCGTGCAGCATGACGCCGAAGTTGCCGAGCGCGTTGGCGCGCAGCATCGCGTTCTGCGCAAACATGAGACGCCCGAACGGCACCTTGGGCTGCGCCGAGACGAAGTGGTTGTGCCAGAACAGGGTCATCCGCTCAGTGAGCGGCGACGGCGTCACGAGCATCTCGTGCATCCACCAGCCGCGGAGCTCCAGCCCCTCGCGCGTGCGCTGCTGCACGAACGCCTTGCGCTCGGCCTCGGTCGCCGCCTCCGCGCGCGGTCTGCGCAGCGGTCCACGCTCGAAGACGAAGGCGGGCGGCACGGTGACGGCGGAAAGGCGCGCCTCGCGCAGAAGCTTGTCGACCGCCTCGGCGCGCGTGAGCGGCGCATAGGCGCGAACTTCGGCGTCGCTCGGACCGAAGCCGATGCGGGCAAGCAGGTGGCGGGCGTCGTCGTAGCCCAATGGTGCGGTCGCTGACGCCAGAGCAGCACACGACGCCAGCATGCAGGCGGCGGCCGCCAGGACGTATGGGTGACGCGGGCAGGAACGTCGAAGAGCGATCATCGCGTTGGCTCCGCAGACCGTGCGCGGTGGCCGCTCGGAGGCGCGGTGCGCACGTATGGCTTCAACGGGCCAATCTACCCGGCTGTTGACACGCCGTCTGTCGCAAGCTGTAACGAGCCGTTTCGGCGCCGGAACGGGCGCCGAGCATCCCGATGGGTCGACTACAGGGTGATGCGGCCGCGGCCGAGCTCGATCACCCGGCCGGACACCCGGATTCGCCGGTCGCTCGTCAGCTCGAGACCGAGCCGGCACGGCCGGTCGATCTCGTCGCCCTGTGCGATGGCAAGCCGCTGCGGGAGCGGCGCACCGGTGGCGATCAGCCATCCGCCGAGATTCGCGCACGCGGATCCGGTCCCCGGATCCTCGACGACGGCGCCATATTTGGGGAAGAAAAAGCGCGCCACGACCGCCGCTGCGTCACCGGCTTTCACGTCCTCACGCGAGCCTCGCGCGAACACGTAGGCCATTGCGCGCTCGCCGTTGGAACCGTGGGCCTGCATGAGCTCGCCGTGCGGTGCCGCCCGCAGGACGGCGTCGACCGAGGCCAGCGGGATGATCAGCTGATTCGACCCCGTATTGACCCACAGCGGCGGCGCGGATGGATCGGGCGCCACGTCGGCCTCGGCGAGTCCCAGCATCGCGGCGAGCTCGGCGCGGCTTGCGCTGACCGTGTTGACCGTCGGCGCGCCCGCGGTGAGCGTCCAGACGTCGCCGTCCGCCTCGACCGGAATCACGCCTGCGATCATTTCGAGCATCACGCGATCGCCGCCGCCCGCAAGCGCGCGCGCAACGTGCGCCGTCCCGAGCGTCGGATGGCCCGCGAACGGCATCTCGAACGTCGGCGTGAAGATGCGCACGCGCGCAGTGGCGACCTGCGACGGCAGCACGAAGGTCGTCTCCGACAGGTTGAACTGCAGCGCGAGCGCCTGCATCGCTTCGGTGTCGAGTCCCCGGCCATCCTCGAATACCGCGAGCGGATTGCCCGCGAGCGGCGACTCGGCGAATACGTTGACGATGCGAAACGCGTAGTCGATCATGCCCTCACTCCCGGGCCGTTTCGGCAAGTCTCGGCGCGGGGCTCGCCCGGACGCGTTCGTCGAGGTCGCGCGCGAGGGCTGCCCATGACGCGGCGTCGATGCCGGTGGGCGTCACGACGATCGCGCCACCCGCGCGCGGAAAATTGCGCTCGATCGAGCGCGCATACGTCGGATCGTAATGGTCGGCCAGCAGCTCTGCGACCAGCGCATCCCAGTCTCCGGCAACGGCCATCTCGTTCCAGTGCGCGAGCTTGCTCTTGCCGTGCAGCTCGACCAGCGGCGCGAGGCGGGCGGCAAGCAGCACGGGATCGGCGAGGAAGTGCGTGTACTCCTCCTTGAGCAGCGCCACGCGTTGCGCCGTCGTCGCGTCGACGCGCACGCAGGCGCTCGCCCGCATCGCCGTCAGCATCGTGCCGGGAATCTCGACGTTGCCGATGCGCTTGCTCTCCGATTCGACATAGACCGGCCGGGACGGGTCGAACGCTTCGAGCGTGGCCGCGAGCTCGCTTTCGAACCATTTCTGGGTGGGCTGCGGATGGCCCGGCAGGTCGCCGAGCAGCGAGCCGCGATGTCGGGCGATCCGCTCGAGATCGAGCGCCTGCGCGCCGTGCGCCGCGAGCGCCTCGATGAGCCGGCTCTTGCCGGAGCCCGTCAGTCCGCAGATCACTTCGAAGCGCAATCGCGCCGGCAGCGCGTCGAGCTCCGCGCGCACATGGCGCCGGTAGGCCCGGTAGCCGCCCGTGAGCCGCGCGGCTCGCCAGCCGACTTCGCGCAGGATGGTCGCGAGCGAACGACTGCGCTGACCGCCGCGCCAGCAATAGACGAGCGGCCTCCAGTCGCGTGGTTTGTCCGCGAACGGGCCTTCGAGCATCGCGGCAATGTTGCGCGCGACGATGGCGGCACCGAGGCGCCGCGCCGCAAAGGGCGACTCCTGCGCGTACATCGTGCCGATCCGGGCGCGCTCGGCGTCGCTCAGCACCGGATGATTGGCGGCGCCGGGGATGTGGTCCTCGGCGAATTCCGTCGGGCTGCGCACGTCGATGCGGTCGGCATGATCGCGGATCGCGTCGACGTCGACCTCGCGCTCGGTGCGCGGATCGGCGCCGGCCGTCGTCGCGTCTGCCGTCATTTGGGTCGCGCCAGCATCGGCTGCAGCGCCTTCCACACCGTGTCCAGCATCGTCGTCTGCGCGGCGGCGGCCGGGTGGATCCGGTCGCCCTGGAACATCTCGTTGCGCTCGCCGAAACCGTCGAACAGTGACTGGACAAACGCCACTTTGTGCGCCTTCGCGACGCTGCCGAAGATCGCGGCGTAGTCGCGGGTGTACGCGGGGCCATAATTGGGCGGCAGCTGCGTGCCGATCAGCAGCACCTTCGCGCCTGCGCGCTGCGCGTCGCCGACCATCGCGTCGAGATTCGCTCGCGTCGACGCGAGGTCGCCGCCGCGCAACCCGTCGTTTCCGCCGAGCTCGATGACGACGATTGCAGGCTTCTCGCGGGCAAGCGCTCCAGGGAGCCGCGCCCGCCCGCCGGCCGTCGTGTCGCCGGTGATGCTCGCGTTGACGACGCGATAGGGATATCGCTCTGCTTTCAGGCGCGCGGCGAGCAGCGCAACCCAGCCGGTGCCCTGCGGCAGGCCGTATCCCGCCGAAATCGAATCGCCGATGACGAGGAGCGCCGGCGCGGAATCTGCGCGGACGCCGGGCGGGAACAGCGCGGCGAGCACCATCAGCATCACGCCGGCGACGCGCCGCCCGGTGTCACGGCCGCAGCGTGGCATGCGGATGAGGATCGACGAGGGAAGGGGCGACATCAGCGGTGTTTCAAAGTGCATGCGACGACGATTGTAGTGCATCGCGTTGCCGCGCAGCGCCGGTGCCTTGAACCCGCGTTCGGCATCCCCATGTCGTACGGTACCATCGCATCCTGGACTGTCGGGAGCGTCGCGGTCCGCACTTGCCCCCCAAGCGCTTTCCCTCGGTCTCTCCGAAAAACCCGATCGTGCCTGATCCCATCCTCCGCGCCGCCGGACTCACCAAGACCGTCACCAGCGGCGACGCGCCGCTTGTCATCCTCGACGACGTGAGCTTCGATGTCGCGCCGGGCGCGTCGGTCGCCGTCGTCGGCGCATCGGGCTCCGGCAAGACGACGCTGCTGGGATTGCTCGCGGGCCTCGACAACGCGACCTCCGGAGAAGTCTGGCTCGACGGCATTGCGCTCTCGCGAGAGGACGAGGATGCGCGCGCGGCGCTTCGGCAGCGGCTGCTCGGATTCGTGTTCCAGTCGTTCCAGCTGCTGCCCGCGCTGACCGCGCTGGAGAACGTGATGCTTCCGCTCGAACTGGCCGGCTCGGCGGATGCGGCAGGTATCGCGCGCGCGTGGCTCGATCGCGTGGGACTCGGCCGGCGCACCACGCATTACCCGAAGCAGCTGTCCGGCGGCGAGCAGCAGCGGGTCGCCATCGCGCGCGCATTCGCGGGCGAGCCCAAGTTGCTGATGGCCGACGAGCCCACGGGAAATCTCGACAACGCGACCGGCGTCGAAGTCGCCGATCTCATGTTCCGCCTGAACCTCGAGCGCGGCACGACGCTCGTGCTCGTCACGCACGACACGGATCTCGCGTCACGCTGCGCGCGCCGCCTGTCGCTCGCCGCGGGGCGGCTCGTCGGCGACACGAGTGCGCCGGGCTGATCGCGGCATAGCGATGAACACGTTGCGGCTTGCGTTGAGAATGCTCTCCCGCGATTTTCGCGCGGGCGAGCTCACGGTGCTCTTCGCGGCGCTGGTGCTCGCGGTGGCGAGCTTCGGCACCGTCGGATTCTTCGCCGATCGCGTGAAGGGCGCGCTCACCCGTCAATCGAATCTGCTGCTCGGGGCCGACGTCCTGATTTCAGGCGACCGGACGCTGCCCGAATCGTTCGCGGCGGAAGCCGTGAAGCGCGGACTCGTGACGACGCCGGTGCTGCGTTTCAACAGCATGGTGCAGCGAAGCGTCGATTCGACGGCGTCGTCGGCCTTGCTGGCGGATGTGAAGGCGGTGGCGCCGGGCTACCCGTTGCGCGGCGCCATATCACTCACGAGCCCCGACGATGCGGTGCCCGTGATCGCGGCCGGAATTCCGGGGCGTGGCGAAGCATGGCCCGACGCGAGGCTTGCCGCGCGCCTCGGGGTCGCCGCGGGCGATCGCATCGCGGTCGGCGAAGCCACGCTCAAGGTGACGGCGATCGTCGCGCAGGAGCCGGAGGTATCGAGCGGTTTGCTGGCGCTCGGACCGCGCCTGCTCATCAATCTCGACGACGTTCCGGCGACGAATCTGCTGCAGCCGGGCAACCGCGCCACGTGGCGGCTCCTGGTCGCCGACGTCGCGCAGCGTGGCGCGCTCGACGGCTATCTGCGCTGGCTTGCCCCCGAGCTCAAGCCGGGGCAGCGCATGGAGAATGTCCGCGATCTGCGGCCCGAGGTGCGGCAGACGCTCGAACGCGCCGAGCGATTCCTCGGACTCTCGGCGCTCGTCGCCGTGATCCTCGCGGCAGTGGCGATCGCGCTCGCCGCGGCGCGCTATCTGCGCCGCCACCTCGACGCCGCGGCGATGATGCGCTGCTTCGGCGCGTCGCGACGCCGCACGCTCGCGCTGTTCGTCCTGCAGTTCGCCGTGCTTGGCGTGGTCGCGGGGGCCGCCGGCATCGTGCTCGCGCTCGCCGGTGCGCAATTGCTCACCTACTTCCTTGGCAGCATCACCGCAGCGGATCTGCCCGGACCCGGATTCATGCCGGCGCTCGCGGCGTTCGGCACCGGAGTCCTGTTGTTGTTCGGCTTCGCGCTGCCGCCGCTGGCCGCGCTCGCGGGCGCGCCGCCGCTGCGCGTCCTGCGGCGTGACCTGCCGCGTCCGCGGCCCGGCGGCATGCTCGCGTACCTCATCGGCGCCTGCGTCATCGCGCTTCTGGTCGGATGGCAGGCGCAGGACGCCAAGACCGGTGCGATCATGGTCGGCGGCATCGGCGGGCTGCTCGTCGCCGCGGCGCTCGCGGCCTGGGCGGGGATCGCGCTGCTGAAGCGGCTGCCGCAGCGCGGCGTCACCTGGCGCTTCGGCCTCGCGAACCTGCGCCGGCGCCCGCTCGCGTCGTCGCTGCAGGTCGGAGCGCTTGCGCTCGGCATGATGGCGCTGCTCCTCCTCACCGTCGTGCGCGGCGACCTGATGCAGAACTGGCGCACGAGCCTGCCGGCCGATGCGCCGAATCATTTCTTCATCAACATCATGCCGGACCAGACCGCGGGCGTGCGCGCTGCGCTGGCGCAGGCAGCCGGTCACGAGACGACGCTCTACCCGATGGTCCGCGGGCGCCTGTCCGCGGTCAACGGCAAGCCCGTCGACACGACGCTCTACGCCGATCTTCGCGCGCGGCGCCTCGCCGAGCGCGAGTTCAACCTGTCGTGGGCGGCGCAGATGCCGCGCTCGAATCGCATCGTCGCCGGACACTGGTTCGACGGCGCGACCGGAGCCGCCGCCGGCATCTCGATCGAGGACGGCATCGCGGAAACGCTCAAGGTGAAGATCGGCGACGAATTGACCTTCGACGTCGCCGGCACTCCGGTCGGCGCGAAGATCACCAGCCTGCGCAAGGTCGCGTGGGACAGCTTCCGGCCGAATTTCTTTGTGCTGTTCGCGCCTGGCGTTCTGGAGGAGCTTCCACAGACCTATCTCGGCGCGGTGCGCGTCGTCGATGCCGGCGGCTCCGGCGCGTGGCTTTCAGCGCTGGTGCAGCAGTTTCCGAACGTGCTGGCGATCGACGTCGGCGCGATGATCGGGCAGGTCCAGTCGATCATCGAACAGGTCGCGAAGGCGGTCGAGTTCGTCTTCGTGTTCACCCTGCTGGGCGGCCTTCTGGTGCTGCAGGCGGCCATCGCGGCGACGCAGGACGAGCGGCAATTCGACGCGGCGATCCTGCGCACGCTCGGCGCCTCGCGGGCGCAGCTCGTCCGCCGCACAGATCGCCGAATTCGTCGTGCTGGGCGCGCTCGCCGGCCTGCTCGCGGCGGCGGGCGCGACCGCGACGGGTTACTTCCTCTCGGATCGCGTGTTCCAGATTCCGTTTGCGCCGAACCCGCTGGTGTGGCTGATCGGCATCGCGGGCGGCGCAATCGCCGTGACCATCGCCGGCTGGCTCGGCACTCGCGGCACGCTGAAGCAGCCGCCGCTCGCGGTGATCCGGCAGCTCGGCTGAAATCGAGGATTACGCTTTGGATCCGTCTCAAGAGAGGTCGCGAGCACTTCTGCCGCTGGGAGAAACTCACATGATGCGGGAACCGTGATGGATGCCAAGAAGCTCGAGGCGCTCAGACAGAAATACGCCGGCACGAAAGGCGCGGATATTTTCAACCCGTCGTTCAAGGCGGTCGCCGCGCAGATATTTTCCAACGCCGACCAAAGAAAATGGCCGTTCGCGGGCGCGGCGACTTTTCTCGGCCTGTCCTATCGCCCCGAGTTGGCGGCAGCCCCGGACTTCGGCGGTCTCGATGTTGCGCTGATCGGTGTGCCGATGGATCTCGGCGTCACCAACCGTGCCGGTGCGCGCCTCGGACCGCGCGCGGTGCGGGCCGTGGAGCGGATCGGCCCCTATGAGCACGCGCTGGACATTGCACCATTGCTGCTTGTAAGTGCCGCGGACGTTGGCGACGTGCCGATGAAGAGCCGATTCAGTCTCGAAGCGTGCCATGCCGATATCGAGGCATTCTTCGGATTGGTTCGCGCGGCCGGTGTGATCCCGCTCGCGGTCGGCGGCGATCATTCAATCACCTATCCAATCCTCAAGGCGCTGGGCAGGGATCAGCCGGTGGGCATGGTTCACATCGACGCGCATTGCGACACCGGCGGCATCTTCGAGGGCTCCAAGTTTCACCATGGCGGCCCCTTCCGGCAGGCCGTCCTGGACGGCGTGCTCGACCCGGAGCGCTCGATCCAGATCGGCATCCATGGTGGTGCCGAATATCTGTGGGAATTCTCCGCCGACAGTGGCATGACGGTTCTGCACGTGGAGGACGTGGCCGAGACGGGCGTGCAAGCCGTCATCGAAAAAGCGCGCAAGGTCATCGGCGACGGCCCAACGTACGTGACGTTCGACATCGACGGCATCGATCCCGGCTTCGCGCCGGGCACCGGCACTCCGGAAGTGGGAGGGTTGACGCCACGCGAAGTGCTCTCGATTCTGCGCGGCATCGCGGGTGCGCAGATCATCGGGGGCGACGTGGTCGAAGTCGCGCCTCAATACGATGCCACGACCAACACCGCGCAGGTCGCGGCCCAGATGCTGTTCACCGAGCTGTGCCTCATCGCGCTCGCGCCGAGGTTCTCGTCACGGCTACACCGCGACGAATAGCGCGGCGAGTCGCAAACGGTGCTACTTTCCCGCGAGGATGGATTCGCGCGACAGCAGCCGCGCGAACAGCACCAGCGCGATCCCGGCCAGCGCGACCGAAACGGCCCATGCCATCGTCAGATCGGCCGAGGGCAGCGCCTCTCCGCGCAGCGCGCGCGACAGAAGCGAGTATTGGCCGGACACCGGAACCAGCGCGAGCCACGCAGGCTCCTTGCGCTGCAGGAACATCGGCAGCAACGGGACGATCGCGACGATCGTGAGGATCAGCGACACGTTGGCCTGCGCCTCCTTCTGCGTGCGCCCGCGCGCCCCGACGTAGAGCAGCGCCGCCGCCACGAGCGCGATCAGCGGCAGCAGCACGACGATGAACCGCAGCAATTCCGTGATGCCGAACAGGAACGGGATGCCGACCGCGGGAAGCGGCGCGAAGCGCAGCGTGAGGTAGAACCCGATCAGCGTCAGCAGGACGACGAGGGTGTCGAACGCGGCGACGGCAAGCCACTTGCCGCCGGCCAGCTCCAGCGGGCGCGCGGGCGTCGCGAGCAGCGGCTCGAGCGATGCGCGCTCGCGCTCGCCGGCGGTTGCGTCGAGGGCCATCGCCATGCCGCCGATCAGCGACGCGAACAATCCGTAATACGCGACCAAGAAGAGGACGATCGACCCCGAGCTCTGCGGCGTCGCCACGTCGCGCGCGTCGAGGCTGAGCGGATTCGCGACGTCGGGCGACACGCCGCGCAGCAGGAGGCGCGCACGACCCCATTCGCGATTGAACGCGCGCAGCAGCGCTTCGGTCCGGTCGATCGCCGCACGGGCGCGGTCCCGCGAGCGGTCGTAGACGAGCCGCACGATGCCGGGCTTTCCGTTGGCGACGTCCACGCCGAACTGCGGGTCGACGTCCAGGACGACGTCGAGGTCGCCCTCGCGCACGCGCTCCTCGTAATTGGCGGGCGCCGGAACGATGGAGACCTGCTGGCGTTCGAGGAATGCGATCAGCGCCGGCGCGTGCTCCCGTCCGGCGACCGGCAGCCTCAATTCGCGCGACTTGTCCGATTGGGTGGCGACGAGGTGGAGCATCAGCACGAGGAAGAGCGGGCCCGCGATCGCCGGTGTCAAGGTCAGAAGCGCGCTGCGCCGGTCGCGCGCGATGTCGACGATCTCCTTCCGCGCGACGGCGAGGACCCGCGCGAGCGCGGAATCGGAATTGAAAATCATGCGGCCAATCCCTCGCCGGAGCCCAGCAGCGCGACGAAGGCGTCCTCGAGCGACGCCGCGCCCGATCGCGCGACGAGCTCCGCGGCCGTGCCGGTTGCGATCACCCTGCCGTGCCCGAGGATCACGATGCGGTCGCACAGCGCGGTGACCTCCTGCATCACGTGCGACGAAAAGACGAGACAGCGCCCCTGGTCGCGCAATCCGCGCAGCAGCGCGCGCAGCGCGCGCGTGCTCATGATGTCGAGGCCGTTGGTCGGCTCGTCGAGCAGCAGCGTGTGCGGGTCGTGGACGAGCGCGCGGGCAATCGCGACCTTCATCCGCTCACCCTGCGAGTAGCCCTGCGCGCGGCGATCGGCGATGTCGGCGATCCCGAGCGCGGCGACGAGCCCCTCGACGCGCGCGTCGAGCGGACCACCCGATCCACCATGCAGCGCTCCGAAGTAGCGGATGTTCTCGCGACCGGTGAGCCGCGGATAGAGGCCGCGTGCGTCGGAGAGCACGCCGATGGTCCGTCGCACGGTGTAGCGATCGCGCACCACGTCAAGGCCGTCGATCGTCGCGCTGCCGGAATCCGGGCGCATCAGCGTGGCGAGCATGCGCAGCAGCGTGGTCTTGCCGGCGCCGTTCGGGCCGAGGAGGCCGGTGATCTCGCCGTCGGCAGCCGCGAAGGAGACACCGCCGACGGCCTTCACTTCGGCGTGCTTGCCGAATGCCTTCGCCAGCTGGTCGACCGTGATCATCCGCGCGCCCCAAGCCGGTCGGGCCACAGCGCGGGCGCGACGCTGTTCTCGAAGTGCTCCACGCAATCCTTCGGAAGCTTGGCGAACGTCGGATCGTCGATGAACGCCGCGATGAGCTGCGGGCCGCAGGCATGGGGCGTCACGATGTGGCCGTAGCCGCGCGCGACGACGTGCCGGCTGTTGCGCAGCGTCTTGGCGACGAGCGCCCCGTTCGCCGGCGGCGTGACCGGGTCGAGCCCGCCCGAAAGAATGAGCACGGGCACGTCGCTTGTGACGGGTGTGGCGGCATCCGGGGGCGCCGTACCCTTCGGCCAGACGTCGCATACGGCGAGCGCGCGCCGCGCGAGGCTCGCCGTGCGAACGTTCGCGAGTGCCTGCTCGGCCTCCGAGCGGGACACGCGCGGCACGTCCTCGGTGCAGGTCACCGAGTAATGCAACGCGGTGTTGAGCTGCTCGGCGAGATCGCCGGTGACAAGATCGAGGGTCGCGAGCAGCGGACCGTAATCGCCCGCGGCGACGCGTGCGATGACCTCGGGCAGCAGCGCGCGGAGTTCCGGCGCGTAGGTGAACGGCTGCAGCGCCGCCAGCACGTGATCGAACGTGATGCGAACGCGGCGCGTCTCGCCCGTGCGCGGGTCGGCATAGGTTATCTCGTGGCCGGCGGCTCCCAGGGACGCGCGGATCGACGCCAGTGTCGCCGCGAGGTCGGGATGCGCGGTGCGGCAGGGGACCGCGGATGCGCAGGCGCCGATGAGCGCGGACAGCGCCGCGTCGCGCGACGGCCAAACGTCGAGCGTGACGCGCATCGAAGGCGGCGCGACGCCATCGAGCACGATGCTGCGCACGCGCTCCGGATGGCGCCGCAGGTATTCCAGCGCGACGCGCGTTCCATATGAGCCGCCCCACAGGTTGATCCTTTGGTAACCCAGCGCGGCGCGCATGGCGTCGAGATCGGCGACCCAGGCTTCCGTGGTGTACTGACGTGCGTCGACGCCGCGCGCGGCAAGCTCGCGCGCGCAGGCAGCGGCGTTTTCCGCGAAGTCGAGGTCGAGCGCGGCGATCGTCGAATCCTCCGGCTTCAGCGCCTCGCAGTCGAGCGGCGACGATCGTCCCGTGCCGCGAGGGTCGACGAGAACGACGTCGCGGTCCTTGCGCACGCCGGTCAGCTGCGCTGCGAACGGACCAAGCTGCGAGGCCGCCTGCCCGGGTCCGCCAGGGAGGACGAACAGCGGATCGGGTTTGGGATCGAGCGTGTTCGCTGGGAGCATCGCGACGGCGATCGCGATCCTGCGCCCCTCGGGCACCGCGCGATTTTCCGGGACCTCGAGCGTGCCGCATTGCGCGGCGATCGAAAGCCTCGGCAGCCGGCACTCCGACAGCGCGATCGTGCGGCGCGCCGCGGCGCTGCCGTCGCCGCATCCGGCAGGCACGACGAGCACGCCGGCGAGGGCGACGAGCCGGCAGGCGAGTTCGGTGATTCGTTTCATCGCCGGGGATGGTAGCAGAGGCAACGCCACGCGCCGGAAGGCGACGCATCGATGCACTTGTGCGGAGGCGAGCCGAGCCGCCGCGGCTATACTTGCCGCCACCTCCTCCTGCTTCCGGGCGCTCCCGCCCGGCGCCCGCCATGACCACGCGCGACCTCGAACCCGGCATCGTCACCGATCTCACCGATCGGCTTTCGTACGGCGGCTATCTCCGGCTCGACCGGCTCCTCACCGCGCAGGAGCCGCTGTCGGGCACTGCGGGCACGCCGCCGCGGCACGACGAGATGATGTTCATCATTCAGCACCAGACCTCGGAGCTCTGGATGAAGCTCGCGATTCACGAACTGAAGGCGGCGATCGGCTTCGTCCGCGCCGACCGGCTCGCCGCGTGCTTCAAGATCCTCGCGCGGGTGAAGCTGATCCAGAAGCAGCTGTTCGAGCAGTGGGCGGTGCTGGAAACGCTGACGCCGTCCGAGTACGAGGCGTTCCGCCCGGCGCTCGGCGCCTCGTCCGGATTCCAGTCGGCGCAATACCGCGCGCTCGAGTTCCTGCTCGGCAACAAGCAGGCGGCGCTGATCGACGTCTTCCGCTACGACCCCGCCGTTCACGCCCAACTCACCGAACTCCTGCATGCGCCCAGTCTCTACGACGAGTTCCTGCGCCATCTCGCGCGCCGCGGCCTCCCGGTGCCGGCCGAGTGCGTCGAGCGCGACTGGTCGCAGTCGCACGTGCGCAATCCGGAGCTCGTCGCCGTGTTCAAAACCGTCTACGACGACCCCGACAAATGGTGGGACGCCTACGAGATGGCGGAGAAGCTGGTCGACGTCGAGGAATCGTTCCAGCTGTGGCGCTTCCGGCACCTGAAGACGGTCGAGCGCATCATTGGCCACAAGAGCGGCACCGGCGGCAGCTCCGGCGTCGCATTCCTCAAGCGCGCGCTCGATCATCAGTTCTTCCCCGAGCTGATCGACGTACGCACCGTGATCGGCGCGCGCTACTCGTAACGCGCGGCGTCAGGCAAATGCGCGACCAGGACGAATCGGCGATCAACCGTGCCATCGCGGCGCTGGGCGTCGGACCGCTGAACGAGTCGGCATTGGCGGCGCACGTGGCGCCGCTGTTCGCGCGTTCGCAGGCGGCGAATCGCGGCCGCGTCTATCTCGCCAACCATTCGCTTGGCCGCCCGCTCGACGCAACCGAGGACGACGTGCGCGAAGCGCTTCGCCTGTGGTACGAGCGCATGGGCGATGCCTGGGACGAGTGGAACGCCGAGAGCGATGCCTTCCGCGCGCGCATCGCGCGGCTGCTGGGATCAAAGCGCCCCGACTGCGTCGTCCCCAAGACGAGCGCGGGGCAGGGGTTGCGCGCCGTGCTGAACACCTACGACGTCCCGCCTCGCGTCGTGGCCACACGCGGCGAGTTCGACTCGCTCGACGTGATCCTGCGCACGTACGCTGAGCGCGGCCGGATATCGCTCGCACTGGTCGGGGCGCGCGACGGCGATTTCTCCGCCGGCGACATCATCGCCGCGATCACGCCGGGCACTGAGCTCGTCGTCGTATCGCAGGTGATGTTCGAGACGGGCGCGATCGTGCCCGATCTGCCGGCGATCGTCGCGCGCGCGCACGCGGTCGGCGCGCGGATGCTGCTCGACGTCTATCACTCCGCTCGGCGTCTTCCCGGTGAATGTCGCCGCGCTCGACGTGGACTTCGCCGTCGGCGGCAGCTACAAATACCTGCGTGGTGGTCCCGGCGCGTGCTACCTGTACATTGCGCCGCGTCACGTCGACGCCGGACTCGCGACACTCGACACGGGCTGGTTCGCGAAGGAGTCGCCGTTCACCTACGCGCGGCCGCATCCGCCGCGCTTCGCGCCGGGCGGCGACGCCTGGCTCGAATCCACGCCCGCGGTGCTGCCGCTCTACCAGGCGCGCGCCGGTCAGCGCCTCGCGCTGGCGATCGGCGTCGAGCGGCTGCGCGCGCACTCGCTCGGCCTGCAGCGGCGGCTCGTCGAATTGCTCGCCGAGCGTGGCGTCGCCGCGCGCGGCGGCACGCCCGACCGCGGCGCGTTCGTGGTCATCCGCGACGCAAGGGCCGGTGCACTTGCCGACGGACTCGAACGGCGCGGCGTCATCACCGATGCCCGCGGCGAATGGCTGCGGCTGTGCCCGGACGTGCTGACGGCCGATGCGGAGCTCGTCGCCGCCGCGGATGCCGTTTCGGCAGCGATGACTGCCGGCTGATCGCCGCCCGCAGGCGCCGGTCATTCCGGCGCGGTCGGCTTGTGTTCTGCGATCGCGAGGCTCAGGGCGCGCGCGTGATGAACCTGACCAGCGCCACCAGCGCCAGCACGAAGACCATCGCGGAAAGAACGCCGACGATGATCACGTGCTGAGGCTTCAGCTTGACGGCATCGGCGCGCATGTCGCGGCCCTTCCTGACACCGAAGAAACTCCAGAAGACGGCGCCCGCGGCCTGAGCGAACGGGGCGCGCGGCGGCTCGGCCGGCGCGGGCGGCTGCGCGGGTTCCATCGGGGGCACAGGCTCGGAAGTCACGGCGGTGCGATCGGTCTGGTGGGGAGTCGTCGATGGTAGCACTTGGCGCATCCGCGCCTAGCCGCCCGGCGCATCTGGCCCGGCGGCGCGTGCGTATAGCGGGGTGCAGCCGAATCGGCCGCGACACCCGTGGAGGAATGCCATGCCCGCTCGCCTTGCCCGTTACTTGTTGCCCGCCGTCATCGCCGTGATGCTGGCCGCCTGCCAGACGATGGCGCCGCCCCCCCAGAAGACGTTGTACGACCGCCTCGGCGGCCAGCCCGCGATCACCGCCGTCGTCGACGACTTCGTCGGCAACGTCGCGGCCGACAACCGGATCAACGGATTCTTCGCCAAGACCGATATTCCCCGCCTGAAGCGCCTGCTGGTCGAGCAGCTTTGCGCCGGCACTGGCGGGCCGTGCACCTACACCGGCCGCAGCATGCCGGAGGCACACAGGGGAATGCACATCACCGACGCGCAATTCGGCGCGCTGGTCGAGGATCTGCAGAAGTCGCTCAACAAGTTCAAGGTGCCCGAGAAGGAACAATCCGACCTGCTCGCGATCCTCGGACCGATGAAGCCCCAGATCGTCGGTCAGTGACGCGGTGAACGGGCGGCGGTGCCGCGTGCGCGGCCGCCCGATCAAGGCGATCCGGAAGAACTTGATGCGCGGCCGGTCGGAGCGCCGGAGGACGCTCAGCCGTCTTTGTCGGCCTGCTTCCTGAAGCGCTCGCGGATCTTGCCTTCGTCGAGCTCGCCGAACGTGTACGACGCTTCGAGCCACATCACGTTGATGATGCCGAACGCGAGCGCGAGGCCCAAGCCGAGGATCCACGTGAAATACCACATGCGTCGAGGCTCCCGTCAGGGTTCAGTAGAGACCATGGCTGCCTTCCTTCACATGCCGCTCGGTCACCTTGCCGCGGGTCACGTGATACGCCCACGTCGTGTAGGCGAGGACGATCGGAAGGAAGAGGAGAGTTCCCCAGAACATCACCTGCAGCGTGCGCCGGCTCGACACCGCGTCCCATACCGTGAGGCTGCTCGCCGGATCGCTCGATGACGGCATGATGAACGGATAGAGCGCGAACCCCGCGGTGAGGACGACCCCGGCCACGGACGCGGAGGACAGCACGAATGCGAGGCCAACGCGGCGCCGCGCTGACGCGAGCTGCGAGAGCAGCGCGCCGGCGAAGGCCGCCAGCGGCGCCAGCATCGTCCATGGGTGCAGCGAATAGTTGTCGAGCCACGCGCCTTGCGCCCGCACCACAGTCTTGGCCAGCGGGATGAACGACGCGTTTTCCGGCGGCATTGCCGTGACCCGGAAGCCCTCGATCGAAGTCGCGACGAAGACGCCGCCGGCGGCGAAGGCGACGACGAAGATCACCGCGGCGATGCGCCCGGCGCGGCGGGCGCGCTCCTGCAGCGCGCCCTCGGTGCGAAGCACCAGGAACGACGCGCCATGCATCGCCAGCATCGCGGCGCTCACGACGCCCGCGAGCAGGCCGAACGGGTTCAGCATCTCGATGAAGCTGCCGGTATAGAACACGCGCTGTTCCGCGTCGAAATGAAACGGAACGCCTTGCAGCAGGTTGCCGAACGCGACGCCGAAGACCAGCGCGGGGACGGTGCCGCCGGCGAAGATTCCCCAATCCCAGAATCGGCGCCAGCGCGGATTCTCGACCTTGCTGCGGTAATCGATTCCGACCGGGCGGAAGAACAGCGCGAACAGCGTGAGGATCAGCGCAACGTAGAAGCCCGAGAATGCGGTGGCGTACACCAGCGGCCACGCCGCGAACGTCGCGCCGCCCGCGGTGATGAACCAGACCTGGTTGCCTTCCCATGTCGGACCGATGGCATTGAGCGCGACCCGGCGCTCCGTGTCGGTGCGGGCGACGAAGGGCAGCAGCGTGCCGACGCCGAGGTCGAATCCGTCGAGGATCGCGAATCCGACGAGCAGAGCGCCGACCAGCAGCCACCAGATGAGCTTCAGCGTCGCGTAGTCGAAGAGGTAGATCATGCGGTCCCCTCGACCGGTGTCCCGGGCTTTTCCGATTGATAGCGGCCGGTGCCGAGGCTCCCCGGCCCCAGGCGGATGTACTTCAGCATCAGGTAGACCTCGACCGCGAGCAGCCCCGTATAGAAGAGCAGGAAGCCGCCGAGCGAGAACATCACCGTGCCCGCCGTGACCGACGACACGCCGAGATGCGTCGGCAGCACCTCGCTGATCGCCCACGGCTGCCGGCCGTATTCGGCAACGATCCAGCCGAGCTCCATCGCCACCCACGGCAGCGGAATGCTCCACAACGCGACGTGCATCAGCCAGCGGTTGTGCGCGAGATGGCGCCGCGCCAGCACGTAGAACGCCGCCGCGAACAGGAGCAGGAACCACAACCCCAGACCCACCATGACCCGGAACGACCAGAACATCGTGGCGACGTTCGGGATCGTGTCGTCGGTCGCTGCGCGGATCTGCTCCGGCGTCGCGTCGACGACGTTGCGCGTGTACTTGCGCAGCAGGAGCCCGTAACCCAGGTCCTCCTTCAGCGCAGCGAACGCTGCGCGTGCCTCGGCGCTGTCGTCGCCGCCCTTGATCCGCTGCAGCGCCGCATAGGCCTGGATACCCTTGCGGATTCGCGCCTCGTGCTCCTTCTTGAGGTCCTTGATGCCGGTGACGGGGGTGTCGATCGACCGCGTGGCGATCAGTCCCATCATCCAGGGGATCTTCACCGCGAAGCGCGTCACTTCGCCTTCCTGGTCGGGGAAGCCGAACACCGTGAACGACGCGGGCGGCTTTTCCGTCACCCATTCAGCCTCGATCACGGCGAGCTTGACCTTCTGCACCTCGCCGGTCGTGTAGCCGGATTCGTCGCCCAGCACGATCACCGACAGCGCCGACGCGAGCCCGAATCCGGCGGCGACGGCGAACGAGCGCACCGCGAACGACGGGTCGCGTCCCCGCAGCAGGTACCAGGAAGAGATGCCCAGGACGAACAGCGACGACGCCACATAGCCGGCGGCCAGCGTGTGCACGAACTTCGGCCCGGCGATCGGATTGAAGAAGAGGTCGGCGAAGCTCGTGAGCTCCATGCGCATCGTGTCGAGGTTGAATTCGGCGCCGACCGGGTTCTGCATCCACGCGTTGGCAATCAGGATCCAGAGCGCCGAGAAATTGGAGCCGAGCGCGACGAGGAACGTGACGAGCAGGTGCGTCACCTTCCCCATCCGGTTCCAGCCGAAAAAGAAGATGCCGACGAACGTCGACTCCATGAAGAACGCCATCAGGCCCTCGAGCGCCAGCGGCGCGCCGAAGATGTCGCCGACGTAGTGCGAGTAGTACGCCCAGTTGGTGCCGAACTGGAATTCCATCGTGATGCCGGTGGCGACGCCCATCGCGAAGTTGATCCCGAAGAGCTTGCCCCAGAACTTCGTCATGTCACGGTAGATCTCCTTGCCGGTCATCACGTACACCGATTCCATGATGACGAGGATCCACGACAGCCCGAGGGTCAGCGGGACGAACAGGAAGTGATAGAGCGCCGTCGCGGCGAACTGCAGCCGCGACAGCTCGACGACGTCAACGGTCGGCAACGGGAACCTCCGGCGAAGGGGTGGGGGCGGCGATGTGCTCGGTGACCGATAGGACGGCGGGCGAGGGGCCGGGTGCATCGACCGGACGGAAGAATGCGAGCCAGAGCAGCAGGATCGCGATCAGCTTGACGGCGAGCACCACGGTCACCTCGCGGGCGAGCGGGTCGCCGCGCGGCGATCGGCGCGCGGCGGGATGCGGCGCCTTCGCCTCGACCCGGGAATCGCGCGAAATCGTGGATGACGCCTGCATGGCGGGCATTATTGCCGCGTCGCGGCCGGCCGTCGAGCCTGCCGTCAGCCAGGGCCGCCGCGCCATATTCGGATGCGCCCGTCCGGCGCAGAATTGGTGATCACGCGCGCTTGAATCCACGGGCCGAGACCCCATTGTCTCAGCAGTGTCTTTATCGCAAGGATCGACCATGCGTTTCGACAAGCTGACGACCAAATTCCAGCAGGCGCTCGCCGATGCCCAGAGCATGGCGCTCGGGAACGACAGCGGGTTCATCGAGCCGCAGCACCTCCTGGCGGCACTCCTCGACCAGGACGACGGCGGAACGGCGTCGCTGCTTGCCCGCGCCGGGGTGGCCGTGCCCAAGGTCAGGACGGCGCTCGCCAAGTCCATCGAGCGGCTGCCGAAGGTCGAAGGGACGGGCGGCGAGATCGGCATGTCGCGCGACCTCAATAACCTGCTCAATCTGACCGACAAGGAAGCCGTCAAGCGCGGCGACCAGTTCATCGCCAGCGAGCTCTTCCTGTTGGCGCTCGCCGACGACAAGGGCGAGACTGCGCGGCTCTTGAAAGACAACGGGCTCACGCGCAAGGCGCTCGTCTCCGCGATCGAGGCGGTGCGTGGCGGCGCCGGCATTGACTCGCAGGAGGCGGAGGGGCAGCGCGAGGCGCTCAAGAAATACACGATCGACCTCACCGAGCGCGCGCGCAACGGCAAGCTCGACCCCGTCATCGGCCGCGACGACGAGATCCGCCGGACGATCCAGATCCTGCAGCGGCGCACCAAGAACAATCCGGTGCTGATCGGCGAGCCGGGCGTCGGCAAGACCGCCATCGTCGAGGGCCTCGCCCAGCGCATTGTCAACGGCGAGGTGCCCGAATCGCTCAAGAGCAAGCGGGTGCTTTCGCTCGACATGGCCGCGCTCCTGGCGGGCACAAAATACCGGGGCGAATTCGAGGAGCGCCTCAAGTCCGTGCTGAAGGACATCGCGGCCGACGAGGGGCAGACGATTGTCTTCATCGACGAGCTGCACACGATGGTCGGCGCCGGCAAGGCCGAGGGTGCGATGGACGCGGGCAACATGCTCAAGCCCGCGCTGGCCCGCGGCGAGCTTCACTGCGTCGGCGCGACCACGCTCGACGAGTATCGCAAGTACGTCGAGAAGGACGCGGCGCTGGAGCGCCGCTTTCAGAAGGTGCTGGTCGACGAGCCGTCGGTCGAGTCGACGATCGCGATCCTGCGCGGCCTGCAGGAGCGCTACGAGATCCACCACGGCGTCGAGATCACGGACCCGGCCATCGTCGCGGCAGCCGAGCTCTCGCATCGCTACATCACCGACCGCTTCCTGCCCGACAAGGCGATCGACCTTATAGACGAGGCGGCGGCGCGGATCAAGATGGAGATCGACTCCAAGCCGGAGGCGATGGACAAGCTAGACCGTCGCCTGATCCAGCTGAAGATCGAGCGCGAAGCGGTGAAGAAGGAGAAGGATGAGGCGTCGAAGAAGCGTCTCGTCCTCATCGAGCAGGAGATTTCAAAGCTCGAGCGCGAATACGCGGACCTGGACGAGGTGTGGCAGTCCGAGAAGGCCGTGGTCGCCGGCACGCAGCACATCAAGGAGGAGATCGACAAGATCAAGCTCCAGATGGACGAGGCCAAGCGCAAGGGCGACTGGCAGAAGATGAGCGAGCTCCAGTACGGCGAGCTGCCGCAGCTCGAGGCGCAGCTCAAGAAGGCCGACAAGAAGCTCGCCAAGGATCAGGAGAGGAAGCCGCAGCTCCTGCGCACGCAGGTCGGCGCCGAGGAGATCGCGGAAGTCGTCTCGCGCGCAACGGGCATTCCCGTTTCGAAAATGATGCAGGGCGAGCGCGACAAGCTGCTGCACATGGAGGACGCGCTGCACAAGCGCGTCGTCGGGCAGGATGAAGCCGTGCGCCTCGTTTCCGACGCAATCCGCCGTTCGCGTTCGGGGCTCGCCGATCCGAACCGCCCGTACGGTTCATTCCTGTTCCTCGGGCCCACGGGGGTGGGCAAGACCGAGCTCTGCAAGGCGCTCGCCGAATTCATGTTCGACTCGGAGCAGCATCTCATCCGGATCGACATGTCGGAATTCCAGGAGCGGCATTCGGTCGCGCGCCTCATCGGCGCGCCGCCGGGTTACGTCGGCTACGAGGAAGGCGGCTACCTGACCGAGGCCGTCCGCCGCAAGCCCTACAGCGTGATCCTCCTGGACGAAGTCGAGAAGGCGCACCCGGACGTCTTCAACGTGCTGCTGCAGGTGCTGGACGACGGCCGGATGACCGACGGCCAGGGCCGGACCGTGGATTTCAAGAACACGGTCATCGTGATGACGTCGAATCTCGGCTCGCAGCGGATTCAGCAGATGGCCGACGAGGGCTCGGACCAGGCGCTGATCAAGATCGCGGTGCTGGCCGAGGTCAAGGCGCACTTCCGGCCCGAGTTCGTGAATCGCATCGACGAAATCGTCGTGTTCCAGCCGCTCGGCGAAGCGCAGATCGCCGACATCGCGAAGATCCAGCTGAAGGCGCTGGAGGCGCGGCTCGCGAAGATGGAGATCCGGATGACGGTGTCCGACGCGGCGCTCAAGGTCGTCGCCGCCGCGGGCTTCGACCCGGTCTACGGCGCGCGGCCGCTGAAGCGGGCGATCCAGCAGCAGATCGAGAATCCGCTGGCGAAGGAGATCCTCGGCGGCAATTTCGCCGCGGGCGACACGATCAGGATCGACGCGAAGGGAAACGAGATCCGCTTCGCCAAGGGCTGAACGGCCGGGCGGCGTCAGCCGCCCGCGCTGACCTTTTCCGCGGCGTCGCGATCCGCGTTCACCTGGGCGACGAGGCTCATCAGCACGCTCGTCGTCCAGCCGAACGCGAAGAGTCCCGAGATCGCGATCATCGGCGCCAACAGCCGCCACTGGTGGGGCAGCGTGCCTTCGCCGTAGCCCAGCGTCGTGTACGTGCCCGCGACGTAGTAGTACGCATCGCGCACCGATTCGATCGCGCCGATGCCGATCAGCGCGGCCGACCACAATGCGATCTCGGACAGGTGGGTCACCACCATGATGAAGATCGTCACGGCGAAATAGCCGCTGTTGCGCAGGCGCGACGCGGGGCCGCGGCGCCGGTGGCGGCGGAAGCCCCATTGCACGACGTTCATCCCGGCGCCGTGGATGAACAGTGTCACGAGCACCGGCAGCGTGCCGAGCAGGATTTCCAGCAAGGGCGAGGATTGCGGCATCTAGGAGCCTGTCGGGCCCGATTTCGCGTATGCGACGGAGGCGGTTTGGGCGCAGTTCAAGGCGCGAGAACGAGAGCATATCGGGAATATGCCGAGGGCGAGCAACGCAGCATTAGGCAACTGAGGCGCCCAAAGCGCCCCGTCCCTTCGCTCATTTGGGTGCCGCTGCCAAAAAGCGCGTCTGCTTTGTTGCTCGGCTTGCGAAGATTCGCGATATTCGCTGCGCCTCGCGCCGCGCATCCATCGCTTTTTGGCCCGGCAACGCATACGTGAAATCAGACCCGGCAGGCTCCCAGCCTGATCGCGACCAACGGCCGCGCCTGCCGCGGATTCTGCCACAGCGCATTGTTCGCGCAGGTCTTGGCGGCGAGCCCATGGGCGACTCGATCCGGCAACTCGACCCGTGATGATCGGCCGCCCGCGGGACGCTGCCGCCATTCCGACGCTGGGTGACTCCGCGATCGCCGCGCTCTCAGCGCTGCTCGTCGCAGCCGTCGTGTGTTTCCGCCGCGTCCGCTGACAACTTGGCGCGCCGCGATCCAGCCGCGGCGCTTCAGTAGTAAGGCGCGTAGCGACGCTTGGCCGCCGCCTTCGCGGCGGCACGAACCCATTGGACGATCCGACGTGCGGTGCTGTGCGCGAACGCGCGGAGGCCTGGCGCCGCTTCGACCCATACGGTCGACGGCTCCTGCGCCTCGGCGATCGTCCGTCCCGGGCGATCAATGGTGAAGGTCTCGCCGCGCGAAATGACGATGTCGCGCGTGTCGCGCTCCAGGGTGATCCAGAGCGTGCCGCGCGCCACGCGCAACGCCGTGCCCTGCGCGTCATCCAGGAGCACCTGCTGGCGCTCGGCCAGATGCCACAGCTTCTTGCGGTTTGTCCGGGCCATCGCCAATCTCCTTTTTCATGCGTAGAATGCATCCATGGAGGCCGGCCCGGAGCAGAACATCGCGTGACGAGGGCGGCCGTGGATGTGCAGCCATGTTGGCGCCGGATCCGCGGGCGCACAAACGGTCTTTGCGAATGCTTCGCATGAGTGTGATGCATGCATGAGGAATTGCGGCGGCTTCCGTCGCTGGATTTTCTGAGGGGCTTCGAGGCGGCCGGACGACGGCTGTCGTTCACGCGCGCGGCGGAGGAGCTCTTCGTCACGCAATCCGCGCTGTCGCGCCAGATCCAGGCGCTCGAGACCGCGCTGGGCGTCGCGCTTTTCGTGCGCCGGCATCGCGCGCTGGCATTTACCGGCGCGGGACAGGCCTTCCATCGCGAGATCACCGCATTGCTCAACGGGCTCGCGACGGCGACCGGCAACGCGCGCGGCGCGTCGCGTGCACCGGGGCTTACGCTGTCGACGACCGTGTCGTTTGCATCGCTCTGGATCATTCCGCGCCTCTCGTCATTTCGCCTGCTGCGTCCGGCGGTCGAGGTCTTTGTCTCGGCGGACGACCGGCTGGTCGATCTCGCACGGGGCGACGTCGACGTCGCGATTCGCTATCTGGCCGACGCCGTCGCGCCCGAAGGCGCGGTCCGCCTGTTCGGCGAGCGGATGCTTCCGGTTGCGAGTCCGACACTGCTGAAGCGCGCCGAAGGCCGGCTGGCGCGTCCGTCGGACCTCGCGCGGCACGTGCTGCTGCATCTCGACGATCCCGACGCCGTCATGCCATGGCTCGACTGGCGCTCGTGGCTCGCGGCCAACGGGGAGGCCGGGTTGAAACCGGCCGGATCGTTTCGGTTCAAGCTCTATGACCAGGTGATCCAGGCGGCGCTTGACGGCCAGGGCGTGGCGTTGGGACGCGTTCCGCTCGTGTCAGGGCTGTTACGCGCCGGACGGCTGGTCGCGCCGTTTCCTCGCCGCTTCGAGTCGGCGCGAGGCTATTTCGTGGTGGTCGCGCCGCACGCGAGGGAGCGGCCCGACGTGACGGCGTTCGTCGAGTGGGCGCGCGCCGAAGCGTCGCGCGAGCTGAAGCTCGCCGACACGCCGGCCAAGGCGGCGACCGCGCAGCGGCGGAAGCGCTCCCGATGAGCGAAGGATGCGCCACGCCGTCGCATGCGACTTCGCCGCCCTCGCCGTGGGTGACGCGCTTCGCCCATCTCGTCGCCGCCGATGCAAGCGTGCTGGATCTGGCCTGCGGCCACGGCCGTCATTCACGGTTCTTCGCGGAGCGCGGCTGCCGTGTGCGGGCGGTCGATCGCGACCCTCAGGCGCTTGCCACGCTCGCCGGAACGCCGGGCGTGACGACGCGTTGTTCCGACCTCGAAACCGGCGGCTGGCCGTTCGGCGGAGAACGGTTCGACGCGATCGTCGTCACGAATTACCTGCACCGGCCCCTGTTCGCGCACCTGCTCGACGCGCTCGCCGATGACGGCGTGCTGATCTACGAGACCTTCGCGCAGGGAAACGAAGCCTATGGCCGCCCCTCGAATCCCGACCACCTGCTGCGCGCTGGCGAACTCGTGGAGCGCATCGCCGGACGCCTCGCGATCGTCGCCTTCGAGGAAGGGCTCGTGACGGAGGGCGGGCGCAGCGCCGTCGTCCAGCGGATCGCGGCGGTCGGACTGCGCCGAAATGGAGTCGCAAGGCTCGCCGCCGGCGCCGCCGCTTCCTGAAGTGCTCCACGCCTCCGCCGCGCGAATGCGGTAAAATTCGCCTTTTCGCGCCCATTCTCTAATGTTGACCGGTAGCATCGTCGCGATCGCGACGCCGATGCAGGAAGGCGGAGCGCTCGACCTTCCCGCGCTCGGCAGGCTGATCGACTTCCACGTCGCCAACGGGACGTCCGGCATCGTCATCGTCGGCACCACCGGCGAATCGCCGACCGTCGACGTTGCCGAGCATTGCCAGCTCATCACCGCGGCGGTCGAGTTCGCACGCGGACGGCTGCCCGTCATCGCCGGAACCGGCGCCAATTCGACGGCGGAGGCGATCGCGCTCACCGCGTTCGCGAAGAAGGCGGGCGTCGCGAGCTGCCTTTCGGTCGTCCCGTACTACAACAAGCCGACGCAGGAAGGGCTCTACCGCCATTTCCGCACGATCGCCGAAGCGGTCGACGTACCGCTGATCCTCTACAATGTGCCCGGGCGGACCGTCGCCGATCTCGGCAACGAGACCGCGCTGCGGCTCGCGCAGGTCCCGGGCATCGTCGGCATCAAGGACGCGACCGCCGATCTCGGCCGCGGCAGCGAGTTGCTCCGCGCCCTCGGCGCCGCCGGACGCCAGGACTTCGCGGTGTACAGCGGCGAGGACATCACCGCGTTGCCGCTGATGCTGATGGGCGGCCACGGCGTGATTTCCGTGACCGCCAACGTCGCGCCCAAGCTGATGGCGCAGATGTGCGCGGCGGCGCTGCGCGGCGACATCGCGGCTGCGCGCGCATGCAACGACCGCCTGCTGCCGCTGCACCGGAAGCTCTTCATCGAACCCAACCCCGTTCCCGTGAAATGGGCGCTGGCGGAAATGGGTCTGATCGCCAACGCGCTGCGACTTCCGCTCGTGCCGCTGTCGCCGCAAAATTTCGAGACGCTGCGCGCCGCCCTGCGCGACGCGGATTGTCTCGCTTCAACCTGAAGGTGCAACGAATGAGATCATCCGGACCGTTCACGATACTGGCGCGCGTCCTGTGCGCCGCCGCGCTGGCGGGACTCTCGCTCGCCGGCTGCGAATCCATGCCCTCGCTCGGCAAGAAGATCGACTATCACTCCGTCGGCACTGCCCCGTCGCTCGAACTCCCGCCCGATCTCGTCGCACCGCAGTACGACGACCGCTACAACGTCGCGACGGCCTCGGGCCTCGCCGCCCGCGACGCGACCAAGCCAAAGGCGGACCAGGTCGCCGTCAATGCGACACCCGATGCGAGGATCGCGAAGAGCGGCAACGAGCGCTGGCTCGTCGTCAGGTCGACACCCGAGGAAGTCTGGAAGGTCACGCGGCAGTTCTGGCTCGACAACGGCTTCACGCTGACGGTCGAGAAGCCCGACACCGGTGTGATGGAAACGGACTGGGCCGAGAATCGCGCCGACATCCCCAACGATTTCATCCGCAGCACGATCGGCAAGTATTTCGACGCGTTTTACAACACGTACAAGCGCGAGAAATACACGACCCGCATCGAGCGTGGCGCCGAGTCCGGCACCGTCGAAGTCTATATCTCCGCACGAATCATGGAGCAGGTACCGACGCAGACCGACAATTCCGGCGGCAAATCCGGCTTCGCGTGGGGCCTGATGCCACCCAATCCGGGACTCGAAGCGCAATTCCTCGGCCGGCTCATGATGCGTTTCGGCGTTCCCGAGGCGCAGGCGACGCAGATGGCCACCGCACCAGCACCCACGCTGGATCGCGCGCGGCTCGAGAAGACTGCGACGGGGACGAGCCAGCTCGTGCTGGACGACAGCTTCGACCGCGCCTGGCGGCGCGTCGGGCTGGCACTCGACCGCAGCGGCTTCACCGTGGTCGACCGCGACCGCTCGAAGGGCCTCTATTTCGTCCGCTATCAGAACCCCGACATCGATCCGAAAAAGGAAGAGGGCTTTCTCTCGAAGCTCATGTTCTGGAAGGACACGACCGAGAAGCCAGAGCAATACCGGATCATCGTCGCCGACGCGACAGCGAAAAGCTTCGTGAGCGTCCAGGATCCCAACGGCGCGCCGGACAAGTCGCAGAATGGCGAGAAGATCCTGACGCTGCTGCAAGGGCAGCTCAAGTAATGCCGGACGCGCGCGGCGCGAGCAGCGTGCGGCGGGCGGAGCGCGCGAGCGGACCCGCGGCAAGGCCGGGCGAGCGGCGGTGATGCGATTCGCATCGCTTGGCAGCGGCAGCGAGGGCAACGCCCTCGTGGTCGAGTGCGGCGACACGCGCATCCTGATCGACTGCGGATTTTCCGTCCGCGAAACCGGCGCGAGGCTCGCCCGCCTGGGCCTCGTTCCTGCGGATCTCGACGCGATCCTCGTCACCCACGAGCATTCCGACCACGTCGGCGGCGTCCCGGCCTTCGCGGCGCGCCACGGGATTGCCGTGTGGGCGACGTTCGGCACGCTCGCCGCCGTCTCGGAGCGTTTCGAGGGCATGGAGCGCATCTACGGCTTCGACGGCCACGACACGTTCGCGATCGGAGCGCTCGCGATCACGCCGATCCCGGTGCCGCACGACGCGCGCGAGCCGGTGCAGTACGTGATCAGCGACGGCGCCCGCCGCGTCGGCGTGCTGACGGATCTCGGCGTCTCCACGGCGCACGTGGAGTCGTGCCTGTCGGGGTGCGACGCGCTGGTGCTCGAATGCAACCACGACCTCAATTTGCTCGAGAACGGCAGCTATCCCTGGCCGCTCAAGCAGCGGATCGCGGGCCGTCTCGGCCATCTCGACAACGCGGCCGCCGCGGGGCTGCTGCGCAACATCGACACGTCGCGCCTCGTGCACATCATCGCCGCGCACCTGTCGCGGGAGAACAACACGCCGGAGCTCGCGCGCACCGCGCTCTGCGATGCGCTCGCCTGCTCGCGCGAATGGATCGGCATCGCAGATCAGGCACTGGGGTTCGGCTGGCGCGAACTGTAAACGGAGGCAGCACATGGAAAAGCGGCAGGAACTCTACAAGGGCAAGGCGAAGACGGTCTACTCGACCGATGACCCGCACCGACTCGTCATGCATTACCGCGACGACGTGTCGGCGTTCGACGGCGTGAAGCTCGCCCAGCTCGACAAGAAGGGCGAGACCAACAACAAGATCAATGCATTCGTAATGGGCAAGCTTGCCGCCGCCGGCATTCCCACGCATTTCATCGGGCTCCTGAACGAGCGCGAGTCGCTCGTGAAGGCGCTGAAGATGCTGCCGATCGAATGCGTGGTCCGGAACATCTGCGCGGGGTCGATGGCAAAACGCTACGGGATCGCCGAGGGCACCCGCCTGCCGCAGCCGATCTTCGAATTCTTCCTGAAGAGCGATGCGCTGCACGACCCGCTGATCAACGACGACCACATCCGCGTGCTGGGCTGGGCGACCGAGGCCGAGATCGCCGAGATGAAGGCGCTGACACACAAGGTCAATGCGGTGCTGAAGCCGCTCTTCGCCGCCGGCGGCATGGATCTCGTCGACTACAAGCTCGAGTTCGGCCACCCAACCGACGCGATCGAAGGTCCGCTCGTGCTCGGCGACGAGTTCACGCCGGACGGCTGCCGGCTCTGGGACGCGAAGACTGGCGAGAAGCTCGACAAGGATCGCTTCCGCCGCGACTTAGGCGGCGTGATCGAGCACTATCGCGAAGTGGCGACGCGCATCGGCGCGCCGCTCTAGGAGCCCGGCACGCGTTTGGCGCGAAACCCGACGCGCCCGCGCGGTGTGCGGGCCTGCACCCTGGGCACTAGAACCTATCGCAAAATAGGGCGAGCGGCCCGAGTGCCTCAGTTGCCAAATGAGGGCCCGCAGCGAGCCGCGAGATAGTACACAGACGTACAGCGAGGGGCGAGCGAGGACACGAACGCGAAGCTTCAGTGAAGGCTAACGTGAGCGCAGCGAACGCAAAGCCGAGAAGCGGCGGCCGGAGCTACAAAGCAATCGGGTCGCGCAGCCGATTTTGCGATTGGTTCTAGATTCCGAGCACCGTTCCCGAGAGTCCCGGCTCGCCGGTGGCCCAGATCTCGTTGAACCGGTCGATGAGCGGCCGCGCGAGATGCGGCTCCTCGATTGCGAGCGCGGCGCGCGGCTGCTCGACGTGGAACCGGTGCAGGAAATGCCGGTTGTCGACGATGATGAGCGGGTCCATCGCGGCTTTCGCCTCGGCGCCCGTCCGGTACACGGTGATGGCGCCGCTGAACGTCCGCAGAAGGTTCATCAGGCGCGCGCCCGAGGCTTCCAGCCATGCCGTGTCGTGGACGATGATCTCCAGCCTCGCGGCGCGTGACCGGCGCAGGAACGCGCCGACCTTCTCGGCCCGCGCCGGGCTGTTCCAGCCCATCTGCGACAGGTCGTCGTCGAACACGCGGATCGTGTGTTCGGCGATGTCGACGAGCTCGTCGATCGCGGCGACCTGCTCGGCGATCGTCGTCAGCACCTGCTGGCGCGGCGCCCGTGCGGGCGCGGGCGTGCCCTCAGCGGGCGTCGGCGTGGACGAAGCCATGGCGGTACCAGTCGTAGAGGATCGACGGGGCGATGCCGGCGGCGCGGACGTCGCGCGGCGCAAGAGCCCGGGCATTGGCAAGACGCTCCAGCATGATTCGTCCGTTGCGTGGCCAGGCGATCGGATCGCCGTTGAGATAGATTCGACGCTCATCGTAGAGCAGTTGCGAGCGCATGTCCAAGCGCACGCCGTGGCGCAAGGCGGCGGCGACGAACGCCGTGCGTGACTGCGGACGGGCCGGCGGGTCGAACGAGACCGCTCCCTTGGGCTCGGTGAGCCAGCACCCGAGGAACTCGTCGATGGTGTCCGCGTTCCAGCGGATTTCCCGCAGCATCGCCGCGCATTTGCGGCGCATGGCGGGACCGATCCGCGCGGGCGCGTCCGTAGGCTTCAGGTCCGGGTCGGCGTAGCGTCCTGGAATGTCGAGGCGGTCGCGCAGGTAGTCGAGGAACGCCGTCGCGAGCTCGGTCGCCGATGCCGCGCGAAATCCGATGGAATACGTCGTGCACCGTTCCAGCGCGACGCCATCGTGCGCGTATTGCGGCGGGAGGTACAGCATGTCGCCGGGCTCGAGAACCGCGTCGTGCGTCGGCGCGAATCGGCGCAGGATCTTGAGCGGCAGTCCCGGGCTTCAGGCGCAGGTCGTCCTGCCGCCCGTAGCGCCAGCGGCGTCGCCCCGGGCCCTGCAGCAGGAACACGTCGTAGGAGTCGAAATGCGGGCCGACCCCGCCGCCCGGTGCGGCGAGGCTCACCATGAGATCGTCGAGCCGCGCATAGGGAAGGAACGCGAAGCGGCGAAGCAACGCGTCGGCCGAAGCGGAGTGCAGGTTCGCACCCTGGACGAGAAGCGTCCAGCCCTTCGCCGGCAGGCGGGCAAGCTCCCCGCGGCGAAACGGACCGTGCGCGAACGTCCAATGGCGTCCCGTGTGGATGATGAGCCGCGATTCGACGTCGTCGCGCTGCGCCAGCGCGAAGAGCTCGCGCTCCGCGAACAGGCCCGCGAACCCGGGCAGCGCGCCGCGCACCAGGAGCGCGTCCTTCTGCCAATGGCGCGCCAGGAACGAGCCGGCGCGCTGCCCGCCGAGGAGCGCAACCGCGCCGCGCGGCACCGTCGAATCGGCAGTCGGCGCGACGATGCCGCGCGAGGTTCGCATGGACCGATTATAGCGAGCCGGCGCGCGCCGCGACGCGCGCCCGGGCTCCGCGATGCGTGGGCTACAATGGCGCGGCACCGCGGCGGCGCGGCGCGTGATGAATGCACTCTCCGGAGACCGGATGAACATCCTAGCCAATACCGTCGTGACCATGACCTTCGAACTCTTCGACTCGGAAGGCGCTCTGCTGGAGTCGACGCCGGAGCCGATCACGTATCTGCACGGCGGTCATTCCGGAATGCTGCCGAAGCTCGAGGAGGTGCTGAACGGCAGGAAGGCGGGGGATTCAGTCTCGGTCGACGTCGAGCCCGCCGACGCCTTCGGCGACTACGATCCGGCGCTGGTCAAGATCGAGCCGGTCGACCGGCTCCCGCAGGAAGCCGAGGTCGGCATGCAGTTCGAGACGTATACGGCGACGGAGACCGATCCGGACGCCGGAATCGTCTACACGATTACCGACATCGCGGACGGGAAGGCCGTGCTCGACGGCAACCATCCGTGGGCCGGCAAGCGGCTGCGCTTCGACTGCAGAATCATCGACGTGCGTGCCGCGACGGCGGAGGAAGTCGAGCACGGGCATGTGCACGGCCACGGCGGCCACCACCACTGAAAGCCGTCTCCAAAACTGCTGCGCGCCCCGATCGCAGTGTCGTGTCCTCGCTCGGTCCTCGCTGTACCTCTGAGTACTATCTCGGACCGCGCTGCGGGCCTCCTCGCGCTCGGGGCTGCTCGCGACGTTTTTGAGACGGCTTCCCGTCTGTGGGTCTCCAAGACTGCTGCGCGGGCCGGCTGCTTCGTTGTGTCCTCGCTCGGCGCTCACCGTACGTTCGAGTACGCTTCGCGCCTCGCTGCGGGCCGCCTCGCTTCCGGCCCGCTCGCGACGCTTTTCGCTCTCGATCAGCCGCCGCTAACTCGATGCGGCGGGCCTGTTCGCGACGTTTTTGAGACGGCTTCCCCTTTCTGCATATCGTCTCGCGC
Organism: uncultured beta proteobacterium; assembly: GCA_963846855.1. Lineage (GTDB taxonomy): Bacteria > Pseudomonadota > Gammaproteobacteria > Burkholderiales > Casimicrobiaceae > CAIWHR01. Next base: position 67,718 of record CAWJXK010000012.1, read on the forward strand.
CTCGCTGCGGACCCGATGTTGGCAGCTGAGGCCCCCCGGCCCGCGCGCGACGCTTTTTTTGGAAATGCCCCCGGGCGATCCAATGAAAAGCGGCCACCCAGAGGCGGCCGCTAGTGTCATCTTCGCTGGGAGCCGAGCTCCCGATCCTCGTTCTTCAGCGTCTCTGGCCTTCGCCTTTCGGCGTACGGCGCCGCGCCTCCGGATCGCTCCTTCGTCGCGCAAGACCTTGCAAACGAGGCTACGCTTTGATGACGAACTCATTCTCTGCGAGGTCGCACGGTCCTGCAACGGGCGCGTCACTCATTGCATTGTAAGAAGAGTCCTACAGACGGGCGGCTTCTTGACGGCTCATCAGCAAGCGCCTGGCGCTCGCGACCCTCGAGATTGTCCCTCGCGCCCTTGCTATAAATTGATCAGCGTCCCACGAGCTTCCTGAGCTCGTAAAGCGCGGCCAGCGCGTCGCGCGGCGTCATCGAATCCGGATCGAGATCGGCAAGGCGCACGGCAAGCGCGTCGGAGTCATTGCGCGCCTCGTCGGCGGCCGACGTGTTGGCGCCTGCCGGGGTGAACAGGTCGGATTGCGCGGTGCCCGACGCGTTGAACCGGTCGAGCCGCGCGAGATAGGATTTCGCGCGGCGCACGGCTTCCGCCGGGACCCCCGCGAGCTTCGCCACCTGCAACCCGTAGCTCCGGTTGGCCGGCCCGTCGGCCGCGGCGTGCAGGAAGACGATGCCGTCGGCGTGCTCGACCGCGTCGAAATGCAGGTTCGCGCAACCGTCGATTTCCGACGGCAGTGCCGTCAGCTCGAAATAGTGGGTCGCGAACAGAGCGAGGCTGCGGTTCTTCTCGGCGAGCTGGTGCGCGATGGCCCACGCGAGCGCCAGGCCGTCGAAGGTCGACGTGCCGCGCCCGATCTCGTCGATCAGCACGAGGCTCTGCGGCGTCGCCCGGTTGAGGATCGCCGCGGCTTCCGTCATCTCGACCATGAACGTCGAGCGCCCGCCGGCGAGGTCGTCGGACGAGCCGATGCGCGTGTGAATGGCGTCGAGCGGACCGAGCGAGGCTTCCGCGGCCGGAACGAACGAGCCGCAGCAGGCCAGCAGCGCGATGACCGCGGCCTGCCGCATGTAGGTCGATTTGCCGCCCATGTTGGGCCCCGTCACGACGAGCAGCCGCCGCCCGGGCGAGAGCACGAGGTCGTTCGGAATGAATTCGTCGACCATCTGCTCGACCACCGGATGGCGTCCACGCCGGATCGTGATGCCGGTGTCGGCCACGAAGACGGGCCGCGTGAAGTCGAGCACCGTCGCGCGTTCTGCGAAATCGGCGAGGACGTCTAGCGTCGCGAGCGCGAGGGCGGCACGTTGGAGAGCGGGAATGGCAGGCGCGAGCTCGGCGACGATCGCCTCGTAGAGGACTTTCTCGCGCGCGAGGGCACGATCCTGCGCCGACAGCGCGCGATCCTCGAAGGCCTTCAGCTCGGGCGTGATGTAGCGCTCGGCGTTCTTCAGCGTCTGCCGGCGCCGGTAGTCGTCCGGAACGCGCGTGGCGTTCGCGTTGGTGACCTCGATGTAGAACCCGTGGACCTTGTTGTACTCGACCTTGAGATTGGCGATGCCGCTGCGCTCGCGCTCGCGCGCCTCCAGCGCCACCAGGAACTCGCCGCAGTTCGCGTCGATGGCGCGGAGTTCGTCGAGATCGGCGTCGTAGCCCGCGGCGATCACGCCGCCGTCGCGGATCTGCGCCGCCGGCTCGGCGGTGATGGCCCGCTGCAGGAGATCGAGCCAGCGCCCGTCGACGCCGAGGTCGACTGCGAGCCGCTGCGCGAGCGGCGCCGCGGCGGCGGCGGCGGCCTGCCGAATCGCGGGAAGCCGCGCCAGCGTGTCGCGCAGTCCTGCGAGATCGCGCGGCCGTGCCGAGGCGAGCGCGATGCGCGCCGCGATCCGCTCCACGTCCGCGGTCCCGCCGAGCGGCGACACGATCGCGCGTCGCGCCGCCGCATCGGCACACCAGGCCGCGACGACCTCGTGCCGCGCGGCGGCCGTGTCCTGGCTGCGCAGCGGATGCAGCAGCCAGTCACGCAGCAGCCTGCTTCCCGCGGCGGTCGCGCAGTGATCGAGCAGCGAAAGCAGCGTGGGCGCCGGATCGCCGCGCAGCGTCGCACAGATCTCGAGATTGCGCCGCGTCGCGGCATCGAGCTGCAGATAGTCGCTCGTCGTGCGCACCGAGAGCGTTCGCACGTGCGAGAGCTCGGATTGCTGGGTGGACGCCGCATATCCCAGCACTGCGCCGGCGGCGCCAAGCGCGAGATCGCGATCGTCGATGCCGAAGGCCGCGAGGTCTTGCGTGCCGAAGTGCCGGCAGAGCGCGCGGTTGGCCGCCGCCGCGTCGAATTGCCATGCCGGCAGGTTCCTGACCGGCACCGTCACCGCAGGATGCGTGTGAGCGTTGCCCTCGGGGACCAGCACTTCGGCGGCATCGAGCTCGTCCAGCGCCTGTGCGGAATCGGCCGCGCTCACTTCGGCGACTTCGAACGCTCCCGACGCCAGGTCGAGCCAGGCGAGCCCGGTCCGATGCCGGCCCGGATTGACGGCCACGAGCAGCGACGCGCGCTTGGCGTCGAGCAGGTTCGCGTCGGTGACCGTGCCCGGCGTGACCACACGCAACACCTTGCGCTCGACCGGGCCCTTGCTCGTCGCCGGATCGCCGATCTGCTCGCAGATCGCCACCGATTCGCCGAGTCGCATCAGTCTCGCAAGATACTGCTCGACCGCGTGAAACGGCACGCCGGCCATCGGGATGGGCGTTCCGGCCGATTGGCCGCGCGCGGTCAGCGTGATGTCGAGCAGCGTCGAGGCACGGCGCGCGTCGTCGTAGAAGAGCTCGTAGAAATCGCCCATCCGGTAGAACACCAGCTTGTCCGGGTGCTCCGCCTTGGCGCGGAGGTACTGCTGCATCATGGGTGTGTGCGCGGACAGCGGGGTGGCGGAAGGTGCGGGAGGAGCGGACATGTCGGCGCGATTATAGATCGGCGCCGGGGTGTGCCGGCTGCCCTCGCGCGATCGCGTTGTGCGGCGCGCGCGCCGTGGTCTATAGTTCGACCGGCATCGCGCCCCGTGCTTGGGTCCGCGGCAATCGGGAGTCCGGGAATGTTTCGACGGGTTGCAATCGCCCATTGCGTCATGGTGATGGTGCTCGGCGCAGGCGCGGCCTCCGGCGCCGACAAGGTCACGTTCGCGACGAACTGGAAAGCCGAAGCCGAGCACGGCGGCTTCTATCAGGCGGTCGCCGACGGCACCTATTCGAAATACGGCCTCGACGTCACGATTCGCGCGGGCGGCCCGCAGAGCAACGAGCGGGCGCTCCTCGTCGCGGGCAAGGTCGACTTCATCATCGGCGGCAACATGATGCCGGCGCTCTCCGCGGTGAAGGAGGGCATCCCGACCCGCGTCGTCGCCGCGATCATGCAGAAGGATCCGCAGTGCTTCATGACGCATCCGGGGCAGGGTCTCGACACTTGGGAGTCGCTGCGCAAGGCGACGCTCCTGGTCGGCAAGGACGGCTTCGTCAGCTTCTACCAGTGGATGATCGCCGATTGGGGCTTCACGGAGGCGCAGGTGAAGCCGTACCTCTTCAATCCGGCGCCGTTCCTCGCCGACAAGCGCGTCGCGCAGCAGGGCTACGTGACGGCCGAGCCGTACGCCATCGAGCGGCAGGGCGGATTCAGGCCGAACATCTTCCTGCTCGCCGATTACGGATACGACACCTATGCGACGACCCTCGAGACCCGCGTCGAGCTGATCGAGCGGAATCCGGACCTCGTCCAGCGGTTCGTCGACGCGTCGATCATCGGCTGGTACCGTTATCTCTACGGCGACAATCGCGCCGCGAACGCGCTCATCAAGCGCGACAACCCGGAGATGGACGACGCGCAGATCGCCTTCTCGGTCGCCAAGATGAAGGAGTACGGCATCGTCGACTCGGGCGATTCGCTGAAGCTCGGCATCGGCGCGATGACCGACGCGCGGCAGAAGAGCTTCTTCGACAAGATGGTCAAGGCGAAGCTCGCCGATCCGTCGACCGACTATCGAAGGGCCTACACGACGCGCTTCGTCGACAAGGGCGTGGGCCTCGACACGAAGAAACCGTGATCGTCGCCCCTCCTGTCGCCGGCCCGCGCGCGCGCCGATGAACGAGCCGGGTGGTGCGCCGCCGAAGCCGCTGCTGCGGCTGCGGCGCGTGACGAAGCGTTTTGGCAACGGCACCGTCGCGCTGGCCGATTTCGATCTCGACGTCGACGCGGGCGAATTCGTCACCCTGCTGGGGCCGTCGGGCTGCGGCAAGAGTACCGTGCTGCGCCTCGTCGCGGGACTTACTGCCCCGACGGCGGGATCGATCGAATGGAGAGGCGATCTCGCGGCTGCGGACGGGCGGCAGCTCGACTTCGTGTTCCAGGAGCCGACGCTGATGCCGTGGGCGACCGTGGAGGCGAATGTCGCGCTGCCGCTGCGCCTCGCCGGTGCCGACCGAGGTGAGATCGGATCGCGCGTGCACGACGCACTGGAGCGCGTCGGTCTCGTGTCCTTCGCAACCTCATACCCGCGCGAGCTCTCCGGCGGGATGAAGATGCGCGTGTCCATCGCGCGGGCCCTGGTCACGCGGCCGCGCGTGCTGCTGCTCGACGAGCCCTTCGCCGCGCTGGACGAGATCACGCGCTTCCGCCTCAACGACGATCTCCTGGAACTGCGGCGCCGCGAAGGGTGGACCGTCGTGTTCGTCACGCACAGCGTGTACGAGGCGGTCTACCTTTCGAGCCGGATTATCGTGATGGGACAGGGCAACGTCGCGAGCGTGCATCGCCTGGCGCTGCCGTCCGCGCGCGACGAGGCGTTTCGCGCTTCGACGGACTATCTTGCGGCCTGCCGCGAGATATCGGCGGCGCTGGGCGCGGCGATGGAGCAGCGGGTCGCATGAGCTCGGGCACCCCATACGGCACACCGGAGCGGCGGCGCATGTCGCGCGCCAGGATCCTGCTGCCCGTTGCAACCGCCTGCGCCGGATTGCTCGCGTGGCAGCTGGTCGTGACGGCGTTCGCGATTCCGCATTACATCCTGCCGGGGCCCTGGCTCGTCGCGGCGACGCTGTGGTCGGATTGGGGAACGCTCTGGCCGGCGCTCCTGGTGACGCTCGAGGTGACCTTCCTCGCGCTCGCGGCGGCGGCAGCAGGCGGCGTCGCGCTCGCGCTCCTGTTCGCGCAGTCGAAGTGGATCGAGCACTCCCTTTTTCCTTACGCGGTCGTGCTGCAGGTGACGCCGATCATCGCGATTGCGCCACTGATCCTCATCTACGTCGACAATACGCACGTCGCGCTCGTGCTGTGCGCGTGGATCGTCGCGTTCTTCCCGGTCCTCGCCAACACGACGTTGGGACTCAACAGCGCCGACCACAATCTTGTCGACCTGTTCCGGCTGCACGGCGCCACGCGCTGGCAGACGCTGCGGTATCTGCGGATTCCTACGGCGCTGCCTTATTTCCTCGGCGGGCTGCGCATCGCCGGTGGGCTCGCGCTGATCGGCGCCGTGGTCGCCGAATTCACTGCCGGCACCGCGGGGCGCGGGGCCGGTCTCGCGTTCCGGATTCTCGAGGCCGGCTACCGGCTCAACATTCCGCGGATGTTCGCGGCGCTCGCGCTCATCACCGCGTCTGGGATCGCGATCTTCGCGGCGTTGACGGCGCTCTCGCACTTCGCCTTGCGGCGCTGGCACGAGAGCGCGATCACGCGTGAGGCTTAGGTTCCCCGGGGGTCAGCGGTCGATCGTGAAGATCGCCGTCATCGCGCTGTTCGGCCCGAGGACATAGATGGTATAGACGCTGCTGGTCAGCACCGAGATGGTGGCCGTCGGGCTGATCGTTCCGGTCACGGGGTCGACGAATTTGAAGGTGTACGTGTCGACCTGCAGCGGGAGATAGATCGACGCGGTTCCCGACGCGAGGCCGGTGATCGCCTTGACATCGTTGATCAGCACGTCGAGCGGCGGCGCATCCGGCGACGCGTTGATGAAGCGCACCCGTACGAAATTCGACGGCACGGGCAGGTTGTCGTCGAGGAACACCTTCGCGGTTTGCGCTCCCGGGAATCCCAGCAGCAGCACGGTGCTGTCGGTCGCGGCAGCGACAGGGCCCGTCGTCTGCGCGATGATCGCGCCCGGCGTCGCGCTCGCCTGGAAGGCGAACGTCTGGGTCGCGCTCGGAAAGTACGTGTAATTCGATGGCACTCCGAATGCGAGACCCGTGAGCAGAGGCACCGTACCGACCAGCAGGTCGACATTCGCCATGCCGGGCGACGTGTTCATCGCCTTCAGACTCGACAGCGTGTTGTCGGCGAACACGGTGCCGCCGGCGGTGTCGAGCAACATGACATTGACGAGCAGGCTGCTGCCGCGCGTGTAGATGATCGCGTTGGCAACGCTGTGCGCCGCCAGCGCGTAGACGCCGGAATCGTAAACGATCGACTTCGTTCCCGCGACGGTGATGCGCGTGCGGTAGGACCCTTCGGGAAATGACGTGTATCCGCCGGAGCTGCCGTAGCCCAGAAAGCTTATCGTGGGGTCGATGTTGTCGATCAGGACGTCAGGCGCGGTGACGTAGATGTCGACGGCGGACTGGCCGGCGGCGACGAGCACGAAGCGTACCGATGCCGTTCCGTTGCCCGTATCCTGCACGACGTCGGGGAGCATGAGCTGCGCCGGGAACGAGACCGTGCCGAACGGGACGAGCGTGTAATTCTGCTGGCCGGCGATGTTGAATGGCGTCGTAATGAGGTCGGCGGAGGTGCCGTCGATCCGTACGCCGAAGTCGTGCACGTCCGCCGTAAACGGCTGGTAGGCGGTCACGGCCTCGAATTTGATGCCGTTCCATGCCTGCGTGCCGTCGACGCTGACGGCAATGGCCGGCGCATCGGGCACGACGTTGGCCACCCGGATCTGCGCCGGTGAGGCGTTGAAGGTGTTGATCGTGTTGATCTTGCAGCCGGCGAGCGCAAGCGGCAGCGCGATGACCGCACCCAGGAGCAGACGACTAAAGCGCATTGAAACCCCCGCGAACAAACGTGTATGATGCCACGCCTTGAGCTTTCCCGCGCGCGTCCCGCACGAATGGGGCCGTGCCCGGCGCTTCCGGGGCCGGCGCGCGCGCCGTGAAACCTTTGGTGACGAAAATCCCTCGCCGTTCCCGCATCCTGTGCGGGACCGCACACGATCCCGGGGCTGCGGATCGGGCGACGCGCCTCGCAACGCCGCCGATGCCTCGAGCTCGAACGCCTCTTCCGCCCCGATGCCCACGCTGAGCCTCGTTCCCGGTCGCCTTGCGCTTTCGGAGTTGCGCGAGATCTGGTCGGCCCCCGTGAGGATTGGGGTTGACTCGGGCGCGCGGCCCGGCGTCGACGCAGCCGCGGCGGTCGTGCAGACGATGCTTTCCTCCGGGCGCACCGTCTACGGTGTCAACACCGGCTTCGGCCTTCTCGCGCGCACGCGGATCGATGCGGCGCGACTCGCCGAACTGCAGCGCGCGCTCGTGTTGTCACACTCCGCCGGCACCGGCGCGTTGCTCGACGACGCCATCGTGCGGCTTGTCGTCGCGACCAAGGCCGCGTCGCTCGCGCGCGGCCATTCGGGAGTCCGCTGGGAAGTGATCGAGCTGTTGCAGGCGATCGCCAACGCCGGAATCGTGCCGTGCATTCCTTCCCAGGGCTCCGTCGGCGCGTCCGGCGATCTCGCGCCGCTTGCCCATCTCGCCGCGGTGATGATCGGCGAAGGCGAGGTGCGAATATCGGGCGGCAAAACGATGTCAGGAGGCGACGCGCTGCGCGCGGCGGGACTCGCGCCGATCGTTCTCGGTCCGAAGGAAGGCCTCGCGCTCATCAACGGCACGCAGGTTTCGACCGCGCTCGCGCTCTCCGGGCTCTTCGCGGCGGAGCGGGCCATTTGTGCGGCGTTCGTCGCGGGGGCGCTCTCCGTCGACGCGTGCCTCGGCAGCGACACGCCGTTCGACGCGCGAATTCAGGCGCTGCGCGGCTATCGCGGCCAGACGGACGCCGCCTCGATCTACCGTGATCTCCTCCAGGGAAGCCGCATCCGCGAATCGCACAAGGATTGCCCACGCGTGCAGGATCCCTACAGCCTGCGCTGCCAGCCGCAGGTGATGGGAGCCTGTCTCGACCAGATGCGCCACGCGGCGCAGGTGCTCGTCACCGAAGCGAACGCGGTATCGGACAATCCGCTGGTATTCGCCGATGCGAGCGAGATCATCTCGGGCGGCAACTTCCACGCCGAGCCCGTCGCCTTCGCGGCGGACAACCTGGCGTTGGCCATTGCGGAGATCGGCGCGCTGTCGGAACGGCGCACGGCGCTGATGATGGACACGGGACTCTCAGGCCTGCCCCCGTTCCTCGTCGAGGACGGAGGCGTCAACTCGGGCTTCATGATCGCGCACGTGACCGCCGCGGCACTCGCCTCGGAGAACAAGTCGCTTGCGCATCCCGCGTCGGTGGATTCGCTGCCGACCTCGGCCAACCAGGAAGATCACGTCAGCATGGCGACCTTCGCGGCGCGGCGGCTCGCGCCGATGGCCGCGAACACCGCGCGGATCGTCGCCATCGAGCTCCTCGCCGCGGCGCAGGGCGTCGAATTGCGGCGTCCGCTGACGACGTCGCCAAAGCTCGCAGCGGCCATCGCGATCATTCGCGGCAGCGTCGCGTTCTGGGAGCGCGATCGCGCGTTCGCGCCGGATCTCGAGGCGATCCGGCTCATCGTCGAGCGCGGCGGTTTCAGCGCCTGCGTAGACCCCGCGGCACTGGCATTCTGACCGTGACCTGGAGCCAGACGATGAGCCGTGACGACGAAATGCATGCCCTCGCCAAGGCCGGCCGGCGTTCGGAGCGCGTGATACGCGCGCCGCGCGGCAGCGTGCGCACCGCGAAATCGTGGCTCACCGAGGCGCCGTTGCGAATGATCATGAACAATCTCGACCCCGAGGTCGCCGAGAATCCGCACGAGCTCGTCGTGTACGGCGGCATCGGACGCGCGGCGCGCAACTGGGAATGCTTCGACGCGATCGTCGCGACGCTCACGCGGCTCCGCGACGACGAGACGCTGCTGATCCAGTCGGGCAAGCCGGTCGGCGTGTTCAGGACGCACGCGGATGCCCCGCGCGTGCTGCTCGCCAATTCGAACCTCGTGCCGAAATGGGCGACGTGGGAGCATTTCAACGAGCTCGACCGCAAGGGTCTCATGATGTTCGGCCAGATGACCGCCGGCTCGTGGATCTACATCGGCAGCCAGGGCATCGTGCAGGGCACCTACGAGACGTTTGCCGAAGCCGGACGGCAGCATTGCGGCGGCGATCTCGGCGACAGGTGGATACTCACCGCGGGCCTCGGCGGCATGGGCGGCGCGCAGCCGCTCGCCGCGACGATGGCGGGCGCGTCGATGCTCGCGATCGAATGCCAGGAGTCGCGCATCGACATGCGCCTTGCGACACGCTATCTCGATCGGCGCGCGGCGAATCTTGACGAGGCGCTCGCGATCGTGCGCGACGCGTGCGCGGCGCGGCGTCCGGTGTCGGTCGGCCTTGTCGGCAACGCCGCAGACGTCCTCCCCGAGCTCGTTCGCCGCAACGTTCGCCCCGACATGGTCACCGATCAGACCTCGGCGCACGATCTCGTCCACGGCTATCTGCCGGCAGGCTGGACCGTCGCGCAATGGCAGGCGGCGCAGGCCGATCCTGCACAGCATCCGAAGCTCGTCGCCGACGCGAAGCGATCGATCGTCGCCCACGTCGAGGCGATGCTCGCGTTCAAGCGAAGCGGCGTCGCGACCTTCGACTACGGGAACAACATCCGCCAGGTCGCGTCCGACGAAGGCGTCGCCGACGCGTTCGCGTTCCCCGGATTCGTGCCGGCATACATCCGCCCGCTGTTCTGCGAAGGCAAGGGGCCGTTCCGCTGGGTCGCGCTGTCGGGCGATCCCGAAGACATCTACCGGACCGATCGGAAGGTGAAGGAGCTCTTTCCCGAAAATGCGCACGTGCATCGCTGGCTCGACATGGCGCGCGAGCGCATCGCGTTCCAGGGACTGCCGGCGCGAATCTGCTGGCTGGGGCTGGGCGAGCGACACCGCGCGGGGCTCGCGTTCAACGAGATGGTGAAGTCGGGCGAGCTCTCGGCGCCGATCGTGATCGGCCGCGACCATCTCGACACCGGCAGTGTCGCGTCGCCGAATCGCGAGACCGAGGCGATGGCGGATGGCTCCGACGCCGTGTCCGACTGGCCACTCCTCAACGCGCTGCTGAACACGGCGAGCGGCGCGACGTGGGTGTCGTTCCATCACGGCGGCGGCGTCGGCATGGGGTATTCGCAGCACGCGGGCGTGGTGATCGTCTGCGACGGCACCGACGCCGCAGCGAGGCGGATCGAGCGCGTGCTGTGGAACGATCCGGCCTCAGGCGTGATGCGCCACGCCGACGCGGGCTACTCGAAGGCCGTCGAAGTGGCGAAAGGGAACGGGCTCGACCTGCCGATGCTGGACCGCTAGAAACGCGCCGACGCGAGTCAGAAGACCCAGAGATCCTCGCGCGGGACTTCGAGCCAGTGCATCCCCGCCGCGAGCGGGGCGGTGCCGTAGGCGCGCAGTCGCGACTCGCCGACGTGGAAGAGGTGCTCCCATTTGTCGCCGAGGTACATCGACGTCGTGAGGCTCGCCTCCAGGCGATTGTCGCCCGGCCCACCGGCGAGGCGGATGCGCTCGAGACGGATCATCGCCGTGCCGTCCTTTCCCGATGTGGCACCTTGTCTCGCGCGGCCCCACAGCGCGTAGCCCTGGCCTTCGAGCCGCGCCGCGCCGTCGCGAATTTCCGTGACGCGCCCGGGCAGCCGGTTGTTGCTGCCCATGAAATCGGCGACGAACAGCGTCGCCGGATTGCCGTACATCTCCTGCGGCGTCCCCTGCTGCTCGATGCGACCCTCGTTCAGGAGCAGGATGCGATCCGACATCGCGAGCGACTCGCCCTGGTCGTGCGTGACGCACAGCGCCGAGAGCTGCAGCTCGACGATGAGTTCGCGCAGCCATGCGCGCGCCTCCTCGCGCAGCTTCGCGTCGAGGTTCGACAGCGGCTCGTCCAGCAGGATCACCGGCGGGTTGTAGACGAGCGCGCGCGCGAGCGCCACCCGCTGCTGCTGGCCGCCGGAGAGCTGGTGCGGAAACCGCTCGCGCAGATGCGCCAGTGAGAGCTGATCGAGCGCGGCGAATACTCGTGTCTTGATGTCCGTTCCCGTGACCTTGCGCAACTTGAGTCCGTAGGCCACGTTGTCGAACACCGTCTTGTGCGGCCACAGTGCGTAGGACTGGAACACCAACCCGAGGTTTCGGCCCTCGGCCGGAACGTCGATCTTGGCCGCGCCGTCGAAGACCGCCTTGTCGCCGATGCGAATCGTTCCCGCGTTCGGCATCTCGAGCCCCGCGACGGCGCGCAGCAGCGTCGTCTTGCCACTGCCCGACGGGCCCAGCAGCGAGACCACCTCGCCTCGATTGAGCGTCAGCGACACGCCCTTGAGGATCGGATTGCTCCCATACGCGAGATGGAGATCGTCGACGGTGAGTTCGGCCATGGTGATTTCCCTGCAGTTCGGTTAATCGCGCAGTCGCACGCCGAAGCGCAGCGCAAGCGCGAGCCCGGTGCCGACCAGCACGACGTTGATGAACGATAGCGCGGCGACGACGTCGATCGCGCCGCCCTGCCACAGCGACACGAGCTCGGCGCCGATCACTTCGGTTCCCGGCGCGAGCAGGTAGACGCCGGTGGAATACTCGCGCTCGAAGATCATGAAGACCAGGAGCCACGAGGCGAGCAGCCCGTGGCGAAGCAGCGGCAGCGTGATGTCGCGCGACACGCGCCCGCGGCTCGCGCCGACGCTGCGCCCGGCTTCCTCGAGCTCGGAGGAGACCTGCAGCAGCGACGACGAGATGAGCCGCATGCCGTAGGCGAGCCACACGACCGTGTAGGCGAGCCACATGCTGAAGATCGTCGTGCGAAGCGGCGTCAGTGGCGGGAAAAACAGGAACACCCAGAGAAACGCGAGACCGGCGAGCAGCCCCGGTATGGCGCGCGGAACGAGGACGAGGTAATCGACGAAGCGCGACCAGCCGTCGTTGCGCCGGTGCGTCGAGAAGCCGATCGCCGTGTAGCACGCGACCGCGATCGCGCCGCCGACCGTGCCGATCAGGATCGTGTTCCAGATCGCGCGCACGAGGGTTGGTTCCTCCCACACCGACTGGAAGTGCTCGAGCGTCAGGACCTCGGAGAGCTTCGTGCCGTAGCCCCAGTTCGAAACGAAGGCGCGGAGCGCGATGCCGGTGAGGGGCACGATGACTCCGACGAAGAGCCACGCGCCGATCAGCGCTCCGGCGACCCATTTCCACGCGCGGAGCGGCAGCTCGCGGATCCGGCCGGCCTTCCCCTTGATCGTCGCGTACTTGCGCGTGTTCTGCAGCAGGAAGCGCTGCAGCAGCACCAGCGGGAAGGTGACGGCGACGATGCAGATCGCCACCGCGGCCATCAGGTGATACGACGGCGTGCCCAGCTTGTTGGTGAGCTTGTACAGATACGTCGAGAGGACGAGGTGTCCCTCGGGATCGCCGAGCACGAGCGGCAGCCCGAAGAGCTCGAACCCCAGGAAGAACACGAGCACCGCCGAGTACAGCAGTGCCGGCATGATCAGCGGCAGGCTCACGGTCGTCGCGACGCGAAACGGCGACGCCCCCGCGACGCGCGCGGCCTCCTCGACGTCGGAGCCGAGGCTCTTCAGCGCGGCCGACGCATAGACATAGACGTTCGGCACGTGCGTCAAACCGGCGATGACGCCGATCGCCGTCAGCGAATAGATGCCCCACGGCGCGCCGCCGAAGAGCTCGGTCGCCCAGACCGTGTAGAAGCCGACCGGCCCGGCGGACACGACGTAGCCGAACGCGAGCACCATCGGCGACACGAACGAAGGCACGAGGATCAGCGGCTCGATCCAGCGCTTGCCCGGGAGATCGGTTCGCTCCATGACGAACGCCAGCAGCGCGCCCAGAGGCACGGCGATGATCACCATCGCCATGGCGATCAGCACCGAGTTGAGCGAGGACTGCCAGAAGTCGGGATCCGCAAAGATGAACGCGTACGCGCCGACTCCGATCGTCTTCTTCGCGTCGAAGAACGGCGCCGAAAGAAAGCTCTGGTAGAGGATCAGCGACAGCGGCGCAAGGACTGCCGCCGCCGTTACAAGGATCGTGAGCGCGCGCGGGAATGCGGCGAGCGTCATCGCACGCATGGGCGTCACCGGAGCCGGATCGTCGTGCCAGCGCCTTGCCGCGGATGGCCGCGCGCTACTTGCCCGCCGCGCCGGCCTGCAGCGTTGCCTTCCAATCGCTCAGGAAGTCGAGCCGCCTCTTCTGGTCGAGGTAGGTGACGATCTCGGCGCTCACCGGGATCGGCTTGACGTTCGCGCCGAGCTGCTTCGCGAGCGATGCGGCCGTGTATTCGGCGTCGACGTCGCTGCGGATCGCGAAGAGCTCGACGTCCCCGCCGATCAGCTTCTGCCCGCGCTGCGACAGGATGTAGTCGGTCCACAGCTTCGCGGCGTTCGGGTTCTTCGCCTGCTTGCCGATGAACAGCACGCGCGAGAGCACCAGCGTGTAGTCCTTCGGCAGCACGACGCCGAGCGCAGGGTCCTTTTTCGCGCGCACCAGCGCATACGAGCCCAGCACGTTGTAGCCCAGCAGGTGCTCGCCCGACGACACCTTTTCCAGCATGTTGCCGGTGCTGGCATAGACGCGGTAGCTCGACGCGCCGAAGCCCTTCTCGAGATCCTTCATCCCGGCGAAGTACTTCGTGTCCTGCACGACGAACATGAAGCCGACGCCGCTCTTCTCGATGTCGTACGTGGTGACCTTGCCCTTGAACTTGTCGGCCTTCGTCGTGATCAGTTTCGCGAAGGCCGCGTGGTCCTGCGGCACTTCGTCCGCGGTGACCAGGCGCTTGTTGTAGATGAACACGGCCGGCTCGTAGGTCGTTCCGTAAGCCTGGTTCCTGTAGACGGCCCATGCGGGGAGCTTCGACGCCTCGGGTGACGCGTAGGTGAGCGCCTGGCCGTCGTCGACGAGCTTGACCTGGAGGTCCATCGCAGAGCTCCACATCACGTCCGCCGAGCCCTGGCCCGAGGCAACCTCCGCGATGAAGCGGTTGTACATCTCGGTCGAGTTCATGTCGTTGTATTCGACCTTGACGTTGGGATATAGCGCGGTGAAGTCCTTGATCAGCGGCTGCGCGGCCTTGGTGTCGAGCGCGCTGTAGATGACGACCTTGCCTTCCTTGTTGGCGGCGGCAATGATCTGCGCGTAGTCGGCGGGGTAGCCGGCAGGCGGGGTCTGCGCGAATGCGGCGAACGAGACTGCGGAAAGCGTCAGTGCCAACAGGCGAGCGTGCATGGGAATCTCCTCCGGGCATGCGGCCTCGGGGTGGCGCCGCGAAGCAAGATTATAGGGGAAGGGACGGGCGGGTGCGCTCCTGCCCAACGCGCGTTCCCGTCCTGCACCGGCCGCCGAAGCCCGTCCGGCAGCGCGTGCCGGTCACGCGCGAATCAATGCGAGCACTTCATCGCGCCGTGCCACGAGTTCTGCTTCGCTTCCCAGTGCCTCGAGGTTGAGCCGGAGCAGCGGTTCCGTATTCGACGGCCGGACGTTGAAGTGCCAGGTATCGAAGTCGATCGAGATCCCGTCGAGATGGGAGACCCGCGCGCCAAGTGCGGCGTAGCGGTCCTGCAGCATCCGGAGCTTTTGCGGGACATCGGCGACACGCGTGTTGATCTCGCCGCTGATGAAGTAGTTCGCCCGGAAGCGGCGCACGACGCTCGAAAGCGCTTCCCCACGCCGCGACAGGAGTTCCAGCATCAGCAGGAAGGGCACGACGCCGGTGTCGGCCTGCGAGAAGTCGCGAAAGTAATAGTGGCCCGAGACTTCGCCCGCAAAGGCGGCGTTCGTCTCGCGCATGCGATGCTTGATGAACGCATGGCCGACCCGCGAAACGATCGCAATGCCGCCCGCTGCCTCTATCGTGCGCGGCACCGCCCAGCTCGCTCTAACGTCGTAGATGATTTTCGCGCCGGGCTCCTTCGCGAGAATCGACTCGGCGAAGAGCGCGGTCGTGAAGTCGCCCGGCACGAACTCCCCCGTGTCGTCGACGAAAAAGCAGCGATCGGCATCCCCGTCGAAGGCGACCCCCATTGCAGCGTGCTCCTCGGAAACCTTGCGCACGAGGAACTCGCGGTTTTCCGGCAGCAGCGGGTTCGGCTCGTGGTTGGGGAAGCTGCCGTCCGGTTCGAAATGGCAGCGCACGACCTCGAGCGGAAGCCGGTCGAGCACCGCCGGCAGCATCGAGCCGGCCATTCCGTTGGCGCCGTCGATGACGATCCTGAGCGGCTTCAGCCTGGCCGGTTCGATGAACGAGAGGACGCGTTCGACGTAGGCGGGACCGATGTCGAAGTCGCGGGGCTGCGCGACACGGCGGGCAGGCCCGAACCCCGCGAGTGCGCGGGTGCGAATCCGGTCGAGCCCGGAATCGCCGCCGACAGGCAGCGCGCCGGCCCGCACGATCTTCATTCCGGTGTATTCCTTCGGATTGTGCGAGGCGGTGACGCAGATGCCGCCATCCAGGCCGAGCTCACCGACGGCGCAATAGAGCATTTCGGTGCCGACGAGACCGATGTCGAGCACTTCGGCGCCGCCGTCGGCGGCGCCGTCGATGACGGCCTTCGCCACCTGAGGCGACGACAGCCGCATGTCCCGCCCGATTGCGATACGGCGCGGCGCGAACTCTTCGACAAGGCGCGCCCAATCGCGTAGGCTCCGGCCTCATCGAGCTCGTCGGGATAGATCCCGCGCACGTCGTATGCCTTGAAGATCCGGGGATCGAGCATGGCTTCGATTCTACCCGGCGTGCCGGGCACTGCGTTGCGGCGCTCATTGCACAACGCGCGGTGCATCGTCGGCGCTTGATCGGCGTCGCAGGTCCGCTCTTGACTGGGCACGGAGGGAAAGCTAACCTGCATCGGCCTCCGGTGAACGATCGCGGCTTCACCGGCGTGCAGCGCGGTGACTTCTGGACGGCGCGACCGTCGGGAGCCGCCTTTGACAAGGCTGGCGCGGAACGCGCGATTTCATCGAGACCACGCTTGCGCGCGCTCGCCAAACTCCGCAAGCCCTCCGAGATGCCCCGTTCACTCCTTCCTTTGATACTTGCAGGGGGTGCTGGCACGCGGCTCTGGCCGTTGTCGCGCGAGACCGTTCCGAAGCCGTTCATCGCGCTGCCCGACGGCGACACTCTGCTCGCCAAGACCGCGCGGCGGGCAATGCAGCTGCAAGGTGTCGCGGCGCTTACGACGATCACCAATCGCTCGTATTGCCGGCAGGTGGCCGATGTCTACGCAGGCATCGGAGACTGCGCGCCGCGCGATCCGGTTTTTCTGCTCGAGCCCTTCGGGCGCAATACCGCGCCTGCCATCGCACTGGGCGCGATCTGGGCCCGGGCGCGGGGGCACGAAGACGGTGTGCTGCTGGTGCTGCCGTCGGACCATCTGATCCGCGACCACGCCGCGTTCGCAAGCGCGGTCACGACCGCGGTCGAATGGGCGCATCAGGGGCGACTCGTCACCTTCGGCATTGCGCCGACGCACCCGGAGACCGGCTTCGGCTACATCGAATGCGGCGAAGCAATCGGCGAAGCCGGACGGGTTCCGGCGGCGTACGTCGCGCGCCGCTTCGTGGAGAAGCCTCCGCTCCCAACAGCGCTGGAATATTGCGCGTCGGGAAATTTTCTCTGGAACTCCGGCATGTTCGCCTTCACGCCGCGTGCGATCCTGGCGGCGCTCGCGCGCCACGCGCCGCAGGTGCTCGCTGCGGCGGAGCCGATCGCGGCGCAGATCGGCGCGGAGGCTTCGGCATCGACGTTCGAGATCGACGCGACGCTGTTTGCCGCGATGCCGGACATTTCGATCGATTTTGCGGTCATGGAGCCGGCGGCGTCGCTTGGCGAGGTCGTATTGGTGCGCGGGGCCTTCGACTGGAGCGACGTGGGTTCATGGGAGGCGGTTGCAACGCTCTCCGAGGCCGATGAGCTCGGCAACCGCGGCCAGGGCGAACGCATCTCCATCGACACGCGCAGGACCTACATCCACGCGCAGGATCGCATCGTCGCGACCGTCGGCGTCGAGGATCTGGTGATCGTCGACACGCCCGATGCGGTTCTGGTCGCGCATCGCGATCACGTGCAGCGCGTCAAGGAAGTGGTCGGCGAGCTCAAGTCCCGCGGCCACGAAGCGTACCGAACGCATCGCACCGTGGTGCGTCCGTGGGGCACGTACACCGTTCTGGAGGAGGTTCCCGGGTACAAGATCAAGCGCATCGACGTCAAGCCCGGCGCCGCGCTCTCGCTGCAACTGCACCACCACCGCAGCGAGCACTGGGTCGTCGTGAGCGGAGTTGCGCGCGTGACGCGCGACGAGGCCGTCTTCGACGTGCATCCGAACGAATCGACGTTCATCCCGCCGCTGACCCGGCACCGTCTGGCAAATCCGGGTGCCGAACGGCTCGCGATCATCGAGGTGCAGTGCGGCGCCTACCTGGGCGAGGACGACATCGTTCGCTTCGACGACATCTATGGGCGTACCGCGGGCCAGTCCTGAACGGGCGCACACACGGGCAGCAAAGATCTACGACTCGGAGAGGTGGGGAAGATCGACCCGCACGGAGTCGCGCGGGAAAGTCCACTGCGCTGGCGGCGGTATTGGCAGCGCTTGTCGGGCGTCGACTCGCATGGGCGGCGGCGTCACGGCTAACCCATTCGCATCGCTTCGCAAATAGCCTCCTGGGTTCTGCCCGCGGTCCAACGCGGGCGGTGTTTGCGCTTATCGCGCTTCAATTGGTCTGGGAAGCCGCACCGGACGATTTGCCGCGGCTCGCTACGGTCGAGCGCCTTACGACACTGGCGCTGATTGCCGCGTTGGTTTGGCTGGGAATACGCGGCGTCGCGGCGCTCGCGGACGCAGTCATCC
The DNA here is from genome assembly GCA_963846855.1 of uncultured beta proteobacterium. GTDB lineage: Bacteria > Pseudomonadota > Gammaproteobacteria > Burkholderiales > Casimicrobiaceae > CAIWHR01. The sequence goes on from CAWJXK010000012.1 coordinate 85,860, forward strand.
AGCTGAATCCCGTGGACGGTGCCGAGAACCTGCACGCGCGCCGCGTACGAACGCAAACGCAGGTCCTTGGCCGCACGGCAATGGGGATCATCCTCTTTGTCGGCATTGCGGCGGGTCTCATGACGTTTCCCGCCGTGCGCACGCTCGGCACGAGTCTCCTGGCCTCTGCCGGAGTCGCGGGCCTGATCATCGGAATTGCGGCGCGGCCCGTCCTCGGAAACCTCATCGCGGGTCTTCAGCTCGCGTTCGCCCAGCCCATACGGATCGACGATGTTGTGGTCATCGAGGGCGAGTGGGGGCGCATCGAGGAAATTCGAGGCAACTACGTTGTCGTGCGCGTCTGGGACGAACGCCGGCTGGTGGTGCCGCTCCAATGGTTCATCGAGCATCCATTTCAGAATTGGACGGTCACGTCGGCCGAGATCATCGGCACGGTGTTCGTGTGGGCTGACTATCGCCTGCCGCTCGCGCCGCTACGTGCCGAGCTGGAGCGCCTGTGCAAGGAAGCACCCGAATGGGACCACCGGGTTTGCGTGCTACAGGTGACCGAAACGACCGAGCGAGCAATGCAGCTGCGCGCGCTGGTCAGTTCGTCCGATTCAGGCCTCAACTGGGATCTTCGCTGCAAAGTGCGCGAAGGACTGATCCAGTTCATCCAGCAGAATTATCCCGATTGCCTCCCTCGAGCGCGGGTAGCGCTCGAAGAGGGACCGATCGCGCGGCAACGCGAGCGATGAACAGCGTTGCTGTGACGCTGCGGCAAAGGATGAAGTGAGCGGATGGAATCCCGCGCGGTCAACCGAAGCGGCGGTCGTGCCGCGAAATGGACCCGCGTTGTGCAAGCAGTGGAAGAAGCACATGAACACGCACATCGTTGACCGAGTCTATTTCATCGATCGATGATCGAGGCGATGTACAGCACTATGAGGCCTGAGGTGCAGAATCAGAAGATTCTTCAACGGGCTGTTGCCTGGCGTCATTGTCGGTGCCGGCGCCCTGTGGTTCTACGGCAACACTCACCGATTCCGGGCATGCACGAGTTGGAGCGGCACGCCGGCGCGCGAGCGGGGAAGGCGCTGGAGCCGGCGCAGGGTGCGGCCGAGCAGGCGAAGCGGGCATTGCCTGGAGCCTTGGACGCACGGGGGCTGCATGCCGACGACATCGGTAAAGAGGTTGCGGAGACGGGGAACGTCGTGCGCCGACGGGCACGCGATCTTGGCAGTGACCGTCGCCTCAGGCTTTGCGCCGAGCTTTCCCGCGTTCGCGGTATTGCGCTTCCTCACCGGCGCTGGGATCGGCGGCGAGTACGCGGCGATCAACTCGGCGATCCAGGAGTTCACCCCGGCGCGCCTGCGCGGGCGTGTCGATCTCGCGGTCAACGGCAGCTTCTGGGTCGGTGCGGCGGTCGGCGCCGTCGGTGCCGTGATCGTGCTTGATTCGGGCCTGTTCTCCCCCGCGTGGGGCTGGCGAATCGCGTTCATCTTGGGCGGCGCGCTTGCGCTCGGCATCCTCCCGCTGCGCCGCTTCGTGCCGGAGAGCCCGCGGTGGCTGCTCCTGCAGCGCCGCCATGACGAGGCCGAAAGCATCGTTGCCCACATTGAAGAGCGCACGCCAATATCTCCGGATGCCAAGCCGCACCCGTCGATCGTGCTCGATCCAGGCGGGCGAATCGGCTGGTTCGGGCTTTTCGGCGTGCTTCTGAAGGCGCTACCCGCGGCGCGTCGTACTCGGCGTGAGCCTGATGAGCGCGCAGGCGTTCCTGTACAACGCGATCTTCTTCACGTACGCACTTGTGCTGACCCGTTACTACAACGTGAGCGATTCCCGCGTGGGGCTGTACCTGCTTCCGTTCGCCGCAGGGAACTTTCTCGGGCCGCTGTTGCTAGGCCCGCTGTTCGACCGTGTAGGGACGCCGAGCTCATGATCACGGGCACCTACGCGATCAGTGGCGCGCTGATCGTCGCGACCGGCGGCCTGTTCGTCGCCCACGCGCTCACGGGGCTCTCGCAGACGAGTCGCTTGGAGTGTCGTGTTCTTCTTCGCGTCGGCCGCCGCGAGCTCCGCGTATCTTACGGTGGGCGAGAGCTTCCCGCTCGAGGTCCGCGCAAGCGCGATTGCCTGGTTCTATGCCGCGGGAACGGCGCTCGGCGGTATCGCCGGACCGGTGGTTTTCGGGCACCTGATCGCAACCGGCGAACGGACAGACGTGTTCGTCGGCTATGCGCTGGGGCGGCATGTCGCAGAGTCCCATGCGGGCGTACGCAGGCAGTAAACTCGGGTGAGCCAACCGCCTGTCCGACAAGGGAATTTTGGTCGGGGTGAGAGGATTTGAACCTCCGGCCTCTACGTCCCGAACGTAGCGCTCTACCAGGCTAAGCTACACCCCGGGTGTTTCCGGTGTTGCCGCGCCGGCCGGGCGCGTCCTGCGGCATCCCCGCGTCGGGAGAACTGCGTGTTTCGCGGGTCTCGTGCCTTGCCGGTGACGACGAAATCAGAACAAATCAGAACGTCCGCCGGGCGGCAAAGGACGCCAATTCTAGCAGAGTTTGCCGATGCGGCGAAAGCGGGAGCGTCTCCGCGAGCGTGGCGGCGGCGGCGGCTTCGCGGGCGGCACGCTCCCGCGTGTAGTCGAGCGCCCTGGTGCGCAGCAGCACGTCCATCACGGGGGCGAATTCGGTGATCCGGCCGCCGGTGACGGCGTTGCGGATCAGCAGCGCATCCTCGCGGCCGCCCACTTCGATCGCCCGGATCAGCGGCAGCGTCATCTTGCCTTCGGCGAGATCATCGCCGAGATTCTTGCCGATCGCCTCGAGGTCCCCCGAATAGTCGAGCACGTCGTCGACGAGCTGGAACGCGATCCCCAGATGGAGTCCGTAGGCGGCGAGCGCCGACTCGCGCTCCGGCGCGGCATCGCCCAGCACCGCGCCGAGCTGTGCCGCGGCCTCGAAGAGCTTGGCGGTCTTGCGCTGGATCACCGCGAGGTAATCCGATTCATCGATGTCGGGATTGCCTGCGTTCATGAGCTGCAGCACCTCGCCCTTGGCGACGACGTTGGTCGCCTGGGACAGGATTTCCAGCACCCGCACCGAACCCAGTGCGACCATCATCTGGAACGCGCGCGAATAGAGAAAGTCTCCGACCAGCACCGATGCCGCGTTGCCGAATTGCGCGTTGGCAGTCGCGTGACCGCGCCGCAGGTCCGACTCGTCGACCACGTCGTCGTGCAGCAGCGTCGCCGTGTGGATCATCTCTATGACGGCGCCGAGCAGATAGTGATTGCTGCCGGAGTAGCCGCATGCCCGCGAGGCGAGCAGCACCAGCGCCGGCCGCAGCCGCTTGCCGCCGTTGCCGATGATGTACTCGGCGATCTGCCCGATAAGCGCGACGTCCGAATCGAGGCTCGCGCGGAGCATGCGGTCGATTTCAGTCCGGTCGGTCGGCGACAGGAACGGGATGGGTTCTTTGGTCACGCGTTCGGGAAGGCGATTGGGCGCAGGCCGCCGGCGAAATGCCCTCGGAAGCGATGCGCAATTCGGGCCGGATTGTAACCGAAGGGAATGGCGCGTCCTTTGTGCTGGAACAGGGTTTCGGGCGGGCACGAAGGCTGCGCAACGCAACGCCGAGCGTGTCCGATTTCGGGCTGAAGCGCCGGCCGCCGGCCGAGGGCGATACGCGCCGTTGCCTCGGTATCCGCGTGGCGCTTGACCCGGGCAGCCCGCTGCCCCGGAGGCTGTCTTAGCCAGGGATTCGGCGGCGGTTGCGGCAATAGTCGCAAGTGTTTATAATCTAAGGCTTTCCGCGGTTGTCGCGGGAAATGTTCAGTGAACAGCGGAGTCATTCCATGTACGCGGTCATCAAAACCGGCGGCAAGCAATACAAGGTCGCTCCCGGCGAAAAAATCAAGGTGGAACTGCTGCCGGCGATCGTGGGCGCGGAGGTCATTCTCGACCAGGTGCTGATGGTCAGTGAGGGCGAAACCGTCCGCCTCGGCCAGCCCACCGTCGCGGGCGCGACCGTCAAGGCCACCGTCCTCGCGCACGGGCGCGGCGAGAAGCTTTCGATCTTCAAGATGCGCCGGCGCAAGCATTACCAGAAGCACCAGGGGCATCGTCAGGGATACACGGAGCTGTCGATCGACAGCATCGCAGGCTGAAGGAGCGACCACCATGGCACACAAGAAAGCAGGCGGCAGCTCGCGCAACGGCCGCGATTCGGAGTCGAAGCGGCTTGGCGTCAAGACCTACGGCGGCGAGGTCATCACCGCGGGCAGCATCATCATTCGCCAGCGCGGCACCAAGATCCACGCCGGCACGAACGTCGGCATGGGCAAGGACCACACGCTGTTCGCGCTGATCGACGGCCAGGTCTCGTTTGCGACCAAGGGCAAGGACAAGAAGAAGGTCGCAAGCGTCATGCCGGTCGCCGCCTGACGCGTCCGGCGCCGCCTCCGATACAAATGAATCCCGGCCTCGGCCGGGATTTTTTTCGCCCGATCGTCCGGGCTAGCGCCAGGATTCCCGCTAACGTCGCTCCAGCCACCACAGCAGCGAGGTGGTGACGACCACGAACATCACGAGCGGGAACACCGCGGAGAAGAGCGGCGGCCAGTCGTTCAGCACGCCCAGGTTGCTGAACAGCCGCCCGATGAGGAAGAACGCGAGCCCGAGGATCGTGCCGACGAAGATGCGGAAGCCCACGCCGCCCGCGCGACGCTGGAAGTACGAGAATGGCAACGCCAGCAGCATCATCACGATCACGGCGGCCGGGTAGAACACCTTGTTCCAAAAGGCGATCTCGAAGCGCGACGTCTTCTGGCCGCCGAGCGAGCGGATGTTGTCGTAGAGCGCATTCAGCTCGAGGCGCTCCGGCGCGACCTGATAGACGGACAGCAGCGACGGCTTCAGCACGGTTTCCCAGGTCCAGCTCGGCTCCTCCGACGCGGTCGCCCCGGACGGCGTCAGCACCGTCGTCTTCACGTTCGAGAGTTGCCACTGGCCGTTGCCGGCGAAGCGCCCGGTCTCGGCGACGCGCACCGCCGTGAGGCGAAGGTCCTTGTCGAATTCGTAGATGCGCACGCCGATCAGCGTCATGTCGTTCAGCACTCTGCGGATGTTGACGAACGTCGCGTCCTGCTTGAACCAGAAGCCGGACTGGAACTGTCGCGCGATGATGCGCGGCGCGTCGCCCATCGCCGGCCCGCGGATCTGCTGTGCGAGCCGCTCCGCCGGTGGCGCCACGAATTCGCCGGCGAGAAAGGTCGCCGCTGCAAGCGGAATGCCGACGCGGACGAGCGCCCACACGACTTGCAGCAGCGACGCGCCGGATGCGCGCATCACGGTGTATTCCGAATTGGCGACGAGCTGGGCCAGCGCGAACAGCGTGCCGATCAGCGCGGCGACCGGAAAAAGCTCATACATCAGCGACGGCACCTGCAGCGCGACGTAGATGAGCGCGGTCGACAGCGTGTAGTTGCCGCGGCCGACATCGCCCAGCTCGTGGATCAGCGCGAAGAACGCGAACAGGCTCACCAGCGCCGCGAAGATCAGCAGGATCGCGGCCAGGAGCTCGCGACCGATGTAGCGCGTCAGCGTCTTCATGCGGCGCGCGCGGCGCGGGGGCGCCTGCCGAAAATGCCCGCGAAGGAGAGTCGCTGCCCGAACAGCAGCAGGACCACGGCGATGGCGATGACGTGCGGCAGCGCGAGTCCCGGCCAGAATCCCAGCTTGCCCTGCGCGATGAAGCTCTGCACGATGTTGAGGCAATTGCTGTAGAGCAGGTACAGGAACGCCGCGGTGATGAGGTTGAACGACCGACCCATGCGCGGGTTCACGTACGCGAGCGGCACGGCCAGCAGCACCAGCACCAGCGCCGAGATCGGAACGGAGATCCGCCAGAAGAGCTCGGCCCGCTCGACCCGGCCCTCCGCCATCACGAGCTCGGCCGACGGGATCGCCTTCGTGGAAAGCGGCAGGTTGCGGAGCTCGGCGGGCTCGATCCGGTGCCCCAATTTCTCGAACTCGACGATCCGGAAATCAGGCGAACCGGCCTTGCCTTCGTAGCGGCGCCCATCCGACAGCACGATGAAACGGTCGCCATTCGGCGCTTCCTGCAGCGTGCCCTCGCGGGCCACCGTCGTCGCGTCCCTTCCCTCATCGACGGAATGGAGGAAAACGTTGCGGATCTTGCCGTCGAAGGAATTGATGCTTTCGACGAAAACGACGAGATTTGCCCTCCTGAATTCACGAAAGAGCCCGGGCGTCACCAGCGCGATCTCGTCCCTGGACTCGAGCTGTCGCTGGTATTCCACCTTGCGCTGCTCGGCCCACGGCGACAGGAAAAATGAAAGAACGACGATTGCGAGCAAGAATGGCGCTGCGAACGCCAGGATGGGCGTGAGGCACGACGCCAGGCTTTGCCCCGACGTAAACCAGACAATCATCTCGCTGTCCCGATACCATCGGGAAAGCGTCAGAAGCACCGTGAGGAACAACGCGACCGACAGCAGGATATTGAAGTAAAACAAGGCATTGAAGCCAAGCAATGCCAGGATGCCCTCGGGCGCGACGGTGCCGCCGGCCGCCTGCGCCAGCAGCCGCAAGACCAGGTTGGTGAACAGGATGGCGAGCAGAACAATGAAAAGCCCGACCACCGTCGCGGTCAGCTCGCGCACCAGACTGCGCCGAAAAATCATGACAGCGGAAGAATTTTGACTTTTTCAGGCTGTTTTGCCAATAATGGCAGCCAGGCCGCTCTACTGAAAAGAATCAAATTCCTGGGGGAAGGGCATTGCAATGGAATTTACCATAAAAAGTGGCAGTCCCGAGAAGCAGCGGAGCGCGTGCGTCGTCGTCGGTGTTTTCGATAACCGCAAGCTTTCGCTGTCGGCGGAGCTGATCGATCGCGCCTCAAACGGTTATATCAGCGAAATCATCCGCCGGGGGGACATGGAGGGCCGGCTCGGCGCGACGCTGCTCCTGCACAATGTCCGCGGGACGCTCGCCGATCGCGTCCTCCTGGTCGGACTTGGCAAGGAGCGCGATTTCCGGGACAAGGAATTCCGGTCGGCGGTGAAGTCGGCGGTCAAGCTGCTGAACGAGACCGGGTCCTACGAGGCGGTGATCTACCTGACCGAGGAAAAGGTCAAGCGGCGCGAGGTCGCCTGGCGCGTCGAGCATGCGGTGGTCGTGGCGATGGAGGCGGTCTATCGGTTCGACCGGCTGAAGAGCGAAAAGGTCGACGTCCGCCGCCCGCTGCGCAAGCTGACGCTGTCGGTGCCGCAGCGGTCCGACCTCGACGACGGCGAAGCCGCCGCGGCGCGCGGGCTCGCCATCGCCCACGGGATGGACCTCACGCGCGACCTCGGCAACCTGCCCGGAAACATCTGCACGCCAACCTATCTCGGCGAGCGCGCGCTCGAGATGGCGAAGGAGTTTCCCGATCTCAAGGTGACGGTGCTCGAGCGCCCGCAGATCGAGGAGCTCAAGATGGGCTCCTTCCTGTCGGTGACCAACGGCAGCGACGAGCCGCCGCGCTTCATTGTCTTCGAATACAACGGCAGCGCCCGAAAGCAGCGCCCGGTGGTGCTGGTCGGCAAGGGAATCACGTTCGACAGCGGCGGCATCTCGATCAAGCCGGCGCCGGACATGGACCACATGAAATTCGATATGTGCGGCGCGGCGAGCGTCTTCGGCACGCTCCGCGCCATCGTCGAGCTCAAGGCCAAGGTCAACGTGGTCGGCCTGGTCGCCGCCTGCGAGAACCTGCCGTCCGGGCGTGCGACCAAGCCCGGCGACATCGTGACCAGCATGTCCGGCCAGACCATCGAGGTGCTCAACACCGACGCCGAAGGCCGCCTGATCCTCGCCGACGCGCTCACCTACGCGGAGCGCTACGAGCCGGAGGCGGTGGTCGACATCGCGACGTTGACCGGGGCGATGGTGATCTCGCTCGGCCACATCGCCTGCGGCGTGTTCAGCAACAACGACGCGCTTGCCCGAGCGCTCCTCACCGCGGGCGACGATGCGTTCGACCGCGGCTGGCAGCTGCCGCTGTGGGACGACTATCAGGACGGCCTCAAGAGCAATTTCGCCGACTTCGCCAATGTCTCGGGGGGACGCGCCGGCGGCAGCATCACGGCCGCCTGCTTCCTGTCGCGCTTCACGAAGAAGTACGACTGGGCGCACCTCGACATCGCCGGCGTCGCCAACAAGGACGGCGCCGAGAAGGGCGCCACCGGCCGGCCCGTGCCGATGCTCACGACGTGGCTGCTCTCGCAGGAGGCCGCGGCCTGAGATTCGCGAACCTCGAGCGCGCGCCGACGATGACCACCATCGATTTCTACACGCACTGCGCGGACCGCCACGAGGTCGCGGCGAAGCTCGTGGCGAAGGCGTGGGCGCAGCACGGCAGCGTGCGTGTGCTGACCGAGGACGCGGCGGAGACCGACGCGTTCGACCGCTTCCTGTGGCAGGTGCCGGCCACCGGATTCGCGCCGCACTGCCGCCTCGCGAGCCCGCTCGCGGCGGAAACGCCGATCATCGTCGACCATGCGCAGGAGCATTCCGGCCCCGCCGTCGTGCTGATCAACCTCCACCCGTCGCCGCCGCCGTTCTTCTCGCGCTTCGAGCGGCTGGCCGACATTGTCGGCGCCGGCGAGCGCTGGGTCGCCGCGGGCCGCGAGCGCTGGCGGTACTACCAGACGCGCGGGTATGAGCTTCGCCCTCACAATCTCTCCGAGCGAACCTGAAGCATGGCGAGCGCGCGCGAACTGCTGGAGCAGGCCGACGCGCTGATGCGGCGCAATCGCCGTCCACCGCGGGGTGAAGACATTCCCGAGCTGACCGACGCCATACCCAAGGGAGCGCTGCCGCGCGCCGCAGTGCCCGTTCCCGCCGCGGCTCGTCGGGCTGCCGAGGCGCCGACCGCGTTCGATGACATCCCCGAGCTCACCGAGGCGGTCGAGGAGATCGAGGCGCCGTCGATCCAGGAATACCCCGACGACCCGGACGAGCTGTCGCGCTGGCTGCAGGAGAACGAGCCGCCGATTCCCGAGCGCCGGCCGTCGAGCGCACCGCGCGAGGCGGGACTGACTCCGCCGGCGGCGTTCGCCCCGGCGGCGCCGCGTGCGAATGCGCCGCCGCCCGAGTCCATCGCGCCGCCGGCTGAGCGAATTCCCACCGAGGCGCTGATGCCCGACAGCGGGCAAACCGCGATCGCACGGCCGACGGAGGCCGCGGAGCTCGTGCCGATCGCCGAGCCTGCCGAGGAAATAATCGCCGACGATTTTCCTGCCGCGGAATTTGTCGATACTGCGCCCGCCGGCGAGATCTTCGCCGATGACGTTGCCGCCACGATCACGCCGACCGCCGGCAGCACAGGGTTGCCGATCGACACCGACGATCCGGAGCGCTGGAAGGCGCTCGCGGAAGAAATCCGCATGCAGGTGCTGCAACGGATCGACATCTTCACCGACACGGGCCTGCGCGAGCAGCTGACGGCGAGGCTGCAGCCGGTGGTCGACCGCGCGAGCGCGGATCTCGTGGCCACGATCAATCGCGAAGTGGGGCAGTTGCTGCGGACGTACATCGCAGAGGCGATCGAGCGCGAGATCGAGCACTGGCGGCACGGCGGCGGATGATGCCCGGTGCGCCCGCCGCGTACGGCGTGGCGCCGGCGATTCATGATATGCTGCCGCGCATGAGCCGTAGCGTCTCGCCTGTCGCCGCCTGCGCCTATGCGTGGGATTATTATTTCTGGGCACCGACCCGGGACCGCACTCGACCGTAACAACGGCACGGAATTCAGCAAACGTCGGGCGGCCCCTCAAAGGCCGCCCGCTTTGTTTTGATCCATCGGAGAACCCGCGATGATCATCGTGATGCAACCCGAGGCCGACAACGCGGCGATCGCCGCGGTCGAGGCGAAGATCCGCTCCCACGGGCTCGACGTGCACATCTCGCGCGGGACCGAGCGCACGCTCATCGGCGCGGTCGGCGACGAGCGCAAGCTCGACCCCGAGATGTTCGACTCGATGCCCGGCGTCGAGAAGTCGATGCACATCGTCAAGCCGTACAAGCTCGTCGCGCGCGAGTGGCACAAGGCGAACACGATCATCGACGTCGGCGGCGCGGCATTCGGCGGCAAGACGGTGCAGGTGATCGCGGGACCGTGTTCCGTCGAGACGCCGCCGCAGATGGACGCCGCCGCCGACGGCGTCAAGGCCGGAGGCGCGCGGTTGATGCGCGGCGGCGCGTTCAAGCCGCGCACGTCGCCGTACGCGTTCCAGGGCAAGGGGGTCGACGGGCTCAAGCTGCTGAAGGACGCCGCCGGACGCCACGGGCTCCCCGTCGTCACCGAGTTGATGGACGTGCGCATGCTCGACACGTTCGTCGAGCACGGCGTCGACGTGATCCAGATCGGCACGCGCAACATGCAGAATTTCGATCTGCTGAAGGCCGTGGGACAGGTGCAGATCCCGGTGATCCTGAAGCGGGGGATGAGCGCGACCATCGCCGAGTGGCTGATGGCCGCCGAATACATCGCCGCCGGCGGCAATCACAACATCATCTTCTGCGAGCGCGGCATCCGCACCTTCGAGACGGCGTACCGCAACGTGCTGGACGTCACCGCGATCCCGGTGCTCAAGCGCGAGACGCATCTGCCGGTGATCGTCGATCCGTCGCACGCGGGCGGCAAGGCATGGATGGTCCCGGCGCTGTCGCTGGCGGCGGTCGCCGCGGGCGCCGACGGGCTCTTGATCGAGATCCATCCGAAGCCCGTCGAAGCGTGGTGCGACGCCGACCAGGCCCTCACTCCCGCGGAATTCGCCGGGCTGATGGGCCAGCTTCGCGCGGTGGCGCGCGCGCTCGGCCGGGATATGTGATCGTCGGGCCGCGCCTCGCCGGCTGACCGCGTCATCCGCAACTAGCGATCCCGATGCACACGGACGATCTTCGCATCAGCCGGGTCCGCCCGCTGCTGGCGCCGGCCATCCTGTTCGAAGAGATTCCGGTCACGGCGCGCGGCAGCGAATGCGTGAGCGATGCACGGCGCGCGATCGAGGCGATCCTTCGCGGTGACGACATGCGACTGCTCGTCGTCGTGGGGCCGTGCTCGATCCACGACACCAAGGCGGCCGTCGAATACGCGGAGCGCCTGCGCGAGCTCGCCCTGCGCGTGCGCGATCGCCTCTTCCTCGTCATGCGGGTGTACTTCGAGAAGCCGCGCACGGTCGTCGGCTGGAAGGGCCTCATCAACGACCCGGATCTCGACGGGTCCTACCGGATCAACGAAGGGCTGCGGCAGGCCCGCCAGCTCCTTGCCGACCTGGCCGAACTCGGCCTGCCTGCGGGTACCGAATTTCTCGACACGACGTTCGGGCAGTTCTTCGCCGACCTCGTGAGCTGGGGTGCGATCGGCGCGCGCACCGTCGAGAGCCAGGTCCACCGCGAGCTCGCCTCGGGGCTGTCGATGCCCGTCGGCTTCAAGAATCGCACCGACGGCAACGTGCAGGTCGCGGTGGAGGCGATCCTGGCCGCGCGTGCGCGCCATCTGTTTCCCTCGCTCACCAAGGAGGGCGCGCCCGCGATCTTCGAGACCACCGGCAATGCGTACGGGCATCTCGTGCTGCGCGGCGGCGCGGTGACCGGGCCGAACTTCGGTCGCGACGCGATCGCGGCGGCGCTGGACAAGCTGCGCGCTGCCAACCTGCCGGACGTCGTGATGGTCGATTGCAGCCACGGCAACAGCGAGAAGCGCCCGGAACGCCAGCTCGACGTGATGGATGACGTGATCGGGCAGCGGCTCGCGGGGCAGACCGCCGTGAGGGCGCTGATGATCGAAAGTCACCTGCGCGGCGGACGCCAGGAGCTTGGCGCAGGAGTGCTCGCGTACGGGCAGAGCATCACCGACGCGTGTCTCGGCTTCGACGAAACGCGACGCGCGATCGAGATGGTTGCGAGCCGCTTGGGCTAACGCGGGATCGGCGGCACGGGCGCCCCGATTCGTGTTACGTTGCGCGCGTCACGCTTGGCGGCGTCATCAATTGAATCAGCGAGAGGAGGCGCGCATGTCCGATGCATTCCGGTTCCGGGCACTCCGCGCGCTGACACTCCTGTGCATCGTAGCGTCGGGGTCCGTCCAGGCGGCGGGTCCGGCACCATTCACGGTGCCAGCGGATTCCACCATTCCTGGCGGGCCGCAGGGCGATGCGGTCAGGCTCGGGAGGTCCCTCATCACCGACACGCGCAAGTTGCTGCCCGGCAACGTCGGCAACGGCCTCGACTGCTCCAATTGCCATCTTGGCGCGGGCACGAAGGAAGGTGCGGGTCCCTTCGTCGGGCTCTGGGGCATGTTCCCGGAATACTCCAGCCGGGATGGCCGCATCGATTCGATGCAGCAGCGCGTCAACGACTGTTTCGAGCGCTCGATGAACGGCAAGGCGCTTGCCCTCGCTTCGCGGGAAATGAACGCAATCCTGATGTACATCCAGTGGCTGTCGACCGGAGTCCCGGTGGGCGAGGAGGTCGTCGGGCGCGGGATGGGTGAGGTCAACACGGACCTCAAACCAAATGCCGTGCACGGCAGGCAGGTCTACGCCGAGAAATGCGCGAGCTGCCACGGAGTCAACGGATCGGGCACCCCGAATCCGGCGGGCGGCTACGTGTTCCCGCCGGTCTGGGGCGAGGCGTCGTTCAACGTCGGCGCCGGCATGGCGCGCACCTACACGGCTGCGGCATTCATCAAGCACAACATGCCGCTGGGGCAGGGCGGCTCGCTGAGCGACCAGGACGCGATCGACGTCGCCCAATATATGGCGCATCAGCCGCGGCCTGCTTACGCCGCCGCAAGGAGCGACTACGCGAAGGGCATGAAGCCCAAGGATGCGCGCAACTGAACATCTGCCTCGCGACCGCCCGCAGACGCGCCGATCGCGGAGGCAACGCCCTGTTCGTTACTCGGGAACGGTCGCGCCCGAGCCGCCCATCTCCTTCGGCATGTCCTTCATCTTTGGGAGCCCGTCCCTGATGTGGAGAACCGTCTCGCCATAGTGGACGTGAAGCTTCGGCTCATGGCGGTACGTCGGGATCGTGGCGGCGTAGACGTCGATCAGCCCGAATGGCGGATGATCCGTCATCAGGTGGCCGCCGCAGGTCTTGCAGAACTTGCGATAGCTGTTTTCGGTCTTGTGGAAAGTGCCAATGTTGTCGGCGCCCTTGGTGATCTTCACTGCGTCCGGTTTCCAGAGACTGAACGCGTTGACCGGGGCAGCCGCCCAACTGCGGCACGACGCGCAGTGACAGTAGCCTGCCGCGACGGGCTCGCCCGTGACGGTGAGTTCGACGGCGCCGCAAAAGCAGCTTCCCTTATAAGTGTCGCTCATGGTTTCTCCTCTCGGGGATGGAGGTTGCAGGCACGCGCGCCTGAACGAATCGGACGCCGTCATTTTTCCATAATTCCGCGTTGCGCAGGTGCGGACCCGGCCGAACTCTTGCTGTGGCCGCGCGCTCGAGATGGACCGCGCCGCGTTCCCGACCACGAAGCGGCGGGCCCTGAAGCGGAGCCGCCTGCCGGGCGGGCACGCGTATAATTTCCACGGGCCCCGCGATGGCGGGGCGTCACGACAGGTGGACGCATGAAGCACGTTGCCGTAATCGCGCTGGCCTGCGCGTCGTTGGTCGCCTTCGCGCCGACCGCGCCGGCCGTGACCGGTGTGCCGCCGGGCGGGCTGCCGCCGGCGGTCGACTACAGCACGATGCTCCTGCCCGAGCTCGCCGGCGTCGTGTCGTGGAAGACGCTCGCGCAGGTGGCGCCGGTCGCGAAGAACGGGAAAATGGTCGCCGAATTCTCCAAGGACATCCTTGGCCTCGATCGCAAGGACGTCCGCGTGCAGGGGTTCATCATCCCGCTCGACATGGGCGACAAGCAGTCGCGATTCCTGCTCTCGTCGGTGCCGCCGCACTGCCAGTTCTGCCTGCCCGCCGGTCCGGACGGCGTGGTCGAGGTGCGTGCGAAGAAGCCGGTCCAGTACAGCTTCGAGCCAATCGTCGTCTCCGGCAGGTTTGCGGTGCTGAAGGACGACGAGGCGGGACTTCTTTATCGCCTCACCGACGCCGAGGAAGTTGCGGCGAGCGCGCCGGCGGCCGCGAAGGCCCGCTGAGTCTCGTTCGCTTCATCGCGCCGCGGCAACGCGCCGCGATGCGAATGCGTACCAGGCAAGCGCCAGCGCGACCAGCATCCAGACGATGACGGGCCCACTCGGCAGGTCAAGCGCCGTCGACAGCACCAATCCCAGCGCATAACCGGCGCCGCCCAGCGTCCACGACGCGGCGAGACGGCCGCGCGTCATTCTCCGTGTGGCAAGCGGCGGAACAATGAGCGTCGCGAACACGAGATAAAGGCCGACGAGCTGCACCGACACGGTCACCGCGAGCGCGAAGAGCGCGTAGAAGCCGGTACGGCCGAGGCGCTCGCGCCAGCCGAACCACAGCACCAGGATGACGGCATAGACCGCGGCCGCCCACATGAGCCTCGCCGGCTGCGCCCACAGGATCTGCCCGACGAGAAGGTCCCGCAGATGTTCGCTGCCGTGGACGTTTGACGCGAGCAGCAGCACACTGCCGGTCGCACCAAGAATGAACACGACGCCGATGACGGCCTCCTGCACGTCGGGCCAGATGCGCTCGGTCCACGTGAGGAGCAGCGCGCCGGCCAGCGCTGCGGCGAGCGCCGCGACCTGCACTGCCGCGCCTTCCGCCTCGAAGCCGAGCTGGTCGGCCAGCACGACGCCGCAGCCCGCGATCTGCGCGATGGCGAGATCGATGAACACGATGCCGCGTGCGAGCACCTGCATTCCCAGCGGCACGTGCGTAGCGGTGACAAGCAGGCCGGCGACCAACGCGGGCAGCAGGATCGAGAGCTCGATCGCGCCGAAGCTCATTGCGCCCCCTTGAGCAGCCGCGCGATCGTGTCGTCGAAAAGGCCGTAGAGATCCTTCGCGCCGTCGTCGCCGCCAACAGTGAATGGCAAGGACGACAACGATTGATTTTCGCGCGCTCGGCGATCCACTGCGACGCGCGATCGCTCTGGTAGGCCGAGCGCACGACCATTTTCGCGGGCTGCCGCTGCAACAGCGGCGAGTACCTCCGAGAGATGCGCGGTCGTCGGCTCGACGCCGGGCTTGGGCTCGAGCGCAGCCGATCTCGTTCAGCCCGAGCCAGTCTGAAGAGATACGTGAAGTGCCTTGTGCTGGACGACGACCGGGACGCCCTTCAAGCGGCGCCGCCTGTCTCTCCCAATTCGCGATCGCCGCGCCCCAGCGCGTCGGCGAACGCCTGGTAACGCTCGCGATAGAACGCGGCGTTGGCCGGATCGAGCTCCGCGAGGCGCGCGGAAAGCGGGCCCGCGACGCGCGCGATGTTGCGCGGATCGGTCTGGATGTGCGGATTGCCGCCGGGATGCACGTCGCCCTCGGCGCGATCGAGCCGCGCCGGCTTCTCGAGCAGCGTCACGTAGGGCGCCGCCTCGAAATAGCCGGGCTTGCCCGGCTGGATCGCCGGATTGCCCGCCTGCTGCGTGACGAGCGGCAGCCAGCCGATCTCCAGCTCGGCGCCGGTCGCCACGACGAGGTCGGCGCTGCGGGCCCGCGCAATGAGGCTGGGCTTGGCCTCGACGTGATGCGGATCCTGCAATGCGTTGGTCGCGACGTAGACCTTGACCTTGTCGCCGCCCAGCTCCTGCACCAGCGCGCCCCATTCGGGAACCGTGGCGAACACGCTCAATGCCGCGAGCGCCGGGCCGGCGAGCGCGGCGAGCGCAGCCCCGGCAATTGCACGCAATAGTGACGACATGGCATGCCTCCTTCAGAATTTGTGCGCGCCGTGCGCGCCGAGGGTCAGGATGTATTGGACGAAGAGCTCGTTGTCGGTGAGGTCCGGCCGCAGCTTGCCTGCTGGAACTGCACGCGGAACCGGCTGAACTCGGACGGCGTCCAGTCGAGCATCGCCGCCATCCGTTGCGGATTGAACGAGCCGTTGGCGAGATAGACGCCGTTCGCGCCGTAGTTGACGGTGCCCGGATCGAGCCAGTCGTAGCGCGCACCGACGCGCCATGTCGGCATGAACTGCCAGACGCCCTGCACATAGAAGCCGCTCTGGTCCGCGCCGTAGTTGCCGGTGCTGCGTGAGGCCGAGCGCGCCGTCGGCGTCGTACGTGAGGTCGCCGCGCTCGCGCCGCCAGAAGTATTCGCCCTGCAGCTTGAAATTGCGTGTCGATCGCGTTGCCGTTCGGCGCCCACTTCCAGACGAAGTCGGCGATCGCGAGCTGGCTGCGGCCGGAGAACGACAGTTGCGCGTCGTTGCCCGCGAGATCGGTTGCTAGGTAGTCGCGGTCGCGCGCCGTTGTCTGCAGGTACGAAAATCCGGCTCGCCAGCTGTTGCTCGCGTCGACGTCGCCGCCGGCGTGCACATACGCGTTGCCGTTGCCGATGCCGTTCTTGTTGTGGCCGGTTCCCGGGAAACCCTCGCCGCTGCCGATTTCGCCGCCGAACTCGAGAAACGTGTCGGTCGGCGCGACCCACTTCACCTGCAGGCCGTTGTTCTGGTACTGGCCGCCGAGGAACGCCTGGTAGACGAGCGGCGCGTCGTAGAAGTCCCAGACGTGCTGATGCTGGTCGTTGAGATAGCCGATGCTGGAGAGGAAGCGTCCGAACTTCGGCGTGATGCCGTACGGCACGGCGGTGGCGATTCCGTAGGCTTCCTCGACTTCGACGGTGTTTTCCGGCGACAGCGAGAAGGTGAGGTTCCCGTAGACCTTGTCGTCGACGTTCGCCGTCAGCGAAAGCTCCGATTCGGCGATGCTGAATCCGCGCTTTGCCGGAACGATGTCGCCGCTCGGCACGAACCCGGCGAGCGAATACTGGTTGGGATCCTGCGACATGTTGGCGTACACACCCTGCAGAACTGCCGAGATCGCCGGGTTGAATGCGCTCAAGCCGGCGGTGGGCGAGGCCGCGGGGGCCGCTGCGATGGGCTGCGGGACCGCGGCAGGCGCCGCCGCGACCGGTGCGGGCGCCGGCGCTGCAGCGGCCCTCGCTTCGGCGTCCTTCAGCCGGCGCTCGAGCGCCTCGATCCTTGCTTCGTACGACTGCTTGAGCGACTTGATCTCTGTGCGGATTTCCGCGAGGTCGGCGTCGCTCGCCGCGTGGACGGGGAATGCAGTGCACAGCGCCAGCGCGAATGCGCTTGGCGCCAGGACTTGCCTGGACATGATTCGATCCTCCAGTCATTGCCGATGAAGGCCGGCGCGAGCTGCGCCGGGGGGCAACGTGACCTAGAGGAGCGAAGGTGGGGCGCGGCTGTGGTACGGAGAGGGGGATTCCGCGGTCGGCGCAGTGAAAGTGTGCGCGCGCGGCGCGACGAAGTCCTCGACCGGCGCGGCGGCCGCAGCGGAGGCGGCGGGCGCGGCATTGGCGCCGCCGGCGAACAGCGCACAAATCGCGCAGGCATCCTGGTCCGCCGGCAATTGCAGGCCGGCGGTCGTGCGGCTGCTGCATCCACTCGCCGACGTGGCCGATCGCGTGCCGCTGCGACTCGAGCTGCATGCCGACGAGCAGCAGGCCGAGTAGCATGGCAGCGGCGATGCCGCGCCGCGTGCGAAGGAAATTTCGCAGGAATTTCGAGGACACGATGCGCGGATTGTAGCGCAGCAGCCCGGTGCCGCTGATCGGCCGGTTGGCGTACCGCATTGCGGGGCATCACCGCGAGCGGACTGCATTTCGGTCGCCGCCGGCCAGGACCGCGCAAGCTGACCGGCAACCTGCCGGCCCGCCCACGAGCACGTGTGATTTCCGCTATAATTCAAGCTCTTGTAATCGATCAGCCGTCCCTCGGTCAGGCGCTCGTCACCCCATGGAACTCGCGAAAAGCTTCGAACCCGCCGCCATCGAGGCGAAGTGGTACCCGCTGTGGGAATCGCGCGGCTACTTCAAGCCGTCGTGGAAGGACGGCGCGCCGCCCTACTGCATCCAGCTCCCGCCGCCCAACGTCACCGGCACGCTGCACATGGGGCACGCGTTCCAGCACACGCTGATGGACGTGCTGATCCGCTGGCAACGGATGTGCGGCAGCAACACGCTGTGGCAGCTCGGCACTGATCATGCGGGCATCGCGACGCAGATCGTCGTCGAGAATCAGCTCAAGATCGAAGGCACGCCGCGGCTCGAGATCGGCCGCGAGAAATTCGTCGAGCGCGTCTGGAAGTGGAAGCAGGAATCCGGCTCGACGATCACGAACCAGATGCGCCGGCTCGGCACCTCGGGCGACTGGTCGCGCGAGCGCTTCACGATGGACGAGGGACTCTCCGCCGCGGTCATCGAAACGTTCGTCCGGCTGTTCGACGACGGGCTCATCTATCGCGGCAAGCGCCTCGTCAACTGGGATCCCAAGCTCGGCACCGCCGTGTCCGACCTCGAGGTCGAGAACGAGGAAGAGCAGGGCAAGATCTGGGAGATCCGCTATCCGCGTGTCGACGGCAAGGGTGACGTCGTCGTCGCGACGACGCGGCCCGAGACGATGCTGGGCGACGTCGCGGTCGCCGTGAATCCCGACGACGAGCGCTACACGCGAGCTCGTCGGCAAGGAAGTGACGCTGCCGCTCACCGGCCGTACGATCCGCGTGATCGCCGACAGCTACGTCGACAAGGAATTCGGCACCGGCTGCGTGAAGATCACGCCGGCGCACGACTTCAACGACTGGGCGATCGGACAGCGGCATGGCCTCACGCCTATCGGCATCCTCAATCTCGACGCGACGATCAACGACAACGCGCCCGAGAAATATCGCGGCCTCGATCGCTACGCGGCGCGCAAGGCGGTGCTCGCCGATCTCGCCGCGCTGGGGCTCGTCGTCAGCGAGAAGGCGCACAAGATGGTCGTGCCGCGCTGCGAGCGCACCGGCGAGATCGTCGAGCCGATGCTGACCGACCAGTGGTTCGTGGCGATGCGCACGCCGGCGCCGGAAGACCATCCGTTCTTTCCCGGAGCAGTCGATCCAGGATCTTTGCCTCGCGGCGGTGGACGGCGGGATCAGGAGCCCGCGCACGGGCGAGAACGGCAAGGTGGAATTCGTGCCGGCCGAATGGCTGTCGACCTACCTGCACTGGATCAACAACATCCAGGACTGGTGCATCTCGCGCCAGCTCTGGTGGGGCCATCGCATTCCCGCGTGGTACGACGAGGCGGGCAACTTCTACGTCGCGCGCGACGAGGCCGAGGCGCGGGCGAGGGCGCGCGCGAAGCTCGGCCGTGAGCCGGCGCGGCTGGAGCAGGACCCCGACGTCCTCGACACGTGGTTTTCCTCGGCGCTGTGGTGCCATTCGACGCTCGGCTGGACCGGCAACGCCGAAGCCGATGCGGCGAATCCCTGGCTGCGGACGTTCCTGCCGTCGAGCGTGCTCGTCACCGGCTTCGACATCATCTTCTTCTGGGTCGCGCGGATGATCATGACGACGGTGTATTTCACGGGCGAGGTCCCGTTTCGCACCGTGTACATCAACGCGATCGTGCGTGACGAGGAAGGCCAGAAGATGTCGAAGTCGAAGGGCAACGTCCTCGACCCGCTCGACGTGATCGACGGCGTCACGCTGGAAACCCTGATCGAGAAGCGCACGTACGGCCTGATGCTGGAGAAGCAGCGCGAGCCGATCATCCGGCGCACGCGCCGGCAGTTCCCGAACGGGATTCCCGCCTTCGGCGCCGACGCGCTGCGGTTCACCTTCGCGAGCCTCGCCACGTTCGGCCGCACGCTGAATTTCGACCTGAGCCGCTGCGAGGGCTACCGCAACTTCTGCAACAAGCTGTGGAACGCGACGCGCTTCGTGCTGATGAACGTCGAAGGCAAGGACGTCGGGCTGGATGCGGCGAAGCCGGCGACGCTGTCGATCGCCGACCGCTGGATCGTCGCCGAGCTGCAGGACGCCGAAGAGGAAGTGAACCGGCAGCTCGCCGACTATCGCTTCGATCTCGCCGCCAAGGCGATCTACGAGTTCGTCTGGAACGAGTACTGCGACTGGTACGTCGAGCTCGCCAAGGTGGATCTGCGCGCGCGGCGACGAAGCGGCGCAACGCGGTACGCGGCGCACGCTCGTCCGCGTGCTGGAAACCGTGCTGCGCCTCGCGCACCCGATCATTCCGTTCGTCACCGAGGAGCTCTGGCAGTCGGTGGCACCGCTCGCCGGCGTGAAAGGCGATACCGTGTCGCTGCGGCCCTATCCGAAGGCTGACGTGCAGAAGCGTGATCCACAAGCGACCACACAGGTCTCAATGCTGAAGGAAATCGTCGACGCCTGCCGATCGCTGCGTTCCGAGATGGGACTTTCGCCAGGACAGAAGGTCGATCTCCTGGTCGTTGAAGATATCGCCGGATATGGGGCGGGCGCATTTGCGCCGTACGTCATGGCGCTCGCGCGCCTGTCCGACTATCGCATTGTCGAAGAGCTGCCCACGACGGACGCGCCGGTTCAGGTCATCGACAGGCTTCGCATCATGCTCGACGTCAAGGTCGACCCCGCCGCCGAGCGCGAGCGCATCGGCAAGGAGATCGCCCGCCTCGAAGGCGAGATCGCCAATTCGAGCGCGAAGCTCGGCAACGAGGGCTTCGTCGCGCGCGCGCCCGCGGCCGTTGTCGAGCAAGAGCGCGCGCGTCTGGCCGAGAAGACCGCGACGCTCGGCAATCTGAGGATCCAGCGGGCGCGGCTGTCGGGGTGAGGCTGTGCGCCGCGTGCGGCGCATCGACGTCGGCCCGGGCATCGGCTCGGAGCGGGCATTGAACCGCGCGGCGCATGACGGCGTCGAACTATGCATGACCCGATGCGCGCGCTCCAATGATCTCTTACCTTTCCCACACCTTCCGCGCGCTGCGCCACGCGAACTTCCGGCGATTCTTCGTCGGCCAGGGGATGTCGCTGATCGGAACCTGGCTGCAGCAGGTGGCGATGGGCTGGGTCACCTGGCGGCTCACCGACTCGGCATTTCTGCTGGGGGCGGTCGCGTTCTGCTCGAACATCGGCATTCTCGCGCTGGGGCCCTTCGCCGGAGTGATCGCGGACCGCGTCGACCGGCGCGGCGCGCTGTATGTCACGCAGTCGTTGCTGCTCGCCCAGGCCCTCGTCCTGGCGCTGCTCTCGGCGACCGGCCATCTCGCCGTATGGCACCTCATCGCCTGCGCGCTGTGGCTCGGCATCGTCTCCGCGTTCGACGTGCCGATTCGGCAGGCGCTCTACGTGCACCTCGTCGACGATCGCGACGACCTTCCGAACGCGATTGCGCTCAACTCGTTCCTCGTCAACGGCGCGCGCGTCGTGGGTCCGGCGATCGCCGGCATCCTGCTTTCGCTCGTCAGCGAAGCGGTGTGCTTCGCGCTCAATGCGCTGTCCTTCGTCGCGGTGATCGTCGCGATCTCGCGGCTGCGCTGGCCGCATGCGACGAAGCCCGAGCGGACCGCGGCGAGCTTCTGGTCGAGCTGGAAGGAGGGCGCGCGCTACTCGTTCGGATTTGCGCCGGTGCGGGCACTGCTCGTGCTGGTCGCCGTAGCCGCGTGGACGATCACGCCCTACTCGGCGCTGATGCCGATCTACGCGGCGCGGATTTTTGGTGGCGGCGCGCACACGCTGGGCTTCCTGCTGTCGGCGGCCGGCGCGGGGGCGCTCGCGAGTACCGCGTATCTCGCCGGCCGGAAGACGATTCGCGGTCTCGGCCGGGTCATCGCGCTCGCCGCCGCGGTCGCCGGAATCGCGCTCGCCGCCTTCTCGCACCTCACGGCGCTGCCGGCAGCGCTCGGGCTCATGGCGTTGGTCGGCGGGGGCGTCATCCTCGCCGTGGCCTCCGCCAACACGATCATCCAGACCATCGTCGAGGATCGTTTGCGCGGCCGCGTCGCCGGGTTCTATACGATGGCATTTCTGGGCGTCGCCCCGATCGGCAATCTCGTCGCGGGCGCGCTCGCCAGAAGCATCGGCGTCGAGAATACGTTCGCGCTCAACGGCGTCCTGTGCGCGGTGACCGCACTGTGGTTCTGGCGACGGCTGCCCCGCCTCGCCGTGATCCTGCGGCCCACCTACGTGAAGCTCGGCATCATCGCCGATTAGGTTCCTTGGGGGCCGGTCGCCCGACGGCAACGGCCGGACACGATGGCAATCAGGGCCCCGTCGCGAAGGCCATCGTCCCAGGCGACCAC
This sequence comes from uncultured beta proteobacterium, assembly GCA_963846855.1. Classification (GTDB taxonomy): domain Bacteria; phylum Pseudomonadota; class Gammaproteobacteria; order Burkholderiales; family Casimicrobiaceae; genus CAIWHR01. The sequence continues at coordinate 108,090 of CAWJXK010000012.1, forward strand.
GAGCCAAACGTTTTGGCGCAGAATATCCGGAGACCGGATGGCATACAGGGCCACCACCGCGCACCTCCGCCACGAAGTGAGGCGCAGTCGGCCCGCCTGCCTGGCTGCCGATCGGAATTCCGGTACCGTGAGAATCGACCAATGCCGCTCTTCCTGGTCCTGCTGCTGATGCCGGTGCTTGCGGCCGCAAGCCCCCCGCCCGTCACGGTGCTGACCATCGACGCGCCGATAACGCCCGCCACCGCGGACTACTTCGCGCAGGGCCTGAAGCACTCGGTCGAGAATGGCTCGAGCCTCGTCGTCCTGAAGATCGACACGCCAGGCGGCCTGGACACGTCGATGCGCGAGATCATCAAGGCCATCCTCGCCTCGCCGATCCCGGTCGCCACCTTCGTGTATCCGAGCGGCGCGCGGGCGGCCAGCGCCGGCACCTACATTCTGTATGCGAGCCACATCGCTGCGATGGCTCCAGGCACCAACCTGGGCGCCGCGACGCCCGTGCAAATCGGAATTGGCGGGCCGAGTAGCGAGCCAATCCCACCGCCGGCCGCCGCGCCGAAGGAAGGGGAGGCCGGCAAGGTGAAGTCACCCCCTGCAACGCAGCCAAGCGCGCTCACCGAGAAGCAGATCCACGATGCGGCCGCATACATTCGCAGTCTCGCCCAATTGCGAGGGCGCAACGCGGAGTGGGGGAAAAAGCGGTTCGCGAAGCGGTGAGCCTCACCGCTGAGGAAGCGCTTAAGCTTCATGTCGTCGACTACGTCGCTCCGAGTGTGCGCGCCCTGCTGGACCGGGCGCAGGGGTCGCGCGTCACCGTGAGCGGGAACGCGGTGACCCTGGACACCGCCGGCGCCGAACTCGTCGCCTTCGATCCCGACTGGCGCACGCGATTGCTTGCCGTGATCGCTTCGCCGAGCCTCGCCCTCGTGCTGATGATGATCGGCATCTATGGGCTTCTGTTCGAATTCACCAATCCCGGCTACATCCTGCCGGGCGTGGTCGGCGGCATCAGCTTGCTGCTCGCGCTGTTTGCGTTCCAGATGCTTCCCATCAACTACACCGGGTTGGCGCTCATCGTTCTGGGCATGGCGTTCCTGGTGGCCGAGGTCTACCTGCCTACGTCGGGCGCCCTCGGCATCGGAGGCGTTCTTGCTTTCGCGATCGGCGCCGTTATTCTCATCGATCCCGACGCAATCGGCTTCGGGATTCCGTTACCGTTGATCGCGACGCTCGCATTCATCAGTGCAGTGTTCGTGTTCGTAATCGTGCGAATGGCAGTGCAGGCGCGCCGCCGTCCCGTGGTGAGCGGTCAGACGACACTTCTCGGCTGCCCGGCTGAAGTGCTCGCGGACTTCGCGGGGGATGGCTGGGCGACGATTCGCGGCGAAATCTGGCACGTGCGCAGCGTCGGGCCGTTGGCGAGCGGACAGAGGGTGCGGGTGACCGGCATCGATGGGGCTGTCTTGAATGTGGAGCCACAATCGACCGAACCAAAAGGGGGTGCGTCATGATCTGGAGCTTCGGCGGGGTATTCGCGATCGTTCTGCTGGCCATCCTGGTGGCCTCAGCGGTACGAATCCTGCGCGAGTACGAGCGCGGCGTGGTCTTCGCCCTCGGACGATTCTGGAAGGTCAAGGGGCCCGGCCTGGTGATCCTGATCCCGGGAATCCAGCAGCTGGTGAAAGTGGACCTGCGCACCGTCGTCTTCGAGGTGCCGACCCAGGACGTGATCTCGCGCGACAACGTGTCGGTGAAAGTGAGCGCGGTCGTCTATCTTCGCGTCATCGATGCGGAGAAGGCGATCATCCAGGTTCAGAACTACCTGGTTGCGACGAGCCAGTTGGCGCAGACGACATTGCGATCGGTTCTGGGCAAGCACGAACTCGACGACATGCTTGCGGGACGGGAGAAGCTCAATCTCGACATCCAGCAGGCGCTCGACGCGCAAACGAATTCGTGGGGCATCAAGGTTTCCAATGTCGAGATCAAGCAGGTCGACCTGACCGAATCCATGATACGGGCCATCGCGCGACAGGCGGAGGCGGAACGCGAACGGCGCGCCAAGGTGATCCACGCGGAGGGCGAGCTGCAGGCGTCGGAGAAGCTCTATCAGGCCGCCAAGGTGCTCGCGCAGGAGCCGCAGGCCATCCAGTTGCGCTATCTGGAAACGCTGACCGTGATCGGCGCGGACAAGAACACGACCATCGTATTCCCACTGCCGATGGACGTCCTGACCCCGTTCCTGCAGCGCAAGGCGCAAGGCTCGGGCTGATCATCGGGCGCCCGGAATCGCGATCGCCCGGATCGCGTCAGCACGGCGCAGCTCAACCGGCCACGCGTGCGGCCGCTCAGCCGATCCGCGCGCAATAGCCGGTGATTTCCTCGCGATCGTGATAGAGCTGCGCGAAGCGCAGCGAGTGCCGCACGTGCGCGCGCTGCAGCGCCTCGCGGATGATCGCCTCGCAGCGGCGGACTTCGTCGTAGCGCTTCTTCATCGGCAGCTTCAGGTTGAAGATCGTGTGTCTTGCGTGGCCCTCGCCGATCCAGCGTGCGACGAGCGTGGCGATGCGTGACGGCTGTTCGACAATGTCGCAGACCATCCAGTCGACCGGCTTGCGCGGAACGTAGCGGAGACCGTCCTCGCGCAGATGCGTCACCAGCGGATCGTTGGCGACGTCGCCCTTCATCGGACCATTGTCGACGGCGATGACGCGCAGCCCGCGCTCCACGAGCTGCCACGTCCAGCCGCCGGGCGCGGCGCCGAGGTCAACGGCACGCATGCCGGCCTGCAGCACGTCGAGGTCGCGGTCACCGAGAAATGCGAGCAGTGCTTCGGCGAGCTTCAGCGTCGAGCGCGACGGCGCCGAATGCGGCATCCGCAGCCGCGGAATGCCCATCGGCCAATGGCTGCCCCACGGCGCGAGACTGGCGCCGACGAAGGCGTGGCCGCCGTCCGGCAAGAGGACGTGCAACGCTGGCAGGCGCCCGGCAGCGTGATCCGCCGATTCGACAAGGATGCCGCGCTCGCGCAACGCGTCGGCGAGCGGGCGCTCGAGCGACCGGCAAAGGCCCGACATTTCCTTGCCATCGTTGGTGTCGGCGGTTTCCAGACGCAATTCTCCAAACCGGAGCGCGCCGCGGGTTGCGTGAGCCGCGCCGGGCAACGCAAGACCGGCGCGCAATGCGTCGATCAGCGTGATGAGCGGAATGACGCGATCCGGCCGGCCCTTCGTGCTCGACGGATCGAAGAGCGTGTGCGGGCCCGTGCCGAAAAACAGCGAGCGGACGAACATCGGCGGCATGCGCTCGAGCGCTCGCGGCCAGCGCTGCGAATCGAACACGCGAGGCGTGGCGACGACGAAACCGCGTTTCATCGGTGCGTCGGCGGCCAGGTCCGTTTCAGCCGCGCCCGCGAGGCATTGCAGATCGGCCGCGGCCTCGGCTTCGAAGCCGGCGCGACAATGCGCGACGATTTGCGGCGTCAAGGGACGGTCTTCGACCAAACGGATCCGATCTACCGCGCCGCCGGACCGATCCGGCTACCGTTGTTCAATCTTCGGGTCGAGGGCATCGCGCAGCCCGTCGCCCAGCAGGTTGAACGCCAGCACGGTGAAGAAGATCGCCAGGGCCGGGAAGATCGCGACATGCGGCGCCGTCATCATGTCCGAGCGCGCGGCATCGAGCATCGCGCCCCATTCGGGCGTCGGGGGTTGCGCGCCCATGCCGAGGAACGACAGGCTCGCCGCCGTGATGATCGACGTGCCGACGCGCAGCGAAAAATAGACGACGACGGCGGAAATCGTGCCCGGGAAGATGTGGCGCCGGATGATCGTCGCGTTCGACGCGCCGAGGCTTCTTGCCGCCTCGATGAACGTGAGGTGCTTCAGCGCCAGCGTGTTGCCGCGCACGAGCCGGGCAAACGTCGGAATGCTGAAGATCGCCACCGCGATGATCACGTTCGCCATGCCGCCGCCCAGGATCGCGACGATGCCGATCGCGAGCAGGATCCCGGGAAAGGCAAACAGCACGTCCGACAGGCGCATGATCGCGCGGTCCCACCAGCCTTCGTAGTATCCGGCGACGAGTCCCAGCACGGTGCCGACCACGGCGCCGACCGCCACCGAAATGAATCCGGCGGCGAGCGAGATGCGCGCGCCCATGAGGATGCGGCTGAAGATGTCGCGGCCAAGCGAGTCGACGCCGAACCAGTGCGCAGCGGACGGTGGCGCGTTGAGCATGTCGTAATCGAAGAAGCTTTCCGCGTCATACGGCACGATCCACGGGGCCAGCACGGCCACGACGACAAGTCCCACGACGAATCCGCCCGCAATGAGCGCGACCGGCTGGCGGCGGAACTTGCGCCAGAATTCCGACCACGGGGTGCGCATCCGTTCCGGCGACATGTCGACGAGAGCGGCCACGTCGGCGGCAGGAGTGTCCATCAGCGATATCGAATGGTTGGATTGATGACGCCGTAAAGGACGTCCACGACGAGATTGATCAGGATGAACTCGAGCGAGAACAGCAGCACCAGCGCCTGTATCACCGGATAGTCGCGCATATCGACCGCGTCAATGAGGAGGCGCCCGAGGCCCGGCCAGTTGAAGACCTTCTCGACGACGATCGAGCCACCCAGAAGGAAGCCGAATTGCAGCCCCATCATCGTGACGACGGGAATCAGCGCATTGCGCAGGCCGTGCTTGACGACGACGTGAGCCTCGTCGAGGCCCTTCGCGCGCGCGGTCCGGATGTAATCGTCGCCGAGGATGTCGACGAACGACGAGCGGGTGAAGCGCGCCATGATCGCGGCGACCGCGGCGCCGAGCGTGACGCTCGGCAGGATGTAGTGGCGCCAAGTGTCGTCGCCGACGGTTGGCAGCCAGCCGAGCTGCACCGCGAAGACCTGCATCAGCACCATCCCGAGCGCGAACGCCGGGAACGATATGCCGGATACGGCGAGCGTCATGCCGAGCCGGTCCGGCCAGCGATTGCGCCAGACCGCGGAAAGGATGCCGATCGTCATGCCGAACACGACTGACCAACCCATGCTCCAAACGGTGAGCCACAAGGTCGGCATGAACCGGTCGGCGATCTCGGAGCGCACGGTGCGCTTCGTCCGCAGCGACCGGCCGAAATCCCAGTGCAGCACGCCGTTGCTGAAGCGGAGGAACTGCTGCGGCAGAGACAGGTCAAGGCCCAAGTCCTTGCGGACGAGCTCGACTGTTTCTGGATTCGCATCGGGACCCGCTGCAAGGCGCGCCGGATCGCCGGGCAGAAGATGCACGAACAGAAAGACCAGGACCCCGACGATGAGGAGCGTCGGAAGCAGCCCGAAGAGCCGCTTGACGATGTACTGGATCATGGCGGCCGCGAGGATCGCAGGTCAGCGTTGACGTCAGCGTTGACGCCCGCGTTGACGCCCGCGATCCTTCACAGTGTCGTTCCCGCGAATGCGGGAACCCAGTGTCGGTTCGTTCAACGTCACTGGATCCCCGCCTGTGCGGGGACGACGCGGATGTTTCCGATCGCGGCGACGCGTCGCGTCTGGCTCTCGGACATTCGCGTCACTTCAGGTCGATTTCGGAGAAATTGAACGACGCGTCCGGAATCACGTAGACGCCGGTCAGCTTCCGGCTGTTCGCGGACAGCAGCTTCTCGGTAACGAGCGGCGCCCACGGCGCGTCGGCCCAGATCCGCTCCTGGGCGTCCTTGTACAGCTTCGCCTTTTCGGCCGAGTTGGTCGTCAGCTGCGCGCCCTTGATGTCGGCGTCGACCTTGTCGTTCTTGTAATAGGCGGTGTTGAAGAGCTTCGGTGGCCACGATTCGCCGTCGAGCAGGGGGCGCAGCGCCCAGTCGGCCTCGCCGGTCGACGTCGACCAGCCGACGTAATAGAGCCGTACGGGTGCCGTCTTGGGGTCCTGCCAGCTCTCGACCTTCTCGACGCGCTGGCCGGCCTCGAGCAGCGTGATCTTCGTCCTGATCCCGATCTGCTGGAGCTGCTGCTGCAGCACCTGCGTGACCTTCTGCGCGGTCGTGTGGTTGTACGCGGACCAGAGCTCGGTCTCGAATCCGTTCGGATAGCCGGCCTCGGTCAGGAGCTGCTTGGCCTTCGCGACGTTGGCGGGCCAGGGGCCGAGCTTCACCGCGTATTCGACGCCTTGCGGCACGACGCCCTCCGCCGGGGCGGCATAGCCGTTGAATGCAACTTTCGCTACCGCCTCCTTGTTGATCGCGTAGGCGATCGCCTGGCGCACTTTCGGGTTGTCAAACGGCTTCTGCTGCGTGTTCATCGACAGGTAGCGCAGCACGATCGACGGCGCGGCGACGACCTCGATATCGGGCTTCGCCTTCAGCACCTCGGCCACTTCGTACGGAACGGGAAACGTGAAGTGCGCCTCGCCCGTCTGCATCATCGCCGCGCGTGAATTGTTGTCGACGACGGGCTTCCAGGTGATCGTGTCCACCTTGGGGTAGCCTCTTTTCCAATACCCGTCGAACTTCGCGACCTTGATGTAATCGGTTGCCTTCCACTCGACGAACTTGAACGGCCCCGTGCCGACGGGATTGAAGGCAATGTCCTTGTTGCCGTACTTCGCCAACGCGGCGGGGCTGATCATCACCGTCGACGGGTGGGCGAGCTGGGCGATGAACGGCGAGAACGGCGTCTTCAGCGTGATGCGCGCCGTGTAGTCGTCGACCGCCTCGGTCTTCGCGATATTGTTGTTGTAGAGCCCGTAGCGCTTCAGCTTGTTGTCGGGATTGGTCACGCGATCGAGGTTCGTCTTGACGGCGTCGGCCTTGAAATCGGTGCCGTCGTGGAACTTGACGCCTTTCCTGAGCTTGATCGTGTACACGAGGCCGTCAGGGCTGACGGTGTAGCTCTCGGCCAGTACCGGGACCAGCTTCATGTCCTTGTCGAACCCGAACAGACCCTCGTAGAACGACTTCGCCATCGCCTGCGACAGCGTGTCATTGGCGTCGTACGGGTCCGTCGTCGTGAACGTCGAGGCAACCGCGAACACGACGTCCTTGGCCGCGAAGGCGGCCGGCGACGCGAGCGCCGCGACGAGCGCGCCCGCGAGGGCGAGGCTGCGAAATTGCGATTTCATGGTGGATTCTCCTTCGGGAAAACGCAGGCGATGCGCTGTCGCATCGATATCAATAAGGGCCGGCGATCCGGTGCGTCGCGACGAAATGGCCGGGACCTACCTCCTGCAGCGGCCGCACGTCGGGTTCGTCGCCCAGGTCGCGGATCGGGCTCGGAATCTCGTCCGATGATAACTCGGATTTGCGCCGGCGCTGCGTGGGATCGGCGACCGGCACCGCGGCCATCAGCTTGCGCGTGTAGGGATGCTGCGGCGACTCGAAGATCGCGCGTCGCGGGCCGATCTCGACGATCTGACCGAGATACATCACCGCAACGCGGTGCGACACGCGCTCGACCACCGCCATGTCGTGCGAAATGAAGAGGTAGGACAGCCCGAACTCCCGCTGCAGCTCGATGAGCAGGTTGACGATCTGCGCCTGGATGGAGACGTCGAGCGCCGACACCGCCTCGTCGGCGACGATGATCTTGGGGTTGAGCGCGAGCGCGCGGGCGACGGCGATCCGCTGCCGCTGGCCGCCCGAGAATTCATGCGGGTAGCGCTGCGCGAAATCCGGCGAGAGCCCGACATGCTCCAGCAGCCACGCGACGCGCTCCTCGGCCGCACGTCCCCGCGCGACGCCGTGCACGTAGAGCGGCTCGGCGATCGAGAATCCGACGGTGAGCCGCGGATCGAGGGAGGCGAACGGATCCTGGAAGATCATCTGGATGTCACGCCGGACCGGCCGCACTGCGTCGCCCTGCAGGTGCGTGATCTCGCGGCCTTCGATGCGGATGCTGCCGCGCTCGACGTCGACCAGGCGCAGCAACGAGCGTCCCGTGGTCGACTTGCCGCAGCCGGATTCGCCGACCAGCCCGAGCGTCTCGCCGGGCGCGAGGTCGAAGCTCACGGCTTCGACCGCGTGCACGCGCCGCGTGACGCGGCCGAAGAACCCCGCCTTGACGTCGAAGCGCGTGCACAGATCCCGCACTTCGAGGATCGGCGGCGCCGCGGAGGCGCGTTCCGCGGAGTGGCTGCCGACCTCGGCCGACGACGCGGGCGCGGCGCCGGGCAAGGGGAACTTCGCGGGCGCATCCGTGCCGCGCATCGACCCCAGCCGCGGCACCGCCGCGAGAAGCGCCTTCGTGTACGTCTCGCGGGGCGTTGCGAAGATGTCGGCGACCGGGCCCTGCTCGACCTTCTCGCCGCGGTACATCACGACCACGCGATCGGCGACCTCGGCGACCACGCCCATGTCGTGCGTGATGTAGATCACCGCCATGTGCATCTCCTCCTGCAGCAGGCGCACGAGCGTCAGGATCTGCGCCTGCACGGTGACGTCGAGCGCCGTGGTTGGCTCGTCGGCGATCAGGAGCGAGGGGCGGCACGACAGCGCCATCGCGATCATCACGCGCTGGCGCATGCCGCCGGAAAGCTGGTGCGGGTAGCGCTCCAGCACCTGCGCCGCCTCGGGGATGCGGACGAGGTCGAGCATGCGCAGCGCCTCGGCGCGCGCGGCGGCGCGGTCCATCCCCTGGTGCAGCCGGATGGACTCGCCGATCTGGTCGGCGACCGTGAAGACCGGGTTGAGCGAGGTCATCGGCTCCTGGAAGATCATCGCGATCTCGGCGCCGCGGATGCCGCGCATCGTCGCGCCGTGGGCACGCGCGAGGTCGGCCCGCGAGCCGTCGCGGCGTGCGAAGTCGATGGTTCCACCGGTGATGCGCCCGCCGCCGTGCTCGACGAGCCGCATGATCGACAGCGCGGTGACGGACTTGCCCGAGCCCGATTCGCCGACGATCGCGACGGTCTCGCCGCGGCCGACGTCGAAGGAGACGCCGCGCACCGCGTGCACGACTCGGTCGGTCGTCGCGAACTCGACGCAAAGACCGTCAACGACGAGGGCAGGGGAGGGATTCACCGGCAGGCGGAAGGAGTTCCGCGGCCGGCGGCGGGCCGGGCGCGCGGGAAGCGCCGACCATTATCGGCGACGTCCCCGCGCTTCGCAACGAACGATCCCGGGTCAGACTTTCTCGGGCTCGTGCCGCGTGCGCTTCATCAGCAGCGCGGGGACAGGCCGGCCGTGTCCGAACGACGGCCGCCGCGCGGTCGCGGACTGCGTGAGCGCCGATTTGGACTCGGCGGCCGGCTCCGCGCGCGGGGTCGGCGCCTGATCCGGGTTGAGCGCATACGCGCGGTCGCGTTCCTCGCGCCGCGTCTCGGCGCGCGCGGGGGCGCGCGGCGCATCGCCGATGGTAACTTCGCGGTGGCGCGCGACGCCTTCCGCGCTCCCGGCGACCGGCTTCGGCCCGGGCGTTCCGCGTGGCGCGCGTGAACGGGTGGCGCGCGGCGCCGCTTCGGTGGATCTGCCGCGCGGCGCGGCATCCGCGGACCGGCCGCGGGGCGCACGCGCCGGCCGCTCGTCTCGGTTCGCGGAGATATCGAAGCCTTCGGGCGAGGTCGCGGCAATGGTACGCTTCAGCATCCGCTCGATGTCGGCGAGGTAGCGCTCCTCTTCCGGCGCGACGAAGGAGATCGCCTCGCCCGAGGCGCCGGCGCGGCCGGTGCGGCCGATCCGGTGAATATAGTCTTCCGGCACGTGCGGCAGCTCGTAGTTGACGACCAGCGGCAGGTCGTCGATGTCGAGCCCGCGGGCGGCGACGTCGGTCGCGACCAGCACCTGCAGCTTGCCTTCCTTGAACGCCGCGAGAGCTTCCATCCGGGTCTGCTGCGTCTTGTCGCCGTGAATCGCGTCGGTGATGAGCCCGTCCTTCTCGAGCTGGCGCGCGAGGCGCGATGCGCCGTGCTTGGTGCGCACGAAACACAGCACTTGCGTGAGATTGCGCGTGCGCACGAGATGCTCGAGGAACGCGCGCTTCGAATCGGCGGGAAGCTTGAACGCGCTCTGCGTCACCGTGTCGGCGGTGGTGTTGCGCTTGGCGACCTCGATCAGCTGCGGCGCGTTGAGAAGCTGGTCGGCGAGCTTCTTGATCTCCATCGAGAACGTCGCGGAGAACAGCAGGTTCTGCCGCTTCGCCGTGACGGGCAGGAGCGCCATGATCCGCTTGATGTCCGGGATGAAGCCCATGTCCAGCATCCGGTCGGCTTCGTCGAGCACGAAGATCTCGACCTGGCCCAGGTAGACGCTCTTCTGCTCGATGTGGTCGAGCAGGCGGCCCGGTGTGGCGACGAGGATCTCGACGCCGCCGCGCACGATGGGGAGCTGCTGCTTGATGTCGACTCCGCCGTAGACGACGGTCGAGCGCAGGTTCGTGTACTTTCCGTAGGTGCGGAAGGATTCCTCGACCTGCACGGCGAGCTCGCGCGTCGGCGTGAGGATCAGCGCGCGCACAGGATGACGCGCGGGGGACGGGCTCACGTTCGCCATCGGCGAGAGCTTCTGCAGGATCGGCAGCGCGAAGCCGGCCGTCTTGCCGGTCCCCGTCTGGGCACCGCCCATCACGTCCTTGCCGGCGAGAACGACCGGAATCGCCTGCACCTGGATCGGCGTGGGCGTCGTGTAGCCGGCCTCGTCCACGGCCCGCAACAGCTCGGGTCGCAGTCCGAGCTCGGCAAAGCTCGTTGCACTCATTGAATTGCTCCTGGTCGCGGCCCATCCTTCGCAGGATTTCCGGTCCAGGCAGCAAGGGGTTCAAGTTGTGGGCCGCGCAGCGACGAAGTCGCGCTCGCTGGCCCACGGTCCATCCTATCCTAGGCGGTGACCGGAAAAATGGCCGCCCGAAACCAAATTATAGCCTAAGTTTCGGATTTTGCGAAATATTTGTGGCCGAAACGCCCCCGATTCCGCTATAATTGACTGTTTTGCGCGGCATCCCCGGCGTCGGGGGATGCAAGCCGCCCATTTCATCGGAATTGTCATGTCCACGCCCGCCAAGGCCCTGCGCAACATCGCGATCATCGCCCACGTCGACCACGGCAAGACGACGCTCGTCGACAAGCTGCTGGTCCAGGCCGGGACGTTCGCGAAGCACCAGCACGTCGGCGAGCGGATGATGGACAGCAACGATATCGAGCGTGAGCGCGGCATCACCATCCTGGCGAAGAACTGCTCGATCCGCTACCACGACACGCAGATCAATATCGTCGACACGCCGGGACACGCCGACTTCGGCGGCGAGGTCGAGCGCGTTCTGGGGATGGTCGACGGCGTGCTGCTGCTGGTCGACGCCGTCGAGGGCCCGATGCCGCAGACGCGCTTCGTCACGCTGAAGGCGCTCTCGCTCGGCCTCGCGCCGATCGTCGTCGTCAACAAGGTCGACCGGCCCGGCGCGCGGCCCGAATGGGTCGTCAACCAGACCTTCGAGCTGTTCGACAAGCTCGGCGCCACCGAAGATCAGCTGGATTTCCCCGTCGTCTACGCATCGGCGCTGAACGGCTGGGCCACGACCGATGTAAACGTCGCGAAGGCGCAGGTGACCCCGGAGGGCGCCGACATGCGGGCGCTGTTCGAAGCCATTCTCACGCACGTCCCCGCACCCGTCGGTGACCCGGACGAGCCGCTGCAATTCCAGGTGAGCGCGCTCGATTATTCGAGCTACGTCGGACGGCTCGGCATCGGTCGTATCCGCCGCGGGCGCCTCGAGGCGGGGCAGGAAGTCGCGATCCTCAACGGGCCGCTCGCGGAGGGCGAAATCCCGCCGAAGGCGAAGATCGGCCAGGTATTCGCGTTCGCGGGCATGGAGCGGGTGCCGGTCGACATGGCGCAGGCGGGCGACATCGTGCTCGTCACCGGCGTCGACGACCTCACGATCGGCACGACGCTGGCGTCGGTGGAGCTGCCCGAGCCGCTGCCGCCGATCTCGGTCGACTTGCCGACGCTGTCGATGTACTTCCAGGTCAACACGTCGCCGCTCGCGGGGCGCGAAGGCAAGTACGTGACGTCGCGCAACCTGCGCGACCGGCTCGCCAAGGAAGTGCTGACCAACGTCGCGCTGCGCGTCGAAGAGACGGGCGATACCGATTCGTTCCTGGTGTCCGGACGCGGCGAGCTGCATCTCACGATCCTGATCGAGAACATGCGGCGCGAGGGCTACGAGCTCGCGGCGTCGCGTCCGCGCGTCGTGCTGCGCACGATCGACGGTGTCGTCTGCGAGCCGTTCGAGGCGCTCTCGGTCGACGTCGAGGAACAGCATCAGGGCGCCGTTATGGAAGCGCTGGGGCCGCGCCGGGGCGACATCACGCACATGGAGTCCGACGCGCGTGGCCGCGTCCGGCTCGAATACCGGATTCCCGCGCGCGGGCTCATCGGATTCCAGGGCGAGTTCATGAACCTGACGCGCGGCACGGGGCTCATGAGCCACGTCTTCGACAGCTATGCGTCGCAGAAGGGCGAGATTCCCGAGCGGCGCAACGGCGTGCTGGTCTCGCAGGAGGACGGCGAGGCAGTCGCCTACGCGCTGTGGAAACTGCAGGAGCGTGGCCGGATGTTCGTGTCGCCGGGCGACAAGCTCTACGAAGGCATGGTGATCGGCATCCACAGCCGCGACAACGACCTCGTCGTCAATCCGATCAAGGGCAAGCAGCTCACCAACGTCCGCGCTTCGGGCACCGACGAGGCCGTGCGGCTCGTTCCGCCGATCCAGCTGACGCTCGAATATGCGGTGGAGTTCATCGCCGACGATGAGCTGGTCGAGGTGACGCCGGCGTCGATCCGGATCCGCAAGCGGTTCCTGAAGGAACACGAGCGGAAGAAGGCGAGCCGCGAGGCGGCTTGACGATTGCACCGGCGCCATGCCTCTCGGCTCGGCAGCGACGAGATCACAATCGCCTGCGCCTTTCGGCGAGCTGCGAAGCTGCGTAGCCGAGCGAGTGTGGGGGAGACCCGACGGGCGCAAAGCGCCGGTGGGCGACACCAACACATTTCCGGCGAGCCGCGAAGCGGCGTAGGCACGGGCATGGTCAGCGCCGTCCTGTTCGACCTCGACGACACCCTCGTCGATCACCGCCACGCCAACCGCGCCGCAATCAGTGGCGTGCGCGAGCGCTTCGCCGAATTGCGGCGGGTCACGCTCGAGGACCTGCTCGCTGAAAGCGCCCGTTTGCTCGACGAACTCCATCGCGCCGTCGCGCTCGGACGCGTCGATGTCAACGAGGCGCGGATCGAGCGCTACCGTCGCCTGTTCGCGTTTGCGGGAGCCGACGGCTCGTCCCGCCCGGCGGTTGCGGCGCGGCTGCATCGAGCGCTGTATCGACGGAACCGCCGGCGCGTGGCCGGCGCGCTCGAGCTCATCGAAGCCCTGTCGCCGTGCGCCCGGATTGGCGTGGTCACCAACAATACGCAGGCTGAACAGAACGAGAAGCTCGCGACGTTCGGTTTCGCACCGCATGTCACGAGTCTCGTGACGTCAGAGGAGGTGGGAGCCGCCAAGCCGGACCCGAGAATCTTTTGGACCGTGCTGGAGCGCGTTGACTGCGCGCCCGAGAATGCGGTGATGATCGGCGACTCGCTCACGCACGACGTCGAGGGCGCGCTGGCTGCCGGCATCACACCTTTCTGGTTCGACCGCGACGGCGCGGCGGTGGCACCGGACGGGCTGCTCCGCGTGCTGACTTCGCTCGAGCCTGCGTCGGAGGTCGCCCGACGCGTGCTCGCACGCGAAGGCTAGGAAGCCGCGCGCGCGGGCAGCTTCGCGCCGATGGCCTATTCGACGAGTTTCCCCTCCCGCCAAGGCATGCTGTCCGCGACCCTCGCCGCTCGCTTCGCCGACATCGCGCTCGCGAACGTCGTCCGCGAATACCCGAACAAGCTCGATCACGTGCTCGTCGCGGACGCCGACGCCGTGCCGCCGCGCGTATTGCATCCCGCGTTCTACGGCAGCTACGACTGGCACTCGTGCGTCCACATGCACTGGCTGCTGGTCCATGTGCGCCGCCTTCATCCAGAGTTGCCGCAGCGCGCCGCGATCGACGCGTTGCTGCTGCGGCACCTTGCGCCAGCCAACGTAACGGCCGAATGCGCCTATCTCGCGCGACCCGACGCGCAGTCGTTCGAGCGGCCGTACGGCTGGGCGTGGCTGCTGAAGCTCGCGCACGAGCTCGCGCTTTCCGGCGATCCGCTCGCGCGGACGCTGTCGGCGAATCTCGCGCCGCTCGCGCAATCGTTCGTCGAGCGCTATCTCGCGTACCTGCCCAAGGTGCGCTATCCGGTGCGGCACGGCGTGCATTCGAACACGGCGTTCGGCGTCGCTTTCGCGCTGGATTACGCGCGCAACGCGGGACCGGGCGACCTCGAGTCGCTTTGCGTCGCCAAGGTCATCGAATGGTTTGACGCCGATCGCGATGCGCCGGTCGCGCACGAGCCGTCGGGTGCAGACTTTCTGTCGCCGATCCTCATGGAGTCGGATTTGATGCGCCGCGTCCTTCCGCGGGCGCAATTCGCGCAATGGCTCGACGGATGGCTGCCGGGGTTCGCCGAGGGTCGGCCCGCGAGCCTGCTCTCACCGGTCGAGGTGAGCGATCGCGGCGATCCGCAGATCGTCCATCTCGACGGTCTTAATCTGTCGCGGGCATGGTGCCTGCGGAGCATCGCCGCCGGGCTGCCCGGCGATGATCCACGCCAGCGCGCGCTGCGCCACGCCGGAGCTGCGCATCTCGCAGCCGGCATGACCGGACTCGAGAGCGGCGACTACCTCGGCGCGCACTGGCTCGCGAGCTTCGCGGCGCTGGCACTTTCGGCGTGACGAAACGCGTCAGCGCCGAACGCGCTTCATCGTGAGCTTGAACATCGTGGCCCAGCCGTCTTTCGACTGTGCCTCGCTGAACGCCTCATACGACGTCTCGTCGAGTCGGGTCCAGCGCACACGATACGTCATCGATTCGCCCTCCGCGACGTATTGCGTTGGCGGGAAGACGAGCGTGTCGCCGGCGCTTTCCATGCTGCCCCGGCTGATGCCGCCCAGATTCTCGATGTAGAGGAACGACACGCGCTTCGTCGCGGGATCCCAGTAGTACGTCGTCTCGCCGACATAATCCGGCCGGCCGGGTGCGCGCACGGTGTGCGTGTCGCGCAGGGCCTTGCCGTCGTAGAGCCACGCGAAGCAGTGCTCGTCGGTCTGCTTGCCACCCGGGAATTCACCCGTCCAGCAGTGGCCGGCGAGAAACGCCATCGGCTGCAGCGCAGCGATGGGCTCAGCGCCGGCGCTGCCGGCGGTAAGTGCGAGGAGCATCAGGAGAGCGGTCGTTCGAGTGCGCATCGTTGATCCCGAAGAGTGAGTGAAGCGAGGAGAGGCGGAGCGCAGCAGGCGGGCCCCTAAGGCCGCCGCCGTTTGCGTGCGGGCACACGTTTGCGCGGCGCGATCGCACGAGCGCGAGGTCCCGCGTCGCGCAGCAGCAAATCGAAGTAGTTGCGCAGGTGTTGCACCGAGCGGTCGAAATACATGACGTCGCGTTGGGTGCGCGCCTGCATCACGCCCCCTTCCATCGTGGTGAGCACGAATGTGGCGAGGCCGCGCCGGTCGAGGCCGCGCGGCAGTCGTCCGTCTGCTGCGTCGAGACACTCCTCGATCGCGGCCGTCCATGCGTCGAAATTGACGGCCAGGGCGGCGCGCACCGGCGGATCCGGCTCGTGGATCTCCAGCGCGAGGCTGCCGATCGGGCATCCGTAGCGGCATTCGGTATCGACGATGCCCTTGCGATACTGGGCGAGGAGCGCGAACACCTTCTCGATCGGGTCGCGCACGCCTTTCCATGCGGGCTCGAGCAGCATCGCACCGATGCCTTCCCGGTAGGCGTCGAGGACGGCGAGGAGCAGATCCTGCTTGCCCGGAAAGAAGTGGTAGAGACTGCCGCTATTGACGTCGGCGCGCTGCAGCACGTCGGCGATGCTGGTCGAGCCGTAGCCCTTTTCCCAGAAGAGATGCATCGCGGTCGTCACCAGCCGCTGGCGCGTATCGGTTGCCATCGTTGCCTTAGTTGAGCATTCAACCAAGAGATTACGGAAGCCGCCGCGGGGTGTCAAGCGGCGGGAGGCAGGGCGGGAAAGACGGGTTGCGGTGTGGGCGCTACGTCCGCGGCGACCGGTCGAGGCGGGATATCTCGGACTCCGCCCTGCCTATTCCGTCGGCAGGAACGCGTCGACCGAGAGATAACGCTCGCCGGTGTCGTAGTTGAATCCGAGGATACGGGCGTCGGGGGCGAGCTCCGGGAGCTTCTTCGCGATGGCCGCGAGCGTCGCGCCCGACGAGATGCCGACCAACATCCCTTCCTCGCGCGCCGCACGACGCGCCATTTCCTTTGCCGCGTCCGGTTCGACCGCAATCGTGCCGTCGAGCAGCTTGGTGTCAAGAATCTGCGGAATGAATCCGGCGCCGATGCCCTGGATCGGGTGCGGCGAGTGCTGGCCTCCCGCGATCACCTGCGACGGCGTGGGCTCGACCGCGAAAACCTTGAGCTTGGGCCACTTCGGTTTCAGCACCCGCGCGCAGCCGGTGATGTGGCCGCCGGTGCCCACGCCCGTGATGATCGCGTCGAGGCCCTCGGGGAAGTCGGCCAGGATTTCCTGCGCCGTCGTGCGCATGTGGACGTCGACATTGGCGGGATTCTCGAACTGCTGCGGAATCCACGAGCCGGGCGTCGCCGCGGCGAGCTCCTTCGCCTT
The DNA here is from genome assembly GCA_963846855.1 of uncultured beta proteobacterium. Taxonomy (GTDB): domain Bacteria; phylum Pseudomonadota; class Gammaproteobacteria; order Burkholderiales; family Casimicrobiaceae; genus CAIWHR01. The sequence continues at coordinate 124,791 of CAWJXK010000012.1, forward strand.
CGCGATGGATCCCTTCATTCCTTCCGCGCGCGGCGTCAGCGCGAAGGTGGCGCCATACGCCAGCATCAGGCGGCGCCGCTCGACGGACATGCTGTCGGGCATCACCAGAATAAGCTTGTAGCCCTTGACGGCCGCGACGATCGCGAGGCCGATGCCGGTGTTTCCCGACGTGGGCTCGATGATCGTGCCGCCGGGCTTCAGTATTCCGCGGGCCTCGGCATCCTCGATCATCGACAGGCCGATGCGGTCCTTGATGGAGCCCCCGGGATTCGAGCGCTCCGACTTGATCCATATGTTCTGGCCTGGTCCGAACAGTCGATTGACGCGGATGTGCGGCGTGTTGCCGATCGTGCCGAGAATGTTAGCGAAGGGCATGGGATCCTCTCGAATGCGGAGCGGTGCCGGCGGGTGCGGCGGACGGATAGTTTAACCATTTGTGGCGGTTCGTCACGGGCCCCGTTCGATGGCGTCCATCCGTCATGTGACGCGCCGCCCGCGCGGGTGAAGCCGCCGGAGAATCTTCCGTAGTAAACTGCCGCGGCCATGCCGGATGCTTCCATCGTTGTCGTCATCGCGGCCATCGTCGTGGTCGCGCTGCTGCTGACGGTGGTGCTGTCCCGCCTCGGCCGACTTGTCGCCGCGCGCGACGAAGCGGTTCGCGCGTCGGCCGAGCTCAAGGCCCGCCTCGACCTGCTCGCCGCGCAGGGCGCCGATCTCGAGCGCGACGTGCGGCAGGACCTCTCGCTCGCTCGCACCGAGCAGGCGGCCGCCGCGGCCGGCTCGCGCACCGAGATCCTCGCGGCGCTGGGGCAGCTCCGGCAATCGAACGAGCAGCGCCTCGAGGCGATACGCGCGGCGGTCGAGCAGCGCCTCGACCTCCTGCGCAACGAGAACGCGCAGAAGCTCGACCAGATGCGCGCGACCGTCGACGAAAAGCTGCAGGCCACGCTCGAGCAGCGCCTCGGCGCGTCGTTCAAGCAGGTGTCGGACCGCCTCGAGCAGGTGCACAAGGGACTGGGAGAGATGCAGACGCTCGCCGTCGGCGTCGGCGACCTGAAGCGCGTGCTGACCAACGTGAAGACCCGCGGAACCTGGGGCGAAGTGCAGCTCGGGATGCTGCTCGCCGAGGTGCTGACGCCGCAGCAGTACGCCAGCAACGTCGAGACCGTGCCCGGCAGCAGGAAAAGAGTCGAATTCGCCATCCGATTGCCGGGGCGCGGACCCGACGGCGCGCCCTGCTGGCTGCCGATCGACGCCAAGTTTCCGCTCGACGACTGGCAACGGCTGCAGGACGCGCTCGAGCGTGCCGACGCGCCCGCCGCGGACGCCGCCCGCAAGGCGCTCGCCGATTTCCTGAAGCTGCAGGCGAGAACGATCCATGATTCGTACGTCGCGCCGCCGCACACGACGGATTTCGCCATCCTGTTCGTGCCGACCGAGGGGCTCTATGCCGAAATGATGGCCCGCCCCGGATTCGGCGAGCAGCTCCAGCGCGAATTCCGGGTGACCTTCACCGGCCCCACGAATTTCCTCGCGCTCCTGAACAGCCTGCAGATGGGCTTCCGCACGCTCGCGATCGAGCAGCGCGCGAGCGAGGTATGGAAGACGCTCGCGCTGGTCAAGACGGAATTCAACCGGTTCGGCGACGTGCTCGTGCAGACCAAGAAGAAGCTCGACGAGGCAAGCTCGAACATCGACAAGGCCAGCGTGCGCACGCGGGCGATGGCGCGCACGCTGCACGAAGTGGAGACGCTGCCCGACGCCGAGGCCGACCGGCTGCTGAGCCAGGACACGTCCGGTGCGACGCTCGATGCGGAAGGCGAGGACCCGCCGCCTGCGCCGCCGGAACCCTGATCACGGTCCGATGTTCGCCACGCTCAAGAACTGGCGGCGGCAGCGCGTCCTGCGCACTGCCGAGATCCCGGAACCGCTCTGGCGCGAGGCGCTCGAGCTGCTGCCGTTCCTCGCGATCTGCACCGACGAGGAGTTCCTGCGGCTGCGCGCCAAGGTCATCCTGTTCCTGTACTCGAAGTCGATTGTCGGCGCGCGCGGCCATCGCGTCACGCCGCTGCAGCGCGTCGTGATCGCCGCGCAGGCGTGCATTCTCGTGCTGAATCTCGACATGAGGTATTACGACGGCTGGGAGAACATCATCGTCTACCCCGACGAGTTCGTCCCCGGCTGGGAGTGGGAGGACGACGCCGGCGTCGTGCACACGAACGACGCTCCGCTGGCGGGGGAGGCGATGCCCGGCGGCCCGGTCGTGCTTTCATGGCCGGACGTGCTCGCGAGCACGGACTGGGATGCGGCGGGGATGAACCTCGCGATTCACGAATTCGCGCACAAGCTCGACATGCGCAACGGCGCCGCCAACGGCTGTCCACCGTTGCCGCCGACGATGTCGCCGAGGCGCTGGGGGGAGACGCTCGAGGACGCGTACGTGCATTTCTACAAGCGTGTCGAGTCCGGCGACCGCACGGCGATCGATCCGTACGCCGCCGAATCGATCGCGGAGTTCTTCGCGGTGCTCTCGGAAGTGTTCTTCGCCGATCCCACGCTGCTGCTGCACGAGTATCCGAACGTGTATCGGCAGTTCCGCGAGTTCTACCGGCAGGACCCTGCCGCGCGCACCGAGCTCCTGCAGGACGAGTGATCCGCGCTGCGCGGAGACGGCCTCCCGGCGCGGGTGTCGTCCATCGGACGTCGCCCTTGCTTCTCAGCCCGCCAGCGCGCGGTCGATGATTTCGGACGCCGCGATGCCGGACGGCAGCGCGCCGAAGGCCGCCCCGGCGAAAGAAGCGGAATCGAGCCGCGTCGCGCAGAACGCGTCGCTGACCGATGCGGGCGCGTGCCGCAGCAGCAGCGACGCCTGCAGTGACACGGCAACCCGCTGCGCCAGCGATCGCGCGTGCCATTCGTCGTCGGATGGCGCCTCGATGTCGCGCGCAAGCGTCCCCGTGAACGCATCGAAGGCCGCGTGCACGCCACGCGCGGCGGCGATTTCCGCGAGCAGGGCGTCGCGGGCGGCAGGCTCGCGCTTCATCGCGCGCACGACGTCGAGACAGATCACGTTGCCCGATCCCTCCCAGATCGAATTGACCGGCATCTCGCGATAGATGCGCGGCAGCGCGCTCTCCTCGACGTAGCCGCTGCCGCCGTTCACCTCCATCGCCTCGGCAGCCAGCGCGGGTCCGCGCTTGCACAGCCAGTACTTGGCGGCCGGCGTGACGATACGCGCCAGTGCGCGCTCGGCTTCGGGCGCATCGGCCTCGAAGGCGCGGGCGAGGCGCAATGCAAGCGCTGTCGCGGCTTCGACCTCGAGCGCGAGGTCGGCCAGCACGTTTCGCATCAGCGGCTTCTGCACGAGCAGGCGGCCGAATGCCACGCGATGGCGGGCGTAGTGGATGGCGCGGGCGAGCGCCGCGCGCATCATCCCGGCGGTCCCCAGCACACAATCGAGCCGCGTGTGCTGAACCATTTCGAGGATCGTCGTGACGCCGCGGCCCGGCTCCCCGACCGGCCACGCCAGCGCCCGGTCGAACTCGACCTCGGATGACGCGTTCGAGCGGTTGCCGAGCTTGTCCTTCAGGCGGTTGATGCGCACGGCGTTGCGCGCGCCGTCCGGCAGAAAGCGCGGCAGCAGGAAGCACGAGATTCCGGCGCCCTCGCGCGCGAGCACGAGATGCCCGTCGCACTGGGGCGCCGAGAAAAACCATTTGTGCCCGGTGAGGCGGACCGTACCTTCGCCCGACGCCGGATCGGATTCCGCCCGCGTCGTATTGCTGCGCACGTCCGAGCCGCCCTGCCGCTCCGTCATTCCCATGCCGATCAGCAGCGATCGCTTCTGCGCCACGGGCAGCGTACGCGGATCGTAGTCGCGCGTCAGCAGACGGGGAATCCAGTCGCGCGCGACCGACGGAAGCGTCGACGCGGCGCGCGCGAGCACCGGAAAGCTCGCGAACGTCATCGTCAGCGGGCATTGCGTCCCGTTCTCGACCTGCGCGTGCAGATGGTATTTCGCGGCCCGCGCGACCTGTGCGCCAGGGACCGGGTTGCTCCACGGCGCGCAGTGCTCGCCCTCGGCGCCGGCGAGGCGCATCAGCTCATGCCATGCCGGATGGAAGTCGACCGCATCGACGCGCTCGCCGCGTGCATCGTGCGTGCGCAATTGCGGAGGATTGCGATTGGCCGCGTCGGCGAGCGCCAATGTTTCGGCTCGCCCGAGCCGCCGTCCCCACGAGCCGACCTCATCCCGCGAGGCGCCGCCGCCTTCGCGCTCCAGCGCTTCGCGTAGCGCGGCGTCGTCGGTCAACAGGTCGCGGTCCGCATACGGCGGCGGCTGGTTCGGGAACGGCGTGGGCATCGTGTCGCGCACGATCCGATGTTACATGCGGGGCCGCCGGAACGTCGTGCGGCGCGCTACGCCCTCGGTGCGCTCACGATCGCACCCGCACCGCCGACTTGGGCCGAAACGCCTTGCAGACGACCTCGTGCGTTTCGATGTACGGCCCGCCGACGAGATCGACGCAGTACGGGACGGCCGGAAAGATTCCGTCCAGCGTCTCCTTGATCGCCTTCGGCTGGCCCGGAAGATTGAGGATCAGCGCGTGGTTGCGCACGACGCCGACCTGGCGCGACAGGATTGCCGTCGGCACGTATTTCAGGCTGACGCGCCGCATCTCCTCGCCGAATCCGGGCAGCACTTTGTGCGCGACGGCGAGCGTCGCCTCCGGCGTCACGTCGCGCGGCGCGGGCCCGGTGCCGCCGGTGGTGAGCACGAGGTGGCACCCGGCGACGTCGACGAGCTCGATCAGCGTGCGCTCGATCAGCGTCTGCTCGTCGGGGATGAGCCGCGTCTCCATCTGCCAAGGTGAGGCGAGCGCCGCGGTGAACCACTCGGTGAGTCCCGGGAGGCCCTTGTCCTCGTAGGTGCCTGCGGAGGCGCGGTCGGAAATCGAGACGAGGCCGATGCGCAGCGTGTCGGTGTCGGTCATGGATGTCGAGCCTGGCAAGCGTCAGGAGCCGCCGTCGAGCGCTTTCAGCGCCCGGAAGAGCTCGCGATAGGCGTGGGGCGGCGACCCGTGGAGCCGCTCCTCGCGCGCCTTCGCGATCAGCGGGCGCAGCGTCGCGGGGTCGAGACCGGGGTAGGCCGCGACGAGCGCGTCGAGCGCGCCTGGCTCGTCCAGCAGCCGCGCCCGCCATCGCTCGAGCGCGTGCTGGCGCGCGGTATCGGCGTGAATGCCCTGTGTCCAGGCCGCGAGACGCGATTCGATGGGGACGGGATCGACGTCTCGCATCAGCTTGCCGATGAACTGGAGCTGACGCTTGCGCGCGCCCCACGCAGTGATCTTGCGCGCCTGCCGCACGGCCTCGACCAGTCGCTCCGGCAGCAAGGCGTCCGCTGCGAGCAAATCGAGCTTGCCGTCGTCGATGCCGACCAGGCGCTCGCCCAGGTCCTGCAGCGCGTGCATCTCTGCCTTACGCCGGGTCTTCGACGGCGGAAGGCTGTCGGTACCGGTAGGGGCGGGGATCGTATCGTCGCGCCGGCGGCGGCGCTGCAGTTCGTCGGCCCGGGGCATCGTTTCGGCGGAAATCGTGAACTCGTGGGCGGTCGCGAGGCAAGCGGGAGTCGCGGTTTGCTATGATAACCGACTGTCAGCGTGGGGATTCCGGCCTTCGATTCGCATCGCGGCCGACCGGTGTCCTGGCGGCGGCGCTGCCCAATAGCATCAACAAGTCAGGTTCCGGTTCATCGATGACTGCCACCGTCAAGGCTGCACGCAGCGGCCACGCGCAACGCGCCGCCGCTTCCCCTCAGGGAATGGCCGGGGCGCGGCGTCTGCCATTGCCGGGAGCCGAGCTCGAGCGGATCGCCGAGTCGATCCTCGCGGCGGCAAAGGCGGGCGGCGCGACCGCTGCCGAAACCGAAGTTTCGCAGGCCGTCGGGCAAAGCGTGACCGTGCGCCGTGGCGAGGTCGAGACGGTCGCCTACAACCGCGACAAGGGTATCGGCATCACCGTCTACCTCGGGCAGCGGCGCGGCCACTCGAACACCGCCGACTTCGCGCCGGAGGCGATCGACGCTGCGGTCGCAAAGGCGCTCGCAATCGCGCGCTACACGGCGGAGGACGCGGCGGCGGGACTCGCCGATCCCGACCGGCTCGCGCGGACGATTCCGGACCTTGATCTCTATCATCCGTGGGACCTCGGCGTCGACGCGGCGATCGCGCTCGGCCAGGCGGCGGAAGGCGCTGCGCTGGCCGTCGACCCGAGGCTCACCAATACCGAAGGCAGCACCGTCGCGCGCAACGAATCCGAATTCGTCTACGCGAACAGCAACGGCTTCCTGAACGGATACCGGGCGTCGCACCATCACATCGATTGCTCGGTGATCGGCGACCCTGGCGACGGAGCGATGCAGCGCGACTACTGGTACACGACGGCGCGTGCCCCTGGCGATCTCGAGTCCGCCGAGCGCGTCGGACGCGTGGCGGGGGAGCGGACGGTGCGCCGGCTCGACGCGCGCAAGCTCGCGACGACCGAGTGTCCGGTGGTCTTCGAGGCCCCCGAGGCTGCTGACCTGATCGGCTATTTCGTCGGCGCAGTATCCGGCGGGTCGCTGTACCGCCGCTCTTCGTTCCTGCTCGATTCCCTCGGCGAGCGGGTCTTCGCGCCACACGTCTCGATCCGCGAGGAGCCGCACCTTCCGCGCGCGCGCGGCAGCGCGCCGTTCGATGCCGAAGGAGTTGCGACTTTGCCGCGAGACGTCGTGCGCGAAGGCGTCGTGCGGGGCTATTTCCTCGGCAGCTACTCGGCGCGCAAGCTCGGCATGACGACGACCGGAAACGCCGGCGGCAGCCACAATCTCGTGGTCACCCACGGCGACGACGACCTGCCGGCGCTGCTGCGCCGCATGGGGCGCGGCCTTTTCGTCACCGAGCAACTGGGGCAGGGCGTGAACGCGGTCACCGGAGATTTTTCCCGCGGCGCGGCCGGCTTCTGGATCGAGGGTGGCGAGATCGCGTACCCGGTCGAGGAGATCACGATCGCCGGCAACCTCAAGGACATGTACCGCAACATCGTAGCCATCGCCAGTGACGTCGATCGGCGCGGCGCCCGCCATACCGGATCGATGCTGATCGAGCGAATGACGATCGCCGGTCACTAGGAACCGGCCCTGATGCGCGCCACGCACGCCGTACCTCCGCCGCGAATGCTCGAGCGCACCCTGAATCTGCTGCGATCGGTCAACGATCCGCTGCGCAACGCCAACGCGGCGTCGCGCTGGATCGCTTCGCTGCCGCTCGGGGGCGACGCCCTCGCGATCCAGAAGGACATGCTCGACGTCGTCAGCGAGTTTCCGGGCGCGCGGCGCGACGCCGGACCGGCCCAGGTCGAGGCACTGCTGCGGCTCGACGCCCGGCTCGAACCGGTGATCGCCGAGCTCACGCAGCAGTACACGTTCAACTACCAGAAGAGCACGGGCGTCGAATCGCGCCTGTGGCATTCGGTGTTCGATCTGGTGAAGGCCTTCGCCAACGCCTACCAGGCCGCGCTGAAATCCGGTTACCCCCGCGCCGGCAACAAGCGCTGGCGGGCAGTGCTGCCGTGGGCGTTGGTGCGGCTCGCGCATTACAAGGGCATCGACGGCAAGTTCCGGCTTTTCCGCTACGGCACGTGGATCCCGGCGCAATGGCGCGAGTTCCACGAGCTCTACGAATTCGCGCGGATGCGCGGCTGGCAACGCGAGCAGCTGGTGCTGGGGGCCGGCTCGTTCGCGCACACGGGCGTTTCGGTCGAGGGCCAGTATCTCAAGACGCTGCTGCTGATGCGGCTCGACTCCGGCAACTTCACACCTGACCAGGTCGAATGGGTCGCGCGGCAGCTCGAGGACTGGGCGCCGACGCTGATGCTGGCGCCACCGCCGGGCACGGGCGCGGGATTCCTCGTCGATCTCACCGGCACCCAGGGGCTGCGCCGGCAGGACGGCAAGCACACCGGCGGCCGCGTCATGTACCTCGATGCGTCGCCCGTCTATGGGCGCATCGTCGAGCGCATGCGCTGGCTGCCGGAGAAGGACGACCAGCCCGGGAAGCCGGGCGAGCCGCCCGCGCGCGAGCAGAAATTGCTGCTCATGCGCCTCGCCTCGCTGTTCGGCCCGGAGGCGCTGGCGCACGCGCCGCGTGCGGCGCGGCAGTCCACCGAGGGCGACGTGCGCGTCGTCGTCGGGCTGCAGGCGCTGACCCGCGCCGTCGCCGAGATCGAGCGGCTGCCCGATTCCGCGCGCACGCCGGGCATCGCCGCGAGCTACGACGAAGTCACGCAGATGGTGAACCCGACGGTCAATCCGGATTCCGTCGCGCGCCGGATCCACGGGACCACCTGGCGCATCGCCGATCGCAGCGACACCGGCTGCCGGCTGCTCGCGCCGGTCAAGGAGGCGCCCGCGAAGCTCGGCGACATCCTGGCGATCCGCGAGGGGGATGCCTGGGCGCTCGCCGTCGTGCGCCGGATGCAGCGCCAGCACGTCGAGGAAGTCACCATCGGTGTCGAGATCATCGCGCGCCGCCTCGTGCGGGTGCTGCTGCGCACCTGGGTCACGCCGTCTGCCGCGGCGCGGGGAGGCGCCGACCGGCCGTTCTTCGGCATCTATCTGCCGGCGCATCCGCTCAACCGCCAGTCTGCGCAGCGGAGCCTGATCGCGCCCGACGACAAGTGCCCGACCGGTGGCATGGTCGAGCTCGACACCGGCAACGCGCGCTACCTCATCCGCTTCACGCAGACGCTCGAGCGCCAGCCCGGTTGGGCGTGGTCGCTCTTCACCGCGGTGCGCAAGCTGACGGCTTGATCGCGGCCGAATTCGGTTAGAATCTTTCGTCGTCCAAGAGCGGAGGCCTCGGGCCGCCCCGAGGGGAATCCGCCGGTAAATCGATTCAGCACTTCGACCGGCGCGCTGGAACATGTGCGCCGCCCGCTAAATTCCTTGGAGGTAGTCCCCATGCAACGACGTTCGTTCCTGAAGAACACGGGCCTCGCAGGTATTCTTGCCGCCGGCTCCGCGCCTGCGTTCGCGCAAGCCGCGCCCGAGGTCAAATGGCGCCTGGCATCCAGCTTTCCGAAGGCCCTGGACACGATCTTCGGCGGAGCCGTCTACATTTCCGAGCGCGTGGCCGCGGCGACCAACAACAAGTTCCAGATCCAGGTCTTCGCGGGCGGCGAAATCGTGCCGGCGCTTCAAGTGGTCGACGCGGTACAGAATGCGACGGTCCAGTGCTGCCACACAGCACCGTACTACTTCTTCGGCAAGGATCCGACCTTCGCCTTCGGCTGCGCTATCCCGTTCGGAATGAACGCGCGACAACAGAACGCGTGGATGCTGCACGGCGGCGGCCGCGCGCTCTACAACGAGTTCGTGAAGGATTACAACATCGTCAGCTTCGGCGCCGGCAACACCGGTGCCCAGATGGGCGGCTGGTTCCGCAAGGAGATCAAGTCGCTTGCCGACTTGAAGGGCCTCAAGTTTCGCATCGGGGGCACCGGCGCGCTGCCGCTGCAGAAGCTCGGTGTCGTACCGCAGCAGATCGCCGGCGGGGATATCTATCCAGCCCTCGAAAAGGGCACGATCGACGCCGCCGAGTGGGTAGGGCCGTACGACGACGAGAAGCTCGGCTTCTACAAAGTTGCCAAGTTCTACTACTACCCGGGCTGGTGGGAAGGCGGCCCCGAGCTCGATCTCTTCGTCAACGCGAAGGCGTACGCCGACCTGCCCAAGGAATACCAGTCGATCCTGCAAACGGCGTGCGACGGGGCCAACATCGACATGTTGGCGAAGTACGACGCGTTCAATCCGCCGGCGCTCAAGCGGCTGATCGCCAACGGCGTCAAGCTGCTGCCGTTCAGCAACGACATCATGGCCGCCTGCTACAGGGCGACCCAGGAGGTCTACGACGAGATCGCCGCGAAGAACGACAAGTTCAAGAAGATCTACGAACCGTGGAAGGCGTTCAAGGGGACCGAGGTCGAATGGTTCAGCATCGCCGAGAACCGGTTCGACAACTTCATGATCGCCGCCGAGCGGATGTCCCAGAAGAAGAAGTAGCCCGACGTGACGACCGGCGGTTCCGGCGTGGACCGCCGCGCGGCGCGCCCTGCGAATCAATGGCGGGCGCGCTTTTTATTTCTTCTCGCGCAGGCGGTGAGCCTCCCGCCTTGTCACCGCCCATCGCGCGCTCCAGCGCCTTCGCCGCATCGTCCTGGTCCGGCGACTTTTCGGGCGCCGTCTCGCCTTTCATGGCTCGCTCCAGCGCCTTGGCGGCATCGTCCTGCTCGGTGCTCGTGCCTCCGGCCGCTCCTTTGTCGCTCGGAATTTCGATATGCATGCTCCGGGTGTCGATCTTTTCCTTCTTGGCCAGGCCGCCGGAAACGAGGTTGGGGAAGCCGATGATCAATCCGACCATGATGACCTGGATCAGCACGAACGGCACCGCGCCCCAATAGATCTGCCCGGTGGTCACCGGCGCCGTCTTGCGGCCGGTGAGCCGGTCGACGTACTCCTTGGCGGGCGCGACGCTGCGCAGGAAGAAGAGGGCGAAGCCGAACGGCGGATGCATGAACGAGGTCTGCATGTTGACCGCCAGCAGCACACCGAACCAGATGAGATCGACTCCCAGCTTGTCCGCAACCGGCCCGATCAGCGGGATGATGATGAACGAGAGCTCGAAGAAGTCGAGGAAGAACGCGAGCACGAAGATCAGGATGTTGACGACGATCAGGAAACCGAGCTGCCCGCCCGGGAGGGCCGTGAGCAGGTGCTCGACCCACACATGGCCGTTGACGCCGTAGAACGTGAGGCTGAATACCCGCGCGCCGATCAGGATGAACACGACGAACGTGGAGAGCTTGGCCGTGGTGTTCATCGCCTGCTTGAGCAGCGATACGCTCAGCCGCCGGCGCGCGAGCGCCATGATCAGCGCGCCCGTTGCGCCCATCGCGCCACCCTCGGTGGGAGTCGCGACGCCAAGGAAGATCGTGCCGAGGACGAGGAAGATGAGGGCGAGCGGGGGAATCAGGACGAACGTCACCCGCTCGGCGATCCGCGACAGGAGGCCGAGCTTCAGCACCTTGTTGATGACCGACAGGAAGAACGCGACGCCGACGCCGACGGCCATCGTGATCACGACGCGCTCGTCGGTGG
>CAWJXK010000013.1:0-104239 GCA_963846855.1 uncultured beta proteobacterium
CCGCGGACGGGTGAGCGGCGTCGGACAAACAGATTCTCCCTGCGCGAAGGAGGGGGACTGATGAGCGGACCGGTGCCGCAGCGATGCTGCCGCTCCCGTCACGCTCCCGTCACTGCGGCGCCTTTGCAACGCTGCAGTGGCAGTAGACAAATTGCTGAATCGCGCCCGCCTGCGTCTGGTGCTGCTCGGTCAGGTGTTCGACCAGACGAAATGCCGGGCCGAATTCGGTATGAAGCGCATCAGGGTCGTACCGGATGACATCGAGGCCGCTGCAGTGGAGCGGTCCTTCGGGACCGAAGGTCGCGACGATCACATGCCCGCCAATCCTGACGGCGTGCGCGACTTGGCGGACGTACGCCGCGCGCACTGCAGGAGCGATCAGGAAATGAAAGACGGCGCGGTCGTGCCAGACGTCATAGCAATGGGGCGACAACGGATATGTCGTCACATCGCCGCAAATCCAGCGGACCTTGTGCGCATCGGCGCCGAGGCGCTGCCGCGCAACTTCGAGCGCGACCGGCGAAATGTCGAGAACATCGACGCTGCGATAGCCGTCAGCAATGAGGTCGTCCACGAGCGTCGATTCGCCGCCGCCTACATCAATGATCGCGGCATCGCGTGCGGGCGCCGCCCGCCTGATAAGGTCCAGCGATATATCCAGGTGCCGGCGGAACCAGCTGACCTCGTCGGATCGCTTGGTCTGATATACCCGGTCCCAGTGCGACTTAGGGTCCATAACCGTTCCGTCAGGCCGCGGAACTACGATCCGCGCGCCAGCGCGCCAAGGGCGTCGCGGTCGACGATATGAATGCGCTCGCGGCCGAGGTCGACCCAGCCCCGGTCCTCAAACGTGCGTAGCAGGCGGGATACGACATCGCGCACGCTGCCGAGCTCATCAGCGAGGGTCTGGTGTGTCGCGCTGACATCTCCGCCTACCTCCTTGCTGACGAGAAGCGCTGCGAGCCGCCGATCGAGCTTATGGAATGCGACCGCCTCTACGATCTGCAGCACCGCCGCAAAGCGCTCACCGAAAAGCGAGAACACGTGCCGCCGGAATGTCTCGTCCTCGGCGATCAGCGCGTTGAATTCGGCGGGCGGCAAAACGAGCAACTCGACATCGGACTCCGCGATCCCCGAGGCGTCGTAGTCGGTGTTGCCCAGCAGGCAGCTTCCTGACAGCAGGCATGACTCACCGGGCTTCACGCGGTAAAGCTGGAGCTCGCGCCCGTTTGGATACCGCTGCAGGACGCGTACGGAACCCGAGAGCAGCAGTGGAAAGCCGCTGCAAGGCGACCGTTCACTGAACATGACAGTACCTGCCTGCACCTTCCGGTAAATCGCCGCCTTTGCGATTCGTTCCAACGTCTCTGGTGACGCTGCGGCAAGCGTCGGAAATACGGCGACGACGCGTGCGGCGAGCGGCGAGAAGCCGATTGCGGCCGTCGATGCGGGAACGTCGGACATGTTGGGAGGCAGGGAATGGAGCCGGCGAATTCGATTCTACCGCGGCAGCGTGTAGCGCTGTGCGACCGAGACGACGGTCCTGGCGTCGTCAACTCGTTGCGTCTGTCATTCTGGCCGCGTTTGGGGAACGCCCGGGACCACACGACGATCCAACCCGGGCAACTAGGTACGCGCTTGGCGCCGGCTTGACGAAGTGGACGATGCGCCGCGCCTGCGGTTACTATTGCGCCCGATGCGACCCGCCGGACGACCCGGGGGCGATCCAACCCGACCGACTTCGCAAGGAAAGACCCGATGAACAAGCTGCTATCGATTCTCGTTGTTTCCGTTGTCGCCGCCGCTTCCATACAGGCGATCGCGGCGGATCCCCCGAAGGAAACCCCGGCGGCCAAGCCAGCGCCCGCCAAGCTGGAAAAGCCCGCCGACGTCAGTGCGGAAGCTTGGGCCAAGATGACCGACGCCGAAAAGCAGAAGGCCGTCGACAAGGCCAAGACCGCGGCGGCGGAGCCGAAGAAGCCCAAAAAGGGCGGCTGCTAGTCCGATTCGCCACGTTGCACGATGAAAACGGGGAGCCTTGGCTCCCCGTTTACTTTGTTGGGTCCGCGTGGCTTTGCGCGCTTGCGGATTGAGGTCGCGGCATCCGCCATCGCCATTGGTCGGAGGCGTGAAACCTCATCACTGCGATTGGTCGATGGATTTCATGGCGCCTTTGCAGGTCCTTCTCACCTCGCGTCTTATCGGATTGTCGCCTGAACGATATGGCTCGCCTGGCCGGCACTCACCATCACCCAGCGCAGGGTGAAGCCGCCGACAAGAACGAGCAGCGCGGGCACGACGGTATGCGGAATCCGGTGGCCGAGTTCCAGCCCCTGCACCGCGAGCGGGACGAGAATGCCCAGCCCGACGATCACGCCCCAGAACGCCCACGCATAGGGTCCCTTCACGATCAGCGTGGCCGCAATGGCCTGCGATGCCGACGACGTGTAGAGGTTGACGAGCAGCAGCCCGATCAGGACGAGCTCGATCGCGAGGAATGCGAGGTCCGCGCGAATCAGCTCATCGGCGTGGTGCCGCACGGGAGACGCGGCGCCGAGCGGCTGGATCAGCGCCGTCAGCGCGCCGGCGAGCATGCCCTGCGGGGGGAGCCGCTGGCCGCGTGCGACGCTCGCGAGATGGAGCATCGCGGCGCCGGCCGACAATCCGGAGAACAGGAACAGCGGCCCGAGGATCGCGCTGTTCCAGAGCGGTCGCGCGACCATCGTGTCGAGGAGGATCCCGGTGTAGATGCCAAGTCCGACGCCAAGCAGGATGTTCGCCCAGGCGAGCCCGCGAACGAGACTTGGGCGCGCCAGCAATGCGTCCGACACGCGATGGAGGACAGGCACCTTACGGCCGATCCAGGGCCATGCGTCGGGCAGCCGGATCGTCGCTGATGCCAGCAACACACCGTAAACGATGATCAGCAGCCATGACCCCCACGACATCGGCGAGCCCGACTGGAAGGTGAGATAGACGCGCCAGACGTACAACTTGTGAGTGAGATCGCGGAACAGCGCGCCCATGCCGAGGTTGATCAGCACGAACGAGAGGAGCGGCGCATGCAGCGAGAAGTAGCGCCTGGGATCGTCACCGCGGGCGAGCCTCAGCATTGCCGTGCCGGCCAGGACCATCATTCCGGCGACGAGGCCGCCGAGGAAAAGATAGACCGGAATCTCCCAGCTCCATACGGCGAGATTCGGGTCGATCAGCGGATTGTGCCGCGTCGTCGTGAATTCGAGCATGGCGGTCATCCCTTACGTCAGATAAAAGACCCGCGGGCCGGTGCCGGCCTCGGGCAGCAGCGTGTGATGCGGACGCGTGGCCAGGAGCTCGCTGACGCGACTCTTCGGGTCGGCGAGGTCGCCGAAGGTCATGCAATGCGTCGGGCAGACCGATACGCAGGCGGGGTCCTTGCCGTCCTTTGTCCGGTGATAGCAGAACGTGCATTTGTCGGCGTAGCCGGCCGGGTTGATGAAGCGGGCGTCGTACGGGCATGCCGACACGCAGGCCTTGCAGCCGATGCACTTGTTCGCGGTGACAAGCACGACCTTGCCGTATTCCTCCACGTGGCTCGCCCCCGTTGGGCAGCAGGACACGCAGGGCGGGTTGTCGCAATGGTTGCAGCGCTCCGACCGGATCTCCAGCGTCAGAGACGGATACGTTCCGCGGACCTCGGTCGTTATCCAGTCGCGGCAATAGCCGAGCGGGACGTCGTTTTCCGTCTGGCAGGCGACGACGCAATCCATGCAGCCGACGCACTTGCGCGTATCGATGACCATTCCGAGGCGGGCCATGTCACGCTTCCTTCACGAAGGTCACGAAATTGCTGTGGAGGCTCGTGCCACCCATCAGCGGATCGGTCACGTACCGGGTGGTCAGCTGCGTCGCATTGGCCCCTTTGAGGTATGCGCTCTTTAGCTCCTTGCTGGTGTGGCCGAAGCCGTAGACCATGTAGACGCAGTCGGGCCGAATGCGTTGCGTTGCCTTCACCCTGATCCGATTGCTCGTGGCGCCGTCCTGATTCCTGAGCTGCACGTACTGGCCGTCGGCAAGACCCACGCTCGCCGCGGTGGCCGTATTGACCCAGACCTCGTTCTCGCGCATCAGCTGGTGCAGGAGCGGATTGTTTTGCGTCCGGCTGAACGTGTGTACCGGCGCGCGTCCCGTGATCAGCGGCAGGTAGCCCTCGGGCGGCGTTTTCGGAGGCGTGTATTTCGGCACCGGGTCGAATCCCTTGGCCTTCAGCTGGTCGCTCCAGAACTCGACCTTGCCGGAGGGCGTGTCGAACTTGAGCTCGGCGCCATCCTCGACGTAGATGGGTTCGGACTTGCCGAGGATCACGCCCTCGCGCTTCAGCTCGTCCCAGCTCATCCCGGATTTTTCGACCCGATAGCGGAGAAATTCCTCGATGTCGGCGAATGGCATGCATTCGGGAATGCCGAGCTTCTTTGCGAGCTCCTTCGCGATCCACCAGTTGGGCTTCTGTTCCTGCGGAGCCGGCATCACCGGCTGGCGCAGCGAGGTCCAGCCCTGCCGCCCCGATCCGACCAGCAGCTGTTCGTAGCGCTCGAGGAATGTGACCTCCGGCAGCACCACATCGGCGTAGCCGGTGATCTCGGAAGGCAGCGTGTCGATGACGACCAGCAGGTCGAGCGCATCGATCGCCTTCAGCGTCTCCGCCGGGTTCGGCAGCGCATAGAGAATATTCGTCGAATAGACGAACCATCCCTTGATCGGATACGGCTTGCCAGTGAGGGTCGCTTCGCGGATGCCGTTGGTGATGCCCTCGTCGGCGAACGGATATTTCTCGCCATTCGGGTTGTCGCCCATCGGCTTGTCCGACTTCGGCGGCTTGGGCAGCGGATAGGGTGCCACGTTCATGCCCGCCGCAAAGTAGAGCCCGCCTTTGCGGCCCCAGTTGCCGAGCAGCGCGGAGAGAAGCGCGACCGTGCGGCTGCGCTGCGTGTCGTCGCCGTTCCACGTGACGCGCCGACCGGGGTGGACGAGAGACGCGGGCCGGGCGTTGGCGAGCTCGCGCGCCGTCATCCGGATCACGTCTGCGTCGAGACCAGTTTCTTTTGCGGCCCATTCCGGCGTGTTGTCCTTGATTGCGGCGGCGAACTGATCGAAGCCGTGGCCGTGCTTCTCGACGAAGTCCTTGTCGTAGCGGCCCTCGCTGACGAGCACGTTGCACCATGCGAGCAGCAGCGCGAGGTCGGTGCCGGGCCGGATCGGCAGCCAATACTTGGCTTTGCTCGCCGCGACTGAGAAGCGCGGGTCGACGACGATGATCGGGATGCGCCGTTCGACTGCCTGCGCGAATTCCTGCACCTGCGTGTTGTGCATGTTCTCGCCCAGATGCTCCCCGATCAGTGCGAGGCAGTTCGTGTTCGCGATGTCGACGGGCTCCGGCGAGCCGAGGCCCGTGCCGAACGTCAGCGTGAAGCCTACGTCGCGCGGACCGCGGCATTGCGCGAACGACGATCCGGCGAAGTTGATCGCGCCCCAGGACTTCAGTGCGTGCTGGAGGAAGAACTGGCCGATGCCGTGGTTGAACATCGCGACCGATTCTGGACCGTGCTGCGCCTTGATCTTGTTCATCCGGTCGACAATGTAGGTGAACGCCTCGTCCCAGGTGACGGCCGTCCATTCCTCCTTGCCACGTGCGCCGCGGCGGATCAGCGGCTTCTGCAGCCGGTCGGGGTCGTAGTACGCGCCAACGGCACCGGTGCCGCGCGGGCACAGCCGGCCGCGGCTCTGCGGGTCGCGCGGGTTGCCTTCGAACTTCCACAGCTTGCCGTCGCGCACGTGGGCGAAGCCGGAGCAGCGCCAGAAGCACATTTCGCAGAACGTGGGAATCACCTTCACGGTTCCCGCGGGCGCGTCGGCGGCCTGCGCGAGCTGCGCCAGAGGCTCCCATTGCGTGGCGGCGGCAGCGGCGCCGAACGTGGCCGCCGAGATCTTGAGGAAGCGCCTGCGGGAGAGATGTTCCATGTACCGGTTTCCCTGTCTAGGGGACCGCCCGGACCGTGTGCAGGAACGTTGCGCGCGATCCGGGAAGCCGGATCAGTCTTCTTGACACCGCCATTAAACTGCACGGATTGCGTCGAGCAATGTGACGAAAGTCACATAACGAGGATGTGCACACCAATGTTTGCGCTAGCGCAAAGTTCGCGCATCGCGCACGTGGCGGCGAAAGTTGACCTCGCGACGAAATGTCGCAAGGGCGGGGCCTTCCGCAATGCCTACAATCGGGAAGCCGTTAGCGGGATGTCGGCGTTGGCCCACGCAGATCGAGCGCGAGCCTCCGTTGCGCTCGCCGCTGCTGAATTGCCCTGACGACGTTGCGCGTCGGCGAGGCCGCGCAGAGACCAGCCGTTTTCCGGATAGTGGCGAAGGTCCTCGCGATAGATTTTCTCTGCGTCGGCGGGGCGCCCGGCGGCGAGCAGCGCGGCACCGAGCGCATGGCGGGTCGGCGCGAGCCAAAGATGTGGCTCGTCATAGGCGAGCGCGTCTTCCAGCGAGGTTGCCTCGAGAAGCGGTGCGACCGCGTCAGCGGGCCTGCCTTCGGCGGCGGCAATGTCGGCCGTCAGCGTCAGCGCCGCAATCTTCGCCAACGTCAGGGCCGGATTGATGTTCTTGATCCGGACGCGCTCGAATGCCGGGTCCGCCGTCAGCCGCTCGACGTTTGCGAGTTCCAGGCGCGCCTGCGCAACACGCCCTGTGCGCGCAAAGGCGGTTCCGCGTGCGTAGTGCCAGATCGCCAACGCGTACGGCTCGGCAACGTCAGGCGGCAGCGTGTTATCGAGGATCTCCTGCCATCGGCCAAAGCGAACCAGCGCATAAAGCGGCAAGACATAGTACTCCTGGAGAATTCCGGTGCTCCGATCGCCAGGCCTCGGTCCGCAGGCTGCCGGCCAGGTGGCGCGCGCCGCGGCGATCGCCTCGACGCTCCTGCCCTCCATTGCGGCCGCTGCCCACAGAAAGTGCTGATTGTGAGCAACGTATCCGAGGCGGTAAGCGCGTTGCGCATCGACCTGTTCGAGGTACTTCTTGTCCGCGGCGATCGACGCCTCGTTGGCCGTCACTGCGTCCTTATACTGTCCCGTGCGCATGTAGATGTGCGCCGGCATGTGCAGCAGATGCCCCGCACCGGGAACCACGTCGCGCAGCCGGTTTGCGCTCGCGAGCGCCCGCTCCGGATGCGTTGACGATTCCATCAAATGGATCCAGTAGTGATTGGCACCCGGATGCTCCGGCGCGAGCGTGAGGGCGCGTGTCAACAGCGCCACCGTTTCGGGAGTCCACGGGCGTGCGTTGCCGCTTGCATCCCACCAGTCGTAAGGATGCAGGTTGAGCATCGCTTCGGCGGCGAGCGTTGCGACGTCGGCGTCATTCGGATATTCGCGGGCCATCGCGCGCATGCGTGTGGCGTACGCCTGTTCGGCGGGCGGCTCGGTCGGATCCGCAGAGGGATGTCGCATCGAAAGCGCTTCGATCAGCGCGCGGGTGCGGGGCGCGGATCGCGGTGACAAGCTGCGCGCTCTTGCCAGCGCGGCTTGCACGCGGAGGACGGCAGCGGCATCCATGTCGGAATTGATATTGGGGCCGAGCGTCCAGGCAAGTCCCCAATAGCAAAGCGCGCACTTCGGGTCGGCGTCAGCGGCTGCTTCGAAGCTTCGCGCCGCCTCTGCCGGATTGAAGCCCCAGGTCAGAATCATTCCCTGGTGAAAATACTTCTGTGCCAGCGGCACACCGCTCGCCACGGGGCCGCGGTCGGGTCCCATGCCCCGCAGCAATGGAGCCGTTACTTCTCCCGCCGCATGGGCGGATCCAGCCAGCATGCTCGACATGACGATCAGCATCTGGGAAAACGCGATCCGCATCACGGCGCGCGACGTATCGGCGCACCAATCCGAATTCTTAACCTGGATCAACAAATGCTCCGAACGAGAGCTCGCGGCCGGTGCTGTGTGACCAAAGTCACAGTCACGCACCGCGTATTGGAAGAGCCTTTCTGTCGAGTCGTCATCGCCTTTAATACGTGGTCCAACGGTCGACCGGAGCGCTTCTAACTGGAATCATCGCACATGGCCCATACCCTGACCTACAGCAAGCATGTCGCGCCAACGACGGTAGAGGGCGCCGCGGCGAATCCCTACTGGAACCCCTACGTCGCCGGCGCGCTGCTCGGCCTCGTTCTGCTTGCGACCTACGCAGTCACGGGCCGCGGCCTCGGCGCAACCGCCGCGTTCGGCGCGGTGGACGCGTGGCTTGCGAGCCTCGTCGCGCCTGAACACGTCGCCGCCAACGCGGCATTCGCGAAATACTTCAACGACGGCTCGCCGCTGACGTCGTGGACGCTGTTCCTCGTCGCGGGTGCGTTCGTTGGCGCGCTGATTTCCGGCGCGCTTGGCCATCGCCTCGGGCTCACCGTCGAGCGTGGCCCGCAGGTGTCCGACAACCGCCGGCTCCTGCTGGCATTCGTCGGCGGTTTCATCGCTGCCTACGGCGCCAAGGTCGCCAAGGGCTGCACGAGCGGACAGGCGCTGACGGGTGGCGCGATCCTCAACGTCGGCAGCCTCGTGTTCATGCTTGCCGTATTCGCCGGTGCCTACGCACTTGCGTACTTCGTCCGGAAGGAATGGCTATGACGCTTCCGCTCTCATCCTCGGTTGAATTTACGCTCTCGATCGACCTCGCGCTTGCGTTCATTCTTGGTGGCGGCTTTGGCTTTTGCCTGGAGCGTGCGGGGTTCGGCAGCGCGCGCAAGCTGACGGCCGTCTTCTATCTGTACGACATGGCCGTGGTGAAAGTCATGTTCACCGCGATCGTGACCGCGATGACGGGACTGTTCATCCTGTCGGCCGTCGGCATGCTCGACATGACCGAGCTCTACGTTGAGCCTACGACCTACATGGCGCAGGCGCTGGGCGGTCTTGTTTTCGGCGCCGGCTTTATCATCGGCGGCTACTGCCCCGGCACGTCGATCGCCGCGGTCGCAACGGGGCGCAAGGATGGTCTCGCGTTCGCGCTCGGCATGCTGGCCGGCGTCTTCGCTTACGTCGAGCTGACGCCCGGCATCGACGGTTGGATCAAGGCGAACACGCAGGGCGAAATGACATTGCCGTCGGTCACCGGCGTCACGATGGGCTGGTACGTGCTCGCCTTCGTTGCCTTCCTGATCTTCGCCGGCTGGGGCATGAGCCGCCTCGAGCGCCGCTTCGGCGGCCTGCGCCCGCGCGCCTGAGCGCCGTCTTGGCGAGCGGCCGGATTCGCGCCGCTGCCCTGGATCCGGCGTCGTTTCCGCTCACCGTGGACCGGCGATTCGGGCTGACGCAGCCCTAATGTGACACAGATCACAGACCTCCCTGGGGACCGGGGATATCTTGGCTGAAGGTCGAATCCGGTTCAGGCGGGCATGGCGCCCGCCGTCGCGGCCCTCGGTCGCTAATCCAGTCCGTACTCAAACGGACGCTCCAGGAGGAGATGCAAATGGCACACGTCGTCGTTCTGGGTGCGGGCCTCGGCGGCATGCCGATGGCCTACGAAATAAAAGAGCAGCTGCGCGCTGGCGACCGGGTCACGGTGGTCGGAAACGGCCCGAATTTCCACTTCGTTCCCTCGAACCCATGGGTCGCGGTCAACTGGCGCAAGCGGTCGGATATCGAATTCGCCGCAGCGCCATGCCTCGCGAAAAAGGGCATCGAATTTGATCCGCGCGGCGGGAAACGCCTGCATCCGGAGCGTAGCCAGCTGGAATTGGGCGACGGCACCATGCTCGATTATGACTACCTGATCATCGCGACGGGGCCGAAACTCGCCTTCGACGAGGTCGAGGGGCTGGGTCCGAACGGCCATACGCACTCGATCTGCCATGTCGACCATGCCGAGAACGCCGCCGTCGCATGGGATGCGTTTGTCAAGGATCCGGGCCCGATCGTAGTCGGCGCGGTGCAGGGGGCATCCTGCTATGGCCCGGCGTACGAGTTCGCGTTCATCATGGAAACGGACCTGCGGCGGCGCAAGATCCGCGACAAGGTCCCGATGACGCTTGTCACCGCCGAGCCGTACATCGGCCACCTAGGCTTGGGTGGCGTTGGCGACTCGAAATCGATGCTCGAATCCGAGTTACGCGACAAGCACATCAAGTGGATCTGCAACGCCAAGGTCACGAAAGTAGAGGCCGGCAAGATGTTCGTGGTCGAACACGACGACGAAGGCAAGCCGAAGAAGGAGCACATGCTGCCGTTCAAGTACTCGATGATGCTTCCGGCATTCAAGGGGATCGACGCGGTGTTCGGCATCGACGGCCTGACCAACCCGCGCGGCTTCATCCTGATCGACGCATACCAGCGCAATCCTAAGTACCAGAACGTCTACGCAGTCGGTGTTTGCGTCGCGATTCCGCCCGTCGAGGTGACGCCGGTACCCACCGGGGCCCCGAAAACCGGGTACATGATCGAGTCGATGGTGACTGCGACAGCGCACAACATCCGGTCCGAGCTCGACGGCAAGCAACCGTCCGAGAAGGCGACGTGGAATGCCGTGTGCCTCGCCGATCTGGGCGACACTGGCATCGCGTTCGTCGCGCTGCCGCAGATCCCACCGCGCAACGTCAACTGGTTCAGCGAGGGCAAGTGGGTCCACCTCGCGAAGATCGCGTTCGAGAAATACTTCATCCGCAAGATGAAGAAGGGGACATCGGAGCCGTTCTACGAGAAGTACGTGATGAGTGCGCTCGGCATCGCCAAGCTCAAGTCGAAGTGAGCATGCGCGTGCGATGAGTGACACGGCTGCCGCTGACATTCATCGGCGCCATACCGGCCACGCCTGGCGGACTGTCGTTCCTACCACTCTACCCATCAACGGGAGCTCAAATGAAAAGTCTCAATGCTGTTGCCGCGCTCTTCACGGTTGCGCTGATCACGCCGGTCGCCGCCGTGCCCGTGCTGATGTCC
The DNA here is from genome assembly GCA_963846855.1 of uncultured beta proteobacterium. Classification (GTDB taxonomy): domain Bacteria; phylum Pseudomonadota; class Gammaproteobacteria; order Burkholderiales; family Casimicrobiaceae; genus CAIWHR01. Next base: position 10,965 of record CAWJXK010000013.1, read on the forward strand.
GCAGAGTGGGCGAAGGATGCCTGCGAGGCGTGGAACAAGGATGCCGTGCTGACGGACAAGCTCGTCGAAAGCGGCTGGGTGAAAAACGACGCCGGCCGCGGGTTCAAAGTGATGGGCGTCTATCGCTCGGATTGCGGCAGCACGCCCACCGCCGAGCTGCGGGTCGCGCTGAAGGAGGGCAAGGCGATGTGCGTGTACGGTGGCGCGCCCGAAACGGCGAAGCTCGATTCGGGGGCGGATTACGTGATGAAGGCCGAGACCGTGCGCTGGGTTGAAATGGGCAAGGGCGAGTACGGCCCGATGAAGGCGATGATTTTCGGCCGCCTCGGGTTCGACGGACCGATGGGGGAGGCCATGGGCAACATGGGCCCGTTTGAGAACTTCCTCCTGCTCGTCGGCAAGGTACCGGGCGAAACGACCTCGTGCCCGGCGAAGTAAACCCTCAAACTACTGGCGCGCGCCGACTGCGCGCGTCTGATGACGCTGATAGACAACATCGAAGTATCCATATCCGCATCTCTACACGGTAAGCGTCGACGGAGGACCGACAGGTGGGGTATCGGTGAACGCGACCGGTGTACCCCAAATCGACACAGCTTCGCCGGAACAATTCGGTGGTCCGGGCGGTATGTGGTCGCCCGAGACTCTTCTATACGCGTCACTCGCCGACTGCTTCATTCTCACATTTCGAGCCCTCGCGAAGGCGTCGAAATGCAATTGGAGCGAGCCCACCTGCTAGGTCGAGGGCGTGTTAGACCGGGTCGATGGAATCGCGCAATTCACGCGCTTCGCTACGAGGGCGACCCTCAAGCTGGCAGAGGGCGCGGACGTCAACTTCGCGCATACCCTACTGGAAAAAGCCGAGGATCGATGCCTGATCGCGAACTCCCTGCGCGGGACGCAAGTGCTGGTCGCCAAGGTTATCCGCCCGAGTGAAGTCTGAGGACTGTTTGGAGAAGGCCAGTTCGGAGACAAATCCTAGCCATGTTCGGCCGCAATCGCCGTTGCGTTCGTTATTTCGTGGTATGGCGGAGCTCGTCGGTCGATCGCTTTGACACCTCCCCGCTACATGACAACCATCCGCATTAACTGCGCGCCGGTGCTCGCTTTGTGGGGGTGTGTGGTGGCCGAACGACTGGGGTGGCCGCACGACACGGCCCTCACGCTAGGACGCGCCGTTGCCGGAATGACTGCGCATGCGAAGGGCGTTCGACCCGGTTTGTATGTACAACCCGAGGGTCGTCCACATCAGCCGCCTCCCGTAGCCCCGGCGGCAGCCACCGGCGTCATCCACCAAGTACCGCTGCTCGGACGAATCGTTCGCGTGGCGGAGTCCGCAGAGGGCCCGCGTGCGATCAGTAAGAACGTGCTGTCCAGGCGAGGCGGTCGAGCGCTATCTACGCAGCAAGTTCGGAGATCAACTCTGCGCGGCGTTGACGGCGATGGAAAGACTCGCGGAAGGTCGGCCAAAAGATACGCTCAACGAAGAGGCATTTCACCTATACGAACAGTTTCGACCGATCGTTCCTTCAGACGAGCGAGGCTGGGCCGCTAAGGGCGTCCTCGACCTCGACAGAATCCACGCACTCGTGCGTGTGAAGGCTCGACAAGGATAACAACTGCCACGAGATCAGCGCGCGCCAAGCCGATGAAACGATCATTATTTGATCGCTTGATGGCGATCCAATCGGAACAGAGCAACCAAGAGCCCGATTGTTGCGATCACCAGAAATACCGGCCCGAATAGCCAGAACACTAGTGGAACTGCGACGAACAGTGATCGGATCCCAACCGCCATCATGTAGCCTGCCCGGTTAAGGCGGCGTGCGACCGCTTCCGGTGTTAGCGCCTCGTTTGCCTCCCGGAGCTCTTTTGGTACGTTGATCATGAACAAGACGTGGTTCGTGAGGCGAATAGACATGATGAAGGCGAAGAAAGCGACAAGAAAGTCCGCCAGCAGGCACATTACTTTGATGCTCCACAGCTCGGCGGAGGGTGGCCCGAGGTGATTGACCGCGTGCCAGCCGCGAGCAATGTTATCCGCCTGGCCGGAGAGCGTGAGCGTGCCAATGATTAGCAATGTGACGGTCGAAACCAACAGGATGCCGGCCATGATGAAATTGCGCAGGGTCTGCACAGCCATAACGTCTCTGGACGGATTGGCCATCACGTGCTCCACCCACAACCGGCGGGCGGATTCGTTGATGAAATGGATGGAATAAGCCGGATTCCGCCGCACCTGGATACTGAGGTAATAGTAATAGCCGCCTATCATCAATGCGCTTAAGGCCAAGGCGAGAAGATCCGGCCCTAACGTTTGGAACCATTGCTGATCGAACCAAAATCCAGTCACGTTCACTCCTTGATCTGCGCACTGATGGCCTCCGAAAGGACGCCTGACGATCGCACGGGAAAAGCATACTCTTGCGCACTACTCAGTATGCATCTTCGCTGATGCTCGCCGGCGTAATTTTGCACTTGGTAGAGTCGCACGGTCACGGGCATCAACATGAAGTGACGGAGCACGAACACGCGCACCGTCATGACGATTGGCACCATGAGCATGCGCATGACCCGATGCCTGCTGGTGTGCACAGTCACCGGCATCGTCATGAGCCGGTGTGGCACGCACATTCGCATGTGCCCGACGCACACCATGCGCATCGCCACTGAGGGGCTATTTTCCCGCCGACCTCGAGATTCGACTAGCGGACCACGTTCGGCCACAGCCGCGCCGTTTCGTCCGGATCGCCTGTTTGCGGCGAATGGAGAAGCCGACAGGCAAGCCGTGGGCGGTGCCGCAGCGGCGAAGTGTTCGGGAAGGTCCGATCGAAGCGAAGCGAGACGCGGGGTCCGGCTGACTTCCTCGGGCCTGCGCTTCTATGGAACTAGTTTTGGATTTTGAATACTGGTGCGCAATGGCACATGCTGCCGCATTGCTATCTCAACTACAAGACGGTGTATCGTCGCTTTCAGCAATGGTGTGAGCGAGAAATTCTGCGCGTTATCTTGGTCGATCTGGCGAATGAGCTGCGCGATCGAGGTGACATTGATGAGAGCGAGTGCTTCATTGATGTGACTTTTGCGAGTGTTAAGGGCGGTGGCGCAGACATCGGCTTCACGCGGCGTGGCAAGGGCGTCAAGATCATGGCGATCGTCCACCGCCACGGCTTGCCGCTGTCGGTGAGCACGCACGCGGCGAATCATCATGAAGTCACGCTGGTGCAATTGAGCTTCGATTCTAATATAGCAAGGCCCGGGGTCTTCGATCCACGATGGTAGGTTTCCGGGGACCGTCGATATGCCTTGGCGCAACGTTCAGAACAAAACCATGGTTCCGTCGGTGTGGTCCTGCGGTATGCCGCGAAGGGCGCAAGCATCTTGCACACAGGATCGATCCAGGCGGGATCGAAGGTCGGCGCCAGCTCGATGGAATGAAGCGGCACGTGATCGGCAATCGATCGCAGCGCTACCCTCCCCATGTCCCGCGTAGCGATTCCCGATGCTACGGCGACGTTGGCGACGGGCTGTGTCGCCAACAACTGACCCGGAGTCGCAACTGCGGCGATCCGTGCTGCGATGTTGACTGTCGAACCGAAAAGGTCGTTCGACCGTCGGAGCACCGGACCGTGGTTGATGCCGGTTCTCGTCAGCGGAATCCGCGGCTCGGACCGGCACGCCGGAAGCAAACGTCCGAGGACCTGAAGGGCGGTTTCAGGGTCGGGAAATCCAAACATCGCTTCGTCGCCGATCCACTTGATCGGCGGCCCGTGCCCGTCGAGAGCCTCGCGCACCAGCTCCTCGAAGCGCTCGAGCACCGCGATTGCCGATGCATCGCCGAATACATCCGTGATCGCGCTGAAGCCCGCAAGGTCGACGAACGCGACGGTCGCAACCCCGGACTCGAAGCGGTTGTCCGCGCTCACGTCCTTGTCCATTATTGATTGTGGTCAGCGTTGGCAATGAGCGTCAAGGGCGGATAAGGCGCCTGGCTACGAACCAGGGGCTCCATGCGCGAGCTCGTGCGCGGATCGCGGTCGAGTTCCAGCGCCTCTCACCGAAACGGATCGGGGTGAGCTGTATACAAAAACGTAGCAGTGTAGTTTTGCATACCCCTGCATTGCACTGCATTCGACTGCGATGGCGAAGGTGCGCGGACGCCGTAGGCAGTTGATAATGCAATAAAATTACATTCAAGATCGACGGACTGTTAATCCGCAGGTCCCTGGTTCGAGCCCAGGTCGGGGAGCCATAACCCAGTGTTTTGACGGGCGTTTCCGGACACTCCACCAAGTCCGCCGGTGAATAGGCGGGCGATTCTGGTCGAAACAATAAACAGGATTGGGCGAAATCCGGCGTCATCGAAAAACTTCGAAATACTGCGCGCAGCAAAATCTCGAACACCTGACCGCAGAGGCTATTATCTTAGACTTCCCGGAGTTGTTCGATGAGAGGGCGATAAAGGTGGCGCGAATGCGGCTCAGCCGGTGACCTCAATTACTAATGACCACGCGGCGGCGATGAACGCGGATTGCGAGTCGAGTCCGTCGGTTTCCGAGGGCGATCTGACGTTCCTCCGTAACCGTCTACCTAAATAGTTACCGGAGTTACTGTAATTAACATACGCTCGGTGCAGCATGGCACGCGGTTGCCGTAGCCGTACTCAAGACTGAACTTGTCGCGCGGGACGTGGCGATCGAGATCAGCAATTGTTCGCATCGCGGCATCAGACAACGCATCCGCCGTGCGCATGCGGGCGAGCAGCCTTTCCACGGGTTATTGATCCTCCGGTTTGCCCGACCTCTCAATCCTGCGTCCTGCAGTGTATCGTTGTGTTCGAGTGTGTCCGGGACCGGTCTGTTAATCCGCGGTTCCTCCGTCTCGGCTAAGATCATCGTCTCAATCCCATCAAGCCTCGAAGCGGCTGAAAAGCATCAACTGTGACCCACCCACATTGACTGTGCCGTAACTGTGCCTTGGATAGACTGATTTCGAGATTGGCAAGCGTTGCAAGTTATTCATTTACACATGTTAAAGTGGGCCGACTCCGCCTCATAACCCGAAGGTCGAAGGTTCAAATCCTTCCCCCGCAACCAAATAATTCAATGGCTTGCCACGAGGCAAGCCCTTTCTGTTTTGGACGGGGTAACGCCGGGGTTACGCGGAACGCCATTTCGGCGATTGGTCGCTACCAGGCGTCACGGGTTTCCCCTAATGAATGCGGTGCCGCCATCGCTTCGGCAGCTTCGCGGAGCCGCGCTTCGCCAGTCGAGGTGCGGAGTGGGCACATGTCTATCTGTGCCAGCCAGTGCATTTCCTGTCTCTATGCGGGGATGCCCCAAGCGACGGGCTCTGATGGGGCCGGAAACGTTTTCAATTCCAATCGGATACGTCCGCTACCATGACGCTACCCGGCGGTCGGGTAACGCACATTTCCAGCCGGAAATTTTCTAAGATGATAGCCTCGCGTCGAGGCGAGAGCAGGTAACATGTTTGAATCGTTCGCCCGCCCTCAGCGAAAAGCCCTCGGTCCGTCGGCCACCGTTCAGCGCGCCATTCGAAACGCGGACTCCCAGTCGGTCTTCGAGAACGAAGCGTAGGCCGGAGACGCTTCCGCGTCCACCTGCGGCGGCGTCGAAGCGTGTAACTCATGCCAAGTAGCCAATCACGGCAATTGCCACTGATGAAAGCACGATGCCGACCACACGGCGCTTGGACACCAATCTGGACTTCGATGCATTGCGACGCTGAGCAAGCACGTCTGTGCATTCGAACGACGAAAACGCTTCTGCTTTCATCGTTGGCCTCCTTATCCCGCCTTGTGGCTAACGAAGTATCCGGAACCTCTGGAAACCGACTCTCCGACTGGGAAACAGGACAACCCTATGCTCGTTCCGGCGAAAGGGTATTGCGCCAGAGCAAAAGGTGATCGCGCTAGGCGGCGCGCCGTGCGCCTGAGTTGAACTCGAACGAGAACGGGTTACGCCAATGACTTAATTGACGGGCCGCTCGCGTAGCAAACACCCTACGCGGCTGCGAAACGAAATCCGCGTCCGCCTTGGTGGGAGCAACTTGGGTTCCAGTGTCTGCGAGCGAGCTGACGACGAAGAGGACATACGGACCCGGGGCCATCGGCACGCTCGCCACGTCAATAATTGAGCGGCAGGCTCGACGCTTCGGCCCGGTCGATGAGCTAGCCCTTCTGCCCGGCTCCGCCCCGGGAGCACGGGCTTGCCGAGCGACGCCCGCCCTCCGCGCGTGATGACGATGAGTTTGAGTCCGCGTTTGCGGGAGACTTCGAAGAGTATTGAGTCGAGGTGTCAGGGATTCTTACATGTCTCCGCGCTGGCGCCTGGCGCATGCTGGGGGCCAACCGGCTGTTGACAAAAAGTAACCCACAAAGCGGGCGCGGGTAATCGCCGCTTTGGGCGACCAGGGGATGGCTATTTCCGTGGCGTCGGGGAGGCTCTATGGGTATCAGGTCGAAGCTGGCGCTGTGCCTGGTCGCGACACTCGCTTCCCAAGTCGTCACGGCCAACCCGCACCCGTACGACGTTACCTTCGACGGTACGGCCCTAACCACGAACCAGACATCCGCCGGGCAGCAATTGACCGACGGCGAAACGGTCACGCTCGATTTGCATGCGGCAGGAGACGGTACTGGACCTTCGTTGGCGGGCAGCTCTGGGCACCCATCGGGATGGTCGAGTGCGGGACGCGCTTCGGTGATCTTTCCTTGTCGCTCTTGCTCGACGGCGTGGTGGTCGCCTCCGCCGGCTATACGGACCAGGGCTCATCGTGCGTGCACATATCCAATCCTGTGGACATACCGGGGCCGGTTGTCTTCGACGAACTGTTTTCGAGCTTCGTCCAGACCAGCACCGACACCAGCCCGAACACACTCGACCCGCAGATCTCGAACCTGAGGTCATCTTCCCGGGCTTTGGCAACGCTCCCGTTTCGTCCCGGCGGCGCCCGAACCGCCCACGCCACTGCTGGTCGCTGCAGGACTCGTGCTGTTGACGGGCTTCAGCCGGCGCGGTTACGCCCGCGTCAGCAACGAGGCGAGAAAATTCGCGTTGGCGTGATTGGTGTGCGATAAGCAACGGCCGCACCCTTGAAGTGCTTCTCTAAGGGGGCCTAGCTCCATGACAACCGCGGGCGCCGGGAAGTGCTCCCGCGGCCTAACCCCTCGCCACCCGGCGAATGGTTCTGCGGCGCGATTGATAGACCGCTTTGAACGCTGCCCGCGCGACCGCTTTGCGGCGGCTAAGCAAACTCCTTGGCTTAGACAAGTAACGAATCCACCCTCGTCATAATTACGAAATCGAGCCCCCGCAACAAACGTAGAACAGCGGCCGACGAATTCGTCGGCCGCTTTCATTTTAGTGAATAGACACGTAAAGGTTCACTACGTTTTGTATCGAGCCGCCGCAACCATATAAGTCAACCGCTTGCCCCTTAAGGGGGCCGTTTTTAGTTTGGGTCAGGGGGCTGGCGCGGAATCCGGACTCAGTCTTCGGCCTCAGTGACACGACGCTCGCCCGCCGTCACCCGGACAATCCTTGCATTGGCATAATGGCGGCCACGAAGGGGAGCCGATGGCCGTCATCACCTGCATCGAAGACCTGCGCGTGCTGGCGAAGCGCGCGTGCCGCGCATGTTCTACGACTACGCCGACTCCGGGCTCGTGGACCGAGGGCACCTACCGCGCCAACGAGGCCGACTTCCAGGCGATCAAGCTGCGCCAGCGCGTGGCGGTCAACATGGAGAACCGCAGCACCGCGCGCGACGATGGTCGGCGAGGACGTGGCGATGCCGGTGGCGCTCGCGCCGGTCGGGCCTGACCGGCATGCAGCACGCCGACGGCGAGATCCTGGCCGCGCGCGCGGCCGAGAAGTTCGGCGTGCCGTTCACGCTGTCGCACCATGAGCATCTGCTCGATCGAGGACGTGGCCGCGCACGACCGGCAGCCGTTCTGGTTCCAGCTCTACGTGATGCGCGACCGCGACTTCATCGAGCGCCTGATCGACCGCGCCAAGGCCGCGCGGCTGCTCCGCGCTGGTGCTCACGCTCGACCTGCAGATCCTCGGCCAGCGCCACAAGGACATCAAGAACGGCCTGTCGGCGCCGCCCAAGCTGACGCTCGCGAACATGCTCAACATGGCGACCAAGCCGCGCTGGTGCCTGGGCATGCTCGGCACCAAGCGGCGCACGTTCGGCAACATCGTCGGCCACGTGAAGGGCGTGGCGCGACACTGGCTCGCTCGCGAGCTGGACCGCGCAGCAGTTCGACCCGCGCCTGAACTGGGGCGACGTCGAGTGGATCAAGAAGCGCTGGGGCGGCAAGCTGATCCTCAAGGGCATCCAGGACGTCGAGGACGCGCAGCTCGCCGCCGACTCCGGCGCCGACGCGCTGATCGTCTCCAACCACGGCGGGCGCCAGCTCGACGGCGCGCGAGTCGAGCATCCGCGCGCTGCCGGCGATCGCGGACGCGGTGGGCTCGCGGATCGAGGTGCACATGGACGGCGGCATCCGCTCCGGCCAGGACGTGCTCAAGGCGCGTGGCGCTGGGCGCGCGGGGCACGCTACATCGGCCGCGCGTTCGTCTACGGCCTCGGCGCGATGGGCGAGGCGGGCGTGACCAAGGCCTGGAGATCATCCGCAACGAGCTCGACCTCACGATGGCGTTCTGCGGGCCGCACCGACATCGCCGACGTCGATCGCGGCATCCTGCTCGCGCCGGGCAACGGCGCCGCACGCTGACCCGGGTCCGGCATCTCACCTGCGGCGCGAACCAGGCCTGAAATGAAAACGGCCTGCCCGAAGGCAAGCCGTTGGGTCGGTTGCGATAGGCTTAAACGATGGACGTCGCCAAAACACTCCACCCTTGCGCGTCCCATGACGAGCCGTGCTGGCCGCACTCGCCGTGTTTGCCCTCAGAATTTCCCGACATTCGTAATGGTCCCGCTGGTCGTGCCGATGCCATTGCCCTGAACGAAGTTGTCCTTGCGCCGATTCGTACAGCGCACCCGCCGGCGTTAAAGAGTTCAACGCCTGCTACCCGTGTAACGGTATTGCCGGATGCTCGCATTGTCGCGTTGGCGCCCAATACAACAATGCCACTAAAATTGGCATTATCGCTGACCACGTTGTCAACAGCGGCGATTGACGGTATGCCCCCGTTGCCGTAAGAGAAGATGCCCTCAACGAACGTGTTCGTCACGGTCGTCCGCTCGACCGTCAACTGCGAAGTATTTCCGGTATCCGCTTGCACCATGATTCCCGCTCCGGCCGTCTTTGTCACGATGCTGTCGCGAATGACCGCCGTACCGTTGGTGATGTAAATCCCGTTGTCCCCGGTCTCCCGAACTTGCACCTGGGCCGCCGTCAACCTTCCGTTGTTCATCAGAATGCCGTAACTGCCCACGTTCCGGATAACCACGCCACTGATTTCGACGGTCGCATTGGCATCGATGACCAGCCCCGCACTTCCCACGTTCGATATCGTGCAGTCGTCGATATGTACCGAGCTTGCACTCGTCGCGACGATGCCCCGATTGCCACCCTGACCGTTGATGGTGAGGCCGCGCAGCGCAACGGTGGCGAGGCCCGCGTTGATCACGACCCCATCTGTAGCCGCGAACACTGAGATTCCAGCGTAGACACCTGCGGGCGCGACCACGGAGACGGCCTTGCTGATGGTAAACGAGCCATATCCGGCCGAGTCGAGCACGATGACTTCGCCATTGACAGCGACTGCTCCAATAGCCGTCGTGAACGTGCGGCAAGGCGCCGTGATCGAGCACGGATTGGCGTCATTGCCGTTGGAGGCGACAAACGTCCGCTGCGGGCTGGTTGCCATTGCGCCTGAGCAAAGGACGAGCGCCGATAGTGTTGCAATCCTGGTTGCAATTCGAAGCATGCTCATGGCAAGGGCCTCCCCTGGTGATCTATGGGTGCGCCGCCCCAGCGGCGACGCGACATCAGAAGGATTGCAGGAACCGGAGCAACGCGCAATCCGAAGGCATCAGGTTCTCGGATGTTTGGGTGGCATTACAAATAGCCGCTTCTTGCCATAACGGCCAGCATTGGCTCGTGGCTGCCATAGCGGCGCGGCGCCCTGTTTCAAACCCGGCACATGTCCATCGCTCGCGTAGCCTGTTCGCAACCTAGAACAGTATGCCGAAGAGCATCTTGACGAGCTCCTCGAGCGGCATCATGGTGAGCAGCAGCGGCACAATGGGTACGAGTGTGGCGGCTGCAATGCGAAGGATGGCATCCCTCGTGATCGGCGCCAGGCGCATGGTCCGCACGACATCGTAGCTGTCGCTCAGGTCGGCAAGCGACTGGATGTCTGCGCTGCCCACCAGTGGCTCCTCCGCGGGCGCTCCGCCGCGCAGCCATTTCGCATCGAACTCGCGCCCGTAGCGCTCGGCAAGCGTTCCGTATTCGCGCATCCCTGTACGCTTCGACTGCGCGAGCTGGAACGCGAACACCAGCAACGGTCCGAAGACGATCGCTTGCACGAATCCGACCATCACTGCGATCTGGATCTTGAATCCGGTCAACGAAGCCCCAAGGAACAGGATGCGGTTGGCGAGTGGGCCGGCCAACATCGCACCGTGCGCGACGGCGAGCGCCGCGAATGCAAAGGCCGTGTTGGAGAGGAATCCCAACCCGCCGACGCGATCCGGATGAGTGGGAACCAGGCGAAGATCGATCCGCGAAACCTGCCAGAGAAAGCGGGTCCAGATAAACAATCGAAAATACCAGCGGCACAGTAGAAATTGGAAAATCGGCAGGCTGACGTAGCCGTACCACATTCCTGCGAGCGAGAGCCTCGTGCCCTCGGTCGACGGCGTTGCGTACCACGTCGCCACGTCGAGTGCGAGGTAATTGCGCCAGACGATCAGAATGCCCACGATGTACACGAAAACAATCAGCAGTACTTCAGCGAGCACGGAGTTGCGGAGTCGAAACGCGGACGCGACGGCGGCCTCGAACCGCGGCATGGCGCTTTCGGGAACGAGATTACGCTCGAGGAAGAGCTGCAGCAGCGGACGCATGCGCCGGTGAACCACCAGCTCGGCCAGAATCAACAGCGGAAGCGCCACCAGGTAGCGCACGTGAACTTCCACGTCGTACAAGAAGGGGACAGCCGCGTCGTCCAGCAGTCGTCCGCCCAGCGCCGAAAGCACGAGAAGCGGCAACCAGGCAAAGAGCGAAATGACGATGACACGCTGCCGCACCATGAGCAGCGCATCGTCGGCGAGGTGCGCCCGCCTCAGGAGCTGGAACAGCGGCCCCCCGAGGACGAGCGAGAAATTGGGCGGATCGTGGAGAAAGTCGGTACTACCCGGGGAATACGGTGTACGGGACTCCATTCGCATGTTCGGGTCCGTTCGTCGTTGTGCTCCGCACGCGCTAACCTGTTTTCCAACGCTATCCCTCGCGTGGACGCTCGCATTGACGCACGTCAACGTTCGGGGTCGTCCGCGCGATCGGGTCAGTGCCGCGACTCCGCCGGCATCCGCGGGGCATTTGATTCCCATCAATCGGCGTAAATGACCGAAGACCAGGAGGTTCGCGGCCCGCCAGCGCCACAAGCGCACGCGGCACCGCGGGGCTAGTCGATCTCGGCGGTGGTGCCGGGCGCGGGCGTGAAGCCCAGGTCGCCGCGCGCGAGCGCCTTCTCGCGGCCGCCGAATTGCGCGAGCAGCTCGGCCTGCCGCCGCTTGGCGCGCGCGTCGGTCGCTTCCGGATCGAGCGCCGCGCGCAGCAGCCGCTCGCCTTCGGCGAGCGTGGCGGCGAACCGCGGGTCGCCGGCAACGTCGACCAGCTCTTCGGGATCAGCGTCGAGATCGAAGAGCTGCGACGGTGCACCGACGTAGTGGCAGTACTTCCACTGGCCGAAGCGCAGCATGTACGCGCCCGCGACGGAGCCGATCGCGTGGTACTCGGCGATCACCGGCCGCGGCGGGATCTCGCCGGTCGCCAGCGCGAACAACGAGGCGCCGGGCAGCGCGCGGCCGCCGACGCGCGGCGGCAGGCCGACCGCTTCGAGGATCGTCGGCGCGCAGTCGATGTGCGATACCGGCGTGGCGACGACGCGGCCGGCCGGAACGTCGGGGCCGGCCACGATCAGCGGCACGCCGGCGCTTTCCTCGTAGAGCGTGGACTTGCCCCACAGGCCGCGCGCGCCGACGTTGTCGCCGTGGTCGCTCGTGTAGATCACGCGCGTGTCCTGCGCCAGGCCCGCGTCGCGCAGCGCGCGCAGCACGTAGCCGACGTTCTCGTCCATCGCCGACACGAGCCCGGAATAGCCGGCGATCGCCCGCTTGACATCGGCCTCGGACGCGAAATGCGCATCGTAGTCGACCGTGTGCGCGTAGGTGTCGAGGAACGGATGATGCGGGCGCGCGTCTTGCGCGTACTGCTTGGGCATCGGCAGGTCCTGCTGCCAGTAGCGGTAGAACCACTGCGGCGGCGCGGTGAGCGGAAAATGCGGGCACGCGAACGACACGAACAGCACCCACGGTCGGTCGCGCCACTTCGGCGCCTCCTCGTGCAGCCAGATCTGCGCGCGCGCCGCGATGTCGCGGTCGTACACGGTGTAAGGCGACTCGCCGGGGCCGGCGCGCTTGGCCATCTTGTCGCCGCCCTTGCGCTTCGGGATGTTCTCGCGGACCAGGCCCTTCACGTCGCCGATGCCGTCGACGATGTGCATCGGCACGATCTCTTCGGAGAAGCCGTGGTCGTCGCCCGGACGGCCGCGGAAATGCAGCTTGCCGATCGAGACGACGCGATGCCCGGCGTCGCGCAGCGCGTGGTGCCAGCTCGGGATCGCGCCTTCGTAGCCGTCGGCGTTGTCCCAGTAGCCGATCTCGTGCACGTAGCGGCCGACGGCGAATGCCGCCCGCGCCGGCACGCAGATCGGGCAGGTCGTGTACGCCGCCGTGAAGCGCGTGCCGCGCGCGGCAAGCGCGTCGAGGTTGGGCGTCGCGATGAACGGATGGCCGGCGGCCCCGAGAAATTTCGGATTGTGCTCGTCGGACATGAGCACGAGCAGGTTGGTGGCGCGCATGCGGGAAAGTATCGCACAGCGGCCCGCGCTGGACCCGCCGGTGCGCGGGGGTAACGTTGGCGGCTGCGACGCCGCGAGTCCGTCCAAGGAGGAGACATGAAGCGCCTGCATCGCAGGGTCCTGCTGCTCGTGGCGTCCGCGCTTTGCGCGGTGGGTGCGAGCGCGCAGACGTATCCGAACCGTCCGATCAAGCTGATCGTCGCCGATTCCGCCGGAGGCGCGCCCGACCAACTCGGGCGCCTCGTCGCGCAGAAGCTTTCGGACAGCGTCGGCCAGCAGGTCGTCGTCGACAACCGCCCCGGCGCGGGCGGCGTGCTGGGCGCGGAAATCGTCGCGAAGTCGGCGCCCGACGGCTACACGCTGCTGCTGACGACGACGGCGATCTACGCGATCCTGCCCAACCTGCGCAAGAACCTGCCATACGATCCGGTCAAGGATTTCGTGCCGATCTCGCGCATCGCGACCGCGTCGAACGTCCTCGTCGTGAACAACGCGCTGCCGGCGAAAAACATTGCCGAGCTCGTCAAGCTCGCCAAGGAGAAGCCCGGCGCGCTCAACTACGCGTCGGCCGGCGTGGGCACGCCGGCGCATCTGGCCGGCGAGATGCTGAACCTGCTGGCCGACATCAAGGTCGTGCACGTTCCGTACAAGGGCGCGGCGCCGGCGCTGACGGACGTCATCGCCGGCAACGCGCAGTACATCATCACGTCCCCCATCGCCGCGGGCGCGCACATGAACGGCGGCCGCGTGCGCGCGCTGGCGACCACCGGCACCGAGCGCAATCCGAGCCTGCCCGACCTGCCGACGATCGCCGAGACGGTTCCGGGCTACGAGATCACGCAGACGTGGGGCATCGTGGCGCCGGCGGGCACGCCGCCGGAGATCGTGAGCAAGCTGAGCGCCGAGATCGTGAAGGTGATGAACCAGCCCGACGTGAAGGAGAAGGTGCTGGCGACCGGCGCGACGCCGGTCGGCGATTCGCCGGCCGAGTTCGAGGCGTTCATGGCGAAGGAGCGGCAGCGGCTGGGCGAAGTCATAGCCAAGCGCGGCATCGTTCTCACCGACTGACGAATGGATCGCTTCGTCGCGGGTCGGCTCGACGGCCTCCCACACGGCTTCGATCGGTTTCTGTGACCGCTTAGTAGAAGCATTGCCGACGGCTTCGGGTCGGATGCGGACGTTGTGCCAAAGCGGGATTGACAGTGCCGTAATCGTGATAGGCGGCTGCTGCGACGGGCCGTGACGGGCGCTGCAGGCAATTGAGTTGCCGACTGCGGCATTGCGGCACGAGTGCCTCGTCGCGGCCACATCATCCTTCTGGCGCATGGCGCGCCGACCGTGCCGCGCCTAGATTGACGACTGGCCCGCGCGACCGCGGGCGCGAAGCGCTTCGGCGCGTACCGCGTCCACTATCGCATGACGTGCAAGGGGCGCGGGCACGGTCGCCATGCCCGCGCTGCCCTATGCCCTCGCCGCGTTCGCCGCCGGTGCCGTCCTGCTGCAATGGCAGCCGGCGCTTCCCTCGTGCGCGGCGTGGTTTTCGTGCGCGCCGTGGCGGCTTCGGTCGCATGGGCGTTGCGCAAAGCGGCGCGTGTCGTGCCCAATGCTCGCGTGCTGGCCATGGCGCTCGCCGTCGCGGCCGCCGCTGCATTGGATTCGGCTACGCCGCATGGCGCGCCGAAGGTCCGGCTCGCTGATGCGCTCGCGCCGGAATGGGAGGGCCGGGACATTGCGCTCGTCGGCGTGATCGACGGCATCCCGAAGGAGTCCGCACGCGGCACCCGCTTCACGTTCGCCGTCGAGCGGGCCGAGACCGCGAACGCACACGTGCCGTCGCTGGTCTCGCTGTCGTGGTTCACGCAGGAGCGCAAGGACGGCACGGCCGATGACGTGCCGACGCTCGTCGCCGGCGAGCGCTGGCGGCTGACCGTCCGGGTGAAGCGCCCGCACGGCACGGTCAATCCGCACGGATTCGATGTCGAGGCGTGGCTGCTCGAGAACGGCATCCGTGCGACAGGCTACGTCCGCAACGATCCGGCCAATGCGCGGATCGCGGCGTTTGCCGGGCGGCCGGGCGATTACGTCGAGCGCGCGCGGACTCGGTGCGTGACCGCATCGTGGCCGCGCTCCCCGACGCGCGATACGCGGGCGTCATCGTCGCGTTGGCGATCGGCGAGGAGCGCGCGATTCCCGAAGCCCAATGGCGCGTGTTCAATCGGACGGGAATCACGCACCTGATCAGCATTTCCGGCCTGCACGTGACGGTGTTCGCAGCGATCGCGGGCGGATTGGCCTTCGCGCTGGCCCGGCGCAGCTCGTGCCTGACGACGCGCCTGCCGGCCCGCAAGATCGCGGCGGCGATCGGCGTCGTCGCGGCGACCGCCTACGTGCTGCTCGCCGGCGCGCAGGTGCCCGCGGTGCGGACGTTGCTGATGCTGCAAGTCGCGGCGCTTGGATTGTGGGTGGCGCGCCCGGGAACGGCCTGCGTCGTATGGCTGTGGGCGCTCGCCGCCGTGCTGGTCTGGGATCCGTGGGCGGGGTTGTCACCCGGATTCTGGCTGTCGTTCGGCGCCGTGGGACTGCTGCTCTATGCCCATGCCGGAAGGATCCCTGCGCCACCGCCGCCGACGCGAATCGCGCGCGCCGCATCGGCGCTTCGCGCGGCGGCGCGCACGCAGGCGCTGGTGACGATCGGCCTCGTCCCCGGCACCCTCGCGATCTTCCAGCAGGTCTCGCTCGTGTCGCCGATCGCGAACGCGCTCGCGATTCCCGTCGTGACGTTCGGTGTCGTGCCGCTCGCGCTCGCGGGGATCGTCCTGCCCTTCGACGTCCTGTGGAAGGCAGCGCACGCGGTGTTCGCGGCGTTGATGATCGTGCTGGACGCGCTGGCGACGTCTCCCGAGGCGGTCTGGCAGCAGCATGCCCCGCCGGCGTGGGCGATCGCGGTCGCGCTGGCGGGCGTCGCCTGGCTCGCGGCGCCGCGCGGTGCACCCGGGCGATGCGTCGGGCTCATCGCGCTGCTGCCGTTGTTCGTGGTCGTCCCGGACGTGCCTGCGCCCGGCGCGTTCCGCGTCACGATCCTCGACGTGGGCCAGGGTCTCGCGGTCGTCGTCGCCACGCACGGCCACACCCTGCTCTACGACACCGGCCCGCGCTACAACGAGGAGTCGGACGCCGGCGGCCGCATCGTCGCGCCGTACCTGCGCGCGGCGGGTGTCGCGCGACTCGACGCGATGATCGTCACGCATCAGGACAGCGATCACAGCGGCGGGGCGCTGTCGGTGCTCGCCACCGTTCCCGTCGGCTGGCTCGCCTCCTCGCTCCGCGACGATCATGCGATCCTGCTGCAGCGCGCGAGCGACGGCGGCGCTTCCTATCGCTGCGAGTCCGGGCAGCATTGGGAATGGGACGGCGTGCGCTTCCGCGTGCTGCAGCCCGGCCCGGCGCACTACGCGAATGCGCGGCTGAAGACGAACGATCTTTCCTGCGTCGTTCGCGTCGAATCCGATTTCGGCACGGCGCTCCTCACCGGCGACCTCGAGGCGCGCGGCGAGCTGGAGCTCGTGCGCGACGACCCGGCATTCGCTGCGGGCCGACCTGCTGGTCGTTCCGCATCACGGGAGCACGACGTCGTCGACGCCCTCGTTCATCGCCGCCGTCGCGCCCGAGTTCGCCGTTTATACGCCAGGTTATCGCAATCGCTTCGGCCACCCGCGGGCCGAGGTGATGGCGCGCTACGACGCGTCGGGTGTCCGCACGTTTCGCACGGACTTCGACGGCGCGCTGACATTCACGTTCGCTCCCGGCGCCGCGCGGACGCCCATCGCCGAGCGCGAGGTCGGCCGGCGGTACTGGCATGATGCGCCGTTGCGCACGCCGGCACCCGGTCGAATGCCGCAACTCGACGCGCTTCGCATAGACTAAGGCGGATGGATTCGCGCTATGCCTGCATCGTCCGATCGATCGGCTGGCTCGCGCTGGCCACGTGCTGCGCGACGCCGCAGGGATTCGTGCATGCGGAAGGCGCGCAGCCCGCGGTGGCGGAGCTCAAGGTCTCGGTTGCCGTCGGGCCCGCGTTCGCGCTCGGCAAGGCCGCGCAGGCATGGGCGAACGCGATCAATCAGGCCGGCGGGGGCGCGCTCGCCGCAGTGCTCTATCCCGGTGTGACGCTCGCGCAGCGCGATCCGTCGCGAGAATTCGCCGCATTGCGCGACGGCGCGGCGGACCTCGCCGTCGGCTCGACGCTGTTCTGGTCGATGCAGGTGAATGCGCTCGCGGTCGTCGGATTGCCGTGGATCGCCGCGGAGCCCGACGAGCTTGTCGCGCTCGCCGGTGGCGAGGTCCGCGAGCGGATGTTCAAGGCGATAGCAGACTCCGGCGCAATACCGCTCGCGCTTGCGCCGCTCGGCCACCGCGCGATCGCGACGACCACGCGCAACGTGCGCACCCCCGGCGACGTCGCCGGACTGGCGATCCGCATCGCGTCCACGCCGTATCTCGTCGAGCTCTATGCCGGCCTGCGCGGCCAGCCGCACGCGGTGCCTTTCGCGGAGGCGGACGCGGCGTTCCGCTCGGGTGCGCTCAACGCGCAGGAAGGCGCGGTGACGGCGTTCGCCTCGGCGCGCATCGACGCGCTCGGATTCAAATACGTGACATTGTGGGGCGCGGTCGGCGAGATCGCCGTCTTTGCCGTGAATCAAACCGCATGGAATCGACTGACGCCCGCGCAGCAGGCGGTCTTGCGGGAATCGGCGCGCGCCGCCGCCGACGATCTCGCCCGATCCGCGGCGGCTGACGAGAAGACCGCGATCGGCCTGCTGCGCTCGCGCGGGGTTGCGATCCTGCGCGTCACGCCGAGCGGTCGCGCCGCCTTCGCGGCGGCAGCGCGTCCGGTCTACGACCGGTGGGCCGTCATCGCCGGCGACGCGCTCGTGCGTGCCGCGGAATCCGCGGTGAGCACCGCGACGCCCTGACCACTCGCCGTCGCGATCACTTCCGGGCCGGCGGCACGTAGTCCGGCACGCGGTTCCTGATCGGCGGAATGCTCTTCAGGTACGCGAAGACCGCCCGTAGCTCCGTGTCGGAGAGGTATCCGTACCAGTTCCACGGCATGGGCGGCACGATCGGGCGCCCGCCGCCAAGATGCTTGCCCGTCTTGATTGCGGCGACGAAGTCCTGCTCGCGCCAGTTTCCGAGCCCCGTCTCCGGGTCGGGGGTGAGGTTGATCGAATACGAGATTCCCCAGGGGCCGGCGAACGCCGTGTTCGTCGCGGAGGCGGCGTTATTCCACGCCTCGGTGAGCGGCGGAGGCGGGGGAAGCACGAGTTTCTCCGGATGCCCGGAGAGCATTCGCGTCATGTCGGGCTCGGGGCCGTTGGATCCCATCCGGAACGGCGTGTGGCAATCGTTGCAGCCAAGCGTCAGGACGAGATGCTTGCCCTGAATGAGCAGCGGGGATTCTCTGGCCGCCAATGCCGGTGGCGCGGCCAGCAGCATCGCGAGTGAGAGGAAAGCGGCACGGTTGAGCATCATGATCTCCGTCACGTAAGCAGCGCCTCGGCTCCCAGGCCGGGCGGCAGGAAAATTCTAACCGACGAAGCGGCCGAGGCGCACCGCCGTCTCGCCTTTCTTCGGACGCCGCGTCGGCATGATCAGCACGCAGTCGGCATAAGGCGTGCGCACGTCGAGGCCGCCGTCTCGCGCGAGCAGCGTGCCGGCCTCGCGCACGACGCCGAGCCCTTCGGCCGGGAAGGCGAACGCAAAGTCGTCGCTGCCGATCGTGACGACGTCGGTGACCTCGATCACGCGCTGTGCGGGCGTTGGCAACGCGGGCAGGTGCGCGGCGAGGAACTCCGGATCCGCCATTCCGAAATGCCGGAGGAAGCGCAGCGTCGCCCTTTTCGCGACGTCCACGGACGCGGTTTCCCAATGCTGTCCGCATTCGATCAGCAGCGCGTTGCGCGGATCGACGGGATCGTCGAAGAACGCATAGTCGCGCAGTCGCTTGCCCGCTACGTGCCCACCGTCCACGACGATATATTGCGGATATTCCAGCGCCTGCGCGAGCAGGACACCCTTCTGCTGGCGGCCGGCCATCGCCAGCGGCGGGCACGCCTCGGTCATCGAATGCAGATCGAGCAGATACTCGGTCCGGTCGTAGAGCGGTCGCAGCGCACGCGCGCGGTCGAGTTCCGCGCTGGTGCGCGACACGTCCAGGACTTCGGCGGTCCACAGCCGGTTGAAGTCCTCGTCGACACACCTCGACCCGAATGGATCGGCGCGGTCGAACCGTTCGTAGGCGCTGACGTTGGCGAACACGAGGGATAGCGTGCCGTGCGCCGGCCAAGCACCCGAATCGAGCAGCCAGTCGAGCGCGATCGCGCCGCAGACTTCGTTGCCGTGCGTCAATGCCTGGACGACCACGTGCGGGCCTGACTTGCCGGAAGAGAACGTGTGAACGTAGGGAATACCCGCGTTGCCGCCCGCCCAGCGGTGAAGGTCGGGGAACTCGACCTCGATCCGCGGGGGCGCCTTGCCGGTCGGCGCGTCGTTCACGCCCGCAAGCGCCGTAGCGTGCGTGTGGCGCGTGTCAATCGACGCACAGCTCGTCGCCCAGCCGGCGCACGAAATTTTCGCAGCGGACGAGCTGCTCGCGCGCGATCCACTCGTTCGGCTGGTGCGCCTGCGCGATGTGCCCGGGGCCGCACACGATCGTCGGGATGTTCGCCCGGTGGAACAGCGCGGCCTCGGAGCCGAACGAGACCTTGCAGTCGCGCTCCTCGCCGCTGCAAAGTCGCGACAGGCGCGCGACGGCGGCGTCCCCGCCGGTGTCGAAGCCGGGCGTGGCCGACAGCGCGTCGAACTCGATGAACGTGTTCGCGTCGACCTTGCGCATCGCCGGCAGGAACCGCTCGGCGTATTCCCGGATCTCCTCGAAGAGAAGCTGGGGATCGTCCTGCGGCAGGTGCCGGATCTCGAAGTCGAAGCTGCAATCGCGCGGAACGA
This sequence comes from uncultured beta proteobacterium, assembly GCA_963846855.1. Taxonomy (GTDB): domain Bacteria; phylum Pseudomonadota; class Gammaproteobacteria; order Burkholderiales; family Casimicrobiaceae; genus CAIWHR01. The sequence goes on from CAWJXK010000013.1 coordinate 31,058, forward strand.
TGTTGAGCGCGGTTCCGCCATGGATGACGCCGGTGTGTACGGTGGTCCAAGCCACATCGTACGCGCGGTCGAACGGCCCCTGGTCGCGGAACGCGCGCGCCATGTTCGCGAGATAGGCGACGATCTCGCAGGCGATCTCGACCGCGTTGACGCCCTGCGGCGTCAGCGACGAATGCGCCTCGAAGCCGCGGACTCGGCAACGCCAGCTGCGCTTGCCCTTGTGCGCGACGGCGGTGCGCATGCCGGTCGGCTCGCCCACGATGCAGCCGAACGGCGTGACGCCGCGCCGCGCGATGTCGTCGATCATCCGGCGCACGCCGACGCAGCCGACCTCCTCGTCGTACGACAGCGCGATGTGCAGAGGTCGGGCCAGGCCGCGCCGCAGGAATTCTGGGACGAAGGCAAGGCCGGTCGCGCAGAAGCTCTTCATGTCGGCGACGCCGCGCCCGTGGAGCCGGTCGCCCACCCACGTCGCCTCGAACGGATTGGTCGTCCACGGCTGGCCGTCGACCGGCACGACGTCGGTGTGGCCGGACAGCACGACGCCGCCCGAGGTGACGTTGCCGTCCTGCGCGGGGAGCGTGGCGAAGAGATTCGCCTTCCTGCGATCGTCGTCGAACGTCAGCGTCGAGTGCACGCCGTGCGACGCGAGCCAGTCGCGGACCCAGTCGATCAGCGCGAGGTTGGATTCCCGGCTCGTCGTGTCGAACGCGACGAGCGTCCGGATCATCGCCTCGGCGACGAGGTCGCCGGCAGCCGTGCCGGCGGCAGGAAGGGTTGCGGTCGGCGCGGCGGGCGGGGTCATCAGGTGTTGCCGCGCGCGGGGCAGATCGGATGCGGCGGCGATGAGCGCAGAATATTGAGGGGCCATCGCCCTGTCAAATGAAACCGGCCGGGCTTTTTGCGGTCTCGACGTTGACGCACCCGTCAACCGGGACGAACAAGCGCGCCGCGGTGTCCGCGCGGCCGTCACGCGGCGACACCCGGTGGCGCCTGACAGGAGGAACGATGTCTCACGCCGCACGTAGTTGGATCGCATTGGCGAACTTGCCATCGCTGCTGATGCTGTCGGCGCTCGTGGCCTCGCCAGCGCGCGCCGCGACGCCGCTGCCGATCGAATCCATTCGTCTCCCGCCGGGCTTCACGATCGAAGTCGTTGCCCGCGTCCCCGATGCGCGCGCGATGGCATGGGGCGCGAACGGCACGCTGTTCGTTGGCTCGACGGGCGCCGGGAAAGTCTATGCGGTGACGCTGCCGCCAGGCGGCGCGGGCGAGCCCGTCGTCAACGTCATCGCCTCAGGGCTGGCCGAGCCTGCCGGCGTCGCGTTTCGCGAAGGCTCGCTCTACGTGGCGGCGATCGACCGCATCCTGCGCTTCGACGGCGTCGAGAAGCGCCTCGCCGACCCGCCGAAGCCCGTGCTGGTCACCGACAAGTTGCCGTCGGAACGTCATCATGGACGCAAATTCATCGGATTCGGGCCGGACGGCAAGCTCTACGCGAACGTCGGCGCGCCGTGCAACGTCTGCGAATTCGACCGCGACCGCTACGGCACGATCGTACGGATGAATCCCGACGGCACCGGCATCGAGCCATTCGTCCGAGGCGAGCGCAATTCCGTGGGATTCGACTGGGATCCGCGAACGAAGGAGCTCTGGTTCACGGTGAACGGTCGCGACCTGATGGGCGACGACATCCCGCCGGATACGCTCGACCATGCGCCGCGCGCCGGCCTCGACTTCGGATTTCCGTACTGTCACGCTGGCGACATTCCCGATCCCGAGTTCGGGCGCAAGCACGCCTGCGCGGAGTTCGCGATGCCGGTGCGCAAGCTCGGCGCGCACGTCGCGCCGCTGGGAATGCGCTTCTACACCGGCTCGCAGTTTCCGGAAGCGTATCGCAACCAGATATTCATCGCCGAGCACGGATCCTGGAATCGCAGCGGCAAGGTCGGCTATCGCGTGACGCTGGTCAGGCTCGACGCGACCGGGAGAGCCGTGAGCTACGAAGCCTTTGCCCAGGGCTGGCTTGCCGGCGAGCGTGCCTGGGGCCGCCCGGCCGACGTTCTCGTCGCGCCGGACGGCTCTCTGCTGGTCTCCGACGATTCAGCCGGCGCGATCTATCGCATTCGCTATCGCGGCGGCTGAGCGCGGCATCAATGCCACCCGTAGTAGCCGTGCGCGGAATGCACGGGGCGCCAGCCGCGCCCGTAAACGTACGGGCGGGAACGCGGGTAATCGTAGGGGCGCGCGACCGCGATGTAGGGCGCGGCGTATGGATAGACCACCGGCGGCGCTACGGCGTAGCGAACCGGCGCGACCGGACGGTAATGGGGACCGCTCCAGCCGTAACCGGGCGCTCCGACGCCGACGGCGATGCCCGGCGCGCCGAGCGTCACGCTCCACGCGACGTTGCCGGCGGACGCCGGCGGGGCGAATGCGGCGCTCGCGACGAGCGCGGCCGCTGCGAAACCTGTGAGTGCAAAACGGCGGACCATGTTGCCTCCTCGAGCGATCGGGACGGCGGACATCCGGAGCGACATGCGCCGGCGCATCCGCGCCCTTGCTGCCAAAAACGCGGGCGTCGCAGGCCGGGTTGACCCCGTTACTCCTCGAAACAATTGCCAGCCTGAAGGGAGCCTCGGCTTCCGCGACAACGAACTCCGGATCCCGTCAGGCAGCTCGTGCCGGAGTTCCTATTCAGAGCGACGAAGAACCTCAGGGTCGAGCGCTGCGCGGGCGTCACCGCCCGAAGGAATACGGCACCTCCGCCCGCCCCACCGCCGCATCGAGGCGGGAGTCCTCGCTCACGATGGCTGCGTCCATGGGGGCCTCCCGGTCGGGTTGCAGGAATGCTTGATCTAAAAAGTGCTTGAAATAAATTATATAAATAATATTATAGTGGTAATGGCACGCTACGACCCGGAGCACAAGGGGCAGACCCGCACCCGAATCCTTTCGGCGGCCGACCGGCTGATCAAGCGCCGGGGGGCCGACGCGGCCACGGTCGCCGCCACGATGCAGGCGGCCGGGCTGACGGTCGGAGGGTTCTATGCGCACTTCGCGTCGAAGGAGGAGCTCGCCCGCGAGTCGCTGCTGTTCGGCCTCGACGAGAGCTTTCGCCGGCTGACCACCGGGTTGGACGATCTCGACGACCGTGCGTGGCTGCGGGCGCTGATCCGCCGCTATTTCGCGCAGCTCGACGCCGGCGTGCTCGACGACGGATGCCCGCTCACGCTGTCGTTGCCGGAAGTCGCCCGCGACGACGAGGCGTTTCGCGCGCGGTTCGGCGCGCACGCGGCAATGCTGGTCAAGGCACTGCAGCACCGCTTCCCCGCGGTGGCCGGCATGGCGCCCGCCGAAGTTGCACTCGCCGTGTTCGCGGCGCTCTCGGGCGCCGTCGCGCTCGCGCGCGCCGTGGCGCGTCCGCACGCGCGCCCCCGCGTCGTCGCAGCGACGGAGAAAATGCTCTACGCAATGCTGAAACTGGGTACCGCGCCGCCATCCGACGACCCCGCATGAGTGCAAGCCGGCGATCGCCGCATCGTCGTAGAAGATTCGCGATTTTCGCTGCGCCTCGCGCGGCCCATCCATTGTTTCCTGGCCCGGCAACGCATGCGCGAAATCGATCCCGACGGGCGCCCGGGCGCGCGGCCGACGCACCTGGAACCATGCGACAATCGCGCGGCTCTCCAGGGCCCCGCCGATGCTCGCCGCCTTCGACCGCGCACTGATCCGCGTCAACCGGTGGGCCGTGATCGCGTTGCTCGCGGCGATGGCGGCGATGGTGTTCGCCAACGTCGCGCTGCGCTTTCTCACCGACCAGTCGATCCTCTGGGTCGAGGAAGTGTCGCGCTACCTGATGATCTGGCTCACGTTCCTGGGGTCGGGCATCGTGCTGCGTTATGGCGCGCACGTCGCGATCGAGACGCTCGCGCAGAGCCTGCCCGGCGCCGCCGCGGCGATCCGGAGTGCCGTCCTCGCCGTGCTCTTCGCCTTCTTTGCCACGATGGTCTGGCTGGGCGCGCGTTACGCGATGCTCACCTGGGACCAGACGACGCCGGTGCTCGGCATTCCGATCGGCGCCGTCTATCTGGCGATGCCGATCGGCTTCGCGCTGATGATCGCCCACCTCGCGCTGATGGCGGCGGGCTACGTCCGCAGCGGCCGATTCCTGGTGGCGCCGGAGTTCGGCGCCGACTCGGCGGATCCTTGATCGCGACGCTGTTCATCGGCTGCGTCGCGCTGCTGGCGCTCGGCGTTCCGGTCGCGTTCGCGCTGGGCGGCGCGACGCTGGCGGCCATCGTGGCCGGCGGCCTGCCGCTGATCGCGCTGCCAAAATACGTGTTCAGCGGGATCGACATCTTCGCGCTGATGGCAGTGCCGTTCTTCATCCTCACGGCAGAGTTGATGACGGGCGGCGCGCTATCCGAGGTGCTGCTGCGCTTCGCGTCGCAATTCGTCGGCCGCTTCCGCGGCGGGCTCGGCCACACCAACATCGTCGCGATCACGTTTTTCTCGGGCATCAGCGGCTCCGCGCTCGCGGACGCGGCGGGGCCCGGCGCGATCATGATCCGAATGATGAAGCGCGACGGCTACGGGGCGGAATACGCGGCGGCACTGACCGCAGCGGTGTCGATCCTGGGACCGATCATCCCGCCATCGATCACGATGGTCGTCTATGCGCTCGCGTATCCGGACGTCAATCTCGTCGGACTGATGATCGCCGGCGTCGTGCCGGGAATCGTGATCGCGGCGGCGATGGCGGTGATCAATCATCGCGTCTCGGTGCGGCGCGGCTACCGCGGCGTGCCGGAGCAACTGGAGCTTCGCGATTACTTTCGCAATACCGTCCGCGCGCTGCCGGCGCTCGTGCTGCCCGTGCTGATCCTGGGCGGCATCGGATCGGGGGCCTTCACGCCGACCGAGGCTTCCGTCGTCGCAGTGTTCTACGCGCTCGCGGCAGGACGCTGGATCTATGGCTCGCTCGAATGGAAGATGCTGCCGGCGATCCTGTTGCGCTCGGCGCTGATGTCGGCGTCGGTGCTCGTCATCGTCGCGATGTCGGCGGCGTTTGCGTGGGTGCTGACGGTCTCGCGCGTTCCGCAGCAGATGTCCGAACTGATCGTCGGCGCCAGCATGAGCCCGCTCGTTTTTCTGTTCGCCGTGAACGCGCTGCTGCTCGCCTTCGGCATCTTCATCGAGCCCTTGCCCGGCGTCGTGGTCCTGGTGCCGATGCTGGCGCCGATCGCGCACGCGCTCGGCGTCAACGACCTGCAATTCGGCATTGTCGTGATCGTGAACCTGACGATGGGAATGATCACGCCGCCGGTCGGCGGCCTGCTCGCCGTCACCTCGGTGGTCGCGCGCGTGCCCCTTGCGCGTCTCGTCGGCGAGCTCTGGCCTTTCCTCGGGGCGCAGCTCGTCGTGCTGGCGCTCCTGACGACCGTGCCGGCGCTGTCGACGTTCCTACCGTCGCTGTTCGGTTATCGCTGACCGGGCGCTACTTGTAGTTCTTGATCCGGTCGATGTTGTCCTGGCCGAAGCGCTTCCCGAAATCGGCGTAGGCCGGGGCGAGCGCCGCCTGGAATTTCGCCTTGTCGACGTTCTCGACGACCACCATGCCCTTCGCGCGGAGCTCGGCGATCGCCTTGCGCTCGTCCGCGTCGACGCGCGCGCGGTTCACCCTGACCGCCTCGCGCGCGGCGGCGAGAAAGGCCTCCTTGTCGGCCGGCGCGAGCTTGTCCCATTGCGCCTTGTTGATGAGGATGACGGCGGGCGAATACACGTGTCCGGTCATCGACAGGTTCTTCTGCACCTGGTCGAGCTTCGCGGAAGTGATCACCGACAGAGGGTTTTCCTGGCCGTCGACCGTGCCCTGCTGGAGCGCGGTGAACACCTCGGTGAACGCCATCGGCGTCGGCTGGATGCCGAGCTGGCGGTAGGCCTCGATGTGGATCGGATTCTCCATCGTCCGCATCTTGAGCCCCTTCACGTCGTCGGGCGTCTTGATGGGGCGCTTGTTGTTCGTCATCTGCCGGAATCCGTTCTCGGCCCACGCGAGCCCGACCATGCCCTTGGGCGGAAATTTCTGCAGCATCTCCTGGCCGATCGGTCCGTCCAGCACCGCGCGGGCGTGCGCGTAATCGCGGAACAGGAAAGGGATGTCCAGGATCGCGATCTCGGGCACGAAATTCGGCAGCGGTCCCGTCGACGTCAGCGTGAGGTCGAGCGTGCCGAGCTGGACGCCTTCGACGGATTCACGCTCCGCGCCGAGCGCGCCCGAGTAGAACGTCTGAATCCTGTAGCGGCCGCCGGTGCGGGTCTCGACTTCGCGCGCGAAGGCGTCGACCGCGACGCCGTAGTGCGAGTTCTGCGCGATCGCAATGTTCATTTTGAGCGTCGTCTGCGCGGTCGCGGGTGTCGCGGCCAGGAAAAGCGCCGCAGTGAGGAATGTGGCGAGGCAGAAAGACGGGCGGGTACGGCGCATCGGCGGCTCCGGTCGAGAGGCGGGAGGAAACCCGGGATCACCGCCTTGAGCGGCGCATTCTAAGGAGGTGCTCCGCCATTGCATAGCGTCTGGCGCGATCCGGACGCACCCGCCTCGGGTATGGTCCTTCGGCCACGCGCGTACTCGCGTGCGGCCCGACGGCCGGGCGCGAGGTAGAATGACTATAAGAACTTCCCGCCGGGCTTTCTCGCCGCGATGCGGGGGGCAGGAGGGATTCCGACCCCATGCTAGACCCGGTCGTCCACGCCGATCTCGCCGCGATCCTGCAGGCGTCCGCTCTTCTGACCGCGGAAGAGGACACGCGGCCGTACGAATGCGACGGCCTCACAATGTTTCGCGAGGTTCCTGCGGCGGTCGCGCTCCCGGAAAACGAATCGCAGGTCGCTGCCATTTTGGGGCGCTGCCACGCGTCGCGCGTGCCGGTGGTCGCACGGGGCGCCGGCACCGGCCTTTCGGGCGGCGCCCTGCCGAATCGCGACGGTGTGCTGCTCTCGCTCGCCCGGTTTCGCCGCGTGGTCGCGATCGATCCGCTCGCGCGCACCGCGGTGGTCCAGTCCGGCGTGCGCAATGCGACCATCACCGAAATGGTGGCGCCGCACGGCCTCTACTACGCGCCGGATCCTTCGTCGCAGATTGCTTGCACGATAGGCGGCAACGTTGCCGAAAATTCAGGCGGCGTCCACTGTCTCAAGTACGGGCTCACCGTGCACAACGTTCGCCGCGTGCGTGGCGTACTCATCACCGGCGACATCGTCGAATTCGGCGGCGATGCCCTCGACAGTCCCGGCTACGATCTCCTCGCGCTCATCCACGGCTCGGAAGGCATGCTCGCCGTGATCACCGATATCACGGTGAAGCTGACGCCGAAGCCGCTTGCGGCGCAGGTTGCGCTCGCCGCGTTCGACGACGTGACGAAGGCAGGCAATGCGGTTGCTGCCGTCATTGCCGCCGGCATCGTCCCCGCGGGACTGGAGATGATGGATCAGGCGGCGACACGGGCGGTGGACGAGTTCGTCAACGCGGGCTATCCGCTCGACGCGGTGGCGGTATTGCTGGTCGAAGCGGACGGCACGCCGGAGGAGGTCGCAGCCGAGATGGGCGACATACGTCGGGTGCTCGCGGCGGCTGGCGCTACGCAGATCCGCGTGTCGAAGGACGAGACGCAGCGCCTGCTCTTCTGGTCGGGACGCAAGGCGGCGTTTCCGGCGGTGGGGCGTCTCACGCCGGACTATTGCTGCATGGACGGCACCATCCCGCGCCGGACCCTCGCCGACGTGCTCCTGCGCATCGAGGAATTCTCGCGGCAGTACGGGCTGCGCTGCGCCAACGTCTTTCACGCCGGCGACGGCAACCTGCACCCGCTCATTTTCTTCGACGCCAATGTCGACGGCGAAACGGATCGCGCCAAGGCATTCGGCGCGGCGATCGGCGAGTTGTGCATCGAAGTCGGCGGGACGATCACCGGCGAGCACGGCGTCGGCGTGGAGAAGCTCGCGCAGATGTGCGTGCAGTTCCGGCCGGCGGAGCTCGAGCGCTTCCTCGGGATCAAGGCCGCGTTCGATCCGCATGGGCTGCTGAATCCCGGCAAGGGCGTCCCCACGCTGCATCGCTGCGCCGAATTCGGCAAGATGCACGTGCACCACGGCAAACTCCCGCATCCGGAAATCCCGCGGTTCTGACCGAGGCGACCATGAACGCGCATACCGATCTCCGCCATCCCCGCCCCGACGCGCGCGCGGTGGCCGACCTCGTGACCCGTCTCGGCACGGATTTCGGCGAGCGGGCCCAGACGACGCGCGCGGCGCGCGACCAGCATAGCCACGGCGAAGGCATGGCCGACGCCGCGCTGCCGGACGTCGTCGTGTTCCCGCAGACGACTGGGGAAGTCGCCGCGATCGTGCGGCTTGCGCACGCGGCGCGGGTTCCGGTGATCCCCTTCGGCGTCGGCACGTCGCTCGAGGGTCATGTCGCCGCGCTGTACGGCGGTGTCTGCGTGGACCTCTCGCGGATGAACAAGGTGATCGAGATCAACGTGGAGGACCTCGATTGCCGCGTCGAAGCCGGACTCACGCGCGAGGCGCTCAACGCCGAGCTCAAGGGGTCCGGCCTCTTCTTCCCGATCGATCCCGGCGCCGACGCGACGATCGGCGGAATGGCGTCGACGCGCGCATCGGGGACGAATGCGGTCCGTTACGGCACGATGCGCGAGAACGTGCTCGGCCTCACCGTCGTCACCGCCGACGGCCGGGTCATCCACACCGGCGGGCGCGCGCGCAAGTCGAGCGCGGGCTACGACCTGACGCGGCTTTTCGTCGGCGCCGAGGGCACGCTCGGGATCATCACCGAGGTGCAGCTGCGGCTCTACGGGGTGCCGGAGGCGATTTCGGCGGCGGTGTGCCAGTTCGTCGACCTCGAAGGCGCGGTCAACACCGTGATCGGCGCGATGCAGCAGGGTATTCCGGTCGCGCGGATCGAGCTCCTCGACGAGCTGCAGATGCGTGCGTGCATCCGCTATTCGAAGCTCGAAGGGTTCGCCGAAAAGCCCACGCTGTTCTTCGAGTTCCACGGCAGCACCGCGGGCGTTGCCGAGCAGGCCGAGGCGATGCAGGCGCTCACCGCGGAGTTCGGCGGCAGCGCGTTCGAATGGGCGACGCGGCCCGAGGACCGCACGCGGCTGTGGAAGGCCCGGCACGCGGCCTACTACGCGTCGATGGCGCTGGCGCCCGGGAAGCAGGGGTTCGCCACCGATGCCTGCGTGCCGATCTCGCGGCTCGCCGACTGCATCCTCGAGACGCGCGCCGACATCGACTCGACGGGGCTTGTCGCGTCGATCGTCGGTCACGTCGGCGACGGGAATTTTCACGTCGTCGTGCTGTTCGACCCGAACGACCCCGCGGAGCGCGCCAAGGCGGAGGGGTTCACGCAGCGCACCAGCCTGCGCGCCATTGCCATGGGCGGAACCTGCACCGGCGAGCACGGCATCGGCGTGCACAAGCTGAAGGCGCTGGTGGCTGAGCACGGCGAGGCGGTCGAGGTGATGCGCGCGATCAAGCGCGCGCTCGATCCGCACGACATCATGAATCCCGGCAAGACGGTGCCGATGTGACGCTGGCATCCGCTGCCCGACCGCTGACGGCCGATTGGTGATCGCTGGCATGTACACGCTCTATCTCGGCAACAAGAACTACTCGACGTGGTCGCTGCGCGGCTGGCTCGCGGCCCGGCTGTCGGGTGCGCCGTTCACCGAGGTGATCGTGCAGCTCTCCGGCACGCCCAACACGGATTGGCTCAGGTTCTCGCCGACGGCGCGCGTGCCCGCGCTGCACGACGGTGCCGTCGTCGTCTGGGATTCGCTGGCGATCTCGGAGTACCTGGCCGAGCGGCATCCCGGCATGTGGCCCGCGGACCCGGCGACCCGGGCGTGGGCGCGATCCGTTTGCGCCGAAATGCATTCCGGATTCGGAAGCCTGCGCAACGACATGACGATGTGCATTCGCGAGCGCGTGGACGTGCGGCCGTGGTCTGCCGCGCTGCAGGCTGACATCGCCCGCGTCAGCGCGATCTGGAACGAGGGCCGGCGGCGCTTCGGCGCGGGCGGCGATTTCCTATGCGGAGGCTTCTCGCTCGCCGACGTGTTCTACGCGCCCGTGGCGTTTCGCTTTCGCACGTACGGCGTCACGCCCCAAGGAGATGCCGTACCCTATCTCGCGGCGCTCCTCGCGCATCCGTTCCTGCGCGAATGGGAAGCCGCGGCGCTGGCCGACCCGACGGTGGTGGACGCCGACGAGCCCCGCCTGCTCTATCGCGACAAGATCAGGGCTGCCGGATGAGCGAAGTGGTCATCGGCGAGTGGCAGGCGCGGATTCGTTCGGCCGCGGCGTCGGGCACGCCGCTGGTCCTGCGCGGCGGCGGCACCAAGGACTTCTACGGCGAGCGGCCACTGGGCGACGTCCTCAATACGACGGAATACGCCGGAATCATCGATTACGATCCGACCGAGCTCGTCGTGACGGCCCGCGCCGGAACCAACCTCGCGCAGCTCGAGCGCACGTTGCGTGAATCGGGACAGATGCTCGCCTGCGAGCCGCCGCGCTTCGGCGAAGCGGCCACGATCGGCGGCTTCGTCGCGGCGGGCCTGTCCGGACCGAGGCGGCCGTACGCGGGGGCCGTGCGCGACATCATCCTCGGCGTGCGCATCATCGACGGGAGCGGCGAGGACCTGTCGTTCGGCGGCCGGGTGATGAAAAACGTCGCGGGATTCGACGTCGCACGGCTGATGACCGGCGCGCTCGGCACGCTCGGATTGCTGACGGAAGTCTCGCTGCGCTGCGTGCCGCGCCCGAAGGAAGAGACCACGCGCATCTTCCAGTGCTCGGCGGACGAGGCGATCCGGCGCATGAACGAGTGGGGCGGCCTGCCCTTGCCGATCACGGCGACGACCTACCACGCCGGGCAGCTCGCAGTCCGGCTGTCGGGAGCCGCGCCGGCGATCAGCGCCGCCATCGCGAAAATCGGCGGCGCCGCGTTGCCCGGCAACGATTGGGGCGCCGCATTCTGGCGCAGCATCTGCGAGCACACGCAGCCGTTCTTCCTCGACGCCGCCAAATCCGACGTGCCGATGTGGCGCCTGTCGGTGAAGTCGACGGCCCCGGATGGCGACCTCGGCGGCGACCAGCTGATCGAATGGGGCGGCGCCCTGCGCTGGCTCGCGGCGAACGATCGGGCCGATCCGACGCGGATTCGCGCGTGGGCGCAATCTCACGGGGGCCATGCGACATTGTTTCGCGCGGCGAACAAGAGTCCGGGCGCATTCCAGCCGCTCGGCGCGACGCTGCAGGGATTGCACAAGCGCCTGAAGGCGGTGTTCGATCCCGCGGGCATTCTCAACCGTGGTCGCCTGTACCCCGATTTTTGATACCCCATGCAGACCGCGCTTGCCGATTTCATCCGCGACACGCCCGACGGGCGCGAGGCCGACGCAATCCTGCGCAGTTGCGTCCACTGCGGATTCTGCACGGCGACCTGTCCGACATACCAGCTCCTGGGCGACGAGCTCGACGGTCCGCGCGGACGCATCTACCTGATCAAGGAGGTGCTGGAGGGCGCGGTGCCCACGGAAAAGACGCAGCTGCACCTCGATCGCTGCCTCACGTGTCTCAGTTGCGAAACCACCTGTCCGTCCGGCGTGAAGTACGGGCGCCTGGTCGACATCGGCCGGCGCGTCGTCGACGGCAAGGTCGGACGGCCGGCAGTCGAGCAGGCGAAGCGCTGGGGCCTCCGTGCCGGACTGATGTCGGCGCCGCTGTTCGGGACGGCGCTCGCGACGGGACGGCTCCTCAAGGGCTTTCTGCCGCGCGACCTTGCCGCGAGGATTCCTGATCGCAAGGCCACGGGCGCATGGCCCGCCGCGCGGCATCCCCGCAGGATGCTGGCGCTGACGAGCTGCGTGCAGGGGTCGATCGCACCGTCGATCGACGCCGCGATGGCGCGAGTCCTCGACCGCATCGGCATTTCGCTCGTCGCCATTGCCGGCGGCGGATGCTGCGGAGCGATGCCGCATCATCTCAATCAGGAAGAAATCGCGCTCGCGACCGTCAAGCGCAACATCGACGCATGGTGGCCCGAGATCCAGGATGGTGCGGAAGCGATCGTCGTCACGGCGAGCGGCTGCGGCGTGATGGTCCGCGACTACGGACATCTGCTGCGCAACGATCCCGGGTACGCGGCAAAGGCGGCGCGGATATCGGAGCAGGCGCGCGACCCGGTAGAGATCGTCGCCGCGGAATGGTCGCAGATCGCGCCGCAGATCGCGATGGACATGGGCTCGAAGAAGGTCGCGTTCCATTCGCCGTGCTCGCTGCAGCACGGCCTCAGGCTCAAGGGCAACGTCGAGGAGATCGTCCACGCGCTCGGTCACGAGCTCACGCCGGTGCGCGACGCGCACCTGTGCTGCGGCGCCGCTGGCACATACGCAATCCTGCAGCCCGTCATCTCGGCCGCGCTGCGCTCGCGCAAGCTCGCGGCGCTGGAGGAGGGCGATCCCGAGATCATCGCTACCGCGAACATCGGCTGTCTCGTGCATCTGGCCGAGCGCTCCAAGGCGCCGGTGCGCCACTGGATCGAGCTTCTCGACGAGCGGATGATGAACCGCAAGCGGGCCGTCGAATGAGCGAGGCGGGCGAAGCCCAGGGCCGAAGGCCGCGTCGCCGAGCGATTGAGCCGCGGCCGACAGCTTGTCGCGTCGAATGAGGTGTTCGCGTACGGAGGCCGCGGTATGAGCGAGGCGGGCGAAGCCCAGGGCCGAAGGCCGCGTCGCCGAGCGATTGAGCGCGGCCGACAGCTTGTCGCGTCGAATGAGGTGTTCGCGTACGGAGGCCGCGGTATGAGCGAGGCGGGCGAAGCCCAGGGCCGAAGGCCGCGTCGCCGAGCGATTGAGCGCGGCCGACAGCTTGTCGCGTCGAATGAGGTGTTCGCGTACGGAGGCCGCGGTATGAGCGAGGCGGGCGAAGCCCAGGGCCGAAGGCCGCGTCGCCGGGCGATTGACGGCGGCCGACGACTCAGCACATCGATTGCGGTATTCGCGTGCGGAGGCCGCGGTTTGAGGGGGCGCTCGCTTTTGCGCACAGCCGTGAACGCGCATTTGCCGTAAACCCGCCGCATGAGTCCACCGGCAAAATCCCGCGCCGCCGCGACCGTTCCCGCACGCCCCGGGCTGCGCGACGGGTACCGCTATTTCCTGGCTATTCCGACGCGCTGGCTGGACAACGATTCATACGGCCACGTCAACAACGTGACGTATTACTCGTATTTCGACACGGCGGTGAACGAGCACCTCATCCGCGTCGGCGGCCTCGATATCGCGCGCGATTCCGCGATCGGGCTGGTCGTCGAGACACTGTGCAAGTTCCGGAAGTCGCTGACATTCCCCGACGTCGTCGACGCGGGTCTGCGCGTCGTCAAGCTCGGCACGTCGTCGGTCAAGTACGAGATCGGGCTGTTTCGCCGCGACGATCCGGAGCCTGCGGCGACGGGGCATTTCGTGCATGTCTGGGTCGATCGTGCGACCCAGCGGCCGGTTCCGATACCGCCCACCATCCGGAATGCCCTGGAATCACTCGTCGGGGATGCGCTCGAATGAGCGAGGCGGGCGAGCGCAGCGAGCCCAGGCCCGAAGGGCGCGTCGCCGAGCGATTGAGCGCGGTCGACGACTCACCTCGTCGACTATGGTAATCGCGTACGGAGGCCGCGGTGTGAGCGAGGCGGGCGAGCGCAGCGAGCCCAGGCCCGAAGGGCGCGTCGCCGAGCGATTGAGCGCGGTCGACGACTCACCTCGTCGACTATGGTAATCGCGTACGGAGGCCGCGGTGTGAGCGAGGCGGGCGAAGCAGTTCGCACGAGCGAAATTCACTGTGCGGAGATGACGTCGGACACGCGCTCGGCGGCGATGACGCTCCTCGGCGCGTTCCTCGGAGAGGACGATCACTATCTTGCGTCGAGCGCAGCGTACGGCGACGGCGGCCAAGCGGCGCTCGAACGCGCGCTCGATCTGTTCGTGCTGCATCCGGAGATCGGATTCGTCTGGCTGGCGTTCGCGGGCGACGACGGCAATCGCACCGCCGTCGGCGCCTGCGTCGTGTGCCACGCGATCTCGACCTCGAAGGGGACGCTCGTCGCGAAGCTCGACGACGTGACGATCGACGCCGAGTGGCAGGGACGCGGGGTCGGCAGCGCCATGCTCGACGCGCTCGTGGCGCGCCTGCGTGCCGCCGGCATCACCCGCATCGACACCGCGTGCCACCGCGACAACGCCGGCGCCTGGCGCTTCTACGAGCGGCACGGCTTCCTCCCGCTCGACGAGGAGCGGATCGCCCGGGTGATCGGGTGATGCGCGCCGCGACACGGGGCCGACGGAGCGCGCGGTGATCGTGCCCATCCGGATGGTCGCGCTGATCCCGGCGGCCGGAGGCGGCTCGCGTTTCGGCGGACGGGTGCCGAAACAGTATGCGAATCTCCGCGGCGAGACGGTGATCTCGCGCACGCTGGACCGCCTGGCCATGGCGCTTCCGCGCGCCGAGCTCCTCGTCGCGCTGGCGCCGGACGACCGGATCTTCGAGTCGAAACTCGCGCCGGGGCAGCGGGTCGAGGCGCTGCGCTGCGGCGGCGCGATGCGCGGCGACACCGTTGCCAATGCGCTCGCCGCGCTCGCGCCGCGCTGTGCCGCCGATGACTGGATTCTCGTTCACGATGCGGCGCGGCCGTGCGTTCCGGTCGATGCGCTGCTGCGCCTCGTGGCCGACCTCGAGCACGACGCGGTCGGAGGCCTGCTCGCGATTCCGGTCGCCGACACGCTGAAGCGCGAAGACCCGGCGCAGGCGCACCGCGTGCTGCGTACCGAGGAGCGCTCGCGGCTGTGGCAGGCGCAGACGCCGCAGATGTTTCGCTTCGGCGTCCTGCGCGCGGCATTCGCGCGTCCGGACCGCGGATCGGTCACCGACGAAGCGCAGGCGGTCGAGGCGCTCGCGGCGACCGGCGCATGCGGCGCACCGCGGCTCGTTCCCGGCAGCCCGCAGAACATCAAGATCACCTACGCTGGCGATCTCGCGCTGGCGGCGGCCATACTCGAGGCACAGGAAAGCCCGTGATGACGATACGCATCGGCAACGGTTTCGACGTGCACGCGTTTTCCGCAGGGCGCAAGCTCGTGCTGGGCGGAGTCACCATCGCGCATCCACGCGGGCTCCTTGGGCACTCCGATGCGGACGTGCTGGTGCACGCCGTCTGCGACGCGGTGCTGGGCGCGCTCGCAAGGGGCGATCTCGGCGCGCATTTTCCGGACACCGACGCGCGCTGGAAGGACGCCGACAGCAGGGCGCTGCTGCGCCACGTCGCCGCGCTGATGCGCGAGGACGGTCTTGCCGTCGCCAACCTCGACACGACGCTCATCGCGCAGGCGCCGAAGCTGGCCCCGCATGTGCCGGCGATGCGCGCGAACATCGCGCAGGATCTCGGGTGCGCCGTCGACCAGGTCAGCGTCAAGTCGACCACGACCGAGCGCCTCGGATTCGCGGGGCGCGAGGAGGGCATCGCCGCTCTGGCGACCGTCCTTCTCACGTCGGAGTAGCCGCGCTACGCTGAAACGGGGATCGCGACGCGGGCGACGTTGCCGCCGCCCTCGCGCGGCGTGAGCTCGAGGCGCCCGCCGTGCATGCGGGCGATGCGCTCGACGATCGCGAGGCCGAGCCCCGCGCCGGCGACGCCGCTCGCGTTGCTGCGCGCCGACGATCCGCGCGAGAACGGCTGCTTCACGCGCTCGACGTCCGCGGGAGCGATGCCGGGCCCGCGGTCGACGACCTCGAGCACGAAGTCGCCGCCGGATCGCGATGTCGACACTTCGACCGGCGGCGCGCCGTAGGAGATCGCGTTGTCGACGAGGTTGGCGACGAGGCGCGAGTAGGCGGTCTTGCGCAGCCTGACGGGCGGCACGCTGCCTGGCAGGAACCTGAGCTCGTCCCCGCTGCGATGATAGCGCTCGATGCACGCCTGCACGATGGCGTTGGGATCGACAGGCTCGATCGCCGATTCGTGATCGCCGCGCGCGAAATCGAGAAACTGGCCGATGATCCGGTCCATTTCCTCGATGTCGTCGACCATGCCCTCGCGCGCGCCGTCGTCGCGCCCGTCGATCTCGATGCCGAGCCGCAGCCGCGCGAGCGGCGTGCGCAGGTCGTGCGACACGCCGGCGAGCAACAGCGCGCGATCCTGTTCCAGCTGGCGCAGGTTCTGCGTCATCACGTTGAATCCCCGGTTCAGCGTCGCGATTTCCGACGGGCCGCTTTCCGGCAGCGGTGGCGGCATCTCGCCGCGGCCGACGCGCTCGACGGCGGCGTTGAGATCGCGCAGCGGCCGGGCGATGTAGCGGGCGAACAGGAACGCCGAGGCGAGCAGCACCGCGGCAAGCGCGAGGCTCCAGACGATCGCGTGGATCGGCTCGTCCTCGCTCGGATGTCGCGGCAATGGAAAGCCGATCCAGTAGCCGGTGCCGCCGGCGACCACCCGCACGAACAGCAGCCCGCGGCCGGACGCTATCCGAAGCTCCGTGCCTTCGCCCATCTGCTCGCGCAGCCGGCTCTCGAGATCGCGCATCGCGGGGCCCAGCGGAGGACCGCCGGGATTGGGCCGAAGATCCTCGGGCAGGATGCGAACGTCGTATTCGCGGCCGATCCGGAGCAGCGACTCGCGACGCTCGCGCGCGTCGGCGGCTTCGACCGCGGCGCGCACGGCCTGCAGCTGCGCGATCTTGGTGTCGCCGAAGGCGCGCGCCAGCAGCGCCGCGCGGTCCTGGCGAAAGAAGAGAATCGTCGCGACGAGCGAGATCGCGACGACGACGAGCAGCAGCAGCGCGAGGCGGCCGAACAGCGAGCGCGGATAGAGCGTCACCGCGTCACGACTCCGCGGCCGCCGCGTCGGCGCCGTCGTCGGGAACGAACACGTAGCCGAATCCCCACACCGTCTGGATATAGCGGGGATTCGCCGGATCGGGCTCGACCAGCTTGCGCAGCCGCGAGACCTGGACGTCGATCGCGCGGTCGAATACGTCGTGGTCGCGACCGCGCGCGAGCAGCATCAGCTTCTCCCGGGCAAGGGGCTGGCGCGGATGCTGCGCGAAGACCTTGACCAGGGAGAATTCGCCGGTCGTGAGGTGAATCGTCTCGCCGTCGTGGGTGAGCGTGCGCGCGGCGAGGTCGAGCGTGAAGCGGCCGAACGCGGACTTGCCGGCCGCCGCGGGCGCGCCGGGCGCGAGGCGCTCCGTGTGGCGGCGGAGCACCGCGTTGATGCGCGCGACGAGCTCGCGCGGGTTGAACGGCTTGGCCAGGTAATCATCGGCGCCCATCTCCAGCCCGACGATGCGATCGACGTCATCGCCCTTCGCGGTGAGCATGATGATCGGCACGCTCTCGCCGGCGCCGCGCAGGCGCCGGCAGATCGACAGGCCGTCCTCGCCGGGCAGCATGAGGTCGAGCACGATCAGATGTGGTGGATCGCGCTGCAGCTTCTTGTCGAGGTCGCGCGGGTCGGCCAGCGTCGAGACGTCGAAGCCCTGCTCGGCGAGGTAGCGCGACAGGAGGTCGCGCAGGCGAACGTCGTCGTCGACGACGAGGATCTTCGCGGGGGTGTCCTTTGTTGCCATGGTGCATTAAACGTGTCGAAACGCAAGGCGTGGGCGCTTGGTTGTAACCGATTGTAACGCTGCCGCGTGCGCGCAACGTCCGGTTGCAAACGAAGCTCCCATCGAGGGAACGGGCGCGGATAATCGGGTCGAAGGGTCAGGAGCCGACAGAAACTTCGCGGCGCCGACTTCAACAAGAGGAAAGGATTCAACATGACACGCACGTACCGTAACGCTTTCGGGGCCGCCGCGGCCGCACTGGCGCTTGCATTCGCGGCTGTCCCGGCCTTGGCCCAGCACGGCCACCATGGAGGGCCAGCGGGCGGACCCTTCGGCGATCACCTGGGCAGCGTGATTCAAGACGCGCAGGCACAGCTCAACCTCAATACGTCGCAGCAGCAGATGTTCGCGAACAACGTCGCGCAGTCGAAGGCGGCTTTCACGGCGGGACGCACGCAGATGCAGGGGGTGAAGGACGTGCTCGCGGCCGAGCTCGCCAAGCCCGAGCCCGATCTCGCGGCGGTGGCGGCGGCCGGCGACAACGCGCAGCAGCAGGCGCTCGCGCTGCGGCACCAGATTCGCGACGGCTGGCTCGCGCTCTACGCGACGTTCTCACCGGATCAGAAGGCGGTCGTCAAGGGCATCATCCAGCAGCACCTTTCGAAGATGGAGTCGTTCCACCAGAGGATGCTGGAGCGGCATTCGTCGGGCGGCTGACCCGCTGCAACGAAAAGGTCATCGGCGTCCGCGCGCACGCTCATCTCCGGTCGGGCGCGAGGGACCGCAAGCCGATGGGCCGCCCGGGCAGTCACGCCGGGCGGTTTTTTTTGCGAGTATCCGGC
Organism: uncultured beta proteobacterium; assembly: GCA_963846855.1. Taxonomy (GTDB): domain Bacteria; phylum Pseudomonadota; class Gammaproteobacteria; order Burkholderiales; family Casimicrobiaceae; genus CAIWHR01. The sequence continues at coordinate 49,575 of CAWJXK010000013.1, forward strand.
GCATTCACGCGCCAGAACGTGCCGCGCCTCGCGCGCGCGAGTCGAGTGCGCTTGGCGGGATAGGCTCCCGCTCCAGCGCGCGTTCGGCCGCCAATCGCAGGGCCGAGGCGACTACCGGCTTCGACAGGAGCGTGATGCCCGCGGCGCAGGCCTCGGCGCGCGCCGTCTCGCTGGTGTCGCCCGACACGATCAGCGCCGGTACGGCGCTTCCCTGCGCCGCGCGAATGTCGGCGACCGCGTCGATGCCGGACGCGCCGTCCGCAAGTCGAAGGTCGGCGACGATCAGGTCGGCTCGGACGCCCGATTGCACGCCGAACACGGCGGCGGCGTTTGCCCCCGCGGCGACGCGCGCGCCCCACGACGTGAACAGCGCTTCCATCGCCACCACGACCGCCGGATCGTCGTCGACGACGACGACGCTGCGTCCGGTGAATGCGGAAGGATTGACCGGCGCCGTCCATGGCGCGGTCGCGACCGCGGGGCGTCGACGCGGCGATGGCCGTTGCGTCGCCCGTGCCAGGGTCACCGAGAATCGCGAGCCCGCGCGCGGTGCCGACGCGACGTCGAGCCGGTGGTCGAGCAGCGCGCACAGGCGCCGCACGATCGCAAGGCCGAGCCCGAGCCCGCGACCCGACGCATGGCGGTGCGGCGCGGGCCCGAGCTGCACGAATTCCTCGAAGATCCGGGACTGATCCGCCGCAGCGATGCCCACGCCCGTGTCGACGACGTCGATGCGGATGCCGCCCGCGCGACGGCGCGTGCCGACGATGACTCCGCCGCGCCGCGTGTAGCGCAGCGCATTGGCAATGAGATTGCGCAGGATCCGCTCGAGCAGCACGGGATCGGTGACGACGGTGGCCGAGGTCTTCGCCGCGCGAAGGACGAGGCCGTGCGCGTCGGCCTGCGGCGTGAAGTCGGCGCAGAGACGGACGAGCATCGGATCGAGCGCGACGTCGGCGAGCTGCGGGTGCAGCGCGCCCGCCTCGAGCCGCGACAGGTCGAGCAGTTGCGCGAACAGCCCTTCGAGCGCCTCGATCGACGAATGGATGTTGGCGATCAGCGGGGCCACTTCCGGGTCCCGCGCCTTGGCGGCAAGCGCGGCGGCGAACAGGCCGATCGCATGCAACGGCTGGCGGAGGTCATGGCTCGCCGCGGCAAGGAACTGGCTCTTGGCGCGATTGGCGGATTCGGCGGCAGCGCGCGCCGATTCTGCGACCCGGGTCTCCACTTTCAATTCGTGGATGAGGTCGACGTTCTCGTAACGCATGGCGAGCGAGTGCGTGAGCACGTGGTTCAGCTGGCGGCCGAAGCGGAGCACGAAGCCCAGCACGACGAGAAGCACGATCGCGGTGAAGAGATGCACCTGCCCGCCTTCGAAGGCGACGCGCGCGATCAGCGGGGCGAGCGCCGCGAGCGTGAATCCGACGAAGGCAGTCGTGTAGACCGCGGTGACATGGAGGCCGCCGAGTATCACGCTGAAGAGGCAGACGATGAGCAGCGCCTGATGCGGCGGCGATGCGGGGAACATCGCGATGGCGGCGGCTCCCCAGAGCGCGCCGGCCAGTGCCGAGCCGATCGCCCAGTAGCGTCCCCACTGCGGCGCTTCGGCGACGGGCGGCGCGGCGCGGCGATACGCGCGGGCCAGCACGCCGCGCCACGCCTGGTTCGCGAGAATCGCGGTGAGCCACAGCGCCATCGTGAGGGGAGACTCCTGGTCCCACAGCACGGTGCACAGAATGATGGCGCCGAGCGCCATCGAAGCCGTCGTCCGGTGCCAAGAGCGGTACAGGGTCGCGACCTGATCGGCGCGCGCCCGTGCGAGCAGGTGCGGCGCGATGGGCACGGCCGTCGCCATAGCGACCGCCTAGTGCCGGTTCGACAGCGTTTCGACGCTGATGCCGCGCCGCGCGAGCGACGCCACGGCCTGCGTGCGCGAGCGGACGTTGAGCGCCTTGAGGATCGCGCTGATGTGTACCTTCACGGTGCCTTCCGAGAGTCGGAGGTCGCGGCAGATGACCTTGTTCGGCTTGCCCTCGACCAGGAGCCGCAGGACGTCGGCCTGCCGCGCCGTGAGCCCCAGCTCGTCCGGCCGGATGTGCACGCCGTCGCGGTCGGGCAGGAGCGTGACGTCGGTCGTTCGATACGCGCCACCGTCCCGGACGCGGCGGATCGCGTCGAGCAGGATTCCCGGGTCCGCGGTCTTGGGAACGAATCCGCGCGCCCCGGCGCAAAGCGCGGCGTTGACGGTCGCCATGTCGTGCGTCGCCGAGAGCACGACGATCGGAACGCCGGGATAATCGAGCATCAGGTCGGCGAGGAGATCGAGCCCGCGCATCCCCGGTAGCGCGAGGTCGAGCAGGACGAGCGCCACATCAGGCTCGTCGTCGAGGATGCGGATCGCAGCGGCCGCGTCAATGGCACCGCGCACCTCGATCTCGTTTCCGAGCTGCGGCAGGAGCTGCGCCAGCGCATCCAGGATCAACGGGTGGTCGTCGATCACGAGGATCTTCATGCTCGCCTCCCCAAGGCTCGTTGCCGGGCGAGCGGCGCGCCCGGTGGGCGTGCCACCCGATCGCGGCGGCGCATTAACGGTAGGCGGGGCGCGGCGGATTTGCACCTGTCGACATCGACAGGTTTTGCGAGCAGCCGACGAACGGCGCCGGCGGGACGCGGTGTCCGCATGCGGCCGCCATCGGTCTCGGTCCGGGGCAGCCGGCCGACGCGGATGGCAGTATCCGCGACGGGCTCTTGGCGACCTTCAGCCGTTCTTCGCCAGCTGCTTCTGCTCGTCGAGATCGCGGCGCAGCGCGCGCAGGCGCGTCTCGACGACCGACGACGTATAGAAGTCGCCGTCGTTGGCCTTCGACGCGAGCTCGAGCTGCGTGATCGCGCCCTTGAGGTCGCCCTGCCACGCGTAGAGCTCGGCCTGGTGGCGATGCTGCTGCATCTTCTGGCCGAGCTCCGCGTAGGCGCGTGCGGCGATGCCATGCAGCGGGCCATTGGCGGGATACCGCGCGAGCTCCGCTTCGAGGAAGGCAGCAGCGTCAGCCGGGCGCTTCTCGCGAAGCAGCACTTCGGGGTAGTCGTAGATCAGCTGCAGCTTGTTCGGGTAGCGCTGCAGTGCGCCCTCGATCCGCTTCAACGCGGCCTCGAGGTCGCCGCTCTCCATGAACACGTGGTCGGCCATGGCATCGATCATCGGGTGCGGCGGGGCGATCTTCTCGAGCGTCGCGAGCTCGACCTTGGCCCGCGTCAAGTTGTTCGCGCGGAGCAGCGAGGCGACGAGCCCGTACCGCGTCGCGACCTCGTTGTTGAACTTCTTCTCGGCAATTGCGGAATCAAAGAATTGCACCGCCTCCCGCGGCGTCCCCTGATAGCTGCGCAAGAGCGCCCGCACCATCTGGAAATCCAGCGTGTCCGGCACCTGCCGGTAGGGAACCTGCTCCGCGCGCGCCTGCGCCTCGGCAATGCGCTCGGTCGTCACCGGGTGCGTGCGCAGATAGCCCGGCGCGTTGCCGTCCGAAAATCGACTTTGCTTCAGCAGCCGCTGGAACATCGTCGCCATCGCATCGGTCTCGTAGCCGGCCGCGTAGAGGCGCTGGAATCCGATGCGGTCGGCCTCGTACTCGTTCTGCCGCGTGTAGTTGAGCTGGCTCTGGATGGCGAGGCCCTGCGCCGTCGCGATCGCCGCGCTCGCCACCTGGCCGCCCTGACTGCCGCCCTTCGCCCCTGCAGCGATAGCAACGAGCATCGCGGCAATCTGCAGGAGGAGCGCGTCCTTCTGGGACGAGAGATTTCGCACGTAATGATGCTGCGTAACGTGGGTGATCTCGTGCGCCAGCACCGAGGCGAGCTCCGACTCGGTCTGCGTCATGAGGATGAGACCCACGTTGACGAAGACGAAGCCGCCGGGAATCGCGAAGGCATTGACCACGGGATCGGCCATCGCGCCGAACTCGAAGTCCCACGGGCTGTCGGGTCGCGCGGCGACGAGCCGGTGGCCGAGCTCGTTCAGGTAATCGTTGACCTCCGGGTCGTCGAGATAGCCCCCCGAGCCGCGGATCTGCCGCGCCACGGTCTCGCCGAGCTTGCGTTCCTGGGCCGGCGAAACCAGTGCGAACGACGCGTCGCCAAGGTCGGGCAGCGACGTCTGCACGTTGGCCATGCCCAATTGGGGCGGCGCGGGTGCGACGTCCGATGGCAATCCCGGAACGTTGACCGGTGGCGGCACCTGGCCGTACACGGGAAGGTTCGACGTCGGCGAAGACGGAACGCTGGCCGGCGGATTCGTCTGTGCGTGTGCGATGCCCGCCGCCAGCATCGATGGCGCCAGCGGGTCGACAAGGAGCGCGACCGCGACGACGGCCGACAGGACGCGCCGGAAGATCGGCGACGCTCGCTGCGAGCGACGTGGGGGACGGTGAGACATGAAGGGCATGAGCCGGCGAAAATGCTGATGCTAAGATGCTCGATGCTGGCCGAAGTTCAAGGTTGGGAGGCTCGTTTGGCGCGCACCCGAGGTGCCGGGTCGAAATCCGTCGGAGGGGCTGCCTCCTCGCCGCGTCGCCGCGCGGCGACGGCGGTCACCCGGCCAGTGGCCCATTTTACTCATTTCGATGCGGCCGGTCAGGCGCACATGGTCGACGTCGGGGAAAAGCCCGTCAGCCACCGAATCGCGCGTGCCGGAGGGCGCATCGTGATGCAGCCGGCGACGCTCGCGCTGATCCAGTCGGGCGGCAGCGCGAAAGGCGACGTGCTGGGGATCGCGCGCATCGCCGCGATCCAGGCGGCGAAGCGCGCCTCGGATCTCATTCCGCTGTGTCATCCGCTGCCGCTCAATCGCGTCGAGGTGGCATTCGTCATCGTTGCGCGGAGTTCCGCGGTGGACATCGAGGTGACCGCGGAAACGGTTGCGCGCACCGGCGTCGAGATCGAGGCGCTGACCGGTGCGACCATCGGCCTCATCACCATCTACGACATGTGCAAGGCGGTCGACCGCGGCATGCGCATCGAGCGCGTCCGCCTGCTCGAGAAATCGGGCGGCAGGTCCGGCCATTACGTCGCGAAGGTCTGACCTGCCGGGCCCGATTGGTCGGGTGGTTGGGCCACTTGACCGCCGTCCGGGCGCGCATTAGAGTTGCCCTGGATCAGACCGCGCCGGCTGAAGCGCGGCATCATTCATCGCAGTCCATGGGGCGGCGCCAACATGCGCCGCGACAGGAGGAGTCCCGGTGCCGTTCCAGGCGGTCGAGCCACTTCGGCTCTACCGGCAGATTGCCGGCCAGATCGCTGCCCTCATCGACAGCGGCGAGTTTCCGGTCGGGTCGAGGCTGCCCGCGGAGCGCGAGCTTGCGGCGCTGCTCGGCGTCTCGCGGACGTCGGTGCGCGAGGCGATCATCTCGCTCGAGATCGGCGGCCGCGTCGACGTGCGTGTCGGCACCGGCATCTTCGTCGCCGGCAACGCGTCGTGCGTCCCGGATGCGGGCGACGCGGGTCCCGGGCCCTTCGAGCTGCTCGCCGCGCGCAAGCTCGTCGAAGGCGAGATTGCGGCGCTCGCCGCGAAGAAGCCCTCGGCCGCCCACCTTGCCGCGCTCAGCGAATGCGTCGCGCGCATGGAGGCCCATCTCGACGACTTCACCGTGCGCGAGGAGACCGACCGCGCCTTTCACGTGGGTCTCGCGCGCGCGACCGGCAACGGTGCGCTGATCCGCGTCGTCGAGGAGCTCTGGAACCAGCGCGCCGAGATGTGGCGGCGCACGCAGCAGCATTTTCACACCCGCGGCCTCGCCGAGAAGACGTTGCGCGATCACGCGGCGATTCTGAAGAGCGTTGCGGCGCGCGACCCCGAAGGCGCGCGCGGCGCGATGCATCGTCACCTTGCGCGCGTCGAGCGCGAGTTCCAGCGCGACGACGAAGGGATGGCCAGGAATGCGGGGTCCGGCGCAAAACGCGTCCGGGCCGCGGCATGAGAGCAAGGACTCCGCGGGGCGCGAAGCGCGCCCGTGGCTGTGAGTGGAAGGTTCGAAAGAGGACGTGTCGCACATGCTGGCTCTACGAGGAGAGGAAACGAACATGAAGACTGACCGACAATGGATGGGCGCGTCGCGCCGGACGTTCGTGCAGGCGGCGATCGCGGGATTGGCCTTTGCGGCGGTGGGCATCGCGGCGGCGCCGGCGGCGTGGGCCGCCGTGCCGGCGCTGCCGAAATCGCCGGTGACGATCAACATCGTCGACGTCGCGGGGAACCTGCAACTGACGCGTGACGCGATCGAGCTCTACGCGAAGAATCATCCGAATCTTGTCGCGAAGCTCAACTTCACGCAGGCCCCCGCGCCGGAGTTGCCCGGCAAGCTGAAGGCGATGCAGGGTGCGGGCCGCTCCGACATCGACCTCGTGATGACCGGCACCGACTTCCTCGCAGCCGGCATCGAGCAGGGACTGCTGGTCAAGCTCCTGCCAGATTACTCGGCGAAGTTCCCGAACCTTGTCGCAAACTACCAGCCTGCCGCCGCGAAGATGCAAGAGCTGGCACAGAATCAGGGCATCGAAGTCGTCTTCATGCCGGCGGGACCTCTGGTCGAATACAACCCGGCGAAGGTCAAGCAGGCGCCGACCACGCCCGCCGAGCTGCTCGCGTGGTGCAAGGCCAACCCGAACCGGCTGATCTACGCGCGGCCCGCCAACTCCGGACCCGGGCGCACGTTCATCATGGGCCTCCCGTACATCCTGGGCGACAAGGACCCGAAGGATCCGGTCAAGGGTTGGGACAAGACGTGGGCGTATCTCAAGGAGCTCAACACTTGCATCGAGTACTACCCGACCGGCACGACGGCCGTGATGAAGGAGCTGGGCGAAGGCTCGCGCGACATGACGGTCACAATGACCGGGTGGGACCTCAACCCGCGGGTGCTGGGGATCGTGCCCAAGGACTTCAAGGTCGCGCCGTTCAAGGGCATGACGTGGGTCAACGACGCGCATTACATGGTGATTCCGAAGGGCGTGCCGCCCGAGAAGATCGCCGTGGTGCTCGACCTGATGGCGTTCCTGCTCACGCCGGAGGCGCAGGCCTACACGTACGACAAGGGCTACTTCTACCCGGGCCCGGCAGTCAAGAACGTCTCGCTGTCGATGGCGCCCAAGGAGAGCCAGGACGCGGTGAAGGAGTTCGGCCGGCCCGAGTACGAAAAGTGGCTCGCCGAGTTCCCGCACACACAGTCGCTGCCACCGGCGGCGCAGGTCGAGGCGTTCCGGATCTGGGACGAGCAGGTCGGCGCGAAGATAAAGAAGTGATGCATCCGTCCAAGAGCGGCCCGCCGAAGGGACGGGCCGCGATTGGAAACGGATGCGTCATCCCCGCGCATGCGGGGATCCAGCGTCTTCACGTTGCACGACACCGGGTTCCCGCCCCCCGACTACAACACTCGGGGGCAGGCTTCGCGGGAACGACAGGCGCAACATGAAACACGACTTCAGCGAACTGCGGCTCGACAGGGTCACCCGCCGTTTCGCCGGCAGCGGCGGCAAGGCGTTCAATGCGCTGTCCGACATGACGCTGACGATTCGCCGCGGCGAGTTCATCGCGCTGCTCGGGCCGTCGGGATGCGGCAAATCGACCGCACTCAACTGCATCGCAGGACTGATGCCGCTTTCCGACGGCAGCATCTGGCTCGACGCCCAACGTATCGACACGTTGCCTCCGGAGAAGCGCGGCTTCGGCATGGTGTTCCAGAACTACGCGCTGTTCCCCCACATGAGCGTCGCCAAGAACGTGGGCTTCGGCCTCAGGATGCGCGGCATCGACGGGTCCGACGCTGAAGCGCGGGTTGCGCGCGCGCTGAAGCTCGTGCAGCTGACCGGGCAGGAGTCGAAGCTGCCCGGGCAGCTCTCCGGCGGCCAGCAGCAGCGCGTCGCCATCGCGCGCGCGATCGTCATCGAGCCGCCGCTCATCCTGATGGACGAGCCGCTGTCGAACCTCGATGCGAAGCTGCGCCTGGAGACGCGCTCGGAGATCCGCCGGATCCACCGTGAGCTCGACCGCACGACGATCTACGTGACGCACGATCAGGACGAGGCGCTGTCGCTCGCCGACCGGATCGTCGTCATCGAGGAAGGGCGCGTGCAGCAGGTCGCGGCGCCGTCCGAGGTCTACGCGCAGCCGGCAACGCTGGGCGTCGCCCGCTTCATGGGGTACCGCAACGTCATCACGCTCCCGGTCGAGCACGACGACGGCGCGCAGGTGACATTGGCCGGCGCCGGGCTGCGCCTCACCGGCCTGAAGAAGCAGCCTCTCGGCGGCGCCACGGCGTCGGTCGCGATCCGGCCGGAGGAGATCGTGGTCGGCGAGGGTGCCGACGGGATCAACGTGCTCGCAGGGTCCGTCGACAACGTCGAATACTGCGGGCGCGACTCGCTCGTCGACTTCGTCGCGGCCGACGGCAGCCGGCTGCATGTGCGCACGACCGCGCGCATCAGTGTCGGCGACGCGCTGCGCGTGCACGTCCCGGTCGAGCGCGCGCTCGTCTATCCGGCGGGCTGACGATGGCGGTTGCCGCCTCCGGCCCAGCGCTCGCGCGGCCCGCATTCGACCGGGCCACTCTGCTGGTCGTGCCCGCGGCGGCGTTCATGCTGCTGTTGTTCGTCTACCCCTTCCTCTACGGTCTCTTCCTCTCGTTCGAGCCCAAGGACGCACTTACCATCGAGAATTACCGCCGGTTCTTCAGCGACGAGCGACTGTGGCCGACGATCTGGACAACGCTGCGGCTTGCACTGCCGGTGACGATCATCAACGTGTTCATCGCGCTGCCGATCGCGTTCAAGATGCGCGTCAAGTCGCCGTACCAGCGCGCGATCACCACGGTGCTCGTGATTCCGATCACACTCGGGACCGTGCTGATCGCGGAGGGCATGCTCACCTATTTCGGCCCCAAGGGCTGGCTCTCGCAGACGCTGCAGTTCCTCCACGTCTACGACGGACCCATCCACCTGACGCACAACTACTGGGGCGTGCTGATCTCGCTCGTCGTCTCGGGCTTCCCCTTCGCGTTCCTGCTGATCCTGTCGTACATCACCGGCATCGATCCGGTGCTCGCGCGCGCCGCGGCGACGCTCGGTGCCCCGCCCGGCGCGCAGTTCCGCCACATCTACTTGCCGCTGCTCGCGCCGGGTCTTGCGATGTGCTTCTGCCTCGCGTTCGTCCAGGCGTTCTCCGTCTTCCCGTCGGCCGTGCTGCTGGGAGCGCCGGCCGGGCCAACGCGCGTGATCTCGATCGCTGCGTACGAGGCCGCATTCGAGCAGTACGACTACTCGCTCGCTTCGGCCGTTGCGATGATCATGGGCTTCGTCCAGCTCGTCATCGTCGCCGCGGTGCTCGCGCTGCGCAATGTGTTCTACCGCGGACCGGTCGTCAGCGGCAAGGGCTGAGTCGTGACGTCGCAAACCGGAACGATCGACAAGCGCTGGCTCGAGACGGCGTGGAGCTCCTTCCTCTGGGGGCTCACGATCGTGTTCGTCGTCAACATCGGACTCATGATCGCGGCCGTGGCGACGTCGTCGTTCGCTCGGCGCTGGCTCGGCACTTTCCTGCCCGAGGGCTGGACGACGACCTGGTACACGGCCGCATGGAAGGAATTCCAGCTGGGCTCGGTGCTCTGGGTCACGGTCGAGGTGGTCTTCGCGGTCGTATTCCTCGCGCTCCTGATCGGCGTGCCCGCCGCCTACTCGCTGGCCCGGCGGAACTTCGTCGGCAAGCGCGCGCTCGTGCTCCTGTTCCTGCTACCGCTGATGGTCCCGCCGATCACCTATGGGATCCCGCTCGCCACCGTGCTCTACAAAGTGCAGTTGGCCGGGACCATCTGGGGCGTGATCCTCGCGAACCTGATCCCGGCCGCACCGTTCGTGATTCTCGTGATGACGCCGTTCATCGAGCAGATCGATCCGAACCTCGAATCCGCGGCGCGCGTCTTCGGCGCGAGCACGCCACGGATGTTCTGGCACGTGCTCGTGCCGCTCCTCGCTCCCGGCATCCTCGCCGCGTCGCTCCTCGTCCTCGTGCGCACGATCGCGCTCTTCGAGCTCACCTTCCTGACGGCGGGCCCGGACTCGCAGACGCTCGTCGTGGCGCTCTACTACGCGGTGTTCGCCGCGGGCGTGCGCGCGCCGCAATCGGTCGATGCGATGGCGATGATCTACATGGCGGTGACGCTCGTGTGGCTGCTGCTCGCACTGCGCTTCGTCAACCCGACGCAACTCGTGAGCCGCGTCAAAGAGCATCCGCGCGCCGCCTGACGGATGGAATCGCTCTCGCTCGCCGCGCTCGCCGGGCTTCCGGCAGACGTGGCCCGTCCCGGCTATGACATCAAGGCGCTTCGCGTCGGCATCGTGCATCTCGGGCTCGGCGCCTTCCACCGCGCGCACCAGGCGATCTACACCGACGGCGTGCTGCAGCGCGACCCGCACTGGGGCATCTGCGGCGTCAGCCTCAAGACGCCGCACGCGACGCGCGCGCTGACGGCGCAGGACGGGCTCTACACGGCGCTCGAGAAGGACACGACCGGCACGAGGGTGCGCGTCGTCGGCGCGTTGCGCGAAGCGCTCTTCCTCGGGACCGAGCGTGACCGCGTGCTCGCGCGAATGGCCGATCCCGCCGTGCACGTCGTCACGCTGACGGTCACGGAGAAGGGTTACTGCCACGATCCGGCGACCGGAGCGCTCGACCTTCACCATCCGGACATCGTGCGCGACCTCGCGCAGCCCGGCGCGGCGATGAGCGCGCCCGGATTCATCGTGGCGGCGCTCGACGCACGTCGGCGGGCCGCCGGGGGCGCGCTGACGGTGGTCTGCTGCGACAACCTTCCGCACAATGGGCGGGTCGTCGCGGGGATCGTGACTGCATTTGCGCGCGCCGCCGATCCCGTACTGGCGGACTGGATCGGACGCAACGTCGCGTTTCCCTCGACGATGGTCGATCGCATCGTGCCGGCGACGACGCCGGCCGACGTCGCCGAAGCGGCGCGCCGCACCGGATACACGGACGCCGCGCCGGTGGTGTTCGAGCCGTTCCGGCAGTGGGTGATCGAGGATCGCTTCGCCGCTCCGCGGCCTGCGTGGGAGGACGACGGCGCGCAGCTCGTCGCGGACGTCGCGCCGTTCGAGACGATGAAGCTGCGCCTGCTCAACGGCAGCCACTCGACGCTCGCCTATCTCGGATTTCTCGCGGGACACGAGTTCATCTGGCAGGCGTCGTCCGATCCCCTGCTCGCGCGCCTCGTCGAGCGTCAGATGGCGGAGGAGATCGCGCCAACGCTCGCCGCGCCGGCGGGCGTCGACCTGGACTCATACTGCGCGCAGCTGATCGTGCGCTTTCGCAACCCGGCGCTGCCGCACCGGACGCAGCAGATCGCGATGGACGGCTCGCAGAAGCTTCCGCAGCGCCTCCTCGGCACCGTGCGCGACCGGCTTGCCGGCGGCGCTTCCATCCGTCACCTCGCGCTCGCCGTCGCGGGGTGGATCCGTTATGCAAGCGGCACCGACGAGCAGGGCCGCCCGATCCCGGTCTCGGACCCGCTCGCCGACGAATTCAGGCGCATTGTCGCGGCGAGCGGGGGCGATGCGTCGGGGATCGCTTCGGGATTCCTCGAACTGCGCGCCGTGTTCGGCGACCTGGTCGCGCATGCGCCGTTTCGCGCGGCGGTCACGCACAATGTCGTCGCGCTGTTCCGTGACGGCGTGCGCAAGACGCTCAACGAGCATCTCACGAAAGGCTGAACGATGGCCCGGATTCCCCTCGTGCTCCACCCCGACCGGCTGTTTCCACCGGACCCGGCGACGCGCGATCTCGCGCGCCGGCTCTACGCGACGGTGAAGGATCTTCCGATCGTGAGCCCGCACGGGCACACCGATCCGCAATGGTTCGCCGACAATGCGCCGTTCGCGAACGCCAGCGCGCTCTTCATCACGCCGGACCACTACGTGTTCCGGATGCTCTACAGCCAAGGCGTGCCGCTGCCGGACCTCGGCATTCCGCGGCGTGACGGCGGCGCCGTCGAGCAGGACGCACGCAGGATCTGGCGCACGTTCGCCGAGCGTTTTCACTTGTTCCACGGCACGCCGACGCGGATCTGGCTCGATCACGCGTTCGCGACCGTGTTCGGCGTCGACGAGCGACTCACGGCCGATTCGGCCGACCGCGTCTTCGACCGCATCAACGCCTGCCTCGCCGAGCCCGCCTTCCTGCCGCGCGCGCTGTTCGAGCGCTTCAACATCGAGGTGCTGGCCACCACCGAATCGCCGCTCGATCCGCTGGCTCACCACGCCAAGATCCGGGCGAGCGGATGGAAGGGTCATGTCGTGACGGCGTACCGTCCGGATCCCGTCGTCGACCCCGAGTTCGACGGTTTCCGCGACAACGTTCACGCGCTCGGTGCGCTTTCGGGGGAGAACACTTCGACGTGGGGCGGCTACCTCGCCGCGCACCGGCAGCGCCGCGTGTTCTTCAAGTCGATGGGCGCGACGTCGACCGACCATGGCCATCCGACGGCGACGACGTGCGATCTCCCCGAATCGGCATGCCAGCGCCTGCTCGACCGTGCGCTCTCGGGTACTGCGAGCCCCGACGAGACGGAGCAGTTCCGCGGGCAGATGCTGACCGAGATGGCGAGGATGAGCCTCGACGACGGCCTCGTGATGCAGATCCATCCCGGGAGCTTCCGCAATCACAATCCGGTCATCTTCCGCGACTACGGGCGGGACAAGGGCGCCGACATTCCAACGCGCACCGATTACGTGCGCGCGCTGAAGCCGCTGCTCGACCGCTTCGGCAACGAGCGCAATCTTTCGGTGATCCTGTTCACGCTCGACGAAACCGTTTACGCGCGCGAGCTGGCGCCGCTCGCGGGTCACTACCCCGTTCTGAAGCTGGGTCCCGCGTGGTGGTTTAACGACAGTCCCGAGGGGATGCTGCGCTTCCGCGAGCAGACGACGGAGACCGCGGGATTCCACAACACGGTGGGCTTCAACGACGACACGCGCGCATTCATGTCGATTCCGGCGCGGCACGATGTCGCGCGCCGCATCGACTGCCGCTTTCTCGCCACCCTCGCGCGGGAGCACCGGATCGACGAGGACGAGGCGTTCGAGCTCGCGCCGGAGCTCGCGTATGGCCTCGCCAAGCGTGCGTACCGGCTGTGAGCCGACGGCCATTTGGGAGATGAAGCGCGACACGGCGGCCTTCCGCGGATGCGAGCGGCGTCGTATCATCGGCCTCTATCGCGGCGCCGGACCATCGCCGCCGCGCGACCGACCCGACGGATCGACCGAATGCTCACGCTGCGCAAGGCCTCCGACCGCGGCCATGCCGACCATGGCTGGCTCGACTCGCATCACAGCTTCTCGTTCGCCGATTACCACGATCCCGCGCACATGGGGTTCGGCGCGCTGCGCGTCATCAACGAGGACCGTGTGCAGCCGGGCAAGGGCTTCGGCACGCATGGTCACCGCGACATGGAGATCCTGAGCTACGTGCTCGAAGGCGAGCTCGAGCACAAGGACAACATGGGCAACGGATCCGTGATCGTTCCCGGCGACGTGCAGCGGATGAGCGCCGGACGCGGCGTGCTCCACAGCGAATACAACCCGTCGCGTACAAACCCCGTCCACTTCCTCCAGATCTGGATCGAGCCTGCGCAGCGCGGCATCGATCCCGGTTACGAGCAGACCCGCGTCGAGCCGTCGCAAATGCGCGGGCGCCTGCGGCTCATCGCGTCGCCCGACGGGGCGCAGGGCTCGGTTACGATCCACCGGAACGCGTCGGTCTACGCCGCGCTCATCGACGGTGCCGAGACCGCGCGGCACGATCTCGCGCCCGGCCGACGCGCCTATGTCCACGTCGCTCGCGGCAGCGTGCGCGTGAACGGTAACGAGCTCGCGTCAGGGGACGCGGCGAAGATCACCGGAGAGGCGGGCGTCACGCTCGACGGTGGCCGCGACGCCGAAGTGCTGTTGTTCGACCTCGATTAGGAGACCGGCATGGAATCACGGAACGATGTCGTCGCCCTGGCTGGGCGCGTGCTGCTGGCGTTTATGTTCGTCTACGCGGGCTGGGGCAAGCTCACCGGCTTCGCCGGCACGGTCGTCTTTGTCGCGAGCGCGCACGTTCCGATGCCCGACGTCGCGACGGCCGTCGCCCTCGTCGTCGAGCTCGGCGGAGGGCTGATGCTGGCACTCGGATGGAAGGCGCGCTGGGCCGCGCTGGCGCTCGCGGGCTTCACGGTGCTCGCGTCAATTCTCTTCCACGATTTCTGGAACAAGGCCGGACCGGAGCTGATGACCAATCAGATCTTCTTCTTCAAAAACATCTCCGTGATCGGCGGCATGCTGATGGTGTTCGCGTTCGGGCCCGGGCGGCTCAGTCTCGACAAGGGCTGACCGCGTCGCGCAGTCGGCGGTACTGCGGCAGGGGCGCGACGTGGCTACCCGCGTCGCACCACGTCGTGATTGGGGCGATCGGAGACGATCCGCCCGTCGACCAGCTCGACGATCCGGTCGCAGCGCCTTGCCAGGCGTGGATCATGCGTCACGATCAGGAATGTCGTTGCGCCCGTCGCGTTGACGCTGCGCATCAGGTCGAAGACCGCATCGGCGTTCTCGGTGTCGAGATTGCCGCTGGGCTCGTCGGCCAACACTAGCGCGGGATTCATTGCAAGAGCGCGCGCGATGGCGACACGTTGCTGTTGCCCGCCGGAAATGTCACTTGCCTTGTGGTCGCGCCATGGCGAGAGGCCGACCTTGTCGAGCAGCAGCGCGGCGGCGTCGCGCATCGGCGCGTCGATCCGCCCGCGGGCGGCGAGCATCGGCATCATCACGTTTTCCAGCGCGGTGAATGCCGGCAGCAAGTGGTGGTACTGGAAGATAAAGCCGATCGCGCGGCCGCGCAGCCGGGTCGCGTCGATCTCGGAAAGCGCGCCGGCATCCTGCCCCGTGATGAACAGGCGACCAGCGCCGGGTCGGTCAAGCAATCCGATGAGATTCAGCAGAGTCGTCTTGCCCGATCCCGAGGGCCCGATCAGCGCGACGAATTCGCCGCGCTGCAACGTGAGGTCGATCCCGTGCAGCACCTCGGTTTCGACCGGCGTTCCCACACCGTAGGACTTGCGCACGCCGTCGAGGCGCAGCGTCGCGGCGGCCGGCGCGGCCTCCCTCCCGGCCGACCGAAGGCATGCCTGCGCCACGTCGGGAGGCAGCGAACGAATTTCGGCATGGTGGCCCATCTCAGCCTCGGATTGCCACGGCGGGATCCAGCTTGGCCGCGCGCCGCGCGGGCACGACGGCGGCGAGAATGCCAAGGATCGTTGCCGCGATACAGGCGATGACGAAAAGCGACGGCTCGATGACGACGATGAACAGCGGCGTCCCGTCCGGGTTCTTCGCGACGCCGCGCCACAGCAGGAGGAATCCCCAGGCGAGCAGCGACCCGGCGAGCGATCCCGCGAGCGCCATCATGCCGCCCTGAATCAGGAACAGGCGCAACACCTGGGCGCGCGCTGTGCCCATCGCGCGCAGAATCCCGATCTCCTTGGACTTCTGCACGACCGACACGACCAGCACACTGGAGATGCCGAGTGCCACGGTCAGGCCGACAAAAATGCGAATCAGCGTATTGGCGAGGATCTGGGCCGCCATTGCGCTGAAGAACTGGGCGTTGGTCTTGACCCAGCTGTCGACCTTGAGGTCGGTGTCGGCACGGATAGTCTGCGCGATGGTCTCGGCGGCGAACGGATCGCGCACCTTGACCTCGAGGCTGGAGGCTCCGCCTGCCAGGTCGAGCAGGTTCTGCGCCGAGCGGAAGGCGATGTACACGTTGCGCTCGTTGACGCCCTTGTTGCCGAAATCGAAGAGTCCGATCACTGTGAACGTCGATGTGGTCTCGCCGGCGGTCGCGAGCCGCAGCTTGTCGCCGACGTTGGCGCCGAGGTCCTTCGCGAGCTCGGTGCCGATGATGATGTCGAGCGGCCCGACGTTCTGTCGCCCCGCAATGATCTTGTCCGGAAGCGCAATCACGTCGAAGTACGTCTCGGTCTCGATCCCGGTGATTGTCACCGACTTGGTCGCGTCGCCGCGCACCGCGAATCCGGGGCCGGAGACGATCGGCGTCAGCGCGGTCACTTCGGGAATCTGCATGACTTCTGAGCGTACCTTCTGCCACTGATCGACCGATCGCAGCTGCTGCGAGCGCGGCTGCACCTGCGCGGCGATCGAGGACGCGTCACCTTTGCGCAGTTGCCGCGCGGCCTGGTCGGGCGGCTGTATCGAAATCGGCGCCTGATAGTTGAGCGTGCGCCGGACGATGTTGGCCTGCATCCCGGCCAGCAGTGCCGACATGAAGATGATGACGCCGGCGCCGAGTGCCACGCCGAAGATGATGAGCAGCGTCTGCGTGCGGCCTTCGCGCATGAAGCGGATGGCGACGATCCATTCGAAGAACGCGAGCGGGTTCACCCGCCTGCCTTCTCGACCGACGCTGCGCGCACCCGCTGGCCGGCCTTGAGCGGCGTTCCGGCCGTGGCGGCCAGCACTTCGCCCGGCGCGATGCCGGACAGCACTTCGACATGCCCCTCGCCCCGCAGGCCCAGTGTCACGGGCTTGCGAACCAGATGGTGCCCGTTGATCGCCATCACCCAGGGAGCGGCCGTGTTCGAGTCGATGACCGTCTCGGAGGGGATCACGATCGTGTTGGCGCGGCGCCCGACTTCGATGTCGACCGACACCGTCATGTCCTGCCGCAGGTACTCGGGGGGATGCGCGACCCTGAGCTTGACCTCGACTGCGCCGCGTAAGACGTCGATGCCGGGGTTGATGTAGAACAACTCGGCATCGAAGCGCTCTTTCGGGTACGCGTCGGCGGAGCCCAGTGCCTTCTGGCCGAGCTTCAGTTGCGAGAGGTTCTTCTCGTCGATCTGCGCGACCACCTGGGTCTCGCCGTCGGGCGCCAGCACCATCAGTTCCTTGCCAGGCTGTGCCACGGCACCGGGCTCGACATCGCGTCCGATCAGCGTGCCGTCGACGGCTGCGCGGATAATGGTCTGATCGAGCCGCGCCTGCGCCATTGCGACGTTTGCATTCGCCTGCTGCAGCGCTGCCTGCGCGAGCATGACATCGCTGCCTGCGGATCCGTTCGTATCCACCTGCAGTCGAGCGGAGCGCAGCTGGCTTTCCGCGACGTCGAGGTTGCGCTTGGCGTCGTCGAGGGCGGACTGGCTGATGAAGCCCTTGGCGAGGAGGTTCTGCGACCGCTCGAACTGCTGCCGCGCGAGCACGAGATTCGCCTGCGCCTGCACGTGACCCTGCTCGGCTGCCGGCAGCGCGACTTCACGCAGTTGCCGCAGCTTCGCCTCGGCTTGCGCGACGGCGGCCTGAGCCTGCGCCAGCGCGGCGCGCGTGTCCTTGTCGTCCAACACGATGAGAACATCGCCGCTCTTGACGCGTTGGCCCTCTTCGACCGGGATGCGCGCGACGGTGGCGGTGATGACCGATGCAACCGCCATCCGCTGCGGCGTCATGATCCGTCCGCTTGATACGACGGTCTGCACGAGGTCGGAACGGATTACCGGGTAGGCGTCCACCGCCGGGCCGAGGATCGGGTCCCGGAAGAGGAACAGCGCGGCCGCGAGCACGGCGATCGCCACCGCGACGCGACGCGGCCAAGTGCCGCGCCACCACGTCATGGATCGATTCGAAAGGGTTTGCCAGCGGACCGGCAGGAGACTCGGCATGGGGAATTCGGCCCCCACTCTCGGGAAGCAGCCCCCATTATGGCCAACCCGCGCGTTCTGTCCCTTGATCGGCGACAAAGGCGGTGGGGTGCGGTGGGTCCGCGCGGGCCCGCCCGCGGCCTGGGCGACTTACTCGCGCCGACGCGAGTCGAGCGCAATCGTCACGGGGCCGTCGTTGACGAGCGCGACCTTCATGTCGGCGCCGAAGACGCCGGTCGCGACGGGCTTTCCGAGCTCGCGGGCGAGCGCAGCGACGAACGCGGCGAATTTCGGCTGCGCGATGCCGGGCGGCGCAGCGCCCGACCACGACGGCCGGTTGCCCTTGCGCGTCGATGCGAAGAGCGTGAACTGGCTGACCGCGAGGATGTCCCCCCCGGTGTCGGCGATGCTGCGATTCATCACGCGGGCGTCATCCTCGAAGATGCGCAGTGCGACGATCTTGCGCGCGATCCAGCCGATGTCGTCGTCGGCGTCGTCCGCTGCCATGCCGCCCAGCACGACGAGGCCGGCGCCGATCGCGCCGACGGTCTCGCCGTCGACGCGCACGCTGGCCTCGCTCACCCGCTGGACCAGCGCCCGCACGCGATCACTTCCGGACGATGCGGCGCTCGACGCTCGTGACCACCCCGTCGACGAACGTCAGTGCCGTGACGGTGTCCGGATCGGCGGGCGTGGGCATGTATTGCCAGCGCTTGGTCTTGCGGCCGTTTCCACTGGTCACGTCCGGCGACCCGAGCAGCGTGCGGACCTCGGCTTCGGTCATGCCCGAATGGAGAAATTTTCGTTGCGCGTCGTCGCGGGCCGTGCCCGCCGCCGCCTTCGTCGCCTTGGCCTTCGCCGGCGACGCCGCGCCCTTGGCGTCCTTGTCGACTTTCACCGGCGGGCGCGGCGAGTTCCCGCCCGGTGTTGCGGGCAGCACGGTGATTTCGGGCGGGTCCGTCTGGAAATTGCGCAATTCCTTGCCCTTCGCGCACGGCATTTCCTGATAGATGGGCGTGCTGTCCGTGCCCGCGCACTTGTAGACGTCGGCGCGGGCGGTGGGCGCGACCGCCGCCAGCAGGGCGGTCGCGAAGAATCGGTGCGTTGCGGACATGCGATTGCGCGGCGCGAGACGGTATCCGGGGTTCGGAAGGCATAACATAACGCTTTTTGCGCCTTCCCGGCCTACCCCATTTGATGGATTACGTCAGGCGGCGAGCACCCGTGCTCGCGGCCGCGCTGCTCGTCACCGGTTGCCAGGCGGTCGAATACTACTGGCAGGGTGCAACGGGCCAGGTCGACCTGCTGACGCACGCGCGGCCGATTCCCGAGGTCGTCGCAACGACGGATGATCCGGCGCTGAAGCAGCGGCTGGCGCGGGCCCAGGCGATCCGCGCCTATGCGTCGCATGAGCTCGCGCTGCCGGACAACCGCAGCTACACGCGTTACACCGACGTCGGGCGCCCGTTCGTCGTCTGGAACGTTTTCGCCACACCTGAGCTCTCGCTCGTGCCCAAGCGCTGGTGCTATCCGGTCGCGGGCTGCGTCGCGTACCGCGGCTATTTCGCGGAGGCCGACGCGCGCGCCGAAACGGCGCGGCTTTCCGCGGACGGATTCGACGTCCACACGAGCGGTGTTCCCGCCTATTCGACGCTCGGCTACTTCGACGACCCGGTGCTCTCGACGTTCATCCGCTATCGCGAGGTCGATCTCGCACGCCTCATCTTTCACGAGCTCGCGCATCAGGTCGTCTACGTTCAGGACGACACGTCGTTCAACGAGTCGTTCGCGGTCGCGGTCGAGGAGGAGGGCCTCAAGCGGTGGCTCAAGGCGCAGCAAGGCGAGCCTGGCGCGAAGGCCCTCGCGGCCGATGCCGCGAGGACGCAACGGCAGCGCAGCGAATTTCGCGCGCTCGTCGGCGCGACGCGCGACCGCCTGCAGAAAATCTATCGGTCCGACCTTTCCGACGACGCAAAGCGCGCGCAGAAGGCGGAGGCCTTCGCCGCGATGCGCGCGCGCTACGAGCCGATCAAGGCCGAATGGAACGGCGCACCGGTGTTCGACCGCTGGTTCGCCGACGGCGCCAACAATGCCGGGATCGTGGCGGCCGGGCTTTATGCCGACCGGGTCGAGCAATTCGCGGCGCTGCTCGCGGCCGAGGGCGGTGACCTGCCGCGCTTCTACGCACGCGTGAAGGAAATGGCGTCGATGACCAAGGCCGAGCGCAACGAAACGCTCGCCGCGCTGGCGCCCGAGGGCCGCGCCGCGCCCTCGGGCTCGCTGCCTTTGGGCGGCGATACGCGCTGACGATGCGGCGGTGTCCGCAGCCCATGAGCGATGCTGGGTCCGCTCGTCGACCCGGGCGTCCGGCAGCCGTTCACAGGGGATTGTTTTGTAAAGAGAAAGGCTTTATAATTATCAGTTCCCTTGCCTCACCCGCCGCAGACGGGGAGGCCATCGGGTGGCCGCACATGCGCAACTGAGGCAACTGAGCGGCCGCCTCAACCGACCACAAGGAGCGATCTGCATGCGTCACTACGAAGTCGTATTCATCGTGCATCCCGATCAGAGCGAGCAGGTGCCCGCGATGATCGAGCGCTACCGCACGAGCATCACCGGCAGGAACGGCCGGATCCACCGCCTCGAGGACTGGGGCCGCCGCCAGCTCGCCTATCCGATCGCCAAGATGCACAAGGCACACTACGTGCTGATGAACATCGAGGTCGACCAGGAGACGCTGGACGAGCTCGAGCACGCGTTCAAGTTCAACGACGCCGTGCTGCGCCATCTGATCGTCGCAATGAAGGAAGCCGCGCTCGCGCCGTCGCCGATGATGCGCGAGGAGCGCGCGCGGCCCGCCCGTGACGGCGACCGTGGCGATCGCGGCGACCGTGGCGATCGCGGAGACCGTGGCGATCGCGGAGACCGTGGTGAACGCAGCCCGAGGCCCGTCGCCGAGGCTGTGCCGGTCGCGGCCGCGCCGGAGGCACCCGCGGCCGCGCCGGACACCGTGGCGTAACGCAATTTTCGATCGGAGCAGCGGAAGAGCCCCTTGCCCGGCGCCAACCGGCTGACGCTCGACGCCACTCTCGCGCAACGCGGCGACCTACGCTATACGCCGGCAGGCATTCCCGCCATCGACTGCGTGCTGAAGCACGCATCGGTCCAGCGCGAAGCCGGCGGCGAGCGCAGCGTCGATTGCGAGATCGCGGCCGTGGCGTTCGGCGATCCGGCGCAGGCGCTGGCGAAACTGGCTCCCGGGACCACGCTGCGCTGCACGGGATTTCTCGCGCGGCGCTACCGGACCGGAATCACCGTTGCGATGCACGTGAACGCATTCGAATTGATGGAAGGAAACTGACATGCCCCGTCCCCAGGGAAGATTCGGCAAGAAGAAGGATGGCAAGAAGCGCGAGCGCGGCAATAATCTGTTCAAGCGCAAGAAGTTCTGTCGCTTCACCGCCGAAGGCGTCAAGCAGATCGACTACAAGGACATCGACGTCCTGAAGGACTTCGTCCAGGAAAACGGCAAGATCATGCCGGCGCGGATCACGGGCACCAAGGCCCGCTACCAGCGCCAGCTGTCGACCGCGATCAAGCGCGCGCGCTATCTCGCGCTGCTCCCGTACACCGACCTTCACTGATCAGGAGAGTGCCATGCAGATCATCCTGCTCGAGAAGGTCGTCAACGTGGGTAACCTGGGCGATGTCGTCAAGGTCAAGCAAGGCTACGCGCGCAACTTCCTGATCCCGCAAGGGAAGGCGAAGCGCGCCACGCCCGAGAACATCAAGATGCTCGAGGCGAAGCGCGTCGAGCTCGAGGCGGCGGCCGCGCAGAAGCTCGCCGCGGCGCGCGAGGCTGCCGAGAAGCTCGAGGGCTTCACCGTCGAAGTGACGCAGAAGGCCGGCGTGGACGGACGGCTGTTCGGCTCGGTCACCAACGTCGACATCGTCGAAGGCCTGAAGAAGCACGGGTTCAGTGTCGAGAAGGCGTCGATCCGGATGCCGACCGGGCCGTTGAAGCAGGTCGGCGATCACGCGCTCGTCATCGCCGTCCATCATGACGCGGTGGCGAACATCACCGTTCGCGTGATCGGCGAGACCGCGACCGCGCTCTGACGCTCGTCCGGCCGAGCGCGGGAATGGGGGCCGGCGACGGCCCCTTTTTCTTTGGCGTCGGCGGTAGAATCAACGCTCCTCCCCGCTCTCGCCCATGCCCGACGACCTGCAACTCGAAGCCCTGAAGCTCCCGCCGCATTCGCTCGAGGCGGAGCAGTCGGTGCTGGGCGGGCTCCTGCTCGACAACGAGGCGGTCGACCGCGTCGGCGACGCGATATCGGACGCGGATTTCTACAGCGACGCCCACCGGATCATCTACCAGCAGATCATCCGGCTCACGGCCGAGGGCAAGCCGGCCGACGTCGTCACCGTGGCCGAGGCGCTCGCCTCGGTGCAGAAGCTCGACTACGTCGGCGGGCTCGCGTATCTGGGCGCGCTGGTCGGCAACGTTCCCACGGCCGCTAACATCCGGCATTACGCGCAGATCGTCCGCGACCGCTCGATCCTGCGCCAGCTCGCGGCGACCGCCGGCGACATCGCCGACAGCGCCTACAACCCGATGGGGCGGGGCGCGAAGGAAATCCTCGATCAGGCCGAGGCCAAGGTGCTGCACATCGCCGAGCAGGGGAGCCGCGGCGCGCAGCAGTTCTCCGAGATCGGCAAGCTCCTGGCTGGCGTCGTCGAGCGCATCGAGACGCTCTACAACCGCGACGATCCGTCCGACGTGACCGGCGTACCCACGGGCTTCGCCGACATCGACCGCATGACCTCAGGCTTGCAGCCCGGCGACCTCGTCGTCGTCGCGGGACGTCCGTCGATGGGCAAGACCGCCTTCGCGCTGAACGTCGGCGAGCACGTCGCGCTCAACACGGGCCAGCCGGTCGCCGTGTTCTCGATGGAAATGGGCGCCTCGCAGCTCGCGCTGCGGCTGATCGGCTCGGTGGGTCGGCTCGACCAGCACAAGCTTCGCACCGGACGGCTCGCGAGCGAGGACTGGGAGCGGCTCTCCGCGGCGCTCGGGCGCCTGAACGAGGCGCCGATCCTGATCGACGAGACGCCGGCGTTGAACGCCATCGAGGTGCGCTCGCGCGCGCGACGCCTGATGAAAACCTACGGCAAGCTCGGGCTCGTGATCGTCGACTATCTCCAGCTGATGCAGGCGTCGACGACCGGCGAGAACCGCGCGACCGAGATCTCCGAGATCTCGCGCTCGATGAAGGCGCTGGCGAAGGAGCTCCGCGTGCCGGTGATGGCGCTGTCGCAGCTCAATCGCTCGCTCGAGCAGCGGCCGAACAAGCGGCCGGTGATGTCGGACCTTCGCGAGTCGGGCGCGATCGAGCAGGATGCCGACCTCATCCTGTTCATCTACCGCGACGAGGTCTACAACCCGGACACGCAGGAAAAGGGCGTGGCCGAGATCATCATCGGCAAGCAGCGCAACGGCCCGATCGGCACGGCGCGCCTCACTTTCCTCGGCGAGTACACCCGCTTCGAGAATTTCGCCCAGCAGGGCTCGTATTGACAACGCTCACAACCGACAACTGTCGTGATCCCGGGCTCACAACCGAAAGGTTGAAGGTTCATATCCCCTCTCCCGCAACCAACAATACAAGGGCTTGCCGATGGCACGCCCTTCGTCTTTTTCGGCCTGTGCCGTAAACGTGCGGTTGCCTATTGAATCCCGTTATTGACCCGAGTCAATGGGCGTTGCGCGTCACGCGCAGTATTATCAAACTGACCGCGGGGCTCTAGATGCGACGCGGGGAAAGTGATTACTGCGGACGCAGCTTAAATGCATATATCTCGAGCGGTGCTAACCGCGTCGGCAATAGCATTTGCGGTTCTCATATCCGGCTGCGGCGGCGGTGGATCATCCAACGAAACGACGACGCCACCGCCTGTTACGCCGCCACCGGTAACGTCCCCACCGCAAGGGCCAGCCGGTACCTTGGACGAGACGTTCGGTACTGGGGGCACCGTCGTCACGCCATTTGGACCAAGCGCGGCCGCCAGCGCGGTCGCGGTGCAGCCGGACGGAAAGATCGTAGTCGCCGGACGCACGGGTGATGTCGGTAACGTCCCGTCCACTTTCGGGCTCGTTCGCTACGACGCTAATGGCATGCCGGATTCTGGATTCGGCACCGGAGGGAAGGTTGTCGTGCCATCCTTCAAATTTCGCCGGGGCGCAAGGCGTAGCGTTGCAATCGGACGGCAAGATTGTCGCGGTCGGGCAGAGTTCCAGCGCCCCAGGCTCAGTCGACAACGCTTGTGCGCTCGTTCGGTTCAATACCGATGGATCGCCCGACGTTAGCTTCGGCGTCGGCGGGATTGTGCTGAGCAAGCTCGCGGGCACGCTCGTAGCCATTTGCACAGGACCTGCGTTGCTGCCCAGCGGCAAGATCGTCGTGGCTGTCGGCGAGCCAAGGAAGTGTCCCGGCTGGTACCGGAGCAATCGGGGCCATGCAGTTCAACTCCGATGGCAGCCGCGATCTTTCATTCGGCGTCGGCGGCGAAGCAGTTGCTGCCACGGTATACGATCACAACGAGGCATGGTCCATTGCGGTCCAGCCTGACGGCGCGATCATCGTCGGAGGGTTCACCAAGAGTTCCAGCTTTTTGGGCCCGATCGTCGGCCAGTACGTCATGGCGCGATTCACTGCAGGGGGAGTACTCGAATCTGCGTTTGGACAGGGCGGGGTCGTTGAGCGGAACAGTGGCCAATACTTGGACTCCGCCGATTGCAAGCCTGCTGTTGCAGTCCGACGGCAAGATTATCGCCGTGATCTGGGGCGACATCCTGCGGTTCCTCCCGAATGGCACGCTCGACCCGGGGTTCGGTGTGAATGGCGGTACGTTGGCAGACATCTGGGCATTCGGCGGTGCGCTGCAGTCGAATGGCAAAATTGTCACCGCCGGTGAGGGTGGCGATTCGCCACGGCACGTCACCGGTTTCGCCGTATCGCGCTTCGGGTTGGATGGAGCGCCGGATCAGGGTTTCGGAACCGGAGGCAGTGTCACGACACCTATGGGTGTCCATAGCAGCGGCGCCTGCAGCCGTGGCGATCGAACCCGACGGCCGAATCGTCGTGGTTGGCGGGGCGCAATCCACATACGACCCCGCGAATCCTCTTGCAGGGGGAAGTTTCGCGGTAGCTCGATACTTCGGCGACCCGGTTCCGACACCTGCGCCGTGACGATACCCAATACTACGAACGCGGCGGGATCCAACTCTCGTCATCGGACAAGACGTCCGCTACGGGTCGGATTAGCCGTTGCGCCCCAGAACGCCGCTTACGACAAGACTGCCTCGCGAATCGCTCCCCGCAAGATGCGTCATAAGCTTCTCTTCGCAGCGTTCCTGCTGTCCGCCTGTGGCGGCGGAGGCGGCGGAGGAGGAGAAACCCCGACCGCGGCTTTGCCGCCTTTTCCCGCGTTCACGGAGATGCGGTCGGACTTCCTCGACACACAAGAGGGACTGGCGGCCGACCCGATGAAGGTGAGTGCGTCGCCCTGCGTGAACTTGCCGCCGGTGGACTGGCAGGATTGGTTGTGCTCCGGCGCGCAGGCGCTGCCGACAGTCTACGCGGTCACCAACGGGTTCTCGGCGGCGGCCGATCCGCATTTCGCCTGGATCATCTCGCTCAACAACGAGTTTGTGCAGAACCCGGGATGCAATACGGGCCCGCCGAATCAGAGTCTTGGTCCGCGCGAGTATCCGTTTTCGGTGTCCGCTTCCCCTGCCGCCTTGCAGCTGAGCCTGCTGCACGACGCGCGCGAGTACTGCGGAAAGATCGCGTACGCGTCGGCATCCTACATTCGCGGAGTGCAGGGCGACGCACTGACCAGGCTCATGGGATGGAAGGAGTTGTCCGGCCGCACACTGGAGCTCGACTTCGACGTCGAGCATGCAAGGGACGACGTGGCCTGGTTTCGGGTGCTGCTGCATTTCCGCGACCCGCGCACCGGGCAGCGGTATTTCGTGAACAAGGACTACATCTCGTCCGATCTGCTGGAGGATTACTACCTCAACTGGAACTGGCCCTACCTGTCCAGCTTCCAGTATCCTGGGGCGAAGATTGCGGTGCCGGCGCGCGTGCCCGCCGCGAACCTGGCGAACGGATCACAGCATCTGTCGGTCGACGTGCGAGGGATGGCGTTGCGGTATTTCCCGGACTTCGGCGTGCTGGAGCCGGATTTTCTGGGGGTGGAGATCGCCGTTGAGCTGGGACCGGTAGTCAATCAGATCGGCGTGACCCTGAATCGAGTGGAGTTCCATTAACAGGTCCTCAACGCATCGGCCCGGCTTGATTCGCCGACCGCCGCGACGCATCCGGCACGACTAGAGAATCTCCGCCGCGTGGTCGGCAAGCCGCGAGCGCTCGCCGCGCTGCAGCGTCACGTGGCCCGAATGCGGCCACCCCTTGAAGCGATCGACGACGTAGGTGATGCCGGAGCTGCCTTCGGTGAGGTAGGGCGTGTCGATCTGCGAGATGTTGCCGATCAAGATCTTGCCAAGCCGCAGCATTTGCACTGCGGTGCATTCGTCAGTCGGGCGGCACACGAAGTTGAAATTGTGTTTCGTCGCCTGCAACGATCTTGTCACCTCACTTGAAAGCCTGATTCCGCAGGCCGGTTGTGGATCAGAGCTTGCGAAGGTAAGCGAGGAGCGCCGGAACCTCGGCGTCGGTAAATGGGCGATCGATGACCGGAGGCGTGACGCCCGGCTGCGTGGTGAGCAGGGGCGCGGCCGGGTTCTGGACCTGGACGCGCTTGAAGAACTGCTTGTAGTGCTCGAGCATCTCTTCGAGCGTTGCCGCGGTATTGTTCATGAAGTAGGGTGCGGTGCGGCTAATGCCGCGCAGGTTCGGGATGTCCATGTGCTGGATGTCGCCGGGCCCACCGGCGACTGGGTAGCCAGTGAGGAGCAGGCGACCCGGATCCGATGTCGTAATTCGGGTGACGCAGGCGGGTTGCGGGGCGCCGCCGCCACACGGCGTACCGCTCGGTGGCGCGCCGCTGTTGGTGATCTCGTAGGTCCGCACATTCTCCATTTGGCTCGCGCTGCAGGCCGCGAACACGAAGCGCGGCGGATTGACCGTATCGACCGGTCGCGGGCAGGCGGTCGCGATGTCGTGGTAGCGGACGAGGGCGGTCGGCGTGCCCGGCGTGCCCTGCTGGATCGGCGTGCTGCCGCTTGGATGTCCCCCCATGTTGCCGTGGCACTGTGCGCAGGCGCGGTTGAAGACTCCCTTGCCCATCGCCTCCAGGGAGTTCAGGACGGGATCGGGATCCGGCAGCGGGCTCGTGTGGGCCGCGATGGCGTCGGACAGCGCCTTCACGCTCGGGGCGGAGAACTGCGTGTTCTGGAAGGCAGCCAGGTCATCCAGGAAGCTCGCCGGCGGGTCGTTCCGGGTCCCTGCATGGTTGCGCAGTGCGCTCAGCGCCTGGTTTTGCAACGTGTCGATGCGGCCGTCGAGCTGGTAGCCGCCGCTCTGATTCGGCCCTCGCGGCCATGCCGGAGCGGCACCATCGGGGCCGGTGATGTTGGCGTCGAGGATCGACGGAACGGAGCGCCAGACGTCGGCGACCGTCTCGCTGGTCGGCAGCGCCGATGCCGGGCACGGGACCTTTGCCCCGCAGTCGAGGAGCTTGACGTTGGCGGGCAGCGGGATCGTGACTCGGATCAAACCGTTCTGCGTCAGGTTGGTGAAGTCGTGCGCCGCCGCGCCGTTGACGCGGAAGTCGTCGGCGTCGATCGCGCGAAACAGCGGATCGTCGACGCCTGTCAGGGTCATCTGCGTAAACCTTGTCTGCGCGGCCGCCGGGGTCAGCTGGAAATTCTCGGAGTCCATGTGGCAGTCCGAACACGCGCGGCCATTGCTGCCAAGCCCCGCGAGGGTCCGATCGTGAAAGTTCGCCTTGCCCCGACAGATTGCGGTGTCGACCGGGGCGGCTGGTGCCGTGGTGCAGCCGTCGGCGTCGACCGGAGGGAGCGGCGCGCTGTTGTCGCCGCCACCACCACATGCGCCGAGGAGAACGCTGGCGAACAGGACGAGCGCGGCAAGCAACGGACTTTCGCGGTGGATTTGTTCCATGTTGGATCTCCGGGTTGAACTCGCGGGTCGGATGTAGCGCATCCATCGCTCGCCAATCGGGCGAGAGCACACAAACGATCTCTCTGCCGGGCGTACGCAGGTCGCTTCATTCCTTGTTATTCACTGAAACGGGATTCGCGCCGGAAACATGCCACCACCCGCCGAAATCTCGCGGCGGGTCCGGTTTCGGCGGGTTGCGGCTGGCGCCGCGAAGGGGCGTCAGTGCGCCGTCGCTTGGCCGAGCTCTACGCGCACCGGCTGCAGCAGTTCCGGCCCATCGACCTGCCCGGCCTCCCATGTGGCGAGGGCGGCACGGAATTGAAGCACGGCGTCGGCAGTGTCGCCGGCCGCGAGGCTGCACCGGGCAGCCTCGGCCAGCGCGAGCCCGTGCTCGAGCCCAATGCAGCCGCCTTCGGCTGCGATCGACAAGGCGACTTCGGCGGCATTACGGCCGTTCTCGGGCGAACCCGAAAGCCGCAGTGCGAGCGCGCGCGCACGATGCAGGCGCACGCGGGCAGTATCCGTTCGCGACGAAAGATGCGGCTGCATCGCATCGGCGTGGGCCAGTGCCTTCGCGGACTGCCCTGACGTTGCCAGCACCAGAACTCGCACCGGGAAGCGGTCAATGGCCTGCGCTTCGGCTTCGCCCCCCGCCGCGGCCCACGTGTCCACGCGCTCGAGATGGCGCAGCGCGCCTTGGCCGTCGCCGCGCAGCGCGCAGATCAGGCTGTGCCGGCTGGCCAGCGCAATACCCTCATCATTGACGCCGCCGGTCAAGCGCTCGTGAAGCGCTTCGGACTGCGTTACCAGCGATTGCGCTTCGTCGAGATGGCCACCCAGCTGTAGCGCGTTCGCCAACAGCGTCATCGCGATGCGCACCCGCGTTGTTTCTTCGGCATCGAGGGAGCGCTGTTCGGCGAGCACCTGGCGCAGGAGGCTCGCGGCTTCGCGCGGGCGGTCCTGGCGCGCCAGTGCGTCGGCGTGGAAGCGTTCGATGTTCAACAACATCGGATGCGGGCGCAGCGCACCGTAGGCCGAACGGGCGGGCGCCAGTGCCGGCTCGATGGCTTTCAAGGCCTCGCGCGCGCGCCCGAAGTGAGTAAAGGTGTTGGAAAGCGCCGCTCGCGCCCCGAGCGCCGCTTCGCTGGCGGGCCCCAGGCGTTCCGTTGCAACCTCGACGGCTTCGTTGAGCGCCGCCATCGCCGCGGCTTCGCGCCCACGCTTGGTGTGCACGAAGGCCTGGCCTCTCAGCGCATAGACAAGGAACTCCGTGTGCAAAGGCTGGAGAAGGCGAAGGTCTCTGACCAGCGCCGGCAGCAGCGACTCGGATACCGACAGGTCGCCGAAAGAGTTGGCCGCCTCGACCAGTTGGCGGCGGCTTTGCAAGGTGAACGGGTGGGTCGCTCCAAGGGTTCGCATCGAGCGCTCCACGACCTTGGGCAGCCAGTCGAGGCCGGCGCGGTAGTCGCCAAGATCGTTGAAGCTCGTACCGATCAGAGCGCCCAACTCGGCCGCTATTTCGGATTGGCCCAAGAGGTCGGTTTCGACGCGCCGCGCAGCGGCGTGCAACAGATCGACCGCCGTCACGGCGCCGCCGTGGCCCACGCGCGGCACGGCCTGCGTGAAGATCGACGCAATGAAGTTCTTGACTTGCTCGGTGCGGGCCAGCGCGGCGCGCGCAAGCTCGGCCTGGCGCAGCGCGCGGTTGCGCTGCCACAGCGCGATCACCGCGCCGACGCCGAGCGCCAGTAACACCAGCACCTGAGCGTAGGCGCCGCCCAGCACGGCGGCGAGCAACGCCAGCGCAATCGCCGACTCGGCTTTGTGTCGTCGCACCCAGCGCTCAACGAAATACCAGCGCGACGCGGGGCGTGCTTGGACGGGCTCGCCGCGCAGGTGCCGTTCGAGGTCGTCCGCCAGCGCGTCCATCGTGGCGTAGCGCTCACCGGGGTCCTTCCCCAACGCTTTTGCCAGGATCGCATCCAGATCGCCCGCA
Source organism: uncultured beta proteobacterium (assembly GCA_963846855.1). Classification (GTDB taxonomy): domain Bacteria; phylum Pseudomonadota; class Gammaproteobacteria; order Burkholderiales; family Casimicrobiaceae; genus CAIWHR01. Next base: position 79,469 of record CAWJXK010000013.1, read on the forward strand.
AGCTGACGCTTCCGCGTCGCGTCGGTGGCGGCGACGCTGGCACGCGGCGCCTCGACACGGGCGATGGCTTCGGCCAGTGCGGCAGCGCCCAGGCCTGATTTCAGCCGGTAGGGGCGAGCGCCCGCGAGCAATTCGAACAGGACGACACCAAGCGAGTAGATGTCGGAAGCGGTGCCGATCGCATCGCCACGAATCTGTTCCGGCGACGCGTAGTCAGGTGTCAGCGCCCGGCCTGTGGCGAGAGTCAGCTGCGAGCCTTCTTCGGCAATGTCGCCCAACTCCGGGTGCACGAGCTTCGCAATTCCGAAGTCGAGCAAATGGGCTTGCCCCGTTGCGTCGATCAGGATGTTGGAAGGCTTGAGATCGCGGTGAACGACCAGATGCGCGTGCGCATACGCGACGGCTCGCGCCACTTGGACGCTGAGCTCGACGCGGGCGCGCACCGAGAGTCCGGCCGCAGCGGCGTACGCGTCGATCGGCTGGCCGTCGACATATTCCAGCGCCAGGAACGGACGGCCATCGGCGGCGATGCCAGCATCGTAGAGGCGGGCGATGTTGGGGTGCGTCAGCGACGCCAGGATCTTGCGTTCGCGTGCCATGCGGTCGGCGAACGATGCGATGCCCCAGCTCACGTGCGGAAGTTTCAACGCGACCTGACGCTCGAGGAGGCCGTCGGGTCGATCGGCGAGCCAGACGCTCGCCATGCCGCCTTCGCCCAGCTCGCGCAGCAGCCGATACGGGCCGACGAGCGATTGCGCGGCCAGCCCGGGTGGCGTTGGCTCCGTCGCCAGCGAGAAGGTGGCCGGTGCGCGCATGAAGTCGCCGGTGCCGACGTCGGCGTGCGCTAGCAGAAGGTCCTTCAGCATCGGAGACAGCCGCGCCTGTTCGGGGGGCAAGGCTTCGAGCCACGCCCGGTGCTGGATGGAGTCGAGCTCGAGCGCGGTGTCTAGCAGAGCGAAGATCTCCCGCCAGTCGCGATGCGATGCGAGTTCAGCGGAGGCACGCATGGAGAAAGAGCCTCGCCTTTTCCCAATCGCGAGCCACGGTGCGCACACCAACGCCCAACACCTGCGCAACCTCGGCCTCGGTCATGCCCGCAAAGTAGCGCATCTCGACCACCTGCACGAGGCGCGGATCGATGGCCGCCAGCTCCTCGAGCGACTCGTGCACGCGCAGGACTTCATCTCCGCACGGTCCCGGCGTCGCCTCGACGTTCGCTTCGTCGAGTTCGACGTGGACCGCATCGCCACCGCGCCGCTCGCTGTGCCGTGTGCGGACCATGTCGACCACCACCGAGCGCATCACGCGCGCCGCATACGCCATGAACTGCGCGCGCTCGCCGATCGCCACGGCGCCGGATTTCTCGAGGCGCAGGTAGGACTCATGCACCAACGAGGTGGTTTCGAGAAGGGTCATGTCGCCGCTGCGACGTACCCGCGAATGGGCCAGGCGGCGCAGTTCAGGATAGAGCAGCGCATACAACTCGCCGAGCGCATCGGGCTCACCCTGACCGATGGCCGCGAGGAGGGATGTCACCTGACCCATGAAGCAGTTGTGAGTTACTCGAGAGGTCGTTTAGGGAGATGAAGGAAGATTGAAGCTGTGATGCCGCTCGACGTTCTTCAGTACTTGCCGGGCAAACGCTCACAAGAATGCCTCAATGATTTCAAAAGGTCGAGCGCAATTGTGCGATGGGCTGATCGAATCGGGCCTGGTTCGGCGGCCGAGGACACTGCAACGTCGCACCCTTGCGGAGGTCGCGTCGGGCGCATTCCAACGCGGCGGGATCGCACCGTCGCTTCCCCGATGGTCCCCACGGAGCGTATCAGCGGCGCCTTGCAGTAGTTCCTGCGCCTGCTTGGTTAATAGGGACCGCGTGGTTCAGGTCGAAAGGGCCGACCCGGTAGAGCGCCCGAAGTCATTGATTTGGCGTCGACGGCAACATTCCTGGAACGTATCGACTAGAGAATCTCCGCCGCGTGGTCGGCGAGCCGCGAGCGCTCGCCGCGCTGCAGCGTCACGTGGCCCGAATGCGGCCACCCCTTGAAACGATCGACGACGTAGGTGATGCCCGAGCTGCCTTCGGTGAGGTAGGGCGTGTCGATCTGCGAGATGTTGCCGAGGCACACGACCTTCGTGCCGGGCCCGGCGCGCGTCACGAGTGTCTTCATCTGCTTCGGCGTCAGGTTCTGCGCCTCGTCGATGATGAGGAACTTGTTGATGAACGTGCGCCCGCGCATGAAATTGAGGCTCTTCACCTTGATCCGCGAGCGGATGAGGTCGCGCGTCGCGGCGCGGCCCCATTCGCCGGCCTCGTCGTCGGTCTTGTTGAGCACGTCGAGGTTGTCCTCGAGCGCGCCCATCCACGGGTTCATCTTCTCCTCCTCGGTGCCCGGCAGGAAGCCGATGTCCTCGCCGACAGGCACCGTCACCCGCGTCATGATGATCTCCGAATACACCTTGAACTCGAGCGTCAGCATCAGCGCTGCCGCGAGGGTCAGCAGCGTCTTGCCGCTGCCCGCCTGCCCGAGCAGCGTCACGAAGTCGATCTCGGGGTTCATCAGGATGTTGAGCGCGAAGTTCTGCTCCCGGTTGCGCGCGGTGATGCCCCAGACGTTGTTCTTCTGGTGCGTGTAGTCCTTGAGCGTCTGCAGCACCGCGGTCTTGCCCGAGATCTCCTTGACCTGGGCGAAGAGCGGCGCTTCGCCGGCCGTCTCGCGGTAGAGGAATTCGTTGACGAGGAGCGAGGGCACCAGCGGCCCGGACAGCCGGTAGTAGGTGTGCCCGCCGTGCTGCCACGACTCGATCGCCTTGCCGTGCCGGTCCCAGAAGTCGGCCGGCAGCTCGCGCGTGCCGGTGTAGAGGAGCTCGGTGTCCTCCAGCACCTTGTCGTTGAAGTAGTCCTCGGCGGCGATCCCCAGCGCGCGCGCCTTGATCCGCATGTTGATGTCCTTGCTGACCAGGATCACCTGCCGCTTCGGATGCAGGTGCGCGAGGTGCATGACCACCGCGAGGATCTGGTTGTCTGCCTTGCCGTTGGCGAGCGAGGACGGCAGCACCGTCGTGATCACCTCGGTCTGCAGGTAGAGCTTGCCGGTGGCGGCGCCGCCGGATTTCTCCGCGAGCGAGATGCCCTCGGCGATGCCGTTCGGCATCGCGGTGACGAGCTCGTCGAGGAAGCGCGACGCCTGGCGCGCGTTGCGCGCGACTTCGCTGACGCCTTTCTTGTTGTTGTCGAGCTCCTCGAGCGTGAGGATCGGCAGGTAGATGTCGTGCTCTTCGAAGCGGAACAGGCTCGTGGGATCGTGCATCAGCACGTTGGTGTCGAGCACGAAGAGCTTGCTGGGAAGCTGGAGGCGGGTGGCCGGGCCTGGCTTGCCGGCGGTTCTGAGGGTCTTGCGGGCAACGAGGGTGAGCGGGGTGGGGCGGATCTTGCGCTCGACCATGGGCCTCCTTGGCAACGACGCGTCGGGTGGATCGGCGAACTGCCTAAGGGAATCCTAGCCCGCACCCCCCGCCGAACACAAGCTGTTGCATCGGCCGCGGGCGATTCCGCCACCGGTTGTGGTGCAAAGGGAACATTAGATATCGCGAGTCCTTGCGACATAGCAGCATGCCGGTCGGAGGCTGCAAACGACCATTGGGCGCCTCTGCACCGGGATGCCGGGAGCTTGACGCGACGCAGAAAAGCAGTCCCTGACACGCGTCGCTCCTGCCGGCGCCGTCGGAACACCGCGCCGGACCCCGGACATCGTGCACGCAAGGGCGCCGTTGCGCTGGCATTGTTCGTGGAGCCGAGAGCGCTGCAGGGTTCCCTGTCATGCATCCGCGGATCGTCGCCCCGCGATGGGCGGTGGCAAACCGATCAAATTGCGGCGGCCCGGCGGGGGATTCGGGACCTGGAGATACCCTGTTGAAAATCAGGGGTTTTTCCTTGATCTTGGACAAACACGTGGCCATGCGGCGTCATCAAAATGCACCACACGGAGGAACGTGCATGTACTTCGATTACATCGATTGGATCGTGCTCGGATTGGTGGGATGGGTCTTTGTCATCCTGTTCGTGCTGATCTTGATGCGAATGGCCGGCGACCAGGACCGCGCTGCGCGCCGCGAACAACAGCGCATGATCCCCTATCAGGACGGCACGGTCACTTCGATCAGCTGGTGAGAGGTGCGGCGCGTCGCACCGACCGACCCTGCCCGCGCGGCGGGGTGCTGATTTGATTCTCAACATCGCCGCACTACGACCCCGCCCGCGTGGCGGGGTTTTCATTTGCGCTGACCGCGCACCACGCGCCGCAAGGCGCGATTGCCTGGCGGAGATATCAGGACATGTCGGGGGAAGCGAATGCACTTGTTCGCTTAGCTCTGCGCGCCTCGGGCATCCAGTCGTCGGCGCAGTCTGAAAAGCTGCTCAACCGTTCCAGGCGCTTCAGCACCGCCCCGGCTCGCCAGGTCCGGCGCTTCTGATCCGGCGTGAATCGCCAACGCGCGATCATCCTTGGTCATACTCTGGCAGCGCCCCAGAAAACGATCTGTTCTGATCGACCAGTGCTGCACAACTGTGGATGCGGCACACTTGGATCTGTCGGCTATGTTTACACCGACGCCCGCGCGATCTCAATGGTGCGCCATACTCCTATGTAAAATATGAAGATTATGTTCTTGGCGTGGGAATTGCGTTGAGCATGACAAAACACCAAAACACGTATTTCCTTCGAGTGCCCAAAGGGACCCTGCCATGCAAAGACGGAGCTGGAACGCAGTTAGATTTGCAGTGCTCGCGCTTTGCGCGGCCGTCAGCACGGTCGCCGGGGCGAGCATCTTCACATTCAATTTCAACACGCTCGCAAACGGCGTCGGTTCGGGGACCATTCAAACGTACATGACGGGCGTCTTTGGGTCGACCGTCGCAGTGTCCGGCGCGATCGCGTCGAATTCGTACCGTGGGGACGGCTTCGTCGTCGGACCGTCACTTGGAACGTCGGACGGTGCGTTAAGCCCCTCCGACAGCACGCACGATCATCCGGGGTCCGTCGATACGTTCATCATGAACAACAGGCCAGGGTCGGACTCGTTCACGCTCAACTTCGGCGCTGCTTACTCGATTTCTTCCATATCATTTGACTGGGAGATTTTCCCCGACGCATCCTGCTCACCCAGCTGCTCCGCCGCGGCCCTTCCGGACATCGAGCTTTTTGTCGACGGCAGTGCGACCGCCTTTTGGACGATGACGGGTATCGGCACCCCCAATCCGCAGAATATCGGCGTCGCCACCCTCGTTCTCAGCGGAGCCCATTCGCTCAAGTTCGTGGACTGGCCCCCGGAAGTCGGGATCGACAACCTGGTGATCACCGGTCACTGCGCGCCGACCGCGCCGAGTTGTGTGCAGCACGACACTCCGGAGCCCTCGTCGTTGCCGCTCGCCGGGCTCGCACTGGCTGCGTTCCTTGTCGCCCGGCGTTTTGGAACGCGGAAGCCCCCGGCTAAGTGGGCCGCGCATTAGTCCTCAGGATCTGTGATGTGCGATAACAACGGGCCGTCAAGGCCCGTTTTTTTGGCATTCGCGACGGCGAGCGAAGAATGACGCGGCAGATCGTGTTGGAGCAGTGCGTTCTCGCGCGCAACGGCGGGAACCGTACAGCGGGCCCGGGACCGGACGTCACGGGCATCTTCGGTTGAAGTAGGGGAGCGATTCTCCCAATCCCGGCGCGCGACTGCTCGGCCTCGAGGATTCCCATCGCCGCAGCTGGCTGCGTATCCGGGTAAGCGATCGACCACCAGTCGCGGCACCCACAGCACAAGGTCGCGTAGGGTTGCCTGCATAAACCTGTCACACGAGCGACTTAGAGGGCCTTTACCGCCGTCAAGACTTCGTCGGCGTGACCGGGGACCTTGACGCCGCGCCATTCCTTGGCGATCTTGCCCTTGGCATCGATCAGGAACGTGCTGCGCTCGATCCCGCGCACCTTCTTGCCGTACATGTTCTTCATCTTGATGACGCCGAATTGCGTGCACAGCGCCTCGTCGGCGTCCGATAGGAGCTCGAACGGGAATTGCATCTTCGCCTTGAATCCCTCGTGCGACTTGAGGCTGTCGCGCGACACGCCGACGATCACCGCACCCAGCTTCGCGAACTGCTTGTGGCGGTCACGGAAGTCGGCGCCCTCGACGGTGCAGCCCGGCGTGTTGTCCTTCGGGTAGAAATAGAGGACCACCGGGTGGCCGGCGTGATCCGACAGCGTGAAGTCCTTGCCGCCGGTCGCGGCGGCGGTGAAATCGGTGACCTTGGTCGTTGGCATCGCGGGCTCGCGTTTCGATTGGAAGAGGGGAGGAACGCAAATGTGAAATCAACGCTACTCTAGATCTGCTGCGCGGCGAGCGACGCACACGGCGGCTTCGAATTGCGCCCGCGCCGGCCCGCAGCAACGATACAACATCTCGACGCTCACGCGGCCTGGGCGAGGTCGACGTCGCCCAGGAACTCATCGCCCTGGACGAGCAGGGTGCCGCTGCGCCCCGGGACCGTGCCCTCGCGCGCCTCGCAGCGCGGGAGCGCCATCGGCTGGAGCGTATCGTACAGCGCGCGCGTCGAGCAGAGCGCGTAGCCCTGCGCCTTCCAACCGGCGAGGAGCTGCTCGAACAGGGGCGCGAAGCGCATGCCCTCGAGCTCCGCGTGCAGCGTGAAGACATGGCCCGCCGCGACGGGTTCCCGGGTCCGCTCGAGCAGGTGCGCGGCGACATTGTCGGCGGTGACCGTCCCGACACCGATCAGCTCGTCGAGCGTGGGCAGCGTGGTCGGCAACTGGGGGCAGCGGATCAGCTCCGCGTTCCAGACGGGCAGGTGCGGATGCGTGCCGCGCCCGTCGGAGCAATATTCGAAGCCGAGGCGCTGCGTGAGGCGCAGCGCGTCGACGTTCATCTGCCAGCCGGCCGCCCCGTGCGTGAGCGGCGGCGCCTTGAATATGTCGGTGAAGCGGGCGCAGGCGCGCTCCATCTCGGCGCGGGTCCATGCGGCGTCGGCGCCGGCGAGGCCGTCCTGCCAGCGCACGTGGTCCCAGCAATGGATGCCGACCTCGAAACCTTCGTCGCGCACGTTGCGCATCACGTCGGCGGCGCGCCGGCCGATGTCGGGTCCGGGGAGCAGCGTTCCGTAGAGCAGCGTCTTCACGCCGTAGTGCTTGACGACCGACGTGCGCCGCACCTTGCCCACGAAGCCGCGGCGCAGCACGCGCCGGATCGCGCGTCCGGTGTGATCGGGGCCGAGCGAGAACAGGAATGTCGCGCCGGCGCCGTGCTTCCCGAGGAGGTCGAGGAGATTGGCGACGCCTTCGCGCGTGCCGCGAAGCGTGTCGACGTCGATCTTGAGCGCGAGCCGCATCGGCGAGGCCGGCGGCGCCGTCACTCTACGAGCCGCCGCGCATCGGCGACGTGGCCCCGGTACGCGTCGAAGATGCGCGCGAGGGCCTCGTCCATCGGCACGACCGGCTTCCAGTCGAGCTCGGCGCACGCGTTGTCGATCTTCGGCACGCGGTTCTGCACGTCCTGGTAGCCCTTGCCGTAGTAATCGGCGGCGGTGGTCTCGACGATCTTCACGCGCGCGGCGGTGTCGCGGTATTCGGGGTATTTCATCGCGAGGTCGAGCATCATCCGCGCGAGCTCGCGCACCGAGAAATTGTTGCGCGGGTTGCCGATGTTGTAGATCTTGCCGGTCGCGATCCCGGCCTTGTTGGCGATGATCTTCATCAGCGCGGACGGTGCCGTCGTCGATGTAGGTGAACGCGCGCTTCTGCGTGCCGCCGTCGACCAGCTGGATCGGCTCGCCGCGGACGATGTGACCGAGGAACTGCGTGATCACGCGCGAGCTGCCTTCCTTCGCCGTGTTGATCGAGTCGAGCCCCGCGCCGATCCAGTTGAACGGCCGGAACAGCGTGTAGTCGAGCCCTTGCTGCATGCCGTAGGCGTGGATCACGCGGTCCATCAGCTGCTTCGCGCACGAGTAGATCCAGCGTGGCTTGTTGATGGGACCCAGCACGAGCTCCGAATTGTCCGAGTCGAACTCGTCGTCGCGGCACATGCCGTAGACCTCGGATGTCGACGGAAAAACGATGCGCCGGCCATGGCGGACGCACGCCCGCACGATCGGGAGATTCGCCTCGAAGTCGAGCTCGAAGACGTGCAGCGGGTCGCGCACGTAAGTGGCCGGCGTGGCGATCGCCACCAGCGGCAGGACGGTGTCGCACTTCTTGATGTGGTACTCGATCCACTCCTTGTTGATCGTGATGTCGCCTTCGAAGAAGTGGAACCGGGGCTCGGGCAGGAGCTCGCTGATGCGGTCCGACTGCATGTCCATCCCGTGGATCTCCCAGTCGGTGTCGTCCAGGATGCGACGGGAGAGATGATGGCCGATGAAGCCATTGACGCCGAGGATCAGGATCTTGCGCGTGGACATGGGACGGGCTCGGGAGGAGCGGTCAGGCTCGATTATTGTGTGCGCGGCGGCGACCGGCCATCGGCGGCCCGAAAGCCGGGCCGCATCCCTTTTTCGCTTTTCGGGTGCCGCGGGAGCACGGATTATACGTGGCGCCTCCGGCTTGCCGCGAGCGCGTCAGCGTAAGGGGGCGTTGCCCAGCGCGACCGGCGCCGCTCCGAAGCGCTGCGCGAACTGCGCCGCGTCGACCGCCTGGCCGTCGATTTCCAGCGCCAGGATCGCAAGCCGGCCGCCGCCGCCGCAGTGCGCGATCATGTTCCCGTCGTGAAGCGAAAGCGATGGCGCGAGGGTCGGGACGGCGGTCGTATCGACGACGCGCGTGCGCAGCACGCGGGCGCGATGCCCGCCGACCGAGGTGAACGCGCCCGGGAACGGCGGCGCGACGGCGCGCGCCAGATTGTGGATGGCCGCAGCGTCCTTGTTCCAGTCGATGATGCCGTCGTCCGGGCTCGCGGCCTCCGAAGTAGCTTCCCGCGCGGAGATCCTGCGGGTGGCGCGGTGCCGTGCCGGCGAGGAGCGCCGGCAGCACGGCGTCGAGCGTCGTCTGCGCGGCGACGGTGACCTTGTCGAACACTTCGCGCGCCGTGTCGTCGGGAAGGATCGGCACGGCGGTCTGCGCGACGATGTCGCCGCTGTCCGGCTTCTCGGCCATGTAGTGAAGCGTCGCGCCGGTCATGCGTTCGCCGTGCAGTACCGCCCAGTTGACCGGCGCGCGGCCGCGATAGCACGGCAGCAGCGAGCCGTGCATGTTGAGCGCCCCGCGCGAGGGAAGCGCGAGCAGCGCCGGCTTCAGCATCCGCCGGTAGTAGAACGAGAAGATGAAATCCGGCCGCAGCGCGGCGATCCGGCGGACGACGTCGGGCGCACCCGGGTCGTCCGGGGCGATCACCGGAATCGCGTGCTCCGCCGCCGTGGCCGCGACGGAATCGAACCAGATCGTCTCCTCCGGAGCGTCTACGTGCGTGACGACGAGCGGCACGCGAACGCCATGCGCGAGAAGCGTCAGCAGGCAGCGCACGCCGACGTTGTGGTACGCGAAGACGACGGCGGTGGCGTTGCCGGAGGACGGACCGGGCATGTCAGCGGCGTTTCACGCGGCGATCGTGACTGGCGCGAGGGCTTCGCCGCCGCGCGGCCCGGTCTCGATCATGATCGCGAGGGCGCGCTCGAGCCCCACGACGAATTCGGGTACCCGGCACAGCGGCGAATCGGGAAACTCGCGGAAAAGCGCTTCGCGGACCTCGCCCGCCGCCACGCTCCGCGCGACGCGGCCGGCATGGGCGACGTATTCGTCCGGCGTGCCGGCAATCCATTCGGCGTGTCCTGCGGCGCGAAGCAGCGCCGCGCCCTGCCGCGCGATCATCCGGTCGCCCGCAAGTGCAATCACGGGAACGCCCATCGACAGCGCATCGCAGGTCGTCACGCCGCCATTGTAGGGAAAGGGGTCGAGCGCCACATCGATGTCGCGATACGCGGCGATCGCGTCGCCGACCGGCACAAAGGGGCGGAAGTCGATCCGGTCGACTGGAATCCCTGCCGCGGTCCAGCGCGCACGCAGCCACGCGACCGTGCCCGGCCCGCGATACGCGGAGGCACGAAGCTGCAGCCGCGATCCGGGCACCGTGTCGAGCACTGCCTGCCACACCGCAAGCACCTCGTCGGTGATCTTTGCATGCCGGTTGAACGAGCCGAACGTGACATGGCCGGAGTCGCGCGCCGGCGCAGCGGTCAATTCTGGCTTGACGATCGGGCGGTAGACGAAACGGCACCCGGGCAGCCAGACGATGCGCTCGCGAAAGTGCACAGCTTCCGACGCTGGCGTATGAATCGGATCGGTCAGCACGTAGTCGATTTCAGGCACGCCCGTCGTGTCGAAGTAATCGAGCCAGGTCGCCTGCACCGGTGCGGGCTTGCGCGCCAGCACGGCGAGCCGATGGCCGGGCGCATGGCCGGCGAGATCGACGAGGAGGTCGAGACCGTCCTGGGCGATCGTCGCGGCGCCCGCGTCGTCATCGGCCGGAAGGTCGCGCCAGGCGTCGGCGGCGCACCGCATGCGTGCTGCGATGTCGTCGTCGTAAGGGTGGGCGGAATAAAGCGTGACGTGGAAGCGGGTGCGATCGTGCGCCTCGAGCACCGGGAGGAACAGGTTCGCGAGCGGGCCGTTGCCGAAGCGCGGCGACAGGTAGCCGATGCGGAGCCGCGCGCCACCTTCGCGTCGAACGGACGCGACGCCGGCGACTTTGCGCACGCCACCGACGTGCGCATCGGCCCATTTCCAATGCGCGCGGGCGAGCTCCGTGCGCGAACACGCCCGGGTGTCGTACTGCATCTCGAGCAGCAGCGCGCTGTGAGCCCGCATGTCATCGGGATCGATCGAGAGCGTCTCGCGAAACGCGGCCAGCGCTTCGGCGTGCAGGCCGAGGGCCGCGAGATTCGCGCCACGCGCGAGGCGCAGCGACGGGTCGCGCGGCGCGCGTACGATCGCCCGGTCGAGGACCTCGATCGCCGCCGGCAGCTCGGCGGCGTCGCTCAGCGCCGACGCGGCCGCCGCAAACCCATCAATCGTCGCCGGATCGAGCTCCTGCGCGCGCAGGAACGAGCGGGCCGCGGCGGCGCCGTCTCCGGCCCGGCGTTGCGCCGTGCCGAGCGCCATGAACGTTTTCGCGAGTCGCGAGTCGATCTGCGCGGCGCGGGCGAGGGCGGCCACCGCGCCATTGGCATCGCCCGTGTCCATCCGGACGATGCCGAGGTTGAACGCAGCCCGATAGGAATCCGGAGCCTGCTCGAGTTGGCGCTCGTACCAGCGTGCCGCTTCGGTGAGGTTGCCCTCGTCGTGCCACGCGAGCGCGATCTGATAGCGCGCGTTGACATCCGCGGGATCGCACGCGAGCAGCGCCTCCCACAGCGCACGCGCGCCGGACAGGTCGCGCTGTGCGACGTGCGCAAGCGCCGCGCCGTGATACGCGGCATGAAGCTCCGGGCAGCGCGTGATCGCGTCAGCGTAAAGAGGGATCGCCAGGGCCGCCTGGCCGCGCCGGCGAAAGAGCTCGGCGCGCAACGCCTGCGCCGGCCCGGACTGCGCGTGTTCGTCCGGAATCGCGGCCAGCGCCTGCTCGAGTCGCGCGCTGTCGGAATGGCGCAGCGCCGCGGCGGCGATGTCGCGGAGGCGCGGCAGTGTGGTGTCGGAATCCGCGCGCATGTCCTCCGGCGGCGGTGCGGAGCCGATCGGCGTCAACGCGTGTCGTCCGGCGGCGCCTCGAGCACGGCGCGTACGGTGTAGCGCGGCCGCTCGCGCACCTGCTGATAGATGCGTCCGACATACTCGCCGACGAGCCCCAGCCCGAAGAGCAGCATGCCGATGAGGAAGAAGGTGAGGATGTCGCGATCCCAGAAAACCGCGATCGCGTTGTGCCAGTCGTCGACGTGGTAGAGCCGCCAGCCGATCACGACGAGGTAGGTGGCGAGCGAGAGAGCCGACACCAGCATCCCGAACATCGACGCGAACTGCAGCGGGACGAGCGAGAAGCCGGTGACGAGGTCGAAGTTGAGGCGGATCAGCCGGTACAGTGAATACTTCGATTCGCCGGCCGCGCGCTCCTCGTGCGCCACCTCGACTTCGGTCGGGTTTCCGGCGAACGTGAAGGCGAGCGCCGGGATGTACACGCTGACCTCGCGGCTCGCGACGACCGCGTCGACGATGTCGCGGCTGTAGGCGCGGAGCATGCAGCCCTGATCCGTCATCCGGATGTGCGTGATCCGCTCGCGCAGCCGGTTCATCGCCCGCGACGCGACGCGACGCCACCAGGAGTCCTCGCGCGTGCGGCGCACGCCGCCGACATAATCGTGGCCGCGATCCATCGCCGCGAGCAGCGCCCCGATCTCCTCGGGCGGGTTCTGCAGGTCGGAATCCAGCGTGACCACGCGCTGGCCGCGGCAGCGCTCGAAGCCGGCGACGATCGCCATGTGCTGGCCGTAGTTGGCGTTGAACAGGACGACGCGCGTCACGTCGGGCCGGCGCTCCCATTGCTCGCGCAGCAGCGCCGCCGAGCGGTCGCGGCTGCCGTCGTTGACGAAGATCACCTCGTAACCGGTCTTCAGCGCATCGAGTGCCGGGTAGAGGCGCGCGAACAGCGCCGGCAGGCCCGCCTCCTCGTTGAAGACGGGGATCACGACGGAAAGCTGCGGCACGACGCTCGTCATGTTTCCGGTGGATTCACTTCTTCGCTTCGGCAATGATGCCGGCGGCGGCCGCGCAGACGCGGTCGACGTCGGCGACGGTCAGGCTCGCATGGAGCGGCAGCGTGACCGTCTCGCGCGCGATCCGCTCGGTGTTCGGGAAGTCGCCCTCGCGATAGCCGAACGTGCGGCCGAGCGTGCAAAGGTGGAGCGCCTCGTACGATACACCGGTGCCGATCCCCTGGGCCTCCAGCGCGTCGCGGAACTGCCGTCGCGAGATCGCGAGGCGATCGAGCGGCAGCAGCACGCTCCACATGTTCCAGGACTGCCCGTCGCCGTCGGTGGGGCGCGGTGGCAGCAGGCACTCAGGGTCCGTCGACCAGCGCTCGAAATAGCGCGCGGCGAGCGAGCGGCGCGTCGTGAGGAATTCCGGCAGCTGGGTGAGCTGCGCGACGCCGATCCTCGCGTTGACGTCGGGCAGGTTGAACTTGCCGCCGGGGAAGGCGACGTCGCGCGTCTTGTCGGGCAGCAGCGTGATGCCGTGGAAGCGCAGCGCCTCGACGCGCCTCGCCTCGTCGGCGCCGTTGACGACGAGCGCGCCTCCCTCGATCGTCGTGATGTTCTTGTTCGGGTGGAAGCTGAACGTCACGAGGTCGCCGAACGCGCCGACGTTGCGGCCCTTCCATTGCGATCCCAGCACGAGTGCGGCGTCCTCGATGACGCGCAGGCCGCGCCGCCGCGCGAGCGCGTGGAGCGCGTCCATGTCGACCAGCGAACCCGGCCAGTGCGTGGGGATGATCGCCCGCGTGCGCGGCGTGATCGCCGCTTCGATCGCCGCGAGGTCGATGTTGCGTGTGACGAGATCGCAGTCGACGAACACCGGCCGCGCGCCCACCTTGGCGATCATGTTGAGGACGGTGAAGAAACTCTCGGCGCAGGTGATCACCTCGTCACCCGGCCCGATGCCGGCGACCTGCAGCGCGACCTCGACCGCGGCGGTCGCCGAGGTCAGGACGCGTACAGGGCGACCGCCGCAGAAGCGCGAGAGCTCCTCCTCGAACCGCTGCACCCACGGACCGCTCGCGATGTGGCCGGAGCGGATCACGTCGGCGACGCCCTCGATGGTCGCGGCGTCGATCGCGGGCCCGGCGAATTTCAGGTAGGTCGAGCTCATGGCGGAACGCGTCGCCGTCAGCTTCGCGCGACGAGCCAGACGCCGACGATGATGCAGCCGATGCCGAGCCAGCGCGTGGCCGTCACCGCCTCGCCGAAAAGGTAGTGCGCTGCGATCGCGTTGACGACGTAGCCGACCGACAGCAGCGGATACGCGATCGAGACCGGCACGCGCGAGAGCCCGAGGATCCACACGAAGAGCGACGCGACGTAACAGGCGGCGCCCAGCACGAAGTGACCTTGCGTCGCCATCCGCATCAGCGTGTCCGCCCAGTCCTCGCGCGTCAGCGTGATGACGCCGAGCGCATTGGTGCCTGCCTTCAGCAGGAGCTGCGCGGCCGCGTTGAGCAGCACGCCGGTCATGAGGAACGCGAAGGCGGCGACGCTCATCGGCGGCTCACCGTGACCCGGCGGCCGTCGCGGGCAAGGACGCGCATCGGCACCCCGTTTGCCGCCAAACGCTCGAACGTCGCCGGCGGCATCATCGCGTAACCCTGGCCGAGCGCATCCCACTGCGCGATCCAGCTCTCCGTGGTCGGAATCTGGCGGTCCGGCTCGGCGTCGATGCCGGGCCCGAGCTCGTCGCGGATCGCGACCAGCGTTGTCGTGCGGCCAAGGTAGAACGGAGCGGTCTGGTCGTACATTTCGACTTGGTAGAACGGCGCGTCCGGAGCGATGGGCGCAACACTGCGTGCCGCGCGCAGCATAGCCGAAGTCGACCGCGTTGCGCTGAACGCCTCGTATCCGGCGACGCCCAGCGAGACCGCGGCCAGCATCGACAGCGCGAGCGCGGCCACGCCCAGGAAGCGCGCGCCGGGGGACACTGCGATCCGCCGGAATTGCGTCCAGCCCATGATCTGGCCCGCGGCGGCGACCGCCACCGCCGCCTTGATCCAGGGACCGTAGGCCTGCAGGATCGCCGCCGGCTGGTCGGCCTCGGCGCCGCCGCCCCGCGCCGCGACCCAGCTGTCGTAGCCTGTGAATAGCGCGATGGCCAGGACGCCGGCGCCGACGGCGCCGACGGCCGCGGAGCGCACGAGGTGCCTCGCGGGTAGTTCCAGCAGCAGCGCGCCCAGCACGAGCGCGAGCGGCGCGAAGATCGGCAGGATGTAGGTGGGCAGCTTGGAGCCCGAAGCGCTGAAGAAGACGAACACGAATCCGGCGTAGACGAGCGCCAATCGCTGCCACGAGAAGCCGAGGGCATTCGGCGTTCCGGCGCGCCACGCGCCGGGAAGTCCCAGCGCCAGCGGCGCGAGCCACGGCAGGATGCCGACGAGCGCGAGCGGAATGAAGTAGTACCACGCGCCGACGCGCAGGTGCTCGTGCGTCAGGAAGCGCTCGAAGTGCTCGTGGATGAAGAAGAAGCGGGCGAACTCCGGGTTGGCCCGCGAGACCAGCACGAACCACGGCGCGGTGATGGCGAGGAAGATCGCGAGCCCCGACACGATGTGCAGCCTGCGCCACAGTGCGACGTCGCGCGTGATCGCTGTGTACGCGACCAGCGCGCCGGCGGGGAGGACGACTCCGATCAGGCCTTTCGACAGCACGGCGAGCGCCATCGCCGCCCACGTCGTCCACATCCATGCCCGCCGCTCCCCGCGAGTCGTCTCCGGCCGCTGCGCGATGACGATGCCGGCGAACGCGAGCGCCAGGAAGCATCCCAGTCCCGAATCGAGCGTGACGATCTGCGCGATCGCGGCGTGGTAGAGCGTCCCGGCGAGCACCAGCGCGGCGAATGCGCCGAGCGCGGCGCCGCCCAGCGCGTTTCCGGCGATGCCGATGACGGCGACGGCCAGCAATCCCGCGAGCGCCGGCCACAGCCGCGCCGTCCATTCGTGGACGCCGAAGGCGCGAAAGGCGACAGCGGTCGCCCAGTATTGCAGCGGCGGCTTCTCGAAGTACTTGAGTCCGTTCAGCCGAGGCGTGACCCAGTCGCCGCCTTGCGCCATCTCGCGCGCGATCTCGCCGTAGCGGCCCTCGTCGGGGTGAAAGAGGCGGTGGCTGCCGAGGTTCGCGAACCACATCGCCGCGACGGCGAGCGCGATGAGCCAGAGGACGAGACGTGACGGAAGGATCGGGTTCTCGGGCATCGGGACGGGCGTGGCGGAGGGTTGCAGCGGGCCCGCCTGAAGGCGTGCGCCACGACCGGACCGATTGTACCGTGGCAGGTTGCAGCGCCGAAACGCGAAACAGGACGAGGCCGCGCGCCTTGCCGACACCGCCGGGGTTGGATACGATGCGGACATGATGAGCATTTGCGCACATTGCGGCTGTCGACCGGGGTCCCGAGGCGGCAGGCGGCTGCCCGACTAGCAGGACGCGACCCGAACGAGCCGCCAGCGCTGGCGGCTTTTTTTTGCGAAACGATGGCCCTTCGATGCCCGATCCGCTCCACCTCTACGACAACTACGAGCGCAGGCTGCGCGAATTCACGCCGCTTCATGCGGGCGGCGAGGTCGGCCTCTATACCTGCGGGCCGACCGTCTACGACTATCAGCACATCGGCAACTTCCGCACGTTCCTGTTCGAGGACCTGCTGCGGCGCGTGCTCGAATGGAACGGCTACCGGGTGCGGCACGTGATGAACGTCACCGACGTCGGCCATCTCACGTCCGACGCCGACGACGGCGAGGACAAGATGGAGAAGGGCGCGCGCCGCACCGGCAAGTCGGCGTGGGAGATCGCCAAAATCTACACGGAGGACTTCCTCTCCGACCTGAAGCGTCTCCACATCGAGGATCCGACCGTCCTGTGCCGCGCGACCGACCACATCCGCGAGCAGATCGATTTCATCGTCGACATCGAGAAGAACGGCTTCACCTATCGCACGCCGGACGGCATCTATTTCGACACGGCGAAGCAGCCCGACTACGGTTACCTCGCCCGGCTCGACGTCAAGGGGCTCGAGGCCGGCAAGCGGGTCGAGCTCGGCGCGAAGCGCCACATCACCGACTTCGCGCTGTGGAAGTTCTCGCCCGAAGGCGAAAAGCGCCAGATGGAGTGGGACTCGCCGTGGGGCAAGGGTTTTCCGGGCTGGCACATCGAATGCTCGGCGATGGCGCAGAAATACCTCGGCGACTATTTCGACATCCATTGCGGCGGCGAGGACCACATCAGCGTCCACCACACGAACGAGATCGCGCAGACCGAGGCGCGGGTCGGAACGCGGCTCGCGAACTTCTGGATGCACGGCTACTTCCTGCTGCTGAACGACGCCAAGATGGCGAAATCCGCCGGCGAATTCCTGCGCGTGCAATCACTCGTCGACCGCGGCTACGATCCGCTTGCCTATCGCTACCTGTGCCTGACCGGGCATTACCGCGGGCAACTCAACTTCACATGGAACGCGCTCGACGCGGCGGCCACGGCGCTCGACCGCCTGCGCAACGGCGTCTACGCATTGCGCGACGCGCCGCAGAGCGCGCCCGATGCCGCGCTGGTGGAGCGTTTCGGCAACGAGATCAACGACGACCTCAACCTGCCGCGCGCGCTGGCGGTCGCATGGGAGGCGCTGCGCGGCGAGCTTCCCGCCGGCGTCAAGCGCGCGACGCTTTTGCGGTTCGACGCGGTGCTGGGCCTCGGTCTCGCCGACTGGGTGCCTCGCAACGATGCGGTCCCGCCCGATGTGCAGGCGCTTGCGGAGGCGCGCGCCCTGGCGCGCAAGACGAAGAACTGGGCGGAGGCCGACCGCCTGCGCGGTCTCATCGGCGCTGCCGGCTGGGAGATGGAGGATCGCGCCGACGGCTATGCGCTGAAGAAGCGCGCCACCGCTGGCACGTGAGGACGCGATGAAGCTCGCCAGCATCGACAACGGCACGCGCGACGGCGAGCTCGTCGTCGTGTCGCGTGACCTCACCCGTTGCGTCGCCGTCCCCGAGGTCGCGCGCACGCTGCAGGCCGCGCTGGACATCTGGAACGGGGCTGCGCCGGCGCTCGAGGCGCTCTCCGAGGAGCTCAACGCGGGTCGACTTCCCGACGCGACCGGGTTCAATCCGGCCACCGCGATGGCGCCGCTGCCGCGCGCCTACCAATGGGTCGACGGCTCGGCGTACCTCAATCACGTCGAGCTCGTGCGCCGCGCGCGCGGCGCCGCGATGCCACCGGAATTCCTCGCCGATCCGCTCATGTACCAGGGAGCATCGGACCGCATGCTGGGACCCGCGGAGGACATCGAAGCGGCCGATGAAGCCTGGGGCATCGATTTCGAATCCGAAGTCGCGGTGATCACCGGCGACGTGCCGATGGGCACCGGCGCAGCCGACGCGCCGGCGCACATACGCCTTGTGATGCTCGTCAACGACGTCAGCCTGCGCAATCTCATTCCCGCCGAGCTCGGCAAGGGATTCGGGTTCCTGCAGTCGAAGCCGGCTTCCGCGTTCTCACCCGTCGCCGTGACGCCGGGCGAGCTCGGCGATGCATGGCGCGCGTGCAAGCTGCACCGGCCGCTCGTGTCGCACGTCAACGGAGCGCTGTTCGGGCATCCCGACGCCGGCGTCGGCATGGCGTTCTCGTTCGCGGATCTCATCGCGCATGTCGCGAAGACGCGCACGCTCGTCGCGGGCAGCATCGTCGGATCGGGCACGGTCTCGAACAAGGAGAACGGCGGACCGGGCCGGCCGGCCGCCGCCGGCGGCATCGGCTATTCGTGCATCGCCGAGCAGCGTACCGTCGAGACGATTCTCAACGGAAGGCCCGTCACGCCGTTCCTGCGATTCGGCGATCGCGTCCGCATCGAGATGTTCGATGCGGGCGGGCGCACGATCTTCGGTGCGATCGACCAGGCCGTGCGGATGCGGCCGGCGCAGTAGTTTCCGCGCCGCGCATCGCGCGCGACCGGTCCCGCCGCCGCGTTTCCGCTCGATGACCGCTGCGCTTCGTCGCGCGTGGGTCGCGTTCGCCCCGCAATTCGGCCGATTCGTCGCTTGTGTCTTGAGCCGGTCATCTGCGCTCACTACGATCCGAACTGACTGCACAGGCCGGTGCGGCGACCGCTCCGAAAAGATCGTGAATCCGGAATCCCGTCACCCCGCATCCAATGGCCATGACACCCGCAACCCGTCAACCGAATCCGCTTGAGGAGTCGACCATGCAACGCTACGAACCTCTGGTCAATCGCCCGATCTTCGGGATCGCCGCTGTCGCGCTGACCGCGCTGACGATCGCCACGATGGTGGTGGGGCCCACCGCACTGCCGGCCGCGGATCACGCGACGGCGCTCTACGGTGGCGCGGCGGCGGCGCCGATGGCTCGCGAAGTCACGATCGCGCCGTCTTCGATCGACGTCGTCGTCGCGCGCGATGCGGGCCTCGCCATCGCCGGCGCCCGGGCCGGATCGGCGAAGCTCGGTCGCCGCGGATAAGCGAAGCGCCTTTCCTCGGGCGAAGCGCTTCGCCCGAGTCGCCGGCACGAGGGTCGGACGTCATGCGTCCGGCCCTTCGCGTTTCATCGCCATCAGGCGCGTTTCATCGCGGCCAGGCGCGTTTCATCCAGGTAGTGCGCGTTTCATCGCGATAGGGCGCGTTTCATCGCGATAGGGCGCGTTTCATCGCGCGCGCTAGGCTTCGCAGCAGCGATGTGAGGCGCGCGTTGCTCCAAAGCGGATTCACGCCGGGGATCGCAATCGAAGCCGCCACCGTTCACACCGCCTCGGCACCGTTCGTCGCGCCACGCTCGCATTCGCACCGCGATTCTCAGGGTTCGTCGCTTGCGCGTTGAGCGGATCGCCCGACTTGCCTAGGATGCATCGTGACAGCACCGGATCCTGGTGCGGCGATACGGGAATGAAGATTCTGAATCCGGAACCCGGGCACGCCGCATCCTATCGACAAGCAGCGAACGAAACCGTCGACCTCAACCGATTCAGGAGCCAGACATGAAACGCTATCAACCGAAGACCCTCCGCCCCGCGTTCGGGATCGCCTCCGCGGCCGCGCTGACGGCACTCACCATCTCGCTGTCGGTGGTCGTGCCGGTCGGACTCGCGCCGGTCGCGGCTGCCGCGATGCTGGCGGCGCCCTCCAGCGCGCCCGCCGTTCGCCAGGTGACGATTTCGCCGGCGCGCATCGACGTCGTCGTCGTGCGCTCGACGAACTTCGCGACGGCGAAAAGCGCGACGCGCGGATAGATCGAATCATTCTCCCCAGCAGCCGCCTTCTCCCCCAAGGTGAGCGACTGCGGAAGGGCCGGACGGCAACCGTCCGGCCCTTCGTCTTTTCGGATCCCGCGCGGGAGCGTCAGATCCGCTCGATGCCGCCGATATAGAGCACCGGCCCGGTCGGCTTGCCGGTGGGCGAGCCGCCCGCCGGCTCGAGGCTGATCGCGAGCGCCGGGACGCCGCGGAACGCGTCGTCCGCCGGCACGGGCAGCGCGATCCGCACGACGCCGGCCGCGGGGACGAGCCCCAGGGAGCGGGGATCCTTACCCTCCGGCAGCGCCCAGAGCTCGAGCGCGCGATCCGGCGGAATCGCGATCGCGCCAATCGCCTTGACGGCCAGGACGCGGCCGCCTCGCTCCACGGTTGCGACGAGGACCGGCTTGGCGTCTTTGCCGGCCAGCACCGCGACGATGGTCGGCGTCGGTGCCTCGACCGCGGGCGCCATCAGGCGCAGGCCCAGCACCAGCGCCGCGGCGAATCCGAAGAAGGAGAGCCCGCGCCAGAGGCCAAGACTCTGCCACCAGGACCCGCCGCCCACCGCATCCTCCGGGCTCTCCATTCCAGCGATACCCAATTTGGTGCAGATCCCCGTCCAGACACGAGCCGGTGGCGTGACCGGGGGAATGGCGTCGGCGAGCCCGGCGAGCCGAAGCTCCCACGTTCGGAGCGCGGCGACGACGGCCGGCTCCCGCTGGGCGATCCGGCCGAGGCGGCGGCGCGCCCGGGGCGACAGCGTGCCCAGCGCGTATTGCGCGGCCAGCGCGTCGAGGCGCTGCGTGCGGTCCGCGCGGTCGAGCTTCATCGCGGCGTCACGGGACGGTCATCCCGGCGCGCTCGAGACAGGACTTGAGGCGCTCGAGGCCGCGGCGGATCCACGATTTGACGGTCCCGAGCGGCTCCCGAAGCTGCGCCGCGAGCTCGCTGTGCGAGAGCCCCTGGAAGAACGCGAGGGCGATCGCCTGCTTCTGCCCGCCCTCCAGGGTGTCGACGCAGGTGCGCACCATCGCCGCCTCGGCGCCGGACAGCAGCAGCTCGACCGGTGTCGGCCCGGTCGCCGGAAGGTCGATCTCGGCTTCGTCATCGTCGCGGGAGAGGGTCATGGTGTCGGGAACGCGCCGGCGCAGAAGGTCGAGGCAGCGATTCCGGACGATGCTCGTGAGCCAGGTCTGCGGACGGCTCTTCGCCGCCACGTAGCTGCCCGCGTGATGCCAGACGCTGACGAACGCCTCCTGCAGCGCGTCCTCGGCGGCTGCCTCGTCACGCAACATACGCAGGGCGACCGCATACAGATGCGACGAGGTCAGCCGGTAGAGCTCGGCGAAGGCCGCCTGGTCGGCGAGCGCGGTCCGCCCGAGGAGCAGGGCGAGCTTCTCGCTGCGGCGTGCGGCGGCGGCTTCGTCCATGGATTTCCCGCGCGCGCGTTGCGCTAGAGGCCGCTCAAGGACTCGTGCCGTTGCGGTTCTTGCGCCAGAGCACGTCCGGCTTGCCGGCGGCGCGGTTCAGGACGCGCGCGAGCACGAACAGCAGATCGGACAGCCGGTTGAGATAACGCCGCGACGGGTCGCTGACGGATTGCGTCTGCGCGAGGTGCACGACGGTCCGCTCGGCGCGGCGGCAGACGGTGCGCGCGACGTGGGCGAGCGCCGCCGAGCGTGCCCCGCCGGGCAGGATGAATTCCTTCAGCGGTCCGAGGCCGGCGTTGAAGCTCTCGACCGCGGCTTCGAGGCGGGCGACATGACGTTCGGTGATCGCCGCGTGCCCGGGAATCGACAATTCGCCCCCCAGGTCGAAGAGGTCGTGCTGCACGGCGGTGAGCACGTCGGCGACGGAGGCCGGCAACGCTTCGGCGAGCACGGCGCCCACCGACGAGTTCAACTCGTCGACGTCACCGATCGCCTGGATGCGGATCGAGTCCTTGGCCACGCGGCTGCCGTCGGCCAGGCCGGTGCTGCCGGCATCGCCCGTGCGCGTGACGATCTTCGAGAGGCGATGGCCCATGGAGCGCAGTTGTGTTTCCAGGCATTGAAGGCGACCGAGCCTAACCAAATCCGCATCGGCCGGCAAGCGGGCGCGGGATGGGGCGGCGACGCGGGCGCAACGTGCGGCCTGGATGCGCAGTATCATCGCAGTTCACGCCCGCACAAGTTCGTTTTCCGCCCCGACCGCATCATGCCAACGTCAAGCCCGTTCGAGCGCGACCTCGATCGCAATCCCGCCAACTACACGCCGCTCACGCCGCTCTCGCTGATCGCGCGCACCGCGTACACGTATCCGCACATGCTCGCGGTCGTCCACGGCGAGCGCCGCTACACCTGGGCGGAGACGTACGCGCGGAGTCGCCGCCTCGCGAGCGCGCTGACGCGCGCGGGCATCGGCACCGGCGACACAGTCGCCGTGATGGCGGCCAACACGCCGGAGATGGTCGAGCTGCATTTCGGCGTGCCGATGGCCGGCGGCGTGCTCAACACGCTCAACACGCGCCTCGACGCCGAGACGATCGCGTTCATGCTGGAGCATGGCGAGGCGAAGGTGCTCGTCACCGACACGGAATTCGCATCCATTGTCGAGAAGGCGCTGGCCCTGACCAAGGCCAAGCCGCGGATCATCGACATCGCCGACCCGCAGGGCCCGGGTGGCAAGCGCCTCGGCAGCGCCGAGTACGAGGCGTTCATCGCCGGCGGCGATCCGGAATTCGAGTGGAAGCATCCGGCCGACGAGTGGAACGCGATCTCGCTCAACTACACGTCCGGGACGACAGGCAATCCGAAGGGCGTCGTCTACCACCACCGCGGCGCCTACCTCAACGCGCTGTCGAACATCATCGACTGGGGCATGCCGCGGCATTCGGTCTACCTGTGGACACTGCCGATGTTCCACTGCAACGGCTGGTGCTTCGTGTGGACGATGGCAGCGAACGCCGGCATCAACATCTGCCTGCGCCGCGTCGAGGCGAAGGCCGTGCTCGACGCGATCCGGCTGCACAAGGTCACGCATTACTGCGGCGCGCCGATCGTCCACGGAATGCTGATCAACGCGCCGGACGAATGGAAGGAAGGCATCTCGCACAAGGTGCACTGCCTCGTCGCGGCGGCGGCGCCGCCGGCGGCGGTGATCGAGGGCATGGAGCGGATCGGCTTCGACATCACGCACGTCTACGGCCTCACCGAGACCTACGGCCCGGCCGCCGTGTGCGCGAAGCACGGCGAGTGGGACGCGCTCGACATCGGCGCGCGCACCGAGCGCAACGGCCGGCAGGGCGTTCGCTACACCGTCGAGGAGGGCATGACGGTGCTCGACCCGACGACGATGGCGCCGGTGCCGTGGGACGGCGAAACGATGGGCGAGATCATGTTCCGCGGCAACATCACGATGAAGGGCTATCTCAAGAACTCCGCCGCGTCCGGCGAGGCGTTCGCCGGCGGCTGGTTCCACTCCGGCGACCTCGCCGTCATGCAGCCCGACGGCTATGTCAAGATCAAGGACCGCTCGAAGGACGTCATCATCTCGGGCGGCGAGAACATCAGCTCGCTCGAGGTCGAGGACGTCCTGTATCGCCACCCGTCGGTGCTCGCGGCGGCGGTCGTCGCGCAGCCCGATCCCGAAGTGGGGCGAGACGCCCTGCGCGTTCGTCGAGCTGAAGCCCGGCGCCGTGACGACCGAGGACGAGCTCGTCGCGCACTGCAAGAAGCATCTGGCCGGCTTCAAGGCGCCGAAGAAGGTCGTGTTCGGCGAGCTGCCGAAGACCTCGACCGGGAAGATCCAGAAGTTCCTGCTGCGCGACCAGGCGAGATCGACGAGCGCGATCGAATGAGCGCGGCGGCCCGAAGATTTGACGTTGATAGCATGTGGAGATACGGATGAACGCTCCCCTCGAGGCAGGACTCGAACCCTACGTGCTCGCCGACGCGCGGGAGGGCATCTGCACGCTGACGATGAACCGCGGCGATCGCTTCAACCCGCTGTCGCGGTCGATGATCGCGGCGCTGGAGGCGGAGCTCGACCGCCTCGCCGACGACCCCAGCATGCGCGTCGTCGTCCTCGCGGGTCGCGGCAAGGGCTTCTGCGCGGGGCACGACCTCAAGGAGATGCGCGCGCATCCGGACGCCGACTGGCAGCGCGAGCTCTTCGCCGGGTGCAGCCGGATGATGCAGAAGCTGACGCGACTGCCGCAGCCGGTGATCGCGCGCGTCCATGGCATCGCCACGGCTGCCGGATGCCAGCTCGTGTCGATGGCGGATCTTGCCGTGGCCGCGGCCGACGCGCGCTTCGCGCTCCCCGGCGTCAACGTCGGCGTCTTCTGCTCGACGCCGGCAGTCGGCGTCGGCCGCAACGTCGCCCGCAAGCGCGTGATGGAGATGCTGCTGACCGGCGAGCTGATCGACGCGCCGACGGCGCTCGCCTGGGGTCTCGTCAACCGCGTCGTGCCGGCCGCCGAGCTCGACGCGGCGGTCGCCGCATTGGCCGACGTCATCCGCGCCCGCAGCCGGAGCGTGGTCGCGCTCGGCAAGCGGGCGTTCTACGACCAGATCGACCGCGGCCTCGCCGGCGCCTACGACGTGGCGGGCGAGGCGATGATCTGCAATCTCCTGGAGCCGGACGCTGCGGAGGGCATCGACGCGTTCGTGGGGAAGCGCAAGCCGTCATGGAGACGCTAGCGCGACGCGGGCGCCGGGCAGGAATCGCCACCTGTCCGGGCGGGCGGCCAGTATTGCCGACGCTTGCCAAAGTCGCCGCCACCTTCCATCATTGCACGGTTCATCGAGGTCAACCAGGT
>CAWJXK010000014.1:0-47470 GCA_963846855.1 uncultured beta proteobacterium
ATGGTAACAGTCGTGCCCGTCTGGATCGGATTGCGCTGCACCGCCGTGACCGCTTCGGTCGCGAAGCCGGTCGCCGTCGTCCGGATCGAGCCTCGGAGCGCCCATGTTGTGCGCCCGATGCCGTCGATTGCTCCTCTGATCCCGTCCCGGAAGCCGCTCGTCCTCCTGCCTATCACCCTTCCGCGAAATGGGGAATAATCACGGGTTCCATGTGGAACGGGCCAACTCGCGAAAACGGTGCACCGATTCGGCTGTTGCCGTGCCGCATGTGCACGGCTCTCGTTGCGCTTGTCCTCGGCGTCGGTGCGTCGATGGCGGCCTCACCGGTCCTTGCGGCCGACCCCGCAAAGGTTGCGCATCTGTCGCTGCCGAGCGATCCGCCGGGATTCGATCCCGCCGGCCCGACCGACGCCTATTCGGCGGTGATCCTCGAGGAGGTCTTCGATCGGCTGCTCACCTACGACTACCTCGCACGGCCGGCGAAGCTCGTGCCGCAGGCCGCGGAGGCGATGCCGGAAATCACGAACGCCGGCAAGACCTACACCGTGCGCATCCGCAAGGGGATCTACTTTTCTCCCGATCCCGCGTTCAAGGGCAGGCCGCGCGAGCTCATCGCGCAGGATTTCGCCTATTCGGTCATGCGCCTGCTCGACCCCGCGGTGCGCTCGCCGTCGGCCTACCTCGTGCGCGGCAAGATCGTCGGCCTCGACGCCGCCGCGGCGCGCGCCAAGACGACCGGCAAGTTCGACTACAGCGCGAAGATCCCGGGGCTCGAGGTGATCGACCGCTACACGCTGCGCTTTCAGCTGGTCCGCACCGACTACGCATTCGAATACGTGCTCGCTCAACCCGTCCTGGGCGCCGTCGCGCGCGAGGTCGTCGAGGCCTACGGTGAAGACATCGGCGCCCACCCGGTGGGGTCCGGGTCTTACGTCCTGAAGGAATGGGTGCCGGGGACGCGCATCGTCCTCGTAGCCAATCCCGATTACCGCGGCTTCGTGTGGAATTTCACGCCTGGCGACGACATGCGCGATCGCGAGCTCGCCGCGACGATGCAAGGAAAGAAGATGCCGCGGATCGGACGCGCGGAGATTTCCATCGTCGAGGACGAGGAGGTGGCCTGGACCGCCTTTCGGGCGAACCAGCTCGACACAACGCAGATCCCCAAGCGCTTCGTGCAGGGCTCGCCTGAAGGGGACCAGGTCCGGCGCGAATTGCGCGACCGCGGCATCGTCGCCTATCGCTCGTACAGCCCGAGCATCCGATACTCGTCGTTCAATTTTCGCGATCCGGTGGTCGGCGGCTTCGGGGCCGAGAAGATCGCGCTGCGCCGGGCGATCGCGATGGCCTACGATTCCGACGAGGAGATCCGGATCGTGCGAAAGGGCAGCGCGTTCAAGCCGGAAATGCCGATACCGCCGGAGATCTCGGGCTACGACGGCGCCTATCGTAGCGCGATCCAGTACGATCCCGCCGGCGCCAACCGCCTGCTCGACACGCACGGCTACACGCTCGGCGCCGACGGCTACCGCACGCTGCCCGGCGGCAAGCCGCTGACCGTGACGATCAATACCGCCAGCGATTCGACGGCGCGCGAGACGGAGCGGATGTGGAGGAAGGCGCTCGGCCGGATCGGAATCCGGGTCCGCTTCGAGCTCGTGCGCTCGAGCGAGCTCGCGACCATGTCGAACGCCTGCAGGATCCAGATGTACGCATCGGGCTGGGCCGCCGATTTTCCGGACGGCGACAACTTCATGCAACTGTTCTACAGCTCCAACATCGGCGAAACGAATGTTCCCTGCTACCGCTCCGCGACCTACGACCGGATGTACGAGCGCAGTCTCGTGATGCCCGATTCGGCGGAGCGCAACGCGCTCTTCGTCGAGATGTCGCGCAAGCTCGAGGCCGACGCCGTGTTCGTGCTGCAGACCACACCGGTGCGAGTGACGCTCGTCCAGCCGTGGCTGCTCGGGCACAAGACGCATCCGGTGCTGCTGAGCACGCTTTCCTACCTCGACATCGACGCGTCGAAGCGGCCGCGCTAGGAAGGCGGGCCGAAACGTTCCGCCGCGGCCGATCCGGCACGAGACGGATCGCGCGCAGCGGTTCCTGCGATAATCCCCTTTCGCCGACCCTCACAGGCTTCCCCATGTTCCGATTCACCGTCATCGCGTGCCTGTTCCTTGCCGCACGCGCGTTTGCCGCCGACCCGGTCCCGACGGCGTCCGGCGTCTTCAAGAGCCAGGCCATCACGCTCGAAGCGAATGGCGCCGTCGCGTTCCGCGGCAAGTCGCTTTTCGACGACAGCCGTGCGCTGATCGTGGCGGTCTCCAACGTGAATCTTCGTGCCGCTGCGATCTCCGAGTACGTCGATCGAAAGCGCCTCATCATGGAGCGCGTGATGGACGATCAGACCGGCGTCGTCTTTTTCGAGTTCCGGCCGGACGGCACCTACCGCGGCTTCAGCTACTACTTCCAGCAGGGCAACGGCTGCGGCTTCTGCACCGGCGAGGCCGTCTCGACGGTGAAGATCGTCGACGGCAAGCTGGCCGGCAAGCTGACGGACAACGAGAAGGACCGCTCGTTCGAGCTCACGCTCGCCGCGCCGATCCTGTCCGACGATCACGGCGCGGCGCTGCCGGCCGACGGCGGCGCACCGGGCAAGGCCTACATGCAGTACCACGCCGCGCTCGGGAAAGGCGACCGTGCGGCGTTGCGGCCGCTCTTGTCGAACGAGCAGCAGAAGTTTCTCGATGCAAACCAGAAGAACGGCAAGCTCGACGCCATGCTGCACGCGATGGCCGAAGGGCATCCGGGCAAATCCGTGCAGATCACGGGCGGCTTCTCGTCCGGCGACAAGGCGGTGCTGCTGATCGCCGGCGAGGGCTCGATGACAAAGTTGACGGGCGAGGTGCTGATGATCAAGGAAGGCGGCACCTGGCGGGTCGACGATGAGATCACCGCGATAGACTGACCGCGACGGTTTGCGTGTCCGGCACAACCAGGCGAGATTCGAGATGCGCAACGCAAGATTCCTCACGGCCGTATTGACGGCCGCCGGCGTCACGATGGCAAGCGGCACGGCGCCGGCCGCGACGGGCAACTGCAAGCTCGCGAAGATCGCGGAGTGGCCGGCGCACCTCGAGAACGGCCAACTGATCGTCGACGGGACCGTCAACGGCAGTAAAGTGGGCATCATGCTCGACACCGGCACCGAACGCACCCTCATCCTTCGCCGCGCGGTGACGCGTTTGGGATTGCCCACGCACCCGCTTCCGGACGTGAAGATCGTCGGCGCCGGCGGCACGACGGACGTCGAAGCCGCGCGGATCGACGAATTCAAGATCGGCGACGGGACGCGCACGGACTGGTGGGTCATCATCATGAGCGGGGTCGACTCCGGCCGCGATGCCGATTTCATCCTGGGCGAGGATTTCTTCCGTGCCGTCGACGTGGAATTCGACCTCGCGCACAATGCAGTGCGGCTGTTCAGGCCGAAGGATTGCGAAGCCACCTCGCTCGCGTATTGGGCACCGAATGGGGCCGGCCAGGTGGATATCGCCAGGATGTCGGATGCCCATCCGCAGATCCTGTTCACCGTGCAGCTCAACGGCCTCGCCATGCAGGCGGTGCTCGATTCCGGCGCCGCCACGTCGGTGGTCAACATGAGCGATGCCGCGCGGGTGGGCGTCACGCCCAAGTCGCCCGGCGTCATCGCCATCGCGAGCGGGCAGGCGTCCGGCAAGGACACGATCGACAGCTGGGTCGGGCCGTTCTCGAGCTTCACTATCGGCGACGAGCGAATCAAGGACACGACGATCCGCTTCGCCGACCTCTGGAAGGACATCTCGGTCACGGATTCCGGCGGCCGCGCAGGAAATCCGACCGAAGTGAATCCCGCGATGCTGCTCGGCACCGATTTCCTCCGCGCGCACCGCGTTCTCGTCGCGCACAGCCAGCGCAAAATCTATTTCACGTACGCCGGCGGCCCGGTGTTCTCGATCGACAACCCGATTGAATTGCCGCCGGAACCAGCGAAGGCGCCGGCCAAGGACGCCTCCAAGGCCAAAGCGAAGTAGCGGCCGTTTCGATCGCGACGCGATCATGGCGTGTCGTCGCGCAATTCGGTCCATTCATCCTGCGCATCGCACGTGCAATTTTGGCGTCGTGGCAGTCGAGCTTCGCCTTCTACTTCGTCAAACCGAGATTCTGGAATGAAACAGGCGCGCAATCGGGTGGCCATGCTGGTGGCGATCGGTCTCGCGACGTGGCATATGGCGGCCGCGGCCGCGACGAACACATGCAACCTCGCGAAGATCGCCGAGTGGCCCGTGCGATGGGAGCGCGGGGCGATCGTCGCGGACGGCACGATCAACGGCCATAAGGTCGGAATCGTGCTCGATACCGGCGCATCGCGCAGCATGGTGTTTCGTTCGGCGGCGGAAAAGTTGGGCCTTCCGTTGCAGGCGTTGCGAGGTCCTCGTCTGTTTGGCATCGGCGGCGAGACCAACGTCGAGTCCGTGCGGATCGACGAGTTCAGGATCGTCGACGCCGTCCGCAAGGATTGGATAGTCATCGCCGCCGGCGAACGGGAAGCCCCGGGGAACAGCGCATTCATCCTCGGCGAGGATTTCTTCAGCAAGGCCGACGTCGAGTTCGACCTCGCCCATAACGCCGTACGCCTGTTCATCCCCAAGGATTGCGGCAGCACGCCATTGGCGTATTGGGTTGCGGAGGGCGCCAACCAGATCGAGATCGACAAATCAGCGCTCGCCAACTCCGCGATCGTGGTGCCCGTAGTGATCAACGACAAGCCGGTGGAGGCCTGGCTCGATTCCGGCGCGAGCACGTCGATCCTGGACAAAGGCGAGGCTGCGCGGCTTGGCGTCACGCCGGAAACGCCCGGTGTCATCGCCGTCGGACGCTGGGGCGGTCTGGGCGCGAATACCGTTCCGTATTGGCGCGGTCCGTTCGCGAGCTTCGCCATCGGTAACGAGGTTATCAAGGACACGACGATCGAATTCGCCGACTTGTGGAAGGACGCCAACACGAGTCGGACCCATGTACCGACCAGGCTGTCCGTTCCTGGAATGCTTCTTGGCGCCGATTTCTTCCGCTCGCACAGGATCCTGGTCTCGCACAGTCAGCACAGGATGTATTTCACGTATGTCGGCGGGCCGGTGTTTTCGCTCGAGCGGCGGGCGCGCGCGGCGCCGGATATGCCGGCGGACGGCGCCGGCGCGCCGGCGAATGATGCAAAGTAGACGCGGCATGAATTCGCGTACGCCTCTCTCCTCATGATTTTCCGCGCACTGATCTTCGGCAGCGCGGCGCTGCTCGCCGTGTCCTGGTGGATGCGCGACAGGCTGCCGCCGCCCGACAAGCTCGACGCGGCGGTGTTCGAGGATCCCGACCAGAGGGCGACCGACCGCGCGCCGTTCAGGATCACCACCACCGGCGGCATCGAATACACGATCCGACCGGTCTTCGCCTACGACCTCAATGGGCTCGTCGTCAGCAAGCACAATGCGGACAGCTGGTGGGACTGGGTGCACAAGGCGTGGAAGGACTCGCTCAACGTCACCGATCTGTGCGTGGTGTGGGGCGGCAACGCGCGGCGCGGCGCGTACCGCGACATCAGCTTCTCGAGCGGAGAGTTCGTGTGCTACTGGCAGTCGTCGTCGAGCGAATCCTGGAGCGCCTTTGACCAGTTCTCGGTGTCGAACAACCACCTGCTTACCGACGACCCGGCGATCGCCAGGGTGTTGAAGAGCGCGCGCGTCGGCGACCAGATCCACTTCCGCGGTTACCTCGCCGAGTATTCGCACCACCAGGGATTCGCGTTCTTTCGCGGCACCAGCACGACGCGCAAGGACACCGGCAACGGCGCGTGCGAGACCGTGTACGCGACGGAGGCCGAGATCATCCGGCCCGGCAACCGCGGCTGGCGCACGGCCTACTGGGTCGCCGCATGGACGCTCGTCGCGAGCGTCCTGGTGTGGCTATACCGCGCTTTCTTCGCCAAGGAAGACTAGGTGACGATTCGCGTTTGGTGGCATCCGCGTGTCGCGTTGGGGAATTGGCCGCGCCACGAAAGTGTTGACTGAGCGACCCAAGGGGTTTGCAATGCCACCCTCGGCCGCTCACAAATCACGGGAGCATTCCATGAAGAAGCTGCTCGCCCTTGCCGCCATGCTGTCCGTCGCTCCGATCGTCCAGGCCGCCGACATCGAGGCCGGCAAGGCGAAGGTATCCACCGTCTGCGCAGCGTGCCATGGCGTCAACGGCGTGAGCGTCAGCGACGGGATCCCCAACCTCGCAGCGCAGCGGTCCGGCTACATCGAGGCGCAGCTGACGGCGCTCAAGGACGGCACGCGCAAGAACGCGATCATGAATGCGATCGCGTCGCAGCTCAGCGCCACCGACATCGCCAACGTCGCGGCGTATTTCGCGTCGCTGCCGGGCGCCGGGACGGGCGCCAAGTCCGCCTTCCTCCCGAACGTCGCCGCGACGCACGTGGCGTTTCCCGAAGGCTACAAGAGTACATTCACGAAATATCATACGATCAATTTCCCGGCGACCAGGCAGGTGCGCTATTACTACGCGAACAAGGCCGCGGTGCAGGCCGCCAGGGACGGCAAGCCGCTGCCCGACGGCTCGCTGCTGTTCGCCGAGGTCTACTCGGCGACGCTCGACGCCGACAAGAAGCCGGTAACGGGGCCCGACGGGTTCTACGCGCCCGACAAGCTTCTCTTCTACACCGCGATGGCGCAGGGCCCGGGCTGGGGCAAGGACATTCCCGACATGCTGCGCAACGGCGACTGGAATTACGCCGTGTTCACGACCGACAAGCAGCTGCGCCCCGGCGTCAACCAGGCCGAGTGCCTCGCCTGCCACAAGCCGCTCGACAAGGTGAGCTACACGTTCACGCTGAAGCAGCTTGCCGAAGCGAAATAGCCGGGGCGCCCGTCTCGATTGGCATCACGTACGCGGCGCAGGCGTCGAGGGGAAGCCGTTTTCGTTGCCGGCGCTTATCGCGGATAATTGCGCCCATGAAGGTCGCCGTCGTCTCCGCGTATTACAAGGAATCCCCGCAGGTCCTGCAGCGCTGCATCGACAGCGTCGCCGGACAGACGCATCGCTGCACGCATTTTCTGGTCTCGGACGGTCATCCGCAGACGATCGTCGACGCTCAGCCGGTGCGTCACGTGAAGCTCGGCGCGGCGCATGCCGATTACGGGGACACGCCGCGCGCCATCGGATCGATGCTCGCGATCCGCGAGGGCTTCGACGCGATCGCGTATCTCGATGCGGACAATTTCTTCCTCAGGGATCACATCAAGGTGATGGTCGACGCGCTCGCCGCCGCGGACGGCAAGTTCGACGTCGTGACCTCACGCCGGTTCCTGATGCGCCCCGACGGGACCCGCCTGCCCGTGCCCGACGAGTCGTATCAGTCGCACACCGACACCAACTGCTACCTGATCCTGCGCGGCGCGTTTTCGCTGACGCCGATCTGGGCGCAGATGCCGCGCGAGTTCAGCATGATCGGGGATCGCGTGTTCTGGCGCGCGATCGTGGCGCGGGGCTGCCGGATCGCCCATGTCGCGCGCGAGTCGGTGGGGTATTGCAGCCTGTGGAGGATTCACTACGAGCGGGCGGGCGAGACGCCGCCGGAGGGCGCGAAGGACATCACGGCGGAGATCAAGGAGGCCGGGCGATGGTGGGCTGCGCTTCCCGGGCCCGACAAGACCCTCGTCAACCGCACGCTGGGGTTCGACGCGGCCGCGCTCTTCGGCTGACGTCCGCGGACGTCAGGTCGCGTCCCTGGCGCGCCGGACGCTGCCCGAGCCCGCCACCGTCCTCGTCACCTGCGGCTTGCCGTAGTACCGGATGTCGCCCGAGCCGGCGACCGTGGCGGTCAGCGACTCGGTCGCCCACACGATTGCGTCCGCCGAGCCCTGCACGCTGATCGTGACCCGCCGGGTCTCGAGCTTGGGCGCCAGGAGGTCGCCCGAGCCGGCGAGCGTGAATTCCAGCGCATCGGCGCGACCGGACGCCTTGAGCGTGCCGCTGCCGGCGATCGAGCCCTGAAGCGCGTCGGCGTCCAGCGCTTCCAGCACGATGTCGCCCGAGCCGGCGAGCGCGGCGTTCAGCGTGCCCGCCTTGAGGCGTTCGGCATGGATAGAGCCCGACCCGCCCAGGCGGATGCCGTCGATGCTCTTCAGGTTGACGACGATGTCGAGCTTCTTGTACCTCAGCTGGACGTTCCTGTTCTCGGCCCAGCGGATCTTCAGCGTTCCCTTCTCGACGACGGACTCGACCAGTGGGACGATGTTGTCGTCGCCGGTGATCGTCATGCCCTCGCTGTCGCCCTGGCGAAGCTCGACCCTGGCGTCGATGCCGAGCGATATGTTGTGAAAGCCCGCGACCTTGCGGGTCTCGGTCTTGGCGATGCCGGACCCTTTGATCATCTCGCCATCCCAGGGCCAGGCATGGGCATGGCCGTGCGGCAGGACTAGCAGGGCGGCGAGGACGAGCGCCCCGAGGAGGCGGTCGGGGGAGGGGATGCGGGCGGCGATCATGGCGGACTCCGGGCGGCGACCAAAGGCGGTATCCCCTTGGATGCCACCGGGGGCCGGTTTGGATTCGGGAAGAGCGACGGGTGCCGCATCCGCGGCTCAGATGACCGCGGGCACTCCACACCGCAAAATGGCGATCGAACAGACCGCAGGGTCGCGCAATTTCAGAACGTGCGTGCCGCAGCGCGGTCCTGCTTGGCGACGTTGGCGGTGGCATCGGACGCAGGAGTTGATCGCGCCGAAGAAGGGGTTCCCATTTCCCGATCCGCATGCTCCAAGGCGTGGAGCGCCACAGGCATGGCGATCATGCCCGCGTGGAGCGGCGCCGGCGTCGCCAGCAGCGCGACGACACCGACGAGGAAGATGGCCGAAATGACCTTTGCGCCCGTCGTGAATTGCGATTCCTTCGTCAAGCGTTCCTTCCTGTTCATCGGAGCCCCCTGGCGTAACCCGGTCCAAGGCCAGGCATGCTGGCGCTGAGCGCCAGACCGGCCTGCACGTTGCCGCGTCGTGTTTCGCGCCGGCAATGGAAACGAGTCCAGGTATCCGGGAAATTCGATGAAACGGAAGATTCGGCGTATGGCTTGCGCAATATTCACCACGCCGAACGAATCCCGTTTCGCCAGGCGATTCGCCAACAGACCCCAGCGCGGAAACGACGAACCGTGGGGAATCGCGCAAGACCCGTGACCGGCCCGCGAACTTCCGAAGACTCCGCGGCGACCGCTCGGAGTCGCGTCCGCCTGCTACGCGGGATTACCGTCGGCGCGGCCCGACGCGGCTGCGAACCGGCTGCGGTGCGACGAAATGGTGTCCGCCGCGATTGGGAAAGCCGCGCCGGAAGTTCGGTGCGCGAAGCACGAAGACGCTTGCCGGATATACGCCTGGATACCACCCCAGCGCGCAGGACGACCACGACGGGTCGCATCCGTATGCGGGCTGCGAAGCGCCATCGTCGGCATATTGCATGGGCGCCGGCGCCGGAGTGGAAATGTATTGCACGATCGGCGGCGACGGAACGTATTGATATTGGACGGGCACCGCTGCCTGACGCCGGGCCTGCTCGACGTCGTCCTGCAGTTGGCGGACGCGCTCCGCGAGGGCCTGCACTTCAGCATCGCGCAGCGCGTCGTTGCGTACTTCGGGCTTGATTGGGCTCGACTTGATGACGCTCGTCACGTGCGCGTCGGGAGGTGGGTCGAGATTGCTGATGTTGGTCCTGCCGGACGCATCGATCCACGTGTAGATGTCCGCCCGGGCGGGCTGCAGTCCCGCCATCCCGAGAAGAACGATGACGATCGCCGATCGAAGCGTTCCGACAGCCATATTCATTCCTCGCTTGCCACCCTCGTCGGGCCGAGCCGAGGTTCAATCTTGCTCTATTTTCCGGACAGCCACACGACCTCCGGTTGGACTGCCTGCGCGGCCCTGCGTTCAGGGCGCCGCCGCCGACGGTTTCCAGAGGCGCCCGCCGCTCGGTTGTCGGCCACCGTCTCTTCGGGTATGGATCCCAACTCAGCCAGGGAATCGCGGCAGGAATTCGGGGGTATCGGGGCGAGCATCCTGCCGGGGCGCGTTGCATCGGGTGCGTTCCCGCGGAGCCGGATCGATATCCCGAAATGTATCGGTGTCAAGTTGCCTTACGCGAATTGGAGTCAATATCCGACTGTCCCGTGGCAATCGGCGCGGTAAATATTCAGCAGCCGAACGCAAAGCGTCGCTGAGGGCTTATCGAGCCAGTGGGCTCGGGATTCGGTTTGAGTGCGCAAGAGGAGGACGTTATGAAGACGATGAACATTCTCAGGAACGCGGCAGCGTTTGCGCTGGTCGCGGCAGTGGCCGGATGCTCTACCTGGCACGGAATGGACAAGACCGAGGGCGCAGTCGCGGGTGGCGCAGGAGGCGCGGTTGCCGGTGCGGTGGTCGCCGGGCCCGTGGGCGCCGTGGTAGGCGGCGTGGGGGGCGCCTATGCAGGCCACGAAGTGGCCGGCAAGGAGCGCGAGGCCGCTTCGTCGACGTCGTCCCCGCCGGTCGGATCGTCTCGTTATGATCCGGTGCTGGTCCGCAACGTGCAGCAGGCCCTGAACGACAAGGGCTATAACGCCGGCTCCGTCGATGGTCAGTGGGGTCCGGCCACGGAGGAGGCGGTGAAGCGATTCCAGCAGGCAGCCGGGTTGCCGCAGACAGGCGAACTCGAACGGCCGACGCTCGCGGCATTGGGTGTTGAGTCCAAACTGTAGGCGCGCATCTCGCGGCAGCGCTCCCGCAACCGGTCGCGATATTTGCCGGATCCGATCAGGACCGGTTCGCACATGAGCAACGGCCGACGTTTCGTCGGCCGTTGTTCGCGAATGGGCGCAGCACGCGCGGGCGTCTTGATGGTGGCGCTTTGAAGTCTTCGAATCGCGCGCCCCCCGAGCAGCCTGTCGTCGCGGAGCCAGCCGGATTCTCCGGCCCACATGCACCCGCCGCCTACTTCCTGCGTTTCTTCGATTTTCGCGACGGTTGCATTCCGGGGGAGGACGTGGTGGTCCTGATGTCTCCCATTACTGTCGTGGGGTCATCGTAGGCGCGCATCTCCGATCGCGCGGAGGGGTCGGGATCCTTGAATTTCAGCGCATCGCCACCGATCGCGCTGTGCAAGAGACGCCGCCTGGCCTTGTTGCGCTTGTGCATGCGATGCACGGTATGGAGCCCGAATATAAGGAGCGCCAGCAGCGGCAGGCCGTAGGTCAATTCCATGGCCCGAGATTTTGCCGCACAAAGGGCGGGAAATCTTGACTTGAGGCAAGAAAATCGTACCGACAGACTTCCGGGCGCTCGCCGACATCGCAGTATTGAAGTCTTCAAGACGACGGCAGCCGCGCCGCGATCGAGTTGGCGCGCGCCGCCGGATTGATTGCCAGCACTGCCGGGAGACGTAAACCAGAATCGCGGCGCGACACTCGCGGACCTGGGCCTCGTCAATGCAGTTGGTCGAGAACGCAACGCCCTAACGCAGCAGCCACGCGGCGACGTCGCCCCGATTGCGCCTCAGGCAGGCTCGCGCCGTCGGGTCGTGGGTCTGGCAGCAGATGGCCGCGTTGACCGCGACCGGGACCCAGCCCGCCTTTGCGGCGGTCCTGGCGTATTTCAGCATGCTGGCGCGATCCCAGGTCTTCCCCAACGCGTCTTGAGGCGCCGCGGCCGGCAGTCCCTGCAGTCCGGCGCGGCTCAGCGCATCGAGACCGCAGGTTGCGCCCTCGTTGAAACCATGGTCCCGCGCGCACCAGTCGAGGCTTGCGGCGACATCGCAGGCTTGGGCGTGGACGGCCGCGCTGCAGACGGGGAAGGCTGCCAGCGCGAGACCCAGTGCGGCGAGCGTCCTCATCGGATGCGCTCGCGCACGTCCGGAGTTTCGCGCGCTGACGCGAATCGCGCGCTCGGCGACAGCGCGGAGGCGCAATTTCACATGCCCCACTGCAGGCCGGTGAAGCTCGGCCACGACTCCCAGATGACGCCCGAAGTGGCTTTATCGTATTTCGTCATCGCCGTGTCCTGCTTCTGGATCTGTGCGGCCATGGGGTCGGACGAATTGCCCGCTCCGCGGAGCTTGAGGAACGCCTGATACTCCTTTTCGGTGCCGACATAGATCTGATTCCTGGGGAGGTCCGGGTAGACGAACCAGTTCTTTCCGGTCTGCGTCACCATCGTCACCTGGCCCTGGGGAAGTGTCGGCAGATGCTGCAATTGCGTGGCGGTGGTGGCCCGAACCGTCTTGAAGCCGGCGGCCGAGAGCAGGCTCTCGGTCTGCCGTGTGGAGGGCGGCGCGTCGGCGCAGCCTGCGACGAGGGCGAGCAACGCGAGCACGGCAAAGATCTTCATGAATTTGTCTGGTGTTCTTCATCGCGATTTCGATTCGGTTTTGAGTTTGACCGGGCGGGCGGGACGCGATCGGACTCGGCCAATCGTGCCGATATCATCGCATAACGTGTCATGCCGGGGCACCGCTTGTCGCGTGGCCGCATGAATGAAGGAGCGGCGGCGGCGAATCGCGTCAGGGCGATCCAGGCGCCTTGTTGACCCAGCCGTTGACCGTGAGGCGACTGTCCTTGAACTGTCGCGACGGCACGCTCACCGGCCGCACCTCGTGCATGATGCGCGCCCAGAACAGGACCAGCGTGTTGTGCTCGGGCTGCACCGCCTGAAAGGTTTCGCCCATCGCAAGCTTGTTGTTGCGCAGCACGTCGTCGAAGAGATAGAGCTCGCCGCCGGTGAACGCCTTCGGCAGGCTGTTGAAATAGTAGACGTACGTGAGGTAGCGCCGGTGCAGATGCGCATAGTCGGCGTCGGTATGCGCGCCGTAGAATGCGCCGTCGTTGCTCGCCGTGATCTGCGATTCGATCTCCGCGGTCTGGATGGGCGGCAGGCGCAGCGCGGTCAGCACCGCGGGCAGCATCGTGCGCACCTTGTCCACCACCGGCCGCACGAGGTCCGCCGGCGGAATGAACATGAGCGATTTGCGGACGTCCTCGGGATGGGTGACGTTGATCGCCGCCGACGACCGGAATTGCGGCTGCAACGCCATCACGTTCGCGAGCAGGTCCGCGATTTCGCGCTCGTTGAGGACGTTTTCGAGCCTGACGAACGGATGGCGGATCGTGAAGAGCAGCGGGGCAGTTTCGGGCGGCATTGGGAAAAGGCTCCGGGGCCCGATATCTTATTACGCCGCGCCGCGCTTTCGCAGGCGGCGGCCGAATCGGGATCAGGGATTGCGCGCGGCGACGAACCAGGTCCTCGACGGCCCCATACGCCGTCGTCCCGCGCGTAGGGCCGCAGCGTCTCGCGTAGCGCCGCGATGACCTGGGGTTTGCGCCTCTCGCCCTCCTCGCCGACAAGTCGCATGATCTCACCCGCCGGTCCAAGCGACATCGCGAACTCGATCGCCTCGTCGAGGTCCCTGCCCATGCAGATATCCGCATCGAAGCGCTCGAAGGTGATGCGGTCATATCCCGCGCCGCGCAGCATCGAGCTCACCATGTCCGGACCCGACATCGGGAACGGTCCCGGGGCCGCAATGCAGCCGGGCGGCACGGTGTGCCAGTAGGCAATTCCAAGGTAGGGCCGGCCCAAATTCCGGGGGCGCCCACCTGATCCGGCAGCGCGCTGTGACCCCATCGCGGGCGATCCTGCGCATCCGCGCCGGCTCTGCTACATTGCGCCGTCATGACCGCAGGAACCCGCCGGCGCGGCCTTTCGGCGCGCGACCTGAAGACGATCCTCGGAGTCACGAGCGCGCTGGCGGCGCCGTTCGACCTGATGACGATGCTGGGGGAAGTGGTCGCCGCATCGAAGCAGGTGCTCCATGCCGATCGCGCATCGGTCTGGCTGCACGATCCCGCCACCGACGAGCTGGTGCTCGAGGTTGCCACCGGGATCAAGCCCATACGGATACGCTCCGGAATGGGCATCGCCGGCGCGTGCGCGCGCGACCGTCGCCTCATCAACGTCCCCGATTGCTACGCGGATCCGCGGTTCGATTCGCGCGTGGACAAGGACTCCGGATACGTGACGCGCTGCATGCTCGCGCTGCCTCTGATCGATCACAAGGACGTCCTCGTCGGCGTGATGCAGGTGCTGAACAAGGCGAACGGCATCTTCGACGGCGACGATGAGGTGCTCGCCACCGCGTTGGCGGCGCAGTGTGCGGTCGCGCTGCAGCGGGTGCGCATGACGGGCGCGCTGATCGAGGGCGAGCGGATGCGGCAGGCGCTCGAGATGGCACGCGAGGTGCAGATGAGCACGCTGCCGTCGTCCATGCCGCGAATCCCCGGGTACGACGTCTGCGGGACGTCGACGCCCGCCGAGCTCACCGGCGGCGACACCTTCGACCTCGCCGAGATCGAGCAGGGTCTGCTCATCGTCCTCGGCGATGCGACCGGCCACGGAATCGCGCCGGCGCTGTCGGTCACGCAGATGCAGGCGATGCTGCGGATCGCGTTCCGCCTCGGCGCCGATCTCGAGTCGACGTTCCTGCAGGTCAACAACCGGCTCGCCGAGACTCTGCCAGCCGACCGCTTCATCACGGCCTTCATCGGCCTCCTAAACCCGTCGACACACCGGCTCCAGTTTCACAGCGGCGGCCAGGGGCCGATCTTCCATTACCGGGCCGCCACCGGGGCGTGCGAGCGGCACAAGCCGACGAGCTTCCCGCTGGGGGCGATGCCGGTGTCGCATTTGCGCCCTGCCGTCAGCCTCGGAATGGACCCCGGGGACATCCTCGTCCTGCTCTCCGACGGCTACTACGAGTATGGTGACGCATCCGGCGCCCAGTTCGGGGAGGAGCGGGTACAGGCGCTCGTGGCGGACCACTGCGAACGGCCGATGGCCGAGCTGCTGGACATCCTGGTGCGGGCGGTCGCAACGTTCGCCGGGGGCGCGCCCCAGGAGGACGACATGACCGCCGTGCTGGTGCGGCGCGAGGTGCGGCCATGACCGTGGCTCGCGCGTTCGCGCGGAGCTTCGACGCGCTGCCTTCGATCGTCGCGTTCACGGCCGAGTCCTTCGCGCGGGAGGGGATCGACAGGGCGCTGCAGCCGGTCGTCGATTTCGCGCTGGAGGAGCTTTTCACCAACATGGTCAAATACAGCCCCGGCAGCGCTTCCGACGTGCGGATCGAGGTGACCCGCATCGCGGACGGCGTCGAGGTCAGCCTGACCGACTACGACGTGGATGCGTTCGACGTGACGCAGGCACCCGATGTCGATGTCACGCTTCCCCTCGAAGCGCGGCGGCCGGGCGGGTTGGGCCTGCATCTCATCCGTCGACTGCTGGATTCGATCGATTACGAGTACGAGAAGGAAAGCCGGCGGAGCCGGATAACGTTTCGCAAGACGCACGAAGTGCCGGATCGACAAGGCGCTGCCGATACAGGGAGAGCATGATGTTCGCGATTGAACCGGGACCGGGAGGGGTGGTCGTCGCGCGAGGCCGCCTCGACGCGGCCCAGGCGCCGGCAGCCCAGGCGTTCCTCGACACCGTCGAGGGCACGGTGACGCTCGACTGCCGCGGGCTCGAATATATTTCGAGCGCTGGCCTGGGCGTCCTCCTCAAGACCCAGAAGCGGCTGGTCGCGGCGGGCGGAAAAGTCAGGCTCGCGGGCGTCACCCGCCACGTGCAGGATATCTTCGTCTACTCGGGGTTCGACCAGCTTTTCGAAATCGAGCCGGCGCCTTAGGCACCAGCAGCCAGAAATCGCCACCAACCTTTCCCGCCGCCAGGTGTGACTGTGGACGACGACGCCGACAGAGTCCTTGTGGAGCGCTTCAGGAATGGCGACTCGGAGGCTTTCACGGAGCTGGTGATCCGGTACCAGAGACCGATCTACAACGCAGCGTTCTGGGTGTTGCGTCGGGCCGAGGACGCAAGCGACGTCACGCAGATCGTTTTCCTGAGAGTTGCGGAGCGGCTGGACGACTACGATGCGCACTACAAATTCTTCAGCTGGATCTACCGCATCGCCGTCAACGAATCACTCAACATGTTGCGCCGCAGCAAACGTGACGAGCAGCTCGACGACGACGCGGATTTCGCAGGCGCCGAACGCGACAATCCGGAGCAGCAGGCGGACGCCGCCGAAGTATCGGCGCGATTGCGGGGTGCGCTGATGCGCCTCTCGACGGGCGACCGCATGGTGATCACGCTTCGCCACTTCTCCGATTGCAGCTATGAGGAAATCGGGCAGATTCTCGACATCGATGAAAAAACGGTGAAATCGCGCCTGTACGAGGCGCGGCAGCGCCTTCGCGAATTGCTGAAGGACCTTCGGCCCGAATGAAATGAAGCAACCCGGAGCGCTTCCCGAACCTTAGGAGCTTGCTCCGCAAGGCTTGGGGCTCCGCCAATGTTCGACCTCCCGCACGGTCGGCGGGGAAGGACGACCAACTTTTTGCGTCGGCGCGTGTAATTGGGGCAGGTAGGAAGCGCAGCGCCTCCGCGAATTGCTGAAAGACCTTCGGTCGGGATCACATGACACATTTCGAACTCACCAGCTTGATGCACGCCGTCCTCGACGGCGAGGCGACTCCGGGCGAGACCCGGGAGCTCGAGCGCCTCGTTGCCGGCGATGCTGCGGCGCGCGCGGAATTCGACGCCTTGCGGCGCCTGTTCGACGGCCTCGCAAGCGTGTCGCAGGGGTATCCCCCGGAGGGACTCGTGGCCGCGGTGATGGCCCGCCTTCCGGCGCGATCGACGGAAGCCGACGACTCCGACCAACTATTGGCGTTGGCCGGTGTAATTGGCACAGCTTCCGAGGAAGCCCGGGGTTTCGACCCGGGAAGATCGGCAACGGTCCAGCGAGTTTCTCACACAGGGCCATTTTTCAGGGGTGCGAACATGGGTGAGCAGAAAAGCGGTTCCTTCGGCAAGCGCAAGATCTGGATCGGCGCCGGCATCGCGGTAGGCGCAGTCGTCGTCGCGATGTCGACAGGCATCATCAATTACCCGCCTGAAGGCACGAATGCCACCGGCACGATTGCTCCGGCGGTGCGGTACCGTGCTGACCAGCCCACGGCTGGCGACATCAAGCTCGGGGATCAGACCGCGGGTCAATCCGCAGCGACAAGTCCGGCGAATCCGTCGGCGGCGCAGGCGGCTCAGGATGCGCGTAACGCTCAGGATGCGCGTAACGCTCAGGACTCGCGTGCGGTTCAGGATGGGCGTGCGGCGGCCCGGGATGTGCGTTCGGCTGAGGACGCGCGTAATTCCCAGGACGTGCGCAATTCCCAGGACGTGCGTAATTCCCAGGACGTGCGTAATTCCCAGGACGTGCGTAATGCCCAGGACGCGCGTAATGCCCAGGATTCCCGTAATTCCCAAGACTCGCGTGCGGCTCAGGATGCAAGTTCGTGCATCGGGATGCGCGTCGGCACAGGATGCGTACGTCGGCTCAGGATCGCGTCGCTCGGCATCGAGGATGCGTCGTCGTGCACGAGGATGCGTCGCTCGGCACGCAGGATGCCGTCCGCTCAGGAGCACGTCGGCTCATGCGCGCGCTCGGCCCAGGATGCACGCTCGGCTCAGTCCGCGCGCTCGGCCCAGGACGCTCGCTCGGCTCAGGATGCGTCGTCGCGCACGGGATGCTCGCTCGGCTCGGGATGCACCTCGGCTCAGGATGCACGCTCGGCTCAGGATGCACGCTCGGCTCAGGCCGCGCGTTCGGCTCAGGACGCGCGTTCGCTCAGGATGCGCAGGCGGGCTCAAAGCCGCTGACAATCCACGACGTAGCCCAGGCAACGCACAACCGCCGGCCCAGTGCCGGCGGTTTGCTTTTGGGGGATGTGCCCGTATGATCCGGCAGGTCGTCAACGCCCGGGGGGCTTCATGCGCGGCCGTATCCTGTGCCTGCTGTTGGCATTGCTGCCGGCGATCGCTGTTGCCGACGAGAGCCCCGTCGGAATATCAGGGGTCCAGACAAAGGATCTCCACCTCTTTTATTACGATTCCCTGAGCTACCTCGAGCCGCACGCGGTGCGCACGTTTACGAACTCGCTCGCGTGGCAGCGACGCATTTTCGGCTGGGAACCATCGGAGCCCACGACCGTCCTGCTGGAGGATTTCGAAGACTACGGCAATGCTCACGCCTTCGCGACGCCGCGCACGTCGCTGATCTTCGATGTTGCGCCGTTGTCCCTCGCGTTCGAGACGTTTCCCGCCAGCGAGCGCATGTATTCGTTGATGAACCACGAGCTGATCCACGTGGTGCAAAGCGACATTGCTTCCGAGGAAGACCGGCGCTGGCGGCAAATCTTCCTCGGCAAGGTCCCCGCCCGACCGCAGCATCCCGAGTCGCTGATCTACAACTACCTCACGGTGCCGCGCTTCACGACCCCGCGCTGGTGGGCGGAGGGCGGTGCGGTGTTCATGGAGACCTGGATGGGCGGCGGAGTGGGCCGCGCGCAGGGCGGCTACGATGAGATGGTGTTCCGCGCGATGGTCAGGGACAACGCCCATTTCTACGATCCATTGGGACTCGCGTCGCGGGGTGTCTTTGTCGATTTCCAGACGGGCGCGAACGCGTACCTCTACGGCACGCGCTTCATCACGTGGCTTGCGTATAAGTATTCACCGGAGAAGGTGGTCGCCTGGTACCGACGCGACGAGGAAAGCCGGCGCTACTACTCCGACGAGTTTCAGCGCCTGTTTGGCATCCCGCTCAAACAGGCCTGGCAGGACTGGATCAAGTTCGAGCACGAGTTCCAGCAGAAGAATCTCGCCGAAGTGCGCAAGTTTCCGATCACGCCGCACCACAACTTGAGTGGTGCGGCAATGGGGACGATGTCGCGCACGTATTACGACGAGGCAACCGGCATCCTCTACGGCGGCTTTCGCTACCCGGGCGTCGTCGAGTACATCGGCGCGATGAATACGCGCGACGGCACCGTCCGGAGGCTCGCGGACATCAAGCGGGCGATGTCCTACAAGGTGACCTCGTTGGCCTACGACCCGGGCACCGGGACTATCTTTTTCACCAACGACAACAAGGGCTTCTATTCGTACCGGGACCTCATGGCGGTGGACGTGCGGACCGGCGAAGAGAGGATGCTGATCGAGAA
Source organism: uncultured beta proteobacterium (assembly GCA_963846855.1). Taxonomy (GTDB): domain Bacteria; phylum Pseudomonadota; class Gammaproteobacteria; order Burkholderiales; family Casimicrobiaceae; genus CAIWHR01. Next base: position 19,175 of record CAWJXK010000014.1, read on the forward strand.
CGCGCGAATCGGCGAAATCGCCGTCGACCCGGTCAACCGGGCGCTGATGGGCGTGCGCCACGCGCGCGGCCTGGCGACGCTGGTCCGCGTGCCGCCCCCATACGACGTCTATTACGAGGTCTTCGCGTTTCCCTATGGCGTCGTTCCCTATGACCTCGACGTTTCGCCGGACGGGCACCTGCTCTCGGCTTCGGTGGCCGAGGCCAATGGCGACCAGTTCCTGCGAGTGTGGGATATGCAGAAGGCCCTCAACGGGGACCTGACGCCGGTCTCCGAGTTTCGTTTCGGGCAGTCCGTTCCGGAGAGCTTCACCTTTTCCAAGGACGGACGTTACCTGTACGGCAGCAGCTATTACACGGGAGTGTCCAACATCTTCCGGTACGAAGTCGCCACCGGTGCGGTCGAGGCCGTTTCCAACGCAGAAGTTGGCTTTTTCCGCCCCGTACCGCTCGCCGACGGTCGTCTCGTCGTATTGAACTACACGGCTGACGGTTTCGCTCCGGCGACCATCGATCCCCGCCCGATCGAAGACGTCAGCGCGATCACGTTCCTGGGCACCGAGCTCGCGGAGAAGTACCCGGTGGTCAAGACGTGGCAGGTGCCGCCTCCGAGCACCGTCGACGATGAAAAGCTGATCACGAAACAGGGCCCTTACGTTCCATTGAGCAGCATCGATCTGGATAACGCCTATCCCGTGCTGCAGGGGTACAAGAACACGGCGGGCATCGGTTACCAATTGAACTTCGCCGACCCGCTCAATTTTGCGAGCCTGGGGATCAACGCGGCCTACACGCCCAGCACCAGCCTGCCTGCCAACCAGCGCGGCCACGTGGACATCGAAGGGCGCTACCTTTCCTGGAAGGCCGCTCTGTCCTGGAACCGATCGGACTTCTACGACCTGTTCGGCCCCACGAAGCGAAGCCGCAAGGGCTATGCGGCCAAGCTGGGCTACGACGCGCTCCTGATCTACGACGAGCCGCGCAAGCTGGAGCTCATCTTCGATTTCGCCTACTACGACCAGATCGACACGTTGCCGAACGCGCAAAACGTCGAGACCAATTTCACGCGGCTCGTGACCGGTAGAGTCGGGCTTGAGTACACTGACGTCAAGCGCTCGATCGGCGCGGTCGACGACGAGAAGGGAGTCGCGGGGAAGCTCGTCTACCAGGGCAACCGCGTGAGTGGGCAGGTGACCCCGCAGGTCCTCGGCACGCTCGACCTCGGCATGGCGCTTCCCCTGCCCAACTCGTCGTTGTGGTCGCGCACCGCGGCGGGTGTCGCCAACGGCGACTACAACCAGACGGTCGCGAATTTCTACTTCGGCGGATTCGGCAACAACTATGTCGACGACGGCCCGATACAGCGCTATCGGGAGTATTACTCGATGCCCGGATTCGGGCTGCAGGCGATCAGCGCGCTCAAGTTCGTCAAGGAGACGGTCGAATGGAGCGTGCCGCCGTACGTCTTTGAGAACGCGGGGACGCCAAGTCTGTACCTGCACTGGCTCCGCCCGTCAGTCTTCGCGACGGAACTATGGACGGAGCCGACCAGCTCGACGCTACGCACGAATTACACGAGCCTTGGCGCGCAGGCCGACCTGCGGTTCAGCATCCTGCACTGGTACGACATGACGCTTTCCGTCGGTTACGCCGTCGGCTACCAAGGGACGCAGCGATCGGGCAGCGAATGGATGGTCTCGCTGAAGATCATGTAGGCATGAGAGCCTGGGGCAAAGGCGTACCGCCCGACTCTTATGTCGGCTGACATCCTCCTGCATGTGGCCGTGGGCACCGCGCCCGTGGTCTGCTTCCTTGCCACGCTCCTCTATCTCGACAGCTACAAGCTGGTGTCAATGCGCGCGGTCGTGGCGGTCGTGGCGTGCGGCGTCGCTGTAGCCGGAGCGTGCTATTTCGTGAATGCATCGATTCTGGGCGTTACCCGAATCGACTTCACCATCTACACGCGCTTCGCGGGCCCGGTGATCGAGGAATTCGGCAAGGCGCTGGTCATCGTCCTGCTGATACGCACCCACCGGATCGGCTTCCTGGTCGACGCGGCGATCTACGGCTTCGCGGTGGGTACGGGGTTCGCCATCGTCGAGAACGTCTTCTATCAGCATCTCATTCCGGACGCGGGCCTGGGGACCTGGATCGTGCGGGGATTCGGCACCGCGATCATGCACGGCGGCGCCACCGCGATCTTCGCAATGATGAGTCTCGCGATGCTCGAGCAGAAGCGTGCCCGATGGCTGCTCGCCCTGCTGCCGGGCTATGTGATCGCCGTGACGCTGCACTCGGCGTTCAATCACATGTACGTGTCGCCGAGGCTTTCGACGCTTGCCGTCCTCATCGTGTTCCCGCCGCTGCTGTTCTGGGTATTCCAGCGAAGCGACCGCGCCGTCGCGAACTGGCTGGGCGAGGGCTTCGACGCGGATGCGCGGATGCTGGAGTCGATCAACTCGGGGCACTTTGCCGATTCCCCGGCCGGCCAGTATCTCGCCTCGCTGAAGCAGAGGTTCCACGGCCCGATCGTCGCGGACCTCCTTTGCTACATCAGGCTCCATACGGAGCTCGCGCTCCGCGCCAAGGGGATCCTGATGATGCGGGAGAACGGATTCGACTTCGCGATCGACGATGAGACGCGGGCGAAGTTCGCCGAGCTGCGCTACCTCAGAGAAAGCATGGGCAGGACGGGCATGCTGGCAATCCACCCGCTGCTGCACATGAGCCAGAAGGATCTGTGGCAGCTCTACATGCTCGGAAACGAGTGACGCGTCGCGGTTGCCGCGGCGCGCCCGCTAGTGACAGAGCGTGCCACCCGAAGGGGCGAACGGAAACCGCGTGATCCCCTTGCTCCGGTTCGCGATCGGCAGCCCGCCCGCGCCGCTGGTGCTGTAGGCGAACGTCGCATTGTTGCCGTCGGCGAAGGTCAGGGTCGCCGTTCCCACCTGCGCCGCAACTACCTTCGTCGTGTCGTATGCGTCGAATCGCGGGCCCGCGGTCCGGTAGAGCGGCCCCGTGTACGCGCTGGTCGAGCCAACCCGCTCCGCCAGCGCCGAGAGCCACAAGGGCGAGCCGTCGACGTCATAGGTAAACCACGCGGCGAAGATGCTGTCGCCTTGGTGAGCGAGGTTCACCCCCCAGCCGGATTCGGCGCCACTCGGCACCCACCAGAGATCCTGGTAGTTGGTCGCGGCGGCGAAATTGGGCGTCGTGGAACTGTACGCGCAGCTCACTTGCGGGCCGGTCGCGAGATCGAAGCGTGTGAGCGCCTTCATCTGCGAGACGCCGTTCACCATGTACCCGAAGCTCCCGTTGTTGCGGTCCGTGAACGTCAGGGTGCCCGTTCCGACCATTGTCGGCGCGGCGGATCCGACGTAATTGTTGAACGGCGGCCCCCGATCGACATAGATGTTGCCCGCATAGTCATTGCCCGTGGGTGTCGTGCGGCCGGCCAGCATCGACAGCCACCACGCTTTCCCGCTGGTGTCGTAGGTGTACCAGGTGGCGAAGATCTGATCGCCCTGGTGCGCGAAATTGATGCCCCATCCCGATTCGGTTCCGCCCTTCGCCCACCACAAGCCGGCGAAGTTGACCGGTGCCGATCCGTTGAACGGAATGACCACGACGTCATCGCCGCCGCCGGCGACGCTGGTCATCTGGGCGAGCCGCGCGCGCGCAGCGAGATCGCCGCGAACTTCGGCGTCGAGATAGGTCACCGACCAGGTGAAGATGTCGTTGGTCGACGCGACGTCGAATCCGTGCGTGACGCCAGTGAGCGCAACCAGCTCGCGCGGGCCCCCGAGCCGCAGCATTCCCTCCACCGTCGTCGCGATCGGCGCCTCGATGTCCGCGGTACCGCTGATCCCCAGGAACGAGAGGTTCACGCCGTCGAGGCCGTGCTGGTCGCGCCCGAACGCAGGAAAGATCGGCTGCCCGAAATACGGCACGTAGCCGACCGCCGCCTTCAATCGCGCATCGGTCTCGATGTGCGTCCAGGAGAGCCCGACCGACGTCGTCAGGCCCGCGCCCGCCATCAGCATCACCGACTCGCCGCCCATGCTGGCGCCGAACGCGCCGATCTCGGCGGCGTCGATGCGGTCGCGCCATTGCGGCTGCGCGAGGGCGAGGTCGAGCGATGCCGTCAGCGCCAGCGGGCGAAGCGCCTGCATCGCCAGGAAGTTCTGCAGATGGCTCAGAAGGTAGATGACGTCGCCGACGCTGTCGAGCTTAAGGTCCGAGAAGGTGGCGTCGGTGTGGAACGGCGCCACGACGACGTAGCCGAAGCTCGCGAAGACCGTCAGCGCGTAGATGTAGTCGTTCGACAGCGGGCTGCCGCCGTAGCCGTGCGAAAAGAGCAGCACCGGGTAGCGCGTCGTCGCGTCCGGCCAGATCGGCGCTTCCGCGCCGCGCTGCATGTGGGGCACGATCCGGCCGGTGGGCAGCGCGTAGTCCAGCCGCGGATTGCCGGGGTTCGTCGGATGGCAGATCACCACGACGTAGGGGAGGGCGTGCCCGGCGAAGGAGCCATAGACGCTCGAATCGCCCGGGGCATTCACCGTGACGGTGGCGGTGTCCGCCGGGTCGACCAGGAGATCGGAGGGTTTGCGCGGCGAGCCGTCGGCGCGGGCGACGCCCTCCCAGTAGAGCTGGACATCCTCACCCGGCGCAAGGCGCGTGAAATCCTGCTCCACGTTGCTGCACTCGACCGTGTACGGCCCAGGCAGCGGCAGCGGTGGCACCGCGACCGCGGCGGCGCCGCTGGCGGCAACGGCCGTCAGGAGGGCGAGCACGACTTGCATTTTCTTCAAAGAGCGTTTCATCGTGATTTCTTATTGAGCGTGCACGGGAGAGCCGTCGGCAGTCGACGCATGCCGCCGACCAGGGACCGGTGATCGTGGCGAGCCAGGGACGAACGAGGGAATCTGCATGCCCGGCGCAGGCGATTTGCCCGCGACCGTCAGGCTCGTGCATGCGCCCCGGAATGTCCGTGCGGTGTCACACACAGCTGCTCCCATCGTCGCAAAAATTGCATGACCGCAACACGATGACCTGATCATTGCGAAATTTGAGCCGAAAGATCGGGGTTGGTTCCCGACACCGGCAATGCACGATCGACGGATGCGGAAGAGCGGATGTGGGCCGATCAGGTCGCGATGAATTGCGCGAGCGCCGGGTTCTCGCGCAACCGTGCGAGGTCCACGGCCGACGGCAGCTCCGGCCGGTCGCGCTCAACGTCGACCATGCACAGGAAGCCGAGCGGCTCGTCGGGCGCCGCGCGGAACTGATGCCACGTCAATGCCGGGACGTGCACGAGATCGTGCGGAGCGACGTCGAACACGCGATCCCCGACGAGGGCCCGGCCTCGGCCGCGCTCGATCACCATCGCATGCGCGTGCACGTGCCGCTCGAGCGTCGTATGGCCGCCCGGGCCGATCTCGAAGTAGCGAAGCTGACAGCGCAGCGCAGGGTCGTCGAAGAGAATCTGACGCGTGACGTCGCGAAAGGGCGCCGTGCCGGGGCGCTTGTATTCGAGCAGGTCGACGCCGCGCCAGCGCAGCGTTCCGGACTGCGGTCGATATACGTCAGCGGGCATCCGTTGCTCCTTGCCTGGGACCCATCACGACACCGCGACGCGGCGCGCGCCGTTCGCATGCGCGCCGGCCGCGTGCGTCGCCGCGACGAATGCACGAGTCCGCTCGGGCAGGCGTTCACCGGCGGCGAGCAGCGAGCCGCCGACCAGCAGCATCACGTCGCTCCCGTAGAAGCGCACGACTTCGTCGACTCGATCGACCGACAGTCCGCCTGCCGGAACCGGCAAAGTCGGCGCGTAGCCGCCCCAGTCGCAGCGGTTGTTTCGGGCGATGCCGGCGCACTGTTCTCGCGAGTAGGCGAACCGTCCACCGAAGTTCGGAAAGATCACGGCATCGGCGCCGAGCCACCGGAAGATCCGGCCGAGCAGCAGCGATGGATCGACGCGCGCCGCGCCGCCGTACGCGGGATGCGCGAGCACCGGCACATCGCAGTCGACGGCGACGAATTCGGCGAACGCCGGCATGCCGAGCAGCGCCGGGGCCAGCAGGACCGCGCCTGCGCCTTCGTCCCTCGCGATGTGCGCCTGCCTGGCGAGCGCGCGCGGCGACCCGACGAGACTCGGCGCGTAGATGCAATGGGCCCCGGTCTCGCGCCGCGCGCGCTCGATCGCGCGCTGGCACGCAGCGACGCGCTCGGCGAACGGTGCGTACTCCTGGTCGGCGAGTCCATGGTCGTCCTTGACGACGTCGATGCCGCTCGCGGCAAGCGCGTGGCAGAGCCTGGCGAGCGCCGCCGTGGGCAAGCCCTGTGGCTTCAGCGCCGCGCACGTCAGCGGTCGCGTCGAAGCGCCGAGCCGCTCCCGGATTCCGGCCACGCCGAACCGGGGACCGGGAAAGCGCGCGAGAAAGTCGGGCGGAAACTCGACGTCGACGAGCTCGACGTGCGCATGCAGCGAACTGTTGCCGAAGAGCATGTTGAGCGTCTGCGCGACATCGCAGCCCGTGGTCGCGACGGCCAGCTGGAGCACGGCCGTGTGGAGTCCCTCCGTCGCGGAGTCGACCCGCGCGACGCGGCCCATGATGTGCTCCGCGACGAACGGGTCCGTCACGATCTCGGCGGCGACCTCGACGCTTTGCTCGAGCGCGAGTGCGCGCGCGATGCCGTCGAGCTCCGCTCGAGGCGCTGCGATGCGGTAGGTGGCGTTGATCCAGGACATGGCGGTTCGCGCGTCGTCGTGCGCATGATACCGCGCGTGCCGCCGGATCGGCGCCGGCAGGCAGTTTGATTTCGAACATGGCGGCGCTACCATTGGCCGCCGCATCGAGCATCCGCCCGCTGCTGCCGGAAAAAGGACGTGCGAATGGACAAGAAGGAACTTGCCGCGGGACGGGGTGGTGCGCCGATCGATCGCGGCATGCTGACGGGCCTTATCGGCTTCCATCTGCGCCTCGCGCAGATCGCCGTGTTCCGTGACTTCGCCGCGACGACCGGCGAGCTCGACATCACGCCGGGGCTCTTCGCCGTCCTCGTGCTGATCGAATCCAATCCCGGGCTGAAGCAGACCGAGCTCGCGCGGGCGGTCGGCCTCGATCGTTCTTCGATGGTCGCCGTCATCGACAACCTCGAGCGGCGCCTGCTGGTCCTGCGCCGCGCGGTCGCGACCGACCGGCGCTCGAACGCGCTGCGGCTCACCCCGGCGGGGACGGCGCTGCTGCGCAAGCTGAAGCGGCGCGTGACGGCGCACGAGACGCGGCTCGCCGCGAACCTCGCCCCGGGCGAGCGGGTCGCGCTGGTGGCGATGCTGGACCGCATCTTTCCCGCGCTTCGCTGACCCCGATTTGCCGGGCCCGACGAGGCCCTGTTTGCGAGTTAATTGTTTGACATCAAACAATTGGGCTGCTATCGTGCCAGCATGGTGGCCGGCGGCCGCGCGCGGACGTGCGGGTCGCCGCCGGGCACGCCCGGGGGCCATAGGAGACGCGGCATGGACGGCACGGCAGATCGGAAGATCGGGGCGCAGCGCAACGTGCACATGATGCTGCGCGTCAACGGTGAGGACGTCGAAGTCTCGTTCGCGCCGTACAAGACGCTGCTCGAGGTGCTGCGCGAGGACCTCGATCTCCCCGGCACCAAGCATGGCTGCGAGCTGGGCGAATGCGGCGCGTGCGCGGTGCTGGTCGATCACGAGCCGGTGCTCTCATGCCTCGTGCTGGCGGTCGAATGCGAAGGCGCGGCGATCGAGACGGTCGAAGGCCTCGCCCGCGGCGCGGAGCTGCATCCGCTGCAGGCGGCGTTCGCCGACCTGGGCGGCGCGCAGTGCGGCTACTGCACGCCGGGGATCCTGATGACGGCGAAGGCGCTGCTCGATCGCGAGCCCGATCCGTCGCGCGAGCGCATCAAGGAGGCCGTTTCGGGCAACCTTTGCCGCTGTACCGGCTATCAGCAGATCTGCGAATCCATCGAATCCGCGGCCCGCCAAATGCGAGGCGAGGCCACGGCGGATCTCGCGGAAGGGAGCAAGGCGTGAGCACGCGCGAGCGCTTCGACGTGATCGGCAAGCCGCGCCGGCGGGTCGACGGACGCTCGAAGGTCACCGGCCAGACGCGCTTCGCCGACGACATCGTGCTACCACGGATGGTTCACGCGAAGCTGCTGCGCTCGCCGCACCCGCATGCGCGGATCATTGCGATCGACGCGTCGCGCGCGGCGGCGGCGCCGGGCGTGCATCTCGTGCTGACCGGCAAGGATTTTCCGGTCACGTTCGGCATCCTGCCCGTGTCGCTCGACGAATATCCGCTCGCGCCCGAGCGCGTCCGCTATGTCGGCGACCCGGTCGCGGCGGTCGTCGCGAAGGACGAGCAGACGGCCACCGAGGCGCTCGACCTGATCGACGTCGAGTACGAGATCCTGCCGACGATCGCGACGCCGGAGGAGGCGCTCGCCCGGCCGGACGTGCGCATCCACGACTACAACGATCATGGCAACATCCACCGCAACCAGGCGTTCGAGTTCGGCGACGTCGACGCCGCGCTGAAGGCCTCCGATCACGTGTTCGAGGATCTCTTCTTCTTCGAGGGCAACACGCACCTGCCGATCGAGCAGCACGCCGCGGTGGGCGCCGTCGACGGCGAAGGCAAGCTCACGCTGTGGTCGTCCACCCAGGTGCCGCACTACGTGCACCGCCAGATGGCGCGCGTGCTGGGCGTGCCGGAAGCCCATATCCGGATCATCGCCTGCCCGAACGGCGGCGGCTTCGGCGGCAAGACCGACATCTGCAACCACGAAGCGGTCGTGCTGAAGGCGGCACAGATGCTGGGACGCCCGGTCAAGATCTGCCTCAACCGCGAAGAGGTGTTCTATTTGCATCGCGGCCGCCATCCGGTGCTGATGAAATTCCGCACGGGCGTCAACAACGATGGCTCGATCACGGGAATGCACCTGCAGACGCTGCTCGACGGCGGCGGGTACGGATCGTATGGCGCGGCCAGTACGTTCTACACGGGCGCGCTGCAGACGGTGACCTACGAGATCCCGCGCTACAAGTTCGAGGCGTGCCGGATGTTCACCAACAAGCCGGCGTGTGGGCCCAAGCGTGGCCACGGCACGCCGCAGCCGCGTTTCGGACAGGAGATCCAGCTCGACAAGATCGCCGCGAAGCTCAACATCGATCCGGCCGAGCTGCGCTTGAAGATCGTCGCCAAGCCGAACACGCTGACGGCGAACTGGATGCGCATCGGGACCATCGGGCTCGCCGAATGCATCCGGCAGGTCGTCACGCGGTCGGACTGGGCGAACAAGCACGGCAAGCTGCCGGTGGGACGTGGCGTGGGCATTGCCTGCGGCGCGTACATGTGCGGCGCCGGGACTTCCGATCTATTGGAACAAGATGCCGCATTCGGGCGTGCAGCTCCTGCTCGACCGCAGCGGACAGGTGACGGTGTTCTGCGGCGCGACCGAGATCGGCCAGGGCTCGGACGATGTGCTCGCCGGAATCGTCGCCGAAGTCCTCGGCATCGATCCCTACGATGTGCGCTGCGTGACCGGCGACACGGGCCTCACGCCGATCGATCTCGGCTCGTATTCGAGCCGGGTCACCGTGATGATGGGCAACGCCGCGATCGAGGCCGGCGAACGGGTGAAGGCGCAGCTCGCCGCGGCGGTCGCGGCGGAGCTCGACTCGATTCCCGACCGGATCGTGTTCTCGCAAGGGCGCGCGTTCGTCGCCGGCGATCCGGGGAAGAGCCTCTCGTTTCGCGAAGCGGTCGTCGCCGCCGAAGTCAAGTTCGGAACGATCGGCGCGGTCGGCTCGTATTCGCCGCCGAAGCCGCCGGCGCGCTACAAAGGCGGCGGCGTCGGCCCGTCGCCCGCGTACTCCTACACGGCGTGCGTCGTCGAAGTCGAGGTCGACGCCGGAACCGGCTGGATCCACGTTCCCAAGATCTGGATCGCGCACGACATCGGCCGCGCGTTGAATCCCGTGCTGGCCCGCGGCCAGGTCGAGGGCAGCGTGTACATGGGCCTCGGCGAGGCGCTGATGGAGGAGCAGGTGTTCCGCCGTCTGCCGCCCAAGCTCTCGGATGCGCTCGTCCACAAGATGCCGTCGATGCTCGAATACAAGAGCCCGACCTCGCTCGACATGCCGGAGATCGACACGATTCTCGTCGAGGATCCCGATCCGAACTGCCCGTTCGGCGCGAAGGAGGTCGGGCAGGGGCCCCTGCTGCCCGTGATGCCCGCGCTCGCGAACGCGATCTGGGACGCGGTCGGCGTGCGCATCGACGAGTTGCCGATCACCCCGGAAAAAGTGCTGCGCGCATTGGCGCTGAAGGCCGCCGGAAAGAATCCGCGCGTCGGCCCCGAGTCTTTTCCCGACGTGCCTTATCCGGACCCGATGATCGTGCCGCCGCCGTGGGAAGGCGGCGATGGCAATGCCGTCGAAGCGCCCGCGCGACAGGCGAGCCGGCCGAAGGAGCCGGCCACGCCATGATGCGCCTGCCGTGGTTCCGGCACGAAGCGCCGCGATCGGTCGCCGATGCCGCGCGCATCCTGAATGCCGAAGGTGCCGGCGCGATGCTGATCGCCGGCGGCACCGACCTGCTGCCGAACATGAAGCGGCGCCAGCAGGTTCCCCGCGTGCTCGTCTCGTTGCGGCGCATCGAATCGCTGCGCGCCTCGGCCAACGGCAGCGGCCTCACGCTCGGCGGCGGGATGACGCTGTCGCGCGTGATCGACAACCGTTCTGTTCGCGAGAACTATCGCGGCCTCTGGCAGGCGGCGTCGCAGGTCGCCACCGTGCACCTGCGCAACATGGGCACGCTGGGAGGCAATCTCTGCCTCGACACGCGGTGCAGCTATTACGACCAGAACTACGAGTGGCGCAAGGCGATCGACTTCTGCATGAAGAAGGATGGCGCGATCTGCTGGGTGGCGACGGCCAGCAAGCGCTGCGTCGCGGTATCATCCACCGATTGCGCGCCAGCGCTGCTCGCGCTCCGCGCGTCGGTTCGCCTCGTGTCGACCGCCGGAGAACGCGACGTCGCGCTCGCCGAGTTTTATCGTAATGATGGAATGGAATACATGGTTCGCAAGCCCGATGAAATCCTGACGGCGGTGGCGCTGCCCGACGCCGCGGGATGGAAGAGCACGTACTGGAAGCTGCGCCGACGCGGCGCGTTCGATTTTCCGGTGCTGGGCGTCGCCGCGGCGGTCAAGGTCAACGCGGGGGGCGAGATCGAGGACGCGCGCATCGCGCTGGGTGCCGTCTCGTCGCAGCCGTTTCTCTCCAAGGCGGGCGAATATCTTCTCGGCAAGCGACTCACCGATGACACCATCGCCGAAGCCGGCCGGATGGCGGCGTCGCGCGCCAAACCGATGGACAACACCGACTACGACGTCTATTGGCGCAAGGAAGTCGTCGGCGAATTCGTGGGATACGCGCTGCGCGAGATTCGTGGCGACGACATGCGCGCGACGCGATCGAAGACCGCGCGGCTGGCGTTGTAAGCGGCGACGTGGACACGCTCGTGCAAGCCGCCGCTGGCGACGCGGAAGTCCAGCTCTCGCCGGGTTTCGGCATCGCCTTCGCCGACCTCTACCGGCTCGACGGCCAGGGCGCGGTCGACCACGCGTTCCTGCAATTCCTCGGTACGACGGATGCCGCGCTGTGCGAGCGCCTGCTCGCGGCACGCGCCGGGGTGGACGCGGTCTCCGCGAAGGAGGAATCGGTGCTGATCCTCGACGTCGCGCCGCACCTCGAGCGATTCATCGCGGAGCTCTTCGGCATCGTGGATGAAGTGGCGGCGCTGTCGCACCGCCACGACGAGCTGGCGCCGCTCCATGAGATCAAGCGCAAGTTCGTGCAGCGAAGGGCGGCGACGCGCATTTCGCCCCAGGATGCGCAAGCGTTCGACGGCAGCGCGCTCGAGCGCGAGCTGCGCCGCCATTTCGGCGGACGCTTCGACGAGCTAACATTCGCGACGCACGTCGCGCGCTGGCTTGCCGACGAGGCCGCGCACACGGCCGAGCTCGATCTCGCGTTGCGTTATGCGGCCTGGGCATTGCACACCGAGGCCGGCCGCGAGCACGTTCGTGGCGGCGTGCTGTTCAAGGGGCCGCAGAAGCAGGATCCGCTGCACCTCGTGCCGCATGCCGAGCCGATCTCCATCCAGGGCGCACAGGCGTTTCGCGTCGACACGTCGCGGCTGCGCCGACGCGAGGGCTTTGCGCTCACGGACAAGGGCACCAACCTCGTCGGTGCGCTCGACCAGGCAAACTACTGCATCTGGTGCCACACGCAGGCCAAGGATTCGTGCTCGAAAGGTCTGCGCGAAAAGCCGTCGCCTGACGCGCCCGCGGCGGTCACCTTCAAGAAGAGCGCGTTCGGCGTCACGCTGGCGGGCTGCCCGCTCGAAGAGAAGATCTCGGAATTCCAGAAGCTGAAGGCGCAAGGGCAGGCGATCGGCGCGCTCGCGGTCATCTGCATCGACAATCCGATGGTCGCCGCCACCGGCCACCGCATCTGCAACGATTGCATGAAGTCGTGCATCTACCAGAAGCAGGAGCCTGTCGACATACCGCAGGTCGAGACGCGCACCTTGAAGGACGTCCTCGCGCTGCCATGGGGCTTCGAGATCTACAGCCTGCTCACGCGGTGGAACCCGCTCAACCTGCGCCGGCCGTTTCCGCGCGTCGCCGACAGGCTATCGCGTGCTGTGCGTCGGCATGGGACCCGCGGGATTCAGCCTCGCGCATCATCTGATGAACGACGGCCACACGGTCGTCGGCATCGACGGACTGAAGATCGAGCCGCTGCCGGCGGAGCTCTCCGGCGTGCGCGCGGACGGCGCGCGCGCGCCGTTCCAGCCGATCCGCGACGCGATGAGCCTCTATGAAGAGCTCGACGAGCGGGTGATGGCGGGCTTCGGCGGCGTCGCCGAGTACGGGATCACCGTGCGCTGGGACAAGAACTTCCTAAAGCTGATCCGGCTTCTGCTCGAGCGCCGCGAGCAGTTTGCCATGTACGGCGGCGTGCGCTTCGGCGGCACGCTCACGCTGGACGACGCGTTTCGCCCTGAGGCCGCCGGCGGGTACGGCTTCGATCACGTCGCGCTTTGCATGGGCGCCGGCAAGCCGACCACGCTCGACATCCCGAATGGACTCGCTCGCGGCGTTCGCACCGCATCCGATTTCCTGATGGCGTTGCAACTGACCGGCGCCGCCCAGCGCGACTCGATCGCGAACATGCAGCTGCGCCTGCCCGTCGTCGTCATCGGCGGCGGGCTGACGGCGATCGACACGGCGACCGAGGCGCTCGCCTACTACGTCGTCCAGGTCGAGAAGTTCCTCGACCGGTACAAGACGCTTGCCGCCGAAATCGGCGAGGACGCCATTCGCGCCGCCTGGGACGACGAGGAGCGCGAGATCGCCGAGGAATACCTGTCGCATGCGCGCGCGATCCGCAGCGAGCGGCGCGAGGCGGCGCGCACGGGGCGCGCTGCGCGAATCACCGAGCTGCTGCAGCACTGGGGTGGCGCGACGATCGCCTACCGGCGCCGCCTGATCGACAGTCCGTCGTACACGCTGAACCACGAGGAAGTCGCGAAGGCGCTCGAAGAGGGCGTCGTGTTCGCCGAAGGGCTCTCACCGCGCGCCGTCGACACCGACGAGTATGGTGCGGCGCGCGCCGTCAAGTTCGCGCGCGCGCCGGCCGACAGCGGGGGAGGCGTCGAGACCGTCGATGTTGTGCTGTCCGCGCGCACGGTATTCGTGGCCGCGGGCACGCATCCCAACACCGTGCTCGCGCGCGAGGATGCCGAGCATTTCCCGCTGGACGGCCGATACTTTCGCGCCTGCGACGACGCGGGCGAAACGGTCAAGCCTGCGTATGCGCTGGCGAAACCTCCGCAATCCGACGTGCTCGTCACGCGCTCGGCGGACGGCCGCTTCGTCTCATACTTCGGCGACCTTCACCCGTCGTATTTCGGCAACGTCGTGAAGGCGCTGGGATCGACCAAGCAGGGACACCCGGTGGTGACACGGGTGCTCGCGCAGCGCCCGCCTTCGAGCGCGTGCGACGACGCGACGTTCTTCGCGCGCCTGGATGGCGAGCTGCGCGCCACGGTGCACGAGGTCGTTCGCCTCACCCCGACGATCGTCGAGCTGATCGTGAAGGCGCCCGCCGCGGCACGCGCATTCCGGCCGGGACAGTTCTACCGGCTGCAGAATTTTGCCGCGCTGGCACCGGTCGTTGCCCACACGCGGATGCATCTCGAGGGCCTCGCGCTCACCGGCGCATGGGTCGATCGCGAGCGCGGCCTCGTGTCGACGATCGTATTGGAGATGGGCGGGTCGTCCAACCTCTGTGCGATGCTTCGGCCGGGCGAGCCGATCGTTTTGATGGGGCCCACGGGCACCGCGACGCACATCGCGCGCGGCGAGACCGCGGTGCTGGTGGGCGGCGGCCTCGGCAACGCGGTGCTGTTCTCGATCGGGCAGGCGCTCCGCGCAGCGGGATCGCGCGTCCTCTACTTCGCGGGCTACAAGAAGCAGGTCGACCGCTACAAGGTCTCCGAGATCGAGGCGGCCGCGGATGTCATCGTCTGGTGCTGTGACGAAGAGCCTGGGTTCACGCCGCAACGACCGCAGGATCACGCGTTCGTCGGCAACATCGTGCAGGCGATGGAAGCCTACGCATCCGGCCGCCTGGGCGTGCAGCAGATCCCGCTTCGCGAGGGAAGCCGGATCATCGCGATCGGCTCCGACCGGATGATGGCGGCGGTCGCGCGGGCACGCCATGGCGTGCTGGCGCCGCACGTCGCGCCTCGCCACGAAGCGATCGGATCCATCAATTCGCCGATGCAGTGCATGATGAAGGAGATCTGTGCGCAGTGCCTGCAGCCGCATCGCGATCCGGCGACGGGCAAGGTGACCCACGTGTTCTCCTGCTTCAACCAGGACCAGCCGCTCGACAGCGTCGATTTCCACGCGCTGTCCGACCGGCTGCGCCAGAATTCGCTGCAGGAAAAGCTGACGGCGCAATGGATCCGGCACTGCCTGCCCGAGCTTCGCGCGAGCCATCCGCTCGTATAGCCGCGACGAGCCCGTGATGAACGCGGCTGAACGACTTCTGTGCGCGGGCGCCGATCGCGCCGTGGCCCTGGAGTGCGGCGACGGGCGCATCGACTACGCCACGCTGCGCGAGTCGGTGCGGCGCGCCGGCGGCGCGTGGCAATCGGTTGGAGTGGACGCCGGTGCGCGGGTGGTGATCCTCGCGCGCGACAGCATCGACTGGGTCGTCGCGTATCTCGGCGTCATCTGGGCGGGCGGTGTCGCGATCGGCGTCAATCCGCGGCTCCCTCCGGCCGATCTCGCGCCCATCCTCGCCGACAGCGAAGTGCGATTCGTCTGGTGCGACGAGGACGAAGCGTCCGGCGTCTGCGCGCTGGCGGCATCGCTTGCAGCACCGCCCGTCGTCGTCGCGAATGGGGGCCACGATGGCGTGGACTGGCCGTCGGCGTTACGCGCGGCGGCGCCCATCGAACCCTGCGAGCGACGCGACGAGGATCCGGCATTGTGGATCGGCACGTCGGGAACGACCGGCGTGCCCAAGGGCGTCGTGCATTCGCAGCGGGTGGCCTCCGAGCCGGAGAGCTTCGCTCGCGAGGTGCTCTCGGCAGGACCGGCCGACCGCTTCTATTCGAGCTCGAAGCTCTTCTTCGCCTACGCGCTCGCCAACAGCCTGTTCGCGGGCCTGCGACTCGGCGCCACCGTCATCCTCGATCGCGAGCGGGCATCCCCCGAGCGCGTCCTGGCGATGGTCGAGCGGCACCGGCCCACACTCGTGTTCACCGTGCCGACGCTCTACAATCGAATGCTGCTGGACCGCGTCGCACCCAGGCTTTCCGGGCGCGACATTCGACATTTCGTTTCGGCCGGCGAGGCGCTGCCGGCCAATGTCAGCGAAGGGTGGAGACGCGCCACCGGCATGGCGCCGATTTCGGGCTATGGCACGTCCGAAACTCTTTGCCTCGTGCTCTACGGTGACGATGACACCGGTTTGCTTCGGCCGACGCCGAGAACGTCATTGCGATTCGCTGCCACGGATGCCGCGCTGCCGCAGCGAATCTGGATCCGTAATCCGACGCTGGCGCTCGGATATTGGCGGCGCCCGGAGGCCGAAGCCGACGGGTTTCGCGGCGGCTGGTTCTCGCCGGGCGACGTCTTCATCCGGCGCGGCGACGGTTCGCTGGAATTCGCCGGCCGAAGCGACGATCTGCTCAAGGTGTCGGGTCAGTGGGTCAGCACGCTCTGGATCGAGCATGCGCTGGCCGAGGCCTGCGGTGATTCGATCGAGCAGGTGGCGGCTGTCGGGGCCACGACCGACGACGGCCTCGTCTCCATCGCGGTCCTGGCCGTGGCGGCCGCCGGGCGGGAGATCGACGCGCGCCGGCGCCTCGCCGCGGGCATCGATGATCTCCCAAAATATCGGAAGCCGACTTGGGTGCATTGGGTGCCGGCGCTTCCGCAGACGGCGACCGGCAAGCTCCAGCGAAGCAGACTGCGCGATACCCACTTGCAGGCGTTGGCGAACAAAAGCGCACAATAGCCATCTCTCAGAGAGCGAACCTCGGGATCGGCCGGGCGCCGCGATCCCGGTGATATTTGGTCCATGTCAAACCGGGCGGCGGCCGGGATCGTACGATGGCAGACTGACGCAGGGCGCCCGCCCTGGCTGCGAAACGAACAAGCTACCGCGGAGGAAACGATGATCACGCAAACCGTGGAATCGATCGTGAAGGGCAAGAAAATTCAGGATGTCGTTCGCATCCCGGCATCGGCGACCGTTACTGAAGCTGTCGCGGCGATGTCCAAACGCGAGATGGGATCGGTGCTGATCGGCAACCCCGGGGGCGCGATCGAGGGTATCTTCACCGAGCGCGACGTGATGCGGCGCGTCGTCGGCGAGGGCCGCGATCCGAAGTCGACCAAGGTGTCGGCGGTGATGAGCCCGAACGTGCGGCATGTTCAGGCGACGGCAACGGTCGAAGAGGCGCTTCGTCTCATGGTGGTGCACGGATACCGGCACCTCCTGGTCGACCGCGAAGGCACCATCGAGGGCCTCATCTCGATCCGCGATCTGATGTGCGCATTGGTGTTGCCCGACGCGCCGATCGCAGCCGAGGGCCGTGTGGGCGTCATTCGCGCGCGCGCCGAGGAAACCATCCACGATCTCGAGGGCATGAAGCCCAAGAGCTAGCCCTTCGTGACGCGACAGTGCACTCTCGGTGCCGTCGCGGGAGACCGGGTCCAGGTCGGGTGTCGTCGTCGCCGATCGGCGCGACATTGCCTGCCCACAATTTGCGCTACGCGCACGGGATGACTTGAGCGGCACGCGCATGCAGTAGAATCGACGATTGCCGTCGCGACGACCCACGAAGGCGCCGCATTTCCCGTCGACACGCCGATCTCCACCATGCGAATTTTCAATTTCAGCGCCGGACCCGCGGTGCTTCCCGAGGACGTTCTGCGCACCGCGGCGGCCGAGATGCTCGACTGGCACGGCAGCGGGATGTCGGTGATGGAGATGAGCCATCGCGGCAAGGAATTCGTCTCGATCCACGAGAAGGCGCTTGCAGATCTGCGCGAGCTGCTGGCGATCCCGTCCGGCTACAAGGTGCTGTTCCTGCAAGGCGGGGCGATCGCCGAGAACGCCGTCGTGCCGATGAACCTGCTCGGCGCCAGGACCTCGGCCGATTACGTCAATACCGGCGAGTGGTCGAAGAAATCGATCAAGGAGGCGAAGAAATATTGCTCGGTCAATGTCGCCGCCAGCGCCGAGGATCGCGGCTTCAGCTACGTGCCGGCACAGGAAGCGTGGAAGACGAGCAAGGACGCCGCGTACCTCCACGTGTGCACCAACGAGACCATCGGCGGCGTCGAATACCACTGGACGCCGGACACCGGCGACGTGCCGCTCGTCGCGGACATGTCATCTCACATCCTGTCGCGTGCCGTCGACATCGCGAGATTCGGCGTGATCTACGCGGGCGCGCAGAAGAACATGGGCCCGGCGGGGCTCACCGTGGTGATTGTTCGCGAGGACCTCCTCGATCGCGCCCTGCCGATCACGCCATCGGTGTTTCACTGGAAGGAGCAGGCGGAAAGCGATTCGATGCTGAACACGCCCGCAACTTACGCCATTTACATCGCCGGACTCGTCTTCGAGTGGTTGAAGGCGCGGGGCGGCGTGGCCGCGATCGAGCGCGCGAACATCGACAAGGCGGCGCTCATCTACGATTACCTCGATGCCACCGAGTTCTACCGCAATCCCGTGCGGCGCGAGGATCGGTCGCGGATGAACGTCCCGTTCAAGCTGCACGACGCGTCGCTCGACGATGCGTTCCTCAAGGGCGCCAGGGAGCGCGGCATGGTCCAGCTCAAGGGCCACCGCTCGGTCGGCGGAATGCGCGCATCGATCTACAACGCCATGCCGCTCGAAGGCGTCAGGGCGCTTGTCGACTACATGCGCGAATTCGAAAAGCGCAACGGTTGATCGCGTTCATGGCCAAGTATCAGATTCTCGCGCTCAATCACATCTCGAGTCACGGGCTGCACCGTCTTCCCGCCGCGCGCTACACGGTCGGCAAGGCGATCGCGGCGCCGGATGCCATCCTCGTCCGCTCGCACGACATGCACGAGATGGACATCCCCGCGAGCGTGCGGGCGATCGGCCGGGCAGGAGCGGGCACCAACAATATTCCGGTGGCACGAATGTCGCAGCGCGGCGTTCCCGTATTCAACGCGCCGGGCGCCAACGCCAATGCGGTCAAGGAGCTTGTCCTTGCCGCACTGCTGATGGCGGCACGCAACATCGTGCCGGCGCTGCATTATGTCGGCGGCCTCGACGCCGCGGCGCATGACCTCGCGAAGCGCGTCGAGGACGGCAAGAAGCAGTTCGCCGGCGTCGAGCTGCCCAGCCGCACGCTCGGAATCGTCGGTCTCGGCGCAATCGGGAGTCTTGTCGCCGACACTGCTCTCAAGCTCGGCATGAAGGTGATCGGATTCGATCCGGAAATCACCGTCGACGCCGCATGGCGCCTCCCATCGAGCGTGCGCAAGGCGCAGACCATCGAGGAGCTCCTCAAGCAGGCCGATTTCGTCACGCTGCACGTTCCGCTGTCGGACCGGACGCGGCACCTCATCGACGCGAAGCGCCTCGCCGGGATGAAATCGGGCGCGGCGCTGCTCAACTTTGCCCGCGACGCGATCGTCGACGAGGACGCCGTCGCCGCCGCGCTGCGCGCCGGCACGCTCAAGCAATTCCTGTGCGATTTCCCCAGCCCTGTGCTGCTTGGCGTGCCCAATGTGGCGGCATTGCCTCATCTCGGCGCGTCGACCGAGGAAGCGGAGGAGAATTGCGCCGTCATGGTGGTCGATCAGGTGCGCGAGTATCTGGAGAACGGGACGATCGCCAATGCCGTCAATTTTCCGAACGTCGAGATGCCGAGGGAATCGCCCTTCCGGGTCGCGATCGCCAACGCCAACGTGCCGAACATGCTGGGCCAGATCTCGACCGCGATGGCGCACGCGGGGCTCAACATCCACAACATGGTGAACAAGTCGCGCGGGGAGATGGCCTACACGCTGGTCGACGCCGACAGCGCGATCGACGCCGGAATCATCCAGGCGATCGCGGCGATCGACGGCGTGCTGTCGGTGCGGGCGATTCCTCTGCAGGACGGTGGTTAGCGCACCGGATTGGCCGAGGCACCGGCGCGCGGAATCGCGTTGCGTCGCGCCAATGCGTCCCTTATAGTCGCCGGCGCGGCCGCGGGACCGTCACCCGCCGTCCCGGCCCAACGCCGAATGCGAATCTTCCTCACGCTGCTGTCGCGCACGCCGCTGCCGGTCCTGTACGCCTGGGGATGGCTGATGTACGTAGCCGGATTCCACGTGGCGCGCTGGCGCCGCGACCAGGTCGACCGCGATGTCGCGATTTCCTTCGCCGACCGCACACCGGCCGAGCGCGCCGCGATCGTGCAGGGGTCCTATCGTCATGCCGCGGACATGCTGGTGGAAATGATCTGGGGATTCACGGCGTCGGCGGACGCCCTGTTGTCACGCGTCACGTTCGACAACCCGGATCTCGTCCGGCGATATGCCGATGCGAAGCGATCGGTCGTGCTGCTCGCGCCACATTATGGAAACTGGGAGTGGCTGTTCCTGGCCGGCGGCGCCCGCTTCGGGATTCCGATCGACACGGTATACCAGCCACATCGCCTCGCTTCGGTGGAAAAATTCCTGCAGGAGGCGCGCGAACGGTTCGGCGGCAAGGCGATTCCGCGCGCGGATTTCATCTTCGAGATGATGCGCCGCGCCGACACCCCCCACGCGTATTCGCTCATTGCCGATCAGACGCCACGCCCGGAGGAGCGCAAGCACTGGACGCAATTCCTGGGTCGCGACACTGCGTTCTACGTGGGTGCCGACCATATCGCGCGATTTCTCGATGCGGCCGTCGTGTACGTGGCCATGCGGCGCGTCTCGCGCGGGCGATACTCGGTGCGTCTCGAGGTGCTCGCCGAGCCGCCGTACGAAATCCGGCGCGGCGAGGACATCATGGAGCGATTCGCGCGGCGCGCCGAGCAGGCGGTGCGAGACTCGCCCGCGGAATTTCTCTGGATTCAGAAGCGCTGGAAATACCCAAGACCGGCCGGCGAATGAATCCGCGGCTCGGGCGAGCCGAGTCAGCTCCGCATGGCAGCGGGCTCGGACGCAAGCGGAAGGGACTGCGTCTTTACACCGATCGGCACGCACGCCGAAAGCGTCAGGATCAGCACCAGCAGGACGATTGTGCGCATTGCGCCACCTTCATCGGTTCGACGACATTGGCCGCGCGCGCCGCGCAGGCTTTCAGAGGAAGGGCGTGCGGCGCACGTGGCCGGGAGCGCACCGATTATCGCGCTCCGGTCCGTGCGACGGGAAATTTTCGCGCGGCGGCCGGATCATGCGCCGTCGCTCCGCCGCCAGAGTGCGACCGTGACGAGGTAGGGGGCGGGTGCGGCCGCGGAATGGAGGGACCACGCGGCGGGCGTGTAGGGCGGCGGTCCGTCCAACAGCCGGGGTGGGGCGATGTCGACGTGCAACCGCGCGAACGGCGCGATCAGTCCGTCGCCGGTCGCCTTGCTCATCGCCTCCTTGCAGGTCCAGTACTTGAGGAAGCGCGCGCGCCGTTCATCATCGGCAAGCCCTTCTAGGGTCGTCCGCTCACCGGCCGCGAGAAACTTCCGTGCGAGGCGATCGGCGCCAACGGCGCGGTCGCTGCGCTCGACATCGATGCCGATGCGCGCGCCGTAGGCGACGCCCATGACCGCCGCGCCGTCCGTATGCGACACGTTGAAGTCGGGCGCGAAGGCGGAGTCTGCGAGCTGGGGCCGACCGCGCGCGCCGCGCTGAATTTCGATGCGTGCCGGCGGCATGTCGAGCACGCGGCCGAGCACCACGCGAAGCGCGCCGCGGCCGGCGATCCAGCGCCTGCGCAACATCTCGTTGCCGAAACGTGTGGCGCGCGCGTGCTCGGCCGGCGCCAGCAATGCCTCCATTCGCAATACGTTAGGGTCGCCGACGTCGAGCTCGCACCACCACAGCGTCACGTTCTCCGCCACCGGCACCATCTCGCGCACGGGCACGCTGCATGTGAAATCGTCCGGGTTCACGGTGCGTTCGGTGCTTTGATAGGAATATTTTCGGTCATCCGGCAATGCGCCTTCTCGTTCAGTCGAATGCCTGATCGCTCGTCCAGCGCTGCGACATTCTGTCCTGCTTTGGGCTCGTTGCGGGGTTCCGCGTACCTATCCGCGGGGGCTCGGCGGGGTTGCTTTGTTGCACTGCGGCGACTATAATTCCACCTCTTCGCTGCCATGCGGCCCGGCGCACGTTGGCCGGGCTTTCCGTTAGCAGCCTGTTCCTTAAAAATTTGCAACCGATAGGTGTGGGTGCTTGGATGTCATGGCGCTCTGGGGTGGTGTCACGCGAGTGATGCTGACTTGGGGTGTAGAGACATATAGGTGCTCACACGACGCAAAGACGCCTTCGTTTCGCAAGGGATGGGGGCGCGAGTCTTGTCTTGATCCTGTTGGGAAACTGAGGGGATTGAGATGGGGCCAACGTCGATTGAGTGACTTTGATAGAGATCGAACTTTTTCTTCAAGTGAAGAGTTTGATCCTGGCTCAGATTGAACGCTGGCGGCATGCTTTACACATGCAAGTCGAGCGGCAGCGCGGGGGCAACCCTGGCGGCGAGCGGCGAACGGGTGAGTAATGCATCGGAACGTATCCCGTAGTGGGGGACAACGCCGGGAAACCGGCGCTAATACCGCATATGCTCTACGGAGGAAAGTGGGGGACCTGCAAGGGCCTCACGCTATGGGAGCGGCCGATGTCCGATTAGCTAGTTGGTGGGGTAAAGGCTTACCAAGGCGACGATCGGTAGCTGGTCTGAGAGGATGATCAGCCACACTGGGACTGAGACACGGCCCAGACTCCTACGGGAGGCAGCAGTGGGGAATTTTGGACAATGGGGGCAACCCTGATCCAGCCATGCCGCGTGAGTGAAGAAGGCCTTCGGGTTGTAAAGCTCTTTTGTCCGGGAAGAAAAGGCTTCTCCTAATAAGGGGGGTTCTTGACGGTACTGGAAGAATAAGCACCGGCTAACTACGTGCCAGCAGCCGCGGTAATACGTAGGGTGCGAGCGTTAATCGGAATTACTGGGCGTAAAGCGTGCGCAGGCGGTTCGTTAAGTCAGATGTGAAAGCCCCGGGCTTAACCTGGGAACGGCATTTGAGACTGGCGAGCTGGAGTCTGGCAGAGGGGGGTGGAATTCCACGTGTAGCAGTGAAATGCGTAGAGATGTGGAGGAACACCGATGGCGAAGGCAGCCCCCTGGGCTGAGACTGACGCTCAGGCACGAAAGCGTGGGGAGCAAACAGGATTAGATACCCTGGTAGTCCACGCCCTAAACGATGTCAACTGGGTGTTCGGGAAGCGATTCCTGGGTACCGTAGCTAACGCGAGAAGTTGACCGCCTGGGGAGTACGGCCGCAAGGTTAAAACTCAAAGGAATTGACGGGGACCCGCACAAGCGGTGGATGATGTGGATTAATTCGATGCAACGCGAACAACCTTACCTACCCTTGACATGTCCGGAACCCTGCTGAGAGGTGGGGGTGCCCGAAAGGGAATCGGAACACAGGTGCTGCATGGCTGTCGTCAGCTCGTGTCGTGAGATGTTGGGTTAAGTCCCGCAACGAGCGCAACCCTTGTCCCTAGTTGCTACGCAAGGGCACTCTAGGGAGACTGCCGGTGACAAACCGGAGGAAGGTGGGGATGACGTCAAGTCCTCATGGCCCTTATGGGTAGGGCTTCACACGTCATACAATGGGCGGTACAGAGGGTTGCCAACCCGCGAGGGGGAGCCAATCCCAGAAAGCCGTTCGTAGTCCGGATTGCAGTCTGCAACTCGACTGCATGAAGTCGGAATCGCTAGTAATCGCGGATCAGCATGTCGCGGTGAATACGTTCCCGGGTCTTGTACACACCGCCCGTCACACCATGGGAGCGGGATGTACCAGAAGCAGCTAGCCTAACCGCAAGGGGGGCGGTTGCCACGGTGCGTTTCGTGACTGGGGTGAAGTCGTAACAAGGTAGCCGTATCGGAAGGTGCGGCTGGATCACCTCCTTTCTCGGAAACAGGAGTCAGGCGTCAGTTGACAGGAGTCAGTAATGGCCCCGGTCGATCGACCCTGCTACTCCCACCGTGATGTTCAAGTACCCACAACCTATCGGCTGCAGTCAGGAGCCAGTTGCCAGTTGGCAGTTGGCAGTAAAAGCGTGGAAAGTCGACGCGCGAAGTACTGGCTACGCGCGCAGTTACTGCCAACTGTCAACTGACTCCTGTCAACTGAAAACCGGGCCTGTAGCTCAGTTGGTTAGAGCACCGTCTTGATAAGGCGGGGGTCGATGGTTCGAATCCATCCAGACCCACCAGGTTCAGGTGTCAGCTGACAGTAGTCAGTTGACAGACTGAATCGGGGCTGTAGCTCAGTTGGGAGAGCACCTGCTTTGCAAGCAGGGGGTCGTCGGTTCGATCCCGTCCAGCTCCACCAGGTTGGAATTTGAAGTGACTGACTCCTGTCAACTGACTGCTGACCACTGAACAGGAGAGCACCTGCTTTGCAAGCAGGGGGGTCGTCGGTTCGATCCCGTCCAGCTCCACCAATGCGCCAGAGATCAAAGCTAAGCGTTAGGCGTTTAGCTCTGGTTTTTAGCCAGACCTGAATATCGGTTGTTCTTTAACAATTGGGAAGAAGTAAAGGTCTTGCTCGGAAGGGCAGGCTTTGGCGCGAGCTAAAGTCTGGCTGGAAGGGTGAGACTGGGTTGGATTGTATTGTCCCTGTACGTCCTGTGAGTTCGGGATGGGCAGGGGGCGCGAACGCCCGTGATGTTGAGCGAATGTCAGTGCTCAGTGTTATGGGGTCAAGCGACTAAGTGCATGTGGTGGATGCCTTGGCGATCACAGGCGATGAAGGACGTGGCAGCCTGCGAAAAGCTGCGGGGAGCTGGCAAACGAGCGATGATCCGCAGATGTCCGAATGGGGAAACCCGGCCCGCAAGGGTCACTCCCTGCTGAATACATAGGCAGGGTAGAGCGAACCCGGTGAACTGAAACATCTCAGTAGCCGGAGGAACAGAAATCAACCGAGATTCCCAGAGTAGTGGCGAGCGAAATGGGAGAAGCCGTCGCGATTTAGCAGTTGTCTCAGGAGAATGGTCTGGAAAGGCCGGCCGCAGTGGGTGATAGCCCCGTAACCGAAGAGACGATTGTGGAACCAGGCGCGAGAGAAGTAGGGCGGGACACGTGAAATCCTGTCTGAAGATGGGGGGACCATCCTCCAAGGCTAAATACTCGTGATCGACCGATAGTGAACCAGTACCGTGAGGGAAAGGCGAAAAGAACCCCGGGAGGGGAGTGAAATAGATCCTGAAACCGCATGCATACAAACAGTCGGAGCTCCGTCACTCAATTGCTTTGCAATTGGAGTGACATCGCTCCTCCTTCAGGAGTCAGGAGTCAGTTGACAGTAGTCAGTAAAGGCACGTCACGCTACGCGGTAACGCGGTGGCTGCGATGTGGTGTTACTGGCAGCTGTCAACTGACACCTGTCAACTGAACGAGGAGATCAATGGCGGAGCCATTGAGCGACGGAGTGACGGCGTACCTTTTGTATAATGGGTCAGCGACTTACGTGGTGTGGCGAGCTTAACCGAATAGGGGAGGCGCAGCGAAAGCGAGTCCGAACAGGGCGATTGAGTCACATAGCGTAGACCCGAAACCGGATGATCTACCCATGGCCAGGCTGAAGGTGGGGTAACACTCACTGGAGGGCCGAACCCACTCCCGTTGAAAAGGTAGGGGATGAGCTGTGGGTAGGGGTGAAAGGCTAATCAAATCCGGAAATAGCTGGTTCTCTCCGAAAACTATTTAGGTAGTGCCTCCTGTATCACTGCCGGGGGTAGAGCACTGTAATGGTGGCGGGGGTCATTGTGACTTACCGTGCCATAGCAAACTCCGAATACCGGCAAGTGCGAGCAGGGGAGACAGACATCGGGTGCTAACGTCCGGTGTCGAGAGGGAAACAACCCAGACCGCCAGCTAAGGTCCCCAAGACACGGTTAAGTGGGAAACGAGGTGGGAAGGCACAGACAGCCAGGATGTTGGCTTAGAAGCAGCCATCATTTAAAGAAAGCGTAATAGCTCACTGGTCGAGTCGTCCTGCGCGGAAGATGTAACGGGGCTCAAACCGTGCACCGAAGCTGTGGATTCAGGGGTCAGAATTCAGTTGACAGTTGACAGTATCAAGCTCAAGCGATGCCGTTGATCCGGTTCGAGGAGCTGGAAGTGTTCAAGCGTGCGTATCGAGTGTCGCTCGACATTCACCGCGCCAGCTTGGGCTTTCCGCAAATCGAGCAATATGCGTTG
The DNA here is from genome assembly GCA_963846855.1 of uncultured beta proteobacterium. GTDB lineage: Bacteria > Pseudomonadota > Gammaproteobacteria > Burkholderiales > Casimicrobiaceae > CAIWHR01. The sequence continues at coordinate 45,245 of CAWJXK010000014.1, forward strand.
GCGGACCAGGTCCGTCGGTGCAGTAAAGGGATCTGCGCCAATCTGGCGGAAGGCTTCGCGAAATCCTCCGCATCGAAGCTCGAGTTGCGTCGCTATCTAACGATGGCGATTGGCTCGGCAGACGAGATGCGGGTGTGGCTTCGTTACTGTCATGACTTGGGGTACATCCCCGAGTCGACGTGGCAGGCTTGGCGCGATGAGTACATCGAGATCGCCAAGATGCTGCAAGGACTCAGTAAAAGCACGGGCGCCAGGTGATGCCGTGCCGTTACTGATTTCTGTCAACTGACTTCTGACTCCTGGATGGTAGGAGAGCGTTCCGTAGGGCTGTGAAGGTGAGTCGAGAGGCTTGCTGGAGCCATCGGAAGTGCGAATGCTGACATGAGTAGCGATAAAGCGGGTGAAAGGCCCGCTCGCCGAAAGCCCAAGGTTTCCTGCGCCACGTTCATCGGCGCAGGGTGAGTCGGCCCCTAAGGTGAGGACGAGAGTCGTAGCCGATGGGAAGCAGGTCAATATTCCTGCACCGATTCGAGATGCGATGGGGGGACGGAGAAGGTTAGCGCGGCCGGGTGTTGGACGTCCCGGTTTAAGCGTGTAGGCGTGGCCCTTAGGCAAATCCGGGGGTCTTAGCCGAGGCGTGATGACGTAGGGTCGGCTTGCTGGCCTGAAGTGCGCGATACCCTGCTTCCAGGAAAAGCCTCTAAGCTTCAGTCTCGAATTGACCGTACCGCAAACCGACACAGGTGGGCAGGATGAATATTCTAAGGCGCTTGAGAGAACTCAGGAGAAGGAACTCGGCAAATTAGCACCGTAACTTCGGGATAAGGTGCGCCCCTGGTAGGTGAAGGCGTACAGCTGGAGCCGAGAGGGGCCGCAGAGAAATGGTGGCTGCGACTGTTTAACAAAAACACAGCACTCTGCAAAGACGAAAGTCGACGTATAGGGTGTGACGCCTGCCCGGTGCCGGAAGGTTAAATGATGGGGTGCAAGCTCTTGATTGAAGCCCCGGTAAACGGCGGCCGTAACTATAACGGTCCTAAGGTAGCGAAATTCCTTGTCGGGTAAGTTCCGACCTGCACGAATGGCGTAACGATGGCCACACTGTCTCCTCCTGAGACTCAGCGAAGTTGAAGTGTTTGTGAAGATGCAATCTACCCGCGGCTAGACGGAAAGACCCCGTGCACCTTTACTGTAGCTTTGCATTGGACTGTGACAAGACTTGTGTAGGATAGCTGGGAGCCTTTGAAGCGCTGTCGCTAGATGGCGTGGAGGCAACGTTGAAATACCAGCCTGGTGTTGTTGCGGTTCTAACCTGGGTCCATGAACTGGATCGGGGACCGTGCATGGTAGGCAGTTTGACTGGGGCGGTCTCCTCCCAAAGAGTAACGGAGGAGCTCGAAGGTTTCCTAGGTACGGTCGGACATCGTACTGATAGTGCAATGGCACAAGGAAGCTTGACTGCGAGCCTGACAAGGCGAGCAGGTGCGAAAGCAGGACATAGTGATCCGGTGGTTCTGTATGGAAGGGCCATCGCTCAACGGATAAAAGGTACGCCGGGGATAACAGGCTGATACCGCCCAAGAGTTCATATCGACGGCGGTGTTTGGCACCTCGATGTCGGCTCATCACATCCTGGGGCTGTAGCCGGTCCCAAGGGTATGGCTGTTCGCCATTTAAAGTGGTACGTGAGCTGGGTTCAAAACGTCGTGAGACAGTTTGGTCCCTATCTGCCGTGGGCGCTGGAGATTTGACGGGGGCTGCTCCTAGTACGAGAGGACCGGAGTGGACGTACCGCTGGTGTACCGGTTGTGACGCCAGTCGCATCGCCGGGTAGCTATGTACGGAAGCGATAACCGCTGAAAGCATCTAAGCGGGAAACGTGCCTGAAGATGAGATCTCCCGGGGACTTGATCCCCCTGAAGGGTCGTGGCAGACCACCACGTTGATAGGCCGGGTGTGGAAGGGCAGTAATGCCTTGAGCTAACCGGTACTAATAGCCCGTGCGGCTTGACCCCATAACCGTGGGCACTGACCACGGTGCGTTGCGCCGCAACCAACCCAATCCTTTACTTCTTCCTGCCGGGTGCGAACACGCCCCGACCTTCAATGCCTGACGACCTTAGCCCGCCGGAACCACCCCTTCCCATCCCGAACAGGACCGTGAAACGGCAGCACGCCGATGATAGTGTGGATTACCCATGCGAAAGTAGGTCATCGTCAGGCACC